>NZ_BAAHCO010000002.1:0-106162 GCF_054775715.1 Actinoallomurus acanthiterrae | reverse complement strand
CAAGACCAACCGAGCCAGTAGATGTAATAACCAATTGCTAAGGTTAACCTGGTAAACTGGGACAAGACTCAAGCACCTGCTCACCAACGAGACGACGCTGCGTTGGGTGGCGACGAAGGCACCAGGCGCGTTCCTGCTCGGTATGAGTTGCCGCTGGCGGTAGAGCACCGCCGCCGATTGGGAACACGTGCTGGACGTGGCGCGCCACGGCGGTGACAGGTGCTGGAACTTGTGTCCCAGTTACCAGGTCAACCTTAGCAAGACGCAACTGAACGAAGTAGACGCACAACCACTACCCAGGGGCCGTGCGCCGCCGGTGCCGCAGCGGGCGACCGCTACCCGGCGGCCCAGATGGCACACCTCGAGCTGAACGGGGCTCCGGGTACGGTCCGGGCATGCCACCACGACCAGCGAGACTTGACCGCCGAGCGCATCCTCGAGGCCACCGAGGAGGCGCTGCGCCGTCACGGCCCGGCCAAGGCCACCGTGGTGGACGTGGCGCGCGCGCTCGGTGTCAGCCACGGCAGCGTCTACCGCCACTTCCGGACGAAGGCGGCCCTGCGCGAGGCGGTCACCAAGCGCTGGCTGGACCGCGCCTCCGGGCAGCTGTCCGGGATCGTCGCCGCGGACCGCGTGCCGGAGGACCGGCGCTGCTCGGGACTGGCTCGCCGCGCTGTTCGCCGCAAGCGCCGCGAGGCGGGTGAGGACCCGGAGCTGTTCGCCACGTACATGGTCCTCACCGACGAGAACGGCACGGCGGTGGGCGAGCACATCACCGACCTGGAGACGCAACGACCCGCATCATCCAGGCCGGCGTCGAGGCGGGTGACTTCGCCGCCACCGACCCGGAGGCCTCGGCCCGCGCGGTCTTCCAGGCCACGGGCCGCTTCCACGACCCCGGTTACGCGAGGGAGTGGAGGAGCCGGGCACCGAGGCCGACTTCGCGGCGGTCGTCGACTCGCCGGTGCAGGGCCTGCGGCGAGCCCAGTAGTCCGGCGCGTCAGCGGCCTGAGCCTGCCCTGCCCCGGAGCCCCGTAGCCCCCGGCGGCTGCGAGCCCACCCTGCCCGAGGCGGCCGTCGGGTCCACGGTGGCCTGGTGGGCCTCCGGCAGCTGCTCCTCCGCCTTCAGCCAGGGCAGGAACTGGGCGCCTCTGTGCCAGCCGCAGTGTCGCGTACTGATCGTGCGCTGGACACCCGCTCCGGTGCACCCGCGCCCACGTGTTCCCGGCCGTGCTGGTCCCGCCCGGCTGACCTTGCTCGTGCTCGATCTGCGCCAGGACGCCTCCCGCGTCGAGAAATCCGCCGTCCCGATCCGCTCGCGGCACAAGGAGTGTGCAGCAAGACCGGCATCACAGGGCTTCCCGGAAGAGCTGTATCAGCTCGTGAGCGACCTCAGGCGATGGTGCGGGGCAGCCGCAGGCTGAGCAGGCCGGTCAGCACGACACCGCAGATCTGCACCAGCACGGTCGCGATCAGGGCGTCCCGCATGCCCCATCCCGGGACCAGGACAGGAACAGCGTGCCCAGGGTCGCCACACCGAGGGCCAGCGCGCCGTACTGCTGGGTCGTGATCGTCCGCGCCGCTGCCGACACCGGCGCGGGCGGGCGGCACCTCCTCGGAGAGGATCACCCGGTAGATGACGGGGAGTTGCAGCGCCTGTCCGGCACCGGCGACCAGCACCGCCCGGGAGCAGCTCGACGAAGCCGAGGTGCGGCCAGACCCACAGCGGCCAGACGCCATCAGGGTCAGGCCCGCCCCTGGAGAACGGCACCGGCCGTCACCACGCGCGTGCCGTACCGGGCGATCAGGCGCGGGCCCAGCAGCGAGAACCGAAGAACACCACCGCCAGCGAGGGCGAGCGCCAGGCCGGCGGCCACCGGACCCAGCCCGGCGCCCTGCTGCAGCGCGCCGCGATCACGAACATGAAGCCGCTGGAGCCGATCGAGAAGGGCAGTACCAGCAGCAGTCCGCGGCGCAGCGAGGTGAGCGCGAACAGGCTCGCGCGGCGGCACGCGGCGTACGGCCCTCGCGGTCGGCCCGCCGCTCCACCGCGTAGAACGCCGCCGCCACGAAGGGGAACGCCGCCAGCGACAGCCACGTCCACAGCGGCCAGCCCGCCGCCGGCCCTCGGCGGAGCGGGACGAGCAGCGTGAGGAGCGAGGCCGCGAGAAGGAACGTGCCCGGACGTCGACCGGCTCGGGCACGTGCGCACCTGGTCTCCAGGGGACGGCACGGGCGGCAGCACCAGCCCGGCGAGCACGACCGGCACGTTGACGAGAACGCCGACCGCCAGCCAGGTCCCCGCGATGTCGGCGGCCACCAGCACCCAGGTGCTGAAGAAAGTTGTCGGGGTCTTGTGTTAACCTTAGCATAGGAACTGAACCAGTGTACGACACAACACGATTACCCAGAGACTCGTTTTAACCTTAAGTGCTGTCGACGGTTCGAAGACTCGTTTTAACCTTAGCAATACGATGAATGAATGAACAAAGCACCGCGACTGCCCCAGTGCACCGGGAACGTGTGCTGAGGCGGCGGCTGTGGGCGACGGAGTGCTGGTCGCGATCTCGGTGACGGTCCGGCGGTGCCGCCTTCCGCGACCCTGCCCGCCGAGACGCCCGCCGAGACGCCCGCCGAGACGCCCGCCGGGTTGCTCGCCGGGATGCCCGCCGCCCCGGTGCCGGCCGCGCCGCCGGAGGGCGCCGAGCGTGCACGAGGACCAGCGCTGGGTGCTGGAGATGCTGCGAGCGCCAGGAGCGTGGAAGGTACCGGGGCGCGGGCGTCACCGTGGCCCTGGTCGACAGCGGGGTGGACGCCCAGGTGGCCGAGCTGCGCGGGCGGGTGATCTCCGGGCCCACACTATCGGTGAGTTCAGCACAGGAACTCCCCGGACGCCGGACGGCACGGCACCGCCATGGCCTCGCTCATCGCCGGGGCGGGCAACGGCGAGGAGGTCTTCTCGGGATCGCCCCCGAGGCCAGGATCCTCTCGCTGCCGCTGATCGTCGAGGAGCGGCCCGAGGACGGTTCCGTGCTGCCGGAGGAGGATCTGCGCTCTCGCGCAGCGACAGCCCGCTGGCCCGGGCGATCCGTTACGCCGCGGACAACGGGGCCAGGTCATCAGCATGTCGCTGGGCGCCTACGGACCGCACCGGAGCGAGCGGGAGGCGGTCTCCTACGCGCTGTCCAGGGGCGTCGTGCTCGTCGCCGCGGTGGGCAACGACGGGGACTCCCAGTACGCCAAGGACAACTCCACCTCCTTCTGGAACTTCCCCGCGGATATTCCGGGGTCATCGGTGTGGGCGCGGTGGACAGGCTGGGCAAGCCGGCGAGGTTCAGCAGCGACAATCTGTCGGTCCTGGTTTCGGCGCACCGGTCGCGGCCCTCGGGGCCGCCGGGCCGTACGGCGAGGAAGACCCGGCCGGGTCGAACCAGGGCTCCGCTCGCGCAGCCTCGAGGTCGTCAAGCGTCCACGCGCCCTGCTCCGGGTGGTCGGCGAAGGCCTTGGGGTTGAGGGCGAGCCAGGACCCTCCTGGTCGGAGGTGCCGGGCTGGAAGGTGCGGAGCCGTACGCCTCCGGGGAGGTCGAAGGCACCGATGTCGTGCGAGCGGGCGGCGCATCGGCCACAGCGACCTCGCCCTTTCGAACCCCTCCGACAGGGCGAGGGCGTCGGCCGCCGGGTGTCCGCCGTGCGCCCAGATACGCAGCGCCCGCTCGCGCGGTCGAGCACGGCCCGCAGCAGCCGCCGTCCGTATCCCCGCCCGCGGAACGCCGGTGGACTGACCAACTCGCGCTGGGCCCCTCGACGGGGTCTGTCGGGTCCAGGTGGCGTAGCCGCGCGGTCGTCCCGGCGGACAGGAGCACGAGCTCCGGCCCGCCCGTCGCCGCCGTAGCGCAGGTGCAGCATGACATGTTCGTTGCGTGGCCGGACCCCGTCGGCCTTCGTGGCCGCATCCACCACCGTGAGGACCTCGGACACCTCTTGTTCGCCGAGTGCTCCCCGGTGTTCAACACGCGCGTTCATGTTCTGGACTCTAGGCGGGGGCACGTCTCGTGAGAGACCGGGGACTGGCAAAAGCCGCCAGCTACCGGTCGGGTTAATCGTTATCTCTCGGACATTCCTTGCACAGATAGTCCCTAGTGTCGTGGACCATGATGTCTCGTTCCTTCCTGCGGCTGGCCATGGTGCGTGCTCGCCGGGGCCGGTGTAACGCTTGCGACGGGGCCTGCCTAGGCGGGAACAAGCGCCAAGACGGTGCCGGTCCGCCTGCTTCCCTCAAGGATTTTGACTGGACCCTTGAACTGTGGACTGGGCCCTCCTGGCCTGAATGGCTGACTGAGACTGTGTGGACGGGCTGAGTGGGTGGGGGCTGTTATGTGGCCACCAGGTGCTGAGTATGTGACTGTGAGTTGAAGCGTGACCTTAGTAGATGCTGAGTGAGTAGGCAGTAACATGGCCAATTGTGAAGGTTAGATATAAGTGATGATGAAATTCCTATTAGTACTCAGGGGTGTGTGATTAAAATTCAATGTTACGCCTTCTTTATTTCTTCTATAATTTAAGGACATTATCACCAAAAATGTCGTCTATTTTCCTCGCGTGCTCAGTCAAATGATTAGGCGCAAGGTGAGCATATCTACGAACCATTTCTCTGGACTCCCATCCGCCCATTTCCTGAAGCACTGATAATGGGACGCCTGACGGAATCAACAGCTTGCCCAGGTATGCCAGAGGTCATGGAAACGGAAATTTTCAACTCCTGCACGACGACAAGCTGATAGCCATGCTGTCTTGCTGTCAATGCGCATCTTCCTGAGCGCAGGCGTTGATGTTCCATCTGCTCGCTTAGCCGCCTGGTATGTACACCCACATTTGTGATGCTTGCCTGTTTGATCACGCAACACTTTAGAGGCGGTATCGTTCAGCGCCACACCAATGGCGCGGTTTGATTTGCTATCTTCTGGATTCACCCTGGCAACTTGTCGCTGCATGTCGATCTGTTGCCACTCCAGATTTATGATGTTCGACTTTCTCAGAACAGTTACCAGCGCAAACTTGACGACAGATTTCAGTGGCTTCGGGGCTCTCATCAATCAGGCGTTTTTGCCTGATTCTTTTGTAAGTCTCTTGTGCCATTCCACCTCATACAGGTTTGCCTGCAAACAGTACCGATATTGCACCGCCAGATATTCCGGCTGGCTTCGTGGTTGTTTTCAACAGTGATGAGGCATCGTGGCATCTCGTTGAAGACCATCGGGGTAAAACGGTTTATGACGTGGCATCAGGGGACGCGTTATTTATTTCTGAACTCGGTCCGTTACCGGAAAATGTTACCTGGTTATCGCCGGAAGGGGAGTTTCAGAAGTGGAACGGCACAGCCTGGGTGAAGGATACGGAAGCAGAAAAACTGTTCCGGATCCGGGAGGCGGAAGAAACAAAAAACAGCCTGATGCAGGTAGCCAGTGAGCATATTGCGCCGCTTCAGGATGCTGCAGATCTGGAAATCGCAACAGAGGAAGAAACCTCGTTGCTGGAAGCCTGGAAAGAAGTATCGGGTGTTGCTGAACCGTGTTGATACATCAACTGCACCTGATATTGAGTGGCCTACGAACCCTGTCAGGGAGTAATCATTGGGATTATGCCGCAGCACGTCTTAAGCAAGAACGTGCTGCGGTTGGATGCTATTTTTTCCCTGAAGCGGAAAACATTACTACAGTACCTTGAACCTTGGTTTTAACATTCTCGAAATGCTCTGAGAGTATATGTGTTAAGCCTTCTTCGGAATCTTTTGTGTTTGAAAAGATGCCTTTCTGATTGTAAATGCGCATCAGTTTTTGACCGAAGCTATTGTGCACAACTCCATCGCCAAGAATTGTGGCTCCGTATAGAGTTCCATCGTCAGTTAAGGCCTGCGCCGCATTGCGTATTACACAGCTTTTTGTAGATATATTTCCAGGCAGGCAGTGAAGAAGGTAAAACATGGAAATGGAATCAAATTGACCATGTAACGCCGCGGGATAAGGTTCAAAAACATCATGGCTAATTTTATGTTTAATTTTTGATTCCCCAGCCCTTGTAGATGCCGCGTTCAGGCTAGCTTCGTTCAAATCCATTAAAGATATCAGACTACTCTCAGGTACGTGAGTAAGGTAAAACCCAGTTCCAACACCAATATCCAGATGGTTGTTACCTAAATGTTCCAGAAAGTGTGGAAGAAGGTGTTCCTTTGTAGGACATCCCCATGCAAGCCGATTTGATACTCCCAAAACCCACCAGTCATAAAGCTTTAGGGTAAGTGGTGTGTAAATTTTAGCCCCATCATCTGTGTTTTTTTTCATTAATTTCACCATGTTATAGTTTTATTTGTGAATTAAATCAATTATGGCGATGAATTACAAGGGGTTAAATGATGCCACGGCATAACGAATTTGAATATATTGGGTCTTGTGTTGCGGTAAGAGGTTACACGTCATGACATCAGGTTAAATGCTTACAAAATTAGTGGGATATTGTCTGCTTGTAACGGTAAACAAATTCCCCGGGGCTATACAATACCACCGGGGAGAAAATCTGGTTAACGTTGTTAAAAGGTGTACTTAAGACCAGCAGTAGTGATGAAGTTATAGTTTTCTATGCCTGCACCATTTTTGCTGTAGTCTGAAGTGTTATCATTGTGATCATAAAGTGAAGTATTACCTTTTTTATTCGTAACCCGATTCCATGCGCCTTCAACATAAACTTTTGCGTTAGGTGTTACGTAATAACCTGCATTGACTGCAACAGAATAGTAATTTTGGTCTTTGACTTTACTGCGATAAGTGATTCTTTTCTTAACCACAGTGTCCTCATCTGTGATTGAAGAGGTGCCTCCAGAGTGCTGATGATAATGGAGTTGCTGGATGTTAACCTTAGCAATACTAACTGAACCAATATATACAACATAACCATTGCCAATTGCTAAGGTTAAGTAAGTTGGGTATGCAACGCAATGCAGCACCTCATAGAACGTAAACGCAGCATCATGCCGCTCTTAATCATCCACGGCGCTTTGACGATGCTCCACTCCTGCCCTTGCCAACGCAAACGCCCGTCCATCAACAAGCGAATTTCCCCCTGGCGAGCATTAATGCGCCGCTGGCTGCGAACGCAATCAAACACCACCAGCGAAAGTAACACCATCCATAACGGGGTGTAACTGAGCGGCCAGGGCATGAGTAAAATAACAGCGGCAACCAGCCCATGAATCAGCAAGGAAAGCCACTGTGCGCGCCAGGAGACGCGCAAATCAGATTGCCACAGGACCACGTTCCCGGTTCCGTGTCTGGATGAGTCGGACCATCATTTCCAGTTCTGCATCGGCCGGTTTACCGTGATTCATCAGCCAGTTAAACAGGTCCGGATCGTCACATTCCAGCAGACGAATAAAGATGCGTTTTTCGTCATCGCTTAAGCTGTCGTACTCATGTTCGAAAAACGGCATGATTGAAATATCGAGTTCGCGCATACCACGGCGGCATGCCCAATGAATGCGGGCTTTGTTGTTAATGTCCATCTTCTTCCTGTCTCACGAAAATCCAGTACCCCGCTATTGTAACGTGTTTTTCGACTTCTTTTACGGGAATATCAGTAAACACCATCGCGATCGCGAAATTAATTCACAACAATTCAAGGGCTTCATTTTTTTGGAAGTCGCCTCGCAGAAGGCACAGATCGCGTAGTGAAAGCACTTGCATTGCCTCATAGCTCTTTTACCATTAGTGATTAATACGCCGTTAAGCAACTCAGGACTCTATTATGGCTTTTACACCTTTTCCTCCCCGTCAGCCTACGGCTTCTGCCCGTTTACCGCTGACGCTGATGACGCTTGATGACTGGGCGCAGGTGCTGCATTGGGTTGCATACCCAACTGACTGAGCCTTAGCAATACGTAACTGAGCCAAGCAAACAGCACTGCCAAATTGCGGTGCCCACCAGTAAAGTCCTATAATGCTATCAGCACCTAGATCGTGAGTTCACGCGAGCAAGACTTGAGGTCATCAACACGCCAACGTAAATCAGCGCACCAGCTGCAGCGTAGCCTGGCACCATCCCCGCCAGCGGCGACAGAAAGATAACCAGCAGGAACAGCAGACCAACAACCACTGCCGTCAGACCGGTACGACCGCCAACGGATACGCCGGAAGAGGACTCAATATACGCCGTAACGGAAGAAGTACCGATAAACGAACCGGTCACGGAAGAGATACTGTCGACATACAGCGCCTGCTTCATGCGCGGGAATTTACCCTTCTCATCCGCCAGACCTGCTTTATCGGTCACGCCAATCAGCGTACCGGAGGAGTCAAACAGGTTGACCAGCATGAAAGAGAAAATCACCCCTGCCAGCCCGAGGTTAAACGACCCGGCTAAATCTACATGACCCACAACTGTCATTACGCTCGGCGGCGCAGAAACGATGCCATTGTAGTGGACATCACCCAGCATCCAGCCCAGCAGCGTCGTCACCACGATAGAAACCAGCACCGCTGCGTGAATGTTGCGCGAGGCCAGAATAGCGATGATGAAGAAGCCGAGGATACCCCAGCAGTACGCTGTGAGAAGTCAGATTACCGATGCTCACCAGCGTTTCCGGGTTAGCGACAATCACACCTGCGTTTTTCAGCCCCATCATGCCAATGAACAGACCGATACCGCTGGTAATGCCCACACGCAGACTCACCGGGAATGTTGGCTATCATCCAGTAGCGAACGCGGAAAATCGTCAGTAACAGCAGACCAATCGCGCCCCAGAAGATTGCGCCCATCCCGACCTGCCACGGCAAGCCCATCGCCTGTACAACGACAAAAGCGAAGAACGCATTCAGGCCCATAGCGGGTGCCAGTGCAACTGGCAGGTTAGCAAACAGTCCCATCATAATACTGCCGAATGCAGCGATCAGACAGGTAGTGACGAAGACGGCGCTGGTATCCATGCCAGCAACGCCAAGAATTTGCGGGTTAACAAAAACGATGTAAACCATCGTCAGGAAGGTGGTAAAACCGGCGATCACTTCGGTCCGTGCCGTCGTGCCATGTTCGCGCAGTTTAAACACGCGTTCCAGCATCCCCTGGCCAGAAGCCTGGGTTGTGTGTTGTTGACTCATTATCTATTTCCGAACAAGGAGGGAAAATCCGTCGCTATCGTATACCAAAATGAGACAATATGGACGGCTGAAGATAACTTTTTTTCATTGTATTTGCTTATACGGCAACGATTGCGTCATGCGAATTGGCATGACGAAAACGTTAAACTAACGATAAAGGAAAGACATGTCCCAGATAGAAGCGGTATTTTTCGACTGCGACGGTACGCTGGTCGATAGCGAGGTCATTTGCTCTCGCGCCTATGTCACGATGTTCAGGAATTTGGCATTACGCTGATCCTGAAGAGATATTCAAACCCGTTTCAAAGGCGTAAAACTGTACGAAATCATCGATATCGATCAGTAAAGAACAGGGCGTGACGTTAGCGAAAGGCAGAAGCCGAACACGTTTACCGTGCAGAAGTCGCTCGGCTGTTTGATTCAGAACTGGAAGCCATCGCAGGGGCTGAACGAATTGCTGGCAGCGATAACGTGCCGATGTGCGTGGTCTCTAACGGCCCGAAATAACAAAATGCAGCATTCGTATGGGCAAGCTGAACATGCTGCACTACTTCCCGGATAAACTGTTCAGCGGCTACGATATTCAGCGCTGGAAGCCCGATCCCGGCATTAATGTTCCATGCGGCAAAAGCGATGAATGTGAACGTTGAAAACTGCATTCTGGTTGATGACTCCAGTGCCGGTGCGCAATCAGGGATCGACGCAGGTATGGAAGTGTTCTACTTCTGCGCTGACCCGCACAATAAAGCCGATCGTTCACCCGAAAGTCACCACCTTTACCCATCTTTCGCAGTTACCGGAACTGTGGAAAGCGCGTGGTTGGGATATTACGGCATAGTTCTTCACACTCCCTTCACTTACCCCGCTTAAATTGGCACTCAAAGGTAAGTAAAGGGAGTTTGATATGTCTGTTTCACGTCGGGTAATTCATCACGGACTTTATTTTGCGGTTTTAGGGACCGTTAATTGGTGTTCTGTTTCTTGTCCTCTACATATTCTTCGCAAAAGAACCGCTGGTTCTTTTGGGTGATAATACAGGTACTTCCATTGTTTCTCTTATTGTCGATAACTACGGGAGCTATTCCTGCATGTTAACCGGCGTAATGGTCGCCTGTCTGCCGGAAAAGATCGGGTCACAGAAACGTTATCGTTGTCTGGCTGGTGGCATAGGTGGAGTCGTTATCACCGAGATCTATTGCGCTGTTATCGTACATATTAAGGGCATGGCTTCCTCAGCGTTGTTTGAAAACATTCTTTCTGGTGACAGTCTCGTTGTCCGCATCATTCCTGCATTGCTGGCAGGTGTGGTGATGAGCAGAATCATTACACGTCTACCCGGATTGGATATTTCATGTCCTGAAACAGACTCTTTAAGTTAAGCGGGATGACTTTATCTTTGGGCTACTCAAAAGCAGACAGGATGTTTCTATGACTCAAAATATCAGGCCGTTACCCCAATTCAAATATCATCCCAAGCCACTGGAAACAGGCGCATTTGAACAGGATAAAACCGTAGAGTGCGATTGCTGTGAACAACAGACGTCAGTTTATTACTCGGGTCCCTTTTATTGCGTTGATGAAGTTGAACATCTCTGTCCGTGGTGTATTGCGGACGGTTCTGCTGCTGAAAAGTTTGCAGGTAGTTTTCAGGATGATGCCAGCATAGAAGGTGTTGAATTTGAGTATGATGAAGAGGACGATTTGCCGGTATTAAGAACACATATCCTGATGAAATGCTGAAAGAGTTGGTTGAACGCACGCCAGGTTATCATGGATGGCAACAGGAATTCTGGCTCGCGCATTGTGGCGATTTCTGTGCTTTTATCGGCTATGTGGGCTGGAATGATATAAAAGATCGCCTCGATGAATTTGCCAACCTTGAAGAAGATTGTGAGAATTTCGGTATTAGAAATTCTGATCTAGCTAAATGCCTGCAAAAGGGTGGTGATTGTCAGGGTTATCTCTTCCGCTGTCTCCACTGCGGCAAGCTGAGACTGTGGGGTGATTTTTCGTAGTTATTTAAATAATGAGAACAGGCCGGAGCGTAATTCACACATCCGGCCTTATTTCTTAAGCTTAACCGAGCGCTAATTCTGCGGCAGCGGCTTTATCAGCGATTACCATCAGCGAAGGATGCAGCTGCAACACGGAAGCAGGAACATCTTCGGTAACCGGACCTTGCAGAACATTTTTCAGTGCCTGCGCTTTACCCTGCGCCACTGACAATTATCAGCAAGTTTTTCGCCGCCATGATGCTTTTCGGCCCCATCGTCACGTAGCTGTCAGGCACTAATGAAAAGTCGCCGCCCAACTCGCCATGCGCCACAATATCAACCATCTCTCCCTGGATCGGGAACTCCACGGTTTGCTCATGGAAATGGGTCGTATTTGGCAAATTGCCACAAAAATGACCATCTACACCTAATCCCAACACCACCAAATCCAGGCCGCCTTCACGCGCCAGTTTCTGATCATGCTCGCGGTAGTTATCAATAGTGAGCTTCTGGATATCTCTTCTTTGATCCCCTGCAGGGGTGAAAAACAGATTACGCAGATTGGTAATCGTTACGCCTTCTCCCTCTTTGCCGCGAAATGGAATTTCATCGAAATTGTAGAAATAGCAGTTATCGTACCAGGGCTTACCTTTAACCAGAGTGATGAGATATTCGTACATGCCTTTGGGCGTGCTACCGGCGGTAATTGCCAGGTTAACGCGACGCGTCTTCGACATATAACCAAGCAGATGATGTGCCGCGACACGGCTCATTTCCTGGTAATCTTCGGTAATGATTAATTTCATCTTAATGCCTTATTTTATTTAAATAATTTCTGTACGAAGGCTGCATAGGCAGGCCGCCAGACATCCATTTCATGGTTCAGACCCGGATATTCCTGGTAATCAAACTTAATTTTTTTCTGCTCAAGCTCAGTTTTCAGCCCGGCGATATCCTTGCCGGTTACGACATCTTTATCGCCCACGACCACAGTAAAATTACGTAGTTGCTGGTTAATAGCTGCCGGATCGTTCAGCCGGGCCGCGACACCCTTCATCCGGTACGGTTGTCGTGGTAACACCACTGAATGTGGCCAGCCAGCCAAAGCTTTCCAGATGATTCATTCCCGAAACCAGTGCCTGATACCCGCCTTGTGAAAGCCCTGCCAGCGCGCGACCATCGGCATCTTTACGGACATTAAAACGCTTGCTAATCAGCGGGATAATATCGTTCATCAGTTCGCGATCTGCCGCTTTAGCATTTAACGGATAAAAGACTTTACGTCTCTCCTGAGGAACGAAATCTTCGGGAATAATGCCCTTCGCATCGGTTTCGGTATCCGGGATCACCACCAGCATCGGTTTAATTTTCCCTTCAGCCAGCAGGTTATCCATGATTTGCGGGATACGCCCCTGATCAATAGCGGAACGTCCGGTATCACCAAAGCCGTGATAGAAATAGAGCACTGGCAAAGGCTCGCCTATGCCGGTGTATCCTGGCGGGGTCCAGACATACATCTGACGTTCGGATTGCAATGCGTTGGAGTGGTAAGTTATGGCGATCAAATCACCATGCACAACAGAACGTGTATCCAGATAACTGCCCGGTACCAGAATCATACTGGAGTTAACCTGGCGCTGAGGCTTAGTCATTGCGGTGCCTGTATCAATGCTGCGTACACCATCAACATTGAAAAAATACTCGTACAGGTTGCCTTTCAGAACAGGCGTGCGCCACGACCAGACTCCCGCTTCATCTTTGGTCATCGGGTGAATATTGTCCGGAACCGGAACACCCACCACTACGGAGACATTTTTTGCCCCAGGGGCAAAGTAGCGAAAGGTCACGCTGTTATCGGTATTGACCTGAGTCACATACTGTTTCACCGGAATAGTGGGTGCCGGGCTGGCTGGCATATCCGCTGCTATGGCCCATTGAGCAGAAATACCGCTGGCAATAGCCAGCGTTAAAGCAGCAATTTTTATATTCATCGTAATATTCCTTTTATTAAGTTCCATTACCACCAGATTTCAGCCTGGGCACCGACAGCAAACTGGTCGTCTTTATTGTCTTCAAAGGTGAAGCCATCCAGTTCGTTTTCCAGAGCTTTGATATACGTAGCGTAGAAACGAATTTCCGGGCGCGAGGTCAACATACTGGTATTGACTTTAAAGGTATGGAAGAGCGTGGTTTTATAACCAGACTCATTATATTTATTGCTATTCGCATCTTTGTTTTGCTGGGTGAAATAGCCCAGTTCAACACCTGTCTGGTTATATTGGTCCCAAATATAGGCCGGGCGAACAACCGCACGAATAGATTCGAAATCAGAATGTGCGCCTGTTTCGTAGCTATAAATATCGTTACCGAAGGAGTAAACAATCGCGTTAGCCACAATAAAATGATCGCCGATATAAGCTTCGCCCTGCGAAGTCAGACGAACTGCAGTTCCGCCTGTGTGATCACCATAATAACGACCATTAAAGGTAGTAAATGGACTTGCACCAGCATAACGACCAAAGTTACTGGCGATAGAGTTATTCGCAACCAGGAAGGAGAATTCGTTGAAGCCACCCTTTATCAAATTTCTGCGTTAAAGATGTACCAAACATCCAGGTATCTTTCCAGTCATAATACCCGTTATTATCCTGATTATCTTTTTCCGATGCGCTTTCATTTGCTGAGACATAACGACCGCTCACCATTAAGGTGGCTTTATCCCATAACGGGATATCTTTATAGCGTAAATCAATGGTATTGGTATTAATCTGCTGTTTGTTTTGCAGGCTGCGATCGTAATCATCGACATCTTCACGAACCAGCGCGATATCAATTTTACCCGGACCGACTTTCCAGTTTTCCAGACCTACACCCTGCGGCAGCATCGGTACGCTGCGTTTTCCAGTCAAGCATCTGGATTTCAATTTTCGGCGCACCGTGTTTACCCACCCAGAAATCAGCCTCTGGCGCAAAGGGCAGGAAACCTTTGGTGGTAACGTACATATCGGAGAACTGCATAAAGTTCTCGCCACCGGCGTTATCGCCAAACCAGCCGGTAGAGTACTGCTGACCCAACGTTACCATCCATCATCACGATGGCATCAACCCGTTTGCCGTTTTCGTTGTAGACACGTTGTTTTAACTGCAAATCAAACCAGCCGGAGTATTCGTTACCAAAGCGGCCCAGAGAACCAATTGCCCATGATTTAGGTGAACCATGAGAGGCTGTCCCCCAACCAGAACGGTAGTAGCCGTTGTAACTAAAGCCGATTTCATCTTTCACAAATTTACTGAAATCTTTCAGAGTCATGGAAGAATAAATCGAGCCTGTCTCACTGGCATTTTTCTCTTCATTTTTAACCAGTACAGCATCAGGCTTTGCGGCACGACTGGTCGGGAACGGATTGGCGGCATACCCTTGATCATTCGTACTTACGCTACGATTCACCGTCGCTGGCGTATACTTTTTCTTCTCTTCATCTTTATACTTTTTTCAGTTCGCTTTGCGTTTCTCTTAACGCCTTTTCTAATAGCTCAAGGCGTTGTTCCACTGTTAATGATTCAGCCAATGATTGTGCGGAAAAGGCTAACGGTGCCATTAATAAGATGGCAGAGGTAATAAGATTTCGTCTAAACATAATATCCCTTTATGGTGCAAAGAAAGAATTAACGCATCGCATCCAGACTGTTCTGAATGCGACGATAATTTAAGGTGCTTTATTGGTTATTTTTTTAATGACAGCCCCCGAGTTTTGATCACTTCTGCATACCATCCGAAGCTTTTCTTGCGCGTTCTTGTGAGGCTTCCTTCACCATTATCATCACGATCCACATAAATAAAGCCGTAGCGCTTAGACATTTGTGAATGAGATGCACTGACTAAATCAATTGGCCCCCAACTGGTGTACCCCATAATATCCACACCATCGGCAATCGCTTCATTTACCTGTACCAGGTGATCGTTTAAATAGGCAATTCGATAATCGTCCTGTATCGAACCATCCGCTTCAACGCTGTCTTTTGCGCCTAATCCGTTCTCGACAATAAATAACGGTTTTTGATAACGATCCCAAAGCGTATTTAACAGAACCCGTAATCCAACCGGATCAATTTGCCACCCCCACTCTGAACTTTTCAGATGCGGATTGGGGATCATATTCAGTATGTTGCCCTGCGCATTTTTATTAATGCTTTCGTCGTGGGAAACACAACCGGTCATGTAATAACTAAAAGAGATGAAATCTACGGTATGTTTTAAATCTTCTGCGTCACTTTCAGTCATCTCAATGGTGATATTGTGGTCGCGGAAGAAACGCTGCATATAGCCGGGATACTGACCACGCGCCTGAACATCACCAAAGAACATCCAGCGCCGGTTCTCTTCCATGGCCTGCAACATATCCTGTGGCTGGCAGGTGAGGGGGTAAACCAGCCCACCGAGAAGCATATTGCCGATTTTCGCTTCGGGGATCAGGCTATGACAGGCTTTAACTGCCCGCGCACTGGCAACCAGTTGATGATGGATCGCCTGATAAACTTCCGCCTCGCCACTCTCTTCTGCCAGCCCCACGCCCGTGAATGGCGCGTGTAATGACATGTTGATTTCATTAAATGTCAGCCATAACGCAACTTTATGTTGGTAGCGGGTAAAGACCGTGCGTGCGTAATGCTCGAAGTGATCGATGACCGCCCGATTAGCCCAACCGCCGTAGTTTTTCACCAGCCCATATGGCATTTCGTAATGGGATAACGTTACCAGCGGCTTGATCCCCGCCTGCGCCATTTCATCAAACAGCCGCTCGTAAAACGCTAACCCCGCTTCATTCGGTTCGGCTTCGTCGCCCTGAGGGAAAATTCGCGCCCAGGCAATGGAAATACGCAGACAGGTGAAGCCCATCTCGGCAAATAACGCGATATCTTCCGGGTAACGGTGATAAAAATCGATGGCGACATCTTTGATATTCTCTTTCCCCAGGATGCGCGGTTCCATTTTTCCCATTACGCCATGAGGCTGTAAATCTGAGGTCGAGATCCCTTTGCCATCTTCCTGCCAGGCACCTTCCACCTGATTGGCAGCTGTTGCGCCACCCCAAAGAAATGTTTCTGGAAATGCTTTCATAATTAACTCCTTTTATCGTTAGCGAATGATGGATAACAGCGGCTCACCAGCGTTTATCTGCGCCGTGCCGTGGGGTAATACGTCCGTAAAATCATCGCTATTACTGATTAATACCGGCGTCGTCAGATCAAATCCGGCCTCGCGAATAGCAGGGATATCAAAAGAAATCAGCCGATCGCCTGTATTGACCTTGTCACCCACGTTGACGTGAGCGGAAAAGAATTTGCCGTCCAGTTTTACGGTGTCGATACCGACATGAATCAGGATCTCCACACCATCATCTGACTCAATGCCAATGGCGTGTAATGTGGCGAACAACGAAGCAATTCGACCCGCAACCGGAGAACGCACTTCACCAACCGAGGGCAGAATGGCAATACCTTTACCCAACAGGCCACTGGCAAACGTGGTATCAGCGACGTGAATGAGCGGCACAATCTCTCCCGTCATCGGTGAACAGATACCGCCCTGCTCAGGTGTAATAACCTCTGGTGTTTCTCTTGCTGGGGCACCTGCGCTGGCTGACGTTTAGCGGTGATGAAATGAAGCATCACCGTACCGACAAATGCGCAACCGATGGCAATGACACCGCCAATAACGCTGGCCCATACGGTGAAATCAATTCCCCGTTGACGGGATGGTTTGCATGAAGGTGAAAATACCTGGCAAACCAAAGGAGTAAACTTTCGTTTGCGCGTAGCCAATGATGGTGGCCCCCAAAGCCCCACTGATGCAGGCGATAACGAAAGGGGTACTTACGCGGCAGATTGACGCCATATACCGCTGGTTCGGTGATACCAAACAGACCGTCAACGCCGCTGATCCCGCCACCACTTTTTTCTGCGCATCGCGTTCGCAGAGGAAGACGCCGAGCGCCGCCCCGACTGCGCCATAATGGCGGGCATTAACAGCGGGATCATGGTGTCGTAGCCCAGCACGGTGAAGTTATTGATAATTACAGGTATCAAAGCCCCAGTGCAGTCCGAACATCACGAAAGATTTGCCAGAAGCCGCCCATTACCGCGCCTGCAAATGCAGGAACCGCCTGATAAAGCCAGAGATAACCGGCGGCAATCAGTTCGCTTATCCAGGTTGATAGCGGCCCCACCAGCAGAAAGGTGACGGGTGTGATGACCATCAGACATAGCAAGGGTGTGAAGAAATTTTTGATTGCCGAAGGTAACCACGCATTAAGTCGGCGTTCCAGAATGCTGCACAACCAGGCAGAAAAAATAATGGGAATAACCGATGACGAGTAATTCAACAATGTGACCGGAATACCCAGGAAATCCAGCCCCAGCGCATCCGCTTTTTGCCCGTTCTCGAAAGCAGTCAGAATTAATGGATGCACTAACGCTCCGCCAATCACCATGGCAGTAAATGGATTACCGCCGAAGCGTTTCCCCGCGGTGTATCCCAGGATTATCGGGAAGAACCAAAACAAGGCATCACTGGCGCTGAAATAAAATTAAATAAGTACCACTTTGTTCGGTCGTCCACTGAAAAGTGAGTGCCAGAGCCAGCATACCTTTCAGGATCCCGGTTGCCGCCATCAAACCGATCAGAGGCGTAAAAATACCTGAAATAACATAAACAAAGCGGTTTAACAGATTACCTTTATCATCATTTTCCGGTGCCTGTTGCGCTTTTTCGCCAAGGCCTGCCACGCTGTTAACCGCCAGGAAGACATCGGCCACATGGTTACCTATGACAACCTGAAACTGGCCACCGCTTTCCACCACCATAATAATACCGGGGGTCTTTTTCAGTACCTCAGCTTGCGCTTTGCTTTCATCCTTTAACTTAAAACGTAATCGCGTTGCGCAATGCATCAGACTCACAATGTTATCTGCGCCCCCGACTCCTGCGACTATTGTTCTGGCTAACTCCGTCATAACTTGCCCTCTACCGCTTTGCGGCAAAACTCCAAAAAAAACC
This sequence comes from Actinoallomurus acanthiterrae, assembly GCF_054775715.1. Classification (NCBI taxonomy): domain Bacteria; kingdom Bacillati; phylum Actinomycetota; class Actinomycetes; order Streptosporangiales; family Thermomonosporaceae; genus Actinoallomurus; species Actinoallomurus acanthiterrae. The sequence goes on along the minus strand of NZ_BAAHCO010000002.1, from coordinate 87,968 downwards.
TGAAAAAAACGGCCTGACGTGAATCAAGCAATTTTTTTCAGGTTTTGCCCGCTTAGTGCGGTAACAATCCTTTACTCAGTAATAATATTTCAGTGTTCTTTGCGCACGCGCTCTATATTTATGGCTAAAAACATAATCTCTGCAGGGTGAAATTTTACGTTGATACTGCAAACCAATAAAAATGGCGATCCGTTCCGCACATTGCCATGCTTGCGGGTAATTTTGCTTTACTGCTTGTTGTAATGATTCATCACTATCGTTAATCGATGCATGTTCAAGAATACGCCAGGATAAAAATTTCAGATGCGTAACCAGTCGCTGATAACTCAAGCTTTCTTCCTGGTAATTAAGGCTGAACTGAAATTTTATTAATTGCAGCATTTCGCGCATTAATTGCGTGACACCTGCAACATCCTCCATATTTCCGCTCATTTGGGCACTGACCAGATGCATGGCAATAAAGCCCACTTCATCTTTCGGTAACTGCACGCCCAACCGTTTATCAATAATGGTTAACGCTTCTTCCCCTAGCTGGAACTCTTTCGGGTAAAGCCGCTGGATATCCCACAGCAGCGGGTTGGGCAGCAGCACGTTTTGCTGAAAGCGTTTAATCGCAAACTGGCAATGGTCAGTTAGCGAGATATAAATACTGTCCTGCAACTTTTCCCAGACGCTCCTGCGCCAGAGAGATAATACGATCACAGGTTGCCATCACCTCAAGAGGCATATGACTTAAGAGTTCGCTTAATCGCCCGTTCAGTTCATGACTGCTCAAGGCATACTCTTTTTCTATTCCACTTGAGTTAATTCTTTCGCCAGGCGTTTTTGAAAGCCAATTCCGCGCCCCATGACGACTTTTTCCCGCTGTTGATCATCAATAACCACCACAACATTATTGTTGAGAATTTTGGTGATTTGCATGTTCATAGCAAGGACCTTTTTTATAAACAAAAAAACCCGACTTCACCAGTATTCTCTGGTTATGTCAGGTTTTGCCTGCGAATGCAGTAACAATCCAGTCATTAATTAATGGTTTTTATAACGAACATCCAGGTTCGAAAATTAATTTAGTTGCGTGCAGAAAAAATAGCAATGCTCTATTTATAAAAGTATGACCATGCTCGCAGTTATTAATTTTGTGTAATTTTAGGATTTTATAAAGTTATATATAACAAATCCCAATAATTAAATTATTGGGATTTGCTTGGTGAATTATTTATCGCTATCTTTTTCCCGCCAGCAGTTTATCCAGCTCATCACCGCCGACATGACGGAAATCCTGCCCCTTCACGTAGTAGAAGATAAACTCACAAATATTCTGGCAGCGGTCGCCAATACGTTCGATAGAACGCGCACAGAACAGCGCGGTAAGTACGCTCGGAATGGTACGCGAATCTTCCATCATGTAGGTCATCAGTTGACGAACAATACCTTCGTACTCCTGATCGACTTTTTTATCTTCACGATAAATACGTACCGCTTCGTCAATGTCCATCCGCGCGAACGCGTCCAGCACGTCGTGCAGCATCTGGATGGTATGACGGCCCAGCGACTCCAGACTTACCAGCAACGGCTGATGCTGCTGGGAGAATTTCTCCAGCGCAGTACGGCAGATTTTGTCCGCCACGTCGCCAATACGCTCCAGCTCGGCAATGGTTTTACTGATCACCATAACCAGACGCAGGTCGCTCGCCGTCGGCTGACGTTTGGCGATAATGCGCACGCAGGCTTCATCGATCGCCACTTCCATCATGTTGACGTTCTTGTCGCCTTCGATGACGCGCTTCGCCAGATCGCTGTCCTGGTTATGCATCGCGGTGATTGCATCAGAAAGCTGCTGCTCCACCATGCCGCCCATGGTCATCACCTGCGTGCGGATGCTTTCCAGTTCGGCGTTGAACTGGCCGGAAATATGTTTATTAAGATTGAGACTGTCCATAACGCACTCCTGAATCAACCGTAACGACCGGTGATGTAGTCTTCTGTTTGTTTCTTCGCTGGCTTGGTGAACAGATCGTCCGTGTTGCTGAACTCAATCAATTCGCCCAGGTACATAAACGCCGTGTGGTCGGAACAACGCGCAGCCTGCTGCATGTTGTGGGTGACGATCACCACGGTGTAATCCTGCTTCAGTTCGGTGATCAGCTCTTCAATACGCCCGGTAGAGATAGGGTCGAGCGCCGAACACGGTTCGTCGAGCAGCAGCACTTCCGGGCGAATGGCGATACCACGCGCAATACACAGACGCTGTTGCTGACCACCAGAGAGAGTAACCGCTCTGGTGCAATTTATCTTTGGTTTCGTTCCACAATGCGGCTTTGGTCAATGCCCACTGCACGCGCTCGTCCATGTCGGCACGGGAGAGCTTCTCAAACAGACGCACGCCAAAAGCGATGTTGTCGTAGATGGACATCGGGAACGGCGTCGGTTTCTGGAACACCATGCCCACTTTCGCACGCAGCAGGGCGATATCCTGAGAGTTGGTCAGGATGTTGTCGCCATCAAGCAGAATTTCACCTTCCGCACGCTGCTCCGGGTACAGTTCAAACATTTTGTTGAAGGTACGCAGCAGCGTCGATTTACCGCAGCCGGACGGCCCGATAAACGCCGTTACCTGGTTTTTGGCGATATCCAGGTTGATGTTTTTCAGGGCATGGAATTTGCCGTAGTAGAAGTTCAAATTACGAACCTGAATTTTACTCGGGGCAGTTTCAACCATACTCATTGCAATCTTTTCCTCATCGTGCCTGATGCACTTCGCTAATCAGGCTTACCGTAGGCCGGATCAGGCGTTCACGCCGCATCCAGCAAAGTGTTAACCGTGTTTATTCTTCGCAAAAACAACGCGCGCCAGAATGTTCAGCAGCAGTACGCACAGGGTAATGATCAATACCCCGGCCCAGGCCAGTTGCTGCCATTCCGCAAACGGGCTCATCGCAAACTTAAAGATCGTCACCGGCAGGTTGGCGATCGGCTGCATCATGTCCGTGCTCCAGAACTGGTTGGAGAGCGCGGTAAACAGCAGCGGCGCGGTTTCACCAGCAATACGGGCAATCGCCAGCAGGATACCGGTCATGATCCCGGACACCGACGCTTTCAGCGTAATCGCGGAGATCATCTTCCACTTCGGCGTACCCAGCGCATAAGCCGCTTCACGCAGGCTGTCCGGCACCAGTTTCAGCATGTTCTCGGTGGTGCGGATAACAATCGGCACCTGCAACAGCGCCAGCGCAATCACGCCCGCCCAGCCGGAGAAGTGCTCCATCTGCGCCACCACGATGGTGTAAACAAAAGACCAACCACAATCGACGGCGCAGAGAGCAGAATGTCGTTAATGAAGCGAATCACTTCTGCCAGCCAGGATTTACGACCATATTCAGCCAGATAAATCCCCGCCATAATGCCCAGCGGCGTACCGAATACCGTGGCCCACAAAATTAACAGCCCGCTACCCGCCAGGGCGTTCGCCAGACCACCGCCTTCCGTATTGGGCGGCGGCGTCATTTCAGTGAACAGCGCCAGCGACATACCGTCGATACCGCGAGTGATGGTGGACATTAAAATCCAGATCAGCCAGAACAGACCGAAGGCCATCGTCGCCATCGAGAGCGTCAGCGCAATACGGTTTTTGAGGCGGCGACGCGCCTGCATTTTGCGGCGGGATTCAGCCAGCGCCGCAGTGGTTTGCATTTCAACCATAGCCATTAGCGTGCCCCCTCATTCTTAGCCAGGCGCATAATCATAAACTTCGATGCGGCGAGGACGATGAAGGTAATCACAAACAGGATCAGGCCCAGTTCCATCAGTGCGGCAACGTGCAGACCGGATCCGCTTCCGCAAATTCGTTCGCCAGCGCAGAGGTGATACTGTTGCCCGGCATATACAGCGAGGCGCTGTCGAGCTGGTAGGTGTTACCGATGATAAAGGTCACCGCCATGGTTTCACCGAGCGCGCGGCCCAGCCCCAGCATGATGCCGCCGATAACACCATTTTTGGTGAACGGAAGAACGATACGCCAGATAACTTCCCAGGTGGTGCAGCCAATACCGTAGGCCGACTCTTTCATCATCACCGGGGTTTGTTCGAACACATCGCGCATTACCGCCGCAATGTACGGAATAATCATGATGGCGAGGATCACGCCTGCCGCGAGGATACCGATACCAAAGGCCGGGGCCAGAGAACAGCGCGCCAACAATCGGGATATTCGACATGATATTGCCGACCGGCTCCTGGAAGTAAACGGCGAACAGCGGCGCAAAGATAAACAGGCCCCACATGCCGTAAACGATACTTGGAATGGCTGCCAGCAGCTCAATGGCGATACCCAGCGGGCGTTTCAGCCAGCCAGGCGCAAGCTCGGTCAGGAACAGGGCGATACCGAAACTCACCGGGACGGCGATCAGCAGCGCGATAAACGAGGTCACCAGCGTACCGTAGATCGGCACCAGCGCCCCGTAGATATCGTTCGGCGCATCCCACTCTTTGGTCCACAGGAAAGCCAGACCAAATTTCTGAATGCTCGGCCAGGAGGAGATGATCAGAGAGACAATAATGCCACCCAACATCAATAGCACAATCAGCGCCGCCAGTTTTACCAGCACGCTGAAAATTATGTCGCCCTTTTTACCCGGTGGGTTAAAAGCAGGCTTGGTTGCAGCCATAAGTTACTCTTCAGTTAAACGCGTTTACAAAGTCATTTTGTAATGCCGGATGCGGCGTAAAACACCGTACCCGGCCTGGAGTTTTATTAGTACAGCGGCTTGCCGCTACTGTCTTTAATATTGGTCTTCCACGCAGCGCGAACCTGTTCAACTACGCTATCCGGCAGGCTGGCGTAATCCAGGTCGTTCGCCTGTTTAGCCCCGGTTTTGTATGCCCAGTCGAAGAACTTCAGCACTTCTGTGCCTTGTTCTGGTTTCTTCTGATCTTTGTGGATCAGAATGAACGTGGTAGAGGTAATAGGCCATGCATCTTCGCCTTTCTGGTTGGTCAGATCCTGAGCGAAGGTTTTGCTCCAGTCTGCGCCTTTTGCTGCATTAGCGAAGTTTTCTTCGGTCGGACTAACCGGTTTACCATCAGCGGAGATCAGTTTGGTGTACGCCAGGTTGTTCTGCTTCGCGTAAGCATATTCAACGTAACCAATTGCACCCGGCAGACGCTGAACGAACGCGGCGATACCGTCGTTACCTTTACCGCCCAGACCGATCGGCCATTTTACGGTAGAGCCAGTACCAACGTTGTTTTTCCACTCTTCGTTCACTTTCGCCAGGTAGCTGGTGAAGACGAAGGAAGTCCCGGAGCCATCTGCGCGGCGTACTACAGCAATGTTCTGTGAAGGCAGTTTCAGACCCGGATTCAGTTTGGCGATGGCTTCATCATCCCACTTCTTGATTTTGCCCAGGTAGATGTCGCCGAGGGTTTTACCATCCAGCACCAGTTCGCCAGACTTCAGCCCTGGAATGTTAACCGCCAGCACCACGCCGCCAATCACGGTCGGGAACTGGAACAGACCTTCCTGAGCCAGTTTTTCGTCAGACAGCGGCGCGTCAGAGGCACCAAAATCAACGGTATTAGCGATAATCTGTTTTACGCCACCGGAAGAACCGATACCCTGGTAGTTAACTTTATTACCGGTTTCTTTCTGGTAAGTGTCAGCCCATTTGGCATACACCGGCGCAGGGAAGGTTGCACCTGCACCTGTCAGGCTTGCTTCTGCAAACACAGAGAAAGCGCTCATCGATAAGGTCGCGGCGACAACAGTTGCGACGGTGGTACGCATAACTTTCATAATGTCTCCTGGGAGGATTCATAAAGCATTGTTTGTTGGCTACGAGAAGCAAAATAGGACAAACAGGTGACAGTTATATGTAAGGTTTATGACAGTTTTATGACAGAGAGAGAAGTCTTCAGTCTGATTTAAATAAGCGTTGATATTCAGTTAATTACAAATATTAATAACGAAGAGATGACAGAAAAATTTTCATTCTGTGTCAGAGAAAAAGTAGCCGAAGATGACGGTTTGTCACATGGAGTTGGCAGGATGTTTGATTAAAAACATAACAGGAAGAAAAATGCCCCTGCTTACGCAGGGCATCCATTTATTACTCAACCGTAACCGATTTTGCCAGGTTACGCGGCTGGTCAACGTCGGTGCCTTTGATCAGCGCGACGTGGTAAGCCAGCAGCTGCAGCGGAACGGTGTAGAAGATCGGTGCAATCACCTCTTCCACATGCGGCATCTCGATGATGTGCATGTTATCGCTACTTACAAAACCCGCATCCTGATCGGCGAAGACATACAACTGACCGCCACGCGCGCGAACTTCTTCAATGTTGGATTTCAGTTTTTCCAGCAATTCGTTGTTCGGTGCAACGACGATAACCGGCATATCGGCATCAATCAGCGCCAGCGGACCGTGTTTCAGTTCGCCTGCAGCGTAGGCTTCAGCGTGAATGTAAGAGATCTCTTTCAGCTTCAATGCGCCTTCCAGCGCGATTGGGTACTGATCGCCACGGCCCAGGAACAGCGCGTGATGTTTGTCAGAGAAATCTTCTGCCAGCGCTTCAATGCGTTTGTCCTGAGACAGCATCTGCTCAATACGGCTCGGCAGCGCCTGCAGACCATGCACGATGTCATGTTCAATGGAGGCATCCAGACCTTTCAGGCGAGACAGCTTCGCCACCAGCATCAACAGCACAGTTAACTGAGTGGTGAATGCTTTAGTGGATGCCACGCCAATTTCCGTACCCGGCGTTGGTCATCAGCGCCAGATCGGATTCGCGCACCAGAGAAGAACCCGGAACGTTACAGATTGCCAGCGAACCAAGGTAACCCAGCTCTTTCGACAGACGCAGGCCCGCCAGGGTATCCGCGGTTTCGCCAGACTGTGACAAGGTGATCATCAGGCTGTTACGACGCACGGCAGATTTGCGATAGCGGAATTCAGAGGCGATTTCGACGTCGCACGGAATACCTGCCAGCGATTCAAACCAGTAGCGGGAAACCATACCGGAGTTATAAGAAGTACCACAGGCGAGGATCTGAATATGCTCAACCTTCGACAGCAGTTCGTCGGCGTTCGGTCCCAGCTCGCTTAAATCAACCTGACCGTGGCTGATGCGCCCGGTAAGGGTGTTTTTGATCGCGTTCGGCTGTTCGTAGATCTCTTTCTGCATGTAGTGACGGTAAATACCTTTATCGCCCGCGTCATATTGCAGATTGGATTCGATATCCTGACGTTTTACTTCCGCGCCAGTTTTATCGAAGATGTTTACCGAACGGCGAGTGATTTCCGCAATATCGCCCTCTTCAAGGAAGATAAAGCGACGGGTCACTGGCAACAGCGCCAGCTGGTCAGAAGCGATAAAGTTTTCGCCCATACCCAGGCCAATCACCAGCGGACTACCAGAACGTGCCGCCAGCAGGGTATCCGGGATGACGGGAGTCCATGATCACTGTACCGTACGCACCACGCAGTTGCGGGATAGCACGCAGAACTGCCTCACGCAGAGTACCGCCTTGTTTCAGCTCCCAGTTCACCAAATGTGCAATCACTTCGGTGTCGGTTTCAGAAACGAAGGTATAGCCACGCGCTTTTAACTCTTCACGCAGCGGTTCATGGTTTTCGATGATGCCGTTATGCACCACCACAATGTGTTCAGAAACATGCGGATGCGCGTTAGCTTCTGAAGGTTCACCGTGGGTCGCCCAGCGAGTATGAGCAATACCGGTGCCGCCATGCAGAGGATGTTCTTCCGCTGCCTGAGCCAGCATCTGGACTTTACCGAGGCGACGCAGGCGGGTCATATGACCTTCTGCATCAACAACGGCCAGACCGGCAGAGTCATATCCGCGGTATTCCAGACGACGTAAACCTTCAAGAAGGATTTCTGCTACATCACGTTGCGCGATCGCGCCAACAATTCCACACATAGTTTTTGATTCCGATTTATATCGTTGTCGGTCAACCTGTATGCCCGTTTTTTCGGGCGCCCCGAGCCTTGTAGAGAGTGGGGTTATTTTTATAGTTACTGCTTGTGGGCGGGAGATTATGTTATCTCCTCATCCCATGTGACCGGATTACCCGGCCAGAATTACTTTTTCTTTACCGGACGACGCCAGCCTTCTTTTTGAGTCTGCGGCACACGGCTGATAGCCAGGGCATTTTCGCCGACATTACGCGTCACAGTTGTACCCGCAGCAATGGTCGCGCCTTTGCCTACTGTTACCGGGGCCACCAGCTGAGTGTCGGAACCGACAAACACATCGTCGCCGATAATGGTCTTAAATTTATTCGCACCATCGTAGTTGCAGGTAATGGTTCCCGCGCCGATGTTAACGTTATCGCCAATTTCCGCATCGCCCAGGTAAGTCAGATGACCAGCTTTCGAGCCTTTACCCAGACGCGCTTTTTTCATCTCAACGAAGTTACCGACGTGTGCACCTTCCAGCAACTCAGCACCAGGACGCAGACGGGCAAACGGGCCAATGGTACAGGCCGCTGCCAGATTCGCATCTTCCACAACGGTATACGGACTGATTTCGCAATCATCGCCAATCACGCTGTTTTTAATCACGCAACCGGTGCCGATTTTCACGCGATGACCGAGAGTCACGTTGCCCTCGATGATAACGTTAGTATCAATTTCAACATCGCGCCCGTGAGTAAGCGTACCGCGCAGATCAAAACGCGCCGGATCGCGCAGCATAACGCCTGCTAACAGCAGTTTTTCAGCCTGTTCGGACTGGTAAACGCGCTCCAGTCGGGAGAGTTGCAGGCGGTTATTCACGCCTTCTACTTCGCTTAAACGTTGCGGATGAACGGCGACGATTTCACGCCCTTCCTGATACGCCAGCGCAATAATGTCGGTGATGTAGTATTCGCCCTGAGCATTATTGTTGGTCAGCTTCGCCAGCCAGCGTTTCATATCTGCGCCGTTGGCAATCAGAATGCCGGTGTTGATCTCCTGAATCTGACGCTGCTCGTCGGTGGCATCTTTGTGCTCAACAATGCCGGTAACTTTGCCGTTTTCACGGGTGATACGTCCATAACCGGTCGGATCATCCAGTTTTACCGTCAGCAGACCAATGCCACCCTGCGGTTTAGCATCACGCAGGCGCTGGAGTGTTTCGACAGAGATCAGCGGCACGTCGCCGTAGAGCATTAAAATGTCTTCATCATCGGCAAAGAAAGGTGCGGCCTGCTGCATCGCATGACCCGTACCCAGCTGCTCTGCCTGAAGCACCCAGTTCAGGTTGTCGTCTTTCAGCGCCTGTTTAAGCAGATCGCCGCCGTGACCGTACACCAGGTGAACGTGCGCTGCGCCTAATTCATTCGCAGCATCAATGACATGCTGAACCATCGCTTTCCCGGCAAGGGTATGCAGCACTTTCGGAAGATCGGAATACATGCGCGTGCCTTTGCCTGCGGCAAGGATCACTACGCTCATAGCATTATTCAACATACGCGTCCTGACTGTAATTTGAGAACGAATTTAAACCGCTTCACCTTGAAAAAACTACATTTTTTTCATCGTGAAATGGACAGAGGATAAATTGTTCAATAACGGATTATCCCCGCTGACGAAAGCGCCATTTTCGACCATCGTCACGCCTTTTGTCTGCAGAAAATTAAGGCAGTACCTTCATTTAAGCGTCAGGTGGATGTTTTTGCTCTTATTTCGATCAATGAATAAACGGGAAAACAGGGGGTGTTTTATATCATCAGGATCTATGTGAACGCTTTTCAGGACGGGTCAATACGCGTAAAAAAAGCCAGCCTGTTGCCAGACTGGCTTTTGTGCTTTTCAAGCCGGTGTTACATCGCTTTTTTGGTCAACTCGATAACGCGCAGCTGCGCGATCGCTTTGGCCAGTTCCGCAGACGCCTGAGCGTAATCTACGTCGCCGTGAGAGCTGCTAATGTGCTCTTCAGCCTTACGTTTCGCTTCCATGGCTCGCGCTTCGTCGAGATCCTGGCCGCGAATTGCGGTGTCGGCCAGAACGGTCACGTTGCCAGGCTGCACTTCAAGAATGCCGCCAGACAGATAGATAAACTCTTCGTGACCGTGCTGTTTCACGATGCGAATCATACCAGGCTTAATGGCGGTGAGCAGCGGTGCGTGGCCAGGGTAGATCCCCAGTTCACCTTCGCTACCCGTTACCTGGATTTTCTCGACCAGACCAGAGAACATTTGTTGCTCTGCGCTGACGACGTCCAGGTGGTAAGTCATTGCCATATCACCCTCCGATTAAGGCGTTAAAGTTTTTTGGCTTTTTCCACAGCTTCTTCGATGGAACCGACCATGTAGAACGCCTGCTCCGGCAGGTGATCGTATTCGCCTTCCATGATGCCTTTAAAGCCACGGATGGTGTCTTTCAGGGAGACGTATTTACCCGGAGAACCGGTGAATACTTCTGCCACGAAGAACGGCTGGGACAGGAAGCGCTGGATCTACGAGCACGCGCTACCACCAGTTTGTCTTCTTCAGACAGTTCATCCATACCCAGGATGGCGATAATGTCTTTCAGTTCCTGATAACGTTGCAGGATGGACTGAACGCCACGCGCGGTGTCGTAGTGTTCCTGACCAACCACCAGCGGGTCCAGCTGACGGCTGGTGGAGTCCAGCGGGTCAACGGCCGGGTAGATACCCAGAGACGCGATCTGACGGCTCAGTACCACGGTTGCGTCAAGGTGCGCAAAGGTGGTTGCCGGAGACGGGTCAGTCAAGTCATCCGCAGGTACGTATACCGCCTGTACGGAGGTGATAGAACCAGTTTTGGTGGAGGTGATACGTTCCTGCAGAACGCCCATCTCTTCCGCCAGGGTCGGCTGATAACCTACCGCTGAAGGCATACGGCCCAGCAGTGCGGATACTTCCGTACCGGCCAGGGTGTAACGATAGATGTTGTCAACGAACAGCAGAACGTCACGACCTTCGTCACGGAATTTCTCAGCCATGGTCAGACCGGTCAGAGCAACGCGCAGACGGTTTCCCGGCGGCTCGTTCATCTGGCCATACACCAGGGATACTTTGTCGATAACGTTGGAGTCGGTCATTTCGTGGTAGAAGTCGTTACCCTCACGAGTACGTTCACCTACGCCCGCAAACACAGAGTAACCGGAGTGCTCGATCGCGATGTTACGAATAAGCTCCATCATGTTTACGGTTTTACCTACACCCGCACCACCGAACAGACCAACTTTACCGCCCTTAGCGAACGGACACATCAGGTCGATAACTTTGATACCGGTTTCCAGCAGTTCCTGAGAGTTTGACAGCTCTTCGTAGGAAGGTGCTGCGCGGTGAATCGCCCAACGCTCTTCTTCACCGATCTCGCCTTTCATGTCGACCGGTTCACCCAGTACGTTCATGATACGGCCCAGAGTCGCTTTACCTACCGGGACTTCGATCGGGTGTTCGAGGTCTTTTACATCCAGACCGCGACGCAGACCGTCGGAGGAACCCATTGCGATGGTACGCACGATACCGCCGCCGAGCTGCTGCTGAACTTCCAGCACCAGACGCTCATTACCATTTTGCACCTCAAGAGCATCGTACACGCGCGGTACGGCATCCTGAGGGAATTCGACGTCAACTACGGCGCCGATTACCTGGACAATCTTTCCAGTAGCCATCTTAAATCCTCTACGAAATAACCTGTTTAAACCGCGGCGGCCCCCGAGACGATCTCGGTGAGTTCCTGAGTAATGCTGGCCTGACGAGCTTTGTTGTATACCAACTGCAGCTCTTTAATCAGGCTGCCGCCATTGTCGGTCGCGGCTTTCATCGCCACCATACGGGCGGCCTGCTCGCTGGCCAGGTTTTCAACCACGCCCTGATAAACCTGAGATTCGACATAACGACGCAGCAGGGTATCCAGCAACGCCTTCGGATCGGGTTCGTACAGGTAATCCCAGGATTTATGTTTCAGATCATCATCATCTGATGCCGGTAACGGCAGCAGCTGGCTGATGGTCGGAACCTGAGACATGGTGTTAATAAATTTGTTGCTGACAATGTAAAGCTTGTCCAGACGGCCTTCGTCGTAGGCCTGCAACATCACTTTTACCGGACCGATCAGTTCGGACAGGGAAGGGTTATCCCCCATGCCGGTGACCTGGGCAACAACATTGCCGCCCACGGAGTTGAAGAACGACACGCCTTTCGAGCCGATCATTGCGAGGTCGCATTGAACGCCTTTGTCGGTCCAGGTCTTCATTTCCGCCAGCAGTTTTTTGAACAGGTTAATGTTCAAACCACCGCACAAACCACGGTCGGTCGACACCACCAGGTAGCCCACGCGTTTAACGTCGCGGTCTTCCAGGTAAGGGTGCTTATATTCCAGATTACCGTGTGCAAGGTGACCAATCACTTTGCGCATGGTTTCTGCATAAGGACGGCTGGCCGCCATGCGATCCTGCGATTTACGCATTTTGGAAGCGGCGACCATCTCCATCGCTTTAGTGATCTTTTGCGTGTTCTGGACGCTTGCGATCTTACTACGTATCTCTTTTGCGCCGGCCATGAGCTTCTCCTCAATGCCTTGCGGCCTGCCCTAAGGCAAGCCGCCAGACGTTACCAGGATTGGGTTGCTTTGAAGGAATCGAGGATGCCTTTCAGCTTGCCTTCGATTTCGTCGTTGTAGCCACCGGTCTGGTTGATCTCTTGCATCAACGGAGCGTGATCACGGTCGACGTAAGCCAGCAGAGCGGCTTCGAAGCTGCCGATTTTCGACAGTTCAACATCCGCCAGGTAACCACGTTCTGCTGCGAACAGAACCAGAGACTGTTGCGCAACGGACATCGGCGCATACTGTTTCTGTTTCAGCAGTTCGGTCACTTTCTGACCGTGGTCAAGCTGCTTACGTGTTGCATCGTCAAGGTCGGATGCAAACTGAGAGAACGCTGCCAGTTCACGATACTGTGCCAGAGCGGTACGGATACCACCGGACAGTTTTTTCATGATCTTGGTCTGTGCTGCACCACCAACACGGGATACGGAAATACCCGGGTTAACCGCAGGACGAATACCGGCGTTGAACAGGTTGGTTTCCAGGAAGATCTGACCATCGGTAATGGAGATTACGTTGGTCGGAACGAACGCAGAAACGTCACCCGCCTGAGTTTCGATAATCGGCAGCGCGGTCAGAGAACCGGTTTTCCCTTTCACTTCACCTTTGGTGAAGGCTTCAACGTATTCGGCGTTAACACGCGCAGCACGCTCCAGCAGACGAGAGTGGAGGTAGAATACGTCGCCCGGGAATGCTTCACGTCCTGGCGGACGACGGAGCAGCAGGGAGATCTGACGGTAAGCAACAGCCTGTTTAGACAGGTCATCGTAAATGATCAGCGCATCTTCACCGCGGTCACGGAAGTATTCGCCCATTGCGCAACCGGCATACGGTGCCAGGTATTGCAGTGCAGCGGATTCAGACGCGGTTGCTACCACAACGATGGTGTTAGCCAGTGCGCCGTGCTCTTCCAGTTTACGTACCACGTTAGAAATGGTGGACGCTTTCTGGCCGATAGCGACATAGATACATTTGATACCGGAATCGCGCTGGTTGATGATGGCATCGATAGCCAGTGCGGTTTTACCGGTCTGACGGTCACCGATGATCAATTCACGCTGACCACGACCGATTGGGATCATGGAGTCAACGGCTTTATAACCGGTCTGTACCGGCTGATCTACGGACTGACGTTCGATAACGCCCGGAGCGATTGCTTCTACAGCAGAGAAGCCGTCGTGATCCAGCGGACCTTTACCGTCGATTGGTGCACCCAGAGTGTTAACCACACGGCCCAGCAGGCCACGGCCAACCGGAACTTCCAGGATACGGCCAGTACACTTAACTTTCATGCCTTCGGCAAGGTCAGCGTACGGACCCATAACAACCGCACCTACAGAGTCGCGCTCGAGGTTCAGTGCGATAGCGTAACGGTTACCCGGCAGGGAGATCATTTCACCCTGCATACAATCGGCCAGGCCGTGAATGCGGATAACACCGTCACTTACAGAAACAATAGTACCTTCGTTGTGAGCTTCACTCACAACATTGAACTGAGCAATGCGCTGCTTGATCAGTTCGCTGATTTCGGTGGAATTCAGTTGCATGCTCCAGTCCCCTTAAGACTGCAAGACGTCTGCAAGGCGCTCAAGACGACCGCGTACGCTGCCATCAATGACCATATCACCCGCTCGGATGATAACGCCTGCCATTACAGACTTATCGATTTTGCAATTCAGCTTAACTTTGCGTGACAGACGTTTTTCCATCGCAGCAGAAATTTTCGCGAGCTGTTGTTCACTCAGTGCGGCAGCGGAAATGACGTCTACCTCAGCGGTAGCCTCACTCACGGCACGCAGGTGAATAAACTGCTCCAGAACATCCGGGAGCGCGTTAAGACGACCATTTTCAGCCATTACCCGAATCAGGTTCTGACCGTTTTCGTCCAGTTGCTCACCACAAACTGCGATAAACGACTCGGCGAGCGTTTCTGGCGCAAGCGCGCCAGAGAGAAGCTCTGCCATTTGTTCGTTTTTGGTTACCTCGGCGGCAAACGCCAGCATGTCCTGCCAGCGTTCTACACTTTGGTGTTCGACGGCAAAGTCAAAAGCTGCTTTGGCGTAGGGGCGAGCTACCGTAATAAATTCAGACATCAGCCCCTCCCTCCTTACAGTTCAGCGACAAGTTTATCCACGATGTCGCTGTTAGCAGCTTCATCCACGGAACGTTCGATGATCTTCTCGGCGCCAGCAACAGCCAGGATAGCAACTTGCTTACGCAGCTCTTCACGGGCACGTTTACGCTCGGCTTCAATTTCCGCCTGCGCCTGGGCCACGATTTTAGTACGTTCCTGTTCTGCCTCAGCTTTCGCTTCGTCCAGAATCTGCGAGCGGCGTTTGTTCGCCTGCTCGATGATTACCTGGGCTTCCGCTTTCGCTTTTTTCAGCTGGTCGGTCGCGCTGGCCTTTGCAAGGTCAAGGTCCTTATGTGCTCGTTCTGCGGAAGCAAGGCCGTCAGCAATTTCTTTTTGACGTTTTTCGATGGCTGCCATTAATGGCGGCCATACGTACTTCATGCAGAACAGAACGAACAGGACAAACGCGATGGCCTGGCCGAGGATTGTTGCGTTAAGATTCACAGCACAATGCCTCTATTTAGTTAACGTTCTGATATTGCTCTTTAAATAAAAGCAACGCTTACTACGCGACAGCGAACATCACGTACAGACCCAGACCTACAGCGATCATCGGGATAGCATCCACCAGACCCATAACGATAAAGAACTGAGTACGCAGCAGAGGAATCAGATCAGGTTGACGCGCTGCGCCTTCCAGGAATTTACCCCCGAGGATGCCGATACCGATCGCAGCACCGATTGCCGCCAGACCCATCATCACAGCGGCAGCCATGTACAGCAGATCCATATTCAGGTTTTCCATGACAGTCTCCAGTTTGTTTCAGTTAAAACGTAGTAGTGTTGGTAAATTAATGTTCTTCAGACGCCATCGACAGATAGACGATCGTCAGAACCATGAAGATGAAGGCTTGCAGCGTAATGATCAGGATGTGGAAAATGGCCCACGGCACATTCAGGATCCACTGTGACCACCACGGCAACAGACCAGCAATCAGAATGAAAATCAGCTCACCGGCATACATGTTACCGAACAGTCGCAAACCGAGTGAAACTGGTTTGGACAGCAGGCTTACCCCTTCAAGGATTAAGTTGACAGGAATGAACGCCCAGTGATTGAACGGCTGCAGCGTCAACTCTTTCGTGAAGCCGCCGATGCCTTTCATTTTGATGCTGTAGAACAGAATCAGGATAAATACGCCCAGTGCCATAGACAGCGTTACGTTCACGTCCGCAGACGGAACCACACGCAGTGCAGGCAGACCCAGTACATGTTCAGCAATGTACGGCAGCAGGTCGATAGGCAGTAAATCCATCAGGTTCATCAGGAATACCCAGACGAAGATCGTCAGGGCCAGCGGAGCAATCAGCTTGCTTTTGCCATGGTACATGTCTTTCACGCTACCATTAACAAAGCCGATCACCAGCTCAATCGCGGTCTGAAACTTACCTGGCACACCGCTGGTCGCCTTTTTGGCTACGCTACGGAATAAAACCAGGAACAACAGACCCAGCACCACCGAGAAGAACATGGAGTCAATATTGATTGTCCAGAAGGTGGCTGGGGGGTTATGTGGATCCACCAGCGAGAATGTACGCAGGTCCAGCTGAAGGTTATTCAGGTGGTGTCCTATGTAATCCTGCGGCGTCATATTTTCTGAAGCCATGATGCCTTTTACCCTTTGTTGTTAATTACAGCCGGTGCCAGTATCTGAACCACCAGCACCAAAACCCACGTAACGATCAGCGGCAAGAATACCGCCTTTAAAACCGCCAACGCCACCACCAGTAACACCAACATCGCCAGAACTTTGAAAGCTTCGCCAAATGCGAATGTCCAGGCCACCCGGCCTTTCGCTGGTGTATGCGCCTGGTGACGCCAGGCAAATATCATAAACAAAACGTTAGGCAGAAAGACTGCCAGGCCCCCGCTTATTGCAGAGACGCCCCAGAAGGGGTCTTTGAGGCTGAACAGCAATCCACTTGCTATCACCACCAGTAACTGAACGAGCAGAAGCTTCCGAGCAACGTTTCGACTCACGAGCGACACAGACATCACGTTTTTCACTCCTGCTCCCTTCGAGGTATGCCGCGTGTCGTATAAAACTTTCTTTAAGGCTTAGAGTCAAGCATCAAAAAGCGGTCAAATTATACGGTGCGCCCCCGTGATTTCAAACAATAAGTAGCCAAAAGGTGAATAAATGTTTAAATATTTTTCCAGTGCATACAATTGCGACTTTTCTGCAAACCCTGTTCGATCATGAAAAACTGTAAATAACGCGTAAACACTGGTGATAAAGCGTGCTTCAGATCACATATTGCGCATGTTCGCGCACAGCATATTTATTTACTTGGCAAATGATGCCTTTGCAAGTTTATGATATTTCAGTCTAAAAACAGATACTGTTTTAATAAATGACATTTACACAACAAAAACCACCCATTGACATTTTTAATAATGTTTTAACAGCCAATGATGGTTCTTAGCGCCGATTTTTAGCAGACTGATATTTTCACTTATGACTTATTTTCTGCTTACCAAAAAAAGCCACGTTATCTTGTTGATGCAAAAGAGTGAACGTGGCGTTAAATGTAACCAGTTATATCAGTAGAAAACCTGGTTGTTGTTAACAGTCTAACCGGTCAATTTTTTATGATTTTTTTGATAAAAATTAAATTTTATTTGCTTTAATCACCACCAGATGACGTTCGCCATCCAGGGCTGGAACCTGAAGTTTAACCACTGATTCGACCTGATATTCTTCGGGCAACAAAGCGATTTCATCTTCCGGCATTTGCCCTTTCAGCGCGTAGAAACGGCCTTGCTCACCAGGAAGATGGTGGCACCAGCTCACCATATCGTTCAGAGAGGCAAAAGCGCGGCTAATTACGCCATCAAATGGCGGCTCTGAAGGAAACTCTTCTACCCTGCTCTGTACTGGCTCAATATTCTCCAGTTTAAGCTCATGTTGCACCTGACGAAGGAAACGCACGCGTTTACCAAGGCTATCCAACAGAGTGAAATGGGCTTCAGGACGCACGATAGAGAGTGGAATGCCAGGCAGTCCCGGTCCGGTGCCGACATCGATAAACCGTTCACCTTGCAGATACGGTGCCACCACAATGCTATCGAGAATATGGCGTACCAGCATCTCATTAGGATCGCGGACCGAAGTCAGGTTGTACGCTTTATTCCATTTATGCAGCATATTCACGTAGGCAATAAGCTGGTTTTTCTGGTGATCGGTAAGCGAAATACCTGCGTCTTTCAGCAGTAAGGAGAGTTTGTTGAGCACGGTGATTACCTGTTCTTGATGCGTTGCCTGGTAAGCGGGTGCTTACCAGGCATTTTTAATGCGTTATGCGCTACGACGCAGCATACCCTGTTTTTTCAGCCACACCAGCAGAATGGAGATGGCCGCAGGCGTGACGCCAGAAATACGCGAAGCCTGGCCGATAGAGGCCGGTTTGTGATCGTTAAGTTTGGCGATCACTTCGTTAGAAAGACCGGATACCTGGCGGTAATCCAGCGTCGCGGGTAGCAGGGTGTTCTCGTTACGCAGCTGCTTTTCGATCTCATCTTGCTGGCGCGCGATATAACCTTCGTATTTAACCTGAATCTCAACCTGTTCCGCCGCCTGTTCGTCTGTCAACGCAGGGGCAAACGGCGTCAGCGTGGTTAATTTTTCATAAGTCATTTCCGGACGACGCAGCAGATCTTCACCACTGGCTTCACGGGAAAGCGGCGCAGTCAGGTGAGCATTCACTTCGGCTGCAGCTTCCGCCGACGGGGTTACCCAGGTCGATTTCAGACGCTGACGCTCACGCTCGATATTCTCAAGTTTCTCGTTAAAGCGCGCCCAACGTTCGTCATCCACCAGGCCCAGTTCACGACCGATTTCAGTCAAACGCAGATCCGCATTATCTTCGCGCAGCATCAGACGATATTCTGCGCGCGAGGTAAACATACGATACGGTTCTTTGGTTCCTAAAGTGCACAGGTCATCAACCAGTACGCCGAGATACGCCTGAGAACGCGCCGGAGCCCAACCTTCTTTGTCAGCAGACAGACGGGCAGCGTTAAGACCAGCCAGCAAACCTTGCGCAGCGGCTTCTTCGTAACCGGTAGTGCCGTTAATCTGACCAGCAAAGAACAGCCCCTGGATAAACTTGCTCTCCAGCGTCGGTTTCAGGTCGCGTGGATCGAAGAAGTCATACTCAATGGCATAACCCGGACGCACGATCTTCGCGTTTTCCATCCCCTGCATGGAGCGGACGATTTGCATCTGCACATCGAACGGCAGGCTGGTGGAGATACCGTTCGGATAAATTTCGTTAGAGGTCAGCCCTTCCGGTTCAAGGAAGATCTGATGCTGATTTCTGTCGGCGAAGCGCATGACTTTGTCTTCGATCGACGGGCAGTAGCGTGGGCCGACACCTTCGATCACCCCTGCGTACATTGGGCTACGATCGAGGTTACTGCGGATCACATCATGGGTTTTCTCGTTGGTATGAGTGATATAACACGGCACCTGCTGGGGATGCTGGGACGCATTGCCCATAAACGAGAATACCGGCATTGGGTTATCGCCATGCTGTTGCGCCAGCACGCTAAAGTCGATGGTTCGAGCATCAATACGCGGTGGTGTCCCGGTTTTCAGACGACCAACGCGCAGCGGCAGTTCACGCAAACGGCGAGAAAGCGGAATGGACGGCGGATCACCAGCACGGCCACCGCTGTAATTATCCAGACCGATATGAATTTTACCGTCGAGGAACGTCCCAACGGTGAGCACGACGGCTTTGGCACGGAACTTCAGTCCCATTTGGGTAACAGCACCGACCACGCGATCGTTTTCGACAATAAGATCTTCAACCGCCTGCTGGAAGATCATCAGGTTCGGTTGGTTCTCCAGCGCCGTACGTACCGCCTGACGGTAGAGCACACGATCCGCCTGAGCTCGGGTAGCGCGAACCGCCGGTCCCTTGCTTGCGTTTAGTATCCTAAACTGGATACCCGCCTGATCGATCGCTTTCGCCATCAGACCGCCGAGTGCATCCACTTCTTTTACCAGATGTCCCTTCCCAATACCGCCGATCGCCGGGTTGCAGCTCATCTGCCCCAGAGTGTCGATATTGTGTGTCAAAAGCAGAGTCTGTTGACCCATACGCGCCGCGGCCATCGCGGCCTCGGTGCCTGCATGACCCCCGCCAATGATGATGACGTCAAAAGGATCCGGATAAAACATGGTGATTGCCTCGCATAACGCGGTATGAAAATGGATTGAAGCCCGGGCCGTGGATTCTACTCAACTTTGTCGGCTTGAGAAAGACCTGGGATCCTGGGTATTAAAAAGAAGATCTATTTATTTAGAGATCTGTTCTATTGTGATCTCTATTAGGATCGCACTGCCCTGTGGATAACAAGGATCCGGCTTTTAAGATCAACAACCTGGAAAGGATCATTAACTGTGAATGATCGGTGATCCTGGACCGTATAAGCTGGGATCAGAATGAGGGGTTATACACAACTCAAAAACTGAACAACCGTTGTTCTTTGGATAACTACCGGTTGATCCAAGCTTCCTGACAGAGTTATCCACAGTAGATCGCACGATCTGTATACTTATTTGAGTAAATTAATCCACGATCCCAGCCATTCTTCTGCCGGATCTTCCGGAATGTCGTGATCAAGAATGTTGATCTTCAGTGTTTCGCCTGTCTGTTTTGCACCGGAATTTTTGAGTTCTGCCTCGAGTTTATCGATAGCCCCACAAAAGGTGTCATATTCACGACTACCAATACCGATTGCGCCAAAGCGGACCGCAGAAAGATCGGGCTTCTGTTCCTGCAATGCTTCATAGAAAGGAGAAAGGTTGTCCGGAATATCTCCGGCACCGTGGGTGGAGCTGATAACCAGCCAGATCCCCGAGGCAGATAAATCTTCCAACAGCGGACCGTGCAGCGTTTCGGTGGTAAAACCCGCCTCTTCCAGCTTTTCAGCCAGGTGTTCTGCTACATATTCGGCACCGCCGAGGGTGCTGCCGCTGATAAGAGTGATATCTGCCATAAACCGCCACCTTTATTAAGAGTGGCGTATTGTACGCTGTGAACGCGTTGGGATCTACCTGTGGAAAAGTATGGGATTAAAAAAGCCGATCAGGGCTTGATGGTACGCATGATCGGGTTTTGCAGGACGATCAATGTCTCGGTGGACTGAATTTCATCAATTGTTTGGATCTTGTTGATAAGTACATGCTGGAGAGCATCGATCGAACGGCACATCACTTTTATAAAGATGCTGTAGTGGCCGGTTGTGTAATAGGCTTCAGTGACTTCATCAAGGCTTTCCAGCTTTGCCAGCGCGGAAGGGTAGTCTTTGGCGCTCTTTAATATAATGCCGATAAAGCAGCCTACGTCATAACCGAGCTGCTTCGGGCTGACATCAATACGCGCCCCGGTAATGATCCCCGCCTGCTTCATTTTCTCTACTCGAACGTGAATCGTCCCCGGACTGACGCCAAATTGTTTCGCCAGTTCGGCGTAAGCGGTGCGCGCATTGCCCATTAATGCTTCCAGGATGCCACGGTCCAGATTGTCGATCAGATAATTTTCCATAGGATTTTCTTATGCGGATTGATGATTCATTCTATTTTAGCCTTCTTTTTTAATGAATCAAAAGTGAGTTAGGCTTTTTATTGAATGATTATTGCATGTGTGTCGGTTTTTGTTGCTTAATCATAAGCAACAGGACGCAGGAGTATAAAAAATGAAAACCGCTTACATTGCCAAACAACGTCAAATTAGCTTCGTGAAATCTCACTTTTCTCGTCAACTGGAAGAACGTCTGGGGCTGATGAAGTCCAGGCGCCGATTCTTAGCCGTGTGGGGGATGGCACGCAGGATAACTTGTCGGGCTGTGAAAAAGCGGTGCAGGTAAAAGTGAAAGCTCTGCCTGATGCCCAGTTCGAAGTGGTTCATTCACTGGCGAAGTGGAAACGTCAGACCTTAGGGCAACACGACTTCAGCGCGGGCGAAGGGCTGTACACGCACATGAAAGCCCTTCGCCCCGATGAAGACCGTCTTTCTCCGTTGCACTCGGTCTATGTTGACCAGTGGGACTGGGAACGCGTAATGGGCGACGGTGAGCGTCAATTCTCGACTCTGAAAAGCACGGTAGAGGCGATCTGGGCGGGAATTAAAGCAACCGAAGCTGCGGTTAGCGAAGAGTTTGGCCTGGCACCGTTCCTGCCGGATCAGATCCACTTCGTACACAGCCAGGAGTTACTGTCTCGTTATCCGGATCTCGATGCCAAAGGGCGTGAGCGGGCGATTGCGAAAGATCTTGGCGCGGTATTCCTCGTCGGGATTGGCGGCAAGTTGAGTGATGGTCATCGTCACGACGTGCGCGCACCGGATTATGATGACTGGAGCACCCCGTCAGAGCTGGGCCATGCGGGTCTGAACGGCGATATTCTGGTATGGAACCCGGTACTGGAAGATGCGTTTGAGCTTTCTTCCATGGGGATCCGCGTGGATGCCGACACGCTGAAGCATCAGCTGGCGCTGACCGGTGACGAAGATCGCCTGCAGCTGGAGTGGCATCAGGCGCTGCTGCGCGGTGAAATGCCGCAGACCATCGGCGGCGGTATCGGGCAGTCTCGTTTGACCATGCTGCTGCTGCAACTGCCGCATATCGGCCAGGTTCAGTGTGGTGTATGGCCGGCAGCTGTTCGCGAGAGCGTCCCTTCTCTGCTGTAATAATTTATCGCCGCCAGCGTCTGAGCAGGCGGCTTCGCATCCCGGTATCAAAGCGCCAGATATGATCGAAAATGCGCATGATGCCGGGTTTGCCGTGTGCCGACATCGCCACGGCATGAAAGCGATGCTGATGTACCCGCTGCAGCTCTTTCACTTTACTCGTCACGTCGTCAGGCAACCGCTGGGCGATAAAATCAGAAATCACCACCGCATCGGCATCAAACCATTCCCTGCTTTGCAAGCGTTCCATAATGGCGCGAAAACAACTGGCAAGATCGGTGCCGCCACGAAACTGCTGGCTTAAAAAACGGATTGCTTGTTCGATGCCTTGTGGGCCTGAAAGCTCATAACGGACGATCTCGGTGGAAAATAGCATAATATAGCAGCGCCGGTTTTCAGCGAGAGCAATGCGCATCAAGGCCAGGCAGAACGCTTTCGCACACTGTTCATTAAAGCCGCCCATTGAGCCGGAAGTATCCACACAGACAATAAACGGTCCCGCGCGGCTGTTCGTCGTAATCTTTATGCACCACCGGGCGTTCGATCACTTTTTCACGCCACGACTCACCGTGCAGGCGATAGGTGAGCAACTGTTTTTCCACCAGCCGACGGTAAAACTCATACTCCAGTTCCGTTATCCCTAGTGTCGCCAGTTCTGGCGGCAGAGACGTAAAATATCATCGCTTTGTTGCAGACCATCAACCTGCTCAGGAACCGTCGCCGGTTCGCGCACCATGGTGCGGAAGGTTTCCATCTGCGCATCGTTGCGCGGTATTGATTTGGCTTCCCGGGAACGCCCCAGCTGTTCTGCCAGGCGTTTCAGTTCCGGCTGTTCGTTAAGAAATTCACCGTATTTCACAATCAACTGATAGTCGCCACGTTTAAGCTGACCGGCGCTCATATCCCACAGACGACCAGCTGCGGTATTGTTATCTGCGAGAATCGGTTCAAGTTGTCCCGCTCAGCGTCATGCGTTCCTGAACTTCACTCAACAGTTGTTCGCGTTCTTCTTCTAATAGCTGCTGATTTAACGTCGTTGCTTGCACGATCAGACTTAAACGCCAGCGCTGGAGAAAAAGCGTGTGTAACGCTGAAGTGATCGTGCTGTTAGCATCAACCAACTGTCGGGCTTGTTCTGCCCATGGGGAATTCAGACGATGCAGTAAGTCCAGGATCTGTGGTAGCTGCACAATAAACTGCGGCGTGGAGAGGAGCTGGCTTTGCTGATAGCACATCACCTCTTCGGTGAGTTCCGGCGGGACTCGGGCATCTTTCAGCCGACTGCGCAGCGCCTCACGCCAGCGGGGAACATCATCAGTGATTGCCGCCTTCAGTCGTGGGAATTTTTCAAAGAAGACTGCCAGCTGCGGTGAGGCCAGCAGCGCGATGATCATCTCTTCGATCAATCCCTCTTCGCTGACGGCCAGCATCACATTAAGCGTATCCAGCGTTAGCATTGTTGTGCCTGGCGAATCTGTGCGCCGACATCCTGTAGGCTGGCTTCAATGCGACCTAACCAGTCGCCAGGGATAAACAGACATTTTTGCTGTTCGCTGAATAAAGCGTGTTGCTTGCGCCAGTCGCTTTCAAGCTCTTCCAGTTGTTGTTTTATTTCACCTGGCAGACCTTCAGCCGATGAACCGGGAAGTGCCAGCGTACTGCCTTGTAAACTTACATCGCGTACAACAAGATGTTGGGCGCTATCAACTTCCAGATTCAGTTTCTGGGCAAAGCCGATACCGTTCAGTTTGCCGCGAATTTCACCACCTTTACTCAGCCACTGTTCCAGCGCGCTACGCTCAAAGGAGATATGAACCACTTCCATATCATGCAGTTTTAACGGTTTTTGCAGCAGCAGAGTCAGAGTGGAAGCAGTAACGTTAACAGGAAGTTGATACTGCTGACGACGGCTGAAAATGCCGCCCAGACGAATTACCGTTAAGGCTGTTTTATCGCTTTGTTGCTGCTGGAGTTGCAGGTGACGTTGCACAATCGCGCCCAGGCGGGTCAACATCCCTTGCTGTTGCCAGGCGTGACCGGTCATCAATACATCAATTTGTTGTTGTATCAAATTCAGGCTTTGCGCGTCATACCACAGGCAATCTTTCAGCAAAATGAGATCTACCGGGGCAACAGCACTGCGACCGCTAAAAAAGGCGCTGGCCTGCAATAATCGGATCGCTTTTTTCCAGCGACGATCCGAGACATAAGGCGCATCCGGTAATTTATCCAGTTGCTGGCGCAGCATAAAAATCAGCTCAAATACATGATCGGGCAGCGTAATTTCACCAATCTCTTTCTGCCAGCGTTCATATTCTTCATCTGTGACCTGCAAGGAGGCAGGAACCGGATTGTCGTTTTCATCCTGTTGACTGGTCAGCATGGAGCGGAAATTCGCTTTATCCTGCACTTTATCTAACCACAGACGAATCAGCATGCGGTCATATAACGCTTCCAGACTGCTGTCTGCTTCCGGCAGCTCGTTGGAGGCCGCCACCAGCAGACGCATCGGGATTTTTTCTACGTGTGCACCGTTGCGGAACTGGCGCTCGTTAATGGCGGTGAGCAAGGGTATTAAGAATTGCCGGGACCCGCTTTCCAGATCTCATCCAGAAAGACGATTTCTGCTTCCGGCAGGTAACCGCTGGTTAAACGTTCATAGCGCCCTTCATCTTTTAGCGCCTGAATAGAAAGGGGACCAAAAACTTCTTCCGGCGTGGAGAAGCGGGTCATCAGATATTCAAACGCGCGGGCATTCTGAAAGGCGAATTTTAAGCGCCGGGCGATCAAACTTTTGGCAATACCTGGCGGGCCAAGGAGGAACACACTTTCACCACTTAATGCCGCTAATAAACACAAGCGGATGGCGTGGCTACGTTCATAAAGCCCCTTTTCCAACGAACTGCTCAGGCGGGAAATTCTTTCCGCTAATAAATGAGGGTGAGCCATAATGAAGTGGCGTCCTTTCGTCAAAAGTTCTGCGTAAATTGCGAGTATAGACGTTTCTTGCTGGTGGCTAAAATAGTCTCAAAGGGGGGGTATTTTTCTTTGAGCCAGGTTAATGTGGCCGCATTTAGGAGTACGATTTTGCCGTTAATCGTGCATACTGTGCGCTTTTTTGTGGGCCAAGGGACTAAGCACACATTTCATATTTCAACGAAAGACTAGTCTATGAGCACTGATAATAAGCAATCATTGCCCGCGATTACCCTCGCGGCGATTGGAGTTGTCTACGGCGATATTGGTACCAGCCCGTTATATACACTTCGTGAATGTTTGTCCGGCCAGTTTGGTTTTGGCGTTGAACGCGATGCCGTGTTTGGCTTTTTATCGCTGATCTTCTGGCTGCTAATCTTTGTGGTTTCCATTAAATATCTCACCTTCGTGATGCGGGCAGATAACGCCGGTGAAGGGGGGGATCCTGACGTTGATGTCGCTTGCCGGGCGTAATACGTCGGCGCGAACCACATCAATGCTGGTGATTATGGGGCTAATCGGCGGCAGCTTTTTCTATGGTGAAGTCGTCATAACACCCGCTATTTCGGTGATGTCAGCCATTGAAGGTCTGGAAATCGTCGCCCCGCAGCTGGATACCTGGATAGTTCCCCTCTCAATTATCGTTCTCACTTTATTATTTATGATTCAAAAACATGGCACGGCTATGGTCGGTAAGCTGTTTGCGCCGATCATGCTGACCTGGTTTTTGATTCTGGCAGGGCTGGGGTTACGTAGCATTATTGCTAACCCGGAAGTGCTGCATGCGCTGAATCCGATGTGGGCGGTGCATTTCTTCCTTGAATACAAAACGGTTTCTTTTATTGCATTAGGGGCAGTGGTGCTGTCGATTACGGGGGTCGAGGCGCTGTATGCTGATATGGGGCACTTTGGTAAGTTCCCTATTCGCCTGGCGTGGTTCACCGTCGTATTACCTTCCTTGACCCTTAATTACTTCGGTCAGGGAGCGCTGTTGTTAAAGAACCCGGAAGCGATTAAGAACCCGTTCTTCCTGTTGGCACCGGACTGGGCGCTGATCCCGCTGCTGATCATCGCCGCACTGGCGACGGTAATTGCCTCGCAGGCGGTTATCTCTGGCGTCTTCTCATTGACGCGTCAGGCGGTACGTCTGGGATATTTGTCGCCGATGCGCATTATTCACACCTCCGAAATGGAGTCAGGGCAAATCTATATTCCCGTTTGTGAACTGGATGCTCTATGTCGCGGTCGTGATTGTGATTGTCAGCTTTGAGCACTCCAGCAACCTGGCGGCGGCGTACGGGATTGCGGTGACCGGAACCATGGTGCTGACGTCTATTCTCTCGACTACCGTGGCACGTCAGAACTGGCACTGGAATAAGTATTTTGTTGCGCTGATCCTGATTGCTTTCCTTTGTGTCGATATTCCATTGTTCACCGCTAACCTCGATAAACTGCTCTCCGGCGGCTGGTTGCCATTGAGCCTCGGTACGGTGATGTTTATCGTGATGACCACCTGGAAGAGCGAGCGTTTCCGCTTGCTGCGGCGGATGCATGAACATGGTAACTCTCTGGAAGCGATGATTGCTTCGCTGGAGAAATCACCGCCCTGTTCGCGTGCCCGGGACCGCGGTGTATATGTCGCGTGCAATCAACGTCATTCCCTTTGCGCTGATGCATAACCTTAAACATAACAAGGTATTGCATGAGCGGGTGATTCTGTTAACTCTGCGCACCGAAGACGCGCCATATGTCCATAACGTCCGTCGGGTACAGATTGAACAACTGTCGCCCACTTTCTGGCGCGTGGTGGCAAGTTATGGTTGGCGAGAAACGCCAAACGTGGAAGAAGTTTTCCACCGCTGCGGTCTGGAAGGATTAAGTTGCCGGATGATGGAAACCTCCTTCTTTATGTCGCATGAGTCGTTGATCCTCGGCAAACGCCCGTGGTATTTGCGTCTGCGCGGCAAGCTGTACTTGCTGCTGCAACGTAATGCGCTGCGTGCACCAGATCAATTTGAAATCCCGCCAAACAGGGTTATCGAACTGGGTACTCAGGTCGAAATCTAACGCCAGACGCCTCCTTTCTCCATAAGGGGGCGTTTTTGTTTTCATGGTTAATCACCATGTAAAACGTTTCGAGGTTGATCACATTTCCGTAACGTCACGATGGTTTTCCCAACTCAGTCAGGATTAAACTGCGGGTCAGCGAAACGTTTCGCTGATGGAGAAAAAAATGAAAAAAGGCACCGTTCTTAATTCTGATATTTCATCGGTGATCTCCCGTCTGGGACATACCGATACGCTGGTGGTGTGTGATGCTGGTTTACCCATCCCCAAAAGTACAACGCGTATCGATATGGCATTAACCCAGGGTGTACCTTCTTTTATGCAGGTGCTGGGCGTCGTCACAAATGAAATGCAGGTCGAGGCTGCCATTATCGCGGAAGAGATCAAACAACATAATCCGCAACTCCACGAAACGTTGCTCACTCACCTTGAGCAGCTGCAAAAACACCAGGGAAATACCATTGAAATTCGTTACACCACGCATGAACAATTCAAACAACAAACCGCAGAAAGTCAGGCGGTAATTCGCAGCGGAGAATGTTCTCCGTATGCGAATATCATTCTCTGTGCTGGCGTGACGTTCTGAGGCCGTCATGGAAGCATTACTTCAGCTTAAAGGCATCGATAAAGCCTTCCCGGGCGTAAAAGCCCTCTCGGGCGCAGCGTTAAATGTCTATCCGGGCCGCGTGATGGCGCTGGTGGGCGAAAACGGCGCGGGTAAATCCACCATGATGAAAGTGCTTACTGGTATCTATACTCGCGATGCCGGTACGCTTTTATGGCTGGGGAAAGAAACGACATTTACCGGGCCGAAATCTTCCCAGGAAGCCGGGATTGGGATTATCCATCAGGAACTGAACCTGATCCCGCAGTTGACCATTGCCGAAAACATTTTCCTCGGTCGTGAGTTTGTTAATCGCTTTGGCAAAATTGACTGGAAAACCATGTATGCCGAAGCGGATAAATTGCTGGCTAAACTTAACCTGCGCTTTAAAAGCGACAAGCTGGTGGGCGATCTTTCCATCGGTGACCAGCAAATGGTTGAAATCGCCAAAGTGCTGAGCTTTGAGTCGAAAGTCATCATTATGGATGAACCGACCGATGCGCTGACCGATACCGAAACCGAATCCCTTGTTCCGCGTCATCCGCGAGCTGAAATCGCAAGGCCGCGGTATTGTCTATATCTCCCACCGCATGAAAGAAATCTTCGAGATTTGCGATGACGTTACCGTTTTTCGTGACGGGCAATTTATTGCTGAGCGCGAAGTGGCATCACTGACCGAAGATTCGCTGATTGAGATGATGGTGGGCCGCAAGCTGGAAGATCAATATCCGCACCTGGACAAAGCGCCGGGAGATATCCGCCTGAAAGTCGATAATCTCTGCGGACCTGGCGTTAACGATGTCTCTTTTACTTTACGCAAAGGCGAAATTCTTGGCGTCTCTGGTTTGATGGGCGCAGGTCGTACCGAACTGATGAAAGTGCTCTACGGCGCACTGCCGCGCACCAGCGGTTACGTCACCCTGGATGGGCATGAAGTCGTTACCCGTTCACCGCAGGATGGCCTGGCAAACGGCATTGTGTATATCTCCGAAGACCGTAAACGTGACGGTTTAGTGCTGGGCATGTCAGTAAAAGAGAACATGTCGCTGACCGCGCTGCGCTACTTCAGCCGCGCTGGCGGCAGTTTGAAGCATGCCGATGAACAGCAGGCTGTGAGTGATTTCATTCGTCTGTTTAATGTGAAAACGCCGTCGATGGAACAGGCAATTGGTCTGCTTTCCGGTGGCAATCAGCAAAAAGTGGCGATTGCCCGCGGTCTGATGACACGCCCCAAAGTGTTGATCCTTGATGAACCTACCCGTGGCGTAGATGTCGGCGCGAAAAAAGAGATCTATCAACTGATTAACCAGTTCAAAGCCGATGGCTTGAGCATCATTCTGGTGTCATCGGAGATGCCAGAAGTATTAGGCATGAGCGATCGCATCATCGTCATGCATGAAGGGCATCTCAGCGGGGAATTTACTCGTGAGCAGGCCACCCAGGAAGTGTTAATGGCTGCCGCTGTGGGCAAGCTTAATCGCGTGAATCAGGAGTAAAAAAATGACAACCCAGACTGTCTCTGGTCGCCGTTATTTCACGAAAGCGTGGCTGATGGAGCAGAAATCGCTTATCGCTCTGCTGGTGCTGATCGCGATTGTCTCGACGTTAAGCCCGAACTTTTTCACCATCAATAACTTATTCAATATTCTCCAGCAAACCTCGGTGAACGCCATTATGGCGGTCGGGATGACGCTGGTGATCCTGACGTCGGGCATCGACTTGTCGGTAGGTTCTCTGTTGGCGCTGACCGGCGCAGTTGCTGCATCTATCGTCGGCATTGAAGTCAATGCGCTGGTGGCTGTCGCTGCCGCTCTCGCGTTAGGTGCCGCAATTGGTGCGGTAACCGGGGTGATTGTAGCGAAAGGTCGCGTCCAGGCGTTTATCGCTACGCTGGTTATGATGCTTTTACTGCGCGGCGTGACCATGGTTTATACCAACGGTAGCCCAGTGAATACCGGCTTTACTGAGAACGCCGATCTGTTTGGCTGGTTTGGTATTGGTCGTCCGCTGGGCGTACCGACGCCAGTCTGGATCATGGGGATTGTCTTCCTCGCGGCCTGGTACATGCTGCATCACACGCGTCTGGGGCGTTACATCTACGCGCTGGGCGGCAACGAAGCGGCAACGCGTCTTTCTGGTATCAACGTCAATAAAATCAAAATCATCGTCTATTCTCTTTGTGGTCTGCTGGCATCGCTGGCCGGGATCATTGAAGTGGCGCGTCTCTCCTCCGCACAACCCACGGCGGGGACTGGCTATGAGCTGGATGCTATTGCTGCGGTGGTTCTGGGCGGTACGAGTCTGGCGGGCGGAAAAGGTCGCATTGTTGGGACGTTGATCGGCGCATTAATTCTTGGCTTCCTTAATAATGGATTGAATTTGTTAGGTGTTTCCTCCTATTACCAGATGATCGTCAAAGCGGTGGTGATTTTGCTGGCGGTGCTGGTAGACAACAAAAAGCAGTAATAACGACTACAGGACATCTTGAATATGAACATGAAAAAACTGGCTACCCTGGTTTCCGCTGTTGCGCTAAGCGCCACCGTCAGTGCGAATGCGATGGCAAAAGACACCATCGCGCTGGTGGTCTCCACGCTTAACAACCCGTTCTTTGTATCGCTGAAAGATGGCGCGCAGAAAGAGGCGGATAAACTTGGCTATAACCTGGTGGTGCTGGACTCCCAGAACAACCCGGCGAAAGAGCTGGCGAACGTGCAGGACTTAACCGTTCGCGGCACCAAAATTCTGCTGATTAACCCGACCGACTCCGACGCAGTAGGGTAATGCTGTGAAGATGGCTAACCAGGCGAACATCCCGGTTATCACTCTTGACCGCCAGGCAACGAAAGGTGAAGTGGTGAGCCACATTGCTTCTGATAACGTACTGGGCGGCAAAATCGCCGGTGATTACATCGCGAAGAAAGCGGGTGAAGGTGCCAAAGTTATCGAGCTGCAAGGCATTGCTGGTACATCCGCAGCCCGTGAACGTGGCGAAGGCTTCCAGCAGGCCGTTGCTGCTCACAAGTTTAATGTTCTTGCCAGCCAGCCAGCAGATTTTGATCGCACTAAAGGTTTGAACGTAATGCAGAACCTGTTGACCGCTCATCCGGATGTTCAGGCTGTATTCGCGCAGAATGATGAAATGGCGCTGGGCGCGCTGCGCGCACTGCAAACTGCCGGTAAATCGGATGTGATGGTCGTCGGATTTGACGGTACACCGGATGGCGAAAAAGCGGTGAATGATGGCAAACTAGCAGCGACTATCGCTCAGCTACCCGATCAGATTGGCGCGAAAGGCGTCGAAACCGCAGATAAAGTGCTGAAAGGCGAGAAAGTTCAGGCTAAGTATCCGGTTGATCTGAAACTGGTTGTTAAGCAGTAGTTTTAATCAGGTTGTATGACCTGATGGTGACATAAATACGTCATCGACAGATGAACGTGTAATATAAAGAAAAGCAGGGCACGCGCCACCCTAACACGGTGGCGCATTTTATGGACATCCCGAATATGCAAAACGCAGGCAGCCTCGTTGTTCTTGGCAGCATTAATGCTGACCACATTCTTAATCTTCAATCTTTTCCTACTCCAGGCGAAACCGTAACCGGTAACCACTATCAGGTTGCATTTGGCGGCAAAGGCGCGAATCAGGCTGTGGCTGCTGGGCGTAGCGGTGCGAATATCGCGTTTATTGCCTGTACGGGTGATGACAGCATTGGCGAGAGCGTTCGCCAGCAGCTCGCCACTGATAACATCGATATTACTCCGGTCAGCGTGATCAAAGGCGAATCAACAGGTGTGGCGCTGATTTTTGTTAATGGCGAAGGTGAGAATGTCATCGGTATTCATGCCGGCGCTAATGCTGCCCTTTCCCCGGCGCTGGTGGAAGCGCAACGTGAGCGTATTGCCAACGCGTCAGCATTATTAATGCAGCTGGAATCACCACTCGAAAGTGTGATGGCAGCGGCGAAAATCGCCCATCAAAATAAGACTATCGTTGCGCTTAACCCGGCTCCGGCTCGCGAACTTCCTGACGAACTGCTGGCGCTGGTGGACATTATTACGCCAAACGAAACGGAAGCAGAAAAGCTCACCGGTATTCGTGTTGAAAATGATGAAGATGCAGCGAAGGCGGCGCAGGTACTGCATGAAAAAGGTATCCGTACTGTACTGATTACTTTAGGAAGTCGTGGTGTATGGGCTAGCGTGAATGGTGAAGGTCAGCGCGTTCCTGGATTCCGGGTGCAGGCTGTCGATACCATTGCTGCCGGAGATACCTTTAACGGCGCGTTAATCACGGCGTTGCTGGAAGAAAAACCATTGCCAGAGGCGATTCGGTTTGCCCATGCTGCCGCTGCGATTGCCGTAACACGTAAAGGCGCACAACCTTCCGTACCGTGGCGTGAAGAGATCGACGCATTTTTAGACAGGCAGAGGTGACGCTTGGCTACAATGAAAGATGTTGCCCGCCTGGCGGGCGTTTCTACCTCAACAGTTTCTCACGTTATCAATAAAGATCGCTTCGTCAGTGAAGCGATTACCGCCAAAGTTGAAGCGGCGATTAAAGAACTCAATTACGCGCCATCAGCTCTGGCGCGTAGCCTCAAACTCAATCAAACACATACCATTGGCATGTTGATCACTGCCAGTACCAATCCTTTCTATTCAGAACTGGTGCGTGGCGTTGAACGCAGCTGCTTCGAACGCGGTTATAGTCTCGTCCTTTGCAATACCGAAGGCGATGAACAGCGGATGAATCGCAATCTGGAAACGCTGATGCAAAAACGCGTTGATGGCTTGCTGTTACTGTGCACCGAAACGCATCAACCTTCGCGTGAAATCATGCAACGTTATCCGACAGTGCCTACTGTGATGATGGACTGGGCTCCGTTCGATGGCGACAGCGATCTTATTCAGGATAACTCGTTGCTGGGCGGAGACTTAGCAACGCAATATCTGATCGATAAAGGTCATACCCGTATCGCCTGTATTACCGGTCCGCTGGATAAAACTCCGGCGCGCCTGCGGTTGGAAGGTTATCGGGCGGCGATGAAACGTGCGGGTCTCAACATTCCTGATGGCTATGAAGTCACTGGTGATTTTGAATTTAACGGCGGGTTTGACGCTATGCGCCAACTGTTATCACATCCGCTGCGTCCTCAGGCCGTCTTTACCGGAAATGACGCTATGGCTGTTGGCGTTTACCAGGCGTTATATCAGGCAGAGTTACAGGTTCCGCAGGATATCGCGGTGATTGGCTATGACGATATCGAACTGGCAAGCTTTATGACGCCACCATTAACCACTATCCACCAACCGAAAGATGAACTGGGGGAGCTGGCGATTGATGTACTCATCCATCGGATAACCCAGCCGACCCTTCAGCAACAACGATTACAACTTACTCCGATTCTGATGGAACGCGGTTCGGCTTAGATTTACGCTGTCTTTTGATCAAATTATTACCATCGGTTGTTTTCAGAAGCATGAACATTGCTGCTGAAGCAACAGTAATAATGCCCATCGTGATAAACGTATAGTGGAATTGTTCGACAGTCGTTGTGCCTTCCATCCCTTCATAAACGCGAAGGACGGCCGCACTTACAGCAACGCCTAAACTGATAGACAGTTGCTGCGTGACCGCCAGAACACTGTTACCGCTGCTGGCGTTGTCATCGGTCAGATCGGCAAGTGTGATGGTATTCATCGCGGTAAATTGCGTCGACATAGCCATCCCTAATATAAACAACGGCAAGATCAGCATCCATATCGCCATTGCTGGTGATTGCAAAGAGAACTGAGCGATCATTAGCCCAATAATCACCGTGATCCCCACTAACGTATGGCGATAGCCCAGACGACGTAAGACTTGGGTAACCATCGATTTTGCAATAATGGAACCTAACGCTGTCGGTGCCATCATACAGCCAGCAATAAACGCCTGATAACCAAATCCTACCTGTAACATCAATGGCATAAGGAACGGTACACAGCCGGTCCCCAGACGGGTTGCAATATTGCCTACGATACCGATCGAGAAAGTGCGGGTTTTAAATAAATCTAATGAAATTAATGGGTTTGGCGTGCGTCGCGCATGGAGAATATAGAGAAGCAGTAACCCGATGCTGGTGACAATTACCGTCAAGGCAATCCAGCTGGCGACAATCTTTTCCCCGAATAGCTCTATTCCGCTTGAGAAGAGAACAAGGCTGAGGCCAAACAGCAAAAAGCCAGTGATATCGAATCTGCGTCGTGCGGTGGTGAAATTGGGCATATGTTTGCGCGCGTAAAGAAGGCCCGCAATACCTATGGGGATATTGATTAAAAATATCCAGTGCCAGGTTGCCCAGGTGACCAGCACGCCGCCAAGAACGGGGCCTAAAATTGGCCCCACCAGACCCGGCATGGCGACAAAATTCAATACAGGAAGAAGTTCATTACGAGGATAAGCGCGCAGTAAGGCCAGCCGAGCAACAGGCATCATCATTGCGCCGCCTATCCCCTGAATAACCCGGAAGACAACCAGCTGTGGTAGCGAGTTAGAAAGTGCGCAGGCCAGAGAACCCAACGTGAACAGACTCACGGCAAGGGTAAAAATGCGACGCGTACCGAAGCGATCGGCTAGCCATCCGCTTACCGGAATAAGCATCGCCACCGTCAGCGTATAACTGATGATGGCTGATTGCATCGCGAGAGGAGAACGATTAAGGCTATGAGCGATTGCGGGTAAGGCGGTATTCAGAATAGTGGCATCAAGTGCCTGCATGAAGAAGGCCATCGCCGCGATCCACGGCAAACCCGCCATACTGCGCTTCTTTTTATCGCTCATTCAATGTCCTGTTATCGGGTGTCACTTATCAGGTGAGCGTAGCAGCGCCTGACAAGCTTTAAATGCCGCGTCGCCATCGCTTTGGATAATCGCATCGACAATCGCCTGGTGCAGATCCAGCTTTATCACTGTGTCGCTGGTAATTGACGTGAAGTAAGTGTGATAAACCGAATGGAATAGCGAGGCGAATGAGGTCAAAAACGGATTGGCGCTCATTTCATAGATATGCTCATGCCAGGCCATATCGACTTCGATCCAGCGTTCACGGCGAAAGTTCTCTTTTAATGCCGCCATTTCGGCCATTAACGTATTGAGATGCGCCTTCTGTTCCGCGGTGCCAACCGTTGCTGCCAGTAGGCAAGCTTGCGGCTCCAGACAGATACGCAT
This sequence comes from Actinoallomurus acanthiterrae, assembly GCF_054775715.1. NCBI lineage: Bacteria > Bacillati > Actinomycetota > Actinomycetes > Streptosporangiales > Thermomonosporaceae > Actinoallomurus > Actinoallomurus acanthiterrae. The sequence goes on along the minus strand of NZ_BAAHCO010000002.1, from coordinate 52,695 downwards.
AACCAGAAAGTGATCGATGACCTGATGAAAGTTCTCTTCTGTCATCCACCAGGTAAGCAATTCCTGATCAAGAAAATTCCAGTTTCGATTGTGGCATGACCCGGGTACCAATTCGCGGTCGCGGTAAAACCATCCCTTTTGCCGTTAACGTTTTGACCGCTTCGCGTACCGCTGTACGACTCACTCCAAATTGCTCGCCCAGCTCAATCTCACCAGGCAAAATGGTGCCGGGTTCATATTCACCTTTTAAGATGCGTTGCGCCAGCTTCTCAGCCAGAACATACGAAAGGTTTTTCTGTGCAGCTAACTGTTGTGCGCTTAAAGGCATTACTAATCTTCCTTTTTCTTTTTATTCCTCCTTAGTATGCCACCAGGAAGTGTGATTACGGTTGCAAAAACGGCAAATTGCTTGTTTTATGGCACATTAACGGGGCTTTTGCTGAAAAAATGCGCGGTCAGAAAATTATTTTAAATTTCCTCTTGTCAGGCCGGAATAACTCCCTATAATGCGCCACCACTGACACGGAACAACGGCAAACACGCCGCCGGGTCAGCGGGGTTCTCCTGAGAATTCCGGCAGAGAAAGCAAAAATAAATGCTTGACTCTGTAGCGGGAAAGCGTATTATGCACACCCCGCGCCGCTGAGAAAAAGCGAAGCGGCACTGCTCTTTAACAATTTATCAGACAATCTGTGTGGGCACTCGAAGATACGGATTCTTAACGTCGCAAGACGAAAAATGAATACCAAGTCTCAAGAGTGAACACGTAATTCATTACGAAGTTTAATTCTTTGAGCATCAAACTTTTAAATTGAAGAGTTTGATCATGGCTCAGATTGAACGCTGGCGGCAGGCCTAACACATGCAAGTCGAACGGTAACAGGAAACAGCTTGCTGCTTTGCTGACGAGTGGCGGACGGGTGAGTAATGTCTGGGAAACTGCCTGATGGAGGGGGATAACTACTGGAAACGGTAGCTAATACCGCATAACGTCGCAAGACCAAAGAGGGGGACCTTCGGGCCTCTTGCCATCGGATGTGCCCAGATGGGATTAGCTAGTAGGTGGGGTAACGGCTCACCTAGGCGACGATCCCTAGCTGGTCTGAGAGGATGACCAGCCACACTGGAACTGAGACACGGTCCAGACTCCTACGGGAGGCAGCAGTGGGGAATATTGCACAATGGGCGCAAGCCTGATGCAGCCATGCCGCGTGTATGAAGAAGGCCTTCGGGTTGTAAAGTACTTTCAGCGGGGAGGAAGGGAGTAAAGTTAATACCTTTGCTCATTGACGTTACCCGCAGAAGAAGCACCGGCTAACTCCGTGCCAGCAGCCGCGGTAATACGGAGGGTGCAAGCGTTAATCGGAATTACTGGGCGTAAAGCGCACGCAGGCGGTTTGTTAAGTCAGATGTGAAATCCCCGGGCTCAACCTGGGAACTGCATCTGATACTGGCAAGCTTGAGTCTCGTAGAGGGGGGTAGAATTCCAGGTGTAGCGGTGAAATGCGTAGAGATCTGGAGGAATACCGGTGGCGAAGGCGGCCCCCTGGACGAAGACTGACGCTCAGGTGCGAAAGCGTGGGGAGCAAACAGGATTAGATACCCTGGTAGTCCACGCCGTAAACGATGTCGACTTGGAGGTTGTGCCCTTGAGGCGTGGCTTCCGGAGCTAACGCGTTAAGTCGACCGCCTGGGGAGTACGGCCGCAAGGTTAAAACTCAAATGAATTGACGGGGGCCCGCACAAGCGGTGGAGCATGTGGTTTAATTCGATGCAACGCGAAGAACCTTACCTGGTCTTGACATCCACGGAAGTTTTCAGAGATGAGAATGTGCCTTCGGGAACCGTGAGACAGGTGCTGCATGGCTGTCGTCAGCTCGTGTTGTGAAATGTTGGGTTAAGTCCCGCAACGAGCGCAACCCTTATCCTTTGTTGCCAGCGGTCCGGCCGGGAACTCAAAGGAGACTGCCAGTGATAAACTGGAGGAAGGTGGGGATGACGTCAAGTCATCATGGCCCTTACGACCAGGGCTACACACGTGCTACAATGGCGCATACAAAGAGAAGCGACCTCGCGAGAGCAAGCGGACCTCATAAAGTGCGTCGTAGTCCGGATTGGAGTCTGCAACTCGACTCCATGAAGTCGGAATCGCTAGTAATCGTGGATCAGAATGCCACGGTGAATACGTTCCCGGGCCTTGTACACACCGCCCGTCACACCATGGGAGTGGGTTGCAAAAGAAGTAGGTAGCTTAACCTTCGGGAGGGCGCTTACCACTTTGTGATTCATGACTGGGGTGAAGTCGTAACAAGGTAACCGTAGGGGAACCTGCGGTTGGATCACCTCCTTACCTTAAAGAAGCGTACTTTGCAGTGCTCACACAGATTGTCTGATGAAAATGAGCAGTAAAACCTCTACAGGCTTGTAGCTCAGGTGGTTAGAGCGCACCCCTGATAAGGGTGAGGTCGGTGGTTCAAGTCCACTCAGGCCTACCAAATTTGCACGGCAAATTTGAAGAGGTTTTAACTACATGTTATGGGGCTATAGCTCAGCTGGGAGAGCGCCTGCTTTGCACGCAGGAGGTCTGCGGTTCGATCCCGCATAGCTCCACCATCTCTGTAGTGATTAAATAAAAAATACTTCAGAGTGTACCTGCAAAGGTTCACTGCGAAGTTTTGCTCTTTAAAAATCTGGATCAAGCTGAAAATTGAAACACTGAACAACGAAAGTTGTTCGTGAGTCTCTCAAATTTTCGCAACACGATGATGAATCGAAAGAAACATCTTCGGGTTGTGAGGTTAAGCGACTAAGCGTACACGGTGGATGCCCTGGCAGTCAGAGGCGATGAAGGACGTGCTAATCTGCGATAAGCGTCGGTAAGGTGATATGAACCGTTATAACCGGCGATTTCCGAATGGGGAAACCCAGTGTGATTCGTCACACTATCATTAACTGAATCCATAGGTTAATGAGGCGAACCGGGGGAACTGAAACATCTAAGTACCCCGAGGAAAAGAAATCAACCGAGATTCCCCCAGTAGCGGCGAGCGAACGGGGAGGAGCCCAGAGCCTGAATCAGTGTGTGTGTTAGTGGAAGCGTCTGGAAAGGCGCGCGATACAGGGTGACAGCCCCGTACACAAAAATGCACATGCTGTGAGCTCGATGAGTAGGGCGGGACACGTGGTATCCTGTCTGAATATGGGGGGACCATCCTCCAAGGCTAAATACTCCTGACTGACCGATAGTGAACCAGTACCGTGAGGGAAAGGCGAAAAGAACCCCGGCGAGGGGAGTGAAAAAGAACCTGAAACCGTGTACGTACAAGCAGTGGGAGCCTCTTAATGGGGTGACTGCGTACCTTTTGTATAATGGGTCAGCGACTTATATTCTGTAGCAAGGTTAACCGAATAGGGGAGCCGAAGGGAAACCGAGTCTTAACTGGGCGTTAAGTTGCAGGGTATAGACCCGAAACCCGGTGATCTAGCCATGGGCAGGTTGAAGGTTGGGTAACACTAACTGGAGGACCGAACCGACTAATGTTGAAAAATTAGCGGATGACTTGTGGCTGGGGGTGAAAGGCCAATCAAACCGGGAGATAGCTGGTTCTCCCCGAAAGCTATTTAGGTAGCGCCTCGTGAATTCATCTCCGGGGGTAGAGCACTGTTTCGGCAAGGGGGTCATCCCGACTTACCAACCCGATGCAAACTGCGAATACCGGAGAATGTTATCACGGGAGACACACGGCGGGTGCTAACGTCCGTCGTGAAGAGGGAAACAACCCAGACCGCCAGCTAAGGTCCCAAAGTCATGGTTAAGTGGGAAACGATGTGGGAAGGCCCAGACAGCCAGGATGTTGGCTTAGAAGCAGCCATCATTTAAAGAAAGCGTAATAGCTCACTGGTCGAGTCGGCCTGCGCGGAAGATGTAACGGGGCTAAACCATGCACCGAAGCTGCGGCAGCGACGCTATGCGTTGTTGGGTAGGGGAGCGTTCTGTAAGCCTGTGAAGGTGTGCTGTGAGGCATGCTGGAGGTATCAGAAGTGCGAATGCTGACATAAGTAACGATAAAGCGGGTGAAAAGCCCGCTCGCCGGAAGACCAAGGGTTCCTGTCCAACGTTAATCGGGGCAGGGTGAGTCGACCCCTAAGGCGAGGCCGAAAGGCGTAGTCGATGGGAAACAGGTTAATATTCCTGTACTTGGTGTTACTGCGAAGGGGGGACGGAGAAGGCTATGTTGGCCGGGCGACGGTTGTCCCGGTTTAAGCGTGTAGGCTGGTTTTCCAGGCAAATCCGGAAAATCAAGGCTGAGGCGTGATGACGAGGCACTACGGTGCTGAAGCAACAAATGCCCTGCTTCCAGGAAAAGCCTCTAAGCATCAGGTAACATCAAATCGTACCCCAAACCGACACAGGTGGTCAGGTAGAGAATACCAAGGCGCTTGAGAGAACTCGGGTGAAGGAACTAGGCAAAATGGTGCCGTAACTTCGGGAGAAGGCACGCTGATATGTAGGTGAAGCGACTTGCTCGTGGAGCTGAAATCAGTCGAAGATACCAGCTGGCTGCAACTGTTTATTAAAAACACAGCACTGTGCAAACACGAAAGTGGACGTATACGGTGTGACGCCTGCCCGGTGCCGGAAGGTTAATTGATGGGGTTAGCGGTAACGCGAAGCTCTTGATCGAAGCCCCGGTAAACGGCGGCCGTAACTATAACGGTCCTAAGGTAGCGAAATTCCTTGTCGGGTAAGTTCCGACCTGCACGAATGGCGTAATGATGGCCAGGCTGTCTCCACCCGAGACTCAGTGAAATTGAACTCGCTGTGAAGATGCAGTGTACCCGCGGCAAGACGGAAAGACCCCGTGAACCTTTACTATAGCTTGACACTGAACATTGAGCCTTGATGTGTAGGATAGGTGGGAGGCTTTGAAGTGTGGACGCCAGTCTGCATGGAGCCGACCTTGAAATACCACCCTTTAATGTTTGATGTTCTAACGTTGGCCCCGTAATCCGGGGTTGCGGACAGTGTCTGGTGGGTAGTTTGACTGGGGCGGTCTCCTCCTAAAGAGTAACGGAGGAGCACGAAGGTTGGCTAATCCTGGTCGGACATCAGGAGGTTAGTGCAATGGCATAAGCCAGCTTGACTGCGAGCGTGACGGCGCGAGCAGGTGCGAAAGCAGGTCATAGTGATCCGGTGGTTCTGAATGGAAGGGCCATCGCTCAACGGATAAAAGGTACTCCGGGGATAACAGGCTGATACCGCCCAAGAGTTCATATCGACGGCGGTGTTTGGCACCTCGATGTCGGCTCATCACATCCTGGGGCTGAAGTAGGTCCCAAGGGTATGGCTGTTCGCCATTTAAAGTGGTACGCGAGCTGGGTTTAGAACGTCGTGAGACAGTTCGGTCCCTATCTGCCGTGGGCGCTGGAGAACTGAGGGGGGCTGCTCCTAGTACGAGAGGACCGGAGTGGACGCATCACTGGTGTTCGGGTTGTCATGCCAATGGCACTGCCCGGTAGCTAAATGCGGAAGAGATAAGTGCTGAAAGCATCTAAGCACGAAACTTGCCCCGAGATGAGTTCTCCCTGACTCCTTGAGAGTCCTGAAGGAACGTTGAAGACGACGACGTTGATAGGCCGGGTGTGTAAGCGCAGCGATGCGTTGAGCTAACCGGTACTAATGAACCGTGAGGCTTAACCTTACAACGCCGAAGATGTTTTGGCGGATGAGAGAAGATTTTCAGCCTGATACAGATTAAATCAGAACGCAGAAGCGGTCTGATAAAACAGAATTTGCCTGGCGGCCTTAGCGCGGTGGTCCCACCTGACCCCATGCCGAACTCAGAAGTGAAACGCCGTAGCGCCGATGGTAGTGTGGGGTCTCCCCATGCGAGAGTAGGGAACTGCCAGGCATCAAATTAAGCAGTAAGCCGGTCATAAAACCGGTGGTTGTAAAAGAATTCGGTGGAGCGGTAGTTCAGTCGGTTAGAATACCTGCCTGTCACGCAGGGGGTCGCGGGTTCGAGTCCCGTCCGTTCCGCCACTTATTAAGAAGCCTCGAGTTAACGCTCGAGGTTTTTTTCGTCTGTATTTCTATTATTGCCAAAATCGCAAAAATCCTCTGCGTTTTACGCCTTTTTCCGCAACAGTCTGAAGCCCATAATCACCTCAGTTAACGAAAATAGCATTAAAAGAGGCATATTATGGCTATCCCTGCATTTGGTTTAGGCACTTTCCGTCTGAAAGACGACGTTGTTATTTCATCTGTGAAAACGGCGCTTGAACTTGGTTATCGCGCAATTGATACCGCACAAATCTATGATAACGAAGCCGCAGTAGGTCAGGCGATTGCAGAAAGTGGCGTGCCACGTCATGAACTCTACATCACCACTAAAATCTGGATTGAAAATCTCAGCAAAGACAAATTGATCCCGAGTCTGAAAGAGAGCCTGCAAAAATTGCGTACCGATTATGTTGATCTGACGCTAATCCACTGGCCGTCACCAAACGATGAAGTCTCTGTTGAAGAGTTTATGCAGGCGCTGCTGGAAGCCAAAAAACAAGGGCTGACGCGTGAGATCGGTATTTCCAACTTCACGATCCCATTGATGGAAAAGGCGATTGCTGCTGTTGGCGCTGAAAACATCGCTACTAACCAGATTGAACTCTCTCCTTATCTGCAAAACCGTAAAGTGGTTGCCTGGGCTAAACAGCACGGCATCCATATTACTTCCTATATGACGCTGGCGTATGGCAAGGCCCTGAAAGATGAGGTTATTGCTCGTATCGCAGCTAAACACAATGCGACTCCGGCACAAGTGATTCTGGCGTGGGCTATGGGGGAAGGTTACTCAGTAATTCCTTCTTCTACTAAACGTGAAAACCTGGAGAGTAATCTTAAGGCACAAAATTTACAGCTTGATGCCGAAGATAAAAAAGCGATCGCCGCACTGGATTGCAACGACCGCCTGGTTAGCCCGGAAGGTCTGGCTCCTGAATGGGATTAAGCCTCTCTGACAGCTCCTCCGGGAGCTGTTTTTACATGCTCGCTAAGGAAATCGATAAAAGCCCGGATGCGCGTACTTACCGCACGGTCGCTGTAATAGACTGCACTGAATGGCATTTCCACTGGCAACACTTTATCTGCCATTAACTCCACCAATTCTCCGCGAGCGATTTCTTTGTCGATCATGTAGTCGGACAAACACGCAATCCCGTTGCCACTCAGGCAAAGCTGTTTCAGTGTTTCCCCACTATTGGATGACAAACCGTACTTCACCTCATGTAATTGTCCATCGCTACAGGCTATCGGCCAGGTATTGAGGGAAGCGGGTTCAGTGAATCCCAGGCAAACATGTTGCTTTAAATCGTCGATCGTTTCTGGCTTCCCGTAGCGGGAAATATAATCGGGGGAGGCGATAATTTTTCGATAACTGTTAAATAACGGCCTGGCACGTAAGCTGGAATCCGTTAACGTACCGGCGCGTATCGCGACATCCACTTTTCTTTCGATCAAATTAATAATCGTTTCGGAGGAGACTAGCGATAAAGTGACTTCCGGATAGCGTTCACGAAAAGGCTTAATCAACGGCATCAGAAAGTGCAGCACCACTGGAGTTGCGGCATCGATCCGTAACAGTCCACGCGGTGTATTACGCGTCTCCATAATTTCTGATTCTGCCGCTGCCATCTCCTGCAAAATTGACTGTACGCGACGAAAATAACGCTCGCCTTCTTCCGTCAGGCTAAGTTGCCGCGTGGTCCGATTAAGCAGGCTAACGCCAAGTTTCATCTCCAGCTTTTTCACCGCCCGGCTTACCGCTGAGTTTGCTTGCCCTAATTGTTCCGCTGCCCGGCTAAAGCTGCCGCTTTCGACGACTGAAACAAAAATGGCGAGTTCTTCCGACGTGGCTTTCATTTTTGCTCCTGTTGCAAAATAGAAGAGATATTTTGAATTTATTTGTCATTAAACCATCAGGATGCGTGATATGTCATCCGATTTAATGTTCTCAATAATGAGCAAAATTCTGACCGGTGTAAGCACTTGCTTACATAACAATATACAATTGCTCGTTGAAAGAGTGAGCTAAAATCCCTATAACAGTAGAACCCTCCCGAGTGCGGAAGGGTTGACGTGATAGAGGTTTCAAAGTCAAAAGTGCGAAAAAACACCTATGCCATGCGCTATGTTGCCGGACAACCTGCGGAAAGGATCTTACCGCCGGGGTCTTTTGCGAGCATCGGCCAGGCATTACCACCTGGAGAACCGTTAAGTACCGAAGAGCGTATTCGGATCCTGGTGTGGAACATATACAAACAGCAACGCGCTGAATGGTTGTCGGTATTAAAGAACTACGGCAAAGATGCACATCTGGTGTTATTGCAGGAAGCGCAGACAACGCCAGAGTTAGTACAGTTTGCGACTGCTAACTATCTTGCCGCCGATCAGGTACCCGCTTTCGTGCTGCCACAACATCCTTCTGGCGTAATGACCCTTTCGGCGGCACATCCAGTGTATTGCTGCCCGTTACGTGAACGAGAACCCATTTTGCGTCTGGCGAAGTCGGCACTGGTGACGGTCTATCCATTACCTGACACCCGCCTGTTGATGGTGGTTAATATACACGCCGTCAACTTCAGTCTGGGCGTGGATGTCTATAGTAAGCAGTTACTTCCTATTGGCGATCAGATAGCTCACCACAGCGGCCCGGTCATTATGGCGGGAGATTTCAATGCCTGGAGCCGTAGAAGGATGAACGCGTTATATCGCTTTGCGCGGGAAATGTCGCTGCGCCAGGTGCGTTTTACCGATGATCAGCGCCGTCGGGCGTTTGGTCGCCCGCTCGATTTTGTTTTCTACCGTGGTCTGAACGTCAGCGAAGCTTCTGTACTGGTTACGCGCGCTTCCGATCACAATCCGCTACTCGTTGAATTCAGTCCCGGCAAGCCTGATAAATAAGGTATGTCAGGTCTGCCACAGGGCAGACCAACGTTTGGCGCTGCCCTTTTATACTCAAATAACAAAAGGACAGCGCAATGACAACACAATCCCACCATGACCACGTAGAAAAGCAGTTTAGCTCTCAAGCCAGCGAATATCTGACCAGTACCGTACATGCATCCGGACGAGATTTACAGCGCCTGGCGGTGCGTCTGGCTGATTATCCTGATGCAAGTGTACTTGATATGGGCTGCGGAGCAGGGCATGCCAGCTTTGTCGCTGCGCAAAACGTGAGCACGGTGGTGGCGTATGACTTATCTGCCCAAATGCTGGATGTCGTGGCACAAGCTGCCGAAGCCCGGCAACTGAAAAATATCACCACCCGCCAGGGTTATGCCGAAAGTCTGCCATTTGCCGATAACGCATTTGATATTGTTATCAGCCGTTATTCTGCCCATCACTGGCATGATGTTGGTGCAGCACTGCGTGAAGTGAACCGGGTATTGAAACCCTGGCGGTAGGCTGATTGTGATGGACGTAATGTCTCCGGGTCACCCAGTGCGCGACATCTGGTTACAGACGGTAGAAGCATTACGCGATACCTCTCACGTACGAAACTACGCCAGCGGTGAGTGGTTGACGTTAATCAATGAAGCCAATCTGATAGTTGATAATTTAATTACAGATAAGTTACCGCTGGAATTTTCTTCATGGGTAGCGAGAATGCGTACGCCAGAAGCGTTAGTAGACGCTATTCGCATTTACCAACAGAGCGCATCGACAGAGGTGAAAACGTATTTTGCCTTGCAGAATGATGGCTCTTTCACCAGTGATATCATCATGGTAGAAGCACATAAAGCGGCATAAATAAAAAAGGCACCGGGGGAATCGGTGCCTTTTTATTATCTGGTTTGTCAGGAATCTGGCATGTTGTTGTTTTTCACAAACAACGTCAGCTTATCGCCTGGTTGCAGATTCGCAGTGTCGCTGTTCCAGCGCATCACATCTTTGATGTTCACGCCGTGGCGTTTAGCAATGCTTGAAAGCGAATCGCCTTTGCGCACACGATACGTAATGCTATCGCTGTTGTTTGCCAGTCGCTGTGCGCTACTGCCTGCGCCAATCGTCAAACTTTGGCCTGGCTTCAGCTTAGATCCGCGCAGTTTGTTCCACTGCTGCAAATCTTTGGTGCTTACGCCGAGACGTGAAGCGATACTTGAAAGCGTGTCGCCAGAGCGTACGGTGTAAACACGGCTGTTAAGCGGCGTATTGTCGGCAACCAGCGTCGACTGTACAGCAGCAATTTCGCCTGAAGCCAGAGATTCACGCAGTTGATCTGCATGCTTCTTTGGCACCATCACGTACTGCGGACCACTTGCGCCCAGCGTGGAGCCTTTCACGCCAGCGTTGAATGTCTTCAGCTTGCTGACGGAAATCCCCGCCATATCTGCAACCTTCGCCATTTCAACCGGGCTGCTCAGGTGCACACGCGCCAGAGCACGGCTTTCATCGGTCGTTGGCAGACGTACGCCATAACGCTTGCTGTTTTTGAGAATATCACTCAATGCCAGCATTTTAGGCACGTACTGCTTCGTTTCCTGCGGCAACGGTAACGACCAGAAGTCCGTGGATTTCCCACGCGCTTTGTTCGTTTTAATTGCCTTCATGACCCGACCTTCGCCGCTGTTATAAGCCGCTACGGTCAGAAGCCAGTCGCCGTCAAACATCTTGTTCAGACGCTGCATCATGTTCAGCGCGGCAGTTGTTGAAGCAACAACATCGCGACGCGCGTCATAATTGCGGGTCTGTTTCAAACCATAATTGCGCCCCGTGCTCGGAATGATCTGCCAGATGCCTGCGGCATTGGCGCCAGACGTTGCGTGAGGATCAAAAGCGCTCTCCACTATGGGTAGTAGTACCAGTTCCATAGGCATGTTACGTTTTTTAACTTGCCCGGCTATCCAGTACATATACGGCTCTGCCCGTAAAGTTACATCGTGGAGATAGCTCTTATTGCGTAAATATTTCTGTTTCTGTTCGCGAATCCGGTCATTTTCCGGAATTCCCATCTTTAGCTCGTCGCCAATGAAAGCCCACAAGTCACCATCTGGCGCGATAGACGTCCCATCGTCCATCCATCGTGCCTGACTTGTAAACTTTGCTGCTTCCCCTTGACCAGCTGCAGAAAGGCTCTGTGCGTGCTGTTGAACGTTGCCGGTACTCTGGCAACCCACGAGCAGGACAGAGGCGAGTAATATCGCTTTTGCCTTCATGTGTGTGTCAATAGTTGCTTAAAAGACGACCGATCATAACGGCGAACGGAGCCGATGACAAGAAAGTTTTATCAGAACCTATCTTTCTTTGACCTTAACCATGCAAAACGTTCTTCAGGTTGTTGCAATAATGTTTCTTCATTAATTACATTAATTAAATCAATATCTTCCGTTCTTAAAAAAACATTAATTTGCCGCTCATTTTTCAGAATTACGGGTAGTGTTATTTGATTTTTTGCCCGTAACTCCTTAACTTTACGATAATAATCATTTATGGACAAATCGTGCGGAAGAATACTCAAAGCAAACTTCATATTTGATAAGGTATATTCATGAGCACAACATACCAATGTATCGTCAGGTAACGCACTTAACTTTTTAAGTGATTGATACATTTGTGATGCTGTCCCTTCAAACAACCGACCACACCCACCAGAAAACAGCGTGTCGCCGCAAAATAGATAAGGTTTACTGAAGTAACAGATATGTCCTAAAGTGTGACCCGGTGTGGCAATTACACTAAATTCATGCCCCAAAACGAAGGCAGTTTCGCCATCTTTGACTACCTGTGTTGTTCCCTTATCTTGTGTCTCTTGTGGACCATACACCACAATTTGCGGAAACTTTTCCACCAGTTCTTTTACGCCGCCAACGTGATCGTGGTGATGGTGGGTGAGAAATATGGCCTCCGGTTGCCAGTTATTGGCGGCAATGGCGTTTAATACTGGCTCTGCGTCTCCGGGATCGACAATCAGGCAGCGACCTGCTTCATCATTCAAAACCCAGATGTAATTGTCATCAAAGGCGGGAATACTGTTAAGATTCATAGATTACCTCTCAGTGTGAAACGGAAGGTTGTGATGAAACCGGCAAGAGTCCCTCAAACTGTCGTGGCTCCTGATTGCTGGGGCGATTTGCCCTGGGGAGAGCTTTATCGCAAGGCGCTGGAGCGCCAGCTCAACCCGTGGTTCACTAAAATGTATGGTTTTCATCTGCTTAAGATTGGCAATTTAAGCGCAGAAATCAATTGCGAAGCGTGCGCGGTTTCTCATCAAGTGAATGTTTCTGCGCAAGGAATGCCCGTCCAGGTGCAGGCGGACCCACTTCATCTTCCTTTTGCCGATAAATCCGTTGATGTTTGTCTACTGGCACATACATTGCCGTGGTGCACCGATCCGCATCGTTTATTGCGTGAAGCCGATCGGGTATTGATTGATGATGGCTGGCTGGTGATTAGTGGCTTCAATCCCATCAGTTTAATGGGATTACGCAAACTTGTGCCGGTATTGCGCAAAACCTCGCCCTATAACAGCCGGATGTTTACTCTGATGCGGCAGCTGGACTGGCTCTCTTTGTTGAATTTTGAAGTGCTACACGCCAGCCGTTTCCACGTTCTCCCGTGGAACAAACACGGAGGAAAACTATTGAATGCGCATATTCCTGCGCTTGGTTGCTTACAACTTATTGTTGCCCGGAAACGGACTATTCCTTTAACGCTAAATCCGATGAAACAGAGTAAAAACAAGCCACGAATTCGCCAGGCGGTTGGAGCCACCCGGCAATGTCGTAAACCACAGGCTTAAACTTCGACTTGATAGCCTGTATCTTCCAGTGTGGGATTCATTGCCGCAGCACGAGCCAGTTCATCACAGCGTTCGTTTTCCGGGTGTCCGGCATGGCCTTTAACCCATTCCCATTTGATTTGATGCTGCCCCAGAGCAGCATCAAGACGTTGCCAGAGATCGACATTTTTTACTGGTTTTTTGTCTGCTGTTTTCCAGCCACGTTTTTTCCAGTTATGGATCCACTGGGTGATACCCTGGCGGACATACTGGCTGTCGGTACTCAAAATGACTTCGCAATGTTCTTTTAACGCCTCCAGCGCGACAATAGCGGCCATCAACTCCATACGGTTGTTGGTGGTGCGGGTGTAGCCAGCGCTAAAGGTTTTCTCGCGTCCGCGATAGCGTAAAATAGCGCCGTAACCCCCAGGTCCAGGATTACCCAGACACGAACCATCGGTGAAAATTTCTACCTGTTTAAGCATCTCTGGTAGACTTCCTGTAATTGAATCGAACTGTAAAACGACAAGTCTGACATAAATGACCGCTATGAGCACTGCAATTACACGCCAGATCGTTCTCGATACCGAAACCACCGGTATGAACCAGATTGGTGCGCACTATGAAGGCCACAAGATCATTGAGATTGGTGCCGTTGAAGTGGTGAACCGTCGCCTGACGGGCAATAACTTCCATGTTTATCTCAAACCCGATCGGCTGGTGGATCCGGAAGCCTTTGGCGTACATGGTATTGCCGATGAATTTTTGCTCGATAAGCCCACGTTTGCCGAGGTAGCCGATGAGTTCATGGACTATATCCGCGGCGCGGAGTTGGTGATCCATAACGCAGCGTTTGATATCGGCTTTATGGACTACGAGTTTTCGTTGCTTAAGCGCGATATTCCGAAGACCAATACCTTCTGTAAGGTCACCGATAGCCTTGCGGTGGCGAGGAAAATGTTTCCCGGTAAACGCAACAGCCTCGATGCGTTATGTGCCCGCTACGAAATAGATAACAGTAAACGAACGCTGCACGGGGCATTACTCGATGCCCAGATCCTTGCGGAAGTTTATCTGGCGATGACCGGTGGTCAAACGTCGATGGCTTTTGCGATGGAAGGAGAGACACAACAGCAACAAGGTGAAACAACAATTCAGCGCATTGTGCGTCAGGCAAGTAAGTTACGCGTTGTTTTTGCGACAGATGAAGAGCTTGCAGCACATGAAGCCCGTCTGATCTGGTGCAGAAGAAGGGCGGAAGCTGCCTCTGGCGGGCATAAATACCTGTAAAAGGCGCTAAAAATAGCGACTTGGGCGATTTTTGCAGCAAACGATTCAAAAGATGAGAAAAACCGTTGACGAAGGGTGAGGCAATCCGTAATATTCGCCTCGTTCCCAACGGAACACAACGCGGAGCGGTAGTTCAGTCGGTTAGAATACCTGCCTGTCACGCAGGGGGTCGCGGGTTCGAGTCCCGTCCGTTCCGCCAATATTGCAGAAAGCCCGAATCATTACTGATTCGGGATTTCGTCGTTTTGGTGAAGCGAGAAGTTCTTCACTCTCAAGTAAAACGAATATGATCTGAAAAAATGGCCAGATAATATAAATTCTGGCCACTTCTGTTACTCCAGCGCATCCCATTTTTCCAGCAGTTCTACTGGAATTTCATTTATTACCTCCGAGCAAGCGTTTTCCGACCAGACGTTCTGCCTGCGCAGCAAAGGAATGGTCGGGCTGCTCGGTTCGCTGTGCTCAAACCAGCGACGGATGACACGCAGGCGTTCCAGCGCGTCGTTCCGGTAACCTGCGCGACTCCGCTGCGGGTCTGCGCCGGACATCGGCGAGCATCTTCTCCGGATATGCACCGGTAGCGCAATCTGCTCTGATGATATCTGTTCAGTATGAACGATGGCGTGCTCTCCGCCTGTTCAGCCACTGGTTGTGGCAGGATCTCCGGCGCGTGGTCGATGATCGCTCCCGGCAACAGGGCCAGCAATTGTGTCAGACGGGATAGGTTCGGTGCCTGGTCATTCAGCGTTTCACGCGCATGGCGTTGCAGCCGCTCAGTGGTCTCTGCGGCCTGGCGAAAGGCATCCAGCGGCAGTGTGCCGCGCGCCTCCAGGTCGGCCAGTTGCTGGCGTACCGATTCTGGTGCCAGCGCATCCGCCGGGCGTGACGCAGACAGCGAACGACTCGACATCCCGTACTGAAGGCGTATGGCAGCATTGTTTGACAGTGTAATGCCACGAATATCCGCGCATCACGCCTTCATGGTCCAGCAACGCCGCCAGGGCGTTGCGACGCGCCACATGCACGCCTCTTCGGCGGTGATATCTTCAGTCGCGAGCAGTTGCGGGTGGTGGACGGCGTTCGGGTACGTGGCGCACAACGTTTCCAGCAGCGCGAGCGCCTCCGCCAGTCCCCTGGCACCGGCCTGCTGGATACGGCAGCGCAGCAGGACAACCAGAATGCGGAGATCTCTTTGCTGCGCGTCAGCAGGCGGCAGGCATCCCGCTCGAGCTCCGCCCAGTTAATGGTTTCCGGCGTACTGACAAAATCGCCGTATTGCGCTTCTTCACGCGGTGCGGCGCGCGTGAACAGTAGCAGGTATTCCGGATCGTACTCCAGATCCGGGCCGCAGGGGCATTCTTCCGAAATTGGGCTCAGACAGGGATGTATCCATTAAATGATCCTGAGTGCGCCAGGTAGTGTTCCGGGTCGACAATCAGGCCCGTCACCGGGTTTTCGTGCATGGCTTTACCCGCCCATGCGGTCCAGCCCAGTTGGTACGAACCATCGGTAACAGCCGGAGGGGCGGCGTGGGGCTTTAGCTGTAGCTGAATTTCCCAGCAGTATTCAAAACCGCTAAAGGCGCGACCAGTTCTGTCAGCAAGGACCGCAGGTTATTGCCGCCAGGCAGAAAACGTCGGTAACTTCGCTCAGCATCAGCGGGCCGATAACCAGCCGGAAGTTACAGATCTGCATGTCCGGCACGGCCTGGCCGATGAGTGCACCGTTGCCAATAACGGAAGAGGGGCTGGCATCCCCAGCCGGGTGATCTCATCTGCTTCGCGACGGCTATCCAGTGCAGGACATACTCCTGTATCCGGAAAGGTACACCGAAATAGTGCGCCAGCGTGGCGGCCAGACCGTCCGGATTGCGGTACTTACACGCACCAGATGGGCCGATGCCGCCAGCCGCGAGTGTGATCCGGCAACGGGCTGTCGGCGCTCTCCCGCACCTGCCCGCTGAGGCTGGCGATATAAAAGGCAAAACGGTCATGTTGTGGTTTATCCAGACCGCCCCCAGCGGACTGGCGCTGCGCCACGCCTGGTAAAACTGCGTCAGCCAGCGGTGATGAAAAGATCAGAAAAACGGGTTAGCGTCGGGTCTCTTTGGCTTTCAGTCGGTTGCGCGCCAGTTCGGTGAAGTGCAGCGGCAGCTGGACCGTTCGGCCCCCACAGCCCGAGACTGTAGACAAACCGAACGACGCAGCCTGCTCTTCCTGCCAGCTCACACTGGCGATTTCCCGTGGCGCAAAGGTCAGCGCGGAGTTCGTCCGAGGCGAAATTTTTCCATCGTGGTTGCCAGGTGTTGCCTGCCGGAACGGTACTCGAACTGCACATCCACGAAGCGGCGCATCAGGTTCAGAAAACCGTAACGCCAGGGGGTTTCCTGCGCCTGAGTGAAATCGTCGCTCATACGCTTCCCCGCTGTCCCTGTCCTGGCAGGCCGAAAGCGTGCCAGACCTTCGCCGCGCTGCATGCTGTGCAGCGTCATCGTGCGAGAAGGTATTAATGGAAACATGACGGGCGATACAGCGCTCCAGCACCAGACCTGAACAGATACGGACTGATACCGGAGAACCCTCATCCACGGTCAGTTCACAACGCTCGACGCCGCGCCCATAGCACCAGCAGCCGGAGACCGGGCAGACGGCGGGTGACCGGGGTGGCGTTCGCAGCCAGATCGAGAAAGCTGCGCACCTGGCGCGACTGCGGACTGTCATGCAGCGGAATAAACAGGTTAAGCAGATCGCGCAGCGCCTGACCACCGGTACGGTGATCCAGATCGGCCAGCGGCAGAGTAGCTCAAGGAGAACTGGCGGATCAACTGCCAGGCGATTTCACGTTCAGCCAGCGGAGGCTGCGGCGGACGCGGCGGGCAGCGGATAAGCCCACACACCCGCCACCGGGATGGCCGCATCCACGGTCAGATTGTCCCGTCGATTGCGGCAATAAGACAGGGCAGATCGCGGTTGGTGACCATAGCCGTGATGGTGATATGGCGCAGATTTTCCGGGTACGGCGCTTCATACTGGTCAACGAGCGACAGGAACACTTCGGATCCTGTATAGGAGGTGCGGGTGCCATAGCGGCGGGCATTTTCCGACAACCGGCGCGGCTCCCGTGGCGCAGGGAAAAATAACGTCCGTGATTGCCTTCATCATTATTGCGGGGGCGTGGTAGAGCGGGCGAAAAGCCACTTCCGTGCGGCGTCAGTTTCCAAGCCCTTCCACTTCTTGGACCGAGAACACCTCATAATCCAGCGGATGGGTTCTGTCCACCACCAGATGCTGTTCCGTCGTGCTGTGCGTGCACTCATTTGGGCGGCGACGCGGGAAACAGGTTGATAACCGGGGTACAGAACAGGCTGAACTGTGCCGCGTTTGTCTGGTGGATCACGATTCGGCGGCAGGCGGTTCAGCAGGATAACAATCTCCGCCACGCCGCCGTTAATTTTCTGAACTTGTTAGACAGGCCTGTCGGGGTGAAAAAAGAAGCGTTCCGGACAGGTAAATATTCATGTAGCAGGTTATGGCCGGTGAACACATTCCACGCCAGCGGCAACAGTCCCTACTGCATCGGTGCCTTCGTAATACAACCGGCTTGTTCCAGATTCACATCCAGTGCGCCTTAAAATGCCCCGGAATGCCAGCCAGGCTCGCGATGGCGCTGGTATGCAGTAGTTCGAACAGGTGCTAGGCCGTGCGCTCCTCGCCGCAGAGATAAAATGG
This sequence comes from Actinoallomurus acanthiterrae, assembly GCF_054775715.1. NCBI lineage: Bacteria > Bacillati > Actinomycetota > Actinomycetes > Streptosporangiales > Thermomonosporaceae > Actinoallomurus > Actinoallomurus acanthiterrae. The sequence continues at coordinate 34,901 of NZ_BAAHCO010000002.1, read as the reverse complement.
CAGCTTGTTCAGCCCTGCAAGCTGACTGAACGTCAGTTCACCAGGCGCGCAGGGTAATACGCAGCGCACCAGCGACGTGAATGTTGGCTGGCAGGTAGCGGTGCAGGGCAGGCATATCCGGCGGCGCGGCGCAGCCGCACCTCTTCGATGGCAAGCGGCCACAGCGTCACATTCTGGCTGCTACGAAACTGGCAGGCTGGTACTTTCGCCTTCCGGAATGGCGGAAAAAAGGCCGTGTTGCGCGGGACGGTGAATCCCTTCGCCAGATCGCCTTCTTCCGGATCGGGATGAAGCTGCGCCACGCTCATTGAGGGCGTGGGTGTGACGTACTGGGCGCTGACCACTTCCAGCAGACGCTGGGTGAAACGGGGGAATTCAGCGTCAGGTTTCAGCCGCGTGCGGGCGGTCAGGAAGCTGAAGGCCTCGACCATTCGCTCCACATACGGATCGCGATATCCGTTCCCTGCATACCCAGTCGGGCGGCGACTTTAGGATGAATGACGGGCGGCAAGTCTGGTAACTCCTGTTTCCCGCAGATAGCTCAGTTCGCGGTTGTAGTATTCCAGTAGCCGTGGATCGATCGGTTTCTCTCTGAATTAAAAACGTAATGCGGCTCTGTTCCATATCCAGCGCGCTGCGTACCCGGATGCCATCGGGTAGGGCTGCGTGTAAGGATCTCGCCGCGAATTTCAAACTGTAATGTGTTATGGCCGCTCTGGTGGCGCTCATCCTGAAGTGGATGATTTGCAGGGTGGACGCTTTCAGCCGGGGTTCAAACCGGATGTACGGTACGCAAAATGGCCCTGCGAATATCGTCCCACTTGTGTTCATACACGAAAAGCTGCCCGCCAGTGGCGGCAGGCCGTAGTTCAGTACGGACGCTGCCGCGTCCGGATAACGTGCAGCATCAATATCATCTTCATGGCTGACGGTGTTGAGCAGAAATGACAAATCCCGGCGAATGATCTCCTTAAGCTGAACCGGGCTGACGCTGATATCGTGGTCGCGTTTCCTGTTTGGGGCATCATCACACAGGCGGTCAAAAGCAGCGTGGGCAGCAGGTGATTGCCCGGACGCTGGCGGGAAGCGCTCGACGCGTCGCTTCCTTCAGCGGTGTTAAAGGTACAGGTGGACAAATCCAGCAGGCTGATATCGCCGTGACCGGTGAACCAGCACCCTCTGACCCAGCGCCTGTACCAGAGTCTCTTCCGGCCCGTCCTGCCAGACCGTTTCCCGGCACAGACGCAGGGAGTCGGAGCCTTTTCAGAGCCGCTGTAGCGGGAAACAGCCAGGCACTGTGTGTGTCGCCATTATTCAGTGTGACGTTGACGGGTTTCCAGATCAAATCGGTCAGATGCGCAGGCCGCGGCGATTTCAGCGAACAGATTTGTGAAAACGGCAGCCAGATATACTCCGCCCGCGATGAGTTCGAGATACCGGACCGGTACGGAGTCGCTGTCGCTAATCCAGTCAAATGCGCCGCCATTCCACTGCCCTGCAGTATCTGTTATGGCCTCAAGTGCGCGGCTGCGGTGGGCGTCAGCTTCCTGCGCTTCACCACGAGCGTTACAGGCGAGGGCGGTCAGCAGATCCTCCATCCAGGCGGGCGGCGGGAGACAAAATCGGCCGCTGTTCTCCCTGAAAGCAGGCGTGGCGGTATATCTCACAGCGTATCAGCTCGCCAAATACCGCGCTTCGCGGGTAGAATTTGCGTCCATCCGGGCGCATAGCTGGATTCGTTGCAGTGCCCGCGACCAGTAGCCTGCCACGCACAATAACTGAAGAGGCTGTGGCGGCGGGAGGCCTGCGCCGGGTACATCCTGACCTGCTGCTCTGCCATTTGAATGCCCTCCGCCACGGATAATCCCGCAGCAGCGCCGACAGGGTAGCCGGTAGCTCGTTATTGTTTGTCATGAGATATCTCTCCGCTGTTGTGCCGGGTTTATCCGATAATGGCTGTCAATGCCAATGATGCGATGCTCTTTGCGTGTCAGGTCGGGTAGAACGGTGTTATGCGCTGTTTCCGGTGCGCATTCCGGGGATAGCAGGTGCAGGATATCTGGGGTGTCTTTTCGGCAGGCCAGGCGGTTTCCCCTTTGCCGGTGGCGTCCAGGACATCGAGAATAGCGTCAGGCTGCCGCCAGTGACCATATCCTGCAATGTCTCGGCTTCAGTGACCAGATCACGCAATGAATCCAGATCCTGTGAGGAGGGCTCTTCGTTAAAAGGAAAAGGATCAGCATGGCGATGAAGATCTGTTCAGGAGATAACAACGCCTCGCGGTATTCCTGATAAAGTCGAGTCAGGGCATTTTCTTTTTTAGCATCTTCTCCAGTGGAGGAGGCTCCATGAACAGGAATGATATCGAATGGATTTTGTGATGTCAGATGCTGCTGCCTGAACCAATCCAGATCCAGATATTCGGTTATTGTTTCCGACATGGTGGCAGTCTGCGATGTCGTTTTTACTGCGCTCAGGTCCGGAGATGATGGATCGCCGTGCACAAGGCACCATGAAGATAACCCCGGATCATCAGGTCGCCTTCATTCAGACGCATACGGTGATGAGGTTCCACAATCTGGTCGTTTACCGTACAGCAATATTCGGTAGACTGATTGATACCATCATGCTTTTCGTGGTGTAGACTGAGGGCAATCTTTACATCATCATTCACCTCAAAAACAGGAATCCAGGGTGAGGTAACGGTGAAGATAATTTGGGTTCCTTCAGTCGCGTAAATTGTGTTATCGGCGATCCCGTGCGCCGTATTTTTGTGAGTCCCCACGTAATATTTGGTTTCATTGTGTATCACTGTGTAGAATGTTTATTTCAAAAGAATAAGTTTTCTAAAGTTTTAGATAAGCAATGCATAATTACTCATCAATATAAGTTTTCGCGGAAATATATAGTGGCGATTTTTAATTTAATATATTCATTGTATGTATGAAATTGGCTTGCTCTATTGAATATCACCATGAAAAAGATACTACCTGCTATATTACATTGTGTTCTGTGATATGCATCATTGTTTCATTCGGCCTTTTTGATAATTCTATTAATTAGAAGTTTTAATCGGTACAGTTACGTTTATGTATCATTTATATGTTCTTACATCATTAGGTGTAACAGATGGACACTCCTGTTTTGCGCAGTGCACTGTATGGGAAGCTAACCAAATCTTTGTTTAGATCTTTGGAATCTGCGACGACGTTCTGTAAATTACGCGCTAATCCTTATGTTGACTGATGATTGGTTGCATCAGTTAATACAACAACCAGAGAATGACATTCACAATGTGCTTCGACATTATCAAATAACATCTGCTGATGTTGAGAAGGCGTTAATTCAGCAATTGAATATATTGCCTGCCGTAGTGAGGCGAATAACGATTTTTCCCATCATATCGATTTTCTGTTGAAAAGCCGATGTTGGCAAGTATCCGCTTTGGTGATCAAAAATTCTGTAGCGGATGGTTATTACTTGCCTGGTTAACCACGCCAGAATTGTATCGGGTGTTAAAAAATATCTGTGCGCCATTGGCAGGGCTACCGGTAGATGAACGATTAGATATTCTTCCGTCTTTAATCGCTTCATCTCCTGAATTAACAGAAATACCTTATGACGGCTCGGATTTAAATTTTGCAGTACCGGGGAAGCTAGCCAGGTCTTTGCCGGCGAATCAACCGGAAGTAAATCCGCGCTGGCGAAATACTGCCAGGACATGACTGCGCTGGCCCGTGAAGGCAATATCGATCCGGGTCACCGGACGCGAACACGAGATCCGGACCATGACGGATATTCTGCTGCGCCGTCGCCAGAACAATCCGCTGCTGACCGGCGAGGCGGGGGTCGGGAAACGGCAGCGGTGGAAGGATTCGCGCTGGCGATTGCCGGAAGTGCCGCCTTCACCGCGTAACGTGCGGTTGCTGTCACTGGATGTTGGAGCGCTGCTGGCTGGGGCGTCCATGAAGGGTGAATTTGAATCCCGCCTGAAAGCTTTGCTGGAAGAGGCCGCGCGCTCGGCGCAGCCGGTGATACTTTTTGTTGATGAAGTTCACACCCTGGTGGGCGCTGGTGGTACATCCGGTACGGGGGATGCTGCCAACCTGCTGAAACCGGCGCTGGCGCGTGGCACTCTGCGCACCATCGGCGCAACCACCTGGAGTGCGTACAAACGCCATATCGAAAAGGATCCGGCGCTGACCCGGCGTTTTCAGGTATTGCAGGTTGCTGAGCCGGAAGAGGTTGCGGCTGTTGAGATGGTGCGCGGATTAGTCACCACGCTTGAAGAACACCATGATGTCCTGATTCTTGATGAGGCCGTGCGCGCCGCTGTACAGCTTTCTCACCGTTACATTCCGGCCCGGCAACTACCGGATAAGGCCATCAGCCTGCTGGATACGGCGGCGGCCCGTGTAGCGCTGTCGCTGCATACCCCGCCTGCGAGAGTCCAGTATCTGCGCCAGCAGCTCAACGCTGCCGAACTGGAGCAGGAGTTGTTATTAAAGCAGGAAAAAATGGGTATCCGCTCGGAGCGGGGCGATGTACTGACGGCGCGGATTATATCGCTTAATGCCGATCTTTCTGACACCGAAGCGCGGTGGCAGCAGGAACTGGAGTTGGTTCGCAGTTTACAGGAGCAACGCGGCGCAGCGCCTGCGAGCGCGACGAAATCACTCTACAACAGGCAGAAACGGCATTAAGAGGCTGGGCAGGGTGAAAACCCCGTCGTGTACCCGGAAGTCAGTGCAACCGTGGTGGCAGAGATTGTCTCCGACTGGACCGGTATTCCCGCCGGACGGATGGTGAAAGATGAAGCCAGTCAGATACTGGAATTGCCCACCCGTTTGGCGCAGCGTGTTACCGGGCAGATGGATGCGTTGGCGCAGATTGGCGAGCGTATCCAGACCGCGCGGGCGGGGTTCAGGTGACCCGCGTAAGCCAGTGGGTGTCTTTTTGCTGGCCGGGCCGTCCGGAGTAGGCAAGACTGAGACCGCGCTGGCACTGGCAGAAGCAATCTATGGCGGTGAACAGAATCTGATCACCATCAACATGAGCGAGTATCAAGAGTCTCACACAGTCTCCACTCTGAAGGCGCGCCGCCCGGCTACGTCGGCTATGGCGAAGGCGGCGTGTCGACGGAAGCGGTACGCCGCCATCCCTGGAGCGTGGTATTGCTGGATGAAATTGAAAAAGCCCATCACGACGTCCACGAGCTGTTCTTCCAGGTGTTTGATAAGGGGGCGATGGAAGATGGCGAAGGTGTCCACATCGATTCAAAAATACCACGCTGTTGTTGACGACTAACGCGGGGGCGGAACTTATCAGCCAGCTCTGTGAGGATCCGGCGCTGATGCCCGATTCGGCAGGGTTAAAAGAGGCGTTAATGCCGGAGTTACGTAAACACTTCCCGGCGGCTTTCCTGGGGCGTGTGACGGTTATTCCTTATTTACCGCTGGATGAGACCGCGCGTGGTGTTATTGCCCGCCTGCATCTTGGCAGATTGATGGATCGGATGGCGGAGCAGCATGGCGTTTCACTGGTGTATGGCGATGAACTGATTACGCATATTGTGTCGCGCTGCCCGATGCACGAAACCGGCGCTCGTTTGCTCATCGGCTATATCGAACAACATATCCTCCCACTGTTCCGTTATTGGCTGCAGGCGATGACAGAGAAAACGGCCATCACGCAAATCCGCATTCGTGTTGATGAGGATGAACAGATTATTTTTGACACGGATTAATGGAGCATCCTTATGGCAAAAGAATTAAGTGGCGCACTGTGGGTCAGTCGCTTTCCTGGAAGTTCTTCCACTAATGATTTGCAGGGGACTTTTCGTGCATCGGTAAATAATTTTTTGCGAGCGCTTGGTAATGCACGCGCAAGGGTCAGTATTTCTGCAACATATCGCCCTCCCGCCAGAGCATATCTCATGCACTGGTCATGGTTGATTGCTCATGAAATCGTTCAGGCAAAAAACGTCCCGGCGATGGAGGGGGTGGATATTGAGTGGGTTCACCCGACTGAGCAAGCCTCGCTTGAAGCGGCGCAGGCTATGGTTACGGCCTATGGTATGAATAATCTGAATGTCGCGCCTGCACTGAGCTCCAACCATACACGCGGTACTGCGATAGATATGAATATCAGTTGGAGCGGAACATTAACAATTGCGGGGAGCAATGGTCAGAATGTTGCAATTAATACACTACCTCGAACCGGAATGAATGCCCAGCTTCAGGCGGTAGGTCTGGGTTACGGCGTCAGAAAATTTGTTGGCGGCAATACAGATATACCTCACTGGTCAATTGATGGACATTAAGTATGGCATTTCGTTATCCGATGTTGTTGACATTCCTGTTAATGATTTTCGCTTTCTGTGTTCAGGGGGAACCGCCTTTACCACAGGATGTGCAGCATTTTCTGAGTAATGCGGAAATGTGCCAGCATCTTGCTGGTGAATGGGACAGTTCTTTACCAGAGAAGGATAAAAGAGACATCGAAAAGGGGGTTGATACCTGTGTGTCCTCCGGCAAAGAAATCACTCCCTGTGCTGCGGGAAAAGTACAAAGAAAACAAAGAGATTATAAAAATACTCTCTGCGTATGATTTTTAAACTGTACCGTCGAACCGCTCCCCTGGTGGTCGTCGGCTCACTGATAAGGAAATGAAGGATTATGGCTATCAACAACAGCGCGCAGAAGTTTATTGCCCGCAACCGCGCGCCCCGCGTGCAGATTGAGTATGACGTTGAAGGTGCTGGATACGGTGCCTTCTTAGGTTTCATTAACCTTAGCAATACGTAACTGAACGAAGCAAAGACAAAAAACGATGAATTGCTAAGGTTAAGCATAGTTCTGCATGATGGGTTAGCAGCACCTCTGCCACGCCAATTTCATTGAGCAAGGAGTCAATCAGCGGTGCCTGTGTGCGGTAAGAGAGAGCGGCTGATAATGCTTGTTCCGCCAGGTTTCCGCCCCCCACATTACCCGTGTTTGCATCACCCGCAGCGCCGCCACGATTCAGACCATCGACCTGAATAATCTTGATACCGTCGATAGACTTCATCGGCTCAACGGATTTCTCATTACCGCAGGCAGCGCCTGCAACAAGGCCAGTTTGAATTTAAGGCTGGTTTGTTCATCAGAAAGTACGTTGATAGCATCGTTCAGCGCACGTTGTGCTTCTGCTTCCGCCAGACCCTTTTTACGTGTAGCTTCGGCTAACTCAACGATAGCCGCCGCCTGCATCTCTGCGGCTTCTTTTTCTGCTTTCGCCCGCACGGTCAGTTCAACCGCTTTGGTTTCTGCATCCTGCGCGGCAGCGATTAGGGCAACTTGTTTAGCACGATCGGCTTCGGCAGTCTGGCGAGTGGTTTCTACGTTTTGTTGGGCGCTTACTGCTTCTGCGAGTGCAAGGTTAGCACGCGCTTCTGCCTGGGACTGTTGTTCCGATTTGGCGGCAATAGCGATCGATTTCGTCTGGTTAGCGATTTCGGTGACCTGCTGCTGTTCGATCTCTTTAATGCGAACTTCACGTTCAGCCTCAACCTTTCTTGAGCGGACGGCCTGTTCGCGGTCGATTTCCGTTTCCTGAATCTGTCGTTCAGCCAGAATTCGCGTCTGCTCTGCTTCACGACGACGTTCAGCTTCAAAAGCCGCAATACGTGCATTCTGCTCAGCAGTACGGGTTTTAACCTGCTGCTCCTGCTCAAGCGTCATAAACGCTTCTTGTTGTTCAATCTCCAACTTGCGCGAAAGTGCATCACGGTTTTTCTCACGCACCGCAACTTCTACATCCTGTTCAACTTCGTTACGTTCGCGACGACGGCGCTCCGTCTCCTGAGTCAGTTTGGTTAAACCTTCGGCGTCAAAGGCATTGTTCGGATTGAAATGTTCTTTCGAGGTCTGGTTAAAGTTGGTAAGTGAAACGCTTTCCAGTTCCAGACCGTTTTTCGACAGGTCTTCAGCTACGGTATTTTGTACTCCCTGCACGAAGTTCTCGCGGGTATCCTGTAACTCATGCATGGTCATTTGTGCAGCTGTTGCACGGAGGGCATCGACAAATTTATCTTCAACCAACATACGTAAGTCTTCAGGCGACAGGGTGCGTTGCCCCAGCGTCTGGGCGGCGGTGGCAATCCCTTCTACTGAAGGTTTTACCCGCACAAAGAAAGCGACTACGACATCGACGCGCATACGATCTTTCGTAATCAGGCTATCAATGGTTGAGCGGCTGACTTCCAGCTTCAGAGTATTCATATTGATGGGGATTATTTCATGAAAGATCGGCATCACGATTGCGCCACCGCTCATCACCACTTTTTGCCCACCTAAACCAGTACGAACAAAAGCTTGCTCTGCCGAAGCGCGACGATAGAGCCTGGCGAAAATAATTCCAATAATAAACAGAATGCATACGGCAATAATCGCGGTAAACATCCAGGAGGGCACAGAATTAACAATATCATCCATTATTAAATTTCCTTTTGATTAATAAATTACAATATTTGGGGCCAGGGATTGTTTTCCGCCAAATATCGCGTTGCAGAAAGTCGGCAAATAATTAACACTTTGTCTCCTTTAGTGAAAATTTTTCCTTCTTCAGGCTCCAGTAGTAAATAATGTATTTGGCCAAATTGATCGGTGAGTTTTCCTTCGCAGGGATTACCTGAAGTGGCTTGATGACCGGTAATTAATGCCATGCTACCAATATATTCTTCTTCTGTAATAGCTGAACTATGGTCGCGTGGAATCCAGGGCGCAACTATTTTACCGGTATAATGCACCGCAATAATCGTAAACAGTAAACTGACAGGAACCACGAACAGGTTCGACAGTGGTGATTGCCAGACCATGATGCAGGCATGCTGCAACAGGATGCCAATAAGACCAAAAAAACCAGCCAGTAAGCAGAGAACGACGAGAGCTGGCAATCTTCCAATATTGAGATAATGAAGTGCCTGGCTAATATGACCTGTGGTTATGGAATCATAATGGTCAAGATGTGCATCAAGAGCACCGGAGAGCATGTGACCGCAGATAAGCGCAAAAATTTCTAAAAGGCCGATCAACAGTACAAAGGAAATAGCGAAAAGATAAGGGGTGTTATAGTCGGCGAATAAAATCATATGTCACTCCAATGTCCATTTAGTGACGCAATATTTACTTTGGAATAGTTTCCTTGCTTACATTTATCTTTGTTAATAATAACACATGTTAGAGAAGTTCTGGAAGAGAAAGTCTTTTAATATGGTTTTTTATTTTTCACTAAAAAGTGTGATCGGGGACAATATATTTACGCACGTTATGTTTAAAGGCACTACACTGATTGGGGAATACTGAAATCAGAAAAAGCATATGGCCTTAAAAGGTATGCGATAACCGGAGGATGTGCTTATGGATCATAGTCTTAATTCTTTAAATAATTTCGATTTCCTGGCGCGTAGTTTTGCCAGAATGCACGCAGAAGGTCGCCCGGTCGATATTCTGGCCGTTACTGGTAACATGGATGAAGAACATAGAACCTGGTTTTGCGCACGTTATGCCTGGTATTGCCAACAGATGATGCAGGCAAGAGAGCTGGAGTTAGAGCACTGATATAACGGGCCTGATGGCCCGTTTTAGTGTTTGTATTAGATACTAGTTATAGGTGATTTTCAGGATTACGTCTTTACTAAACGGTCCCTCAACAACCGTTTCTGCCGGGTTCGCACTCAGTTCTGCCCTGAATGGTGCGGTGACCGAAGGCGCACTAGACGATGAAAAAGAAGCAAATTGTGAGAAGCGGTTAAATTCCGTTGCTGTTCCATCGTTATGAAATATCTTCAATAGCAGACCATTACCTATATCCAGATGGCTATAATCACTCAAAATATCCGTAGTGAAAAAACTCCCTAAAATATTAAACTGCTCAGTACAGGCCGCACCCGGATCTTTGGTCATGACTACGCTAAACGTCTCACTCACGCTGGTATTTTTAATTGTTCGGGAATTTATTTTACCAAAGTCGACAACGCCATCAGCTGGTTCCAGATCAACATTAACAAAGCAGTCAAGGACATGAATGTTATTTAATCCGCGAATCCTGAAGGTCAGATTTTTATCTACTTCTATAGCACCTGCTCCGCTCATACCTTTAAATTCAAGTGCTATATATTCGTCAGGTAATACAAGTTTTTTATTTACTTTATTGGCATTTTTAGCTAGCTTAATATATAGCTGCACTCGTACTGGAAAAGTTACTGATAATTGCGGTTCAGGACCGCCACTACAGACTGCGGGCTTTTTGTAGCCATTCCCGAAGGTTCCGGCTCCCTTTATATCAATACATACAGGTGCTGCAATAGGTAGTGGAGATGTAGAATCATAATCAACCCCATTATAAGTTACACCGAAAGTATAAGAGTTTTGATTATAAAAGTCTTGACCTGATGCTAACAACATCATTATATTTGCCCATGCAGATGGGTATTCTTCTCCTGGAGATGGGCCTGGTAGTGCATTATTACAGAAAACATTCATAAAATATTCACTGCTTTGCCAGATTTTATCACCTTTTTACCATCGCTGGGGATAGAGATTCTTGGTACGTAACCAATGACAACGGTATTTCCACCTTCATGTTCAGCATAGCAGTCCATTGCCCATGCAGGTAATGAACTAAAACCCATAAAAAAAGTAATAACAATTAACAAGTAGCGCATATTATTGATCTCGGTTGGCTACAGAAATATTACAAATGTTATTTACTACAGGGCAGTTTATTTCATAAAAACTTAATCCACCAAAGTCATTGATATAACCCACCTGAAAAGTTGACGGAACATTTTTAAACTGCGTATTTGCATAGCTAAAAGGGGTTACCATTAAGCTTTGCGTTTGTGGTAACATCGTTACCCCATTTGTTCCGATATAACCCAGCGTAACGTGATAAGGCATCTTATTGTTAAAGCGGATCGAACCGTCATTTCTACGAATGATTTCAACTTTTTCGTAAGTCATTACCCCATCGTCTTCTAATTCAATGGCTTTTGGCCGCCAGAATAGTTTCAATGCGTGCTGCATAGTGACTTGCATCACATTTTTTTATCTGTTTTGGGCGGTATTTCTCGCACGTTAAAATAGAAGAGCGTTTCTCTGTCTTTAGGAAGTTGAGCAATTTTTTCCTGAGTTATCATTCTTATTTGAATTTGCTCACTGGGATTTAAACGCACCATTGGAGGAACAGTGACAATAAAGTCACGCGATTTATTGCCTTTCGTATCTTCTATCCATGTTTGGGCCAGATAGGGCAGGTTTTTACTTTGATTAGTAAGTTTTAATGCTTCGCCTTTATCTGACTCATTCATTATGATACGGGTACGATCCGGGATGATGGCACCCCAGGCAATGCTGCTCATACAGGAGAGTAATACTCCTGCTGCAATGATATTCTTTGTATTTAAGTAGCGCATTAGTTTCATCCTGAATTAATTTTGGCTAATACACGGTAAAATAGCCGTTCCGGTGGTTAAGTTGCTGCTATTGGGTGGTTGAATAAAACAAGATTTGTCACCCCAGCGTAAAGCAAGTTTGTTATCATCCTGAATGCCGTTGAGGTATACAAAGCCGCCATCAGCAACCAGTCCTAATTCTTTGTGGCTGGTTTCATCTTTTACGCTAATCCCCAGTGGTGGATGACTACCATCTGCCAGGCGAATAACCCCTATGATTTGGTAGCCCTTGCGGGTATCAAGTTTGGCGTAGCCAATAGCACCCTCGGTTAAGGTGGTGGTGATAACCGAGTTTTCGATATCCACATTTTCTGGCAGATTTCGGGTATCAACACTTAATGATGTTGTTATGTAACTGCTGACTGATGGAATAACTCCGATGCCATACCGATTAGTTACCGCGCGTTTATTGTTCAACGGAATATCTTCAGTGCCGTCTGCGTCGATCATAAAACGCGAGTCAGCACTACCGCTATAGTCGTGGAAAGCGGCACCGTGGCGAGTCGCAGTGAATGAACCATTCCAACTGGCATTCAGAGAATAATAACTGTCTCGCTGTGATGTACCGGAGAGGTAGAGTCGACCGTTCTCGGTATTATGCTGATAACTGGCGCGTAGTGACGCTTTCATATCTTTGAATTCATCATTGTCGCCTGAAGCAGAAACGCTCCAGGAATTATTTCGATCGGAAGAGTCATACCACGAAGCAGTATGCGAAATCTCATTATCCTGATTTCGTTGCATACCATAGCTCAATGTTCTACTAGTTCCCCAGGGAATCGAAATATTTAGGTACAGTTGATCCTGGTTGTCTTCTTCCCAGTTTATTCGGCTAAATGTTAGAGAAGTGGAGACGTTTTTTAATGGCCCGATATCAAAATCGCGGCTAAGTGATAATGAATAATTCACATTACTGCTGGCGTCCCAGTAAGTATTACGAGCCAAACTTACGTATGTATTTAACCTTAATGATTCAAGATACTGGTTAAACGTGACAATATAACTCTCTTTTTCATTCTGATAATTCGTGTAATGGTTAGTGTCATTGATATATTCATTCATTGTCACAAAGTTTTTATCAGAGAAACGGTAACCAGCGAAAGTGAGCTGGCTACCGGTAGATTCAAAACGTTTTGAATAGTTAGCGCGGTAGCTATAACCCGTTTCTTTATCCTGATTATGCAACTGAGCATCAGATCGTGTGACATCAAAAGATAATGAACCTAATGAGTTAAGATTAAAACCAACGCCGGCAGCCAGAGATTGATAATCACGGTTTGTTAAAACTGAACCACCATACAGGGATACATTGTTCAGCCAACCCCATGAGAATTCACCAGTCCAGAAGAAGGGTTGTTGTAAGGAATCACCACCAACGCTGGTCGGTTTACCCATAGCAGTGGTGTAGCGAATCTGCCCTTTACGCGTCAGATAAGGAATACTATTAGATGCAACTTGCCATTGCGTAACGCGTCCGTCCTCTTCTTCAACCTTGACGTCAAGTTGCCCCTGTAATGTATTGAATAAATTGGTAATAGCAAATGGGCCTGGAGGAACATTTTCTTGATAAATAATACGGTTGTTCTGTGAGACAGTGACCTTTGCATTCGTTTGTGCGACACCCGTGATTTGCGGTGCGTAACCACGTAGGTCTGGCGGTAACATATTCTCATCGCTTTTCAACGAAATGCCAGAAAAATGGAAAGAGTCGAAAATAGAGGATTCAGTATCGTATTGACCTATAGTTAGTTTTGCATTCATTGCTGGGATTGGGCGAAACAAATAAATACGCGGAAAATCCAGGTTGGTCGCCTGGCTTTTGCCATTGTTAAATGACTGATCGTACTGGTAATCAGTACGCAGGCGCCAGGCCCCAAGATTAACCCCAGCCTGCCCATAGGAACTTATATTTTGCGAATTATCGCCCTGATGTGGTGCATAATGAGAGGCATATAAATTGTAGTCAAGAAATGCCCCAGCAATACCATGATACCCAAGGTTCTAGGAGCAGGTCCAGTTTGCATCTTTGTATTCTAACCATGCCTGAGGTGCAGATAGGATAATTGCATTTTCCCTTGATCGAGATAAGTTGTAATTTGTTTTCTTTTCGATAGGGTACAACCATCGATCAGGTTTTGCTGAGCCTCTTCAATAATACTGATCAGTAAAGCCCAACAAGGTTAATTGCTCTGGCGTCAGACAAACTGCAGATTTGGTTATCATGATACCCATTGCAGGTCCAGATGGATTGGCGTCCTTTTATTATTAATAAGAGCGTTTAATGAGTATTTACCTACGGGTAATTGGCCATCAGTTTCAAATTGGAAAGGTTAACGTTTTCACGATCTTCGGCTTCGATTAAATCTTTGTTGAATTCAACGGCATAAGCTGACGCACAACCAATGATGAGAACGGATAATGAACAATAAATATTTTTAATCAATTCGCTTATTGTGGTTAATTTTAATTTTTTATACATCTGATCCACTTATCATTAATCCGTTAATGATGTGGCCGGGCGAACCCGGCCAAATGCGATTACTGGTAAGCAATCTTGTAGTCAGCCTGAGCGTAAACGTTGCCCGGGGTGGCATCTTTGCTTGGGGATTCCATACGAGCTTTGAAGTTCAGTTCCTGATAGCTGTTGGTATTGTTGAACGTAATTACTACCGGAGTACCTAAAGTTACTTCGCCGCTCTGGCTGTCCAGAATACGTACGCCAACGCCTGTGGCGCCGCCGATTTCAGTTTCTTTGGTATTTTTCAGAAAGGTCAGACTGACCGTCATGATTTGCTGTGTGAAAGTAACCTTCGCTTTTGAATAAGTGTTCCACCCTGACTCAGCATGCAGTCCTGCAGGTGAATAGTGAAAGGCTCAGCCAAAGATTTCTGGTCGCTTTTCAGAACGGTATCTGCTACTTCACCCAGATTTACAGTTAAAGTCTTCGTCACCTGGTTTAATAGAACATGGAGCAGAGATAACTTCACCTTTAAATTTAACAATGCCGTGACCTTCGTCAGCAAATACGTTATTGGAAAGAATCATTGCTACGCCAGCAACAAGAAGTGACTTTTTAAAAGCGGACATAATATTCCTTTATATAAAGATGAGTAGAAAAGAGAATGATTGGTAACTGTTATTTAAGGCTGACTAATCATTGAAATATGATATTTTACTTTTGTGTGTTTTATGAAATTAGTTTATCTAAATATGGATTAAGTAAAACTTAAAAAATACATAGCAATTATACTTTCAATTGCACTCATTCATTTTTGTGATGGTATTCTGAATGGGATTACGCGATAAGGTAATAGAAAGCACTGTAAATTAGAGGATTAATTCATAATTTACAGTGCATTAAAGACAAATGTTTACAGCGTTGGGGGGAGAGTCTCTGGATATGGCTGCTTTTTGATCTCAGTACTGCGATTTTCCAGTTCGCTGATTCTTTGTTCAAGCAGCGCCAGTTTTTCACGAGTCCGTAACAGGACTTGCGTCTGAACGTCGAATTCTTCGCGGCTTACCAGATCGAGACGCGTCAGCTGCGCTTGTAGGGTTTGGCGGATTTTTTTCTCCACATCTTCCCCGAACTCCCTGATTCCTTTAGGCATTGATTCGTGAACCTGGCGAGCGATTTGCTCAATTTTTTTCGGGTCAATCATTGTAGTTTCCCTGTACTGATAGGTGTTGAGTGCCATTGTAGTGCGATAAGGGTAAGTCATAAACCAGAATTATGTGAAGCTATGCGTTGCTGGCGCTAATCATTAGCGTTATAGTGAATCCGCTTATTCTCAGGGCGGGGCGAAATTCCCCACCGGCGGTAAATCAACTCAGTTGAAAGCCCGCGAGCGCTTTGGGTGCGAACTCAAAGGACAGCAGATCCGGTGTAATTCCGGGGCCGACGGTTAGAGTCCGGATGGGAGAGAGTAACGATTCTGTCGGGCATGGACCCGCTCACGTTATTTTGGCTATATGCCGCCACTCCTAAGACTGCCCTGATTCTGGTAACCATAATTTTAGTGAGGTTTTTTTACCATGAATCAGACGCTACTTTCCTCTTTTGGTACGCCTTTCGAACGTGTTGAAAATGCACTGGCTGCGCTGCGTGAAGGACGCGGTGTAATGGTGCTTGATGATGAAGACCGTGAAAACGAAGGCGATATGATCTTCCCGGCAGAAACCATGACCGTTGAGCAGATGGCGCTGACCATTCGCCACGGGTAGTGGTATTGTTTGCCTGTGCATTACTGAAGATCGCCGTAAACAACTCGATCTGCCAATGATGGTAGAAAATAACACCAGCGCCTATGGCACCGGTTTTACCGTGACCATTGAAGCAGCTGAAGGTGTGACTACCGGTGTTTCTGCCGCTGACCGTATTACGACCGTTCGCGCAGCGATTGCCGATGGCGCAAAACCTTCAGATCTGAATCGCCCAGGGCCACGTTTTCCCACTTCGCGCGCAGGCAGGTGGTGTACTGACGCGTGGCGGTCATACTGAAGCGACTATTGATCTGATGACGCTGGCAGGCTTTAAACCGGCTGGTGTGCTGTGTGAGCTGACTAATGACGATGGCACGATGGCGCGTGCACCAGAGTGCATTGAGTTTGCCAATAAACACAATATGGCGCTCGTGACTATTGAAGACCTGGTGGCATACCGTCAGGCACATGAGCGTAAAGCCAGCTGAAAACCGCTGCTTAATTTACTGCCTTAATCAAGAAACCGAAGTTGTAGCAGGCTTCGGTTTTTATTTTCCCTGCTATGCAAGATGTTAATTCCGCTTCTCTTTCTATGAGAAAATTTCATTAATATCAGGCATTCTTTTTCATTATGATCAAAATCATATAATTGTTCCGTTATTATGCGACCATATGAATATATCCGAAAAAGGATATGTGAAATTTATGCGCTAAATGTTTAGTAATGTTAAATTTTGAAGGTGAAAAGGATGTTTATTGCCTGGTACTGGATTGTATTAATTGTTCTACTGCTGGTGGGCTATTTCCTGCATCTTAAACGTTACTGTAAAGCTTTTCGCCATGACAGAGATGCGCTGTTAGCTGCCCGAAGTAAATAGATAAACGCTCCGATAAAGAAGTGTTTGAAAAGCATCAATAATACCTTTAATAACGATACAGATGTTGCCTTTAGCAATGGGCAACATCTGTCATTATCGTCTTTAACCAATTCCCGCCGTTTGTAGCAGCACTAAACTGAATCCCATCACTGACATTCCACATAGTACGCCATAGCTGGGGTTATTATTAGGGTCAATCTCTTTGGCGAGCGGCATTAATTCATCAACCGAGAGCGCCACCATAATTCCTGCAACCGCCGCCATGATTGCCGCCATGACCACCGGGGAAATCATGCTACCGAGGATTAACCACGCCAGCACACCACCAAGAATTTCTGCCAGTCCAGAAATCCCCGCCCACAGAATTGCGGTGCGTTTAGACCCCGTTGCCGCGTAAACCGGGCCTGCAACCGCCAGACCTTCAGGAATATTGTGCAACGCTACGGCCAGGGCGATGCCAAATCCCAGCTCCAGGTTGCTGCTCGCCGTGACAAAGGTGGCAATCCCTTCCGGGAAGTTATGCAGACTGATACCGAGAGTGAGCAGAATGGCTGTGCGCTTGATCGATTTTGGCAACGGCTGCACCGATTTTTGCATTAAATCCTGCGGATGCGCATGTGGCAACATGCGGTCCAGGCCAAAATAGCCAAGCAGACCGAAGATAAACATTCCATAACCCAACACAGGCGACATTCCTTCGGCGGCTAGTGCGGCAGGAAGCATTTCCATTAATGAGATGAGCAACATGATCCCCGCCGCAAATCCTAGCGAAAACGCCAGTAAGCGGTTCGAGGGTTTTTGCCCGAGAACGCCGAGAAACGCGCCAATAAACGTGGCTGCCCCCGCCAGTATGGTCAGAATGAGAGGTACTGACATCGACAACTCCTTATAAATCTTCACCTTCAGGCAGATCGTCAAAATAACTGATGATCATCATCATTGTTATCCGGGTTCTTACTCCGCCGAACAAGCGTATTGTGAGGATATCAAAATGACACCTTTAGTTAAGGATATCATCATGTCTTCAACACGTATGCCAGCATTGTTTTTAGGTCACGGTAGTCCGATGAACGTGCTGGAAGATAATTTGTATACCCGCAGCTGGCAGAAGTTGGGGATGACATTGCCACGCCCGCAAGCGATTGTGGTGGTTTCGGCTCACTGGTTTACCCGTGGAACAGGAGTGACCGCGATGGAGACGCCGCCCACGATTCATGACTTTGGTGGCTTCCCGCAGGCGCTGTACGATACGCATTATCCTGCTCCGGGTTCGCCTGCGCTGGCACAGCATCTGGTTGAGCTGTTAGCGCCGGTCCCGGTGACGCTGGATAAAGAAGCCTGGGGCTTTCGACCACGGCTCCTGGGGCGTGCTGATTAAGATGTATCCTGACGCCGATATCCCGATGGTGCAGTTGAGTATCGACAGTAGCAAACCTGCCGCCTGGCATTTCGAAATGGGGCGCAAACTCGCGGCGCTGCGTGATGAAGGGATAATGTTGGTCGCCAGTGGCAACGTGGTGCATAACCTGCGTACAGTGAAGTGGCACGGTGATAGTTCACCGTATCCGTGGGCGACGTCGTTTAATGAGTATGTGAAAGCGAATCTGACGTGGCAAGGGCCGGTGGAACAACATCCTCTGGTGAATTATCTCGACCATGAAGGTGGCGCGTTATCGAACCCAACGCCAGAGCACTATCTGCCGTTGTTGTATGTCTTAGGGGCGTGGGATGGGCAGGAGCCAATTACCATTCCGGTCGATGGTATAGAAATGGGCAGTTTAAGTATGCTGTCGGTGCAGATAGGTTAACAATTACCGGATGGCGAATGCCATCCGGCATCATTGATTACTCAACAAAAATATGTGGATAAAACCGAGACATATCCTGGGTGATCAATGCACGGTCTTCACGAATGCCAATTCCGGCAGGTTGATCGTTCACCAGCCAGCTACCAATCAGCATATAGCTGTCGCCGAATTTCGGTAACGGGTGGAATTGCTGAACAATCATCCCTTCTTCGCCATACGGACCTTCCGCTGCTTCAATGGTTTTGCCGTTCTCAATGATCGACACGTTTGCGCCTTCACGGGAGAAGATCGGTTTAACCACATATTTTTCCATTTGCGGATGATCATCTTCCGCAAAATAAGCGGGCAGCAGGTTCGGGTGATTCGGGAACATCTCCCACAGTAGCGGTAGAAGCGCTTTGTTGGAGATAATGCTCTTCCACGCCGGTTCCAGCCAGCGTACGCCTGCATCCTCCAGCTTGGTGGAGAACATCTCACGCAACATAAATTCCCACGGATACAGCTTGAACAGGTTGGAAATCACCTGATCCTGTAAATCCGTGAACTGACCTTTTTCACCTAACCCGATATCGTCGATGTAGAGGAACTCGGTAGCGATTTCAGCTTCCGTCGCGCAGTCCTGCAAATACTGAATGGTTCCGCGATCTTCCACCGTGTCGCGACAGCAGGTGAGATGCAGCAACTGGAAGCCATACTGTTCACGCAGCTCAACGAAGCGATCGATCAGCTTTTCTTGCAGACTGTTAAACTGGTCGCTGCCCTCCGGCAAGTTACCGGCGTTAAGCTGATCTTCCAGCCAGATCCACTGAAAGAACGCCGCCTCGTATAGTGACGTTGGCGTATCGGCGTTATTTTCCAGAAGTTTAGGTTCGCCAGTGCCATCCCACGCCAGATCAAGACGCGAATAAAGCGATGGCTGGTGCGTCAGCCATGACTGGCGCACAAAACTCCAGGTGTGTTTTGGAATGCGGAATTTGGTCATCAGCTCATCGCTGGCGATCACTTTTTCCACCACTTTCAGGCACATCTGGTGCAGTTCGGCGGTGACTTCTTCCAGCTTTTCAACCTGGGCGAGGGTCAACTTGTAGTAAGCATCTTCACACCAGTACGGCTCGCCGTACATGGTGTGAAAATTGAAACCGTATTCGTGGGCTTTTCGCGCCAGTCCGGGCGCTCGGTAATACTGACTCTTTCCATCGGTATCAGCCACCCATTGAACGAGAAGAGGTGCCGGTTGCGCTACGCTGCATAGTGCTTTGTTTGGCAACAGATTCACCAAAACCGCCACGGGTAACGGTAGTGGTGGTCGCCGGTTTTGGTGCCATTGCCGTCTTCGGTACGGTCATGGTGCGGCCTGGCTGGGCTGCGCCATAGTTTTTACCGGTCGCGTCGGTATATTTACCGTAAGCCGGGCTGGCCGGGTTTTTCGAGGAGAACAGCGGCTGCTGTGCAAATCCCGCGCCGCCGCCCATCAGACGACCCCATCATGTAACCGGCCATCAGCGGCATCCAGAAACTCCCGCTGGATTGCTGGGCCTGCGCCTGGTTTTCTGGTGCCATGCCAGCCTGGGCTGGTGCCTGCTGGCACTGACCTTCACCAAATTCAGCAACACAGTCTTCACGGGTGGCGTATTTCGGCGCAGTACGTTCGGCTTCTTTCAGCGCATTGTTGTACGCGGTGGTACATTCGGCGCTTTTGCCTGGGTTTGCAGCTGAACAGTCGTCAGCATTTTGATAGAGAGACACTGTTTCATCACTCTTTTCACAGCCAGCCAGCATAAAAACAGTGGCAACCGCGAGAGCGACTGGTGTCAGATGGCGTGCGCTCCAGTTTTTGCGGAACGATGCGTGGCGTATGGATTTTGTCCGTTTCATTTTTGTCTTCCGGGACCAGTGGTAAATACCCATCAGAATAGAGGATGGCTGGTCGAAATTGAAGCGAGAAGGGGGAAGAATGCGGCAGATAACCCGTATCTTTACGTTGCCTTACGTTCAGACGGGGCCGAAGCCCCGTCGTCGTCATCAGTTACGGAAAGGGTTATGACCGTTACTGGTGGTAGTGCGTGCGGATGTTTGCTGAACGACGGGTGCCGGGCTATCAGGCGCATAACCATCAGCAATAGCATTCTGTTCCGGCGTTTGCGGGGCAACGTTTTCCGGATTAGTGGAAACCGGTTTGCTCAGCGCATTGTTCAGTGCCAGCAGATCCTGCTCGTTCAACGTACCCAGAGCTGACTTAATATTCAACTGGTTAATCAGGTAGTTATAACGCGCATTTGCCAGCTCTTGCTTAGCGTTGTACAGCGTGGTGGTCGCATCCAACACATCAACAATGGTACGCGTACCGACCGAGTAACCCGCTTCCATCGCGTCTAATGAGCTTTGAGCGGAAACTACGGCTTGTTTGTAGGCGTTAATGCTACTGATAGAAGCATTAATGTTGTTGAAGGAGGAACGTACGGTTTGCACGACGCTACGATGCGCGCTTTCCAGTTGCTCGCTGGCACCAACAAAGTTGTACTGGGCCTGTTTCACCTGCGAGTTAACCATTCCGCCCTGATAAATCGGCAGCGAGAAGCTCAGGCCAACTTTGTTCTGGCCCATATTGCTATCGTCATACTGGGTACCAGCGGCACCACGGGTTTTCGAACCGCTATAAGAGGTGTCAGAAATCCCGGTAGAAGCCGTTAAATCCAGAGTCGGTAAGTGACCATCCTGCGCCTGGCGAATTTGCTCGCGCGCCAGGTCCTGGCTCAAGCGCGCCTGTAACAGCGACAGGTTGCGTTTTTCGGCTTCTTTCAGCAGCGTGTTAACCGGCTGTGGTTTGTCGGTTTTAAAGTTTTCGACATTCAGCGCCGCCAGTTCCGGATAGTAGTTACCGGTGATCTGGCGCAGCTGCTCTACCGCGTTATCAAGGTTATTACGTGCGGTCACTTCGTTCGCCAGCACGGTATCGTACTGTGCGCGGGCGTTCTGCACGTCGGTGATCGCTACCAGGCCCACGTTAAAACGTTGGGTGGTTTGATCTAATTGACGGTAGATCGCTTCTTTTTGCGCCTGTGTATAGGAAAGAACGTCAATAGCATTCAACACGTTGAAATAAGCGGTCGCGGTGTTGAGGATCAAGGTTTGTTGATCGGTCTGATACGTGACGTCCTGAATCCCAGCTGCTTTTTCCTGCAGCGTTAACGCACGCCATTTCGACATATCAAAAATGGATTGAGTTAACTGCAGGGACGCACTGGTCGCGTTAGAGTTGATGCCGTTCGCGTCGCGGTAGCCGTTGCTATAGGTGTAATCTGCACCTAAACCTAGCTGTGGCAGTAATGGACTGCGCGCTTCATTAATTTTTTCAAAGGCAGCATCACGATCGGCGGCAGACTTACGCAATTCCGGGTTACTAAGGCGTGCTTGCTGATAAACTTGCATCAGGTTCTCGGCCTGGCTCAACGAACTGAACCCAGAAAGGCTCAGGCCGATAAGAATGGGGAGCAATTTCTTCATTTGCATTCCTTGTGGTGAAGCAGTATTTAGCGCGATCAAACTGTAAAATTATTGCGGATTCTAGCAGAAGCCGCTACCGCAAAAGGTTGGCGTTACGTGCCATAGGGCGTTAATGTGCCTCAATTTAACACATGACTGCTCAAACGGCAGTCAAACGTCGCTGAAATTCACATTTAATTCACTATTAGTGCCAGGACATTAACAATGCTTAAGCCAGACAACCTGCCCGTTACATTTGGCAAAAACGATGTAGAAATTATTGCACGAGAAACACTTTATCGCGGCTTTTTTTCATTAGATCTTTATAGATTTCGTCATCGTCTATTCAACGGGCAAATGAGTCATGAGGTACGGCGGGAAATTTTTGAGCGCGGTCACGCCGCAGTCTTGCTACCCTTTGACCCAGTGCGTGATGAAGTTGTGCTGATTGAGCAGATTCGGATTGCCGCGTACGACACCAGCGAAACCCCCTGGCTACTGGAGATGGTTGCCGGGATGATTGAAGAGGGTGAAAGTGTGGAAGATGTTGCCCGTCGCGAAGCGATTGAAGAGGCGGGACTGATAGTAGGTGCTGCTAACCCATCATGCAGAACGATGCTTAACCTTAGCAATACGCTGAACCAGGCTACAGTACCACTGCGGCAGGCAGGTCGGGTCGCCCAGCAGAGGCGCCCATCGTGCTCGACTACGGCCTGCTCGAGCGCGGATGGGCGCCTCCTGGGCAGATCTGGCTCCTACCGCAGTCCGCGCACCGAGCCCGCCGTCCGGGCCGTGCACGCGCTCATGCCCCAGGCCGAGCTCTACACGCACAACGGCGTCCAGGTGCTGATCTCGACACTGCACGAGGAAACTAACCTTAGCAAGAACTGAACGAAGCAACAACATTGCCGTATTGCTAAGGTTAACAGCGACTACGCATTCTAATTCATATCTGGTTTAGGTGTCATGCTGGAACTGGCAGAACGCCTGAAAAATACGCCTACCGAGTATGGTATTCGATTTGTGGCGACCAGCGGCGAAGAGGAAGGGAAAATTAGGCGCTGAGAATTTACTCAAGCGGATGAGTGACACCGAAAAGAAAAATACGCTGCTGGTGATTAATCTCGATAACTTAATTGTTGGCGATAAATTGTATTTCAACAGCGGTGTAAAAACCCCTGAAGCAGTAAGGAAATTAACGCGCGACCGGGCGCTGGCAATTGCCCGCAGCCATGGAATTGCCGCCACCACAAATCCAGGGTTTGAATAAAAACTATCCGAAAGGCACTGGGTGTTGTAATGACGCAGAAATATTCGACAAAGCCGGTATTGCTGTACTTTCGGTGGAAGCGACTAACTGGAATCTTGGCAATAAGGATGGTTATCAGCAACGCGCAAAAACAGCCGCATTCCCTGCGGGAAATAGCTGGCATGACGTAAGACTGGATAATCAACAGCATATTGATAAGGCACTTCCTGGAAGAATAGAACGTCGCTGCCGTGATGTTATGCGGATAATGCTACCGTTGGTGAAGGAGCTGGCGAAGGCATCTTAATGGGTTTGAAATGATTACTCCCTTGCCTGCAGGAAATCAATGCCACCAGAAACAGAGTATAAAAAAGGGGTGCAGGAGAGCCAAACCATCACAATTCAGTACGCGGGGTTTTACCCCGCGTGGTGGCTACTTCTTCGATTCGTAAGCGAGAACTGCCTTAAACTCCATACCACGTTCTCTGATACTCAACTCACACAACGAGTCGCCTACCATCAGCGTGAATCCCAGTACTGTACAACACAGTACGATGATTGCCACAAGGGCATATTTTGTCAGCATGTCTTGCCTCCCTGCAAAGAAGAGACTAACATCCGAATTGCTAGGTTCGAACGTGAGCCTCAGGTTGATAGAAATATCGCCTGGGGCTTTTGTCCATCTGGAACCTCGCGAATGCTTAACGCCAGACAGCCTCAAGCACCCAACGCCATTCTATACCTGTTAATTCTCCCTGCGACGTTCACGTTTAAATGCCGGAATGCTGCTCGCAAAATAAAAACGCCCCCATCATTTCTGACAGAGGCGTTTAATTTATCCGGCAATATTTACCCTTCGTGTAATCCACATTCCCTTTTTAAGCCAAAGAAACGCGTTTCTTCTTCCGCCATGCCGGGTTCCCATTTACGGGTTGTATGGGTATCGCCCACCGATAAATATCCTTCGTCCCATAATGGGTGATATTTCAGGCCATGTTTTTGCAGGTACTGATAAATAGTTCGGTTATCCCAGTCGATAATCGGCAGCACTTTAAATACGCCACGCTGAATTGCCAGCACCGGTAAATTGGCGCGGCTGCCGGATTGTTCACGGCGCAGGCCAGCAAACCAGGTTTGCGCATTCAGTTCTTTCAGCGCCCGGTTCATCGGTTCGACTTTGTTGATGTCATTGTACTTTTCAATGCCTTCAACGCCCTGCTCCCACAGTTTGCCGTAGCGTGCTTCCTGCCAGGCGGCGCTTTCGGTAGCACGGTACACTTTCAGGTTGAGCTTGAGTTTGTCCGTTAACTCGTCAATAAAGCGGTAGGTTTCCGGGAACAGATAGCCGGTATCGGTGAGGATCACCGGAATATCCGGGCGAATCTGATTCACCAGATGCAGGCTCACCGCCGCCTGAATGCCAAAGCTGGAAGAAAGTACATATTCACCGGGCAGATTATCCAGCGCCCAGGCAACGCGGCCTTCAGCGTCCAGTTTTTCCAGTTCGGCGTTAGTTTCCGCCAGCGCCAGAATGCGATCTACCTTCGGCAGTTCGTTCAGGGCGTTTAGATCGAGTTTGGACATAGATTCCTCACTGTTTGCCTTGCCTGATGCGACGCTCACACGTCTTATCAGGCCTACAAGACCGGGCTGATGGTTAATCCCACAAATCGCGCGCCGGATCGAGCACCGGGCGAATGATGCCCGCACGCACCGTAAAGTCGCCGAAGCCTTCACCCGCTTCGCGCTCTTTCGCCCAGCGCCCTATCAGTTCATCAAGCGACGCCAGGATTTCCGGCTCGGTGATGTTTTCTTTATACATCCGTGGGATACGTGTCCCAATGCGGTTGCCGCCAAGATGCAGGTTGTAGCGACCCGGCGCTTTACCCACCAGGCCCACTTCCGCCAGCATCGCGCGACCACAACCGTTCGGGCAGCCTGTTACACGCATCACGATATGCTCATCGCTGACACCATGTTTCGCCATTAAATTATCGATGTTGTCGATAAAAGACGGCAGGAAACGCTCTGCTTCCGCCATCGCCAGCGGGCAAGTCGGGAATGACACGCAGGCCATTGAGTTTTCACGCTGCGGCGTGACGGCATTCATTAACCCGCTCTCTTTGGCGATCTTCTCGATCTTCGCTTTCTCGCTTTCCGGCACGCCGGCGATGATCAGATTCTGGTTCGCCGTAATGCGGAAATCACCTTTGTGGATCTTCGCGATCTCCAGCAGGCCGGTTTTCAGCGGACGCCCCGGATAATCAAGGATGCGACCATTTTCGATAAACAGCGTCAGGTGCCAGTTATCATCAATGCCCTTAACCCAGCCAATACGATCGCCGCGTCCGGTGAAACTCATACGGGACGAATCGGCTCGAATTTGATCCCCGCGCGACGTTCAACTTCCGCTTTAAACGTCTCAACCCCCACGCGCTCCAGCGTGTATTTGGTTTTGGCATTTTTACGATCGGTTCGGTTACCCCAGTCACGCTGAGTTGTCACGACGGCTTCCGCCACCGCCAGCGTATGCTCCAGCGGCAGATAGCCAAACTCACTCGCCGTGCGGGCGTAGGTTTTCTTGTTGCCGTGTTCGATGGAAAGCCCACCGCCCACCAGCAGGTTAAAGCCCACCAGCTTGCCGTTTTCGGCGATCGCCACGAAGTTCATGTCGTTGGCGTGCAGATCGATATCGTTCTGCGGCGGGATCACTACCGTGGTTTTGAACTTACGCGGCAGGTAGGTCTGACCAAGGATCGGCTCTTCATCAGTAGTGGCGACTTTTTCCTGATCGAGCCAGATCTCCGCATACGCGCGGGTACGAGGCAGCAGATGTTCAGAAATTTTCTTCGCCCATTCATATGCTTCCGCGTGCAGCTGCGACTCGTAAGGGTTCGAGGTGCAGAGTACGTTACGGTTCATGTCGTTAGCGGTCGCCAGCGCATCAAGACCGACCGAGTGCAGCATCTGGTGCACCGGTTTGACGTTCTTTTTCAGAATGCCGTGGAACTGAAACGTCTGGCGGTTGGTCAGGCGAATGCTGCCATAGATGGTGTTTTCACCGGCAAATTTGTCGATCGCCTGCCACTGTTTAGTGGTAATCACCCCACCCGGCAGACGACAGCGAAGCAGCATCGCGTGGCGCGGCTCCAGCTTCTGTTCAGCACGTTCGGCGCGGATGTCGCGGTCATCCTGCTGATACATGCCGTGGAAGCGGATCAGCAGGAAGTTGTCGCCCTTAAAGCCGCCGGTCAGACCGTCGTTTAAATCTTCCGCAATGGTGCCGCGCAGGTAGTTGCTTTCAAGCTTCATGCGCTCGGCGTCTGTCAGTTTTCCTTCGACCACTAAAGGCCCTGGATGTTTTTCGCTCATTAGTAGACATCTCGCTGATAACGGCGCTCTACGCGCAGCTCACTTAAAAATTCATCCGCCGCTTCGGTGTCCATGCCACCAAATTCGGCAATCACTTCCAGAAGTGCCTGCTCAACGTCTTTCGCCATGCGATTAGCGTCGCCGCAGACATAAATGTGGGCACCGTCATTGATCCAGCGCCACAGCTCTGCGCCCTGTTCGCGCAGTTTGTCTTGTACGTAAATTTTTTCTTTTTGATCGCGCGACCAGGCGAGATCGATGCGCGTCAGCACGCCTTCTTTGACGTAACGCTGCCATTCCACCTGGTAGAGGAAATCTTCCGTAAAGTGCGGGTTGCCAAAGAACAGCCAGTTTTTACCCGGCGCTTCGTCGGCGGCGCGCTGCTGCATAAAGGCGCGGAACGGCGCGATGCCGGTGCCTGGGCCAATCATAATCACCGGGGTTTCCGGGTTGGTTGGCAGGCGGAAGTTGTCGTTATGTTCGATAAATACGCGGACTTCGCCCTCTTCTTCCACACGATCCGCGAGGAAGCTGGAGGCACCACCGGCACGGGCGCGGCCTTCCACGTCGTAACGCACCACACCAACGGTAACGTGCACTTCGTTCTCGACTTCCGCCTGCGAGGAGGCGATGGAATACAGGCGCGGGGTCAGCGGGCGCAGCAGATTAATCAGCGCTTCGGCATCCAGTTGCGCCGGAGAGAAACGCACCATGTCGACAATCGGCGTCGTCGCGGCGTAATGCTGTAACTTCGCTTTATCGCCCACCAGCGGCAGCAGCGTTTCGCTGCGGGTAAGCGTGGCATAGTTCTCAACAATGTTGGCGGTGTTGACGGTCAGTTCGAAGTGCCACTGTAGCGCTTCGTTCAGAGGCAACGTTTTGCCCTCGACGGTGACAGGTTCATCGCCTTTCAGCCACAGCAGTTCGACAAGTTCTTTCACCAGTGCCGGATCGTTCTGATACCAGACGCCCAGCGCGTCACCCGGCTGGTAACGCAGGCCCAGAGTCACCTAAGTCAATTTCGAATGGACGAACGTCTTTTTCAGAGTTACGCCCGGTAATTTTCTGGTTAACCGAAAGGCTCGCCACCAGCGGCGCGTCTTTGCTATACGGGCTGGTGTGGATTTCATTTACCGCGCCAGTAGCGACGGATTGCGAAGGTGCCGCGACAGGCGCACGCGATTTAAGCGCATCAACCACGCGGGCGCGCCACTCGCTGGCAGCAGCCTGGTATTCAACGTCGGCATCGACACGGTCGAGCAGGCGTTCACCGCCCAGTTCCGCCAGCTTACTGTCAAAATCTTTCCCGGACTGGCAGAAAAATTCATAAGAGCTATCGCCGAGGCTAAACACGGCAAACGCGGTGTTTTCCAGCTTTGGCGCTTTTTTGGAGAACAGGAACTTATGCAGCGCGACGGCTTCTTCCGGCGGTTCCCCTTCCCCTTGCGTTGACGTCACCACGATAAGCAGTTTTTCGCTGGCGATTTGTTTGAATTTATAGTCGCCCGCGTTCACCAGCTTAACGTTCAGTTTTGCCGCTAATAAATCATCGCGTAATGCTTCAGCAACCCGGCGCGCATTGCCGGTTTGCGAGGCGGAGATAATAGTTATACCCGGCATTTCTGCGGCGGGCGCTGGCGTCGCTGCAAGCGCAGCAGGCTGCTGGTTGAGCACGCCCCAGAAATAGCCAGAAACCCAGGCAAGCTGGGTAGGAGTTAAATCGGTCGTGGCCGCCTGAAGGCGTGCCAGTTGCTCCGGGTTCAACGGAAGCAACGCGGAAGGTGGGACCTGTGTCGTCATGCGTCGTTATGTTCCAGTAAGCAAAGCTGTTTCTGCGCCCTGTCAGCGCCCATAAAACAGAAGAGAAGGTAAGGTTAACGGGGTGAACGGTGTGGATTAAAGACGGGATAGCGATAACTAATAACCAAATCGACTAACCTGTTTTAGCAATAGTCTTTAACAACAAAATAGATTAACCAACCCAATGAAAAACAAATGAATATAGCCCATCAATAAGATAAATCAGCGATTTTGCGCAACAAAGTCGTTTTAGATAATGCGAAAAAACAGCCTTTCCGGTACTCTACGGCGGTTTTATCGTCATGTAGAGAAATTATGATGTCCACCACGTTATTTAAAGATTTCACCTTCGAAGCCGCTCACCGCTTGCCGCACGTCCCACAAGGGCATAAATGTGGTCGCCTGCACGGGCATTCCTTTATGGTGCGACTGGAAATTACCGGGGAAGTCGATCCGCATACGGGCTGGATTATCGATTTCGCTGAACTGAAAGCGGCGTTTAAGCCAACCTACGAGCGCCTCGATCACCATTATCTCAATGATATTCCAGGTCTGGAAAACCCAACCAGCGAAGTTTTAGCAAAATGGATTTGGGATCAGGTTAAACCCGTTGTGCCGCTGTTAAGTGCGGTGATGGTAAAAGAAACCTGCACCGCAGGTTGTATCTATCGCGGCGAATGATAAGAGTGTGTCGGCGGTCAATTTCCCTTAAGTAACGCTATGTTAGGGTGTTGTGTTCTGGATATCTGGGGCATGACATGGAAGACGACTGCGACATTATTATTATCGGTGCCGGAATTGCTGGCACCGCTTGCGCGTTACGCTGCGCGCGAGCGGGTTTATCCGTTTTGTTACTGGAACGAGCGGAAATTCCCGGCAGCAAAAATCTTTCCGGCGGGCGTTTATACACCCATGCGCTCGCGGAACTCCTCCCGCAATTTCACCTGACCGCGCCCCTTGAACGACGCATCACTCACGAAAGTCTTTCTCTGTTAACGCCAGATGGCGCAACGACGTTTTCCAGCTTACAGCCCGGCGGTGAATCCTGGAGTGTATTACGTGCACGATTCGATCCGTGGCTGGTTGCCGAAGCCGAAAAAGAAGGTGTCGAATGCATCCCCGGTGCGACGGTAGATGCACTGTATGAAGAAAACGGCAGGGTGTGTGGTGTCATTTGTGGTGACGATATTCTCGCGCCCGTTATGTGGTGCTGGCAGAAGGTGCCAACAGCGTCCTGGCTGAACGTCACGGGTTAGTGACTCGTCCTGCTGGCGAAGCGATGGCGTTGGGGATCAAAGAAGTGCTGTCGCTGGAACCATCCGCTATTGAAGAACGTTTTCATCTGGAGAATAACGAAGGCGCAGCGTTGCTGTTCAGCGGCGGGATCTGTGATGACTTACCCGGCGGCGCATTTCTTTATACTAATCAACAAACGCTCTCGTTAGGGATTGTTTGCCCGCTCTCTTCCCTTACGCAAAGTCGTGTTCCGGCAAGCGAGCTGCTGACTCGCTTTAAAACGCATCCGGCAGTGCGCCCGCTTATCAAAAACACGGAATCACTGGAGTATGGTGCGCATCTGGTGCCAGAAGGTGGCTTGCACAGTATGCCGGTGCAATACGCCGGTAACGGCTGGCTGCTGGTGGGCGATGCGTTGCGCAGTTGCGTCAATACCGGAATTTCCGTGCGCGGCATGGATATGGCGCTAACTGGCGCGCAGGCGGCGGCACAAACGCTGATAAGCGCCTGCCAGCACCGCGAGCCGCAAAATCTGTTTCCGCTTTATCATCACAACGTAGAGCGCAGCCTGCTATGGGATGTTCTACAGCGTTATCAGCATGTTCCGGCGCTTTTGCAACGCCCTGGCTGGTATCGGGCGTGGCCTGCGTTAATGCAGGATATTTCCCGCGATTTATGGGATCAGGGTGATAAACCTGTTCCACCGCTGCGCCAGTTACTCTGGCGTCATTTACGTCGTCACGGCCTGTGGCATCTGGCGGGCGATGTTATCAGGAGTCTGCGATGTCTGTAGCCCGTAATCTCTGGCGCGTTGCCGATGCGCCGCACATTGTTCCGGCTGACTCCGTTGAGCGCCAGACGGTACAACGGTTGATTAACGCCTGTCCGGCTGGTCTTTTTTCGCTCACACCGGAAGGTGACTTACGCGTTGATTATCACGGCTGCCTGGAGTGTGGCACCTGCCGTTTGCTGTGCGACGAATCAACACTACAACAGTGGCGCTATCCGCCTTCCGGATTCGGCATCACCTACCGCTTTGGATAAATAATAAGGATAATTTATGCCCCTCTTACACCTGCTCCGCCAGAATCCGGTGATTGCTGCCGTTAAAGATAATGCCAGCCTGCAACTGGCAATCGACTCTGAATGCCAGTTTATTTCCGTGTTGTACGGCAATATCTGCACCATTAGTAATATCGTTAAAAAGATTAAGAACGCCGGGAAAATATGCTTTTATTCATGTTGATTTGCTGGAAGGCGCGTCAAATAAAGAAGTGGTGATTCAGTTTTTGAAACTGGTGACCGAGGCGGACGGAATTATCAGTACCAAAGCCTCAATGCTGAAAGCAGCAAGAGCGGAAGGTTTTTTCTGTATTCATCGACTGTTTATTGTTGATTCGATTTCGTTTCACAACATTGATAAGCAAGTTGCGCAATCGAATCCGGATTGTATTGAGATCCTGCCAGGCTGTATGCCTAAAGTGCTGGGCTGGGTGACGGAGAAAATCCGCCAACCGCTGATTGCTGGCGGGCTGGTGTGCGATGAAGAAGATGCGCGTAATGCGATTAACGCGGGTGTTGTGGCGCTTTCCACCACGAATACCGGGGTCTGGACGTTAGCGAAAAAATTGCTTTGACGGGATAATCGTAACAAGTTGAATTTGGTGTGATTTGTAGGCTGCACGCCACATCCGACATTCAGCGCCTGATGCGACGCTTGACGCGTCTTATCAGGCTACAAGTCCCCAGCCCAGAACCGTAGGCAGGATCATCCGGCAGCACGTTATTGGCAATCTGCGTGAATGGTTGTCACCAGTGCCTCCAGCACCGCTTTCCAGTCATCAACCACGCCAACATCTGCCTGTGAAAATACCGCCGCGCTGGCGTCATGATTAATCGCCACCACAAACTTGCTATTGCGTACGCCCGCCATTAACGCTGCTGCGCCGGAAGCGCCAACAACAATACACACCTCAGGTGCCAGCAGATGTCCGGAAATACCAATCACTTTTTCGGCATCAACGCCACCGTTCATCACTCGTGCCCGACTGTAGCCCACTTCGGCTCCCAGCTTTTCTGCCAGCATAGCGATTTCCTGGTTATCTGCCTCTCCGCCCTGCCCCACCACCAGCACCCGTCTGGCCTCAGCTAATGGGTCACGGGTAACATTTTTCAGATTTTCGATGCTGATAAGCCAGTCGGGAAGCGCGCCGGGGACAATGTTCAGTTGCTGCATCCCAGAGGGCAACGTGGCGTTTTTATCTGCTCCCGCCTGACGTGCCAGCGAAAGGCATAGCGGGCGTTTTTCTGTTTGCAGCGTCGCCGTTAGCGCATTTCCCCAGTGGGATTTGCGCACGCTTACGGTTGGAATATCGACGAAGTCACCTGGCAGATGCTTGCACCATGTAAACGCCAGGCCAGCCGGGTCGACAGTTCATCGCCAAACGCGCCCGGAGGAAAGAGAACAACGTCCGCAGGCGTTCGCTGCCACTGTTCCACCAGCGCATCCAGCACCTGTTCCGCAACATCGGCTGAGGTTCTATTTGCCAGTGCGCCAGGGTACAACCGCTGAAATCCTGCGCCGCCAGCCAGCTCGCTATTGCGGCATTCTCCTGATTTATTGTCACAATTGCGATATTCATGGCTGCATCCTTTGGCGTAAATAGTCCTGCCATAGCTTTTGCGCTTTTTCTGCTACCGTTTGCCCATCAATCAGCGTCGCTCCGCGTCGTTGCTCTGCTCTTGCCAGTTGCAGACACTGCATCGCTGGCATTTCGGCAGCAACAGTTTTACGGATAATTTCTGCTTTCCCCGCAGCCATTCGCTGGCGCATTCCCGGTACTGGCAAGGCCACTTCACCGCACTGACGCACGGCAATCACCGCAGGCAAGCGAACCCGGCAACAGCGCAGCCCCATGTTCAGTACGCTGTTCGAGGGTGATAAACGGCGCGTCGAGAGTGAAACGCTCCACCTGGGTGAAGCAGGGCCAGCCCAGCATTTCCGCCAGCAAAAATGGCGTTTGCCCATTCTGCCCTTCGCTGCTTTGGCAGCCGGTAATTATCAGATCCAGCGGATTCTGGTAGCTGCCATTCGGCAATATGGCGAGCGACAAATTCCGGCGCAAAGCGCAGATCTGCCGCCGTCTCCAGCAATACAGCTTCCTCAAACCCAAGAGCCATGAGATAGCGCAGCCAGTGCAACGCCCGTTCATCCCCCATGCTCAACGCGGTTAAAGACATCGACGTACCGTTTTTTCTCTGCGCCAACAGCAGCGCGGCGGCAGCCTGTTCATCAGCACCGAGTAAACTTCGCAGAAGCGAAACATCCGGTCCGCTATTACCCTGAGCCGCCTGCCACTCTTTTTCCGCCAGCATTCCGGCATCCGGTTCGGCTTTAAACGCTAACAGAATGTTCATTCGCACCTCCTACATTTCCCGCCGCCACCAGCGGGAGTGCTTTGGTTTCTGGTGCCCATAGCCAGGTCACAACAAAACCAACCAACAACACTGCCGCCAGGAGCAATAAGGTGGCTTGCATTCCCCACTGCGCCAGCACCCACGGCAGCAGGCCAGTACTTACCGCCGCCCCAACCGACTCATGGCGGTAGGTGCTGATGAGAATGCGTAGTCGCTGTATGTTAACCTTAGCAATACGTAACTGAACCAGTAGTACACAACAACAATTGCTCTGCATTTTATTAATGCCAGGGAAACATCATCATTGATAAAAACAGAGGATGGAATAGAAAAGAAAATGATCGAATTGGTGCAAAACGAATTGTCAGCTGCTGGAATTCGCAGAACCAATAAAAACAAAAACTACTATGACCGCTTGATGATTCATTTGAACTATTTCTTGGAACGGATCACGAGTGATTCAAATGATGCGGAACCTTTTTCTTTGAATTTTGAGGAGACATTGAAAAAGGATTATCCTCAAGCCTATCAAATAGGAAATCGAATTTATGAGTTAATCGAAAGTCACTTAGGAAAATCATTGAATGAGAATGAACGAATTGATTTTACGATCCACGTACAAAGGCTTTTATAAAATTTCAACAAAATACAACAAAACAACGAGGAGAAGAAAGAATGACAGAATTGAGAAAGCTTCCAGAAGATTTTTTAATGGGCGGAGCAACTGCGGCCTATCAAGTAGAAGGAGCCATTGATAAAGATGGGAAGGGACCTGTTGCTTGGGATACCTTTTTAGTAGAAAAAGGTCGTTACACGGCAGAGCCAGCCAGTGATTTTTATCATCAATATCCGGTTGATATCGAATTATGCAAAAAATTTAAAATCGATAGCTACGTATGTCAATCGCTTGGAGCCGGATCTTTCCAAAAGGTTACGGAGAAGTGAATCAAAAAGGTGTCGAGTATTATCACAAGGTTTTTGCAGAGTGTAAACATGGATCACGCCTTTTCGTAACCATCCATCACTTTGATACCCCTAGTATTGTTTGATGAGGGGATTTTTATCGCGAGAATGTTGAACACTTCGTAAATGACGCAAAATTCTGCTTTGACGAGTTTAAGGAAGTGTATTACTGGAGTACCTTCAATGAAATCTATCCGGTAGGCAACCAATCAATATCTAACAGGCGCATTTCCGCCAGAGATTCGGTTTGATTTACAAAAAACGATCACTGCTTTGCATAACATGATGTACGCTCACGCGCGAGCTGTAAACATTTTTAAAGAAGGAAATTACGAAGGAGAGATCGGTGTCGTTCACTCATTGGAACCGAAATATCCTGCGTCTGATGCACCTGAAGATATACATGCGGCGGAACTAGACGATGCTTTATCCGTGAAATTTTTGATGGATGCTACCTACTTGGGTATTACTCTGATCACACCATGGAATGTATCAACGAGATTTTAGAAGCAAATGAGACGAGTATTTCGATAGATGAAAGCGATTTTATAGAAATGGAAGCGGCGAATCGCAATGATTATCTGAGGAATCAACAATTACGTGAGTCATTGGGTAAAAGCTTATAACGATGAAGTGGATGTTTGATAACACGACAGGAGAAAAGGGACACAGGTTTATCGTATTAAGTAATCGGTGAACGTATCCAAAGAGATGATTTGCCGCGGAGAGACTGGGATTGGCTGATTTATCCTGAAGGAATCTATGATTCATTGATTCGCATCAAAGAGGATTATCCGAATTACCAAAAGATCTATATCACAGAAAATGGTTTAGGCTATAAGGATCACTTTGATGACGGCATTATTTTGGATGATGATCGGATCGACTATCTAGAGGCTATTTTAACTATATCTCTAAAGCGATTGAAGCAGGAGTGAATGAGGCTAGGTGCTGAGTTACCCAACCCAACCAAGTCTGTTAACCTTAGCAATACGTAC
>NZ_BAAHCO010000001.1:9600000-12566753 GCF_054775715.1 Actinoallomurus acanthiterrae | reverse complement strand
TTTGCAAGCAGGAAGTCCGGGGTTCGAATCCCCGTGGCTCCACCAGCCAAAACGCCCCGTCTCGCGTCGCCGAGACGGGGCGTGAGTGTCTAACTGGGTGACTAAGCCTCCGTCAGTCGGGCGGGGAAGATGTCGTTCATGGCGGTGGCTCCCTCCTGGATGACGGGGCGGAGCTGCTTCCGGTAGACGGTCTCGGTGACCACGGTGTTGGTGTGCCCGACCAGTTGAGAGATGTCCTCGATCGGGATGTCGTGGGCCGACAACAGTGACACGAAGCTGTGCCGAAGCTCCCTGGGCGTCCAGTCCTCCGCCACCAGGCACGCCCTGGTGAGCACCTTCCGGAAGTCGCGCCGAACGTTTCCCGCGCTGAGCGGCGTGCCGCTCCAGGTGCGGAACACCAGACCCCTGCCGTCCTTGGCGCCGTCTTCCCTGTCGCGGTCCTGTTCCGCTGTCAGCGCGGCGAGGACTTCCACGCAGCGGTCGGCGAGTCGAAGGGAGCGGCGGGACTTAGCGGTCTTGGTATCGCCCTTTCTGCGGACGGAGCGCCATACGTAGATGGCGAACTGCTCGTGATCCCAACCGGACTCAACCACGGGAATCCACGCTTGCCTGGTCTTGTCGAAGGCCACCACGTGCGACCACGAGAGTTCCCGCAGTTCCTCCGTGCGGACTCCGGTGAGCAGAGAGAGCACGATGTACGCATGCATGCGGACGGGAGCCTCTTGAGCAGCCCTCAGGACCGCTTCGGCCTGGCTGAGCGTGAGCGCTTTGGAGGGTCGGCCGGCGCGCCCTTCCGGGACGTCGCAGAGGTCCACGACGTTGCGCTTCACCTTGTCACGCCGCATGGCGTTCTTCACGGACCGATTAAGGACGCTGTGAATGAGCTTGAGGGACCGCGTGCTGAGCACGTCTGCCCTGCTTGACAGCCATCCATCCACGTCCTCTACGGACAGATCACGGAGCTTGCGCGCCCCAAGCGACGGGATGACGTGCGTTTCCGCGAAGCCTCTGTATAGTTCGATGGTGCTCGTGTCGCGACCTTTGAGTCCGTTATCTAGCCAGTAGTGGACAGCATCCGCCACCGTGTAGTCATGCGATGCGACGGCGAATCCGTCGTCATGGTCACGGAGAATTTCTTTGAGCTTGTTCTTGGCTTCCGTCTTGGTCTTTCCGCTCGCTTTGCGGACGATGCGTTTCCCCGCCGGGGTGTAGCCAACCGTGACGGAGGCGATCCAGCGTTGCCGCTTGTCATCCCAGTGGAGGCCGCCGTCTCCTCTGCTGCGTCGCTTGGCCATTAAGCCGCTGCCCCCTCTGCTTCCTTTTCGAGTAGAGCGATGTATTCGCGGATCGCGGATTCCGGGATGAGCCTGCTTCTGCCTTGCTTGACGGACCGCAGGCGTCCGCTACGGATTTGCTCGTAGATCACGGTTTTGCTCATGCTCAGCACGCGCATGGCCTCGGCGACTCGGAAGAGCTGGATATCGCCGAACTTGACGCTGTCCACGGCCGTGAGGGTCACTCGGGTTCCTCCTGAAAGAGGGACAGTGGATGGCGCGATGTCCCCCTGGTTTCCGCAGGTCACAGACGGTTGGGGGACATGGGGGACACGGGGGACACCAGGCACTCCCCCGCCTATCGAGGGGGACACCGTGTCCCCCTCCGTGTCCCCCTGGTTTGTGCAGGTCACGGGTGGTAGGGGGACATGGGGGACGCGGGGGACATCTCGGGGAGTGGTTGGTCGGGAAGGCTGTAGCGGCTTGCCGCGTCGGTGGCCAGGAGTCCTTCGTCGGCCATGCGTCGACAGGTCTTCTTGACGTTCGATTCGCCGAGGCCGGTGGCTTGGGCGATGGCGCGGGGTCCGCTTGCGGGGTTGGCGCGTAGGTGGCGCAGGATGGCGGCGCGGGTGTCGGTGGTCTGGTGTTCGTCGGCGGGGCCGTCGAGCAGGGTCCAGACGCCGGATGCGGGGTTGAACGAGAGGGCGTATTCGTTCTCGTCGACGTCGCGGCCGGTGACGTGCAGGACGCCGTCGGCTTGGCCTCGGGCGCGTTTGAGGACGAGCGTGGCGTCAGCGGCTCCGGCGATGCCGTTGGTGCCGGACACCTCGGCGAGGAAGTCTTCTGAGGCTGCCTTGCGGACGTGGTGGACCAGGACGAACGGCACGGCGTAGGCGTCGGCGAGGCGTTTGATCGCGCCGACGGCGGCGTAGTCGGCTTCGTAGGCCGAGGCGCCGAGGGGGGCCGCGCCTCGGATCTTGGCGAACACGTCGATGACGACCATGCGCGCGTCACGGTTGCGGTCCAGCCATCCGGCGATCGCTTCATCCCCGCCTTGCCCGATCTGCGGGCATGCGGTGGCGAGGGTGAGCGCGGAGGGCGCGGGTTGGCCGCCGAGGATCTTGCCCATGCGGGACTGCAACCGGCGTGGGGTGTCCTCCAGCGCCAGGTACAGGACCGGGCCGCCGTCGACATGGATGGCGTCGAAGGCTTGGCCTCCGGCGGCGACGGCCAGGCCGAGGCCGAGGGAGGCCCAGGACTTGCCGACCTTCGGCGGGCCGCACAGCAGGTTCACGCCCTCGCAGATGATGCCGGGCACGGCCCACACGGGCGGCACGAACTCCATCGCCATCAGCTCATCGGCGGTCCAGTGCGTCCGCAGACGAGCAGGCACGGCGGCTGAGTCGTCGTCGTGGACGGGCCGCAGAAGCGGCGCTTCGGTCGGGTTGGTGGCGGGCATAGCGGCCTCCTGGTCGGCGTGGTGGCGGGTGGTCATGCGGCGAGCGTCCGGGGGCGCTTGGCTCCGGCGCGTAGACCGGAGGCGATGGTGTTGCGGGCCTCGGCGGGCGTGTAGGCGCGGGCGGTGACGTGGGCCGCTGCTGCCTGTTCCAGCAGGGTTTCGACCTCGGCGGCGCTGAGCGCGCCTCCGGCGACGAGCTGGCCGAGGGCGACGGCGGCGGTGTAGAGAGCGGCGTTGCGGCATCCCTCGGCCGCGCCGGTGACGCGCTCGACCTCGCGGGCCAGTGCGGCGCGCAGGTAGGCGGAGCGGCGGCCGGTGCCGGGGGCGATGGTCACCGGGCCGACCGGTGGTGGCGCGGGCCGGGAGAGACGCTGGAACAGCCAGGCGGGCAGCGGTGCGGGCGGCCGGTCGCTTTCCAGCACGTACGGTCGGCCGTCCACGACCGAGCCCGCAGCGAGGACGTAGCCGCCGTGCGCGCGGGTGTCGATCAGCCACCCGAGATCCCCTTGGGTGTTGCCGAGCCGGGTGCCCTCGGGAGCGGTGAAGTACAGGTGACGGCCGCCGCGACCTGTGACGACCGTGTACGTGTCATACAGCGGTCCGATCGGCTCACCGGCCCGCGCGGCGAGGACGGCCAGCACCTCGGCTCCGGTGTGCACACCCTCGGCCCGCCATTCGGCCGGCGGGGTCTCCTCACCGGGCTTGGGCACGTCGAGATCGACCACGACCAGCCCGGCAGGACCGCACGCGAGGCCGATGTTGTACGGCACGGCGGCCCAGCCGCGCCGGATGCGCCCGGTGCCGGTGGTGGCGCGCGGCTCCCATCCCTGGTGCCCATTGGCGCAGCGCGGGTCACGGCCGGTGCAGCGCGCGGCGGTGTGATCCGGGAACGCCGGACGCTTCTCGCCAGGACGGACGGGGAACACCGGCCAACCCCGCTCAGCGGCCCTCAGAGCGTGCGACAGCATGTCCTCGGCGGTCGGCCGGTGAACGGTGCTGTCGTGCTTTGGGAGCGGTGTGGGCAACGTCGGGCGGGTTTCCTGCGGGTGGTCGGCGTTGCCGTCGCGGCGGGCGTAGGCGGTTTGGTTCCAGTCGTGGATGAACGCGAGGGCGTGGGCGTCGGACATGGCGGGTGTGCTCCCGTCGGCGCGGTTCACTTGCCCGCCTTGTGGATTGAGCGCAGGTGGTTGAGGACGTGGCGGCCGGGGCGGAGTTGGTAGCCGGTGCCGTCGCAGCGGGGGCAGTGGCGGAAGCCTCGGCCGATGACCGCGCGGCGTTTGCCGGAGCCGGTGCAGCGGCGGCAGTTGACGAACGGCCAGATCCAGCACAGGAACAGGTAGCCGACGGCCCAGATCAGCCCGAGCAGGATCAGGACGCCGAGGCCCGGCAGGTGATGACCATGAGTAGCGGTCACCGGGGTTGCGGTAGCGGCCAGGGAAAGCATGCTGGTGCCTCCAGGGGCGGTTCTTGGGCGTGGAGAGGTAGGGCCGCTACCCGCTACCTGCGGGGATACGGCCTGATCAGGTGCTTTGCTGGAGGTAGCGGGGGCGGGTAGCGCAGCCGCTACCGGTAGCGGGGCGGGCGCTACCTCACCCGCCCCGCGGTTCGGCTACGCTCCGTTCACCTTCCGGCGGGCGATGGCTTTGTCGACCGCGTCGGTCTTGGCGCCCTTGAGGACCTGGCCGTCCCGCTTGATGCCGACGCTCGGCACCCCGAGTGCCCGGCACTGAGCGGAGATCGCATCGGCGGTGATGTCGGCGTAGTGCTCCGGCATCCGCTCGGCGAGCCGGGCGGCGATGGTCGGCCACTGCAAGCCGGTCTCGGCGTCCATGACCGCGCGAACGTCGGTCAGCACGTCGCGGGTGGCGCGCTTCATCTCCTCACCGGCCGCCATGCCGGTCAGCGTCCCGAGGCGCTCGCGGTGTGCGCGGGCGGCGGTGAGGATCTTCTCGGCGTCGGTGTGGTCGGCCAGGAACGTCCGGACGGTGGGCGTCTCGTCCGTCATGCCGTACAGGTAGCCGACACCCCGGTACTCATCTCCCACGGGCAGGGAGGAGGCGTCGAAGCCCTCGGCGTAGGCGTCACCGCCGAGGACGGCCTCAGACACGAGCCGGTTGCCGCACTTGAGCGCGAACCGTACGGCGTGGTTGTCGCGGTAGCGGTTGAACAGCCGCCCCACATCCCCGGCACCGACACCCGACGGCTTCTGCGAGCTGGACAGGATGACGACGCCCGCCGAGGGGCCGACGGCCTGAATCCGGGACAGCTTGGCGGCGATCTCCTTGTTGAGGTTCTGGTCCTCGGTCTCGAAGTAGACCTGGAACTCCTCCATGACCAGCATCAGCACCCGCAGATCCGGGTAGCGCGGGTCACGCGCAAGCTCCTCGGTGAGCTTGCCCTCGGGGCAGACGTCGGCGGGCAGCTTGGCGAGCACCTGGTTGACCCGTTCGATGTGCTCAAGGATCTCATCGAGCGCTTCGAGCAGGTGCGTGATCGGGTCGTCGTCGTTCGGGCTCGGGTGCGTGCCGAACACCGTGCGGTGCGCCACGAGACGGAACTTCGACCAGTCCGGGGAGTTCTTCCCGTCCACCACGATGAGTTTCACGTACGGGTCCAGGGCCGCGTACAGGGCCAGCAGCCGCGCGGCGAACGTCTTGCCCTTACGAGGCTGCGCGCCGATCAGGACCGAGATCCACATGAGCGCGATCTCGACCAACCGGCCGCGTTCGTCCTTGCCGAACCGCGCGGCCCGCCAAATGTTGCGCGGCTTGCAGTCCAGCATGTCCGTCTTACCGACCGGCACGGCGAGGGGGTCACGGTCGGCGACGAACAGCGTGTGACGCCGGGTCGAGGACTTGTCCGGGGTCAAGAACACCTGATTGACGTGCACGTCCAGGCCAGAGGCGATCTTCTCTTTGGCGTTCATGACGTCGGACCAGCCCTTGCCGTACGGCAGATCCACCACGACCTGAGAGCCGGTGTTGCGGGCGTCACGGGCCATCGGCGAACCGAAGTGCACTTCCTGGTCCTGCTTGTCCGGACGGCCCAGACCCGCCGCGTAGTAGGCGCGCAGCACGATGTCGCTGTTGAGCTTGCGGAACCGAGGCGCGACCACGGCGGTGCCAATGATGGTGCGGCCCATCGGACGGCCGTACCGCGCCAGCGCCAGCGCACCAGCGGGGAGCGCCAGCAGACACCAGCCCGGCGCGGTGTTCCAAGCGACCGGTCCGCCGATGCCGACGGCCAGCACCTCACCGGCCAGCACGATCCCACGCCAGGTACGCGTGTTCTTGATCTCCCGGTGCAACCGCGCCCACTCACGGGTGTCCTTGGAGTCGGCCGCGTGCTGGAGAAGCGTGAACTGGTTGCGGACCCACCACCACGAGACCTGCTGCCCGACCAGGCGGAACAGGCCACGGGCCGCGAACACGCTCACCTTGAACCCGTAGACGGGGACACGGACGGCGTGGAATCGGGCGTGGTAGGACCAGCCGCCGAGCGTGCGCTTGACGGTGCCGCCGAGGTTGCCCGGCAGCAGGTGCACGGGAATGATCGGCTGCCGCTCACCCTCCGGCACGGGCGGGGCGTCCACCGGCACCGGCACGCCCTCCAGCACCGGCGGCTCATCCAGCTCAATCTCATAGGCGACATCGGAGGACGCGGCGGGCCGCTCCGGCAGATCGGGCGTTGAGACGTGCGCGGGCGATTCGGCCGGCACGGGCGACGTGCCCTCGGCGGGGGTGCGCTGGGCGCGGCGGGCGTTGAGGTCGATCGGTTCCGGGATGGTGTTCTCGGTCATCGTCACGCCTCCGGGTGCGTGTCGTGGATGAGGTGAGCCAGGGCCGCGCCCATGCCGAGCACCGCGACGGGCAGACACGCCACGATCGTGGTGATCTGCCACGGCGCGCGGGTGACGTGAGCAGCCGAAAGCAGGTGGTAGGCGACCTGTCCGAGGGCGCCGAGGGTCAGTGATCCGATCGCGGACCACTTGGCGAACCGACGCGCCCGAACCGGGAGATAGCCCGACAGCCACGCCCGCAGGGCGTAGGCGGCGTAGGTCTCCACACCGATCGGCAGCGTGATCGCCGAATTGATGGAGAAGTGGTCCGCGATGCCGGGCAGCGGGTGGACCACACCGAACCCGGTGAGCTCACCGAGACCGACCCAACCGGACCACACCGCGACGAACGCCGGGATCGCCAGCAGCACCAGCGGCCAGCGGGCCAGCGTCCGAGACGCCGTCTCAACCGGGGCGGCGGCCGGTGCCGTCTCCGGGTCTACGGGCGTGGTGTCCTGCGCAGACTCCTCGACCGGCGCGGTGTCCGCAGCGGCGGGCGTCTCGTCGGCAGGCTCCGAGGACTGGTCCTCGGGTGCAGGGTCCGGGACGGCCCGCAAGACCGGCTCGGCCGGTTCCGGCGCGGGCTCAGCGGTCAGCTCCGCCAGGACCGTGCGGGCCTTGGTCGCACCGATCCGGAACTCACTCATGAGCCGGTTCCGCGACGGAACCGCACCCAACTCGGCCGCGAGCTTGCGGGCCTGGGGGATGAGATCGGCGACAGGGACGGGGTAAGCACTTCGGGCCGGGGAGGTCATCACGCCACCGCCTCGCCGGGCGTGATCGAGACGCCCTCGGCGGCCAGCTCGCGGCTGACCTCCAGTACGCGCCGTTCGGCCCGCCGTACCCGACGACGGTCAAGCTTGCTCGCGTGGCCCTCGGCGGACAGTGCCGTGATCTCTGCATCGAGCAGGTCAAGCTCGGCCGCGATCAGCGGCCACTCGCATTCGATCTCCGCCAGCTCAGCGGCGGACGGTTCTGCGTCGTGCTCGTCCGTGATGCCCGGACCGAATCCGGGCGCACGAGTACGCTGGTCGTGCATCGAGACTCCTCAGCTCTGGATGCTTGGCCTCGGCGGCTGCCACCGCCGGGGCCTTCCTTGTCCACGGACACGAGCAGCCTGCCAACCACCCTTGTCCTCAAGTCCTCATTAGGGACCTGATGACCGAAGGCAACCACAGCAACGAAGAGCCCGTCAAGTCCTCATGAGGACAGGTACTCTTGAGTCCTGGTCGGCGAGACGAGAAGGTGCAGGATGGCGGAGCCGAAGTACCACCGCGTCGCGAACGCTCTACGACGCGAGATCCAAGACGGGACACTCGCACCAGGCGATCGGGTTCAGGCCGAGACCGATCTCGCGGAGCGCTTCCATGTCAGTCTTCCGACGATCCGTCAGGCGATGGGCGTGTTGCGCGCCGAGGGTCTTGTGGAGTCTCGCCAGGGCATCGGCACGTTCGTCAAGGAGCAACGGCGACGGCAGCGCCGATCGCGAGATCGTTACGGCCGCGCCCGCAAAGATCAGAAGCTGCTTACCACCGATCTACGCCACGAGATCACCTTCGCAGGGTGTTCTCCGGCACCGGATCACATAGCCGAGCTGATGATGATTCCCCGAGGATCCGAAGTCGTAATTCGACAAAGGGTCCTGTTCGACAAAAAGACCGGTCGGCCGGAGGAGATCGGCGCGAGCTATCTTCCCGCTAGGTTCGCAAGGGACACTTTCCTCGGGGAGCCAACGGTAGTACCTAAAGCCCTCTTTCTCTGCGTTGAGGATCTCTCGGGTAAGCAATACGCCCATGCTAGGGATCAGTGGATTGTACGTCCCGCATCGCTCCAGGAAAGCGAGACGTTGGAAATCCCGGCAAACAGCCCGGTACTCAACGTGGTTCACGTCGCTAGCGCCGGAGACGGACAGGTTCTGGAAGTCTCAGAATCGACCTGGCCCGCCGACCGGATCATGTTCGTCGATGAATACGACGTGGAGCAAGATGCCAAACAGCCGGAAGCACGCTCTGATGTATGAGGTGACCCGTGTCCTTTGCTGATCTTCCTCCCGGCACGCACGCGGACCGAGTCCATGACCACTGGTGGTGGCGGCCCGGCTGGCGCGCCGGCCGTCAGTTCTTCGCATGGCATCTCACGTTCGATGGCGCTAGCGAGCTACATCGGCTGGTCGCTGCATACCAGCAGGCGCTAGCGGGCATCGGCGGGGTGCGCTTCATCCCGCCGCAATGGCTCCATCTCACGATGCAAGGCATCGGATTCGTGGATGAGGTTTCCTCCGAAGACCTGGATCAGATCCTGGATTCGGCGCGTCACCACCTCGCCGAGATCGAACCGTTGAACCTCACGTTCCAAAAAGCCTTCGTCGCGGACGAAGCGATCGTGCTTCCACCCCTAGAAGAGGCGAGCGTCATCGGGACTCGGAGGGCCATCCGCCAGGCAATCGGATCGGTGTGGGGGTCCGCCAATATCCCAGAAGCGGCGGATAAGTTTCGTCCCCACGTGAGCCTCGGCTACTTCGAGGAAGA
Source organism: Actinoallomurus acanthiterrae (assembly GCF_054775715.1). NCBI lineage: Bacteria > Bacillati > Actinomycetota > Actinomycetes > Streptosporangiales > Thermomonosporaceae > Actinoallomurus > Actinoallomurus acanthiterrae. The sequence goes on along the minus strand of NZ_BAAHCO010000001.1, from coordinate 12,557,654 downwards.
TCGGACGGCGGCACCATATGTGGCGGCGGTCGAGTCGGTTAACCCCGAACCTGTGCAGGTGACAGTCCGAGAAGCATCATTGATCGCGCTCAATCGCGATCAGCGCATGTACGAGTGGAGCACGCGCGCCGTAGCGCCGCTGTCTCACTCCTAGCCGCCGAGCCACCAAGTGTCTCTCGGTCTCCCCGGGCCTATCGGTCTTCCAGGTCGGCGAGGAACCCCCGCGCCTCGTCGACGTACTTGCTGATCAGCCGCCGCAGCTCGGCCAACTCCTGTTCCCGACGCGGATGGCCCACGATGGGCATCTCTAGCACCTCGCGCAGCTCGACCAGAGCGCGTTCGTACTCTGGCCCGCGTTCATGCTGACGCGGGCCAGGGAGGTCCGGGCTCACCATTGGTCGGCCCACTTCGCGTGGATCTCGTAGGGCTGCCGCCCGGTCTGTACGGCCTCGGCCTGGGCTTCGAGGAGGGCGTCCAGGTCGGCCAGGGAGGGGTTCATCACGGTCTGGTCGACCCCGGCGTCCGGCTCCATCCGAGAGGCGACGTATTCGCCGCTGCGCTCGTCGCCGACGTCCCCGGCCCGCCGGGCGCGCCAGATGCGCCAGGCTCCCGACCACTTCTCCCGCATGTCGATCAGCTCTGTGTCATGGCCCATACGCTGACCGTACGGCAACCTGTCATGTGTTGTCAGCTGACGTCAGGTGACGAAAGGCATCATCGCAGGTCAACTACGGTCGAGATATGAGCATTGACCTCGACGGACCTGAGCCGCTGTACGAGCAGATCGCTGCCGTACTCATGGCCAGGATCGCCGATGGCACCTACCTGCCGCGCCGCCGGATACCGTCCGAGGCCGCACTGTGCGAGGAATTCGGCGTGGCACGGCCGACCGTACGATCAGCCGTCGCGCTGCTCGTCGAACGCGGACTCGTCAAGACCGTGCGCGGCAAGGGCGTCTACGTCGTCGACCAGACCGCCAGCGACGAGTAGCGCTCCGGCGGCAGCCAGGCCAGTCCTGAAAGCTGGTCGGCAGGTACGAAAGGTGCGGGGATTCACGGATCCGCGACGAGCGGCACGGTCGATGATATTGCGCAATACCTAAATGTCGCCACGCAACTTGGCATTGCTACAGTCGAACTGGCGCTTCAGAGCCATGTATATCGATATCATGCTTCCAGTCGCAATGCTGAATAAGATGCCCAACGCTATGAGCTCGTTCAAGTGAATTATGTCCCGGTCCTGCAACTATCTCAACTACGTCTTTCGGCTTAAACTCAACTACACTATAGGGAACAATTCCGATCGAACCAACTCGAAAGTCCAATTCCTCTGGAAGTCCAGAGCTAGGCAACAACAAGCGCAACTCCTTCTCTTCGTCAAATTTTGGATTTTTTATCATGGCGGCCGCAAGTAGAACACTTCCGAAAACTTTGTGCATGACATTCGAGTCGCCAACTCCATCAAGCTCGCCCGATATATCACTTACAAGTTTATCTAGCTCAGGCTCCTTTGGGTCATAAGACAAATCGGAATAAGGGCCATAAGAGACGTCGCCAAACAGATTTTGCCTCATGCATTGTTTGGGGATTTTATTTTCATCTAGCCACTTCTCCAGACATTTCTGCAACCCGGGCCTCGCGAATCCTATGGCATAACCCCCTTCTCGCCCATAGGCGCGCCACTGGCTAAGTACATCGCCTTCCCGACAAAAACATGCCGCATACAGATGGAATGTCTTCCTGGTTCTTTCCGGCTTCCTACTAATATCGAGCTCAGATTCAAGCATCTCTACAAACTTGCCCTTATTCTTATTTTGGGGAGCATTGCGCACCCTTCTCATTACCTCGTTTGCGCCGTGGACAATCTCCATTGCATCATTCATAAACTGAATATCACTAGCCCAAAGCTGCTTTGACTTGACTATCTTGATCAAAGCGTGTGCATCTGTGTAGTGATACACGGTTCCGTTATCACTCATTGAAGCCTCCGTAATTAATTAATCCACCCATACCCTTCCGGATGTGACAAAAACTCGCGCGATGGGTAATACTTTCTTTGCATCCTGGCGACCACCCCACCAGTGCGAGATCTACTTATTTTGTCGAGATAATTTACTCACACCGTGTTGACATTAGACGTTACCCTTCGACTTGGATCAGACGACCAAGGCATCTCGCCTACGGGTTCGGGTGGAATCGGGGCTTGGCCGGGCACTCACCAGCAGGTAGGCGGGCCGCCTAAGAGGCCGCCTACGGCTGCGGTCCACCACGAATCCCGCGAACGCCGCTGGGATGCCCGGCGCTGGTCACAGCCTGTGCGCGCAGCCCAGGCGAGGCTCAGGATGCGTTCGGGACGAAGGGTGCGTAAATGCTGGCAGCCAACTCCATGGTGTCCCCCGTGTCCCCCGTGTCCCCCAACCGGCTGTGACCTGCGAAAACCAGGGGGACACGGTGGGGGACATCATGCCTCTCGTATCCCTCCAGCGCGCCGAGGAGCTGGAACATAGGGGGAGCCGCCCCTGTGTTCCAGCCCGAGCCGGGGGCGTACTGGGCATCGGGTGACTAACTGCGTGACAACCGCGACGAACGACAGCGGACACTCCCGCTCGGCGGGGGACTGTCGGAGCAGTCAACAGCGCATGGAACGCTGGTGAGGGACACGTCTAACTTTGTTTGCAAGCAGGAAGTCCGGGGTTCGAATCCCCGTGGCTCCACCAGCCAAAACGCCCCGTCTCGCGTCGCCGAGACGGGGCGTGAGTGTCTAACTGGGTGACTAAGCCTCCGTCAGTCGGGCGGGGAAGATGTCGTTCATGGCGGTGGCTCCCTCCTGGATGACGGGGCGGAGCTGCTTCCGGTAGACGGTCTCGGTGACCACGGTGTTGGTGTGCCCGACCAGTTGAGAGATGTCCTCGATCGGGATGTCGTGGGCCGACAACAGTGACACGAAGCTGTGCCGAAGCTCCCTGGGCGTCCAGTCCTCCGCCACCAGGCACGCCCTGGTGAGCACCTTCCGGAAGTCGCGCCGAACGTTTCCCGCGCTGAGCGGCGTGCCGCTCCAGGTGCGGAACACCAGACCCCTGCCGTCCTTGGCGCCGTCTTCCCTGTCGCGGTCCTGTTCCGCTGTCAGCGCGGCGAGGACTTCCACGCAGCGGTCGGCGAGTCGAAGGGAGCGGCGGGACTTAGCGGTCTTGGTATCGCCCTTTCTGCGGACGGAGCGCCATACGTAGATGGCGAACTGCTCGTGATCCCAACCGGACTCAACCACGGGAATCCACGCTTGCCTGGTCTTGTCGAAGGCCACCACGTGCGACCACGAGAGTTCCCGCAGTTCCTCCGTGCGGACTCCGGTGAGCAGAGAGAGCACGATGTACGCATGCATGCGGACGGGAGCCTCTTGAGCAGCCCTCAGGACCGCTTCGGCCTGGCTGAGCGTGAGCGCTTTGGAGGGTCGGCCGGCGGCGCCCTTCCGGGACGTCGCAGAGGTCCACGACGTTGCGCTTCACCTTGTCACGCCGCATGGCGTTCTTCACGGACCGATTAAGGACGCTGTGAATGAGCTTGAGGGACCGCGTGCTGAGCACGTCTGCCCTGCTTGACAGCCATCCATCCACGTCCTCTACGGACAGATCACGGAGCTTGCGCGCCCCAAGCGACGGGATGACGTGCGTTTCCGCGAAGCCTCTGTATAGTTCGATGGTGCTCGTGTCGCGACCTTTGAGTCCGTTATCTAGCCAGTAGTGGACAGCATCCGCCACCGTGTAGTCATGCGATGCGACGGCGAATCCGTCGTCATGGTCACGGAGAATTTCTTTGAGCTTGTTCTTGGCTTCCGTCTTGGTCTTTCCGCTCGCTTTGCGGACGATGCGTTTCCCCGCCGGGGTGTAGCCAACCGTGACGGAGGCGATCCAGCGTTGCCGCTTGTCATCCCAGTGGAGGCCGCCGTCTCCTCTGCTGCGTCGCTTGGCCATTAAGCCGCTGCCCCCTCTGCTTCCTTTTCGAGTAGAGCGATGTATTCGCGGATCGCGGATTCCGGGATGAGCCTGCTTCTGCCTTGCTTGACGGACCGCAGGCGTCCGCTACGGATTTGCTCGTAGATCACGGTTTTGCTCATGCTCAGCACGCGCATGGCCTCGGCGACTCGGAAGAGCTGGATATCGCCGAACTTGACGCTGTCCACGGCCGTGAGGGTCACTCGGGTTCCTCCTGAAAGAGGGACAGTGGATGGCGCGATGTCCCCCTGGTTTCCGCAGGTCACAGACGGTTGGGGGACATGGGGGACACGGGGGACACCAGGCACTCCCCCGCCTATCGAGGGGGACACCGTGTCCCCCTCCGTGTCCCCCTGGTTTGTGCAGGTCACGGGTGGTAGGGGGACATGGGGGACGCGGGGGACATCTCGGGGAGTGGTTGGTCGGGAAGGCTGTAGCGGCTTGCCGCGTCGGTGGCCAGGAGTCCTTCGTCGGCCATGCGTCGACAGGTCTTCTTGACGTTCGATTCGCCGAGGCCGGTGGCTTGGGCGATGGCGCGGGGTCCGCTTGCGGGGTTGGCGCGTAGGTGGCGCAGGATGGCGGCGCGGGTGTCGGTGGTCTGGTGTTCGTCGGCGGGGCCGTCGAGCAGGGTCCAGACGCCGGATGCGGGGTTGAACGAGAGGGCGTATTCGTTCTCGTCGACGTCGCGGCCGGTGACGTGCAGGACGCCGTCGGCTTGGCCTCGGGCGCGTTTGAGGACGAGCGTGGCGTCAGCGGCTCCGGCGATGCCGTTGGTGCCGGACACCTCGGCGAGGAAGTCTTCTGAGGCTGCCTTGCGGACGTGGTGGACCAGGACGAACGGCACGGCGTAGGCGTCGGCGAGGCGTTTGATCGCGCCGACGGCGGCGTAGTCGGCTTCGTAGGCCGAGGCGCCGAGGGGGGCCGCGCCTCGGATCTTGGCGAACACGTCGATGACGACCATGCGCGCGTCACGGTTGCGGTCCAGCCATCCGGCGATCGCTTCATCCCCGCCTTGCCCGATCTGCGGGCATGCGGTGGCGAGGGTGAGCGCGGAGGGCGCGGGTTGGCCGCCGAGGATCTTGCCCATGCGGGACTGCAACCGGCGTGGGGTGTCCTCCAGCGCCAGGTACAGGACCGGGCCGCCGTCGACATGGATGGCGTCGAAGGCTTGGCCTCCGGCGGCGACGGCCAGGCCGAGGCCGAGGGAGGCCCAGGACTTGCCGACCTTCGGCGGGCCGCACAGCAGGTTCACGCCCTCGCAGATGATGCCGGGCACGGCCCACACGGGCGGCACGAACTCCATCGCCATCAGCTCATCGGCGGTCCAGTGCGTCCGCAGACGAGCAGGCACGGCGGCTGAGTCGTCGTCGTGGACGGGCCGCAGAAGCGGCGCTTCGGTCGGGTTGGTGGCGGGCATAGCGGCCTCCTGGTCGGCGTGGTGGCGGGTGGTCATGCGGCGAGCGTCCGGGGGCGCTTGGCTCCGGCGCGTAGACCGGAGGCGATGGTGTTGCGGGCCTCGGCGGGCGTGTAGGCGCGGGCGGTGACGTGGGCCGCTGCTGCCTGTTCCAGCAGGGTTTCGACCTCGGCGGCGCTGAGCGCGCCTCCGGCGACGAGCTGGCCGAGGGCGACGGCGGCGGTGTAGAGAGCGGCGTTGCGGCATCCCTCGGCCGCGCCGGTGACGCGCTCGACCTCGCGGGCCAGTGCGGCGCGCAGGTAGGCGGAGCGGCGGCCGGTGCCGGGGGCGATGGTCACCGGGCCGACCGGTGGTGGCGCGGGCCGGGAGAGACGCTGGAACAGCCAGGCGGGCAGCGGTGCGGGCGGCCGGTCGCTTTCCAGCACGTACGGTCGGCCGTCCACGACCGAGCCCGCAGCGAGGACGTAGCCGCCGTGCGCGCGGGTGTCGATCAGCCACCCGAGATCCCCTTGGGTGTTGCCGAGCCGGGTGCCCTCGGGAGCGGTGAAGTACAGGTGACGGCCGCCGCGACCTGTGACGACCGTGTACGTGTCATACAGCGGTCCGATCGGCTCACCGGCCCGCGCGGCGAGGACGGCCAGCACCTCGGCTCCGGTGTGCACACCCTCGGCCCGCCATTCGGCCGGCGGGGTCTCCTCACCGGGCTTGGGCACGTCGAGATCGACCACGACCAGCCCGGCAGGACCGCACGCGAGGCCGATGTTGTACGGCACGGCGGCCCAGCCGCGCCGGATGCGCCCGGTGCCGGTGGTGGCGCGCGGCTCCCATCCCTGGTGCCCATTGGCGCAGCGCGGGTCACGGCCGGTGCAGCGCGCGGCGGTGTGATCCGGGAACGCCGGACGCTTCTCGCCAGGACGGACGGGGAACACCGGCCAACCCCGCTCAGCGGCCCTCAGAGCGTGCGACAGCATGTCCTCGGCGGTCGGCCGGTGAACGGTGCTGTCGTGCTTTGGGAGCGGTGTGGGCAACGTCGGGCGGGTTTCCTGCGGGTGGTCGGCGTTGCCGTCGCGGCGGGCGTAGGCGGTTTGGTTCCAGTCGTGGATGAACGCGAGGGCGTGGGCGTCGGACATGGCGGGTGTGCTCCCGTCGGCGCGGTTCACTTGCCCGCCTTGTGGATTGAGCGCAGGTGGTTGAGGACGTGGCGGCCGGGGCGGAGTTGGTAGCCGGTGCCGTCGCAGCGGGGGCAGTGGCGGAAGCCTCGGCCGATGACCGCGCGGCGTTTGCCGGAGCCGGTGCAGCGGCGGCAGTTGACGAACGGCCAGATCCAGCACAGGAACAGGTAGCCGACGGCCCAGATCAGCCCGAGCAGGATCAGGACGCCGAGGCCCGGCAGGTGATGACCATGAGTAGCGGTCACCGGGGTTGCGGTAGCGGCCAGGGAAAGCATGCTGGTGCCTCCAGGGGCGGTTCTTGGGCGTGGAGAGGTAGGGCCGCTACCCGCTACCTGCGGGGATACGGCCTGATCAGGTGCTTTGCTGGAGGTAGCGGGGGCGGGTAGCGCAGCCGCTACCGGTAGCGGGGCGGGCGCTACCTCACCCGCCCCGCGGTTCGGCTACGCTCCGTTCACCTTCCGGCGGGCGATGGCTTTGTCGACCGCGTCGGTCTTGGCGCCCTTGAGGACCTGGCCGTCCCGCTTGATGCCGACGCTCGGCACCCCGAGTGCCCGGCACTGAGCGGAGATCGCATCGGCGGTGATGTCGGCGTAGTGCTCCGGCATCCGCTCGGCGAGCCGGGCGGCGATGGTCGGCCACTGCAAGCCGGTCTCGGCGTCCATGACCGCGCGAACGTCGGTCAGCACGTCGCGGGTGGCGCGCTTCATCTCCTCACCGGCCGCCATGCCGGTCAGCGTCCCGAGGCGCTCGCGGTGTGCGCGGGCGGCGGTGAGGATCTTCTCGGCGTCGGTGTGGTCGGCCAGGAACGTCCGGACGGTGGGCGTCTCGTCCGTCATGCCGTACAGGTAGCCGACACCCCGGTACTCATCTCCCACGGGCAGGGAGGAGGCGTCGAAGCCCTCGGCGTAGGCGTCACCGCCGAGGACGGCCTCAGACACGAGCCGGTTGCCGCACTTGAGCGCGAACCGTACGGCGTGGTTGTCGCGGTAGCGGTTGAACAGCCGCCCCACATCCCCGGCACCGACACCCGACGGCTTCTGCGAGCTGGACAGGATGACGACGCCCGCCGAGGGGCCGACGGCCTGAATCCGGGACAGCTTGGCGGCGATCTCCTTGTTGAGGTTCTGGTCCTCGGTCTCGAAGTAGACCTGGAACTCCTCCATGACCAGCATCAGCACCCGCAGATCCGGGTAGCGCGGGTCACGCGCAAGCTCCTCGGTGAGCTTGCCCTCGGGGCAGACGTCGGCGGGCAGCTTGGCGAGCACCTGGTTGACCCGTTCGATGTGCTCAAGGATCTCATCGAGCGCTTCGAGCAGGTGCGTGATCGGGTCGTCGTCGTTCGGGCTCGGGTGCGTGCCGAACACCGTGCGGTGCGCCACGAGACGGAACTTCGACCAGTCCGGGGAGTTCTTCCCGTCCACCACGATGAGTTTCACGTACGGGTCCAGGGCCGCGTACAGGGCCAGCAGCCGCGCGGCGAACGTCTTGCCCTTACGAGGCTGCGCGCCGATCAGGACCGAGATCCACATGAGCGCGATCTCGACCAACCGGCCGCGTTCGTCCTTGCCGAACCGCGCGGCCCGCCAAATGTTGCGCGGCTTGCAGTCCAGCATGTCCGTCTTACCGACCGGCACGGCGAGGGGGTCACGGTCGGCGACGAACAGCGTGTGACGCCGGGTCGAGGACTTGTCCGGGGTCAAGAACACCTGATTGACGTGCACGTCCAGGCCAGAGGCGATCTTCTCTTTGGCGTTCATGACGTCGGACCAGCCCTTGCCGTACGGCAGATCCACCACGACCTGAGAGCCGGTGTTGCGGGCGTCACGGGCCATCGGCGAACCGAAGTGCACTTCCTGGTCCTGCTTGTCCGGACGGCCCAGACCCGCCGCGTAGTAGGCGCGCAGCACGATGTCGCTGTTGAGCTTGCGGAACCGAGGCGCGACCACGGCGGTGCCAATGATGGTGCGGCCCATCGGACGGCCGTACCGCGCCAGCGCCAGCGCACCAGCGGGGAGCGCCAGCAGACACCAGCCCGGCGCGGTGTTCCAAGCGACCGGTCCGCCGATGCCGACGGCCAGCACCTCACCGGCCAGCACGATCCCACGCCAGGTACGCGTGTTCTTGATCTCCCGGTGCAACCGCGCCCACTCACGGGTGTCCTTGGAGTCGGCCGCGTGCTGGAGAAGCGTGAACTGGTTGCGGACCCACCACCACGAGACCTGCTGCCCGACCAGGCGGAACAGGCCACGGGCCGCGAACACGCTCACCTTGAACCCGTAGACGGGGACACGGACGGCGTGGAATCGGGCGTGGTAGGACCAGCCGCCGAGCGTGCGCTTGACGGTGCCGCCGAGGTTGCCCGGCAGCAGGTGCACGGGAATGATCGGCTGCCGCTCACCCTCCGGCACGGGCGGGGCGTCCACCGGCACCGGCACGCCCTCCAGCACCGGCGGCTCATCCAGCTCAATCTCATAGGCGACATCGGAGGACGCGGCGGGCCGCTCCGGCAGATCGGGCGTTGAGACGTGCGCGGGCGATTCGGCCGGCACGGGCGACGTGCCCTCGGCGGGGGTGCGCTGGGCGCGGCGGGCGTTGAGGTCGATCGGTTCCGGGATGGTGTTCTCGGTCATCGTCACGCCTCCGGGTGCGTGTCGTGGATGAGGTGAGCCAGGGCCGCGCCCATGCCGAGCACCGCGACGGGCAGACACGCCACGATCGTGGTGATCTGCCACGGCGCGCGGGTGACGTGAGCAGCCGAAAGCAGGTGGTAGGCGACCTGTCCGAGGGCGCCGAGGGTCAGTGATCCGATCGCGGACCACTTGGCGAACCGACGCGCCCGAACCGGGAGATAGCCCGACAGCCACGCCCGCAGGGCGTAGGCGGCGTAGGTCTCCACACCGATCGGCAGCGTGATCGCCGAATTGATGGAGAAGTGGTCCGCGATGCCGGGCAGCGGGTGGACCACACCGAACCCGGTGAGCTCACCGAGACCGACCCAACCGGACCACACCGCGACGAACGCCGGGATCGCCAGCAGCACCAGCGGCCAGCGGGCCAGCGTCCGAGACGCCGTCTCAACCGGGGCGGCGGCCGGTGCCGTCTCCGGGTCTACGGGCGTGGTGTCCTGCGCAGACTCCTCGACCGGCGCGGTGTCCGCAGCGGCGGGCGTCTCGTCGGCAGGCTCCGAGGACTGGTCCTCGGGTGCAGGGTCCGGGACGGCCCGCAAGACCGGCTCGGCCGGTTCCGGCGCGGGCTCAGCGGTCAGCTCCGCCAGGACCGTGCGGGCCTTGGTCGCACCGATCCGGAACTCACTCATGAGCCGGTTCCGCGACGGAACCGCACCCAACTCGGCCGCGAGCTTGCGGGCCTGGGGGATGAGATCGGCGACAGGGACGGGGTAAGCACTTCGGGCCGGGGAGGTCATCACGCCACCGCCTCGCCGGGCGTGATCGAGACGCCCTCGGCGGCCAGCTCGCGGCTGACCTCCAGTACGCGCCGTTCGGCCCGCCGTACCCGACGACGGTCAAGCTTGCTCGCGTGGCCCTCGGCGGACAGTGCCGTGATCTCTGCATCGAGCAGGTCAAGCTCGGCCGCGATCAGCGGCCACTCGCATTCGATCTCCGCCAGCTCAGCGGCGGACGGTTCTGCGTCGTGCTCGTCCGTGATGCCCGGACCGAATCCGGGCGCACGAGTACGCTGGTCGTGCATCGAGACTCCTCAGCTCTGGATGCTTGGCCTCGGCGGCTGCCACCGCCGGGGCCTTCCTTGTCCACGGACACGAGCAGCCTGCCAACCACCCTTGTCCTCAAGTCCTCATTAGGACCTGATGACCGAAGGCAACCACAGCAACGAAGAGCCCGTCAAGTCCTCATGAGGACAGGTACTCTTGAGTCCTGGTCGGCGAGACGAGAAGGTGCAGGATGGCGGAGCCGAAGTACCACCGCGTCGCGAACGCTCTACGACGCGAGATCCAAGACGGGACACTCGCACCAGGCGATCGGGTTCAGGCCGAGACCGATCTCGCGGAGCGCTTCCATGTCAGTCTTCCGACGATCCGTCAGGCGATGGGCGTGTTGCGCGCCGAGGGTCTTGTGGAGTCTCGCCAGGGCATCGGCACGTTCGTCAAGGAGCAACGGCGACGGCAGCGCCGATCGCGAGATCGTTACGGCCGCGCCCGCAAAGATCAGAAGCTGCTTACCACCGATCTACGCCACGAGATCACCTTCGCAGGGTGTTCTCCGGCACCGGATCACATAGCCGAGCTGATGATGATTCCCCGAGGATCCGAAGTCGTAATTCGACAAAGGGTCCTGTTCGACAAAAAGACCGGTCGGCCGGAGGAGATCGGCGCGAGCTATCTTCCCGCTAGGTTCGCAAGGGACACTTTCCTCGGGGAGCCAACGGTAGTACCTAAAGCCCTCTTTCTCTGCGTTGAGGATCTCTCGGGTAAGCAATACGCCCATGCTAGGGATCAGTGGATTGTACGTCCCGCATCGCTCCAGGAAAGCGAGACGTTGGAAATCCCGGCAAACAGCCCGGTACTCAACGTGGTTCACGTCGCTAGCGCCGGAGACGGACAGGTTCTGGAAGTCTCAGAATCGACCTGGCCCGCCGACCGGATCATGTTCGTCGATGAATACGACGTGGAGCAAGATGCCAAACAGCCGGAAGCACGCTCTGATGTATGAGGTGACCCGTGTCCTTTGCTGATCTTCCTCCCGGCACGCACGCGGACCGAGTCCATGACCACTGGTGGTGGCGGCCCGGCTGGCGCGCCTGCCGTCAGTTCTTCGCATGGCATCTCACGTTCGATGGCGCTAGCGAGCTACATCGGCTGGTCGCTGCATACCAGCAGGCGCTAGCGGGCATCGGCGGGGTGCGCTTCATCCCGCCGCAATGGCTCCATCTCACGATGCAAGGCATCGGATTCGTGGATGAGGTTTCCTCCGAAGACCTGGATCAGATCCTGGATTCGGCGCGTCACCACCTCGCCGAGATCGAACCGTTGAACCTCACGTTCCAAAAAGCCTTCGTCGCGGACGAAGCGATCGTGCTTCCACCCCTAGAAGAGGCGAGCGTCATCGGGACTCGGAGGGCCATCCGCCAGGCAATCGGATCGGTGTGGGGGTCCGCCAATATCCCAGAAGCGGCGGATAAGTTTCGTCCCCACGTGAGCCTCGGCTACTTCGAGGAAGATCGGACGGCGGCACCATATGTGGCGGCGGTCGAGTCGGTTAACCCCGAACCTGTGCAGGTGACAGTCCGAGAAGCATCATTGATCGCGCTCAATCGCGATCAGCGCATGTACGAGTGGAGCACGCGCGCCGTAGCGCCGCTGTCTCACTCCTAGCCGCCGAGCCACCAAGTGTCTCTCGGTCTCCCCGGGCCTATCGGTCTTCCAGGTCGGCGAGGAACCCCCGCGCCTCGTCGACGTACTTGCTGATCAGCCGCCGCAGCTCGGCCAACTCCTGTTCCCGACGCGGATGGCCCACGATGGGCATCTCTAGCACCTCGCGCAGCTCGACCAGAGCGCGTTCGTACTCTGGCCCGCGTTCATGCTGACGCGGGCCAGGGAGGTCCGGGCTCACCATTGGTCGGCCCACTTCGCGTGGATCTCGTAGGGCTGCCGCCCGGTCTGTACGGCCTCGGCCTGGGCTTCGAGGAGGGCGTCCAGGTCGGCCAGGGAGGGGTTCATCACGGTCTGGTCGACCCCGGCGTCCGGCTCCATCCGAGAGGCGACGTATTCGCCGCTGCGCTCGTCGCCGACGTCCCCGGCCCGCCGGGCGCGCCAGATGCGCCAGGCTCCCGACCACTTCTCCCGCATGTCGATCAGCTCTGTGTCATGGCCCATACGCTGACCGTACGGCAACCTGTCATGTGTTGTCAGCTGACGTCAGGTGACGAAAGGCATCATCGCAGGTCAACTACGGTCGAGATATGAGCATTGACCTCGACGGACCTGAGCCGCTGTACGAGCAGATCGCTGCCGTACTCATGGCCAGGATCGCCGATGGCACCTACCTGCCGCGCCGCCGGATACCGTCCGAGGCCGCACTGTGCGAGGAATTCGGCGTGGCACGGCCGACCGTACGATCAGCCGTCGCGCTGCTCGTCGAACGCGGACTCGTCAAGACCGTGCGCGGCAAGGGCGTCTACGTCGTCGACCAGACCGCCAGCGACGAGTAGCGCTCCGGCGGCAGCCAGGCCAGTCCTGAAAGCTGGTCGGCAGGTACGAAAGGTGCGGGGATTCACGGATCCGCGACGAGCGGCACGGTCGATGATATTGCGCAATACCTAAATGTCGCCACGCAACTTGGCATTGCTACAGTCGAACTGGCGCTTCAGAGCCATGTATATCGATATCATGCTTCCAGTCGCAATGCTGAATAAGATGCCCAACGCTATGAGCTCGTTCAAGTGAATTATGTCCCGGTCCTGCAACTATCTCAACTACGTCTTTCGGCTTAAACTCAACTACACTATAGGGAACAATTCCGATCGAACCAACTCGAAAGTCCAATTCCTCTGGAAGTCCAGAGCTAGGCAACAACAAGCGCAACTCCTTCTCTTCGTCAAATTTTGGATTTTTTATCATGGCGGCCGCAAGTAGAACACTTCCGAAAACTTTGTGCATGACATTCGAGTCGCCAACTCCATCAAGCTCGCCCGATATATCACTTACAAGTTTATCTAGCTCAGGCTCCTTTGGGTCATAAGACAAATCGGAATAAGGGCCATAAGAGACGTCGCCAAACAGATTTTGCCTCATGCATTGTTTGGGGATTTTATTTTCATCTAGCCACTTCTCCAGACATTTCTGCAACCCGGGCCTCGCGAATCCTATGGCATAACCCCCTTCTCGCCCATAGGCGCGCCACTGGCTAAGTACATCGCCTTCCCGACAAAAACATGCCGCATACAGATGGAATGTCTTCCTGGTTCTTTCCGGCTTCCTACTAATATCGAGCTCAGATTCAAGCATCTCTACAAACTTGCCCTTATTCTTATTTTGGGGAGCATTGCGCACCCTTCTCATTACCTCGTTTGCGCCGTGGACAATCTCCATTGCATCATTCATAAACTGAATATCACTAGCCCAAAGCTGCTTTGACTTGACTATCTTGATCAAAGCGTGTGCATCTGTGTAGTGATACACGGTTCCGTTATCACTCATTGAAGCCTCCGTAATTAATTAATCCACCCATACCCTTCCGGATGTGACAAAAACTCGCGCGATGGGTAATACTTTCTTTGCATCCTGGCGACCACCCCACCAGTGCGAGATCTACTTATTTTGTCGAGATAATTTACTCACACCGTGTTGACATTAGACGTTACCCTTCGACTTGGATCAGACGACCAAGGCATCTCGCCTACGGGTTCGGGTGGAATCGGGGCTTGGCCGGGCACTCACCAGCAGGTAGGCGGGCCGCCTAAGAGGCCGCCTACGGCTGCGGTCCACCACGAATCCCGCGAACGCCGCTGGGATGCCCGGCGCTGGTCACAGCCTGTGCGCGCAGCCCAGGCGAGGCTCAGGATGCGTTCGGGACGAAGGGTGCGTAAATGCTGGCAGCCAACTCCATGGTGTCCCCCGTGTCCCCCGTGTCCCCCAACCGGCTGTGACCTGCGAAAACCAGGGGGACACGGTGGGGGACATCATGCCTCTCGTATCCCTCCAGCGCGCCGAGGAGCTGGAACATAGGGGGAGCCGCCCCTGTGTTCCAGCCCGAGCCGGGGGCGTACTGGGCATCGGGTGACTAACTGCGTGACAACCGCGACGAACGACAGCGGACACTCCCGCTCGGCGGGGGACTGTCGGAGCAGTCAACAGCGCATGGAACGCTGGTGAGGGACACGTCTAACTTTGTTTGCAAGCAGGAAGTCCGGGGTTCGAATCCCCGTGGCTCCACCAGCCAAAACACCCCCGTCCCGATCATGGGACGGGGGTGTCGTGCCATTAGCGTGCCATTAGGGCACCGGGACCAGCACGCCAGCCGGGCCGTCGTCGCCATCGTCCGGAAGCTCCGCCTTGATCCGTGCGTCGAGCGCTTCGGCGATCCGGTGGTCCGCGTCCCGTGTCGCGTGCTGGTAGATCAGCGCGGCGCGGTCACTGTCTTGGCCCATCCGTGCCTTGAGGTCTGCCAGGCTCGCGCCACTCTGCGCGGCGAGGGTGTTGCCGGTGTGGCGAAGGTCGTGGAAATGCAGATTGGACAGCCCCATCTCATCGAGCGTCCGGTACCAGTTCGCGGCACGGCGGAAACCGCTGCCCCGCAGGAATGCGCCCTTGGCCCCGAGGAAGACGAACGCATCCGGGTCGTCATCAATGTAGGTGTCCAAATGCTCGGTCAGCGTGGGGACGATGACGGCCGGGAAGCTCACGACCCGCTTACCCGCACGGGACTTGGGCGGCCCGAGAACCATCTGCCCGTTGTCCAACTCGATGAGCTGCTCCCGCACGCGCACGGTCCGCGCATCAAGGCGGCGGCGCAAGCGCCGCCGCAGGCCGCCCGCTCCGGCACGCCCTACGGGCGTGCGGCGTGGGCGCCGGTCCCTCCGGCCGTGCCGATCGGGCGGCCCACTGGACGAAGACACCAACCGCGGATTCGCCAGCATCGGGCCCACGCCCCATCGGCACCTGAACCCAGTCCCTACAGGCATGATGCCGGTATGACGCAGTGGTTCCGTGATCATTGGGCCGATGAGGACGTCTGGCGCTACTTCGAGGTCGATGACGAGGGCTTCGTACAGCGCCAAGTCGAGTTGGAGGGACCGCACCGCGAAGCGAATATCGCGTGTTCGCTTCAAGAGTGGGAGGACGCCCTCCGCACCGAAACCATCGATCAGTACCACGAGACTTACGGGGGGGGCCGACGAATGGAGCTTCGCCAGCGGCGACCATGACGATCCCCAGCCCTCGACCGAAGCCGAGTTCGAGCGTGTCTGGGAGTACGCCCGCCGCGCCTGCGAAGCCGGATCCCGATCCCGACCAGACCCCAATTCGTGAAGAGAGACAGGCCGGTCCTCCAGCCCGGATCATTCTCGCAGGACGGGCGCAGGGCCGCCGGCAGACTCGCTTCGCTCGCCCTACGGGTGGCCTACGGCCATCAGACGGCAGCCCCGCTCACCGGGTCACGGGGCGCTGTGGAGAATGCCTCCGGCGGGGGCGCTCAGGCTCGGGGATGACGTTGGGCCGCACGCCGCACCGGTAGTTGGTGGCTGGGGTGGAAGCCGGGTCATCCCCTCTGCCGACGCTCCAGGCGAAGCCCAGCAGACCAGGCCCTCCGGGCCGAGGTCGTTCGTCCGTGGGGGTTTTGACTCACATTTCGTGGTGGTCGCGGTAACGGTCGCCCAGACCCCGGGCAAGGCTGCATGTGTTCCCGAAGGCCTTTGCTCTGCTTACGCCGAGTAGGCGGTGGACCGTGCCAGATGTGTACTCAGGGTAAGCAGAGCAAAGGGCCGTGGGAGGCGGGGCGGTGAGCGGACGGGTTCGCCTGGTCCGGAGCCGTTCACTCACGAAAATCGAGCCAGAACCCCGTGGGGCGCTCCACCTCGACCCGGAGGGCCTGGCCCGCTTCCCTGACGGGTGGGAGCGGCGGCAGAGGGGATGACCCGGCGGGGGCGATCTGCTGAGGATGAGGAAAAGGGGCGTTCTCGCAGGGAGAACGCCCCTTGCCTGTTCGGGTGCCTACTTGCGGCGCAGTAGCTGTCTGAGCACTTCCTGAGCGGCCTTACGGCGACTGGCCTTCCGCGACCACACGGCGGGATAGGCCACGCCCAGCACGATCAAGATCATGAGCAGCATGATCGCTGCGACGAGCGCCGGGGGTGCAGTGCCCGCAGTCCGGGCGATTACAGTGGTGTACACGTGCGTCCTTCCATCTGGCGTACGGAGTAGATGGCCTCCCGCTTGCACCGGGGGGCCATCGCATTTCTGCGATGGCGTGACCATTGAGAGCAATCGTGGACCGTGCGCAGGCGGAGCGCAAAAAACTCTGTGGACGCATCTGTGGACGGCCTGTGCATACATGCCGTTAGCCCTGTGCATAATTCGTGTGGATCGCGTGTGGATTTCTCTGTGGGAAATCTCGCGGAGTCGAATAACCCCAGCTCAACGCCGGGAAGCGATTTCCACCATCTGTGTGAAGTGATCACTTCGGGAAGGAAGTCATCCACAGGGGCTCCGAGGCGACTTCCCAGACTGACAGCAACAGGGGCAGACGTCGCCGGATGATCACGACTGCATGCAGACGGGCCGACGTTGAGCGCTGCTCGATCACCTTCACCGTGATCGAAGTGATGAGGATGAGGCAGCTCAGTCAAGGCTGGCCGGGTCGAGCGGCGTGCCATTAGCGTGCCATTAGCCACGGTGATCAAGGGTCAAGAGGGGGCACTGGCGGATACATGCTTGCGCAGGTCATCGGCCATATGGGCCAAGATCGGCATGATTTGCAAGCAGGAAGTCCGGGGTTCGAATCCCCGTGGCTCCACCAGCCAAAACACCCCTGTCCCGATCAAGGGACGGGGGTGTCGTGCAATTGACGTGCAATTAGGCCACCGGGACCAGCGCAACGGCCGCGCCATCGTCGTCATCGTCCGGCAGGTTCGCCGCGATCTGGGTATCAAGGCGGCGGCGCAAGCGCCGCCGCAAGGCCGCCCGCTCCGGCACGCCCTACAGGCGGGGGCGCCGGTCCCTTCGGCCGTGCCGACGACGCCCCCGAACCTCAGGCGCGCTCGCGGTTCAACCAGCGAAACAGCTCGGCACAGCCGCCCACGAACAGCGTCGGGATGATGGCCTGCCTAAGCTCCGTATCCCATGGCCGGCCCTCCCACGTCGAGAGCACCAACGGCGACAGCCCCAACCCGAAAGCCAGATAGACACAGACCCGGACCCACAGCGGAACCGGACGACGCCCACGGCTCTTCACCGACATGGCACTCCTCGGGCAACTCACAGGCGAGCCCTCATCGTCGCACCGCTCTCGCCTCCGGCGGGGCGCTTCGGCTCCGGGACGGCCGTCAAGCCGCGGGGCCGATCTGGGTGGATGGTTGAGGTGGAAGCCTGATTATCCCGGCGGGGGCGGCCGTGGACGGCCGCGAATTGACGGTGGTGGGCCTCGACGAGGTCTCGGGCACCCCGGTCATCGACCTGAAGCCGACGATGGCGGAGTTCCGGCCGGTGGACATCGAACAGCCGGAATGGGTCACCCGCATGATGTCGGAGTACTTCCAGCCGTAAGCGGGTCTGAGAGCGAAGCCCAACGCCGTGCTGGACAGGGGCCTTGGTGGGTGGTGGCGGTGCCGAAGGTTCAGTCGGTGACGCTGGGGTCCTGTCTAGGTTTTGGTGTTCTCGGATTCGGTCGGCTGCAGCATGCGGTTGAGGAACTCCTCGACGGCGGCCTCGGCAGTGGTCTGGGCGGCCGCGACGTCGTCGGCCAGGGCGATGACCAATGCCATCTCGTTGCCGACGGCCAGCAGGATGTGCGCGAACGGTTCAACGAGCTGCGCCGGCACGCGACCGGCGTCGGCGGCCTGCTGTAGGACGGTTTTGAGCATGCCCAGGCCGTACTGCTCTTCGATGGCACGCCAGCGACGCCAGCCCAGTACGGTCGGTGCGTCGATCAGCAGTATTCGGCGCACGACCGCGTCGCCGGCGAGCCGGATCCAGGCCAGCTCAGCGGCCTTGAGCAGGCCGTAAGCCTCGGTCGCCCCGCTCGCCGTGGCGGCGGCGAGCGTGGCTTCACCGACCCGCGTATGGACCGCCTCCACCACCGCCTCGAACAGGCGATCCTTGCCCGGGAAGTGGTGGTACAGCGATCCGCGGCTCATCCCGGCCCGCTCTAGGACGGCCTCGATCGAAGTGCCTTCATAGCCGCGGTCGGCGAACAACTCCGTGGCCACCTCGATCAGGTGCTGCCGGGTCGCCTGCCCGCGGTCAACGCGTCGATCCACGCACACTCCCGTCGACAAACCGATAGTCGGTTTATAACTTCTAGACCGTCAGTCGGTTTCTTGATGTTATCGACGTTCACTCTACGGTCACGATTTGGGCCTCAAACCACGCAGAACTCGTTTCCTTCAGGGTCGGCCATCAGCATGTGGTCGGGTTTACCCTGCAGTTAGTATTCGCGTATCACGGTCGCACCGGCGGCGGTCAGTCGATCGACCGCCTCGAGCACGCGAGGCCATCGCACCTCCCACGGCGTGTTGCGCCCCCCGCCGACCTGAACATCCAGGTGGACCCGGTTCTTCGCCACCTTCGACTCCGGCACCTGCAGGAATGACAGTCTCGGGCGCACGCCGTCCGGGTCGGACAGTGATGCGCCCTGATCCCACTCCTCCTCCGGAACGCCGTGACGCGTCAACCACTCCTCCCAGCTCCCGAATCCGACCGGCGGCGGAGCCTGCACGTATCCCAAGGCCAGCGCCCAGAACTCCGCCAACTTCGCCGGCTGCGCGCAGTCGATCGTCAGACTCCACTCGGTCGCCATCGATCCTCCTCGTCGAGATGCGCGGACCATACCGCGCACATCCGACGGTGCGCCGCTGTGCGTTCAGGCCAGGTCGGCGACGGCCGGTGCTGTCGCTTCGATCGCCTGCTTCATCTCGACCGCGCCGCGTTCGACCCGGATCCGGATCTCGGCCGCGAGCGCATGCGGCAGCACGTCGGTGGTCCAGATCAGCCGGCCTGCCCGGTCGCCCTCGGCGCGGACTTCGAATGAGGCGTGGTGGTGCTCGGTCGCCGGCCGCGCGCCTTCGACGACCGAGTAGGCCAGGCGGCGGGCGTCGTCGTCGATGGCGACGATCAGCTCACGGATCACGTGCCCGTCCGGGAAGGTGAGGAAGCGCTGATCACCTTCGAGTCGAGTGTCGGCCACCCGGCCCGGCAGGAGGCGCTCGTGCACCGCGCCGACGTCCCGCACCACGTCCCAGATGTGGTCAGGCGATGCGTCGATCACGATTTCGTGGCGGATGGACGCCATGATGCCGAGTTCCTCCCAGAGGGCGGGAATGTTGCGATCAACCTAGTGTGGCGCCCTGTGTTGAATGGGCAGATGCCCGCCATAGCCGTACGACTCGCCGGGGTCACGTCCGTCTTCTACGACCGCTTCGTCATCGGCACGCGTTCCGACTGTGACTTGGTGCTCTACGACGAGGACGCCAGCCCGGTGCATGCCTTGGTCGCTCCTGACGAGACCGGCTGGCGGGTCGAGGACATGGGCTCCCTGAGGGGTGTCCGCGTCAACGGCCGGCTGCGGGCGACCGTCCGGCTGGAGAAGGGCGACCGCGTACGCCTCGGAGATACGACGCTCATCGTGGTCCCGATCTGATGCGGCCTGGGGACGACCATCGGTCTGTCCCGACATAACGGATCTCACCAGTGCTCGGCGTGGCCGGCCATCGTCGACGCGCCCGCTCCCCGTACGGTTCACCACCCGCAGGACACGCCTCACCGGCCACCATGGGCATGATCATCGCACCTGCCACCGACACTTTCGGCCCCCGCCGTCGGGGTGCCGGGAAATGTCGGCGGGGTCGGCCATGCTCTCCTCGCGGGTCCCCGAGAAGAGAGGCTTCCCCCATGTCGAACCCTGTCTCCGGCCGGCGCGAAGGCGCGCGTACGGGTTGGGCGGTGACGCAGTCCCCGGGCCTGTTCTGGGACGGGTCGCCGGTCTGCGATCGGCCGTGCCGGGCGCGGGTGGAAGGGCGCCGGCGATGACCGAGGAAGAGTGGGAGCGGCGGAGCGTCGTACGGGTCGTCCCGCCGGTCCGGCCGCGGAAGCTGGCGAAGGTACCGTTCGTCGAGCTCGCGGACGGGCGGCTGCAGGGCGTCGTGTCCAGCGGGTCGGACATCGCCCGCGTCTACGTCTCGTCGATCGCCGCGCGCGCCCACGGCTACAGCTGTGGCACGAACAACAACCGGCCCTGTGGCGGGCTGCACGGCGCGCCGTGCAAGCACCTGCGGGCGCTCGTCGACGAGGCGGTGCTGCAGTACGGCCTGGACCGCGTCGCCCGGTACCTGCGGGTGGACGTGGGCGAGGGCGAGGATCTGATCAGTGCGCTGGACGGTTCGCCGGAGCCCGCGCCGGCCGCCGTGGTGTTCAGCCGCTTCCTGCGGCACCTGGCCTACCTGGAGCTCCCGGACACCACGGAGCCCATCGACGAGCTGCACTGGTTCCCGGCGATGGGGGCGGTGCGCTGATGCTCGGTGTGCAGCTGGCGGCCCTGCTCGACGGCGCGGTGCCGGGGGTCGAGGAGACCCTGGATCTGGTGGCCGGATTCGACGCGGCTCTCGTGTACGGATTCGCCCGGCTGGATGAGCGGCACGCCGGGCATCTCGCGGCCGTGGCCGGGGCACTGGCCGAGACTCCGCTCGGGCCGGCGGTGGGCGAGGCCGTGGAGAAGGTCGCGGCGGGTTCGATCGGAGATGAGCGGTTGGCGGTGCTCGCCGGCGCCCGTACGGCGCTGGTCGGGGCGGTGCACGACGCACAACTCGACCGTCTCGACTCCGCGCTCGGCCGTACGAGAGAGTCGTGGGACGGGACGTCGTCCGCGTCGGCGGCCGACGGGCCGCTCGGGGCCGCCCGGTCCTGGCTGCAGGAGCTGGCCATCGCCGGGTGGCGGGGAGTCGACCACGACTTGGTGTCGGCCTCCGACCAGGCCATCTCCGCGCTGCTCGCCGAGCCCGGCCGGCGCGGCTCGCGGTCCTGCTCGACGGGCTGGCCGCGGAGCTGCGCGCCTCGTGCCCGGTCGCGACCATGGACCGGGTGCCCGCCCGGCGCTGGGCCGACCTGTGGGCGCGCGCCCTGCTGCTCGCGCAGCCCGGCGCCCAGAGCGCGGCAGAGGCCGTCGGCGTGGTATCGGGACGGTTCCTGCCGCTCGGGGTCGACGTCCATGAGCACGGCACCGTCGTTCAGATCCAGGTGCACGCGATCCTCGAGCCCGCCGACGGCTCCGAGCCCCGGCTCGTACGGGCGAGCGTCGCCGCGGCGAAGGTCGACACGATCGTCGGCCCGACGTTGTGGCGGCTGTTGGACGGGCATCCGGTGCTGTTGAAGGCGCTGGCCGAGCGCCGGAGTGTGGAGCTCGCGGACCTGCCCGTCACGCCGGGCGGCGACCTGCTGTGGCGGGACGGCCAGGCCACACTCGGGGAGCCGGCCGAGCCGTTCGCGACGGCCCGGCTCAGGCTCGCGGACGCGCTCGCGCCGGCCGCGCCTCCTCTCGACCGGCACCCCGTCCGCATCGCCGAGCCCGTCCTGCTGGAGGGGTACACCGTGGACGGCGACACGCTCGACCTGGACGGGAAGGCCCTGACCGTCGACCTGGACCGGCTGCCGGGCTGCGGCCCGGTGACACCGGAGCTGGTGGCCGCGTCGTCGGCGTGCATCGGCCTGCTCCGCTGGGACGGTGGCCGGTGGCTGCTGCAGCCGCTCGCGGTGCAGGCGACGGTGAAGCGCAAGGCCGTGGAGGCGCACACCGGCGACTGGGCGCTCGGCCCGACCGATCCGAAGGTCGTCAAGGCCGAGGCGAAGGCCGGCGACGCGGTCGCCGTACTGCGGGAACGCGCGGGAAGGCTGCTGCGGAAATGAGCGAGCACACCGCTGAAACCGCGGACGAGAACCGGCGGCAGGTCCTCTACTGGCGGCTCCTGGCCCGGATGTTCGACCACGAGGAGCAGCCCGCGCTGGAGGCCGCGAGCGTGGCGATCGTCGACGACATCGGGCTGCCGTCCGCGCTGCTCGACCCTTCGGTGTCGGTGGACAACCTCGTCCAGCGCTTCCCCGACCTGGCCGGCGAGCTCGAGGGCCTGATGGCTCCCGGAGACGACGATCAGCGGGTACGCCGGGCCGCGCTCGTCTCCAAGCTGCTGCTCAACGTCATGGCGACCGGATCCGGCAGTGTGACCGCGACGCAGCTGGCCGACTGGCAGCGGGATGCCGGATGGCTCAAGCGGGCGTGTGGGGGCGAGGGCGCGGGGGAGCTGTCCGGTGTGCTGTCGGGGATCGAGGGCGACCTCGTCAGCCGGATGCGGCTGCGCGAGGTGCTGGCCGATCCGGCGCTGGCCCGCCAGCTGACGCCGAGCATGTCCCTCATCGAGCAGCTGCTGCGCGACAAGGCGAACCTCTCGGGCGTGGCGCTGGCCAACGCCAAGGCGCTGATCCGCCGCTACGTCGACGAGGTCGCCGAGGTGCTGCGCACCCAGGTCCAGCAGACCAGCGCGGGCACGATCGACCGGTCGGTGCCGCCGAAGCGGGTCTTCCGCAACCTCGACCTCGACCGAACCATCTGGAAGAACCTCACCAACTGGGACCCCGACGAGGAGCGGCTGTACGTCGACCGGCTCTTCTACCGGCAGACGGCCAAGCGCACCACGCCCGCCCGCATGATCGTGGTCGTCGACCAGTCCGGGTCGATGGTCGACTCGATGGTGAACTGCACGATCCTGGCGTCGATCTTCGCGGGCCTGCCCAAGGTCGACGTCCACCTGATCGCGTACGACACGCGGGCGCTCGACCTGACGCCCTGGGTGCACGACCCGTTCGAGGTGCTGCTGCGGACGAAGCTCGGCGGCGGCAACGACGGGCCCGTCGCCATGGCCATGGCCCGCCCGAAGATCACCGATCCGCGCAACACCGTGATGGTGTGGATCTCCGACTTCTACGAGTTCGACCGGTCGCAGCCGCTGTTCGACGGCATCCAGGCGGTGCACCGCTCCGGGGTGAAGTTCATCCCGGTCGGCTCGGTGAACAGCTCCGGGCACGAGAGTGTGAACCCCTGGTTCCGCCAGCGCTTCAAGTCTCTCGGCACGCCCGTCATCGCGGGACACATCCGCAAGCTCGTCTTCGAACTGAAGAACTTCCTGGACTAGGAGTACGAACGATGACCGATGAGATGCTGCGCGCCCCGGCCGAGGTCAAGTACGCCGAGGAGCTCGACTGGCTGGAGTCCGTCGACGACGGGCCCAAGCCGTTCTCCTGGCGGCTGAGCCCGCGCATGGTCCGGCTGTTCGTCCTGGGCTCCGAGCCGTCCGACGGGCTCGACCGGGAGATTCCGCAGAAGTGGTTCGGTGACCGGAGCTTCGTCGAGCGGAGCATCGTGACCCTCGCCTCCGACCGCGGCCTGCTGCTGATCGGCGATCCCGGCACCGGCAAGAGCTGGCTCGCCGAGCTCCTGTCGGCGGCGATCTGCCGTAACTCGACGCTGGTCGTGCAGGGGACGGCCGGCACCACCGAGGACCACATCAAGTACTCGTGGAACGTCTCGATGGTGATCGCCAAGGGCCAGTCCCGCCAGTCCATGATCCCGTCGCCGATCATGACGGCGATGGAGCAGGGGGTGATCGGGCGGTTCGAGGAGCTGACGCGGTCGACGAGCGACGTGCAGGACGCGCTGATCTCCATCCTGTCCGAGAAGTACGTCTCGATCCCCGAGCTCGACGACGACAACATCGTCTTCGCCAAGCCGGGATTCTCGATCATCGCCACGGCCAACAGCCGCGACCGGGGCGTGAACGACCTGTCGTCCGCGCTCAAGCGGCGGTTCAACTTCGTCCGCATCCCGGTGGTGACGAGCAAGCGCAGCGAGGCGGAGATCGTCCGCTTCCGTACGACCGAGCTGCTGCGCCGGCACCGGATCGAGCTGGACGTGCCGCCCGCGCTGCTGGACATCCTGCTGCAGAGCTTCGCCGACCTGCGCGCTGCGGCGGCCTCGGCCACCAGCGACGACGAGAAGCTGGAGTCGGCGCTGTCCACGGCCGAGCAGATCGGCGTGCTGGAGGACGCCATCCTGCACAGTCAGTTCTTCGGCGACCGTTCGCTGCGCGCGGAGACGCTCGCGAGCTCGCTGGTCGGCTCGCTCGCCCGCCGCAGCCCGGAGGACCTGGCGATCCTCAACAAGTTCTGGCACGGGGTGATCGAGCCGCGCAGCAAGCAGGACGACGGCGCGCCCTGGCAGGGCTTCCTCGAGGGCGGCCGGCAGGCCCTGGGCACGCTCTCATGAGTGACCTCGGGCCGTTCGGGGCGCTCCGGGAGCGGCTGCTCGACGCGGCCGGAGTGTTCGGCGCGGGCGCGGTCCCCGACATCCTCGCCGGCATGGTCGGCGACGTCGACCGGGCGCTGCGCGAGGAGCTGGAGATCTTCCCGGTCTGCCATCACTCGCCCGCCTCGGCCCTGGCGATGGCACGCAGGCTGCGCGAGAAGCGGCCCACGGTCATCTACCTCGAGCTGTGCGAGGACCTGCGGCCGCTCCTCGACGAGCTCCGCAACTGCCGGCTGCCGGTCGCGCTGCAGTCGTTCGCGAGCGAGCTCGACGACTTTCCGGTGGCCTGGGCGCCGCTCAGCGTCGTGGCGCCGATCACCGAGGCATCGGCCGAGTACCAGGCCATCGCGTACGCCCTCGACACTCCCGGCGTCGAGCTCGTCCTGGTCGACCGATCCACCGACCACGTGTTCCAGTGGGAGCCGCGCGCATCCGCGGAGCCCACGAGCGACGAGGACGCGGCCCTGCACGGCGACGCCGTCGGCATCGAGATCGGCGATCTGCGTCCCCGCTTCGCCGAGCTCGAGGCGTACCTGCTGCACCACGGCAAGGTGCGGCACTGGTCCGAGTGGTGGGACCAGTACGTCGAGCAGCCGCTGACCGGTGCCGACTACGACACGTACCGGCAGGTCATGGTCATGGTCGGCAGCCTCTTCCGGAGGCTCCGCCCCGACGAGGACGCGCGGAACGACCGCGACGAGGACCGCGAGCGCTACATGTGGACCCGGATGCGCGAGCACCTCGCCGCGTCGGGGGCCGACCCGGAGCGCTGCCTGTACGTCTGCGGCGCCTTCCACGCGGCCAGCCGGGTCGAGCAGTTCGGACTGCGCGCGGAGGCGCCGTACGAGATCAGCCCCCGTTCGGCGACCCGCTGGCAGTACGGCCTCATCCCCTCGAGCCACTCCGCGATCGAGGCGCAGTTCGGGCTGGCCCCCGGGTCGGTGTCGGTCGCCTCGGCGACCTGGGCGAAGGCGCTCAAACGCGGCGGCGTCACGCCGTTCCGGCTCAAGGGTCAGAAGGGCGAGTCAAAGCCGCCGAAGGCCGTCCGTGCCCGCCCGGCGGCCGAGCCGGTCGCCGACCGGCTGTCCGGCTTCCTGGAACGGCCACCCGCCCTGGACGGTCTCGACGAGGACGAGCTCCTCGGCTGGTGCGTCGACATCGTCCGCCTCGCCCGCCGCAACGGCTACCTCGCGAGCACGGCCGACGCCATCGCGGTGTTCGAGACGTCGATCCTGCTGGCGGGCCTGCGCGGGCGGGCACGGCCGACCCCGTACGACTTCCAGGACGCGGCGGTCACCTGCATCGAGAAGGACGTCGTGCCGGGCCGCCGCGACGTACGGCGCCTGTGCGAGATCCTGCTCGGCGGCGACCGGATCGGGCAGGTCGGCTACGAGTCGCTTCCGCCGCTGGCCCGCGACGTGCTCGACCGGCTTGAGCCGCTCGGGCTCGACCTGGCCAAGCGCACGATCCAGCGGGCCCTGCTCGACCTCGACGCGAACCCGGAGCTGCGGCCATGCTCCGACCTGCTCTGGGTGCTGCGCCGCCTGCTGCCGGAGGGCGCGGTACGCCCCATCATGGGCGCGCGCCGGCTCGGCGAACGCCCGATCCAGGAGAGCTGGGACCTGGCGATCGGCCGTAACCAGCGGTCGATCGTCGAGCTCGGGTACGAGGGCGTCACCGTCGAACAGGTGCTGGAACAGCGGCTGCGCCGGGCCGTCGCGGACCCGAAGGCGACGGCCGCGGTCGCGCTGACGGCCGTGGAGGACGCCCTCCTCCACCTGAACGGCCGGCGGGTCGCCGACGACCTGGGGCATCGGGCGGTCGAGCTCCTCGCCGGCGAGCGCACGGTGGACGACGCCCCGGAGGTGTTGCGCCGCATCCGCGGGCTGCTGGCCCACTTCCGCGCCACGGAGCCCGCGCTGCCGGAATGGTGCGAACGCTTCGTCACCGCCGGATACGCGCACTACTGCACGCTGCTGCCGACCGCCTTCGTGGACGAGGACACCGGCGTCCGCCAGGTGGCGGCGATGCTCGGGTTCCTGTTCGGGATGGAGAGCCTCGCACTGTCG
Organism: Actinoallomurus acanthiterrae; assembly: GCF_054775715.1. Lineage (NCBI taxonomy): Bacteria > Bacillati > Actinomycetota > Actinomycetes > Streptosporangiales > Thermomonosporaceae > Actinoallomurus > Actinoallomurus acanthiterrae. The sequence continues at coordinate 12,530,976 of NZ_BAAHCO010000001.1, read as the reverse complement.
CTCGGCTGTGACCACTCCCAGCTCGAACTCGCCGTCAAGCAGTCGCACCCGGAGGCGCCGGCCAAGGTCGCGCTGCTGTGGGCGGCGCAGACGCAGCTCGGGGTGCTGCCGCTCGCCGAGCTGCGCGCACGGTACGACGCGCTGCTGGCCAACCCGCTCGTCGTCCCGTCGATCCCGCTCTACCTGAGCGGGTTCGTCCAGGCGCTCGAGCCCGCCCCGTCCCTGGCGCCCGTCGTCGTCGAGATGATGTCCAAGGCGTTCGCCCGGCTGCCGGACCCGGTGCTTCTCCCCTGGCTCCCCAAACTGATCACCACACTGCGGGCCCAGGCGTCAGAACTGGTGCCGGTGCTCGTACGGGAGGCGGGCCGCGCGTTCCCCGCGACGTTGCCCGCCGTCGACGCCTGGGTGCCTCCGTGGTCCGCGACACCGCGCCCGTACGACACGGCGGCTTCGGTTCCCGCGTCGGCGCGGGACGTCGCCGAGCTCGTGGCCCGCCATCCGGCGGCGTGCGACGCCGTGGCCGGGCTCCTCGGCCACGACGCCGGATGGCGACCGGCGACGAGTTCGCCCGGCCGGCCCGAGGTCACCGCCCTGCTGGCCGAGCATGGCGAGACCGCCCGCGCCGTCGCGGCGCTCCTCACGCCGGCGTAGCGAGGACGTGGTCGTGTGGGGTCGGCCGGTGGTCAGGTCGCGACCCCACGCGCCTCGTGGAGTTGTTCAGCGTTGAGCCGGGCCCCGAGGTAGGAGGCCGGAGGGGCCACGACGACGGTCGGCCCCGCCGTGATCAGGGCGGGGCCGACCGACCGGCCGCGTCAGCCCTGGGATCCGGGTGGCTTCGCGTTGGTCCAGCCGGCGTACTCGAAGATTTCGTAGGAGAACAGTCCGCCCGGCGCCGACCACGTGGAGCCGGCGGGCAGCTTCGTGTATCGCAGCTCCTGCGCGATCGGCAGACCGGTAGCCGGGTTGATGACGAGCCGCTGCTCGACGGTGCACGACGAGTAGATCCAGGGCTGCCGAGCGTCCGGATCCGCCTTCGTCCGGTCGCCGCAGTGCCGGTGCCCGCCGGTCACCGCGATCGCGATGCCTTCATGACCGGCGACGTCCCGCACCCGTCCCAGGCTGTGTACGCCGGAAACGCCGGCGAGCATCCGGTAGAGCGCCGACCGTACCTGACGTGTCACCGGCATGGCGAGCACCTCGGGGACTCGCTGGAAGAGATACGACGCGGCGTCACCATCCTCCCTGTGCTGGTATTCCGGCGCATCGAGGAACAGCTTCTCGAGGCGGGCCGGATCGGTGGGGAGCGCCTGCAACTCTTGGACGGACATGCTGCGGCCGCCCACACTGAAGGGTTTGCCGCCGGGGCCACTCTCGCCGAACGGCATGGACCGCTTGCCGGCCTCGGTGGTGACCCGATTCCCGCCGTCGGTGAATCCCTGTGGGCCCGCGAGTCCGGTCGCGCCGGCGCTCGCCCACGCCGTCGGGGAGCCGTCACGGCGCCAGGCCGCACGGTCCCTGGTCGAGGCGAGCTGCGCCCCCAGCGGCTGCGTGAACACCATGCGGTCGTCGGACGAGCGTGCGGTCCACGTCTCGTTGCGGCTCCGGTCCATGATCAGGTACCGGCCGTCGGAGGGACCGACCTGGACGAAGTTCCCGGTGATCGTGGACTTTTTCCAGTGACGGCCGGTCGTCAGCGGCGAGTTGGCGGCCGTCTTGGCGGCCGCGAGCAGGATCTGCCTGGCCGTACCCACGTCGCCGTCGGCCGTGGCCTCGGTGCCGTCCGGCATGCGGAACACACTCGGCGGGGGCCCTGCCGGGGTCGCGTTCATCGCGAACACGGCGGCCGCGGCGGCCACCGCGCCGGCCGTGGTCACGCCGGACAGCCACCAGCGCAGCGCGGGCCTCCGGCCGCGACGGCGCTCACCCGCCGTGCGGACGGCGCGCAGCACCGTGTCGGGGTCGGGCGCGTGGCGCTCGAGGGTGGTGAGTGCCGCACGCAGATCGTCTTCCGTCCTCATTTGACCGCTCCCTCGATCCGCATGTCGTTTCGATGAACCCGGGAACCCGGCTGTGACTTCGTCTCCAGCTCCACGCGAAGCCTGGCGAGCGCGCGAGACGCGTATCCGCGGACGGTGCCCGGCTTACAGCCGACCACCTCGGCGATCTCGGCGTCGGAGAGACCCTCGTAGTAGCGGAGGGCGAGCACCGCCCGCTGCCGCCCGGCAACTTGCCGATCTCGGCGAGAAGAGCGTCGCGTTCCGCGAGGCCGGAGGCGTGATCAGGGCTGGCGCGGTCATCCATGTCGGTGCCGCGCCCGGCCGGGACGAGGCGCCAGGAGCGGCGGCGCCACGACAGGAACTCGTTCACCACCATCTTGCGGACGTAAAGTTCCGGCCGGTCCAAGCCGCCGATCTTGTTCCAACGCCCGTGTGCGCGGATCAGCACCTCCTGGACAGTGTCTTCGGCGAGGGCACGGTCGCCGGTCAGCACCGCCGCGAACCTCAGCAGCGCCGGCAGCTTCGCGACCGCGAATTCCTCGAAGGTCATCGCACCTCCATCGTTGGAGTTTCCATGCGATACACGCTTCGGTGACCCCGATGTGTTGTGCGGCGACGGAACGTTTCCGCGGTCGCGCGATTCTTCCAGTCGCGGTGTCTCCGCGGCTGAGGAACTCAGGCCACGGCCGGCGCCCGCTCGGCGGCGGGGGAAGCGGCCGGTGCCCTCATCGATCGACGGTGTGATCGCGTAGGGGGCCGACCGACAGGCCGCGCTCGGTGATCTCGTCCAGGATTGATGGCAGCGCGCCGAGCGTGTTCCTCCACGAATCGGGTGCCGACGTGCAGTCGGAGTCGTGGAGGAGCACGGTCCCTCCGCCGTCCAGGTCGCGGGTGACCGTCGCGAGGACGGAGGCCGGGGTGGCCGAGCGCGTCCAGTCCCGGCCCCAGTTCGTCCACAGCACCGGCGTGAGGCCCAACCGGCGCGCCGCCCGCAACGCCGAAGAGCTCAGCACCCCGTACGGCGGCCGGTACCAGCGCGGCACCGTCCCCGTGACCGTGACGATGCACTCCATCGCCCTGGCCAGATCGTCGTACGTCGCCGCGGGCCCGCGCAGCAGCATGCAGCGGTGCTCCCACCCGTGGACGGCGATCTCGTGCCCGGCCTCGGCGAGGTCCTTCCCCAGGCCCGGGGCGGCCTCGAGCATCCGGCCGAGCAGGAAGAAGGTGGCCTTGACCTCGTACTCCCGCAAGGCGGCCAGGAACGCCGGCGTCGAACGCGGGTCCGGGCCGTCGTCGAACGTGAGCGCCACATGACCGGGCTCGCCGACGCCGGACAGCCCGGGGAACAGCCGCCGGCGCAGCGGCCCGATCGAGGTGACGGCCGGTACGGCGTGCGCGGCGGCGAGGACACCCGCCGCCGTCGCGGCGAGGCGCGTGGTGCTCATCGGATCGTCTCCGTCATCTCGGCGGGGTGCTGCGGCGTGAGTGGTCCGGCCGGGGTGGGACGGGTCGCCTCGCTTGTCCCGGCGGGGTGCTGTGGCGTGGGTCGTTCGGTCGCGACGGGGCGTGTGGTGCTCATCGGGTCGCCTCCGTCATCTCGGCGAGCTCATTCGACGCGGGCCGTCCGGTCGCGGCGGCGTCCGGGCCGGTCGACGCGGCGATCCGTCCGGTCGCCAGGGCCGCGACGATCGCCGCGGGGTCGGTGGCGCAGGGGGATTCCGTCATGCGCGGTCCGGTCAGCGCCGCGAACAACGCCTCGGGCAGCTCCTCCGGCCGGCGTGCCCACGGCGCCCAGCCGGCCTCCTCCAGCGCGGCCGCGTTCGTCCGGCCGTGTCCCGGGAGGCAGCGGTAGCTGATGACGGGCAGGCCGGACGCCAGCGCCTCGAGCGAGGACAGGCCGCCGGCGTTCTGGACCACGACGTCGCAGGCGCGCATCAACGCCGGCATGTCCTCGACCCAGCCCAGGGGCACGCCGACGCCGGAGCGGGCGAGCTCCTCCCGCAGCGCCGTGTTGCGTCCGCACACGACGACCGGCGTGACCAGCCCGGACGCGGCCACGTCCCGCACGGTGGCCGCGACGTCGCCGGCCCCCCACGACCCCGCCACCACCAGGGCCAGGCGGTCGGCGTCCGGCAGGCCGAAGCGCAGCCGCGCCACCTGCCGCTCGAGCACGGACGCGGCGGGCCGGAACCCAGGTCGTACGGCGGGCGCGCACACCCGGACGTCGGCCGCGCCGAGCCGTCGCGCCTGTGCCGCCGTCGTCGCGTGCAGCGCCAGGTGGGCGTCGACCCCTTCGGCTATCCACAGGGGGTGCACGGACATGTCGGTGAGGTACGTGACGACCGGGACCCGAAGCGCGCCCCGCCGCCGCAGGCGGCCCAGCGCCTGGCTGGCGAGGGGGTAGGTCGAGACGACGACGTCGGAGCCCGCCGCCGTACGGGCGAGACGGCGGGCGGCCAGCCCGCTCAGGGCGCGTACCGCCGCCGCGAGGTTCCGCCGCCGGTCCAGCGCGGTGAACAACCGCTCCCAGCTCTCCGGGGCGGCCCGCAGCTGCAGCGCGTACGACTGCCGCAGGAGGCGTCCGAGCGAGGCGGGGAACAGGTCGACGAAGTCGTGGCGGTCGACGGAGAACCCGGCTTCGCCGAGCCGTCGGGCCAGCTCGCTCGCCGCGCCGTCGTGCCCGGCGCCGACGCTCGCCGACACGATCGTGACGTGCCGTTTCGTACCGGAGTGGATCAGGGAGGTGTTCACGACCTGGTGCCTTCTATCTCGACGCGATGGGACTCCGGCCGGCGTCGGCCGGAGGGGGAAGGGATCGCTCGCCGCCGCGTTCCGCGTCGGCGGCGAGCGTCACGGCCGGCGGCCGCTCCGGATGCGCAGTCGTCCGTACGGGGTGCCGCGATGTTCGACCGCGACGCTGGTGAACCGCCCGTACGCGACGGCCAGCCAGCAGAACCCGCCGATCGCGATCACCTCGGCGCGGTGCGTCCGGCCGGTCCATCGGCCGCCGGTGAAGAGCACCACGGGGAGGGGCGCGTCGGCCGGCAGCCGGCCCCAGGCGACGGCGCACGGGCGACCGTGGGAGACGCCGCGCCGGGCGCCCCGCAGGATCTCCGGCGCCACCGACGTCCGTACGACGACGTCGACGAGAGTCTCCGCGTCGTACACCTCCAGCGCGGGCCGCTCCGTGACGGCCCGGCCGAGCCGGATCGTCCACGGGGTGCCCGTCAGGTGCCGCTCGACGGGTGCCGCGCTGGTGGCCATGGGGGTGATCTCCTTCCGTGCCCGGCTCGATCGGGCACGGAATCAGCGTCGTCGTTTCGGGAGCGGAGATCAGTAATGCGGCCATCCGACTTCGGGTGGCACCAGGTTCACCATCGGTCCTACCGCCTGCTCCAGGAAGCCCGTCCGCCTGCGGAAACGGGCGGACAGTGCGGCGTCGTTAGACTCCCGGCATGCTGCTCCCGACGGACGAAGAGATCCGCGCGCTGCACGAGAAGCACGCGCCCACCGCCGCGGCGTTCGACCTCGTTCACACGCACTGTGAGATCGTCTGCGGGATCGCGGAACGACTGCTGGCCGACGGCGGTCTGGACGTCGACGCGGATCTCGTACGGGCCGGCGCCCGCCTGCACGACATCGGCGTCTATCGCCTGTACGACGGCGACGGGCGCATCGACGAGGCGGGCTACATCCGGCACGGGATCCTCGGCTACGAACTGCTGAAGGGCGAAGGGCTCCCCGACGTCCTCTGCCGCTTCTGCTCCTGCCACACCGGGATGGGCATCACCCGCGACGACGTCCGGCGCCAGGAACTCCCCCTGCCGGTCGCCGACTACGTGGCGGAGACACCCGAGGAGGAGCTCGTCATGTACGCCGACAAGTTCCACAGCAAGACCGACCCGCCGACCTTCGTCACGGCCGACTCCTACGCCACCCGGGTCCGGCGGTTCGGCGCGGACAAGGTCACGCGATTCCGGGCGATGTGCGAGACCTTCGGCGTCCCCGACCTCACGTCATTCGTCGCCGAGTACGGACACGCTCGGGCGTAGGCGGCTCGTTCTCGCGCATGCGGTGCCGATGAGCCGCGGCTGAGATCTTCACAGATTCCCCACATATCGTCCGTGGGATCTCCGTGCGCGGCTCCTAGGCTCGCCGCCATGCAACGGATCCTTGTGGTCGAGGATGAGCCCGCCATCGCGCAGGCGGTCGCCGACCGGCTGGCCGCCGAGGGCTTCGAGGCGCGAACGGTGGCCGACGGGCCCGGTGCCGTGGCGGCCTTCACGGAGTACCGGCCTGATCTGATCGTCCTCGACCTCATGCTGCCCGGCTTCGACGGGCTTGAGGTCTGCCGCCGCATCCAGGCGCAGCGGCCGGTCCCCGTACTGATGCTGACCGCGCGCGACGACGAGACCGATCTGCTGGTCGGGCTGGGGGTGGGGGCCGACGACTACCTGACCAAGCCGTTCAGCATGCGCGAGCTGACGGCCCGCGTCCGGGCCCTGCTGCGCCGGGTCGAGCACGCCGCCGAGTTGGCCGCCGCTCCAGCCCGCGACGTGCTGCGACTCGGTCCGCTGGAGATCGACCGGGCGGCCCGGAGGGTCGCCGTCGACGGGGTTCCCGTGCACCTGACGCCCACCGAGTACGACCTGCTCGACTGCCTCGCGCGTACGCCGGGCGCGGTGCTGACCCGGGCGGTTCTGCTGGAGCAGGTGTGGGACTGGGCCGACGGGGCGGGGACGCGCGTGGTGGACAGCCACATCAAGGCGTTGCGTCGCAAGCTCGGCGCGGACCTCATCCGCACCGTCCACAGCGTCGGGTACGCGTTGGAGGTCGGTTCGTGAGCGTCATGCACAGGCTGTGGACGGCGCTGCCGCGCCCCCTCGACCCGATGCGATCGATCAAGATCAAGCTCGGGGTGCTGGCCGTCTGCAACTGCTGCGTCGGCGGGCTGACGATGGTGTGGGGGTACGGCCTGGGCTTCCGCGGCCGGATCACACTGCCGGTGGCGCTGCTGATCTCCGTTGTGATCACCCAGATCCTGGCGCACGGCATGACGGCGCCGTTGCGCGAGATGACGGCCGTCGCCCGGGCCATGGCACGCGGCGACTACCGCCGCCGGGTCCGCGTGACGTCCCGGGACGAGGTCGGCGAACTCGGCAGGGCCTTCAACCGGATGGCGGTCGACCTCGCCGAGGTCGACCGCCAGCGCCGCGACTTCGTCGCCAACGTGTCGCATGAGCTGCGAACACCGATCGCCGCGCTGCGGGCGATCCTGGAGAACGTCGCTGACGGGGTCACCCCGGCCGAGCCGGAGGTGATCGAGGGCGCCCTGGCGCAGATCGAACGCCTGGGCCGCCTGGTCACGCAGTTGCTCGACCTGTCCCGGGTCGAGGCGGGCGCGGTCTCCCTGGACCTGACGAGCTTCGAGATGGGCCCCTTCCTGGAGGCCGCCGTCAGGGAGGTCAAGGTGGGTCGGCCGGGCCCGGTGTTCGTGGTGCGGACCGAGCCGGGGCTGGTCGTCCGCGCCGACCGGGACCGGCTGCACCAGGTCGTCGCCAACCTGCTCGACAACGCGGCGCGGCACAGCCCGTTCGGTGGCGCCGTCACCGTGACGGCGGCCATGCGAGGCCAGGCGCTCCGCCTCGAGGTGCAGGACGAGGGGCCGGGCATTCCGGCCGCCGACCGCGCGCAGGTCTTCGAACGCTTCTCCCGAGGCTCCGCCTCACAGGTCGGTACCTCCGGCGGCGGCACCGGCCTCGGGCTGGCCATCGCCCGCTGGGTGGTCGACCTGCACGACGGCGACATCGCCGTCGCCGACTCTCCGCACGGCTGCCTCATCCGCGTCGTACTTCCGCAACCTCCTCAGGGATCGTCATGACCGAGCCTCCGTCCCATCCTCGTCCGAACTCCCCCGAACCCGGCCAATCCTCCTGGGCGGCGCCCGCAGCGGCCCCGGCGGCACCAGCCTCGCCTTCGGCCGCGCCCGCATCGGCCCGGCCGGCACCGGACTGGCCTGCCACGAGTCCTGTCCCGACCGGTGGGGTGCGCATCCCACGGAGGGACCCGCTGCTGGTCAAGGAGTGGTGTCGGCCGGCGCAGCCCGCGTCGCCCGGGCTGCTGATCCGCGCGGCGGTGGCCGGGGCGCTCGCCGCCGCGCTGTTCCCCGGGCGTCCTGGGCTGAACGTGCCGCTCGCCGGTGTCGCCGCGATCGCCGCCCTGGCCCCGGTCGCCCGCCGGAACCGTACGTCGATCCTGTTCGCGGTGCTGACGCTGGCGCTGTCGGCGTTGCCCGTGCTCGTCGACGCGGGGTGGATCGTCGCGCTGGCGATCGCCCTGGCCGTGCCGCTCGGGTCGTACGCCGTGACCGGAGGACGGTCCTGGATCGACCTGGTCGGCGGGGGACTCGCGTTCGTGCCGGCCGCCCCGCGTTCGATGCCGTGGGCGGGCCACGGCGTGGCCTCGGTCGCAAGGTCCGGACGCCGGCCGTCCGGGGCGGTGGTCGGCTCGCTGCTCCTCGCCGCCGTGCTCCTCGTGGTGTTCGGCGGGTTGTTCGTGACGGCGGACGCCGCGTTCGGCCGGGCCGTCGCCGGGCTGCTCCCCGACGTCGGGGCGTGGTCGCTGATCGTACGGATCCTCATGTTCGCCGTGGGTGTCGTCGTCGTCCTGACCGGGGCGTTCCTGACCGTGGCACCGCCGCGCTTCGCCCGGCCTCCCGCGGCCTCGCACATCGGCCGCACGCCGTGGGCCATCCCGATCGTCGCGCTGGACCTGCTGTTCCTCGGCTTCGTCGCGGTCCAGGCCGACGTGCTCCTGGCATCGGACCGGGACCGGCTGCTGCGCTCGACCGGCCTGTCGTACGCGGAGTACGCGCGGCAGGGCTTCTGGCAACTGCTGGTCGTGACCGGGCTCGTCCTCGTCGTCGTGGCCGTCGCGGTCCGGTACGCCCCGGTGGCGCGCCGGGCCGACCGGGTCACCATCCGTACGCTGCTCGGCCTGCTGTGCGCGCTGACCCTCGTGGTCGTGGCCGTCGCGCTGCGCCGGCTGTTCCTCTACGAGCAGGCGTACGGCTGGACGAGGCTCCGGTTGTGGGTGCACGCCTTCGAGCTGTGGATGGGCCTGGTCATCGTCCTGGTCGCCGTCGCGGGGATCCGGCTGAAGGCGGCCTGGCTGCCCCGCGCGGTGGCCGTCGGCGGCGCCGCCGGCCTGCTGGCCCTGGGGCTGGTCAACCCCGACGGGTTCATCGCCGCCCACAACGTGGACCGCTTCCGGCACACCGGCAGCGCCGACCTGCCGTACCTGGCCGGCCTGTCCGCCGACGCGGTCCCGGCCCTCGACCGCCTCCCCGAGCCGCAGCGCTCCTGCGTCCTGCGCCACCTCGCGGGATCCCTGCGGCACGGCGACTCGTGGACGCGCTTCAACCTCTCCCGGGCCCAGGCGCGCGACCTCCTCCGCCGGCACCCGATCCAGCCGTCGTCGCCCTGCTGACCCATGCCCGCCGGGTGCCGTGGTCGGGGCTACGACTCCGCCGGCTTGCGGACGAGGAGGCGCCCCTGTTGGAACCTCCTCTCGTTCCCGCCCGGCTCGCGGCGCAGCCGGGCGACCTCCTCCAGCCCGGCCTTCCGCGCCAGGTCCGCGACGTGGTCGATGGACAGCCGGTAGGCGAGGGACACCTTGTGGTCGAACGGCTCCGCCGGGTGCGGCGAGTCGGCGTCGGCCGCGAAGAAGCCGAGGAGCAGGTGACCGCCCGGGGCCAGCACTCGGCCGAGCTCCGCGAAGATCACCGGCAGCTCCTCCGGTGGCGTGTGGATGATGGAGTACCAGGCGAGCACGCCGGCGAGCGTGCCGTCCGCGATGTCCAGGGCGGTCATCGACCCCACTTCGAACCGCAGGTCGGGGTTCGCCTGACGGGCCAGCTCGATCATCGTCGGCGACAGGTCGACGCCGGAGGCGGTGACACCGAGCGACGCCAGGTAGGCGGTCATGCGGCCGTGGCCGCACCCCAGGTCCGCGACCGGTCCGGCTCCGTCGGTCCGCACCATCTCAGCGAAGCCGGCGATCAGCGAGCGGTCCACCGGATGGTCGTCCATCGCGGTCGGGAAGGTCTCGGCGTACAGGACGGCGACGGCGTCGTACGCGTCGCGGGTGGTGTCGAGTGAGGAGGGGGTTGTCACGGTCGTCGACCATATGGCGGCACGTGATCATGTCTCAAGCCGCACGAGAACGGCGGTATCGGCTGCCTGCTCAGACCATGTACTGGTCGTGGCGGTGGTAGAGGTCGGTCCACTCCTCCTCGCTGAGCTGCCGTCCGCTCGCCACGATCTCCGCCAGTTCCTCGAAGTAGGCCTCGCGTGGCGCCCCGGGGGCGAACAGGACCAGCATCGAGGCGGGCCCCTCCGGGTTGTCGAACGCGTGGATCCCGCCCGGCGGGACGAAGAGGAAGTCGCCCGGCGTGGCGTTGACCCAGTGTTCGCCGTCGTAGAGCGCGACCGTGCCGGACAGGACGAAGAACGACTCCGACATCGTCCGGTGGAAGTGCGCCCCCGGGCCGCCGCGGCCGGGCTCGCCTCCCATGTCCCACCGGTAGAGCCCGTACTGCCCGCCGGTGGATTCGCCGGTGGCCAGATAGTGCACGTTCGAACGCCCGCCGATCCTCAGGTCGGGCGCGGAGCCGCCCTTCCACAACCTGCCGTTGACCTCGCCCTTGTCCCCGTGGAAGAGCTCCTTCGGGTACGACATGCCGGCCTCCTCGCCGATCACTCTTACCGGCTGCCGGGCCGCGCGCACGCGACGCCGACAGCGTCCTTGCCATGGCCGCCTGCCCGGCCCGGATCGAGTGATCCTGGGCCGGGCCGCGATCGGGCTGCTGATCAGTTCGCCATACTGGCGAACATGCCGGGCTCGTAGGAACCGCCCTGGTTGTGCACGATCACGCCGAGCCGGTTGGCCGCGTTGATCATGGCGACCAGGTAGGCCAGCGCGATGATCTGATCCTCGTCGTAGTGCTCGCGCACCTGGGCCCAGGTCTCGTCGGACACGCCCGGGTAGGCGTCGGCGAGCCGGGTACCCTCCTCGGCGAGCGCCAGCGCGGCCCGCTCGGCCTCGGTGAACACGGTGGAATGGCGCCAGGCGGCGACCAGGTTGAGCCGGACCGCGGTCTCACCGGCGGCCGCGGCGTCCTTGGTGTGGTAGTCGACGCAGAAGCCGCAGCCGTTGATCTGGCTGGCGCGCAGCATCACCAGGTCCTGGGTGGTCTTGGGCAGCGACGACTGCTCGATCGCCAGACTGACGTTGTAGAACCGCTTGCCAAGCTTGGCGCCGAGCTCGGTGGCGTTCAGGTTCATCCGGGGTGCCATGGCTTCGTCCTCACTCGCTTGTGTCGCGTGCCGCGTGGATCGTTCGCGCGGCGTCCTGACGACCATGGAGATGCCGGCGACCCGCTTCCTGTGACAGAAGCGGCGGTGTGACGTGCGCCACCGATCGTGGGTGTCACAAAGCGGCGGGGACCGGCGTCTTGTGCGTGTGACACGGTCGACAGTGAACAGGCGGGAGGCCGATATGAGCGAGCGCGAGGACCGAACGACCGGTTCGGTCGAGCCGCCGGACCAGGGGGGCCGGATGGACGCCGCCACTGAGGGGTTCCTCGCCCACCGCAACCTGCTGTTCACCGTCGCGTACGAGATGCTCGGCTCGGCCGCCGACGCCGAAGACGTCCTGCAGGAGACCTGGATGCGGTGGGCGGGCGTCGATCTGGCCACCGTGCGGGATCCGCGTTCGTTCCTGGTCCGGATCACCACCCGTCAGGCGCTGGGCCGGCTGCGTACGCTCCGCCGCCGCAAGGAGTCCTACGTCGGCCCCTGGCTGCCAGAGCCGTTGCTGACCGCGCCGGATGTGGCCGAGGACGTGGAGTTGGCCGACAGCGTCTCGATGGCGATGCTGCTGGTACTGGAGACGCTCGCGCCGACCGAGCGGGCGGTGTTCGTCCTGCGCGAGGTGTTCGACCTGGACTACGACGAGATCGCCGAAGCCGTCGACAAAACCCCGGCCGCGGTCCGCCAGATCGCGCACCGGGCCCGGACACACGTCGCAGCGCGCCGACCACGCGGGATCGTCTCCCCGGCGGAGACCCGAGACGCGCTCGAGGCCTTCCAGCGGGCGGTCGAAACGGGCGATCTTCAGCGCCTGCTCGACATCCTCGCGCCGGACGTCGTCCTGCTGACCGACGGTGGCGGGATCGTGCAGGCCGCGCTGGCACCTGTCGTGGGAGCCGACACGGTGGCCCCCGTGCTGGGCCGGATCTCCGCCGTGGCGTCGCTGCAGCCGACCCGGCTCAACGGCCACCCGGCGTTGATCATCCGGATCGACGGCGAGATCGACACCGTCATGGCGGTGCGCGTCGACGACGGCCTCATCACCGGGCTCTACGCCGTCCGCAATCCCGAGAAGCTGTCACGCGTCGAGCGAGAGACCGCCGTGACCCGCTGAGCCGCAGGGGACTCGCCAAGGAGGCCGCCTCCGACGCCGATCCGGCCACCCGCTTCGCGGCGACCTGGGACAAGGTGGTCCTGTCCTTCGCCACGACCGGTCCGCTGTGGGCCGTCCAGTTCGAACTGCTCGCCCACCTCCAGCGCGACCCGGCCCTGCGCGAGAGCTTCGCCGACGCGACCCGGCCCGCCCGCCTGGCGCTGGCCGGGCTCTTCGGCCACGAAGGGGACGAGGAGACCGCACTGACCGTCGGGGCCTTCTACCAGGCCATGCTGAGCGGGCTGGCGGCCCAGGCGATGGCCGACCCGGCGAACGTCCCCTCCGGCCGCGACCTCCTCGACGCCGTCCGGACGGTCGCGGCCGGCCTCGGAGCGGGCGGCGCCGAGGCGAGGACCTGACCGCCTCGGCGGATCACGGCTCGGCGATGACGACGAGGTAGCCGTCGAGGTCGCGGAGCCAGATCTCGCGGTGACCGGCGTTCGGGTTGAGGTGCACGTCGGTGACGACGCGCGCGTCCATCCGCCGGATGCGCTCCACGGCGGCGTCGAAGGCGGGGATCTCGAACCACAGGGCGACACCGTTGCCGAGCGGCCGGTCGGGGTCCGCGATGGCCCCGTGGTGGTGCCCGACCTCGAGCCGGTGCAGCTGCATGATCATCGTCCCGTCGACCAGCAGTTGCTCGTACTCCGGGCCACCGTGACCGCTGGTGGCGCCGAGGACGTCCTGGTACCAGCGACCGGCCTGCTCGACGTCCGCGACCGCGACCATCGGCTGGGGTCGTACGCCGGAAAGTGCATTCTTCGTCATCCCCGGACCGTGCCAGGACGGCCAGACACCAGGCTTGGACGAATGGGAGGCCGCACCGGCATCGGCCGGTGCGGCCTGGCGGTCGGCGTCAGGGATGCCGAACGTTCACCGGGCTGCCGTAGCCGGAGAAGTCGATCACCATGGTGCGCGTGACCGGGTCTCGGTCGGCGATCTTCGGGTCGGGGCCGACCAGGGTCGTCTGCGTCGTGATCTGCTTGACCTTCTGGCCGGCCACCACCACGGTGCCGGTGACCTTGTTGCCGCCGGGTTCACCGCCGGCGGACTTCTTGCCCACGTACGCGAACATGTACCGGCCGTTGCCCGCCCGGGTGACGCTCCCGGCGGCGTCCAGCGCCTTGAGCAGCGATTTCGGGCCTGACGTCAGGATCTCCGTCAGGGGGAGAGCGCCGCGCGGGCCAACGATGGCGCCGGCGGCGTCCAGACGCGTCCACTTGGCGCCGCGCTGCACGTACGCCTCGTCGCCGATGAAGCGGAATTCCATGGAGCGCGCCGGGGCGATCTTCATCCGCAGGTATCCGCGGTGGGCCACCGGGTCGAAGGCACCCTGATAGTGCTCGGGGCGGTCCTTCCGCTTCGCCTGGGAGACCGTGTACGTGATGGCCACCTGGTAACTGGTGCGCGAGGTGGACTCCGCGGCCGCTGCCAGCTGCAGGGTCGGCTGGGACGAGGCGGTGCCGTGCGAACCGTCGCCGGGAGAGGAGCCGTTCGACAACAGGCCCATCCCGACCGTGATCGCCGTTACCGCCGCGACACCGGACGCGGCGGTGACGATCCTCGCCCGGCGCTTTCGCTCCTCCCGGCGGCCGCGCTCGATCAGTTCGGCGACCGGCGCGGCCGAGTCGCCGTCCTGTCCTGCCAGCGAGCGCAGGGCCGTCGAGAGTTCTTCTCGTTCCATGGTCATCGTGTGATCTCCGTGTTCTGTCGGGGGTCCAGGTGGCGCAGCAGTTCGCGCAGCCGTCTGATGGCGCGGTGGTGCTGGTTCTTGACGGTGCCGACGGTGCAGCCCAGGGCCGCCGCGACCGACTTCTCCGTCAGGTCCTCGAAGTAGCGAAGGACGACGATCGTCCGCTGCTGATGTGAGAGGGCGAGGAGCGCGCGCCGCAGTTCCTCGTTCGGTTCGCGCGGCGCGGAGGCCGGGTCGATCCGGTCCGGTGTCTGCGCGGTGAGCAGCTCCCGCCTTCGCCGCCTCCACCAGCTGACGTTCCCGTTGACCAGCATGCGCCGCAGGTACGCGTCCGGGTCTCCGGCGGCCACGCGCCGCCACCGGACGTAGAGCTTGACCAGGCAGTCCTGCAGGAGTTCCTCGGCCTGGTGCGGGTTTCCGGTCAGCAGCGTGGCGACCCCGAGGTGACGGCTCCAGGCCGCCTCCACGAAGGCGGCGTAGGTGAGGTCCTTCGTCGTGTCACTCACGCCCATCAAACGCGGCAGGCCGGGAAAAGGGTTGGCGGCCCGCCGCCGGTTTTTTCGGCGCCGGGCCGGGCGACCGTACGGGGGCGATCGCGGCCCGGATGTCCAGGCTCGCGGTCAACGCGGGAGGCCACCGGTGCCGCCTGCCGATGTGCGCCGGATGTAGGTGAAATGTACGGCCTAATGTGCCCCCTGACCGCACAGTCGATCTCGAGGGCGGCCGCCCCGGCCACCTCGGGGCAGAGGAGGGTTCCCATGATCAAGACGGTGCGTGCGTACGCGAAGTACACGGTCAGTGCCCTGTCGGCAGTGCTGTTCACGAGCGTCGCCGGCTGACCTGGTGTGTCGCTCTCTCCGGGAGCGTTCGCCCGCTCTCGGAGAGGGCTCCATTCTCCCCCGGCCATGACCTGGAGCAGCGGTGTTCACCACGGGTATACGGCAGTTGGGTTTCGCCTGGTCGATGCTGTCGGGCCGCCGGTTCCGGGTCGGTGACGTCCTGGCCCTCGCCGATGACATGCGCGCGACGCTGCAGGAGTTCGGCTCCGCCGGCGACGGGGCCAGTGACATGCTCACCGCGCCCGATCCGCAGGTCCAGGCGAACCTCACCCTACGGCGGCTGCGCCGCACGGTACGCAACGCCGCCCGGCACACGCCGTACTACCGGGACCTGTTCGAGCGGACCGGCGTCGACCCGGCGTCCGTGACGCCGGACACGATCGCGAGCATCCCGCCGACGCCGAAGAACGCGCTGCGGAGCATGCCGTCGGCGTTCGTGTCGGACGCGGCACGGCCGGCCGTGGCGGCGCAGACGACGGGCACCACGGGCATCCCCACCACGGTGTGGTTCTCGCAGTACGAGCTGGAGCTCACGGCGGCGACCGGCGCGCTGGCGTTCATGCTCGTCACGGGCCTGCGTACCGAACACGTCTTGGCCAACTGCATCACGACGCGCTCCATCGCCCAGTACGTGGCGGAACGCTCCGTCCCGATGACGGGCGCCGGCTATGTGCCGATCGGGCCGGTCGACCCACGGATCGCGCTCGACCGGCTCGCCACCCCCATGCACCTGCCCGGCAAGCGTCCGCAGATCACTCACCTCAACACGACGCCCTCGTACCTGGCGGCGCTCGTCCAGGAGGCCGAACGGGACGGCTGGACCGCCGCCGACTTCGGGCTCCAGGAGATCCACGTAGGCGGGGAGATCCTCACTGACGCGCTGCGGGACCGGGTACGCGAGCTGTTCGACGCGCCCGTCGTCGACGGCTACTCGATGACCGAGATCATCCCGGTGGCCGGCCAGGTCTGCGCGCACGACCACCTGCACCTGCCGGTCGACCTGGGATACGTCGAGGTGCTGGACCCGGCGACCCTCGAACCGGCCGCGCCCGGAGCCGTCGGCTCCCTGACCGTCACGCCGTACCTGTCGTACCGGGACACCACGACGCTGCTGCGGTACGTGACCGGCGACCTGGTCCGCGTGCTGCCCGAGGCGGAGAAGCTGGACTGTGAGATGGCGGCCGTGCCCGCGACCTCGCGGCCCCTCGGGCGCGTGACCGGTTCGGACCTGACCACCAGGGACGTGCTCGAACTCCTGCAGGCGGAGCGCACACTGCCACTGCCGACGCGGTACGCGCTGAAGGAGGACTCCGGCGGGACCGTGCTGCACGTGGTCGCCGAGCGGGCCTCCCGTACGCTGCTGGCCCGGCTGGAGGGGCGGGTGGCCGACCTGGCGCTTCCGCTGTCCGGGGTGGTCCTGGTCGAGGACCCGGCCGACCTTCCCACACCCTGCCGCGTCCGCGCCGACCTGCGCGAGCACACCTTCCACACCGCCGGGAGACGCGTGTGAACCACGAGCTGTGGGGCGCCCTCGCCCTGGACGCCACCGTGCTGGTCACCATCGGCCTGGCCGTCGGCTACCTGGCCAAGGTGCGAATGCCACGGCCGCCCGCGGGACTGTTCGTGCGATCCGACATCGTGATCATGGTGGTGCTGCTCGTCGTCATGCCGTTCGCGTACCTCAACATGCCGGCCGCGGTCGTCTGCACGGTGTTCGGGCTGATCGTGTTCGTCGGGTTGCAGGTCACACTCGCCCCCGTCATCGGCGGCCAGACCGCGACGGCCGCGGCGACACTGGTATGCGCCTTCGAGGTCGTCGCGTACTTCGCCGGCTGGTCCACCGCACTGATGGTGGTGAACGACGGCGCGCTCGTCATCGTGGCCGCCGGGGTGACCAACATGTGGGTACAGGCCGCGATGAAGCCGTCCCTCGTCGCCGGGCTGGCCGCCGCGCTGGTGGTGTACGACACGGTGGCGACCGGCCTCACCTCGGTGACCGCGCACTTCATGCACCTGGTCGACGGCATCCCGTTCGCCCCGATGCTGGCGGCCCGGTACGCCCCCGGGCCGATCATGATCGGGCTGGGCGACACGCTCATGCTGACGCTCTGGCCCCTCGTCGCGCTCAAGTCGTACGGGCGGGTCGCCGGGATCTGCGCGGTCGTGGTCGACGTGCTCCTGATGGCGGCGGTGTTCGCCGGATTCGCCTCCGGCGCGATCACCTGGATACCGCTGCTCACGCCGCTCGGGCTGCTCATCGTCGCCCAGCACCTGTACTGGCGCCGGCGCGCCCCCGTCGTCGTTCCCGTGCGCGCCCCGCTCGAGGCGGCACTGCGGGCAGCGCACGGCGAGGGCGAGGGGACCTGGATCGCCCTGCACGAGGGCGAGGTCGTCGGCCGCGGCGACTCGCCGGGAGCGGCCCGGCGGGCGGCCCGCGAAACCGGCATCGCCGAGGTCCCCGTCACGGCCCTAGACCTCACCGCGCAGCATGGCCGCGTGCAGTCGGCGTAACTCCGGATGCGGCTCGACGCCGAGTTCGTTCGCCAGGACGGTCCGCGCCTGGTGGTAGGCGTCGACCGCGTCGCCCTGCCGCCCGGACCGGTACAGCGCCACCATGAGCTGCCCGTGCAGCCGCTCCCGCAGCGGGTGGACGGTCACGAGCGCCCGCATGTCCGCCACGAGTTCCTCGTGGAGCCCCGCCGACAGGCGGGCTTCACCCAGGTCCTCGATGGCGATCAGCCGTTGCTCGGCGAGCACCGCGATCTCGTTGTCCAGCTCGGGCCAGCGCGGCACGTCCTCGTACGCGTCACCGCGCCAGCGGTCGAGTGCTCCTTCGTAGCGGGTGATGGCGGTCGAGAAGTCGCCCCGAGCGTACGCCGCGCGCCCTTCACCGACCGCCGTCGCGAAGTCGTACGCGTCGAGGTCGGGCGGTTCCACGGCGAGCACATAACCGGGCGGCCGCGTGCGCAGAACGGCGCCGGCGGGACCCAGCAGGCGACGTAACTCGCGCATGTGGGTGCGAAGGTTCGACCGGTGAGAGGCCGGCGGCCCTTCCGGCCACACCGCCCGGATCAGCGAACGGGTCGGCACGACCCGGCCGGGCCGGATCAGCAGCGCCGCCAGCAACGCCCGCCGTTTCGGCTGGCGAATACCGGTGAGCTCGCCCGCCACCTGAATCTCCAACCCGCCGAGGACCAGGAACCGGGGTCGCGACTCACCCAAACCCTGGCTCACCGGATGTCTGATCTCTCATGCACGCCACTTAAGCGGCCAAGCACGATCACAACCATGATCGTTAACGTAGCTGCGTAACGGAGGCCCGTCACCCCCGCTCACGAAGAGCGTTCGGCCGGGTCACGCAGCGTCCGACGTCAGTGCGCGACGCTCATGCCCGACCTGGCGGCGCCTTTTCTGTTCGGCCTCGAGCGCGCATGACCGCGTCGGTGTATTGCTCGGTGGTCAAGTCGCCGTCGTCGACGCCGAGTTCCCGCAGGACTGCCCGAACATCGTCGAGCGCGGCACCGACGTCCGCCTCGTCGGCCATGGTCTCGAGTTCGATGAATGTGCCGGCGAGCTCCGGCACCGTGACGACGGTTGCGAGCATCTCGCGGTCGTGCGCGGTGAATCGGTAGTTGGCGCATCGCTTCTCGAAGGTGACGAGATGCTCAAGGCCAAGCGCTCGGAACACCGTGTCCAGGGTCCCCGCGTCGGCGACGTCGGTCTCATGCTCGGGTTTGGGGCGCGGCCTGAACGTAGAGGTCCGCTCAGACGGCGTCGTCGAGGTTCGGAATCCTGGCGATACACGGATGACGCAGCCGATCGTCGTACGTGAACATCAGGGCGGACTGTGGTGGCACTGGCAGTGGTCCGGGCCGACCCGTGGCGCGCCACCCGAATACGAGCCAATGGTGCCTGTGGCGGACGTCGAGGAAGCGGCCCGCCGCCTGGCGAACGTCCTCCGCGTCATCGAGTCTGCCCGGGCCGAGCAGTGATCGCGGGTATCCGCCGGCTGTTGGGTCTCCAATCGGCCGAACCGGGGCGTTATCCGGTCCGGCATGCGGTTGTTGCGGATCCGACGCCCCAGGATGTCGCCGCGATCCAGGCTGCTGCGCCGGATTGGCTGGTGATGTGGTGCTGGTGGCGACGCGAGTACACCGCCCTGGCCAGGTTCGGCGCGGAGCCCACCGTCATCTACGACCGCGATCCGGCACGGCTGCTGCGGCGTTGCCGGGAGATCGAACTCGCCGCCGCATACGGGCGGCAGGCGACGATCGCATGAGCAGACCGCCCCGATGGTCGAGCGCGCCTGCAACCACACCCCCGTACGGCCGTCGTACCCCCGAGGAGGACCGTACGGGCTCGGGCGGGCCGCCGGGTCGCAGCGCGAGATGACGACCGGGGAGCTCGCGCTCCCCAGCGGCCCGCTCCAACACGTTCCGGCCCCTGCCCTGAGCCGGTGTCGGGACACCGCCGCCGGGTCCGTTTGAGGGGACGGGCTCGGCGGCCCCCCGGGACGTCTTCACCAGACGGATGGCCTACCTTGGTCGGGTGCTGCCCGAATCCCGGATTCGTATTGGTTCGCGGAACTCGCCGATGGCCTTGGTTCAGGCGAACCAGGTTCGCGATCTGCTCATCGGCCTGGTCGACGGGCTCGAAGTCGAGATCGTTGGTGTCCAGACCTCCGGGGACCGCTGGCAAGGAGATCTTGCCGAGCTCGGCGGCAAGAGCGCGTTCGTGAAGGAGATCGACCGCCACCTGCTGTCGGGCGGCGTCGACATCGCGGTCCACTGCATGAAGGACGTGCCCGGCGACGTCCCGCTGCCCGAGGGCACGACGTTCGCCGCCTATCTGGAGCGGGACGACGCTCACGACGTCGTCGTCTTCCCCGCAGGCTCGCCGTACCGCAGCATCGACGAGCTTCCGGCCGGCGCGCGGGTCGCCACCAGCGCGGTGCGGCGCAAGGCGCAGCTTCTGCGGGTGCGACCGGATCTGCGCATCGACCGGATCCGGGGCAACGTCAACTCCCGCTTCGCCCGGTTCGACGCCGAGCAGCAATTCGACGCGATGATCCTCGCTCGGGCCGGGCTAAGCCGTATCGGCATGGAAGACCGTGTCGGGCAGGTGCTGCCGCTGGAGATGATGTGCCCGGCCGTCGGTGCCGGTGTCATCGGCGTCCAGTGTCGGACCGCCGACACCGATGTCATGGAGCTCGTACGGCTGCTGGACCACGCCGAGACGCGCACGCACGTGACGGCCGAGCGCACGATGCTGCACGACCTGCAAGGTCACTGCAATTCGCCGATCGCGGGGCACTGCACCACCACCGGCGACGGGCGGCTTTCGCTGATCGGCACGGTGTTCTCTCCGGAGGGCGGCACGTTCGCCTACGCCCACGAGTGGGACAAGCCCGACCGCGCGGCCGAGCTCGGCGCGTACGTCGCCGCGACGCTCGTCCGCAAGGGCGCCCGGGACATCATCGCGGGCATCTCACACTGAGCGACTTACCGTACGGTCGGGCTTCGGCGTTCGATGAGGACGACGTCGCGCCAGTGACCGTGGTGGCGGCCGATGCGCTCGCGGGTGCCGATGACCCGGAAACCGGCCTTGGCGTGGAGGGCGAGGCTGGCGGTGTTCTCCGGGAAGATGCCGGATTGCACGGTCCAGATCCCGGCGGCGTCCGTTGCGGCGAGCAGGGCGGTGAGCAGGGCCTGGCCGATTCCCCGGCCTTGGGCGTCGGGGTGGACGTAGACGGAGTGCTCGACGACTCCGGCGTAGGCGCAGCGGTCGGAGACCGGCACCACGGCGGTCCAGCCCAGCACCCGCCCGTTGTCGTCCACGGCGACCAGGCGGTGCTCGGGCAGTTTGGCGGCGTCGAAGGCCTCCCAGGTGGGGGCGGTCGTCTCGAACGTGGCGTCACCGCTGTCGATGCCGAGCTGGTAGATCTCCAGGACTTCGGCCGCGTGCTCCGACCGCATGGCCGTGATCCGGGCCGGGGCGTTCACGCGGATATCTCGATCAGCAGGCCGCGGACACGGCGTTCGATCTCGTCGCGGATCGGGCGGACGGCGGCGACCCCCTGGCCGGCGGGGTCGTCGAGCTGCCAGTCCAGGTAGCGCTTGCCGGGGAAGACCGGGCACGTGTCCCCGCATCCCATGGTGATCACCACGTCGGAGGACCGTACGGCATCGGTGGTGAGCACCTTCGGGGTCTCGGCCGAGATGTCGATGCCGACTTCGCGCATGGCCGCGACCACGGCCGGATTCACGGTCTCGGCGGGGGCGGATCCGGCCGAGCGGACCTCGACCTTGTCGCCGGCCAGATGGGTGAGGAACGCGGCGGCCATCTGCGAGCGTCCGGCGTTGTGCACGCAGACGAACAGCACGCTGGTGCTCATGCGTCCGCTCCAACGGCAGGCGTTCGGAGCAGGGCGGACAGCCGGGTCAGAGCGGCCGGGAGCACCCGGTAGTACACCCACGTCCCGCGCCGCTCAGAACCGACGAGACCGGCCTCTCGCAGCACTTTCAGGTGGTGGGAGATGGTCGGCTGGGACACGTCGAACGGGCCGGTCAGATCGCACACGCACACCTCTCCGCCCTGGCGGGAGGCGATCAGAGACAGCAGCCGCAGCCGGATCGGGTCCGACAGGGCCTTGAACATCCGCGCCAGCTCGGCGGCATCCTGTTCGCCCAGCGGCTCGTGGACCATCGGCGTGCAGCAGTCCTGGCCGAGGACCGGCAGCTCTTGTTTCGACACACGTCTATGTTGACATCCGCATTTAGTGCGCGGTGCCGACCGCGGTAAATACGTTGCGAGGTTCCTGGTACGGCGGGCATCGTGGGATGACCGAGCGGCGGCGAGCGCTGCCTGGACCTAAGGAGGGCTGACGGATGGCCATCACTGTGCTGCGGCATGTCCGCGTCAGTCCCACCTCACCGTTCAGGAGCACCTCCGTTGTCTTCCGAGTACGAACGCTCTGATACCGACTCCGACCTTGACTCCCGCTGGGCCGATTTCACCAGCGACGGGTCCCGACCAGATCCGGCCGACGCGTATGTCCTCCAGTTCCACTCGATCGACGAGGAGCTGGGGCCGGATCAGCGGTGGACCACCTGGCTGGACGTCGAGCGCGGCTCTCGCGGCCCGGAACCACGCCCCTCGTGGGTTGTGACGGAACAGGCTGCGATCGATACCGAGCTCGGCGTCCTCAAAACCGGTAAGGAAGCGGACGTCTTCCTGCTCGAACGGGCCGTCGAAGCCATCGGCGACAACCCGGCGAAGTCCTCGCTGCTGGCCGCGAAGCGGTACCGCACCGAGGAACACCGGTCCTTCCACCGCAGTACGGCGTACGTCGAAGGCCGCCGTACCCGCAACAGCCGGGACAGCCGGGCGATGGCGAAGAAGACCGCGCACGGGCGCAGTGTCGCGGCCGGCCAGTGGGCGTACGCCGAATGGGATGCCCTGGGCCGGCTCTGGACGGCCGGGGTTCCGGTGCCGTACCCCGTGCAGGTGGACGGGACCGAGCTGCTGATGGAGTTCATCGACGACGGCGAGGGCGGTGCCGCGCCACGGCTCGCCCAGGTCCGGCCGCCGAAGGAACTGCTCGACCTGTACTTCGAGCAGCTCCGCGGCGGAATGCGTGAGCTGGCCCGCGCCGGGCTGGCGCACGGCGACCTGTCGCCGTACAACGTCCTCGCCCAGGGGGAACGGATCGTGATGATCGACCTCCCGCAGGTGGTCGACATCGTCGGCAATCCCAAGGGCATGGACTTCCTGATGCGCGACTGCCACAACATGGCCACCTGGTTCACCAACCGCGGCCTGGAGGTCGACGAGCAGGAACTGTTCGCCGATCTACTCTCGATGGTGTTCTAACCGGACCGGACGCCGGCCCGATCATGACGAGTGTTCGGCCGGGGTCGCATAACGGTCGACGTCGGTGCGCAGGTGTGCCGCGATGCGTTCGGCGGCCGTTTCCGGGTCCGTGGCCGGTAGTCGATCTCCGGACCACGGGCACCATTCGTAGAATTCGCCGCACGCGCTCACGGATATCCACACTCGGGGATCCATGGGGCCGCCGTGCACCGACAGTGCCGGCCTGGCATCGCTCATCATCGAAGGCAGCCCGAGTCTGGCCAGTTCACGGCACAAGGAAACGAGAAGCCGCACTTTTTCACTGTGATCGGCGTACACCGCCGCAGCCCTCCAACGCCCCCGGGAACAGCTGTCTCACCCGCCGGTCATAGCATCCTTCTTATTGGTGTTTCGTCTCGATGCCATGCAAGGCGCTTTTTCAACGCCAATGTCTTGTCTCCGTCTCGGATTTGTCTCGTCGGGGGGATAAATGCTGGCTAGGCTGGCCCTGTGGATGAAAGTGCAGAACGGCAGCCCACTTTGCTCCGAATTCTGGTGCAACAGCGGCAATTAATGCGGTATGGGATGTTTCGTGCCGCGTACGAGAATGCCGCCAGGAAGGTCGATCGCGACCTCGTCGGCACCGCCCCGAGCCGCGCGCAGCTGCACCGCTGGATCTCCGGCGGGCTCAAACGGCTGCCCTACACCGATCACTGCCGCGTCCTGGAGACCATGTTCCCAGGGTGGACCGCCGACCAGCTGTTCGGGCCGTGGTCGAACGACCTCCTGCCCTGTGACGGCGTCCCCCGGACGGCCGGCGGTCCCCTCCCGCTCGTCGCCTCGGACGGTCCGGGTCTGCCGCTGGCCGGTGTGGCCGCCGTCTTCAGCACTCGGGCGGAGTTCACCTACGCCATGCCGCCGCAGGTGATGTTCGACGACGCGACGGACATCAGGGCGGCCGGGCTGTCGCTCAACCTCCTCTGTCAGCAGTATCCGGACCAGCGGCTGCGCCGGCTCGTCGAGAGCGGCACGCGGCTGGAGTGCCTATTCCTCGATCCGGA
Organism: Actinoallomurus acanthiterrae; assembly: GCF_054775715.1. Taxonomy (NCBI): domain Bacteria; kingdom Bacillati; phylum Actinomycetota; class Actinomycetes; order Streptosporangiales; family Thermomonosporaceae; genus Actinoallomurus; species Actinoallomurus acanthiterrae. Next base: position 12,507,011 of record NZ_BAAHCO010000001.1, on the reverse strand, counting down.
CGGCGACGCCATCAAGGCGCGGGAGTGCGAAGAGGGCTACACCGACCACTACCTGTCCACGCTCACCAAACTGAACATCGAGGTCCTGGCCCGCGTACGCGACCGCCTGCCGGCCGAGGCCCGCGACCGCCTGTCACTCGCCGTCTACGACGAGACCATCCGATTCGGCCTCGTCCTGATCGACGCAGCGACGTGTGTGATGCAGCCGTACCTGCCCCAGGCCCGCGGTGTCGACTCGCCGACGTTTCTGCTCCGCCGTGACCCTGGCGGAGTGGGGTTGTATAACACCTTTGAGCAGATTTATCGCGAATTGTCGGAACGGAGTCGGCCGGTATGACGACGTCAGTCGGAGCGCTGCTGCCCGTCGCTCTCGACGCCGTCACGATCGCCGCCGACCTCATCCGCTCCCGGGCACCCGGCCTGCTCACCGCCAAGGGCGACCGGGACATGGCCAGCGACCTCGACTACGCCGTCGAGCGCGCCGTACGGGCGTACCTGCGCGAACGCGCGCCCGCCGTGCCCATCCTCGGGGAGGAGGAAGGGGTCACCGGCGACGGCGGCGGGGACCTGCTGTGGGCGCTCGACCCGATCGACGGTACGGCCAACTTCGTCCACGGACTCCCGCTCTGCGGTGTCTCCCTGGGCCTGCTCCACCGGAGCCGCGCCGTCCTCGGAGTGATCGACCTGCCGTTCCTCGGCACCCGCTACTCCGCCGTCGAGCACGCCGGCGCCCACGTCGGAGAGCGGCGCATCACGGCGAGCGCGACGAGCGCGCTGCACGACGCCATCGTGGCCGTTGGCGACTACGCGGTCGGGCCGGACGCCGAGGAGAAGAACCGCCTGCGGCTCGCCCTGACCGCCGCCCTGGCCGCCGAGGTCCAGCGGGTGCGGATGCTCGGCTCCTCCGCCATCGACCTGGCCTGGGTCGCCGAGGGCAGGCTGGACGTCAGCGTGAGCATGTCGAACAAGCCGTGGGACACCGCGGCGGGCGTCGTCATCGCCCGCGAGGCCGGAGCCACCGTGGTCGACCACGACGGCAGCGAGCACATGGCCACCTCGACCGCCACCATCGCCGCCGCGCCCGGCGTCGCCGAACAGATCAGCGCGCTGATCGCGCGTGCCCGACAGGACCTGGCATCGATCTGAACCTGCCGCCTGCCCGCAGCCGGTGACTCGTCGCTGGAACGGCGGCGAGCATAGTGACGGGCTCCTTTCGCGTCTACGGACATGACAGGACGAGAGGAGTCCCGTGAACCATGAGGCGCGTCGGCAGTTCACCGAGTTCGTCACGGCGCGGACACCGAGCCTGCTGCGGCTCGCGTACGTGCTCACCGGCGACCGGCACGCCGCCGAGGATCTGCTCCAGAGCGCGTTGACCAAGACGGCCGGCCGCTGGGGAAGCGTGCGCGACAGCCCCGAGGCGTACGTCCGCAAGGTCATGTACCACGAGCAGGTGGGCCGCTGGCGCAGTCCGCGGTGGCGCCGCGAATCCGTCGCCGCGACCGTGCCCGAGCGTCCCGTACGCGACCCGAGCGAGGAGATCGATCTGCGGCTCGCTCTGGAGCGCGCGCTGATGACCCTGCCGCCGCGCCGACGGGTCGCCATCGTCCTCCGGTACTTCGAGGACCTCCCGGAGGCGGACGTCGCGAGGCTGATGGGCTGTTCGGTCGGCACGGTGCGCAGCCAGACGCACCGCGCGCTGGCCCGCCTGCGGGAACTGGTGCCCGACTTCGCCGCCCTGACCGAGGAGCCCGCGCGTGAATCGACGAGGAGCTGACATGACCAGGCAGGACGAGGCTCTCAAGGACACCCTGCACCGGATGGCGGGCCGCGCCGGGGACGCCGAGCCGATCGGCGAGCGGCTGGCCGAGCGTGCCCTGCGCGGCGCGGACCGCCGGCGCCACAGGCGGATCGGCGCCGGAATCGCCGTGGCGGCCGTGGGCGTCGTCGCGGTGTCGCTGACGCCGGTCGTGCTCGGCGGCGACGGTCATGGTGGTTCCGGGATGACGACGCGCCCCGTGGCGTCCGACGGCCCGACCCGTCACGTGACCCTTCCGCCGAACACGGCGGCCGAGCTCGCCGTGGTCCGCGCGTGCATGGTCGGGGATCCGGACATCCTCGACATCACCGCCGACCCCGCCAGTCCGGGGAATATGACGGGGCCAGGGACCCACGTCGCCGACTTCCGGGTTCTGGCCACCTACCAGGACTCTTTTGGGCGACTCGTGCTTCTCGGCAGCAGCGTCGCTCAACGAACGTGCAGCCTCGACCCTCGTGGCCGGCCGAGGGGCGTCGATGGGTTCTCTCATCAGACCGCGAACGCCTGGCAGCCAGGACTCTCCGCCTTCACCGGGCCGATCTCCCTCGACGAGCAGCAGGTCGACACGATCGACGGTCACGGCCTGAGTGAGCACGGTGTCGCCGCCAAGGGCCTGGAACAGCACATCGCCGGACGCGTCCGGCCGGACGTCGCCCGGGTGACCTTCACCATGCCGGACGGGCGGACCAGCGACGCCGCCGTGTCGCACGGATTCTTCGCATGGCGGATCGTAAAGCCCGGTCCGGTCAAGGCTCTGAGCGGGCGGAAGCCGCTGATCGTCCGGGCGTATGACCGGGCCGGACGTGTTCTGACGACGGTGCGCACCATGATCGATGCCGAGCTGGCGCGCCCGTGATCCACGACCGGCGCAGGTACCGGTCAGGGGATGAGGCCCAGCTCGCCGGCGTGCACACCGGCCTGGAACCGGGACTCGGATCCCAGCAGCCGCATCAGCTCGGCCACGCGCCGCCGGTACGTCCGCAGCGAGAGCCCCAGCCGCCGCGCGGCGGCCTCGTCGGTGAGCCCGTCGCCGAGCGCCTGCAGGATGCGCCTGCCCTCCGCGTCCACCTGGGGCGGGTCGCGGTGCAGATACGCGGCGAGCTCGGTCGCGGCCTCCCAAGTGGCCTCGAACAGGGACAGAACACCGCTGATGAGAGCCGGCGACGTGGTGACGGTGAACTCCCGGTCGCCGGCCACGACGGTGCCCGCGAGGATCATGACCCGCCGGTCGATGATGATCGTCTCGTGCGGCAGGCCCGTGGCGCAGATGCGTACCCGCGCGCCCATGCCCGCGACCGCGAGCAGGTGATCTCGCTGCTCCTCATTCGCCAGCGCGGCGGGCGTGTACAGCTTACGGACCGTCACCTCGTTCTCGGCGAGCGTCGAACGCATCCGGACGGCGATCGCCTCGCGGGTGTCGCGGTGCGACCAGGTGTCCATGCCGGTGGCCGCGCAGATGAACTCCGACGTCACGCCGGTGAACAGACGGGCGGTCCGGGCAGTGAGCTCACGCTCGCCGCAGACCGTGATGACCTGGTCGTTCGTCACCCCACCTAGTCTCCCGATCCCGGCGCGGCCCGGCAATGGCAGCTTGCTGCCAGCCGTTGGCCCCGGGCCGGAGGGCGGCGTCAGGGTGGAGACATGACGACGAACGTGACGGCCGCCGCGGGCGGCGACTTCCTCATCGGCGGGGACCTGCGCGTCAACCGGCTCGGTTTCGGCGCGATGCGGCTTCCCACGGGCACCTTCCAGGGTCCGGTTCGTGACCCCGAGACCGGGATCGCGGTGCTGCGCCGCGCGGTGCGGCTGGGCGTGAACCACATCGACACGGCCGGCTTCTACGAGCGCGGTGACGTACGCGCCCACGAGCTGATCCGCGAGGCGCTGTCCCCGTACGCCGACGACCTGGTCATCGCGACGAAGGTCGGGCCGCTCCGGGGACCGGACGGGATCCCCAGCGGCCAGGCGAGCCCCGATCAGCTGCGCGGCCTGGTCGAGGAGGACCTGCGACGGCTCGGCCTGGACCGCCTGGACCTGGTCTACCTGCGGGTCGGCGGCCTCACGCCCCCCGGCGGAGAGTCGATCGGCGAGCGGTTCGAGGTCCTGGCCGGGCTGCGCGAGGAGGGACTGATCCGCCATCTGGGCGTCAGCCACGTGGACGCCGCGCAGTTCGCCGAGGCCCGCTCGATCGCCCCGGTCACGGCGGTGCAGAACCACTTCCACGTCCAGCACGGCGCCGACGGCGGGCTGCTCGCGCAGTGCGAGGACCTCGGCGTGGCGTTCGTGCCGTACTTCCCGCTCGGCGGCGGCGACCGGCCGCTCGACCGGGACCGGCTCGCGAAGGTCGGGGCCCGCCACCAGGCCACGCCCGAACAGGTGGCCCTGGCCTGGCTCCTGGCGACCTCTCCCGTGCTGCTCGCCATCCCCGGCACCGGCTCGCTCGACCACCTGGAGGAGAACGTCGGAGCCGCCGGGATCCACCTCACCGACGAGGACCTCGCCGAACTGACCGCGTGAACCCCGGTGGTGATCTGCCATACAGCGCGCCTCACCGCGGCATAGATTTATTCCTGTGGGGCTGACCGACTCTGAGGCTCTGAACCGGCGGCTCGTCGACGAGTTGACGGCCGCCGGTGCGCTGCGCGACCGATGGCGCGCGGCTTCCTGGCCACTCCCCGGCACCTGTTCGTGCCCGGCGTCGTCTGGGACGACGCCGACGGAGGCGTGTTGAGCCCGCGCCGACGTGATGCGGATCCCGCTGCCTGGTTGACGACCGTGTACACCGACGAGGCGATCGTCACGCAGGTCGACGATGGCGCCACACCGGACACCGGAACGGGCCGGCGGATCACCAGCTCGATCTCGAAGCCGTCCATCGTGGCGACGATGCTCGGCCACCTCGAGGTCGAGTACGGGATGCGGGTCCTGGAGATCGGCGCGGGTACCGGCTGGAACGCGGCCCTCCTCGCCCACGTGGTCGGCGAAGCGAACGTCACGACGATCGAGGTCGACGGCGATCTCGCCGAGCGCGCCCGTGAGATCCTCGCCAGGGTCGGCGTGTCGGCCCTGGTGGTCACCGGCGACGGCGCGGGCGGGTACGCGCCGGGCGAGCCGTACGACCGGGTCATCGCCACCGCGTCGGTGCGAGCCGTCCCCTATCAGTGGGTGGCGCAGACCCGGCCAGGCGGGGTGATCCTCGTCCCGTGGGGCAATGCCTACGACAACGGTGCGCTGGTCCGCCTGACGGTCGACGGCCACGGCGCGGCGTACGGCCCGTTCGTCGACAACACGGTGGCGTTCATGTGGTTGCGTGCGCAGCGCGCGCCACGGCCTGCGGTGCCGGCGGATCTGGCGGGTGCGGCCGAGTCGGCCACGACCCTGCACCCCGACGCGGTCGCCTTCGACGACTGCGATGCCGCGTTCGCGGTCGGCCTCCGGGTGCCCGATGTGACGACGAGGTTCCAAGACGCCGACGACGGCAGCGACGACTTGACCTTCTGGGCGTTGTCCGGCCCCTCGTGGGCGCGCGTCGACGTCGCCGACGGTGCCGTCACGCACCGGGTGTGGCAGCGGGGTCCGCGCTCGCTGTGGACCGAGATCGAGTCCGCCTACCGGTGGTGGGACGAGACCGGACGTCCGCCGACCGGACGCTTCGGGCTCGGCGTCACCCCCGACCGCCGGTACGTGTACCTCGACTCGCCCGGCAACCCCGTCGCCTGACGGACGAGGGTCGGCACCCGAGGGTAGATTTTTACATAACAGCAGCTCAATGGCTTATTTACTTTCCATACTCGGTTACTGTGGAAACGGCCATCGCTCACGGGCGGCGCCGTGGGGCGTCGCCTGGATGGCCGTCGCGCCCGTGCCGGTGCGGCCCCGTCGCCGGCGCGCTCAGAGGAGGACCCCCATGCCGTTTCCCCTGCCGTCGTACAAGCGGTCCCGCGTCGTCGTCCCTCCGCCCGAGGAGGGCGGCGGTTACTGGGCGGGAGCGCCCAGTGCCTGTGTCGCGGACGGCGAGATCTACCTCGCGTACCGCCTGCGCCGGCCCCTCGGGCACGGTCGCGGGTACGCCGTGGTGGTCGCGCACGCGGTCGACGGCGAGCGGCTGGAGACGTTGTGCGTCATCCACAGCGATCAGATGGCCGCCGAGTCGCTGGAGCGTCCCGCGCTCGTCGTGACCCCGGAGGGCACCTGGCGTCTGTACCTCAGCTGCGCCACTCCGGGGACCAAGCACTGGCGGGTCGAGGTGCTGGAGGCGGCCGACCCGCGGTCCTTCGACCCGGCGACGGCCGAGGTGGTGCTTCCCGGCAGCGACCTGATCGGGGTCAAGGACCCGGTGATCCTGCGCCAGGGCGACAAGTGGCACCTGTGGGCGTCCTGCCACCCGCTCGCCGACCCGGACGAGGCCGACCAGATGGTGACCGACTACGCGACCAGCGCCGACGGCCTGGAGTGGACGTGGCACGGCACGGTGCTGGCGGGCCGCCCCGGCCACTGGGACTCGCGGGGCGTGCGGATCTCGTCCGTGGTCACCGACGACGGGGAGACCGTCGCCTACTACGACGGCCGGGCGAGCGCCGCGGAGAACTACGAGGAGCGGACCGGCGTCGCCACCGGTGAGGGGTTCGGCGTGCTGGAGCAGCAGGGCACCGGCCCGGCGGCCGCCTCGCCGTACGCCGGCGGGGGCCTGCGCTACCTGGTCGCCGTTCCCCTCCGGGACGCGGGATGGCGGCTCTACTACGAGGCGACGCGTCCGGACGGCGCGCACGAGCTGCGCACCGAGCTCATCGCGGCTTGAGCCAGTCGCCGTAGTCCTCGCCCGTGATCTCTTCCAGCAGCCGGATGTCGTCGGCGAAGTAGGGGATCAGCTGCCGCCGGTCGTCCCAGGTCAGCGGCTGCCGTGGGCGCCGCTCGCGGTGCAGTACGGCGAGCAGCGGACCGCGGGCCAGCCGGCGTACGGGCAGCGGCATCCGCTCGCCGATCCGGGCGCCGGCGCGCAGCACCTGCTGCAGGGCCCGGGTGCTCGCGGAGTCGGCGACGTGGTTCGTGACGTTCTCGCGGGGGATCGAGTCGAGCAGCCCGGTGCGTACGCCGAGGAACTTGCAGATCAGGTCGAGGGTCGCCGCGGGATCCTGGTGGATCCGCCGGTATCGGAGCACGAGGACCCGGTCGCGCGGGAACACCTTGTACAGGTGCTGGAGCTGCTCGCCGTACCTGCCCAGTTCGACGTACCGCCAGAACGCCGCCCAGCCCGCCGCGATCCGCTCGGGTTCGGCGGCGCACGCGTCGACGACGTTGTCGATCGGCTCGAGGCCCGCCGACCACAGGTGCGTCCAGTTGGAGTGGGCGCGTTCCACCGGGTCCCGGATCAGGGCGATCATCTTGACGTCCGGGATCAGCGCGCGGATGCGGAACTGCGCGTCCCGGTCGTGGAGGTAGAACGGCGTGCTCTCGCCACGGAGGGCCCCGTCGGGGGCGCTCGCGAACAGCGCCTCGTAGTCCTCCCGCCGCCAGACGTGCTCGCGGTACGTCTGGGCGTCGCCGGGGCCGCCCCGCGTGGGCGGAGGCCCGTCGGTGAGGAAGAACTTCGGCTCCTTGACCTGGGACATGAACAGGTCGGGGTGACGTGCCAGCGCGGCGTGCAGTGCCGTGGTGCCCGCCTTGGGAGCACCGATCACCAGGAAGCTCGGAAGCGCCATCCAGCCCTCCCCGTCAGGCGTCCACCGATGAGGTAATCATTCCATGCCTACCTAAAAAGCAGGAAAATAGACGTTATTGGCCGTACCGGGATTCCGGATGGCTGATCAGGTGTAGCTGTCGAGGCCGAGCTTGATCGCGACCGCCACGCCGCACACGGCGACCAGGACGCGCAGCGCCTCGCCGGGGAGGCGGCGCACGAGGGAGGGGCCGATCCAGCCGCCCGCGAGGAACCCCGCCGCCAGCGGGAGGGCGGCGCTCCACTGCACCGGCCCGAACAGCGCGAACCCCAGCGCGGCGACGCCGTTGGCCAGCCCCGCGACGGTGTTCTTGATCGCGTTGACGCGGACCAGCGGCAGGTCGATCATTGCGGCGAGCACGGCCAGCATCAGGATGCCGCCGGCCGCCCCGAAGTAGCCGGTGTAGACGGCGACCGTGAACAGCCCCAGGCGGAGCAACCGGCTGTGCTCGCCTTTGGAACGTTCCGCGAGCCGGCCGACCTTCGGCTGCAGGAGCAGGATCAGGGACGCACCCGCGATCAGCCACGGCGCGATCAGCTCGAACATCCGCGCCGGCGTCACCAGCAACAGCGCCGCGCCGGTGGCGCCGCCGAGCGCGGTCAGCACGCCCAGCCGCAGCACCCGGGCACGCTGCCCGGTGAGCTCCCGCTGCGAGCCGGCCGTGGCACCCACCGCCGTGAACACCAGCGCCACCGTGTTCGTCACGTTCGCGCTGAGGGCCGGCAGCCCGAGTGCCAGCAGGGCCGGATAGGACACGATCGACGCGAGGCTCACCACCGTACTGACCACCCCGGCGAGGACGCCGACGCCGAACAGGACGGGCAGATGAGCCGTGATCACATCAGTACCCAAGCACACTGGGTCACCGCCGGATGACGCGGGCATACGGACCCGGCCTCATCGGACGGACGATCGACCGAGCGGCGCCGCGAATGGGGACAATGGCGGCGTGCGCATCGCCATGCTCGGGCCGCTGGACGTGCGAGACGGCACCGGCCGACCCGTCGAGATCGGTGGTTCCCGGCTGCGCGCGCTGCTGATCCGGTTGGCGCTCGAGGCAGGCCGTTCGGTCCCGGCCGAGCGGCTGATCGAGGACCTGTGGGAGACCACGGCTCCGGCCGGGGCGGTCAACGCGCTCCAGGCCCTGGTCTCCCGGCTGCGCGGCGTCGGCGGCCGGGACGCCGTCGTCTCGACGCCGGGCGGCTACCGGCTCACGGCCGACGTCGACACGGCCGCCTTCGAACGACTCGTCACGGCCGCCCGGGCCGAGGGCGATCCGGCATACCGGGTGGCGCTGCTGCGCGAGGCTCTCGGCCTGTGGCGCGGCCCGGCGCTCGCCGACGTCGCGGAGATGGCCTTCGCCGCCGGCCCGATCGCACGCCTGGAGGAGCTGCGGATCTCCGCCGTCGAGGATCGCGTCGACGCGGAGCTCACCCTCGGCGACGGGGACGGGCTGGTCCCCGAGCTCGAAGAGCTCGCCGTACGGCATCCCCTGCGCGAACGCCTGCGCGGGCAGCTCATGCGGGCGCTGTGCGCGGCCGGCCGGCGCGCCGACGCGCTGGCCCTGTACGAGCGGACCCGGCGGGAGCTGGCCGACGAGCTGGGCGTCGACCCGTCGCCGCAGCTGGCATCGGTCCACCTGGCGATCCTGCGCGGCGAGACGGACGGGTCGCCGCCGTCGCCCTTGGAGATCGGGAAGGATCCGTCGAAGGGCCTCAGCAACCTGCCCGGCCCAGCTCACGAGCTTCGTGGGCCGCGATCGCGAGCTGGACCGCGTCGGCGAGCTGCTCGCCGGTTCCCGGCTCGTCACGCTGACCGGACCCGGCGGAGCGGGCAAGACCCGGCTGGCCATCGAGGCCGCGACTAGGGCGATCTCCGCGACGCCGGACGGTGTCTGGTTCGTCCCGCTCGCGCCCGTACGGGACGCGGCCGACGTGCCGCAGGCCGTGGTGGTGGCGATGGGCGTCGCGGAGCCGATCCGGCTCATCGACGCGAAGGAGATCGTCTGGCCGCTGGACCGGCTCATCGACGTCCTCGCGGACAAGCGGCTGCTCCTCGTGCTGGACAACTGCGAGCACCTGGTCGAAGCGGCCGCGCGGCTGGCGGATCGGGTGCTGGCCGCGGCGCCGGGCGTGCGGATCCTCATCACCAGCCGCGAGCCCCTCGGCATCACCGGCGAGTCCCTGTGCCCGGTGCCCTCCCTGCCGTTGCCTCCGGCGGACGCCGACGCCGAGACGGCGCTGACCCATGACGCGATCCGGCTGTTCGCCGAGCGGGCGGCGGCCGTCCGGCCCGGTTTCGCGGTCGACCCCGAGACCGTGGAGCCCGTCGTCAAGGTCTGCCGGGCCCTCGACGGCATCCCGCTCGCCATCGAGCTGGCCGCAGCCCGGCTTCGGGTGCTGACGGCCGCGCAGGTGGCGTCCCGGCTCGACGACCGGTTCCGGCTGCTGACCGTCGGCAGCCGTACGGCGCTGCCGCAACACCGGACGCTGCGGGCGATCGTCGACTGGAGCTGGGAGCTGCTGGACGACGCCGAACGCCGGGTGCTGCGGCGGCTCTCGGTGTTCACCGGTGGCGTCACGCCGGAGGCGGCCGACCAGGTCCTCGACGAGGACGTCATCGACCTGATCGCCTCCCTGGTCGACAAGTCGCTCGTGGTCGCCGAGGGCGACGCCGAGGTCCGGTACCGCCTGCTGGAGACCGTACGGGCGTACGCGGCCGAACGCCTCGCCGAGGCGGGCGAGGAGAAACGGCTGAAGGACGCGCACGCCGCGTACTTCCTGGATCTCACCGAGCGGGCGGAGCCGGAGCTGCGACGCCGCGATCAGCTGCACTGGACCGCGCGCCTGAGCGCCGAGCGCGACAACTGCAACGCGGCGCTGCGCCATGCGGTCGACACCCGTGACGTGCCGACGGCCGTCCGTTTCATCGGCGCGCTGGCGTGGTTCTGGGTCGCACGGGACCTCGAGGCGGAGGCCGGCGGCTGGGCGGAAGAGGTCTGGGCGATCGTCGACGGCCCCGCGCCGGAGGGCGCCGAGGAGGCCTACGCCATCTGCGCCTTCACGGCCGCGCTCGTACGGGAGATGTCCCGCAGCGACGGACCGCGGACGGAGGCCCTGCGCGTGGCGATGGAGGAGGCGGCCTCCCACGTCCCCGACCGCCCGGTCCACCCGGTGCTGGTGCTCGGCCTGCCGCTCACCGCCCTGCTCAGCGGCGACGTCGAGGGCTGCCAGCGCGGGCTGCGGGCGATCGCCGATCATCCGGATCCCTGGACCCGGGCGGCGATAGGCACGTTCGGCGCGTTCCTCGCGGCGAACCGGGGAGCGATCGACGAGTGCCACGCCGAGGCGACGGAGGCGTACGCGGGCTTCCGTGAGCTCGGCGAACGCTGGGGCATGGTCAGCTGCCTGAGCGTCCTCGCGGAGGTCGCGCTGAGCCGAGACCGGCCCGGAGAGGCGATACCCGTCGTGCGGGAGGCCTACGGATACGCCGCCGAGGGAATCAGCCCGGACCAGGGGGCCATGCTGCTGATCCAGCTCGGCAGGGCGTACGGCCAGGCGGGGGACGTCGAGCAGGCGCGGGCCGAACTGCGGCGGGCGGTACGCGCCGGCGAGCGGGTGGGTGAGCACGGCCTCATCGCGTACGGCCACGTCTGGCTGAGTGAGCTCGCGCGTCGGGCCGGCGATCTGCGTGAGGCGAGGGACCTGCTGGAGCGGGCGCGCGCGGCCATCGAGCCGAGGAAGGCCCGGGTCGATCTGGGGACGTCCGCGGCGACGACGTTCGGCCGCCTCGGCTGCCTCGCCGAACAGGAGGGCGACCTGGAGGCCTCCGCCAGATGGCACGCCGAGGCCCTGGCGATGCTCGCGGACGTCGGAAGGCTGCCGATCGGCCAGACGGTGGGACCCATCGTCGAGGGGATCGCGGCGCTGGCCGCGGCGCGCGGCGAGCACGCCAGGGCGGCGGAGCTCCTCGGCTGCGCGCACGCCGTACAGGGCTTCGTCTCGCCGTGGAGCCTGGAGCACGACCGGGCCCGAGCCGCCGCGCTGGCCGCGCTCGGCGCCGACGCGTTCGAGGCGGCGTACGCGCGGGGCCGCCGGATGACGCGAGAGCAGGCGCTGACCCTCACGCCCTGAGTGCGTTCCCAGGCGGGCGATTACATGATTACATGAGTACCTCATGGCTCTGCGGCTGGAGGAAGCCCGTGATCGTCGAGTACATCCGTTACCGCGTCCCCGCCGACACGCGCGACGCGTTCGAGGCGGCGTACGCACGTGCCGCCGTACCGCTCGGCGCGGCACCCCAGTGCGTGGAGTACGAACTCACCCAGTGCACCGAGGACGAGTTTTCCTACATCCTGCGCATCGTCTGGACGTCCGAAGAAGACCATCTCTCCGGGTTCCGGAAGAGCGCGAACTTCACGGCGTTCTTCGAGCAGATCCGGCCGTACGTCGACCAGATCGAGGAGATGCGGCACTACCGGCGCACCGCCGTGACAGGCACCGGCGGATCGGTGCCCACCCTGTACGACTGGGCCGGCGGAACGGAGGCCTTCGAGCGGCTCACCGCGGCGTTCTACCGTGAGGTTCTCAAGGACGACCTGGTGGGGCCGCTCTTCGCGCACATGGACCCCGACCATCCGAAATACGTCGCGATCTGGCTGAGCGAGGTGTTCGGCGGACCGGCGCGCTACACCGAGCAGCGCGGCGGCTACCACCACATGCTGAGCCGGCACCTGGGAAAGGGCATCACCGAGCGGCAGCGCCGCCGGTGGGTCGAGCTTCTCCTCGACGCCGCCGACGAGGTCGGCCTGCCGGCCGACCCGGAGTTCCGGGCGGCGTTCGTCGGTTACCTCGAGTGGGGGACCCGCCTCGCCCTCGCCAACTCCCAGCCGGACGCCCACCCCGTGCAGCAGGCGCCCGTGCCCCACTGGGGCTGGGGCGTCGCACCGCCGTACACCGGTGGATGACCGGCGGGCATGATGGATGCCTGAGCAGCGACCGATGGGGGGACCGATGGACGTCACGGTGACCAAGGCCGACGGCCGTTACGAGGCACGGGTCGGCGACCGGCCCGCCGGCCTCATGGACTACCGGGACGAGAACCGCCTCATCGTCATCACGCACACCGAGGTGGCACCCGAGTTCGAGGGCCACGGGGTGGGCGGCGCGCTCGTCCGCACCGCCCTCGACGAGTGGCGGAAGGAAGGCCGGCGCGTGCTGCCCCTGTGTCCGTTCGCCAAGGCGTGGATCGAGCGGCACCCCGACTACGCCGACCTGGTCACCCGCAACCACTCCTGACCGGGAGACCGGATGCGCGGCGGTCAGGGACGCCCGAGTACGCCGACCTCGTGACCGGGAGGCCCGGATGCGCGGCGGTCAGCTCGCCAGCTCGCCCCGCTTCGGGATCGGCGGCAGCTCGGCGAGGGCCGCCAGCGTCGCCTCGTCCAGCGGCGCCTCCGGCAGCGGCGGCCGCCAGCCGGTCTCCGGGTCGTAGCTCCGGACGACCTTGGCCGGCACGCCGGCGATGACCGCGTGGTCGGGGAACTCCCCGCGTACGACCGCGCCCCCGGCGACGACGACGTTCCGGCCCAGGCGGGTGCCGGGGAGGATGATGGCGCCGGCGCCGAGCCAGCAGCCGTCGCCGATGACGACCGCGTCGTTGACCGGCCACTGCCGGCCCACGGGGACGTCCGGATCGGCGTAGCCGTGGTTCTGGTCGGTGATGTAGACGTACGGCCCGGTGAAGACGTCATCGCCGATCTCGATCGACTCGTGACCGACGATGTGGCTGCCCCGCCCGATGGAGCAGGCCTTCCCGATCTTCACGATGGGGTCCGGGCCGAGGTCGAGGCCGGGGCCGAAGCCGGCCGAGATCGTGACGTGCACGCCGACGAGCGTGTCGTCGCCGATGTGGATCCACGGCTCGCCGAACAGCGCACCCGTGGGAAAGCCGATGCAGACGCCCTTGCCGAGATGGCCGAACCGCCGGCCCGCGGGGGTGCTCGGAGTGATCTCGCCGTGCCGGCGGACCCACTCCCAGCCCCGGTGCAGGGCCACCGCCACCACCCTGCGAGTCGCGGAACCCAGCAACGCCCTAAGCGACATGCCGGAAACGGTACGGCATGCGATGTCCATCTTGATCCCTAAGTGCGGCGAATGCGAGGAAGTGCCCGCACTCGGCGAGAACCCCGCGCACGGGCGTTCGGCGGGCTCCGTGCACTGCGCGCGGCCGTCGAAAACGGCGGCGAGCCCGGCCGTGAAGCCGGGCTCGCCGCCGATCGGGATCCGTCAGGACGTGTGCGCACGCTCCTCCGCGTCCTCGTCACCCGACACCGAGGAGAGACGCTCGGCCGGTGCCTCGGACTCCTCGGCCTGCTTACGCGCCATGTTGCGACGCGTCGCGATCGCACCGGCGGCGCCGAGGGCACCACCGGCCGCCAGCAGCACGGCGGCCATGCCGCGCCGACCGCGCCGAGGCCGGGTCGGCTCGATCCGGTCGGCCGTCCGGCGGAGCATCGAGCCGACCCGGGGGCCCAGCTCTCGCTCGACGTACGCGCCGGCCCGGTCGAGCCGCGGTGCGCTCCAGACACGGGCGCTCTGCACGCCCGTCGAGGCCATCTGGCGCGCCTGACCCGCGGCGGGGGCGGCCCGCTGAGCGGTCCGCTGGGCGGCGCTCTGCGCCGTCAGCTTGGCGCTCTGCGCGGTCTGCCTGGCCGTCTGCGCCGTCTGTGCGGTCCGCTGAGCGGTCCGCTGGGCGGATCGGACGGCGCGTTTCTGTGCCCGGCTGAGGCCCGAGAGACGCAGCTGCCGCGCACTGCGCATGGCACGTTTCTGTGCCATGGTCAGCCGTGAGCCGCGCAGCTTGACCTGCGGCTTCCTTCCGGTCATTGATCGTAGGGACATGGATACCCCTCCGTAATGTGCGGTCTCGACGAACCTCTTCCCACGGCAGGCGATGTCAATCACCGGATCCGTGAGGATGCCGTACGGCCGCGCCGCCGCGACGATGATGACGGGGTCGTCCGGGACGCCGGTGAAGACAAGTAGCGTTGGCTACTTCAGTGACAGGTATCCGACGCGCCCGCCGAGGGCACACCCCGAAACAAGGAGGCGGTCTCCATGGCCGGAGAGCTCATCGCGACCCTGAACACCACCCTGGGCCCCATCGTCATCCGTCTGTTCCCCGATCAGGCGCCCAAGACCGTCGATAATTTCGTCGGCCTCGCCGAGGGGACGAAGGAGTGGACCCATCCCGAGACCGGGCAGCGGTCGTCGACCCCGCTCTACAACGGCACGATCTTTCACCGGGTCATCGACGGCTTCATGATCCAGGGCGGCGACCCGCTCGGTCAGGGCTTCGGTGGCCCGGGCTATGAGTTCGAGGACGAGATCCACCCGCAGCTGCGCTTCGACCGGCCGTACCTCCTGGCGATGGCCAACGCCGGCGCGAACACCAACGGCTCGCAGTTCTTCGTGACCGTCGTCCCGACCTCGCACCTGAACGGCCGCCACACGATCTTCGGCGAGGTCGTGCAGGGCTCCGAGGTCGTCGACGCGATCGCCAAGACCGAGACGGGCCGGAACGACCGTCCGGTCAAGGACGTGGTTCTGGAATCGGTGACGATCGAGCGTCGTTAGACGGATAACCGGCCAACGACGAGAAGGCGACGATGAGCACCGATTCGCCGCAGCAGGCACCGGCTCCCGAGGCACCGATGTGCTACCGGCATCCGGACCGGGAGACGTACGTCCGCTGCACCCGCTGCGACCGGCCCATCTGCCCGGACTGCATGCGCGTCGCCTCGGTGGGACACCAGTGCCCCGAGTGCGTCCGCGACGGCCACCGTACGGTGCGTGAGGCGCGTACGGTGTTCGGCGGCCGGGTGCGGGCCCGGCCGGTGGTGACGCTGACGCTCATCGGCCTGAACGTCCTCGCCTACATCGGCGAGCTGGTGTCACGGCCGTTCGTGGACCGGTTCGAGATGGTCGGCGGGATGACCGCGCACGGCGGGATCCCCGGGTTCGGCGTCGTCGACGGCGAGTGGTACCGCCTGATCACGGCGGCGTTCCTGCACATGCCGATGAACCAGGGCAGTTTCGGCATCACCCACATCCTGTTCAACATGTGGGCGCTGTGGGTGCTCGGCCCGCAGCTCGAACAGGTGCTCGGCCGGCTGCGGTTCACCGTGCTGTACATCCTGTCGGCGATCGGCGGGAACGTCCTGCTCTACCTCGTGGACCCGCTGCAGCCCGCCGTCGGCGCCTCTGGCGCGATCTTCGGGCTGTTCGCGGCGTTCTTCGTGGTCGGACGCCGACTCGGCGTCGACACGCGCGGCATCGTCTTCCTCATCGTGATCAACCTGATGTTCACGTTCACCTTCTCCGGGATCTCCTGGGAAGGGCACGTCGGCGGGCTGGTCACCGGCGCGGTGCTCGCGGTGGCGTTCGCCTACGCCCCGCGAGGGCGGCAGAAGGCCGTGCAGGTCGCCGCGTCGGCGGTCGTCGCGGCGCTGCTCGTGGTCCTCACCGTGGTGCAGACCGCCGCGCTCACGTCGTGAACCCTCTCCCGCGCGGGTCAAGGGATCCACGCGGGAGAGGACACGGCGCATGGAGCGACGACGCTCGGCATGGTCCGACCGTGACGAGCGGAGGAGGCGAGCTGGGGATCACTCCTGTGGATAACCCACAGGGCGATCCACAGCCTGTGGATAACCGTGTGGGGAAGTCAACGCCAGCGTGTCGACAGCACCACGCCGACCACGATCACGCCGAACCCGATCAGCAGGTTCCAGTTGCTCAGCGACGTGAGCAGCGGCACCGTCGCGCTGACACTCGCGGCGACGTAGTAGACCGCGATCCAGGCGAGGCCGAGCAGCCAGCAGCCCACCATCGTCGGCACCAGCCACCGGGGGCTGACCGCGACCTTCTGTGAGCGCTGCGGCGGAGTGTAGACGGCCTTCTTGCGTACCTTCGACTTGGGCACGGTGGGTCTCTCCTCGGGGCGGAACGCGGCCGCACGCCGGGTCCGCGCATGGGTCAATTTGTCAGTTAGCGTAGTCGCTGGTGAGCAGCGTACGACCTAATTGGGGGCGGTGGGGTGTCGCGATGCGGCCAAAACCCGGCAGCGACGGGATGAGCGGCTCCGGCCGGGCCTGGAAGTACGCCATCCCGGCCCTGACGATCTTCGCCGGCATCCTGTTCACGGCCAGCGCGAGCACCGCGCACGGAACGGACCTGCGCGGCGGCAGCCGTACGAAGATCACCGAGCTCATCGCCCAGGAACAGCGCCAGTACCAGGGCTCCCAGGCGCGCTATGGCCATCTGCGGCGGCAGGTGGAAGGCCTCGTACGGGCGGCCGGGCAGCGGGACGCCCGCGTGAAGGCGGCTCAGGAGGACGCGGACCGCCTCGCGGCCCATACCGGCTTCGCACCGCTCACCGGACGCGGCGTCCGCGTCACCCTCGACGACGCGCCCGCCGGCCGGGATCCCCGGCGACCCCGGCCCCGACGACCTCGTGGTCCACCAGCAGGACGTCCAGGCCGTCGTCAACGCCCTGTGGACCGGCGGTGCCACGGGCGTGCAAATAATGGATCAACGGTTGATCTCGACCAGCGCCGTCCGTTGCGTCGGCAATACGCTCATCCTCCAAGGCGTCGTCTACTCGCCGCCGTTCCGGATCACCGCCACGGGCGACCCGGTACGACTGCGGGCGGCGCTCGACGTCTCCCCGGCGATCCAGGTCTACCGGCAGTACGTCGCCGAATACGGACTCGGGTACGCCGTGACGACCCTCAAGAAGACCACGCTGCCCGCCTACACGGGCAACGTGCAGCCGAAGTACGCCACCGCCCTGGAGCCCGACGGTGCGAACACTCATCCGTAGCCTCGGCGAGCTGTGCATCACGGCCGGGGCCGTGCTGCTGCTGTTCGTCGCGTACGAGCTCTGGGGGACGGGCGCCTACACGCAGGCCCAGCAGCGCAAGCTGGACACCGAGCTCAACCGCACCTGGGCCGCACCGCCGCCCAAGGCCCCGAGAGGTGCCGTGACGGCCGAGCGCGTGAGTCTCGGCCACGGTCTCGCCCTCATCCGGATCCCCCGGCTCGGCAAGGGCTTCCACTATGTGATCATCGAGGGCGTCTCCGTCGCGGACCTGCGCAAGGGGCCCGGGCACTACCCGGGCACGGCGATGCCGGGGGAGATCGGCAACTTCGTCGTCTCCGGGCACCGGACGACCTACCTGGCGCCCTTCAACCGCATCGACGAGCTGCACCCCGGCGACAAGATCCTCATCGACACCCGGGCCCGGCAGTACATCTACCAGGTGACCGGCAAGAAGGTGGTGTCGCCCGGCGACGTCAACGTCGCGGCCCCGGTGCCGGAGCATCCTTCCAAGGACCCGACCGACCGGCTGATCACACTCACCACCTGCCATCCGAAGTACTCCGCGGCGCAGCGGCTCATCGTGTTCGGGCGGATGGTCGGCTCCATCCCACGGGTGAACGGAGCGAGTTCGTAGATGTACGGATGGCTGTGGCGGCACCTGCCCGGCGGCACGGTGACGCGGGTCTACACCGCCCTGGTGGCCGTGCTCGTCGTCGGTGTCCTGCTCTGGTACGTCGTCTTCCCCTGGTTCGAGCCGAAGATTCAGTTCGATCACGGGACGGTCGATGATGGCGGCACCTCGACTACGGCACCCCCGACCCCGGGGGCAAAACACCGGTAAAAAGAATATTGGGAGACCCTGTAACGCCATGGGCGGTAAGGCGGATCTTCCGAGTGAGGGCTTCCGCCGTTGCCCCCGAGCGGCGGAAGCCCTCCCTCATGCCCACACCCTGGCCGCCCTCCCAGCGCGCCCCCAGGGCGTGTCTGAAGCCGCTCACGGCACCCGAGGCAGCACAGGACATCTCTGAGGGCACACGGGCGGCCCTACGGCCTGGAAAAGCGAGCGGCGTCCCCGCCCCTGGAGGGGACGAGGACGCCTTTTAGCTGATGCTCCGTCAGAAGCCCGGCCAGTTGCCGCCTCCCGTGTCCGTCGGGTCCGGGCTGGGCGGGGGTTGTTGCTGCTGCTGCTTGGCGACGATCAATGTGACCGTGCTGTTGCGGTTGGCCGTGTCGCCCTCGTTCGGGTTCTGCTGGAGGACGGTGCCCGGGGTCTGCCCCTCCTGCGCGGGGACGAACTGGACGTGGACCTTGAAACCGTTGCTCTTCAGGTCCGCCTTGGCCTCGTCGACCGGCTTCCCGACCTCGTTCGGTACCACGGTCTTGCCGGGCCCGTCGGAGATGGTCAGGGCGACCTCGGTGTCCTTGGCGACCTTGGAGCCGGAGGTCGGATCCGAAGTGATCACGTTGCCCTTGGGAACGGTCGAGCTGTTCTGCTTCGGCGTGTCGCCGACCTTGAGGCCGGCGTTCTCCAGGGCGCTCTTGGCCTCGTCCAGGCTCTTGCCGCGGAGCGGGGGCACTGTCACCTTCGGCTTGCCGGTCGAGACGACCAAGGTGACCTCGGTGGTGGCCAGCTTGGTCTTATCGATCTTGGTGTTCTCGTTCGGCGTGACGCTGATGACCTTGCCGCTGTCGACCTGATCGCTCGGCTTCTTCTTGGTCTTGATGTTGCCGTCGACGATGCCGATGCCCGTGAGCTGCTGCTTGGCGGCGTCCTGGTCGTTGCCGACGATGCCGGTGGGGATGGCGACCGTCGTGCTCTCCTTCGCCGCGCCGCCCCCGCCGCTGAACATGAAGTACAGCGCCGTCACCGCGCCCGCCGCGAGCAGGCCGACGACCAGCCAGAGCGCGACCTTCTTGCCGCGGCCCTCCGGTCTCTCCGGCTCGCCGTAGTGCACCGGGGGCAGGTCGTAGCCCATCGTCGTCGGCCGAGCCGCCTGGGTCGGCGGCCCGCCCTGCATGACCTGGGTGCCGCCGTTCAGCGCCATGGTCGGGGCGGAGACCGGCATGCCCTGCAGAGCGCGCTGGATGTCGGCGCGCATCTCGGCCGCGCTCTGGTAGCGGTAGTTCGGGTCCTTCGTGAGCGCCTTCATGACGATCGCGTCGGCCCAGTGGGGGATGGACGGATCGAAGTGCGACGGCGGCGACGGCTCTTCCCGTACGTGCTGGTAGGCGATGGCCACCGGGGAGTCGCCCTGGAACGGCGGCCGCCCGGTGAGCAGCTCGAACAGCACACAGCCGGTGGAGTAGAGGTCACTGCGGGCGTCGACACGCTCACCTCGCGCCTGCTCCGGCGAGAGGTACTGCGCGGTGCCGATCACCTGCGCCGTCGCGGTCATCGTGGCGGCGGAGTCGGCCATCGCGCGGGCGATGCCGAAGTCCATGACCTTGACCTCGTTGTTGGAGGTCAGCATCACGTTGGCCGGCTTGATGTCACGGTGCACGATCCCGCCGCGGTGGCTGTAGTCCAGCGCGCGCAGGATGCCGTCCGTCATCTCCATGGCCCGCTCGGGCGCCAGCTTCTGCTCGTCGCGCAGGACGTCGCGGAGCGTGCGGCCCTCGACGTACTCCATGACGATGAACGGGACCGGGTTGCCGTCCATGACGTCTTCGCCCGTGTCGTACACGGCGATGACGGACGGGTGGTTGAGTGATGCCGCGGACTGCGCCTCCCGGCGGAACCGCGCCTGAAAAGTCGGATCCCGGGCCAGGTCGGCCCGCAGCGTCTTGATCGCTACAATTCGATCAAGACGGAGATCTCGAGCTCGGTAGACCTCGGCCATGCCACCACGCCCGATGACACCATCGAGCTCGTAGCGACCACCGAGTAGCCGAGGCTGAGTCATGTCTCGCACTTTCCCTCGTCGTCTACACCATGCTCTCCGAACCTAGCCTGGAGAACTGTCGCCAGGCGACGGCGTCGGAGAGGTCGGCGGCGGCTCCGCCGTCGACCTGGTAGGCGTCGGTTTCGGGGTTCTCCTCGTTCTGGTCGGTTTCGGGCTTGCCGCCGAGCTCTTGGTAGAACTCGGCGACGTGCTGGGGGTCGTCCGTTCGAAGGTCGAACCCGAGGGTACGGGGCGATCCGTCGGCTCGCCAAGATGGGGCCCCCGAATGTGCCTGGTCGGCGTGGTGCGACCGACCGGCTGAACCCGGTTGCCGTCGACGAGCTTAGTGTGGCCAGGGCCCTTCCACAGGGCACCGACGGTGAACACGCCGACGCCGATGAGGACGGCCGCCGTGGCCCCGGTGAGCACCAGAGGGAGGAGGAGCCCGCGACGGCGCTTGGGAGCCCTCCGGGATCCTCCGGTTCGCGCCGCACCGATCCGTTCGGTCGCCGAGCCGGCCGCGTCGGGATGAGGCACCGGGCTCTCTGCCGTCCAGGACGCCTCCGGCGACCACGGCTGGGACGCGGGGCCCTCCCCCGACCACGGCCGGGAGGCAGGCCCCTCTGCCGACCAGGGGTCGACGACCGGGCTCTCGACCGTCCAGCCGTGCGCGGCGGCGGTCTCTTCGGCCGAGGCGTTGTCGCCGATGCCGAGCGAGTGGCGGATGGCGTAGGCGCCCTCGGCCACCTCGCGCGCCGAGCGCGGACGGTCGTCGGGGTGCTTGGCCAGCAGCGCGCCGACCAGGCCGCGGACGGCGTGCGCCATCGACTCGGGCAGCGGCGGGGGCTCTTCCCGCACGTGCTTGAGCGCGAGCGCGACCGGCGTGTCGGCGACGAACGGCGGCCGCCCGGACAGGCATTCGAACGCGACGACGCCGAGGGAGTACAGGTCGGCGGCCGGGGTCACCCGCTTGCCCGTCGCCTGCTCCGGCGAGACGTACTGGGCGGTGCCCATGACCATGCCGGTCTGGGTCATCGACGAGTCCCCGCCGCCGCGCGCGATGCCGAAGTCGGTGATCTTCACGGTGCCGTCGGCGGTCACCATCAGGTTGCCGGGCTTGATGTCCCGGTGGATGATGCCCGCCGAGTGGGCGACCTGGAGGGCCTGTGCGGCCTGCCCGATGACGTCCAGCGTCGCGTCGACCGACATCCGCCCGTCGCGGGCGAGGATGCGCGAGAGCGTCTCGCCCGGCACGAGCTCCATGACGAGGTAGGCGAGGTCGTCCTGCTCGCCGTAGTCGTACACCTGCGCGATGCCGCCGTGCTGCAGCCCGGCGGCGAACCGCGCCTCCGCGCGGAAGCGGCCCCGGAAGGTCTCGTCGTCGAGGTACTGCTGTTTGAGCAGCTTGACCGCCACCGGCCGGCCGAGGAGCCGATCGGTGGCCTTCCAGACCTCGCCCATCCCGCCGACGGCCAGACGCTCGTCCAGCACGTATCGGTTGCTCAGGACGTCCGGGGCAGTCATCGTCAGCGCACCGCCTGGACCATTCTCAGTGCGATCGGCGCCGAGAACTTCGCACCGGTCGACCCGCTCTGCCCCTCGGTGACGACCGCGAAGGCGATCTTGGGGTTGTCCTTCGGGGCGAACCCGACGAACCAGTTCTCGTTAATCCCGTTCACGCCGGTTTCGGCCGTTCCGGTCTTGCCGGCGATGTCCTGCCCGCCGACCGTGCTCGCCGCCGTACCGCGATCGACGACCGCCCGCATCATCTCCTGGATCTGCTGGGCGGTGTCGGAGCTGATCGGCTGCCCGAGCTCCTTCGGCTGGTCGGTCACCAGCTCGGACTGGTCCTGGGCGACGACCCGCTTGACGAGGTACGGCTTCATCATCTTGCCGTTGTTGGCCACCGTCTGCGCGACCATCGCCATCTGCAGCGGCGACGCGGTCACGACGTCCTGGCCGATGCCGCTGCGGGCCAGGGAGTCGCCGCCGATCGGCTTGGTCGGGTAGACGCTGGTGGCGCTGGAGACCTCGTTCTCGATCTGGGTGGGCTTGTTGAAGCCGAACTTGGCCGCCATCGCGCCGAGCCGCTGCTGCCCCAGCTTGACCGCGAGCCGGGCGAACGTCGAGTTGCAGGACGCCGCGAACGAGTCGATCAACGCCGGGGAGCCGGTGCACTTTGCCTCGTCGCCGTCGGAGTTGTGCAGGACGTTGCCCGTCTCGGGCAGGCGGAACTCGTTGGCGTCGAACCCCGAGTCCTTGTTGCCCAGCCCGCCCTCGATGGCCGCGGCCGAGTCGATGATCTTGAACGACGAGCCCGGCGCGAACGTCTCGCGGGTCGCGTAGTTCAACATCGGGTCCGGCTTCTTCTTCAGCGCGGCGAAGGCCTTGGTCGCCTTGTCCCCGTCGTGGACGGCGACGGCGTTCGTGTCGTACGACGGGTAGGAGGCCATCGCCAGGATCGCGCCCGTCTTGACGTCGATGGCGACCGCCGCGCCGCGCCGCATCGTCCGGTCCGAGACGCCGTTGTAGGCCGCCTTCTGCACGTCCGGGTCGATCGTCGTCTGCACGGTCGCGCCGGCGGCCTTCTTGCCGACCAGGGCGTCGAACCAGTTGTGCAGGGCCAGCCGCTTGTCGGTGCCGTCCAGCAGGGGGTTCTCCGCGCCCTCCAGGCCCGTACGGCTGAACACGCTGACGTAGCCGGTGATCGGGGAGTACAGCGTGCCCTGGTTGTAGTGCCGCTGGTAGTTCTTCCCGTCCTTGTCCGTCTTGGCGGAGTAGGCGAGCGTGACCTTCCCGGCCATGATCGGGCCGCGGTTGTACTGCCACTGCTGCGCGAACTGGCGGGAGTTCAGCGAGGAGGTCCGCAGCTTGTCCGCCTGCGACCCCTGGATGTAGTTCACGTTGATGATCAGAATGACCATCAACAGCAGGCCGGCCACCGCGACCTTGCGGAGCGGCTTGTTCACCTCGTGCTCACCACCTGGGTCATTCCCTCGTCCTGGATCGGCTGCGGCGCGGGTCTCCGCGCCGTGTCACTGATTCGGATCAGAATGGCGATCAGAATCCAGTTGGCGAGCAGGGAGGATCCTCCCTGGGCGAGGAACGGCGTGGTCAGACCGGTAAGCGGGATCAGCTTGGTGACACCGCCGACGATCACGAAGACCTGGAGCGCGAACACGAACGACACACCGCCGGCGAACAGCTTCGCGAAGTTGTCCTTCGTCGCCAGCGCCGCCTTCATGCCCCGCTGCACGATCAGCGCGTACGCCAGCAGGATCACCATGACGCCGGTGAGCCCGAGCTCCTCGCCGAAGGACGTGAAGATGAAGTCGCTGTACGACAGTGGGGTCCGCCACGGCTCGCCCTGCCCGAGGCCCGTACCGAGCACGCCGCCCTGTCCCATCGAGAACAGGCCGAACATCAGCTGGCTGCTGTCCGCGACGTACTGACCGCCCTTGCGGGCGCAGACGTCGGCGTGCGTCTGATTGATGATCTTTCCGCCGATCCGGCAGCCACCGTCGAAGTACGCCTGCGGGTCCAGCCAGGTGTCGATCCGCTGTGCGACGTGCGGGATCTCCGGCGCGACCAGACAGGCGAGCGCCAGGAGCAGTACGCCGATCATGACCCACATGAAGCGCTCGGTCGCGACGTACAGCATGCTGACGAACAGCCCGAAGAACAGGATGGCCGTGCCGAAGTCGTTCTCCAGGGCCAGGACGCCGAGGCAGATCACGAAGATGACGAGGATCGGGCCGAGGTCACGGGCCCGGGGCAGGTTCACCGGACCGAGCTTCTTGCCCACGATCGACAGCGACTGACGCTTGTTCACCAGGTATCCGGCGAAGAACGCCACCAGCGCGAGCTTGGAGAACTCACTCGGCTGGATCGAGATACCGCCGATGCGGATCCAGATCTTCGCGCCCAGCGCGCCACTGATCGACGACGGCAGGAAACCCGGAAGGGCGAGGAAGAACAGGCCGACGGCGCCGATCGTGTACATGTAGCGCTGAAGGATCTTGATCTCCTTCAGCACCAGGATCGTCACGGCGAAGAAGATCATGCCGAGCGCGGTCCACATCAGCTGGTTGGTCGTCGAAGGCCCGAAGTAGACGAACTTCCTGCCCTCGGCGATGGCCTTCTTCTGGTCGGCGCTGGTCCTGAGGTCCAACCGATAGATCATGGCCAGCCCGAGGCCGTTGAGGAACACGGCCATCGGAAGCAACAGCGGATCGGCGTACGGCGCGAAGCGGATGACGACGAAATAGGCACCCGCGGCGAGGATCGCGAGGCCTATGCCGTACCCGTACATGCCGGCGGGCAGACTGCCGTCCCGGGCGAGACCCACCTGGGCGAAGCCCGCGATGGTGATCACCATCGCGAAGACGAGCATGCTCAGCTGGGCGCTCCGCCGGGGGCGGGTCGCGATCTGAACCTCGGGTTCGGCGGCTACGGAAGTCATCAGTGCTTGTTACTCGGCTTAGGACAGTCGGAGTCGGCTGCGGGGTGCGCCTTGCACTGGTCGGCTTGGCCCTTCAGATCATTGACCTTGGCGCGGGCCTGGTTGATGTCGGAAACGGCGATGCCCTTGTGCACGCTGTCCTTGGCCTGCCTGGGGAGCTGGCTCGTGAGCAGCGACGGATCGGGCGTCTCGAGGACCTTCTCGTCGCAGCCCTGCGGCTTCTGGCCCTTGCCCCTCCAGATCGCCACGGCGCCCTTGTTGTCGGACACGACCAGGTGGCAGACCTTCTGCCGCAGGTTGGTGACGGTGTTGCGGGCCTTCGCCAGGCTGTCGAGATTGTCGATCGTGTGGGACACGGAGTTGCGGGCGTCCGAGGTGAGGTCCTCGACCTTCAGCGCGGGGTTCGGGCGCTCCTCCAGATGGGACAGCTTGAAGCCCAGGATGTCCTGGTTGATCCCCTGGTAGATGACGACCTGACCGTCGTCCGCCGCGACGTAGTACTGCCCCTGGATCGTGTCCCATGCGACGTACGACCCGCCCGCGGCCAGCAGGACCACCGCCCCGGCCGCGGCGACCAGCCACGGCCAGCGGCGCCGTCGCCGCCCCACCGCCATCTGCGGCAGCGTGTCGTCCGGCTGATGACCGATCGCCGGCATGTCCGCCACGGTCACGGGCGCGGACTGCTGCTGCGGGTCCCGCAGCGCGGCGGCCCGCTGCGCCGGGGTCTCCCCGGCCATCGCACCGGGCGGCGGCATGTCCGCGTCGCCCCGCGTACGGCCGGCGTTCTGCGCGGCACCAGCCGTGATCGACGCCGACGGCGGGCCGGGATACTGCTCCAGCTCCACGACGTCGGCCACCACGCACGTGATGTTGTCCGGGCCGCCACCGCGGTTCGCCAGGTCGATGAGCTGGCGCACGGCCTGGTCCGGCTCCGGCACCGTGCTCAGCGCGTGGTGGACCGTCTCCGCGCTCACCACCGTGCTCAAACCGTCGGAGCACAGGAGGTAGCGGTCGCCGATCTGCGCTTCACGCAGCGAGATGTCCGGATCGACCTCGCCCCGGCCGTCGAGCGCCCGCAGCAACAGGGAACGCTGCGGGTGTGAAGCGGCCTCGTCCAGGGTGATCCGGCCCTCGTCGACGAGTGACTGCACGAGGGTGTGGTCATGGGTGATCTGGAACAGCTCGCCGTTCCTCAGGAGGTACGCGCGCGAGTCGCCGATATGGACGAGGGCGACCTGCGGTCCGTTCCAGAGCATCGCGGTCAGTGTGCAGCCCATCCCCTGCAGGGACGGATCGCCCTCCACGATGCTGTGCAACGTCTCGTTGGCGCGATGCACCGCCTGCTCGAGCACGCCGACCAGCTCATGCGGCGGGACGTCGTGGTCGAGCGGCTTCAGGGTCTCGATGGCCGCGGCGCTGGCGATCTCGCCGCCGACATGGCCGCCCATGCCGTCGGCCACCGCGAGCAACCGGGGCCCGGCGTACGCCGAGTCCTCGTTGCCCTCGCGGAGCATGCCGACGTCCGACCGGGCGGCGAAACGAATTCCGATGGTCATTTGCGCAGCTCTATGACGGTCTTCCCGATGCGGATCGGTACGCCAACGGGGACGGGTTCCGGCCTGCTCACCTTGGCGCGCCCGAGGAAGGTGCCGTTCGTCGAACCGAGATCCTCCACGAACCACTGACCGTTCTGCGAGAAGAGCCGGGCGTGCCGCCCCGAAGAGTAGTCGTCTCCGAGAGGCAGCGTGACGTCATTGGCACGACCCATCGTTATCTCCGTGCCGACGAGATCCATCGTCGTGCCGGCCCGGGCACCTTCGGTGATCACGAGCTTGGTCGGGTCCGCTCGCCTGACGCGCGGCGGCGCCGCCGACCGAGGCGGCCGGGCGGGCTGGGGAGCGCTCTTGGGCCGCGCTGCCTTCGCGGCGGCCTTCGAACCCCACAGGTCGGCACGGATGACGCCCGCGGCCGCGATGACGAACAGCCACAACACGGCTAGGAACGCCACCTTCATGAGCGTCAGGGTGATTTGGTTCATCGGAGTCGGAGCTACTCCCTATCGCGGCGGAACACCAGGGTTGTACGGCCCAGCGTCACACGTGCGCCATCGTGCAACGTCACGCGACGGATCGGCTGGCCGTTCACGAAAGTGCCGTTTGTCGACCCTAGATCAACCGCAACCACCTCCGGACCCTCGACTCTGATCTCGGCATGGTGCCGGGAAACGCCCGGATCGACAAGCCGAAGATCACAATCGGTGCCACGGCCCAGCAGCGTCACCGGGGTCGTCAGATCGTACGTGTGACTCGGTTGACCCTCCGTGCTCACCAACAGTCGTGGCCGGCCGCCCGCGAACCCGCGCGGCGGCGGCGGCATGTCACTCATCGGCTGACGGATCTCACCGCCCTCGACCGTCGAGCCACGGATGACGCCCGAACGGATCCGGAACATCCCCGTCCGCAGGTCATCGGCGTTCTCGAACCGCACCCGCACCGGCCCGACGAAGGAATAACCCTGCTCCTTCGCGTGCTCCCGCGCGAGATTGGCCAGCTCCTGGCTCAGGCTGTCGGCGTACACCTCGAGCCGCTCACCGTCAGGATGTGAGATCTCGACGACGAAGTCGTTCGGCACCAGCGTGCGACCCTGCGCCACGATCGCGGCGCGTTCGTCCATCTCGCGCTGAATGGCGCTGGCGACCTCGACGGGCTGGAGCTCCGACTTGAACGCCCGCGCGAAGGCACCCTCGACCATGCCCTCGAGCCGACGCTCGAAGCGCTGTAGGACACCCACGTGCACCTCCCCTCTCCACTGCTAGACGATCGTATCTGTGCGTTGGTTCGTCCCGAGCAACCGATTCGGACCACGGTAGGAATGGTGCTAACCTTTGGACGCGCCCAGGGCGGGTGGCGGAACGGCAGACGCGCACGGTTCAGGTCCGTGTGTCCGCAAGGACGTGAGGGTTCAAATCCCTCCTCGCCCACTCGGTGTCGGGGTCAGTATGGTCGGAAGCGGAGCTTCCTTCCCGCTGACCCCTTCGTCATTTCTTCCGGGGGACGACCCCCGGACCCCCGATGTGGGGGGCTTCGCCCCCCACGCCCCCTTGTGGCTGGCGTTCGGTCGGATGGCTTTTTTGGGGCTTCGCCCCTTGCCCCCCTTCTCTGGTTCGGTTGTCCGTTTGGGTTTTGTTCATCTTTTAAAGATCTACGGTCGGGTGGCTTTGTCGTGGGCTCGTCTTCACCATGGCGAGCATCCGCCCGTCGCATCCCGCGCGGGCGGCCGCTGCGGAATCAGGCACGCCGGGGAGTGCTCAGGTTCGTGCGGAGCAGGCCGGTGCGTTTGAAAGTCCGCAGGAGGGGGGTGGTGTCGATGCCGGTGATCCCGTCCAGCGGGCCGACGACGGTGGTCAGGAAGGTGTACAGGGCGTCGAGGTCGGTTGCGGCGAGCGCGATGAGCAGGTTGGCGGGGCCGGAGGTGGCGGCGGTGAACCGTACCTGTGGGTGGGTGCTGAGGGTCTGTGCGGTCCGGTGCAGCGCGCCCGGCTGGACGGTGATCCACAGCAGCGCCTCGGCGTGCGCTCCGAGCAGCGCCAGGTCGATCTCGGTGGCCATGCGCAGGACCTGGCCGCGCAGGAGCGCGTCGAGTCGTCGACGGGCGGTGAGTGGGGTGGTGCCGGCGCGACGGGCGAGCTCGATGTAGGTGGCCCGGCCGTCCTGGGTCAAAGCGGCGATCAGGGCGGCGTCGCCGTCGAGGGGAGCGGGCGGTGTCGTCGCCGGGCCGGGGTCGAGTTGGCTCGTCTCCTGAGGGGAGAGCAGGTCGGCGGTCCAGCGGAACGCGGTCGGGAAGACGCGCAGCATGGTGTGTGCGGTCCAGGCGTCCACGGCGTCGGTGGCGGGCAGGTCGCGAAGCAGCAGGGTGCTGCGGGCGTCGGGACCGTCGAGAAAGAAGATCGCGGAAATCTCGTTGCCGCCGCCCAGGATGTCGACCCAGACCGTGTCGCCGCGACGGGCCAGGGCGCGGGACACCTGGCTGATCTTGGCGGGCCGACAGCGGATGCGCACCGCGATGGGGATCAGGTCGGGGAAGTGCGCGGGGTTGCGGACTGCGGTGGCCCGCAGGGTGCCGTCGCCGTACAGGGGTGCGGCACGACGGACGACGGTGCGTTCGGACAGCCCCAGGCAGCGGGCCAGCTCACGCCAGGAGGCGCGGGGCGAGAGGAGGAGGGCGGCCGCGATCCGGCGATCCGTCTCATCCAACGCGTGGCGCACGATCTGCATTCTAAGCCGCTTTGATGGCGTACTTCCTGCGATAGAGGCCGCTCGATGTATTCGAATCTGCCGCGGTCTCGTACAACGGGATGGTCGACAGACGAGATCGAGGAGGTAGGAGAGCCATGACTGATCACGGTGCGGATCTGCTGATCCGCGGTGCGGTGGTGCACACGCTGGTGCCCGGTCAGCAGCCGCAGCGGGCCCTGGCGGTACGGGGTGACCGCATCGTCGCCGTCTCATCCGACCAGGACGGCCTGGACGAGTGGGTGACCCGGCGGACCACGGTCTACGAACTGTCGGAGGCCACTGTCCTGCCCGCGTTCGACGACACCCACACGCATCTGATCTTCGCCGCACACGGCGCGCACGACGTGCCCGTCCACCAGGCCCGTAACATCGCCGAGTTCCTGGACCTGATCCGCCGACGGGCCGAGACCACCCCCGCGGGGCAGTGGATCCGTACCACCACCAACTGGCAGGAACTCAACCTGGCCGAGCGGCGGATGCCCACCGCCGCCGAACTCGACCAGGCCACCGACCGCCATCCGGTCCTGGTCAAACGGGGCGGCCACAACGACGTCGTCAACACCTACGCCCTGCGCCTGGCGGGCATCACCGAGGACACCCCCGTACCGCCGGGCGGTGTCATCGGCCGCGATGCCGACGGCAGGCTCGACGGACGGCTGATCGACAACGCCCTGCCCCTGGTGGAACGCCTGCTCCCCGCCCCGGACCGGGCTCGGCGCATCGACGGGCTGCGCCTGGCGAGCGGCCAGTACGCTGCCACCGGCATCGGCACCGTGCGCGACTGCGCGGTCACCCCCGACGACTACGCGATGCTGCTGGCCACCCGCGAGGCCGGGGCGCTGAGCACCCGGGTGCGGGCCTTGATCTCGGCGCTCGGTCTGAGCAGCGCGGCCCAGGTGGAGGACCTGCTCGACGTCATGGAGGACTGGCGCTACGGCTCCGACCCATGGCTGCGGGTGTGGGGAGTCAAGTTCGGCCTCGACGGCGGCCTCGAGGCCGGTGCCACTGAAGAGCCGTACGCCTGCGACCACGCCTTCTCTGGAACGCTGACCTGGGAGCCCGACGCGCTGGTCGAGGCCGTCGAGGCCGTGGTCCGCCGCGGTTGGCGGGTCGGCACCCACGCCTACGGCGACCGCGCGGTCCGCGTCCTCCTGGACGTCTACGAACGCGTCCTCCAGCGCAACCCCGGCCTGCCCGCCGGCACTCTGGTGATGGAGCACGGCGGCCTGGCCGGCCCGGAACAGCGCGCCCGCGCCGTCGCCCTCGGCGTCCCCGTCACCATCCAGCAGCCGCTTCTGCACGACACCGCCGAGGTGGAGCTCGGATTCTGGGGCGCCGAAAGGGTCGCCGCGCTCTTCCCCGCCCGGGAATGGCTCGACCAGGGTGCCCTGGTCGCGGCCGGATCGGACTTCCCCGTCGGCCAGTTCGGCGCCATGCGGTCGGTGTGGGGCATGACCACCCGTCAGACCGTCATCGGCGTCCAGGGGCCGGAGCACGCCATCACCTTCGACGAGGCCGTGGCGCTGCATACGACGCGCGCCGCCCGTCTGCTGGGTGAGGGCGACCAGCGTGGTTTTCTCGCTCCCGGCCGCCTCGCCGACCTCACCGTCTGGGGCCGCGAACCCGCCGACTGCCCGAGTGACGTCCTGCGGGACCTGAACCCCACCCATACCTTCCTCGGCGGCTCTCTCGTCTCGGCCGACCACTGAACCGTCACACCTTCGGGCGGGCGAGTGCTCGGTAGTCCCGGAGGCTGATGTTCTCGGCGGCCTTACGGGCGATCTTGGAGGCCATGTTCTTGCCGGGCAGGTAGGGCATGACCTTGTAGTAGCGGTTGAGGAACGCCGCCAGGGCGCGGCTGCTCGGGACCATGAGTTTGGCGACGCCGTCGCCCATCTTCTGGCAGCCCTTCGCGTACTCCCGCATCTCCTGCTCGTAGCGGGCGAACGCCACCCGGTGGTCGCCCTGCGCGGCGGCCAGTTCACCGGCGAGGACGTACGCGCCGACGAGGGCGAGGCCCGAGCCCATGCCCGACAAGGAGGACGGGCAGTACGCGGCGTCGCCGAGCAGGGCGACCCGGCCGCGCGACCAGGAGTCCATGTGGACCTGGCCGACCGAGTCGAAGTAGAAGTCGGGTGCGTACCGCATCTCGTGGAGTAGCCGGTCGCTCTGCCAGCCGTTTCCGGCGAACCGCTCGGCGAGGACGGTCTGCTGTCGCGCCACGTCGCGGCGGTCGAGGTCCAGGTCCGGTGAGCCGAAGTAGAACGTGGCCTTGGCCTCGGTGTTGTGGCGGGCGCTGTACAGCGCGACGAGCCGGTTCGCGGTGCGGTAGGCGTGTCCGGTGTGGTCCAGCCCGAGGTGGTTGGACGTGGTGAAGATCGCGCAGTAGACGCCCAGGTGCTTCACGAACTGCTCTTCCGGACCGAAGGTCAGGCGGCGGGTGTTCGAGTGCAGGCCGTCGGCGCCGATGACCAGGTCGAACCTGCGCGGGGCGCCGCGCTCGAAGGTGACGTGCGCGCCGTGGGCGTCCTCGGTGATCGAGGTGATGGAGTCGCCGAAGATGTACTCGGTGTGCTGTCTGGTCGCGTCGTACAGGATGCGGGACAGGTCGCCGCGGAGGATCTCGATGTCGCCGGCGAACAGGTCGGCGGGCATCTTGGCCACCGCCCGGCCCTTGTCGTTGACGTACGACATGTAGCCCATGCCGGTCCGGGCGCGTTCGAGGTCGGCGAGGATGCCCATGCGGCGCAGGACCGTCAGGTGCGCCTCGCCCCGGAAGTCGACGGCGTAGCCGCCGTCGCGGAGGGCCGGAGCACGCTCCACGATCGTGGGGGTGAAGCCGTGGCGGTGGAGCCAGTAGGCGAGCGCGGGGCCGGCGACGGAGGCACCGGAGATCAGGACGTTGAGGTTCTTCATGCCGGTGAGCTTCGCGGGGAGCGCTCACCGGCGGCTCACCGCGCGCTCACAGCCTCGATGACGGTCTCGGGGAGCCCCATCGCGCGGAGGGACTCCGGAGTGGCCGTGCCCATCACGGCCGCCGCGGACTCGGCGGCCTCCCCGTACCGTGCCCGCGCCGCGGCGTGGTCGCCGCGCGCCTCGGCGACGCGGCCGAGCCCGGCGAGCGTACGCACCCGGTTGGCGGCGCTCTTGATCCAGTGCGGGTCGAGCCGCTCCAGTGCCTCGTCGTACAGCCGGCCCGCCTCGGCCGGGTCCCCTGCCGACAGCGCGATGTCGCCGAGTCCGCGCAGGGCCGCCGCCAGGCAGGTGGCGCTGCCGGCGCGGCGGGCGAGACCGGCGGCCTTCTCGTAGTCGGCGCGCGCCGCCGCCGCGTCGTGCGCGAGGAGGTGATCACCTCGGTTGACCAGGAGATCGGCGCTGTCCTCCAGGGCGCCGAGCCGCTCGGTGAGGGCCAGCGCCTCGTCGGTCAACGCGAGGGCCGTCGCCTGGTCCCCGCGCCTGCCCGCCAGGCCTGCGAGCCAGTCGAGGGCCAGCGCGGTGCCCCACCGGTCACCGAGCGAGCGGAACCCCTCCACGGCCGAGGCGAAGACGCGCTCGGCCGACGCGGTGTCGCTCTCCCCGAAGCCCGAGACGTACCGCGCGGCCGCTCGTACCCACGGGTCGGAGCGTTCGCACTGGGACGTCACCAGCGCGAACGCGCCATGGGCATCGCCGTCGCCGGCGTTCCGCATCATCCACATGAGCAGGACGACCGGGTATCGGCCCGGTTCGGCACCGGACCACGCGGCGGTGAGGGCCTTCTCGGCCGGGGCACGGTGTCGTTGCCAGACCGGCCGCCCGGTCGCCGCCAGCACGCACATCGCGTACTCCTCGCCGCGACCGGCGGGCTCGCCGCCGATCGCGTCGAGCAACGCCGTCGCCTGGGACGCGATCGAAGCGGACGCGCCGCGGATCCACAGGTAGTGGGAGGCCGCGGCGATCAGGTCGAGGGCCGTCTCCACGTCCCTGGTCTCGACCGCCCAGCGCACGGCCGCGAGGAGGTCGCCGTGCTCGGCCGCGAGGACGGGCAGCCACTCCAGCTGTTCGGCCCGGCGCAGGTGCGGATCGGCGGTCCGCACCAGCTCCAGGAGATGCCGGGCGTGTACGCGCCGTACCGACTCGCCTTCCTGTGACGCATCGAGGCGTTCGGCGGCGTAGGCGCGGATCGTCTCCAGCATCCGGTAGCGGCCGCCCGCGAACTCCAGGAGCGACTTGTCGAGCAGCGACTCCAGCGTGTCGGGGTCGGTGTCGCAGACGCGTACGGCGGACTCGGCCGTCGCGCCCCCGGCGAAGACGGAGAACCTGCGCGCGGCCCGTTGCTCGGGCTCGGAGAGCAGGTCCCAGCTCCAGGCGACCACCGCGCGCAGCGTCCGATGCCGGTCGTCGACTCCGCGGCTGCCGCGCGCCGCGACACCGAGCCGGTCGTCCAGCCGTGCCGCGAGGTCGTCGACGTGCAGCGTCCGCAGCCGGGCCGCCGCGAGCTCGATCGCCAGCGGCAGGTCGTCGAGGGCCGCGCAGATCCGCCGTACGACGTCGGGGCCGGCGGTGAAACCGCGCTGGACGGCCTGGGCGCGGTCGGTGAAGAGACGCACGGCGGCCTGGTCGTCGAGCGGCCGCACCTGCGTGAGGTGCTCGCCGATGACGCCGAGCGGCTCGCGGCTCGTGGCGAGGACGCGCAGGCGCGGGCAGGTCGCCAGCAGCCGCGCGGCGAGCGCGGCGGCGTCGTCGACGACGTGCTCGCAGTTGTCCAGGACGAGCAGGAGCACGCGGTCCGACAGCGCGGTGATCAGCCGGTCCAGCGGCGCCTGCCCGCCGCTTCCCAGGTGGAGCCCGTTCTCGCGCAGGCCGAGCGCGCCCAGCAGCGCCTGCGGCAGCCCCGCGCCGTCGCGCAGCGGCGCCAGCTCGACGAAGCAGACCTCGTCGGTCACGGCACCGGCGACCTCGACGGACAGCCGGGTCTTGCCGACGCCGCCCGGGCCGATCAGCGTGACCAGCCGGGCCACGCGCAGCAGGTCGGCGACCTCCGACACCTCGTCGTCGCGGCCCACGAAGGCCGTCAGTGGGACGGGCGGCGCGGCGGGCGACGGCGACGGATCGGCGCTCAGCAGTTCACGGTGCAGCGCGGTCAGCTCGGCCGAGGGGTCGGCGCCTAGTTCGTCGGCCAGACGCCGTCTCGTGTCCTCGAACACGACGAGGGCCTCGGCCTGCCCGCCCTCGGCGGCCAGCGCCCGCATCAGCAGCGCCGCAGATCGTTCCCGGAGCGGGTGGCGGCCGACCAGTTCGCGCAACTCGGGGACGCGGTTCTCGCCGAGCCGCAGCTCGGCCTCGATCCGGTCCTCGAGCGCCCCGAGCCGCTCCTCCTCCAGCCGTACGGCGGCGGCCTGTGCCGTCTCGCCCTCGGCGATGTCGGCCAGCGCGGGGCCCCGCCACAGCTCCAGCGCGTCGCGCAGCAGCGTGACCGCGCGTTCCGCGTCGCCGTCCCGCAACGCCGCCCGGCCCTCCTGCGCCAGCCGCTCGAACCGGCAGGCGTCCACGTCGTCCGGTGGGACCACGATCCGGTAGCCCGCCCCGGCCCGCTCGATCGCGGCCTCGGAGCCTAGGGCCGTACGGAGCCGGGACACCTGGGACTGCAGCGCGTGTGCCGACAGCGCCCCGTCCGGGTCGATCTCGTCGCCCAGCCGGTCGGCCGACACGACCTCACCGGGGCGTACGAGCAGCAGGGTCAGCAGCGCGCGGCGGGCCTGCCCAGCGGAACCTCGGCTCCGTCGTCGTGCCATGCCCGGGTCTCGCCGAGGATTCCGAACCGCATGCCGGTGATTATCCACCGCTGTGGGCGGGCCTGCGGGTCCGTCCATCAGGGGGCGATCGGGCCGAGGTAGGTCCCGCCCGAGACGTCGATGGTCTGGCCGGTCACCCACCGCCCCTGCGGGCCCGCCAGGAACCCGACGACGTCGGCGACGTCCTCCGGCTCCCCGAGCCGCCCGAGCGCGGTGATCGCCTCGAGTCCGGCGACCATCTCGGGGATCGAGGTGTAGCCCGCGGTCATGTCGGTCCGCACCGCGCCGGGCGCGACCGTGTTCACGGTGATGCCGCGCCGGCCGAGCTCGTTGGCCAGTGACGGCGCCATCGACTCCAGGGCCGCCTTGCTGATCGTGTAGCCGATCTGCGTGGAGACCGCGAACCGGCTGGCCGTCGAGCCCATGTTGATGACGCGGCCGCCGTCGTTCAGCAGTGGCAGCGCGCGCTGGACCACGAAGAACGGCGTGGTGACGTTGATCGTGAGCAGCCGGTCGAGCTCTTCGGGGGTGATCTGCGCGATCGGGCTGACCGAGCTGATGCCCGCGTTGTTGACCAGGATGTCCAGCCCGCGTCTCGCCAGCCCCGCGGTCAGGCCCTCGAACAGCCGGTCCACCGCGCCGTCGTCGCCGAACCGCGCCTGGACGGTGAACGCCCGGCCGCCCGCCTCCTCGATCCGCGCCACGGTCTCCTTGGCCGCCGCGTCGTTGCCGCCGTAGTGGACGGCGACCAGCGCGCCCTCGGCGGCCAGCCGCAGCGCGACCGCCCGGCCGATCCCCCGCGAGCCACCCGTCACCAGCGCCGTCTTGCCGGTCAGCATGCCCATCGCCCTGCTCCTCACTCAGTGGCCGGCCCTCGGTGGATCCGGCGATGAGGCAACAGTGGCGGGGACCCCTCACCGCCCGCTCACCGCGCGCTCACCGCGTCGAGGAGGGTGTGAGGGGTCGATCGCTTGCCTTAGATGTGACCGGCCAGGTCGGCGATCAGGCGGCGCTTGGAGCGGGCGCCCATGATCTGCTGGACCACCTGGCCGTCGCGGTAGAGGTTCAGTGTGGGGAAGCCCATGACGCCGTAGCGCTCCACGATCTCCGGGTTCTCGTCACCGTTGATCTTGGCGATCCGGAGGCGGTCGCCGTACTCCGTCTCGATCTGCTCCAGGATCGGGGCGATCATCTTGCACGGAGGGCACCACTCCGCCCAGAAGTCGACCAGTATCGGCGTCTCGCCGCGGAGCACGTGCTCGTCGAAGTTCTCGCTGGTCAGCGTGATCATCTGTTCCCTCCGGGAAAAGGGCGCAGCCCGGGCAGGCCCGCGCCAGTTGGTCGGCCACGTCGATCCGCCGCCTGATCAGGTCGCGGATCTCGGCGTCGATCTCGGAGAGCTTGCGCCGGTAGACGGCGACCGACTCCGGGCACGCGGAACCGGTCGACTGGCCTGACCGCAGGCAGTCCACGAACGGCCGGGCGTCCTCCAGCGTGAATCCCGCCGTCAGCAGCGAGCGGATCTCCACCACCAGACGGAGGTCCGACTCGTCGTACTCCCGATAGCCGTTCGCGCTACGGCGCGCGGGGAGCAGCCCCTGCTGCTCGTAGTAGCGGAGCGCCCGCGTGCTCACCCCGGCCCGCTCGGCCAGCTCACCGATCCGCATCGACCCTCCCTGATCGACGGCCGTCCGCGACGGTAACCCTTCACACCGGCGTCAAGGTCAAGCCGCCCGGTGCCCGGATCGTACGCGGGAGGCCGCCCGTATCGATATATGAGACGGTCGTCTTGTATCGCAAGATGGGGTCTAGAGTCGAGAGCCATGAGATCCCCCGTTCGCCGGGCGCTCGTGGGCGTCGGCTCGATCGTCCTCGTCGCGGGATGCGGCACCCTGTTCGCGATGTCCAGCCGTCCCTGGGCGATGGTCGCGGTGCTCGCGGCGGGGATCGCGGCCGGCACCATCAACGCGATCGTCGGATCGGGATCATTGATCACATTCCCGACGCTGCTCGCCGTGGGCCTGCCCCCCATCACCGCGAACGTCTCGAACAACATCGGCCTGGTCCCCGGCGGGGTCACCGGAGTCCTGGGATACCGCGCCGAGCTCGCGGGACAGCGCGGCCGCCTCGCCCGGCTGGCCCCCGCCTCGGTGCTGGGTTCACTGATCGGCGGCTTGCTGCTGCTGAACCTGCCCGCGCAGGCGTTCACCGCCGTCGTCACGGTGCTGATCGGACTGTCCTGCGTCATGGTCCTCATCCAGCCCCGCCTCAGCCGCTGGCTGTCCGACCGGCCCCGGCGCGCGCACGGCGGACCATGGCTCCTGCTGGGCGTGTTCGCCGGCGGCGTCTACGGGGGCTACTTCGGCGCGGCCCAGGGCGTGCTGCTGGTCGGCCTGCTCGGCATCTTCCTCGACGAGCACCTGCAACGGATCAACGCGGCCAAGAACGCCCTCACCTTGCTGGTGAACGCCACGGCGGCCGTGCTGTACATCCTGGTCGCCAAGGTCGACTGGTGGGCCGTGGCGCTCGTGGCGCTGGGGTCGATGATCGGCGGCTACCTGGGCGCGCGCCTGGGCCGCCGCTTCCCGGCGCCGATCCTGCGCGGTGTGATCGTCTGCGTGGGTGTGGTGGCGATCGTCAAACTCGTCTCCGGCTGACCGCGCCGACCCGCGTGGCGAAGCCCGTGCGGACGCGGCCTCGCTGACGGGGTCCTGCCGGCGCGCCATGGCGTGAGATGAAGAAGATCACGGCTGCGGGCGAGTACCGGGTGACCGCCACCCCGGAGGAAGCCGATGCCCGTTGAATCAGAGACCGCTCCCCGCAGCCGGGACGACCCCGAGTGGTTCACCGACCTGTACGACCGGTACGCCGAGGACATCCATCGGTACATCGCCGGTCGCCTGGGACGGGAGTCCGCCGACGACCTGACCGCCGATGTCTTCCTGGTCGCGTTCCGCAAGAGGGCGACCTTCGACCCGGACCGCGGAGCCGTCAAGCCCTGGCTGTACGGGATCGCGACGAAGGTCGTGTCCCGCCATCGGCGCAGTGAGGGGCGCCGGCTCAAGGCCCTGTCCCGGGTGAGCGCCGAGCACGCGACCGACGGTCATGAAGACCATGTGGCCGCCCGCGTGGCGGCCCAGCGGGCCGGCCCGGAGTTGGCGCGGGCCATCAACGGCCTGTCCCAGACCGACCGC
The DNA here is from genome assembly GCF_054775715.1 of Actinoallomurus acanthiterrae. NCBI lineage: Bacteria > Bacillati > Actinomycetota > Actinomycetes > Streptosporangiales > Thermomonosporaceae > Actinoallomurus > Actinoallomurus acanthiterrae. The sequence continues at coordinate 12,468,986 of NZ_BAAHCO010000001.1, read as the reverse complement.
GACGTGCTGTTCCTGACCGCGCTGGGTGGGCTCAGCTACCAGGAGGTCGCCGAGGCCCTCGGCGTTCCCAGCGGGACCGTCGGCTCCCGCCTCAACCGGGCCAAGCGAGAACTGCGCCGTGTCCTCGGTGGCGTGAACCCCACGAAGGAGAACTGATGAAGGAGATCGAGGTCGTGAAGCAGTTGTTCACCGAGCCCAGGCCCACGCCGTCGGCCCTCGCCGCCGGACGCGAACGCGTGGTCAGGGGGACGCGCGGCCGTACGCGACGCGCGGCGCCGTTCTGGGCCGCCGGTGTCGCGCTGGGCGCGGCGGCGGCCACCGTGGCCGTGTTGACCGTGGGCAGCGGTGGATCGGGCGATCCCACCACGCCGCGATCGATCCGCCTGAGTGCCGCGCAGGAGGTGCTGACCAACGCCGCGCGGAACGCGGAGCGGCAGCCGGCCCTGGCTCCCCAGCCGAACCAGTGGGTCTATTACCGGTTCGCCGGCTACGACCCCAAGCGCAAGAACCACGTCTACAAGGACGAGGCCTGGATACGACTCGACGGCCGGCAGGACGCGAGCCGGATCGGTGGGCGGATCGTCGTCAGCGGTCCGACGACCCCCGAACCCGAGGTCTACACGCCGTTGGGCGCGTGGCGCCGCCTCGCCGGGCTGCCGACCGAGCCCCGGAAGATGCTGGCCGCCCTGCGCGGCCAGCCGGGACTTTCCCCGGACGGCGCCGATTCGCCCGACGAGCGGGCGTTCGCCAACGCCGGCGAGCTGCTGTGGAACTCCCCGCTGGGGGCGCCGCCGAAGGTGCAGTCCGCGCTGTACCGGGCGCTGGCGACCCTGCCCGGAATCCGCGTCGACAAGGCACGGGACGCCGTGGGAGAGCCCGCCGTCGGGCTGTCGCTACCCCACACTGCGGAGATCCTCTTCGACCCGGGGACTTATCGGTACCTGGGCGAGCGGGTGGTGAGCGACGGTGTCCAGAAGAAGCGCCCGCAACCGCCCGCGGGGATGCCCGCGGCCAAGCGCGAGGCCTGGGAGCGGTGGGCCGGCGATCCGGCCGACTACCGCGTCCCGCCGGCGGGAGCCCTCGTGAGCTCCCGGCTCCGGACCGTCGTGAAGCTCGTCGACAAGCCGGGGCGCCGGTAGCGGCTCGTGAGATCACAGCAGACGACATCCGAGAGAGGACGATCATGGCCATTCGACAGAACGCCGCAGGGGTCCTGGCGATCGCGGCGGCCACCCTGCTGGCGGCCGCACCGGCCGCGTCGGGCGACCCGCTGAGCAACGCAGGGTCATCGGCGACCGGGGCGACACCGCAATGGCGGTTGAACGATGTACCGGTCCAGGGCCGGGCCAATCTGGGCGGCGTCACGGCGGTGAGTCGCGACGACGCGTGGGCCGTGGGCTTCACCGTCAAGGACGAGGCGGCCGCCGCCAAGGCCAAGAGACTGTTCGCCGCCACCGGCCGGTCGCGGGCCGTCAAGGCGGACGAGTGCGATGACCTCGGTCTCCCCTCGCTGGCCCTGCATTGGGACGGCACCTCGTGGCGTCAGGTGGCGGTCCCCGACCTGGGGCGGATCAACTCTGTCAGCGCGTCGGGACCTCGGAACGTATGGGCGGCGGCGGACTGCGGAGTCCTCCACTGGGACGGCCAGGCATGGACACGGACGTCACCCGTGTCGATCCCGGGCACGGACGGCTACTACGACTCGGGGATCAAGGCCGTCGGCGCCAACGACGTCTGGCTGTCCGGATCGGCGTGGAACGGCACGACAGGGAGGACCCAGGGTTTCGTCCAGCACTGGGACGGCTCACGGTGGCAACTCGTCATGTTGCCCGCGATGGGCGACAGCTTCGACATCGGCGGCATCGACGCGCGTGGATCGCAGGACGTCTGGGTCGCGGGCACGGACTACGCCGGCGACGACGCCCACGCCGAGCGGATACTGCTCCTGCACTGGAACGGCCACGGCTGGAAGCGATTCCCCGAGCCGGCCAACGCCATGTGGGCCAAACGGGTCGTCCGGGTCCGGGCGGTCGCCGGCGACGACGTGTGGATCGCCGGCGTGGGCCAGCGCGTCCCGGACGGGCAGGACATCCGCCGTCCACTGATCTTCCACTGGGACGGTGCCACGTGGGCCGACACCCAGGCGCCCGACGAACGCGGCGATCTACTCGATATCGCCACCGACGGCCGTACGGTCCTCTCGGTCGGCGACACCTACTCGCCCCTCGACACCACGTACGAGGCGTATGCCCGACGCTGGACCGCGGCCGGCTGGACGCCCGCGCCGGTCCCCGCGCCCGGCATGGCGTCCATCACCGCACTGGCGCCCATTCCTGGCGGCGGACTGTGGGCGGTGGGCGCGTCCGGCGATGAGCACGCCATGCGGCCGTTCATCGCCCGCACCGGGCCCTGACCCACCTCCCGGCGCCGCACCGAGCCGATCCCGTGTCGGCGAGTCCGGGGGGCCGAGACGCACGTCTCGCCACCCCCGGACCAGGCGGTCAAGGCTCGAGGCCGTAGGCGTACACGATCGTCGCTTGGGAGACCGGGTCAGGGACGCTGGCCCGGCCGATCGACGATCTTCGGGGTGGCGTGCGTCTCAAGGTCGAGGATGGCGCCCTTCTTGATCGTCCATCTGCCGTCCGTGATCGTGGCCGCGCGGTCCTTGATGGCGACGTCGCGTTCGCCGAGATAGGCGTACGTCTTGGGATCGATCAGGATCTCCCGGAACAGGTATCCCTCCTCGACGCGTCCCACCGCGATGGCCGGACGTCCCGCCAGGTCGACGGTGTTCTTCCGCAGCGTGACACCGGGCAGGCGGGCGATCGCCCGGTAGACCGCCGCGACGATCTTGGGCGGTGCCACCCCGTTGCGCAGGATGGCGCAGTACTGGCCGTAGAGCGCGACCGCACGCTCCTCCGCGTTTCGCGGCTTCAGGCCACCGATGAACTCGTGGGAGGCGACAAAGGCGTCGAGGGCCGCCGGGTCGGTCGGCAGGGCGGCGAGCAGCGGATAGTTGTGCTTCCAGAGCCCGTTGCCGTTCTCGATCCGGACCTTGCCGTCGCCGTAGTGGCCCTCCTGCGCGCGGGCGATCTGCTTGCCGTCGGCACGCCACCACGTGCGCTCGGTGAAGTTCACGAGCGGCGTCTTCGGGGTGTTCACACGGGTTCCGATCGCGGGGAAGCGCTGGTGGGACTCCACGTAGATCCACTGGTCCGGGCGGGGCGCGAACGGCTGCGCGTCCGCGGCGCCGGCGGCGCGCTTCAGCAGGTCCTCGGCGTTGGCGACCGGCCCGGCGGGGATGATGGGGAGCACCGGGCGCGGGTGGCCGTGACCGTCGGTGCCGCCGACGTTCTGCGCGATCGTGACACCGGCGGCGATCGTGACCGCGAGGGCGCCGACGACGGCCAGCCGGACGCCCGTACGGGGCAGCCGGAACGGCCGGCGCGACGGCCTCGTCGCCGGAACGGCCTGAGCGGCCTGAGCGGCGTCGAGGAGGCGGCGGCGGCCTTCGATCACCGCGGTGGGGCCGGGCGGCGGGACTTCGGCGCACATGCGCTCGAGCTCGTTCACGGGTGAACTCCTTCTCCGACGGTCCGGGGGTCGGTGCCGCCGAGCGCGTCGCGGGTCTTCTTACGGGCGCGGTTGAGCCGGGAGTGGACGGTGCCCTTGGCGACGCCGAGGGCGGAGGCGATCTCGTCGGCGGACAGGCCACCGGCGGCGGTGAGCAGCAGGACGTCGCGCTGTCCGCGCGGCAGCCTGGCGAGCGCCGCCGCGAGCTCGCGGCGCATGCCCTGCGCGCTGACGCGCTCGGTGACGCGCTCGCTCGGGGACTCGACCGCCGGGTCGACGCCGGTCCTGGCGATGAGCCGCCAGAAGCGGTCCTCCGCCCGGTGGTGCCGTCCGACCAGGTGGGTGGCGATGCCGTAGAGCCAGGGCCGGGCGTTCGGGAACGCCAGGTCGTAGCGGTCCCGCTGCCGGAAGGCGATCAGGAACGTCTCGGCCATCAGATCGTCGGCCTCGTCGCGGCCGAGCCGCCGGGCGAGGTACCGGTGGATCGTCGCGTGATGCCGGTCGTACAGGGCCGCGAACCGCTCCGGTTCGCGCAGCGAGGCCTTGATCACCTCGGCGTCGGTCTCGGCGCTCACGGGCTTCTCGTCTCGGTCATGCGACCCTCTCGGGTGGGGGGTGTCACCTGTTGTTGCCGTAGCCGGTGACGCCGCTTCCCCGAGCGTCGCGTACGGGACGGATCAGCTCCTCCGGCGGCCCTTCTCCCGCCGTCTGAGCAGGGGTTTGCGCTCAGGGCGGAGGTGCGGGGCCGGATCCTGGCCGTTGACGACGGTGGGCTCGGCGGGCGGTTCGACGCCGGTGGCGCGCCGGAGGAGGGCCCACAGGTGCCCGTTGACGTCGGCGGCGCGTTCGAGGGTCAGCAGGTGCCCGGCGCCGGGGATCACCGCGAGCTCGGCGCCGGGGATCTCGGCGGCGAGGGCCTCGGCGTGCCGTACGGGCGTGATCAGGTCCCGGTCGCCGACCATGACGAGCACGGGCACGCGCCCGAGCGCGGGCAGCGCGGCCCGTTTGTCGTACGTGATGAGCTCCTTGTAGAAGTCGGCGATCACCTCGATGGGGACGGAGCTCATCAGCCGGGTGGTGACCTCGGCGACCTCCTTCGACACGCGGGCGCCGAACAGGTACGACCGGGTCAGCAGGAAGGACATCCCGCCGAGCGGTCGCCGGGCGGCGTCCACCAGCCGGGCCTGGTAGCGGAGCGTGGCCAGCGTGACGGGGACCATGCGGTGCAGGACGCGGGCCGTGCGCTCGGGCAGCCCGATCGTCACGGAGGACAGGTCGCCGGAGGAGGTCGCCGCGAGGAGCACGCCGGCGATTCGCTCGCCGAACAGCTCCGGGTGCGCCTCGGCGAGCCCGAGGATCGCCATACCGCCCATCGAGTGGCCGACCAGGACGACCGGCCCCTCCCGCGCGGTCGCCTCGAGCACCGAGTACAGATCGCGGCCCAGTTGGTCGATGGTGGCGTTCGGTGGATCCCCCCAGCCGGATCGGCCGTGCCCGCGGAGGTCCCAGAGCACGGCGCGGGCCCGGCCGCCCAGCGCGTCCCGCTGGATGTGCCAGCTGGTGGAGTTGAGCAGGAACCCGTGGCAGAAGACGACGGTCACCCTGGCCTCGGCGGCCTCCTGCACCTCGACGTGCAGCCGGACGCCGTCATCGGCGGTGATCGTCGGCGTCCGGAGATCCGGCTGCCCGACGTTCGGCCCCTCGGGAGATCCGTTCGGCCACCAGGTGTGCCTGCCCAGCACCTTGGTGATTTCCGTGAACGACATGGCCACCTCCGCCCGTTGCCGCTCCCAGCTCTTTACGGTGGCCCCTAACTCCAGTTTGGGTCATGGTGAAGGCATCGTCAAAGAGAGGGGCCGGATCGACGGAGCTCACAGCACGGACAGGTACGGGGTTCGGTCATCCGCCCGGGGCTGCCACGCCGAGCCGTCCGCCGTCCCGCTCGGTCATCCATCCAGTACGGGGCCTGCCACGGTGAGCCATCCGTCCTCCTCGGTGACCGTGGTCCCGAACGCGGCGCAGGCGGCGGCGAACCGCTTGTGGATCCAGGCGTGGTCGGCGCCGGTGGCGAGACGGGTACGGGCGTACTCGAGCGTCAGCGGAACGGCGGTAAGCCGGGCGATCCGGCGCCCCTCTAGTTTCACGTGGAACATGAGACCCAGATCGTTCCGCAATACCGGGTCCACGGCGTAGTCGTCGATGAGGTCGCCGAGGTCGTACAGGACACGGCCGCACACGCCGTGGAAGACATGCGCGGAGTGCCCGGCGACCAGGGTCGCCCCGGCGTCGACCAGCGCCCGCGCCGCCGCCCGTATGTGGCGGAGGGGTTCGGTGGTCATGTTCGGGCCCCAGTGCGCCAGCACGAGCACGAGGACCCCGTCGGCGGACAGCGCGTGGATCCGGTCGGTGAGCCAGGCCGGGACGTCGTGGCGTAGGTCGGCGTACGCGACCCCGGGCCGGTCGGCGCGGGCGGCGAAGTCGGGCGGATGGTCGGTGACGCCGAGGACGGCCACGCGCGAGTCCCCGAGGTCGAAGAGGGCGGGTTCCCGTGCCTGTGGCAGGTCGGGTCCCGCGCCGACGGCCCGGATGCCCGCGCGGGTCAGGTGCGCGAGCGTGTCCGTCAGAGCCTCGTGGCCGTAGTCCAGCGCGTGGTTGTTGGCCAGCGTCACGCCGTCGATCCCCAGGTCGGCGAGCGTGTCGACGGCTCGCGGCGGGGCGCGGAAGTGGAACGGTTTGCCGGGAGCCGGCCAGGGGTGGCCGCGCGCGGACAGACAGCACTCGAGGTTGATCAGCGACAGGTCGGCGGAGCGGAACATCCGCCGCACCTCGTCGGCGAACAGCCCGTACGGCCCGGACACGGCGATTCGCTCCGCGACCCCGCGTCCCAGCATCGTGTCGCCGCCCAGGGCGACGGTGATGGCCACGCCGGACTCCCCCCCATCAGGATCGCCGCGCGGGCCGCGCCGGGCCAAGGGCCGAAGGTCCCGCCCGACGACCGAGGCACGGCTCTCCCGGGCGGCCTGGCGGCGATGTTCTCCTGGGCGGCCTGGCGGCGATGTTCCCCCGCGCGGCCTGGCTGCGATGTTCTCCCGGGCTGCCTTGCGGCGACGTCCTCCTGGGCTGCCTTGCGGCGATCGTCCACAGCCTGTGGACGGAGCCGTACCCTGGGACCATGCCGGAGCTGCCGGAGGTGGAGTCCCTCGCCGCCTTCCTGCGCGAGCACGCCGTCGGGCGGGCGATCGCGCGGATCGACGTGGCCGCCATCTCATCGCTGAAGACGTACGATCCGCCGATCACCGCGCTGAACGGCCTGACCATCACCGGGGTCGCGCGCCACGGCAAGTTCATCGACCTGGACGTCGACGGCGTGCACCTGGTCATCCACCTGGCCCGGGCGGGCTGGCTGCGCTGGAAGGACGCGTTGCCGTCGGCGCCGCTTCGGCCGGGCAAGGGCCCGCTGGCCCTCCGGGTGCACCTCGACGACGGATCCGGGTTCGATCTGACCGAGGCGGGCACCCAGAAGAGGCTCGCGGTCTACGTCGTACGCGACGCCGCGGAGGTCCCGGGCGTGCGGTCGCTCGGCCCCGATCCGCTCGCCGACGGCTTCACCATGGACACGCTGAAGGGCATCCTCGACGGCCGGCGCACCCAGATCAAGGGACTGCTGCGCGACCAGAGCGTGATCGCCGGCATCGGTAACGCCTACTCCGACGAGGTCCTGCACGTGGCGCGGATGTCGCCGTTCAAGCTGGCGGCGAGCTTCACGGACGAGGACGTCGCGACGCTGTACGACGCGATCGTCCGCACGCTCGGCGATGCCGTCGAGCGCTCCCGCGGCCTGGCGGCCAAGGACCTCAAGGGCGAGAAGAAGGAGGGCCTGCGGGTGCACGGCCGGGCAGGTCAGAAGTGCCCGGTGTGCGGCGACACGATCAGAGAGGTGTCGTTCGCGGACTCCGCCCTGCAGTACTGCCCGACCTGCCAGACGGGCGGCAAGCCCCTGGCGGACCGCCGGATGTCCCGACTGCTCAAGTGAGCCGCGCGTCCACCCGGGTATGGACGCCGCCCTGGTCCGCGCTGCCGACGGCGACGCGAGCGGCGCATCCGGGGGCGAAAGGCACTATGGCGCGATCCCCGTGGACCGTGCTCGGCGGGCGGCCGCCGTCCTGGCAGGCCGCTGCCGTAAGCGGGGTCACTTCTCCTGGCAGGCCGCTGCCGTAAGGAAGCGGAGTCAGCCCTCCAGGCGGGCCGCCGTCGACCGTGTCAGCGGACGGCCGCGGCCCTGCCGGAGCGTCGGAGGTCCGTGCTCAGCGGACCGGCGGGTGCGGGCCGAACAGCAGGCCCAGGGTGCCCCACCGCTTGATCTCGCAGCCGTTCTTACGGCTGAAGGTCGAGTCGACCTTCTTGCCGTTCCACGTGCCGGTGACGGTCGCCGTCTCCGGGCCGCCGTAGATCTGGGTGCACATGACGTTCTTCGGCGTCGGCGCGAACGGGTCCTTGCCCGCCACACCCGCCGTGGCGAGGGCCGCGCACGCCTCCTTGGCCTTGGGCAGGTCGCCGCCGACGGGGTCGCAGGTGAGCGTGTGCGTCTTGGGCTGCGACGTCTGCGACTCGCGCACGGTGATGGTCAGCCGGGTCTTTCCCGCCTGCCCCGGCCCCGGCGTGGCCGATGATCCAGTGGTGGACGGTCCGCTCGGTTTGACCGTCGCGTTGTCCTGCCCGCTGCCGCAACCGCCCAGCAACAGGGCGGCGGCGGCGATGCCGGGGATGGCGACGGCCGCTGGTCCCAGTCTGGTTAGAGATTGCCTCATGACGATTCGACGCCGGGCGTCGGCTCGTGGTTCCGTTAACTTGTGAATGCTTTCAGGGACCAGGTTCCCGCGGTTGAGGTCGCCAAGGTTCCGGACGACGCATACCTCCTGGACGTGCGCGAACTGGACGAATGGCAGGCCGGGCACGCGCCTCGCGCGATCCACATCCCCCTCAGTCAGCTCGGCGCCCGCGCGTCCGAGGTGCCCACCGGCGATGACGTCTTCGTCATCTGCCGGTCGGGGGCCCGGTCGGCGTCGGTGGTCGCGGCGTTCAACAACGCCGGCTGGAAGACCGCGAACGTCTCGGGCGGCATGCACGCCTGGGTCGCGGCGGGCCGTCCGATGGTCAGTGAATCGGGCAGCGAGCCATACGTCGCCTGACCGAGGTACATTAACGGCGGAAAAGTTCAGACCTCGCGGGAGCTCGGGCGACGACCGGGCTGAGAGGGCGGCTACGCAGTGCCGCCGACCGCTCGAACCTGACCGGGTAATGCCGGCGTAGGGAGTGTGCCTTGAGCACTGCCGTCGACGAACGTCCACTCGACAACGAGGCCCCGTACACCCTCGACCAGCCCGCCCCCAGGGTCCTCAGCTTCTGGGACCAGAGCGCCTTCTGGGCCAACCTGGGCGTGAGCCTCCTCGCCTTCTCCGGCGCCTACTCGGTGCTCGCCCCGGACGCCCAAGGCAACCCCCGGCTGCCCATCGTCGGCGGGATCGTCGCCATGGTCGTCGGCACCGCGATCGGCGGGATCATGCTCGGGCTGGCGGCCGTGTCCGGCACCCGCGCCGGCGTCCCCGCGATGATGATGCTGCGCGGCCTGTTCGGGACGCGCCTCTCGTACGTCCCCACCGTGATGAACATCCTGCAGATGATCGGCTGGGGCACCTTCGAGCTGGTCACGATCGCGGGCGCGGCGAAGGAACTCGTCGGCGGCGGCCCGCACTGGGCGTACGTCATCGTCGCGGGCGTGGTCACGACCGTGCTGACCATCTGGCCGCTCGGCTCCGTCCGGGTCCTGCGCCGGTACGTCACCGCGGCGGTCGTCCTGGCCCTCGCCTACTTCTACGTGCAACTCGTCCGTCAGCCCCTGCCGAACCTCACCCACGGGTCGTGGAGCCACTTCTGGATCGGCGCGGACGCCGCGCTGGCCGTCTCCATCTCCTGGGTGCCCATGGCGGCCGACTACACGCGGCACTCCCGCTCCGAGCGGGCGTCGTTCGGCGCCGCGAGCGTGGCGTACGGGCTGACGCAGGTCGTCGCGTACGTCCTGGGCCTGCTGGCGCTCGCCCTGGTCGCCGGCGACTCGTCCAAGGTGTTCGGGCCGTTCCAGCACGTCGCCCTCGGCACGCTGTTCTTCGCGGTGTTCGTCCTGCGCGAGGTCGACCAGTCGTTCGCGAACGTCTACTCGACCGCGGTCTCGATCCAGAACCTCGTGCCCCGCGTGGACCGGCGGCTGCTCACCGTCACCCTGGGCGCCCTCACGACGCTGCTCGCCCTCGTCCTGAACATGGACAACTACTCGGGCTTCCTCACGCTGATCGGGTCGGTGTTCGTGCCGATGCTCGGCGTGCTGGCCGTGGACTTCTTCTGCTTCACCGGACGGCGCGGCTGGAACGTCTCCGACCGTGCGCCCGCCCGCTGGGGGATGGTCGTCGCGTGGGTGGCGGGCATCGCGACGTACCAGCTCATCAACCCCGGTCAGGTCGGGTGGTGGTCGCGGATGTGGACGCACGCGCAGAGCGCGCTGCACTTCACTCCGGCGGACTGGATGAGCGCCTCGCTCCTGTCCTTCGCCGTCGCGGCGGCGGTCACCGGCGCGATCGGTCTCATTCGCCGGTGAAACAGCCGGGAGATCGGTCGGGGTTGGCCGTGAGGTCGGTCGGGGTTGGCCGTGAGGTCGGTCGGGGTCGGCCGGGAGGTCGGTCGGGGTCGGTTGGTCGCGGGGTGAGCCGGTCGGGGCGAGCCGGTCGGGGAAGAACGCTGAATCGCACGTCACGGCGTCGTCGCGCCCGTCATGATGGGGGTACGGAGTGGCGGGAGGCGATCACGATGGCGCAGTGTGATCACGACTGGGTGCAGACCGCGCCCAACCAGAAACGATGCCGCAAGTGCGGATTGGTGCTGACCTTCGCATAGGGACGTGACGCGGGTGGCACTATGGGCCGCGTGAGCTCGTCTGACGCGATGATGCGGGCGGCGGTGGCATCCTCCGCCGACGCGATGATCGCGTTGGGGGCCGACCTGACCGTACGGCTGTGGAACCCCGCGGCCGAGCGGATGTTCGGCTGGACCGCGGAAGAGGTGCTGGGCCGGCCGCTGCGCGTCGTCCCCGAGGAGCACACCGCGGAGCACCGCGCCGTGCTCGAACGCGTCCGCGAGGGCGGCCACATCTCGTTCCTCACCCGGCGGCTGCACCGCGACGGCCGGCTGATCGACACGCGGGCGGTCGCCAGCGCCATGCGCGGCGAGGACGGTGAGTTCCTCGGCTGGATCGGTCTCTACCGCCCGGTGCGGGAGGACGAGGCCGTTCAGCACCAGACCGCCGAGCGCATCCGTCTCGTGCGGCGGCTCAACGACGTGGTGGCCGACCTCAACACCGAGCTGGAGCTCCCGGCGGTCCTCGACCGGGTCACGTCGGGTCTCATCGAGCTCACCGGCGCGGACGCCGCCGGCTTCGTCGTCATCGAGCAGGCCACCAACACCCTGCGGCTGGTCAGTATGACCGGGCTGCCCCGGCGGCTGCGCGGGGCGACCGCCGACCTCCGCTCCAGCCTCGTCGGCGAGCTGCTGCGCTCCGGCCGTACCGTCATGCTGGCCACGGCCGACACGCGCAGCCTCAGCGACCTGATCTGGTCCGAGCTCGACGGCCTGCACACGATCGCCGTGGGCATCTCGAACATCCAGGGCAGCCCGTACGGCGCGTTGTACGCCCTGTTCTCCCGGCGCAAGGCGGGCCACATCGAGCTGGAGCTCCTCGAGCTGTTCGCCGGGCACGCCGGCGTCGTCCTCGGCAACGCCATGAACTACGCCGAGGTGGTCCGGCAGCGCAGGCACGAGCGGGCGGTGATCGAGGCCAGCGCGGACGGCATCGCGGTGCTCGACCGCGACGGCGTCGTCCAGCGGTGGAATCCCGCGGCGCACGCGATCACCGGCCTGGCCTCCGAGGACGTCATCGGCCGGCCGCTGCCGTTCGCGCTGCCCGCTCCGGGCGGCGAGTCGACGATCCAGCTGGAGTCCGGCACCTGGCTGAACGTCCTGCACACCGCGATCGAGGGCCACGACGAGGTGGTCGTCGACTTCCGTGACGTCACCGAGGCCAAGTCCCTCGAAGCGGCCAAGGACCTCTTCCTGTCCATGACCAGCCACGAGCTGCGCACGCCGATCACGGTCGTGCAGGGGTTCGCCAAGACGCTGGTCGACCGGTGGGAGAAGCTCGAGGAGGCCGACCGGCGGCGCGCGGTCGCGACGATCGCCGACCGCGCGGACGCCCTCGGCCGTCTCGTCGACAACCTGCTGTACTCCCGCGCGGTGCCGAACGGGCTGAGCGTCACCAGTGAGCCGTTCGACCTGGGGCGGCTGCTGCGCGGCGCGGCGTACGGCTTCCGCGGCGTGTCCGAGCGTCACCTGGTCGAGCTGGAGATCGCCGAGGACCTGCCGTCGGCCCTCGGTGACTCCATGGCGACGGACATCATCGTCGGCCAGCTGCTGGAGAACGCGGTGAAGTACTCACCGGAAGGCGGCGTCATCACGGTCCGTGCGGACGTCGACGGCGACGCCATCGTCGTGACGGTGGAGGACGACGGGATCGGGATCGCCGCCGGCGATCGCGAGCGCGTCTTCGAGCGTTTCGTGCAGGGCGAGGCGGGGGACCGCCGCCGTTTCGGGGGCCTCGGACTGGGGCTGTACATCGTGCGCCGGCTGGCCCGCGCGCAGCAGGGCGACGTCTCCGCGCACCCGCGCGCGGACGGGCTGGGAGGCACCTCCATGCGCTTCACCCTCCCCCGATTTGGTGACTCTGTGTGACAGGTCATACTGGTGCATACCGCTCAAATGGGCTGATCTTCGCAGCGTGGCGGAGGTCACAGTTACACGTGGTGTTGGTAACAGATTCCTGTGGCGCGGTTTCCAGGTTTTTTAAGCGGGCATTTCGGTTGTAACCGGGGTGACCACGTAACGGGGAGTATCCGGGAGCCAGTGCCCGGGGAGGTGAGGGTGTCGAGCGTCGTGTTCCTGCCACATGCGCCGTCCAGCGTCTCGGGCGTGCGAAAGCGCCTGTGCGCCGACCTGCTCGCGTCCGGTGTGTACGAGGAGGTCGCGGACGACGCGGCCGTCATCATCAGCGAGCTCATCAGCAATGCGCTACGTCACGCACGCCCCCTGCCGTCCGGCGACATCCGGGTGTCCTGGAGCCGTGACGGCGACCTCATCCAACTGGCCGTCAGTGACGGTGGCTCGATGACCGAGCCGCGGCGGACGCGTGCCGCCCTGTCCTCGCTCGGCGGCCGCGGTCTCAGCATCGTCGAGACGCTCTCGGAGGGCTGGGGCGTCTCCCATGAGGACGACGGCACCACCGTCTGGGCGAGCCTCCGGGTCACCCAGCCGGCCAACGGCCACCCCCTGCCGGGGATCCACCCGCTGAAGATCGCCTTCGATCCCTCCTTCTGAGCGGTTCGCGGCGACGACGGCAGGAGAGGCGCCGTGCTCTCTCGTCCACCATGTATCTTGGCGTTCAAGACGAATTGGGGCTTGGATGTCGAGAGAACCCAGTGATGATCTCCGGCGGGCCGTCGGCGAGGAGATGCAGGCGATGCAGGCGGCCGTCGACGCCTACGACGAGGCCGCCGCACGGGTCCTCGGCGTCAACCGTACGGACCTGCGCTGCCTCGAGCTTCTCATGCGGCACGACGCGCTGACCCCCGGCCGCATCGGGCCCGAGCTCGGCCTGACCACCGGCAGCGTCACGGCGATGCTCGACCGGCTGGAGCGCCTCGGCTATGCGACACGTTCGCCCGACCCCGGCGACCGGCGCAAGGTGCTGGTCACGATCACCGATGCCGCCCGCGAGAAGGCGTGGCGGCTGTACGGCCCGTTCGCCACCGAAGGCGACGCCCTCATGCGGGAGTACGCCGAGGCCGACCTCGAAGTACTCGCCGGCTTCCTGCGCCGCTCCCGGGAGCTCTACGAACGGCAGTTGAAGCGCACCCTCGAGGAGCACGCCGGGAGCTAGCGCGGGTCGGTTACCGCAGGTCCGTTACCCGAGGTCGGTTACCCCGGGTCCGCTACACCGGGTCGCGGAGGATCGGGCAGGACATGCAGCGCGGGCCGCCCCGGCCGCTGCCCAGCTCGCTGCCCTGGATCCGGATGACCTCGATGCCCGCCGCCTCGAGGCGCGCGTTGGTCTCGACGTTGCGCTCGTACGCGACCGCCATGCGCGGACCGATCGCCAGGGTGTTGTTGCCGTCGTCCCACTGCTCGCGTTCGGCGGTGACGGGGTCGAGACCGGTGTCGATCACTCGAAGCCGGTCGATGCCCATCGCCTCGGCGGCGGCCTCCAGGAACGGCCGGGCCCGCGAGACGCGCAGGTCGTCGTCGTCCTTGGTCACCGTGTAGGCGACCAGGGAGTAGGCCACGGCCGGGTACATCACGACCTTGTCGACGTCGACCATCGTGCAGATGGTGTCGAGGTGCATCGTCGCGCGTTCCTGCGCGATCGGCACCGCCAGGACCGTGTGCGCGAGACCGGCGTCGAACGCGCGGCGGGCGATCCGCTCCACACCGGCCGGGGTCGTACGCTCGCCGGTGCCGATCGCGAGCACGCCGGGGGCGAGCAGGAGGACGTCGCCGCCCTCGATGTGCTCCAAGCCGGGTTCGTACAGCTGCTTCGTGCCCTCGAACCGCGGGTGGTACCGGTAGATCACCCGGGTGAGGGCGGTCTCGCGGCTCCGCGCCCGCATCGCGAGGCTCGTCACGGCGACCTGGTCGCCGACCCACACGCTCGAGTCGCGGGTGAACAGGACGTTCGGCAGCGGGTCGATGACGAAGTCGTGCCGGTCCATGAGCCGGTACACCAGGCCCCGTCCGGTCTTCAGCTCCTCATGGGCGAGCCCGGCCACGAGCACCTGGGTGAGGTCCTCAGTAGTCAGCTCCGCGAGGTGGCTCTCCAGGAGGACGCGGAGCCGGTCACCGAGTCGCTGGTCGCGGAGGACGTCGGCGATCGCCTCGTCGCGCGCGTGCTGGTACTCCAGCGTCTCCTGGAGCAGCTCGGTGAGGTAGAGGACCTCGACATCGTGGTCACGCAGGGCCTGCGCGAACGCGTCGTGCTCCTGCTGGGCGCGGCCGACCCAGGGGATGCCGTCGAAGAGCAGTTGATCGTTGTTGCGGGGGGTGAGTCGCTTGAGCTCTGGGCCCGGTCGGTGCAGAAGGACCGTGCGGAGGCGACCGACCTCGCTGTCGACGCGATGCACATGAGTCACATGAGGAGCTTAACCGGATATTCCAGCTCTGACCTTGTCGGATCTTCCCGAACCGGCCAAAGACTCCACAACGGGATAGTCGTCGCAACTGCGGCAACCGGGCCGGTGCGGGCGCCGGCGCCCGTCTCGAAGTCGCTGTGCGGTAGGACAGCGAGGCTTCGAGACAGGTACTAAGGTCAGCGATCATGGCGAACCGGTCCTATCTGCTCGTCGGCGACTACGACGGGATCAATCCGGGATGGCAGGGCGACATCCCCGGCCTCCAGGATCAGGTCCTCGCCGAGGACGTCTACTGCGTGCCGTTGCTGTGGCTGGCGATGTTCCGGCCGGCGGACCTGGTGACCGCGACGTTCTCGCCGGAGGACGAGGACGACGAGGACGGACCGATCGAGGCCACCGCGCCGCTCGCACCGAAGGAACGCGCGCTCGCCCAGCTCGACGCGGCCCTCCCGGCCCTGCACCGGATCTTCGACGGCGCCGGGCGGCTGGACGACTACGCCGCGCTGCTGAAGGAGGGTGTGGCGTCCATGCCGGGCCGGTCCGTGACGATCGAGCTCTACGAGATCGCAGTGCTGATCGACGACGAGCGGTTCTACCGGGACCTGCGTACCGCGCTGGGCAGCCTCGACCAGCCCGGCGACCTCGCCGCCGACCGCGCCCGACTGACCGACCTGGCGCAGCTGCGCGAGGGGCGGCCGTTCCCACCGGCCCGAATGCTCCTCGACGGCCTCGACGCACCGGCCGACGACGAGTGGAACCACACCAGACTGCTCGGCGTCGGCTTCCTCCGCCCGGTCCCGTGGGAGACCGCCGCGGGCACGCCGGCCTGACCGGACCGGGCCTCGGCGAACGGGAACGAGGCCCGGCGCCGCGCCCGGGCCTCGCTCAACGTCCGGTCGTGTCGCGAACGGCCTACCGAGGCAGGACCTTGGTCCACTCGGCGTCGATGGTGGCGCCGCCCGGGGAGTAGGCCTCCGCCCCATCCGACGTGACGAAGGAGTTCGTCCCGCGGACGCGCCCGGTCACCGGATCGACCACCAGTCTGTCCACACGCTCGGTCCGGTCGCCCCCGGCCGCGGCCCGGATCTTCTGGTCCCTGGCCCACTTCTTCTGGTCCTTGGCGTCCGGCCTCTGAGTCGGTACCGAGTGGTCTGTCAGCGGATCGGAGATGTCCAGCGCCTGCCCGCCGTTGACGGTGCCCAGGTTCTTGACGTTCGGGTACGTGGCGATCGCACGGAAGGCCGCGGCGCGGACCTTCGGTGTGGCCGGCAACGCCGAGACCAGGGAGACCAGTCCTTCGAAGACGGACAGCCGCTGCTGCTCGGCGTTCAGCCGACCGGCGCTGGTCCGGAGGTCGGCGTGCTTCACGAGGTCGCCGATCCGCGCCTTGAGAGCGTTCGGCGTGGCCGGGAGCCTCTCGAGCTGTGCGAAGCTCACATCGGCACCGCCGAGCCGGAACGGAACGGGCTGCACCTCCTTGACCACCTTGCCGCCCGACTTCTCTCCTCTGACCCACTCCTGGCCATCGCGCCGGGTCCACGTCTCCCACTGGAACGGGGGCGTGCCCTTCGGTTCCTTGGTCACGAGCTTGACGTACCAGTAGGTGCCCGAACCCGCAGGAGCCCGTTCCGCGGTGGTGGCGGCTGCGAGCAGGATCTGCTGCGCGGACAGCGATGCCGCCGTCGTACGGCCCGCCGTACGGCCGCCCGGTTTCCCGGAGTCTCCGGTGCCGATCACGACGGCCGCGGCGGTCGCGCCGACGGCGGCGGTCAGCCCCGCGGCCAGGAAGACGGGGCGGCGCTTCCGCGTACGGCGCGGGGTCCCCTCGGCCGGCTGCAGGTCCTGGTGGATCTGGCTCATCACGAACTCCTGGATTCGTCGGTGACGGCCGCTCGGCAGGTCCCGTTCCGCGGACTGCGGAAGCAGCCGCGCCAGCTCGTCACGATCGTCGCGTTCGGGCTGAGTCGGGATGGTGTTCATCGGGCGTTCTCCTGAGCGGACCGGACCGCGATCTTGCGGTCATCTTCTCCCTGTCCTTGGCCGGTCTGTGGTTCCCGACTTTCTCCGGGTGGCCGGATCTTTCCGGCGGCGACGAGTTTCTGCAGCTTCTTGCGGGCCCGCGACAGCCGGGAACGCACCGTGCCGACCGGGATGCCGAGCGCCTCGGCCGCCTCGCCGTAGTCGAGCCCGGACCACACGCAGAGCGCCAACACCTCCCGCTCGGGCTTCCGTAGCGCGGCCAGAGCCGTACGGACGAGGTCGAGCCGTTCCCGGTCGTCGATGCGGCTCGTGACCTCTTCGGCGAAGTCCGGGACCGCGTCCTGCCCGGGAAGACGTGCCAGCGCGCCGTCGTACCGCCGGGCGGCGCGGCGTACGTTCCGCGCGACGTTGGTGGCGATGCCGAGGAGCCAGGGGCGCAGTGACCCGCCGTCGGCGTCGACCCGGTCGCGGAACCGCCAGGCGTCGAGGAAGGTCAGCGAGACGACCTCCTCCGCCGTCGACCAGTTCCCCGTCAGGCGGAAGGCGTGGTTGTAGACCGAGCGAACATGTTCGTCGAACAGTTCTCGGAACGCGTCCGGGTCCCCGGCCCGTACCCGGGCACGCATATTCATCTCCACGGCACAGGACTGTCCGGCCGGCCCCGCCCGGTTCCCGTGACCTGGATCACATGTCGGATCAGGGCAGGAAGACGGCGTACTCCGCGATCTCGGGCATGAGGTCGGGGTGCAGGTCGGCGGTTGCCGCGAGCTCCTCCGCCGAAGAGAAGCCGCCGACGTGGTCGCGGACCGTCGCGATGCGCTCGGCCAGGTCCGGCGTCACCCCGGAGAACATCGTGAGGACCTGTGCGGGCACGTGGTTGACGTCGATCAGCCCGCCGTCGTCGTACTGGCGGGGCAGGTCAGGGCGGCCGATCCGCAGCTCGCGGGCGAGGACGATGTCGACGGCGGCCTGCTCGCGAGCCTTGCGTCGCAGCTCACGCCGGAGGTTGGCGGCCGCGACGGCCTGGGCGTTGAGGTTGGCGGGCGGCGGCCCGACCGGTCCGACCGGTCCGACCGGGGGAACCGGGGGCCCGATCGGCGGCATCGGACGGCCGTTGAACAGCAGAACGCCGTACGGGTCGACCGTGATGACCAGGCGCTTCTCCGTCCCGGTGATGGCGAGGATCACCCAGACGGGCAGCCACAGCCCGCACAGCAGCAGCGTGATGAGCAGGTGCACGACGTGGTTCACCTGGCCGCCGCTGACCATCACCGCCTGCGTGTCGGACTGCGCCTGGACGCGCCATCCGAGAGAGGCCTGCCGCATGACCGCGTTGCTCAGGATCGCGCGGAGCTGCTCGGGCGGCAGGGGTGCCCCTCCCGGCTGCCCCGGGAAGCCTGGAGGCCCCCCTGGGGGGATCGGGGACGGACCGGGCGGAAACGGATTCATGATCTCCCCCTGAGTGCGCGGCTCGGTGCACCGTCTCGCGTCGGCTGCTCCGGCTCCTCTCCGCTCGGCCCGCGCTGCATCAACGAACCGCGCGGCTCTCGTGCTCCCAGAACGGCTTGCGAAGCTCACGCTTGAGTACCTTGCCGGTCGGGTTGCGGGGGATGGCGTCCGGCCACTCGACGGAGGTCGGGCACTTGAAGTGGGCCAGCTTGCTCCGGCAGAAGTCGATCAGCTCGCGCTCGCCGACCTCGCCGTCGCGGACGACGAAGGCCTTCGGCGTCTCGCCCCACTTGTCGTCCGGCACGCCGATGACCGCGCAGTCGGCCACGGCGGGGTGGCTCATCAGGACGTTCTCCACCTCGGCGGGGTAGATGTTCTCCCCGCCCGAGATGATCATGTCCTTCACGCGGTCGTGGATGTAGAGGTAACCGTCCTCGTCGAGGTAGCCGGCGTCACCGGTGCGCAGCCAGCCGCCGGGGAGCATGACGTCCCGGGTGGCCTCGTCCAGGGACCAGTAGCCCTTCATGTTCTGCGCCGACCGGCAGACGATCTCGCCGACCCGCCCGGGCGGCAGCGGCTCGTTGCTCGCCGGGTCGACGATCTTCAGCTCGGTGCCGGGGTTGGCGATGCCCGCGCTGCGCAGCCGCGGGCTGTCGGGCACGTGGTCGGCCGGGGGCAGGTGGGTGACGGCCCCGGTCGTCTCCGTCATGCCGTACACCTGCATGAAGCCGCACGAGGGCAGCATCTCCAGCGCGCCGCCCAGCACGTCCTCGCTGATCGGCGAGGCCCCGTAGATGATGAGACGGAGGCTGGACAGGTCCGCCTCCCGGACCTGCGGCAGCTGCTGCATGAACAGCAGAAGCACCGGGACGAGGAACACGTGGGTGACCCGGTGCTTCTCGATGGATCGGGCGATCCCGACCGGATCGGGCTCCCGGACGAGCACGGCGGGGATGCCGGCGTAGATCCCGATGACCGCGAGGGCGCAGCCGGCGATGTGGTACATCGGCATCGCGACCATCAGCACGCTGTCCGGGCGGATCTCCCAGAGCTCCTCGCTCATCCGCAGCCCGGCCAGGAAGTTGTCGTGGGTCAGCATGACCCCTTTGGGCCGGCCGGTGGTGCCCGAGGAGTACAGCTGGACGAACACCTCGCCGGACTCGTCGCCGGGCCCGGCCTCCCGGTCGGTCCACGCGTCGTAGTCCGTGTAGCCGTGGCCGGTGCCGCCGGCGACGATCAGGTGCTCGGTGTGGCGCAGGCGACCGGCGATGGCGTCCAGCACCGGAACGAATTCCGGCCCGACCACGAGCACCGGGGCCCGCGCGTTGTCGACGATGTAGGCGATCTCATCGGCGGACAACCGGTAATTGATGGGAACCTGCACGGCTCCGGCCCGCGCCGCGCCGAACAGCAGCTCGGCGTAGGCCAGTGAGTTCTTGTCGAGCACGGCGACCCGGTCGCCGGGGCGTACGCCGGACGCCCGGAGCGCCTCCGCGACCTGGTCCGCACGCCGGTCGAATTCCCGGTACGTGACGCGGGTGCCTTCGTAGCTGAAGGCGGTCTCGTCTGGCTGTTCGGTCGCCCGCTCGCGAAGGATGCCCGTGAGGCTCATGGCCGAATCATCCGTGCCTGCCATATGGCGGCACAAGACCCGCTAGCGGCTCTTCGCCATTTTGCTGATCACGGTGACGATGACGGCGCCGATGACCGCGAGAACGCCGAGCCAGAGCAAGAACTTCAATGCGGAGATGAGCATTCCGAGGACCGTGAACAACAGCCAGATCGCCAGCAGTATCCCGATGATGGTGAGAATCGCACGCCCCATGAGGTGAGCGTACGCGGTCGGGACGCGGGGACAGTGCATTTCGGGCCGATCTCGGTCACGATCGCCATCGCGCCGCCTATCGGTGCCGGCTGTGGACAACCGGTGGACAACCCGTGGACAAAACCGGGCCGCACGCCGGTGGCTCCGGAACCCAGGGCCTTTAGTCGCTGGTCAGAGCCTATTTCCAGGTGCTGTCGGTGCTGTGGATGTCCGAACCCACAGCCTGTGGATAACTCGGCCCGCAGGGCGGCTGCTCGGGTGTCAGTGGGCCGCCTCCTGTCCGGAGGTGGCGGCCCGACGCGTTCAGCGAGCCCGTACGCCGGGGATCGCGGGCCCGGCGGGTGCCCGCGGATCGGTCATCCGCAGGACTTGCCCCATACCTTCACGAGTGCGGCCGGCACCTTCCCGCAGGGGGAGCCTCCGGTGTCGCCCTCGTAACTCCAGTCGGTCCCGTTCGCGCTCTTCCACACGAAGGGACCGTCCTGCTTGCTCGCCGGGTCGTTCTTGATCGAGATATCGCCCATGGCGTAATAGACGCCACCGGCCTTTCCGTAGTGTGCGTTCGTCGGGCCGACGATGTTGGCCGAGTCCAGCTTCGGGTGCTTTTTCATCGCCGACATTTGGTAGGCGTCGCGCAGGCCCGAGCGGACCGACGACGTCATCGTGAGAGCCGTCGCGCCTTTGCCGGACGCCTGGCCCTTTCCGGTTCCGCCGGACTTCCCGGTGGATTTACCGCTCGATTTCGACGGGGTTCCGGCTCCGGCGGAACTGGAGGCTCCGGGCAGGCTCGCGCTCGGCTGTGCGTCAGCCTTGTCCTTGGACTTGGAACCGCATCCGGTGAGGACCAGTGCGGACAGGCCGATGGCGGCGGTAAGCCCCATCGCCTTGGACATCGTTTTCGTCATGCATCAGTAGACGCACCAAGATCACGGCTGGTTGGGCGGCGAACAATAACGAAATGATCGCGGCCGGGTGAACGCGTCAGGCCCCCGGCGGCCGGTCGACCATGTCCTGGACGGCGCGGAACGTCGGGCAGGGCCAGCGCCACATGCAGGCACGACACCGGCGAAGCGGGTTGGCGACGTCGCTGGTGATGCCCCCGGAGTCCTGCGGCCGGTGCAGGTCGATGATACGCAGAGTCATCTCACAGAAGGCGATGACGTCGTCACGGGCGGAGGCGAGAAAAACAATGTCCTCTCGGGCCAGCCGGGCCTTGACCGGAACGTACCCCTCGCGGTTAACCAGACGCGAGACATATTGCGTGATAGACCGCCATGAACTGGATTTTTCAGAACGATCGCGAATGGTCTCCAGCCGCTCGCGGACCCGGCGGCGCCCCGGATCGCCGGGTCTCTCGCTCGTCATCTTCCCAGCTTCTCGCACCGGCGACGCGCCGGTGGGTGGATTCACGCACTTCGACGCCGAGAATTGAGAAGATCTCCCCGACGCAGCTTTGGCACCTGAATTGCCGGATATTTCGCTCGTAAGCTGCAGAAGTCGCCGGCCCGTCGGCAAAGCGCATCCCACCGACTGGCAACGGCCGTTCCCTAATCTCGTTCGGCTCTGGTTCGCCCGCTCCGAGAGCGCTAGTGTGCGGCTCGTGGAGCTAAAGGTCTCGACCGCGTCTCAGGGGGGTCACGCCGTCGTATCCGTCTACGGCGAGGTCGATCTCTATACGGCGCCAAGATTGCAAGCCGAGCTGGCCTCGCTCGTACGCGACGGAGCCGGCCGGGTCGTGGTGGACCTGAGCGGGGTCGAGTTCTGTGACTCGACGGGGATGAACGTCCTGCTCTCGGCCATGAAACGACTCCGTGAGCACGGGGGCTCTCTCGAGCTCGCGTCGCCGCGTCCGGCCGTACGCCGGATCCTTCAGGTCACGGGCCTCGACACGGTGTTCTCCGTGCACGATGCCCTACCGGCCCTCGAAGGCACCTGACCGCCACTACCATCGCCTTCATGCAGGCGGACACGGCCGTCATCATCGCGGCCAAGGACGAGCAGGACCGGATCGCCTCGACGGTGGAGGCGGCGGCGTCGCTGCCCGGCGTCGACCTCGTGGTCGTGGTCGACGACGGGTCCACCGACGCCACCGGACGGCTGGCCGAGGGCGCGGGCGCGAAGGTCGTACGGCACTCGCGCAACCGCGGCAAGGGCGCCGCGATGGAGACGGGCGCCGCCGCGGTGCGCCTGCTCGACGGCGACGTCCCCCGGCACCTGCTGTTCCTCGACGCCGACCTGGGGGACACGGCGCACCAGGCCGGACCGCTCATCGAGCCGGTCCGCGCCGGGTCCGCCGCCATGACCATCGCGGCCTTCAGCGACCGGGTGAAGCTCGGCGGCCACGGCTTCGTCGTCCGGCTGTCCCGCGACGGCATCAAGCGCCTCACCGGCTGGACCGCGACGCAGCCGCTGAACGGCCAGCGCTGCCTCACCCGCGAGGCCTTCGAAGCGGCCCTGCCCCTCGCCCCCGGATTCGGGGTCGAGACCGGCCTCACGATCGACCTCCTGCGCAAGGGGTTCAAGGTGACCGAGGTCGAGGTCCCCCTCGCGCACCGCGCCACCGGCACCGACTGGCGAGCCCAGCTGCACCGGGCCCGGCAGTTCCGGGACGTCGGGCGCGCGCTCGCGGCACGGGAGCCCGCCGTGACCCGGCAGCTCGCCCGGCTGCGTCGTGCCACGCGCTGACCGAGCAGGCTACGCCGGCCTGGCCGCCGCCGCGCTCGGCCTGGCCTGCTTCCTGACCGTTGCCCTGCTCGGACCCTCGGTGATGAGCCGGCCCTGCCCGGAGGCTCCGGACAGCCGCCCTACTCCCTCGGCGCCCACCCCTCCCCGTACCTCGTCATCACGCTGACCGCGATCGGTGCCGGGCTCTCCGCGCTGGGCATCGGCCTGTGCCTGTACGCCTCCCGGCGCGGCTGGTGGATCTCGCCGCGGATCCTCCTGATCGCCGGAGGTGTCGCGGCGGTCGCGTTCATGTTCATGCCGCCCATCGGCTCGGCGGACCACCTGAACTACGCCGCGTACGGCCGCATGGCGGTCACCGGAAACGACCCGTACTCCACCGCGGCGCGCGACCTGCCGGTCGATCCGGTGGTCCGCGCGGTGCAGGACTGGCGGGACGCGCCCACCCTGTACGGGCCGATCGCCACCGCGCAGCAGACGTTCGCGTCGTTGATCGGCGGGCGCTCGGTCCGGCTCACCGTCTTCGTGATGTCGGTGACGCAGGTCATGGCCTTCGTGACCGTCGGCCTGCTGCTCGCCCACGCCACGCGCGGCGACCGGGAGCGCCGGCTGCGCGCCGCGCTGCTGTGGTCGGCCAATCCGCTCATGCTGTACGCGCTGGTCGGCGGGGCGCACAACGACGTTCTCGCGCTGGCGTTCGCGGTCGCCGGGCTGGTCGTGTTCGCGCTGCCCGATCCCCCGTGGTCGCACCAGGCGGACGCCCGGTCCCTCGGCCGGTGCGTCGCGGCCGGCATCCTCATCGGCGCGGGCGCCGCCGTGAAGATCAACGTGGCGATCGTCGCCGGGGGACCGGCCTGGATCCTGCTCCGCGACTGGTGGGAGGCCCGCCGGGCGACCGGAGCCGGACGGCGCCGGCCCGGAGCGGCACCGGCGCGGCGGCCGTACGGCTGGTGGCGCTCCCCCTCACGGCGGCCGTGGTCACCGGCCTGGCGTACCTCATGGCCGGACCGCACTCGTTCGACCAGCTGGGCCGCGCGTCCCGGGCGGTGGCGCTGGCCACGCCCTGGCACCTGTTCGCCGGGGCGGGGGGCGGGCTCCTGCTGACCCTGCCCCGTTCGGTGGTCCAGCGCGGTGCGGCCGTCCTGACCGCCCTCTTGGCGATCCTGCTGCTGCGCGCCGCGCCCCGGCAGCGCGCCGGCGACGTCGGCGAGGTCACGGACACGACCGGGGAGGACGCGATCCGGGTCAGCGCCGCGCTGGCGATCGCCTGGCTGTTCGCCGCCCCGTACGCCCTGCCCTGGTACGACGGCCTCGGCTGGGCGATGCTCGCGCTCGTGTCCACCCCCGCGGCCTGGTCGTGGGTCGACGGGCTGCTCCTGGCCCGGACGACCGTGCTGGTCCTCGCCTACCTGCCGGCCCGGGATCCGCGGCTCGCCGGGCTCCCGCACGCCCTCGACTGGCTGGTCACCGGTGTGCGCTCGAGCGTCACGCCTGCTGTGCTGACGGCTCTTCTGATGGCTCTGGTCGTGGTGGCCGTTCGGGCCCGCCGAGCTCCAGCGCCCGTACGCTCGCCGCGAGCGCCAGCGGGACCGCGACCGTGAACGCCATGGCCGGGATCGCCGCCCCGGAGTCGTTCACGAGCATGCCGACCACGGCGGTGACCAGCACGGCGAAGAGCGTGGCCCGCAGCGCGGGAGCGCGCTCGTAGGCCGTCTGCAGCGCCGAGGCACGCCACGACAGCGGCCGTAGCAGCGCGAAGAACAAGAACCCGATGCCGGCCACAATGATCACGGTCAACTGCCAGTGGCTCAGCGTGCCGATCATGCCGCGGAACTTCCGGAACAGCACCGTGCCCGCGTCGCCGCTCATCAGGCTGTCCCAGAACTCACCGATGTGGGTGGGGTTCGCCCGCAGCGAGTCGAGGAAGGAGACGCCCAGCACGAGGACGGCCCCGGCCGCCAGCACCGCGATCACCCGCGTGGGCCGGACCTTACGGCCGCTGAGCATGAACGCGAACGCCGCGAACCCGGGGATCGTCGCGATGATGCCGCCGAAGTCCGCGCCCCACATCGGCGCGCCGTCGACGACCAGCGCCGCCAGCCCCGTGGCGACGACCAGGACGAGAGGCAGGAGGCGGCGGTCGCCGCGGCCGGCGATCAGCCGCCCCGCCAGCGCCCCGACCGCGATGATCACGCCGGTTATCCACAGGGCCCAGGTCGTGTTGCCGAAGCCGTAGAACCGGCCGGCGACGACCGGCGTGTAGCCGAGCACGCTGCAGTTCTGCAGGTGGTTGCCGGTCATCACATCGAGGGTCAGGAACAGCGCCGTCGCGCCGGCCACGACCGCGCCCGGGCCGGTCACGGACCGGCGCCACGGACCGGCGAGCGCGACCGCCGTGATCGCGGCGACGCCGAACAGCATGAGCAGGGTCAGCGTCAGCCCCGGCTGCCCGCTCCTCCACCACGGGTAGACGTTCGTCAGGAACGACGCCACCGGCACCGACCCGGCGGCCAGCGCCAGCACCCGCGTCGTCGCCAGCAGCCCGTGCCCCTTACGGCGCAGCCCGACGGTCGCGAAGGCGTACAGCGCGATCTGCACCGCGATGAGGACGAGGTAGAAGGGGAAGACGAAACGGTCGTACACGCGTGCGTGGGTGTCCCGGTCCGTCAGCGCGCGTACGACGCGGCCCACGGACGCCGACTTGCGCCCGTCGAGGCGCCACGGCGAGCCCACCGCGTCCTTCGACTGCTTGGCGCCGAGGGTGTGCAGGACCGTCGACGTCACGTCGGTGAGGGTGACCAGGCCACTCGTGCGCGTGGAGTTCGCCGTGAGGTAGCGCGGGCCGTACCCCGGGCCGGTGGCCATGGCGACGTGCAGGCGACCGGTGCTGGTGTTGTCGGACAGCCCGGCCAGCAGCACGGTCGTGCCGGCGGGCGCCGCCCGGAGGATCTTGCCGACCTGGGCGTCGGCGGCCGAGACCGCCGTCGCGCGTCCCTTGTCGGTGACGTGGACCTGCCGGCCGTTCACGTCCACACCGGCGTTGACGTAGGCGCGGACGACGTCGTCGACGTCGACCACCGTGAGCGCGCAGCGCGACCAGGCGTCCGCCGGCGTCTTGTCCACCGAGGGGGCGTACCCGTCCACCCGGCCCGTGCCGTCCGCCGCGCCGACCGCCCCGCCCGGACCGATCGCCATCGTGCAGCCCCTGGCCCGGTGCACCGCGTCGCCCAGCAGGCCCAGCTTCGAGCCGTACTTGTTGTGCGCGTTGTCCTGGCGCATCCCGGCGAAGCCCGGCACCGTCGTCCCGTTCGGCGCGGGCGGCAGGCCACAGCCGCCGTGACGCAGCTGCGACCGCTGGCCCGCCGACATGGTCAGCCAGCCGTCGATCGGGCAGGTGTGCCCGGCGACGGTCTTGACCGACAGCGAGCCGACGGCGGCCTGGCCGGTGAGGTTCCAGAGGTTGGGCGCGGTGGTCCGGCGGATGTCGCCCCAGCGCAGGCCCGGCACACCGATCAGCAGCACGCGGCCCTGGGTCTTGGCGGGCGGCGCGGCCGTCTCCGCGGCCGACGCGGCGGTCGCGGTCTCCGGCAGCAGGCCCAGCAACGCGGCCGCGAACCCCACCAGCACGGCGATCGCCGCGCTCCTGCGGTGACGTTCCGCCATCCGTGGCCGTGCCACGATCACCTCCGGGTATCTGGGGACCTCCCCAGGCTAGGGTCTGTCTCAAAAGCCCCGCTGTCCTACTGCGCGGCGCCCAGGCGGCGCCTCGCCGCGTTGTCGTCGGTCGCCAGCCAACACCGGGCTGACTCCCTCCTCCGCCTTGCGAGGCACCACCTGGACACCGCTCGCTACGGACGGGGACTTTGAGACAGACCCTAGTACCGCGTCCGAGTTGCTCGCGGATGTACGCGATTTTGCGGATCTTGCTGGCCGGTTGCGGGCAGCGGGAGTCGGACGTCGCGGGCTCCGCGCGTGGTTCCCGCGTCACCGGCGTCCGGCGGAGTGGCCGTGCCGGTGCCGGACTTGGGACAGGATGGACCCATGGCTGAGCGAAGGACGAAACGCGAGATCGCGATGGTCGTCGCGGGCCTCGCGATCGTCGCGGCGGCCGTGGGGCCGCTCGCCCTGCACTGGCTGACCAACCCGCCCGACCAGCGCATGGTCGACCTGGACGTCTACCGGTCCGGCGGGCAGGCGGTGCTGCGCGGGGCCCCGGTCTACGACTTCCTGACCCAGCCGCCGCAGCTACTCCCGTTCACCTATCCCCCCTTCGCCGTGCTGGTGGCGGTGCCACTCGCCCTCCTGCCGTGGGCCGTCGCCCAGTGGCTGTGGGTGGGGCTCGTCCTGCTCGCCCTGACCGTCGCCGTGCGGTACGCCTTCCGCGCCCTGCTCGACAGGGCCGGCCTGTGGGCGCCGGTGCTCACGGGCGTCCTCGTCGCACTGTGCGCCTACCCCATGCCGCTGCGAGACCAGATCCGCTTCGGGCAGGTCGACGTCTTCCTCGTGGCGATGTGCGTGGCCGACTGCGCCGCGCCGCGGCCGCGCTGGCCACGGGGCCTGCTCATCGGGCTCGCCACGGCGGTCAAGCTCATCCCGGGCGTCTTCATCGTCTACTTCCTGGTCACCGGCCGCCGCCGGGAGGCGGGCACGGCGATCGCCGGCGCGGTCGCCGCCACGCTCGGCACGTTCCTCCTCCTGCCGGTGGACTCGGCCGACTACTGGTTCGGCGCCCTGTTCGACAGCGAACGCCTCGGGTCCAACACCGCGACCACGAACCAGTCGATCCGCGGCATGCTGCTGCGGCTCTACCTGCCCGGCCCGGTCTCGGCCCTCATCTGGCTCGCGCTCGCGGGGGTGATCGCGTACTTCGGCTTCCGCGCCGCGCGCCGTACCGCGCTGGCGGGCGACGAGATCGGGGGTGTCGCGATCACCGGCCTGATCGCGGTGGCCGTCTCGCCGGTCTCCTGGATCCATCATCTCGCCTGGCTCGTCGTCATCTTCGGGGCCATCGTGGGCGCCGGCCGCGACCCGCGAAGGCTCGCGCTGGCGGCCGGGGTCTGGCTGTTCTACGTGCTCACGATCCCGTGGTGGGGGATCACTATCCTCGCTCACCACCTCGCACCGCGGGCGATCGGGCGAATCGTCCAAGACGCGTATGGTCTCGGGGCACTGGGACTCCTTCTCCTCTTCTGCCGCCGACGGCCCGCGCGGAAGGTACCGGAAAGAGAATCTCCGCGTGATCGCGCGGATACGTCGCGTGAGAACTCCCCGGTGGGTACGCTCGGACCGTGATCCTTATCACGATCGCCCTGGCCGCTGTCGGCATCGGCGGGCTCGGCCTCTATGCCGGGCTCAGCGCCCGGCGCCGCGCCGCGAAGGCCGTCGAGGAGTGCACCGAGATGATGCGCCGCCGCCTGCAGGTCAGCGCCGGTGCCACCGACGACCGCGCCATCCGCGACGTCGCCATCGTCCACTATGACGCGCTCCGCGAGGAGTCCGGCGGCCTGTCGTTCTCGCTCGCCCTGCTCAACTCCGCCGGCGACGGAGTCGTGCTCACCTCCATCAACGGGCGCACCGAGACCCGCACCTATGCCAAGATCGTGCAGAGTGGCCGCAGCCTCCAGTTGCTCTCTCCAGAAGAGGACCAGGTCGTGCGCGCGGCCAGGCTCGGTCAGGGGCCGCAGATCCGGCTCGACGACGGGCGCGACATCGGCGTGAACAGCCGATCCTCCACGTCCACTTGATCCGAACCCGCGGTCAGTCCCAGGTGCCGACCGGCCGTAACCTGGGATGACGCCGGACCGAAGCAGTAGCGGCATGAGGGGACTCCGTGACCGACGACAGCCCACGAGACGAGGCGCCACCGGCCGAGCGCCCGGAGCGGTTCGCCTATTTCGGCCCCGAGGGCACCTTCACCGAGGCCGCCCTGCTCACCCTTCCCGCGGCGCGGGCGGGCACCCGCGAGCCGTTCTCGACCGTTCCGACGGCGCTCGACGCGGTCCGCCGCGGCGACGCGGACGCCGCGATGGTCCCTTTGGAGAACTCCGTCGAGGGCCCGGTGACCACCACCGTCGACGAACTCGCCGACGGCGACGTGCTCCTCATCACCGATGAGGTGCTCATCCCCGTCGAGTTCTCGCTGCTGGTCCGCCCCGGCACGGCGATCGAGGACATCAAGAGCATCTGCACCCACCCGCACGCGCACGCGCAGTGCCGCCGGTGGCTCGCCCGTACGCTCCCGCACGCCCAGGTGACGACCGGCACGTCCACGGCCGGCGCCGCCATGGCGGTCGCCGACGCCACGTCAGGCTTCGACGCCGCGATCGCCGCCCCGATCGCCGGCGAGCGGTACGGCCTGATGGCCGCCGCGCGCAACATCGCCGACCGCCCCGGCGCGGTGACCCGGTTCGTCCTCGTACGGCCGCCCGGCCCGCCCGTCGAACCCACGGAGTTCGACCGCACGTCGCTGATGGCCTACCTCACCGACGACCACCCGGGCGCGCTGCTGGAGTTCCTGACGGAGTTCGCGGTCCGCGGCGTCAACCTGACCCTGATCCAGTCCCGGCCGACCGGCGACGGTTTCGGCCGCTACCGCTTCTGGATCGACTGCGAGGGCCATGTCGCGGACGCCCGCGTCGGCGAGGCGCTCATGGGCCTGCGCCGCATCTGCCCCGGCATCCGCTTCCTCGGCAGCTACCCGCGAGCCGACCACGGCCGCACCGAGATCCGCCGCGGCACCCACGACGACGACTTCGCCGAGGCGTCCGCCTGGCTGCACGCCATCCGCTCCGGCCACGACCTGTGACCCCGCGCCCCGCGCGGGGTCACGACCTGCCCTACCTGACGTCGACGTAGTCGCCGCTGGTGGCGATCGGCAGGTACGGGTCCTTGCAGAGGGCCGTGGCGTACCAGGTGCCGTCTCTGGCGGCCTTGAACTTCTTCAGCCACCGCCCGTACCGGTCGGTGGTCACCGTCGCCATCTTGGTCATGGCCGTCGAACCGTGCTTCTTGAAGTAGACGGCCACACTGACCCCCTGCAACGGGCGCCACGTCTTCGTCTTCGCGTACCACTGCAGCGTGCCGCCGACCGTCAGCGTCTTGCCCTTCTTCACCGGCTCCGGTCCGGCGTTGAACCCGACGATCCGGGTCCGGTAGTAGGAGAGGAAGAACGGGTCGCTCGAGGCTTCGGCGTCCTTGTAGGGGCCGTTCGCGTTGTCGTAGTCGGAGACCTGGATGCGTCCATTGGGCCCGGGAATGGTGACCGGCACCTGGTACGTCCCGTCGGACGTGGAACGCGTGGTGGCGATCAGCTCGAGAGACTGCCTGTCGGCCGGGACGTAGTACACCTGGACCGGCTGGTTCGGCACGACGACCCAAGAGCCGTCCGGCCGTACTCGCTCGACGACACCGGACACGGTGACCTTGTCGCCGACGAACGTCGGCTTCGGCGCGAGACTCATCGACATCCGGCTGGCGACCTGAATGGGGTACACCCGGAAGTAATCCGACGTCGCGTAGTAGTAGTTCGATCCGGACGGCGGCTCGTACGAAACGTCCAGCGACCCAACGCGGGCGTAGGTCACCGATCCGGAGAAACGACCGTCACCGTCGGTCGTCGTCGTGGCGAGCGGGACCGAGGTATGGGCGTTCTTCTCCCGCAGAGACAGGGTGGCGCCGGCGAGCCCGTGCTCGGTGCCGTCGGCGTCCTTGTAGACCAAACGTCCCTGGTACGTCCGCGGATGGTCGATGTCCGACTGCAGCGGGGTGACGCTGAACTCGGTGAACTGTGTCCGGATCGATGCGGCGTGGGCCGTGCCGGGTACGGCGAGCGCGGCCGTCGCCAGGCCGGCGACGATCGCCAGCGATCTGCGCATGTGGGTCCTCTGGCGGGGGAGGGATTTCAGCGCGTCATCTTTTCCGATCCAGCCAGCCAAGATCAACTCTTTGGCTTTGCGGCGGGCCCGAAATGGCGAACGGGCGGTGACCCCGGGGTCCCCAGTGGAGTCACCGCCCGCTCCATTCGGCTCCTGGCCTCCCGGCGCTCGGGCGACGTGGTCGCCGACGCCACCGCTGGCAGAAAGCGCCATCGCCCGCGACGCGGCGCGCCAGGTGCCGTCCGGGGCGGTCTGGAGGTCCTGCTCATGACGGACGGCGGCGACCCCCGGTACCCACCGCCGTCCGATGCGGCCGACCGTCGCCGTCGAACGGCAGGAAGGTGCCGGACTGTGCGGCGAGCGGCGCCGATCACACCTACGTGATCATTCCTGGTCGGTGAGTGAGCGGCAACGCCTTTCAACCAGGGTTGAAAACATGCCCCCATCAGGGACGGAACGGGCTCGCATCGTCGAGATCCACACCCGAAGGGGCGGCGAGCCGGGCCAGCACGGTGTCGTGCAGGTGACCGTTCGTGACGACGGCGCACTCCCGGTCGACGCGCGGCTCGCCCGCCAGGTCGCTGAACCGGCCGCCGGCCTCCTCGACGATCACTTGGATGGGCGCGTTGTCCCAGATCTTGCCGCGAGGGTTCAGGCTGACGTCGCAGCGGCCCTCGGCGACGAGCATCTGACCCCAGAAACAGGCCGACGCGAACTCATACCGCGTCGCCTCCGACAGCCCGACGATGCCGGCCACGAGGCCGCGCCGCTCCCAGTGGTCCAGCGCCGCGTACGAGAGGTGCGCGTCCGCCAGATCGTCGACCGCGGACACGCGCATCCGCCGCGCCGTACGGCCGTCACCCGACCCGTCCGACCACGGCGGACCGCTGGTGTGGGCGCCGTGGCCGCGGGACGCCCACCAGCGGCGGCCCATCGCGGGGGACGACACCACTCCGACGGTGATCCGGCCCTGTTCCTCCAGCGCGATCAGGGTCGCGAACACCTCGATCCCCCGCGTGTAGTTGTTCGTGTGATCGACGGGATCGAGGATCCACCGGCGCCCCTCGCCCGGCGTCTCCTCGAACTCCTCGCCGACGACGCCGTCACCCGGCCGGTGCCCGGCGATCAGCGAGCGCAGCGCGCGTTCGGTCGCGAGGTCCGCCTCCGTCACCGCCGACCGGTCCGGCTTGGTCCGTACGTCCAGGTCGGCGCTCCGGAATCGGCTCATCGTGATCGCATCCGCCCGGTCCGCCAGGAACAGTGCGAAGGAGAGGTCGTCCATACCGGTGACTCTCCCATCCGCGCCGCACCGGCCGGTGAACGGATGACGCATCACCGACGACATCGTCGCTTCACCGCGCGGCCGCCTTCGGCATCGGCGCCTGGATGATCGGTTATTGGGTCGGTCAGGGGTGGCTCGGACGGTAGCCTCGTCTCTGTGATTGACCTGCGAGCCCTTCGAAACGATCCCGACCGGCTGCGCGCGAGCCAGCGCGCCCGGGGCGAGGACGAGGCCGTCGTCGACCGGCTGCTCGACCTGGACGAGCGGCGCCGCTCCGCGCTGAGCGGCTTCGAGTCCCTGCGGGCGGAGCAGAAGAGTTTCGGCAAGTCGGTGTCGAAGGCGCAGGGCGAGGAGCGGCAGAAGCTGCTCGACCGGGCCAAGGAGCTCGCCCAGCAGGTCAAGGAGGCCGACGCCGAGGCGCAGCGGCTCGATCAGGAGCTGCAGGAGATCCTGCGCACCGTGCCGAACATCGTCGAGGAGGGCGCGCCCGCCGGGGGCGAGGAGGACTACGTCGTCCTGGAGACGATCGGCACCCCGCCCGCGTTCGACTTCGAGCCGAAGGACCACCTGGAGCTGGGCGAGCGGCTCGGCGCGATCGACATGGAGCGCGGCGCGAAGGTCTCGGGCGCCCGGTTCTACTTCCTGACGGGCGTGGGCGCGCAGCTGCAGATGGCGCTGCTCAACCTCGCGATGGAGCAGGCGATCGAGGCCGGGTTCGTGCCGATGATCCCGCCGGTCCTGGTCAAGCCGGAGTCGATGGAGGGCACCGGGTTCCTCGGCGCGCACGCGTCGGAGGTCTACCACCTGCCCGAGGACGATCTATACCTCGTGGGCACCTCCGAGGTGCCGCTGGCCGCCTACCACCGCGACGAGATCGTCGGCGACCTGCCCCGGCGCTACGTCGGCTGGTCGTCCTGCTTCCGGCGGGAGGCCGGGTCGTACGGCAAGGACACCCGCGGCGTCATCCGGGTGCACCAGTTCGACAAGGTGGAGATGTTCTCCTACTGCGATCCGGAGGACTCGCATGAGGAGCACCTGCGCCTGCTGAACTGGGAGAAGCAGATGCTCGCCAAGGTCGAGGTGCCCTACCGGGTGATCGACGTGGCGGCGGGCGACCTGGGCACGAGCGCGGCCCGTAAGTACGACTGCGAGGCCTGGGTGCCGACGCAGAGCCGCTACCGCGAGCTGACCTCGACCTCCAACTGCACGGAGTTCCAGGCGCGCCGGCTGTCCGTACGCTACCGCGACGGCGAGGGCCGGACCCGTCCGGTGGCGACGCTGAACGGCACGCTGGCCACGACCCGATGGATCGTCGCGATCCTGGAGAACCACCAGCAGGCCGACGGTTCGGTGCGCGTTCCGCAGGCGTTGCGGAAGTACCTCGGCCGTGAGGTGCTCGAGCCCGTGGCGCGATGACGCCTCCGCGGGCGGTCGCCACGGACCTGGACGGCACCGTCGTCCGCAGCGACTACACGGTGTCCGAACGGACCGTGGCGGCGTTCGCCCGGGTGGAGCGGGCGGGCGCGATGCTCGTGCTCGTGACGGGCCGCCCGCCGCGCTGGATGGGGCCCGTCGCCGACGCGGTCGCGCACCGTGGCCTGGCGATCTGCGCGAACGGCGCGATCACCTACGACCTGCACACCGAGCAGGTCGTCGACACGCACCTGATCCCGGTCGACGCGCTGCGTACGGCCGTCGGGGTGCTCGGCGAGGCGCTGCCGGGGGTCGGGTTCGCGGTCGAGCACGGTGACGGGCTGGTCTACGCGGACGGGTTCGAGCTGTCGTTCTGGGACTCGCGGACGCCCCCGGCCCCCACGCCGATCGCGGAGCTGGTGTCCCGGCCGGCCGCCAAGCTGCTGGCGCGCCACCCCGAGCTCCAGGCCGACGCGCTGCTCGCGGAGGCGGCGGCGCTGGTGGGCGACGTCGTCCTGCCCACGCACTCCAACGGCGACCGGTTGATCGAGATCAGCGCGCTGGGGGTGTCCAAGGCCAGCACGCTCGCCGAGCTGTGCGCCCGGCACGGCATCGACGCCGCCGACGTGGTGGCGTTCGGCGACATGCCGAACGACCTGCCGATGCTGGCCTGGGCGGGCCGGTCGTACGCCGTGGCCAACGCCCACCCCGATGTGCTGGCCGCCGTCCACCACAAGGTCGCGGCCAACGACGAGGACGGCGTGGCCCGCACGATCGAGGAGCTGTTCTCCGAGTGACGGGCGCGGCCGGCGCGACGTCATCGCGCGCCGGCCGCGGTCCGGGACGGGACGGCCATGGCCTCGCGCCCGGCGGCGTGCGGCCATGGCCGGTGTGCTCAGGGGTGCTCGATCCCCACGAGGCGTACGGTGTCGTGCTCGGGCTCGAGGCCGTACGAGGTGCACCGGTTGCGGGCGTCGTAGCCGGTCACGGTGACGTTCCAGCCGGGCAGCCGTAGTGCGGCGAGCCGCTCGCGGACGTACTGCTCCGCGTCCGGCTGCGGCACGCAACGGGCGAAGCGCGCGTGCAGGTCGGCGTCGAGCCGCCGTACGGCCTCGAACCTCGCGCGTTCGGCCGGCGACGCCGTACGCGTCGGGACGAGCCCCATCTTCTCGCAGGTGCCCGCGGCGCCGGGGAAGACACCGACCGGGCCGGTCTTGAGGAGGCAGCTCACCAGCGGCGGCGCGGCGTGGACGCCCTTCTTCACATGGCCCTTGCGCCATTGTTCCGCGCACGCGTGGACCGGGGTCTTGTCGCCGACCCGCAGGATGGTGATGTCGCTCGTGTTCAGGTCGGCGCGGTCGTGGCATTCGACGTCCGTCGTGTCGGCCGCGCCGCCGCCGTCCCAGAACTGCGTCGTCGCGGTCGCGATCCCGCCCCCGGCGACCACCGCGCCCACGGTGATCCCGGTGATCCAGCGGGCCTTGCGGGAGAGGCGGCGCCGCCGCTCTTTCGGTGTGATCTCGGCCATGAGGTGCTCCCTGCGCTGAGCGTGCCGGGCCGGTGGCAGGTCACGCTCGGGAGGCACACGCTCCCAGGTGTTCATGACGTTCCCTTCCTGGTCCGGGACGCTGTGGATGCGTCACCCTGTCTGTGGCCGCTGGACGCCGCGGGTTCCCGTGCTTCCATGTCCCGGAGCCGGGCCCGGGCACGGGAGAGCCGTGAGCGCACCGTCCCCACCGGGACGTCGAGGGCGGTCGCGGCGTCCTCGTACGACAGGCCGTCCCACAGGCACAGCTCGATCACGTCCCGGTCGGCGGCGGGCAGGCGCCGCAGCAGTTCCGTGACGTGTCGCATGGCGCGTTCGTCGTCGAGGCGGTCGCCGACGTCGTCGGCGGGGTCGGGTTCAGGCAGGGCGGGCGGGAGGCGGGCGAGCGCCGCCTGGTGCCGGCGCGTCGAGCGGCGGGCGTTGCGCAGGACGTTGTTCGCGACGCCGAGGAACCAGGGCAGCGCCGTTTCCCGGGTGATGCGCACGTCGTCGCGGCGGCGCCACGCCTCGAGGAAAACGACCGAGGTCAGGTCCTCGGCCATCGACCAGTCGCTCGTCCGGCGGAAGCAGTGGTTGTAGACGGTGCGCGCGTGCCGGTCGAAGAGCGTCCCGAAAGCCTCGGGCTCGCCGCCGACCGCCCGCGCCCACAGCTCCGCGTCCGTAGGCAGATGATCAGTCACACCGAGTTCGTGTCCGCTCCGAGGCGCGGGTTCCAGGGCTCAAGCAGACGGCGCGGGTCCGGCGTGGTGCCGGACCCGCGCCGCGCGGTCCTGATCGGATACGGACCGGGGCCTACAGGTACGGGCCGGACGAGCGGCCCTGGCCCGGCTCGTCCTGCTGCGGGATGACACCCGGAGGAAGGGCGCGCCGCATCTGCTCCAGCTGGGCGCGGGCGGCCATCTGCTGGGCGAACAGCGTGGTCTGGATGCCGTGGAAGAGCCCTTCGAGCCAGCCGACGAGCTGCGCCTGGGCGACGCGGAGCTCCGCCTCGCTGGGCGTGGTGCCGGTGTTCGTGAACGGCAGGGAGATGCGCTCCAGCTCCGCGATCAGCTCGGGGGCGAGGCCGTCCTCGAGCTCCTTGATCGAACGCTGGTGGATCTCCGCCAGGCGTGCCCGGCTGGCCTCGTCGAGGGGCGCCGCGCGCACCTCCTCGAGGAGCTGCCGGATCATGCTGCCGATGCGCATCACCTTGGCGGGCTGCTCGACCATCTCGGTGATCGGGCGCTCCTCCGAGCCGTCCTCGTTCTCCCCGGCCATCATGGGCAAGCCGTTCGGGCCGACGACGACGACCTGCGGGTCTTCGCTGTTCAGTGGATTATTCATAGATTTCCCAGTCTCACACCGTTAGAACGATCTTGCCGACGTGCGTGCTGTCCTCCATCGTGCGGTGCGCCGCGGAGGCCTCCGCCATGGGAAGCGTACGGTCCAGGATGGGGTGTACCGCACGGGCCTCGACCAGCGGCCACACGTGCTCGCGGACCGCGGCGACGATGTCGGCCTTCTCTTCCAACGGCCGGGCTCGTAGCGAGGTTGCGTGGACGGATGCCCGTTTCGTCAGGAGCTTGCCCAGATCGAGCTCTCCTACCCCGCCCCCCTGCAGCCCGATGACCACGAGCCGGCCTCCGGTGCCGAGGGCGTCGATGTTGCGGGGGAGGTACTTGGCGCCCATGTTGTCGAGGATCACATCGACCGGGCGGGCCGCCTCGACGAAGTCCTCCGTCCGGTAGTTGATGGCGACGTCCGCGCCCAGCTCCCGGCACCGCGCCAGCTTGTCCTCGCTGCCGGCCGTGCACAGCACGCGCGCCCCGCGGGCCTTGGCGAGCTGGATCGCCATCGTCCCGATCCCGCCCGCACCGCCGTGCACGAGGAACGACTCGCCGGGACGGAGCCCGGCCAGCATGAACACGTTGGCCCACACCGTGCAGGCGACCTCGGGGAGCGCGGCCGCCTCGACCAGGCTCACCCCACGCGGGACCGGCAGCAGCTGGCCCGCGGGCACCGCGACCCGGGTGGCGTATCCGCCTCCGCTGAGGAGCGCGCAGGCCTCGTCGCCGACCTTCCACCCGGTGACGCCGTCACCGACCGCGGCGACGCGCCCGGAGGCTTCGAGGCCCGGATACTCGGGCGCACCTTCCGGCGGTGGATAAAATCCGAGGCGCTGCATGATATCGGCGCGGTTGACTCCGGCCGCAACGACGTCGAGCAGCACCTCGTCATGGCCGATGACGGGGTCGGCAACCTCACTCCACCGCAATACGTCGGGGTCGCCCGGTTTTTCGATGACGATGGCATGCATGGGCTTCACGGTAGCCGGGGATGCTCAAGCGACACGGTATTGGTCAAGGCCTGGGGTGGCTTAGGCTGCGGATGAACATATCGTGTTGATTCATCCACTGCGCGTCCGCGAGGGGGACCTGGTGGCCAAGAATGATCAGGATAAAACGGGCCGTTCTCTTGAGGAACAGCTCGCGTCTCTTGATGCCATGAACAGTGAGTCCGCCGAACCGAGAGAAGACGCGGTCGACGAGGCCGCGCCGCCGTCCAACCCGTGGACGAGCACCCCTCCCGCGCCGACGTTCCCCGCGGTGCCGCCCGACGCGTCCGGGCCTGGTGAGGGGCAGCCGTCCTACGACTTCGGAGCGCCCGGGTATCCGCCGCCGCCGGAGTTCGGGGCGCCGCCGCAGTTCCCCGGCGCACCGGCGCGGGAGTACGGCCCGGCCTTCGGGCCCTTCCCTCCGCAGGGCTTCGGCCCCCAAGAGCCCCAGGAAGCCGGGGCTGCGGAGCAGCAGGGACCGCAGGACGGCCGTGAGGAGCCCGCGCAGCCGTACGACGCGGAGCCGGCCGATCCCGCCGCGCCGTACGACGTGCAGCAGCCGTCCCAACCGGCCGCTCCACCGGACGAGCCGCGCGGCGACGCGGAGGCGGCCGACGCCGAGCAGACCCAGCTCGTCCAACAGCAGCAGCGGCCCGCCGCCGAGGCCACCCAGGCGGACGGCTTCGAGGTGTACGGGGACGGCGGTTACACCGGCTACCCGCAGTACTCCGCTCCGGGGTTCGGCGGCCCGCCGCCCTATTCGCAGCCTCCGCCCGGTTACCCGGCGCCACCCGCGGATCCGGGGCAGCCCTACCCCGGCGTGGCCCCGGACTACGGGGCGCAGTACCCCGGACCTCCCGACTACGGCCGGCAGCCCGAGGCGCAGCACTACCCGCAGCACCAGGACCCGCGCTACACCGGCCGGCCCCCGATGGAGCACCAGGCGCCGCCCTACTCCGCGCCGCCGTTCTCCCAGCAGCCCGAGGCCGCGCCGTACGGCCGGCAGCCCGCGTACCCGCAGCAGCAGGAGCACTTCCCGCAGCAGCAGGAGCCGGCGTACGCCCCGCAGCCCGAGGACGGCCCGCCGTTCGCGCCGCTGCCCGAGGCGTACGCACAGCAGCAGGGCGGCGCGCAGACCTCCGACAGCCTCAGCGCCGACATGCTGCTGCGCGGCCGGCGACAGGCGCCGGCCCACGGCTGGCGCCGCGCCCTCTACAAGGCGACCGCCGGGACGATCCACCCCGGCGAGTCCCCGGCCGAGCTGCGCCGCCGCGAGCTGCTGGCCCGCGCCCGCACCCCGGTGGCCGGCGGTCACCACCGCGTCGCGGTGATGAGCCTCAAGGGCGGCGTCGGCAAGACCACCACGACGGTCGGGCTGGGCGCGACGCTGGCGTCCATGCGCGGCGACCGGGTGATCGCGGTCGACGCCAACCCCGACCGGGGCACGCTGTCGGACAAGGTGCGGCTGGAGACGGCGACGACCGTCCGCGACCTGCTGAACGAGCACCAGCAGATCCAGCGGTACGCCGACGTGCGGGCCTACACCTCGCAGGCGTCCTCCCGGCTCGAGGTGCTCGCCTCCGACCGGGACCCGGCGGTCTCGGAGGCGTTCAGCGAGCAGGACTACCGCACGGTCGCCCACGTCCTGGAGCACTTCTACTCGATCTGCCTCACCGACTGCGGAACCGGCCTGCTGCACTCGGCGATGGCGGGCGTGCTCGGCCTGGCCAACCAGCTCGTGCTGGTCAGCTCGCCGTCGGTGGACGGCGCCCGGTCGGCCTCTGCCACGCTCGACTGGCTGGAGGCGCACCACTACGGCGAGCTGGTCCGCAACGGGGTCGTCGTGCTGTCGATGGTCCGGACCCGCAGCAGGAGCACGGTCGACCTCGACCGGCTGCAGGCCCACTTCGAGAGCCGCTGCCGCGCGGTCGTCCGCATCCCGTACGACCCGCACCTGGAGGAGGGCGCGGAGGTCGAGCTGGAGCAGCTGTCCGCCGCGACCCAGGACGCCTACCTCACGCTGGCGGCGACGGTCGCCGACGGCTTCGCCTGGCCGCGCTGAGGACCATGTCACGGCCGGTGCGACCTCAGGGCGCACCGGCCGTTGGTGGGAGAGCCCACCGTCGCTGCCGCATGAGAGAGCCCGCCCGTGACGATGACGTCGCGGGCGGGCATGTCTCTTTTTCGATGAACCGTAATTAACAGGTCATACGCTTGGTCGGCCCCGAGAAGTGGCGGACCTGGGGGCCGTCGTTGGTGGTCGCGTACATCCGGTACGTGTAGGTGCCCTTCTTGCAGGCCTTGATGGTGTAGTTGTGATAACCGGTCTTTCCGGAGAACCGTTTGTCGGCGATGCGCTCCCAGCCGTCCCAACGGTGCACCTGGAGCACCAGTTGAACGGTCCAGCCGGCGCAGTTCTTCAGCCGCGCCTTGCCCTGGATGGGGTGGTTGGTCGGCCGGTACAGCGTGACTCCGCAGGCCTGGAGCGAGGCCGGGGAGACGCTACCGGCCTTGACCGCGGTGGCGGTGTTCGCGGAGGTGGCGGCCTCCGCGGGGGCGGCGAAGGACAGCGCCCCCAGGGCGGCCGCGGTGACGGCGAACGGCGCGATGACCGAGACGGGTCGCGATTTGAGAAGTCGCAAAGTACGCACTCTCCGATAGCAGGGATTGATCTGGGAAAACGCTAACGACCAATCAGTATCGACAGAAAGGGGCCAGAGCCTCAATCCGCCCCATTCGGATTGGGTCTTTAGCCCCATGAAAATGTCATATATGAAAATGTCATATATCCAGACGACGTGCTAAGCACAAAACAAAAACCCTCCGAACCCGTCGGTTCGGAGGGTTTCCGATGTCCTGAGATATCACAAAGGCGGAGGGTGTGGGATTCGAACCCACGAGGACTGTCCCCAGCCCTGGGCGCTTTCAAGGCGCCTGCACTCGTCCACTATGCGAACCCTCCAGGCGTTGACCACCATAGCGGGCCGGGCCGAGATCCCGCGCGCGGGACGCGTGTCCACAGGCTGTGGACGGTCAGGCCGTGCGGCGGTGGACGCGGTCCTTCGTCTCCTCCGGCAGGGCGTCCGCCGCGGCCAGTGCGGGGAGCAGGTCCGGCTCCAGGGTCAGCGCGCGGAAGGTCAGGGCGATCGTGACCTCGTGCGCCGGGCGGTGCTCGACCGTGATCCGGTCACCGGCCTGGACCTCGCCCGGCTCGATCACCCGCAGGTACGCGCCGGGCAGGGCCGCCTGCGTGAAGCGCTTGATCCAGCCCTGCTCCCGCATGAAGCCCTGGAACGTCCCGCACGGGATGCGCGGGCAGGACACCTCCAGCACGAGCCGGTCGCCCACGCGCCAGCGTTCGCCGATCAGCGCGGCGTTGACGTCGACGCCGGACGTGGTGAGGTTCTCGCCGAAGACGCCGTTCGGCAGCTCCCGCCCGAGCTCCGCCGCCCAGCGGTCCAGGTCCTCGCGCGCGTAGGCGTACACCGCCTGGTCGTCTCCGCCGTGGTTCCGGACGTCGTACACCCGGTCGCCGGCGAGGCCGACGGCGCCGGTGCCCTTGGGCCCCGGCGCCGTGACGGCGACCGGCCCGTCGACGGGACGTTTGTCGATGCCCGTGACCCCCGAGTCCTTCCAGGGGTTCGAGCGCGGTGTGCCGATGTTCACCGAGACGATGAGCCTCATGCCCGAACGGTAGGCAGATCCCGGCGGCGAGCGCGAGTGATTTGTGCCCTACCCGGTGGTGATGAAGTCGCCCGGCTTCGTCACAACGGGAGACTCGAGGTAGAGGCTCTTGTACTCGTCCTGGATGCCGCTGTTGTGGATCTGGATGGCGAGGGGCCCCACGCGCCCGGCGGTCTTGTCGGTGAATTTCAGGACCTCGACGGCCTTACAGGTGGCCGCGTCCGACTTCAGGGGGCAGCAGGCCATCCGTGCCACCCCGGTCGCCTGGGTGGCGACGATCTCGCACTGGCTCCACTTCTTGACGTCCCACTTCGGGTGGTCGTACTTCGTGAAGAGGCTGCCGCCGCCGTCGTTGTGCCCGGGGCGGTAGTCCCAGTGGCCGCCGTTCGGCGGCTGGAACTGGATGGCGCTGAGAGCGTCGCGGATCGGGTCGGTCGTGCCCCAGATGAGCACCGTGGGGGCGTGGTCGCCCTTCACCTGGCGGACGTTGAAGATCCACCGGAAGTCGCCGGCCTGGGTCTTGTCGTAGTAGATCCAGCCGCGGCCTGCGGTGCCGGTGCCGTGGATGGCGCCGTTCTTGACGGTCCAGCCGGCGGCCTTGTGGGGCGTCCAGCCGTCGAGGGTCTTGCCGTCGAACATCGAGACGAGGTTCGGATCGCCGTACGGGTTGGGATCGGCGGTGGCTCTCGCCGCCGGTGCGGCGACGCCCGCCAGGAGCAGTGCGAGCCCCAGGATGAGGGCTCCGAGTGAGCGCTGGAACATGACCGCTGACCTCCTTTGCGGCCGTACGACTGCGGTCGCCGTACGGCATCGGAGGACTGCCAGGGGTCAGTCGCTAGGAAAACCTTTTCACCCCGACGTTAGGACGGGGGGCGGGGCGAGTCAAGGTCGTCGCCTCGCCGTTCGAGTTCGAGTTCCATCTCGTCGAGCAGCGTGAACAACCGCACCCGGCGGAAGGGCGGTGCCGGTCCTTCCATTCCCAGCCGGGCCCACGCGACCCGCACGGTGTGGTGGATGAACTGCCGTGCGGCCAGGAAGAGGAGCGTCGCCAGCGGCAGCTCGCCGAGCGCCGCGGTGAGGACGGCCGTCCAGAGATCGGGCCCGCCCCAGCTCAGCATGATGTCGAACCAGGCGTCGCAGAGCAGCAGCGTTCCGGTGACGATGGCGCCGACGATCGCCAGTTGCCGTTTCCGCCAGATCGCCCACGCCGTGGCCGCCAGGGCGAGCAGCAGGGCGATGTCGAAGCCGGTCCACGCGGCCTGCCACTGCCCCGCCGTGTACCGGACGGGCAACGTGAGGGCGAGGAAGACGATCCACGGGATCAGGAAGACGCAGCAGGTCAGCAGGAAGGTGAGGCCGCGCCGCCGGCGGACGCGGAGATGTGGATCGGCCAGCGGGTCCGTCCGGCGGTCCAGGGCGACCAGTGCGCGGATCAGGGCGGCGCGCTCGCGCGGGTCCAGCCGCGAGAGCTCCTCCGGTGTGATCATGCGCGACCTCCCGACACGAAGGCGTCAGCCGTCCGCCGGCCAGTGCCGCCAGTCGAACGCGTCGCGCCACCCCGGGGCGTCGGCCGCCCAGGCGGTGAGGACCTCGTGGACCTGCCGCAGGTCGACGGCGACGGCCTCGAAGTGCCGGTCCGCCGTGCCTTCGCGGTACTCCACGGCGAACGTCCCGTCGGTCTCACGGTAGACCTGCATGTAGTGCCCGGCGTCGGCGGAGTCGAGCCGGTCCACGATGAGGTACTGGTTGCCCGGGCCGAGTTCGCCGAGCAGCTGCAGCAGCAGGACGCTGGAGGGGGCGTCGTACGCCGTCCCCCGCGCTGTTTCAGCACGCAATCCCGATCTGCCCACCCGTGCGACGTTATGCGACATTTCGTGGTGCTGTGAAGCGACGAGACATCGCGCGGATGCTGCCTTTAGGCTCCCCCGTCATCACCGCACATGCGGTGATTCTGTGAAACGGGGAGCTTCATCTTGACGAGCATCAAGCGCGTGGCGACGGTCGCGGGCGTGGCCGCCGCGGCGACGTCGCTTTCGATCGCCGCCTGGGCGATGACCGGCGATTCCCATCCCAACACGAAGAACGTCTCGGCGTCCCGGCCGCAGTCCTCGGCCGCGAACACCGCCGATGGCTCCGCGACCGCGCCGGGCGAGCAGGCGCTCGCGGCCGCGCGGCCAAGCGCGTCCCCGGCATCCTCAAGGGCGGGCAGATCCTCAAGGCGGGGCAGTACGTGCGCTCGCCGAACAAGAAGTACGCGCTGCTCCAGCAGGCCGACGGCAACCTGGTCCTGTACAAGGGCAAGAAGGCGCTGTGGAGCAGCGTGACGGGGAAGCATCCCGGGGCTTTCGCGGCGATGCAGACGGACGGCAACCTCGTCGTCTACAGCAAGGCCAAGAAGGCCCTGTGGAACTCCGGCACCGGCCGTCACCCGGGGGCGTTCCTCGCCGTCCAGAATGACGGCAACCTGGTCATCTACAGCAAGGCGAAGAAGGCGCTCTGGACGCGGTCCATCAGCATCGGCAGCCTCCAGCCGGGCTACTCGCTGAAGGCCGGCCAGGCGGTGAAGTCGACCAACGGCCGGTACACGCTGCTCATGCAGACGGACGGCAACCTCGTGCTCTACCAGGGCAAGAAGGCCCTGTGGAGCACCATCACGGGGCGGCACCCAGGGGCGTACACCCTCATGCAGACGGACGGCAACCTCGTCGTCTACGGCAAGGACCGCAAGCCGCTCTGGTACTCCAACACCGCCGGGCACCCCGGCGCGTTCCTCGCTGTCCAGACCGACGGCAACCTGGTCATCTACGGCAAGAACAACAAGGCGCTGTGGTCACGGCACCTGTACAACGGGATCCTCGGCCCCGGGCAGAGCCTGCGCACCGGCGACGGGGTGCGCTCGCCGAACGGCGTCTACTCGCTGTTCCAGCAGACCGACGGCAACGTGGCGCTGTACAAGGGCAAGGCGGCGCTGTGGAGCACGAAGACCCACGGCACCGGCGTGTACAGCGTCATGCAGACGGACGGCAACTGGGTCGTCTACAGCGCGGCCGGCAAGCCGCTCTGGTACTCCAACACCTCGAACAACGCCGGCGCGTCGCTGGCGGTGCAGGATGACGGCAACCTGGTGATCTACGCGGCCGACCATCGGGTCCTCTGGGCGTTCAAGAAGTGACCCGGCCCCGCTTCAAGAAGTGAGCCGACCCCGCGAGCCCCGCACACCTGGCGTGCGGGGCTCGCGGTCTGTCCGATGTGGGAAAAGATCCGGTCCATCTCGCCGAACCTCCACTATCGTCACGTGCATGGCGAAAAACGAACAGGACCCCGCGGGGAGCACCCAGCAGTTCCGGGCGTTCCAGAGCCAGGGAGAGTCCGCGTCGTCCGGTCCGAACACCGGACTGATCATCGGCGGTGCGGTCGTGCTGCTGGTGGTCATCGTGGTGGTCGCGTTCCTCGTCGTCTGACGACGAGCGCCACGCGTCAGCGGCCGCTCGCGGAGAAGTGCTGGAAGTCCCAGGGCCCGCCCCAGGAGCCTCCCCAGCCCCAGCCGATCGACCGGAACGCGCGGACCACCTTGTCACCCGAGTGGATCACACCGGGATCCGTACGCTTGCGGTTCCCGTACTTCACGCAGGCCGGATGCTCGATGTGGCCGTTCGGGTGGACGTAGGGGTTCTCGCAGGTGTTCAGGTCGACGGCGAGCCCGTAGGCGTGCTGTGACCAGTTG
Source organism: Actinoallomurus acanthiterrae (assembly GCF_054775715.1). Lineage (NCBI taxonomy): Bacteria > Bacillati > Actinomycetota > Actinomycetes > Streptosporangiales > Thermomonosporaceae > Actinoallomurus > Actinoallomurus acanthiterrae. Next base: position 12,424,358 of record NZ_BAAHCO010000001.1, on the reverse strand, counting down.
CTGGACCCGGTCGCGTTGCGGCAGTTGAACGCCGAGGTGTTGTCGGCCTCGATCGAGTCGAAGTCGCTGCCCTTGTACTTGTCGACGAGTTCCATGCGCCGGATCGGATAGCGCTCGTCGTACAGCTTGTGGAAGACGGTCACGATCTTCGGGGCGACACGGGCATTGACGATCATCTCGCCGTCGTGCTGCTTGTGGTCCATGCCCCAGTAGGTCATCTGGATCAGCCGGAGTCCGTCGATCCCGACCGGGCAGCCGGAGTGCCAGGAGTATTTCACCGTCGCGCGCGACGGAATCTTCGTGATCTTCGCGGTGAAGGCCTGCGGTTTCGCCGACGCCTTGGTGGCGGATGGCGAAGGCGCTTGGGTGCCGGTGGCCTGGGTCGATGAGGCCGGCGACGTCGCCGGGGTGGCCGGTGGTTCGGCCGAGCCCGACGAACTCCCGCCGCAGGCCGAAAGGGCCAGGGCCGTGCCACCCAGGACGGCGGCCAGGGTGAGGCTTTCCATAACGGAAGGATTACATGCGGCCGCCGATGCTTCGTCCCAAATCACCAGGAGAACTACGCTGCCGCTACGGCCCGGCCAGCCGATCCCCGAGGACCGATCATGACGGAAACAGGCGACAAGCGGCGACCGCCACTCGGGATGCGCGAGATCACCGCGGTGGGAAGCGGGCTCGGCACCTTCATCCTCGTCGACTCGATCATGATGTACTCCGCGTTCGAGATGAACATCATGGGCGGCAAGAATTTCAGCCTGCTGTCCCAGGCGCTGGCGCTGCTCCTGCTGGCGTTCGGCCTCGGCGGCTTCCTCGCCTGGAAGATGACGGGGTTCACCCGGTTGTACGGCGTCGGGCTCATGTGCGGCTGGACCTTCATGACGCTGTTCTCGCTCGGCTTCTGCACCGGGCTGAACACGTGACCGGTCAGCGCACCTTGGCGACCTGCTCGGTGACGGCGCCGAACGCCCGGCCGATGGCCTTGAGGTCGTCGGGGTCGATGACGTCGATGAAGAACTCCCGTACGGTGGTGACGTGATCGCGCGCCGCCTTCTCCAACAGGGCGAATCCCTCGTCGGTGAGCTCGGCGTTGACCCCGCGCTTGTCGGCGCCGCAGGTGCCGCGGGCGACGAGGCCCTTGCACTCCAGGCGGGCCACGGTGTGGGAGAGGCGGCTCCGCGACTGGCTGGCGAAGTCCGCGAGCTCGGCCATCCGCAGCCGCCGGCCGGGGGCCTCGGACAGCCGCACGAGGATCTCGTACTCGGCGGTGCTGAGCCCGTGCTTGGACTTCAGGTCCCGGTCGAGGAGATCGGCCAGCCGGACGCTGCCCTCGATGTAGGCGCGCCAGTCACGCTGTTGTGCGGCATCGAGCCAGCGCGGTTCGGTCATGTCTGCATCATACATAGTGATTGAAGTTTCAACAAACCTTCGTTACGGTGTCACTCGACACTTTCGGCGTGCCGGCGGCTTGGCGCGGCGGAATAGTTGAAACTTAAATCATGTTCCCTCGGTCGTACCGACCAAGGAGGTTCCGATGCCCGCCGTGACCGCCGATCCGCTGACCCTGACCCGACTGCCCCGTCTCCCCGAACAGGAGACCGCCTGGCGACCGGTCAAGAAGATCGTCACCGCCGCGAAGCACGTCGAAGGGGAGGGCTTCCAGGTCCGCCGCCCGTTCCCCGGCATCGACCTGTCGCTCGCCGACCCCTTCCTGCTGCTCGACCACATGGGCGCGGTGGAGTACGCCCCGGGCGAGGCCAAGGGCACTCCCTGGCATCCGCACCGCGGGTTCGAGACCGTGACGTACATCATCGACGGCGCCTTCCAGCACCAGGACACCACGGGCGGCGGCGGCCTCATCGCCGACGGCGCCACCCAGTGGATGACCGCGGGCGCGGGGATCCAGCACATCGAGCAGCCCACGCCCGAACTGGTATCCACGGGCGGCCTCTTCCACGGCGTGCAGCTGTGGGTGAACCTGCCGCGCGCCCAGAAATGGGTGCCGCCGCGCTACCAGGACATCGAGTCGCGCGACGTCGCGCTGCTGACCAGCGACGACGGCTCGTCCATCGTGCGGGTGATCGCCGGTGAGCTGGCGGGCCACAGGGGCCCGGGCGTCACGTACACGCCGATCACCTACCTGCACGCGACCGTCGCGCCAGGCGCCCGGCTGACCCTGCCGTGGCCGCGCGACTTCAACGCGCTCGTCTACACGCTCTCCGGACGCGGACAGGCGGGCCCGGACGGGCGCCCGCTGGACGAGGGACAGCTCGCCGTGTTCGGCGCGGGCGACGCGCTGACCGTCACGGCGGCCGACTCGCAGCCCCTCACGAGCCGGAACGGCTGGGAGATCCTCATCCTCGGCGGCCTGCCGATCCGCGAACCGATCGCGCGGTACGGACCGTTCGTCATGAACACCCGCCAGGAGATCATCGAGGCCTTCGAGGATTTCCAGGCGGGCCGAATGGGCACCGTGCCCGCGGAGAAGGTCCCGCACCGCAGCGCCGCCGACGAGCGGCTGTCCTGACCTCACCCCCACCCGGGGCGGGATGCGGCCCGCCCCGGACCCCGAAGGAGATCGTCATGGCGACGAACGTCGCGGTCATCTGGAGTGGGCCGACGTGATCATGCTGGGCGCACCGACGCGGTACGGCCTGCCGGCCGCCCAGATGAAGCAGTTCCTCGACACCACCGGCCCGCTGTGGGCACAGGGCCGCCTGATCAACAAGATCGGCACGTCGTTCACCGCGACGGCCACCCGGCACGGCGGTCAGGAGTCGACCATCCTGGCCCTGAACAACACCTTCTACCACTGGGGTTCCATCATCGTGCCGCCCGGCTACGGCGACCCGATCCAGTTCCAGGCGGGCAACCCGTACGGCGCCAGCCACACCTCGAACAACGGCGAGGACATGCCAGGCGACGTGGAACGCGCCGCCATCGAGTTCCAGGCCCGCCGCACCGTCGAGGTAGCCGACACCTTCCTCCGTGGCAGGTCACAGTCCTGACCTTCATTGGTCAGGTGGTCAGTCGGAGGTGCGGTCCCGACTGTGGGTAGAGCCATGGGCTGTCCTCACCCGCTTGGAATCGATCGATCGCGATGAGCGCGTCCGCTTCCATGGCGTGTGATGGGGGCGGCGAGATCCGACACAACGCCTGAATGTCACTGACGGGCGAGGGTGTTCGTTCTGCGCTGTGCCGTCAGGCGGGAAAATTCCCGTGTGACGGGACAGCGCAGAACGAGGGCAGCCGTCCCGGGCGGAAAAGAGTCTCGTAATCCACGGCGAATCGCCTCGGCTCAGTCACCGCCCGAGAGGGTGCGATACGACGCGAGGCCCCCAGAAGTGACTTCTAGGGGCCTCGGCCAGGGGACGCGGTCAGACGCGCTCTATGTGTAAGCAGCATGTTGCGTAGTGATTATCCGAATACGGTGAGTGGGCGTGGTGCAGGCTGTTCATCGCGCGGCCTCGTCGTCGAAGGTGAGCGGGTCGCGGCGCAGCACGACCTTGGTGGTCTTGGCGGCGTACGCCCTCGGGGCGTCGTTCCAGTCGGCCGCGAGGCTGGTGACCTGCTCGGCGGGGAAGCCGGTGCGGGCGACGAACTCCAGCAGGGTCGGCAGGGTCGCGCGGGCGTGAGAGACGCCGACGCGCAGGGTCGCGTCGGTCGCGTACATCTGCATGAGGGGCACCCGGGTGCCGGAGGCCAGGTAGTAGCCGACCGCGGTGCACACGCCTCCCGGGGCCAGCGCGTGGACGGCCCGTCGCAGTCCGGCCGGGCGTGAGGTCGCCTCGACGACGACGTCGTACGCCGGCCGGGTCCGGCCACCGCGGCGCGGACCCTTTTCGGCTAGTGGCCGGGTGCGCGCGCCGAAGGATTCGGCCAGGTCCCGGCGTCGGGGGTTGTCGTCCAAGTAGTCGACGACGCTCGCGCCGTGCGTGACGGCGAGGCCCGCGGCGTACAGGCCGATGCTCTTGGCGCCGCCGCCCAGGATCAGCACCGATCCGCCCTCCCGGTCGGCCAGGGGCGGGACGATGGCCCGCCAGGCGTCGGAGAGGTTGTCGCCGGCCGCCGCGACCCGCAGGGCGGGGACCCCGTCGGGGACGGGCACGAGCATGTGGTCGGCGTACGGGACGCGCAGCCGGTCGGTGATAACGCCGCCCCAGGGACCGCTGGCCGGCCCGAAACCGAACGCCGCCAGGGTGCTGCGCGCCGTGGTGGTGCACTTGGACGTCAGGCCGCGCCGGCACCGTTCGCACGAGCCGCACGAGATCGCCCAGGGTACGACGACCGTCTGCCCGACCCGTACGTCGCGTACGTCGGCTCCGACCGCGGTGACCTGGGCGACGCACTCGTGGCCGATCGCGAACGGTCCCTTGAAGGGGACCGGCCCGCAGATGGACGCCACGACCGGGTCGACCATGCCCAGGGCGATTCCGGCCTGGAGCGCGCGCGAGACCGGACGGTGGATCGGCAGCGTGTCGCCGTCGCAGCGGCCGACGACGAACGGGCGCACGATCGCGTCACCTGGGTCCTCCAGCGTGACCTCGTCGCACTCATGCCAGGCCAGGCGGCCGCTGCGCTGCAACCGCAGCTCACGCATCGGCGACTCCTCATTCCCTCGACGACCCGTTTATGACAGTCGTCATAAACACGGGCCACGCTAGACTATGACGGTCGTTATAGCCAGGGGGAGTGCGCGTGCCCAGGACCGACCCGCAGGCCCGGGAGCGGATCGTGGCCGGCGTCGCCGACATGATCAGCCGGCGCGGCCTCAACGCCACGAGCATCCGCGAGATAGCCAAGCACGCCAATGCGCCGCTGGGCTCCACGTATCACTACTTCCCCGAGGGCAAGCAGCAGCTGGCGACCGAGGCCGTCCGCTACGCCGGTGAGACGGTCGCCCGCAGACTGCGCACGGACCTTCAGGCGGGGCCGGTCGCGGGGCTGCGGTCGTTCCTCACCCTGTGGCGCAAGATCGTCCTCGGTACGGACTTCCATGCCGGCTGTCCGGTGCTGGCCGTCTCCATCGAAGAGCCGCCGACCGAGGAGATCCCGGCCCCCGTGGTGGCCGCGGCGGAGGTCTTCGACGAGTGGGAGAGCCTACTGGCCGCCTCGCTGCGGGAGCACGGAGCCGAAGATCGGCAGGCGGCGCAGCTCGCGACACTCATCGTCGCGGCCGTCGAGGGCACTGTCGCCATGTGCCGCGCCAAGCGCAGCATCGAGCCTCTCGACCGCACCGCCGAACAGCTCCAGGCCCTCGTCAGCAGCGCGATCACGGGCTGAACCGGCCTCTCCGACACCGTGCTCGTACAGATCTGCGGCCTGTACGTACATGCTGCATGTATGTATGGTGAGCGGCATGATCAAGATCGGTTTGCTGCTTCCCACCCGTGAGGCCGCGATGAGCGGCGACTGGCAGGTCTCGCGGCTCATCGACTTCGCCCGCCGGGTGGAGGCCCTGGGCCTCGACTCCGTCTGGGCCGGGGACTCGCTTACGGCCCGGCCCCGCGTCGAGCCGCTTACCCTCCTGTCCGCGGTCGCCGCCGCGACGACCACCCTCGAGGTCGGCACGGCCGCGCTGACCGGCGCGCTGCGGCAGCCGCTGCTCGCCGCGCACGCGATCACGACCCTGGACCTGGTCAGCGAGGGCCGGCTGACGCTCGGTCTGGGCGCAGGGTTCCCCTATCCGCAGACCGAGGCGGAGTTCACCGCTGCCGGCGTGCCCTTCGCCGAACGGCTCGGCCGGCTGCTGGAGACCGTACGGCTGTGGCGTTCCCTGTGGAGCGCCGACCGGCCGGACGTCTTCGAGGGCCGGTACTGGCGGTTCGAGGGGCTGGCCGGCCTGCCCGACCCCTTCCGGCCGGGCGGCCCCGCGCTCTGGCTCGCCGGTGCCGGTCCGCGGGCGGTAGACCGCGTCGGGCGGCTCTTCGACGGCTGGCTGCCCTATCTTCCCGAGCCGGAGGAGTACGGGCGGCAGCGCGCGGAGATCGAGGAGGTCGCCGCGGCGGCGGGCCGGGATCCCGCGACGGTCACCCCCGCGCTCTACGTGACCGTCCTTCCGCAGGACGACCCGGCACGTGCCCGCGCCGACCTGGACTCCTACGTGCGGGCGTACTACGGCGCGTCCCTCGACGACATGTCCCGGCTGCAGGCGTTCGTCGCCGGGACGCCGGAGCAGTGCGCCGAGCGGCTGGCCGCGTACGCCGACGCCGGAGCCCGGCACATCGTCATCCGCGTCGGGTCCCTCGACGCGCTGCCCCACCTGGGGACCGTCGCCGAGATCGCGGACGCCGTACGGAAGTCGGTGAGCGTCCGATGAACCGCGAGGAGGTCGTGGCCGGGCTGTCCGGCCAGTACGCGGTCTTCGCCGCGCTGATCGACGGCCTGACCGCGGAGGAGTGGGACACCCCGACCCGGTGCACCGGATGGCGGGTCCGTGACGTCGCCGGTCACGTCGTCGGCAACGCGGTCGACACCGCGAACGGCGTCGCCGGCACGCGTACGCCGGACGAGCAGGCGCGGGCCTTCCGAGGCAAGGTCCCGGACGATCTCGCCGCCGAACTGCGATCGGCCGCCGGACGCCTCATCCCGCTCCTCGAGACCCTGAACGACCGCGTCTGGGCCCGCCCGAGCCCGGTCCCCGGCCGGTCGATCGGGAACGGCGTCCACGCGATCTGGTACGACGCGTTCGTGCACGGCGACGACATCCGCGCGGCGCTCGGCCGGCCCGAGGATCGCGGACCCGGGCTCGCCGGAAGCGTCGACTGGCTGCGCGAAGAACTGGAGCGGCTCGGCCGGGGGCCGTACCGGCTGGTGCTGGACGGGCTCGGCGAGTACGCGGTCGGCGCGGGCGGTCCGGTGCTGCGCGGGGATCCGTTGCGGTTCACACTCGTCGCGACCGGGCGGGCCGATCCGGCGGAGTTCGGGACGGACGCCCGTGTCAACGTGCACCTACCATGATCCTATGAGTCGCAAGGTGGAGCAGGGCGAGGTGACGCGCGCGGCGCTCGTCGACGCGGCCGTCGCCCTCTTCACCGAGAAGGGCTACGCCGACACGTCGACCGCGGAGATCGTGCGGCGGGCCGACGTGACGCGTGGCGCGCTCTACCACCACTTCGCCGACAAGGAAGAGCTGTTCCGCGCGGCCCATGAGGCGGTGGAGAAGGACATCTTCGAGCGGGTACGCACGGCGGCGGAGAAGGCCGAGGGCGGGGGTGTCGAGCGGCTGAAGGCGGGCGTCGACGCGTTCCTCGACTCCTGTCTCGAGCCCGTGGTCCGGCGCATTCTGCTGACCGAGGGGCCGCTGGTGCTCGGGTGGGAGCGCTCGCTCACCTTCGACAACCCGTACTGCTCGCGGCGGCTGCTGCGGGCCGCCGTGGGGGAGCTGCGCCCCGGCGAGGAGCCCGAGCCGCTGGCCCACCTGCTGTACGGCGCGATGCTGCAGGCGGGGCTGGTCGTCGCGGCCGACCGGGAGCGGCGTGTGGTGATGGGGCGCTCGTTGTCGGACCTCATCGATACTTTGTTCGAGGGATCGCTGGGTTCCGGCTGACGCGGCCCTCCGCGTGCGCTACCGTTGGGACGACTTCGAACACAGATTCGATGTCCTGTCCGCGCACGTCTTGAGGAGGCGGGGCCGGTGGCGACTCTCACCGCTCCGGGCGCGACACGGTGCCGTTCGCGTCGTCGCGCGACACGCCGTAGCGCTTTCTACGGAAATCTACGACCGCAGCTATATCCCCTCATAGAGTCCGAGAGCGTGGACCCCGTCCGTAATCCGTACGCCCCCGGCGCGGGGCAGCGCCCCCCGGAGCTCACCGGACGCGACCGTGAGCTGCGGCAGTTCGAGGTGGTCCTCGAACGCGTCGCGCACGGCCGTCCCGAGCGCAGCATGATCCTCACCGGCCTGCGCGGCGTGGGGAAGACCGTGCTGCTCAACACGTTCCGCTCCATGGCGATCCAGAAGCTGTGGGGCACCGGCAAGATCGAGGCCCGGCCGGACCAGTCGATCCGCCGCCCGTGGCCTCCGCCCTGCACATGGCGGTGCGCGAGCTGGCCCCACGGCACCGGGCGCCCGACCGCATCGAGGAGTTCCTCGGCGTGCTCAAGGCCTTCGCGCAGGCCGACGCCGAGCCGCCCAAGGGCAAGGCGGCGCCGCGCCGGTGGAACCCCGGCATCGACGTGCCCGCGGCACGCGGCCGGGCCGACTCCGGCGACCTGGAGATCGACCTGACCGAGCTGTTCGTCGACGCCGCGTCGGTGGCCACCGACCTCGGGGTCGGGATCGCGCTGTACGTCGACGAGATGCAGGACATCCCGGCCGACGACGTCTCGGCGCTGTGCGCGGCCTGCCACGAGCTGTCCCAGAACGGCGGCCCGCTCATCGTGGTCGGCGCGGGGCTGCCGCACCTGCCGGCGGTGCTGTCGGCGAGCAAGTCCTACTCCGAGCGCCTGTTCCGGTACGCCCGCATCGACCGGCTGGACCGGGAGGCCGCCGACCTGGCGCTGCTGGCCCCGGCCGAGCGCGAGGGCGTGATCTTCACCCCGGACGCCCTCGACGCCCTGTACGAGGCCGCGGACGGCTACCCGTACTTCGTGCAGGCGTATGGCAAGGTGGCCTGGGACATCGCGCCGGAGAGCCCGATCAACGACGGCGACATCAAGGTCGCGGCGCCGGAGGCGGAGGGGGAGCTGGCCGTCGGCTTCTTCGGCAGCCGGTACGAACGCGCGACCCCGGCCGAGCGTGACTACATGCGCGCCATGGCGTCGCTGGGCGACGACCCGGTGCTGACCGCGACCGTCGCCGACGAGCTGGGCCGTAAGCCGTCCAGCCTCTCGCCGGCCCGGGACGGTCTGATCAAGAAGGGGCTCATCTACAGCGCGGAGCGCGGGCTGGTGGCGTTCACCGTCCCGCACTTCGGCCATTTCCTCAGGTCACAGCCGGTCTGAGGCTCCGCTACCACTGTCTATCCCACTCTTGGAATGCTCCTAGAGAGCTGTAGAGAGTGCCATCGGGTTGCCGTCTCGACAGGAATATACGGCTGTCTAGTCGCCCTCCTAGAAAGCCGTAGAAAAGGCGATGGCCGCCCGGTGGTCTCCGCCGGACGGCCGTCGAGGGCTTTATACGCATGTCTAGCGGTGCGCGAAGACACCCTTATATAGCGGCAGAGACGCCGATGAGGTCGGCGGTGCGGACCACCTTGGCGAACCGCCCATGGTGCAGGCTCGCGGCCGTGGCGCGGGTGAGCTCCTCCGCCGTCACCGTCTCGCCGTCCGGGCCCACGGCGTCGAACGTGTGCATCGCGTCGATCGGGTAGAGCACGTCGTACCCGAGGTTGCCGCCCATGCGGGCCGTGGTCTCGTTGCACATGTTCGTCTGGATACCGGCGATCACGAGCTGGCCGATCCCGCGCTCGCGGAGCCAGCCGTCGAGGTCCGGCTTGCCGTAGAACGCCGAGTTGACGTTCTTGGTGACGAACAGGTCGGGCCGGGTGTCCCCGAACGCCTCCAGCACCACGTCCTTGAGCTCGTTGCCGGGAGACCCCGCCGCGAGGGGCGAGCCCGGACGGCTGTCGTGGCGGACCAGCACGATCGGGCGGCCGGTCGATCGCCAGGCCCGGATCAGGGCCACGATGTTCTCCTCGGCGGCCGGGTTGTCCCGGCGGCCCCAGTACTCGTCCTCGAAGCCCTTCTGGACGTCGACGACGATGAGCGCGCTGTTCTCGGTGAGTTCTGTCATGTCATCGAGCATCCCGCCGACGATGGACGGCCACGAGTGGCACAAATGTCGATGTGCGGTACTTTTCTGCCATGCGCACCGTCGGCGTCGTCCTGTGCGACGGCATCCGCCCGTTCGACTACGGCGTGATCACCGAGGTGTGGGGCGTCTCCCGGCCCGCGTGCCCGGGCTTCGAGCTGTGGCGCTGCGGCGAGGCGCCCGTCGCCGTCCAGCACGGAGTGACGATCACCCCCGACCACCCGCTGACCGCGCTCACCGAATGTGACCTCGTCGTGGTGCCCGGCCGCGTCGACGCCCTCGCCCCGGTGTCCGGCGCGGTCCTCGACGCGCTGCGCGCCGCCCACGAGGCGGGGGTGCCGATCGCGTCGCTGTGCGCCGGGGCGTTCGTGCTCGGCGCGGCCGGCCTGCTCGACGGCCGCCGCGCGGTGACCCACTGGGCGCTGACCGACGCGCTGGCCGAGCGGTACCCGGCCGCCCGCGTTCGGCCCGACGTGCTGTTCGCCGAGGACGGCGGCATCTGGACCTCGGCGGGCACCGCCGCCGGCATCGACCTGTGCCTCCACCTCGTACGCCAGGCGTGCGGCGCCGCCGTCGCGAACTCCATCGCCCGGCGCATGGTCACCGCCGCGCACCGGGAGGGCGGCCAGGCACAGTTCGTCGAGCACCCGGTCCCCGTCGCGGCCACCGCCCAGTCCGCCGTCGCCGACACCCTCGAATGGGCCCGCCACCACCTGGCCGAGCCCCTGTCCGTCGCCGACCTGGCGCGGCGATCCGGCACCGCCCCCCGGACGTTCGCCCGCCACTTCACACAGCTGACCGGCACGACCCCCGCGCACTGGCTCATCCGGCAGCGGGTCGCCGAAGCGCAGCGACTGCTGGAGACCACCGACCTGGCGGTGGAGCAGGTGGCGGCGCGGACCGGATTCGGCACCGCCACCATGCTCCGCCGCCACTTCGCGCGCGTCGTCGGCGTCCCGCCCACGAGCTACCGCCGCACGTTCGCCGGCTCGTCGCCGAACCCGTAGTCCTTCAGCGTCAGGCCGTTGACGACGTCGTTGAGGCGCTCGAGACCCTCCTCGTACCGCTCGATCTCCGCCTCCGGGCCGGTCGCCTCCTCCATGCGCTCCCGGTTGTCCAGCGCCAGGGCCTGGTTCTTCGCGACGAAGTCGCGCAGCTCCCCCTCGTACGCCGCGAACGCGGCCCGGTGGTCGCCGTCGGCCACCGCGAGCTCGCCCGCCAGGACGTACGCGCCGATGAGGGCCATGCTCGTGCCCTGCCCGGTCATCGGCGACCCGCAGTAGCCGGCGTCGCCGAGCAGCACGACGCGCCCGCGCGACCAGTGGTCCATGTGGACCTGGGACATGGAGTCGAAGTGGAAGTCGGGCGCGTCCCACATGTACTTCAGCGCCGTCGGGAACACCCAGACGTCGCCGACGCGCTCGGCCAGGAGCCGCTTCTGCGCCTCGACGTCCCGGAAGTCGTAGTCGATCGGCTCGTCCGTCTCGAAGCCGACGTAGACCCGGACCTCCGTGTTGCCCCGCGCGCTCATGATGCCGCCGCCGACGCTCTCCGCCATGCAGAACGTCTGCCAGCGGTCGAGGTTCAGGAAGTTCGGCGCGGTGTACACCGCGACGTACGTCCCGAGGTGGCGGAGGAAGTCCGACTCCGGGCCGAACACCAGCCGGCGGACGTTCGAGTGCAGCCCGTCGGCGCCGACGACCAGGCCGTACGAGCGCGTGCGACCGCTCTCGAACGTGACGTGCACCGTCTCCTCGTCCTGGGCGATCGCGGCGATCGAGTCGTCGAACAGGTACTCCACCCGGTCCCCCACCGCGTCCCGCAGCAGCATGATGAGGTCGTCGCGCATGACCTCGACGTCCGGGCTGTCGAGGTCTCCGCCGCTGAAGGTGCGCTCGGTGCTGGAGTAGATCTCGTTCCCCGCCGCGTCGACCGCCGACGAGCCGCGCATGTCGGTCTTGAGCTCGCGCAGGCCGGGTAGGACGCCCATCCGTTCGGCGACGGTGAGCGCCGGGCCGCGTACGTCGATCGCCTGCCCGCCGGGCCGGGGCTGAGGCGACCGCTCGACCACCGTCACGTCGAAGCCGGCACGGACCAGCCAGTACGCCTGCGCCAGTCCGGCGATGCCGGCGCCGGAGATGAGAACGCTCGTGTTCCGCATGAGGTACCCCCTGTGGGCCGATTCGGATCGGCGCGGTGTCCCCCGCGCCGATCCGAATGTCGCCCACACCGCGCACCGTCGGCTGACAGCACGCTGGCGGCCGCCGCCGTACGGGCGTCAGTGATCGCTCAGCGGCGTGTCAGATTCCTCCCAACCAGCCTGCTCTCCCCAACCAACCGACCCCGACCGACCTCCCGGCCCGACCGACCTCCCGGCGTCAGACGGGGCTGTGCACCCGCTGGGGACCGGAGTCGTCGTCCTGCCTCTCCCAGCCCGGATCCCACGCGACCCCCGCGCGTACGGCCGCCGGCCCGCCGTCGACCGGGACGGAGAACACGACCTCCACGGGCCGACCGTCCACCTCGGCCGGGTACGCGAGGTAGCGGTGGCACAGCTCGCGCCACACGTCGGTGGGCTCCGCCGAGGTCAGGGACGCCGCGTGCTCCCGCCAGGCGGCGCTGGGCCGCAACGCGGCGTACGTCGTGTCGAGGGGGACGTCGCGGAGCTCGCAGGGCACCGGATGGCGGATCCGCTCGATGACGGCCACCACCTCGGGGGACAGGGCCAGGAACACGACGAGGCTCACGGCGAGCAACGCCAGGGACCGGCCCCCCGCCGAGCTGATGATCTCCGCGCCGGTCCGCGGGACACCGGCCGACACGACGGCCGTCGCCGTCAGGACCGCCGCCCGGATCACGCCGAGGCGTCCCACCGGAGTCGTGCCGAGACGGCCGAAACACCCGCACTTCTCCTCGGATCCGCGCCGGACCAGGTCGGCCACCACCGCCGTCGCGGTCGCGAAGAACACCACGCCCGCCAACCGGACCACGAGCAGCGGAGTCGTCAGCAGCAGTGTTCCGAGCACCACCTCGGCGGCCGCCACGGTCAACGTGAAGGCCTCACCCCGGTACCGCCCCATGCCGTCCCCGTGGGGGAGCGCCTTCGCGGCACCGGCGACCAGGAGGACGACGGCCAGGAACGGGATCTGCACCTCGCGGAAGAGCTCGGTCATGGGCGGTCCACTCGTACGGTGACGTTGAAGCAACCGGCGTCCAGGTCACCGCCCAGATCGACGAACGCGCTCCGGGACAGTTCGACGACCCGGCCGCGCGGGGAGGTGCCGCACCGCACGCAGCGGTCGCAGAAGCGCGCGGCCAGGCAGCCGCACTCGATGATCGGTACGCGGGCCTCCCGGCCTGTGCACTCGTTGCGGACCCACAGCTCGCTGCCCAGCGAGAGGTACGGCAGCCGGACGCCCGGGCCGGTGCCGCAACCGCCGCCCTGGCCGTGCGGGTCGAGGGCCGGGTACGCCGCACCGTGTGCGCCGCCGGGATCCTCGTACCAGGTCGCCGTGCCGCGCAGGACCCGTGGGGTCGTCCGGCGCGGCGGCGGGGCGACGGCGTGCGGGGCCGGCTGGGGCGACGAGCGCAGGGGCCGGAGCCCGAGGATCTCCCGGCCCCGCCGGATGCCGATCACGTCGAACATCGCCCCCGGCTCGAGGTGCGGATGGCGCACCTGCACCCGGCGCAGGGCGTCGTCCGGAATCGTTACGGTCAGCTGCCCACGATGCGGTCCGGCGTCCACGTCGAAGCGATTCCCGACCCGTTCGGTGATGACACCGGTGACCCGTGCGACGTCGACCCAGATGCGCTCCGCGGCCAGGCCGCCCGCCTCCGTCGGACGCACCACCGCGCGCCGCCCAGGGCGCAGCGCCGTGAGCTCGGCCTTGCCGTCGTACCAGATCGAGACCGCGGCCGACATCGGCAGCCGCACTTCGGAGCCGTCGGGCCTGGTCAGCACCAGGACGTGCGGGCTGGCGTCCACGATCACACCCTCGATGGCACGCCGGGGCCACGAATCGTCGTCGTCGAGACGGTCCAACGGATCACTGAGCACCGCCTGCCGGAGCCGGCGTCGGCGGTGCATTAAATCGCGGGATGGCAGCATGGGGGAAGCTCCGAACATCGATGAAACGCTCATGGCCGTTCGCGACGGGAAGTCGCACGTCAAGACTTACCCCGTGCGTTCCTTCTGTCGACTCCTTTGTCCAAATCGGCCAAAGATGCCGAGAGGTATACGTGACGTTTTTTCGCGATTACTGTGCGCGTGGTTGGCCGAAACATGAGGTACGAGTTGATCCGTAATTACGATCTTCGTGCCATCGTCGGCATCGTGTCGATAAGAACGCACCGACCTGCCAGGCGGTGAAGTGGGCGCAGCATCGCACGATGAGTTCCGCGACTTCGTCGCGGCACGGCGCCCCACGCTCCTGCGCGCCGCCCTCCTCCTCACCGCGGACCGTACGGAGGCGGAGGACCTGCTGCAGGCCGCCCTGGCCAAGACCTACCTCGCCTGGGACCGGATCAAGGACCGTACCGCCCTCGACGGCTACGTACGCCGGGCCATGGTGAACATCAACATCTCCTGGTGGCGGCGGCGTAGGCTCGAGGAGTATCCGACGGACGAGATGCCCGACACGCCCGTCGCCGACCACACCGACCGCAGCGAACTGCGCGACGTCCTCGAACGCCTGCTGGACCGCCTGCCCGCCCGCCAGCGCACGTACATCAGGATGCGCTACTTCGACGACCTCACCGAGGCCGAGATCGCCGACGCGCTCGGCGTCAGCGTCGGGACGGTCAAGAGCACCGTCTCACGCGCGATGGCCAAACTCCGCGAGGACGCCGACGAGGAGTTCGCCACCCTCGACTGACGCCGCCGTACATGAGACCGCGGAGAGCGACGTTCGCCGTACTCAACGGGCCCGGGGTGCTGACAACGGCCCACGTAGGGGACCAGAATCCGGTTCACACCCTCGAACGCGGGAGGCGCCGTGTGGAGCACGATGCAGGACTATCCGCTGACCATCTCCTCGATCATGCGATACGGCACCCAGGTGTTCGGCGACGCGGAGGTCGGGACCTTCACCGGTGACGGCATGCGGCGCACCTCGTACGCCGAACTCGGCCGTCGCGCCGCCCGCCTGGCGAACGCCCTGCGCCGCCTCGGCGTCCACGGCGACCAGCGGGTCGCCACCTTCCAGTGGAACAACACCGAACACCTCGAGGCGTACCTCGCCGTCCCGTCGATGGGCACGGTCCTCCACACGCTCAACATCCGGCTCGCCGCCGACCAGGTCGTCTACATCGCCGACCACGCCGAGGACGACGTCGTCATCGTGGACGGCACGCTGGTTCCCCTCCTGGCCCCGATGCTGCCGCGGATGAAGACCGTCCGGCACGTGATCGTCGTCGGCGAGGCCGACCCGACGCCGCTGGAGGCCGCCGGCAAGGGGGTCCACTCGTACGAGGCGCTGCTCGCCGCCGAACCCGACACGTTCGACTGGCCGGAGATCGACGAACGCCAGGCCGCCGCCATGTGCTACACCAGCGGCACCACCGGCCACCCCAAAGGCGTCGTCTACTCCCACCGCACCGCCTTCCTCCACTCGATGGCGGCGTGCACCGGCAACGCCTTCGGGCTGTCCAGCACAGACCGCGTCCTCCCCGTCGTGCCGATGTTCCACGCCAACGCCTGGGGCCTCCCGTACGCCGCCCTCATGGCCGGCGCGTCGCTCGTCATGCCCGACCGGTTCCTGCAGCCCGAGCCTCTCGTCCGCCTCATCGAGGACGAACGCCCGACGGTCTCCGGAGCGGTCCCGACGATCTGGAACGAGGTCCTCCGCCACGCCCGGGAGACCGACGCCGACCTCAGCTCCCTCCGCCTCGTACCGTGCGGCGGATCGGCCGTCCCCGAGTCGCTGATGCGGGCGTTCGAGGACCTCGGCGTCCGGATCGTCCAGGCCTGGGGGATGACCGAGACCTCACCCCTGGCCTCGGTGGCACAGCCGCCGCCCGCCTGCCCCGACCCCTGGCGCTACCGCACCACCCAGGGCCGCATCCTGAGCGGCCTCGAGGTCCGCGTCGTCGGCGACGGCGACACGGTCCTGCCCTCCGACGGCACCTCCGTCGGCGAGATCGAGATCCGCGGCGCCTGGATCACCGGCTCGTACTACAAGGACGAGGACCCCACGAAGTTCCACGACGGCTGGCTGCGCACCGGCGACGTCGGCACCATCTCCCCCGACGGCTACCTCGTCCTCACCGACCGCGCCAAGGACGTCATCAAGTCCGGCGGCGAGTGGATATCGTCGGTGGAGCTCGAGAACCACCTCATGGGCCACCCCGACGTCATCGAGGCCGCCGTCATCGGCGTCCCGGACCCCAAGTGGCAAGAACGCCCGCTCGCCTCGGTCGTCCTCCGCGAAGGCGCCACCGCCTCCGCCGACGACCTCCGTGCGTTCCTCGCCGACCGCGTGCCGAAGTGGCAGCTCCCCGAGCGCTGGTCCTTCATCGCCTCCGTCCCGAAGACCTCGGTCGGCAAGTTCTCCAAACGCACCCTCCGCCAGATGTACGCCGACGGCGCCCTGGAGGTCCTCGAAGTCGAGTGAAGAGCGGTCCCCGCTGCCGCTGTCGACGTACGGATCGAGCGAACCGGGGCGGTCAGCGGCGGCTGCGAACCGACGGCGTCGGCGGCAAGGCGTGACAGCGGCCATCGTAAATTGAGCTGAATTCAATTAGGCTGACTGTCATTCCTGCCTGAACGGAGTTCGCGATGTCGTTCGTTCTGATCCATGGCGCCACGATGGGTGCCGACAGCTGGGATCGGCTGGCTCCCCTGCTCGACGGAGACACGCTGGCCGTGGACCTCCCCGGCCGTGGCGCGCGGGGAGACGTCGACGTGCGCGACGTGACGCTGGATGACTACGGCAAGGCGGTCGCCGCCGATATCGCCCGGCGGGATCTGACCGACATCGTCCTGGTCGGCCATTCCTTCGGCGGAGTCACCGTCCCGCGGGTCATGGCGCTGATGCCGGAGCGGATCCGGCACGTCGTGCTGCTGTCCGCGGTCGTCCCCGAGGACGGCACGCGCGTCCTGGACCAGATCGACCCGAGCGTACGGGCCTCGGTGGAGGAGAGCATCGCGGGCGGCGTCTACAGCCTCGGGGCCGACGCGGCCAGAGCGATGCTGTGCAACGACGCCGACGAGGAACAAGCGACGTTCATCCTCGACCGGATCGTCGATGACGCCGCCGCGTTGCTCACCGAGACCGTCGACCTGAGCGGGTATCGCCTGCCAATCCCCCGCACGTACATACAGCTGTCCGAGGACCGCTGTTATCCGCCGGAGCTGCAGACGAAATCGACGCTGCGGACAGCCGCCGACGTGGCCACCCTGAACGCCGGGCACATGGCGATGGTGACCGTCCCGGACCAGGTCGCCGCCGTTCTGAACAGGGTGCACCACTCGTAGCCGACGGGTTCTCGATCGGCTGGAGGCGCCGGGGTATTCCACCGAGATGCTGTCACGTCCGCCATGGCCGTCTCCGGCACGGCACCGCGATCCGGCAGAAGATCCGGGCCGGTCGGCCAACCGCTTTGCCGGTGGGGCCTGACGCCCGGTACGCTGTGTGCGGCCTGGTGGCCACCTGGAGGCTTCGCCTAGTCCGGTCTATGGCGCCGCACTGCTAATGCGGTTTGGGTTTACCGCCCATCCGGGGTTCAAATCCCCGAGCCTCCGCCCAATGATCAGGGCCTTCCCCAGCAGATGACGGGGAAGGCCCTTGATCGTTCCTGGGGGCTCGAACGGCCCCAGTCGCAGTTCCCGTTGCAGTTGCCTTCCCTCGCCCTGACGGATGCCGAGGACGAGGGCGACGGACCAGCGTGCGGCGTTGCGTGTCGCTTGGCGGCATCGAGGATGCGGCGCGCTTCCTCACGCGTGAACGGTTCGATCTCGTGTTCGTCGGCCACGGGCGCGTCGATGAGCCGTGCCACGTTGTGGCCGACCTTGTCACGTCGGAAGCCATCAAACTCCCTGGTCAGGGGTGTTGCGACGGCCCCTCGAATCCGCCACGCACCGGCGGGGCCTTTGTCGTGAGCAGATCCGGCGACCGGGGCGGACTCCTTCCGCCTCAGCACGACGACACCGACTATTGGCTCCTCATTGGCGAGTACAGTCGCGGCCTGCCCTACGATCTGATGACCTTCGAGGAGCGCGACCAGGTCGACGCCGAGCGCACCGACGCGATCCGAGAGACCGTGTCCAGCCTGCCCGAACGGCCCGGTACCCGACGCTAAGGAGCCCCCCAACCGTGAAGATCATCGACCGCGTCAAGACGTACATCCAACAGAAAAAGGGACGCGACCCTCACTCGACCGACCACCCGCTCGACGGAGCGGCCGACCCCGCTCAGCCGGCCGCCGAGTCGGTCGCGGAGCCGGTTGCGGAGCCGGTCACGGAGCCAGCCGCCGAGCCGGTCGCGGAGCCGGCCGCGGAACTGGTCACGGAACCGGCCGCCGAGTCGGTCACGGAGCCGGTTGCGGAGCCGGTTGCGGAGTCGGCCGCTGAGCCGGTCGCGGAGCCGGTTGCGGAGTCGGCCGCCGAGCCGGCCGCAGAACTGGTCACGGAGCCGGCCGCCGAGTCGGTCTCGGAGCCGGTCACCGAGTCGACCACGGTGCCCGCGTGCCCGCGCTGCGGCGCAACCGGCGAGGCGCCCTGCACGACCCCGTCCGGCAAAGCCACGAAGACCCACAAGGGGCGCGAGCAATGAGCAGCGATGCTGCAGACACGCGGCCAGCTGGAAGGGAATGAGTAGGCCCAGGCGATCTCTGCCGGACATGTGGGTGGTCCCAGAACCGGTCGCATCTGTGGCCGAGATCAAATAACAGTCGTTGCTGTACGCCAAGGTCCGCCGACGTTTCGAGATACGCCTGCTCACCTGTGCAGACGCAGACGTCGACGGACGTTGGCGATGAACGGCGGAAGGTTGTTGGACTAACTGCTTATGCGGTTTGGGCTTACCGCCCATCCGGGGTTCAAATCCCCGAGCCTCCGCCCAATGATCAGGGCCTTCCCCAGCAGTGACGGGGAAGGCCCTTGATCGTCTCCGGGGCTCGAACGGGCCCGGTTGCAGTTGCTGTCCCTCGCTCCACAGGGCGGCGGCGAGCCGGTTGCCTGCGTCCTGGACCTGCGGCGGCCACGTGCTCTGGCGGACTCAGATATCGCAACTCTCCGAATCTCTGGGGCTGCGGGGAGTCCGTCGCGGAACACCACATTGCCCGGGCAGTAGTCGCGGTGGCCGGCCAGTTCGGCGTCGGTGTCGACGAGCGGGATCGCCGCTGTCCCGGGCGCAGCTCAGCGCTGAGGGCCCGGAGCGGGGATGCTCCGGGCCCTCAGCGGGTCAGGCGAAGAGCCGACCTCGTACGGTCGTCAGATCCGGCCGGTCACTCAGGGGCAGATCTTCCTCGACTTCGAGCCCGAGTGCTCCCAGCGGAGGATGCCGTCGACGTTGTAGGCGAGCGTCTTCGACTCGACCTTCCACTTCTGGCACTTCGTTCCCGACATCCCGCCGGAGACGAGGTTGTAGAGCGAATGCTTGCCGTGCCTGGAACCGGCGTCGACCTTCTTGCCGTTCCGGTAGAGCTCGAGGCGGTTGTCGATGCGGGCGACGCGGTTGGCCTCGTTCGCGCACTTGATCGTTACCCTGGCCTGTACGACCGTGGTCCGGACCGGGTGCCAGATCTTGGCGCGGAGCTTGCAATGGGCCGGCTTCGCCTTGGCGGTGGCCGGGGCGGCCTTCACGGCGGAGGCGGAAAGGGCGGGGGACTTCGCCGGGGCGGCGGACGTCTCCGCCTGTGCGGTACCGACGCTGAGGAACGCGATCCCGGACAGCGCTGTGGCCGTCAGAATCCGAATACCGAGCTTGCTCATCTTCGTACGTCCTCTCGGTGTGTTCACGAAACCGTGTTCTGCCTTGAGGCGGCCTGGCGACGCGGGCAGCAGGAAAGCGCGTCCTTTCGGGTTTCATCGATGCTTCTTCTGAGTCGGACGCCGCAGGCCGGGGGCAGCGGAACGCGATCACTCTTGCGTGGTGTCGCGGCGAGGGGCAACCGATCTGGAGCGCATCTCCGTCCAGACATTGTCCAGCTGGATATTGGACAATGAATGACCTGGTCAGCGGGCTTGCGATGGAGTCGGCCGCCGGACACGGAAGTGGACTGGAGTCACGGATTCCTGACGCGGACGTCGAGGAATATGGGGTTCTTCTCGGTGAGGAGTAGGCGTTGGTCCGCGTCGGTCATCTTCCAGAAGACGCGGCACCGCGCGGGTGTGGCCGCCGCGTGGACGCGCACCGATATATCGACCGAGTTCCCCGGGTAGACGGTCGGGATCTGAACCATTCTCGGCGCCTGGCAGGGGCTCTGGCCGATCTGCATCAGATAGCGATTCCGCCAGCGCACGCGTCCGGTGTTTCGAATCCTCCATACTTTCGTGAAGTATGCCCCCGCGTTCACGGCGGTGCCATCCGGATAAGTGACGTCACCTTCGAATTGAGAATTGTCACCCGACTCGGAAGCGGCGGGTTTCTGAGTCGCGGACGACCTGGCTACGGCCACGAAAACCGCGACTCCGGTGATCAGGAATCCGGCGATTGTCGCCGCGACGATGGCGACGGGCCGCAACCGGTTGGCCGTCCGAATGGGCGTGCCGTCGGATTCGGTCCGGGCGTCGGCGTCGGCGTCCCGGGCCTGCTCCCAGCGCAGCCGCCACTCGTGCTCCGCCTCTTCCGCGTCCTGGCCCAAGCCGTCCACGGCGAGGACTCGCACGAACTCCCAGGTCGTTCCCCAAGATGGCAGGTCGCGTCCGCGGGCCGCGGCGGCCAGCGACGACTTCGACGCGGCCGCTCCCAAACGGGAGGACATCTGCGCGAACGAAGGGTCGCCCGCGCTGAGTTTCAGCCGCCACAGTTGATCCGCGAGTGCGGCCACGGGGCCGGCCTGTGGATCGGGCCGATCCGGCTTGCGTCCCCGTCGCGCCCCCGCGTCGTCGCCCTTCACTTCCGCTGGTTCTGCCACGCTTCCGACCGCCTGTTCGAACTGCGACCCCACGGCACCGTCCCCGTGCATGACGGGGCATCAAAGTTCGGTCGACCGACTTCCGGTGAATGATGCCATACGGTGACGTATGGTGGCTGGCGGTTGCCTAGGAAGGACCAGGGCGACGGACTGGCGGGGAGCAATGGTTAGCCTGCTTCGCATGATCGATGCTGACCGGC
The DNA here is from genome assembly GCF_054775715.1 of Actinoallomurus acanthiterrae. Classification (NCBI taxonomy): domain Bacteria; kingdom Bacillati; phylum Actinomycetota; class Actinomycetes; order Streptosporangiales; family Thermomonosporaceae; genus Actinoallomurus; species Actinoallomurus acanthiterrae. The sequence continues at coordinate 12,403,331 of NZ_BAAHCO010000001.1, read as the reverse complement.
CGCTCCCTTATCGACTCCTCACCGGCCCCGATGACGCAGAGTTCTGCAAAAGGGTCAGCGAAGCCCTCGAACAGGGCTACGAACTCCACGGTTCGCCCGCGGTGACCTTCGACGGGCAGCGAGTGATCGCCGCCCAAGCCTTGGTCCTCCGATCCGATCGGAACACGCGCGATGGCGTCGACTGAGCCCGAGCCTTCCGCGCTCACCGTCGGGCCGGCGGCCGTCCGGCGCGATGCCGCCGCGGACCACTGAGGTACCAGGGCTGCTATACAGCGCCAGGTCCTGCGAACATGCGCGAGCGCCCGGAGGGGCTTCCTCCGGGCGCTCGGGGGTTCGTCAGGAGAAGAGCTGGCCGCGTACGGCGCCGCCGGGGAACTCGGCGCTGTGCAGGTTGGCGTAGAAGGCGGACGGGTTGGAGCGGATCTCGCCGACCACGGCCGGGTCGATCCCGGTGGCGGTGCCGGAGATCGCGAACACGTTGCTCGGAACGGGAGTGGTGAACAGCGGGACGACGACCGGGCCGTTGACGCCGAACGCGCCCTTGTGGATGTGGCCGAGGGTCGGCGTGACGCCGAGCCAGGCGAAGGAGTAGCCGACCCGGTTCCCCTGCGGCCGGATGAACGCGACGGCGCGCCCGTCGGGGTCGCCGACCTTCGGGCCGCCCGCGACCGGGACCTCCTGGTCGCCCGCGAGGAAGGCGCGTGCTCCGCCGCCCTTGAGCAGGGACAGCAGGTCGGCCGAACGGTTCAGGGGAATGAGCTGCCCGCGTACGGCGCCGCCCGGGAACTCCTTGCTGTGCAGGTTCAGGTAGAAGCCCGACGGGTTGGTGCGGAGGCCGTCCGCGACCGCCGGGTCGGTGACGGTGACGGCACCGGCCGCGGCGTCGGCGGTGTCCGGCATCGGGCTCGTGAACAAGGGCACCTTGACGTCGCCGTTCTTTCCGGCGACGCCCTGATGGATGTGGCCGAGCGTCGGGGCGCCGATGTTCTTCCAGCTGAAGGCGAAGGTGATCCGGTCGCCCTGGACCCGTACGACGCCGGTCGCGCTGCCGTCCGGGTCGCCGACGGCCGGCTTTCCGGCCACCGGGACCTCGTTGCGCCCGGACAGCCGGGCGGCCAGGAACACCGGCTTCTGACGGGCCCGCGCGATCGCGGCGTTCAGATCGGGTTGGGAGTCCGGGGCGCTGCTCGCCGCCGCGCTCGGCATGTTCATGCCCGGCATTCCGGGCATGGACGGCCCGGGCGTCTGGGCGGACGGCGAGCCGTACGCGGCGGGGTTTCCGGACTCGGCCTGGGCCGCGGTGGTGCCGAGCGCGCCGAGGGCGAGTGCCATGGCCGGGACGGTGACGGTACGAATACGCATTTTTTCCACTCTCCGTTCGCTGATTCGCCCGGGAGTACGTCGGTCGTCGACCGCCCGGTTCAACGAAGAATTATTTTTTTCGCATTGAACCCTCCCGGCTTCGCGCCCCGTACCGCATGCCGACACGCAGATCTCGGCTACGTCAGGGAGCAGTTCTCATGCGCGCACGATTCGCCGTCCTCGGTACCGCACTCGTCCTCGGTCTCGCCGCGTGCGGCGGCGGTGGAACCGAAGCCCGGCACCACTCCGCAGCCTCGGGCGATTCGGCGGTGAGCGTCAAGGTGAGCCAGTCCAGTCTCGGCCCGATTCTGACCGACCGGAAAGGGCGGACCCTGTACGCGTTCGCCAGGGACAAGAACGGCGGCAGCAGCTGCAGCGCCGACTGCGTCGCCACCTGGCCGGCGCTGACGAGCCAGAGCGCGGTGACCGCCGCGAGCGGCGCGAACAGCACGCTTCTCGGCCAGACCCGCCGCGCGGAGGGCACGACTCAGGCCACGTACGGCGCCTGGCCGCTCTATTACTACGCCGGGGACATGAACGCCGGAGACGTCGACGGGCAGGGCGTGGACGGCGTCTGGTTCGCCGTGGGCGCCAACGGAAAGCTGGTCAAGACCGCGCAATAGTGACTGGAGGCGGGGCGCAGCTCGTATCGATCGTCGCGATAAGCCGGGTATATCGGCCCGGCTTTTTCGCGTTCTCTACTATCTGAGCGGTCAGACCGGTATCCGCAGGAGCGTTCCGCCATTTTCGATCGATACCTCGAAGCGGACGATCTGTGAACGCTGAGCAGCGGTTCCGCCGTGCACCTGAAGATGCGTCGGGGAGCCCGGAACGCCATATCCCTTCGGCGGGACGGCCCATTCCGTCACCGCACTCCGCTGTCCGGAGCGCGTCACGGCGACCAGCCGGCAGGTCAGCGGCCCCCGGATGCCGGCCAGGTCCAGCGCCACCCGCGTACCCCACGGTCGGCCGTCTGTCGCCACCGTCCCGCTCGCGTGGGTGACCGGGTCGGTCGCGGAGTGGCGTTCGCCACTGGCCAGCAGGTCCGCCGCCGGACTGCCGTGATCGTGCGTCGGCGCCGGCGAGTTCGTGAGGGCCGCGCCGATCGTGACACCGCCCGCGACGATGGCCGCTCCCGCGGCCACTCCGATGAGGAGAGTGCCGCGCCGGCGGCGGCGCGCGGCCTGGCGCCGACGGCTCAGCAGGTCGGCGACGCCCTCCGGTGGCACACCGGGCGCACTGTCTGTCGGGGCGATCTCCGTGAGCAGGGTTCGCATGCCGCCGAGGCTCTCGACCTCCGCGCCACAGGACGAGCACCCGGCGAGATGCTCCTCGAACGCGCGGCGATCGTCCTCCTCGAGGAGACCGAGCACGTACGCGCCGACGTCGGTGTGCTCGACGCTCATCTGGACACCTCCCCGTCCGCGTGGCGCGGCGCCGCCTCGACGCCCGGAGCACGTCATCGACCCTGTCCCTCACCGTATCCGTGGATGGGCCGGACACCCAGCGCCGGCCGCCGACGAAGGGCGCCCGGCACCCGTACACAGGGCGCACAGCACGTGTAACCGACGAAGGGCACACGGCACCCGTCACAGGCGAAGGGCGTACGGCACACGTCACAGGCGAAGGGCGAGCAGCGTCCGCCCGTCGTTCGCGATCACGTCGAAGCGGGCGAGGTCGGCGCGGGCGACGGCGGTGCCGCCGTGGACCTGCAGGTGTTCCGGGGCGCCGGGGACGCCGTAGCCTCGTGGCGGTACGGCCCATTCCGTCACCACATGGCGGTGCCCGGCGCGCGTCACCGCCACCAGCCGGCAGGTCAGCGGGCCGCGGACACCGGCCAGGTCCAACGCGACGTTGGTGCCCCAGCCCCTGGTCTCCGTGGCGACCGTTCCCCGTACCCCGGTCCCGGCGTCGGCGGCCGAATGGGCCTCGCCCGACGCGAGCAGGTCGGCCGCCATGTTCTGGTGATCCTCAGCGTGAACTCCGGTCCGCCCCTGGCCCTTGGTGGCGGCGCCGACGGTGATACCGCCCGCGACCAGCGCGATCGCGGCGGCGGCGCCGAGTGCGGCGATTCGCCGGTGGCGGCGCCGCGCGGCCGTCCGGCGATGACGCAACATCTCGACCACGCGGCCGTCCGGTTCACCGCCGTCTTCCGTACGGCGGTCGTCGTCGGCCGGCTCGGCCTCGCGCAGCAGCGTGGCCAGGCCGCCGAGGTCGCGCAGCTCCTCCGTGCACTGGGCGCAGTACGCCAGATGGGTGTCGAAGGCGCGCCGGTCGGGCTCCTCGAGCAGGCCGAGAGCGTAGGCGGCGACGTCGGTGTGCCGAATGTCGGCGTTCATGCCCGCAGCCCCCGCTCCTCCAACGCCAGCTTGAGCGCCCGCAAGGCGTAGTACGTGCGTGACTTGACCGTGCCGACCGGGATGCCGAGGACCTCGGCCGCCTCGTTCACGCTGCGGTCGCGCAGGATGGTCTCGGTGAGGATCTCCCGGTGGGCCGGTGACAGGGCCTTGAGCGCCTCGCTGACGACCACCGATCGCAGCAGCTCCTCCATTCCGTCACCGACCTGGAGCGTCTCCAACGGTCCCTCCCCCGTCTCACTCGGCCGTGCCGCTCTGCGGCGCCGGTCGTCGATGACGATCCGGCGGGCGACCGTCGCCAGCCACGGCATGAGCGAGTCGCCGTCCACGTCGAGCCGGTCGATCGAGTTCCAGGCGCGGATCATCGTCTCCTGGACCACGTCCTCGGCCCAGGAGCGGTCGCCGCCGACCTGCCGGAGCACGAAGGACAGCAGCGGGCGGTGGTACTCGCGGTAGAGCTCGGCGATGACGAGGTCGTCGGCCGGTTCGGTGACCCGCCGGGCCCGCCGGGTCCAGGCCCGCAGCCCGCCTGGGCGGGTGGTGTCATCGGGGACCGGGCGCGGGGAGGGCGGAATCTGCTGCCGCATCGTCGGATCTCCCCGTCACGGCCCGTACGGCTCGGCGGCGCATGGCCCGCGCCTGTGCCACGGCCCCGGTGCCCGGACCAGGGGCGGCCGGGACGATCCCGGCCGCCCCGCCCCCGACGGTTCGACCCCTGCCCGGCCGGCCCATGGCCGTACCACTCCTGCCTGTACGGCCGTGGGCCGTCGAGTCATGGCGATTCCTGCCTTCCGGGTCCACTGTCGGCAGGAAGTACGCGCGTGACCCTCGGCAGGGTTCAAACCGATTCGGTCGGTCTGAACCTAGGGATCAGGGGCGGGTGATCTCGTCGAGGGTCTCGAGGTCACTCGGCTCCGGTATCCAGTTTCCGGCTTCGACGTTGGTACGGACCTGGTCGGGAGAGGTGGCGCCGGCGATCACCGAGGCCACGGCGGGCTGGGCGGCGAGGCCGCCGATGGCGACCTGGAGCATCGACAGGCCGCGCTGGTCGGCGAAGCCGCGGATCGCCTCGATGGTGTCCCAATCGGCGTCGGCGTGGACCGAACGCTTGCTGTCGCCGATCCGTGTACCGGCCGGTGGCTGCTCGTCCCGCCGGTACTTCCCGGTCAGCAGGCCGTTCGCGAGGGGGAAGTAGGGCAGCATCCCGACGCCGTACGCCTCGCAGGCCGGGAGAAGCTCGGCCTCGGGGTCGCGGTGCAGCAGGTTGTAGTAGTTCTGCGCACTGATGAACCGGGCTCCGCCCCCGGCACGGGCGGTGTACTCGGCCTCCACGACCTGCCAGCCGGCGAAGTTCGAGGAGCCGATGTAGCGGACCTTGCCCTCGCGGACGAGCTCGTCGAGGGCGGCGAGCGTCTCCTCGATCGGGGTCACGCCGTCCGGCGCGTGGTACTGGTAAAGGTCGATGTGGTCGGTGCCGAGCCGCCGCAGCGACGCCTCGACCGCCTTGCGGATGTAGCGACGGGAGCCGCGTGCGCCGAAGTCGGGGCCGTTGGCCCCGCGCATGTCCATGCCGAACTTCGTCGCGACGATCACGTCGTCACGGCGGCCCGCGAGGCAGCGGCCGAGGATCTCCTCGGACAGCCCGGGTTCACCGCCGTAGACGTCCGCCACGTCGAACAGGGTGATCCCGGCGTCGAGTGCGGCGTCGATGACCTCCTGGCTGCCTTCGACGGTCTGCGTACGGGTTCTGAGCCGACCGAGATTGTTACAGCCGAGACCGACGACGGAGACCATGAGACCGGAGTCGCCCAGCGGGCGGAAAGCCATATCGGACATGACTGGGAGCCTATTCGAGCAGTTCGTCGCGGGCCGTGGTGGCCGGGTTTCGGGAGCGGAGATCGAGCGGCATCATCGACCCATGGACCAGGAGGACGGGTACCTGTGGGACAACCGCCGAGCCGAGGCCGGGGTCCGGTTCGACGCGCTGACGGAGCTGTTCGACCCGTGGACGTTCCGCCACTTCGACGACATCGGCGTCGCCCCGGGCTGGAGCTGCTGGGAGGTGGGGGCGGGCGCGCCGTCGGTGCCCCGCGAGCTGGCCCGCCGCGTCGGCGAGCGCGGCCGGGTCCTGGCGACCGACATCGACGTCTCGTGGCTGCTGGACGCGCCGGGAGGTCGGCCGGGGTGGGTTGGTCGGGAAAGGCCGGGAGGTCGGTCGGGGTCGGTTGGTCGGGAAGGGCCGGAGGGTCGGTCGGGGTGGGTTGGCCGGGGCCCTGCCGTGGAGATTCGCTCGCACGATGTCGCCCGCGACGAGCCGCCCGCGGAGACCTTCGACCTGGTCCATGCCCGGCTGGTCCTCGTCCACCTCCCCGACCGCGACAGGGCACTGCGCTCGATGGTCCGCAGCCTGCGGCCCGGCGGCGTGCTCCTCATCGAGGATGCCGACCCCGCGCTGCAACCGCTCGCCTGCCCCGACGAGCACGACGCCCCTCAGCGACTGGCCAACCGGATCCGGAGAGGTTTCCGCGAACTGCTGGCCGCACGCGGTGCCGACCTCGGCTACGGGCGTACGCTGCCCCGGCTGCTCCGTACGGCGGGTCTGGAGGATGTACGGGCCGACGCGTACTTCCCGATGACCTCGCCCGCGTGCGGAGTGCTCGAGGCCGCGACCGTCAGGCAGCTCCGCGACCCGCTCATCGCCCACGGCCACGCCACCGCGGCGGAGATCGATGAGCATCTCGCCGCCATCGCCGCCGGTCATGTCGATCTCGCCACCGCGCCGATGATCTCCGCCTGGGGCCGCCGCCCGGACGGCCCGAGTCCCGGGCCGGTGACTTCGGATCATCCCGGGTAGGGTCGTCCCGGTGACGACTGCGAACCTGCTCACCGACGCGTTCGGCCGGATCCGGGACGCCGTGCATCGGGCCGTCGACGGTCTCAGCCCCGAAGAACTGGCCTTCCGCGTCGACCCCGACGCGAACTCCATCGCCTGGCTGACGTGGCACCTCACCCGCGTCCAGGACGACCACCTGGCGGGCGCCGTCGGCACGGCCCAGGTGTGGACGTCCCGGGGCTGGGCCGAGCGGTTCGGCCTGCCCTTCGACGTGTCGGACACGGGATACGGCCACGCGCCCGACCAGGTGGCGGCGGTCCGCGTCGAGTCGGGGGAGCTGCTGACGGGCTACCACGACGCCGTGTACCAGCAGACCGTCGCGTACGTCGGCTCCCTGACCGACGACGACCTGACCCGGATCGTCGACCGCTCCTGGGACCCGCCGGTCACCCTGGGCGTACGGCTGGTCAGCGTCATCGCCGACGATCTGCAGCACGCCGGGCAGGCGGCCTTCGTCCGCGGCGCCCTGCTGCGGAGCCGCTGACCATCGCCCTCCTCCGCGGCTCGCGGAGTAGCCGACCAGCGGCCTTGGCCCGCGGTTTGCGGAGCAGCCGGCCAGGGGCCCTGGTCTACGGCGTCGTCTTGCGGAGCAGCTGACCGGCGGCGTCGTCCTGCGGAGTCGCTAGTGGCGGCCTCAACCGGGAGCGCCGGAGCCGGTGGCCTGCGGTGGCGGGAAGTCCTATCCCTGCTTCCGGAGGCGAGGGAGTGATCGGGGTAGCCCGAACGATGGGAGCACGCTGTTCTCGAAGCGGGTCATGGCGCAGATCCGGTCGCCGGCGAGGGTGAGGACGAACAGGCCGGTCCCGTGGCTGATGCCGGTCGGGGCGCGTAGGTAGGCGCCGAACGCCGGCTGACCGTTGGCTCGCGTCGGCACGAGGTCGAACCTCCGGCCCGCGCGAAAGAGGAGGGCGCAGAAGCGGGCCACGACGTCTCGGCCCTCGTACTCGAGGGGCAGCGGTGGCATGGACACGAAGGCGTCGTCGGTCAGGAGGGCCACGAGCGCGTCGACGTCGGCGGACTCGTACGCGCTGACGAACTTCGCCACGATCGCATCCTCGGCGGGCGAGTCGGAGGCGGGAGGCGGTTCGCGGTCGGCGGCCGTCGACCGTCGGCGCTCCAGGCCGGCTCGCGCCCGCTTGAGGGCACTCTTGACCGACTCGACGATCGTGTCCAGCATGTCGGCCACCTCGTTCGCGTGGAATCCGAGGACGTCACGCAGGATGAGGACGGCGATCTGGCGGGGCGGGAGGACCTGAAGCGCGGTCACGAAGGCCAGCGAGATGGATTCGGTCTGCTCGTAGCGGGCCTCCGGGCCGAGAGGCAGATTGATCGCGCCTTCGAAAAGCGCGTCGGGGTACGGCTCGAGCCAGGCGACTTCGCCGAGCCGCGTCGGCTCGGGCGGTTCGACCCCGGGGATGTCCCACTCCTTGGCCGGGCGCCGGCTGGCCGCTCGAAGGGCGCTGAGGCACCTGTTGGTGGCGATCCGGTAGAGCCAGGTGCGGATCGAGGCCCGACCGTCGAACCCTCCGAGCCCCCGCCAGGCGGACAACAAGACGTCCTGGAGAGCGTCCTCTGCGTCCTGGAACGATCCGAGCATCCGGTAGCAGTGCACCTGCAGCTCGCGGCGGTGCGGCTCGGTCAGCGCCCGGAACGCCTCGCCGTCACCGGCCCGCGCCCTGCTGATCAGGTCGGCTCTCACGAACTCCACTCTCGCCACCTCTCTCGTGCTTCCACCTTTGTACGGACGCCGGCCGAGGGGCGAAAGGGGCGGTCGCCGAGCGCCCCCTTTCCCGGCGTCACGACGTCTGGATCGGTGGTAGCCCGCAACGCCAGCGAAGGAGAACCGGCATGGGAAAGATTGTGATCAGCGAGAACATCTCGCTCGACGGAGTCATCCAGGACCCGACCGGCGATGAGGGGTTCAGGTTCGGCGGCTGGTTCGACCCGGCCACGGCGGAGGACGCCGAAGCGTGGGCCAAGGTCGAATTCGAGGAGGCGCTGGGCGCCGAGGCGCTGCTGATGGGGCGTCGGACCTACGAGTTCTTCGTCGAGCGTGGGTGGGAATCGCGGAGTGGCGCGTGGGCGGACAGGCTGAGAAGCCTGCCGAAGTACGTCGTGTCCTCGACCCTCGAGGATCCCGCTTGGATCAACTCGACGGTCCTGAGGGGCGACGTCGTGAACGAGGTCTCGAAGCTCAGGAAAAAGGTGGACGGGGAGATCGTCGTCTACGCCAGCGGCCGGCTCGTGCCCACGCTGATGGAGCACGACCTCGTCGACGAGCTGCGGCTGATCACCCACCCGTTCGTCGTCGGGAGCGGCGTGCGCCTCTTCGGCGAGACCAGCGACAAGAAGCCCATGCGCCTCGTCGGCACCCGCGCCGTCGGTGACGGACTCGTCCTGCTCACCTACCGGCCCGCCTAGGTATCCGCCGCGCCCGGAGGAAGGCCCTCCGGGCGCGGCCCCGCGCGTCGTTCAGGAGGCGGGTGCGGACAGCCAGGCGTCGATCTCCCGGTGCAGCCGGGCCTTGGTCGCCTCCGGAGCGAACGAGGCGTCGACGCCCGCACGCGACAACGCGGCCAGCGCGCCGTCGTCGTACCCGAAGGCGTCACGGATGCGGGCGTACTCGTCCGTGAGGGTCGTGCCGATGACGACCGGGATGTCGGTGTTGACGGTGACCGTCAGTCCGGCGTCGCGCATCCGGGGCAGTGGGTGGGCGGCGAACGAGGGCACCAGACCGAGTGCGACGTTCGAGGACGGGCAGACCTCGAGCGCCAGTCCCCGGTCCCGTACCTCGGCGACGAGGTCCGGGTCGTCCAGGACACGGATGCCGTGGCCGAGCCGGTCGGCCTGGCCGACGGTCATCGCCTCGCGGATGCTCGCCGGTCCGCACATCTCGCCGGCGTGGTGCACCAGGCGCAGCCCGGCGTCCCGAGCCTCCCTGACGACCTCGGCGAAGGGCGCGAGGGGGTGGGACTCGTCGCCGGCCATGCCGATGCCGACGACCCCGTCCGCGGCGTGGCGGGCCGCCAGCTCGACGGTGTGCCGGGCGCGGTCCACCGAACGCCGCCGCGAGTGGTCCAGGATCACCCGGCACTCGATGTCGTACGCGGCCTGTCCCTCGGCGAGCCCGTCGAGGACGGCCTCCAGCGGCATCTCGGGCCGGCCGAGACGCTCACCGTGCGCGGCCGCCGTGAACGTGACCTCGGCGTAGCGGGTCCCCTGCGCCGCCTCGTCCGCGCAGAACTCCACCGCGATCCGCCGGAAGTCCTCCGGACGGCGCAGGCAGTCGCGGACCATCGTGCCGAGCTCGGCGAACTCGCGGAAGTCGTCGAACGCGACCGGGCCGTCGCCGCGTCGCGCCGGGACCGGGACGCCATTGGCCGCCCCGATCTCCCGGAGCGTCGCCCACCGGACGGTGCTCTCCAGGTGGACGTGCAGGTGGGCCTTTGGCAGGCCGGTCAGGTCGCGCATGCCGCGATCCTAGAAACGAACGTCGCGGCACGTCACCTCATATATCGCGGCATTCGACCGCCACCGGAACGGTGCGGCGGGTGGGCGCCCGGCCCCGTGGGTCACGGCGACACCAAGGATTCGTGCGCGATAGGGGTCTTGGTCATTGCCGTCCGTTGGCGTTTCCGGCCTGCGACTGAACCCCTCCCGGTCTCGTCATGGAAAAGCGCTTGGCCGAGCGGGTGACCCTTTTACGTGGCCGTCCGCCGTGCACTGGCGGCCCGGAACTGCGGTGTTAGCCTTTCGACCGGTCAGAACAAAGACGTGATCGTGCGATCCCGCCGCGCACGCTGCTCGGCGAAAAGTCATTCGCAGCAGGATGACGGAGAAATCACCCCGCATCAGCACCGAAGAAAACAAACACCCTTGGGGGAACCATGCGTAAATGGACTGTTCGCGCCGCCCGCGCCGTCCTCATCGGAGCCGCGTTCGCGGCGGCCGGCACCGGCATCGCCAACGCCGACACGACGAGCGGCGACCACAGCATCGCCGGCGGCACGCAGATCCCGGTGTCCATTCCCAACCTGCTGGCGGGCAGCGCGATCAACGTGCTCAGCCCGCACTCGAACGCCTCGACCGGGAGCACGCAGCGCCTGCGCTACAGCTACCACCACCGCAGCAGCAGCATCACGGCCACGTCGCTCGGAGGGTCGTCCATCGGTAGCGACAACCAGGTCACCGCGCCGGTGACCGCGCCGATCATCATCTGCGGCAACGCGATCTCCGCCGGGGGCGTCGGCACCGCCACCTGCAAGGGCCACTCGTCCATCACGAGCGGCACCGCGTCCGGGCAGGCGTCCTCCGCCTGCAACGCCTCCTGCGCGCAGGCACCTTCCGCCTGCAACGCCTCGTGCGCGCAGGCACCCTCTACCTGCAACGCCGCGTGCGCTCCCGCGGCCGAGGCCCCGGCCGCGCCGGCCTGCCCGCAGGCCTGCGCTCCCGCGGCCCCCGAGAAGCCGGCGGCGCCGGTCTGCTCGCAGGCGTGCCAGCAGCCGGCCGGAGCGTCGGCCGCCTGCCAGGACACCTGCGCCCAGCACTCGGCGCAGAGCACCGACATGGCCCGCGACCAGATCCTCAGCAACAACCAGGCCATGATCCCGGTCACCGCGCCCATCGTGGTCTGCGGCAACTCGGGGGCCATCCACGGCATCGCGGCCTCGGCCTGCGACGGGGACGCGTCCTTCAGCCGGAACGCCTCCTGACCTGAAGTATTTCCGCCCGGCCGGTCCTCCGGCCGGGCGGTTTTCATTTTTCCGGGCGGGTATTCTGTCCTCGATCGCTCGAATCGCCGAGCGGATCGGCGCCCGTGTTTACTTGCATCTGGCATATTCGAATACCGGGACTGACCTTTCCTTTCTGTGGGCCACTCGATATCCGGAATGGCGAGCAATGCGCCGAAAATGGTGATGGTACGTCTCACATCTTCCGGGGTATGTGCTGCTGCTGAGTAGCTCGCTTGCCATTTGGAGGATGGTGGATGAGGTCTCCTGGTCACGAATATGCTTCGGTCGTAAAGCCGTACGTAGGCTCGGCGCGTCCCGGGTTACTGCGATATCCGGTCATCGGGGTGAGCGTGCTGCTCGCCTTCTGCGCGCCCGGCGAGGCGTCGGCCCGTACGGACCGCGGATCCGCGGTGATGGCCGCCGCCCGACCGTCCCAACGGCAACTGCGGATCCTGCACGCCTATGAGCGCTACCTGACACGGGTCGCCGCCCAGCGGGCCGCCGCCCGACGGGCCGTGCACTTCGCCTACCGGCAGATGGGCAAGCCCTACCGATGGGGCGGGGCCGGGCCGCGATCGTACGACTGCTCGGGCCTGGCCATGGCCGCGTGGCGGAGAGGCGGGGTGCCCCTGCCGCACCGGGCCGACATCCAGTACCACACGATCAGGCGCAAGGTGCCCATCAACCGTCTGCGCCCGGGCGACCTCGTCTTCTTCTCCGGCGCCCGCCACGTCGGCATCTACGTCGGCCACGGCCGCTTCGTCCACGCCCCGCACACCGGGACCGTCGTCCAGCGCGGTTCCCTGACGGGGTGGCGACGCCGGGCGTTCGCCGGCGCCGCCCGGCCGGGCGCTCCCACCTATCGCGCCTGGCCTCGCTGGGTCCGGTCGCTCGCCGCTCGGCCACGGAGACGGATCAGCGGATCGGCGTCCGTCCCGACCAGGGCCGCACCCGGGTCGGTGTCCATCCCGCGCCGTCCCGCCCGGTCGGTTTCGGAGCCGACACCCGTCCCAGCGCCACACCCGAGCGCCGCACCCACCGCACCGGCGTCCGCCCCTGCGGCGTCCGCCCCTGCGGCGTCGGCCCCTGCGGCGTCGCCTGCGGGGTCCGCTCCTGGGGGGTCGGCGCCTGCGGCGTTCGCGCCGGCGGGGTCGGCGCCTGTGGCACCCGCGCCCACGAGGTCCACTCGTGCCGGGTCGGCCTCTGCGAAGCCCGCCCCTGCGAAGCCGGCCTCTGCGGCGTCCGCGCTGGCGGCGTCGGCTCCTGCAGTGTCCGCCCCTGCAGCGTCTACCCCTGTGGGGTCCGCGCCTGCAGGGTCGATGCCTGCGTGGTCCGCCCCTGCGGGGTCGGCTCTTGCGGCGTCGGCTCCTGCAGGGTCCGCGCCTATGGTGCCCGCTCCCGCGGGGCCGGCGGCTGCCCCGGCGCCGTCCTCCGGGGGCTTGCCCGAACCGGCCGCCGGAGAGGCGACTGGTATGGCCCCCGCTTCCGCCTGGCCGATGGGCGGGCCCGGGACCCTGGGGCAGGGGTGAGGCGGCCATCCACCGTACGGACAAGCCGGCGACCGACGTGGCCGGCACTCCGGCGAACGTGTCCGACGAGCCGCCACAGGGTCCTACCGGAGGCGGCAGGGCGTTGTGACGTTGCCCTATCAGCGACATCCCGCCAGACAAGGTTTATTTGCGATGTAGTGGGCAAAGTGCGGTCACGGCTGCCATCAGGGGCGAATACATGAACAGACACGATCGCGGTCCGGAGCGCCGGCCGGGTTCTCGGCATGCGTGGTGGGGCGCGCAGCGGAAGGACCCGCACCCGCAGGTCATCCGGACGCTCGTCGCCGAACACGTGCACATCCTCCGGTTAGGGCTGTCCGCCTGCCTCGACGACGAGCCTGACATCCAAGTCGTCGCCGACCCGAGGGACATGGACGCTCTCGCGGCGGCCGTGACGGAACTACGGCCCACAGTGGCCGTCATCGACGTGGATCTGCCTGGTACGGACGCGACGACCCGGTTCCACGGCATGGCGTCCGGATGCGCCGTCGTGATGCTGGCCGACCAAACCGATCCCGGCGGTGTACGCCGGGCGCTGGCCGCCGACCCGCTCGGCTTGATCAGCAGGCGGGCGCCGGCGGAACTGGTGACGCGCTGCGTCCGCCACGTCGCGACGGGCCGACGGGTGATCGATCCCGAGCTGGCCCAAACCGCCCGCGCCGTCGGGGAGAACCCACTGACACCCCGCGAACTGGAGGTCCTGCGGATCGCGGCGAACGGTGCCACGACCGCGGAGATAGCCGATGTGCTGTCGCTGTCGGTCAAGACGGTCCGGAACCACCTGTCGAGTGCCATCTCCCGGACGGCGGCCCGCAACCGGATCGACGCGATCCGGATCGCCAGCGAACACGCGTGGCTCTGACCGCCGACGGGCGGCTGGCCGCAGCGCGCGGTCGTCGATCGTCTGTCGGCGGCCGGCTTGTGCGCGGTCCGGCTGCCTGTCGGCAATTGACTCGCGTCCGGCCGGGCCGTCTGTCGGCGGTTGACCCCGGCCTGGCGCGGCCGTCTGTCGGCGGTTGACCCGTGCCCGGCGCGGCTGTCCGCCGACGGTCGATCCGCGTCCGGCCTGGCCGTCCGCCAGCGGTCAGCCTGTGTCCGGTCCGGCCGTCTGTCGGCGGTTGACCCGTGCCCGGCGCGGCCGTCTGTCGGCGGTTGACTCGCATCCGGCCTGGCCGTCTGGCGGCGGTCAACCTGTGCCCGGTCCGGCCGTACGCCGACGGTCCACCCGCGTCCGGCCTGGCCGTCCGCCGGCCGTCAACCCGTGCCGGGCACGCGGACCGCGCCGAGTGTGTGCAGCAGGTCCATCACCGGCTGGAGCTTCTCGTACAGCAGCAGGATCGGCTCGCCGGGCGTGGCGACGCCGAGGGCGATGCCGACGGCGTCCTTGAGATCCCCTGCCGGGTGGCAGCGGACGTCCGGGCGGGCGTCGACCAGTCCTCGTACGATCAGCCGGGACATTTCGCCGGGCCGGCGGCCGCGCAGATCCTCGTCCTCGTACACGACGACGCGGCCGAACGACCGGGCGACCGCGCGGGCGGTGTCGATGACGAGTTCGTCGCAGCGGTCTCCGGGCAGGGTCACGGCGGCCACGCCGTCCCGTCCCCAGACCTGCCGCAGGAGTTCGCCCGCGGCGGCGACGGCCGCCGGATTGTGCGCGTAGTCGACCACGATCGGGCGATCGTCGATCAGGAAGGCGCAGCCGCGTCCGGGGTTCAGCTCGTGCGGGTCGAACGACCGTAGTCCTCGTGCCACCAGATCGGCCGGTACGCCCAGCGCGCGTGCGGCGGCCGCGGCCGCCAGCGCGTCGCTGATCACGTGCCCTGCCCTTCCTCCGAACGCCCCGGCCACGTCGGCGACCGGCAGCAGCGCGTACCGGCGCGTCCCCTGGCCCTCCGCCAGCATCCCGTCTTCGACGAAGTAGGCGACGCCGCCGTCGCCGAGGTGGCGGGCGAGGCACGGTGTGGTCGCCGAGATTCCGAAGTAGCGGACGGCCGGTTCGCGGTCCTGGACGCGCGGACGCTCGGCGAGCGCGGCGGTCCGCGGGTCGTCGGCGTTCAGCACGAGGTGCCCGCCTCGGCGGATCTCCTCGGCGACCAGGGCCTTGATCTCGACCAGGTCGTCGACCGTGGTGATGTCGTCGACGCCGAGGTGGTCGTCGGTGATGTTGGTGAGGACGGCGACGTCGGCGCGGTCGTAGCCCAGCCCGCGCCGGACGATGCCGCCGCGCGCGGTCTCCAGCACCGCCGCGTCGACGGTGCGGTCCCCGAGCACCATCGCGGCGGAGCGGGGACCCGACGCGTCGGCTTTATGAACAAGCTCCCCGCCGACGTACACGCCCTCCGTGGTGGTCATGCCGACGCGCCGGCCGTCCTGCGCCAGGATGTGGGCGATCATGCGTACGGTCGTTGTCTTGCCGTTGGTGCCGGTGACGGACACGATCGGCACGCGCCCGGACGTGCCAGGCGGATAGAGCCGGTCGATGATCTCGGCGGCGACGTCGCGGGGCCGCCCCTCGTACGGCGCGAGGTGCATGCGCAGGCCGGGTGAGGCGTTCACCTCGATGACGCCGGACGCGCCGGCGTCGGCGGGCAGCGGTGCGGTGATGTCCGGCAGGCGCAGGTCGATGCCGCAGATGTCGAGGCCGACCGTCGCCGCGACGCGGCGGCAGAGCCGTACGACGTCGGGGTGGACGGAGTCGGTGACGTCCCTGCTGGTCCCCCCGGTCGACAGGTTGGCGTTGCGGCGTAGCGTCACTCCCTGGCCGGCGTCCGGCACGGAGTCCGGTCGCAGGCCCTGCCGGGCCAGGTGGCCCAGCTCCGTGGGGCCGAGTGTGAGGCGGGTGAGCGGACGGTCGTGGCCCTCGCCGCGCGCCGGGTCGGCGTTGGCCGCGGCGACCAGTTCGGCGATCGTGGACGTGCCGTCGCCCGTCACCCGGGCCGGGCTGAGCTCGGCGGCGGCGACCACGCGATCTCCGACGACGAGTACCCGGTGGTCCCGTCCGGGCACGTACGCCTCGACGAGCGCGGCGCCCTCGTCGGCGGAGGCCGCGAGGAACGCGGCGGCCACCTCGCTGGGGTCGGTCAGCTCGATGGCGACGCCGGCCCCGTGGTGGCCGGCGGCTTGACGACGACCGGGGCGCCGATCTCGTGGAAGGCCGCGACCGCCTCTTCGGCGGTCGTCACGACGAGGCCCTCCGGCACGGGCAGTCCGGCCGCTTCCAGCAGCCGTTTGGTGAGCATCTTGTCCCCGGCGGCCTCCACGCCGATCGCGGAGGTCCGGTCGGTCATCGCCGCCCACACCGTACGCCGGTGCCGCCCGTACCCGAGATGGAGCAGGTTGAGGTCGCCGACCCGGCGTACGGGGATGCCCCGACGCCGGGCCGTGGCGGCGAGCGCCGCGGTGCTGACGCCGAGGCGGGTCCGCTCGTACGCGGCGGCGAGGGCGGCGAGCTCGGCGTCGAACGCGCCGCCCACCTCGCCCTCGTGCACCAGGCCGGTCACCGTCCGGATGGCGAGCTCGATGAGCCCGCCGACGGGCGAGCCCTCGGCGGGCTCGTCCCAGGGGCGTTCGAGGATGACGTCGTAGCATCCCGGGGCTCCGGCCCAGACCGTACGGCCGAAGCAGACGTCGCGGCCGATCATCGCGGACAGCTCGAGCGTCACGTGCTCGGTGACGTGCCCGAAGTACGTTCCCCGTGCCATCGCGGCCAGCAGCCCGCCCGGCCGGCCCGCGGAACAGTGGTGGTCGGCCAGGCCCGGCAGGACCGACTCGAGCCGCCCGGCGAAGCCGGGGACGTCGGTGGTCTCCCGTTCGGTCAGTTCTCCTAAATCGAGACGGGCGATCACCACCGGTCGCGTGAGGTACACGTTGGGACCGTTCAGCCAGCGCAGATGCTCGAGGTGCACGGTTCACTCCTCTTCTGCGGGTAGGGGGCCGAACCACGGTTTGCGCTGTTCCATGTCGAACCAGCAGCCGGCCGGAAGGAGGTGGAGGCGTACGTGGAAGAGGACGATCGGATCGTCGTCGCAGTCCGCGTACCCGACCGTCGCCTGGTCAGCGTCCACGACGGTCACGACGCCACTGCCGATCACTTCGAACCGGCCCTTGCGGACGACGATCGCGGTGTCCTCGTCGATGCCGACGCCCAGCCGCCGGGTGTCGAGCGCGATGCCGCTGAGCAGCCGCGGCAGCCGGCCGCGTTCGGCGAAGTGCATGTCGATGAGCACGTCGTCGAGCAGGCCGAGGCCGGGGCCGAGCCGTACCGCCGAGGCGGAGACCTCGTGACCGTCACCGCCGAGGATCATCCAGCGGCCCATCGCGGTGGCGCCCGCGCTTGTGCCCGCGATGACGAGCCCGTCGCTGCCGAGCCGTCGCCGGAGCAGGGCGTTGACCTTCGACCCCACGAGGCCGCGGATGCGCGACTGGTCACCGCCGCTGAACAGGACGCCGGTGGCCTTCCGGAGCACGTCGAGCGCCGTCTGGCTGTCGGCGGTGGCGCGGTGCGGGAGCCGGAGTTCGGTGACGGAGGAGACGCCGAGCCGGCGGAACACCCGGGTGTACTCGGCGGCCACCTCCTCGGGCATCTCGGTGGCCGTGGTCACGACCACGATGCGCGAGTCCCGTGCGCCGGAGAGGGCGACGAACTCCTCGAGAGGCCCGGTCCCGCAGGTGCGGTTCTCCGCGCCGCCGATGACCAGGAGCCGGCCGTCGCGGGGGCGCTCCTCCCTTATGTCGGTCACGACAGCTAGTTACCCTAATGTCACTTCAAGTAGTCGAACCAGAGCTCGGCGTGTCCTGCGCGGCGCCGGACGGGGTCCCCGGGACCCTCTCGGACGTCATCGACGCGGAATGGCACCGCGAGCCGCCAGGAGAGGAGCGGCCCTGGAGCGTAAGGGCGATGTGCCGGAGTGTAAGACCCGTGTAAGGGACGTAAGGCCGATGAAGGTCACCGAACCGGACGGCAAGGTCGCGGCGAATTGCCCTAAACGCCGTAAAACTGGGTCTAATGTGTAGCGCTCTTCATCGCTCTGACTGCCACGAGCCTCTCCGGTCGAGATCGGCGGGTGGGCTTCGTTGGCGACGTCGGCCTCCTGACCAGGAAGGACTGATTCGGCCGCCGTCGTGATCCGACAGGTCGCCTGCCCCTTCGGTAAGCTTTTTCTTACCTCGAGGATCCCCTTCCGGTCGTCGTGCGTCTAAGAGTCGCTGGATTCACCGCTCACCGGAAGGGCATCGGGCAGGTAAGAAAAAGAGGCGCGCTGGTCATCCTCTGAGAGGCACACTCTCTCCGACGTGGAGCGAATGGGGGCGCAAAGCCCAGTTTGCTTTGGAGGTGGCCATGCCGCACACGGACGTTTATGCCGACGTTCGCCTTATCTACCGACTTCTTCTGGCGGTCGACGTCGAGAAATATAGTACGCGCGACGCGCGGGGACAGCTGCGGGCACAGACCGATCTCCGCAGCATCCTCAGCCTGGCCGCGCAGAACGTCGGCCTCGACCGCAGCCTGTGGTACGAGCAGGTCAGCGGCGACGGCGAGCTCGCGGTGCTGCCTGAGGACGTCGACGTCTCCCTCGTCGTCGGCGACTTCACGCGCCAGCTCGAGACCGTCCTCGGCGAGTTCAACCGCGCGCGGAGCGGGGGCCGGCGGCTGCGACTGCGCGTCGCACTGCACCACGGCACCCTCACGCCCGGTCCGTTCGGCGCCGGCGACGCCCCCATCGTCGTCAGCCGCCTGCTCAACGCCAAGCCGCTGCGCCGTGTGCTCGCCGACCAGCAGCACCGCGACGTCGCGCTGATCGTCTCCCAGACGCTCTACCAGGACGTCGTACGGACCGGGTTCTGCTCCCTCGATCCGCAGGACTTCCAGGCGGTGCGGGTCAACGCCAAGGGCATCCTCTACCACGGCTTCGTGCAGCGGCGCGCGGCCGAGGAGGAGCTCGCCCAGCCGGTGCTCCGGGCGATCGCGGAAGGCGGCGGCGGAGGAGGGCACGGCGCGAAACTCGTCGCTCTTCCCGGCGGCCGAGGCTGACCGGCGCGTCGCGGCTCAGAACAGGGACAGGTCCCAGGAGACGGTGACCGGCGTGGAGTGGCCCGCTCCGTCGGTCACCGTCACCACGGTCTGACCGGGGGGCGTGATGCCCTTCCGGTCCAGGATGACCTGGACGGTGGCGTGCTCACCGGCCGCGATCTCGCCGGTCACATTGGAGAGGACGATCTGCGGGTCGGAGTTGGAGGCGTTCCAGACGACCTTGCCGCTCTTCGCGGTGAGCTGGATGTTGGCGATCTTGCTCATGGCATACAGGTGGATCGACACCGGGCTCACCACGAGCGTGCCCTTGGGCGGCTTCGGCGACTTCTTCGGCGGCGACTTCGACGGACCGGGCGACGGGACCAGCTCCGGTCCCGGCAGGTCCGGTCCCTTCGGCTGTGACGTCCGCGGCGTGGCGACGACGGGAATCTTGGACCGATGCGTCCGGGAGCTCGGCGTCTTCGGCCGCGGCTTGCTCTGGCCGGGCCACTGCAGGTCCGGAACCGGCACGCCCGGGCCGATGAACATCATCACGACGATCGCGGTCGCCACCGCCGCCACCGACCCGCCGCTCGCGAACGCCCACCGCCGCGCCAGCCGGGACGGCGCGTCGGGCTGCTTGGGCATCCCCTCGGGCGTCAGGGCACCGCCGCGCGCGGCGATCTCCGTCCGATATCCGGCGAGTTCCGGATCGGTGCCCGCGTGGAGCACCCGATGCCGCAGCGCGGAAGGAGGCTCGGGCACCGGCACGGCGTCCACGACCTCCTCCCCGTCGGAGAACTGCCGGGTGGCGCGGCTCAGTCGCTCCTGCGCCCGGCGCGTCGTGACGCCGAGCGCCGCGGCCAGGTCCTCGCCGGTCAGGTCGTGGCGGTGAACGAGGAAGAGCACTTCACGGTGGAAGAAATCGAGCTTGGCGAAGGCCTGGTCGTCCGCCATCGCGGCCGGTCGCTTGCGGAGGAGGGAGCGCCGCCGCGCCGAGGCGTACAGCCAGGCGCGGAGCCGCTCGCGCTCGCGCAGGCGGGGAGCCCGGCGCGCCGCGTCGATGAAGGTGTCGTGCACGACGTCCGCGGCGGCCTTGTCATCGTCGAGGAGCGCCGAACAGTAGTCGTACAACCGCTCGGCGTAAACGTCGTACAGCGTCGCCAGGGTCTCCTCGTCCCCCTCCTGCAACGCCTTGACGAGACGCTTGTCGGCGGTGGGGGCGAACCGTGACCACCTTGCCATGCACGTGCTCCACGTATCGGACCGAACGGCAGCGCTCCTGATTTACACCAGTGTCAAGGATAGGTCACAAGATCACCCGAATTACCGCAAAAGCCGCTAGGAGAAACTGGGCACGAACGCCCCGTACCGGGGCCGATACGGGGCGTCCTGTGACGATCACCGTCCAGGCGACGATCAGCGGCCGAACACGCGATGCCGGGTCGACACCGCCGGCGCCGAGTCGTCGGAGAAGACCCCGTCCACGCCCAGCCGGTACAGGTCCGTCAGGAACCGTGACGCGTCCAGGAACCGCGACGCGTCGCCCTCTGTTCGCTTGAAGTTCTCGGGTTGCCCTGGTGATACCCGTGGGCAGGAAGTCGTTCTCGGGCCGCACCGTCCACGGGTGCCCCTTCAGCCCCACCCGGTGCGCGTCGCGTAGGAGCGTCGTCGGTGGTTCGACGCGTCCACCGGATCGATCCGCGTCGTCGCCGGGCGATGCCGTCCGCGTACGACGCGACCCACTTCAGCCCGTCCGGCTCGACCAGATCGTCGAACGCGCTGCTGCCCGGCCGAACGTCCGGCAGCCGCTCCTTCGTCCGCAGCCGCGCGAGCGTCTGGGACAAGATCGACGGCGGCTACATCCCCGACGTCGACGTGAACACCGGAACGCAGCAGCCGGTCCGCGGCAGCTGCGGTCAGTGAGGACCGCGCGGCCTGGGATACCCCTGACGTGCGTGTACACCGCCGGATCGAGCGCCAGCCGTCTCCGACGCGAACGCCCTGGCCTGCCCGACCCTCGGCGGGCGGAGGGGATTCGATTCGCGCGCCGAGGTCAAGTCCCGTACACTCTTGGACGCCAGCAGCCGTAGCTCAACGGATAGAGCATCTGACTACGGATCAGAAGGTTGGGGGTTCGAATCCCTCCGGCTGCGCCCAGGTCAAAGCCCCCTTGCGATCAAGCAAGGGGGCTTTTTGCTAACGCCTTTGCTAACAGCGACCTTCCTACGCCGCCGTAATCTGCTTGGCGAAGATGTCCGCCGCCTCCACGAACTGTTCGTTGATCACGTGTGCGTAGACCCGGAGCGTGATGGACGGGTCGGCATGACCCAGGCGGGCGGCGACCACGTGAACGGCCACCCCGGCGAGGAGGAGCATCGTCGCGTGGATGTGCCGGAGATCGTGCAGCCGGGCCGGCGGGAGTGCCTTCACCGTCTCGCCGTTCGCGCGCGCGAGCGCTCCGGACCGGCGCTCCCGCTGCGGGAGCGAGGAGCTCGCTAACGCCGGCTCGGCTTCTAGGGATTGCGGTCTCGTCGATACGGAAGGTTTAGCCGTAGCGCCTTCCCGAGGTCGTCGGCTGCGACGAGTTCCCAAGGGTCCGGCCACTCTTTGGGTGATGCAGTGTCGTAGGGCTTGAGCTCGATTGCTAGCACCGGATGGTCGCCGTCCCAGTTGATCCGAAACTGGGGCGCAGGACCGTAGGGGCGTCGTTGAGCAAGGTGGAACCCCAGGGATGCAGCGTCGCTCATCAACCGCTCTATTCGCGACCGCTGAGCGGCCTCTCTCTCTTCTTCATCTTCGGGCAAGGGCGCTGCGGCTTCTTGGACGGCTAGCTCGACGTCATCGGTGGCAGCCGCTAGCTCGGCAAGTTCGGCCTCTCCTTCCTTCCATTTGAGTCTCCGCACGCGGCCTAGAAGTTGCGTTAATGACCGGCGAAAAATGAGGCCGAGGATGATTGCGGAGAGTGGCCAGGCCAGCCGGTTTGTCATCGAGTCGATGAACTGGAGCGTGTTCACCCTCTGATCATGCATCCTCCGAGCGGCCGTAGTCTGTCCTCACCGAGCAGGACCGGTCCGGACGTTCCAGGACCCGCATGTACCGCTGAGGTCCGCATGCCATAACGATGCACTAGCAAGCGAGGAGGACCGCGCAGCTAACGGGATATATGCAGGATGACCCGATGCGTCGATGGTCAGGTGAGGCGCGCAGGCCCAGGTCAGCGGAGGCGCACGTCTCCGATCACCGACCCTCTGTAAATCCGCCGGCGCTCGGTGCGGTGTCTCCTGCTGTACAGCACGGAAGTACAGCAACACCGCCGTACAGCACCAGGCGTGCTCCGACGGCACTATACGTCTGAGCAGCGCGGACCAGGGACGACCTTGATCGTGCCGGTAGTTCGCATCGAGAGGGTAGTCCGGCGATGGGCGCTCAAGACGATCGCCATGGATGGTTGGGTGCCGAGCACCTTGCGGATGTCGCGGCTGACCAGCTCCGTGCTTGGCTTAGCGGCCTGCACCAGGCGCGCCGAGGGGATGAAAGTGGTGTGATCCTCCGAGACGAGGTACGCCATTCGTTCTTCCGTCCGACTTGCCAACCGATGGCTAGATGCTCGAAAACCGTCTGGGTTTCTAGTGGTCGGGGATCGGTTCGGCAAGGGTCGACCGAGCCGCGGGTGCCGGGAAGGGCGCGGCGAAGTACTGGGTCTCGTGCGTCACTAGGCCGTTGGCGAACTCCATGATGCTCACCGTGTAGGTGGGCGCGCCGTCGTAGGTGATGATGCATTCGCTCACCCACAGGTCGCAGGTGCCGGAGATCCGCAGGACGGTGAAGTGGCGCTCGGCCGGGTGCCCGCCGCGCTGTGCCTGGATCCTCGATCGGCCACGGAAGCGTTCCCCTGACTGCGGGTAGTCGAGGATGGCGTCCGTTGCGTAGATCGCGTGCTCGGTGTCGACGTCTCCGCGCTCAGAGGCCGCCCAGTGCTGTTCTATCCCGGCCCGGGTCTCGGCGTCGTGATCCATTGCGCTGCGTACCTGCCCTCGTGCGAGGCCCAAGGGACGATGAGGACCTTACCCACGACGGTGCTGCGCGACTCCGACGGCGCGCACGCTGTACACAGACAGATACAGCAACGACCGCACACCGGACCGCTCCAGCATTACCAGCACACGCCTGACGCCAGTGAACGTCGTATCGGCTGAGGAGTGCGCATAGTTCGGGACGAAGGGCGGAGTGCCACAGGTTGCTAACGCGTCCGCTAACAACGGCTCTGGACAGCCCTGGACGGTGACGGACGGTGGGGCGGCCCGGACGCAGGTCAGGGGATGGATCTGGACGGCCGTGGACGTTCCCGATCTTCCTACGGATCAGAAGGTTGGGGGTTCGAATCCCTCCGGCTGCGCACCACGTCAAAGGCCCATTCCGGTCAAGGAATGGGCCTTTGCTTTTGGCCGTGGGAGCCACCCGGGTCAGGACCAGAGGGGATGACCCGGCGGGCGTTGCTATGGCGTGGGCACGCTTCTGCGGCGGTTTGGCGGTTGCCGGCCGACGTAGGCGCATATCCGATCTCGACCGCTGAAGCCCACGAGTAGGCCCCCTGGCCTGTCGGCTTCGGATTCGGTCTGGTGGAAGTAGACGGTCGCGCTGAACCAGGGGCCATCGTCCGTGATCTCCTGGTGAAGGACGAGGTCGTGGACCTCGACCAGTCCAAGCTCTTCTATCGAGTCCGCGACCCGCCGTAGCAGGGCAGGCACGTCACCTTGTTCCGGCCCGGCCGGGTTCGCTTGCGAGAAGTGCCGAATGGCCCAGGAACTCGTCATGCGATCATCATCGCGGGTCACATGCACGCGTGCGTGTGGCTCCCGGGAGCCACGGCGGGAGCCACACGGGTCAGCCAAGGTGGCTGAGTTCGCGTGATCCGACCGGGGCGTCCCAGTCGATGGCGTGGTCGAACATCCACGCCATCTTCTCGGGCTTGATCAGTCGAGCGAAGATCCGGAGTGCCCAGGCGTTGAGCACTCGGCCCACCGGTCCGGCGGCCTTGGCGCTGTTTTTGTGGGTGGTGGCTTTGATGATCTTTTCGACCCGGGGGCGGCGCAGTTCCTCGTAGGTGGCGAATGCCGCGTCGTGCGGTAGGTCGCGCAGGCACCGGGCCAGCTGCACGGCGCTCTCGATCGCCAGGGACGCGCCCTGGCCCGAGCTGGAGGACGGAGCGTGGGCGGAGTCGCCGACCAGCACCATCCGGCCGCGGCTCCAGACCGGGACCTTGGGCGGCATGTTCTCCATCGGCCCGACGACGACCAGATCATCGGGCCGGGTCCCGGCGATGAGCTGCCGGGCGGGCGTACGGTCTCCGGCGAACGCCGCCTCCAGGACGGGCAGCCACGCTGAGGCAGGGGTCTGCTGGGTCTCGGCGGCGGTCATCGGCTCCTCGTGCGGAAGGTTGACGAACCAGACCGCGGTGTCGTCGTCGAACACCTGGTAGCCGAAGAAGGCCTGCTTGCCGAAGCTCATCGGCATCTTGCCCCGGGTCGAGGCCACACCGGGGTGCTCCACCCGCGCACCGAAGCTGATCAGACCGGCGTACGTGGGGCCGGGCGCGTCGGCGTCGATCAATGTGCGGACCGTGGAGTGGATGCCGTCGGCTCCGATGAGGACGTCCCCGGTGGCCGTCGTCCCGTCGGCGAAGTGCGCGGTGATCGAGTCGGGAGCCTCGGTCACCGAAACCAGCCGCTTGCCGAATTCGGTGCGGATGCCACGGCGGGCGGCCTCCTGATTGATGGCCTGGTAGAGGTCGGAGCGCCAGAAGAACCGCATCGGGGGCACACCCGGCGGGTTACCGAACTCGGCCAGCCGCCGGCCCTGCCCAGTCCTGCATGACGATCCCGGTCATGGGCTGTCCGGCCGGTCGGACCAGGTCGCCGAGGCCTAGGACGTCCAGCGCGTCCAGGCCGTTGGGAGCAAGGCTCATGCCGCCGCCGACGCCTTCGGCGCTGCGCGGGTAGGCCTCGAGAACGGTCGCGTCGATGCCCGCCTTCTGGAGGGCCATCGCGGCGATGGGACCGGCGATCCCGCCGCCGATGATCAGTGCTGTCTTCGTCATGGCTGTGTTCGTCATGCCGCGATAGTCGCATCGCAACTAGTATCAAGTCAACTAGTAATCTCGCGGCTAGTATCAGAACCATGACCACACCCAAGGGATCCCCGCTCGCCCTGACGATCCTGGGGATCCTGCACACCCGCCCCCTGCACCCGTACGGCATCCAGCGCCTGATCAAGCAGTGGGGAAAGGACCAGGTCGTCAACGTCGGCCAGCGGGCCACCCTCTACCGGACGATCGACCGCCTGCAGGGCGCCGGTCTGGTGGCCGTACGGGAGACCGAGCGCGACAGCCAGTACCCGGAGCGAACCGTCTACGAGATCACCGAGGCCGGGCGGCGCGCGACGCGCGAGTGGCTGGAGGAGATGCTGACGGTTCCCAGGCAGGAGTTCCCCGACTTCCCGGTGGCGCTGTCCCACGTCCTGATGCTCGAACCGGCCGAGGCCCTGCAGCTCCTGGAGCGCCGGGAGGCCCAGCTCTCGGCGGCGTTCCAGGGCCTGGAGGCGAACGCGGGCGCGGCGGAGTTCCTGCCGCGCGTGGTGACGCTGGAGTCGGAATACGTGCTGAGGACGGCGCAGGCCCAGCTCGACTGGATCCGGTCGGTCATCGCGGACCTGCGCAGCGGGCGGCTGACCTGGTCGATGGAGGAACTGGCGGCCATCGCGTCGGGACAGACCGAGCAGTACGAGGAGTAACTACCGGAACCTCAAGGCCACGGTCGTGGCGCATTTGGACGCGCGCCACCGCAGGCTACGGGTCAGAAGCTCGGGGGTTCGAATCCCTCCGGCTGCGCAAAGGGAAAAGCCTCTGTCCGGTGTTCGAACAGGGGCTTTCTGCTGCCTGTACGGCGGAACCCTGGTGTCGGTTCCCGCGGGGAGATCAGCGGCTGTAGCGTTTGCACTTCAGGGCATTGAGGGAGCCGTCGAGGAGGCAGATCCGCACAAATGCTGCTCCTCCCTTGACATTTGCGGGAACGACGAAGCGGAACAACCTCGTGTCGGCATGGGCCTCGTCTTCGGCTCGGCTGACCGCGTGCGACAACGTGCGCCCTCGGCTGTTGAGGGTGTCCCCGCCGGTGTTCCGGAATTGCCCAACGGTTCGGTCGGCTACCGACGTCTGCGCTCCCCGCAGACGCACCGATCGGCCGTACCAGGTAATGATTCCCTCAGTCCGAGTGTTCCCGAATTCCACATCGAAACGGGTTTCGGTGGCGGCTTCGGCGGCGGGCACGCTCAGTAGCGTTCCCGCAGACAGTACGGCGGCGCCGAGGGCGGTGGCGAGGTGCATGCGCATGCGGTCTCCAAAATGGTATGAGAATGACGCAACCTTACCGGAAAAGGGTGGCCATTGCCGATGCTGCCGGATCTACGAGTGGGGGTTTTTCGCCAACGCAGTTGCTGACAGCGATCTTCCTGCGCCGCTGCAATCTGCTTGGCGAAGAATGAGACCTCCGATACCGCTAAGGCGTCAAGCAGCAGGATGACGCCAAGCCGGTCGAATCCGCCGACGAGATTCAGCGACGGTGTCGTGGCCGGGTAAATGAAGGGCGGGTCGCAGGTGCGATGCCGCCATTGATGAGGACGTAATGGTCAGGCCGACGGCGACCAGATGTAGGGGGTCGTGGTGGTGACGGGGTTGAAGCCAAGGCGCTCCAAGATGGGGCGGCTGTCGTCAGAGGCGTCGACCTGCAGGTACTGGCAGCCGTGCTCGGCGGCCAAGCGCGCCCGGACGGCCACGAGCGTCCGGTAGATACCGCGGCCTCGCCACGCTTTCAGTGTCGACCCGCCCCACAGGGACGCGAAGATCCCGTCCTCGCGCAGGACCACCCAGGCGGCCGCGACGACCTGGCCGGCGGCCTCCGCCGTGAAGATCGCCAGCCGTTCGGAAGCGGCGGCCAGTCTCCCGGCCAAATGGTCACCGATGAAGCCGCAGTCGCGCCCCCACACCTGTGACTCCATCGCCACGATGGCGGGGATCGCCTCGCCGCCGACCCGGCGGATTACGACCCCGTCGGGGGCGGGAGGTGTGGCCGGCAGGTCGGTGATGCGGCCGATCTCGACCGTCTCGGTGGGCTCGGCGACGAATCCCGCGGCTCGCAGCCGGTCAGGCAGATCGCCGGGGAGGTCGTGGCCGCGGGTCTTCCATTCCACGGCCTCGCCGCGGGCGCGGAAGAAGGCGATCTGCGCGGCGATGAGAGCGTCGACGTCGTGGCCGGACAGGTCGCGCGGACCGGTGACGAATCCGCGATGCTCTCCGACGACCCGCAGTAGCGGACCGTCCTGCTCGATCCATGCGCCTTGCGCGGGAACGCCCGTCCCGCGCAGATGCTCGTCATAGGCGGCCAGAAGATCCTCACTCATCTGGCGGGAACGATGTAGAGGTGGCTCATCGCCGATCGATGGGTCGAGGTGGAACCGCGCCGGTCGGGCAGGCCGACCGCGGTGCCCTGTACCGCGCCCTTCTCGCCGCGCAGCCAGTCCACCCGCACGTAGGCGTTGAAGACCGGGGCGCAGCCCGGTGCTTTCGACACTGCGAAGTGCGGGGTGTACAACGGCACTACGGCGTGGTGCACCCAGTACGGGATCGTCTTGGTGACGCTCGTCGAGGAGTTCGTGTGGCAGATCTTCTTGCCCGTCGCGTTCCACTGGTTGACGATCAATGTGAACCGGGCGGTCGAGGAACCGTTCTTGTCGCACGCGCCGGTGCGCTGGCACACCTGGTAGTCCACGTCGCCGAAGACGCTGAGTTCGCGGAGCCCGGCCGGCGCGGTGGTGATCGGCAGCGCGGGCTGGCGTAGGGTCCGGTGGGTCGAGTCGACCGGCAGGTCGCCGTAGGGGATCTCGTAATCGAGCGGTTTGCCGTTCGCCGCGTTGGCGACCGAGGTGTCGGCGAATCGCAGTGAGCCGCCCGCGACCTGCACCGACGATGTCTGCTTGTATAGCGAGGCGACTCTCGCGTACGTCGTGCAGGTGGCGGTCGTGGCCTTGCCGGGGTGCAGCAGGAATTTGGTGACGATCCAGATGTCCTCCCACTGCGGGTTCTTGCCCGTGCCCGCGTAGAGGTTCTGGCCCATCACCAGGTTCTTGCTGCCGCCCGGCCACGTGCAGCGCACTTCGTTGTCCACCAGCGTTCGTACGGTGGCCGCGTTCGCGCGCAGCGACGAGACCACGTACGCGGTCTGGTTCGCGGTCATCGCCAACCGCACGGTGCCGAGCGCTACGACGTTGTGGTCGATCCCCGATTTCGGTGGCGGCGGGCCGGTGACCCGCTTCGGTGTGAACGTGACCGACGAGGCGGCGGAAGCCCGGACCGGAGGGCAGTGGCCTGTCCGTTCTCCGATGCTGTTGATCTCTGCGCTGGACCTGGAGTCACCCGAATAGTCGTTCTGGTCGGTGCACTTCACGCCGGCCTTCACCTGCGTACTCACCGCAGCCCTCGCGCTTTTCTGGGCCGGAGTCGCGGTGTTGGTGGGAGACGAAGCGGCGTTCACCGCATCTCCTCTACAACCGGTCAGGAAGACGCCCAGTGTCACTAGTGCGACCGCACCGAAGGTAGCCCTCGTCGCCGGCAAAAGACTCTCCTCAGTTCGCTGTCCGCGCACCCGTGATCGCGTCACACTCCTGTGACGCGGCGGGGGCTGAAAAGGTTCACGGATCGAAGGCGGGCACCTACCAGCTGTGGCGTACGGACGCCGGGCAGGCGTCGAGAGGACCCGGCTTCACGGTCTCGTCGTTGGCAACGCGTCGCGCGTGTGGCCCGCGAACGCCGGACATCATTCACCCACGGGGGCTTCTCCCTAACGTCTCGGCGGAAATTCGCTGGCGGGCCGGGTGCCCGAGGGCCAGCATGGCCAGAGTGAGCGACCAACCCCAACGGTGGAGTCAGGCGACCGTCTACCCGGACATGTGGGTGAACCCGGATGAGGATCCCCGCGACAACGCCGGAGCCAGCCCGGACGGCGAGCTGGCGACGCTGCAGGACTATCTCGCGAACTACCGACTGACCCTGCTGATGAAATGCGAGGGTCTCAGCGCGGAACAGCTGGCCCGTCGGTCAGTGCCGCCGTCGACCATGTCGCTGCTCGGCCTGCTCCGGCACCTCGCCGAGGTGGAGCGGGACTGGCGCGGCTGGATCCTGCCTGGCGACCCTCCACCGAGGCTGTACGACGCGGGCGACGCCGACTTCGACGGAGCGGTCGCCGAACAGGCGGTGGTCGACGCCGCGTACGCCGATCTGGCCCGTGAGCAGGCGGCCACCGATGCCGTGCTGGCCGGGCATTCGGATCTAAGTGTGCGTCTGGGGAAGGACGCCATCGCCGTCCGGGAGCTGCTGGTGCACCGGATCGAGGAGTACGCCCGTCACTGCGGCCACGCGGATCTGTTGCGGGAGTGCGTCGAC
Organism: Actinoallomurus acanthiterrae; assembly: GCF_054775715.1. Lineage (NCBI taxonomy): Bacteria > Bacillati > Actinomycetota > Actinomycetes > Streptosporangiales > Thermomonosporaceae > Actinoallomurus > Actinoallomurus acanthiterrae. The sequence goes on along the minus strand of NZ_BAAHCO010000001.1, from coordinate 12,373,931 downwards.
GGTCGTGTGGGTCAGTGAGGCGCGAGTAACGACGATCGCCCCCCGCGTCACTTCCGGCCGGCTACGGAACGGTCCTCCTGCCACCGTCGCACTGCCGTTTGCACGGCCTCTTCGTCTTCAAGCGCGCGGGCACCGGATGCGCCTGCGGCGCCGAGGATCAGTTCGCCGTCGGTGACCAGAACACCGCCCGCCCACGGGACGAAGTCGCCGCCGTAGAGGTGCTGGATGCTGTCGACGATTCCCCCGGGGAGGTCGATCTGGCCGGAGGGCTTCAGCGCGGACAGCGCCGTGCGTGCCTTGGCCACGGCGATTCGGCTGGTCATGGGCATACCGCCGTCGCCCCGCCGTAGGGTGATCACCTCTCCGGCAACGTCGACGACGGCCACCGCAAGCGGAGGGAAACCTCGCTCCGCTCCGACCGCCAACGCGGCCTGCACCAACCAATCCGCGTCGGCCAACTTCAATCCAGGAAGGCGTGGAGTATCAGACATGAAGGCGAAATTAACGGCGACAACCCACGGAAGTCAAAGGGCGACCAGTGCGGCCCAGAGCGCCTCTCGAACGAGAGACGCTCCGGCCGGACGTTCCTTGTTACCGCTGGACCGGAGGGCAGTAGCCTGTCCGCTCACCGATGCTGTTGATGTCCGCGTTGGGCCTGGAGTCACCCGAGTAGTTGATCTGGTCGGTGCATTTCACGCCGGCCTTCTTCCGCGTACCCGGTGGAGTTTTGCTCCCTTCGACCGGAGGGCAGTGGCCGGTCCGCTCACCGATGCTGTTGATCTCTGCGTTGGACCTGGAGTCACCCGCATAATTGATTCGATCGGTGCACTTCACGCCGGCTCCCACCCGCTTGCCCACCGGAGCCCTCGCGCTTTTATGGACCGGAGTCGCGGTGTCGGTGGGAGATGATGAAGCCGCGTGCGTCGAACTTCCTGTGCACCCTCCCAAGAAGATGCTCAGTGTCGCTACTGCGATCGCCGCACCATAGGTGGCCCTTTTCGCTCGCAAAACACCCTCCTGAATTCGCTGTTTCGTGCTCCCCCGTATTGGGTCACACTCGTGAGATGCGGTGGAGGTCGGTAAAGTTCACAGATAGAAGACGGGTGCGTCGCGTCTCGCGGCGATCGTCGCGATCACGGGGAGACGACATGCGCTTGGGGAATCGCGCGGTGGTGGCACTTCTCCTGGTGGCCGGGGGCGCGGTGGCGGGGTGTGGTCCGCAGCACAGCGATCGCGCGGTCATCGGTGTGGATGCTCCGGCCGCCTTAGCCGATCGGCCGGTCCACTTGACGGTCGGCGGCCTCGTCCCGCATGACACCGTCGAGGTGAGCGCGGACGCCCAGGACCATCTTGGAGCCGGCTGGCGGAGCCGGGCCGTCTTCCGTGCGGACGGCCGCGGGACGGTCGACCTCGACCGGACCCGGCCGCGCTCGGGCACGTACACGGGCCTCGACGGGATGGGGCTGTTCTGGTCGATGGTCCGGGCCACCGGCGACCCGGACGAAGGCTTTTTCTATCCGCTGTTTCCGTACCTGCAGGCGGCCTATGACGTGCGGGTCACCGTGACCGCACACGGCCACCGGCTGGCGACTCGGACACTGACCCGGCAATGGGTCGCCCCCGGCGTCACCCACAAGAGTTTCACGGTCGCGGCCGACAAGGTCGACGGCGACCTGTTCCTGCCGCCTCCGGGCCGGGGCCGCCGCCCCGCTGTACTGGTGTTCGGCGGCTCCGAAGGAGGCAACAGCGGGAACTTCGACGCCGCCCTGCTCGCCTCACACGGCTATCCGGCGCTGTCCTTGGCCTACTTCCACGACGCGGGTCTGCCCGCCGTCCTCCAGGACATCCCGATGGAGTACTTCGCCCGGGCGGCCCGGCTGCTGGCCGCCCAGCCGGGCGTCGACCCGGCCCACGTGGTGGCCCGCGGTTACTCCCGTGGCACCGAGGCGGCACTGCTGCTCGGCCAGCTCTACCCCGACCTGATCCACGGCGTCATCGTGTACTCACCGTCGGACAGGGTCCACCTGGGCCTCGGCGCCCACGTGCCCGGAGGGGACGCCTGGACGTGGCACGGCCGCCCCATCCCGCAGGAGGTGATCCCACTCGACCACGTCGACGGTCCGGTCCTGGCGATCGCCGGGACACAGGACCGGCTCTGGCCGATGGCGAGCGACTGGGCCGGGGAGATCGTGACCGAGCTCTCCCGCGACCGCTTCCCGCACCAAGCGCTGATCTACCCGGGAGCAGGTCACGGCGTCGGTACCGCCCCCTACACCGCGGCGGGCACTCGTTCCTGGAACGCGCTCGCCGGCAGGGTTCTCGAGGAAGGTGGCACCCGCGCCGCCAACGCCGCCGCGAAGGCGCAAGGTTGGCCCAAGGTGCTGGCCTTCCTCGCCGCGATGGGCCGCTGACACCTGTCGCACCGGGCTCGCGTGTCCATGCATGCGTTCAGGCCCGTGCCGGGCCTGTCGGCTTGCGGGCGAGGAGGTAGCCGCGTCGCACCTTCTCGGTCGCGCCGGTGGGTTCGCGGGTCATCCGGGCGACTTCGGTGAAGCCGGTCTGCCGCAGTAGGGCGGAGACGCGGCCGATCGGCCATCGGTGGGCGACCAGCGACACGTCGTGGCCGAACGCACGCTCCAGGCGCAGCGGCTGGTCGCCGATCTGGAAGACGAGCAGTACGTGCCCGCCGGGTGCGAGCGCCCGGTGGAACTCCGTGAACAGGTCCGGGAGCCGTTCCGTCGGGATGTGGATGACGGAGTACCAGGCGACGATGCCGCCGAGGGCTCCGTCCGCCACGTCCAGCGCGGTCATCGTGCCTTCCGTGAACCGCAGGCGGGGATGGGTCCGACGGGCGAGCGCGACCATGGCCGGCGACAGGTCGACGCCGTAGACGTTCAGGCCGAGCGTGTCGAGGTGCGCGGTCACGTGGCCGGGGCCGGCGCCGAGATCGGCGATGGGGCGGTCCGTGCCCTCGGCTCGTACGAGGTCGGCGAACGTGGAGAGCATGGCGCGGTCCAACGGCCGGTCGTCGAGTCCGGAACGGGACGCCTCGCCGTAGGTGGCGGCGACGGTGTCATAGGCGGCCTGAGTCGTCCGCAGGAAAGAAGGCTCTCTCACGAGATCACCGTAACCGAATGGGGCGTGGCCCGGAAGCCCAGGTCTCGCCATATTGAAATACGCGATATGTCGGGGATTATTGCTGGAAGTGCTCGCGGTGCGAAGGCCGACAGTGAAAACGGTTCGCCTTGGCCAAAGATGAATGTGCGATTACTTTGCGCATTGCGCTGACGGGTAGATCCGGTCCGGATTCGAGATTCCTGGAGTTAGGAGAATCATGGAACGTGGCCGGACTCTCATAGCCGCGCTTTTCGGGCGGCTGGGCCTGATCATCGGTCTCCTGGTGGGCGCGTCGCTCACCGCAGGGCCGGCGATGGCGATCCCGCCCGCGTCGGATCCGATCAGGGTGCCGCTCTACCGCATGTGGAACCCGGCGATCGGCGACCACTTCTACACGACGTCCGTGCAAGAGCGTTACCGGGCGATCGCGAGGTACGGCTACACGGACGAGGGCGTCGCGGCCCGCGTGTACGCGACTCCGCACTTCGGAAGCACACCGTTGTTCCGGCTCTGGAGCCCCTCGGCCGGTGACCACTTCTACACGACGTCCCTGGAAGAGCGCGACCGGGCGATCGCGAGGTACGGCTACACGGGCGAGGGGATCACGGCGTGGGTGTACGCGACTCCGCACTTCGGAACGACGCCGTTGTTCCGGCTCTGGAACCCGACAATTCGCGACCATTTCTACACGACTTCCGCTGAAGAGCGGGACAACGCGATCGCCAGGTACGGTTATACCGACGAAGGCGTCGCCGGCGAGGTCTTCCCAGCCTGAGTTCGCATCGATTATCCCTGGCGTTCACGGCTTCCTTGGAGGCGGTGACCGTCAGGGATTTTCGTGTCCGCCGGGCCGGTGGCCGTCACGACGCGTCGTCGGCGGCGCTGCGGCTCTCAGTGTCCGCGAGGGCGGCGGCGACGTCGTCGTACATGGGGAGGCGCTGGGCCAGTCCGGTGATCCACAGGACTCGCGCGGTGCGGTACTTGGCACCCGCCAGGGCGAGGTAGCCGTCTTCGGTAGCGGTGAGGCGCTTCCAGTAGGAGACCACGGTGCTGAGGGCGCTGGTGTCCATGAAGTCCAGGCCGGTCAGGTCGAGGATGATCTTGCCGCCGTGCTCCTTGATGACCTTGTCGAGGCACGTGATGAGCTCGGCCCTGCTGATGATGTCGAGTTCGCCGCTGATGCCCAGGACCGTACGGTCGCCATGCCGGCTGGAAGAGAGTTCGAGCGCTGCCATGGTGCCCCCCTCGGCCGTGGAGGACCCACGGTACCGGTCAGATGTACCGCGCTGTCGGAGAGAGTTCCAATCGTACGACTGTGCCGTTGATTCCCGTCCTGATGTCGACTGCGGAACAGATCTGACGGGCGACCCAGATGCCCATGCCGCCTTCCGCGTCGAGCGGCGGGGGGCTTCCGCCGGGGGCGTCGGCGGGTGTCCAGGTGCCACTGTCGTGGATCTCGGCGATGACGCGGCCGTCCTCGGTCCACATGTTCAGCTCGGCGTGGGGCGAGCCGTGGCGTACGGCGTTCGTCGCGATCTCGTTGACGGCGATGACCAGGTCGCCGATCAGGCCTTCGTCCACCCTGCAGCGGCGGGCGTGCACTTCGGTGAAGTGACGCACGCCTGGCAGCTGTTCCGCCGTGAACTTCATCTCGCTCATGGAGCCGGCCGAATCGCTCGGTGGTCGCTGCCAGGGCCTTGTCATGGAGTGCGTAGCCGCCATAACGAGCCCTCGCATGTCTGTCTCACCTTGCCCGTCATTCGAGGTCATACTCACCCGTGCCATCGCGACTCAGGACTGCGCAGTGTCATATACCCATTTGACGCGCTTTGCTGCGCGCCGGTGCCGACTTCCGGAAACTTCGGTCCGGCCGGGGCGGCCGGCTCGGCCGGGGCGGCCGCGGCGACCATGGCGGCCGGAGTCGGCCGTGCCGGGCGAATCGTTGGGGCGCGTACGTGGTTACGCCGACGCGGAGGCTGACGCCCCTCGGCGAATGATCGGATTTGGCCTACTTTGCCAGTAGCAGACGCTTCTGGGGAGGACTGGTGGCCATCGTCGTAAGCCTTGCCGCAGGGGAGGACCAGCCGGTCGATCCCCGCGCCGACGCCTTCGTCCTGTTCCGTACCGAACTCTCCGACACCCACGGGCTGCACGGAGGCGACCTCTACTCGATCATCGTCGGAGGGGAGTACTGGGCGCTCTGCGACGCGCTCGCCGTCATCACGGGGCTGAAAGCGGACGACCCGGTCGATGTGGCCTGGACCCGGATGAACGCCCAGGGCACGTCCGTCGTCGACGATCCCTGGCGAATCACGTACCGGGGCGACCCGGGAGGCGGCCTCCGGGCGTCGCACGGCGGCCAGTTCGACCTCGACCGTACGGTCCGGCTCCGCCTCCGGGTCCATAACCCGAACGACTACCCGGTCACCGTCGGCGCCGCGACGGCCGCCCGGATCGCGCTGGTCGGCTACTGATCCGCACCGCTCGGCTGCCGATGACCTGAGCCTGTCGGCTACTCATCCGCGCCGCTGCCGACGACGCGAGCCTGTCGGCTACTGATCCGCGCTGATCCGGCCCCGGTCCGCCGGGGTCGGATCAGCGCGGAGGAGACCATCTCAGCGGCCGAACCGCACCTGACCGCGAGCGTCGGCGGCGAGACGTACGGCGTCGCCGTCGCGGATCGGGGCCTGCTCGCCGGGTTGGAGCCGCCGGTCGTTGACGAAGGTGCCGTTCGTGGAGCGCTCGTCGCGGACCCACGCCTGGCCGTTGCCGTCGATGCCGATCGTGGCGTGCCGGCGCGAGACGTTGTCGAACCGCGAGAACGTGCTCGCCACCGGCGACTGCACCGGGTCACGGCCCAGCACGAGCTCCTGGCCGGCACCGCACTGCAACTCGCCGGAGGAGAACTGGAGGAACACCGTGAGCTGCTGCTGCTGACCTGGGCCGCCCGCCTGGTCGTGCAGCGGACGCAGGCACGAGACGCAGACCGGGTTGCCGATGTCGGGGATGTCGGCCCCGCAGTGCGGGCAGAACGGCGTGAACGCGGCCGTCGACTCCCCACCGGTCATGGTGGGCTCACGCGGCGGCGGCGGCACGTGCGGAGCGCCGGGACCGCCGTAGCCGCCGCCCCCGTACCCCTGCTGCTGGGGCGGCGCGTACTGCTGCTGAGGCGCGCCGTAGCCCTGCTGCTGGTCGTGCTGCGGAGGTGCCCCGTACGGGGACTGCTCCTGCTGCTGGGGCGCGCCGTACGGGGACTGCTCCTGCTGCGGCGGAGCGCCGTACGGCGACTGGTCCTGCTGCTGCGGCGCGCCGCCGTAGGGCTGCTGACCCTGCGACGGCGGATACGACGAGTTGCGCTGCTGATCCTGCGGTGCGCCGTACCCCTGCTGATCCTGCGGCGCGCCGTACCCCTGCTGCTGCTGGGGCGCGCCGTATGGGGACTGCTCCTGCTGCGGCGGAGCGCCGTACGACGACTGGTCCTGCGGGGCACCGTAGGACTGCTGCTGCTGATCCTGCGGGTACTGCTGCTGCGGCGCGCCGTAGGGCTGCTGCTGTTGCTGCTGCTGGTAGTCCTGCTGCGGACCGCCGTACCCCTGCTGCTGCGGAGCCCCGTAGGGCTGCTGCTGCTGGTCCTGCTGCGGCGGGTACTGCTGCTGCGGATAGGACGACTGGCCCTGGTCCTGCTGCTGGTAACCCCCGGGCTGCTGGGGAGCAGGGGGCGCATCGCGCCGGGCCAGGTTCGCTCCGCAGTTGATACAGATCAGATCCCCTTGCCGTACCGGAGCGGCACAGACCGGGCATGTCAGGGGCGCCATGAAACCTCCCCGGCGTGTACCCCAGAGAGCGAGAGTCGCTCCGTCAGCCGCTCCATGTCGCCCCTCCGAGGAATCCCGATGTAGTAAATACGGTTGTCTTCCACCGAAACCTGTATATGGGGGGTTTCTTCGCCCCTCGCGTCACCATAGCGTTTCTTGCCAAGGTCACTGACAGCGATGATCTGTTGGTTCGCCGATCCGCGCCACCGAAGCCCCCGATCTACTTGGTTCAGACGTTCAATGTACGGTCCCGCCACGACCGCATCGCACAACTCGAGAAGTTCGCGGGTCCGGGCGGACCTCTGGAGTCGTGACGCCGCGTAACCGCTGTACACCAGAACGTCCACCTCGGGCGGTGCCCAGGCCCGGATGCCCAGCAGCAGGGCGCGCAGCGCCTCGGGCTGCTGGAAGGGCTCTCCGCCGGAGATCGTGACCCCGTCGACGCCGCTCAGGGACCTGAGCCAGCCCAGCACCGTGGCGACCGGGATGGCCGTGCGCGGGTCCGCCTCCCACGTGTCACGGGACAGACAGCCAGGACAGTGGATCGTGCAGCCCTGCGTCCAGATGCCCGCCCGGCGGCCGGGCCCCAGCGTGGTGACCGGGAAGTGCGCCTTGGCCAGCAGGAGTGTCCGCTCCTGGTCAGGAGGACCGGCGTTCACCGCAGGTCCAGCCGGACGATGCTGCCGTCGCGGTGGATGTCCGCGACGGTCACGTCGGTGGCCGGGCCGCGGTCGAACAGCGCGCGGGCCAGGGGATTGATGAAGTACGACTCCAGGGCCATGCCGATCCCCCGGCCGCCCTTGTCGAGCTCGCTCGTGCACCAGAGGCGCAGCGACGCGACCACCTCGTCCGCCAGCCGCAGCTTCATGTGGTGTTCGTCACTTACGCGACGGCAGATGTTGGCGAGCTGCAGATCGAAGATCCGATCGGCCGCCTCCGGACCGATGAAGTCGAAGATGACGATGTTGTCGCCGAACCGGTTGAGCAGCTCCGGCCGGTTCAGCGCGGTCGTGAAGTGCTCGGTGACGGCACCACGGACCTGCGCCTCGAGGTCCTCGTACGGCATGCCGGGGGTGATGCCGCGGGTGCCGAGGTTGGAGGTGAAGACCAGGATCGACTCGGAGAAGAACGCGGTGTTGCCCCGGCCGTCGGTGAGCCGCCCGTCCTCGAGGATCTGCAGGAACTTGTCGAGGATGCGCGGGTGCGCCTTCTCGATCTCGTCGAACAGAATGACGCGGAACGGGTCCTGGCGCACGGCGTTCGTCAGCTCGCCGCCCGCCTCGAAGCCGACGTAGCCCGGCGGGGATCCGATGAGCCGGTCGCCGGCGTGCTCGGCGGAGAACTCGCTCATGTCGAACCGGAGGTAGGCGTCCTCGTTGCCGAACACCAGCGAGGTGATCGCCTTGGCCAGCTCGGTCTTGCCGACGCCGGTGGGCCCGGCGAAGAACAGCACGCCGCGCGGGCGGCTGGAGGCGCGGGCGGCCTGCGCCCCCGACAGGCCCAGGACGGCGCGCTTGAGGATGTCGAGCGTCTTGGTGACCGCCTGCGGCTGTCCGACGACGCGGGCGGGCACGCGCTCCTCCCCCTCGACGATGCGCCGCCGCAGGTGCTCGCGCTTCCAGGGGTTGTCCAGCACGCCGAGCTTGTACGTGCGGACGGCGTCGGGCAGGTCGTGCAGCGGGACGTCGCGCTCCTTGGCGAGCCGGGTGATCTCGATCATCGCCTGGAGTGTGAGCCCCTCCGCCTCCTGCGCGAAGTCGTCGGTGATGTCGAGCTCGGGGTCGGTCGTCTCGAACGCGCGGGCCAGCAGCCGCGCGGTCTGCTGCCGGTCGCCGAGATGAGGGCGCGGGATGGCGATCTCGCGGATCGCGTCGTTGTCGGCGGTCAGCCACGGTGGCAGGTCGCCGGGGCGGTCGGCCAGCCAGATGACCGGGTTGTACAGCGGCTTCGGCCGGTCGCCGTCACCGCGTACGGGCAGGGCGGTACGGGAGAGCTTCTCGCAGAAGACGAAGAAGTCGCGCTCGGCCGGCTCGAGGTCGGTGGGGCTGCGGGCGATCCGGGAGGCGTAGTCGATGACGAACGCGGCGCGCATCGGCCTGGTGGGCCGGGCCAGCGCGCTCAGGTAGGTGCGGAGCCCCTCCAGGGAGGGGACCTTCCGCTCGTCGACGCGGCTGCCGAACATGCTCGCCGCGGCGTCGGCGGCGGCCTTGTCGTCGGCGGGGTGGACTCGCAGCCCGTCGACGCGGTCGTAGGCGACCATGAAGGAGTAGCCGCTGCGGTGCAGCGCCTCCCACAGCAGCTCGCGGAGCGGGAAGAGCCGGCCCTCGTCGGGGACGAGGAAACTGTCGTGCAGGTTGCCCCAGAGGACGTACTGCGCGTGAACGGACAGGGTGGCGTCCAGCTCGCGGACGAACGCGGGCCAGCTCGCCAGTCGTGTGTCGCCCGAAGGGCCCGGCGGCGTTGTCACCTGTCGAAGCCTAACCGCTGCGGGCCCCGTCTTCCGGTGGGTGACGACCGCGTGGCCCGGGATATCCCGGTATCACGCGATCGTCACCGAACGGTCAGCCAGAGCGTTTGCGCGGGCTCTCAGCCGCCGACCGCGCTCGCCGGCGGGGTCTTGTCCTGGAAGCCGGCACCCGCGCCGCCGGCGTCCTTGCGGAGCCCCTCGATCCCGCTGCCGACCCCGTCGATCTCCCCGGGGTCGGCCGTCCCGCCCTTGAGCTTGCCGGCCAGGTCGTGCATCGACGAGCTGAGCTTGTCGATCGGACCGATCAGGACCTTGCAGAGCGTCGGGTCGGCCTGCGCGTTGGCCTTCGCCCGGCGGAGCTGGTCGAAGGCGAACACCGCGGCGATGCCCGCCTTGGCGATCGACCTCTTCCGCTTCGGGGCGCCGGCCTGGAAGGCGCCGGTCTTGAACGGCGTGTAGATGTAGCGCTTGAACGTGCCCGCCGCCAGACCGGCGCTCGTGATGAACCGGGTCTTGGCGAACTTCCTCGTCGCCTTGGTCGGGCACGCCGCCGGAGCGGCGCTCTGCTCGTTCGCGCCCGGCGCCGTCGTAGTGGTGTTCGGCGAGGCGGCGGCCGGTGGCTGCGCCTCCTGCCTGCTCTTGGTGCCGCCGCCGCACCCGGTGAGGGGCAGCAGCATTACCGAAATGATGATGAAGGATTTGCGGAGCATTCGTTTCCCCCGAATAGCCCACTGACTCGGACAATTTAGATGCGTCCTCGGCATCGCACTTCCCTTTTTACCGTGTGCGTTGCGTCGGCGTGAATAACGGGCCTTCGATAAGGTGGAGGCGTGAGTGCGATATCGTCATTCGATGTGACATCGCGGACCGCATTCGCCCTCGCTCTGCTGTTCCTCGCCGCCGCAGGCTGCGGCCACGCCGAGCGGCCTGATCCGGCGGCCACCACTCCGACCGGACCACCGTCCTCCGAGGCGTACAACGCCGATCAGCTGACCCAGGCTCTCCTCACCGACATTCCCGGATATGAGCGGTCAGGTGCCCCGCAATCGGGGCAGTACGGCTCGTTGGCCGCCGTACGGAATTCCCTGCAGATGCAGCAGGCGGCAAAACTCGACAAACCGCAGTGCGCGTCGTCCACGCGGGCCGTCTCTTCGGAAAAGGCGGTCTGGTCCGCGCCCTCCGCGCTGGTCGCGTTCGTCAAGGGCCGGGACCAGACCGCGTCGGAGACCCTGATGGCGGTCGGCCCGGACGTCGCCACCCAGCAGGTGGAGCTCCACGTGCCCGCCTCATGCCGCAGCTTCCGCGTCGCCGTCGGCGGGCGCTGGGCGACCGGCACGGTCGTCGAGGGCGGCGGCACGCGCATCGGCGAGGGCTCCCGGACCGTCGGCGTCTCGACGACCTCCGGCACGACCTCGGTCCGGACGTGGTTCGTCGTGCTGCGCTCGCGCGGATACCTGGCCACGGTCACGCTGTACGGGCCCGGCGCGACGCGGGACGAGGCCGAGCGCCTCGCCCAGCAGGCGTACCAGCAGGCCGAACGCATCCTGCCGTAGAAGGGATCTACGAGGTAACGTGCCCGTGGGCGAAGGAGGCGCGGTGGTCGGCAGGCAGGGCCGGGTGACCGGCAAGATCGGTCCAGGCCTGGTCGGGGAGGTCATGATCCCGATTCGCGGCGGGGTCGAGGCGTTCTACGCCTATCCGGCCATTCAGGGGGAGGAGATCCCGGTGGGCTCCCTCGTGGTGGTGATGGATTATCACCCGCCGAGAACCGTCTACGTCTCCTCTGCGTCTATTTGACGTCAATACCGCTGCGGCTCCCAAGGAGGAGCGATGCCGATAGTCGCCTTTGCGATCGGCGGGGTCGTCGCCGTCATCATCCTGATTGTCCTGTTCAAGGCGATCTGGCGGGTCGCCGAACCCAACGAAGCGCTGATCATCTCCGGTCTCGGAGCGAGGGCGCACAACCGGGACACCGCCGAGAGTCTCGGTTTCAAGATCACAACGGGTAAGGGCACCCTGGTCCTTCCCGGCTTCCAGACCTGCCGGCGGCTGTCGCTGGACACGCGGGTCTCCACACTCGAGGTCACCTGCGTGACCTCCCAGGGCATCAAGGTGCACGTACGCGGCGTCGTGATCTACAAGGTCGGGGACGACTTCAGCTCCATCGCCAACGCCGCCCGGCGATTCCTCGACCAGCAGAAGCTCATGGACGACAAGACGCACCAGTTGTTCGCCGGGCACCTGCGGTCCATCGTCGGCAACCTCACCGTGGAGGACCTCCTCCGCGACCGCGACCGGCTGACCAACCAGGTCCGCACCTCCTCCGCCGACGAGATGGGCAAGCTCGGCCTCGTCGTCGACTCGCTGCAGATCCAGGACATCGAGGACGAGGTCGGTTACATCGACAACCTCGGCAAGCCGAACTCCGCCGCCGTCGCCTCGGCCGCGCGCATCGCCGAGGCACAGCGCAACCAGGAGGCGACCGAGGCGGAGCAGCTCGCCGAGCAGGCCAACGCCGGCCAGATCCGCGACACCGAGATCAAGAAGCGCGAGTACCAGGGTCAGGTCGACCAGGCCGCGGCTCAGGCCCGGCAGCAGGTCATCCTCAAGGAGACCAAGAACGCCGAGCTCGAGGCCGACCGCCGGGAGAAGGCTCTGGAGGCCGAGGTCCGCAAGCCCGCCGACGCGAAGGCGTACGAGCGGGTGACGCTCGCGGAGGCCGAGCGGCAGGCGGCGGTGGCCAAGGCCAGCGCGGACGCGGAGGCCACGAAGATGGCCGGTCAGGCCCAGGCCGCGGCGACCCGGGAGAAGGGTCTGGCCGAGGCCGAGGCGATCAAGGCCAGGGCCGAGGCGCTCGCCGAGAACCAGGAGGCGGTCATCGCCCAGCAGCTCGCCGAGAACTGGCCCGAGATCGTCGCCGCGGGCGCCAAGGTCTTCGGCAACGTCGACAACATGGTCGTGCTCAACGGCGCGGAGGGCGTGGAGGACATGCTCGCCAAGGCGCTCACTCTGGGCGGCACCGGCCTCGGCGTCGCCCGGCAGCTACTCTCCTCCATGAACGGGCAGAACGGACAGCAGGACCTCGGCGCCCACAACGGTAGGCCCGCCTCCCCGGAGCAGGCCATCGAGCCGGGCAGCACCGCCTGAGTCACGTGAGGCGATGAGGGTCCGGAGCGTTCGTTCCGGGCCCTCACACGGCGTGTGGCCCGATAGCGTTCCGATATGAGCGATGCACGGGTTGCCGTCACCGTCGATCTCGTCGTCCTCACGGTCCGGGAGCATCGGCTGTGCGCGCTCGTGTGGCGTCGCGACCGGCCGCCGTACTCGGGGGCCTGGTCCCTCCCCGGCGGCTTCGTCCAACTCGACGAGGACCTGCCCGTCGCCGCCGAACGGCTGATGGCCGAGCGGGCGGGTCTGGCCGGGGTGCGAGTGCACCTGGAACAGCTCGCGACGTACGGCTATCCGGACCGCGACCCGCGTCAGCGGGTGGTCAGCGTGGCCTACCTGGGGCTCGCCCCCGACCTGCCGGCGTCCAGCCGGGCCCAGGTGCTGTGGGAGCCGGTCGATGACCTGACCCAGCGCGACCGGGCGGCGTTCGACCACCGCCGCATCCTGCTCGACGGGGTGGAGCGCGCGCGGGCCAAGCTGGAGTACTCGCCGCTGGCGGCGGCGTTCTGCCCGCCCGAGTTCACCGTCGCGGAGCTGCGGCGGGTGTACGAGATCGTCTGGGGGACGCCGCTCGATCCGCGGAACTTCCACCGGAAGGTGACGAAGGCGGAAGGGTTCCTGGTGCCGATGGACCGGACGACGACGCGGGACGGCGGGCGGCCCGCGCGGCTCTACCGTCGGGGCAGCGCCGAGTCGCTGCATCCCCCGATGATGCGCCCGGCCTGCTGATGAGCCATTTGTCCGTTTTTGGTACCTTTCTGGCCATGCCCGATGACCTCTCCCCAGAGCTCGTACGCCAGATGATCGACGAGGTCGGCGAAGAAGGCGTCGCGGCGATGGGACGGATGCCGGGTCTCGCCGCCGCCGTCGACCAGCACTCCGCCGCGATCCGCGACGTCATCGCCGCGTCAGGCGAAGAGCTCACCCCCCGCGTCCTACGGGACTACCTCGAAGGCTTCACCGACGCCGCCATCGAGCGCGGCTGGTGGCCGGGCGACGACTTCGACTGGGAGACGGTCCGCGTGATCGCCGTCTGCTCGATCATCCACGAACTCCACGAACTCGGGTAGTCACCCGGCCGACCGGTCGGCGCGTCGCCGGCCGACCCGGTCCGCGCCTCACCGGCCGACCCGGTCCGAGCGTCGCCGGTCGCCGTCAGCGCGGCCGGTCCCGCGGCTCCGGAGGTGTCTCGGGGCCGCGCGGTGGCGCCGCGCCCGTCTCCGAAGGCCCTCGCGGCGGCTCTGGGGCGCCGCGAGGGGGCATCGCGCCGGTCTCCGAAGGCTCGCGCGGTGCCTCGGGGCTCGTGCCCGTCTCCGAACGCCCGTGCGGTGCCTCGGGGGCGCCGCGCGACGTCTCCGCCGTTCCGGTCCTCCCGGGCGAGGCCTCGCTTGGGGTTCCCACGCCTCGCTCGGCGTCCTCGCGCCCGCGCGCGTACGCTCCGGTGCGGGCCGACGCCGTCTCGGTCTCCGCACGCGTCAGCCACCGCTCCCAGCGCTGCTGCATGGGCCGGACCAGGCCGCCGCCCACGCCGATGGCGATGACGGCGCCGATCGTGGCCAGGACGGCGATCAGCACCGGTTCGGTGACGGTCGTGGCGACGCCCATCTGGTTGAGGGCGGCGATGACGCCCAGCGCGACGATGAAGATCGCGGTGAGGTTCGCCAGCAGCCGACCGTACGACAGCCCGCCGAGCGCGCCGCCGACGAGGTCGCGCACCGCGTGCGCGACCGCGGAGGCGACGATGACGATGATGACGGCGACCGCCAGCCGGGGCAGCCAGGCCACGATGGAGCGCAGCACGTTGCTGACCGGGTTGGAGCCGAAGACGTTGAACGCCAGCTCCAGGGCGACCAGGAGGATCGCGTAGTACACCAGCTTGGCCAGCAGGCCGGACGCGTCGTACTCGCCGCGCCGGAGCGCCTCGCCCACCACTCCGCGTTCGGCGACGCGGTCGAAGTGAAGCCGTCGCAGGATCAGCGCGACCGCCCGCTGGATGACCTTCGCGACGAGCCAGCCGATGACAAGGATGATGACGAAGACGATCAGCCTTGGCACGATTCGTGCGACGGCGTCCAGGACGTTCTGCAGGCTCCTGCCGACATCGATTTGCGCAACGGTGCCCATGGCGATCTCCCCCCGATGGCGCGGACACCCTTTGTAGTTGTTCGTACCCTTTTGTGGAGCGGCGCACTCTGGCCGCCCACCGGTGGCGACAGCGCCCCACCTGGCTTCGTAGAGTGATCCCGTACGTCTTCATCCCGGGAGGACAAGGGTGTCCGAGCAGCGCAGTCCACGCTTCCGTTCCGTGCTCGACGACTACGTCGCGTACAAGCCCGGCAAGGTCGCCAGGTCGCCCGAGGGACGGTCGGTCAAGCTCTCGTCGAACGAGTCGCCGTACGGGCCGCTGCCGTCGGTGCGCGAGGTGATCAGCGAGGCGGGCGGGCTCGTCAACCGCTACCCCGACAACGGCTGCACGGGGCTGATCGACGCGATCGCCGGGCGCTTCGGCGTCCCGCCGGAGCACGTCGCCGTCGGCTGTGGCTCCGTCGGGGTCGCGCAGATGCTGCTGGAGTCCGTCGGCGAGCCCGGCGTCGAGGTGGTGTACGCCTGGCGTTCCTTCGAGGCCTACCCGATCCTCGCCGACCTGTCCGGCGTCACCTCGGTGCGCGTGCCGCTGGCCGAGGAGACCCACGATCTGCGGGCGATGGCCGACGCGATCACCGACCGGACCCGGCTGATCTTCGTCTGCAACCCGAACAACCCGACCGGCACGGTCGTCAAGCGCCCTGAGCTTGAGGCCTTCCTCGACCGGGTGCCGGAGGACTGCCTCGTCGTGCTCGACGAGGCCTACCACGAGTACGTCCGCGACTCCGAGATCCCCGACGGGCTCGCGCTGTACGGCGACCGGCCGAACCTCGCCGTCCTGCGCACCTTCTCCAAGGCGTACGGCCTGGCGGGCCTGCGGGTCGGGTTCATGGTCGCGCAGGAGCACATCGCCGAGCAGGTGCGAAAGACGTACCTGCCGTTCTCGGTCAACGCCGTGGCCCAGGCGGCCGCCGTCGCGTCCCTGCGCGCCGAGGACGAGCTCCTCGAACGCGTCGAGGCGACCGTGAAGGAGCGGGAGCGGGTCCGCGACGCGCTGCTCGCCCAGGGCTGGACGGTCCCGCCGACCGAGGCCAACTTCGTGTGGCTCCGGCTCGGCGAGGACACCATGGCGTTCTCCGGCGCCTGCGACGCCGCCGGGGTCAGTGTGCGCCCCTTCGCCGGGGAGGGGGCGCGCGTCACGATCGGCACCGCGGAGGAGAACGACGCCTTCCTCGCCGTCGCGGAGGCCTACCGCGAGCGGTCCTGACCCGCGGGCTCCACGGCCTGCTCGCCCCCGGTGACCGGACCCGGCTCCGGGGGCGCGTCCGTACGGGGCCGCCGCTCGGTGGACACGACGAGGCCCACGCCGGCGATGATGATCAGCCCGCCGGCGAGGATCGCCCAGGTGGCGTGCTCGCCGGCGAACGCCACGCCGAGCAGCACCGCCACCCCCGGGTTGACGTACGCGTACGTCCCGACGAGGGAGATCGGCGCGTTGCCCAGCAGCCACACGTACGACGTGAAGGCCACCAGCGAGCCGAAGACGATCAGATAGGCGAGGCCGAGCCAGGAAGCCCGGGAGACCGCGTCGAGATGCAGCGTCTCGCCGCGCCCGAACCCGAAGACGAGCAGTGCCAGGCCGCCCGCCGCCATCTCGTACACGCTCGCGGTGAAGGGGTTCTCCGGCATCGGCAGCCGGGACGACAGGAACGAGCCGATCGACCACGACAGCGACGCGAGCAGGATCACGATCACGCCGGTCGCGTCGCCCGACCCACCGCCGCCGCGGGTGAGCGTGAGCAGCGCGAGCCCGCCGAAGCCGACCAGCACGCCCCCGATCGTGGCCGCCGCGGGCCGGTCGCCGGTGGCCCACCGGAAGATGACCAGCCACAGCGGCACGCTCGCGACGAGCAGCGCGGCCAGGCCCGTGGAGATGTGCTGTTCGGCGACGCCGACCATGCCGTTGCCGCCGGTCAGCAGCAGCACGCCGACGAGCGCTGCGGTGCCGAGCCGGCGCCAGGGAACGCGCAGCACGGACGGCCCACGCAGGATCACCAGCACGGCGGCGAGGACGATGGAGGCCGTCAGGAACCGGATGGCGGCACTGACCATCGGCGGCATCGTCTCGACGACGAAGTGGATGCCGAGGTAGGTGGAGCCCCAGACGACGTAGACGATCGGGAGGGTCACCCAGACCAACGGCGAGCGGGTGTCATGAGTCTGTGTGGTCATCGCTCATTACACGTTAGCGGTGCGAAGCACTCCGCGCTACGCCGTTTTTCGGACGTTCACCCCTTCGATCCCCCCACCGTCGCCTTCGCGGTCAGGCGGACACCCCGACGGTCTGGGGAGAGTGGAACACGCGGTCGGGGTCGTACTGGTTCTTCACCTTGAGGAGCTTCGGATAGTTCGCGCCGAAGTAGGCCTGCTTCCAGTTGGAGAGCCCCGCGTCGGCGTAGTTCTGGTACGCCTGCCCGCTCGCGTACGGCTTCATCGCCGTGTGGAAGGCGCGCAGCCAGGCCTGCTGGGCCCGGATCGCGCCGGTGGCCGCGGCCGTCGTCCAGGTCGTGGTGAACTGCGCGTTGAAAAGGCCGTCCCGGTGGACGAACGCGGTGGCGTCGGGGGCCACCCGGTTCACGGCGCCGCCCAGCGCGTCGAAGGCGATCCCGCCCTGCCCGCCGCCCGCGAGGCCGCCGCGCCGCCGGACCGAGCCGAGGATCGTGTCGATGGCCGCCCCCGTCATCGGGCGAGTGAAGATGTGCGAGGCCGCGTATTCGGGTTCCCGGCTCTCCTGGCCCGCGGGCGTACGGCCGGGAAGGCTGCCCGGCAGGTGGCACTGCGCCGTGCTCTTCGTCGTGCAGCCGGCTTCGATCATCATCGCGTGTTCATAGGTGGTCGTCTCGACCACCTGCGACGAGGGCGCCGCGCCGATCTTGGCCTGCAGGGCTTCGATCAGCCGCACGGCGTCGTCCCGAGCGCCGAGATAGGTGCCCCCGACCTGGAGGGTGGGCGCGGCCTGGGCCTGACCGTCGAGAACGTGAAGGTTGGACCAGAGCGCGTCCGGCGCGAACGGCGCCCAGCGCTGCCAGGCGTCGATCACCGATCGGGCGCTCGACCACGGCCAGCTCAGAAAGAACACGACGATCGAAGAGGTGGGGTGCGTGGCGAACGTGAAAGAGGTCGCCACGCCGAAGGTCGCTCCACCGCCTCCTCGGCAGGCCCAGAACAGATCGGGGTCGTTCCGCGCGTCACAGGTGCGTTTCCGCCCGTCCGCCGTCACCATCTCGATCGCGCGGAGATTGTCGGAGAGGACTCCGTGCGCGCGCGAGACCACGCCGACACCGCCGCCGAGGGTCAGGCCGGAGATGCCGACGGTCGGACAGGATCCCGCCGGTACCGAGACGCCGGCGGTGCCCAGCCGGTCGTAGACGTCGACCAGTCGCGCCCCGGCGCCGATCGTCGCGGTGCCCGAGGGAGCGTCGACCCGGATGGACGACATCGGGCTCACATCGATGACGAGGCCCGTGCTGAGCGACGCCCCGGTATAGCTGTGCCCTCCGCACCGCGGCGCCACCGGCAGGCCGTACCGCCGGACGAAGTTCAGGCACTCCGCGACGTCGTGCGGACTCTCGCAATAGGCGATCCCCGCCGGTCTGATCGTGTCGAAGCGGGGGTTGAAGTTCTTGCGCGCCGTGGCGTAGTCGGTGTCATCCGGCCTGATCAGCTTCCCCGTCAGCGATCTGCCGAGTGCCGACCAGTCGGTGGTCTTCGGTGTGTGAGACGCGCGCAGCGGGCCGCTCGCCGCGGGGCCTTGACCAGGTGATCTGCACGCTCCCGCGGCGGCCGTCGTCAGCGTTCCGGAAACAGCGAGCCCGGCGGCACGCAGGAATTCTCTCCGCCCGAAAGTCATATCCCGGTAGATGCGAAGAGTGCTGGAGAAGTTCGTCTCGGTGTACGAGGCCCGCTCCCAGGACGGCGGCGAAGCCCTCAGGCCCGCTCGCCGCCGTCTTCAGGCCGGTGGCGGCGTCAGTCGCAGGCGTAGTCGAACGCGCCGGAGGCGTGGGCGACGGACTTCCCAGGCCGGAGGACCTCCAAGGTGGCGACCGCGTGCATGGTGCCGGTGCCCTTCACCGTCCAGCGCAGCGGGACCTCGACCGAACGCTGCCCCTTGCGCACGCTCTCGGACAGCGTCCCGGAGACCTGGCCGTCGCTGCGCCGCCACCGGTACGCGATGTCGCCGTAGCCGCCGTTCGTGCGGATCGTGCCGACCACCCGCACGGTCGTGTCGCACGACTGCGTCGTCGTCGGCGCGCTGACGCTCACGCCGGTCACGGCGACGCCGGAGCCGCCGCGCAGCAGCCACCACACGAGCAGGCCGGCGAGCACGGCGACGCCCAGTGTGAGCAGCCCGCCCACCACACGTCGCGAGAGCGAGCGGCGCGTCGCGGACCGGCCCCGCCACTTCCTCGCGAGCTCCGGCGGCACGCCGGGCCCGAACCGCAGCGACACGCCGTCGTCCGGCGCCGTCGGCATCGCGCCGGCCTCCACCGGACGTGTCGGGTCGACGGGGCGCGTCCAGGCGATGGGGCTCGTCTGGTCGATGTCACGCCGTGTCTCGTCCATCCCTGTCACCCTGTCCCCGTTGTCGGGCATGTCCCGGTTCCACTGGCGGAATGGCCGTCGGCCGACGCGGTGGCGTCCACTGTCCTGACGCACCGCCCGATGGTCGTGCTGGCTTGGACCGTGCGGCTGCCGGGCCCCTGGGCGCTCGTCGACGCGGAGAAGGTCTGCTCTCCGGAGCTGAAGGCCACCGTGATGCTGACCGTGCCGGGACCGCTGATCGTCACGGTGACGGTGGCCGTCACGGGGTAGCCCGCGGCGGCGCGAGCCGTCGACGAGCCGACGCTCACCTTCTCGACCTTGATGCCGGTGACCGCCGTGGGAACGGACTCGGTCGGCTTCGGGGCGATGGCGACCGGGGTCGTCGGGTCGGTGGTCGGGGGAGTCGTCGCCGTGACGGGTGAGCCGGTCGTGCCCGAGGGCGACGTCGGCGTGCCGGACGAGGGGGCCGAGCCGGTCGGCGTGGCGCTGTCGGGTGGCGTCGGGGTCGCCGTCGGGGACGTCGTGTCCGCCGGCGGCGGGGACTCGGCGACCACCGACGGCGTCGAGGTGGCGGACGCGCCCGGACCGAGGCCGTGGTGGACGCTCGCCAGGACGTACGCCCCGCCGCCGCCCGCCAGCAGCGCTCCGACCGCGACCCCGCCCACCACCATGAGGCGGCTCCTGCCGAGACGCGTCAGGGCGAGCGTCGTGCCGCCGGTGGCGATCGGCTGGGCCAGGGGGAAGAGGTAGGCGAGCAGGGCGGCGAGGGCCGCGAGACGGACCCGGCCGCGTTCCTCCCAGCCGGGGCCGTACCCGGCGAGCGCCGCCTCCTCGAGTTCGGCGAGGAACGCCTCGGCCGAGGGCGGCCGCTCGGCGAAGTCCTTCGCGAGGCCCCGCGCGACCAGGCCGCGTAGTTCGGGCGGGACCCGGTCGACCGGGATGGGGTCCAGGCGGTGCGCGGCGGCGAGGGCCCACAGCCCTTCGGCCGGGTACGGGCGTTCGCCGGTGAGGCACTCGTAGAAGACCGCCGTGGCGGCGTACACGTCCGTGGTCGGCCCGACGGCTCCGGAGGTCCACTGTTCGGGGGCCATGTAGGCGGGGGTGCCGGAGGCGGTCGCGCGTTCGTCCGCGTGGACGGCGATGCCGAAGTCCGCGAGCCTGCTCGCCCCGTCGTCGCGGACGAGCACGTTGGCGGGCTTGTAGTCGCGGTGGACGACGCCGGCGGCGTGGGCGGCCGCGAGACCTTGTAGCGAGCCCTTGAGGACGACCAGAGCGGCCTCCGGGCCGGTCGGCCCCTGGGTACGGAGAACGTCCTTGAGTGTGACCCCGTCGACCAGCTCCATGACGAGGGCGGCGGCGGCCGGGGTCTCGACGTACTCGTAGAGGCGGACGATGTGCGGATCGGTCAGCTCCGCCATGAGCCGCGCCTCCGCCCGGAACCGTTCGAGCAGGCCGGGGTCGGACCGGAGCACGTCCGACAGGTACTTGATCGCCGCCGGGGTGCCGGTCGCCTCGTGCACGGCGAGGAGCACCGTGCCGGAGGCGCCTTGGCCCAGGATCCGCACGTGCCGGTATCCGGGAACCGTCCAGTTTCCGTCCATGGCGTTCCTTGCTCGAAACAACGGAGAGCGTCGAATCCCCGACACTATGTATGCGACGTTCGCCGTACGTGCCGAGTTGAGGAAACGCGATGAAGTGGCCGGATTCGGCCATGACCAGCGGAGATAACTATCAGTCGGGAGTAATGCGAAACATTCGTGTGTTTCGGCCCGTCAGTGCGCAGCGACTCTGGCTGTCCGAGAGTCGACCGAAGCCGACCGGGGCCGTCCGGATGTCGGACGGCCCCGGTGTCGATCACCGTGGGCACCGCGGCCGGAGCGCGCTCTGAGCCCCCGCTCCGCGAACTCCGTGCCGGCGGGTCAGCCCGTGGCTCTCGGCCCCAGCTTCTCGACGATCAGCCGGTACAGCTGACGGGGACGGCCCGGCTGCGGCGTGCGGTTCGGCGGGAGAGGCCAGGCGAGGCCTTCCTCCACCAGCGTCCGCAGCAGCCGCCGGGCGGTGCGCGGGGTGACGCCGAGCATCTTCCCGGCGTTCTCCGCGTCCACGATCAGCGGTTGCTGGGAACCGCCCTCCTCGCCGGGCTGGTCGGCCAGCTTGTCGGCGAGGCGCGCGAGGATCTCCAGCCCCTTCGGCTTGGCCGGCGCCGGGGCGCGCGGCGGCGTCCGCGGTGCGGGCACGAGCGCCCGGCCGTCCCGGTCGAGGGCGAAGCCCTGCGCCCGCTGGGACGTCTGCGACCGGGCGAGCGCCGCGCGCGCGTGCGTCTCCGCTTCCTGGGCGGTGCGGCCCATGCCGATGCCGACCTCGACGGCCAGGCCCAGCTCCTCCCGTACCCGCTCGATGAACGGCGGGGTGCGGAAGCCCTCCGTCGCCGCCGCGATCGAGCCCCGGGTGGCGGTGACGAGATAGCTGTGGTCGTCGAGCGGCCAGACCGCGGCGCTCATCCGGTGCGCCTCCTGCAGGAGGAGACGCTGCAGCGACAGCTTCAGCTCCTCGCGCCAGTACCGCGGCGTGACACGGCGGGGGGTCTCCCGCAGCGTCGGTACGTCGACGACCACCACCACGAGCTGGGACTCCTCCAGCCGGTGGTGGGCGCCGAGCAGTGCCGAGGTCTGCAGCGCGGAACGGATCGCCGCGCCGGTCGGGCGGATGCGGAGCGTCGGCACCCCGGCCAGCTCCAGTCGCTCCGCCGTCGCGTGCACGCAAGTGAGCGCGACACTTGTGGCACCGCGGCGCCACAAACGCTCATGAAAGGCAGCCAGCGTCCCCGGTCCGGCAGCCTCCTCCCGCAAGTGCACGTGCTCGGTGCTGAGATTGATCTCGCCGTACGCCTCTTCGACCTCCGCACGACTGAGCACGTCGATGCTGACGCGCGCCGGTTCGTGGCTCTCGTCGAGCGCAGCGCGCAGAAGTGCGCCCTGCAATGCCGCGCCGTTGAGCGGCACGAAGGTCGCCGGCATCGTGAGGACACCCGCCTTGCGGGCGAACTCGTACGGGACCGGGCTGGCGAACAGACAGACGTCCACCCCCGACCCGAGCCGTACGACCTTGTCCGCTGCCTCCTGCTCGTCCCGGTACGCCGCCGCGACCAAGCGGCTCGGCACCGGGGTGGGGCCGTGGCCCATGAGCATGACCCGCTCGACCAGATCGTGTGGTCCGACGACGCCGATGGTCAGATCGGGTGTGACCGATCCGCCTCGAGGTCCGCTCATGTCCGCCCCTCTCGGCGCCGTCGCGCCTCTAGTGGCGGCCCCACCCGCCGTGTACCCCCGCTTGTGACCGTCCATGGACGGCCCTCACCCCACGCATGACTCATCCCACTGACGCCCCTCCCGGTCGTCCGCCCCAACTCCGTGAACTTCGCCTCATTGGGCAGATCGCCGGAGCACCACGGGATGTGACGCGTCTTCGCGAAATCGGTTAAGAGTGCGTCAGAAAACTACTAGTAGAACGCGTCCGGTGAGGAAGTTATTACTAACCGGATAGGTCACCGGGGGTCGGGAGCCTTGTGATCATCTCGCATTCGACCGTTGATCGACAGCCGCTTTACGACAACGCCCCGTCGCGTTCGCCGGGCGAACGTGACGGGGCGCCGTTGGAGAAAAGTGGGATCAGGCCAGGCGCTCGATGTCCGCGCCCAGGGCGTTGAGCCGCCCGGCGATGTGCGAGTGGCCGCGGTCCAGGTAGTAGCCGTTGGTGATGGTGGTCTCGCCCTCGGCGACCAGACCGGCCAGCACGAGCGCGCTGCCGGTGCGCAGGTCGTGCGCCACGACCTCGGCGCCGCGCAGCGGCGTCGCGCCGTTGACCTTGGCCCGGTTGCCGTTCACCTCGATGTCGGCGCCCATCCGCACGAGCTCGTCGGCGAGCTTGAACCGGCCGTCGAAGATGCGCTCGTAGATGTAGCTCGGCCCGTCGGCGAGGCAGGACAGCGCCATGATCGGCGACTGCAGGTCGGTGGCGAAACCGGGGTACTCGTCGGTGATCACGTTGATCGGGCGCAGCGGCCGGTCGCGGCGCACCCGGAGGACGGCGCCCTCCTGGGAGAACTCCACGCCCATCTGCTCCAGCTTGTCGGCCGCGACGCCGAGGTGCTCGAGCGAGGCGCCGACCAGGCTGATCTCCCCGCCGGTGATGGCGGCCGCCATGACCAGGACGCCGGCGTCGATGCGGTCGGGCATCACCGTGTGCTGGGCCGCGGTGAGCCGGTCGACGCCCTCGACGGTGATGAACCCGGTGCCGCCGCCGGTGACGCGGGCGCCCATCCGCTGCACGAACTGGATGACGTCCAGGACCTCGGGCTCCAGCGCGCAGTTCTTGATCAGCGTGGTGCCCTGGGCCAGCGAGGCGGCCATGATGAGGTTCTCGGTGCCGGTGTGTGACGGCGTGTCCAGGTAGAGGGTGCCGCCCTGCAGCTGACCCGCCTTGACGTGGATGCTGCCCCGGCCGTCGTCGCTCACCTGCTCGGTGACCGTGGCGCCCATCCGCTTGAAGCCGTTGTAGTGGAAGTCGAGGTTGCGGCTGCCGAGGTTGCACCCGCCGACGCCCTCGATGATCGCCTCGCCGAGCCGGTGCAGCAACGCCGGAACGAAGAGGAAGGAGCCACGGAACCGCGACGCGATCTCTTCGGGCAGGACCGGGCTGGTCAGCTCCGACGCGTCGATCACCAGGGTGCGCTCGGCCTCGTGCAGCTCGGCCTTGGCGCCGACCGCCTCCGCCAGCTCGACCGCACGCCTTACGTCCTCGATGATCGGCACGTTGCGCAGGACCGTGTGTCCCTCGGCCGCCATCAGCGAGGCGCCGATCATGGGAAGTACGGCGTTCTTGGCGCCCTGGACGAATACGGTGCCGCGCAACTCGGCGCCACCCC
This sequence comes from Actinoallomurus acanthiterrae, assembly GCF_054775715.1. Taxonomy (NCBI): domain Bacteria; kingdom Bacillati; phylum Actinomycetota; class Actinomycetes; order Streptosporangiales; family Thermomonosporaceae; genus Actinoallomurus; species Actinoallomurus acanthiterrae. Next base: position 12,349,753 of record NZ_BAAHCO010000001.1, on the reverse strand, counting down.
GCACGCGGTAACGGACCTCGTGGCCCAAGCTCATATCGCCGGTGCTCCTTTGGCTGCGGTGAAGTTAGACTGCCCGCTCGGTCAGGTCGGCGGGTCACGAGTGCCGCGCGTGTGACGCGGGCGGGCCCCAGTATTCCACTGGGTGCCGTGTGGCATGACCGAAACGTCCGGTCTTAAACGTCCGGTCCGCGTGGTCTCGATCTATTGGACGCCACCGGTCCCGGATTGGTTCGCGGGGAATCCGGATCTCCAGCGACGCGGCGGGCCGATGCGTTCGCCGTGGTACGGGTATGGAGATGTGCCCCGAGGATACCCAGGTCGACGACTGTTCCTGACGTGGCCGGATCGAGCCACTATCGTCGGATCATGACCGAGGCACCCGGCTGGGCCGCGATCGACGACGCGCTCTCCCGCGTCTACGGGGACACCGAGCCGCTCCATTTCGGCACCGTCCACAAGTGGGTCCTGGGCGGCCCGGACCCGCTCGACGGCATCAGCGCCTACCCGCGTACGGACCCGGTTCCGCACTGGCACTTCGTGAGCTACGGGATGTCCGAGCTGTACGCCAAGGAGTCGTCCGATCCGGACGAGTCCGGCTGGGGATTCGAGTTCACGTTCCGGGTGGCCCGCGATCCCGCCGAGACCACGCCTCCCGTCTGGGCGATGAACTTCCTGCAGAACCTCGGGCGCTACGTCTTCCAGTCCGGCCGCTGGTTCGAGCCGGGCCACACGATGAACGCCAACGGCCCGATCGCCGCGAGCCGTACGGACTCGGCGATCCAGGCGCTCACCTTCACCGTCGACCCGGAGCTCGGCGAGATCCCCACGCCGCACGGGAAGGTGCAGTTCCTGCAGGTCGTCGGGTTGACGATCGAGGAGTACGAGGCCGCGCGCCAGTGGAACAGCGGTGCGCTGCTCGAGCTCCTCGAGCCCCGGACGCCGCTCCACGTCACCGACCTCGACCGGGGCTCCCTCCTGGCCGATCCGGCGATCGCCGAGGCGGTCCGCGCGGGCGTCGAGCGGGACGGGTCGACGGGCGGCGCCCTCTACGTCAGCGTGGCGTCCTGGGCTGTCGAGGGGGAGACGACGGTCCTGACGTTCGGCGCGCTCCCGGCACCGGCCATCGCCCGCGCGGTGGCCGCGAGGCTCCCACGCGGCGAGGGCGTCATCGTCAGCGAGGACGACGGGTCCACGATCGCCTTCCTGCCGCACGAGCGGTTCGCCGCCGAGCCGATGGACGAGAACTCGTTCACCATCGGCGTCCCGCCCGGTGCGATCGACGACCTGGTCGCCGCCCTCCGCCCCGAGGCCGGCCGGCACCCCGTGCCGTCCCTGCCGGGCCTCGTCATCGAGATCGAGCCGTCGATCATGCGCGACCCCCACGGCGAGCCCACCGGCGAGGTCATCGGCTGACCAGGCCGGCCGTGTGCGGGCCGCCGACTCGCGGGCGTGCGGGGTGGCGGCGCTCGCCGGCTCGCGCGCGTGCCGGGTGGCGGCGCGCTCGCCGACTCGATCGCCCGGACCCGCCCCCGGGCTCGGCCCCTGCGTCAGTCCGCGACCGTGACGGGGTCGCCGACGGCGATGGTGCCGAGCGTGCGGGGGATGGCGTTCTGGCCGAAGACGACGCCGCGATCGCCGTCGGGCAGCGTGCGGGTGCGGTAGGTCGCCAGGGTGCGCAACGGCTCGCGGGCCTTGACCGCCGTCTCCTGGTCGGTCGTGGTGATGACGCAGCGGGTGCAGGGCTTGACCAGCTCCAGCTCGACGCCGCCCACGCGGAGGAGGCGCACGGAGTCCTCGCCCCACGCGCCGAGGCCCTCCAGCACGACGCTGGGCCGGAAACGGTTCATCGGCAGCGGCTCGTCGAGGCGGGAGTTCAGCTCCTCGAGGGACTCCACCGAGGTCACGAGCAGCGGATAGCCGTCGGCGTACGCGACGGTGCCGCCGCCGACGCTCGTCGGGCGCGGCGGCGAAGCGCATGAGGCGGCACTCCCGCCCCAGCACGTCGGTGAACCACTCGGCCGCCTCGTCGCCCTGGTCGACGCCCTGGCACGGCTTGCCGTGCACCGTGACGTCGACCACCGGGCCGTCGGAGTGCGCGACGTGCGCCAGGGACGTGACGTCACCGGCGGACGGCGCGACGTCACCCGCGAGCTCGACGGTCAGCTTCACGCCGTCGTACGACGGGCGCAGCAGCGCCATGCGCGGGATCTCCCGCTGCGACAGGTGCCGCATGTCCGGGCGGACCAGCATGAACTCCCGGTCGTACCGGAAGCCCTCCGACAGCAGCTCGGCGCTGCTCAGCGGCGTGCCGCCGCCGCTCTTCAACGGGTAGACGTTCAGCTCACGGACGACGACCGTCATGAAGACTCCCTTCTCTCGCCTCCATGATCCCACCGCCGTCCGTGGATCAGCTGAGGGCGGCGAGGCGCTCGAAGACCCCGTCGAGGCGCTCGACGTAGCGCTCGGGCCGGCAGACCTCGTCGAGGCGTGCCTCGTCGAGCGTCAGCCCGGCCTCGGCCGCGCGCCGGCGCAGCGTCTCGCGGAACGGCGTCCCGGTCTCCCAGGTCTCCATCGCGGCCTTCTGCACGAGCGGGTACGCCTCGTCGTCGCGGGACATCCCGGCGTTCACCAGCTCGAGCAGGACGGTGCTGGTGTAGATCAGCCCGCCGGTGGACTCCAGGTTGGCGAGCATCCGGTCCTTGTCGACGACGAGGCCGGTGACGAGGCGGTTCGTGAGGTTGAGCATGTAGTCGAGCGCGATCGAGGCGTCGGGCAGGGCGATGCGCTCGGTGGAGGAGTGGGAGATGTCCCGCTCGTGCCACAACGGGATGCCCTCCATCACCGGGGTCACCTGGGCGCGGACGATCCGGGCGAGGCCGGCGAGCCGCTCGGAGATGATCGGGTTCTTCTTGTGCGGCATCGCGGAGGAGCCCTTCTGGCCCTTCCCGAACGGCTCCCACAGCTCCCGTACCTCGGTGCGCTGGCCGTGCCGGACCTCCAGCGCGATCGCCTCGCACACCGTGGACATGATCGCCAGCGTGGAGACCCACTCGCTGATGCCGTCGCGGATCACCACCTGGGTGGAGACGTCGGCCGAGGTCAGGCCCAGCTCGGCGGCGACGTACCGCTCGACCTCGGGGTCGATGTTGGAGTAGGTGCCGACGGCGCCGGAGATGGCGCAGACGCCGACGGCCGCCCGCGCCCGCCGGAGGCGGTCGCGCGAACGGGCCATCGCGAACGCGAAGTCGGCGACCCGGTGCCCCCAGACGTCCGGCTCGCCGTGGATGCCGTGCGTCCGGCCGACGCGAAGGGTGTCGCGGTGCGCGAGACCGTGGTCGCGCAGCGCCGCGACCAGCGCGTCGGCCTTGGCGAGCAGGATGTCGGTGGCCTCGACGAGCTGGACGGCGAGAGCCGTGTCGAGCAGGTCCGAGGACGTCATGCCGAAGTGCACGTACGCCGCGGCCTCACGCGGCGTGGTGTTGTCGGCCCACGCGGACAGGAACGCGATCACGTCATGCTGCGTCGTCGCCTCGATCTCGGCGACGCGCTCGGGCGTCGGCGGAGGAGCGGCGCGCACCGGCTCGACGACGTCCGCCGGGACGGTGCCCGCCTTCGCGTGCGCCTCGAGCACCAGGGTCTCGACCCGGCACCACAGCTCGTACTTGTGCGCGTCGCTCCAGACGCGGCCCATCTCCGGAAGGGTGTAGCGCTCGATCACCCCCCCAGTCTCCCAGGCGTCAGAACAGGTAGCTCACCCAGGACCGCCAGTTCTCGTTCGCGTCGACCATGCTGAACGGCCCGTTCCCGTTGTCGGAGGAGTACTCCCACCAGGCGTAGTCGAGGCCCTTGGACTTGTAGAGCGCGACCTTGTCCTTGATGTACTGGTCGTGGCCGGTGGCACCCGAGCCGATGCCGAACTCCCCGATCCACACCGGCAGGCTCTCCGCCTTGGCCATGTCGAGCTGGACCTGCAGGTGCGAGGCGAGCGCGGCCTTGTTGGTCGAGTTGTAGCCGGTGGTACCGTCGGAGGGGTTCGGGTTCTGGCCCAGCCCGGTGGAGTCGTAGCCGTTCGTGTAGCCGCTCTTCGGGTCGCCGTTGTAGTAGTCGTGGACCGACCAGATGAGGTTGCTGCGGCTGGTCGGAGTGAACGACGAGAACGACGAGGTGGGCACCTTCGAGTCGCCGTACGACGGCTCCATCATGATGCTGGTGGTGCTGTCCTTGGCGCGGATCGCGTTCACGATCTGGGTGTAGTCGGACAGCAGCCTCGCGGACTTCGTGGACGAGCGGAACGGCTCGTTGACCGGGTCGTACGCCGCGATCGCCGGCTCGTCCTGGTACCGGTTGGCGATGGTCTGCAGGAAGCCCAGGCCGTTCTCGACGACGGAGTCCAGGCCCTCCACCGAGCCGTCGTCCGTCGGCGTCACCCGCGCCCAGTCCGGCACGTGCTCCTGGCCGTCGGGGCTGCCGGACATGTGGATGCAGTCGAGAACGACGTACAGGCCGGCGGCCTTCGCCCGCTCGACGGCCGTCGCGAGGGTGGTGAACGCGGTCTCGTTCCAGTTCGCCTCGGTCGGCTGGAACATGTCCCAGAACAGGACCATGCGGACCGCGGTGAAGCCCTTGGCCTTGATCGAGTCGTAGGTCGACTGGCCCCAGGTGTCGGTGCTGTTCGCGTCCCAGAGCGGCTGGATGTTCGTGCTGATCAGCTTGTGCACGGTGCCGGAGGAGTCGACGAACGCGTTGCTGGACGTGGCGTGCAGCCGGGTCAGCGCGGCGGCCTGGGCCGTCGCGGCGGCGGTGCGGGCGGCCGGTCCGCGGGCCGGGGCGGCGGCCTGAGCCGTCCCGGCGGCACCGGCCGTCATGAGGAGTGTGGCGAGAGCGAGTCCGACTGATCGGCGCATGACCATCTTCCCTTCCGGATGACCAAGATCGTTTGGATCCTAGATCAACTTCTCCGGTCCGGAAGAGCGATCTTGATTGTTCTGATGGCGTTCGCGGGCGGGACACCGTCAGACCGATGGCCCGGCGGGGGTCGGCGAGAGCCGTCGTTCGACGATGAGCGCCGCGACGATGACGAGGACCAGGGCGGTCAGCTCGGCCTCGGCGGCGACACCGACGCCGAGGGCGATCGCCACCAGGCACAGCGCCGCCGCGCCGATCCGGGGTGCCGGTGAGCCGATCCGCAGCATTCGGCGGAACGCGGCGTCGCCCACGAGGTAGGCCGCGACGCCCGCCCCGAGGGCGATCGCCGGACCCGTGTGCAGCGGCTCCGCGGCATGACCCATCGCCTTCTTCACGCCCGCCGCGGCGGCGACCACACCGATCATCACGGGTATGTGGGCGTAGAAGTACCCGTTGATGATCGCGCCCGTGCGGCGCGCGTCGTCCATCGCCGCCAGCGCGTGCTCGGCCCGGACGTCGTCCTCGGCGAAGTACGTCCACCACAGCGCGGCGACGAGGGCCAGGCCGAGCACCGCCGCGAGCGCCGTGCCCACGGTGAGCGGCTCGTCCGGCAGGCCGATCCCGATCGCCACGACCGACTCGCCGAGCGTGATCAGGACCAGCAGGCCGTGCCGCTCGACGATGTGCGCGGCCCGCAGCATGAACCGGCCGCCCGGCCGCACGATGTACGGCATGACGATCGGCACGAGCACCGCCGCGATCCACAGCGCGTACGTCCAGACGCCGGACAGCAGCCCGGCGCCGATCACCAGGGCCGCCGCCACGACGTTGGCGGGCAGCACTCGCCAGAAATTGCGGTTGACCTGGACGTACAGACTGCCGTGCACGATGACGACGATGAGGTAACCCAGCCCCCACGCCACACCGCCGCCGTCGAATGCCCGCGGCGTGGCGAGCGCCATGATCAGGAACCCGGCCATGCCCACGAGCAGCAGCAGCCGCCGGCCCGTCGTGGTGGGCGCCACGGTGTTCGTCAGCCAGGCGTACCCGGAGTAGATCCACCACAGCACGCCGAACAGCGCCACGACGCGCAGCAGCCCGAGCGGCGACAGCTCGTGCACCAGGACCGAGGTGAGCTGCGTGATCGTGAAGACGAAGACCAGGTCGAAGAAGAGCTCCAGGGTGGTGACCCGGTAGCCGTCCTCGGACTCCTCCTGCGCCGAGGCCGGATCTTGAACCGCCATTGCGGCCGGTCAGACCTTCGCCGCGATGTCCGTGCGGTAGTGCGCGCCGCGCAGTCGGATCCGCTCCGCGGCGGTGTACGCCGCAGCGCGGGCGGCGGCGATGTCGGGACCGCTGCCGACGACGTTCAGCACCCGCCCGCCGGCCGAGACCGGCAGCCCCTCGTGCAGCTTGGTGCCGGCGTGCAGGACGTACGCGCCCTCGACCGCCTCGGCCTCCTCGACGCCGGCGATGGGGTCGCCGGTGACGGGCTTGCCGGGGTAGTTCTCCGCCGCGACCACCACGGTGACCGCCGCGCCCGGCCGCCACTCCAGCGCCGGCGCGGAGCCCAGCGTCCCGACGGCGCAGGCCTGCAGCAGCCCGGACAGCGGAGTGGCCAGCCGGTCGAGCACGACCTGCGTCTCCGGGTCGCCGAACCGGGCGTTGAACTCGATCACCCGGACGCCCTTCGACGTCAGCGCGAGCCCGGCGTACAGGACACCGGAGTACGGCGTCTCGCGGCGGCGCAGCTCGTCCACCGTCGGCTGGACGACCGTGCGCACGACCTCGTCGACCAGGCCCGCGGGGGCCCAGGGCAGCGGAGTGTAGGCCCCCATGCCGCCGGTGTTCGGCCCCTTGTCACCGTCGTGGGCGCGCTTGAAATCCTGGGCCGGCAGCAGCGGCACGACCGTGGTGCCGTCGGTCAGCGCGAACAGCGAGACCTCGGGTCCATCGAGGTACTCCTCGATGACGACGCGCTCGCACTCGGCGGCGTGCCGCTCGGCCACCGCGCGGTCCTCGGTGACGACGACGCCCTTGCCGGCGGCCAGTCCGTCGTCCTTCACCACGTACGGCGGGCCGAACCTGTCCAGCGCCTCGTTGATCCCGTCGGTGCTCACGCAGACGAGGGCCTCGGCGGTCGGGACGCCGGCCGCCTGCATGATCTCCTTGGCGAACGCCTTGGAACCCTCGATCCGCGCGGCCGCGGCGTCCGGGCCGAAGCACAGGAACCCGGCCCGGCGCAGGGCGTCGCCGACGCCCTCGACCAGCGGCGCCTCCGGCCCGATCACGACGAGCTGTGCCATGAGGCGTTGCGCGAGCTCGACCACGGCGACCGGATCGGTCGGGTCCAGGACATGGTTGTCGGCGAGCGCGGCGGTGCCGGCGTTGCCGGGCGCGCAGTGCAGCGCGGTGACGTCAGGGTCGCGGGAAAGGGAGCGGACCAGCGCGTGTTCGCGCCCGCCCGAGCCGAGAACGAGGACTCGCACGCCGCAGAGCCTATCCAGATCTGCGGTTTTCATGCTGGTGAGGGAAGCACGGACGGCCGTCCGGCGTTGACCTGATCAAACGGTGATCGCGGTGACTTCTGAAAGATTCCGGGAAACGTGTGAACCGCCTGCCATGCTCAGGCGTCCTTAATACCCGGTGTAGCCTTCAGAGCTCCGAGCTCTGAGCCGCCGACGGACCTAAGGAGGTGGTTGGAATGAGCCCTGGCGATCCTTGCAGTAACGCCGAGCCTCCTCACAGTCCGACCATCTCTACTCGGCGTCCGGCCACCTCCGGCGCGCGCTCCCCGCTCTGATCCCGGGTTGACGCGCGCTGCCGCGCGTGGGGCCGGGAGTCGGGGAATGGAGTTCCCCCATGGCCATGACCAGGGTTCGCCCCGGGCGCGCCACCCGCGTCCTGTTCAAGCCGCTCGCCCGTCCGGGCCGTATCGCGGCCGGTGAGTCGATCAACCAGCGGTCCGCGCTCATCGACTGGGCCGCGTACGTCGACGGGAAGCGCGTCGACAGCGAAAGCCTCGCCGACGCCGTCGAGCTCGTGCGCGCCCCCGAGGACGAAGGCGCCGAGCCGGGCAACGGCTTCGTCTGGGTGGGGCTGCACGAGCCCGACGCGGAGGAGCTGGAGCGGCTGGCGGAGGTGTTCGGCCTGCACCCCCTCGCCGTCGAGGACGCCGTCCACGCCCACCAGCGGCCCAAGCTGGAGCGCTACGACGACGTGCAGTTCGTCGTCATGAAGACCATCGGGTACGTCGAGCGCGGTGGCACGGAGACCGTGCACACCGGCGAGATAATGATCTTCTGCGGGCCCGACTTCATCGTCACCGTGCGGCACGGTGCGCACGGCGAGCTCGCGCCCGTCCGCCGGCGGCTCGAGAAGACACCGGAGCGCCTCGCGCTCGGTCCGGCCGCGGTCCTGCACGCGATCATCGACCGGGTCGTGGACGACTACATCTCCGTCGGCGACGCCGTCCAGCAGGACATCGACGAGGTCGAGGAGAACGTCTTCTCCGCCGACGCCACCAACCAGGCCGAGCGCATCTACCGGTTGAAGCGCGAGGTCATCCAGCTCAAGCGGGCCGTCGGCCCCCTCGCCGGCCCGGTACGCAACCTGGCCGCCCGCCGCTTCGTGCCGACCGAGATACGGGAGTACTTCCGCGACGTCGACGACCACCTCGCCCGCGTACGCGAGCAGGTCGAGTCCTGCGACGAGCTGCTCACGCCGATCCTCCAGGCGCACCTCACCCAGGTGACCGTCACCGACAACCACGACATGCGCAAGATCTCCGCCTGGGCGGCGATCCTCGCGATGCCGACGGCGATCACCGGCGTGTACGGCATGAACTTCAAGTTCATGCCGGAGCTGCACTGGAAGTACGGCTACCTGCTCGCCCTCAGCGTCATCGTCGGCTCCTGTTTCATCCTCTACCGGGGCTTTCGCCGCAATGGCTGGCTCTGAGGCTCAGCGAGCACACCCTCGCCGACCTCTTTTCGGTCAGCCGGGCCTCTGCCGGGTCCTGAAACGCCAAGGGCAGTGACGTGCTGCCCTACGTCTACCGGGTCACCAAGTACGACCCCGCCGACCGCGATGAGCACGGCGGATATACCGGCGCGGAGGAAGCGGTCAGCGACCATGGACCGGTCGAAGCCGCCTACCTGGAGGCGGTGGCCGCCTTCGCCGAGGACACCGGCGTCCATGAGCTGGCCATACGAGAGCCGCAGGTCACCGCCTTCGCCCACTTCGGCCGGGAGCCGGCCGTCGAAGGCCACGGCCTGGCCGGGCTCTTCCCGCCCGACCTCACCGGTCTCCACGACGGCACGCACGTGCCGGTGTCCGTCGGCCTCGAGCTGGTCCGGGCGATGCTCCGCGAGAGTGGTGTCTGGTGCCGCCTCGAGGTGGAGAACGCGTTCGCCGTGCATGTCGGGTGGGACCAGTACGTCTACGTCGGCAGCGGCGAGCCTTGTGAAGAGGCGTTGGACCGGACCCGGGCATTGGGGCTGTTCCCCGAACGGATCGACGCCTCCCCCTACGACGCGGATTTCGATGACGAGCCCGGCGAACAGCGACCCGCCGACGACACCTTCTGGGCTCGGCTGCGCTGGTGTATCGCCACGCACCAAGCCGTCATCCTGGAAGAGGGCTACCTCCACAACGCGTCCCGCTGGCACCGCCTCACCGGCGACACCGTCGACGCGGTACGCGCCCGGCTCACCCCTCGTGCTCAACTCACCGTCTGGCCAGACCTGTCCACCGACGTCGACGAGATTCTGGCCGTTCTCCCTTACATGGACGGGGTCGAACTCGTCTGGGAGCACGAAGACGGACAGATCACCAGCACCATCGCCGACGAGAGCCAGTTCACCGAACTGGCCCCGCTGATCACCAGCGCACGTGCCGCTACCGTGCTTTCTCTGTACGTCGGCGAACGCCACCCCCTGTTCACCGCCGTCCTACCCGACAGCGACGGCATCCTGCGGGCCCGGTGGAGAACCGAACCGACCCCGAGCGACCACGAATGGGCCTTCTTGAAGACCCTTCGCCAAGGCCAGATCTGTAACGGCACCGTCAGCGAGATCGCCGGCTCCGGGGTGACGTTCGTCGACATCGGCGGCTGCACCGCAATGATCAACAGTCCCGAACTGTCCTGGCGGCCCTTTGCTCATCCTTCCGAGATCCTCACCGTTGACCAGGAGATCACCGCGCAGATCCTCGACGTCGACATGGTGCGCGAACGCGTGACGCTGTCGCTCAAGGCGCTGCAGGAGGATCCGACGCGGCCGTCAGGGCTGAGTGGTTGACCGCCCCAGCACCGTACGGAGCCGGTCGGGGTAGTCGGTCACGATCGCGTCCACGCCGAACGCGATGTGCCGCGCCATCTCGACCGGGTCGTTGACCGTCCACGGAACGACGCGCAGGTCCCAGGCGTGCGCCGCCGTGACCAGCTCCGGGGTGACCATGACCCGCTTCGGGGAGATCATGGTCGCCCCGGCGTCGGCCGCGGCGGCGGCCAGGCCGCCCGCCGGATCCCGCCCGGCCAGCCACGACGCGTCGAGCGTGTCCGGCTCGACCAGCGCCACCCGCTGCCCGCCGGGCAGCAGCTCCCCCGCCACCGCCAGTACCCGCCAGTCGAACGCCAGCAGCCGCGACCGCTCCGTCAGCCCGTACGACTCCAGCACCTTCACCGCCGCGACGGTGATGGTCTCGACGTCCGGCCAGGACGGATCGGTCTTGATCTCCACCGCCAGCCGTACGTCGTGCGGGGCGACCAGCTCGCACACCTCCGCCAGCGTCGGCACCTCGGCGCCGGGGATCGGCGTCTGCGTCGCCGCGAACCGCTTGTTCTGGATCCCCGCGTCGAGCGTCTTGATCTGCGCGAGCGTCAGCTCCCCGATCGGCCGGCCGACGTACGGGAACATCGGGTCGCGCGGCCGGTACGGCCCCCGGTCCCGTACGACCCCGCTGTTCAGCGACTGGTCGTGATGGAGCACCGGGACGCCGTCCGCGGTGAGCGCGACGTCCAGCTCCAGCACGTCGACGCCCAGCTCGAGCGTTCTCGCGAACCCCGGAAGGGTGTTCTCCGGCCACAGTCCCCGCGCCCCGCGGTGTCCCTGGATCTCCACTCGCCACAGCGTACGAGGCCGTGCCGGCGCCTTGGCACCTCGGTTGGAGAAGGCTCGGTGAACGCGCGAACCGGGAGACGATCTGCGGTCGCATTCACCGAGCGTTCCGTACGGTCCCGGATCCCCGGTCGCGGGTGAGGGTCATGGGGCGGCGAGGGCCTCGGTGGGGGAGAGCCGGGCCGCGCGGATCGCCGGGTACAGGCCGGCGATCCCGCCGATGACCAGCGTGGCGCCGACCCCGCCGGCCATCGCCCACGGTGGTACCACCGTCGGCCAGCCCTGCGACACCGCGAAGGCCGCGGTGACGAGGATGCCGAGCGTCACGCCGCCCACGCCGCCGAGTGCGGCCAGCAGCTGCGACTCGGTGAGGAACTGCACCCTGATCTGACCGCGCGTCGCGCCCAGGGAACGCCGCAGGCCGATCTCGGCACGGCGCTCCAGGACCGAGATCACCATCGTGTTCGCCACCCCGACACCGCCGACCAGAAGAGCCACCGCGCCCAGCCCCAGCAGGAGTCCGGTGAACGCCTTGTCGCTGGCGTTCTGGGCGGCGAGCGCGTCCGACGGGCGGCTGACCTCCACCTCGGTCGGCGCGGCCGGGTTGGCCGTCGCGGCGAGCAGGTCCCGTACGCGCTGCACCGATTCCTTCTTCGCCCGCGTGTAGACGGTGGTGGGGTGGCCGTCGAAACCGAGCCGGGAGACCGCCGCGTCCCAGCCGACCAGGGCGGCGGAGTTCAGCTCTGGCGTGAGCTGCGCCGGCTCCAGGATGCCGACGACGGTGAACCACTGCGAGCCGAGCCAGACCTGGACGCCCGGCTGTGCGACGCCGAGCGCGTCCGCCGCGTCCGAGCCCAGCACGACGGCCGGGTACCGGCTCGTGGCCGCGTTGAGCCAGGTTCCGGCAGCCATCCGCAGACCGGCCGTACGGGGCAGGTCGAGGCGGGCCGCCAGGACGGCGATGCCGCCGGTCTCCCCCGCGTCGATGTGATCGTTGCGGTAGACGTTCGTGTTGGAGATCTTGCCTGTCGCCGAGGCGGAGATCACGTCGGCCATCCGGCCGATCATCGCGACCGACTCCTTGGGGAGTTCCGCGTCGGAGCCGAACAGGTCCTTGCCGGGCGCCACGGTCAGCATGTTGGTGCCCAGCCGGTCCAGCGTGGCCTGCAGCTGGGCCCGGCTGGAGGCCGAGATGCCGACCACACCGATCATCGCGGCGATGCCGATCGCGATGCCCAGGGCGGACAGGAACACCCGCATCGGGCGGGCGCGCAGCCCGGCCGCGCCGACCCGCACCACGTCCCGGGGCCCCAGCCTGGCCGGCTGATCGCCGCCCACCGGCCGGCCGCCGTCCGCCCCCGCAGGACGACCGTCGTGCGCCGTGGCGGATGGGCTGCCGCCCGTCTCCGCGGATGGATCGGCCTGCCGTTCGCCGTCGCCGTACGGGCTCGCCTGGCCGCCGTCCGCCCCCGCGGGTCGGCCGCCGTTCGCTGTCGCCGGGCCGTCGTCGTACGTGCCGGGCGGCGGCGGGTCGTCTCGTCTGCGCCTCATCGTGCGGCCTCCGCTCGTGCGTCGTCCTGGACGACCCGGCCGTCGAGCATCCGGATCTGACGGGGCAGCGTCGCGGCGATGTCGCGGTCATGCGTGATCACGATGACCGTGGTGCCGCCGTCGGCCAGCTCCCGGAGCAGGTCGATCACCCCGGCGCCGGTGGCGGTGTCCAGTGCGCCGGTCGGCTCGTCGGCCAGCAGCATCGCGGGTTCGCCGATCACCGCGCGGGCGATCGCCACGCGCTGCTTCTCGCCGCCGGACAGCTGGTGCGGCCGGTGGCCGAGCCGGTGGGCTAGGCCGACCCGCTCGAGGGCCAGGCGCGCACGGCGGCGGCGTTCCGCCAGGGGAACGCCGGCGTACAGCAGGCCGTCGGCGACGTTGTCCAGCGCGCTGACCCCGGCGGCGAGGTGGAACTGCTGGAAGACGAAGCCGATCCGCCGGGCGCGCAGCGCCGAGAGCCGCCGATCGGGCAGGGACGACACGTCGCGGCCCTCGATGCGGACCGTGCCGTCGCTGGGCCGGTCCAGCGTGCCGATGAGGTGCAGCAACGTCGACTTGCCGGAGCCGGACGGCCCGACGATCGCGGCGAGTTCACCGGCCTCGACCGTCAGCGTCACCCCGTCCAGCGCCGTGACGTCGCCCGGGTACTCCTTGCGGACCTCCTGGAGCTCCACGACCGGCCCGCTCACTTCGGCACCCCCACGTTCATGCCCTCGGCCACGCCGGGACCGGAGATCTCGACCTTGCCCTGGGTGAACGCGCCGGTCTCCACGGGGACGGTACGGACGTGCCCGCCTTCGACGACCTGCACGCCGTAGCCGCCGTCGGGCTGGGCGAGCAGCGCCTCGATCGGCACGGCGAGGACGTTCGCGTGCCGTTCGCTGGTCAGGTAGACCTCCACCGGCGCCTTGTCGAAGGAGCCCAGCGCCCCCGGGTCGTCGACGGTGACGGTCACCGCGACGGTGGTGGGGTTGTCGCCGTGCCCCGCCGTGGCGACCTTGCCGACCTTGGTGATCCGGCCCTTGGCGGTGCCGCCGCCGGGCAGTTCGAGCGAAACCTTGGCGCCCTTCTTGGCGAGCCGCTGGTACTGCACATCGAGGGCGATGCTCACCTCCCGGGTGGTGCCGGTGTAGGTGAGCACCGGCCCGCTCGGCCGGTCACCGACCTGCGCCTTCCGCTCGTCGACCCGGATCTCCCCGGGTGCGACCAGTACGGATCCGGGGGTGATCCGGCCCGTCTGCTCGAGGTCGAGGTCCTTCTGCCAGCGTTTCACCGTGGCGGCGGTGGCGGCGGTGTAGGTCTTGTCGACGGTGAAGCCGGTGTAGCCCAGGGCCTGGAGGTTCCGCTCGAACTGCAGGACGTCCCTGCCCTTGGTCCCGTCGGTGAGGGTCCGGTAGATCGGCAGCGACCCGTACAGCAGCGGCACCGGGTGGTCGTCCACCCGGTAGGCGGGGCGGCCCCGGGACACCACCGTGCCGGGTGCGGCCACCCACGTCAGGACGCCGCGACCGCCCGCGCCGGTCACCGTGCCCGTCGTGCCGTAGCCGAGTGTGCCGTCCACCTTCTGGGTCTCCACCAAGGTGGTCCGTTCGATCCGCGCGGTCGCGGGCGGCAGGGTGCTGCGCCCGGTGGGCGTGCCGCTCCCGCCGCCCAGGCCGGCCGCCGCGAGGCCCGCGACGCCGACCAGGACCACGCCGACGCCGCTCAGGATCGCGGCGCGGGCCCTGCTCAATTCATCCTCCGGGTGAGGGCCCGGCTACCGCCGGGCCGATAGTTCGCGCAGGCCTTGTCGGCGTCCTTGAACGCCTGGCCGTCCGGGTTCACGTCACCGGCGCCGACGTTGTCGCTCTTCCCGCTGCCGCTCTTGACCGTGATGCCGCCGTCGGGGTTCGGGTCGGGCATGTTGACGCCGTGCTGGCGCATGCACTTCGCGTAGGCGCGCATCTTCGCCAGTTCCTCCGGCTTGGGTTTGATCGGTTTGCCGCCGTTCGGCATCAGGTGGCCGCATTTGGCCTGGGCGGCCTTCATCGCCTTGTCGTCGAACACGTGCTTGGAGCCGCCGCCATTCGCAGGGCCTTGGGCGCGAATCCGGATGCCACCGTTTCCGTCGGTCTCCGGGTCGGCCATGTTCACGCCGTTGGCCCGCATGCACTTGGCGTAGGCGCGCATCTTCTGCACGTCGCTCGCCGCACTCGCGTTGGCGCCGGCCTTCTTGTGACCGGCCCCGCAGGCCGACAGCCCGAGGGCGAGCGCGGGCGCCAGGATGAGCGCCGCAGCCTTTCGTCGCATCGATCGTCTCCTCGTCGGCTCCGCCAGGTGGATCCCGGCGAACTGCGAGGAGTCAAGTCACCGGCCGATAACCCGGGCGTAACCGGTTCTGGTTACGCCGGCGTTATGCCCGTTGCAGCACGCTGTGCCGGAACGGTCGCCGAACGAGGCATGGACGGGAACGGTGCGCGTACTCATCGCCGAGGACGAGCGGATGCTCGCCGATTCGATCGCCGAGGGCCTGCGGGCGGAGGCCCTGGCCGTCGACGTGGCCTATGACGGGGACGCCGCGCTCGAACTCCTCGGCGTCAACGACTACGACGTGCTCGTGCTCGACCGCGACCTGCCGGTCGTGCACGGCGACGACGTCTGCCGCGCGGTCGTGGAGTCCGGCGCGGCCGTCCGGGTGCTGATGCTCACCGCCGCCGCCACCGTACGAGCGCGGGTCGAGGGACTCGGGATCGGCGCCGATGACTACCTGATCAAGCCGTTCGCGTTCGAGGAACTGGTGGCCCGGATCCACGCGCTGGGCCGGCGGGCGCGGCCGGCCGACCCGCCGACCCTGGAGCGCGCCGGGATCCGGCTCGACCCCGCCCGCCGGGAGGTCTACCGGAACGGCCGCTACGTGCACCTGGCGCGCAAGGAGTTCGGCCTGCTGGCCGAGCTGCTGCGCGCGGACGGCACGGTCGTCTCGGCGGAACGGCTCCTGGAGAAGGTGTGGGACGAGCACACCGACCCGTTCACCAACACCGTACGGGTGACGCTCATGAAGCTCCGCCGCAAGCTCGGCGATCCACCCGTCATCGAGACCGTCCCGGGAGTGGGGTACCGAATCACGTGACGACGATCGCCCGGAGACCAGAGCCCACCATCCGCGTCCGGCTCACCCTGCTGTACGGCGGCCTGTTCCTGGTCGGTGGCCTCGTGCTG
Source organism: Actinoallomurus acanthiterrae (assembly GCF_054775715.1). Classification (NCBI taxonomy): domain Bacteria; kingdom Bacillati; phylum Actinomycetota; class Actinomycetes; order Streptosporangiales; family Thermomonosporaceae; genus Actinoallomurus; species Actinoallomurus acanthiterrae. The sequence goes on along the minus strand of NZ_BAAHCO010000001.1, from coordinate 12,333,980 downwards.
CTGACGCTGACCTACTTCCTCGTCAAGAACAGCATCCAGCACCGGGCGGCCGACATCGCCACCGTCCGGCTCGGCGGGGCCGCCTCCGACCTCACCCAGACGGCTCCGACGAAGCCGTCCGGCGCCACGACGTTCCTGGGCGCGCCGCCACCCGACGGGACGTACACGGCCAGCCAGACCCAGGGCCTGGTCGTGCGGGCGAAGGAGGCGTCGGCGCAGCAGACGCTCAACTCGCTGCTGACCCAGGGCGGCATCGCGCTCGCCGTCGTGGGGGCCGCCGCGCTCGGGCTCGGCTGGATCTTCGCCGGCCGGGCGCTGCGCCCCATCCACAAGATCACCGAGACCGCCCGGCGGGTGGCACGTAGTCGTGATCTCACCGAGCGGATCGCCTACGCCGGGCCGCGTGACGACGTGAAGGAACTGGCCGACACGTTCGACACCATGCTGGAGCGGCTCGCCCGTGCCTTCGACGGGCAGCGGCGGTTCGTCGACAACGCCTCTCACGAGCTGCGCACGCCCCTGGCCATCAACCGGACCCTCATCGACGTCGCCGTACGCCGCCCCGACGCGAGCGAGGACGTGAAGCGGCTGGGCGAGTCGCTGCTCGTCGTCGGCGACCGGCACGAGCGGCTCATCGAAGGGCTGCTCACCCTCGCCGGCAGCGAGAACACCGTCGTCGACACCGCACCGCTCGACCTCGCCGACGTGGCCGGGCACGTCCTGGACCAGGCCAAGCCCGAGCTGGAGGGCCGGGGCCTGACCATGCACCGCGACCTCGGCCGCGCGCCGACCGAAGGCGACCCGGTCCTGGTGGAACGCCTCGTCCAGAACCTGGTCGAGAACGCGATCCGGTACAACGTCGACGGCGGCGAGGTGCGGCTGGCCACCCGCCGACGCGAGGGCGGCGCCGAACTGGTCGTCGCGAACACCGGCCCGGTGATCCCCGCGTACGAGGTGGAGACGCTGTTCGAGCCGTTCCGGCGCCTCCGGAGCGACCGGGTGCGCTCCGACCGGGGTACCGGACTGGGCCTGTCGATCGTCCGGGCCATCGCGACCGCCCACCGTGGCGCCGTGACCGCCGCCCCCAGAACGGGCGGCGGCCTGGCGGTGACGGTCCGGCTCCCGTCGCTCAGGTGATGCGGCGCCGCGTCAGGCGGGTCATTCGCCGCGCCACCAGCGGCTCAGCGGGTTGCGCCGGCGTACCGGTGCGGCGGGCGCCTGCGCGCCCCGGGCAGGTGCGGGAGCACCCTCCCAGGCGGCGGCATCCGGCGGGGGCGGCGGCGCCTGGACGGGCGGGAAACGTACGGGCAGGGCCTTCAATGCCCGCTGTGCGAAGCCGGGCCGCCACTCCAACTGGTCGGCGAGTTCCATGTCCGGCAGTGCGTCGAGCAGTTTCTCCATCGCGACCGAGGCGATCAGGCGTGCCTGGCCCTGGACCGGGCACGTGTGCGGCCCCGCGCCCCAGGCCAGGTGGGCGCGGTTGCCCGCCCGGTTCGCGGACGCGGTCGACGGATCGGTGTTGGCGGCGGCGAACCCGATGACGACCGGCTGGTCCGCCGGCAGCCGCACTCCATGGAAGTCGAGGTCCTGGACCGGGTAGCTGATCGCCCAGTTGGCGATCGGCGGATCGGTCCACAGCACCTCGTCGAGGGCGTCCGCGACCGGGAGGCTGCCGCCGGACAGGTCGCCGGCGAACCGGTCGTCGGACAGCAGCAGCCGCAGGCCGTTGGCGATGAGGTTCTGCTCCGGCTCGGTGGCCAGGCCGACGAGCAGCGCGATCTGTTCGACCAGTTCCTCGTCGGACAGCCGGGCCGGGTGCTCGACCAGCCACGTGGCCAGGTCCTCGGCGGGCCGCGCGCGCTTGAGCGCGACGAGCTCGCCGACGGCCTCCATCAGCATCTGGTTGCTCTTGGCCGTCTCGACGTTCTCGACGAGCCCCTGCATGCCGACGGCGACGCGCTCGCCGATCTCCGGAGGGCAGCCCAGCACCTCGTTGAACACCAGGAGCGGCAGGACCAGCGCGTACTCGGCGCGCAGATCGGCCGAACCCTTCGTCGCGAATCGCTGGATCAGCAGCTCGGCGTGGCGTTCGACGGACGTGCGCAGCATGTTCGGGTCGATCCGCGACATGCTGTCGGAGATCGCCGCGCGCAACCGGGCGTGGGCGGCGCCATCGGACAGATTGCAGGCCGGCCGGTACATCATGAACGGTACGACCGGCGAGTCCGGCGGAGCGGTCTGCTGCCAGCGGCGGGCGTCCTTGGGGAAGGTGCCGGGGTCGCGCAGCACCTCCAGGGCGGCGTCGTACGAGATGACCAGAGATGCCGGGACGCCTGGGGCCAGCTCGACGGGCGCGACCGGCCCGTACCGGCGCAAGGCCTCGTACATCCGGGCGGGACGCGCCGCGAACTCGGGGCCGTACAGCGGTGCCCGGGCGCCGTGTGCGGGACACCCCGGACCCGGTGTCGAGGAGCCCGTGATCTCGGGCGTGAGGTTTTCAGACGTCAAGGATCCTCCTCACCTGGACTGCCGTCCGCTCATTCGCCGTGCCACCAGCGGACCAGGGCACCGCGTCGGCGCTCCGGGACCCCCACGGGACGTGGAGCCGGAACGTGGCCGTTCGCTCCCGGCGTGCCGCTCCGCCGCTCGGCGGGACCGTCCTCCCAGACGGCCGCAGGAGACGGCGGGGGCGGCGGCGCCTGGACGGGCGGGAAACGTACGGGCAGGGCCTTCAGCGCCCGCTGTGCGAACCCGGGCCGCCACTCCAGTTGGCGGGCGGGGACGGCGAGCTCCATGTCCGGTAGCGCGTCGAGCAGTTTCTCCATCGCGACCGAGGCGATCAGGCGTGCCTGGCCCTGGACCGGGCAGGTGTGCGGCCCGGCGCCCCAGGCCAGGTGGGCGCGGTTGCCCGTCCGGTGCGCGGAGGCGGTCGACGGGTCGGTGTTGGCGGCGGCGAACCCGATGACGACGGGCTGGTCGGCCGGCAGCCGTACGCCCCGGAACTCGACGTCCTCCACGGGATAGCTGATCGCCCAGTTGGCGATGGGCGGATCGGTCCACAGCACCTCGTCGAGGGCGTCCGCCACGGGGAGGCTGCCGCCGGACAGGTCACCGGCGAACCGACGGTCGGACAGCAGCAGCCGCAGGCCGTTGGCGATGAGGTTCTGCTCCGGCTCGGTGGCGAGCCCGATCAGCGGGATGAACTGCTCGGTCACCTCTTCGTCGGTCAGCCGGGCCGGGTGGCCGAGTATCCAGGTGGTCAGGTCGTCGGCGGGCCGCGCGCGCTTGAGCGCGACCAGCTCACCGATGGCCTCCAGCAGGATCCGGTTGCTCTTCGCCGTGTCGACGTTCTCGACGAAACCCTGCATCGCGACGACGATGCGGTCGCCGATCTCCGGAGGGCAGCCCAGCACCTCGTTGAACACCAGCAGGGGCAGGACCAGCGCGTACTCGGCGCGCAGGTCGGCCGCGCCGCGTCCGGCGAATCGCCGGATGAGCGTCTCGGCGTGGCGTTCGACGGACGCGCGAAGGGTGTTCAGGTCGATGCGGGAGAGGCTGTCGGACACCGCCGCGCGCAGCCGGGCGTGCTCGGCGCCGTCGGTCTTGTTGCAGGCCGGCCGGTACTTCATGAACGGCACGACCGGCGAGTCCGGCGGGACGGTCCGCTCCCATCGGCGGGCGTCCTTGGGGAACCTCTCGGGGTCGCGCAGCACCGCGAGGGCGGCGTCGTAGGAGATGACCAGGGACGCCGGGATGCCCGGGGCCAGCTCGACCGGGGCGACCGGGCCGTGGCGGCGCAGGGCGTCGTACACGCGCGCCGGATTCGCCGCGAACTCCGGCCCGTACAGCGGCGTCCGGCCGGTGTGCGCGGGGCAGCCCGGCGCCCCGGCGTCAGAGGTCATCGGTCGTTTTCTCGACGTCGATGAGGTACTCGACGAGGGAGATCAGCGCGCGCGTGGAGGACGCCTGATCGCGCGCGTCGCAGGTGATGAGCGGTGTGGAGGGCAGCAGGTCGAGGGCTTCGCGGAGCTCTTCCTCCGGGAAGGTCGGGGCGCCGTCGAACTGGTTGATCGCGACGGCGTACCGGAGCTTCTGCTCCTCGAGGAACCCCATGATGTCGAAGGACTGCTCGAGCCGCCGGGTGTCGGCCAGCACGAGCGCGCCGAGGGCTCCGCGCGACAGGTCGTGCCACAGCTGCGTGAACCGGTGCTGTCCCGGCGTCCCGAACAGGTAGAGCACGAGGTCGTCGCTCAGCGTCAGGCGGCCGAAGTCCATGGCGACGGTGGTCGTCTCCTTGTCCGGCACCCCGGCAAGGTCGTCGATCAGTGCGCCGGCCTGCGTCATCCGCTCCTCGGTGCGCAGCGGCCGGATCTCCGAGAGCGTGCCGACGTACGTGGTCTTGCCGACGGCGAAGTGGCCGACGATCAGCAGCTTGACCGAGGTCCGTACGGTGTCGCGCACATAGGTGCCGTCAGAGACGAGCGCGGAGTCCATCGAGCACCTCCTGAAGGACTCGGGTCGGGGGTTGGCCGGTGTCCGGGCCGGCGGCGGCCCGGGTCACGATGTGGCCGCTGTCGACCAGGTCCGACAGCAGGACCTTGGTGACGCTGACGGGCAGGGAGAGGTGGCCGGCGACCTCCGCCACCGAGAGGGCCCCGCCCCGGCACAGCTCCATGACCCGTCGCTTCTCGGGGCTGAGGCCGGCGACCTCGGAGCGCGCCGCCATCACCAGCGTGACCAGGTCGAAGATGTTGCGGGTCGGACGGGCGCGCCCGCCGGTCACCACGTGCGGCCGGACCAGCGCGCGTTCACGGCGGGGCGCGCTCATAGGGACGCGCCCGGGGTCTGCCTCGGCGGGGCGGACAACTCCTTGCCCAGGCGCTGGACGAGTTCCTGGAGGCGGAACGAGATCGCCTCCATGTCGACGCGCTCCGTCGTGGACACCGCGAGGTACGCGCCGGGGCCCGCGGCGACGAGGAAGACGTATCCGCCGTCGAACTCGCTGACGGTCTGACGCCAGGTGGTGCGCGGGTCGCCGCAGAACTCCGCCGAGCTGCGGGCCAGTGACTGCAGCCCGGACATCCCGGCGGCGTGGCGTTCGGCGTCGTCGCGGCCGATGCGGTCGGAGTAGGCCATCAGGAGGCCGTCGGCGGACAGCAGGATCGCGTGCCGGGTCTCCGGCATCTTCAGGGCATCGTCGAGCATCCAGCCGAGCTTGTTGTTCGGATCCTTGGTCATTCGGCGACGTTCCCTTCGGAGTCGGGAGAAACGATGGAACGGCCGGCGCGGGTCCCTCGCTGCCACGCGCCCATCCCGGCGGCGATATCGCGCGAGGGCCGGGTGGAGGAGGCCGGCGCTCCGGGCGCCCCGGCGGAGGGAAGCGGCTGTTCACCGGTGTTCCCGCCGGCGGTGACGCGGCGGCGTTTCGGGAGGCCGTGGGCTGTCGTCGTCTGCTCCTCTCGCGCGGGTGGCGACACCGGAATCTGCCGGGCGGCGGGCGCCTCGATCGGCTCGGGCCGCGGCTCGGCGCGTACGGGTGCGGGGCCGGTGTCGACCTGGGTGAGCAGTTCGCTCGGGAGGAAGAGTACGGCGCGCACCCCGCCGTACGGGGAGCGGCTGTCGACCGCGACCCGGAAGCCGTACCGCGCCGCGAGCACGCCGATCACGGCGAACCCGACCTGGGGCGGGTCGCCGAGCCGGTTGATGTCCACGGACTCGCGGCCGGACAGGAGCCGCTCGGCCCGCTGCAGCTCCTCCGCGTCCATGGCGACGCCGGCGTCGTCGATCACGATGGCGACGCCGTTGTGCGCCTGCCGGAAGTTGACCTCCACCGTGGTGTTCGGCTGGGAGTGCCGGGCGGCGTTGTCCAGGAGCTCGGCGATGGCCAGGACGACCGGCTCGACGGCGCGGCTGGCGACGGCCAGGTTGACCTGCGGCGGGATCTGGACGCGGAGGTAGTCGCGGATGCGGGAGGTCGCCCCGCGGACGACGTCGACCAGCGAGGCGGCGGACCGCTGCTGGCCCGGCCAGGACCCGCAGAGCACCGCGGTGGCCTGGGCGCGCCGCCCGAGCTGGGCGTTCATGTGGTCGATCTTCATGAGGCCCTCGAGCACGTCCGGGTCGTCGTGCCGGTCCTGCATGCCGGAGATGGCCAGCTGCTGTTCGTTGCCGAGGCTCTGCACCGCGCGCATCATCGCCTTCAACGTCGCCTTCGCCGACTGGTCGGCGCGGTCCTTCGCGCGCTCGGCGTGCTCGGTGAAGATTCCCAGGAGCGCCCGGATGCCCTGTTCGGCGCTCGTCCCGGCGAAGCCGGGATTGCGTGGGCCGGGCACCTCGACCGGCTTGCCGTACAGGGACTCCACCAGGGCCGGGACGCGAACCGTGACGAGGTGGCGCAGCTCCTCGTCGCGGACGCGCGCCGTCTCCTCGAGCGTGTTGGCGCGCCGGCGAAACCGGGCCGTGATCTGCTGCTGCCGGATCAGCAGGACCACGGCGACCAGGAGCCCGGCTGTCAGGCACACGAACGCGACCGCCGTCATGTATCGCTCCATCTGAACCTCGGGCGAGAATGCCGCATTACGGGACAGAACTCATGTAGAGCGCAAAGCTACAGCCCGTGATCTTCTTGTGCCAGCGCGATACGAAAAAAGACCATGCAGGTGAACACTCGGTCACAGACGAGTCGGCGGCCCCGGGATGCCGGGGCCGCCGATTCGATGGATCAGACCAGGGAGCGCAGCTGGAGCGTCTGGTCGCGGCCCGGGCCGACTCCGATCGCGCTGATCTGGGCGCCCGACATCTCCTCCAGCGCCCGGACGTAGTCCTGCGCCTTCTTCGGGAGATCCTCGAACGTCTTGCACTCGGAGATGTCCTCCTGCCAGCCGTCGAGCTCCTCGTAGATCGGCTTGGCGTGGTGGAACCCGGTCTGCGTCATCGGCAGCTCGTCACAGCGCTCGCCGTCGACCTCGTACGCCACGCAGACCGGAACCTTCTCGAGGCCGGACAGCACGTCGAGCTTGGTCAGGAAGTAGTCGGTGACGCCGTTCACCCGCGTGGCGTACCGGGCGATCACCGCGTCGAACCAGCCGCAGCGGCGGTTGCGGCCCGTCGTGACGCCGTACTCGTGACCGGTGGTGCGCAGCCAGTCGCCCGTCTCGTCGAGCAGCTCGGTCGGGAACGGCCCGGAGCCCACGCGCGTCGTGTAGGCCTTCAGGATGCCGATCACCCGGGTGATCCGGGTCGGGCCGACGCCGGAGCCCGCGCACGCCCCGCCGGAGGTCGGGCTGGAGGACGTGACGAAGGGGTACGTGCCGTGGTCGACGTCCAGCAGCGTGCCCTGGGCGCCCTCGAGCAGGACCAGCTTGTCCTCCTCGAGCGCCTTGTTGATCACGAGGGCGGTGTCGGCGATGTGCGGGCGCAGCCGCTCGCCGTACGCGATGTACTCGTCGATGATCGGGTCGATCTCGATGGCGCGCCGGTTGTAGACCTTGGCCAGGATCTGGTTCTTGTCGCGCAGCGCGAGGTCGAGCTTCTGCCGCAGGATGCCGGGGTCGAGCAGGTCCTGCACGCGGATGCCCATGCGCGCGATCTTGTCGCCGTACGCCGGGCCGATGCCGCGGCCGGTGGTGCCGATCCGCGCCTTGCCGAGGTACCGCTCGCTCACCTTGTCCAGGGCCTTGTGGTGGGGCATGATCAGGTGCGCGTTGGCCGAGATCAGCAGCCGGTCGCAGCTCACCCCCCGCGCCCGCAGGCCGTCGATCTCCTCCAGCAGCACGCCGGGGTCGATGACCACGCCGTTGCCGATCACGGGTACGACGTCCGGGGAGAGCACCCCTGACGGAAGCAGATGCAGAGCATAGGACTGGTCGCCGATGACGACCGTGTGTCCCGCGTTGTTGCCGCCCTGGTACCGGACGACATAGTCGACGTCGCCACCGAGAATATCGGTGGCTTTGCCCTTGCCTTCGTCACCCCACTGGGCGCCGACGAGCACGATGGCCGGCATAGGAGCTCTCTCCCCTGGCATCGACGAAGCCCCTGGCGCAAGCAGCAGCGACAGGGGCTCTTGCGATCAGAGAGTACCCGCCGGATGACCGCGAGGAAAACGGCAGGAGCCGGTCAAGTGGCCAGGACCTCGGCGGCCGTTGGGCTGGAGTCCCGCAGGAAAGTCCGGCAGCGCTCGGCCTCCTCGTCCTCGCCGATCGCGGCGGCCGCGCGGCCGAGGGCGTGCAGGGCGCGCAGGAATCCGCGGTTCGGCGCGTGCTCCCACGGGATCGGGCCGTGGCCCTTCCACCCCGCGCGGCGGAGCATATCGAGGCCACGGTGGTAGCCCGTACGGGCGTAGGCGTAACTCTCGATCACATCGCCCTTCCCGAACGCGCGGTCGGCGAGCTCGGCCCAGGCGGCCGGGAACGCCGGGAAGCGCGCGGCGACCTCGAACGGGTCGACGCCGGCTTCCAGGGACTGTCGGGCCTCTTCGTTGTCCGGCAGCTCGGTCGGGGCCGGCCCGCCGAGAAGGTTCTGTGGCTCCATGGGGTCATCCTGCCCAATTCGGCGGCGATCTCCTATTGCGGAGGGCGGGAAAGTTCGTCGTTTTCACCGCGCGTAGCGTGGCCCGCATGACCGAAATCACGTTCACCATCGGTGGGGACCTGACCGTAAATCGCCTCGGGTTCGGCGCCATGCGGATCACCGGCCCCGGCATCTGGGGCCCGCCGGCCGACCGCGACGAGGCCCTCCGCGTGCTGCGCCGCGCCGTCGAGCTCGGGGTGGACTTCATCGACACCGCCGACTCGTACGGGCCGTTCGTGTCGGAGGAGCTGATCCACGAGGCGCTGCACCCGTACGACGGCGTCACGATCGCCACGAAGGCCGGGCTGGTCCGAACAGGGCCGAACGAATGGCATCCGGTCGGCCGGCCGAAATACCTCCGCCAGGAGGTGATGATGAGCCTGCGCCGGCTCGGCCTGGAGCGGATCGACCTGTTCCAGCTGCACCGCATCGACCCGGAGGTGCCGCTCGCCGACCAGCTCGGGGAGCTGCGCGACCTGCGGGACGAGGGGAAGATCCGGCACATCGGGCTGTCCGAGGTGAGCGTCGAGGAGATCGAGAAGGCCCGGGAGATCGTTCCGATCGTCACGGTCCAGAACCTCTACAACCTGACGAACCGGCAGTCCGAGGACGTCCTCGACTACTGCGAACGGGAGAACATCGGCTTCATCCCGTGGTTCCCGCTGGCCGTGGGAGACCTCGCGAAGCCCGGCAGCCACCTCGACGGGATCGCCAAGGAACTGGACGCGACGCCGTCGCAGGTCGCGCTGGCGTGGCTGCTCCGGCGCTCGCCGGTCATCCTGCCGATCCCCGGCACCGGCTCGGTGGCGCACCTGGAGGAGAACATGGGCGGCGCGAACCTCACCCTGACCGACGAGCAGTTCGCCGCGCTCTCCTAGCTCTAGATCGGCAGTCGGTAGATCACCGTGCCCTCGTCGCCCCGGGCGGCGAGGGCACGCGGCCACAGGTTGTGGATCGCGGCGCGCGCGCCGTGGTTGCCCGCGAGCACGTCGGCGCGCAGCTCGGTGACGCCGTGCCGCCGGGCCGATCCGGCCAGGTCCGCGATCAGCCGCGTGGCGACGCCCTGCCGCTGCCAGGGGTCCGCGACCACGACCGCGATGTCCGCGACCCACGGCAGGGCCGTGTCTCGCGTGTACTCGGCGATCCCCACGACCTCGGGTCCCGCCACCGCGATCACCGCGTCGCGGTTCTCGTGGTCGACGCGGTCGAGGGTGTCGGCGTAGAAGGCCGGGATGCGCGGCGTGCCGGCGAAGAACCGGTGGTAGAGGCTCCGCCGCGACAGCCGCATCCGCAGGACACCGTCCCGGTCGCCGTCGTCGTAGGGCCGTACGCCGACCGTCGGCACGCCGGATGCCACCCGGGCCATCAGTTTCGTCACGAAACCCATTGCAGCATCCGAGAGTTGCGTGAAGCAACCCTTGGCGTGAACGAAAAGGGGCCGGACGGAGACGTCCCCTCCGGCCCCTTTGCCGGTTCGGTCAGGCGGACAGGCGTCCGAGGCCGAGGCGGAAGTCCCCGCCGACCAGCTGATTCCACTTCACGGTGGCGGCGCTGTCCTTGTGGGTCGGGATGGCGATCTTGAGCTTCGCCGGGGTGGCCTGCCGCGCCGACACGACGTTCCAGTGAATGACGAGGTGGCCCACCTTGCCGGGCTTCAGGACGACCGTCTGCTTGGGGGAGTAGCCGAGGTTCTTGTCCCCGTAGGCGTGGACGGGAACGTTGCGCGTCTTCCCCTTCTTGCCGGGGATCACGTAGGTGAAGGAGGTGAACTTCTTGTTCAGGACGATGCGCAGGACGCAGGTCTTCTTGGTCGTGAAGTTGAGCTTGGCGTACCGCTGGCCCGCGCCCGGGTCGACGTGGCCGAGGGTGACCTTGAGGTTCGCGCCCTTGCAGGCGGGGGTGGCGGCCGTGGTGGCGGCCATGGCGGGCGCGGCGGCGGCGAGCGAGCCGGCGGCGACGGCGCCAGTGACGATCGCGGTCCGCATACGGCGAAGAGTCTTGTCTCGCATGGTGAACTTCCCGGGAGGGTATTGGGCGGGCGCAGTACGCCCGGCGATTGGTCGGTTCACTTACTGGGACGCCGACGCTAGCAAGATCGTTCGCGGTTCGGCCGGAAAATGATCAATAAAAATGATCAAGGTGCGGGCCGGCCTGCTGTTGGGCGACCCGGTCCGTCGGCAGGGCGCCGGGGCCGGGCCGGGGGGCGATGTCGGTCGGGCCCAGCGACGCCCCGCACTCCGAACAGGTCAGGGCCGGCGTCAGCTGCCCGGTGCAGCCGCGGTGGACGAGGACCATGGGCGCGCCGTTCTCGGCGTAGTGGTCATCGCCCCACATCAGCAGAGACATGATCACCGGCCACAGGCCCACGCCCTTGCGGGTCAGGCGGTACTCGTAACGCTCCGGCCGCTCCTGGTAGAGGTGCCGGCGGAGGATGCCCTCGTCGCACAGGCGGTTCAGCCGGTCGGTGAGCACGTTGCGCGCCACGCCCAGGCTCGCCTGGAAGTCGTCGAACCTGCGGACGCCCTCGAAGGCGTCCCGGATCACCAGCAGGGTCCAGCGGTCGCCGACGATCTCGAGGGCGCGGGCGATCGAGCAGTTCTGGGCGTCGTACGTGCGGTTGAGCACGTGTTCAGCGTAAGTCGCCGGGTTGCGTCAAGCAACGCGGGGACGGCCGCATCCTCCGGCCGTCCCCGCGTCCTGCGTCGGGGCCTTACTTGATCTTGGTGCCCTGCGAGAGCAGGTGCTCGCAGGCCTCGACGATGCGCGCGGCCATGCCCGCCTCGGCGGCCTTGCCGTACGCGCGCGGGTCGTAGGCCTTCTTGTTGCCGACCTCGCCGTCGATCTTCAGAACGCCGTCGTAGTTCTTGAACATGTGGTCGGCGACCGGCCGCGTGAAGGCGTACTGCGTGTCGGTGTCGATGTTCATCTTCACGACGCCGTACGACACCGCCTCGCGGATCTCCTCCAGCGTGGAGCCGGAGCCGCCGTGGAAGACGAGCTCGAAGGGCTTGTCCTTGTTGTAGCGCTCGCCCACGACGTCCTGGATCTCCTTGAGGACCTCCGGCCGCAGCTTCACGTGGCCCGGCTTGTACACGCCGTGCACGTTGCCGAACGTCGCGGCGAGGAGGTAGCGGCCCTTCTCGCCGAGGCCCACGGCGTCGACCGTGGCCAGGGCGTCGCCGGGCGTCGTGTAGAGCTTCTCGTTGATCTCGCCGACGACGCCGTCCTCTTCGCCGCCGACGACGCCGATCTCCATCTCCATGATGACGCGGGCCTTGGCGCACTCCTCGATGAGCTCCGCGGCGATCTGGAGGTTCTCATCGAGCGGCACGGCCGAGCCGTCCCACATGTGGGACTGGAACAGCGGCTCCTCGCCGCGCGCCACCCGCTCCTGCGAGATCTTGATCAGCGGCTTCATGAAGCCGTCGAGCTTGTCCTTGGGGCAGTGGTCGGTGTGCAGCGCGATCTGCACCGGGTACTTCTCGGCGACCACGCGCGCGTACTCCGCGAGCGCTGCGGCGCCTGTCACCATGTCCTTCACCGTGGCGCCGGAGAGGAACTCCGCGCCGCCGGTGGAGACCTGAACGATCCCGTCGCTCTCGGCCTCGGCGAACCCGCGCAGCGCGGCGTTCAGCGTCTGGCTCGAGGTGACGTTGATCGCGGGGTAGGCGAAGCCCTGACGCTTTGCCCGATCGAGCATCTCCGCGTATACCTCTGGGGTCGCGATCGGCATGGCTCTTCCTTCCTTGGGCGTGGCTCCCGGCGGTCTCGACACCAGTATCTCGAAAGACATCGGCGGCCCGGACCATGGCACGCCTACCGGTACGCTCGGCCCGTGGCCCTCGCCGTGAACATCATGGATCCCAAGTCCCTCATCGCGACGTTCGGACTGATCGGGATCCTCGCCGTCATCTTCGCTGAGACCGGCCTGCTCGTCGGGTTCTTCCTGCCCGGCGACACCCTGCTGGTCACCGCGGGCGTCTTCACCACGACGACCGCCGCTTCCGCAAGCCACATCTCGCCGCTGCCGCTCCCGGCACTCATGATCGGCGCGCCGCTGTGCGCCGTCGCGGGGGCCCAGGTGGGGCACTTCCTCGGGGCCAAGTACGGGCGAAAACTCTTCGACCGGCCCGACTCGAGGTTGTTCCGGCAGGACCACGTGGAGAAGGCCGAGCACTACTTCAACAAGTTCGGCCCGGCCAAGGCCGTGGTGCTGGCCCGCTTCGCCCCGGTCGTGCGCACCTTCCTCAACCCGCTCGCCGGGATGCTGGAGATGTCCGCGGGCCGGTTCCTCGTCTTCAACATCATCGGCGGCGTGGTGTGGACGGAGACGATCATCCTGCTCGGCCGTTTTCTCGGCGACCGGGTCAAGGGGATCGACAAGTACATCCTCCCCGTCGTCGCCATCGCCGTGCTGATCTCGGTGATTCCGGTGATCCGGGAGATCCTGAAAGGCCCCAAGAAGTCGGGAGACACGGATGAACGCAAGAAGCCGGCGATGCCATCTGGCCGTCACCGTCGCTGACGGTCCCGGTTATCGCTAACCTCCCCCTGTGGGACGTCACCGATCAGACCCTATGGGTCTCGCACGCATCGCCATCGCGGTACTCGCCGTCACGTTGGCATTGGGTCTCGTGATCGTCGGTGGCGTGTCGCTCTATGGAGCACTCACCAAGGACGCGTCCAAGACCGCGTCCTCCACGCCCGAGCCGTCGTCCAGCGGACCGGCCACGTCGACGGCGTCCGGCAAGCACACCAGCTCAGAGCCCAGGGTGCAGTCCGGCAACGAGATCGACGTCCAGTGCCTCGCGGCCCAGTGCCCGATCTTCGTCGCGGGCCCCGGAGCCACCGACGTCATCTGGCAGGGCTCGCTCGTCAAGGGCGAGACCCACCAATACACCGGAACACGGGTCATCCTGCAGGTCGACGACGCGAGCACGGTCAGCGTCACCGTCAACGGCCAGCGGCAGCCCAAGGGACACCGCGGGCAGCCGCGCACCTACAAGGCCCCGGCCAAGCAGTGACGCCGGCCGGGGATCGGCCGGGCGACCTCAGTCGAGCCCGAGGTCGGCCAGGGTGAACGCCGAGCGGTAGTCCAGCCCCGTCTCGGCGATGCGGGGCGCCGCTCCGCGCTCGACGATGGTGGCCACGCCGACGACCTCGGCGCCCGCCTCACGCAGCGCCTCCACGGCGGTCAGCACGGAGCCGCCGGTCGTGGAGGTGTCCTCCACGGCCAGCACGCGCCGCCCGGTGACGTCGGGCCCTTCGACCCGCCGCTGCAGCCCGTGCGCCTTGCCCGCCTTGCGGACGACGAAGGCGTCGAGGTGCCGGCCGCGCGCGGCGGCGGCGTGCAGCATCGCGGTGGCGACCGGATCGGCGCCGAGCGTCAGCCCGCCCACGGCCTCGTAGTCGAGGTCCGCGGTGAGATCGAGCAGGACCCGCCCGACGAGCGGCGCCGCATGCCCGTCGAGGGTCACGCGACGAAGGTCGACGTAGAAGTCGGCCTCCTGGCCGGACGACAGGACGACCCTGCCGTGCACCACCGCTTTGCCCTTGATCTCGGCCAGGAGATCGTCGCGATCCGTCATAAGCGAAACTCTATCCATGACACCCGGCACCCTCGTCCTGCTGCACAGCCCGCTGACCACCGCGTCCGCCTGGGGATCCCTCCCCGAGGCGCTCGGCGCGTACGAGGTCGTGGTGCCGGAGATCACCGACGACGACCGGCCGCCGTACGCCGGTCGCTATGTCGCGCGGGCCGCGCTGGAGATCACCAAGGCGGGCGTGCGGCCGCCCGTCGTCCTGGTCGGCCACGGTGGGGCGGGTCCGCTGCTGCCGCCGATCGGCGCGGCCCAGCGCGCCGCGCACCGCCTCGTCGGCGGCTACGTCTTCGTGGACGCCGAGCTTCCGCCGCCGGCGGGTTCGAGCCGGCTGGACCAGGCGACGGCGTTCGGCCCGGAGTTCGCCGAGGCGCTGAAGAACGGGGGCCGGTTCCCGGACGAGGAGCCGCCCGCGGGCGTGCCGTCCCGGCCGCGCGAGGAGGACTTCTTCACCGAGACGCTGCCGATGCCGCAGGACTGGCCTGACGCCCCCTGCGGCTACCTCCGCACGTCTCCGGCGTACGACGGGCTTGCCGCGCAGGCGCGCCTGCGCGGCTGGACCGTCACCGCCGTCGACGCCGGCCACTTCGCCGCCGTCGCCGACCCGCCCGCGACGGCGCGCGCCCTTACCGACCTGATCGCCGCCCTCTGACCGCGCGACACGCCAGGAAGCCGGGAGGTCGGTCGGGAGGGGCAGGGTCCGGGTCGCCTGTCCCGGAGGGGTGATCACTGTGTCCGTTGGGGGAGGCGCGCGAGATGTTCCTCGTGTAAGAAGCGGGTGGTACCGTCGCCCATCGGGCATCCGGTCTCGACCGTCTTGCCAAGTCAGCCATGTCGCGGCGCGCCCCGTCATACAGTGGCGAGCGACCGAGTCAACGGTGACACGCGGGAGGAGGGATCTCGCCAGGGTGCGGAAAGCCGCATTTCCCTCATAATCTCGTGGAGCAGCCAATCACTGGATCGGCCCACGCCGACGACGGACTTCACTACGCTGTGGTTCCCGAGGTCGCTCGCCGGCTCGAAAGCTCACCCGTGGGTCACTGATAAGGGTCTCGTGCCGAGAAAGGGGCGGTGTCGTCGTGGATCGCTGTGCGCTGTTCGTAGATGCCGGCTATCTGCTGGCCGACGGCGCGATGGCGGTGCACGGTACCCGCCGTCGCGAATCGGTGTCGTGGGACTTCGGAGGCATCCTCCAGCTCCTCGGCAACCTCGCCCGGGAGCGCACCGGCCTGCCGCTGCTGCGCTGCTACTGGTTCGAGGCGACGGTCGAGGGCCGCCGCACGCCGGAGCACGACGCGCTGGCCGACCTGCCGGGCATCAAGCTCCGGCTCTCCCGACTCCGCCCGGGCCGCCGTGAGGGCGTCGACACCGAGATCCACCGTGATCTCATGACGCTGGCCCGCAACGACGGGGTCGCCGACGCCGTCATCGTGAGCGGCGACGAGGATCTCGCCCAGGTCATCGCCGACGCGCAGGACCTCGGCGTCCGCGTCACGGTCGTGCACGTGGCCGTCGACGGCAACTGGACGATCTCCCGGGTGCTCCGGCAGGAGTGCGACGACCTCATCGAGATCGGCTCCGGGCACCTCCGGCCGTACGTCAATCTGCTGGCCGGGGGCGACACCTCGGCCGCGCCGCTGGCCAACGGCGCGTCCAACGGCTCGGGCGGCGCCCTGGCCCCGTTGCGGCCGACGCCCCAGCACGGCGCCGCACCGCCGAGCACGCCGATCACCGTGACGCCGTCGCAGCTCGGCTCCTCGACGAACACCACCTTGTCCGGCCTCGTCGGCTCCTCCGGCAGCGGACAGCCGAGCACGCCGACCCCGCCGCTGCGTTCGGCGCCGACGCACGCGGCGCCGACGCCGCCGGCTCCGTCGTCGACCGGGCCGCAGGCGGGCAGCAACCCCACCGGCCCGCAGTACCCTCAGCAGCCCGTCGGCCCGTACACCGGCCCCCAGCAGATCACGCCGAGCCCGGTCCAGCAGTCGACCCCGACGCTGGCCGACGCCGTGAAGGCGGCGCACAAGGAAGGGCAGGACTTCGGCGAGTCGGTCGCCCGGGACGCCCCCGCCCTCTGGCTGGAGGCCGTGCTGGCGCGCAAGCCGCGGATGCCGTCGGACCTGGAGGCACGGCTGCTCCAGGGTTCGTCCCTGCCGATCGACTTCCTGCTCCACGACGAGGTACGACACGCACTGCGACGCGGATTCTGGGATGCGCTCGAACGCTCGCGGCGCAGCTGATCGCGGTAACGTCTCTACCGGCCGGTGCGCTCCGGTCGGCTTCTGGTCGGTCTCCGGGTCGGCTTCTGGCCGGGCGATCATCCGAAATGACCAGATTCGCAGCAGGTAGGCCGGGTAGCGTCTAGAAGGTGACGCATGTGACCGAAGACGACCTCGATGACCTCGAGTTCGAGACTCTCCGCACCGGTGATCACGCCGCCGCGGCGACACGGTTCGTCGAGTTGGCCGATACCGTCTCAGGCGGCGTCTCCCGCGCCAGCCTGTTGCTACGTGCCGGTGAACAGTGGCAGCACGCGGGAGAGCATGACAGGGCGGCCGAGGCATACCGCGGTGCCCTGGACGACGGCGGAGAGACGTACGGCGACCCGCGCATCTACCTCGCCGGCGCCCTGTTCGAATTGGACCGTGCCGATGAGGCACGGGCCCTGATCGACCAGGTGCGCGCCGACGCGCCGAAGGACCCCGAGATCTTCCGTGCCGTCGCCGAGCTGCTGCATGAGCAGGGCGACCTGGTCGGCGCGCACGACTGGTCGACCGAAGGCGCCGACCTCGCCCGGTCGACCGATCCGGACGCTCTCGAGGGCCTGCTGCGGATCCGCTACCGCTGCCGCCTCGACCTCGGCCGCCCCGAGGACGAGTACGACGCGCTCCTCGACGATCTGCTGAAGAAGACCGACGACGCCCCGGACCAGCAGTTCCACTAGCGCGTCTTTGCGGGGGATTTACGAGAGTGGCGCACGGCCGAGCTCGCGGAACCCGTCCTCGGCGGCGGCGTCCCAACGTACCGACGCCGTCCGCCCGTCGACGTGTACGGTCGCGAGCGCGTTGTCGAACCAGGGCCCGTCGGTGACCCGCCACCCGAACGGCGGTCTCCGTACGCCGGCGAGCCGGGCCAGCGCCCGCGCGGGCAGGTCACCGGCCCGTCGGCAGGCGACCTGGTTGGCCGTCTTGAAGGGTCCCGTCAGCGGGTTGCGCAGCGGCGAGCAGACGACCTGGGAGATCGGCGTGCGGGTCCCGCGCACTCGCGCGAGGTAGGAGTAGTGAACGTCGCCGGAGAGCAGCGTGATGCTCGCCGGCGGGCGCGGCCCGTTCGCGACCTCGAGCAGGATGTCCGCGACCGCCCGGAACGACGCGTCGAACGCCGCCCAGTGCTCCAGGTCGAGGGTCTGCCGGAGCCGTTCGCCGAACCCGGCCGCCCGCCGTCCCCATGCGCCGCCCGTGACGGCCTCGTTCCACGCCTCCATGTGGTGGATCGCGGCGGGCAGCAGGAACGGCAGGGACGTCGCGACGATGAGATGGTCGACGTCGGCGCGGCACTGTTCGCCGAACCACGCGAGCTCCGCGTCGTCGAGCATCGCCCGCCGGCCCTCCTCCAGCACGCGCCCGCACCGGCTGTCCACGACGACGATCCGCGTCCGCCCGTGATCATGCACGTAGCTCCACCGGAAGCCGCCGGGTTCCCGGTCCGCCCGCTCGGCGAACTCATCCACGACCTTCCCGGCGTCCCCGCCGGCCGCGAGCATCGCCTGGTAGACCGGGTCGGCGGCGCGTTCCGCCGGTGACAGGTTCCCGAGGTGCTGGTAGACCCAGTACGTGCCGAGCCCGGCGGTGATCCGCCGTTCCCACCAGGGATGGGCCCGCATCTCCCGCCGCCACGCCTCGGAGGTGTTCCAGTCGTCGCGGATGTCGTGGTCGTCGAAGACCATCGAGCTCGGCACGCTGGCCAGCAGCCACCGCACCGCCGGATCCGTCCCCCAGGCCAGCCGGTAGAGGTGGGCGTACTCCTCGAAGTCGGCGATCTCGGCGTACGGCGGCGCGCCGATGTCACGCCGCGCCGCGATGAACTCCCGCATCTCCGGCGTCGTCTCGTCGGCGTACACCTGGTCGCCGATCAGCAGCAGCTCGTCCGGCGGATCGCCGCCCGCCATGAGCCGCCGCGCGCACACCGCCAGCGCGTCGACGCCGTGCGTCGCCTCCGGGGCCGGCGCGACCCGGCAGGACCCGACGGCGAACCGCCGCGCCCCGCCGGGCGCGCGGGTGCGAATGCGGCCGGGCGGCGCCCCGGCCTCCGGCCACGCCCGCACACCGTCGAGCAGCACGTCGTACGGGGTGTCGGAGCCGGGCTCCAGGCCGTCGACGTCCACGAGCGCGTAGTGGTGCCCGTGGACCGTGAACGTACGGCTCGCGGCGTCCAGGACGCGGACCTCGCACGGCCGATCGGTCTCCACCCAGACCGTCGCCGTACGCGCACCGACGTGGCGCAGCAGCGGCCCGAGGATGAGTCGTGTCATGACGTAACGGACTACCGCGCCAAGGCGGACCGCGTCCACCTCGTCCGGGGATCGTCAGCGGAGCTTGCCGAAGAACTCCCGGATGTCCTCGGCGAAGACCTCGGGGAGCTCCATGGCGATGAAGTGGTGGCTGCCGGGGCGGTTCTCGCCCCAGTGGACGATGTCGTTCTGGCGTTCGGCGAGGCGGCGGATGCCGGGCGGGCCGCTGTAGAGGCCGGTCGGCACCGCGGACTGCCCCTTCGGCCAGGCGAACCGATCGCTGTTGTACATCGGCCAGGAGGAGGACCCCGAGGTCCCGGTGAACCAGTACAGGCTCACATTGGTCAGGAGCAGGTCCCGGTCGATGGCGTCCTCGGGCACGGTCACCCCGTAGCCGAACTCCATGAACTTCTGCGTCATCCAGGCCAGCAGGGCGACCGGTGAGTCATTCCAGCCGTAGGCGAAGGTCTGCGGCGCGGCGCGCAGCAGCGCGTGATGGTCGACGCCTCGGGCCCAATCCCCCATCTGCCGGAAGACGGCCTGCTCGTCCTCGGTCATCTCCGGAAGGTCGTCCTCGGTGGGGATCCCGAGGCCGCTGTCGATGTGCACCCCGACGACGCGGTCGGGGGCGATCGTGGCCAGCGCCGGTGCGACGTACGCGCCGAGGTCGCCGCCCTGTGTGCCGTACCGCTGGTAGCCGAGGCGGTCCATCAGCTCCGCCCAGAGCCGGGCCACCCACGTCACGTCGCAGCCCGTCTCCCGCGGCGCCGACGAGAACCCGAAGCCGGGAACCGACGGCACCACCACGTGGAACGCCTGCGCCGGGTCACCGCCGTACGCGCCCGGATCGGTCAGCGGGCCGATCAGGTCGACGAACTCGACGAAGGAGTTCGGCCAGCCGTGGGTGAGGATCAGCGGGAGCGCGTCCGGGTGCGGCGAGCGTACGTGCAGGAAGTGCACGTCCTGACCGTCGATCGTGGTCGTGAACTGAGGGAAGCCGTTCAGCCGCGCCTCGTGGGCGCGCCAGTCGTAGCCGTCGCGCCAGTACTCGGCCAGGTCCGTCAGGTAGGCGACCGGCACTCCCCGGCTCCAGCCCTCGCCCGGCAGTTGCGCGGACCAGCGGGTACGGGCCAGCCGGTCGCGCAGGTCGTCCAGCTCGGCCTGCGGAACGTCGATGCGGAACGGCCGGATCTCTTCACTCATCGTGTCCCCTACGTCTCGGAGGCCGTACGGCCTGTCCGTCGCCGAAACCGGTTCGTGTCGGCGACGTGATCGACGCTATGCCGCATGTAGGTCGGATCCTGGCCTAGACTCCGCGCCTGTGACCTCGGCCCGCCTGCTGACGCTGCTCTCCCTGCTGCAGACCCCACGCGAGTGGCCGGGCAGCGAGCTCGCCGAACGCCTGGACGTCAGCCCCCGTACGGTCCGCCGCGACGTCGAGCGGCTGCGCGACCTCGGCTATCCGGTCGAGGCCACGATGGGCCCGGCGGGCGGCTACCGCCTGGTCGCCGGTACGGCCATGCCGCCGCTGCTCGTCGACGACGAAGAGGCGGTGGCCATCGCGGTCGCCCTGCGTACGGCGGCCGGACATCCGGTCGGCGGCATCGAGGAGGCGTCCCTGCGGGCCCTGGCGAAGCTGGAGCAGGTCTTGCCGTCACGGCTGCGCCAGCGGGTGGGCGCGCTGAACGCCGCCACGGTGGCACTGCTCGGCGAGGCCGGCCCGAGCATCGACCCGGACGACCTCACGACCGTCGCCGTCGCCGCCGCGAGCAGCCGGGGACTGCGTTTCGCCTACTCGCGGGATGAGGGCGAGGACGACCGCCTGGTCGAGCCGTACCGTCTGGTCGCCGCCGGACGCCGCTGGTACCTCGTCGCCTACGACCTCGACCGGGACGACTGGCGGATCTTCCGGATGGACCGCGTCCGGCGACCACGCCCGACCGGCGTTCCGAACACGCCCCGCCGGCCCCCCGACGAGGACGCCGCCGCCTACGTCACGCGCAGGCTCTACTCGCTGGTCCCGACGTACCGTGCCCTGGTCACCCTCCAGATGCCGGCCGGCGAGGTCCCGGCCGCCCGGCTCGGCGAGGTCGAGCCGATCGACGCGTACGGCTGCCGCCTGCGCACCCACGCGGACACCCTCGAATGGCTGGCCCAGCGGCTCACGATGCTGGGCTGCGAGTTCACCGTGCACGAGCCCCCCGAACTCGTCGCGTACCTGCGGTCACTCGGGGCCCGCGCCCTCCGCGCCACCGGCGGATAGCGGTCGGACCCCGCACGCGACGTGCGGGGTCCGACCGGAGGCAGGGTCTCAGGCGGCGGTCAGCGCCGCCTCCGCCTGCTCCGGCCGAGCCGGAGCAGGCTTGCGGCCGCGGAGCACCAGGAGGGCGAGCACCGCTGCGGCGAGGACGCCGGCCGCGCCGACCGTGAACGTGGTGGACATCGCGGTCGCGAAGGCGTCGCGGGCGGTGTGGGCGAGGCCGGTGTTCCCGGTCCGGGCGGCGACGGCGAGCGCCTCGCCGATCGAGTGCCGGGCCTGCTCGGGGGCCGTCTTGGGCATGGCGCCGGTGAAGGTGCTGGACAGGACGCTGCCGAGGATCGCGACGCCGAGCGCGGCGCCCGCCTGCTGGATCGTGTCGTTCAGCGCGGAGCCGACCCCGGCGTGCTCGGCCGGGACGGCCCCCATCAGGGCCGTGATCGCCGCCGGCACCGCGAGCCCGCCGCCCATGCCCATCAGGCCGAGCGCGACGCCCAGCACCGTGAACCCGTCGCCCGGTGCGACCGTCGCCAGCACGCCGAACCCGGCCGCCGTGATGACCAGCCCGGTGGCGGCCATGACACGGTTCCCGAGCTTCTGACCCAGGCTCGCGCCAATGGTGTTGAACACGAGCGCGGCGACCGCCAGCGGGATGAACGCCAGCCCGGTCTTCATGGGCGAGTAGCCGAGGACGAACTGCAGGTACTGGGTGGCCGCGAGCAGCAGGCCGCCGTTGGCGATCTCCGCGAGGGTGAGGGAGAGGCTGCCGCCGGTGAAGTTCCGGTCGCGGAAGAGGCCGAGCGGGACCATCGGGGATGAGGTGCGGGTCTCCCAGATCACGAAGCCGGTGAGCGCGGCGACGGCGATGGCGGTCCCGGTGATGGTGGCGGGGCCGAATCCGTTCCTCGGCAGCTCGATGATCGTCCAGACGAGTGCCGTCATGCCGACGACCGACAGGACCGCGCCGAGCGGGTCGGGCTTGCGCCAGGGACCTTTGGACTCGGGCATGAGGATGACCGCCGCGACGATCGCCAGCGCGGCGATCGGAATGTTGATCAGGAAGACCGCGCTCCAGCCGAACCGGGCGACGAGCAGGCCGCCGACGACCGGGCCGCCCACGAGGCCGAGCATGGCGACGGCGCTCCACGCGGCCATCGCCTTCGGCCGCTCCGCCTCGTCGAACACGGTGATGAGGATGGACAGCATGCTGGGCATCACCAGCGCGCCGCCCACACCCATGAGCACCCGAGCCGCGATCAGCAGTCCGGGCCCGGTGGCGAACGTCGCCGCCAGCGAGGCCCCGCCGAAGAGGGCCAACCCGATGATCATCATCCGCCGTCGGCCGAACCGGTCCGACAGGCTTCCCGCCGTGAGCAGCAGACCGGCGAACACGAGGATGTAGGAGTCCAGGATCCACTGGATGTCCTGGGCACTCGCGCCGAGGTCCTCGGTGAGCGAGGGGATCGCCACGTTGAGGGCCATGTTGTCGATGACCAGCACCAGCGTGCTGAGGCAGAGGACGACCAGGATGAGCCAGCGGCGTGGATGGCGAGTCATCGCGCTTCCCTTCGAACGATGCGTACAGTGTGTGCCAACTGGCGAACACTGTACGCATGGCGGAACGTTGTGCGCAAGCGGTGAACGACGTACGCATACGCATACGGTGTGCGCTAGGCTCGTGACAACGACGAGGAGGAGATGCCGTGACCACCGATGACAGGCCGATCCCGTCGGTATGGGCACGTCCCGGCCGAGAGAAGCGCGAGCAGCCGGCGCTGAGCCGGCAGCAGATCGTGGCCGAGGCCGTACGGCTGCTCGACGCGGAAGGCGTCGAGGCGCTCAGCATGCGCAAGCTCGGCACCCGCCTCGGCGCGGGCGCGACCTCGCTCTACCGGCACGTCGCCAACAAGGACGAACTG
Source organism: Actinoallomurus acanthiterrae (assembly GCF_054775715.1). Classification (NCBI taxonomy): domain Bacteria; kingdom Bacillati; phylum Actinomycetota; class Actinomycetes; order Streptosporangiales; family Thermomonosporaceae; genus Actinoallomurus; species Actinoallomurus acanthiterrae. The sequence continues at coordinate 12,311,123 of NZ_BAAHCO010000001.1, read as the reverse complement.
GTCGAGCTCGCGGTCGACGAAGTCTTCGGCGAGCTGCGGATCCCCGACATGAGCGACCCCGAGCGCTGGCGCGAGGCGACCGCCGCCTGCGCCCAGGGCCTGCGCGCCGTGATCCTGCGACACCCGTGGATCGCCTCCATGCTTGGCGCGATGGCCAACTACGGGCCGAACCTCATGCGCCTGTCGGAGGACCTGCTCGGCACACTGGAGGCCGCGGGATTCTCCCTGACCGAGGCCAACAGCGCGATGAGCGCCGTCTTCGCCTACGTCATCGGGATGACGAGCAGCGAGGCGGCGTGGCTGACCATGCTCGCCCGCAGCGGCCAGACCGAGGATGAGTGGGCCGAGCGCCTGAAGCCCGCCCTCGAGGGTCTCACCCGCTCACACCCGCGCCTCGGCGCGCTCTTCACCGCACAGGCGGACGAGGACCCCGTACGGCTCCGCGAACAGGAGTTCGCCTACGGCCTCGACCGCATCCTCGACGGCCTCGCCCTCGCCCGCTCAGCCGGCCCCGCCCCCGCCTGACCCGCTACGACGCTTCGAAGAGCTCCCGGATCTCGGGGAGTTCTGTACAGCGCGAGTGCTGCTGTATCGGCCGGGAGCCTCCGTCAGGACGGGCACGCGGCGGTGGGCGGTCTTGCCGGTTCAGAGAGGGAGTTCCCAGACGCGTACGGAGTCGACGTGGGCGGCGGCGATGACCACGGGGCGGCCGTCGAGTTCGGCCAGGCGGACGCCGAACGCCGCGCTGTCGTATTCGCGGAACGGCTCGCCGAGCAGTCGGCGCTCGGCCAGATCCCAGACGCAGATCGTGCCGTTCTTGGCGCCGGTGACGGCGACCGGACGGCCCATCACCGAGCCCGTGTCCAGGCAGGAGACGTCGCCACCGGGGAGGGTGAGCGGCTCGTCCCACTCACCGGTTTCAGGATCGCCCAGCAGCAGGCTCTGCCCGCCCGCCGCCACGATACGCGTACGGCCGTCCACGGCCGCCAGGGCGAAGTCGGTCAGTGTCTCGTCGAGATCATCGAATTCCGCGAGGGCACATTGCTCGTCGATGTCCCACACGAGCACCCCACCGTCGTGGCCGCCGGCCACCACGACCGGCCGATCCCCCAGCGTTCCCGCCGCGACGGCGCTGCCGGCGCCTGACCCCGCGGCCAACTCCTCGACCTCGATCTGGAGGTCATAGGGCGAAGGCCGATCGAGCCCCTCATCGCCGTCGTGTTCGGCGACCGACGGGTCCCACAGTTGCACGTTCGTGAAGGACGAGCCTCCGACGACGAGCATTGAGCGTCCCCCGAGGTCGGCCCTGGCCGTGGAGTCCACGCCGCCCTCCTGCGCGGTCAGCCGCACCTTGCCGGACTGGAGGTCCCACATGGCGAAGCCCTGGTGGTCTCCGCCACCGCCGATCACGATCCGGCCGTCCACGACCGCGGCGCCGAGCGCGGTGAGTTCGGTGTAGTCGTAGTCCCCTTCCTCGTCTCCCCAGGGGTTGTCGAGCGGGTACTCCGTCCACAGACCGGTTGCCGGATCCCAGGTACAGGCATGCCGGCTGACGTCATGGGTGCCGACGAAAAGCAGCCGACCACCGAGGACGACGAGGTCGAAATCGTGGATCTGGCCGCGGGGAGGCGAGCTGACGATGACGGACCGGGCTGTGGGCATGCTCAGGAGCCTAAGGTGACGACCGGTCTCACAAGATCACTTTCCAGATGATCTCGGTCGTGGAGTGAGGGCACGATCCTCACGGAGAGCGCCAGGCGGCAACGGTGGCCATCGCCCATGCCTTGATGCGATCCGGAAAGCCGGCCGCGGGGAACGTGCCGTCTTGGGCGACGTCATCGATGGTGATGCTGAAGGCCGTGGGCGTCGGGCCAAGGTCCGGCGCGTCGGTCACGATGTCGGGAAGCGCGGCATTCTGGTTCTGGTGGGAGTTGGCGCGGCGCAACCGTTCGGTCAGCGGCGTGACCGCGGTGAGTCCTTCGCTGAGGTAGGTGTGCAGGATCGCCCAGGGGCGGGCCCGGTCTGGTGCGGGCAGGCGGCTGGGGTGCTGGAGCAGGAAGCAGGAAACAGTGACGCCGTGCAGGGGACCCCAGGGCGGCCGCCGGGAGTGGTCCAGCGCGAGGACGATGTTGAAGAGCTCGTCGCACGAGTAGGGTCGCGCGGGTGCCCCGCACTCGGCGCAGCGTGTCATGAGCACCGTCCAGGTCTGGGGGCGGCCGGGTATGCGCCGCCAACGTATGGACTCCAGCCGGTGGAAGGTCAACCGCGCCGGACGTCGCGGGTGCCGACAGGTCTCAGTGATCCGTCAGCGGGGCGAGTTCTCCCAGCGCCTCGACCAGCCGGGGCGGCAGCGGCATGGTTCCCGACCCGTCGGTGGCGACCGCTACGTAGACGATGGAACCGGTCGCGGTCGTCTCTTCGTCGCGCCGGAAGGCGAAGTCGAGGGTGAAGCTCTTGCCGCCGACCCGGGCGGTGCTGACCAGGACCTCCGGCCGGTCGTGGTAGCGGATGGCGGCCTTCCAGTCCAGGTCGACGTGTGCGACGTGCACATCGACACCCATCTGCGGCCACTCCGCGTACGGCAGGCCCCTGGCCTCGAAGAAGCCGTCCACCGCTTCGTCGACGTGAGCCAGATACCACATGTTAAACATGACGCCCTGGCTGTCGATTTCAAAGAAGCGGGGCGTGATGCGGTGCGCGAACACCGTGTCGTTCACCGCATCGGTCTGCGTGGTCATGATGGTCTCCGATCGTCGTGCATCAGGATCACCTGGCGATACCTTGGAACGGAAGCCGATCAAGGCCGGTTTCTCACGATCCCGCCGCGCTGCTCAGTGCACGCGTTCACCGCAGAGCGCGGGGTACAGCACCGTGCGTGCGCGGAAGTGGTGCGCCGGCTCGCCGACGAAGCGAAGGAATGCCTCGTCTGAGCCGTCGTCCGGAGGGCATTCGAGGGTCACCGCGCGGAGCAGGGTGATCCGGCCCGCATCGTGTAATTCTGCGGGATGAGCACCGTCCGGGAATTTGCCGGCGAGGACGCCGAAGACAACTGTGTCCTCGTGCTCAGCGGCGACGTCGTGCACCTCGAACCGCCAGTGCTCGGCTGCGCCGGCCAGCAGTGACCTGGGCTCATGACCCTGGGCGGCGAGGATGTCACGCCGGACGTGGATCTGTTCCGCTATGGCGCAACAGAGCGGGACCGCAGCCGCGGAAGACGTATCGATTCTCGTGTGGCGGCCCAATCCACGGCATCGATCGCATCCAGCACACCGGGATCTTCGCATCCCGCTGATGCGGAGTGGGCGAGCATCGTACGCCGGGTCGTAGCCTGCGGGGCGGTCATCCAGGTTGGTTTCGCAGGCGGAGAGCCGCTGTGTCAGATCCGTTCCCGCCACTTCTCGGACTCGATTGTCTTCGGAAATAACGAGGGCGCGACCCTGTAATAAAGTCGCGCCCTCAGGGGCCATAGGCCCCTTGCGCGCGGGCCCCTCGATCAGGTGAAGCGGTCAGCTGACGGTGACGGCCGGCTTGACCGTCAACGTGTCGGAGCCGAGGTCGAGGTCGACGATGACCTCGTCGCCGTCGCGGATGTCGCCGGCCAGGAGTTCCTTCGCCAGCTGGTCGCCGATCGCGCTCTGCACGAGGCGGCGGAGCGGGCGGGCGCCGTACGCCGGGTCGTAGCCCGTCATGGCCAGCCACTCGCTCGCGGCGTCGGTGACCGTCAGGGTCAGGCGGCGGTCGGCGAGGCGGCGGGCCAGGCGGTCGATCTGCAGGTCGACGATCTTCGTGAGCTCCTCGGTCGACAGGGCGTCGAAGATGATGACGTCGTCGAGCCGGTTGAGGAACTCGGGCTTGAAGCTCGCCCGTACCGTGTTCAGGACGGCATCACGCTTGGCTCCGTTGTCCAGGGCCGGGTCGACCAGGAACTGGGAGCCGAGGTTCGACGTCATGATCAAGATGACGTTCCGGAAGTCGACCGTACGGCCCTGGCCGTCGGTGAGCCGTCCGTCGTCGAGGACCTGTAGGAGGACGTCGAAGACCTCAGGGTGGGCCTTCTCGACCTCGTCCAGCAGGACGACGCAGTACGGGCGGCGGCGGACCGCCTCGGTGAGCTGGCCGCCCTCCTCGTACCCGACGTAGCCGGGAGGCGCGCCGACGAGGCGGGCGACCGAGTGCTTCTCGGCGTACTCGCTCATGTCGATGCGGACCATGGCCCGCTCGTCGTCGAACAGGAAGTCGGCGAGCGCCTTGGCAAGCTCGGTCTTGCCGACGCCGGTCGGGCCGAGGAACAGGAACGACCCGGTCGGCCGGTCGGGGTCGGAGACGCCCGCCCGCGCCCGGCGTACGGCGTCGGAGACGGCGCGTACGGCGTCGGCCTGGCCGATGAGGCGGTGGCCGAGCTCGTCCTCCATGCGGAGCAGCTTGGTGGTCTCGCCTTCGAGGAGCCTGCCGACGGGGACGCCGGTCCACGAGGACACGACCTCGGCCACGTCGTCGGCGCCGACCTCCTCCTTGACCATCGTCTCGCGGGTCTCGGCGGCCTCGGACGCCTCGGCGAGCTGCTTGTCCAGCACCGGGATCTCGCCGTACATCAGACGGGCGGAGGTCTCCAGGTCGCCGTCGCGCTGGGCGCGTTCGGCCTGGCCGCGCAGGTCGTCGATGCGCTTCTTGAGCTCACCGACCTTGTTCAGGCCGGCCTTCTCCTGCTCCCAGCGGCCGACGAGGGCGTTGAGGTGCTCCTGCTTGTCGGCCAGCTCGGCGCGGAGGCGTTCGAGGCGGTGCTTGGACGCCTCGTCGGACTCCTTCTCGAGGGCCAGCTCCTCCATCTTGAGCCGGTCCACGGAACGCTGCAGCTCGTCGATCTCGACGGGCCGCGAGTCGATCTCCATGCGGAGCCGGGAGGCGGCCTCGTCGACCAGGTCGATGGCCTTGTCGGGCAGGAACCGGGCGGTGATGTACCGGTCGGAGAGCGCGGCGGCGGCGACGAGGGCGGCGTCGGAGATCGCCACCTGGTGGTGCGCCTCGTACCGGCCCTTGAGGCCGCGCAGGATCGCGATGGTGTCCTCGACCGTCGGCTCGCCGACGAGGACCTGCTGGAAGCGCCGCTCCAGCGCCGGATCCTTCTCGATCCGCTCGCGGTACTCGTCGAGCGTCGTCGCGCCGATCATCCGCAGCTCGCCGCGGGCCAGCATGGGCTTGAGCATGTTGCCCGCGTCCATGGCGCCCTCGGCCGCGCCCGCCCCGACGACGGTGTGCAGCTCGTCGATGAACGTGACGACCTGGCCGTCGCTCTGCTTGATCTCGTTCAGGACCGCCTTGAGGCGCTCCTCGAACTCGCCGCGGAACTTCGCGCCCGCGACCATCGCGCCCAGGTCGAGGGAGACGAGGCGCTTGTTCTTCAGCGTCTCCGGCACGTCGCCGGCGACGATCCGCTGGGCCAGGCCCTCGACGACCGCCGTCTTGCCGACGCCGGGCTCGCCGATGAGGACCGGGTTGTTCTTCGTACGGCGCGACAGCACCTGCACGACGCGGCGGATCTCGGTGTCGCGGCCGATGACCGGGTCGAGCTTGCCGTCGCGGGCCTGCGCGGTCAGGTCGACGCCGTACTTCTCCAGCGCCTGGTAGGTCTCTTCGGGGTTCTCGCTGGTCACGCGGGCGTGGCCGCGGACCTTCTCGAACGCCTCGAGCAGCGCGTCGGGGGTCGCGCCGTTCTCCTTGAGGAGGGTGGCGACGGGACCGCCGTCGGTGGCCAGGCCGACGAGCAGGTGCTCGGTGGAGACGTACTCGTCCTCGAGCTGCTTGGCCCGGTTGGCGGCGGTGTTCAGCACCTTCAGCAGCAGCCGGGAGGTGTCCGGCGCGTTGACGGTCGAGCCGGCGGCCTTCGGCAGCGCCGCGATCTGCTCCTCGGCGCGGCGCCGGATGGCCTGCGGGTCGGCGCCGACGGCCTCCAGGAGAGGCGCGGCGATGCCGTCAGCCTGGCCGAGCAGCGCGACCAGCAGGTGCGCCGGCTCGACCTGGGGATGTCCCTCCGTCGCGGCACGCCGTACCGCGACCGAGACGGCCTCTTGGCTCTTCTGGGTCAGCTTGTAATCCACTTATTCCTCCCCCCTAGATCGCCACAGCACCACGCTGGTCTGCCGGATCGGCACCAGATCGGCTCCAGTGTCGGAACCGTGGGCGTTCTTCAGTTTTGCCAGCCGGGCGGCCACGGCGCGCGTGGACTCCAGCTCGTTGCTCAGCTCCTCGACCAGCGCGCGGAGGCGTGCCACCTCGGTGCGCAGTGCGTCGGACTCGCGCTCGCGGTCGAGGATGTGCTTGATGCCGGCGAGGTTGATGCCCTCTTCCTGGGACAGCCGCTGGATCTCGCGCAGCATGACGATGTCGCGCATGGAGTAGCGGCGCCCGCGCCCGGCCGTACGACCGGGGGACACCAGGCCCAGCCGGTCGTACGTGCGGAGCGTCTGCGGGTGCAGCCCGGACAGCTGAGCCGCCACCGAGATGACGTAGACCGGACTGTCGTCGCCGAACGGATCCATGACGATCACTCCTCCTTCGCCATCCGCAGCAGCTCGCTGCGCAGGTCTTCACCGCTGTTGCTCGCGCGGATCTTCTCCAGCGCCTCGCGCGTGGTCTCGTCGACCTTCTGCGGCACCTGGACCTCGACGGTCACCAGCAGGTCGCCCTTGGTGCCGTCGCGCCGGGTCGCTCCCTTGCCGCGGACCCGGAAGGTGCGCCCGTTGGGAGTGCCCGGCCGGGATCCGCAGGGTCACCGGCTGGCCGCCGAGGACCGGCGCCTTGATCTCCGCGCCGAGCGTCGCCTCAGGGAAGGTCACCGGGACCATCACGGTCAGGTTGTCGCCCGACCGGCCGAACACCTTGTGCCCCGTGACGTGCACGACGACGTAGAGGTCACCGCTGGGGCCGCCGCTCTCGCCGGGAGCGCCCTTGGCCTTGAGCCGGATCCGCTGCCCGTCGGCCACCCCGGCCGGGATGCGCGCCTGGATCGTCCGGGTGCTCTGCGCCCGCCCGCTGCCGTGGCAGGTGAGGCACGGGTCGTCGACCACGAGGCCCCGCCCGTGGCACTCGCGGCAGGGCTCGGAGAAGGCGAACCCGCCGGCGTTGCGGCTCTCCTGCCCCGTGCCCTCACAGCGGGGGCACACCCGGGGCACCGTGCCGGTCTTGGCACCGGTGCCCCGGCAGGTGGGACACGCCGCCTCGCTGGTCAGCCGCAGCGGCACCGTCTTGCCCTCCAAGGCCTCGCTGAAGGTCAGCGTGACCTCGGACTCGACGTCCGCGCCCCGGCGGGGCCGCCGGGTGGTCGTCGTCCGGCGACCACCGCCGAACAGCCCGCCGAACAGGTCGCCGATGCGCTCGCCGGTGCCGGTGGTGCCGCCGGTCGAGCCGCCGAACAGGTCACCCAGGTCGAAGCCGAAGCCGCCCTGCGCCCCGCCGCCGGGGCGACGGGCCCCGCCGAACAGGCTGCGGGCCTCGTCGTACTCCTTACGGCGCTTCTCGTCGGACAGCACGTCGTAGGCCTCGGAGATCTCCTTGAACTTCTCCTCGGACTCGGCGTCGCCGCGGTTGGCGTCCGGGTGGTACTGCCGCGCCAGCTTGCGGTAGGACTTCTTGATCTCGTCCTGGGTTGCGGTCTTCGGAACACCGAGGACCTTGTAGTAGTCCTTCTCGATAAAGTCCTTGGTGCTCACCGGCGTCCCTTACCTCTTCCCGATAGGTGTTCGTCTCAGTCGTCGCCGGCGCCGTCGACACCGGACTCGGCCTCCGGCTTCTCACCGTCGGCCGTGCTCTCCGCCTTCGCCTCCGCGTCCGGCTCGGCCTGCGGACCGAGGTCCTCGGTCGGCTCGGCCACGGCGACCCGCGCGGGCCGGAGGGTCCGCTCGCCGATGCGGTACCCCGACTGAAGGATCTGAATGGCCGTCGGCTCCTCGACCTCATCGGAGTAGGAGTGCATCAGGGCCTCGTGGACGTTCGGGTCGAACGGCTCGCCGGCCGTGCCGAACGACTCCAGGCCGAGCTTGCCGACGATGCCCTCGAGGGACTCGGCGATCTGCTTGAAACCCCCGCTCAGCTCTTCGTGCTCCCGGGCCCGCCCGATGTCGTCGAGCACCGGCAGCAGCTCGCCGAGGACGTATGCCAGGGCCTGCTCGCGCACGGCCGCACGGTCCCGGTCGACCCGCTTGCGGTAGTTGGAGTACTCCGCCTGCAGCCGCTGAAGGTCGGACGTGCGCTCGGCCAACTCCTTCTTGAGCTTCGCCACCTCTTCCCCGTCCGCGCCGGAGGGCGCTTTCTCGGTGGGGGACGCGGGAGCCGACTTCGCCGACTCCCGCACCTCACCGGTCTTGGGATCGATGCGCCGCTTGTCGCGGATCACCGGGCCCTGGCGCTCCTCGGCGTCGTCACGACGCTCCGTCACGCTTCCTCCTCGAGTACAAGTTCGTCACGGTGTGGGGGGACGAACCCGGTCACGCCGCGCCGCCCTTGGTGTCCTTGTCGTCGTCCACGATCTCGGCGTCGACGACCTCGTCGTCCTTCGGCTGCTCGCCGCTCTGGGCGTCGGCCGTCGGGCCCTCGGCGCTCGCCTGGTTCTGGGCGTACATCGCGGCGCCCATCTTCTGGCTGACCTGGGCCAGCTTCTCGGAGCTGTTGCGGATCGCGTCGACGTCCGTGCCCTCGAGGGCCTTCTTGACCTCGTCCAGCGCCGTCTGGACCTCGGTCTTGACCTCGGCCGGGATCTTCTCGTCGTTCTCCCGGAGGAACTTCTCCGTGGAGTAGGCGAGGGTGTCGGCGTTGTTGCGGGTCTCGGTCTCCTCGCGGCGCTGACGGTCGTCCTCGGCGTACTGCTCGGCCTCGCGCATCATGCGGTCGATGTCGTCCTTGGGCAGGGCCGACCCGCCCGTGATGGTCATCGACTGCTCCTTGCCGGTGCCGAGGTCCTTGGCGCCGACGTTCACGATGCCGTTGGCGTCGATGTCGAACGTGACCTCGATCTGCGGGACACCGCGCGGCGCCGGCGGAAGGCCGGTCAGCTGGAAGGTGCCGAGCTTCTTGTTGTACGACGCGATCTCGCGCTCGCCCTGGTAGACCTGGATCTCCACGGACGGCTGGTTGTCGTCGGCGGTGGTGAACACCTCGGACCGCTTGGTCGGGATGGTGGTGTTCCGCTCGATGATCTTGGTGAAGATGCCGCCCTTGGTCTCGATGCCCAGGCTCAGCGGCGTGACGTCCAGCAGCAGGACGTCCTTGACCTCACCCTTGAGCACGCCGGCCTGCAGGGACGCGCCGACCGCGACGACCTCGTCCGGGTTGACGCCCTTGTTGGCCTCCTTGCCGCCGGTCAGCTCCTTGACGAGCTCGGCGACGGCGGGCATGCGGGTGGAGCCGCCGACGAGAACAACGTGGTTGATCTCGCTCACGCTGATGCCGGCGTCCTTGATGACCTGCTGGAACGGGTTCTTGCAGCGGTCGAGCAGGTCGGACGTCATCTTCTGGAACTCGGCCCGGGTGAGCTTCTCGTCCAGGTGCAGCGGGCCCTCGGCCGAGGCCGTGATGTAGGGCAGGTTGATGCTGGTCTCCGAGGAGCTGGAGAGCTCGATCTTGGCCTTCTCAGCGGCCTCACGGAGCCGCTGCAGCGCCATCTTGTCCTTGGACAGGTCGACGCCGTGGGCGTTCTTGAACTTGGTGACCAGCCAGTCGACGACCTTGCTGTCCCAGTCGTCGCCACCGAGGTGGTTGTCGCCGTTCGTCGCCTTGACCTCGACCACGCCGTCGCCGACCTCGAGGAGGGAGACGTCGAAGGTGCCGCCACCGAGGTCGAAGACGAGGATCGTGGCCTCGCCCTCCTTCTCCAGGTGGTAGGCCAGGGCCGCGGACGTCGGCTCGTTGATGATCCGCAGGACGTTGAGGCCCGCGATCTGGCCGGCCTCCTTGGTGGCCTGCCGCTGGTGGTCCGAGAAGTAGGCCGGAACGGTGATCACCGCGTCGGTGATCTTCTCGCCGAGGTAGGCCTCCGCGTCACGCTTGAGCTTCTGCAGCACGAACGCGCTGATCTGCTGCGGCGTGAACTCCTTGCCGTCGATCGTGGTCTTCCAGTCGGTGCCCATTTCGCGCTTGACCGACCGGATGGTGCGATCGACGTTGGTCACCGCCTGGCGCTTGGCGACCTCGCCGACCAGGACTTCGCCGTTCTTGGCGAAGGCGACGACGGACGGCGTGGTCCTCGACCCCTCCGCGTTGGCGATGACGGTGGGCTCGCCACCCTCCAGGATCGCGACGACCGAGTTGGTCGTTCCAAGGTCGATACCGACCGCACGTGCCATGAGTTGGTTCCTCCGACTGTGAGCTTGCTAAGTCGATGAAGCTGAGTCCAGCAGACGCAAGACTGCCAAGCGGCTTCGCAACTGTCAAATGACTTGAGTCCGGGCGACTCAACTTTGCTGCCTTGTACAACGGGCACCGGGCCTGCGGTGTTCCCGGGCAGGGGGCGAATTTCTGGATCTTCGGTAAGAACCGGGCCGTTCCCGTCACTCCCCTGGTGACCGCGCACCGCACGCGAAGGAGGCGACCGTGACCGACCGAAGCGAGGGAGCCGATGAGCAGAGCACCTTGGTCATCAGGCCGTCGAAGGAGGACACATGACCGACCCCGACAGGGAGCGACGGTTCACCGCGCTGTACGACACGTACCAACCCCGGGTCTACGCCTACGTCGTCAGCAGGGCCGGACGCGAGATCGCCGAAGAGGTGACCAGCGAGACCTTCCTGGTCGCCTGGCGCCGGCTCGCCGAGATCCCGAAGAGTAGCCGGCCTGGCTGCTCGGCGTGGCCCGCAACATCCTGCGCGAGCAGTACCGTGCGGACGTACGCCGGAAAGCCGTCGACACCGAACTCCGGGTCTGGTCCGGTGACCTGCGGACCGGTGACGTCGCCGACGACGTCGCCGAGCGCTCCCAGATCCTCGCCGCCCTCGCGGCGCTGTCCGACGACGACCGCGAGGTCCTCACCCTCATCGCCTGGCACGGCCTCACTCCTCGCGAGGCCGCCAGCGTCGTCGGCTGCTCGGCCGCGACCTACTCCGTACGGCTGCACCGGGCGCGCCGTCGCCTGGAGCGCGCGATGACCTCCCCTCCCGCGCTGGCCGCCCGGCCGGCCGTTCTCACCCTCGGAAAGGAATCCTCACGATGACCCGTGACGTGATGGCCATGCTCGGCGAGGCGCGACCCGCCGACCTCGATCCCGGTCCCGACGCTGAGCGACGCGCCCGGGATCTGCACAATGCCATGACGAGCCCGTTCGAGAAGCGGCGCACGGCGCGCCCGAAGCGCCGTCTCACGATCGGTCTCGGCGTCGTGGCCGTCGGCACCGCCGCTTCGGTCGCCGTGGCGACCGTCGGCCACGGCACCCGTGCCCCGTCCACACCGCAGGCTCGGCCGGCCGACCTGTCCGCCCGGCAGGTCCTGCTCGCCGCCGCGGAGACCGCAGCGAAGGAGCCGACGGGCCGCTACTGGCGCGTGGCCGACGTCGGCGGTCAGGGGTACCGCGTCGGCGGCCAGGGCGCCGGGGGCTATCAGGTCTACCTCGCCGATGAGTTCGACCAGTGGACGCCCCGCGATCCGAAGAAGGACGACGATGTGACCTACGGTCGCCGACTCCCGTCCGGCCCGCTCACCGCCCAGGACCGGGCGGCCTGGCGGAAGGCCGGCTCACCGGATCGCTGGAACGTCACGTCGAACGGAGATCCGCTGACCCTGACCCGGAAGGGGGAGTCATGGGCCGCCGACCGTACGACGCCGGCCGAGAACGCCCGGTCGCTGGCCGAGATGCGGAAGGAGTGTGCGGCTTCTCCTCCAGGTAAGCCCGACAAGGTGTGCGAGAAGCTGAAGATCTTCGAGAACGGCTCGCTCGAGTCCGGGTTCGAGGTGTTCCGGCAGCGGCTCGCGCGGAGTGGCGGCAGCGCCTCTGCCCAGCTCATGACCGCGTACGACTTCCTGACCCGCACCGCGGTCTCGCCGGCCGACCGGGCCAAGGCCTTCCGCCTGCTCGCCGACCTGCCCGGTGTGCGATCGCTCGGTGCGGTGAAGGACGCCACCGGACGCCCCGGCATCGGACTGTCCGCTCCGGCCATCCCCATGCGCGACGGCTCCGGCACGCTCGTCGGCTACCAGCTCATCCTCGCTCCGAAGACGTACCAGATCCTCGGTGACCAGAAGATCGTGGTGAAGGCCGGCGGCCACGACCGCGGTATGCGGTCCGGGACCGTCCATTCGTACAACGTCGTCCTCGACATCGGCTGGACGAACGACGCTCCGCACCACGCCTGAGATCTGAGCTCAGGGCGGACCTGCGCTGAGCGGAACACGAACCGACCCGGAGGCGGCTGGAGACCGCCCCCGGGTCGTTCCATGTCGACGACGTGGTGAGCGAGACGTGGTCGTCTCGATCTCGCCGAAAGACCGTTGAACCGCGCGGGCAGCCGCATCCGTACCTATCGGGGACATGCATCCTGGGGTTTTTCAGATGGTGCGAAATGCCCCTCGGTGGCCGGAACTCGATGGCGTCCATCGGGAGACTAATAAGAGACGGTTCCGCAGCGGACCCGGAGTGTCGGACGGACTCCGTAGCGTGGACCTCTCCCCTGAGGTACGGCCGGAGCGGCGCCGCCGCGCCGGCAGGAAGGGAGCCTGACGCTTGATGGACCTGACGCGGGTCGTCGGTGACACCGAGGATGACCCTTCCGTCCCTTCGCGAGACGAACGCGCGCGCGACCGGCGCGGTCGGTCGCGCCTGGGCGTGGGAGTCCCACTCGGCCTGGCCGTCACCGGGGCGATGGTCGCGGTCGCGCTGTCGGTCGGATCGTCGGCCCAGGAGCCCGGACGGCACGGTCCGCCCACCGGCCGGGACATCCTCCTCGCGGCGGCCACCGCCCTGGATCACCATCAGGACCTGAGCGCCGGGCGGTACTGGCGGGTCGTCGAGACCGACCGGTACACGCTCAACACCACGAACGGCGGCGGAGTCCCCATCGAGGTGCGGGTGCGCGACGGCATCTGGCTCGCCGGACCCGACGGGGGGCAGACCGTCGCGTACCGGCAGTGCCTCGGCGCCCGCCCCCTCACCGCGCAGGAGCGGGCGGATCAGGGCGGCCTGCCGTCTCGGGCGTGGCCGGCGTACTCCACCAGCGCGCGGACCTGCGCGGGCGGGTCCGGCCCGGCGGAGCAGGACGCTCACCTCGCCGCCGCCACCGACTACCGCATCGCGGACGTCGCGGTCTCGCCGATCTGGCTGGACAACCTGTCGACGGACCCGGCCGTGCTGCGCCGCCAGATCGACGCGAAGCTCGCGACCGCGCACCAGGGCGGCCTGGCCGTATACGGGCACATCGTGCTGCCGCAACTGCTGACCGACCTGCCGATCCACCCGGAGGTCCGCGTGGCCGTCCTGCGGATGATGGCCGGCCTGCCGGGCGTACGGGCGGCGGGCAAGGTCATGGACACGCTGGACCGCACGGGGGAGGGCGTCGTGATCAGCGGACTCGGCCTCGACAAGACCGAGCTGCGCTGGGTGATCGACCCCGGCCTGGGCCGCGTGCTGGACGTCCAGGAGGTCGTCACCGGCACGGGCCGCCGTCCGGCGGGAGCGGTGGTGGCCGAGAAGGTGTACACGTCGGTGGGCTGGACCAACGAGTCCCCCGGCCCCGACGCGTCGGCTTTTTGACGACCGGGCGGTAGAAGCCCCGCGGCTGGAGCGTGTGGGTCGGCGCCGCCGCGCTCAGGGTGTGAGTGCCGCCCGTCTCCGGCGAAGGGCCGAAGACGGTGTCGCTGAGCGCGGCGCTGAAATCCGTAAGAGGGGAAGGGGATCCGGGGCTGCGGGGGAGAAGGGGTGACCGTCATCCACGCCAATAGATGAGGCACCAGATGAAGGAGCCCCCCCCATGGCCGCTCCCCCCGACGTCGGGCCGGACGCCCGGACCGACGCTTCGGAGATCGAGCGGTCCTGGCATGACCCGGAGCGGTTCGGCGCGATCTTCGATGCGTACTTCGCGGAGATCCACGGTTACGTCGCCCGGCGCCTCAACGGCGACGCCGCCGACGACATCGCGGCCGAGACCTTTCACGCCGCGTTCCGGCAGCGGAAGAAGTTCGACCTGTCGCGGGGAAGCGCCCGGCCCTGGCTGTACGGCATCGCGACGAATCTCATCGCCAAGCACCGGCGCTCGGAGGCGCGGAGGTTCCGCGCGCTGGTGCGGCTGGGCGGCGAACGCTCCGTCGGCGGCCACGAGGACCGGGTCGTCACCAGGGTGAGTGCCGAGCACATGAAGGGTCGCCTCGCGCAGGTCGTCGCCGACCTGCCCGCCGACCAGCGTGATGTGCTGCTGCTCGTCGTCCTGGCCGGCCTCGGTTACGAGGAGGTGGCGCAGGCGCTGGACGTTCCGTACGGAACGGTCGCTTCGCGGTTCAGCAGGGCTCGGAAGAAATTGCGCAGGGCGCTGGGTGGAGTCGATCCCATGATCGATCAGGAAGGACCCACCGATGGATGAACTGCAGGCCGTACGGGAGCTGTTCCCCGAGGCCCCGCCCCCGAAGGCCCGAGTGGTCGCCCGGGCCCGCCTGCGGGCGACCGGTGCCGGTCGGCGCCGCACGCCACGACTGCGCTGGACCCTGCCCGGCCTCGGCCTGGTCGCCGCGGCGACCGCGGTCGCGCTGGCCGTGGGTACGACCGGCGGCGCGCCGAAGCGGTCCGCCCCGCCGATGCCGCTGGGCGGAAAGGCCGTGTTCCTGGCCGCGGCGGAGAAGGCCGAGAGCCAGCCGATGGGTGACTACTGGTACTCCGACCAGATCCACGGGCAGTCGTACCTGCTCAAAGACGGGTACGCCATCATCGGCGCGCACAGCGAGAGCTTCGAGTGGACCGCGGCCGCCAAGGGCCGCGGCGGCCGCTGGTACGGGCGGGACCTGCCCGCGCGGCCGGCGACCCCGGCGGACGAGGCCGCCTGGCGCCGGGCGGGGAGGCCGACGAGCTTCCGCGTCCAGTCGAACGGTCACCCCATGACGTACACGCGCGGCGCGAGCCGCTGGGAAGAGGACAAGGGAGGGCGGCGGTCCGGCGGTCGCTTCTTTCTCATGGGCTTCGGCCAGGAGCTGACGACGCAGGAGGTGCTCCGGCTTCCCACCGACCCGCAGACGTTGGCGAACCGGTTCTTGACCCTGCCCGGACGGAAGCGGCTCCCGGGGGCGAGCGCGGCGCCGAAGGGACCGGCTCCGGTGAGTAACGCGTACAAGCTCCTCCGGGCGGCGGAACTGCTCGAGAGCGCACCGCTTCCGCCGAAGGTACGCGCCGGGTTGATGCGCGCGCTGGTCGTACAGCCCGGGGTGCACACCATCGAGACGGCGACCGATCCGCTGGGCCGCCAGGGCGTCGCCCTCGCCGTCGACCAGCCGTCGTGGGGCTGGGACAGCAAGCCCGGCGGGGGTTTCGTCCGGAAGGACTATGGCTACCGCGACCAGGAGCAGCTCATCTTCGACAAGGGCACGGGGGCGCTCCTCAGCGAGCAGACCGTTCTTCTGACCTCCGGCGGCGAGTACCGGGACCGCAAGCCCGGCTTCGTGATCGATTACTGGGTGACGCGGAGTTCCGGCTGGACGGACCGCATGCCGTCCCCGCCGTCGGCTCTGCCGTTCAAGTAACCGTCGCGTACGGCGTCCCGTGCCTGGTCAGGGCGCGGGACGCTCGTATGCTCGGTGTCCGGATCGCGGGGATCAGTGCGGTGATGGGCAGCAAAGCTACTGCTCGGTAGACTCCTGGGGTCCCATGTCGATGGCTGTCAGTCGCGAGCCGTACGCTGATTGCCAACGCCGTACCTCAGGAGGACGGAACATTGGTTCTCAGGTTGATCATCGGGCTTGCCGCAACGGTGGTCGCGCTGGTGTTCGCCGTTCGGCGGGTCCTGTTCCTCTACAGGCTCGCGACGAACGGCCAGCCCGCCCCCGACCGCATCGCGCTCGCCAAGGCGAGCGTCGGTGAGGACGTCAAGCTTCAGGCCGTCGAGGTCTTCGGGCAGCGCAAGCTGCTCAAGTGGACCGTGCCCGGCCTCGCCCACTTCTTCGTCATGTGGGCGTTCTTCATCCTCGCCACCGTCTACCTCGAGGCGTACGGCGCGCTGTTCTTCGGGCTGGACTTCCACATCCCGCTGGTCGGCAAGTGGGGCGTGCTCGGCTTCCTGCAGGACTTCATCGCGGTCGCCGCGCTGCTCGGCCTGATCGCGTTCGCGATCATCCGAGTGAAGAACTCCCCGAAGAAGCTCGACCGCAAGTCCCGGTTCAAGGGCTCGCACCTCGGCGGCGCCTGGCTCGTCCTGTTCATGATCTTCAACGTGATCTGGACGATGTTCCTGTTCCGGGGCGCGGGCGTGGCCACGGGCAAGTTCCCGTACGGGAACGCGGCGTTCATGTCGCACCTGGTCGGCAACGGCCTCAAGCATCTGGGCCACGACGCCGATGAGGTGCTGGAGTCGCTCGGCCTGCTCCTGCACATCGGCGTGATGCTGGTCTTCCTGCTGATCGTGCTGAACTCCAAGCACCTGCACATCTTCCTCGCGCCGCTCAACGTCCTGTTCAAGCGCCGCCCGGACGGCCTGGGGCCGGTGCAGCCGATGATGAGCGACGGCAAGCCGATCGACTTCGAGGAGGCCGACCCGGACGAGGACACCTTCGGCCGCGGCAAGATCGAGGACTTCACCTGGAAGGGCTACCTCGACTTCGCCTCCTGCACCGAGTGCGGCCGCTGCCAGTCGCAGTGCCCCGCCTGGAACACCGGCAAGCCGCTGTCGCCGAAGACCCTCATCATGGACCTGCGCGACCACGCGCTGGCCAAGGCGCCGTACATCTTCGCCTCCGAAGAGGAGCAGGCGAACCTCCCCGAGGACGTCCTGAAGGAGGCCGGCCTGCCGCTCGTCGGCGGGGCGGACGTGAACGGCGTGATCGACCCGGACGTCCTGTGGTCCTGCACCAACTGCGGTGCCTGCGTCGAGCAGTGCCCGGTGGACATCGAGCACATCGACCACATCGTCGACATGCGCCGCTACCAGGTGATGATCGAGTCGAGCTTCCCGTCCGAGGCGGGCGTGATGCTCAAGAACCTCGAGAACAAGGGCAACCCCTGGGGCATGTCCGAGATGAAGCGCCTCGACTGGGTGGGGGAGCTCGACTTCGAGGTCCCGGTCGTCGAGGAGAAGATGCCCGAGGACACCGAGTACCTCTTCTGGGTCGGCTGCGCCGGTGCGCTGGAAGACCGTGCCAAGAAGACCACCAAGGCCATCGCGGAGCTGCTGCACATCGCGGGCGTGAAGTTCGCGGTGCTCGGCCCGATGGAGGCCTGCTCCGGTGACCCGGCGCGCCGCCTGGGCATGGAGTTCGTCTTCCAGATGCTCGCCCAGCAGAACGTCGAGACGCTCAACGAGGCGGGCGTCAAGAAGATCGTGGCGTCCTGCCCGCACTGCTTCAACACGCTGGCCAACGAGTACCCGCAGCTCGGCGGCACGTACGAGGTCGTGCACCACACGCAGCTGCTGTCGCACCTGGTCGAGACCGGCAAACTGACGCCGGTCACGCCGATCGAGGAGAAGATCACCTACCACGACCCGTGCTTCCTCGGCCGGCACAACAAGGTGTACGCCCAGCCGCGCGACATCATGGCCCAGGTGCCCGGCGTCCAGACCCAGGAGATGCACCGCTGTAAGGAGCGGGGCTTCTGCTGCGGTGCCGGTGGCGCGCGGATGTGGATGGAGGAGCGCATCGGTAAGCGCATCAACACCGAGCGCGTCGAGGAGGCGCTGGGCACGGACCCGGACACCGTCTCCACGGCCTGCCCGTTCTGCCTCGTCATGCTCGGCGACGCCATCAACGAGAAGAAGAACAGCGGTGACGCGAAGGAGTCGCTCGAGGTCGTCGACGTCGCCCAGCTGCTGATCAAGTCGGTGAAGGGCGAGCCGGTCGAGCCCGCCCCCGCGGCCGCCGAGTAGGGACCGTACGCGAAGGGCCCGTCACCGGTCGGTGACGGGCCCTCGCCACGTATAAAGGCGGTGCCATCTCGGGGGAGCGGGGATTTGAGATGACACCGCCCTGACGTACCAACCCCGATGTGACGAAGACCACTGGGATCGACGTAAACCGGATTGGTCGGTAACGCGTCGTCCGAAACTATCGACTTTGCTGCTGGTTGGCCACCCGTTGTGGAAAGAATCACGATGTCATTCGGGTGGCCGCCGCCCAGACGGCCGGTGCAGGGCCCCTCGGAAGGGGCCCTGCGGCCGGATCAGCTCGTCAGCTTCTTGACGAGGTCGGGGTGCTGCTTCTCCCACTCGGCGACGCCCTGGGCGGGCTTGTCCTTGTACTTGTTCATGACCAGGTCCTCGAGCGGGAACAGGTCGGCGTCGGACATCGTGAACTTCTTCAGCCAGCCGTTCAGCTGCGGGAAGTCCTTCGCGAAGCCCTGACGGCCGAGCGCGTGGATCTTCTCCGCCGAGCCGAAGGCGTTCTGCGGGTCGGCCAGCGGCTTGATCGGGAACCCGGTGTACGCCCAGTGCGGCTTCCACAGCGTCACCACGATCGGCTGCTTGCTCTGGACCGAGCGGTTCAGCTCCGCGAGCATCGCCGCGGTGCTGCTCTCGACGAGCTTGTAGTCGCCGAGGCCGTACCCGGGCAGCACCTTGTTCTTCACGATCTTCATCTCGCCGGCGCCCGGCTCGATGCCGACGACACGACCCTTGTACCGGGAGCTCTGCCCCTTGAGGTCGGCGACGGAGTTCGCCGGGTCGTCCTTCAGGACGGCCAGCTGCATGCTGGCGTTCTTGTACCAGACCCCGATGTCGGTGATCTTGTCCTTGTACCGGTTGTAGTAGTCGGCGTGCGTGGCGGGCAGCCAGGCGTCCAGGAACAGGTCGATGTCGCCCTGGCCGAGCCCGGCGAACAACGGACCGGCGTCGACCTGCTTGAGGGTGACCTGGTAGCCCTTCTTCTCCAGCTCCGCCTTCCACAACTGGGTGACGGCGATGTCCTCGTCCCACGGGATGTAGCCGATCGTGATCGGCTTGCCCTTGCCGCCGCTCCCACCGGAGCCGACGACGCCGAGCGTGGCCGCGAGCAGCGCGAAGATCACCACGCCGGACAGGGCCAGCGCCGGACGCGGGCGGTACCGCAGCACGGACGACACGCCGCCGTGCACGGCCCGCTCGGCGCGCCGCCGCGCGGCCGGCTCCAGACGCTGCCCGAGAGCGCCCGTCATGCGGTCCAGAATGATCGCCAGCAGCACGACCGCGAGGCCGGACTCGGCGCCCGCCCCCAGGTTGTACTGCGTGATCGCGCCGAAGACGTTGGCGCCGAGGCCCTCTGCGCCGACCATGCCCGCGATGACGACCATGGACAGCGACAGCATGATGACCTGGTTGACGCCGGTCATGATGGTCGGCAGCGCCAGCGGCAGCTGCACGCGCGTGAGGATCCGCGACGACGGCGTGCCGAACGCCTCGGCCGCCTCGACCATCTCCTTGTCGACCTGCTTGATGCCGAGCTCCGTCAGGCGCGCGCCCGGCGGAATCGAGAAGATCATCGTCGCGACGACGCCCGGCACCTCCCCGAGCCCGAAGAACGAGATCGCCGGGATCAGGTAGACGAACGCCGGCATCGTCTGCATGAAGTCCAGCACCGGCCGGACCACCGCCCCGAACGACGGCACCCGTGCGCTGAGGATGCCCAGCGGGATGCCGACGACGAGGGCGGCGAAGCTCGCGACCAGCACCAGTGCGAGCGTCTCCATGGCCGCGTTCCACTGGCCGAGCGCGTCGATCACCATCAGCCCGACGAACGTCAGGACGCCCGCGAGCAGGCCGCGCAGCCACCAGCACAGCATCGCCACCAGCGCGGCCAGCGCCAGTGACGGCGGCGCGGTCAGCACATGGCTCAGCCCGTGCACGAGACCGCCGCCGACGTCGCTGATCGCGCTGAAGACCGGCTTGCCGTGCTTGGTCAGGAAGTTGACCGCGTCGGTGACCCAGTTTCCGAGGGGGATCCTAGGCATCGGCGATCACCTCCGCGGTGGCGGCGGGGCTCTCCTCCTCGGCGTCACCGCTTTCGGTGTGGCCGTTGCCGTTCAGGTTGCCCAGCGCGGCGAGCAGCGTCACCCGCGGGATCACGCCGAGGAGCTTGCCGTTCCCGTCGGTGACGGGCACGGGCAGCGGACTCTCCGCCGACAGCGTGAACAGGTCGGCCACGGCGGTGTCGGGGTCGACCTCGTGGTAACCGTTCTCGACGATCCCGTCGAGGGTGTTGCGGCCCTCCCGTACGGCCTTGGCCGCCGGCTCGGCGAACACCACGCCCACCAGCCGCCGGTCCTTCGCCACCACGAACGTGAACGACGCCTGGTTCTCCCGCATGACGCGCACGGCCGCGCGGGGACCGCCGCTCGGCTCCACGACGGAGATCGGCGTCTCCATGACCGAGCGCGCGGTGAGCACGCGCGTACGGTCGACGTCGGCGACGAACTGCGCGACGTAGTCGTTGGCCGGGTCGGTGAGGATCTCCTCGGCCGTACCGATCTGCATCACGCGCCCGCTACGCAGCATGGCGATCCGGTCGCCGAGCCGCATCGCCTCGTTCAGGTCGTGGGTGATGAACACGATCGTCTTGCCGAGCTCGCCCTGCAGGTCGAGCAGGAGGTCCTGCATCTCCCGCCGGATCAGCGGGTCGAGGGCGCTGAACGCCTCGTCCATCAGCAGGATGTCCGTCTCGGCGGCGAGCGCGCGGGCGATCCCGACGCGTTGCTGCATGCCGCCCGAGAGCTGGTCGGGGTAGCGATCCTCCCAGCCGTCGAGACCGACGTAGTCCAGGAACTCCTTGGCCTTCGCCAGTCGTTCCTGCTTTGGAACGTTCCGAGTCTCGAGCCCGTACGCCGCGTTCTCCAGGACGGTTCGATGAGGGAAGAGGGCGAAGTGCTGGAAGACCATGCTGACCTTCTCCTGCCGGAGCCGGCGCAGGTCCTTACCGCCGATGGCGGTGATGTCGACCCCGTCGATCTCGATGCTGCCGTCCGTCGGCTCGAGAAGGCCGTTCAGCATGCGGATCAGCGTGGACTTGCCGGAGCCCGAGAGCCCCATGACGACGAAGATCTCGCCCTCATCGACCTCGAATGAGACGTCGGCGACGGCCGCGGTCACGCCCATGCGGCGGAGCTCGTCGGGTTCGGCGCCTTGACGGATTTTTCGGAGGGCTTCAGCCGATCGTCGGCCGAAGATCTTTGACACATGTTGCGCGCGGATTCTTGGCACATCGTCCTTTCGGTCCGGCCGCGCCGCCGTCACCCGAGGGTCGTACGTCCCCGTCAGACCGCGCGGCTATCGATGCGAGCCGCCGGCCCGCTCCCTCCGTCGGCTCGCCTGTACGACCCAGGGGAACAAGATGTGACACACGTCACTCTTGTGGTCGCCAACCGACCGAATGGGTCATGCGTCAAGGCACTTTATCTCCAGGTAAAAAGGAATGCACATCCGTGTGCGATCGGTCACAATCCGCTAATGATCGGTTTGAGCTGGGAAGATCGGGGAAATGCGCCTTCTTCGATCAGCGATAGAGGCCGGGATCGCCCGGCTCGAAGACCCGGAATCGGTCCAGGTCCGTGGTGACGCCGCCGACCCCTTGCGCCAACTCGAGCGCGGCCGTCGCGGCCAGCCGTACGAGCCGAGGGTCGCGCTCCCCCGCAATGCCGAACCGGTACCCGTGCAGCCCAGGCTCGCGCCGCATCGGCCCGAGCGCCAACGGCAGCAACCAGCGCAGGCTCGGCACCTCCGGCCCGTCGCAGCGGATGTTGACCGGCGCGTGCGGCGTCGCCAGGAAGAACGAACCGTCCTTCTCCGGCCCTTCCGGCACCAAGCCGGTGATGAAGGCGCTGATCCGCGCCGCGAGCTCGCCCGGCGACACCTTCCGCGGCGTGTGCACCACGACGACCTCCGTCGGGTCGTCGGCGACGAACTCCTGCGGCAGATGCGCGTACCCGCCGAACCGGCGCGCCAGCCCGCGCGCCAGCCAGTTTTGGAACGGTCCCGAGTCGCTGGCCACGAACGCCTGACCCTGCGGAAGGTTGCTCTTGGCGGCCAGATCCGGAGTAACCGGATGCGGCCCGGCCAGCCGTACGCCCGCCCCGAAAGTGATCCCACCGTCGACCGGCGCCGCCTCCGGATCGAACAGCCGAACCGCGGAGAGCAACCGCTGCGGCTCCGGCGTGCGTGGCAGCACCACCGCCGGCACCTTCCGCAGCCGCCTGGCCGACACGCCGCCCATCAGATACGCGTGCGGTGAAAGTTGAGGTAGGACCGCGACGGCGTCGGGCCACGCTGATCCTGATAACGCGAACCGTGCCGCTCGGAACCGTACGGCTCCTCGACCGGAGAACTCGTCCGGAACAGGCACATCTGGCCGATCTTCATCCCGGGCCACAGCTTGATCGGCAGCGTCGCGACGTTGGACAGCTCCAGCGTCACGTGCCCACAGAAGCCAGGATCGATCCAGCCGGCGGTCGAGTGCGTCAGCAGCCCGAGGCGACCCAGACTCGACTTGCCCTCGAGGCGGGCGGCAAGATCGTCGGGCAGGCCGAACACCTCGTACGTCGAGGCGAGCACGAACTCCCCCGGGTGCAGGATGAACGGCTGATCCGACTCCACGTCGACGAGCCGGGTGAGGTCAGGCTGCTCGACGGCCGGATCGATGTGCGGATACTTGTGGTTCTCGAACACCCGGAAGTAGCGGTCGAGGCGCACGTCGACACTCGACGGCTGAACCATCCCGGGGTCGTACGGATCGATCTTCATCCGCCCGGACTCGATCTCGGCCTTGAGATCACGATCGGAGAGCAGCACGACAAGAAAGTACCGGGTAATCACCCCGACACGTAAACGCCGGATCGGATCACCCAGAATCCTCGCCCCACGGGTCCGGGCGACCACCTCTGGCTCTCCGGCCCCATGGGCGGTCCGGCGGGACGTCGGAACCCTTGAGCATGAGGGGCGCGGGTTCCGGTAGCATGTGCGGGCGGTCTCCGGAGAAGGCGACCGATGCGGGTGTAGTTCAATGGCAGAACTCCAGCTTCCCAAGCTGGTAGCGCGGGTTCGATTCCCGTCACCCGCTCCACACGACAAAGCCCCAGGCCAGGACATGAATCCCGGACGCTGGGGCTTCTCTCGTCACGAGGCTTTTCGCCGCTTCCGTGCCCGTTGCGTGCCCGATCGCTCGTCAGGCTTCCCGCCGCCCGCGTCACCGGGCTTCTGCGGCTTCTGGGAGCGCTTGAGTTCGCGCCGGACCATCTTGCCCAGCGTCGCGGCGATCTCCTTGTCCCGCTCCTGCCGAGCGTGGAGGTAGATCCGCGCCGCCCTGGTCGAGGAGTGGCCCATCCGGCTCATCAGCTCGGGCAGCGAGGCGCCCGACTCGGCGGCGAAGGTGTTGCCCGTGTGCCGCAGGTCGTGAAGGTGGATGCCTTCAGGCAGGCCCGCCGCGTCGAGCGCCCGCCTCCATGGGGCCGTGAAGTTGCTCCGGCGTAGTTGGTTGCCCCTGACGCCGACGAACACGAAGCCGTCCGGACCCGGCGCGGCGAACTCCTCCAGGTGCTGGCGAAGGTCCGGGATGATCAAGTCCGGGATCGCGACCTTACGCGTGCTGGCCTCGGATTTCGGCGTGCCCTTCACGAGCGGCCCCAGTTCATAGACGGTCTCATCGATGCGGACGGCCCCAGCGTCGAGGTCGAGGTTCCGGCGACGGAGTCCGGCCAGTTCGCCCCACCGCATGTTGCCGAAAGTGGCGAGGAGGACGAGCGCCCGGTAGCGCGGAGCGATCGAATCGGCCAACCGGAAGACCTCGGCCACGCTCAGCACCGGCCGCTCGGGACTCGTCTCCTTGTCGGCCCCCTCGATCTGACACGGGTTTTCCTTGATCCGCTTGTCCCGCATGGCGGTGTTCAGGACCGCCCGCAGCAGCCGGTACCCCTTGGCCACCGTGACGGGACCGAACGGCTTGGCGCGCTTCGGACCGGCCTTGAGCCGTTCGGCCCGCCACTTACGAACGTGCTCTTCCTTGATGTCACCGATACCCATGTCCCCGAAGGTGGGGTTCAGGTGGTTCCGGAGGAGCCCCTCGTACAGGTCCAGCGTCTTGGGGGACAGCTCATGCTGTTCGAGCCACTCGGCCGCGTACTCCCGGAACGGGATGGCACCGGCCGACGGGTCCAGCCAGTCACCCCGCTTGATGTCCGCTTCCTTGAGCGTCAGCCACTGATCGGCCTCCCGCTTGGTCTTGAAGGTGTACGGCGCGTTGTGATCCTTACCGTCAGGTCCGGGGTAGCGCGCCTGATACCGCCCGGAGGGAAGTTGCCGGACACGCCCGAAGCGCCGCTTCTTGGCCATCAGGCAGCCCTCCTACGGGTGGAAACCGTGAGCGGTTCGACGAGCCGAGCAGAGATGAACTCACGCACTGCTGACTCAGGGATACGGACGTGACGGCCAAGCTTGACGAAGGTGATCCGCCGTTCCTCGATAAGCCGTCGAGGGAAGCGGGGGGTGGTGCCGAAGAGCTCGGCCGCCTCTTCGACCGTGAGCAGACGATCGTCAGTGGGGTTCATCAGGCAGCGGCCCTCTCAGTTGCCGAAAGGTCGAGGGTGGTGTTGGCGTGGTCGAGTTGGCGTCGCATCTCCAGGCGTTCGGCGATGGAGGCGAGTAGGCGCTGTTCGACTGGCCCCACGTCCGGGTCGTCGGGTGGGGCGAGTTCCCAGGCGTAGCGGCTGGGGGCGGCCGGGTGGCCGGTTGCCGAAACACCGGCCTCAGCCAGCCGGGCGAGGACCCACGTCTTCCGGTCCGCCTTGTGATCGGCCAGCGTCTTGCCCGACCACTTGCGGGAGACCAGGACGCGGCGTCCGGCGTAGCCGAGGTATTCGCGGCGGTGTGCTTTGGCCTTGCAGTAGCCGGGCGTCAGCCCCGGCTTGGCCCCCTTGGGTTGGACGCCGTAGCGCAGCCAGTTCGCGCACGTCGGCGAGCACGGCTCGTACCGCAGCGCCTCTAGCAGCCGGTCAGCGTGGTCGGCCTGGGCGGACGTCTCGTGCTCGTGGCATTCGGCGATGTCCTTCACCAGGTACTTGGTCAGGTAGCCGATCAGCCGGGAGGACTCCGGCGTACCGGCCATGACGCCTTGTGCGTCGATCTGCCGTCCGAACCGCCCGACGTGCAGGGGTTCGGCGTCGTCCTCATCGAGCGCCTTGAGAGCTTCGGCCCAGGTGGTGAGGGGCGTGTGGGTGTCGGCGTCGAGGTAGGCCCGCTGTCGTGCATCCCAGTACGGCAGACGCTCCCCCGCGTACACCACACGGTCGGTCGGCGGCCACCACACTTGGGTGTAGGTCGCGGCGACGACCTGACGCAGCTCTGCGCGGGAGATCGTGCCGCGGATTGCCATGTGCAGGTGAGGAGCCAACCGGCGTTGGGGTTCGACGGCGGCGAAGTACTGCACGTCGTAGCCGACGAACCGGCGCAGGTTCTGCACGAACCGGTCCACCAGCTTGGAGAAGTGCAGCGCGTCCCGAGCCGCACGGCCGTAGTCGTAGGTGGCCGGGTCGACTGGCGTGCCGTCGTTCTTCACGCGCCCGTAGGAGTCGAGGGTGAGCGTGAGGAACAGCGACGGCCGGAAGGTGTTGCCGTCCGGGGCGGTGTAGACCTTGCCGACCGTCCGGGCGGCCACGGGTCGGCGGGGAAGGTCGGGCACGTCCTGGCGGCGCTTGGTGGACCGCTTGGGTCGCTCGGGTTTGTCGGTGGGGAGTCGGCCGACGACGCCGGTTTGGGTGAGTTCGGCGTTGATCTCGGTCAGCAGCTCTCGCCACTCCGAGGCATCCTCACCGGCCGCCTCAGCGCGTTCGGCCCAGGTCTGGACCTCGGCGCGTTTCTCCATCCAGAAGCGTTGTTCGTCGTCGGGGTCGGCGCGCTCGATCACCGGCTCTTGGTCGAGGTGCCAGCCCTCGCGGCATTGGGTGGCGCGAAGCTTGCGCTTGCGTTCGGCGCAGGGCGGGCAGACCGATGCGAGGGTGTGCCCGCACGGCATGCTTACGATCTCGGTCTCACCGGTCGCCAGGTCGGTCCGGCGCATGGCTACGGGCCGGATGCACACGCCGTGTTCGATGGCCACGGCTTTGACGACCTCACGGGCCAGCGGCGGCCGGACCTTGTGTGGAGCCTCCGGCGTGGTGGTGGTCTGCTCGGTCACCTGGCCTCCTGTCGCTTGTCGGTGGCGGGGTGCGCCGCCGGCCAACTCACTTCGTTCGCCCTCCGGGTCGCCATGCGGCGATTGGACGGCAGCGCTCCCCTCACGCCCGGATCGGTTGAGCATCAAGCGGCCTCCGCCGACAGGTAGGCCCCCATCGCGGCGATATCGCCGTCCGAGACGAACGCGGCCCGGACCCGCACCGGGTCTGGGGACTCCTCCAGCCGCACGTAACCGACCCCGGCACCAACCCGGGGGATGGGCGAGATCTGGTCAGCCAGCGCCCCACGCTCGTACGCGCCGTCGCCAAGGACCATGTCGACCTGGTCGGACTCATCCAGGCGCAGCGCGATCCTGGTGGGGAACAGGTTCCGGATGTTGATGACGTCCTTGCGCGGGTCCTGCAACGCGCCGACGACGCAGATGCCGACTGACCGGCCTTGAGAGGTCAAGGTGGCCAGCGCCGCATCCGCCCGCTTGCGCAGATCCCGCTCCGGGCAGTACGCCGTGAGGAACGCCAGCTCATCGACCATGACGACGATGAACGGGTCTGCGACGGTGGCCAGGAAGGTGCGGGTGACGCCGCCGAACCGGGCGGCCCGCTTGTGCATCTCGGCCACGGCCGCCTCAAGCAGTTCGACCATGCCGCCGGATGCGTCGTCGCTGTAGCGGTTGAAGATGCCCCGTCCAAAGGCGAGTTCCATGCGCTTGGGGTCGAGGCCCCACACCTGGACCAGGCCCGCGCGCATCGCGGGCAGCAGCGCGCGGATCAGGCTCCACAGGATCGAGCCCTTACCCGCCCCCGTCGCCCCCGCGATCAGCACGTGTGTGCCGAGCAGCCGCAGCAGCCACGGCGAGGCATCCTCACGCTTACCGACCGGAAGCGCGGTCAGGTCCACCTCATGCTCGGAGCCGGGCACCGGCAGCGCGGGCAAGGGCGTCGCGAGCGCATCGCGTCGGACCAGTTCCAGCCACACGAACCCCGGCTTGGACGCGGTCCGGATCCGGCACAGCGCGGCCCCGAAGCCATGCGCGAGGTTCTCGGCGTGGTCCCGCCAGATGCCCGGAGCCTGCCCCGACAGCATCTTGACCAGCACCCGATCCGTGGTGGCGTCCACGCGGACGCGTTTGATGGCGGGCAGGTATTCGCGGGCGTTGCGGTAGAACGCCAGCCCGGACATCACCATCACCGGCTGCCAGTGCCGCCGGTAGACGAACACGTGCCGGAAGCGGGCACGGGCCGGGCGGGCGACCAGCCGGAGGAAGGAGTCCCACCAGTACGCCGCCCAGCAGCCCAGCCCCAGGCAGGCCAGGCCGAGCAGGAAGAGGGGGAGTTTCCAGCCGACCGCGTAGACCAGCCAGCCGACGCCGCCGACCGTGAGAACGGCGATCGAGTGGCGGGCGAGGAAGACGACCAGGCGCACCAGCGCCCGGACCAGGTTGATGGCCAGGACCAGGGCCGGGGGCATGTGCCAGACCGGCGGAGCCCAGCGCGGCCTCTCGAACGGATCGCTCGTTGCCGGAACTATCACGTTGTCCGACGGGTTCTGCTTGCGGATCTCGAACCCCATCACCGACCACCCCTCACCGGGCGGGAGAGGCGTTCGGCGAGGCGCTTGGGGAACAGCACGGTCTGCCCCACGCAGGACGAGCACTTACCGGTCTTGGTCGTCTCGGGAAGCGGGTTGCGGCACACCGTGCAGCGAGGCCGCTTGGATCGGGTAGACATGGATCGGTCTCCATCCAGGAGTGATGACCAGGGGTGAGAGGTCGAAGGGGCGGCCGGAAGGGTGAGAGCTTCCAGCCGCCCCGCTTGCCATCAGGCCGCAGCGCGACCGGACTGTTCGACGTGCAGCCGCTCGACCTCCGCCAGCAGTGCCGCCGACGCGTTCGCCAACCGGCGGATTAGCGCGACATCCTGAGCGGTCACCGCGACGTGGGGACGCGGGCCGATGTTCACGCTGACGTCGCCGTGATCGATCCCCAGGAACGGCCCGGTCCCGCCCGCGCCGTGCAGCTCGATCCTGACGGTCTCGTCCAGGTAGAACGAGGTCATGACAGACATGGCCTCACCGGGCCGACCGGTGAGCGTCGTGTAGGTGTAGCCGGAGTTCTCCATCAGGCGGCCGCCTTCCTGCTCGCGCCGTTGCGGTACAGCCGCTCGACCTCGACCGCGTACGCCGCCGCCTGCTCAGCCATCTGCCGGGCGAACTCCACGTGTTCGGCCCGCAGTCGCTCCGGCAGGGTCAGGGAGACCAGCACCCCGCCCGTGGAGAGCGTGAACACCGGCGTCCGCCGGGCGTAGGAACGGAACTCCGCCCGCGAACGCGTCTGAACCGGCAGCGACAGCGCCGAGGCCCGACCCGCCGACATCAGGCAGCCGCCTTACCGGCCGCAGGAGCAGCGGTCTTGGCCGCGCCCTTGGGTTCGCGCATCGCCTTGGCCCGGAAGGAGTGCGCCAGCCGGTTGGTCTTGGAATCGACGTAGGGGGTGACGGTCAGGCCGTCGAACTCCACCGCCGCGAACGGGAACCCCGCCGCCGGAGCCGGGGGGACCGGCTGGTGTTCGCCGAACAGCTTGACCTTGGTCGAGCCCTTGGCGGCCGGGTCAGCGTCGATCACCTCGACCTGCCACACCCGCTCCCCCGACTCCCGATCCTTGGCCTGGACGAAGTTGTCAGCGGAGGACTTGTCGAAGTCCCGCACCGGCTCGACCTCACCCCGGATGAACGCCCCGTAGGGGAATACGAACCCGAAGTCCACGGGGATCGGACCCTGCAATGCCATGAGACATCCTCTTCGATCGACTTCCCGACAACTCGTGCTGTCGAGTGATTCGAAGGTATGTCGCAATCAACAGCTCGACAAGTCGAGTTTGGATCATTTGGGAGTGATCTGGGTCACACTCCCGGTTTGTGCTGATCAGAGGGTGTATTCGTCCTCAAGCTCATGCAGCTCGCCCGGCAGGACCAGCTCAACGACGAGCAGGGGACGGCCGGTCACCTCGTGCACCGCAGCCAGGACGCCGAGCACCGGCGCGGTCTTGCCGATGCTGAGCGCTTTGGCTTCCTCGGTGGTTGGGCGGCGCGCGGTCAACCGCTCCGTGACGCGGCCGAGCCGGACGTTCGCCGCCGACTGCAACCGCTGACGCACACCCACCGATGAGGGGGTGTCGGCATCCAGGCCGGCCGCCTCAGCGATATGCGGCAGGATCCAGAAAGACACCAGCTCAGCCGGGGTGTCGTTCTGGAACGTCACGTGCTGGCGCAGCAGCAGCGGGAAGTTCGGCGGCACCTCCAGCAGGGCCGCTACAGAAGCCGGAGCCGGACGCCGATCGAGCGTCACGAGGGCACCGGATAGGGGTTCATCCAGCAGCGGACGAGTCGGACGCTGATGATCCTCAGCAGTGCCCAGAGACGCCTTAACGAACGACCCGCGCCCGTGCTCGCGTTCGATCACGCCCCGCAGCTTGAGGGTGTCCAGCGCCTTGACGACGGTCGGCCGGGAGACGCCGTACTCACGGATCATCTGCGTCTCTGAGGGGAGCATGGACCCCGGCGGATACGTGCCGTCCTCAATGCGCCGCCGGATCGTCTGCACGATCTGGATGTACTTGGGCGGCGCGTAGTCCATGTCTTCCATGACGACCTACCATCAACTCGACTGGTCAACAGCCTAGCGGCAGGTCATCTCGCCGTCACGACTACCGGTGAGGTCCACAGGGCAGCGGGATACGGCCAGGTGGCCGCCGACAAGATCGCCTTGGTCAACTCGTCGGCGTCTACGGCTTCCACCAGCCGCCATCGGCCGGAGACCCACAGCATCGCCCACCACGACTGCGTAGCCGGGCCGAACCAGATCATCACGCCCGGAAACCGGCGCGCCAGGACGGTCAGCGGGTCGGGATTCACGAGGTCCCACCCGAGCGCTTGCCGGAGAGCCACGCGTCTCCCGCGAGAGTCCAGGCATGCGCGGCTATGGCAGCCGCCGCCCCCGCCGGATCGGTGGTGACATGGCTGTCAGTCCCCGAGTTCCACTCGAAGTAGTCCCCAGTCACCGCGATGACGACGCTGGGCCGCCCCGTCGCCGAGCGGATGAACGCGGCCGGACGCGCGTCACTCATCCCTACCTGAAACCCGAAGCCGACCAACTCCCGCACGAGGTCGGTCAGGAGACGGATCTTGCGCTTGTGCTGTTCCGCACTGTCCACCGAAGCACCCTTCTGGTCGGACGCGGGACCGATGGCGGAGGCGGTGATGGTGTGGATTGGACAGCCACCGGTCCCGCAGCTCATCACGCCGCCGTCGCGGCCTGTCCCGTGCCGTCGCACCATGAGCACGGTTTCCGGTTCGCGGGCGTGTCCCGTCCGTCTATGGACGCCAACGCCAGCCGTCGCCGTGGCCGTACGTACTTCCAGCCCCGCCCCCGACAGGCGATGCAGCATGCGCCCTCGGCGATCTCTGGAAGGTTCGTCAATGCCCCACTCCTTGGCCCGAAACGGAGAACGTGAACGGGACACTAGGAGCGGAACAGGCCGCCAACCCGAACTCTCAGTTCGGGTAGCCCACCGGCTCGGGTCGTTACGACACGACCAGACCGATGCGTTTGGCGAGTGCGCGCACCTGGGGAGCGAGGGAGGGGCGGGCGCGTTTCAGCAGGCCACGAACCAGATCGCGGGCCAGCAGGTTGTATCGCATGTCCTCCGGCCCGCTGGCCTCGGCGCTCATCAGGTGGAGCAACACCGCTGCGTCGTCGCGGCGCTGGTCGTTCAGCCGCGCAAGCTCAAGATAGAAGGTGGTCTGTCGTTCCCGCGAGGGGGAGTTGGTGACGTCGATCCGGTCGGCGATGCTCAGCCCTTCGGCGGATTCGCCTGCTTCCATCTCCACACTCATTGCGTGCAGGTCCACATTGGTCGGGCCGAAGACGGTCCACATCACATTGCCCTCACCCGACGTCTTGGCTGCTGGCAGGGCATGCTCGCGGAGCCGGTCACGCGCCGTCCACGCGTCCCCCTGCCGGACCGACGCCACCACGGCCACGAGCCACAGCGACCCGTACATCGCCGCCCAATCGGGACCGTCGTTCAGCCGAGGTTTCAGTTCCTCGGCCGCGCGGATCGCGGTCTCCTCGGCTGCTTCCGACTCGTCCTGGGCGAGGAGGATATGACCCAGGTTCCACTGAGCCGCCGCGAGCCGTATTGGATCGTCGGAGTCTTGAGCAGCGGCTATGCCACGGTCAGCAGCCAGCAAGGACAGGTCTGTGCGACCGATGCGCTTGGCGAAGGTCCGCAGCAGAAAGTACATGTCCGTCGACAGCCGGGCCGCCTCCCGCCGCTCGCTCGCGTCGCCCGGTGCGCGGAAGGACCGCGCCGCCTGCTGGACGTCGGTGATCAAGTCGGGGAGTAGGGCCGCACCTTCGGTGTAGCGGTTCGGCGAGGTCTGCCAGATTTCCCATGCGGCATCGACACGGCCGCGCAGCTCCGCCAGGTCCACCGGCTCACCCGTCGACCCGTAGGACATCATCGCTCGGTTGATCTTCGACGCGACGGGGTGAACCGTGCCGTTCTGCTCAAACTCTGGTTCGCCCAGGAGCACCGCCACCCGCACACCGAGGATGCGCGCGAACTGGTGAAGCAGCGTGATCGTGGGCGTCTTCAAGCCACGCTCGATCTGCGACAGGTAATCCTCGGTCACGCCAGCCAGACCAGCGACGGCCGCCTGAGTCTTGCCGCGACCCTGCCGGTAGAAGCGCAGCC
Source organism: Actinoallomurus acanthiterrae (assembly GCF_054775715.1). Taxonomy (NCBI): domain Bacteria; kingdom Bacillati; phylum Actinomycetota; class Actinomycetes; order Streptosporangiales; family Thermomonosporaceae; genus Actinoallomurus; species Actinoallomurus acanthiterrae. The sequence continues at coordinate 12,279,083 of NZ_BAAHCO010000001.1, read as the reverse complement.
TTTCACCGATCCGGATCTCATCCGATGGGCTCACGCATGCTCCCCAGGGGGACGGGAATCGGGGCAGTGGCTCTCAGCGTAAGCAGTCACAGCGGCGTGTGGGAGCCTGGGATCTCAGATGCGCCAAGGAGCGGAGGCGTGCAGGTGACGGTAAGCAAGCTCATCCTGTGGGACGTCGACCACACGTTGATCGAGACCGGCGGAGTCGGAAGCGAAGTCTTCCGCGACGCGTTCGAGCAGGTCACCGGCCGCAAGATCGACGAACTTGCCGACGTCACCGGCCGAACCGAACAGGTGATCTTCCGCGACACGCTTGAGATGTACGGCATCGAAGACCCCGGCGACTACTTCCCGAAGTTCGCCGAAGTCCAGGCCCAGGGATACCGGTCCCGAGCCGACGAGATGCGCCGACGTGGCCGTGTCCTGCCCGGAGCCCGCGAAGCTCTCGAAGCACTCGCCGACCGGCCGGAGATCGTGCAATCGGTCCTTACCGGCAACCCGCGCCCATCCGCCCAGGCCAAGCTAAGCATCTTCGACCTGTCCGCACTTCTCGACCTGGACAGCGGAGCCTACGGAACCGACGACTCCGTACGCGCGCACCTTGTCGGCATCGCCCGCCAACGAGCCACAGAACGGCACGGGGCGACCTTCACCCCAGAGAACACGGTCGTCATCGGAGACACCCCCAGCGACGTCGAAGCCGCCCTGAAAGGCGGAGCAGACATCATCGCCGTCGCGTCAGGAAAGACCAGCATCGACGAACTACGGCACGCCGGTGCCACCAAAGCACTTCCAGACCTGACAGACACAGCCGCACTGACGGCGGCCATCATCGAGCAGCATCAACGCTGACGCGACGCGAGCCACGTTTTTTGCCGAATCTCGCTGTATTAGATCAAGGCGGCGGCGCAAGCGCCGCCGCAGGCCGCCCGCTCCGGCACGCCCTACGGGCGTGCGGCGTGGGCGCCGGTCCCTCCGGCCGTGCCGATCGGGCGGCCCCGCCAACTCGTTCGCGTCACCGCCGTCGTTCGCATCGTCGTTGCCACCACGGCCAGTCACGGGGCGCGAGCGGGTCTGGCAGACTCCGCCGCAGGAACTCCTCATCAAGGGGGCTGACAAGCGCCTCCAGCGCACGTGCTGAGGGTGTGGACAAGAGACTTATGGCCTCTTCGAGGATCCGCCGACTCGGACGACCGCAGCAGGCACAGGGATGAGACTCGAAGGCCGCCGGCGAACGAGAGGTCCGAGACCACCCGGCAAGAGCATCCGCGACGGCTCCCGGCCACAGTCCGAAGCGTGCCCAATCCGAAGCCGACCGCAGCTCGATCTGGTGCACCTCTTGCTGAGCGACGCCAGGAAGACCAGGGACGTGCGGAATGTCGCGCCAACCAGGTCGGTGACGGGCCAGCCGCCGAAGCTCACGAGGCCGCCTGCGCGGCATCGGCACCTTTTTTCGAAGGCAATAGTCGAGACTGTCCATACTCTATGCAGCGCCATCGGCCAGGGCCAAGCGGCCAAAAGAATGCGCCTCCGGCGGGGGTCTCAGGCTCGGGGATGGCTCCGGACCGCACGCAGCGTGAGGGTGGTCAGTGGTTGGGGTGGAAGCCGGGTCATCCCCTCTGCCGACGCCCCAGGCGAAGCCAAGCAGACCATGCCCCAGGGGCGAAGGTCGTTCGTCCGGTAGGGCGCTCCACCTTCACCCCTGGGGCATGGCCCGCTTCCCTGACGGGCGGGACGACGGCAGAGGGGATGACCCGGCGGGCGGTGCTGTGGCGAGCGTCGCCAGGGCGTGCCCGTTGCGTGCCCGTCAGAGCGGACGATCACGGTCGCGTACGGTCACTCACGGGGAGATCGCCGAGAACGCGCACGTCAGCGATATCGCAGGTGATCAACGATCAACGGAATCGACTTCCCAAGCTGGTAGCGCGGGTTCGATTCCCGTCACCCACTCCACACGACGAAAGCCCAGGCCAGGGACATGATCCCGGACCTGGGCTTTGATCTTGGAGGGGCTGTTTTCTGGCCGTCGTGCCATTAGCGTGCCATTAGGCCACGGGGACCAGCTTCCCCGCTGTCCCCTCGTCGTCCTGGTCGTCGTCGTCCTCGGTCGATCGCGCCGCTCTTCACCAAGGCGTCAAGGCGGCGGCGCAAGCGCCGCCGCAGGCCGCCCGCTCCGGCACGCCCTACGGGCGTGCGGCGTGGGCGCCGGTCCCTCCGGCCGTGCCGATCGGACGGCCATTGATCGATCATTCCGGCCGGTCGCCGGCGAACAACAACTTCCCGGCGGCGTAGCGCCAGTAACCGTCATGGTGACGCCACCTCCCCGTCTCAGCCGCCGTCTGTGTCTGCTCCACCCACTCCCGGAGCTGGGGCAAGCCCTGCGAGCGCACGAGCGAACGCACGGCAACCCGGTCGGTCGACCGGACTGGGTGCACGATGACGTAGATGCCGGCTGAGCCCGGAGGGACCCCTTCGCCTCCGTAGTTGAACGACCGGGAAGGAACCCAACGCGCTTCCAGTACGGTCCCGGCCCACATTCCCGTCTCGAAGCGAGGCTGCTTCACCAGAGACTGGGCGTCGCCTAGCCCATCGATCACATCGGTGAGTGAGGCCGGCCAGGACTGCCCGCGGGGAAGGCGACGGTTACGCGAGGGCATACGGTGATGATGCCGCTCTGATCCCTGCGCACCAAAGCAATTAAGGTGCCTCCGGCGGGGGCCTCAGGCTCCGGGGGTTGCGTCCACGGACGTGGTGTACGAGTTTCCGCTGATCAGAGGCGTGGCGCCGTGAACTGAGACGGCCATCGCGTGATCCTTCGAGATGCGAAGTCAAGATCGAAGGAGACCAACGCGATGGCCGTGGACAACAGTGTGGACCCTGCGGGCTGGTTCGCCGAGCAGATCGGGGCGTGTGAGCCGGATTTGCTGAGGAAGATGGTCAAGACCATGGCCGAAGCGCTGATGAGCGCCGAGGCCGATGCCTTTTGTGGGGCCGAGTACGGGCAGCGCTCAGGTGAGCGGGTGAACCGCCGCAACGGCTATCGGAAGCGGGGCTGGGACACCCGGGCCGGCACGGTGGCTGTTGCTTTATCTCCCGGCGGCCTGACCCCGAGGCCGGCTGGGACGCTCGGGAGGCGGATCCGGGCGAATGGGCAGCCTGGCGATCATAGACGTGGTCGCGGCGGCCGGGACGCGGATACGTCCGCTGGGGTGCTGACCAGGTCAGGTGGCGAGTGCTGCTGCGCGTCGGGCTGAGTCCAGGCGGCAGAGCTTGCCGAGGTTGAGGACCATGGCGGCGAAGGTGAGTTCGGCTTGGCAGGCGCGCAGGCCCCGGCGCGCGAAGCGACGTAGAGCGGTGCGGTCTTTAAGGTGACCGTTGACGGGCTCCACGGTGGCGCCTCGTCGTTTGTAGAGGGCCGCACCTTCTTCGGTGGCCAGGCGGTGGACCATGACGGTGGCCGGGTCGGCGTCCTCGGGTGGTGGGTCGTGGTGCTCGCCGGACTGGGGCAGCTCTCCGTTCTTGCCGGGCGCGATGAGCCGGTCAGGGCCGGGAGCGGTGAGGTTGTCCTGGGTCCAGTAGCCGGCATCGAACAGCAAGGCGCCGATCCAGTCGGCCCGGCAGGGGCAGTCCGTATCCGTGCAGCCCCACGGGTGACCGCCGTCGTCGCGTTCGGCGGACGCGTCGATGCAGCACCGGCCCAGGGACGGGCATTGCCGCGAACATCGTGCGCGGTGAATCAGCAGCGCTGCGGTGACGGCTGCTTGGACCATCGGCTGCAGCTGCCGCCGATCGTTGGCGTCCTGGACGAGGTGGGGGTTGAGGATCAAGCCGTCGTCGCTGACCGCGAGCTGGGCGTTATAGCCCTGGATCATGCCTCCGTTGCGGTCTTGCATCAGGCGGCTGTCGAGGTCGGTGACATTGCGCCGTGCGACCGGGCGCTCATCTTTGGTCTTGATTCCGCGCGGCCCGTGCCTGCCACCACCGGGCACCGGAGTCAGGTCGGGCTGTTCGCGTGCTGAAGGCTGCGAGGCCGTCTGCGCCCGGGCGGCCACCAGTTCCCGCTCGGCTCGCGCCACCCACCGCTTGGCGCGCGCGACCTGCTGGCCGCGATTCTCATCGAAACTGAACGGCCCGAGATTCGGCTTGGGTCCTTCGCCGGCCTCGAACCGCCGGATCCGCTCGCGCATCACCGCGATCTGTTCTCGTTTGGCGGCGACTTCCTTGGCCAGCCGGTTTTGGGCTGCCTGCAGCCGGGCTTCGGCGATCGCCACGGGGTCGGCTCCGACCGGACGAGACCCCACATCGTTGCGGCCGGAACGGGTGGCCTCCAGGAACGCGTGCTCCTTCGCTGCGGCGGCCTCATCGTCCAGGCCGCGTTCGGCTTCCTCCGCGATCACATCGGCCAGTGCCCGCTTGAGCCGCTCTTCCCGGTCACGCCGTCCCCGCAGCTGCTGGGGTGTCTCATCACCGCGTTCGCCCGGTCCGAACGCGGCGTCTTCGGCAGCGTCCTCCGTTGCGGCCCGCGTGAGGATCTCATCGACCTGCTGTTGCAACCACTGCCGACGGCACGTGGCCTTCTTCGATGCGTCCGCCGCGATCTTCGTCCCGTCCACCGCGATGGCGCCCAGCCGCCCCATGCCGGCCTTCGCGCAAATCATCAGTACCTGAGTGAACAGCGCCCGCACCGAGTCTTGATGCCGTTGCCTGAACCGGGCGATCACCGTGTGATCAGGCACCTGCAGCCCGCAGATCACCCGCATCGCTACATCCGTCCGGCACAGCCGCTCGATCTGCCGCGAGGAACGGATTCCAGCCGAGTACGCATAAATCAGCAGCGCCAGCAGCATCCGCGGATCGTAAGCACGGCGACCAGGACCGCCTTGGGCATACCGGGCCTCCAACTCCGCGACGTCCAGGTGCTCGACCACCTCGAGAAGCACCCACACCACATGATCGCCGGGAAGCCACTCACGCATATCCACCGGCAACAGAAACTGCTGATCCCGATCAACCCGCCGGAAACCTCTCGCCACCCGCCCATCCAACGATCACCCAGACCATCAGACCTGCCCCTCCAGGAGATCGTGCCTAAAAAGCAACAGCCACACGATCGAGCTGGCGATCCCGAAGCTGCGCAGCGGTTCGTACTTCCCCGAGTGGTTGCTGGAACGTCGTCGCCGTGCCGAACAGGCCCTGGTCTCGGTCATCGCCACCTCTTATGTGCTGGGGGGTCTCGACCCGGCGGGTGGACAAGCTCGTCGACCAGCTGGGGATCAAGCACATCTCCAAGAGCCAGGTCAGTCAGATGGCCAAGGTCCTGGATGACCAAGTCACCGCGTTCCGCAACCGGGCGTTGGACGCAGGCCCGTACTCCTTCGTCTGGATGGACGCCCTCACGCAAAAGGTCCGCGAAGGCGGCCGCACCGTCAACGTCCACGTCCTGGTCGCCACCGGCGTCAACGCCGATGGGCACCGGGAGATCCTCGGAGTCGAGGTCACCTCCGCCGAGGACGGCGCCGGCTGGCTCGCCTTCCTGCGCGGCCTCGTCGCCCGCGGCCTGAGCGGGGTCCAACTGGTCATCTCCGATGCTCACCGCGGCCTGGTCGAGGCCATCGGCGCGACGCTGCCCGGAGCGGCCTGGCAACGCTGCCGCACGCATTACCTGCGGAACCTGCTGACCAAGGTGCCCAAGTCCGCCCAGCCGTGGGTCGCGACGCTGGTGCGGACCATCTTCGACCAGCCCGCCGCCGAAGAAGTCGCCGCCCAGCACGGGCGGGTGGTGGCCAGCTTGGAGGCCAAGTATCCCGACGCCGCCGCGCACTTGGACGAGGCCCGCGATGACCTGCTGGCCCTTCACCGGCTTCCCGCGCGAGATCTGGCGGCAGATCTGGTCCAATAATCCTCAGGAACGGTTGAACAAGGAGATCCGTCGCCGCACCGACGTCGTCGGGATCTTCCCGGATCGGGCCGCGATCATCCGCCTGGTGGGAGCGGTGCTGATGGAACAGACCGACGAATGGACCGAAGCCCGCCGCTACATGGGCCTGGAATTCCTCGCCAAAGCCCGACTGCGACTGGTCGCCGGCGAAACGCCGACCGAGGACACTGCCACTCAAGCGATCACCGCTTAACGTGCAGAAACAGGATCACGCGAAGGCTGGCTCATACACCATCCGCGTGGACGTGACCGCTCCGGGATGGCCGCACCGCCGGGGGCCGAGCTGGGTGGATGGTTGAGGTGGAAGCCTGATCATCCCGCCCGCCGACGTCCCAGGCGAAGTCAAGCAGACCAGGGGCCTCCGGTCGAGGTCGTTCGTCCGGCTGGGGTTTTGACTCACATTTCGTGGCGGTCGCGGTAACGGTCGCCCAGACCCCGGGCAAGGCTGCATGTGTTCCCGAAGGCCTTTGCTCTGCTTACGCCGAGTAGGCGGTGGACCGTGCCAGATGTGTACTCAACGTAAGCAGAGCAAAGGGCCATAGGAGGCGGGGCGGTGAGCGGACGGGTTCGCCTGGTCCGGAGCCGTTCACTCACGAAAATCGAGCCAGAACCCGGCTGGGCGCTCCACCTCGACCGGAGGCCCCTGGCCCGCTCCCCTGGCGGGTGGGACGACGGCGGACGGGATGATCAGGCAGGGGAGCGCTATGCGTACGGTGCGAGGCATAGTGACCTGATGTCCCCTCATGTGCTTCCTCTGCCCAGTGACGCTGCCGCCGTCGGCTCCCGCGCCGAACTTGTCGCATACGTGACGCGGCTACAGGCTGCGATCGAAGCTGGCGTAGAGGTAGAGAACGACACCCTTGACCGGTTCCTTGAGGCGCTCGCTGCAAAGCTCGAAGTACAGCCGCCCGCCAGTGGGGACGCAAGTTGGTCGTACTTCGCCTACGTTCTCTCGACCGCATTGATCTACGAGTAGCCGAGAGCCGGTCGCCGCCGCCGGGCAGCGGACGGTCGTGCCATTAGCGTGCCATTAGCCTCGGCGATCAAGGGTCAACAGCGGTCACTCGTGGCCACACGACTGAGCAGGTCAGCGCCCAGGACGGCCAAGATCCGGACGCTTTCCAAGCTGGTAGCGCGGGTTCGATTCCCGTCACCCGCTTCATACGACGAAAGCCCAGGCCGGGGATGCGATCCCGAACCTGGGCTTTGATCTTGGTAGGGCCGGTAACCGGCTGTCGGGCCATTAGGCCACGGGGACCAGCTTTCCCTCCGTCCCGCCGTCCCGTCGTCGTCCTGGTCGTCACTGTTGTCCTCGGCCGACCGCGCCGCTTCCACCAAGGTGGCGAGGCCATCGGCGATCTTCCGGTCGGGCTTGTTCGACGTGTGCTGATCAAGGCGGTGGCGCTGCGCGCCACCGCAGGTCGCCCGCTCCGGCCCGTCCTACGGGCGTACGGCGTGGGCGCCGGTCCCTCCGGCTGTGCCGGTCCGGCGGCCATGCCGCACAAAGACTCACCGCAGAGGTTGATAGCGCGGCGTCAGCCGCCCCTCTTCGTCGATGAGACCGACGGCGTACGCAAACGTCTGTAGGTACTCCCGATCTGAGGGGTCCGTCTCAAGCGCTGCCAACGACGCCAGTTCATCGATCAGGCGTTGTCTATCCGTGTCACCTAGCTGATTGAGCAGGTAGCCGGCGTACTCCGTCTGCTTGATCGCGGTGTTGTCATCAAGCACGGAGTCATCACAGGTATCGAAGAACTGGGTGTAGGCCACAACCGCCTTGAGAAGCTGCCTCACCAGCTCCGGAGAATCGCTCACCGGGGCATTCTGCCCCGAAACGCCTCAGGCGGGGGCCTCAGGCTCCGGGATGGCCGTACCGACGGGCCGGGCTGGGTGGGCGGTTGAGGTGGAAGTCGGGTCGTCCTTTCTGCTGACGTCCCACGAGAAGCCACGGAACTCAACGTCAGTCGATATGCCAGGCTAGGCCCATGACGACCCTTGCCCAGCTTCGCAAGGCTGCCCTTTCCTATCCCGAGACCGCCGAGCAAGTCATTGGCTCAGGAATCGTCGTATTCACGGTGTACGAGAAGCGATTCGTGTCGATGGGCAAGGACAAGATGGTGGAGCTCCGACTCCCTGCGCCGGATGCGGACGAGGTCCTTGCCGCGCATCCGACAGCGCGGCGGCTGGCGCGCGGCGCGACGTCGGTTGGCGTGCGTGTCCCGATCGGGGACATCAATGGTCAGCAGCTCAACCACTGGGTGCGTCGCGCCTGGCTTTCGGGGGCGCCGAAGCGACTGGCGGCGCGAGTGGCCGCTGGGGACACTGCGACGCCCGGTGAGGTTGGCGACCTGCCCAAGGCCATCGGAGGGCCCGCCACCCGAGCCCTCACCGGCGCAGGCATCACCACGCTCGCCCAAGTCGCCGCCCTGACCGACGCTGAACTGCTGGCGATGCACGGAGTCGGCCCAAAGGCTGTTCGCATTCTCCGCGAGGCGCTCGCTTAAGCTCACGGGGCCAAATCAACGGGCCGAAGCCACCACACCCCAGCAGGCGGAGCCCTCAAAATGCCGCACCGGGGCCGAGTCAACTTGCCGAAATCAGACTGTCAGCACGCCGCCTCAGCGGTGCGAGTTCTGCTCGTGTCGTCACAGGGCACAGGGCCTACGACCGCTGTGGGTGGCTGATGGCGGTGCCGGCTGGGGCGGTCGGCTACCGCGGCGCTTCCGGTCTTCGGCGCCCGGGGGGCGCCTGCGGTCCGGGTCGCCTTGGTCCCGACAAACTACGGCTGAGGTACCAGCCCAAGACCTCCTCGGTAGCTCAGCCACCCGGCCCCCCGCCTGCCGGAGCCCCGGTGATGGCCTGCATCTCCTGCCCGATCATCTCCTGCAGCGGCACGCCGTCGCAGTTGCCGAGGATGACACCGACCCAGCCGGTGTATGGGTAGATGTCCCAGTTGGCGCTGACGCCGGGGTTGCCACCAGCACGCTGGTACATCCACTGGCCGTTGACGATGGAAATCGGAATCCCGTAGGCCCCGAACGACTGGGCCCCATGGGGGATCTTGGCGGCGGTGAGCACGTCGGCCCAGGGCCGGTCCAGCACCGTGCCGTCGCTCAGTGCGCGCGCGAACCGGACCAGATCCGGCGCGGTGGCGAACCCGCTGTCCCCGGGGGCATCGATGAAGGCGCGGCCCGGATTCTTGCCGAGTACGCTCGGGTCCGGGCTGCTCTTGTCCAGGTTGCGGACGGCGTCCACCCGGCTGCCGTCGGCCAGCGTCATGTACGGGTGCGCGATGTGCTTGTCGGTGAGCCACTGCGGCCTGGTGTAGAACGCCGAGCCGGTCATGCCGCAGCGCTTGAAGATGTTCTCCTGCACGTAGTCCCAGTACGTCTTGCCGGTCACGGCCTCCACGATCAGCGCGGAAATGGTGACCTCCGGCTCCTCGTGGGCGGTGTCGGGAACGCCTGGGACGCCCGCCAGTTTCGCCTGCCGGGCCCGCTGCTCGTAGTACTCGTGCACCTCATCCCGGCTCTGGAAGACGCGTTGCACGTCCTCATCCGGGCTGTCCAGCCCGGATGTGCCGGACAACAGGTGGTGGATGGTCACCTGTTCGGCGATCTCCTTGGCGAAGCCCTTCAGATGGGTGCCCACCGTGTCCGACAGCTTCACCTTGCCCTGCTGCGCAAGCTGCAAGATGGCCACCGCGTGGAACGGCTTACCCGCCGAACTGAGGCTGAACGCGGTGCCCTCGTGGTTGGCGATCCCCCTCTCCTTGTCCGCCATGCCATAGCTGCGGGACAGCACCGTCCGGCCCCGGTGCGACAACAGCACCACGCCGGAGAACTTCCCCTCCGCGGCCAGCTTCGCCACGTACCGGTCATAGGCCCCGCCGGGCAGGGTGTCCGGCGGGATCTGGTCGTCGTCGGTTGGGGCCGGGGCAGCGTGGCTGGGCTGGGCGCCCACCAGTGACGCGCCGGCCACCACGCCGGCCGCCGCCAACCCGCCCCACCCGAGCAGCCGCCGCCGGTCGACACCACCTGCAGAATCCGAGTCCATGATCACCGTTCTTTTCCGATGGACGAACTGACCATTGATGCGCTGTGGTCGCTGCCTCCACTGAAGACTCAAGACTGTTGCGGTGGCGTATGCGATTTTCGATACGTCCGCGATACACGTTCCGGGAAGATCACTGGTCGTCGTGCCGAGGTCGAGGCCGTCATCGTCCGCCCTCTCGCCGACGACCCCGTCATGGTTGGGGGCCGATCGCCGCCGCAGGGCTGCCGGGGTCGCGCGGGCGAGCGCCCGGACCGATGCGCTCTCAGCACCGGCCGGGGTTGGCGAAGGCCGGCACCGTCCGCCGAGCACCTCCTGATTCGCGGGTCGTTCGACGCGTATCGTCCAGGCATGGACACCACTGCTTCACCCCGTGTCCTCGTCATCGGGCTTGATCCGTATCGGGTGCCCGGGCCGTGGGATCCCGAGTCGGCGGCCAAGGCGATCGAGGCGGGACTGACCAGGTTCGCTGAACATGGCGTGGGCGTCGAGACCTGCCTAATCGGCCTCGATGGAAGTGACGACGTGGAAGCGGTCGTCGGGAATGCGCTGCGAGCCCATCCGTGGGAGTGCGTCACCGTCGGCGGTGGCCTGCGGCACTCAGACGATCAAGTTGAACTCCTCGAGCAAGTAATCAACCTGGTGCGGCGGCACGCACCCGATGCGGCCATCGCGTTCAACAGCACCCCAGCCACCACCTACGAGGCCGCTGCCCGTTGGATCAAGTGACGACAGCAAAAGTGTCACCTCCTGGTCGTCAGTGATCTTCTGACGGCTTTGGGGAACTTCGCCCCGTAGAGCTGGGCGAACGTCGCCGCCGCAGGCCGCTCGCCGCGGCACGCCCTACGGGCGTGCGGCGGCGAGCGCTGGTCCCTCCGGCCGTGCCGGTCGGGCGGCCAAGCAGAACTCGCCCACCCACATGATCGTCACTGAGTCCGCCGCGAGGAATAGCGGCACCGCTGATCACGCTGGCCGCTCGCCTTCAAAGCGCACGCCATCCCCGCTGTATCGCCAGTAACCGAAGCGATCACGTGATCGCCAGATCTCAGCCGCTACCTGAACCCGCAGGATCCAATCTCGGAGTTCGGGAAGTCCTTTCGTCCCAGGACAAGCCGAGCAGACCATGCCTGCGGAGCTGTACCCGAGCGCGCGCCAGACTCGACTTCATGACCGGTGACCCCTCGCGTTACGACGACGGCCAGAACACCCGTTGGGATCTGGTGGCCTTCAGCACTCACGATGACCGGCTCGTCGGGCGCTTCACAATCACTCGCGAGCAGTTCCTCCGCGTCCGGGAGTTGTTCGACTACGGCGACGATCAGTGGTTCGCCGACTCGTATCCGGTACGGCCCGAGCTATGGCCACAGGTGATCGAGATCCTGTCCTGCCCTCCGCCCGAATCTGACCAGGAGTACTTCATCGAGGGGACCGCCACGGACTGTTGACGCGGGGGCCGTTGCCGACGATGGGAACAGCGAAGGCGCAGGCCGAGCGGGCAATCTTGGAGGTACGCCTGCATGTAGTGCTCGTCGTTCTCGGCATCAAGCCGCTCCACGATGACGAACCGATTGGCGGAGGTCAGGCCGTTCAGGAGCGTACGGATGTCCTCCGAGGTCGGCGGGTTTACTTCCTCACCGCGCTCATTGGATGCGCGTGCTCGCAAATCCACGAGGACGAAGGTAACAATCTCCGGCTAAACGTGTGTGACAGCAACAGTGGCACCGTCGCAATCGCCGATGCCGGGGTGGGGCGGTCAACTCGCCACGTCCACGCCCTCCTGGCACGCGTCCATGTAGGCGCCCTTGCCGGCGGGGAACTTGCCGCCGCCCTTGACGGCATCACGGTAGGACCTCGCGCAGAAGTCGGAGGGAAGGTGATCCTTCCCAAAGAACAGGACCATCCCGGCCGACTTCTTGATCATCTCGTGGCGGGTGTACTTCTTGCCGTTGGGGTCGATCAGGACCACCGTCGAGTCACCTACCTTGTGACTCGCGACCGGTTTGGCGGACGGGCTCGCACTGGGGGATGGCGGGGTGGCCGGGGCGCTGGTCGCGCCCCCGCTCGCGGTCGCCGACGCGGCCGGAGCCGAGGATTTGGCGGCGGTGTCGTCATCGTTGCAGCCTGCGGCCCCCAACGACACAACGCCCAGCGACGCGATAACCAGCAGGCTTTTGCTGTTCGTGGCCACATTTCCCCCTGTATCCGGTAAATGCCCCTGAGTGACCATAACAGGATTTCAGAATCGCTGCCCGGCGACGCCGTACGCGGCGACTGGGGCCAGGCCGGCCCCATCGTGCATTTGCTGAAAGAGGAAGCGTTCGGCATATGTACGGGTCATGAACGGTGTGCGATGAGCCCGCATCAGTCTGCCCTTGGCGCGGTAACGGAGCCGGTACCCTTCGTCCGTCTTGAGGATGTTACCGACCGGCCGTTCGTGGGCGCCTCAAGCCAAGGCCCGATCCGATTATCGAGCGGGCCTTTGTGTTCGGCCATGGGATCCGCCGGCTCTCGATCCGAACAGAGGCCGGCTCATGGACGTCGCTGCCGTTCGATGGGCGCGGTCCGCGGCGTCATGCCCGGTCCGTGCCGACCACCTCGACCATGCGACGCACGGCGTGGGTACCGGTCCCTCCGGTCCCTTCAGCCGTGCCGACCGTCTCGTCTCATCGTTCCGTAAGCTCGTCCGGCATGTCCTGGATCCCGGTACTGTCCACCGTCGTTGGCGCCGTCATCGGCCTGGGCTCAGGACTGTTGACCGAACACCTGCGCTCAGGACGGGAACGCACCGGACAGTCGCTCAACGCGCGACGAGACGTCTACGTCCAATACCTGTCGGCTCTCCACGACGCGAACGAGGCACTGCGTGCCGTCTCCCTCGGCGAGCACGCACCAGACCTCACCCGCAAGGCCGCAGCCCGCGCCGCATTCCGCTCCGCCCGGATCACCCAGGCCCGGGAGCACGTCATCCTCCTGGCACCCGAACCTGTCATCACGGCGGCAGACAGCGCCTACCGAAGCCTGCGAACGCTCCGGGACCGCATCGGCCAAGGGGAGCAGCTGGCCCAGTACGAGCCGGTGCTCATGGCCTACGGCGACAGCCTGGACCAGCTACGGCAGGCCGTACGTCGCGACCTAGGTATCAATGGTCGAAGTCCCCGCATCGAACTCTGAGCGCCACATTGGGCGTTTCTCGAGTGCTGGTCGCGGGCCCGCGGCCGTCAGACGGCAGCCTCAAATGCCTGAGTAAGGACGTCTCCGCTCGCTGGCGTTGCGGGCGAGGTACCGCGTACAACTTCTGGCAGAGGAGCCCCGGCTGATCGAACTTGCCGACCAGTCCCTCGACGCCGTGGCGGACATCCACCATGCCAAAGACGCAACCGAGCTGATGGAGCACGCCGAGCGGACAGACGAACGGGTCGGGGACTTCATACGAGCGGCGGCCGCTGAGGTTCGTTGAACTGGTGGTGCGCCGTGCCGTCTCATCCACCGGGGGTCGTGTTCGGCGCGCTAATCGGAGTTCTGCCAGACGAGTATGCCTGGACCGTCGGCAGTGACAACGGGAGTCCATGCCTCGTCTAGTTCGTGAAGGCGTTCCTCATCAAGCTCCAATTTCCGTGGGCTGCTGGAGTTCAGGACCTACCGTTGATCGCTCATTCCCAGAGCCTCCCCTCCGGTGCCTGTCGCGTCCCCAGCCGAGCATCGCCCGGCGTCCGGTGACCTGATAAATATCCGATATGCAGGCACAGATGTGGGTGTCAGTAGCATCCATGATCGGGGTCGTACTGGGCGGAGGTCTGTCCTATCTGACCCAGCTCACCACGCAACGGCAGGCCAACCGCAATGAGGACAAGCGGCAGACGAAAGCGCTGGCCGAGGCGCGCCGGACGGAGCAACTGGATCTCCTGCGCCAGTTCATCGAGATCGCCCAGCGGGCAGAGCGCTTGGCCGAGGACCGTGACGGCACCTCCGAGTGGGTGACCGCCGCCAAGAACGTCATGGACGATCTCTGGGCCTGCGAACGGGTCATCCACATCCTGTTCACGCCGACGCTCCACGAGCAGGCACGCCGATACGTCAAGGCGACCAATGATGTCCTATGGGAAGAACCGGCCGACATATCAATGTGGGACTACCTGGAGGGACCTAAAACCAACTTCCTCGACGTAGCCCGCGCGGAGCTTGCCTGACGCGTCGCCGGCTCTCCTGCCGGTCTCACGATCAGCGATCTGTGTCGGCGAACCTCTTCGCGAGCTCGCGGTGCCGTTCTGCGGCCAGGGCGGCCTGGGCGCCGGTGATGGTCGCTCCTGGCATTCGGCCCAAGCGTTCGATCTCTTCGGCGAAGCGGAGGTGCTGTCGGTGTGCGTGTTCGCGGCAGGCCAGACAGGTGACGCTCTCTGGGCGTGGAGAGGTCATCGCGTACGGCACCTTCAGCTCGCAGCCAGTGGTGACGACGCTGGGTAGGTCGCCGGCGAGGCCAAAGGTGGATGCCATCATGTGGCGGACGGCGGCGTCGGCGTGGATCACGTTCAGTTGGACGTGAATGTGCGGATCGCTCTCGCCCATCTGTGCTCCTTGCCCCGGCTTCCCGAGCTGATCGGTAGCGTCTGGCGAATCCAGAATGGCAAGCTGATTCTGCCATCTGGCCCTTCAGGCGGGCCCACCGCGCCGAGTGCTCGCCTCGGCCTCGCCGAAGACCATGCGGTGCCCGCGGGCGGTGTCCATGTACTCGCGGACCCGGTGGATCAGGCCGTCCCGGAGTTCGAAGACGAAGCAGTAGTCGTTGGCGTAGTGGTTGCCGTTGGCCAGAGTCGCCGTCATGGTCTCCTCCACGATCACTCGCTCGCCGTCGGCGTAGATCCCGTGGAAGGTGACGGTGACGTCTCGTACGAAGAAACGGGTGAAGTCCTCGGCGAGGAAGCGCACGATCGCCGCCTTGCCGACCATGTGGCTGGGACCCTCCAGCGCGACGGCGGTGGCGTTCCCGGGCGGCGCGAGCCACTCGGCGTCCTCGGTGAAGACCGCGGCGATTCGGTCTGCGTCGTGGCTGGCGAACGCGTTCCACGCGTCCTGGACGATGGTGCGGCTCTGCTGAGACATGACCGCGACCGTAGACGGGCGCGGACGTAGAGGCTGGCGGCTTTCCGCCATCATCCCGAGAGCCCGAGCCGGAGCGCCCGGATTCGGACCTCTATGGCCGCATAATCCGATCGCGAGATCCACTAACGATCAGAGATCGCTGAATTCGTTGTACTCCTTCAGCTGTGCGTACATATTCCGGGCACGTTCGTCCTCACCGAAGTCCCTGAGTGCGCCGGCGAACTTGAAGCCGACGTTGTCGGCCTGTGGATCGTCGATGCACTTCTGCACCCACGACAGCGTGAACTGAATATGTCCGCCCTCGCGGATGGCAAGCACCTCTCGCAGGCTCATGCCCTCTCCGTCGATGACGCACCGAACGTCGCGGCAGGTATCGGCCAGCAACTCGGCGAGGTAGACGGAGTACGCCAAGCACTTGACCGCACGCAGCGACGGCTCCTCCTCAGTGTCGTGCGCCATCGATTCGAGCACCCCTTGGACGAACCAGACGCTCTCGTCGGACCCGTCCAGATCGGCGCCCTGTTCCCGCGCCCAGTCCAGGAACCGGTGGGCCTCAGCCAAAAGTTGATCACTCATCCATGCAAGCTATATCCCAATGAGGGCTGCTTACGGGGAGTGCTCGGTGGTGGCTGTTTCGGCCAGAGGTGGGCGGCGTAGGCCGTGCCGGGTCTCCTGTTCGAAGGCGTGTCCGGCTTGGAGGACGGCGAAGTCGGCGCGGTGTGGGCCGACGAGTTGTACGCCGACCGGCAGACCGCCGGGGGTGAAGCCGCCCGGTACGGACAGGGCCGGGCAGCCGGTGGCGCTGACGAAGTAGGCCGAGCGCATCCAGTCCAGGTACGTCTCCATCCGTACGCCGGCGATCTCGGTCGGGTATTCGAGGTCCACGGAGAAGGGCGCGACCTGGCTCACGGGAAGCAGCAGGATGTCGTACGCCTCGAAGAACACCCGCATCCGGTGGAACAGCTCAGTGTGCAGGACCTCGGCACGGCCGACGTCGGGGCCGCTGAGGGCGCGGCCGGCCTCGGTGTTCCAGCGGATGCTGTCCTTCAGCGCCTCCGGCCGCGTGTCCAGGATGGGGCCGAACATCACCTCGAACTGCCAGGCCCGCAGAGTGCGGAAGACCTCCTCCGCGCCCGAGAGGTCCGGGCAGGCGCGCTCGACGACGCAGCCTATGGCGGCGAACGTCTTCGCCGCCGCCTCGACGACCTGGGCCACCTCCGGCTCGACCGGCACCGTACCGCCGAGGTCAGGTGACCAGGCGACGCGCAGGCCGCGCATGTCGCGGTCGAGGGGCATGCCGAAGCGTGCGCCCGGGACCTCCAGGGCCATGGGTGAGCGCGGGTCCGGGCCGGCGATCGCCGACAGCAGGAGCGCGGTGTCGGCCACCGTACGGGCCATCGGGCCTTTGACGTTCATCGTCGTCCAGCCCATGGCGGTCGGCCAGTTCGGCACGCGTCCCGGCGATGGCCGGAAGCCGACGACGTTGTTGAACGAGGCCGGGTTGCGCAGTGATCCGCCGGTGTCGCTGCCGTCGCACAGCGGGTGCATGCCAGCGGCCAGCGCCGCGGCGGCCCCTCCGCTGCTGCCGCCCGCCGACCTGCCCAGGTCGTACGGGTTGCGGGTGGCCCCGAACAGCGGGTTGAAGGTGTGCGAACCGGCCCCGAACTCCGGCACGTTCGTCTTGCCGATGGTGATCGCGCCGGCCGCGCGGATCCGTTCGACGACGAGGTCGTCCCGTTCGGGTACGTGGTCCGCGCGCAGCGGCGAGCCGTACGTCGTCCGGATGCCCGCGGTCTCGTGGATGTCCTTGTGCGCGACCGGCAGGCCGTGCAGTGGCCCGGTCTGCTCGCCGGCGGCCGTCCGCGCGTCGGCCGCCGCGGCGTCGTTCAGCGCCCGGTCGGCGACCAGCGTCACGATCGCGTTGACGGCCGGGTTCACCCGCTCGATCCGTTCGAGGTGCGCGGTGACGACCTCGCGGGCGGAGACCTCCCGGCGGTCGAGCGCCTGCCGGAGCTCCAGGGCGGTCAGGTAGTGCAGGTCGGTCACTGACTCTCCTCAACGATCATCGGGCGGGCGACGGCGCGGACGGCGAGCTCGGCCACGGCCGCTACCGCGACGTTCACCGCCAGCCCGACGATCCCGGCGTTGACGTGCGCGAGGTCGGTGTCGGTGAGCGTCGCCCACACGACCAGTGTCTCGCCCGCCGCCAGGCCGAGCAGCGCCGCGGGCAGCGACAGGAGCCGCCGCCGGCCGACGGCCGCGATCATGGCCGGGATCAGTTGGGAGAAGCCGCTGACGGTGAGCAGTTGCAGGTTGGCGAGCAGGTCCGGGCGCGTGATGCCGAGGACCAGTGCGAGGCCGGCCGCCAGGACCACCACCGTGTGGTTGAGCAGCATTTTGGCGCGTTCGGCGCGGAGCCGTACGAGGTTGTTCGCCACCATCGACGACAGCGCGACGCACATCGCGGCGGCCGGGACGATCGCCGAGCTCGCCGCCGCCAGGACGATCAGGCCGGTCGCCCAGCCGGGCAGGGCGCCGTCGGCGAGGGTGAGGAGCACGCCGTTGCTCTTGGTCTTCGGCGACAGCACCAGCAGGCCGGTGAACCCGACGATGACCGGCAGGATGATCGCGATCTGGTACAGCGGCAGGAAGACCGCGTTCCGGCGGATGACGCGCGGGCTGCGGGCGGACAGCATCGGCGCCCAGTGGTGGGGCGAGGTGAGGAAGGCCGCCGCGATCGTCGAGATCAGCACGCTGCTCAGCCACCAGGTGCGGTCGTACGCTCCGGAGTGCACGGTGAGCAGCTGCGCGTTGTGCTCCTGGATCTTGTGGAACATGCTGCCGACGCCGCCCGCGTAATGCACCGGGACGGCGATGACGAGGACCGCCAGCGCCCCGATCATCAGCAGGTCCTTCAGGTAGGCGGTGTTGGCGATGCCGCGAATGCCCGACCACAGCACGAAGGCGACCATCAGGACGGTGGCGAGCACCATGCTGAGGTTCGCCGAGGACGTACTGCCCGTCACCAGGCGCACCGCCAGGCCGAGGCCGGTGAGCTGGAGCTGGAGGTACGGCAGCAGGAAGACGAGCCCGAGCACCGCGACGATGCGGCCGAACATCGGGCTCGAGTAGCGCTCGGCGAAGAAGTCCGCCTGCGTCAGGTACCCGTGCCGGCGGCCGAGCCGCCACAGGACGGGCGCGAAGAAGTACTGGCCGATGAACGAGAGCGGGATGTAGAGGATCGCGTACGTGGCGGCGGCGCCGGTGGCGAAGGCGGCCCCGGCGACGCCGAGGAACGTGAAGGTGGTGAAGGACTCTCCGGCCTGCAGGAACCACATGGTGAAGCCGCCGAATCTCCGGCCGCCCACCGTCCATTCGGCGAGGTCGATCGTACGGCCGCGGCGGCCGAGGAAACCCAGGACGGCGAGCAGGCAGAGGCCCGCGACGGTGACGGCGAGCGTACTGGTCATGACCGTTCCTCCGGGTCCTCGGCGTGCGGGCGGCCCCACTCGACCACCGCGAGCGCCGGGGTGATCAGCAGCACCCACGCGCTGCACCAGACGAACAGGCGTGGCATGCCCAGCCACAGCCGTGGCGTGTTGACGAAGGGCAGCCAGACCGCGCTGAGCAGCGCCAGTGTCGGAACGAGGGGGAGGAAGACGAGCAGTCCGCGCCGGGACCGTCGAGTGCGATCGGGATCCATCGCGACTCCTTCGGGAGGGGGCTGGGCGTTTCCCGCGGACGTCGGCCGAACGGGGGATCCGCGGGAGACGCCCTTCCGCGGCATTGAACCCGCAGTCACGCTCCGCCGCCTCGTCGTGACGGTCCAACAAACGACGGGCCGAATTCGTCGGCGCGGACAACGCCCGCCCTACGTCCGTATGACGCTCATCGGGACGGTTCGAGGTCGAGCAGGGGAAGGACGCGCTTTCCGAGCAGTTCGACGCCGTGGTCGGCACTCAGGCCGTGTGGCGTGCCGAATTCGACTCGGCTCGCACCGGCGTCGATGAGCAGCTGGGCCTGAGCGGCCACGTGCTCGGGAGTGCCGGAGAACGCGAACAGGTCGAGCAGGTCGCCGGGGATGAGCGCGCCCGCGCCGGCGCGGTCTCCCTGAGCCAGCCGTTCCTTCACCCGGGCGAGCAGGTCGGTGGGCACCTCGATGGTGGGATCGAGTTCGGCCACCACGGTGAGGTACATGGCGACCTCGGTGCGCGCCAGGGCCCGGGCGCGCGCGCCGTCCTCGTCGACGACCGTCACCGCTCCGACCACGATGCCCACCTGGTCCGTCGGCGGGCCCTCCGAGACCGGGCCTGCGCCGATACGGCGGCGCATCACGTCGACCATCGCGGGATTGGCGGTTCCACCGATCTTGACTTCGCGGGCGATCCGGCCGGCCAGCGCCGCGGTCTGCGGACCCCAGGTCCCGATCAACAGCGGGATCTCGGGGCGAAAGGGGACATAACGCAAGTGCGCCTCCGGGGCCAGCCGGAACACCTCGCCTTGGTAGCCGCCCCGCGCTCCGGAGAGCAGTGCGCGGATCAGCCCGGCGGCGTCCCGCAGATGAGCCAGCGGCCGAGGCTGGCCGACACCGATGTCGCCCAGCCAGGTGCCGCGGGCCAGCCCGAGGTAGGCCCGGCCGGACGAGGCCATGTCCAGGGCCGCGACCTGGCCGGCGATCTCGTAGGGATGCATCGAGTACGGGTTCCAGCACGCGGCACCGAGGCGGAGCCGCCGGGTCGCACGGGCCATCTCGAGCAGCGGAAAGATCGGTGGCTGGAACATGAGGTCACCGAAGACCGACAGCACGTCGAAGCCGAGGCTTTCGGCCAGCGCGGCGAGCCGGACGTAGTCACCGGGTCGCTTGTCGCTCTGCAGGCCCAGGCCGATCTCGACCCGTGTCACGTCACATCCTCCGTGTTCAGCCGGCATGTTCCGATGCGGTCGATCCGCATGATCAGCCTTTCTTCGGGATCCGGGCAGCACACGAGCGTGTCCCTTTCCAGCCAGTCACCGCTGGGCAGGGCGCGCTGCTTGGCGGGCAGCAACGGCAGCACCGCCTGCAGCGCGTAGACGCAGAAATGCCGGCCTTCGGGGATCCGCAGGTGCGCGCTGTCAACGAGTTCGAAGTAGTCGCCGACCGCCATCCCGCAGACCGACCTGCCCTCGATGCGGTCCACGGTGACGCGCAGGTCGTACAGCTCCGTCACCGGAGTCTCGGACGCCTCGGACGGATTCACCGGGCCGAGCGGTGTGCCGGTCATACCTTCTCCGCCACGGTCACGTGCCGTGCCGACAGGTCGAGGCCCACGCCTGCGGCGTCGCCCTTCGGCTTCGGCGTCGCGAGGCTCACGACCAGGGTCACCACCGCGTTGACGGCCATGGCGATCAGGCCGGGTTCCCACTCGGGCAGGTGCGCGGCCCAGTAGTGCTTGGCGAACGGAGCGAGCAGCGCGACGAATCCGGCGACGATGCCGATGAGCACACCGATCGCGGACGTCCTGCGCCACAGGAAGGCGAGGAACACGCCGGGCGCGAGCATGCCGATGGCGGAGTACGCGTACAGCAGGATGTCGACGAGCGACTTGCTCTGACCGATCGTCAGCCAGACCGCGAGCCCGGCGAAGGCGACCATGGAGAGCCGGGAGATGAGCAGTGTGGCGCGGTCGGACAGCTCACGTCTCGCCAGGCCGACGACGTTGCGCGCGAACAACGATCCGGAGGTGAGCAGCAGGACGGAACCCGGCGCGAGTGCGAGCAGGAAGCCGGTCCCGGCGAACAGGCCGACCATCCAGGCGGGGTACTTGTCCGAGACGAACTGCAGGAGCGCCGCGTTGAGGTTCCCGCCCTCCGGTTTCGTTCCGGCGGCCAGCGCCGCGAACCCGAGCAGGATGATGAAGAAGTACGCGAGTGAGTACAGCGGCTGCCAGATGGCGTTGCGCCGGATCGACGTGCCGGACGCCGCCGAGTAGGACACCTGGAAGAGGTGGGGGAACACCCAGTTGCCCAGTGCCACGTTCAGGGCCGAGGTCATGAGCCAGGTCGACGTGGTCGGCGAATGCGGGTCGAGGCCGGGGAACCTGCCGATGCCGGGATGCCGCTGCTCGACGAGGTGGAAGATGTCGAGGAAGGACGACGCGCCGACTCTGCCCGCCACGGTGACGGTCAGCAGCACGACGATGACGATCATCAGGATGTCCTTGACACCCGCGGAGAAGGCGGCGGAGCGCAGTCCGGCCAGGAACACGAAGGTCAGCATCAGCACGGCGCCGATCACGACTGCGGCGTTCGGCGACACCGAGCCGCCAAGGGTCAGCCGTACGACCAGACTGAGACTCACCAGCTGGATCTGCACGTAGACGATGAGTGCCGCGATGCCGACCAGAGCCGTCACCGCACCGAGCCAAGGGGCGCCGTAGCGAGCGGCGAAGAAGTCGGCCTGGGTGATCAGTCCGTGCTTGCGCCCGGCCCGCCAGATCTTCGGCATGAGCCAGTAGCCGATGGCGTAGCTCAGCGAGACGGAGGTGAAGGCGAGGTACGCCGGGGCGCCGAGCGCCCACGCGTATCCGGAGATACCGAGGACGGCGAAGGTCGTGTAGACCTCTCCGGCATTCATGAACCAGAAGAGCACGGTGCCGAAGCGACGTCCGCCCACGGCCCAGCCGGACATGGTGTTCGGGGCGGTCGAACGCCGCCCGAAGCCGATGGCGCCGACGGCGGTGCCCAGGACGATGACGAGGGCGAGTACGAGCGTCATGACGCGTCACCGTCCGCCTGCGGCGATCGGACGGCCGGCTGCGTCGACGCGATGAACTCGCGTTCCTCCGCCTCCACGCCCGACCGGCGGTCCAAGCGGAAGACGAGGCCGACGACGGCCGTCGTCGCGATGACGCCGAGCATCTGCCAGAGCATGGGGAAGGGCACGTTGAAGGG
This sequence comes from Actinoallomurus acanthiterrae, assembly GCF_054775715.1. NCBI lineage: Bacteria > Bacillati > Actinomycetota > Actinomycetes > Streptosporangiales > Thermomonosporaceae > Actinoallomurus > Actinoallomurus acanthiterrae. The sequence goes on along the minus strand of NZ_BAAHCO010000001.1, from coordinate 12,257,065 downwards.
CGCGAACGACACGTCGTTGACCACGGGAACGAGGCCGACCTGCCAGATGAACGGCAGGACGAGCAGCCAGCGATAAGCGCGGGATCCGGCCGTAGGCGGTCGTGCGCGGCTCTGGGGCGATGTCATGGTTCTCTCCCGAAGGGGGGCGGGGCCGGGCTGGTGACGTGACGGCGCTGTGCAGTCCGACTGGACGATGTGCTGTGAAACTAGACACATGAGGAGCGTCCGTCAAGACGTGGAAGCCGACGTTCTTACGGCCGAAAGTTCGTGAAGCCGTCGGCGTGACCAGCATGAACATCCACGACGCCGGTCAGGGGTCGGCTCTTCGCGGGCCGGATGTGCACGGGCCGCCCGATTCGGCCTATCGTGTAGCCAGGCTGTACGGAGGACCATGATCGGCACGCAACTGCGAGAGCTTCGAACGAAGCGGGGGCTGAGCCTGCGGGCCCTCGCCGCGGAGGCGGGACTCTCGCCGACATTGCTCAGCCAGGTGGAGCGCGGCGTGACCGAGCCCAGCCTGGCCACGCTCCGCCGCCTCGCCGGCGTGTTCGGCGAATCGGTGGCATCTCTGTTCGACGACGCCGCGGCCCCATCCGTCTGGGTGAGCCGGCCGGGTGAACGCTCGACTCTCAGCGGACCGCGCGGGCTGGTCCGATACGAGCGCCTGACTCCGGGCAACGGTCAGCTCGAGGTGCTGCGCGCGGTGCTCCCGCCCGGCGTGGCGACCAGCGAGGAGCCCTGGGCGCACTCTTCGGTCGAGTGCGCGTACGTCATCGCGGGGACGCTGACCGTGGAGATCGCCAAGGTGACGCACCAGATCGCCGCCGGAGAGTCGATCACCTTCGACTCCCGCCAGCCGCATCGCTACATCAACCCGTCAGGCGATCAGGTGGAGTACATCGTCTCGGTCACTCCGCCGTCTCCATAGCGGCGGCGGCCGGACGACGGGCCGAATTCGTCGGCGCGAACGACGTGACCCGTACCGTGACCTCGCCGTAACATTCGAGGAACCTCTGAAACGGCGCGTAATCGGACAATGACCTGATGATGGACGGCGAGGATCTCTGGGCGATCGCCGGCACGATCGCGACCACGGTCGGCGCTCCGGTCACCATCGAGGACACCGACTCCGAGGTCGTCGCCTACTCTCCCGGCCAGGAGGGCTCCGACGACGCCCGCGTCGCCACCATCCTCGGCATGCGCGTGCCACAGCTGCACATCGACGCCATGCACACCCGGCACCTCGACGAGACGCTGGCGACCGCCACCGGGCTGTTCGTCGCGCACCTGCCCGAACTCGGCCTGCTCCCCCGGATCGTGGCACCGGTCCGGGTGGACGGCGAACTCATCGGCTCGATCTGGGCGATGACCGCCGATCCACTCGACCAGGCGCAGGAGAAGGCCCTCATGGAATCCGCCGCGCTGGTCGCGCCGTACCTGCTCCGCCGCCAAACGGCGCGCCAGGCGGACGCGATGCGACGCGCCGACGCGGTCCGGACCCTGCTCGGCGGCGGATTCGACGCCGCCGACGCCGCCGAGCGCCTGGACCTGCCACCGGGCCCGCTCGCCGTCCTCGCCCTCACGGTCACCCCGCCCGCAGACGACACGGTGGGCGCGAACGATGGCCGCCTGCTACGTCGTACGCAGTCGATCCTGGACGCGCACCTGTCGGCGATGCGCCACCGTGGGATCTGCGCGACCATCGACGACACCGGCTACGCGGTCGTGCCCGCGACCGACGATGAGGCGCCGCTGCGGATCGCCCGGGAGTTCCAGGCGCGCACCGAGCACGGCGCCCGGCTGTCGGTCGGCGTCGGCCCCACCGTTCCCGGGCCACGCGACCTCGCGCGCTCCCGCGCCGACGCGGAGACCGTGCTGCGCCTCCTGCACCGGCAGAGCCGTACGGGCACCGTGGCGCATCTGCGGGACGTCTACCTGGACGTGCTGCTCATGCGGGCGATCGACTTCGCCGACACGGCGGGGTACGACCCCCTCGGCGCGATCACCGTGCTCACCGCGCACGACCGGCGTAAGGGCAGTGCGCTGCTGGAGAGCCTGGACCGGTACCTGGCCTGCGGCGAGGACATCCGCGCGGCAGCGACCGAACTGCACATCCACCCGAACACGCTGCGGTACCGGCTCCGCCGCGCGTGCGACGTGGCGGACATCGACCTCGCCGACACCGACACCAAGTTCCAACTGCGGCTGCAGCTCCGCTTGCGGGCGCTGCGCTCCTCCGCCGACTGACCTCCCCCCTTACCCGGATCCTCGCCGCTCCGACCCTTTGGTCCCTCCGTACAAACCCCGGTCGCCGGACTGTGGCCGTACGTACAGTGCACCGGCCGCCGGGCCCGGCCCATGCTGAGCGGCATGCGTACCGATGCGTCCCGTCCCCCGCAGAGCGCGCTCGTCGTCGGCGCCGGCATGGCCGGTCTCGCGACGGCCTGGTTCCTCCAGGAACGCGGCGTCGAGGTCACCGTCGTGGAGCGTCGGCGCGTCGCCGCGGGCGCGTCCTGGGGCAACGCCGGCTGGCTGACGCCGTCGCTGGCCGTGCCGCTCCCCGCGCCCGCCATGCTCCGTACCGGACTGCGCGAACTGCTGTCGCCGGCGTCGCCGCTGTACGTCCCGCCGCGCGCGGATCCGAAGCTCGGCCGGTTCCTCGCGGCGCTCGCCGGGAACTGCACGGATCGCAGGTGGCGGGTGTCGATGAGCGCGCTCGCCCCGCTCAACCGGCGGGCGCTCGACGCGTACGACGCGCTGGCCGACGGAGGCGTCAAGGAGCCGACCGTCTCCTCCGACCGCTTCCTGATCGTCTGCCGTACGGCGACGGAGCGGCAGGCGTTCGTCGACGAGCTGGAGCAGGTCCGCGCTGCCGGGCAGGACGTCGGCTACGAGCCGCTGACCGGCGGCCAGGTGCGCGACGCCGAGCCCGCGCTGTCGGACGCGGCCGGTCCCGGCCTGTTCCTGCACGGCCAGCGCTACATCGACCCGCCCGCCTTCATCGCTGCCCTCGCCGGCTCGGTACGGGCCCGCGGCGGCCGGATCGTCGAGGACTCCCCGGTACGGTCGGTGCGGGACACCGGCGACGCCGCGGTGGTCGCCACCGCCGCCGGTACGACCCTGCGCGCGGACGCCGTGGTGCTGGCCGCCGGTGCCTGGCTCACCCCTCTGGCCCGCGCCTTCGGCGTACGGACTCCGGTCCAGGCCGGCCGCGGCTACAGCTTCAGCGTCTCCGGCCGCCTGCTGCCGTCCGGCCCGACCTACTTCCCCGGACGGCACGTCGTCTGCACACCGCTGGGCGACGGACGCGTCCGCGTCTCCGGGATGATGGAGTTCACCGCCCCCGACCGGCCATTGGATCCGCGCCGCGTCCGCGCCGTCATCGCCGCCGCCCGGCCGATGCTGCGCGACGTCGACTGGGACGCGCGCACCGACGAGTGGGTCGGTTCCCGCCCCTGCAGTACGGACGGGCTTCCGCTGGTCGGCCCGACCAGGTCCCCGCGCGTCTTCGTCTGCGGCGGCCACACGATGTGGGGGATCGCCCTCGGACCGCTGACCGGACGGCTGCTGGCCGAGACCATCACGACCGGCAGGCCGGTCCCCGAACTGACACCTCTGCACCCGCTCCGCTGAGCCCGCCGGAGCATCGTCGTCGACTCATCGCCGAGACTCTTCGTTGTTCCGACCCCTGCGAGCCTCGGCGAACGGACGTCACCGAGAGCCGAGCACAACCGGCATCGAAACGATGAGGCCGCAGGTCAGCGGCGGCTCGCGAGGGAGCGGGCAACGTCGCGCGCGGCGCCGATCACCCCGAAGTACGCGACCGCTGAGCCCTTCGGGCTGGTGAGCATCATCTGCACGATGATGTTGCTCACCCGGAACGAGATGACGGTCGTGCCGGTGCCGTTCATGTCTTCGCCGGATTCCGTGGTGATGGCGTTCTCGTCGCCGACGGCCAGCTCGTTTCTCGCCGGGTCGGCACTGCGAAGATCGTTCATCCTGGAATGCGCGCGGTCTTCCGCCGAGTGCCACAACGACCGGGTGTAGCGGGTGGTGGACAGGACCTGGAGGTCGAGTGTCCCATTGGCCACACTCCACCATTCGCAGTGATCGCCGACCGCGTGACGTGGCTGTGGGATCACCTTGTCGAGGACGGCCGGGGTGACCCCGCCGCAGGGCGGAGCTGCGGAGAACCTCCCCTCGCCAATGATGCGGAACGGGTTCCAGGCCAGGTTCACCACGACGCCGGCCACCCCCACGAACACCACGAGTGCGCAGGTCAAAGCGATCCTCAATGGCTTCGTCGAAACGTTCGGCTTGACCGGGCGCGTACCCGGGCCGAACGCGGGGGGAGAGGGGATGAACGGCCCCGCAGCGTTCGGTGCGGGTGCCGCCCGGTGGGGACCCTCAGGAGCCGGGCGGCCCGAGTACGCGGCCTGAACCGGCATCGGTTCGTGAGGCGTCTCCGATGCGTCGTACGCTGCGGGCCGTTGCCAGGACGCGGGGTTCAACGTGGTGAGCTCCCCCAGCGCGGGACCTGCGGCGGCGCTCGCCTCGGTCACCGCTCGCAACCGCCGCCGTGCGTTCTCGGCGCTCAGCCGCGCGGCCGGATCCTTGATCAGGAGACCCTTCAGGATCGGCGCGAGGGGTCCGGCCTGAGCCGGCGGCGCAGGTTCCTCGGTGAGGACCATGCCGATCAGGGCGGGGATCTCGCCGGCCGCGTATGCGGGCCCGCCCTCGACGGCGAAGTAGAGCACGGCGCCGAGTGACCACAGGTCCGACTCGGGGCCGGCCGGGTGTCCGCGTAGACGTTCCGGCGCTATGTACCCGGGCGAGCCGATCAGCGCCCCGGTCTGGGTCAGCGCCGTCGCGCCCTCCATCGCCGCGATGCCGAAGTCGGTCAGGACGATGCGATCGTCATCGCCGACCAGCACGTTTCTCGGTGTGACGTCTCGGTGCAGGATTCCCGCGGCGTGGGCGGTGCCCAGCGCGTCGAGCATCTGCAGGCCGATCGCCGCGACGCGGTCCGGGGGGAGCGGGCCGTGTTCTCGGACCAGCCCGTCGAGTGACCCGCCACGCACGAGGCGCATGACGATCCACGGCAGGTCGTCCTCGGTGACCACGTCGTACACGCTGATGATCGCCGGGTGGTCGAGGTGGGCGGCGGCCCTCGCCTCGCGAACGAACCGCTCGAGCAAGCCCGTACGGGTCGCGTCATCCAGACCGTCGGGGAGCAGGATCTCCTTCACCGCGACGTCGCGCTCCAGGTACTCGTCCCGGGCGCGCCAGACGATCCCCATCCCGCCACGGCCAAGCGAGTCCAGCAGCCGGTAACGCCCTGCGATGGTCCGTTCCGCGGAACTTGGCATGGCGGGAAGATATCGCTCAGCTCAGTGGTGCTGCAGGTTCCGCCCGTTATCCACGGTTTGATCTTGAAGTGCTGTTGTTCTTGCAGATCAGGATGTTGATGAGATCGCAGGAACTTGGCGGGTTGGTTGCGGTTTTGAGGCGCTGTTCGTCGGATCGTGGTTTCAGGGCAGTGGCTTGCGGAGGATGTAGTTGAGGCCGAAGTCGGTCTCGGTCTCGCGGACGCCGCCGTTATCTGGGGTCGTTGAGTGAACCTGCAGGTCAGCGGCTTGGTGGCCTGTCAGTCATGTAAGGCACGTAGGTGAAGTTGATCCGCAGATCTTGCCCGTTCATCGGGAGCCACACTGGCGACCTCGCGTAATCGACTGTCGCCTATTCGCGGGTATTGAACCGGATGGTTGTCACGGAGAGTGGTCGTCGCCTGGGGCGTAGCGGCTCCATGGCCTGCCGACGGCGGTGGCGATGCGGCTGGTCTGTTGGTCGGTGTAGCCGAGCATCCGTGCGATGACCGGTGCTGGTGCCTGAAGGGCCGGGTGCCGGCGCGGGAGCTGGCGGAGGTGTTCACCTCGTCTTCGGCCGTGGTGGAGTGGGCGCGCGGGAAGACGCTACGGGCACCGCGATCATGGCGCGTACATCGGCCGAGGGCCTCGCAGGCGCAGGTCAGGGCCATATGCGATCGAAACTTCTTGATCGCTACTGCTACCCAGGCCGCAGGGGTGCGCGAGCTCGCCAACCTCGGCTGACAGTGAGGATGTAGGTGAGTGCCTCCCGGTGGGGTCTGGCCCATCGCCTGACTGACCATGGTGTCCTCAACCGGATCTGCCGTCCCTGGCCGGGAGGCGCTCACCGGCACTCACCGGACGCGGCGCGTGACCTAATAGGAGCCTGGCCAGAGGCCCCATCACTGTCTTGTCCGTATCGCCCGGCTGGTGCGTGCCGCCCTGCCCGGTCGATGAGAACAGGACGGTCAATGACCACGATGACACAGGACCCGGTCGAGGTCACCGGCGGCGTCGACACCCACGCCGACACTCACACCGCGGCGGCGGTCGATTCGGCCGGGCGGATCCTGGGATCGGCTCAGTTCCCCGCCACCGGCGCCGGGTACGCCGCCCTGCTGGCCTGGCTGCGCTCGTTCGGGGCACTGGTCCTGGTCGGGATCGAAGGCACCGGCGTCTACGGCGCCGGCCTGGCCCGCTACCTGCGCGAGCAGGAGGTGGCGATGGTCGAGATCGATCGTCCCGACCGTAAGGCACGCCGCTGGCAGGGCAAGTCCGACCCCCTCGATGCCCAGGCCGCCGCCCGCGCCGCGCTCGCTCAGATCCGTACCGGCGTGCCCAAGCATCGCGATGGGCGGGTCGAAGCGCTGCGGAACCTGCGGGTCGCCCGGCGCAGCGCCATCACTCAGCGCGCCACCGCCCAGCGTCAGATCAAGGCGCTGGTCGTGACCGCACCGGAGCAGGTCCGCGTCCAGTTGCGTGGTCTGTCCACCCGCGAGCTGGTCAGCACCTGCGCGGCGCTACGCCCCGACCGCACCCGGTGCGATGACCCGGCGATGGCGGTCAAGCTCGCGCTGCGCAGCCTGGCCCGCCCTCACCAGCGCCTCACCGAGGAGATCGGTGATCTCGATGAGCTCATCGAGCCTTTGATCACCCAGATCAACGCCGCGTTGGTCCAGGTCCATGGGGTCGGTCCCGATGTCGCCGGACAGTTGCTGGTCACCGCCGGCGACAACCCCGAACGCATGCGTTCGGAGGCGGCGTTCGCGATGCTGTGCGGGGTTGCGCCGGTGCCGGCCTCCTCTGGCAAGACCCACCGGCACCGGCTCAACCACGGCGGTGACCGCGACGCCAACTGCGCGCTGTGGCGGATCGCGATCACCCGCATGGCCACCGATCCACGCACCCGCGACTACGTGCAACGACGCACTAAGCAAGGCAAGGACAAGAAAGAGATCATCCGCTGCCTCAAGCGCCACATCGCCCGAGAGATCTACGCACTACTGCAACCCTCGACCACCCGGGACGATCTCGCTCCTGCTGCTTGACGAACCATAGGAGCATCCGCCCCGGAGATCGCGGGCCGCCGCGAGTTTGGATGATCTCTGCTCGGCGGAGGGCTCCGGCATGGTCAAATAGACAACTATGGCTGTTTCACTGCAACCCGACGATCCCGAATGGCTGGGACGGTACGAGCTGACCGGCCGTCTCGGGGAGGGTGGCCAGGGCGTCGTGTATGCCGGGCGCGGGCTGGACGGTGGGGAGGTGGCCGTCAAGCTGCTGCGCACTCATGTCGCACGTGATCCGAAGGCGCGTGAGCGGTTCGTGCGTGAGTTGGGGTTCGCGGAGAGGGTCGCCGAGTTCTGTACTGCCCGGGTGCTGGAGGCCGACATCCATGGCGATCAGCCCTACATCGTCAGCGAGTTCGTGCCCGGCCCGTCTTTGTACGAACTCGTCCGTGACGAGGGGCCGCGGACAGGTGCCGCTTTGCAGCGGCTGGCCATCGGCACCGCCACCGCGCTGGCGGCGATCCACCAGGCCGGAGTCGTGCACCGCGACTTCAAGCCACCGAACGTGCTGATGGGTGAGGACGGTCCGCGAGTCATCGACTTCGGCATCGCCAGGGCTCTTGACGGCACCTCCACCATGACGAGCCAGGTCGTCGGAACTCCCGCCTACATGGCGCCCGAACAAGTGAGCGGCCAGGAGTCCGGCACATGGACCGACATGTTCGCCTGGGGTGTCACCATCTTGTTCGCTGCGACCGGTCGTTCCCCTTTCGGGGACGACACCGTACCCGCGGTGATGCATCGCATCCTGCATGCCGCCCCCGACACCAGCTTGCTTCCCCAGCCCTTGGCCGGGCTGGTCACCGCATGCCTGTCCAAGGAGCCCGCCCACAGGCCGACCGCACCGCACGTCCTGCTCGCCCTGCTCGGTCTCGGCACGGCACCGGGAGACGCCGATGGTCTCCTGGCGGCCGGCGCCACCGCGGTCGAGAGCGCCATGCCGCCGCTGTTGGCCGCGCCAAGCCCGCCGTTGGAGCCCAGCCCCAACCCCTACGGTCAGACCTCCCACGGCCCCGGCCAGTTCGCCTGGCACCCATCCAGCCCACCCCCGCACCCTGGCATGCCGCCCCCTAGGCCGAGGGAAAACGTCGCGGCGGCGGTGATCGCCGGCATCCTGGCGCTGCTCACCGCCGGCATGCTCGTCTGGTCCGCGCTCTACAACGTCGTCTACGCCAACGGGCCGACCGGTCGCTGGTCCAGCCTGGTGTTGGAGAACGTGCTCACCGGCGTCATCGGCGCCGGGTCGCTGTTGGTCGCAGCGGGGTTCACGCTCGCCCGCAGGATTTCCGGCGCGTGGACACTGTGCGCGCTTTGCGTGCTTTACGTAGTGGCGATCTTGGTGGCGCAGCCGCTACTGGGGAGCACGACCTTCGGTGCTCAGCTCAGGTGGGTCTTCGGCTTCCACAAGAGCAACGGCGTCGCCATGGGGCTGACGATCATCTTCGGCGTCCTGACGGCGATCACGGCGGCGATCGCCGCCAGCGTGAAGTCGTACGGACCAACCACCGCCACGCCACCCCGTCCGTGATCACCTCACTGTTCGGCTGGCGGATTCGCGCACCGAGCTCGGCAGGATTTGAGGCCAGCTCGGGGTGCGTTCACAGGGGTCGACACCGCAGCATTTCCACGCATTATGCCCGTTTCGAATAATTGAAAGATTTGGAGTTAATTGATGAACAGATATGCGGCGTGGCGACAGGCAAGGCGAGAAAAGAGGGCGCAGGAAGAGACGGCGGGGGCGCGGGAACAGACGGCGAGGGCGCCGGAACAGACGGTGGGGGCGCCGGAAGAGACAGCGGGGGCACGGGAAAATAGAAAACGACAAGAGAAGATGCGACGAAATGCGCTATGGCAAAAGCCAATAAGGGAAGAGTATAAAAAGCAATACGGGACGATGAGTGACGCGGCCGACGACAGACATTGGCGACAGCATCTGGGGTGCACTGTCGTGGAGGCCGCCAAGAAGAAGCAGACGATAATCGTCTCTGATAGAGAGATTCGTCTCGCACGCGTTTGGACGATTCCGCGCAGCGGTGGGGCGGAAGAGGCCCAGTTCACCGAAGATGGAAAGCCAGTAGATACTCAAAATGATTACTGCACGCACGAGACGAGCAAGCGTCCGCAGAAGGATAGAGTTTACTACTCGAACTGGACTACCCTCGGAGGGAATATGGAAGGGTACGTCCATGCTGCGCAGTCGTGCCGTCGCAGACTTCACTATTCTAATCGTTGGGACTAACGAAGAACAGAACGAGCTCGTCCAGGAGCTGGACGTTCGATCGTCATAGCGCACAACCAGCTCAAGGCCTCCATAATTTGAGTCTGGGACCGTGTCGGTGCCGAGGTCGGCCGCGTCGTAGCCCGCGGTGCCGCCGAATCCGCGAAGGAGGCTTTGGTCTGGTCGTCGGCGGTGATCCAGTCCTTGACGAACTGGAGCAGTTCGGCGGGTTCGACCGCGTCTTCGGTGGCGAGCCGGATCGTGGACATGGTTCAGCCTGCGGCTTCGGTGAGGCGGGCTTCGAGGTCGGCGATCATCTGGGTGAGCAGGCTGGTGTTCTCGCGCCGGACTGCCTGGGGCCCGAGCTTGTCGATTCCGGCGACCTTGGTGATGCACTCCTCGGCGGCCTGGGCCATCGCCCCGAACTCGGTCCGGGCGATCGAGTGGGGGTTGGCGGCTTCGAAGGTGGTCGCGCGGTGCATGTCCTTCACCGACGTCATCGCCGCTCGCGCGGCCGCCATCGCATCCCGGGCGCTGAACTCGTCCCCGTTGCCTTGGCGCATGTAGCGGGTGGTGAAGACCCGGCGGCGCCTGGGGTCGGCCGACGGCATGAACCGCTCCAGCCGGTCGCCGCGGTCAGCGGCGATCACCCGCACCAGCCGGACCGCCCGCTGCAGCCGGGGCTTGCTCTTGATCCCGACCCCCTTTGCCGATGTCGTCGTAGGACAGCTCCTGGCCGTGGTTGCTGAGCAGCCACATCATCACGTCCGCGACGTCGGTCTCCGCCTGCGTCCAGCCGGCGGCGTCCCGTCGCGGGCTCACAGCAGTCCGCCGTTGTCGTCCAGGAACGCCGCCAGGGCGGCGTCGTCCAGGGCGGCGCCGGTGGCCAGATCCCGGACGGCTGCGATGGCGGTCTCGGCGCCGGTGATGCCGCGCCCGGAACGGCCGTCGAGGCCGGCGACGGCCCGTTGCTGCCGTTCGCCGCGGATCTGCGCCGGTTGCGTGTGAAAGCGGGCAGCCCGCAGTACCGGGACTTGGCACGGCGTGCGCACTACTCGGCGGGGAGTCTGTCGGATGCCGCTGGCGGCCGGAAGCTGCCGACCCTGCCGTACGTGCGGGCGTGCGGCGGCGATGTCGAGGAGTGGGAGCGCAGGCCGCAGAGTGCGGAGACGGCGGAGAGGGTGGCGACTCGGCTGGCCGTGGGGCGCCGTATGTGTGTGGAGGAGGTGGTGGCGCGGCTGGCGCAGCGCCGGTTCGTGACGGTGTTCGGCGCCTCGGGGGTGGGCAAGTCCTCGCTGTTGCGGGCTGGCCTGATCCCTCGGATGCAAGATGATCGGGCGTCAGCCGGCGACCAGAGCCCCTTGGTGGTGCTGTTGACGCCGGGCGTGCATCCGCTGGATGAGTGCGCGATGCACCTCGCTCACCTCTGCAGCCTCGCCCCGGGGCAGGTGCGTGATGAGCTGGCCACCGAGGTGCGCGGCCTGAATCGCATCGTCCGCCAGGCCTTGGTCGACCAGCCGCCCGAGGCGGAACTGCTGGTGGTCATGGACCAGTTCGAGGAGGTGTTCACCCTCTGCCATGACTCGGCGGACGTACGCTGTTCATCGCCGTGCTACTGGCGGCGCGGCGGCGCCCGTCGCCACTATGTTCCGCCGTTCAAGTAATCGCATCTTGCCGGGGAAGGCCTCGACGAGCGAGTTGACGCCGCAGTTCCAGGTTCTCTCCGTGAGCTTGTTCCAGGGCGGCCCGCAGAGCTTGGATTTCCTGGCGGTGCTGTCTCTTGAGGTGGGTGATCTGGCTGGTCAGGGTCGCGATGATCGTGTTGTCGGTTTCCTCCTGGCTGGGTGCTGGCGGGGCCGGGCGGGCTTGCGCGCGCAGCCGCTCGATGCGGCCGCGGAGGTCGGGGTGGCCGTAGAGGAAGGCGTGGGAGACTCCGGCCTCGCGTTGGACGGCCTGGAAGGTGATCGGCTCGCCTCGCTTGACGAGCGTGCGGATGGCTTGTTCGGCGGCCTTGGTCTTGGCCTGTGACTTGGCTTGGGCGGCTGCGGTCAGGGTGGCGATGCGTCGTTCACGGGTGGTCATGATCGTGGCTTTCGATGGCGGGACAGGTCGAGGGTGAGGGGGACCGGGCCGGTGGTGCGGCATCCGGCGCCCTGCACCGCCCGGTGTGGTGTGGCCTGCAGGGAGGCCAGCAAGCGGGCCAGGGCGTCGCGTTCGGCGTGGCGTTGGGCGAGCCAGACGTTGTCGTCGGGCATCGGACGGCCGTGGCGCTGGTGAAAGGCGGTGGTGGTGCGTTCGATCAGGGACTCGGTCTCGGCCAGTTGCCGAGTGAGGGTCTGGATGTGGGTTTCGTCGGTGACGAAGACCGAGCAGGTCAGGCAGGCGTTGCCCTTGTCACAGGTCTGCAGCGGCGGCAGCAGGCACCAGCCGTGGGGCAGAAACCGATCGGCGCGGTCGAACAGGTGCAGGCTGTCGTGATCTTGTCGGGAGAGGTTCAGACGGGTGCCGTCGGCCTTGAACTTGACAGTGGCCAAGAACGCCTGTTCGGCGTGCTCTTCGCGTTGCGCGACATAGTGCATCGACATCGACGGGCTGGCGTGCCCGGCGTAACGCTGCAGGACATGAACGGGCAGGCCGAGTTCAGCGAGCCGGGTCAGCTTGGTGTGCCGGAACCGGTGGGTGTGGCTGAGGCGGACGGGCCGGCCTTTGCTGTCGCGGATCTGGATCAGGTCGCTGAACTGGCGCAGCCTGTAGTTATAGGTGCCTTGCGGATAGGGCTTGGTGCCATTCTTGTTCCCGCTGAGCTGCAGGAACAGCCGGCCCGGGGTCAGTCCGGGGAACCGCTGGCGGACCCACGCCTGTTGTTCCTCGATGACCGCGGTGACCTCACGGTCGACCAGGATGCTGTCCGGTGCGATGTCGATCTTGCTCTGGGCGTAGGTGAACCGGACGACGTCCTGGCCCTCGGCGGTCTCGACGGTCCCGTCGGGCACCGGGGACAGGCAGTCGAAGTCGCAGGTTCGGATCTCACTGGCGCGCCGTCCGGTGAGGATCTGCAGCAGGATCATGCGCATGACCTGCGGGTCGTCGACGCCTTCGGCGTTCATCTGCTGCCCGTCGCCCCGGGTGATCTGCATGTGCTGGCCTTGCGGCAGGCCAAGGAGTGGGAGCGCTGCCGTGATCTGTCCGAGGGCGTGGTCATCGACGTACTGGTGGGCGCCCAAGAGCGCCTGGCGCGGGATGCGGGTGACCTGACGGAACCAGCTGTCGGCGTGGGCCTGGGTGACCTGCTCCCAGGGCGAGGGCCCCAGCACGCTGCGGGCTTCGGTCGGGTTGGCTGCCATGAAGGCGAACAGCTCGGCGACCGCCCGCAGGTCGTCGTTGATCAGCCGAGGCTCAACGGCCGTGGTGCGGTGGTGTTCGGTGGTGATGCGGTTGGTGGGGTCGGCGTCCCAGCGACCGAACGCGGCGGCCTGCTCGGCCGCCGCGCGTGGATCGTCAAGTACCTGGCGCGGATCGTCGAAGGTGCCGGTCAGCCACCGGTCCAGGCGCTGCATGCTGCCCATCCGTTCCTGGCTGACCGTCGACCAGCGCAGGGTGCCCGACTCCAAGACCGTCCCCAGGTGCCACTTGGCCGCGGCCCGCAACCAGGAAAGAGCGATTTTCCCAGGCGAGCATCCGTAGTTCGCCGCCGGCTCCGTGCCGACAACGGGATCCTCCGGTCGCACCGAGGCTGCCAATCGTCCAGTTCCCACCAGGGCCCGTCATGGCAGCGGGCCAGCAGCGCCAGCCGCGGGAACCTGAACACCGCCCGCAGCGTGCTGCGGGCGCCGTGCTCGGGTGGGAGCCGTCCCCAGCGAGCGGCGTAGTACCGGCGTTGCAGCACTGACGCCGCCTCCCAGTCCAGGGCACGCATCGAAGCCGGGAAGGGATGGTTGTCCCGGGCCGCGTGGCGCAGGATGAGAGCCAGATGGCTGAACGCCTCGCTCGAGACCTTGGTGCCGTCGGTAACCTGCCAGTACGCCATCCAGGCCAGTTCTGCGGGGAACGGATCGGACAGCCCCGACAAGTCGACCCGCCGCTGATCGCACCCCCTGGCCTCCCAGCCGTCGAGGTCCGGGCCGAGAACCAGGCGCCGCCAGGCCGGCGGGAGATCCTCCCAGAGCCGCTGGGCCTCCTCGAGGTGCTCGGCAGGACCGAGCCTGCGAGGGCCTTCACTGCTCACCGCTGCACCCGCCAGCCGCCGGCGTAGGACACCCAGTTCGCCGCGGCCCGCAGTGCCTCGTCTTCGCGGACCCAGCCGTAAAGGTCGAGCGTGGTCTGGACGTGGGCGTGACCCAACCGCCGAGCAACCACCCAGTCCGGTGTCCCGGCCAGCAGCAGCGCGGTCGCATGGCTGTGACGGAACCAGTGCGGCGTCCACCCCGCCGGGCCGATCCCCCTCTTCTTCAACGCCGTGACCTTGTCGCGAACCGTCCCCTCACGCAGCGCGGCCAACAGCGGCGGCCGCGCCAGATTCACCAGCAGCGGAAAGTCCGGCCTCACCTCCAACCCCAACTCGGTGGCCCGGCAGGCCACCATGGTCAGGTAGTCGGCGAACAGGCGCTCCAGATCGGCACTGACATAGACCCGCCGGGGCCGCATCATCTTCACCCGAGCATCGTTGGCGTTGTCCTCACGCGGCACGATGTCGATGAATGCGATATCCCCGCGACCCATGACGAAGTCACTGATCCGCATACCCAGCACCTCGCCCAGGCGCATGCCGCTCTCGGCAAGGAGGGCGAAGATCAGCCGGTCCCGCAGGTTGCCCGCCCACTCGCCGGTCGCGGTGTCGAAGACAGCGCAGCCGTCCAGGATCGCCTGAATCTGCTGCGGCAGCAGCAGAGGCGGCCGGTCCCGGCGCCGGCTGCGGCGGACCCTCACGAGACAAGACGGTGCGGGAGCCGACCGGGCGTCCAGGTGCGCCAGCAGTCCCCGAGCCGGAGCCCGCCGTGGCGCCCCACGCAGCAGCCGGCCCGCAACCGTGACCCCGAACACCGCCTCCTGCCACCGATAGAACGAGATCAGCGCCGCAAGCCGAGCCTCCAGCGTCTCCGGCGAGGGCACGTCCTCCGGGTCGACGAGCGAGTGCTCGACCGTCCGGCCGTTCCGTAACCACGACAAGAATCCCGTCACCGCCGGGACGCCGACCTCCCGCCACCCGCCGGTCTCACCGCGTTCCTCCAGAAACGTCCACCACTGCGCGAGCGACGTCGCATAGCCCCGCACCGTGTTCGGCGACCACAGGTACCGATGAGCCTCCAACCACTCCTCGATCGGGGCCACCGTCCGGTAGTCCGCGTCGACCACCGTCCACGTCCGCCGCCCACCCGCAGGACGCAAGGCAAGACTGTAGGCCACCAGGCATCACTCCTTCTTGTTGCTGCACTCCCATGGATAAGAAGGCAACAACGATGACAGAACGTCACCAAGAGCGGTCGTTCATGACATAGATGCGACTGACTCAGGTCCCGTGGATAACGTGCGGCCCCTGGAACAGGCCGTTCCAGGGCGGCACAATACGCTCTGAGACGGTTTGTCTAGGCACCCTTCGCGCGGAGACCCTGGATGGCCGCGGCGATCCCTTTCTTGTCGTAGCCGCCGGTGGGCATGGTGGCGCCGTGAGCGTGGCGGACGATGCCCTGCGAATCGACGAGGACGCTGCCCGACTGCTGCATCGAGCCGAAGACCTTCCTGCTCAGGCCGATCATCTCGTGTGGGGTGCCCCGGCGGCCCACGAGCACGGGGAACGGGACCTGGCGCTTGTCCTTCCACGCGGACGCTTCCCGACGGTCCGCGGGAAGCGCGACCAGCACCCGCACGTCGTCGGCCGCGAACTCGTCGCGGCGCCGGATGAGATCTTGGACGTGCCTGTTGCAGACCGGGCACGACGTCGACCGCATGAAATAGATCAGTACGGCATTCTCGCCCTGGTAGTCGGACAGGCGCACGGCCCGGCCGTCGGTGTCCTCCAGCAGTATGTCGGGCGCGGGCGATCCGGTTTCGAGCATGGCGAACTTCCCCTTCGAACGTGGGTTATGCGCAGGTCAGACGCTGGTCTCTCCGGGCCCATGCGGACCTTCGGCGGGGCCGGTCATGCCGTCCAGGCTGAGCCGGAGCCGGTTACGGGCCCGGTGCAGCTGGGACTTCATCGCGGCGTTGCTCAAGCCGAGCGCCTCCGCGACGCTCCGCCCCGGGTAGCCCAGGACATCCCGCATGATCAACACTTTGCGCTGCACATCGGGCAGCTCCTGGATCGCCTGCGCGACGAATTCGGCTTCCAGGCGCCGGATGGCCTCGTCCTCGGCTGACGTCGCCAGGCCGGCTTCGGCCTCGTCATGGCGCTCGAACAGCACTCGAGCGCGGCGCAGGCACTCGTTCCGGACGATTCGGAACATCCACGATGCCAACGCGCCGGTGGCGCGCAGTGAGCCGATCTTCCGGTAGAGGATGATCAGCGCTTCCTGCGCCGCGTCTTCGGCGTCCTGCGGGGACGCGCAAAGATGCTCCGCGAAGCGCCGTACGTGAGAATGGGCGCCATCGAGCACCGCGGTGATCGACTCGCGATCGCCGGCCTGCGCGGCCTTGATGAGCCGCGCGTTCACCCAAGAACGGTCAGCCACGTCCATCTCCCTCCCCAGCATGGCCATCACCTCATAAGAGGCCCCCACACCGCGAAAGGATTCGGTAGACCCGGAGATCACCCCGCGACCGGCCTCCACGCTGATCTCCCGTTGCCGGACCGGTACACATCCCTCGGGCGCTCCGGTTTACCGTGGAGTCGTGGCCTGGGACGCCTGGGACGAGGACGAATATCTCGCCTGCCTTCGAGCGGAGCGTCGCGGCTACGCGTGGGTGATGCGGCGGTACGGAGGTCTCACACCGGCCCGGGCAGAGGCGGCGGCTCTGGAGCACTATCCGTACGAGGCGAGCGACGCGCCGTACCGCGGGCTCGTCTTCCACGACCATTCGTGGCACTGGGCGATGTCGAGGATTCACGGGGACTCGTACGGGCGGGAGCACCCGGAACTGCTCGATCCGACGCCGGAGTACTGGGCCGTGTCCGACGACTGAAACGCCGAGAGCCGCACCCCTTTACGCCTGTCCATCATTCCGGGCGGTAACCGACGAAAGCCGCCTTGTCAGCGGTCCCCGTGTTCGGGCCGGCCGAATGCGTCTCCCTGCATCTGTCCGAACTCGGCCGTCCTCTGCCGGGTGCGCTGCCTCCGCCGATCGAAGAGCACCAGAACCACCTCGGGGATTCCGCCCAGCCACCACCAACGCCGCGCCGTTCCGGAGCGCGCGCGTATCCAGTAGCTCACCGTCCAGGCGACGAACAGCACGCAATAACCGACGATCGACGAGTAATCCGGCGGTACTTGAGCACTGTCCACCGCTGCGACCAGCACTCCGACAAAAATCCAGCCAAGCAGCGCTATGACAAAGCGGATGATCACGGTCCGAGTTTCCCACGCTGACGCTGAACTCGTTGTCGAGTACGCGGAGTTGGACGCCTGTGGACGAGACGGCTTGCCGCAGCCGCGGAAATCGGGGGTTTGCCGCGCACCTGGCCATCGCCCGAGAGCACGGGCTGCCGAGTTGGACCGCGCTCAAGGAGTTCATCGTCGCCGCGATCGGGACCGCCACGCGTTCCGGCAGGTCGGTTGGGTGATCTCCAGGTTCCGGGGCGCCGGTGCCCCGGATTGGGCGCCCCCGGCCGAAGCCGAACTACTCGAGCACTTCGGTGACTCCTACCTGCGTCTGGTGCGTTCGCCCGCCCCCTCCCGGCCTGAATCCTCGTCCGAGTAGCGCGGCTGCACTCATTGCCGGAACATGGCGGTCGTGACGTGGTCTGCGACGTTGTTGCCGTTGGCGGGTGTGGCTCTCGGATCGGGTGGCACTCTGGTCGGCCAGTACCTCACCACACGGGTCGACGCGCGTCGTCAGCGGCGGGAGCAGTTGGCCGCCGAGCGAGGCGAGCGGAAGGAGGCGATCCTGGGCTTCCTGTCCGCCGCTCAGAGCGTCGAACTGCTCCTCGACGGCCAAGCCTTCACCGGGCGTCATCCCGAAGACGACGAGGTCATGGATCAGCTCCACGCACTGTGGCTGGCCAAGAAGTCCTGCGAACTCGTGTGCTCGGCCGAACTCGCCCAGGCCGCCCACGACTACACGCTCGCCCTGCACCGTCTCGTTCGCGGCGAGTCTCGCACGGAAGGGGCGACGCCCAAAGGGGAACTCCGGTGGGCGTTCATGGAAACGGCCAGGAGGGAGTTGGGCGTGGAGGACGCTCCGTTGCGACGTGATCTCCTACCGCCGGTCAGTGGCGTCCACACCTCAGGATGATTGTGAGCGAGAAAAGGAGACGACGAGGTGCGGCATCTGACCCGAGCATTCGCTTCTGGGGCGCTTCACCGAGGTAAGGAGATCGAACAGTTCCTCGGTGGCATTAAAGACGGCGACCGCCATGGGATCCGTTGGGTCGCACTCGCACCCGGCCGCGACGGCATAACCGTTTACCTGAGCGAAGTCGAGGATGTGGGCACTGACACCTTCTTGGATATCACCGAATTCCCGCCCCTCGACCCCGATGAGGAGACCTGGGGCAAGCTGGTCGCCGTCGTCACGACACCAGAGGAAGCCCTCGACCTCGCCGAACGCGCCTTGGGCGCCCGCCCCGGCAGGTGGGTCAACCAAGGCGTCGTCTGCTCCGAGTACCACGACTATCGAGCGGCCGGACAGCAGTGCCGATGAACAGGATGTCGCTCACATGGACCCTGGCGGGACGCGGATGGGCGGACTGTATCGTCGCTGACGACCAGGCCGAGGCCGAAGCCACCGCGTCCTATATCACCACTGCGCCGGAAGACCTGCTGACAGCGGTCGCCCGGCTGATCCTGGGCGAGAAGGAGACCCGCGCCCAGTTCGAGGCCGAACCCACCACCTTTCGGTGGATGTTCCATCGCGACCGTAACGATGTCCGCGTCCAACTTTTCGAACTAACCGATGGTGCCAAGCGCGGCAGAGCCGGCACCGAGTTGTGGTCGAGCCGGCAGACCGTCGACACCGTTGCCCGAGCATTCATCCGCGCCTTTGACGAAGTCGCGCACAAGTACGGTGAGACCGGTTACCACGACACCTGGGGACACCCCTTTCCCCGCGTCGAACTCGAAGCGCTGAGGGCCGCATGGCGTAGTCACTCCGGCGGCCGGTCCTCTGAGTCGCCGTCGAACACGTGAGGTCTCGGGTCCCCGCATCAGGTCGGTGGCCAGGGCCAGGAGGCGCACTGGAGGACGGCTCGTGTCAGCTCGTCGGGGTCGAGGCCGACGGCCTGAACATGCCGGACGACGCGCGGATGACCCTCGGCCTCGCCCCGCGGTCCTTCCGCACACCGCCACAAGCCGGGCTCTCCGGGTGGTTGGCTGATCCGGCACTTTTCGGTTCATTTGAGGGGAGTCCGTACGCGACCGATGAGGATGGCGAGTCCGTGCAGAGGCGTACGTTCCACCGTCTCGCGGCGGCGGGTCTCCTCGAGGCCGTCCTCGCCGACCTTCCGTGCGGGGACGCGTCACTCACCGGTGTCGACGCATTCGCCGCGGCTCTCGCCGGTACGGCGGACGTTTCGGGGACTCTTCCCGAACACGCTTGTACGGATCTGAGCGCTCTTCGCGCATCGGTCGCCTCGGTCAAACGCGCGCATCAGTCCTGCCGCTATACCGGAAGCCGGGACAGCCCCGCTCGCCGAGATCCGATGCGATCATCGTCGCGCCCGCGACGTACAACACCATCAACAAGACGGCGGCCGGGATCAGCGACACGTACGCGCTCGGGGTCCTCGCCGAGGCGCCGGGGCTCGGGATTCCCGTCGTCATGCTGCCCTTCGTGAACAGTGCGCTGGCGGGACGCCGGGCCTTCCGCCGCAGCGTCGACGAACTCCGGGCCGAGGGGATTCGCGTGCTGTTCGGGCCGAGGGAGTTCGAGCCTCATCCCCCCGGCACGGGCGGTGAGCCATCGACCGTTTCCCCTGGCTGTCGGCCCTGCTCCTGGCAGAGGAGATGACCACCCGCGCGACCGTCTGACCGTGTTGCCCGCGAATCCGGGATGATCTCTGGCGTGGGCGAACGGCACTGCCGAACGGCGGGAGGGTGATGACGCGCGTCATCTCGATCATTACGGCCGCGTACGAGCCGGTTCCGGAGTTCCTGCGCGCAGCGTACGAGTCGATCCTCGTGCAGGAACTCCCGCCGGGATGGGTGTGGCAGTGGGTGGTCCAGGAGGACGACGAGACCGGCGCTGTGGCAGCGTTGCTGCCCGAGGATCCGCGGGTGAGCCTGGGCCACGGGCGGCGCGGAGGGGCGGGAGTCGCGCGGACCCTCGCGCTGTCCCGCACCCGCGGCGAACTGGTCAAGGTGCTCGACGCGGACGACCTGTTGACGCCCGGTGCGCTCGCTCGCGACATCGAGGTCATGGAGCGCCATCCGGACATCGCATGGGCGACGTCCCGCGCGCTCGATCTGCTTCCCGACGGCTCACGTGTGGGGGTCGGCGGAGGGCCGCCGACCGGCCGGATCGCCCGTGGAACGCTCCTCCGCCTGTGGAAGGAAGCCGGCCATCGGCTGCCGGTGGTCCCCGCGACCCTGTGTATACGCCGCGGTCCGCTCCTCGCGCTCGGCGGGTGGATGGCACTGCCCGCCTCGGAGGACACCGGCCTGCTGCTCGCCGCCGACGCGGTGAGCGACGGCTACTTCAGTGCCGAGCCCAGCATGCTGTACCGCAAGTGGGGCGGTCAGGCCACCGGCCAGGCGGCCCACCTCGACGAGGCGGAGTGGACCGCGCGCGTCCGGATCCTCGAGCAGCGCGCGGCGGCCCTCGCCGCGCTGCACGGTCCTGACCAGCCGTACGCCTGGCGCCCCTGACCGGCCGCTTGCCCTGCGATATGCCGATTGATCAGCCAATATCCGGTGTCTCCTCGCCAGTCCGGTCGGTGGCCGAATGCGGACGAGCAATGCCATCACCGACGGCAATGGCGCCTCGTACGGTGGTGGTGACTCACGGGGGTCGTCAGGCGCGAGCCCTGGAAGGCATCGCCCGCTGTTCGGAACGGTGCGGTGACCGGATGCGGGCCATCACCAGCCTTCGGGAGGCCGTGGTCCTCTTCGAGCGTCTTGGGGTCGCCGAGGCGACCTCGGCCGTGGCATACCTGGCCGTGTTGGAAAGCCGCGGATAGCGTGGGGCAGGCCCTTATCAGGCGATATGCCGATTAATCATGCGACACCCGGCATTCCGCTCGTTAGGTTACGCCTCATGAAACCGATCGGTGAGAACGACATACGAGGCTCCTTCGTCAACTGTTCCAAGGGCGAGGCGCGCAAGCTCCACCTGCCTCGGGGGCTGGCCGATCTGCCATGGGACGACCTGGACTTCCTCGGCTGGCGAGATCCGGGAGCGCCGGACCGCGGCTATCTGATCGTCGAACGAGGCGACGGGCTGCTCGGTGTCACGTTGCGCGTCGCATCGGAGACCCGAAGGAGCCTCGTGAAGACGACGGTCTGCTCCCTCTGCCTGACGTCACATGCCGGGTCGGGGGTCTCCCTCTTCGCCGCGCGCCGGGCGGGCGCCGCCGGGCGTGAGGGCAACACGGTCGGCAAGTACATCTGCGGCGACCTGGCCTGCCCCCTCTATGTACGAGGCAAGAAGAAGTCGGCGCTGGTCACACGGTTCACCGAGTCGCTCAGCATCGAGGAGCAGATCGACCGGATGAGCACCAACCTGGACGCCTTCCTGGACGAGGTCGTACGCGAGAAGACGACGCGGGCCTGACCCCGTATACCGGGCTACGCGTCGTCGTCCCCCGGCCATGTCCAGCGGGGGACCTGGCGGATGGGGTGCAGATCGGCGTCGGTCTCAGCCCGCGAATTCTGTACGGCGACCTGCGAGCCGAACTCGATGTGCTCACGCACCGCCGTACGGAAGTCCTCGTCATCGGGCAGGCCTGCCTCGTCGAGCGCCTCCATGTACAGCGTCACGAAACGCCGGCGCTGCTCCTCCGTGATGTCGAGGTGGCGGTGCACCCGGATGATGTACTCGAAGCCCAGCTCCTTGGTGAAACGGTCGGGCCCGCCGAAGGACTCGGCCGTGAACCAGGTCAGATGCTCGACGTGACGGGGCCTGCGCTCCGGGAACAGGGACCGTAGCGAAAGGTCGGCGAGGACCTTCGCATAGAAGATCTCTTCGAGCCGATGGAGGAGCTCGTCTCCGCCGGCGTGTTCATAAAGGCTCGGCATGCCAGAACCTCCGGGCCGCTGAGGAGAAGCTCTCCCGGCGAGTGGGGGGCGAGGCCATCAATGTGGCACATCCGCGTTCGCGCGGCCATGGGTTGCAAGGCAGATCGAATACCTCGTAGCGATGCGTCCGAGCGTGCAACCCGAGACGGGGGTCGCGCGTAATGGAGGGCGGAAGGCATCTGCCGGAAAGACGTAGGGCCTCGGCCGCTTTCGGCGGTGTCTTCCCCTTCCTTGGCCGTCCTCCGTTAACCGCGCCACGAGGGGCGGCCGCGTCCGATCCGCGCTCACCGCGCGGACGTCTTCCCCGAAGGAGTGGACACCTTGCGTTTGACACGTCTTGTCGCCTCGACGGCCATCGCCGGTGCGCTCGCCACGCCCCTGGTTCTGACCGGCACCGCCTCCGCCGCGACCGGTACGGGCTCGGCCTACGGCCTGGCCGCCACCGGCCTGGTCGCCATCCCCCAGACCCCCGCCGTCACCGCCACCGCCGACAAGAGCCTGGTGAGCCTGCCGGCCAACCCCCTCGTCGACGTCAAGGTCCTGCACACCACCGCCAAGCCCGCGTACGGCCGTGCCAGTGTGGTCGACCTGGAGGTCGCCAAGGCCGCCCTGACCGCCCACCTCGTCACCGCCACCTGCAAGGGCGGCACCGGCACCTCCAACCTGGCCGACGCGCGCGTCGGCGCCCACCGGCTCGCCGCGCACGCCGCGCCGAACAGCGCGCTGAACATCCCCGTCCAGGGCGTGGGTACCGTCGGGGTCACGCTGAACAAGCAGGTGCGCAACCCCGACGGCAGCCTCACCGTCACCGCGATCGAGGTCCGTCTGACCGACGCCCAGACCATCAGCGTCTCCTCCGCCACCTGCAGCGACGGCGGCTCCGGCACCCCCAGCCAGCCGCCCACCCCGCCGCCCGGCCAGCCCACCGGTAAGCCGATCCCGGGGCCGAGCCACCCGACCACGCCTCCGGGCCAGGCGCCCAAGCCCACCCCCGTCCCCGGCAACCTGCCCGTCACCGGCTGAGCGGCGACCGCCCGGCCTCGGGAGGGGACCAGTGCACGGGTCCCCTCCCGGCCCGGGCGGGCTACGGACGCGTCCCGTACGGCCCGGAACGCCTGGTACTCCGGCCGAGTGGCCTACCGTCGGGGGCGATCCGGTCATAGGTTGGGACGGTGATCGCTGCGATCGGTGTCCGGCTCGCGGGTCGGCCGCGGTGAACGCGTGGGGCAGGGCGCTCTTCGGCGACCCGTGCCGGGAGTGCGGCTACGACTGGTCGACGGCGTACGAGGAGAACGTCGCCCTCGTGGGGGCCGTACCGGGGCGATACGCCGCGCTGCTCGACGGGCGGGACGCGGCGCTCCGCCATCCGGACCTCGACTGGACCGCCGGGGCGTACGTCTGCCACGTCACCGACAACCTGCGGATCTGGGCCGAGCGGTTGATGGCCGCGGCGCTCGGCGGCGGCCGGGACATCACCGGCTACGACGACGGGCTGCTCGCCCGGGCGCGCGCCTACGACCGGGTTCCGGTGGCGGGTGCGCTGTGGTCGCTGCGGCACGCGGCGGCGGCATGGGTGGAGGCGGTGGAGCGGGCGATGGACGCCGGCGTCGTCCTGCGGCATCCCGACCGTGGCGAGCAGCGTACGCCGGACGTGGCGGCCACCAACGCGCACGACGCGTACCACCACGAGTGGGACATCCGCCGCACGCTGGAGTCGGCGCCGAGCTGACGATCACTGGCTGCGCAGGCCGGCGATACTGCGGCGAATCAGCTGGGACCATTCATCGCGAACCCGGGGCCTGTCGGCCTCGGGCGTCTCGGTGAGCGCCATGCCGGCCCCGCCCAGCATCCAGAACGCGAACCTGACCGTGGTGTCCATGCTCTCCGTCGCCCGCCAGTAGCCCGCGTCGATGAGAGAGCGGATGAAGTGCTCGACCACGCCGTAGGCGTACTTCTGCTCGCACTCCCGCCAGCGGTACCAGCCGAGCGCGGTCGGCCCCTCCTGCCAGACCAGCCGCCCGTACGCCGGGTCGCAGCACTTGTCGAGAAAGGCGTCGAGACCGAGGAGCGCGGCCTCCCACGGATCGGTCGCGCGCGCGGCGGCGGCGGCGACCTCCTCCATGGCGCGATTCTCCTGTGCCTCCAGCACGGCCTCGAAGAGGGCCTGCTTGCCGGCGAAGTGGTGGTACACCGCGCCGCGGGTGACCTGGCTCGCCGCGGCGACCTGCTCCAGGGACGTCCCGGCGTAGCCGTGCTCGGTGAAGAGCGCGGTC
Organism: Actinoallomurus acanthiterrae; assembly: GCF_054775715.1. NCBI lineage: Bacteria > Bacillati > Actinomycetota > Actinomycetes > Streptosporangiales > Thermomonosporaceae > Actinoallomurus > Actinoallomurus acanthiterrae. The sequence goes on along the minus strand of NZ_BAAHCO010000001.1, from coordinate 12,232,816 downwards.
GCCTCTTCGAGAAGCGCCGCCTTCGTGGCTTCGGAGTACTGCTCGCGTCGGCTCTTGACACCGGACATACGCTAAGTCTAACTACATACACTGTGTATGTGACCGACGATGGGTAGGTGAGTGTGCCATGACCGAATGGGACCGGGCTCGGCGGAGGTATCGGCTGGTGCACGACCTCGCCGCCGCGTACGAGAAGAAGGGCGCGCGGGCGCTCACGGAGCGGGAGGCCGAGCTGGTGGCCGAGTACGGGGGTCTCGACCACTTTCTGCGCGATGTCCAGCGGCGCTACCTCACCGCCGCCTACACCCAGCTGGACGGGGTCATCGAGGAGGCTCCCGGCGATCCGGAGACGGCGGTCGCCGACGCACTCGCCTCGGTCGCCGAGGTGTACCCGGCGTTCCGGCGTCTGCTGGCGGAGTACGCCGATCACCCCGCGCTCGCCGAGGGAAAGGCCCGCTTCCGGCACGCCGTGCTCAGCGCGACCGGGGTGGATCCCATCGGCCTGCCGGCGTACCGTCCGCTCCCAGAGAAGGGGATCAGCCATGCCCGAAAGTGCGCCTTCCGTACCGCTCTTCGACCCGTTCGCGCCTGGCTTTACTGACGACCCCTATCCGCAGTACGCGGCGGTGCGGGATGCCGCGCCGGTGTACGAGCACCCGTTCGGGTTCTGGCTGCTCACGCGGTACGACGACGTCGCATGGCTGCTGCGGGCGGGCCTGTCGGTCGAGGACGACAACGTCGCCGACGGCCCGCTGCGGCAGATGCGGGCGGAGACGTACGGCGACCGCTCGCCGCGCTCGAACGCCAAGTCCATGCTCGACCGGGATCCGCCGGACCACACCCGCCTGCGCAGGCTCGTGTCGAAGGCGTTCACGCCCCGGGCCGTACGCGCGCTACGGCCGCGCGTGACCGGCCTGGTCGACGGCATGCTGGCCGAGATGGAGCGGGCAGGGCGGGTGGACCTCGTCGAGGCCCTGGCGTACCCGCTGCCGTTCGCCGTGATCGCCGAGATGCTCGGCACGCCGGCCTCCGACCACGAGCGCATCCGGGAGCTGACCGGCCTGGTCGTACGGTCGCTCGAACCGGTCGTCGACCCCGACCTCATCGCGTCGGTCATCGCCGCGGAGAAGGAGCTGGACGGCATCGCCGCCGAGATGATCGCCTGGAAGCGCGCCAATCCCGCGGACGACCTGCTCACCGCCCTCATCCACGCGGAGGACGAAGGCGCCGTGCTGGACGACGACGAGCTGGTCGCCCAGACGCTGCTGCTGTACATCGCCGGCCACGAGACCACCGTGAACCTCATCGCGGGCGGGACGCTCGCGCTCCTGCGCCACCCCGGCCGCCTCGCCGCCCTGGCCCGGGACCCCGGCCTGGTGCCGAACGCCGTCGAGGAACTGCTCCGCTACGACAGCCCGGTCCAGGCGAGCAGGCGGATCACCCTGGAACCCATCACCGTACGGGACGTCGAGATCCCCGCCGGCGCCTTCGTGATGGCGAGCCTCGCCGCCGCCAACCGGGACGAGCGGTTCTGGGGACCGGACGCCGGCGAGCTGCGCCTCGACCGGGAGAACGCGCACCAGCACGTGTCGTTCGGTGCGGGCCCGCACCACTGCCTCGGGGCGTCGCTGGCCCGGATGGAGGCGTGCGTCGCGTTCGAGCGCCTGGCGGCCCGCTTCCCCGGCCTGGCACTCGACGACGACGTCGTATGGAACGGCCGCATGAACCTTCGCGGCCCGGCGCGCCTTCCCGTCACGGTGGCGTGAGGTAGCGGACCGAAAGCCGACCACCCGACCGGGTCCCGCGACCGGTCGGGTGGCGGCGCTCCGACCACGCCGGTGTCGGGCTGCAAGTTTCACAGTTAGTTTTTATGTGTAGATATCAGCCGGTGCATCCTTAAAAGGTCGGGGTGTCGTCGCACGGGGAGGCTCAAGGGCATCATGGGCGTTTCGGGCCGGCGGGAGGCCGGCTGTCATGACGGGTCCCGGAGAGGAGCGACCAGGCTGGTCGCGCGATGAAGCGCCTGGTCCTTCCGCAGGCGGTGTTCGACGACCTCGCGGCCGGCCGCGGTGGGCCACAGGCGGGGCGGCTCTTCGTCTCCGCCGCCCGGGGAAGGCACCTGATGCTCCTCAAGGCGGTCGCCGACGCGACGCCGAGCGAAACCGTCAAGGAGGCCTTCCACGCCCTCGCGACAATGCACGAGGCCGCACCGGACCGCGTCGACCCCGTCATCCGATACCCGGCCGTCGGTGCCTGGGCCCTGGCGGCGCTGCGCGCCCTGAACACGGGCGGAGACGCGCGAGCCCTGAACGGGGACGCCCGGGTCCTGCGTGTGGGCGGAGACTCCCACCCCCTGAACAGGGAGGGAGACGTGCGTCCGGATCGGATGGCGGTGCTGGCCGCCGCGGCGGCCGTCCGGGCGGGCCTTCCCTACGAGGCACGACTGGCCGTCGGACACGGCGGCCTGCTGCTCCCGTCACTCGGCCGCGCGCTCGTCGACGGCCCGGAGTGCCGAATCGAGGTCGGCCCCGCCGGGGCGCGGGTCACGGGACGGCGGCGGCGGGTCGAGATCCCGGCCGACCTGGGCCGCGACACGACCGACTGGCAGGGACTGCGCGTCATCACCGCGGACCACCCGGCGAGCGCGTTCCGCCTGCTCATCGACGACCTCGATCCGTACCGGTTCGTTCCGGGGAGCACGCTCGCGCCCCGGTTGAGCGCCTGGGAGGTCGCGCACTGGTCGGCCGTGGTCCAGGACGCCTGGACGATCCTGCGCACCCACCATTCCGAGGTCGCCGAGGAGATCCGTACGCTGCTGTCGGTCGTGGCGCCCCTGTCGTCGGCCGGCTGGCCCGCCAGCGGCACCTCGCGCACGACGCCCGGGTGCGTCGCCCTGGCCCTGCCGCGCGACGGGTTGTCACTCGCCGCGACCCTGGTCCACGAAGTCCAGCACGCCAAGCTCACGGGGCTCTTCCATCTCGTGGACCTGGTCTCGCTCGACTCGGACCGGCGCTACTACGCGCCGTGGCGTCAGGACCCGCGCCCGATCACGGGCCTCCTCCACGGGACGTACGCGCATCTCGGCGTGGCCGCCTTCTGGCGTCGCCAGCGACATCTGCACGGCGGCGACGCCGCGCACGCGGAGTTCGTCCGGTGGCGGGACGCGGCAGCCGAGACCGCCCAGGTGATCCGCGACAGCGCCGCGCTCACCTCCCTCGGGCACCGGTTCCTGGACGGGATGCTGGCCACGCTGCGGGACCTCCAGCACGAGACCGTGCCGGACCGGGCCGCCGAGCTGGCCGGTCTCGCCGCTGAGGAGCACCGCCGGAGGTTCGAGCGCTGGAGCGGCCGGACCCCTGTGGACCGGCCGCGACCCGCATAGCCCCGGCGGCGAAGTCCGGAACCCGTGATCGGGAGCCTGACCTACATCGGCGGCGGGTCGAAGTCGAAGTCGAGGCGCTCGCCGCCCGCGATGAGGCGGAGCGTGGGATGCCCGCCGCCGAGCCGCGTGCGCATCCGCGCGAGTGCGTCCTCCCGTAGCTTCACGGACTCCTCGTCGCGGCCGAGCGCGGCGAGGTCGAGGGCGAGGTTCGCCATGGCGCCGAGGGTCATCGGGTGATCCGGGCCGAGGAGGCTCTGGAGCCGCCGCAGGGTGGTCTCGCCGAGGTCGGCCGCGTCGGTGACCTCGCCGAGCGCCGCGAGGTCACCGGCGAGGCCCAGCGTGTTGGTCACCGTGTAGTGGTGGTCGGCGCCCAGGAGCGCGGTGAGCCGCGCGATCACGAACTCGTGCAGGTCGCGGGCCTCGGCGGCCCGGTCGGACAGCCGTAGCAGCAGCGCCTCGTTGCCCCGGCAGCCGTGGGTGAACGGGTGGTCCGGGCCGTACACCTCGCCGTAGGCCAGCGTGAGCAGCTCGGCGGCGGCGAGACCCTCCTCCAGCCGGCCCGCCTCCCGGTAGACGTTGGACAGGATGACGTCGCCGGCGAGTTTGTCGGGGTGCTGATCGCTCAGCAGCCGGCGGTAGCGTCGCACCAGGTCCTCGGCGTACGCCACCACCTCCTCGGTGGCGCCGTCTGCCTTCCGCATCGCGATGGCGAGGTCGTTGGCGGCCCGGAGGGTGGTGCGGTGGTCGGCGCCGAGCGTCGCGACGCCGACGGCGTAGATGTCCTCGCCGAGCTCGCGCGCCTCCTCGTAGTCGCCGCGCAGCCGGATGACGCGCACCAGGTTGTTCATGATGATCTGGGCGGTCGGGTGGTTCGGCGAGCCGTACATGTCGCGCATCGTGTTGTAGACGTTCTTGATGAGCTCCTCCGCCTCGCGGTAGCGGCTCATCAGCGTGAGGTCGAGCGCCAGGCTGTTCTGGGCCTTGAGGGAGCGCTCGTTCGTGTCGCCGAAGACGGAGTGGCTGCGGGTCACCGCCTCCTCGCTCAGCCGGTAGGCCTCGGTGAACTGGCCGATGGCGCGCAGGTCGGTGGGGTGGCTGATCGCCATCACCAGGGTTTCCTCATCGGTCGGCCCGAGCCGCTGCTCGGCCTCCGCCAGGGCCTCCGAGCCGAGTTCGAACGCCTCGCGGTAGCGGCCGATGAACCGCAGCGAGATGCTCAGGTGGCGCTTGATCGCGCACAGGTCTTCTGGATCGGCATGGGGGTCGGCGGACCAGAGCTCCAGGCACTCGCGCCCGAGGGCGTACGCGGCCGGCGCGTCGCCGGACTGGTAGAGGTAGCGCACGACACCCCGCATGAGGTAGCGGATGTCGTGGTCGGACGCCTGGACCGCCTCGGCGGGCCGCACGTGCGGCAGCAGCCGCGCGTACCGCGGCCAGGTGGCGGCGTCGTCGGCGTCTTTCGGCGCCGCGGCGGCGAGGAGCCGCTGCACGCTCTGCCGGAACCGCCGGCGGTCGTCCTCGCTCACCTCCTCGCGGAGCAGTGCCTGGATGAGCCGGTGGACCTGGAGCGTCTGGTTCTCCCGGTCGATCTGCACGAGCGCGTAGCGGCCGAGCGCGCCGACGGCCCTGCTGAACCGCAGCAGGTCGGAGAGGATGTCCGACAGCGGCGACTCGAGCGTGCCCCGGGCGGCGCCGAGGACGTCGCGCGGGATCGGGTCGGACCCGAAGAAGGCCAGGAGGTAGAGGACCTCCACGGCGTCGGGCTGCTCTTCGCGCAGCCGGGACACCGAGAGCGTCCACGTCGCCGTCAGCGGCACGTCGTACGCCATCGGCCGGCCCTCGGCGAGGAGCTTGCCGGTCTGGTGCTGGAGCAGCTCGAGGTATTCGTCGACCGGCATGCCCGTCTCGGACTGCAGCGCGCCGGCCTGGTCGAGGGCCAGCGGCAGGTCGCCGAGCGCGTCGGCGAGCGCGTCCGCGTCGTTGCCGCCGATGCCTGGAACGCGCCGGTCGAGGAAGCGGCGGCTCTCCTCGCGGGAGAAGACGTCCACGGTGAGCGTGCGGACGACGTTGCTCCACGCGACGTTGCGCGACGTGATCAGAACCTCGCCCGGCCCGTCCGGGACGAACTCCATGATCGACTCGGGATCGTGGGCGTTGTCGAAGATGAGCAGCCACCGGTCGTACGGCTCGCCCTTGCGCAGGGCCTCGATGACGGCCTCGGCGGCCTCGGCCACGCTGGTCTCGCTGGCCTTCGGCAGGTCGAGATGCGGCGCGAGGCGGGCGATCGACGAGGCGATCAGCAGGGGCTGATCCGACGGGATCCACCAGATGAGGTCGTATTCGCCCTTGAAGCGATGGGCGTACTCGATGGCGATCTGGGTCTTGCCGACACCGCCGAGCCCGTGCAGGGCCGTCGGCAGGACGGCGGTGACACCGCTGATCCCCTCACGGAGCTGCGTCAGCGCGCTCTCGCGCCCGGTGAAGTCCTTGTTGCGGGGCGGAACGCGGCCCCACACCTGGGGCCTGTCGCCGGAGACGGTCATATTCGCTCCAGGGAAATCAGCACATCTTCATGGTAGACGGGAATGCTCTCATCTCGAGCTCCCTGGACAGTAGTCAAGGCCTCCTTCATCGGTGATGATTGCGATGGAGTGGGAAGGGGGGTAAGGCCGCGATGGCGCAATCTCCGTGCGACGTCGAGACCGAGGTGACCGATTTGACGGATATATCTCTGTCCGAAATCGACACACTTGAGCCGTCTTGTCGGGCTGAGTCGCTCGCTCGGATCCTGGCCGCCGACGCGGATCCGGCCGATCCGCTGTACGGTGGCCAGCCTCCCGTGGGAGTCTTCGAGGCGCCGCCCGATACGTGGTGATGAGCATGGAATCGCCCAATCCGCCGTTCGTGCCCCTGGTTTCATTGGGGGGTCGCCATAACCGGAGCGGCGAGGCGGCGTATTCCTCTATTGTTGCTGCGGTGACAACCGTGCCGAGGTTCCGGTCATGGCCGCTGACGATTTGAGGTCGTCCGATACCTGGTGCCCGTTTCCAGGTATGCGTCCTTTCCGCGCGGACGAGGATCTGCTCTTCGGTGGCCGCGCGAACGAGACCACCACTGTCACCGATCTCTGGCGCACCGAACGGCTGACGATTCTCCACGGGCCGCCAGGCGTCGGAAAGACCTCTCTGCTGCAGGCCGGCGTCATACCGCGTCTCCAGCGGGGCGGATCCAACGTTCTCCCCGTGGGGCGGGTTGCCGGCGGTCCGATCGTCCCCGACGCCGCGCTCCCCACGGGGAACCCGTTCACCCGCACACTCCTGCGCACGCTCGCGCCGGGCGCCTCCCTCCCGGCCACCGCGGTGGGCCGGTTCCTGCGCGACGCCGTACGACGTTCGGCACCCGCCCTCGTCGCGATCGACCAGGCCGAAGACCTCTTCCGGGGAGAGCGCGCCGACGAGCGCGCGGAGTTCCTGGCCGCCCTGGCGGCCGCCCCGGACGTCCACCTGCTGATCAGCGTTCGCGACGACCGGGTCGACGCGCTGCTGGCCGAGCTCCACCCGCCGGCACCCGCGCGATTTCGGCTGGAGGGACTCGCGCCCGCCTCGGCGTCCGACGCGATCCGGCACCCCCTCGACCGCACCGGCCGGACCATCCCCGCCACTGTCGCGGACGCGCTGGTGGCGGACCTCACCACCGCACACATCGTCGACGAGGCCGGCGCCCGAACGCACCGGCGACTGCCGACGGTGAGCCCATGGCAGTTGCAGGCCGTCTGCGCGCACGTCTGGCGGAACCGGCCCGCGGACGGGCGGTCGCTCGTCGACCACCGGTCACCACCGGACGCCGACGACGCCCTCGAGGAGGCACTCTGGGCGGCCGTCGCGGCCGTCGCCGCGGCGTTCGACCGCGACGCGGCACGGCTCTGCGCCTGGGTCGCCCGGACCTTCGTCTCGCCGGACGGCACGCCGCGCGCCGTGGCACCCACCGACGTGCCGCACACCCTTCTCGACGCGCTGACCGACCGCTGGGTCCTGCGCGTACGGACCGGCGACGGCCCTCGCCGCTACACGCCGCACGGCGACCGCATCCTGCGACCGCTCGTACGGCTGGCCCGGCGCGCCGACGACCTCGACCCGCCGCTCGTCACGCCCGCCGAACGGCTGCGCGCCGCCCTCGACGCCCTCGCGGACGGCGACCCGGCGCGGGCCGAACACCAGGCCCGGCAGGCCGCCGAGTCCCCGGCCCGCGACGTGGACGCGGAGATCGGCGCGCACACCATCCTGGGCGACATCGCCTTCGCACGGGGCGACCTCGCCCAGGCACAGGACGCCTACCAGCGTGCCGTGATGCTGCTCGAGACCCGGCGCGACCAGGCGGCGGTCGGCGTCATGCTCGCCGCGATCGGACGGGTGTCCCTGCGCCGCGGCGACGCGGCGGGCGGACTGAGCCTGCTCCGGTCGGCCGTGGCACGCCTGCCCGCCGACCGCACGATGAAGACGGAGCTCGCCAGAGCCCTCGCGGACGCCGGCGACCCGGCCGCGGCGGCCGCGATGCTGGGCCCCGTGATGACGGCCGCCGAAGACGACGACGCCCGCATCCTGCACGGCCGGATCCGGTCCAAGTTCGGCGAACGCTTCCCCTGACCAGGGGCGACGGCGCGCGTCGGCTGCTCGTCAGGCGGCGCGGTGTACTCGCCCGTCGGTGGTGCCTCGCGACCAGCCGGTCGGCAGGCGTGCGCCGGAGGACACGATCGCCCCGGTGAGGTCCAGGCCGACGAGCCGTACCCGGCCCAGGTCCGCGTCGCCCAGCATCGCACCGTCCAGCCTGGCTCCCGACAGGTTCGCCTCGGTGAGGTCGGCACCACGGAGATCGGCCTGAGACAGGCGGGCGTCGCTGAGGACGGCGTCGTCGAGCTTGGCCGTGGACAGGTCGGCGTTCTCCGCGCGTACCTGGGACAACGTCGCCCGGCTCAGCACGGCGCCCGGCAGGAGGCAGCGCCGCATCGTGGCCAGGGTCAGGTCGGTCGCGCTGAGATCCGCCGAGCTCAGGTCGGTCTCCGTCAGGTCGGCGCCGCGGAGCACCGCGCCCGCAGCCCGCACGCCGGACAGCGTCGCTCCCGTCAAGGTCGCCCTGGTCAGGTCCGCACGGGTGAGATCGGCATCGGTCAGGTCGGCCCCCGGCGACCGCGCCCCGGTGAGGACGGCATCGGTGAGCACGGCTGTTCGTAGCTGCGCGGAGTCCAGGAGCGTCTGTTCGAGCCGTCCGCCCGTCAGGTCCGCGCCCGTCAGGTCGGCCCCCGTGAGCCTCGCGCCGGTCAGGTCGGCCCCGGCGAGGTCGGCCCCTGCCATAGCGGCACCCGACAGGTCGAGCCGGGCCAGCTTCGCGTCCCGCAGCGTGATCCGGCCCTGGTCGGCCGCCGGTGACCGGCGCGCCAGGACGGTCATCGCCGCCTGCAGGTCCTGCGGGACCTCTTCGCCGCGCGCCTGGGAAGTACGCCGGACGAACGCCGCGAGAACCTCCATCACCGCGGGATGGTCACGGGGCGAGTCGCGGGCGATGCGCTCCAGCGAGTAGATGGCGCCCAGCCGGATGTCGATCGCCTCGCCGCCCAGCTGATCGATGGCCTTCGCGAACCGATCCGTGAGCTGGACCGCCTCACTCTGCTCCAGGGCGCGACGGCTGTCCTCGTGCTGCCGCTGGGCTTGGAGCGTCGCCAGCTCCAAGGTCATCCGGTTGAGTTCGCTCTGCTGACGCGCCAGGGCGAAGTTGCGCGCGGTGTAGATGAATCCACCGGTCGCCAGCAGCCCGGCGAGGATCTGGACCAGCCGACCGCGGGCGTCGTCGCGGGCCGCCTGGAGCTTCTCGGCCCGCTGCGCCGCGGGTACGTGACGTGCGTCGTGCTCGGCGATCGCATCGGCGAGCGGCCAGAACAGGAAGGTCAGCAGGGCGAGGACGGCGATGGTGGCCGCGAGTATGCCCGCCGCCGCCCGCCACTTCGGTCGCGTTCCGCTCTGAAGCCCCTTGACCACATTCCGTACGGTAAATCGACCCATCGAGCGGGATACGTGACTTTTGACGAACAGCGCCCGGGTGGCGGCGATCTTCGCCGGCGGCGCCGCGTGTCTGCCCTCGTACGACGGCACGCGCAGCGGGGAGTGTGCTCAGTCGGTGGGGATCGCGTAGCCGGGGATGGACGGCCAGCGGATCGTCATGACGACCGACTCCTCCTCGGCGTGCCAGGAGTGGTCGACGCCGTGGCCCCAGACGACGTAGTCGCCCTGCTCGGTCAGTGTGACGTCGCCGTCGGGGAACTCCATGCGGAAGCGCCCGCTGATCAGGACGAGCAGGGCGGTGCGCTTCTCCTCGGTGGCCCACCGCGCCCGCCGGTCGCCGCGCGGGTGCACGCCCCACTTGATCTCGACGTCGTCGCTGTGCCGGATGTCGCCGACCGGCTTGAAATGCCCGAGGAGCCAGCCTCGATCGCCGGCCGCGTCCACGGCGGCCTTGCCCACGTACACGTTCTCCACCACGGTGCGCGACCGTAGCAGGACCCCTCAGAGGGCGTAGTCGTCGGTGAACCCGTACGTTTCGCCGGGGAACGCCAGGTCCACGACGAGCACCCGCAGGCCGGCGTCGTCGCCGACGATGGCCCGGACGGCCAGCACGGGGGCGTTCCGGGGGAGGCCGAGGGCCTTGGTCTCCGCGCTGGTGGCGCGCCGGGCGGTGAGGTGTTCGGTGACGTGGCCGAGGTCCCGGCCGGTCGCCGACCGGATCGACTCGCGAACGCTCGCCGTGGCCGGGGCGAGCAGGTCGAGCCCGGTCGCGTGGGCGACGTCCGGGTCGAGCCAGAGTCCGACGAACGCCGTCGGCTCATCGTCGTCCAGCACGACCCGCTGCCGCAGGACCAAGGGCGCACCCTCGGGGACGCCGAGCAGCTCGGCGATGTCGGAGCGCGCCGGGCGTTGCTCGACGTAGGTGACCTCGCCCCGATCGTCGGCTTCCACGCGGTCGAGGAGGTCACGGACCGGCCGCCACCCGCCGGATCCGCGCGCCGAGGGCGGGGCCGTCATGACAGGTCTCCTTCCCCAGGCGCGCCGGTTCCGTGCGCTGATGGCCGGATCGTCATGACCGGGCTCCTTCTCCCGGCGCGCCGGTTCCGCGCACCGAGGGCCGGGTCGTCATGACTGGGCTTCTCCCGGCGTGCCGGACCCGGTTCGCCGCATCAGCGCGCCCGTTCGGGTCTCGGCGCCGCCGCCGAACTCCCAGGCCACCGGCTCCCACCCACGGGTCTCGAGCATCTCGACGCACCACAGCAGCCGCGGGAGGTTTCCGTGTGCAGGCTGGAGCGTAATGCCAGCTCTCCGGCGAACGGCGACGAAGACGTACCGATGCGGGCAACCGTCGAGAAGCGCCGGATTCTTGGCGAGATCGTCGACCTCGATGTAGCGCTGCTCGAGAACACGCTGCTGCGGATCCATCATTCCTCACCTTCGCTCGTGGCGGGTCGGTCTCCCGCGTCAGCCCGTGTCACCGCTGTTCGAGCGGGCTGCGACGAGGTCGGCGCGGAGGCTCTCCGCCGCCGTGGCCGGCTCCTTCTGGTCGAGTGAGGTGAAGGCGGCGGCGGCGCGCTCGGCTCCGGCGATCGCCTCGTCGAAGCGCTCCAGTGCGCCGAGGATGCGTGCCTCGTCGAAGTCGATGAGGGCTGTCTCCCAGGTCAGCGCGGCCGGCTCGTCCTCGGGCAGGGCGGCCAGCGCGATCCGCGCGTTCGCCATGACGGCCAGGCCGTCTTCCGTCCGTCCGCTCCACATCACGCAAAGGGCCTGTCGGCGCAGGGCCTGCACGGTCCCGTACGGGTCGCCTCCTGCCGTGGACGCCTCGGCCGCCGTGGCGAAGCGTTCGGCGGCGGTCGCGTCCTTGTCGAGACGGCTCAGCAGGTCGCCGGCCTCGACGAGGAGGCGGGCGGCCACGGCGGGCTGCTCGGCGCGTTCGTCCTCGGCCAGGCGGGTGAAGTGGTCGGCGGCGGCGTCGAGCTCGCCCAGTTCGCGCTGGGCGTTGGCGAGGAGGTACCGGACCCGGCGCACGGCGTCGGTGTCGCCGTGCGCTTCGAACAGCGGCAGCGCCTCCTCGGCGGTCTCGGCCGCCTCCAGGAACCGGCCGGTGTCTAGGTAGGCGACGCACAGGTCCTGCCGCGCGTACGCGGCCTGGTGGTGGGAGCCCTCGGCGGTGAAGACCGCGACGGCCTCGATCAGGTCCTCGGCGGCCTGGGCGGCGTCGCCGCGCGCCAGCAGGCGACCGCCCCGGACGGCGTACGCGCTCGCGCGGAACGCCGGCATGTCGGCCGGGGCGTTGGTGACGGCCTCGGTGAGCAGCGCGTCCGCCTCGGCGGCCTCCTTCTCGTCCTCGCTCGCGGCCAGCCGCTGACCGAGGAGGAGAGCGGCTTCGGCGAGGGCCGCGCTCTGCCCGCTCCGCCGGTAGCCGTCGGCGGCCCGCCGGAGCGCGGCGATGACCTCCGCGTCACGCCGGGCCGGGGCGAGGATGCGGGCGCGCGTCATCTCCAGATCGGCGAGTTCGTCGAGGTCGTCCACCGCGGGCGCTCCGTCCAACAGGGAGAGTGCCTCCTCGACGCGGCCCGCCTCGCCGTACGCGGCGGCCAGCCGGCCTCGGGCGGCGAGGGCCCGCCGGGCGTCGGTCGCGTTGGCGTCCAGCCAGGCGACGGCGGTCTGGAGCAGGGGCACGCCCGCGTCGGCCTGGCCGGTCTGGCAGAGCACCGCGGCGTACCTGCTGGACGCCGCCTGGGCGCGCTCCTCGTCCCCGCCCTGTACGTACAGGTCAGCGGACCGCCGCCACACGTCCACCGCGCCCTGCGCGTCCCCCGCGAGGAGACGTTCGAGTCCCTCGCCGTCGACGCGCCGGCCCTGCTGGACGAGGGTGAGGTCGCCGCCGATCGCGTCGACGCGCCGCCAGGCGGCGAGCGCCGGGGCGGACTCGCGCCGCCTCCAGTGCCGTTCGGCCAGGTCGAGCAGCCGGTCGACGTCGTCGATGGCCGTGAGGTCGTCCTGGCGCGGGGCCGGGGCGGCGGGCGGCGTCGCGGCGCGGCGCGCGTACGGGGTCAGCGGGAGCTGCTCGACCAGAGGTTCGGCGTCGAGCAGCTCGCGGATGAGGCGGCCCTGCTCGGGCGTGCCGTTGCGGGCGTCGAACCGCGCGGCGACGTCGACGGCGTACCGGGTGAGCTCCTCGCGCAGTTCGGCGGCCGGGACCTCGCCGGCGGGCCGGTCGCCGTGGGCCGGCGTACGGTCACGTCACCGTGGCCGATCTCCGCGAGCCGCCGGAGCAGTAGCGCGCTCGCGGCGGCGAACCGCATGCCCTCGTACGGGGTCGGGGCCCGGTCGAGCCAGCCGAGGTGGCGTTCGAGGAGTTCGAGGCCGCGGGCCTCGTTGCCGCTCAGGGCACAGAACTCCAGGTGCACGCCGATCCCCCACAGCTCCGCGATCCGGTCGCGCTGGGCACGGTACGCGCGGCGGTGGGCGTCGGCGGCGGCGTCGAGGCGGCCGGTGCGGAGGAAGACGGGGAGCAGTTCGGTGAGGATCGTCTGGGGCTGCTCGTCGCAGCCGAGCTCTCCCGTCAGCAGCGGCTCGGCGAGCGCGACCGCGTCCTCGTCCCGGCCGCGCGCGGCCAGGTAGGACACCTTCATGCTGGGGTCGCAGCCCTCGCAGTCCGACAGCCGCGTGCGGGGAGCCGCGTGCCACCGGGTGTACCACTCGTCGGCGGCCTCCGCGCCGTGCACGTGCTGGGTGACGAGCGTGCGGCACATGTGGACCGGCTGCAGCCCCTCGCCGGCCAGCTGGTACCGGCGCTCCATGTCGTCGAGCACCGCGAGCGTACGGTCGAGCGGGATCTCGGGGAACTTCGTCAGCCCGGTGACGGTGGACTTGAACCCCCAGTAGAGGGCGTACTCCTCGCCCCAGTCCGGGTTCCGGTCGTAGTCGCCGAGGCAGCGCACGAACACCGCGAACGCCTTGGCGCGCTCACCGCTCTGGACGTACTCCGTGCGCAGGTGGTTGCGGATCCGGTAGGCGAGGCGCTCGTCGCCGGCGGACTCCGCCTGGCGCAGCGCCTCCTCCACCATGATGGTCCGCGCCTGGCCGTACGGCAGCTCTCCGGCGCGGTTCATCAGCTCGACCGCCTTGGCGACAGTCACTGGCCCTCCTTCGTCGGAGCAGACGCGGTCATGGGCCCTCCTTCGTCGGGGAGGTGACCAGGGTGCTGTGCTTACCGGTGCCCTCGCTTCGCTCGGTCACTTGCCCTCCGGGGTGGGGTCGTGGACGGCCCAGTCGAGCAGGCCGAGGAAGGACCGGTTGAGCACGGCGGTGTCGGCGGCCCGCAGGGGGTGGTGGCCGAGCAGGAGCGCCTGGCCGTAGAGGGCCTGGACCGCCAGTTCGATGAGGCCGGTCTCGGTCAGTGCGGTGATGCGGCGGGTGAGCGGGTTGCGGTGGTTGAGGACGAGCTGCGGGCGGTCGCTCCCGGACGCCATCCCCTCCAGCGCGCCCAGGACGTCGGACCACAGCGCGTCGGCGGACTCCCGCGCCTCGCGCAGCTCGGCCTGGTGCTGGGCGGCCCGGCTGGTCATGTACAGCGCGGGCAGCGACGCCGGGTCGAAGTCGCGCACGACGACCTCGCAGCCGAGCGAGTCGACGGCCCGCTGCGCGACGGCCAGGAAGGGGCGCAGCGCCAGCTCGGTGTCGGGGTCGAGCACGCCGAAGTGGGACGTCAGCTCCGACGGGTCGAGCGGCCGCAGGACGGCGTCGGGGTCGATGGCCGGCAGCCGTTCGATGAGGTCGGCGTCGTAGACGTAACCGCCGTTGACCAGCGGCACGCCCTGCGCGCCGGAGACGGCCGCCAGTCGCCGGAACTCGTCGAGGTCCGCGGTGTAGCGGCCGTCCCGGTGCCGGGTACGGAACTCGGCCAGGGTCATCGGACCGGCGGACGTCTCGAACTCCAGCCACCGGTCGACGATCCGCAGCATGTCGTCGTCGCGCAGCGCCATCGCCTTGACACCCAGGTGGTGCAGGCGCAGGAACGCGCGCAGCCGGGCCGGGTCGGTCTCCGACAGCCGTACGAGCCACTGCCGCACCTGCCGTCCGAGCGCGTCGCGGGTGGCGTCGAGCAGTTCGTCCTCGTACAGGGCCTCGCGCCCGGCCGTCGGCCGCAGCTCGGCGGCGTCGACCACGCAGCGTACGAAGAACGCCCAGTCGGGGAGCAGCCCCTCGACGCCCTCGGCCAGCAGCATCCGCTTGAGGTAGACGCGGTGCGCGCCGCGCGCGGTCGGGGTGACCGGCTGCGGCAGGACGAAGGCGACGCCGGACAGCCCGGCTTCGGGGACGTCCAGGTCGATCACGTCGAACGGCGCGAACCCGAACAGGTGCCGGCAGTACTCGTCGAGTGCCGCCCGGCGACGTCCGGGGTCGGGGTACGCCGCGCGCCACGGCGGGCCGCCGCCGGTGATCCGCCGCCCGTCGACCGTCAGCTCGACGGGGAGCAGCTCACCGTACGTCGCGGCCAGTTCGGTGACGGTCGCGGCGGTGAGCCAGTCGCTCGCGCCGTGCCGGGCCCGCAGGCTCACGGTGGTGCCCGGCTCGTCGCGGGTGCCGGGTTCGACGCGGTAGCGCCCGTCGGCGAAGCCGGTCCACCGTACGGGCTCGCCGCCCCGGGCGGAGCGGGTGACGACGGTGATCTCGTCGGCGACGAGGAACGCCGACAGCAGGCCGATGCCGAACTGCCCGAGGAAGTCGTGCCGCGCGAGGCCGAGCTCGTCCCGCTTGGAAGACCGGCCGATCGTCGCCAGCAGCTCGTGGACCTCCGCCTCGGTCAGGCCGATCCCGTCGTCGTGCACCCGGAGTTCTTCTCCGGTCTCGATCCGGATCCGCGCCGGGCCATCGCCGCGAGCGGTGATGGCGTCGACGCCGTTCTGCAGCAGCTCTCGCAGGTAGACGCGGGGACTGGAGTACAGGTGCCTGCTCAGCAGGTCGACGACCCCACGCAGATCGACTTGGAACGCCTGGTCCACCCCGTTGACCTCTCATCGATCGGCATTGCTGCCGATCACCCTAATGGCGGCCTATCCGGCGCGCGTTCCGATATCGCGAGACGGAGGGTAGGGAGACGCGGGGCGGGTATGGGTGTCGTGCCCCGTCATGGGGTGTTCGGAGCAAGGAGGCGGACATGGGGGAGCCGCGCGAAGTACAGCACGCGAAGCGAGACGTCGGGAGCGCGCCGCCGGTGGAGGCGGAGACGCCCATCGAGGAAGAGGACCCGGACAGCGGACCCAGCACCGGTCCGCCCCATCCGGAGGACTTCAGCCCCGACGACTTCGAGTGAACGCGCCCCGCGCCTGGGGACATCGAGTGACGGTGGTCGTCCGGGGTGGGCGCCATGCGTCGGGGACGCCGTCGGCGGAGCGCTGGAACGTCCCGGTCACCGTCGCGGGCGGTATGTCGTGCCCAGGTCGGGGAACGGAGCGGGCGGTGAGCGGCGGGTGGGTCCAGCCGCTCTCTGCTGTGAAACCCGGTCGGCCAGTCGGTCCTCGATCGCCGCTGACCCGTGAGGCCCGCTCTTACCTGCGGCTCGGCTCGCCACCCCTCTATTCGCGCTCATTCCCCGCAAGCGCGGGGCTATAGATCAATCTGGCCTATTGAATTCCTCGAAACCATCGATTGGACTGATCTATCACCGACGCGGCACGCTGGGGGACATGACCGACCTGTCGCTGACCGACGTCCTGCGGGCCCGTCGGACCATCGAACCGCATCTGCCGCCGACTCCCCTGTGGTCCTTTCCCATGCTGAACGACGTCGTCGGCGCCACCGTGCACGTCAAGCACGAGCACACCCAGCCGACCGGCGCGTTCAAGGTGCGCGGCGGGATCACCCTGCTCGCGGGCATGCGGCCCGAGGAGCGCGAGCGCGGCGTCCTGGCGTTCTCCACCGGCAACCACGCGCAGTCGATCGCCTTCGCCGCACGCCTCTTCGGCGTCCCGTGCGTGATCGTGATGCCGGAGAACCCCAACCCCGCCAAGGTGGGCGCGCTCCGGGCCCTCGGCGCGGACGTCGAGGTGCACGGCCAGGGGATGAGCGAGGCACAAGAGTACGCCGAGAAGGCCGCCGCCGAACGCGGGATGACGCTGATCGGCGTCGTGGGGCCGGAGCTGATCAGCGGGGTCGGCACGCTGTACCTGGAGATGTTCGAGGCGGTGCCCGATCTCGACGTGCTGTTCGTGCCCGTCGGGGGAGGCAGCGGGGCCGCGGCGGCGTCGATCGTCGCCGCGGCGGTCGCACCGCGGTGCCAGGTCATCGCGGTGCAGGCGGAGTCCTCGCCCGCCGCGTACGACTCCTGGCGGACCGGCGCGTGCGTCACCCGGCCCAACCGTACGGTCGTCGAGGGGCTGGCGACCGGACGCGGGTTCGACCTGCCGCGACAGATCATGCGTGCGCACCTGACCGACTTCGTGCTGGTCTCGGACGGGCAGATCCGGAGCGCGCAGCGGCTCCTGCTCACCCACGCGCACACCTTGGCCGAGGGGGCCGGAGCGGCGGGACTGGCGGCGCTGCTCGCCCGCCGCGACGAATTCGCCGGACGGCGCGTCGGAATCGTCTGCACGGGGGGCAACGCGTCGGCCGCCGAGGTCGCCGAGGTGCTGGCCGCCGCCGACCCTGCTGCCGGATGAGCCGGTCTCCGCGGCCGGCGAGCGCTCGCGTGCGGGCCACATCCCCCTGACCCGCAAGAGTGCCCTCGCCGCCGGTCAGAGGAGCCCACACGGACCGGTCCGATGGGGCCGGGCGACCGTGCGGTAACTTCGCCTTTCGGGACGGGAATGAGGCGGTCCGGTCCCCGTACAGGTGTCGTCACCCGGGAGCAGCCCATGAACCGGCCGGTACGAATCGCGAACTGCTCCGGCTTCTACGGCGACCGGCTCACCGCCCTCGCCGAGATGGTGCGCGGCGGCCCGGTCGACGTCGTCACGGGCGACTACCTGGCCGAGGTCACCATGCTCGTGCTGGCGAAGAACCGCCTGAAGAAGCCCACCGGCGGGTACGCCATGACGTTCCTCCGGCAGTTGGAGCCGGTGGCCGCCGAGATCGCCGAGCGCGGCATCAAGGTCGTCGTCAACGCGGGCGGCCTCGACCCGGCCGGGCTCGCCCGGGACACCCGCGCGCTGCTGGCGGAGGCCGGAGTGGATCTCACGGTCGCGCACGTCGAGGGCGACGATCTCAGCACCCGCCTGACCGAACTGGCGGCCGAGGGCCACGACCTGGCCCACCTGGACACCGGGAAGCCGTTCACGAGCTGGGGCCATGAGCCGCTCACCGCCAACGCGTACCTCGGCGGGTTCGGCATCGCCGCGGCGCTCCGGGGCGGCGCCGACATCGTGATCACGGGACGGGTCGCCGACGCGTCGCTGGTGACGGGGGCCGCCGCCTGGTGGTGGGGCTGGTCGCCGGACGACCACGACGCCCTCGCCGGGGCGGTCGTCGCCGGGCACGTGATCGAGTGCGGAGCCCAGGCCACCGGAGGGAACTTCTCCGGGTTCACCGCCATCCCCGACCTGCGCCACCCCGGTTTCCCGATCGCGGAGGTCGACCGCGACGGCACGAGCGTCATCACCAGGCACGAAGGCACCGGCGGGGCCGTCACGGTCGACACCGTCACCGCCCAGCTGCTGTACGAGATCGGCGCGCCGGGCTACCTCAACCCGGACGTGGTCACCCGCCTCGACACCGTCCGCCTGGTGCGGGAGGGGCCTGACCGGGTCCGGATCAGCGGCACGGCCGGGCAGGCCCCGCCGCCGACGACCAAGGTCGCGGTGACCGGGCTCGGCGGCTGGCGCAACGGCTGCACGTTCGTGCTGACGGGGCTGGACATCGACGCCAAGGCCGCGCTGGTCGAACGGGCCGTGCACGCGCGCCTCGACGGCGACCCCGGCATCACCGACCTGCGCTTCACCCGCATCGGGCTGCCCGCGACGGACCCGGCCGACCAGATGGCCGGCTCCAGCCTCCTCCACGTCGCCGTCGACGGCGACCAGCGCAGCGCCGGGCGCGCGTTCTCCGCGCTCTGCGTCGAACTCGCCCTCTCCAGCTATCCCGGGATCTACGGCATGGGCGTGCCGACGGCCGGCTCCGCGTACGGCGTGTACTGGCCGACACTCGTCCCCCAGCGGATCCTGCGGCACACGGTCGTGCACGCCGACGGACGGCAGGAGCTCGTCGCCGCCCCCGCCGACCCAGCGGATATCTCCGCCCCCGCTGACTCGACGGATATCTCCGCCCCCGCCCAGCCGGCGGACACCTCCGCTCCCGCCCAGCCGACGGAGTTCCCCGCTCCCGCCGAGACGGCGGAGATCCCTGAGCCTGCCGAGTCGGCGGAGGTCCGTGCTCCCGTCGAGACGGCGGAGATCTTCGCTTCCGCCGAGGTGGCCGGCTCCGCGGAGGAAGACCCGTACGAGCCGGGGCCGACCGTGGAAGGACCTCTCGGCCGCCTCGTGCACGCCCGGTCCGGCGACAAGGGCGGCAACGCCAACGTCGGCCTGTGGGTCTCCGACCCCGAGGCCTGGCCGTGGCTCGCCGCCACGATGACCGTCGACCGGCTCCAGGACCTGCTGCCCGAGACGCGCGGGTTGACCATCGAGCGGTACGTCCTGCCGAACCTGCGGGCGGTCAACTTCGTCGTCCGGGGCCTGCTCGACGGCGGCGCGACCGAGGCACGCCGCTTCGACGCCCAGGCCAAGGCGCTCGGCGAATGGCTGCGCGCCCGCCACGTACCCCTGCCGGAGCGTCTCCTGCGATGAGCCCGGGCACCGAGTCCGAACGGCGGCGTACGGTGGCGTCGCTGGAGCTCGGTGTACTGCTCGCCCTCGTCGGCGGTTTCCTCGACGCGTACTCGTTCATCAGTCTCGGCGGCGTCTTCGCCAACGCACAGACCGGGAACGTCGTGCTGTTCGGCGTGGAGGCGGCCCGTGGTCACTGGGGCGCGGCCGTACGGCACCTCCCGCCGATCCTGGCGTTCATGATCGGAGTGGGCGTGGCGGAGACCCTGCGCCGCCCACGGGTCGCGGCCGTTGTCCGGTGGCCGGCCAGGGCGGCGCTCGTGCTGGAGATCCTCGTTCTCGTGGCCGTCGGGTTCCTGTCGTCCGTGGTACCGCAGGGCGTGCTGGTGGTCGTCATCGCGTTCGTGGCGTCGGTCCAGGTGTCGACGTTCCGGACGCTGATCAACTGGACGTACAACACGACCATGACGACGGGGAACCTCCGTTCGGCCGCGCAGGCGCTGTACCTGGTGGTGGCCGACCGCGACCCCGAGGCGGCCCGGAAGGCCCGCAGCTTCGCGACGGTCATCCTCAGCTTCTTGGTGGGCGGGTTCGCCGGCGGCCTGCTGACCCTGCACGTCGGGGCCCGCTCGGTCTGGGTCTGCGCGGCCGTCCTCGTGCTCGCCCTGGGCCTGTTCGTCGTCGACGAGCGCCGTGCGGTCTGGGGACGGCGACGCCTGTTCACCCGCCGGCGGTGACGGGAACGTGACGGTGATGCCGGAGCCACCCGGCACGCCGCCCCCGCTGCGTGGCCCGCGGCGCGTTCGTCGCCGGGGGTGTCTACTCGTACGGGTCACGTGGGGCGGGGACCTCGGTGAGGCTGGTGGCGCGCAGCTCGGGGACGCCGTCGGCGGAGCGCTGGAACGTACCGGTCACCGTGACCCACTGGTCGCGGACGGGGGACCCGCCCGTCGTGCCCGTGACGCGGACGACGGCCGCGACCGCGTCGGCGGCGCAGCAGGCGATCTGGTACCGGGCGATGCGGAAACCGGTGCGGTCGTTGGCCGGGGTGACGAACCCGGTCAGCCGGACCGGCGTCGCGCCGAAGCTCGCGCCGGCGTGGTCCGCGGCGCGCTCGTCGAACTCCAGGAGCGTCATCGGGACCGTACGGCCGGCGGGGAGCGAGTCGAAGGTGCGCCCGGAGCTGCTGACGGCGACGGCGGCGCTGCGGCCGACGCCGAAGCTGCCCAGCGCGGGCGGTGTGACGAGCAGCAGTGCCAGGACGGGCCCGAGCAGCAGCCACCCGGCTCGGTCGCCGTGGTCGTGACCGTGCGCGACGCCGGCCCCGTGCGCGACGCCGGCCCCGTGCGTGGCGCCGGTTCCGCGTCCGAATCCCAGGGCCCGGGCGACGCCGACGAGGCCAAGGACGACGAGCAGGATCCCGGCGACGAGCAGCACGTCGCCCATGCCGGTCCGGACGTACTTGGCGTACGCGCCGCTCAGCGCGAGCCGTACCATCATCGCCCCGACGAGCAGGACCGTCGTCGCGCGGGCGTCCTCGGTCAAAGGAGCCACCACCCGACGAGTCCGGCGCAGGTGACCGCGACAGCGAACGTCGCGAGCGAGAACCGCCAGGCGAAGCGGGTGCCGAACGTCCCCGCCTGCAGCGCGAACAGCTTGACGTCCACCATCGGCCCGACGACGAGGAACGCCAGGCGCGCGGTGAGGGAGAACTGTTTGAGCCCTGCCGCGACGAAGGCGTCGGCCTCCGAGCACAGCGCCACCACCACGGCCAGGACGCCGAGGACGAGCAGCGAGAGCGGGCCGGTGCCGGCGACGGAGTCGATGACGTTCCGGGGCACGAGGGTCTGGAGGGTGGCCGCGGTGCCCGCCCCGATGACGAGGAAGCCGCCCGCCTGCAGGAAGTCGTGCTGCGCGGTCGCGAGGAACACCCCGAGCCGGGGGCCGTCCTCCTCGCCGTGGCGCGTACGCCTCGGGGCGATCAGGTCGTCGCGGCCCAGCGCGATCCACAGCAGCCCCATGACGACGGACGCGGCCAGGCTGGCCACGAACCGCGCGACGACCATCGCGGGCCGGCCGGGGAACGCGACCGCCGTCGAGACCAGCACCACCGGGTTGATGGCCGGCGCCGACAGCAGGAACGCGAACGCCGCCGCGGGCGTCACGCCGATGGAGACGAGCCGCGCGGCGACCGGGACGGAGCCGCACTCGCAGCCGGGCAGTGCCGCGCCGGCCACCGCGGCGGCGGGCACCGCGAGCGCGGGACGCTTGGGCAGCAGCCGGGCGATCACGCCGGGCGGCACGAACGCGGCGATCGTCGCGCTGACCGCGACGCCGAGCACGAGGAACGGCAGGGCCTGGACCGTGATCGCGACGAAGACGGTCGCCCAGTTGGCGATGGCGGGGTGGCCGAGCAGCCCGGTCAGCACCGGCCGCAGCACCACGGCGGCGACGATCAGCGCGGTGACCAGTGGTAGCCCGGCACCGCGCGCACGGCGGGGCGCGGCCGCGGCGGGAGGGGCCTCCGAGGGGGAGGCGGGGGTCGGCACAGGCCGCAATCTATGCGCCTCGGCAAATCGGTCACAACACGAGGTCACGCCATGAAAACGAATTAACCTGGCGGCTTCCCGGCCGACATCGGATCATGGCAAGGTACCCGCGGTATCAGCGTCCCTCGCCGGTAACGGCGTGGCTCCTCGGAGGAAGCCTTGCTCCCTGCGTTCCTGCGTTCTCGCGCGACCCGCGCGGGACTGATCGCCGTCGCGCTGGGCGCGGTGGTCGCCGCGCCACTGGCCGTCACCGGCTCGCAGCCGGCCGGCGCGGTCACCATCGCCGGCGCCCGTACGCTCTCTGACAAGGTCACGGTCGACTGGGCGGGCAAGCACCGGCCGCACGGCACGACCGACGTCCACCTGCTCGCCTGGAACGACTTCCACGGCAACCTCGAGCCCGCCGGCCTGACCATGTACGGCAAGTTCGCGGGCGGCGCGGCCTACCTGGCCAAGGCGGTACGCGACAAGCAGGCGGCGTACGGCGCCCGCGAGGCGACCGTGATGGCCGGTGACAACATCGGCGCCAGCCCCCTGGCCAACGGGCTCTTCAACGAGGAACCGGCCACGGTCATGGCCAACCTCATGAACGTCGACTACTCCTCGGTCGGCAACCACGAGTTCGACAAGGGCAAGACCCAGCTGCAGCGGATCCAGAACGGCGGCTGCGCTCCCACCGGCTGCAAGGGCGCCCCGTACGCCGTGAAGCGGCACCACCGGTGGACGACCACGAAGACCTACCCGGGCGCCGACTTCCAGTACCTGTCCGCCAACGTGACGGACAAGGCGACCGGCAAGACGCTGTTCCCCGCGTACGGGATCAAGCGGTTCCCCACCACCGGCGGGCGGTCCGTCCGGATCGGCTTCATCGGTGAGGTGCTGCAGGCGACGCCGACGATCGTCACCCCGACCGGCGTCGCCGGCCTCGACTTCACCGACGAGGCGGCGGCCGCGAACCGCGCCGTCAAGAAACTCGCCCGCCAGGGCGTGAAGATCCCGGTGCTGGTGATCCACCAGGGCGGGTTCCAGACCGGCTCGATCACCGCGCCGAACGGCTGCGCCGGCAACCTCGCCGGCAGCGACATCGAGGCGATCGCCAAGAAGCTGGACCCGTCCATCAAGGTGATCGTGTCGGGCCACACGCACGCCGAGTACCGCTGCACGATCACGGTGAACGGCGTCACGCGCCTCATCACCAGCGCCGCGTCGTACGGCCGCATCCTCAGCGACATCAAGCTCACGGTCGACAACCACAACGGCACGCTGGTCTCCGCCGACGCCGTCGACTCGGTCGTCGAGAACGCCCTGAACACCCCCGGCCCGGGCGTCATCCGCAAGGACGACCCGTCGAAGGCGGACCCGCAGGTGGCCAAGGTCGTCAAGCAGTACGTCGACGCGTCCGCGCCGCTGGCCAACAAGGTCGTCGGCAAGATCCAGGGCGACCTGACCCGCGACGCGACCCCGCAGGGGGAGACCACGCTGGGCGACGTGATCGCCGACGCGCAGCTCGCCGCGACGTCCGACGCGTCCAAGGGCGGCGCGCAGCTCGCGCTGATGAACCCGGGCGGCGTCCGCGCCGACCTGAAGACCGGTGACATCTCGGGCGGCGAGGCGCCCGGCGAGATCACGTACGGCGAGGCGTTCACGGTGCAGCCGTTCGGCAACAGCCTCGTCACCAAGACGATGACCGGGGACATGCTGCGGCGCGTCCTGGAGCAGCAGTTCGCCGGCTGCGGGAGCCAGACCACGCAGAAGGTCCTGCAGATCTCCAAGACGCTCACCTACCAGTCGAACCCGTCCGCGGCCACCTGCGCCGGCAAGATCGGTGAGATCAAGGTGAACGGCGCGACGGTCACCCCGACGACGAGCCTGCGCGTCACGATGAACAACTTCCTCGCGGCGGGCGGCGACGGGTTCACCGTCTTCAACGAGGGCACCGCCCCGCTCGGCGGAGCCCAGGACATCGACGCCTTCGTCGCCTACCTCGGCGCCGCCGGCACCACCGGCGTCGCCGTCCCGGCGAAGGACCGCATCACGCCGCTGTCCTGACCGAACCTCGGCGCCCCGGGTGCCGTCCCCTGGCGGGACGGCACCCGGGGCGCTCGCATGTCAGGATTCGAAATCGCCGAACGTCGTGTCGGTCTGGCTCGCCCACAGGGAGATCGTGCCGAACGGCCGGGTCTGCCCGGTGTTCAGGTCGGCGACGTACGCGCGGTCGCTCATGATCTCCTTCCGGCGGGGGACGATGGCGGATGCCGTGAGGAGGATCTTCGTCTCACCGGCCCACCCGACGACGTTGGCCAGCCGAGACGTCTCCTCGGGCAGACGGAGATGCCGCCGCCCGATCTCCTTACCGGTGCGTACGTCCACCAGCACGACGGTGTCGAGCGGGGTCGGGTCGCTCAGGCCCTTCTTCTCGGGGCCGGGGAGGGCCAGCAGGGTGTGCCCGTCCGAGGCGACGGCGTTCCCCAGCGCTTCGAAGTGCAGCTTCGGGCTGAGGCGTACGCGGCGACGAAGGCTCCCGTCCGGCCCGGCGAGCACGAGGGTCGTCCGCTTGCCGTCGTCTTCGGAGAGCGTGACCGTCGAGGCATCCTTCCCCAGGCCGATCACCCAGCCGCCGGGCAGCTCATGGACCTCGCCGGTCGCAGTGTCGGCCAGCAGGGCGTGCTCCGGACCGGCCGTGTTGAACGAGATGGCGAGCCGCCGTCCGTCACCGGAGAACATCAGCGCGGGTGCGTCCCGCTGGGAGAACCGCCGGTCGACCACGGTGACGCGACCGGACCGGAGGTCCCGTACGACGACGTGCCCGTCAGACGGCCGGCAGTAGGCGATGAGGCGTCCATCCGCACTGATCTCCAGAGGCCACGAACCGCCGGGCGCGGAAGCCGAGGAGCCGAGCGAGTCGGCCACCAGCCACTGCTCGCCGGACCGGCCGACCACGCGCCACTGGGTGCACCCGCCGGTGCTGGTGCCTCGCTGCGTTCCACACCAGTCGAGATACGCGTACTTGACCGGCTCGACCTGGTGGTCGGGCAGCGGCTTGGGCAGCGCACCGGCGTTGAGCACCCGTCCGCTCGGTGCGACGGCGGGACCGAAGCGCCCGGGGCCGCCGAACAGCGATCCCGCGGCGACGGCGGCGGCCGCGCCGACGGCCACGGCCGGGGCGGTCAGGAGCCGGACCCGGCGGCGACGGCGGGCCCGCGTCAGCACGCGGCCGGTCAGATCGGGTCGGGGCGCCTCTTCGGCGAGGTCGTGCAGGGCTTCGTGAAGACGGGTCATCGGGCCACCCCCGTGGGTTCGGTCTCGGAGTCGGTGAGCAGGTCGGCCAGCCCGGGTTCGAGGGTCCGCAGCCGGGAGAGCGCGCGATGGGTCTGGCTCTTGACGGTGCCGACCGAGCAGCCCAGCAGCGCGGCGGTCTCCGCCTCGGAGCGGTCCTCGTAGAACCGCAGCACGATCACGGCGCGCTGCCTCGGGGCGAGCCGGCCCAGCGCCTGGCGCAGGAGGATCGCCGACACCATGCCGTCGGTGAAGTCCGGATGGCCCTCCGGCTCCGGCGGATCCGCGGTGGGCCGGTCCCGATGCCGGCCTCTGCGCCGCCACCAGCTGATGTGCTCGTGGTAGAGGATCTTGCGCACGTACGCCTCCGGGTCGCCCGCGGCGGCCACGCGGCCCCACCGCGCCGCGACCTTCACGAGCGCGCTCTGCACCAGGTCCTCGGCGAGATCACCATCGCCCGTCAGCAGGTACGCGGTGCGCATCAGCGCCTGCTGCCGGGCCGCCACGAACTCCGGCAACCCGTCGAATCGCGTCATTCCGCCTCCTCGTCACCTCATACACACGCCAGGCGACCTGTGAAGGTTGGAACCACGCGACCGTTTTCTCGACCGGCTCGCCCGCCATGCTCAGATGGCACGCGAAATCACCCCTAGGGTCGTTGGATGCGCCAAGGTCACACGCCCGATGCCCATCTGCCCATGCTCACCGTGCGCCAGGCCGAACGCCTGCGTGGTCTGGCGGCCGACTACTTCGCCCGGCGGGGTGTGCGTCCGGTGGTCGAAGGCGGAGCCGTCACGCATGACGGGCGGCTCAGCCCGCTGACGACGCTGGCGCAGCGGTGTCGCACCATTCCGGAGGAGCACTGGCCTGAGGTGGTCGCCGAGCACTTCGCCCGGCTGGAGGGTGCGTCTCAGGGCGGGGAGGGGCGGGAGGAACTGCTGCGGCGGTCGTACCTGCGGTTGGTCTCCGGCGACGCCTTCGCCGGAGACGCCGCCGACCACTTCCGCTACACCCGGCCGGTGGCCGAGGACCTGATCGTGGCCTTGGCCCTGGACGCGTCCACCTCCGTACGGATCCTGAGCGACGCCGACGTGACCCGTGCCGATCTCGACGAGCTGTGGGCGGCGGGCCGCGCGAACCTGCTGGGCGAGCCGGTGGAGCACATGGAGACGCGCGGGCCGTCGGGCGCGCTGCTGCACTCGGTCAGCGGCGAGTCTCACTTCGTCGCGAGCAAGGCGCTCGTACTGCCCGAGCTGGCCCAGGCCGTCACCGGCCGGGCACTGCCGGAGGCCGGGGCGCTCGTCGCCGTTCCGACCAGGCACCTGCTGGCCTTCCACCCGATCGTCGACGGCACCGTGGTGGACGCGGTCAACGACCTGAGCGACTACGCCCTGGGTGCCTACCGGAACGGGCCCGGTTCTCTCACTCCGCGGCTCTACTGGTGGCACCAGGGACGCCTGGTCTGCCTCACGGTCTTCGACCACGAGAGCCGCTCCCTGTCCGTACAGCCGCCGCAGGAACTGCTGGAGATGATGAAGAAGCTGCGCGGGGATCAGGGGACCTCGACCGTGAGTCCGGCGGCCACCGCCGAGGAACTGGCGCGTGTGGTGGAGGAGTTCACCGGGCGGCTGGAGCAGGATCCGGCCCGTCTTGGTGACGCCTTCGCGGCGGCCCTGGCCCTTGCCCACGCTCGCTGCGCGGCCGACCCCGACGCCGCGAAGCTGGAGAGCTGGGAGGCCTGGGTCGGCGCCATGCAGATCGGCTCCGCGATGTTCGCCACCACCCTCGCGCGGGAGGGCACCGTGGAGTGCCGGGTCGGCGACCGTGTGCTGACCCTGCCCGCCACCGGTCCCGCACCGTACGCCGACGCCCGCGCCTGGCTCGACGCCTGGTGGCTCGCCCTCGTCTGCCGCGAGCGGGACCGGCTGACGATGCTGAGCCAGGTCCCGCTGGACGACCTGCGCCGAGCCAGTGCCCAAGACGACTACGTCTTCCACTGGATCGACACTCTGCAGAGCCACTGGCTGCGCCGGCCCATGGACGACATCGTGCCCAAGCTGGTCGCCACCATGGAGACGTCCCACCCGAACGCGGCGACCCGCACCCCAAGGGACTTCCTCGACCTGGTCGACTACCAGCCCGTCGCCCTCTTCCATCGGCTCATCACCGACAACAAGGCCGCCTTCGCCGATGCCCTGACCGAGTCCCTCGCGAACCACGAGCGCTACTGGAACGGTCAACGGAGCAACGATCCGCGCAGCCGCGTGGCTCTGGGCCCCCTCGCGATGGCGTGTCTCGCCCACGACTGGGAATTCCCCGTCGACACCGCGTCGCCGTACCTGCCGAAGTACCTGGTCGATCGGGCATGGTGCGGAGAGTTTCCGACCTGAGCTCACGCGAGATGGCCTGTTCCGCGACGTGCGGAACAGGCCATACCGACAGGTCGCCGGTCAGTCCTTCGGCTGCTGCCCGAGCCGGTCGACCCAGCCCATCCGCTCGAAGGTCTGGGTCAGCAGGGCGACCGGGCGCTGGTCCCGAACCTCGATCTGCAGCAGGTCGGCGGTCTTCGGGTCGACGATCATCCGGTACTCGACGTTGCCGTGGGTGGACTCGTCGCCGGGGGCGGTCACGGTCAGGGCGACTCCTCGGCGGCCGAGGGCGTCGCCGACCTGGCTCTTCGCCGTGATCCCCGTTCGGCCGGCCATGACCCGGAACAGCGCCGCGCGGGTGCCGGGGGTGATCGGGGCGGTGAGGAGGTCGGTCCCGGTCTGCCACAGGTACACGGCGAACGTGTCGGTGGGCCGGCCGCCCGGCCGCTCCTTGTACAGCTTCTCGAGGCGGCTTGCCAGGCCGGCCTCATCGGTGGGGAGCGAGGAGACGTTCCTGATGGTCAGGCTGGGGTTGGGGATCGACAGGACCCGATCGTAATGGTCGTCGTAGGTCCGCTTCCTGGGTTCGACCAGCGTCGGCGACCCCATGCTCTTCCACTTGGCCTCGTCCTGTGGCGAGGCGAAGGTGGCGCCTGGTGCCGGGCTGGTCACGTCGCGGTTCGTGCCTCCGGCCTCGCGCGCGCGCCACGTCTCGCTGGTCTCGGACGACGTCGCGGAGAACGGCGGTTCGCTGTGGAGTTTGAGCTGCCGGACCTTCTGGTCGAACTCCCGTTCAGCGGTCCGGATGGCGCCGGCGTCGCCGTGGGCCGCCTTCTTCTTGGCCGTCAGCTCTTTCTCCAGGGACTGGATCCTGGCCAGGTAGATGCTCTGGATCGCTCTGATGAACGAGGTGGTGCGGGTGCGGGTGTACCAGAAGCGGCCGGACCGAGCCGGTGCGTGGGTGGCGGTCTCGGCCGCCGCCAGCAGGAACGAGTGGGCGTTCAGCGTGGTCCCGGCCTGTGGTGCGGACCCGGTGACCGAGGCCTTCCGCCCGGCCGTGTGCCCGGAGACCGTGCCGGGAACGAGGATCGCGGCGGCGGCGAGACCGGCGACGGCTCCGCCGGCGATGAGGAAACGCGTGCGACGCGCCATGAGGATGCTCCTTGGGAAGGGGACTCGGAGGGCGTGCGACGTCCGAAGGGCACGATTCAGGTCCGCCGTGCGGCGGCGCTCGTACGTCCGCTCGACCGTCTCGTCCAGGTCGGGCTCGAGCCGGGCGAACATTCGGTCGACCACGGGATCCTCATCGCCGGGTCGGGACGAGTAAGGCATCAGACCTCCTTCAGGGACTGGTGACGGGCGTTCCGAACCGCGGCGCGGGCCCTCGGCTCTCCGGAGAAGGCGGTGGCCAGGCTCTTTCGGGCGCGGTGGAGCCGCGCGTGGTACGCGCGGACCGAGCAGCCCATCACGGCCGCGGCCTCTCGTGGATCCAGGCCGTGCCAGGTCGCCAGGGCCATCGCCTCGAGGTCCTTTTCGGGCATCGACGCCAGCGCGGTGAGTGCCGCGTCTCTGTCGACGACCTGGTCGGCGATGTCCCAGCTCACCTGGTCCCGGGCGGCCGCGCCGGCGGTGATCCGGTCGAGCAGTGCCCTTCTCCGCTGGCGGGAGTCACGTTGCTTGGCCAGCAGATTGCGCGCCACGCCGAGCAACCACGGCAGCGCGCGGTCGGGCATCTCGTCGAGACGGCGCCATGCGACCAGGAACGTCTCGCTGGAGACGTCCTCGGCCACACCGTGATCCGCGCGGAGCAGGACGTAACCGAGGACGCTGCGATAGTGCCGGTCGTAGAGGGCGGTGAACCGTTCTTCGGGATCGTTCACACCAAGAAGTCCCTCCGAACCCACCTCGTTCACAACTTTTCTCGAGAGGGGGCTCCGGAGGACGCTATCGATGAGACGGGCGACGCCCTAGCGTCAGACGGACTGATCGATGAGGTGGGCGTCCCAGACGGACGCCGCCTGCTCGTGGGAGTCGACACCGGCGAAGAACGCCGCGGCCAGTTCGGACTGGTCCGACTCGTAGCGGTGGGGGACCGCGAGGAACTTGGGGCGGTAGACGGCGAAGCCCTGCGGTTGCGGCCGGTAGGGGATGGCCATCCTCATCGACTGCCGGGCCGGGAGATATTCGACGGCGTCGATGAGCAGTGCGTCGATCCGCCGCGCGTCGGAGCGCAGGTATCCGTCGGCGACGAGCACCGCGCGCGACCAGTCCTCGTGGCCCGTCTTCAGCGCCTCCTGGCCGGCTTTCGCGGCGTCGGCGATGTCATCGAACACGAGGCGGTCCATGACGCGATCGCCACGCGTGTCCTCGTAGCCGAACAGCGGGATGAGGTTCTCCCCGTCGGAGACGCTCCAGACGCCGTGGGCGGCGAGGAATCCGGCCATGCGGGCGATCTTGTGCATGGTCCGTCACCCTACAGATCCGCCGTGTCAGGTGCCGATGAGGCGGCTGACGGCGGAGCGTACGGCCGGACCGGCGGTGGCGGGGTCGTCGAGGTCGCCGGCGACGGCGAGGCCGTCGCGGAGCGCGAGGAGCATCAGCGCGGTGCGCTCCGCGTCCGGGTGGCCGGCGGTGACGAGCAGGTCCTTCAGTGTGTCACGGAACCATCGGCGGAAGTCGTCGACCACGCGGCGTACGGGATGTTCGGGGTCGGGGTACTCCGCCGCCGCGTTGATGAACGCGCAGCCCCGGAAGCCCGGCTTGCAGGTGATCTCGCCGATGGCGTCGAAGACGGACACGATCCGCTCTTCGGGAGTGGCGCCCTGCGGTGTCACGTGCCGCCGGACGAGGTCGACCTGCTCTTCCAGGTAGGCGCGGACGAGGTCGTCCTTTGCCGGGAAGTGGTGGTAGAAGGTCGCCTTCGCCACGCCCGCCTCGGCGATGATCCGGTCGATGCCGACCGCGTGGATGCCCTCGGCGTAGAACAGCGCGAGCGCGGTGTCGAGGACGCGGCGCCGGGCAGGGCTCTCGCGCCGCGAGGCGGTGGTCGTCGGAGCCATGCGTTGACATTACCAGACAGGTCTGTCTAATCTAGGCTTCAACAAAGACAGACAGGTCTGTCTGGACAAGGAGTACGGGACATGAGCACGCTCTACACCGCCATCGCCACCGCGTCCGGCCGGGACGGCCGCGCGGTCAGCTCCGACAAGAAGCTCGACGTCACCCTGGCCCGCCCGGTCGAGCTGGGCGGTGACGGGGAGGGCACCAACCCGGAGCAGCTGTTCGCCGCGGGCTACTCCGCGTGCTTCGCGAGCGCGCTGAACCTCGTCGCGGCGAACAAGAAGGTCGACCTCTCCGACGCCGCCGTCACCGCCGAGGTCGGGCTCGGGCCGAACGGCAAGGGCGGCTTCGCCCTCTCGGTCACGCTGCGCGTCGAGCTGCCCGACGGCATTCCCGCCGAGACCGGCCGTGAGCTCGTCGAGGCCGCGCACCAGGTGTGCCCCTACTCCAACGCCACCCGCGGCAACATCCCGGTGGAGCTCGTCGTCGAGTAGGGCGCTCGATGCGTCATCCGGTCAGGAGTGGTCGGCGGGCTCGTCGCGGCGAAGGAAGCCGCGTATCCGCTTCGCCGCGCCGGCCACGTCGCCGACCGGGTGACGCATCTCGGCGTTCCGCCAGTCGAAGTAGTTGCCCGACTCGCTGACGAAGATGTACAGCGGCACGCCCGGTACGTCCGTCGTGACGGCCAGGCCGGGCAGCGACCGTCTCAGGTCCGACTCCAGTCCCAGCCGGGCCAGTTCCTTACTCAGTCTCTCGAGTAGCTCGATCTCCTCCTCGTGAGCGATCGCGTGTCGCACCGCCGCACCCCTTCCGCCTCGGACGGCCCGGAAGCCGGCCCGTCACCTGGCTGTACGCGGGAAGGGGACAGAAAGTTCATCGGTTCTGGCCGACCTTTTTCACCGGTTCGGTCGATCAGAACCCGCCGTCGACGGTGGTCGCCCGCCCATCGGAGGCCGTCACCGTGTACCGATCGCCGTGCGCGTCGTGCCCGTGCGGCGAGCGGGCGTACTGGGCGGCGAACACGTGCGGGCCGGGCGGCACCGACCGGCCGGGCCGCAGCACCCACCGGTAGACGAGGGCTCCCCGCTCGTCGCCGACCGTGACGACGAAGTCGTCGCCCGGCAGCGTCGACCACGAACCCGTCGCCCGTACTCCCTCGGTGCGCGTCACCCGCACGGTGACCTGCAGCTTCGTGAGCGGGCGGTCGCCGGTGACGGTCACGTCCTCCTGCGCCCAGTACGGATTGCTGCCCGGGTCGAGCCGCGCGGCGACCGTCACCGGTTTCGCCCGCCGGGACGTCGGCGGAGGCGAGCTGGTCGCCCGCGCCGTGGACGGCGTCCGGACGATGCGGGCCGTGGGCGAGACGGTCGGCGACGGGGACGGCCGCTCCGTCTGCATGGAACGGTGCCCGGCCGGAACGGCCGACGTGTCCGGCCCGCCGGGAGGCCAGGTCACCACCGTCACCGCCACCGCGGCGACGCCGGCTGCGGCCATCGCGGTCGCGGCGATCGTGCGGAACCGGGCCCGGCGGACCCGGTGCGGCCTGGTCGCGGCGTCCACGCGCGCCCACATGCGGGCGCGGTCCGGCTCGTGCGCGTCCGCCTCCTCACGCAGCGCCGAACGCAGCCAGCCGGGAGGCTCGGTCATCGCAGCTCCCCCGCTCGCCCGGCCGGGTGGGCCGGCGGCGACCGCCACGCACCCAGGGCCTTCTCCAACTCCGCCACCCCCCGAGACGTCTGACTCTTGACCGTGCCGACCGAGACGCCCAGCACGCGGGCGGTCTCCTGCTCCGACAGGTCGAAGGCGTACCGCAGGACCACGCACGCGCGTTTGCGCATCGGGAGGCGCCGCAACGCCGCCCGTACGTCGAGGACGGCGGGGATGTCCGGATCGTCGGAACGATCGCGGAACATCGCCCCGAGCAGTCCGGTACGCGCGCGCTCCCGGACCAGCGTACGGACCCGGCTGGCGGCGAGGTTGACCACGATGCGGCGAACGTAGGCGAGCGGCTGGTCGGCCTTGCGGACCCGGCCCCATCGATTCCATGCCGCGACGAACGCGTCGGCGGTCAGGTCGTCGGCGGCGTCGGTGTCGCCGGTGAGCAGAAAGGCGAGGCGTGACAGCTCGCGGTGGTGGGCTTCGAAGAACTCGTGGAACTCTGCTGCGTCGTCCTCGGACTTCACGGCGCGCTCCCGGATACCTCGGCGGAGGTCCGCTCGTCGGCCTCGGCCGCGCCGAGATTAGCAGTGTTAATGAGCTTTTTTCGTAACACGGCAACCTTTGGCCTCTCCTGCGGCGACTACGCCTCGGACCGATGAACCGAAGGGACCACGGTGAAGAAGCTCCTCCTCATTCCCGGCGTACTCGTGGCCGGTGGCCTGCTGTACGCCATCCCGTCGCTCGGGCACGGATCCGTCGCCACGCCGCGGTCGGCCGACAGCCGCGCGGGAACGGAGGCGGCGGCGGACGGAGCCGCCGCGCAGGCGGCGCTGCCCGGCCTGACCACGACGAAGGTCACCCTCGCGGCCGGCCTGCCCTACCTCACGCCCGGATACAACGGGACCCCCACGTACTCGCGGGTCGCGACCGCCGTCGCTCCGGACGGCACCTTCCGCGTCGCCTGGACGGACGGCAAGTCCGTGCACGTCACGTCGCTGACCAAGGGCCTGAAGCGGTCGGGCGCCGACACCGTCGTCCCGAACGCCGCCGAGGTCGGCGGACTGGTCGCGCACAACGGCGGGTTCGCGCTGCTCACCCGCCGCCCAGACACGAACAAGTGGCACGAGACCGCCGCGTACCTGGTCCGCTACCAGGGCAAGAAGCAGAGGTTCGCGGCCAAGCTGACCGGCGCGAGCAGCCATGACACCTCCCCCACCCTGGGGAGCGCGCTGGCCTGGAACGGTACCAAGTACGGCGCGTACTTCATCGTGCACGGCGCGGGCGGCTTCGCCGACGGGCACTTCGGGGACAAGCTCGCCTACGTGACGAGCGCCGGGAAGCGGGCGTCGGGCGGCTGGTCCTGGGGGTGCAGCCACAACGAGGGCATCGCGCTGCTGCCGGAGAAGACCGGGCCGTTCGCGTCGCTGTGCTTCGAGGACTGGCGGTCCGGGCTGTTCGTGAGCACCGGCATCGGCGCGCCGAACAACGCTCCCGTCCTCCAGCGCGAGCAGTGCTGGGCGGGCTACTGCGGCGGCGGGTTCGGCGGCTTCGTACGGTCGTCGGCCGGCCGGTACGCCGCGGTGTTCTCCTCGCGCGGCGCCGCCTCGGCCAAGCCCTCCGGCGACGGCCGCGGCTACACCGTCAAGGCCAAGTGGGCGACGCACCAGGTGGCGATCCACTTCCTCAAGAACAAGTCCACGCCCACCGGCAAGACCGTCTACCTCACCGCGGACCCGAAGACCGACCACGTCAACGTGCACGCCGCCCCGTACGGGCCGAACCGGATCCTCGTGAGCTGGCAGAGCGTCGCGAACGCCTCCTGCAAAGCCGGCACCTGCACGGGCCGGTTCACCGGCACACACCTGCGGCTGGCCGACTACTCCGGCAACTGGGTGAGCAAGGACACGGTCGTCAAGGCGCAGCTCGCCGGCGACATCGCCGTCCTGCCGAACCACGACCTGGTCTGGGCGTTCGTCAACGCCGCCCCGAACTACGCGTCCCCGCTCGGCAGGTCCCCGAAGTCCCGCACGCTGACCGTCGCCCGCCTCCGCCACACCGGCTGATCCCTCACGCGTGACGTGGGCCCCGGGCGGCCGTGCCGCCCGGGGCCCAGTGGAGCAGGCGCCGGGCCTCAGCCCACGAGCCAGGCCACCGCGTCGACGGTGTCGTTGGTCTCGGGGGGTTCTTCCAGGCTCTGGCCGGGCCGCAGATGACGTGTGGTCCTGCGGTCCAGATCGATCAGCACGGCGAGGTCGCGCGTGTTGTTGACCCAGGATGAGACGTTGTTCGCCGCGGTGGTACCGCCGACCCCGGCGGCCATGGGCAACTGCCTCAGGTTGATATGGAAACCGGCACCGATGCCGTAAGCCGGGCCCTGGCGGCCGTAATCGCGGTACAGACACAGCATGGCAGGCGGACAGGTCGCGCCGTCGTGCAACTGGACCACGCCAGGTGGCACGCTCGCGGCCTGCGCAGCCGCGTCGACCGAGTTGACCGCCGTGGTGACGGCGCCGATCGCGGCGAGGGCGAACGCGCCGGTCAGTAGGCGTCCGATAGGGCTGATGAGGTGCATCGACGGGGCCCTCCTTGGTGTGCGGATGCGTGCTCCTCATCAATCTTTCACTCTGAGTATCCGACTAACCGCTGTCAGTGATTGATCGGGGATGTCGGTGCGGTCACAGTCCGGCTACCTCGCCGGGGAGCAGACCGCGACCCCCTGGGGGCCCAATCGCATCTCACCCTCGTGCCTCGTGCCGGTGAGCAGGTCGACGCGGGGGCCGGGAAGGGCGACGGTGACCGCCTCATCCGTGTGGTTGAGCAGGAACAGGTGGTCGCCCCGGCGTACCGCCTCGACACCGTCGGGCACGTCGGCGACGGGGCGCACTCCGGCCGTGGACGCGGCGTCGAGGAGCAGGGCGCGCAGCCGCGCGTCGTCGAGCCGGGTGCCGATGTACGTCGCCGTGCCCCGGCCGTGCGCGTGGCGGGTGACGGCCGGGCTCCGCCCGAACAATCCGTCCGCGAAGACGGCGAGCACCTCGGCGCCCTCGGCGCGCATGACGTCCTGCCACTCCGCGGCCGTGCTCGCCGACCCGTCGGACCAGCTCAGCGTCAGGGTCTCGTCGACCTGCAGCGGGTTGAACTCCTCGATCCGCACGCCCAAGAGGTCCTGGAAGGCGTTCGGGCGGCGGATGTGGTCGTCCTCGTCGACGACGCCGCTGAAGTACGACATGACGAGGTGGCCGCCGTCCTCGACGAAGCGGGTGAGGTTCGCCGCCGCGGCGTCCGTCACCGCGTAGAGGTTCGGCACGACGACGAGCCGGTGGCCGGACAGGTCGGCGTCGGGCGCGACCATGTCGACGGGGATGTTCGCGCGCCACAGCGGCAGGTAGTGCGCGAGCGCCTGGTCGTGGAAGGCCACGTCCGTGGAGGGGCGGCCGCGCAGCTCCAGCGCCCACCAACTCGGCCAGTCCCAGACCATGGCGACGCCGGTGTCGACCCGCGAGCCGGCGACGGGCGCGAGGTCGCGCAGCTCCGCCCCCAGCGCGCGGACCTCCCGCCAGACGCGCGAGTCGGTCCCGGCGTGGGGGACCATCGCGGAGAAGAACTTCTCGGCCCCGAACCGCGACGCCCGCCACTGGAAGAACATCACCGAGTCCGACCCCCGGGCCACCGCCTGGTGCGACCGCAGCCGTAGCTGCCCCGGCGGGCGCGCCGAGTTGCGGCGGCGGGAGTTCATCGGCCCGGTCGACGACTCCATCAGGACGAACGGCCGCCCGCCGCGCAGCGACCGCATCAGGTCGAAGTTCAGCGCGGCTCTGACCTGGCCGATCGGGTCGCGGGCGTCGGGGTAGGCGTCGAGCGCCACGACGTCCTCCTCGGCCGCCCACTTCCAGTAGTCGAGCAGTTTGTAGGAGGCCATGAAGTTGGTCGTGACCGGGACGTCCGGGGTGTGGCGCCGCAGGATGTCGCGTTCGGCGGTGAAGCACTCCAGCGACGCGTCGCCGTTGAACCGCCGGAAGTCCACCACCTGCGACGGGTTGGGATCCCCGAGCACCGGGCCGGGCGGGTTGATCTCGTCCCACGAGCCGTACCGCTGGCCCCAGAACGCCGTGCCCCACGCGTCGTTCAGCGCGTCGAGGTCGCCGTACCGGCCGGCGAGCCAGCGGCGGAAGTGCGCGGCCGACACCGGGCAGTGGCAGCCGTCGACCCCCGGGTACTCGTTGCCCACGTGCCACAACGCAAGCGCCGGGTGCTCGGCGTAGCGGGCGGCGAGCCGTTCGACCAGGGCGGCCGCGCCGGCGCGGTAGACCGGTGAGGAGGCGCAGTAGTGCTGGCGCGCGCCGAACGTCAGCCGGCTCCCGTCCTCCAGCATGGGCAGCACCTGCGGATGCGCGGCGATCATCCAGGCGGGCGGCGCGGCCGTCGGCGTGGCCAGGTCCACCGCGATGGCGTTCTCCGCGAGGAGGTCCAGGACCCGGTCCAGCCAGTCGAAGGTGTACCGGCCCGGCTCGGGCTCCAGCGCGGACCAGGAGAAGACCCCGACGGTGACGAGGTTGACCCCGGCCTCGCGCATGAGCGCGACGTCCTCGGCCCAGGTCTTCTCGGGCCACTGCTCGGGGTTGTAGTCGCCGCCGTACGCGAGTCCGCCGAGGCGTTCCCGCAGCGCGTCGATTCTCGGCCCCGGCCTCCCGTCGCTCAGCACGCGGTCACCTCTACCGGGACGGTCAGGACGCGGTCCGTCCCGAGCACGCGCACCGGGCCGGTCAGGGTGAAGGACCCGTTCAGCGGCAGGTCCCCGCTGGACGCGCCGACCGCCACGTTGATCCGCCCGGGTTCGACGACGCGCCGCAGGTCGGCGCCGGTGAACCCGGTCCGGTCGGCGTGCACGGTGAACGTCACGCGAGCGGCCTCGCCCGGCTCGAGCCGTACCCGCGCCCAGCCGGCGAGCCACCGCACCGGCCGTACGACCGAGGCGACCGGGTCGCCCAGGTACAGCTGCACCACTTCGGTGCCGGGGCGGTCGCCGGTGTTGCGCACCATGGCGGTGACGCGGACGGTCCCGTCCGTCGGCGCCGAGGGATCCACCTCGAGGGTCTCGTACGAGAAGCGGGTCCAGGTCAGGCCGTGCCCGAAGGGGAACAGCGGAGTCGGGTCGATCGAGCTCCAGCGGGAGGGCCCGCCGGTCCGCGAGTGCAGGTATGTCGTCGGCTGGCCGCCCGGGCCGCGCGGCACGCTGACCGGCAGCCGTCCCGAGGGCTCGACGCGGCCCGACAGCACGCCGGCAACGGCGGGGCCGCCCTCCTCGCCGGGGAAGAACGCCTGCACGATCGCGGCGGCCCGGTCGACGATGTCGCCGAGGGCGTACGGGCGGCCGGAGAGCATCACGATCACTGTGGGTGTGCCCGTGGCGAGCACCGCGTCGGCGAGCTCCGCCTGTCGTCCGGGCAGGGCGAGGGTCTCGGCGTCGCAGCCCTCGCCCGAGGTGCCCCGGCCGAACAGGTCCGCGCGGTCGCCGAGCGCGAGTACGCAGACCTCCGCCCGGCGGGCTGCGGCGACGGCGGCGGCGATGTCCGCGTCGTCGGCGACCTCGACGCCGTGGCCGGCCGCCAGGTCGATCTCCGCTTCCGGAAGCTCGGCGCGGAGCGCGTCGGCGACGGTCGGGATGTCGACGCCGAGCGGCATGTCGGGGAACTGGCCGGTCATGTGGTTGGGGAAGGAGTAGCAGCCGAGCATGGCCCGGGGCTCGTCGGCGAGCGGGCCGGTCACCGCGATCCGGCGGGCCCGCAGCGGCAGAACGCCGTCGTTGGCGAGCAGCACGACGGCCTGCTCGGCGATCCGCCGCGCGAGCCGCCGGTGCCCGGGCGGGTCGAAGTCGAACGGATCACGGTCACCATCGAGCGACTCCGCTGGTGGTGGCGCGTCGACCTCGCCGTCGAGCAGGCCGAGGTCGCACTTGAGCGTGAGGACGCGGGACACCGAGCGGTCCAGGTGTTCGACGGGGATCGCGCCGCTCCGCACCATCTCGACCAGGGGCGCGCCGTAGCAGCGGACCGTGGGCAGTTCGACGTCGACGCCGGCCCGCAGGGCGAGGGCGGCGGCCTCGTCGAGGGAGCCGGCGACGCCGTGCTCGTCCTCCAGGAACGAGATCCCGAAGTAGTCGGACACGACGATGCCCGTGAAGCCGAGCTCCTCGCGGAGCACGCCGGTCAGCAGCCGCTCGTCGGCGTGGGCCGGGATTCCGTCGACGTCGGCGTAGGACTGCATGACCGAGCGCGCCCCGCCCTCGCGGAGCGCGAGCACGAAGGGTTCGAGGACGACGTCGGCGAGCTCACGGGGGCCCAGCGCGGCGGGCGCGTGGTTGCGACCCGCTCGCGAGGAGGCGTACCCGGCGAAGTGCTTCAGCGTCGCCACGATGCCGGAACGTTCCAACCCGCGTACGTATGCGGCGCCGACGAGACCGACGAGATGAGGGTCCTCCCCGATCGTCTCCTCGGTGCGGCCCCACCGGGGGTCGCGCGTCACGTCGAGGACGGGGGCGAGACCCTGGTGGACGCCCACCCGCCGCATGCTGCCGCCGATGGCGGCGGCCATCTCCTCCACCAGGCCGGGGTCGAACGTCGCCCCCCAGGCCAGCGGCGACGGGAAGACCGTCGCCGAGAAGGCCATGAACCCGGTCAGGCACTCCTCATGGGCGATTGCCGGAATGCCGAACCGGTTGCCGGCGGCGACCCGGGCCTGGAGCTCCCGCAGCCGTGCCGCGCCCTCCGCGGGGGGCACCGGCGCCGTGCCGAAGACGCGAGTGAGCTGGCCGAGTCCGGCCGTGATGACCTCCTCGAGGGCGGGCGGCTCGCCGAAGTCGTCCGGGAGCGGGGCCACCTCCTCTCCGGGGCGGGCGGACATGGTCCAGTAGCCGACGAGCTGGGCGGCCTTCTCCTCGACGGTCATCCGGCCGAGTAGGTCGGCGACGCGCTCGGCGGCCGGCCGCCGGGGATCGCGCCAGGGCTCGGTCGGGTGGGCGGTGTCGCGGACGGCCTCGGTTCCCTCACGGGCGGCGCGCGTCTCGGCGACTTCTCCTGTGGCGCGTGACTCCGCTTGTGCGCCTCGCGTGTCGGCCATATGTCGTGGGGCTCCCGTCTGCCGATCGAAGGTCGTGTGGACCGGGCGTGTCCCGTGGGCCTCGCGCTCCCACCGCATCGAGGCCCACGGGCACGCGTTCAGGGGGGTGTGCGGTGGGTCTTGTTCGTAGCGGGCTCTGGACGCCGCGCAGTCGGACGTGGATCCACCGGACACCCCTAGGCGCCGGGTGGCGGCGCGGTGGAGAGGCGGACGCGCAGCTCGGTGGCGAGCTCCACGCGGGGACTGACCAGTGGCTCGCCGTCGAGCTGCTGGAAGATGCTCCGTGCCGCTGTCCGCCCCATCTCCTCCAGCGGCTGGCGGACCGTCGTCAGAGGTGGGGAGAGCCACTGGCACAGCGGAAGGTCGTCGAACCCGACGACGCTGAGGTCGTCCGGTACGCGCAGGTCCGCCTGCCGGGCCGCCTCGTAGGCGCCCATGGCCTGCTCGTCGTTGCCGGCGAAGACAGCGGTCGGCGGGTCCTCCAGCGTGAGCAGGTCGCGCGTCGCGCGGAAGGCTCCCTCGTGCTGGAAGCCGCCGTACCGGATCAGCCGCCGGTCGACCTCGATCCCGGCGCGCTCCAGCGCGGTGCGGTAGCCGTCGATCCGCGCCTGGGTGCAGAGCATGTCCGGGGGACCGCCGATCACCGCGATCCGCCGGTGCCCGAGTGAGATCAGGTGCTCGGTCGCCGCCCGGCCGCCCGCCCAGTCGGTCGTGCCGACGCTCGCCAGGCCGGGGCCCGGCGGCTCGATCGGGTCGATGACGACAAGGCCTACTCCGGCGCTTTCGAGCTGTTCGCGCTGGTCCGCGGTCAGGCGGCAGGACACCATGATCACTCCGTCGCTGCCGTGCAGACCGATGAGGGAGGTCCAGCTCGACGGCCGGGCGTCATCGCCGCGGACGAGGGAGACGACGGTGCCGACGCCGCGCTCGGCGCACTCCGCCTCGACGCCCCGCAGGATCTCCACGGCCCAGGGGCTGTCCAGCCCGCCGATGACGACGTCGATGAGGCCGGACCGGCGCGCCCGCCGCCCGCCCGGGGCAAGGTAGTTGTGGGCCTTCAGCAGGTCGGTGATCCGCTCTCGGGTCGCCGGCGCGACGTCGGTGCGGCCGTTGAGGACCTTGGACACCGTCGCCGGGGAGACGCCCGCCTCGGACGCGATGAAGGCGAGCGTGGGACGGGCGGTCGTGCCGCTCACTCGGCTGCCCATCGTCCGGCTTGACGTCTCACGTGCACTCCTTCGCCGCTCGGCCGGTGTGAACGGTATCGCAAACTTTCGAAGGTGCCTAGCCCCATTTAGCTCGGTAAATACTGACCTCAGAAAGATGTCCGCGAAGGGTTGACCGCTGTGAAGCGCTTTCTTAAGGTACGGCAGCAACCGGTTTATCGACATTTTTTCGAAACAGTAGCGACACGCCGTCGCAACGCCCGTCACTGCCGTACCCCACGCAAGGAGGACCGATGGGCGACACACCGCTCTCGCGCCGCACCTTCCTCTCGGCCGCCGGAGTCG
Organism: Actinoallomurus acanthiterrae; assembly: GCF_054775715.1. Lineage (NCBI taxonomy): Bacteria > Bacillati > Actinomycetota > Actinomycetes > Streptosporangiales > Thermomonosporaceae > Actinoallomurus > Actinoallomurus acanthiterrae. The sequence goes on along the minus strand of NZ_BAAHCO010000001.1, from coordinate 12,192,074 downwards.
CCGGAGTCGCCGGGATCGCCGGGCCTGCGGCCCCCTTCTCAGCGCCTGCGGAACGTCCGGGCCCTCCGGGGGCAAGGGAGGCGGCAAGACCCTCCAGGTCTGGGTCCTGCAGGACGCGGGGCAGAACCCCATCCAGCAAGCGGCGCTCGACGACTTCGACAAGTCCTCGAAGACCAGGCTGAAGCTGGTGCCCATCGCCACCTCCGGCGGCGCGGACTACACCGACAAGCTCCGCATCGGCATGGGCTCGCCGAACCCGCCGGACCTGCTCTTCAACTGGGGTACCGGCAGCATCCAGGACTACGCCCAGAGCGGCCGGCTCGTCGACCTCAGCTCGCAGCTCGCCAGCGACCCGACCTGGAAGAGCTCCTTCCTGCCGTCGGTGCTCGACGCCGGGAAGGCGGCCGGGAAGTACTACGGCATCCCGCTGCGCGGCATGCAGCCCGTGCTGCTCTTCTACAACAAGACGCTGTTCGCGCAGCACGGCCAGCAGCCCCCGGCGACCTACGACGACCTGCTCAAGCTCGTCACGTACTTCGACTCGAACAAGATCCAGCCGTTCGCGCTCGGCCACGTCGACGCGTGGCCCAACCTGATGTGGCTGGAGTACCTCGTCGACCGCATCGGCGGGCCGACGGTGTTCCAGGGCATCCTCCAGAACGTCCTCGCCGGCAAACCCGGTGGCTGGGGGCAGCCGGCGATGCTCGACGCCCTGCGGCGGATCCAGGACCTGGTCGACCGGCGCGCGTTCGGCACCAACTTCGCGTCGGTCAACTACGTCAACGACGGCGCCGGGCTGCTGTTCGCCAAGGGCAAGGCCGCGATGCACCTGATGGGCACCTGGGAGATGTCCAATCAGGTCGACAAGCACCCGGACTTCGCCAAGAAGGACCTGAACTTCGCGCCGTTCCCCACGGTGGCCGGAGGCAAGGGCGACCCCAACAGCGTCGTCGGCAACCCCACCAACTACTTCTCGATCAGCAGCAAGTCGGCGGACATCGCCGCCGCCACCGCCTTCCTCAAGAAGGAGATGGCCAACCCGATGTACGTCGACAAGCTGATCAAGGCGGGTGACGTTCCGGCTGTCAGCGGCCTGGAGTCGCGGCTGTCCGCCTCGCCGAATCCGGAGTTCGCCAAGTACGTCTACCAGATGGTGCAGAAGGCGCCGAGCTTCACGCTGTCCTGGGACCAGGCGCTGCCGCACGCGTTCACCGACCCGCTGCACACCGGCCTGCAGAAGGTCTTCCTCAAGAAGATGACGCCCGAGCAGTTCGTGCAGTCCCTGGACGCGGTCAAGTGACCGCGGCACGCGCCGTCGCGGGTACGGACCGGGCGGCGCGGCCGGGTGTGGTGTGGATCGTCCCTGCCGCGCTGTTCTTCGGAGTGTTCGCCGGGGTGCCGCTGCTCCTGACCGCCGTCCTGTCCTTCACCCAGTGGAACGGCCTCGGCGCACCCAAGTTCAACGGCCTGGCCAACTGGCACCGCGTGGTGTCAGACGACGCGGTCTGGGAGTCCCTGCGGGTCAGCCTGGTCTTCATGGTGCTGTGCTGGCTGGTGCAGACCCCGCTGTCCCTGCTGCTCGGCGTATGGGCGGCGGGCCGGGAGCTCAACCGCGCTGTGCTGTCGTCGATCTTCTTCCTACCGCTGCTGATGTCGACCGCCGCGGTCGCCATCACCTGGCGAGTGCTGCTCGATCCGAACTTCGGGCTCGCCGCGACGATCGGGCCCTACATCGGCTTCCCGGACGGGAACATCGTGGGCAGCCAGCGCGGGGCGGTGGCGGCCATCGTCGTCGTCATCGCCTGGCAGTTCGTGCCGTTCCACACCCTGCTGTACCAGGGCGCGGCGCGGCAGATCCCGCAGATGCTGTACGACGCGGCGCTCATCGACGGCGCGGGCCGGGTGAAGCAGTTCTGGCACATCACGCTGCCGCAGCTGCGGCACACGATCGTCACGTCGTCGGTGCTGATGCTGGTCGGGTCGCTGACCTACTTCGAGACCATCCTGATCGTCACCAACGGCGGGCCGGGCACCGCGACGATGGTCCTGCCACAGCGCATGTACCTCAGCGGCTTCCAGAGCTTCCAGATGGGGTACGCGAGCGTGATCGCGCTGGTCCTGGCCGCGCTGGGCACGGCACTGTCGCTGCTCATCGTCCGCTTCTCCGGCTTCGGGAAGATGCGCAGCACGCTGGAGGGGATCTGACGCCATGGCGGTACTCCGGCAAGAGAGGCCCGTGCCGGTCGCGTCCGGCCGGCACCGAGGCCGTACGCGGCGGCGCCTGCGGCGGCCGAACTGGGCGGCCGGGGCGGCGGCCCTGGTGTGGCTCGCCTTCGTGGGCGTGCCGATCTACATCATGGTCAAGGACAGCTTCCAACCGAATGACGCCTACCTCGACGGCGGCCCGCTGTCCCCGCCGCACAGCCTGACCCTCGGCAACTTCGGCGAGGTCTTCGACAGCGGATACGCCCGCTATCTGGTCAACACGGCGGTCGTCACGGTGGCGAGCGTCGTGCTGACCGTGCTGCTCGCCTTCCCCGCCGCATACGCGATCGTGCGGTCACACAGCCGGATCGTCTCCGCGACCTTCCGGATCTTCCTGACCGGCCTGGCCGTCCCCGCGCAGGCCACGATCATCCCCGTCTACCTGCTGATCACCCGGATGCACCTGTACGACTCGCCGACCGCGATCATCCTGCCGACCGTGGCGTTCGGGCTGCCGCTCAGCGTGCTGGTGCTGTCGTCGGCGCTGCGCGACGTGCCCCGCGAGCTGTACGAGGCGATGACCATCGACGGGGGTGGGGCGCTCCGGCTGATGTGGAGTCTCGCACTGCCGCTCAGCCGGGCGTCCCTCACCACCATCTCGGTCTACAGCGCGCTCAACGCCTGGAACGGCTTCCTGTTCCCCCTCATCCTCACCCAGTCCCCCGAGCAGCGCGTCCAGACGCTGGGCCTGTTCAACTTCCAGAACGAGTTCGGCTCCAAGGTGCCCGACCTGATGGCCGCCGTGACGCTGTCGGCCCTCCCGATCTTCGTCGTCTACCTGTTCGCGCGTCGTTGGCTCATCGCCGGCCTGGCCGCGTGGGCGGAAAGTAGCTCTTCCCTCATGCGCAGATCGCTTGCCCTCGCCCTCACCGTGGCGACCGCGTGCTCCCTCGCCCTCCCGGCGAGCGCCCAGGCCGCGCCGCCCGGCCGCGTGGACTTCCGCACGAAGCTGCAGCCGATCGACGGGTTCGGATTCTCCGAGGCGTTCCAGCGGGCCGCCGTCATCCACGGGCTGCAGGGGCTCTCCGCGCCCAAGCAGAAGGAGGTCGTGGACCTGCTGTTCGGCCGGAAGACCGGCGCGGGCGCCTCCATCCTGCGGCTCGGCATCGGCTCGTCCGCCGACAACGTGTACGACCACATGCACTCGATCGAGCCCGCCGACCCGGGCGGCCCGGACGCGCCGCCGAAGTACGTCTGGGACGGTGACGACGGCGGCCAGGTCTGGCTCGCCCAGCAGGCGCGGCCGTACGGGGTGAAGCGGTTCTACGCGGACGCCTGGAGCGCTCCCGGCTTCATGAAGGACAACGGCACCGACGCGAACGGCGGCACCCTCTGCGGCCTCCAGGGAACGAACTGCGCGAGCGGCGACTGGCGGAAGGCGTACGCGAAGTACCTGGTCCAGTACGCGAGGTTCTACCGGAAGGAAGGCGTCAGGCTCACCGACCTGGGCTTCACCAACGAGCCGGACATCACCGTCTCGTACGCCTCGATGCGGTTCACGCCCGCGCAGGCCGTGGAGTTCGTCAAGGTCCTAGGCCCCCTTGCGAAGAAGGCCGGGGTGAACCTGTCCTGCTGTGACCACACCGGCTGGGACGGCCAGAAGGAGTACACCAAGGCCATCGAGGCTGACCCGCAGGCCGCCAAGTGGGTCACGACCATCACCGGCCACGCCTACTCCAGCCCGGTGACCTCACCGCAGCCGACCCGGAAGCACACCTGGCTGTCGGAGTGGGGTCCGGGCGGCAGCACCTGGAACGAGAACTGGGACGACGGCAGCGAGTACTCCGGCTTCGCGATCGCGGAGAACATCCACCGGACCATGACGGACGGCGACGCCGGCGCGTACGTCTACTGGCTCGCCGCCTCCGTCGGGGCGACCCGCGCACTGATCCAGCTCGACGGCGACGCGTACCACGTGTCCAAGCGCTTCTGGGCGTTCGCGGCGTACAGCCGGTTCATCCGCCCGGGCGCGACCCGGGTGGCCGTCACCGCGTCCGACCCGGCGCTGCAGATCTCGGCCTACCGCAACGCCGACGGCACGAAGGTCGTCGAGATCCTCAACACCGGCACCGCCAAGACCACCACGGACCTGAGGCTCGACGCGGGCGCCGGACGCGCCCGGGCGTACCTCACCGACCAGGACCACTCCGTGACGCCCGTGGCCGCCGCGCGCGTCCACGGCCACGACCTGTCGGTGGACCTCGCCCCCCGCTCGCTGACCACGGTCGTCCTCAAGTGATCCGGGCCGCGATCGTCGGCACCGGAGGGATCGCGGGCATCTGTCACGTCCCCGCGCTGCGGTCGGAGGCGCACCGCGCCGAGATCGTCGCCGCCGTCGACATCGATCCCGTCCGCGTGAAGGACTTCTGCGCCGAGCACGGCATCCCCGCCGCCTACACCGACCTGGCGGAGATGCTCGCCGCGACGAGCCCCGACCTCGTGCACGTCTGCACGCCACCGCACCTGCACGCGGCGCAGGTCGCGGCCTGCCTGCGGGCGGGCGCGTGGGTGCTGTGCGAGAAGCCGCCGTGCCTCTCGCTCGCCGAGTACGACGCGATGGCCGCCGCCGAGCGGGACGGCGGCCCGTACGCGGCCGTCGTCTACCAGCACCGGTTCGGCTCCGGCGCCCGTCACCTGCGCCGCCTCATCGCCGAGGGCGAGCTGGGCCGGCCGCTCGTCGCGGTGTGCTTGACCACCTGGTACCGCGACCACGCGTACTTCGACGTGCCGTGGCGCGGCCGGTGGGACACTGAGGGCGGCGGGCCGACCATGGGCCATGGCATCCACCAGATGGACCTGCTGCTGGCCACGCTCGGCGACTGGGCCGAGGTGCGCGCCATGGCCGGACGGCTCGACCGGGACATCGACACCGAGGACGTGTCCCTGGCGTCGGTCCGGTTCGAGAACGGCGCGCTGGCGTCGATCGTCAACAGTGTGCTGTCACCGCGCGAGGAGAGCCGGCTGCGGTTCGACCTCACCGAGGCGACCGTCGAACTGTCGCACCTGTACGGCTATGAGAACGCGGACTGGACCTACACCCCGGCGCCGCACGTCACCGACGAGGCGCGGATCGCCGCCTGGCGGACGCCCGAGGCCGATGTCCCGAGCTCGCACGCCGCGCTCCTCGCCGACCTGCTCGACGCGTACGAGCGCGGCGAACGCCCGGAGACCAGCGGCGCGGGCGGCCGGGCAGACCCTGGAGCTCATCGCCGCGCTCTACAAGTCGGCGCTCACCGGCCGTCCCGTACGCCGGGGCGAGATCGACGAGACGGACCCCTTCTACCAGGAGATGAACCCCGGGATGGACCTGTGAGGCTCGAGCACATCGGCAACCACACCCTGGCCGTGCACGAGCGGGGCGTGGAGCTCTTCCAGTACGTCTACCGGCCGGACATGCCGCCCTTCGAGGGGCCGAAGCCGTACCTGCACCCGGTCCGCACGCTCGCCGGGGACGTCGTCACCGCGTACCGGCCGCACGACCACCGCTGGCACAAGGGCGTCCAGATGACCGTGTCGCACCTGTCCGGCGAGAACTTCTGGGGCGGCGGCAGCTACGTCCGCGACCAGGGCTACGTCGACCTGCCGAACATCGGCGTCATGCGGCACGAGGAGTTCACCGAGGCCGACGGCGGGCGGATCGCGGAACGGCTGACCTGGCACACCCAGGCGGGCGAGCACTGGGTGTACGAGCTGCGCGAGCTCACCGTCCGCGACGTCGAGGACGACTCGTGGGCGCTGGAGTTCGCCACCGAGCTGACCAACGTACGGGAGGAGGCGCTCGTCTTCGGCAGCCCCACGACGAACGGCCGTCCCGCCGCCGGGTACAGCGGCCTGTTCTGGCGCGGCCCGCGCGCCTTCACCGACGGGGAGATCATCGCCGCGGAGGGCCGGGGCGGCCCGGAGATGATGGGCGGCCCGCGGCCTGGCTCGCGTACGTCGGCCGGCACGACGAGGTCGACCGCGCCTCCACGCTGATGTTCTTCGACGATGCCGAGTACGGCAGCGACTGGTTCGTCCGGAACACGCCGTTCCCGGCGGTCAACCCGTCGCTCGCGTTCGCCGAGGAGTTCGCGCTGCCGCCGGGCGAGACGCTGCGCGTGCGGTACCGGATCGTCGTCGCCGACGGCGCGTGGGACCGTGGCCGCCTGGACGCCTACGCGAAGGACCACCCGTGGTGAGCCCGCTGCCCGGCGCCGTCGGGGTCTCCGGCCTGCGCGTGTACGACTGGCCGACCGCCGACGGGCTGTGCGGTGGTTCCCCGCACGTCCACCTGACGTGCGCGGAGGCGTACGTCGTGGTGGCGGGCGAGGGCAGCGTGCAGACGCTGACCAGCACGGGGTTCGCCGAGACCCCGCTGCGGCCGGGGACGGTCGCCTGGTTCACGCCCGGGACGATCCACCGGCTCGTCAACGGCGACGGCGGGCTGCACATCGTCGTCATCATGCAGAACAGCGGCCTGCCCGAGGCCGGCGACGCGGTGTTCACCTTCCCGCCGGAGATCCTCGCCGACCCGGAGGCGTACGGGTCGGCCGCCGCGCTGCGTCCCGATCGGGAGGCCACGGCGCGACACCGCCGCGACCTGGCCCTGGACGGCTTCGCGGTGTTGCGCGAGCGGCTGTCCGGCGGCGATCCGGCGGCGCTGCACGACTTCTACCGCTCCGCCGTACGGCTCAAGGAGGGATTGTTCGGCGAGTGGGAGGAGCGCTGGCGGGCCGGCGCGCTGGCCGAGGCCGAGCGGACCGGCGAGCACCTGAGCCGCCTCCGGGACGGCGACATCGGCCACCTCACGGACGCGGCCGTCCACCGGCTGGAGCCGCCGCCCGAGCGCGCCTTCGGCATGTGCGGCCGCCTCGACACGTACGTGCTCTGACCTTTCATCTGCTTTCACCGGGCAGCGAGCGAACCCGCAGGTCGCGTCGCCGCCCGCACCGCCGTCGTTGACCCCTCCGAGATCGCGAACCGATCCTGAGGAGGCGCTCCCACCGCGCCGAACTCCCGCGGACATCCGTGCCCGGATCCGCGGGCGGATCGAAGGGAAACGGTGTCGTGAGAAAGCGACGGAAAAGCGCGCTCGCCGCGGCCCTAGGAATGGTGTCCATCCTGGTCATGAGCGTGTTCACGGGGCCCTCGGCGTGGGCCCACGGGGCGTTCATGCAGCCGGGCGCCCGTACGTTCCTGTGCTGGAAGGACGGCCTCACGTCGACCGGGGAGATCAAACCGAAGAACCCGGCGTGTGCGGCCGCCGTCGCCCAGAGCGGGGCCAACTCCCTCTACAACTGGTTCGCCGTGCTGCGCTCCGACGGCGCCGGCCGTACGCGCGGGTTCGTCCCCGACGGGCAGCTGTGCAGCGGCGGCAACACCAACTACTCCGGGTTCGACCTGCCGAACGCCAACTGGCCGGTCACCCACCTGACCAGCGGTGCGAACTTCGACTTCCGCTACAACAAGTGGGCGGCGCACCCGGGCTGGTTCTACCTGTACGTCACGAAGGACGGCTGGGACCCGACCAAGCCGCTCACCTGGGACGAGATCGAGACCGACCCGTTCCTCGTGGCCGACCACCCGGCGGACACCGGGCCGACCGGCAGCGTCGACGGCTACTACTACTGGTCGGGCAAGCTGCCCGCGAACAAGACCGGACGCCACATCATCTACTCCGTCTGGAAGCGCTCGGACAGCAACGAGACGTTCTACGGCTGCTCCGACGTGGTCTTCGACGGCGGCAACGGTGAGGTGACCGGCGTCGGCGACACCAGCGGCGGTGGCGGCGGCACGACCGTGCCGTGCACGGCGACGTTCAAGACGGTCAGCAGCTGGTCCGGCGGCTTCCAGGCCGAGGTGACGGTGAGCAACCCCGGCACCAGCACGCTGAACGGTTGGACGGTGAGCTGGATCGTGCCGAGCGGCCAGACCATCAACAGCCTGTGGAACGGCACGCTCACCATGAGCGGTGACCTCGCGACCGTACGGAACGTGGACTACAACCGCAATGTCGCGGTCGGCGCGTCGACCACGTTCGGGCTGGTCGCGAACGGGACGGCGAGCACACCCACCCTCACCTGTACGAGCCCCTAGGACGGTTTGCCGCGGCGCGGGGGACATCGACCGTGATCTCCCCCGCGCCGCGTCATGAGCACCTGCACATGAGGAGGAATCCACCATGCCGTCGCCACTCCGGCCGAGACTCGTGGCCGTCCTGGCGCTGTCGCTCGGCGTGTTCCTGGCCGTCACCGCGCTGGCGGTGCGGCCGGCGTCCGCCGCGTCCACACTGAACCAGCTCGCCCAGGCACAGGGCAGGTACTTCGGCTCGGCGACCGACAACCCCGAGCTGTCCGACACCCCGTACACCGAGATCCTCGGCAGCAGTGAGTTCGGCGCGATCACGCCCGGCAACTCGATGAAGTGGGACGCCACCGAGCCGTCGCAGGGGCAGTTCAGCTTCGCGGGCGGCGACGCGGTGGTGAACTTCGCCAAGGCGCACAACCAGATCGTCCGCGGGCACACGCTGCTGTGGCACAACCAACTGCCGGGCTGGCTCACCAGCGGCAACTGGACGGCCGCACAGCTCACCTCGATCCTGCAGAACCACATCGCCAACGTCGCCGGCCACTACAAGGGCCAGGTCTACTCCTGGGACGTGGTCAACGAGCCGTTCAACGACGACGGCACCTACCGGTCGGACCTCTGGTACGACACGCTCGGCACCGGCTACATCGCCACCGCGCTGAAGGCCGCCCGCGCCGCCGACCCGAACGCCAAGCTCTACATCAACGACTACAACATCGATGGGGCCGGCGCGAAGAGCGACGCGATGTACAACCTGGTCAAGTCGCTGAAGGCGCAGGGCGTGCCGATCGACGGCGTCGGCTTCCAGGGACACCTCGCGATCCAGTACGGCTTCCCCACCGACATGCCCGGCAACCTCCAGCGGTTCGCCGACCTCGGCCTCGACGTCGCCATCACCGAACTGGACGTCCGCATGGTGCTGCCCGCGGACGCGACCAAGGTCGCCACGCAGGCGCAGTACTACACCGAGGTCGTCAAGGCGTGCCTCACGGTGCCCCGCTGCGTCGGCATCACGATCTGGGACTACACCGACAAGTACTCCTGGATCCCCGGTGTCTTCAGCGGCCAGGGCTCGGCCCTGCCCTGGGACGACAACCTCAACAAGAAACCGGACGTGTACGGCGCCATCTACAACGCGCTCGGCGGCTCCGGCGGCGGTGGCGGCGGGGGGTCGACCGGTTGCAAGGTGGCCTACTCGGCGAACGACTGGGGTACGGGCTTCACCGCCACCGTCACCATCACCAACGGAAGCTCGGCCATCAGCGGCTGGACGCTGAAGTACTCCTACGCCGGGAACCAGACGCTCAGCCAGGGCTGGAACGGCACCTGGTCGCAGTCCGGCAAGGACGTCACGGTCACCAACGCGAGCTGGAACGGCACCCTCGCCGCCGGCGCGTCCACCTCGGTCGGCGCCAACTTCTCCTACACCGGTACGAACACGGCACCGACCGCCTTCACACTGAACGGCACCGCCTGCACCTGAGACCGGCCCGGTGGGGCCCGGGCCAGTGATCCTGCGGAGTCTTCGCACGCGGAGGACCGAAGACTCCGCAGGATCACCTCGACGTCACCAGGCGCAGGCGCCGGCCGTGTCACCGACCTCGACGCCGGCGGCGACCTCACCGAGCATCCGGGGGCTCAGCGAGGGGCCTCCCTCGTAGTCACGGACGGTGAGCACGCGCCCGGCACCGAGGTCCACCGCGACGGCCATGCCGCCGCTCGGTTCTCCGCTGGTCGAGACGGCGTCGATGGGGTAGGACCGAGCGGGCCTTCCGCCGATCCGCAGCGGCGTCCCCTGGGCGGGGAGACGTCCCTCGCCGACCTCGGCGCTTATCGCCCGCAGCGCGCTCATCGCCACGAGTTCCGCGCGGCAGCCCGAGCCGGTCCGGCTCACGACGACATGGTCCGTGGCGTACCTCGTCGGCAGCCAGGTCGCCCGCAACGGCGGGACGACCGTCGCCCGGTCGTCCGGCCCGACCGATCGGGCCACGCGCAGCGCGTCGGCGCAGGGGTCGATGAGGCCGCTCATGGTCACCGACAGCACCGTCTGGGCGGTGGGCCGCCAAGCGATCATGCATTGCCCCGAGCTGTCCTGCCAACGCCGCGCCTCGTGCCCGTTCACGTCCACCGTCGTGCTGCCCGTCTGACGGCGGAGCGACGTCAGCTGGTCCTCTCGCCCACCCCGCGTGGGCGGCTCGACCTCCATGTCGACCCTCGGCACCAGCGCGTTGTCGGCCGGCCGTTCCGTCAACGAGCGGTCGGCCCAGGTACGGATCTGGACACCATTCGACCGTCCCTGGCCGACCTCGCGAGCGACCTCGGTGAAGCCCTGCGGCAACCAGCCCGGCCGGTACAGGAGTCGTACCGGGGCCGGCCGCGGGCCGGCCTGGACCCGACGGCCGATCGACTCCGGCCCGCCGGACGGCACCCAGACGGCGGCCGCGACCGCCGCACCGGAGACCACGGCGGCCATGACGCCCTGCGTCGCCACGCGGCGTCGGCGGGCGCGGCCCATTCTCACGCGGAGGTCCGCCAGAACGCGGTCCGCCGCGGGAGCGTTCTCCGCCTGCCGCTCGAATGCCTGACGGATCACCTCGTCGGTCGTCATCGCAGGTCTCCCCTCACGGCGTGGTCGTGCGGATCCAGGTCCCCTCGGGGATCGAGCCGTAGCTCGGCCAGCGCCCGGGACGCGTGCGAGCGCACGGTCGCCTCGGAGCAGCCGAGGATGTCGGCGATCTCGGCAGTGGACAGGCCCTCGTAGTAGCGGAGGGCGAGCACCGCGCGCTGCCGTGGCGGCAGCGACATGATCCCGGACCAGACGGCGTCACGCTCCTCGACCTGTCCGGCATGCCCGTCGTCGGGTTCGATGGCGGCGTCCAGCACCCCGTCGGTGGCCGGCATCTCCCTGGAGGAGCGGCGTCGCCGCCACGACAGGTACTCGTTGGTGATCATCCGCCGCAGGTAGGCCTCGGGTGAGGCCATCGCGCCGATCCGCCGCCAGCGGCGCTGCGCCCTGATCAGCACGTCCTGCACGATGTCCTCCGCTCGATGCGGGTCACCGGTCAGGGCGGTGGCGAACCGCAGAAGCCTGGGCAGCCGCGCGACCAGAAACTCCTCGAAGCCCACCGGCACCCCTATCTCTCGCCTTTCCTCTTGAACGTCGCGAGGACGCCCATCCGTTGAGTCCGTGCGTCAGCGGTCTTGCGGAAGGGCGGCGATGCCGTCGAGCACCCGCTCCAGCGCGAACTCGAACCGGGTGCCGAGGTCCGGGGCGGTGAGGTCACCGGCCAGCGCGACGGTGTGCGGGAACTCCTCGGCGGGCAGCGCGGCGAGCCGGTCGCGCAGGTCGTCCAGGTAGGAGCGGGGAGTCCGGCCGGCGGCGACGGTGGCCGACAGCGGGGCCTGCTCACCGCCGACGAAGCCGATCAGGAAGGTGGTCAGCAGGTACAGCGCGTAGGCGGTGTCGCGGTCGGAGAGCCCCGCGCCGCGCAGCGCCCCGAGCACGGCCTCGACCGTACGCAGCTGGCCACGGCCGGCGGCGAACCGGCCGGAGAGCAGCCGGGCCGAGTCCCGATACGCGAGCAGGTGCCGGCGCAGCGCGCGCATGATCTCGGAGAGACCGGCACGCCAGTCACCGCCGTCGTACGCCGGGAGGTCCGGCACGTCGGCCACCGCGTCGGCGAGCAGGTCGAGCAGCTCCTCCTTGTTCCGTACATGCCAGTACAGCGACGCGGCGTGCACGTCGAGCCGGGCGGCGACCTTGTTCATGGTCAGGCCGTCCAGCCCTTCGGCCTGCAGGGTGTCCAGCCCGGCGGCCACGATCGCCTCCGGGCGGAGCTTCGGATCCGCCGCCGGCGGGCGGCCGCGTCGCGGCGGCATCGGGTTCCTCCCCTGGGGTTGCCGGTCGTTCGGGCCGTCCGTAATGTAGCGCCCGAAGAAAATCCAATGGCATTAGATTAAGGGGCGGGCATGACCGACGACTTGCCGGCGTGGTACGTCACGAGTGCGCTCTCGGCGCTCGCCGCGTACGAGGACGCGGTGGCGCTGCGGTACGACGGGCGTTCGATCACCTACCGGGAGCTGCTCGCCACGGTCCACCGGACCGCGCGGTTCCTGGAGCGGCAGGGACTGCGCCGGGGCCAGGGCCTCATGCTGGTCACCCGCAACCGCCCGGAGGCGTTCACCCTCAGGCTCGCCGCCCACCTGCTCGGGCTCCGCTACACCCCGGTGTTCCCCGACACCGTCGGCGACGCGGACGAGCTGCGGCACCTGCTGACCGACACCCAGGCCACCGCCCTCGTGTCCGACCTCGAGATCGGGCCGGTCGCGGACCTGGCCAAGAGCGCGGGCGTCCCGCTGGTGTACTCGCTTGTCGACCTCACGGCCGTCGCCGCGGGTGAGTCCGACGAGCCCGTCCCGGTGTGCGCCCAGGAGGGCGACATCGCCCGCATCCTGTACACCGGCGGCACCACCGGCCGCCCGAAGGGCGTGCCCGCCACGTTCGCGGGCCTCGGGGCGTCCACGAAGGCATGGGCGTCGGCCGGGGCCGATACGCCGCCGGAGGGCACGCGATTCCTGCTGGCGACGCCCTTCGCGCACGGCTCCGGGGACGCCGCGCTGAACATGCTCCGCCTGGGTGCCTGCGTGGAGATCATGGACGGGTTCGACCCGGCCGGGTTCGTCGCCGCGGTGCACGACGCCCCGGCGGCGATCACCTACCTGTACCCGTCATGGCTGTACCGCCTGCTCGACCACGCCGAGGGGGACCTGGCCCCGCTGAAGTTCGTCATGTACGGCAGCTCCCCCGTCGCCCCGGCCCGGCTGCGTCAGGCCCTGGAGCTGCTCGGCCCCGGGTTCATGCAGACGTACGCGACCACCGAGGCACCGGCCATCGCGACACTGCGGCCGGCCGACCACGCCGCCGCCCTGGCCGGCCGCCCCGACCTCCTCGCCTCGGTCGGCCGCCCCATGCCGGGCGTCACCGTCACGCTACGGCGCACCGACGGCACGCCCGCACCACCCGGTGAGGTCGGGGAGGTCTGCGTCGAGGGACCGGGCGTGATGACCGGATACTGGAACCGCCCGGCCGACCCCGGCCAGACCGTACTGCCGGACGGCCGGCTCCGCACCGGCGACCTCGGCCGATTCGACGACGACGGCTACCTCCACCTGGTGGGCCGGCTGAAGGACATGATCATCGTCGACGGCTACAACCACTACGCCGGCCCGATCGAGGACGCGCTCACCGAGCACCCCGCCGTCCGAGAGGCCACCGTGGTCGGCGTCCCGGACGAACGCACCGGCGAGGCCATCCACGCCTTCATCACGGTCCGCCCACCCGGCATCACTCCGGCCGCCCTACGCTCCTGGGCGACCGACCGCCTGCCCGCCGACGCCGTACCGGTCACGATCACCGTCCTCGACGACCTCCCGGTCACCCCCCTCGGCAAGCCGGACAAGACGGCCCTCAGGGCCCGTGCCGCCTCGACGACCCGATCCGCGATGACCGAAACCTGAGGCAACGACCTACGCCGGGGTGGGGTTCTGGAACCTCCTCATGCCGCCAGGCATCCGAGGATCATGCGCTATCTGGAGTGGGAAGGGTCCATCAACGCCCGAGACCTTGGCGGGTTAAGGACGAGTGACGGACGTGCGACCCGTCCGGGCGCCGTCGTGCGATCGGGTATGCCGGACCGGCTCACCTCGCGAGGCTGGTCCCAACTGATCGCATCCGGCGTCCGGACGATCGTGGATCTACGGGACGCGGCGGAGCGTACTGTCCCTCCACCGCCTCCGTTGACCTGTGTGCACGTCCCGCTGGACGACACGGCCGACACCGCGATGTGGGAGCCCATCAACGCCAAAGGCATCGGCGGGACCCCGCTCTACTATCCGGTCTTCCTGGAACGGAAGGCCGAACGGTGCGTAGCGGCGATCAGGGCGGTGGCGCAGGCCGAGCCGGGGGGTGTACTGGTCCACTGCGCGGGCGGGCGGGATCGAACCGGTCTCGTCAGCGGGTTGCTGCTTCTGCTCGCCGGCGTCGTGCCCGAGGAGATCATCGCCGACTACGAGCTCAGCAACCAGTGGGTGGCGCTGAACAATCCGCGCTACTGCACGCTGGAGGTCCTTACGCGCTACAACACCACCGAACGGGAGGCCCTGCTGGCCGTTCTTGGCTCCCTGGACGCCACCGCTTACCTGAGCGAGGCCGGTTTGCAGGAAAGCGAGATCAAGGCCGTACGTTCCCGGCTGCTCTAACGCGACAAGACGGCACCCGCACGCTCGCCGCTCGACGTCCCGGTCGACGCCGCGTCATCGCCGGTGGGGCGACTCTGCGTGGGCCCGGTAACCGCCCGCCGGCCAGGGCCATGACGCGGCGTAGATGATCGCGCGGGTCAACTCCTCGGGATCCGCCGCCTCGATAAGCCGCCACCCGACCGGTGGCGGCATCAAAGCCCACCACGACTTGGTGTACGGGCCGAACCAAATCAGCGTCCCCGGAAACCTCCGGCGCAGGACCATCATCGCGTCGGCGCTCACGGGCGGTCGTCCGGCCGCCCGTCGAGGTATGCCACGATCTCGGAGGCTGCACCTGCCGGGTCGCCCGCGGCATGACGCACCTCATCCGTACGACGCCAGACGAACGTCTCGCCTTCGACGCTGATCCACAGTCTCTTTCCGGCGAGACCGGCGCGAACCGACAGGGCCGGTCGAGCGTCGCTTAATCCGACATAAAGCCCCGATCCCGCCAACGCCTGGCACAATTCAACGAGTGCGCGGATTTCCCGAGTACTGTCCGCTGCGGTACGACGATCAGCTGCTGATGAGTCCATTGCCGCCCTTCCGTGCTCCGAATGACGCTTCCACCTTCCGGCATTGAGCTCCGATGGATGCGTTCCAAGCAGGCGAGGGCGGTGTGGACGTGCGTCCCGATGGTGTGGTTGGTGTGATTCCGACTTCGGCCCGCGGTTTTAGGTAACTTCGTGGTAAGCGTTATCGCCTGCGGTGACCATGTTCCCGGGGAGGCCTCATGTCCGCTGCCGTGACCCATAGCGGAGCCGGCGCGCCGAACGCATTCTTGAAGGATTTGCTCGAACAAATCGGATGGCGTCCGGAAATTCTTGCCCGCCGTGTAAATGCGGCTCTCGTTGTGATCCCTGGCAAAAGTCGCCAATTGCACGCCAAAACCCCATACCGTTGGATCAACCGCGGGGAAGTCCCTCATGCGCCGGTCCCCGAGATCGTCGTCTGGCTTCTGGCGGAGGCCACTGGCCGCGACCTGACGTTCGAGCAGGTATGGCCGCGTGGGGCTCCGCGTTCGTCGTTGCTCTTGCCTGCCGACCACCGGATGGATCTACCCTGGGACGCGAGCGGATTGCTGCGTCTCCTGGAGGAGTGGTCGCATCCGATGCTGACCCGGCGGACGTTCATGGCCATCTCCGGCACCACGTTGACGCGTCACGTGTGGCAGTGGTCGGATTCCTCGGTCCCGTCCCTCGCATCGGCCGCGCGAGAGGGCGGCCTGGTCACCGAGCCGGTACTCCAGTTGGTCGAGGACATCGTCAGTCGATGCCAGCAGTTGGACGAGCGTCATGGCGGCGCCGCCTCAGCCTTCGTCGCCGACCAATTCGCCTGCGTGTCGCGGTTACTGCGCCATTCCCGCTATGACGCGCGAACGGGTCGGCGCCTCACCGCTGCCCTTGCCCAGTTGGCCCAGACGTCGGGGTTCATGGCGTTCGACTCTTCCCGCGACGGTGAGGCGCAGCGCTGGTACCTCATGGGTCTTCGGGCGGCTCACGCCGCCGGTGACCGCGCGCTGGCCGCGAGCATCCTGGGCCTGATGAGCAACCAGGCAACGGAGATCGGCAAGATGGGCGACGCGCTGCAACTGGCCACGGCCGCGCAGGAGGCCGCCTCACAGGCTCCCATGACGGTGCAGGCGCTCATCACCGCGAGAAGCAGTCTCGCCAACGCGGCCGCAGGGGATCTCGCGACCTTCCAGCGATCCCGAGAACGCACGCTCGACCTGCTGGAACGTGCGCAGGCCCGTGGCGAGGTCGCGCCGCAGTGGGCGAGTTACGTCACCCGGACAGAGCTCGAGGCCATCGCCGGCCGAGGCCTGGTCGTGCTGGCCCGGCGGATGCCCACGCACCGGGGTCGTCTCCTGACCGACGCCGAGGCTCTTCTGCGTGGCAGGGCCCACACCGATCCATCCGGAGTGTCCCAGCGATCGGCGTTCCGGCACGGAGCATGGCTCGGCCTGGCCCATGCCCAAGCCGGCGACCTGGACCAGGCCGTGGCCGCGGCGCGCCATTCCATCAACCGACTGCCCGGCGTCACCTCGGCGCGCGGCGTGGGCCTCCTCCAGCGGCTTCGCCGTGAACTGGCCCCGCACGCCCGCCGATCGCCCGAGGTGAAGGTTCTCCTCCGGGAGCTCGACCGAACGCTGCCTCGTGCCAGGACTTCAGGCTGACAGGCTGTCAGCCGGTCTGCGCGCGGCGGCGGAGGGCGGTCTCGGTGGCCTCGTCGGCGGGGAAGAACAGTTCGAGGGACAGGTCGGACAGGGTGACGTCCAGCGGGGTTCCGAATGTGCTCAGCATGGTGAACATCGACAGTTCCTCGCCATCGACCTCCAGCCGCCACGGCAGAACGGGGTCGTCCGCGTCGTCCTCGGACAGGCGGCTCCAGGTCTGGCGGTCCGGGATGCCGGGCCAGGTCGCGATCTCGTCGGCGAGTGTGGCGAGGGCCGGGTCCTGGGTCCGGATGACGGACCGGTCGAGCTGGTGCAGGAGGTAGGCGGACCATTCCGCGAAGTTCCGGGTACGGCCGGCGAAGCCGGCGGGGTGCAGCGCGGTGCGGTAGATGTTGGTCGGCACACCGCGGACCTCTTCCGGTATGCCGGCGACCAGCCGGCGCGCGGCCTGGTTGGTGAGCCGCACATTCCACTGCCGGTCGATCGCGGCGCCGGGGAACGGGTCGTGTGCGTCCAGCAACGCCTGCAGTGAGGCTCGAACGCGGGAGAGCATCGGGTCGGTGAGCGGCGTCTCCGGGTAGCGGGGAGCGTAGCCGGCCGCCAGTAGCCAGTCGTTCCGCTCGCGCAGCGGCAGGTCGAGATGCCGGGCGATCGTCATGAGCAGGCGGGGGCTCGGGTTCGACTTGCCCAGTTCGACGAAGCTCAGGTGGCGGGGTGAGATCCCGATTTCATGCGCCAGATCCATCTGGCTGCGCCCGGTCAGGCCCCGCCGTCGGCGAATCAGGCGCCCGACGGTCACAACTGTCACGGAACGTGATGGTATCCGGGCGGATAGGCGAGAACGAGTACCTGTCAGGTATTCGCTTTCCGACCTCCCAGGCCCGCACGATGGCCGAGTTCCGCCTACTCGTGAAGGGAAGCAAGAATGCCGTTCTTCGACGCCACGGATGGCGCTCGCCTTTTCTATGCGGAAGCGGGTGCGGCCAGCGGACGCACCGTCGTGTTCGTCCACGCCTGGGCGCTCAACAGTGGGATGTGGAACTACCAGATCCCCGCCTTTCTCGCCGCCGGCATGCGCTGCGTCGTATTCGACCGGCGCGGCCATGGGCGGTCCGATCTGCCCGGACGTGGCTACGACCTCGATCGCCTCGCCGACGACCTGGCGGACCTGCTCACGCACCTGGATCTGCGCGACGTCGTGCTGGTCGGACACTCCATGGGTGCGGCCGAGGTGGTCCGCCACCTGTCCCGCCACGGTGACGAGCGCGTCTCGGGAATGGTCCTGACCGCCCCTACCACGCCATTCCTGCTGCGCACGGATGACAACCCGGAGGGTCCCGTCGAGGCGGCGACCGCCGAGGAAGTCCGGAAAGTCATGCGCCGCGATATCGGTGCCTTCGTCGAAGGCACCTCGCACGCTGATTGGTTCGGGCCTGGATATGAGGTTTCGGCGGGGCTGGCCGACTGGACTCGGCGCCAGTTCTTCGATACGCCGCTGCAGGTGCTGCTGTCGACGAACGAGGTATTCATCAACGCGGACCAGCGCGACGAGCTCACCAAGATCACGGTGCCGGCTCTGGTCATCCAGGGCGACGCCGACCGCTC
This sequence comes from Actinoallomurus acanthiterrae, assembly GCF_054775715.1. Taxonomy (NCBI): domain Bacteria; kingdom Bacillati; phylum Actinomycetota; class Actinomycetes; order Streptosporangiales; family Thermomonosporaceae; genus Actinoallomurus; species Actinoallomurus acanthiterrae. Next base: position 12,173,665 of record NZ_BAAHCO010000001.1, on the reverse strand, counting down.
GGCGCCGATCGACCTGACCGGGCGCAGGACCCATGCTCTGCTACCCGACTCGAGGCTCGTGGTGATCGACGGCGCGGGACATGGCCTCTTCATGAGCGACCCGGACCGATACAACGCGGAGGTGCTCGCTTTCATCGGCACCCTGCCCCACTGAGGAGCGCGCGTGACCGTACGCGATGCCCGGTGACCGCGGGCCCGGGCCGCCTGCCGGACCGGGCCCGAAGCGGCTTATCAGTACCTTCCGATGGCGAATTGAGGGGTTCGAGAGGCCCAGGGCATCGCCTGTTCCAACTGACTCGCGATTTGGAACAGCAGGTCTTCACGGCCGTAGGGCGCGATGATCTGCACTCCGATCGGCAGTCCGTTGTCGCTTTGACCAAGCGGCAGACTGATCGCCGGTTGACCGGAGATGTTGAAGACCATGGTGAACGGGCCGTAGTCGAAGATCGACTCTAGCCAGCTCGCCAGGGTGTGGTCGGGATCGTCGTACCGGAGCGTGCCGTGAGGCGCCGGGAGCCGGCCCAGTGTGGGTGTGATGAGCAGGTCGTACTCGGTGTGGAACGCGCCCACTGACCGGGTCACGCGGTTCTGTGCGCTGAAGGCGGCCAGCATGTCCAGCGCGCTGTATTCCTTCGCGACCCCCAGAAGCCGCCTGGAGACCGCTTCCAGCTTGGCCGGGTCGGGTTGCCTGGGAGCCAGGAGCAGTGTGGAGGCGATCGCCACGGCCGTTGCCGTCGTGCAGTGCATGACGTCGTCCCAGTCGAGGGCCGGGCGGGCCTCGGCGACGGTGTGGCCCATCTGCTCCAGTGTCCGGCCCACCCGGACCGTCGCCGCTGCCACCTGCGGATCCACGGACGCTCCCGACCACGCCGCCGTGGTGACCGCCACCCGCAACGGTCCTGGCTCGACTCCCAGGTCGTCGGCGTATCTGCCCCGTGGAGGTGGGGCGGTGTACTTGTCGCCGATGCCCGGTCCCTGGACGGCGTCGAGCAGGTGAGCGGCGTCACGGACGGTCCGCGTCAGGCCGAACTCGTAGGCCATCCCGAGCATCGGCTCTCCCAGGTCGGGCCCGCATGGGACGCGACCTCGGCTTGGTTTGAGGCCGACGAGACCGCAGCAGGCTGCCGGGATCCGGAGCGATCCGGCTCCGTCGCCGCCATGAGCGACAGGAACGGCACCGGCCGCGACCAGAGCGGCCGCGCCACCGCTCGACCCGCCCACGCCCCGTTCCAGATCCCACGGATTGCGTGTCGGTCCGTATCTGACCGATTCGGTGGAGAAGCTGATCGCCATCTCGGGCACGGTGGTGAGGCCCAGGGTGACCAGGCCGGCGGCCCGGAAGCGGGCCATCAAATCGCTGTCATGTTGAGCAACGACGCCCTGCAGGGCCCGGCTCCCGATGGAGAACGGGATTCCCTGAGCCATCGGCCCGTGGTCCTTGATGAGAAACGGGACCCCGGCGAAGGGCCCGGTTTCAGCATGGTCGAGCGCCGCGGTGAACAGGGGCAGCGCCAGGCCGTTCACCTCGGCGTTCGCCACGGTCAGGGCCTCGCGCGCCACGGCTTCCACCTCTTCGGCGGTGACCTCTCCCGCCCTGATCAGGTTCCGAAGCCCGATCGCGTCGTACCGCGCGTACTCGTGAAGTTCCATGATTTGTCCCTCTGGCGTCCTCGACGCCCGCGTCGATCGCGGAAGGGTTCCGTAGTGCGGGAACCCTCGGTCGGCAGCGTCCGGCGAAGCGAACCGCTGCCACGACAGGCGGCATCGACAGGGCGACGGTCTCAACCGGGCCGTTGGCTCCGGGAGCATCCCCTGCCGGCGATCGAGGTGTTTCTACGCTCGGGACATCAGGGTCAGCTTCACAAGGCCGGTTCCCGCCGTCAACCGAAATACAGGCGACCGCCGGCCCGGCGGGCTACTTCGCCACAGTCTGTCGACCCTCGTCCTCACCAAGCTGCTCGTACGACGCGGGTGCCGGGCCGTCGGAAGGGAACCGGATCGCGATGTCCAGGCCGCCTTCCGGCCGGGCGTGCGCCGTGATGGTGGCGTCGTGGGCGGCGGCGATGGCGCGGACGATCGACAGGCCGAGGCCGTGGCCGCCGTCGCCCCGGGCGGTGCGACCCTCGAGGCGCTGGAACGGCTCGAACAGGTCGTCCACCTGGTCCGGCGGGACGCCGGGCCCGGTGTTGCGCACCGACAGCACGGCGCGCCCCCACTCGATCGCCGTACGGATCTCCACCCGCCCATCAGGGATGTTGTAGCGCACCGCGTTGTCGATGAGGTTGGCCACGAGGCGTTCCGCGAGCGCCGGGTCACCGGCGATCGGGGCGGGCGACGTCCGTACGTCGATCCGGAGGCCGAGCCGTTCGATCCCCGGACGAGGGGCGAGCAGCGCCTGGTCCACGAGTTCCGCCAGGTCGAAGGGCTCCCGGCGGTCGAGTCCTCGTTCGCCGGTGGCGAGGGTGAGCAGCGCCTCCAGCAGGCGTTCCTGCTGCTCGCTGATGACCAGTACGCGCTCCGACGTGGCCCGGAACGACGCGAGTGTGGCCTCGCGGTCGGTGAGCGTCTCCTCCAGCAGCGCGTGTTCGAGGGTGAGCGGGGTGCGCAACTCGTGTGCCGCGTTGGCGACGAAACGCTTGTGCGCGCCCAGCGCCGTCTCCAGCCGGCCGAGGAGGCCGTCGACGGTGTCGGCGAGGTCCTTCAGCTCGTCACGCGGGCCCGCGACCGCGAGCCGCTCGTGGACGTTGCGCGCGGAGATCTGCTGGATCGTGGTGGTCATCGTGCGCAGCGGCCGGAGCACCCGGCCGGCGACCAGCCACCCCAGGACGATGGAGACCACGACCATGATCGCCAGCGCGATCCCGGACTGCACGAGCAGCGCGTGCATCTGGGCAGCGTGCTGCCGGGCCGCCTCCGCGTCCATCCGCGCTTTGAACTCGTGCATCTCCGGCGGTATCGGCTGGTTCTGGAAAATGTCAGTGCTCGGCGCGGGAGCCGTAGTCAGTCCCGTCCGGTAGATGTACCGTTTCGGGCCCGTGGCGTGCCGGACGAGCAGGTACGTGATGGTGAGGAGTACGGCGCCCGACACGGCGAACAGCACGCCGTACAGGAGGGTGAGACGTAGGCGTACCGTGCGCGGGCGGTGCGGTGCGAGCAGGTGCATGGGCCTCATATCCGGTACCCGCCGCGGGGGACGGTCTCGATGACGGGCGGGGCGCCGAGCTTCGACCGCAGCCGGTTGATCGTCGCCTTGACCGTGGTGGTGAACGGGTCGGCCGCCTCGTCCCACACCCGTTCGAGCAACTCCTCGGCGGGCACGACGCGGCCTCGGGCGGCCAGCAGGTACTCCAGCACCGCGAACTCCTTCGGACTGAGGGCCAGCCGCTCGCCCGCCCGGAAGGCGGTCCGCTGCGCGGGATCGAGCCGCAGGTCGCCGTGGGACAGGATCGGAGGCAGGGCCGGCTGCGCGCGGCGGGCCAGCGCCCGGACCCGCGCGACCAGCTCGGCATAGGCGAACGGCTTGGGCAGGTAGTCGTCGGCGCCCAGGCTGAGCCCCTCGACCCGGTCCGCGATCGTGCCGGACGCGGTCAGCATGAGCACCCGCGTGTGCCGTCCCTCCGCCATCAGCGCCGCGCAGACGTCGTCGCCGTGCACGCCGGGCAGGTCCCGGTCGAGCACGACCACGTCGTAGTCGGTCAGCGCCGTACGGTCGAGGGCGTCCTGGCCGTCGTACGAGACGTCGACCGCCATGCCCTCCCGGCGCAGCACCCGCGCCACCGAGTCGGCCAGCTCTACCTGGTCCTCGACGACCAGCAGCCTCATCCGCGCACCTCTCGCATGGACGCCAGGATGCCCGATGCCTGGTCACAACGGCGTCACAGCGACGAGGACCGTGATGTGACCGCCCGATCCGTAGAAACGACCTCAGGCACCGGGCCGCGAGGGCTCCGGGGCATCCACATCGCGGAGAGGTCGACGACATGGACAACGCATACGGCACCCGGGTCAGCGCGAGAACGCGGCGAGCCTGGGCACTGGCCGCGGCGATCGTGATCACGGGGATGGGTCTCACGGCCTGCGGGGGCGGTTCCGGGGGCTCCGCCAAGACCTCGAGTCCCGCCGCGGCCCAGCCTGGTAAGGCCGGCGGGAATTCGACGAAGGCGGTGCAGTACGCCGAGTGCATGCGCAAGAACGGCGTGCCGGAGTTCCCCGACCCGGACGCGAACGGGCGGGTCATGCTCACCGGGAAGAAGGGGAGCGGACTGGACCCCGAGTCGTCGCAGTTCAAGGCCGCCGCGCAGGCGTGCAAGGCGTTCGCGCCACAGGGAGCCGTCGGTGGGGGCCAGGCCGACCCGGGGATGCTGAAGTTCTCCCAGTGCATGCGGAAGAACGGCGTGCCCAACTTCCCCGACCCGCAGGGCGGGAAGCTCCTCATGAAGGAAGGCTCGGGCATCGATCCGAACTCGCCGCAGTTCCAGGCCGCGCAGAAGACGTGCCAGAAGCAGCTCCCGGGCGGTACCCAGTGAGCTCGGACGGCCCGGTGAGCACGCGCGTCCCCGGCCGGGAGGCCGAGACCGGCGACGCGACCGTGCCCGACCGGGCAGGCGAACCGCAGTCCTCCGAGGTCGCCACGCCCAAGCCGAAGAGGCGGCGGCGCCGGTTCGTACGCGTCGGTGTCACCGTCCTGGTCCTGGCGGTCGCGGCGGGCATCGTGATCGCCGCCGCGCCGTTCGGCGAGGGGAGGAAGTCGCCACCGCCGACGACGGGCGCCTCGTCGCTGGCCACCGTACGGCGGGGACCGCTGTCGTCGCAGGTCGATCAGAACGGCACCCTCTCGTACGTCGCTCAGGACGACGGGACCCCCTACTCGGTCGTCGGTCACGCCACCGGCGTCTACACCTGGGTGCCGAGCACCGGCGACGAGATCAAGTGCGGCAAGGTCCTCTACTGGGTCGGCGACGCTCCGGTGGTCCTGCTCTGCGGGAAGTGGCCGGCCTACCGTGACCTGTCGGAGGGGGAGAGCGGCAAGGACGTGCGCGAGCTGAACCGCAACCTGGTGAAACTCGGGTACGCCGACCGTTCGGAGCTCGACCCCGACTCGAAGTACTTCGGTGCGGAGACCGCGGCGGCGCTCGAGAAGCTGCAGGACAAGATCGGGGCCGACGAGACCGGGTCGCTGAAGCTCGGTGCGGCGGTGTTCCTGCCCGGCCCGCTTCGGATCACCAAGGCGATGGCCAGGCTGGGCACGAACGCCCGGCCCGGAGAGCAGGTCGCGCAGGCCACCTCGACCGACCGCCAGGTGACCGTGAAGCTGGACGCCTCACAGCAGTCGCAGGTCAATGCCGGCGACAAGGTACAGATCACCCTCCCGGACAACCGGACGACGTCCGGGAAGGTCGACCGGATCGGTGCCGTGGCGAGCTCGTCGGGGGACAAGGACTCGGACTCCACCAGCGCGACGATCCCGGTGTACGTGACGCTCCAGCGCCCGAAGGACGCGGGCACGCTCGACCAGGCGCCCGTCCGGGTCGAGATCACCGCCGCCGGGGTGAAGGACGCGCTGATCGTGCCGGTCACCGCGCTGAGCGGCCAGGCCGGCGGCGGCTACTCGGTGGAGAAGGTCGACGCGCGGGGCGCGCACAGCGTCGTTCCGGTCACGCTGGGGCTGTTCGACAACGCGGACGGCCTCGTCCAGGTGGCGGGGAGCCTGTCCGAGGGCGACCGAGTGGTGGTGCCCGCCTCATGAGGCCGATACGACGGAGATCAGTGCCGGTTCTCAGTGGTGAACCACCGGCCCTCGACCTGACGGCGGTGACCAAGACGTACGGCGAGCAGCCGCCCGTACGGGCGCTGCGCGGGGTGAGCCTGACCGTACGGAAGGGCGAGCTGGTGGCGATCGTGGGCCCGTCCGGGTCCGGCAAGACCACGCTGCTGCACGTCATGGGCACGCTGGAACGGCCGACCACCGGCACGGTGAGCATCGACGGCGTCGACATCGACCGCCTCGACGACCGCGGGCTCTCCGCGCTCCGGGCCGGCAGCATCGGCTTCGTCTTCCAGCAGTTCTTCCTGGCCGAGCACTCCACCGTGCTGGACAACGTCGCCGACGGCCTGCTGTACGCCGGCGTCGAGGTCCGCGAACGGCGGAGACGGGCGATGGAGGCGCTCGCCCGCGTGGGACTGGAAGAGCGCGCCTCCTCCCGGCCCACGAAGATGTCGGGCGGCCAGCGGCAGCGGGTCGCGATCGCCCGCGCCCTCGTCGGCCGGCCGGCGATCGTGCTCGCCGACGAGCCGACCGGCAACCTCGACAGCGCCACCGGAGCGTCGATCGTCGAGCTCCTCCACGAGCTCAACGCCGACGGTGCGACGATCGTCGTGATCACGCACGACGCGGAGCTGGCCGACCGCCTGCCCCGCCAGGTGCACGTACGCGACGGACTGATCACCTCCGACAGTGCCGGCGACCGGCCGGCCGTACGAGCGGCGGCCCGATCATGACCGCCCCGGCCCCCGCCCGGCTGAGGTTCGGCGACCAGGCGCGCGTGGCGAGCGTCGGGCTCCGGGCCCGGCGGCTGCGGTCGGCGCTGTCGGCGCTCGGCATCGCGATCGGCACGGCCGCGATCGTCGCGGTGCTTGGGCTGTCCTCCTCGTCCCAGGCCGGGCTGCTGCACGAGATCGACCGGCTCGGCACGAACCTGCTGACGGCCAAGAGCGGACAGTCCTTCTCCGGGCAGGCGGCCCAGCTGCCGCAGGAGGCGCCGGCGCGGATCTCGCGGCTCGCGGCCGTCGAGCAGGTGGCGGACACGGCCACCGTCGAGACCGCGAAGGTCTACCGCAGCCCGCTGATCCCTCCGGTCAGCACGAACGCGCTCACGGTACGGGCGACCAGCCTCAACCTGCTACCGGTGATCGCCACCAGCGTCGCCCAGGGACGCTGGCTGAACTCCGCGACCGCCACGAAGCCCGTCGTGGTCCTCGGCGCCGTCGCCGCGCAGCGGCTCGGGATCGACGGAGTCCACGCGGGGCAGCGCGTCTGGCTGGGCGGCCAGTGGTTCTACGTCGCCGGGATCCTCCAACCGGCCGTGCTGGCACCCGACATCGACACGAGCGCCCTGGTCGGCTACCCGGCCGCCCAGCGCTACCTCAACTACACGAGCATCGTCCACGGCAAGGCCGCGAACGGCCCGCCGAGCACGATGTACGTCCGGTGCGACACGAACCAGGTCAACGCGGTGCACGAGGTCCTGGCCCAGACCGCCAACCCCGAGTCGCCGAACGAGGTCGACATCAGCCAGCCCTCCGACGCGCTCACCGCACGGGCCGCCGCGAGCGGCGCGTTCAACAGCCTGTTCCTGGGCCTCGGCGTCGTCGCCCTGATCGTCGGCGCGGTCGGCGTGGCCAACATCATGATCATCTCGGTGCTCGAACGCCGGTCGGAGATCGGCCTGCGCCGCGCGCTCGGCGCGACCCGGGGACAGATCCGTACCCAGTTCCTGTCGGAGGCGATCGCGCTGGCCTTCCTCGGCGGGGCCGCCGGCGTGGCGGCCGGCGTCCTGGCCACCGTCGTCTACGCGGCGACCAAGCACTGGGCGGTCGTCATCCCACCGGAGGCCTGGGCGGGCGGCATCGGTTCGGCCATCCTGATCGGCGCCCTCGCCGGCCTGCTCCCGGCCCTCCGCGCCTCCCGCATGGCTCCCACCGAGGCCCTGCGAACGGTCTGACCCGTAGCAGCGGTGAGAGACGTTGGGGCGTCATGATCGTCAACGTAGTACGAGAGCGTCCGGCCGGCACCTCGCCGGCTGGACGCTCCCGGTGCTCCCTGCCGTTCAGCCTGTCCGGTCGCCGTAGATGACGCCGCGGCCGTTGGTCGCGACGTAGACGCGGCCGTAGACGCGCGGGTCGCCGGTGATGGCGGCGCCGATGTTGCCCCACTGGTGGGCGTCGTCGTTGATCCGCGCCCAGGTGGTCCCGGAGTCGTCGGACCGGAAGACGCCGCGCACGCCGCCGACCTTGGCGATGATGTACAGCGCCGGGTAGGTCTTGCCCGGCGCGGCCTTGCCGAAGCCGACGTTGTCGGCCTCCTGGACGCCTCCGAGCTTGGTGAACGTCGCGCCCGAGTCGGTCGAGTGCCACAGGCCGTACGTCGAGCCGGAGCCGCCGGCCAGCCAGATGTCGCCCTCGTGCCCGGCGACCGCCTTGAACCGTTCGTTGCCGGAGGACGGCAGGCCGGACGCGGCGGTCGCGGTGAAGGTCGCGCCGCCGTCCGTGCTGACGTAGAACCGGCCGCCGGAGAAGCCGTAGAACTTCTTCGGGTTCACCCGGTCGGAGCCCACCCGCGCGCCGGACGGGATACCGGACGAGGCGGTCCAGGAGTTGCCGAAGCCGACCGCGTAGTACACGCCCGTGCCGTCGGGGCTCCACACGAACCGGCTGCCGTCGGCCGCCGCCGCGACGGTGCCGCCGTTGGTCACGCCGGGCGGCTCGCTGCCCTGCCACCAGTTCGCGCCGCCGTCGGTGGAGAAACCGATGCGGTTGACGTTCGCGTTCGCGCTGGAGGACTTGTCGATGTCGCCGACGCGGACCATCCAGCCGGGGTTGGTCTCGGCGTAGTCGAGGCTCGTCGTGGTGGTGAGGGTGGGCTGGGTGTACATCATCGACGGGACCGCGTCGAGGTTGGTGTGGCGGAAGCCGCCGACGTCGCCGAGGGCGGACAGCAGGTGCGCGTCGCCGGACGGCGGGCTGATCAGGTCCAGGGCCGCGGTCTCCTCCAGGCCCTTGACCACCGGCTTGATGGAGATCTGCTTCCCGGCGTCCCAGTCGGTGAGGTTGGTCGTGCCGAAGATCGTGGCGCCCGTCCCGTACATCATGCGCGCGGAGTTGAACGGGTCGATCTCGAGTGCCTCGGTCATCCAGCCGAGCTTGGGTGTGACCTCGGGCGGCTGCGGGTTCGCGCCGAACGTCAGCCACGGCACCGAGGACACGTCCAGCGTGTAGCGGAACGTACGGTTCGGGTAGCTGCTCCAGTCCCAGGCGCGGGTCCAGGTCGCGCCGCTGTCGGTGCTGCGCCAGATCATCGTGTCCGGCCACCAGGAGCTGTAGCCGGTGACCATGAGGGTGCCGGGGTGCTGCCGGTCGACGGTGAGCCCGCTGTAGCCGTAGTAGTTGTCGGAGCTCGACACCGGGATCGGGCTGATGTCGGTCCACGCGCCCGTCGCGGTGTTGTACCGCCACACCTGGCCCTTCGAGCCGTCGTACGGGCCGCCTTTGTCGCTGGTGGCGAGGTACAGGTAGCCGTTGGTCGTGTCGAGCACGCCCTTGTGCGCCAGGTAGCCGGTCGGCTGGCCGGCGACGCGCTGCCACGTGGAGCCGCCGTCGGTGCTGCGGTAGACGGTGTTCTGCGGGTCGGCGACGCCGACGTAGATGGTCTGGGTGGCGCTGCCCGAGCTGCCGCTGCGCTTGTCGAACGTCACCCACACGACGCCCTGGTTGTCGCTCAGGTAGCCGGAGGAGTCGCTCGGGTCCTGCTTGTACGTCCCGGGGTTCGGGAAGGACGTGACCTTCGCCCAGGTGGCGCCGTAGTCGGTGCTCCGCCACAGGCCGTTGCCGCTCGGCGCGCCGAGGTAGAGGACGCTGTCCTTGTTCGGGTCGATGGCCAGGCGCTCGCCCATGCCGCGGCCGGGCATGTTGCCGCCCAGCTTGAACGGCAGCGACGTGGCGGTCCAGCTGTCGCCCTTGTTCGTGGACCGCAGGATGGCGCCGTTGTTCGGGTCCCAGCTGTTGGTGTACATGCCGGCGGCGACGTACACGCGGTTCGGGTCGACCGGGTCGGTGGCCAGGCTCGCGGCCCCCATCCATCCCCAGTTCGTGAAGCCGATGGAGTCGAGCAGCGGGGTCCAGGAACTCGTGCTCTGGTTCCACCGGTACACGCCGCCGATGTCGGTGCGGGCGTAGACGAGGTTCGCCTGCGACTGGTTGAAGACGATGCTGGGGACGAACCCGCCGCCGCCGATCTGGGCGTTCTTCCAGGTGTACGACTCCGCGGCGGAGGCCGCGCCGCCGGAGGCGACCTGGCCGGCGAGACCCGCCAGGACCAGGATCGCGGCGGCCAGCGCGGCCGTGAGCGCGCCGACCGGATTCCTGCGCATTGACGAACTCCTCTCTCGGCAGCGCTTCCGGGAGGGTGGGCACCCAGACTGCCGATCAAGGACGACGCTCACACCGGCGTGTCGAGACCGTCAACGATTCGATTCGCCGTTCGACGGCCTTTCACGAATCGCCGGATCGACCAGCGGAAACGCGGAAAAGAATCCGTTTTACGGCGGTGCCGTTCGACCATACGGGCGCAGCTCAGGCGGGCTGGTCGGCCGACCACACGCGCCCAACTCAGGCGGGCTGGTCGGCCGCCCGGTGCGGGGTCTGGAAGACGCGGACGATGTCGCTCATGCGCTCGGTCATGACCTCCTCGGCCCGTTCGACGTACCGCTTGCGCTCGGCGCGGTGCTGGGCCCACGCGGGCGCGGACGGGGCGTTGCGGATGACCGCGTGCCAGCGGCCGGTCAGCTCGTCGAGGACCTGCCGGGCCTGCATGAAGGCGTGGCCGGGCAGGTCGACCTCGCGGGACTGCCGCGCGGCCGTCTCGACCGACCGGTACGCCTTGGCGGCCTCGGCCGCCTGGTTCTCCTTACGGCCGGGGGCGACCATGCTGACGACCGTGGCGAGCAGGGCGGCGCCCAGCGCCAGCCCGCCCGCGACGAGAGGGAAGCGGTCGCCGGCCAGGACGAGGCTGCCGGCCACCCCGGCGGCCAGGACGGCGGTCGACCCGAGCCACAGGTTCAGGACGCGCCAGATCTTCACCGTCTCGGCCTGGGCGCGTGCCGAGTGCGAGCAGTGCTCCTCGATCCGGTAGAGCTCGGCGGCGACCGTCACGCGCCACGCGGGTTCGCTTCCGATGAAGAGTTCGTTGTCGACCATGGCGTTTCCCCTTGATTACTCGCCGATGATGACGCCGATGATTCAGCGGGTCGTGGCGGCGATGAGCGGGTCACGACGAAAAGGGGGAACGCCCTTGACCGAGGAATGGACTACGTCGCTGGGGCTACCGCCCGCGCAGGTCCGCGAACGCCTCGTCCCAGCGGTCGGCGACCTCGGAGATCCGGTAGCGGAGCGCCGTCTCCTTGCCGTTCTCGGCGAGCCGCCGCATCTCGTCGGGGCCGTCCATGAGCGACAGCAGGGCGTCGGCGAACGCGTCGATGTCGCCGTCCGGCACGAGGATGCCGTCCTGGCCGGACGTGATGATCTCCCGGGGGCCCTGCGGACAGTCGAACGACACCACCGGAACCCCGGCCGCGAACGCCTCCACGATCGTCATCCCGAAGCCCTCGAAGCGGGAGGTGATGACGTGGATGGAGGCCTTGGCCAGCTCGCCCTCGACGTCGCTGGTCGAGCCCATGAAGGCCACGTTGTTGTGCAGGCCGAGGGAGCGCGCCCGCTTGCTCAGCTTCTCACCCTGCGTGCCGTCGCCGTAGATGCGCAGCTTCCAGTCCGGGCGCTTCTCGACGACCTTGGCGAACGCGTCGAGCAGCCGGTCGTACCCCTTCACCTTGACCAGCCGGCGGCGAGGACGACGCGGTTCTCCAGCCGGGACTGCGGGCGCGGCGTGTCGGGCAGCCCGTTGCCGATGGCGTACACCCGCGTGGGGTGGTCCTCGAGCATCCGCGCGTACTCGGTGTGGTCGGCGTCGGTCAGCGTGATGACCGCGTCGAGCTTGGGATACCAGGTGCGGATCTCCTCCAGGATCCCCGGCTTGTGCGCGCCGAAGTGGAGGTGCTCCTGGCCGACCAGGATGACGCCGTCGCGCGCCAGCTGCGCGGCGGCGATGTTGAGCCCCGCCCGGGTGGTGACCAGGACGTCGGTCTGCATCTCGGCGAGGTACTTCTTGAGCGCGCGGTCGCTCTCGGCATTGAAGTTGCTGTACGCGCGCTCATCGGGGTGGAACAGCGTGCTCGGCTTCTCCAGCCGGGACGCGAACCCGAACCGCCACCACTTCTTCGCCGCGGGCCGCAGGTCGACCAGGTGGGTGAGCCGTACCTTGTCCGAGTGCGGCAGGAACGGCCGGTTGCGGTGCCGGAAGACGCTGACGACCTCGACGTCGTGCCGCAGGGCCAGCTCATCGGCGAGGTTGAACGTCGCACGGACGGTGCCGCCCATGCCGTAGGCGTTCATGATGAGGATCGAGATCTTCATGTCGACGCCTCCGCGTTCGCGACGACCGTGGTGGCGATCGCGAGGTGGTCCTTGTCGGTGTAGTACGCCCGCACCCGTACGCGGTCGGCGTCACGCTGGACGTGCCGGGCCGGGAACCGCACCTTGTTCTTCTTCTGCGGGATGTCGTCGAGCCAGGTCGCGACGGTGAGCCCGCCGAGCTCGAGGTCCCAGAAGCCGCGTTCGGTCTCCACCGCGAAGGGGGCGTTCGGGAGCTCCGCCTCCCAGCGGTCGCCGGTGACGGTCACCTCGCCGGTGACGGTGTCCCCGGTCTTACGCCGGGTGGCGACGATCCGCTCGTCGGCGAGCGTCGCCCCGTACGCGAGGAACCCCTCGAACGTCAGCTTCTCCTCACCCGGGTGGACGGCGGTGACCTCGGCGTACCGCTCGGCCGCGCGGACGTCGACGCGGAGCCCGCCGGAGGTGGCGCGGAAGGTCTTCAGCGCGCGGCCACGGGACCGTCGCGCGTACTCGATCAGGCCGTCGAGGGAGAAGCCCGGATCGGTCGTGGTGACCTCGGCGCCGGACGCGTGCACCGACCAGGTGCCCTCGGTCAGGTCCAGGCGGGACAGGTCCGCCGCGTCGCCGTCGAGGGACACCGTGTGCGCGGCGTCCTCCCGCCGGAGCGTGAGCGTCGCGGCGTCGGCCGGTGGTTCGGCCCAGCGGATCCACAGGACATCGTCTGCGTCGAGACGTGCCGACGCGGCGAGTACGACCATCGCTGTGGGAATCCCTTCGTCCTTCCGGAGTGACCGGACATGTAACCAACACCCGGGTAAACGCGCGGCTAAGCGCCGGGTGCGTTCACGTGCGTGATCCCACTCAGGACGCGCGGTCGTCGACCGCGGTTTACAGGGGCAGCTTCATGCCCTCGTGGGTCGCTTCGAATCCTAGGGACTCATAGAAGCGGATGGCGTCACCGCGCCGCTTGTCGGAGGTCAGCTGGACGAGTCCGCAGCCGCGCCGCCGGGCCTCGCCGATCGCCCACTCGATCAGCTGGTGGCCGAGGCCACGGCCCCGGTGGGCGCTGCCGACGCGGACCGCCTCGATCTGGGCGCGTTCGGTGCCCTTTCTGCTGAGCCCCGGGATGAACGTGAGCTGCAGGGTGCCGGCGACCTCGCCGTCGATGTCGGCCACGATCAGGTGGTTGCGCGGGTCGGCGTCGATGGCGGCGAAGGCCGTCCAGTAGGCGTCGATGTCGCCCTCGCGGCCGGCGCCGATCGCGTCGTCGGCGAGGAGCGCCACGATCGCGGGGACGTCGTCCTTGGTGGCGGTACGGAAGGTCACGTCAGAGGTCACGGACGAGATTTTAGTGAGAATTGACACGACTACTCGTAGTACTACAGTTGGTAGTACTACGATTCGTCATAGCGCGCTCAGGAGGCGGCGTGACCGCACCCCCGATGACGGATGCTCCCAGCCGGCTCCTGGACCGCCACTGTCAGGAGCTGGTCGCGAACGAACTCGCCCGGCTCGCCCGCCGCGTTCCCTCGCTCGCGGACGAGCACCTCGGGGTCGTGGAGACCTCGCTCCAGCAGATCATCGATCGGCTGCTGCCGGTCCGGAGACGCGCCGAGACGCGCCCCGAGACCCTCGCGGCCTTGTTCGACCTGGAGGCATCGTAATGATCGAGCACTGGACGGACCTCGCGGCGTGCCAGGGTGTCGACCCCGAGCTCTTCTTCCCCGTGAGCGCGAGCGGGCCGGCGCTGGACCAGGTGTCCGACGCCAAGCGCGTGTGCGCGAGCTGCCCCGTGGTGTCCGACTGCCTGGCCTGGGCCCTCCGCGCCGGCGAGTCGGTCGGAGTCTGGGGCGGTACGACCCCCGACGAGCGCCGCTACCTGCGCCTGAAGCCGCTCCCCGCCGCACCCGCCTGGCACTGAGCCACCCGCGCCCGCCTGGCGCCGAGCCACGCAACCGACGCCGCCCGACGGCGCGCTGAGCCGCGCCGCCCGGCGGCACCCGTCCGGAACGGAGCCGGAGAGCGCTCCCATCCTTATTCCACGCCGACGGACCACGACGTACCTTTGCGCTATGGCGGACCTCCCCACCACCGTGCGCTCCCCCGAGGGCGGAATCGTTCACCACGCCTCCCGGGCACTCGGCGCGGTGTTCATCACCGTGGCGCTGCTCGGTGCCTGCTGGGCGGTGGAGGTGGCCAACTACGGCGGCGACCTCACCAGGCAGTACGGCATCCAGCCGCACAACGTGCACGCGCTGTGGCACATCTTCACGGCGCCGTTCCTGCACGCCAACCTCGACCACATCGTGGCCAACTCGGTGCCACTGGCGATCTTCGGGTTCCTGACGGCGCTGCGCGGCCTGGGCCGCTTCATCGCCGTCAGCGTGATCACCATCGTGGTGAGCGGGCTGGGCGTGTGGTTCCTGTCCCCCTCGAACGTCGTGACCGTCGGCGCGAGCGGGCTGATCTTCGGCTACTTCGGCTACCTGCTGGCCCGCGGCTTCTTCGAACGCCGGGTGCTGGACATCCTCCTCGGCGTCGCCATCGCCCTGGTGTACGGCACGATGATCTTCGGTGTGCTGCCCGGACAACCGGGCATCTCCTGGCAGGCCCACCTGTTCGGACTGATCGGCGGCGTCGTCGCCGCCCGCCTGACCAGGCAGCGCGCCTGAGCCGGTGCCAACCGATCGTTGAGCACGGTTGCACCGCCTGAGAGGACACGATGACCGACACCTCCTGGTTGGGACCGCCCATCGACGTCCGGCCCGTACTCGCCGAGCAGCAGGTCGCATTCATCGACCTGCTGCGCCGACTCGACGCCGACGAGTGGGCCAAGCCGACGATCTGCCCCGGATGGAGCGTCAAAGATGTCGCCGCGCACGTGCTCGGCGACCACATCGGGCGCCTGTCCATCCACCGCGACGGCTTCCACGTGCTGCATCCGCGCGACGGCGAGGCGTTCCCCGCCTTCCTCGATCGGATCAACGACGAGTGGGTGACCGCGGCCCGTCGTATCAGCCCGCCGATGCTCATCGAGCTCCTGTCGGCCTTCGGGAACCAGATCGTGGAGTTCTGGCAGACCGTCGACCTGGACGCCCTCGGTGGCCCGGTGCGCTGGGCCGGTCGCGGCCCGCATCCCTACTGGCTGGACGTCGCACGCGAATACACCGAGTACTGGACCCACCAGCAGCAGATCTGCGACGCCACCGGCCGGAGCGGACTCACCGACCCGCACTACCTCGGCCCCGTCATCGACACCTTCATGCGGGGCCTGCCGCACACGCTGTGCGACGTGACCGCCCCGCAAGCCGCCACCCTCCAGGTGAACGTGACTGGACCCGGCGGCGGAGACTGGATCTGCACCCGCGGCCCCGACCGCTGGCGGCTGCACCATCAACCGCACCCCCAGCCCACCGCGCGACTCGAGCTCGACGCCGATACCACTTGGCGTCTGTGCACCCGCGGCATCACTCCCGAGCAGGCGGCCGAGCACGCCCGCGTCGACGGTGACCCGCACCTCGCAACAGCGGCACTCCAGATCGTGTCGATCATCTGGGCGCCACAAAACCCGAGGCACTCGGAGAGTTCCGAGTAGACGCGGACGGCGGGTCAGCCGCGCACGCTGACGTCGGTGACGGTCGCGTCGCGCGGGGTCATCAGCGCGTTCACGATGACCGTGGCGACCGTCCGGGCCGAGATGTACGCCGCCGGGTCGTACTCGCCGCCCTCCTGGGCGCGGGTCTTGCGCTGCATCTCGCTCGCCGTACGCCCCGGGTACACCGACGTCACCCGGATCTCCGGCTCCTCCGCCCGCAGCGAGTCGGCCAGGGCCTTCAGCGCGTGCTTGCTCGCCGCGTACGCGCTCCAGCCGGGATTGGCGCGCAGCCCCGCCCCGGAGTTGACGAAGACGACGTGGCCACGGGCGGCGCGCAGTGCCGGCAGCAGGAGTCGCGTCAGCTCGGCGGGGGCCGCGGCGTTGACCAGCAGTTGCTCGATCCACGCGTCGGGCTGCGTCTCGGCGACGGTGCCCAGCTCGACCGCGCCCGCGCTGTGGACCAGACCGTCCAGCGGCGGCACGTCGACGTCCGCGAGCGACGCCTCCAGCCTGAGGGGCTCCGACAGGTCGAGCGCGATCGTACGGACGCGGCCGTCGGCCTTCGGGACGGCCTGCGAGGCCGTCACCGGGTCGGACCCGTTGGCGGTGAGCGGGGCGGTCGCCGGGTCGGATCCCGCTGCGGAGAGTGGGCCGCTCGTCGGGTCGGGCCCGGCCGCGGTACGCGGGTCGGACCCCGCCGCGCCGAATGGGCCGGTCGCCGGTTCAGGTCCCGCTGCGGTGAGCGGGCCGGTCGCCGGGTCGGGCCCCGCCGCGATGATCGGGCCGGTCGTCGGTTCGGGCCCGGTCGCGGTGCCCGGCGCCGTCGTCGGTCCGGACTCGGCGGTGAGCCGTGCGGCGGTCTCGGCCAGCCGCTCGGTCGACCGTCCGACGAGGATCAGCGAGTGGCCGGCGCCGTACAGCAGATCGGCGACCGCCCCGCCGATGCCGCCCGTGGCCCCGGTGATCAGGTACGTTCCCACAGGTCCCATTGTCCCCCAGGTGCTCAGGAAGGACGCAGCACCCGGGCGACGCCGGAGATCAGCGCGGTGGCGAGGATCCAGCCCGTGCCGGTGAGGGTCCAGGCCAGCCAGCGGGACCAGTCGATCGGGTCCCACGCGCTGCGCTGCCCGAACGTCTCGATGGGCAGCATCAGGTCGAGGGTGTAGATCAGCGCGTGGAAGCGCGGTCGCTCGTCCGGCTGCTTGATCGTATGCGGGTGGTCGACGCTGAAGACCACGGTGCCGACGGCGACGAGCACGATCAGCCACACCGCGGCGATCCAGGGCCGGTAGCCGTACCCGACCGTCCAGTCGAGCAGGACGCCCCAGGCCCGGCTGATCCGGCCGAGCTGCCGTCGCCGGGCCCGCTGCTTGGCCAGCTGGCACTTGCGGGCGAGGTCGTCCCGGCCGATCCGGCGCAGCCAGGCGGCGAGCTGCTCGTACGGCTGCGGCCGGAACCCATGCGGGTCGCGGGAGATCCAGTCGAGCCGCTGGCCCTCCTCGGGTTCGCCGCGCAGCGTCTCGTACACGAGCCCGTTGAGCCGCAACAGCTCCGGCCAGACCTCGGGCCGGTCCAGGATCACGTCGATGCGCGAGTACCCGAGCGTGACCTCTCCTTGGATCGGCTCGCGGGGGATGAGGATCAGTTCCTTGACGTTGGCGTGGCTGAGGTGGAGGGCGCGCCGGCCGGGCGCGCGGATCGCGCCCTGGTCGAACGAGAGCGTGCCGTCGATCCGCGCGCCGCGCAGGCGCATCGGGCCTTCGGCGGTGAAGCCCGCGCTGCACTCCATTCGGTCCTGGACGATCATGTTGTCGCCGTCGAGGACGCAGTCCGGGTCGCGCAGCGTCGTCCCGTACAGGAAGAATCCGCCGGTCATGCGAGCGCCGGTGAGGCGCATCCTGCCGGTGATGTCCGAGTTGCGGATGAACGCGCCCGCGTCGATCGTGAGGCCGCCGGCGGACAGGGCATGGCCGCCGGGGTTGTGCAGCCGCACGTCGTTCATGCGGAAGCCGCCGGACAGGGATGCGCGCATCAGCCGCACCTCGCCGTCGATGAGCGACTCGGACAGGCTCAGGTAGCCCTCCGTCCGCAGTCCGCCGCCGTCGAAGCCGGGCAGTCGGCAGCCGTTGAGGCGCATCTGCCGGGCGCGCGCGTTGGAGAAGTCCGGTGCCTCGTCGAGGACGCAGCGTTCCAGCCGGAGCTCGCAGCCGACCTCGCCGCCGGAGACGTTCAGCATCCCGGTGATGCGCGCCCCGCGGAGGCGTACGGCGGGCACGTTCCCCGGCTTCGGCTCGCACGCTCCCAGGAGAAGTGCCGAGATCACCTCGGCCCGGATCGTACGGTCCGGGGAGCCGCCGGTCGATGGCCGTTCGTCGCCCAGCGAGACGAGAGCCCCCGTCGGATAGGCGTCCCAGAGCCGCTGCTCGGCCCGGGTCAGGCGAGGGCGGCGGCCGCCCAGCCAGGCGGCGACGGAAGCGAGGGAATCGGGCACAGACCGTCATCGTAGGCGTTTTCGATCACCGCTATTGCGGCGAATGTTACGTACGACACGGATGCGGTCCAATCGGGCGAAGTGCGGGGCCGCGCGTCAGTCCTCGAGCGCGTCGAGGACGAGCCAGGCCCGGTCGGGTTCGTCGTCGCCGCCGGGCCAGGATTCGGCCAGGCCCCGTACGAGGTCGCGGTGCCGGTCGATCAGGTGGTCGCAGGTGAGGCCGAGCGCGCCTTCCACCTGGATGGGCAGGACGTCGGAGTGGGCGGCGCGCAGGAGCACGGCGGTGACCTTCGGATTTCCGGGCCGGTCAGGCCGCGCGCGCCGTCGGCTCCACCGCTACCTCGAAGTCGTCCCGCGCGACGTGTTCCTGGACGCGCTCGGACGGCAGGGCCGTCACCAGCGCGAAGTAGTAGATCACCAGCGCGAAGGCCGCGACGACCAGGAAGTCCCACCCGAAGGGCAGCACCTCGTGCGACCTGAACAGGCCGCCCTCGCCGGGGAACGCGCCGTAGTAGGAGATGATCCCCATGCCGACGAGGTACGGCCAGATCCAGACCGAGTGCCGCATCTCCAGGTTGGGTCGTTCCGCCGGCGGCCGGCTGTAGTACGAGATGGCCAGCAGCACGAAGCCGGCGACCACGGCGACGAGCAGCCGCCACACCGTCTGCCAGCTCGCCCAGTAGAGCAGCAGCGAGGCGAAGACGAAGCCGAGCGGGTTCAGGACCGACGCGGCCGGCAGCCGGAACGGCCGGTCCCGGTACGGGTCGGCCCGGCGCAGGTGCGCCATGGCCAGTGGGGTCGCGGTGTACATCAGCACGGCCGCCGAGGTGATGAACGAGACCAGCGTCTCCCAGCCCGGGAACGGCAGGAAGAGGATCACCCCCATGATCCAGCCGAAGACGATGCCGTAGATGGGCACGCCGCGGGTGTTCACGAAGGCGAACCGGTCGGGGATGTACCGCTCGCGGCCCATGCCGTACAGCAGACGCGCCTGGGTGCCGGTGTAGATGAGCCCGGTGCCGGTCGGTGAGATGAACGCGTCGGCGTACAGCAGGACGACGAGCCAGGTCAGGCCGAGCACGGTGGCCAGACCCGCGTACGGGCCGATGTCGTGGGTGAAGCTGAGGTTCGGCCAGCCGTGTGCGATGTCCCCCGGGTGGAGGGCGCCGAGGAACGCCACCTGCAGCAGCGTGTAGATGGCGATGCCGATGAGCGTCGAGTAGATGACGGCGCGCCACACGTCACGGCGTGGATTGCGCGCCTCGCCGGCCATCTCGACGGCCGACTCGAAGCCGAGCTCGGCGAAGATCACCCCCAGCGGCAGGGCGAGGAACAGGCCCTTGATGCCGTTGGTCGAGCTGGGGAAGAAGCCGCCCTGCGCGGTGAAGTTCGCCGGGTGGAGGAAGAACAGGAAGGTGACGACGGTGAGCAGCGGGATGGCGATCTTCCACCAGACGGAGTAGGTGTTCGCCGTCGCGAAGACCTTGACCCCGAACGCGTTGATGATCGTGAACATCAGCATCAGGAGGGCGGCGACGATGTAGCCGGCCGGGAAGGTGACGACCGCCGTGCCGTGCACCTTGTGGGTGAGCCAGTGCAGGGGCTCGATGGCGGAGGCGTACGTCAGTGACGCCTGCACCTCGATCGGCGCGATGGCCATCGAGTAGATCCAGCTCGCCCAGCCGATGGTGAAGCCGCCGAAGCCGCCGAAGGCGTAGTGCGAGAACCGTACGGTCGCACCCGCCATCGGGTACATGCCGCCGAGCTCGGCGTGGATGAGCGCGAGCGTCAGCAGCATGACGCCGGCCAGTGGCCAGGCGAGCACGGCGGCCGGTCCTGCGTGCTTGGCGGCGTTCATCGCGCCGAAGAGCCAGCCCGATCCGATGATCGAGCCGAGGGAGAAGAAGGTCAGGCCGATGAGGCCGACCTCGCGCCGGAGCCTTCCGGCGTGCGCTTCCGTGACCATGGGCTCCTCCTTCCGGCCCGTGAGGTCGCGGAGGGGGCGGGACCACGGCGGATGAGGCCGCTGTCCTGTCCGACGATCACCCGGGTATCCGAGCCGCCGTCACTTGGAGACATCCCGCAGTTGCCACCGCCCGTTCCTATAGAAACGGCCATTTTTCGGGACAGAGTTTGTCTGTCCGGCTACTGGCGGGTAACATCATCGTGTTACTGACTGGTACGTAACCGGGTGCGACCCGCCCGCCCGAGAGCAACGGGGTGTTCATGGGGCACTACAAGAGCAACCTGCGTGACATCGAGTTCAACCTCTTCGAGGTGCTCGGCCGTCAGGAGGTCCTGGGAACCGGACCGTTCGGCGAGGTCGACGAGGCCACCGCGCGCAGCGTCCTGGACGAGGTGAACCGCCTCGCCACCGGGGTGCTCGCGGAGTCGTTCGAGGACGCCGACCGCCACCCGCCCGTGTTCGACCCCGAGACCAACACGGTCACGATGCCCGAGAGCTTCAAGAAGTCCTTCCGGGCCCACTTCAACGAGGCCGAGTGGTGGCGCCTGGAGCTGCCGACCGAGCTCGGCGGCATGAACGCCCCCCGCAGCCTGCACTGGGCCGTCGGCGAGCTCATCCTCGGCGCGAACCCGGCCATCTGGATGTTCTCCAGCGGCCCGAGCTTCGCCTGGCTCCTGTGGAAGATCGGCACCCCGGAGCAGAAGAAGCTCGCCGAGATGGCGATCGAGAAGCACTGGGGCTCCACCATGGTGCTGACCGAGCCCGACGCGGGCTCCGACGTCGGCGCCGGCCGTGCGAAGGCGGTCCAGCAGCCCGACGGCACCTGGCACATCGAGGGCGTCAAGCGCTTCATCACCAGCGCCGAGCATGACATGGCCGACAACATCCTGCACTACGTGCTGGCCCGCCCCGAGGGCGCCGGGCCGGGCACCAAGGGCCTGTCGATGTTCATCGTGCCGAAGTACCTCGTCGACACCGAGACCGGTGAACTCCACGAGCGTAACGGCGTCTACGTCACCAACGTCGAGAAGAAGATGGGCCTGAAGGTCTCCACGACCTGCGAGCTCACCTTCGGCGAGAAGCACCCGGCCATCGGCTACCTCGTGGGCGACGTCCACGAGGGCATCAAGCAGATGTTCATGATCATCGAGCAGGCCCGCATGATGGTCGGCACGAAGGCGATCTCGACGCTGTCCACCGGCTATCTCAACGCGCTGGAGTACGCCAAGGAGCGCGTGCAGGGCGCGGACCTGACCAAGATGACGGACAAGGCCGCCCCGCGCGTCACCATCACCCACCACCCCGACGTACGCCGCCTCCTCATGCTGCAGAAGGCCTACGCCGAGGGCATGCGGGCGCTCGTCCTCTACACCGCCAGCTACCAGGACAAGGTGCAGCTCGCGGAGGCCGCCGGCGAGCCGGACAAGCTCGCCGAGAAGGTCAACGACCTGCTCCTGCCCGTCGTCAAGGGCGTCGGCTCCGAGCGGGCGTACGAGGTGCTGACCCAGTCGCTGCAGACCCTCGGCGGCTCCGGCTTCCTCCAGGACTACCCGCTCGAGCAGTACATCCGGGACGCCAAAATCGACTCGCTGTACGAGGGCACCACGGCGATCCAGGGCATGGACTTCTTCTTCCGCAAGATCCTGCGGGACAACGGCGAGGCGCTGCAGCACCTCGCCGGGCAGATCAAGGAGTTCGTCGAGAGCGACGCCGGTAACGGCCGGCTGAAGAACGAGCGCGCCCTGCTCGGCAAGGCCCTCGAGGACGCCCAGGGCATCCTCAACCCGATGATCGGCTGGGCGCTCGGCTCCATGGAGCGTCCGGAGGAGATCTACAAGGCCGGCCTCAACACGACCCGCCTCCTCATGTCCCTCGGCGACGTCGTCATCGCCTGGCTGCTCTGCCGCCAGGCCGAGGTCGCGCTGGCCAAGCTGGGCGGCGACGTCTCCGACGCCGACCGCGCCTTCTACACCGGCAAGGTCGCCGCCGCACAGTTCTTCTGCGCGACCCAGCTGCCGAAGATCGCCGCCGAGCGCGCCATAGCCGAGGCCACCACGGGCGACCTGATGGACCTCCCCGAAGAGGCCTTCTGACCCGAAGAGTGCTCACCGAGGTCCCGGCGCCGATCCCCGTCGGCGCCGGGACCTCGCACGTTTCGGGTTTCGGGGCAGGTCGTGCTTCCACGTTGAGCGGACAAACCGGCGGCAGCACGGTAGAACAGCACTCGATGGAACCTCTGACGCGAAGCGAAGAACTGCAGGTCGAATCAGTCAGGGAGTTGAGTGACAGCCCCCTCTTCGACGTGACCTGTGAACAGGAGCGCATGTCATTCCCGCTGGCCGACTTCGATCCGTTGTCCCAGCTGAAAGAAGAGTGGGAACACGTCAGGCTCAGCGCCGAACTCAAGAACTGCGCGCTGCGGTTCTGGTCGCTCTCCTGCCAGTGGTCGTGTGCGGACCCGAAGCGGGAATTCAACGGTGAGTTCTGCCTCCCGCATCTGTGCCGGGCCCTTCTCAGGGATCCCCCGCGCCACAACGACCTGGCGTCGGAGCGCGAGCGCCGGTTGATGTCCGAGCTGCGGATGATCGACTTCGCCCCTGTCAGAGCGACGGGTGAAGCGGCCTTCATTCGCATTGAGCCGCACAAGGATCAGCTGGAGATCTGGTATCAGGACCGGTACCTGTACGACGCGGAGGACAACACGCAAGGGTTTCTCAGGATGGAGCTCGATTACTGCGGTTACCTGGATACCTTGCGTCTGACGAAGGGCGCTTTCGGCTGGCAGATGCTGTTCGTCGACGCGTCCCTACGCGACCGTGAGTTCCGCTCGCATGTGGAGAGCCTGACGAACATGCTGGAGACGTTCCCCTCCGTATTCCCGCAGTACGACTACGCGCCGCTGATGAGCCGCCTGGAAGCCCGCCTCTGATTTAGACGAGTGCTCACCAGCTCCTCCAGATGCGTCCGGATCGACGCGATCGATCTGGTCAGCCAAGAGCGCGTGGGGCACCGCTACGTCTGGGACCGGATCGCGACGGTCGTCCTCGGAGCCGGCGGTCAGGCCACCTTGCCGGAGCGGGAAGCCAGAGCCGGCCGATGCGACGGAAGCCGCACGGGTTCGGCGGGGTGAGTGATCTACGGGGCCGGTAGGGTGGTGCGCCGCAGCGCACGGGTGTTTACTCGTAGTTGGGTTTTGCAGATCGGCCTGGGTCGGAGGCACGGTGGGGTTCGGCGTCAGCATCTTCCTGATCACCGTCGGTGCGATCTTCAAGTGGGCGATCAAGGCGCACATCAGCGGCATAGATCTGCCCGCCCTGGGGGTCATCTTCATGGCGGTGGGCGGTGCGTCGTTCATCCTGCAGCTCGTCCTCATGAACCGCCAGCCCAAGAACTCGGCGCGCGACGTCTTCACCGAGGATCGCGGCAACGGCAACCTGCCCTCCCGCCCGGAGTGAACTCCACGAGCGACGGACCGGGGCTCGGTCACCGTCCCGCGGTGTAGACGACCGACCACGGGCGCGACATCACAGGAGCCGCCGGTGGAAGCGGGGCGCACTCGGCGGCGATGACGTCCGCCGCGATCGAGGCGAACCTCGGTGCCGCAGGGTGGGCCGTGTCCGCGGGCCAGGCCGCTGAAACGCTCCGCAGCAGGGGACGGTTCGTGAGCGGGCGCCAGGCCACGCGTGGCTCGCGGCGGGCCAGCATCTCCTGCTCGAACGCCACGCCGTGTCCGCCGAGCACCAGTCCCAGCAGGAACTCCGGGTTGCGGGCGTGCCGGAGCCCAGACGGGGTGAAGCCGTGGTTCCGGCAGACCTCGAGCAGGTGGTCGTGCCAGCCGGGCGCCGTCGCCCGTGGGGCGAGGATGAGGCCGTGACCGGCGAGGTCGCCCAGCCCGACTTCGTGCAGCCGCGCCAGTGGCGACGTGCGCGGCAGGACCACTCCCAGCGGGATGTCGACGGCCGGGCCGAACCGTAGGTCGGCGGCCTCCACCGGATGGTGCACCAGGCCGACGTCGAGCTGTCCCGAGGCGAGCAGGCGCAGCTGCTCGGCGGTCGTCAGCTCCTGCAGGTCGACGTCGAGTTCGGGGACCTCTTCGGTGAGCCGCCGGGACAGTGCCTGCAACGACACCGCCGGTGTCTCCGGCGGGACGCCCGCGCGCAGGGTGCCGAGTGCGCCGTCGGCGGCCTTCCGCATCAGCGTGCGCAGCCGTCGCTCGCGGGCCAGCAGGTCGCGCGCCTCGTCGAGGAGCAGCGCCGGCGGTGGTCAGCTCCACCTGGCGCCGCGAACGGTCGAACAACTCGACGCCGAGCTCGCGTTCGAGCCGCTGGATCGACTGACTGAGCGGCGGCTGGGCGATGCCGATGATCTCCGCGGCCCGGCCGAAATGCAGTTCCTCGGCCGTGACGACGAAGTACCGCAGATGCCGCGCGAGATCCACGCCGACACGATAAGGCAGGCCGAAGGACCATACGGCGATAGCGTGAGCGGGTGCGGACGGAGGATCTCATCGCCCGGAAGTTCGACTCGGTCGGCGTCAGCGCCCGCCTTCACGTGGTCGACGTCGACGACGGCCGGGAGGTCGGGATCGGCGTGGACGACCAGGTCGTCATCGCGTCGGTCTTCAAGATCCTTCTCGTTCTCGAGTTCGCCCGGCAGGTCGTCGCCGGCCAGGTCGACCCAGCGGAGCGCGTGCTCGTACGGGCCGAGGACCGGCTCGGCGGCTGGGGGATGGCCGGGTGCGCCGACGACGTCGAGGCGTCGCTCCGCGACCTCGCGTACTTCGCGATGTCGATCAGCGACAACACGGCCGCCGATCTGCTCATGCGCCGGATCGGCCCGGACACTCTGCCGCTGCTGGCGGACGAGCTCGGCCTGACGCGCACGCGGGTGATCGGCGGGCCGCGCGAGCTTCTGGCGTCGGTGTTCGCCGACGTCGGCGCGCGGACGGAGGCGGAGTTCGCCGGGATCTTCCCGACTCTTCCGGAAGAGCGCGTACGGGCGCTGCGGGTCTTCGATCCGGAGCGCACCACGTCCAGCACCGCCCGGGACATCACCCGGCTGCTGCGCCTCATCTGGCGTGACGAGGCCGGTCCGGAAGCGGCGTGCGCCATGGTCCGGGAGCTGATGGGGCATCAGGTCTTCTGGACGCGGATTCCCAGTGGCTTCCCGGCGGGGGTGCGCGTCGCCGCGAAGACCGGGACCCTGCCGGGCCTGCACAACGAGGCGGGGGTCGCCGAGTATCCCGACGGCCGCCGGTACGCCATCGCGATCTTCGCGCGGACCGAGCGGCTGGACCCGCGTCGGATCGACGTCGACCTGGCGATGGGCGAGGCCGCCCGCGCCGCGGTCGACGCGTTGCGCACCTTTCGCCCATGAAATGACACTGCCGCACCGCCCTTCCGACGTCGTCCGATATCCGTTCTCCTATGAGCGACCGGTCTCGCTGATCTTGGACGTGGCCGGCGGCTCGGTGGTCGAATGCCGCCTGATCAACCGCTCGGCCCATCAAAGGGGGAGATCAGGGTGTCCGGACAGCGAGTCGACCGGCGGCGTTTCCTGCGGAGCGCGACCGTCGGTGCCACCGTCGTGGCGGGCGTGGGAGCGTACGCGGCGTCGGCGGCGGGGGAGCAGCGGGCGGCGACCGGAGAGCAGGCGGCGGCGACTCGCGTGAGCGGCGAGAGCACCGCCGTGACGTTCCGCTGGTTCGGGACGGCGGGGTGGAGGATCGACGTCGGGTCGCGGACCCTGCTCGTCGACCCGTACCTCAGCCGGTACAAGACCGGCATGTTCACCGGGTCGTTCGATCCGGCGACGAAGCTCTCGGTGGCCACCGGGACCGTCGACGAGCACGTCGGCAGGCCGGAGACGGTCCTGGTGACCCACTCGCACTGGGACCACTTCAACGACGTCCCGTACATCGCCCAGAGGACGGGCGCCCGGGTCATCGGCACGATGACGACCTACAACCTGGCGCTGGCCTCCGAGGTGCCGTCCGGGCAGCTCGGCCTGGTCAAGGGCGGCGAGGTCCTCGACTTCGGCGCCTATACCGTCGAGGTGGTCGCCTCGCTGCACAGTCGCAACAAGGCGTACTCGATCGGGCTGCCGGGCGTGCGGCTCACTCGCCCGGACAAGCCGCGGACCGTGGCGGACCTGCCCGAAGGCGACACGCTCGCCTACCAGGTGACCGTCAAGAACGGCCCCTCGGTGTTCTTCATGGGCGGTAGCGACTTCGTGGAACGCAACGTGTCCGGTCTCTCCCCGGACGTCGCGATGATCGCGATGCAGGCGAGCGGCTCGACCTACGAGTACGCCGAGCGGATCATCACGGCGCTGGGCAGACCCTCGGTCGTCGTCCCGGTCCACTGGGACAACTTCGAGACGGAGCTGACGAATCCCCCGCAGCCCGATCCGGATGTCAAGCCGCACCTCGACGCCTTCGTCGCCACGGTGCGAAAGGTCAGCCCGCGCACCAAGGTCGTACTGCCGGAGTACCTCACCCCGTACGACTTCGGCTGACCCCCGCGATGCCCCACGGCCGGATCACGCCGTGGGGCGACTCGGGGTACGGCTACTCCGTGGCGAGAAGGTCGCGGACGGCGGTGTCGATGAAGGCGGCGCCGGTCGGGTCGGCGCCTCCGCCGGTCAGATGGCCCCAGATCCCGGGGATCACCCGGACCTCGCCGCCCGGAATGTACTGCGCGGCGCGGATCTCGTCCTCGGGCGGGAAGTACAGGTCCTTCTCCGCGGGGAGGGCGAGGGTCTTCGCCGTGATGGAGCCGAGGGCGCGTTTGATGTCGCCTTCCATTCCGGGGGTGGTGGAGACATCGGCGTGCTGCCAGGTCCACAGCATCGTCAGCAGGTCGTTGGCGTCCTGGTCGATGAAGTTGGCCTCCCAGAATCCGGTCAGGAAGTCCTGCAGGGTCGCGAAGCCGAGTTCCCGGTAGGTCTCCTCCCAGTAGAAGGCCTGCGAGAAGCCCCAACCGGCGTACACCCGGGAGAACGCCCTGATCCCCGCCAGCGGTGGGGCGGCATAGCGCCCGCCTTGGTACGCGGCGTCCAGGGTGAGGGCCGCCCGCAGGCTTTCGAGGAACACGACGTTGTGCGGCGAGGTCTTCGGCGCCCCGCAGAACGGCAGTGCGCGGGCGACCATCTCGGGATGGCCGACCGCCCATTGATAGGTCTGCAGGGCGCCCATGGAGCACCCGAGGACGAGCGCGAGCCGTTCGATGCCGAAGTGCGCGGTGACCAGAGCGTGCTGGGCTCGGACGTTGTCGCGGATGGTGATCGCGGGAAAGCCGGTGGCATCGTGCGGGGTGTTGGAAGGGGAAGAGGACACGCCGTTGCCGAACAGGTTCGGCACGATGATGAAGTACTCGCGCGGGTCCAGTGCCCGGTCCTCGCCGATGAGCCATTCGTTGGAGTGGTGGTCGCCGGCGAACCAGGTGGGGAACAGGACGGCGTTGGTCTTACTGGAGTTCAGCCGGCCGTACGTCTGGTAGGCGAGCCGGGCCGGCTGCAGTGTGCCGCCGTTCTCCAGCGCGAAGCCGGGCAGTTCCAGGATCTCGTGATCAGTGGGCATGGGGTTCTCCAACGGTGAGCGCGGCCGTTTCGAAGAGCAGCTCTTCCTGGCCGGTCCGGCAGATCAGCTGTAGCCCGGTGGGCAGGCCGTCGACCGTCCCGGCCGGGATGGTGAGCGCGGGCAGGCCCAGTACGTTCCATGGGCTGGTCAGGGCGAGCAGGGCGTCGCGTACGCGCACCTGCCTGTCGTCCAGCAGGGTGTCCCGCTGGTCGATGAGCGGTGCGGTCAGCGGCACGGTCGGCAGCGCGAGGACGTCATGGTGTTCGAAGAGCGCGTCGACGGCGTCGGCGAGCCGGGGTCGTGCCCGCAGTGCCCGGACGTACTTCCAGGCGGGCACGGCGGCGGCCGATCGGAGGCGTTCGAGGACTTCGGGGTCGAACAGGTCGGGGCGCTCGGCCAGGCGGTCGGCGTGTACGGCCGCGGCCTCGCCGCTCTGGATGGCGGTGAACGCCTCACGCAGCTCTTCGGCGACTCCCGGCGGGATACGGAGCTCGTCCTTACCCACCGAGGACCCCAGCGCCGAGTGCAGGACGCGGGCGTCGACGGGGAACAGGGGGCCGGTGTCGAGCCAGGCGACGCGGGGTGCGCGGCCCTCCGGTGAGGTCCGGTCAGGGACGAGTGCCCGGTAGGCGATCCGGCAGTCCTGCGCGCTCGCGGCGAGCAGACCGACGTGGTCCAGCGTCGTGGACAGCGGGAAGACGCCGTCAGTGGGGATCACGCCGTACGCGGGCTTGAATCCCGCGATCCCGCACAGAGCCGCCGGAATCCGTACGGAGCCGCCGGTGTCCGTGCCGACGGCGAGGGGGACCATTCCCGCTGCCACGGCGGCGGCGCTTCCGCCGCTGGAGCCGCCGGTCATCCGCGCGGGATCGCGCGGGTTGCGGGAGGGGCCGTTGGCCGAGCGGTCTCCGGTGGGGCCGTAGGCGAACTCGTGGGTGGTCGTCTGGCCGACCACGATCGCGCCCGCCTCGCGGAGGAGCCGGACACAGGCCGCGTCGGTGGTGGCCACGTGGCCCGCGTAGTGCTGTGAACCCATGCTCACGGGCCGGCCCGCGACCATGATGACGTCCTTGACCGCGATCGGTATCCCGTGCAGGGGACCCCGGTCGACGCCGTCGGCGAGTTCACGGTCCGCCCGCCAGGCCGCCGCCAATGCCTCGTCGGCGGCCACGGTCACGAAGGCGTTGACGGCCAGATTGAGGCGGCTGATCGCGTTCAGCGCGTGCCGCACGAGGTCGACCGCCGTGCTCCGTCGCTGTCGCAGATCCGAGGCGAGGTCGCTGAGCGACCGGCCGGCGAAGTGGCCCGAGGCCGCCGGAGGTGTGGTCAAGGAGACTTCCTCTCAGTGAGCGAGGTCATGAGTGCCGGAGGCCGGGGAACAGGCCCAGCAGCGCGGCGAGGGCGACGACCGCACCGGCGGCGGCCCACAGTCGCGGAGCGTGCGGACGTTCGCGGATCGTCGTGGTCATCGCGGCCGCCCGATCAGCGCGGGGCCGCGGGGCTCAGCGTGTAGCCGAGCATCGGATCGTACAGGTCGGTGCGCCGGTCCCGGATCAGGTCGTTCAGCTGGTTCCAGATCGGGGCGCTGCGGGCGGAGACGACGTCGATGTCGGCGGTGAGGATGGTCTCCTCCTCGGCGCCCGCCACCCGGCCGATGGGCCAGCCGTTGGTCCCGGCGATGAGCGAACAGCCGAGGAAGCGGGCGCCACGGTCGGACCCGACCCGGTTGGCGGCGGCGATGAACACGTTGTTCACGTGCGCGGCGGTCATGGTCAGGTACGAGGCCATGCACCGGCCGCTCTCATCGAAGATCGGCGGTGGCGTCCACACCCAGTTGTTGACGCTGCAGATGATGTCCGCGCCCTGCTGGGCCAGCAGCCGGGGGACCTCGGGGAACCAGATGTCCCAGCAGATGAGCAGGCCGATCCGCCCGATCGGTGTCTCGAACACCGGGAAGCCCAGGTCACCGGGGGTGAACCACAGCTTCTCCCGGTTCCACAGATGGGCCTTGCGGTAGTGGCCCACGTATCCGTCCGGGCCGACGAGGACGGCCGTGTCGTACAGGCGCACTCCGTCGCGTTCGGCGAGGCCGCCGACCAGGTGCACGCCGTGCCGCCGGGTGAAGGACTCCCAGGTCTTGACCGTTTCGCCGTCCGGGACGTTCTCCGCGTGCTCGAAGGCCTCGGCGCGGTCGCGGAAGCTGTAGCCCGTCGTCGCCAGCTCCGGCAGGACGATCAGCGTGGCCCCGTCCTCGGCGGCCCGGGTCGCCAGGGCGAGCGCCCGTTCGGAGTTGGCGCCGCGGTTCTCCGGGCCGACCTGCGGGTCGAACTGGAGCACGGCGACACGCGCCGGGCCAGCGGCCGGCTCGTGCGGAGAGGTGGTCGTCGTCATCGTGGGCTCCCTTCTCGTTGCCCAAACGTTTGGGCCAAACGTTTGGGTTAGCATGAACGCGACACCCGGAGGCCGTCAAGAGGTGCCGAGAAGATCCCGCCCACGTGCATCGACCATCGGCGTAGGGTGAGCCGGTGCCGTAAGGAGGTGAGGCGTTCGTGGCGGATCCGAAGGTTCGCCCGGTGACGCTGCGGTCCATCGCCGATCAGCTCGGGCTCCACGTCTCGACCGTCTCCCGGGTGCTGAACGGCCCGGCCGAGGACGGCGCGCGCGCGGCCTCCGGCGACACCGCCGAACGCATCCGCCGCCTGGCGGCCGAGCTGGGATACCAGCCCGATCCCCACGGTAGCGGTCTGCGGACCGGACGCAGCAGGCTCATCGGAGTCCTCGTCCCGCGCGTGTCCGACCTCGTGCTCGCGACGATCTACGAGGGCATCGACGAAGCCGCCGGTGAGCGCGGGCTCACCACCATCGCCGCCAACAGCCTGGACGATGAGGAGAACCGGCGAGCGCGGACGAAGACGCTCCTCGCCCGCCGCGTCGACGGCCTGATCTTCGGTGACGCCCGCCTCGACGACGGATTCCTGGACCGGCTGGCCGCGGACGGAGTGCGGTTCGTCCTGGCCAACCGCAGGTCAGGCCTGCATCCCTCGGTCACGCCCGACGACCGGCTCGGCGGACGGCTGGCGGCCGAGCACCTCCTGGGCCTCGGCCATACCGAGGTCGCCGTCATCGCGGGCCTGCCGTTCGCCAGCACGGGCGCCGACCGTACCGCCGGGTTCGTCGACCACTACCGTGACCACGGCATCGACATCCCCGGCACGCGTGTGCTGCACTCGCCGTTCGACACCGCCGGCGGTCGAGCCGCAGCGGACGAGCTGCTCCGATCCGCGGACCGGCCGACGGCCATCTTCGCGGTGAACGACTTCGCGGCGATCGGCGCCCTGGGCGCGGCCCGCGATCACGGTCTGCGCGTCGGAACGGATATCGCGATCATGGGATACAACGACACTCCCCTGGCCGCGGAGCTGCCGATCCCGCTCACCAGCGTCGCCGTACCGATGCGCGAGATCGGCCGGCGATCCCTCGAGCTGCTGATCCGGCTGATGGCCGGAGAGAAGGCCGAGTCACAGCGCCTGCCTCCCACTTTGGCGCCGCGCGCCTCGACCGTCACCGGGCGCTGAGCAGGCCGGAGCCGGCGTCCACGGTCGGCGGCAGGCGGAAGGCGGCGAACACGTCCGGGTCCTGGAACACCGTCGTACGAGCGATCCCCGCGTCGGCCACCGTGAACACCTGAAGCGTGTGCAGGTGGTGGACGCCGTCGTCGCCCGGGACGTACGCGGCGACGGCCGGCTGACCGTTGGCGCCGACCGGGAACATCCGCCAGCCGGTGCCCCGGAGCCGGAAACAGCGCGCGATGAAGCCGATGTAGTCCGCCTGGCCCACGTACCAGTTCAGGAACGGCGGCATCTCCAGGATGGCGTCCTCGGTCAGCAGCCGTTCGAGCGCCGCCAGATCGGCGTTCTCGAGCGCCGCGACATAGCGGTCGACCAGCGCGCGGCGCCGGCGGTCGGTCGGCTCGCTGATCTCGTCCTCGCCCACGGCGGCCTCCGCGAGCCGGGATCGGGCGCGCTGGAGCGCGCTGTTCACGGCCGCCGGTGTGGTCTCGAGGGCGCCGGCCACCTCGGCGGCCGACCAGTCGAGGACGTCGCGGAGGATGAGCACGGCGCGTTGCCGCGGAGGCAGGAGCTGTATGGCGGCGACGAACGCCAGCCGGAGGCTGCCCCGGGCGACGAGGACGCTGGCCGGGTCGTTCGGGTCGGTCCGCAGCATCGCGTCCGGAAGCGGCTGCAGCCAGGGCACCTCGTGCCCCGGCACGAGCGGCTGTTCGGGGTCGTCGCCGGGAGCGCCGATCTCCGACGGCAGCGGCCGGCGGGCCTGCTTCTCCAGCGCGGTCAGACAGGCGTTGGTCGCGATGCGGTGCAGCCAGGTGCGCAGCGACGCGCGCCGCTCGTCGAACCGCTCGTACGCCCGCCACGCCCGCAGCAGCGTCTCCTGGACGAGGTCCTCGGCCTCGTGGACCGACCCGAGCATCCGGTAACAGTGCGCCAGCAGCTCCGACCGGTACGGATCGGCCCGGCGCTCGAAGTCCTCGCCGACCGGCACCTGTGTCACGCCTTCCCCTGAACCGGTGAGCCGTCGTTCTGCCAGGTCCCGGTCGCACACCACCACGCCCATGAATACCTCCTCGCCTTTACGTACTCCGTGGGAGAGGCGAACTCATCGCTCCGCGGCGACGGAAGAACCGATGAATCGGGCCCGGCCGCTCGGTATGTACCGGCGGGCTCTCCCCAGAGCCGCCAACGGCGACCTACCGAACGGAGACGGACATGACCAGACCGGTGCTCGCGTCGCAGCGCGCCGAAGCGACCCACGAGCGGGAGGGCCGACGTTGGCTCATGCTCGCCGTGCTGCTGCTCGGCCAGTTCATGGGCCTGCTGGACGTCTTCATCGTGAACGTCGCGATGCCCGCCATCGGCGCCGACCTGCACGCCTCGGGCGCGTCACTCCAGCTCGTCGTGGGCGGCTACACCGCGGCGTACGCGATGCTGCTCATCACCGGAGCGCGGCTCGGCACCCTGTACGGCCGGCGGCGGATGTACCTTCTCGGCGTCGTCGTGTTCACGGCGACGTCGTTCGCCTGCGGCGTCGCGCCGGGGACCGGGGTGCTGATCGCGTGCCGGTTCCTCCAGGGCGCGGGTGCGGCGGTCATGGTGCCGCAGATCATGAGTCTCATCCAGACGCGATTCACCGGCCCGGCGCGCGCGAAGGCGCTGTCCGCGTACGGCGTGGTGCTGTCGCTCGGCTCGGTCGCCGGCCTGGTGATCGGCGGGCTGCTCGTCAGCGCGGACCTGTTCGGGCTGACCTGGCGGCCGGCCTTCCTCGTCAACGTCCCGCTCGGCGTCGTCCTCGCCCTCCTGGTGCCCCGCCTCGTGCCCGCCGACGAGCCGGGCACGGCCCGCCGCATCGACGTGCTCGGTCTCGCGATCGCGACCTCGGCGGTGTTCCTGATCGTGCTGCCGCTGGTCCTCGGCCGTGAGGAAGGCTGGCCCGCGTGGAGCCTCGGCTCCGTCGCCGCCGGAATCGTCCTGGCCGGGATCCTCCTTCCGGTCGAACGGCGCGTCGCGGGACGCGGTGGGGATCCTCTGCTGGACCCGGCGGTGCTGCGCAACCCTGGTGTCAGAGCCGGGATCGGCGCGCTCGCCGCCATGCAGGTGGGCTACGGAGGGTTCCTCTTCGTCTGCACCCTCCACCTGGAGGCCGGTCTCGGCGACAGCGCCCTGCGGGTCGGCCTCACCTATCTTCCGATGGCCGCGGCGTTCGGCCTCGTCGGTTTCTACTGGCGCGCGCTGCCGGCCGTCGCCCACCGCGTGCTTCCGCCCGCCGGGCTGGCCCTGTGCGCCGTCGCCTACCTCGGCATCTCGGCGGCCGTACGCTCCGGCGCGAGCGGCGGCGCGCTGATGTGGGCGGCGCTCGCGGCGGACGGGGTCGGCATGGGCCTGGCGGTCAGTCCGCTGCTCGCCCGTTCGCTGCTGCACGTCCCGCTCTCGCAGGCGGCCGCCGCCAGCGGCCTGCTCACCACCACGATGCAGCTGGGCCAGGTGCTGGGCGTCGCGGTCTTCGGCACGGTGTTCCTGTCGCTGCGGGACCACGCCGCTTCGGCGCACGCGTCCGCGACCGCCATGGCCATCACCGGCTACTGGCTCGCCCTGCTGGCGGCGATCGGCGTGGTCCCGGCGATCGCGCTCGCCCGTACGGCCCGAACCGCGTCGCCTTAGGCTCGGAACGTGAAGTACTTGCTGCTGATATGCGGAGACGGGCCGGCGTACGAGGCGATGCTCGCCGACCCGGACTTCCTGCCCGCCTGCAAGGCCTGGGCCGCGGCCCGGGGCGAAAACCTGATCACGACCGGTGGGCTGGAACCACCGGCGGACGCCACGACCGTCCGCGTCCGCGACGGGGAGGTCCTTCTCACGGATGGCCCGTTCGCCGAGTCCAAGGAGGTCGTGGCCGGCTTCAGCCTGATCGAGTACGCCTCGCGCGAAGAGGCCCTCGAGGCGGCCCGGACCCACCCGGTGGCGCGCCACGGGACGATCGAGCTACGAGCCGTACAGCAGTGAACGTCGAGTCGACGATCGCGGCTCTGTTCCGGGAGGAATGGGGCCAGGTCGTCGCGACGCTCATCCGGTTGACCGGCGACTGGGACCTGGCCGAGGACTGCGCGCAGGACGCCTTCACCCAGGCGCTCCAGCGGTGGCCGACCGAGGGGATCCCGCCGAGGCCGGGCGCGTGGCTCACCACGACCGCGCGCAACAAGGCGATCGACCGGCTCCGCCGCGCCGCCGTGGGCGTCGCCAAGACGCGCGAACTGGCCGCGCATTCCGCCGTGCCCACGGCGGATGCGTTTGCCGTGCCTACGGCGGATGCGTTCCCGGACGACCGGCTGCGGCTCATGTTCACGTGCTGCCATCCCGCACTGCCGTTCGAGGCCCGGGTCACGCTCACGCTACGGACCCTGGCCGGCCTGACCACGGCCGAGATCGCCCGGGCCTTCCTGGTCTCGGAGGGCACCATGTCCAAGCGGCTCACCCGGGCCAAAGGCCGGATCCGTGACGCGGGGATCCCCTTCCGGATGCCGTCCCCGGAGCTGCTGCCCGAACGGCTCGACTCCGTGCTGGGCGTCCTCTACCTGCTGTTCAACGAGGGGTACGCGGCCAGCGGCGGTGACGCGCTGATCCGGCAGAGCCTCTCGGACGAGGCGATCCGGCTGGGCCGGCTGCTCGTCCGGCTGATGCCGGAGGAGCCGGAGGCCGCCGGGCTGCTGGCGTTGATGGTGCTCCATGACGCCCGGCGCCCGTCCCGGCTCGACGGCCCCGAACTGGTGCCGCTGGAGGAACAGGACCGCTCCCGGTGGCAGCACGAACGGATCGCCGTGGGCACAGCGGTGCTCGACGACGCGCTGCGCCACGGGCGCGCCGGGCCGTACCAGATCCAGGCCGCGATCGCCGCGTGCCACGCGACCGCGCCCTCCTTCGAGGAGACGCCCTGGGCTGAGATCGCGGCCCTCTACCGCCGTCTCGAGGCGCTCGTCCCATCCGCGATCGTCCGGCTGAACGGGGCGATCGCCGTGGGGATGGTCGACCCGGCACGGGGACTGGCCCTGCTGGCGGCTCTGGAGCCCGAGCTGCGCGACCACCACCTGCTGCCCGCCGCCCAGGCCGACCTCCTGCGCCGGCAGGGACGCCTTCCCGAGGCGGCCCTCGCCTACCGGTCGGCCCTGGCTCTGGCGCCCACCGGGCCGGAGCGCCGCTACCTGGAGCGGAGACTCGCCGAGATCTCCGCCGGTGGGCTGTCCGTCTGACGCGAGGCCGTTCGTAGGTGGGGTGAGATCGGAACACTGGAAAGGCCGAGACCATGAACGTCACACATTCCGCCGACGGCACCGCGATCGCCTTCGACCGGCTGGGGTCGGGCAGCCCGATCATCCTGGTGAGCGGCGCGTCCTGCACCCGCGGCGTCCACTCACCGCTGGCCGAGCTGCTGTCGGCCGGACACACGGTCCTCAACTACGACCGGCGAGGCCGCGGCGACAGCGGAGACACCCCGCCGTACGCGGTCGAGCGCGAGATCGAGGATCTCGCCGCGCTGATCGCGGAGGCCGGCGGCTCCGCGGCCGTGTTCGGCAACTCCTCGGGCGCGATCCTGGCGCTGCGCGCGGCGGCCGCGGGCCTGCCGGTCACCCGGCTCGCCCTGTGGGAGCCGCCGATCCAGCTCGACGCCGACGCGCCCCGGCGCGCCCGCGCGTACGTCACCGAGCTGACGGCCTGCCTGGCCGAAGACCGTCGTGGCGACGCCATGGCGCTGTTCATGCGCTTCGTCGGCATGCCACCCGTCGTGATCGACCAGATGCGTCAGGCCCCGATGTGGGCGTCCATGGAGGTCATCGCCCCCACCCTCGCCTACGACGCCGCCATCGTCAGCGACGGGCGTCTCCCGGCCGGCCTCGCGGAGGTCGAGATCCCGACCCTGGTCCTGACCGGCTCCGAGACCGGCGCGTGGGCTCCGGCCGCCGCCGTCGCCCTGCTGGACGCCCTGCCGTCCGGCCGGCACACGACCCTCGACGGCCAGAACCACAACGTCTCCTGGGACGTCTTGGCCCCGCCCCTCGCGTCCTTCCTCTCCTGACCATTCCGGGACCGGTCTCGCCCGCACGGGGGCGGGACCGGCCTCCTCACCGCAGTGCAGCGGTGTCGAGAATGAGGCCGAACGGCTCCGGGAGACGCAGCTTCTCGCCGGCGACCACGCGATCGATCGTGCGGTATCCGTCGTCGCTCGGCTCGCTGAACAGCGTGATCGCGGTGGGCTCGTCGACCGGGTCGATGAGCAGGTAGAGGGGCCCGTTCGCGAAATTCAAGGTGTCTCGATGAGGTCGCCGTCGTCGGGGTTGTAGAGGAGTGTTCGGCCGGGTCGTGGGGCTACGCACAGGGTGGAGCCGATCGCCGGTTCGCGGTCTTCCGGAACGGTGAGCTGTACGTTCGGGCCCGCGGTCGCCAGTGTGACGAGGGACGTGGTGCCGAGGCTCTCCACGATCTCGACCCGGCCCTCGATGCCGTCCTCCGCCTCCCGAAGGTATTCCGGGCGGATGCCGGCGATGACCTTGTCGCCGGGGCCGACCAGCCCGGTGGCCTCCTCGGGCACCGGCAGCCGTACGCCCGCGACGTCGATCTGGTCGGTCCACGAGCCGGCCGGGTCGCCGTCGCCGGGGACGCATTCGCCCTCGAGGAGGTTCATCGGGGTCGAGCCGATGAAGCCGGCGACGAAGATGTTCGCGGGCCGCTGGAAGACCTCGCGCGGGGTGCCGAGCTGGCGAACGCGGCCGGATCGCATGACCGCGATGCGGTCGGCCAGTGCGAGGGCCTCCGCCTGGTCGTGGGTGACGACGATGGTGGTGACTCCCAGATCGTGCTGGAACCTCTTCAGGAATGTCCGGGCCTCCAAGCGCAGCTGGCCGTCGAGGCCGGACAGCGGTTCGTCGAACAGGAAGACGGCCGGCTCGGCGGCCATCGCCCGGGCGAGCGCGACCCGCTGCCGCTGTCCGCCGGACAGCTGGGCCGGGCGGAGGTCGAGATACGAGTCGAGGGCCAGTTCGGCGGCGATGCCGGCGGTCTTCGCGCGGCGTTCGGCGCGCGGCATATTCTTCAGGCGCAGCGGATAGGCGATGTTGTCGGCCACCGTCATCTGCGGGAACAGCGCGTAGTCCTGGAACACCATGGCGACGTCGCGGTCGCCGGGCGGCAGGTGGGTGACGTCACGGTCGCCGATCCGTACGGTCCCCGACGTCGCCGTCTCCAGGCCGGCGATCGTCCGCAGCAGGGTCGTCTTGCCGCAGCCCGACGGGCCTACCAGCGCGAAGAACTCGCCGTCCGCGATCTCCAGTGACAGGTCGTCCAACGCCCGTACGTCGCCGTAGACCCTGGTCACCGCCTCCAGCGAGAGCCTCACCCGTTGATCCCTCCGTGGAAGCGGAAGCCGTACCGCAGGACTCTTTACCGAGTCGACGGAGGGTTTCCACGATCACGCGCGTTCATACCAGTGACCCGTGTCACAATTCGGGATCATTCGACAGGATGCGAGCAGGTACGGAGCGAGCGCGCGTCACTGGTACCGCCGGAGCGGGGCGCCGGCGGCGGTCGCGACCTGGCGGCCGCGGCGCGGAGTATGCAGCGTGACGTCGGTGTAGCGGGTGGTGTACGGCCCGAACCCGCCCCACGGGTGACCGCCGTCGGCGCAGTTCTCGCTGTTCTGGTCGGCGCCGCCCTCATAGACGGTGACCGTCACCCGCGACGCGGTCTCGGCGACGGTGACGTGGTCGAGCACGCATCCGATCCGCTCCGCCCACGACCGCCAGATCACACGCAGGCGTGTGCCGTTCCCGGAGTACGCGTCCGGCTCGATCGCGACCGGACGCGCGGATCCCGGTTCCGCCCGCACCTTCTCGCTCGACGTCGTACCGTGCAGGCGAGGCTCCGCCGTGGCATGGGCGTGGTCGACCCAGCTGATCGTGGCGAGGGCCACGACGGCGAGCGCGGCGAGACCCCGCCAGGCGGCACTGGCCTCCCACCACCGCGTGTAGCGGTCGTCCGGATGGTCGCGGGCCCAAGCCCTCGCCGGTACGCTCCACAACTTTCGGGGGTCGACGAGCATCACGACGGCCAGGGGTACGACCGCGATCCAGGCGACGACGAGCCACCACGGCGGCATGGGTCCCTCCGATTCGCCGAACGCCTGACGGCCGGGCGGGGGCGGGGTAGCTTGATCGCTTATGTCACGGATGCGCCATCGGTACGTATTGTTCACCCTGATGGCCCTGTCGCTCGCCGGTTGCAGTGGCACGGGGGCCAAGGACGTGTCCGCGCACGGCGCGTCGTCGGCGACGGCCCAGGCGGCCTCCTGGTGGCGGCCGAAGGCCGGCGTCAGCTGGCAGTGGCAGCTCAGCGGCAAGATCGACACGTCGGTCAAGGCGAGCGTCTTCGACGTCGACATGTTCGAGACGCCCAAATCCACCGTGACCGCGCTACACAAACAGGGCCGCAAGGTCATCTGCTACGTGAGCATCGGCTCGGCGGAGAAAGGGCGGCCCGACTACAACAAGTTCCCCGCGTCGATCCTCGGTAAGAAGCTCGACGGGTGGCCGAACGAACGCTGGGTCGACATCCGTAAGATCGACGTATTGCAGCGCATCTGGGCCGCGCGCCTGGATCAGTGCAAGGCCAAGGGGTTCGACGGCGTCGAGCCGGACAACGTTGACGCCTACCAGAACAAGTCGGGCTTCCCGCTGACCGCGAAGCATCAACTGGCGTTCAACCGGATGCTCGCGCGCGTCGCCCACCAGAAGGGCCTGGCGGTCGGGCTGAAGAACGACCTCGACCAGATCCCGACCCTGGTCAAGGACTTCGACTTCGCGGTGAACGAGCAGTGCGCGGAGTACAAGGAGTGCTCGGATCTCAAGCCGTTCATCAAGGCCGGAAAGCCCGTCTTCCACGCCGAGTACAACCTGCCGCTGAGCAAGTTCTGCCCCGAGTCCAAGCGTCTGCGGCTCAGCTCCATCCGCAAGACCCTCGACCTCACCGCCAAACGCCAGACCTGCCCCTGACCTACGGCGATCAGGCGCGCAGTGGTCCGACGATAGGGCCCCGGTCCCGGTCGCGTTTGGGACCGGTGGCCCAATTATCGCCGCCGATCTACCTCGGAAAACGGCCGATCGCTAAGCTCGCTCCGCTCATACCGGTTAGCCGCATTATGGCCCGAGCGAGGGAACAAAAAGATGGGTATTCGTCAGAGGCTGACCGTATCGGTGGTCGCCGCTCTGTCACTCGCCGGTTTCGCCGCGGTCACCGCGGCCCCGGCCGAGGCCGCGGTCCACGGTTCGTGCGGCAAGAGCTGGTCCACCACGCCGCGAGACAAGGTGGCCATCAAGAGCGGCAAGACCACGTACGCCTACGTGTATGTCTACGTGAAGTCCTACCCGCATTCCAAGCATCGAGATGTCTGCGCGATCGTCCGGTCCGCCGGGAACTACACGCGCTCGAAGCACGAAATGATGATCGGACTCCAGTTCAAGGACAGGGCTCCCGCGAAGGTGGGCACCGCCAGGTACTACGTCGGGCCGGTGAAGACCTCGCTCACCGGGAAGTACCGGTCGTTCGGCACGATCACCATCGGCAAGACCGTGCACCACGTCAACGGTCCCTGGCGGAGCTGACCCGGGCCTGTGTCGCCAGGGGCAAGTTATGAACTCGGATGAGAAAGGACGGGCTATGCGCAAACGGAGTCTGGCCGCCGCCGTGGCGACCGTGACCACGCTGCTGGTCCCCGCTCTGGCCGCCACGCCGGCCCACGCCGCGAGCAGCTTCTACCTGCAGAACGAGAAGTCGTGGAAGTGCATCGCGACCTCAGGGGCGGACGTTTATATCGACAGCTGCGGTGGCAGCGCCCACCACCAGCGGCAAACTCACTTTCAGGTCAAGTGGGGAAATCACCTCGTCAATGTCGCCAGTGGCAAGTGCCTGGACATCGCGCTCGGCTCGAACAAAAAGGTGAACAGCGGCGACTATCTCGTCCAGAAAACCTGTAGCCGGAACGCTGCAAACCAGAAGTGGGATACCACCGGCGGTACTCCCGACAAGGGCGGCGAGTGGCTGACGATCATGCACATGTCAAAGCCGTATGTGTACTTCTCGGAGAAGGGGGCCACGAAGTACTCCAAGGTGATCGTGGAGACGCAGGGCTACCCCGTTCCCAGCAGGCAGATCTGGTTCAAGGCGTAAGTCGTCTTCGCCCCGACACCCTGCGCGGAGTCGGCTGATCGGCACGACGGCGTGAGAATCGCGTTCGAGCCGCCGGCGGCGCGTTCGTGGGGGTTCACCCTCGCCTGAGGGATGGGAGAACCCCCACGAATCCGGGTCACCGTGATCCGGTTACCACCTGATCCACACCCGGCCGACCCATCAACGCCTTCAGGATCGCCTGGCGGTCGGCGGGCCGCCGCAGGGTCACCCGGAAGGAGGTCGGGATGTCCCCTGGGCGGATGGTGTCCCCGATCTTCGATCCCGCGAATTGCTTCTTCGCCTCGGCGTACGCCTCCGCCGACGTGATGTGCTCGATGCGACGTACCTGCGGGAGCTTTTTCAGCGCGGCGTCGACCGCGTCCTGCTGCGCCCGAGTGGCGTCCTGCCGATGGCAGGAAGGGTTGGCGGAGATCTTGGAACAGAGGTAGATCGCGACCTGGGCCTCCCCGGATGGTCGCGGCGCCACGAGCGGGCCGGTGCCGCGAGGGGTGGTCTCTTCCGGCGCCCGGTGCGGAAGGCCGACCGCCAGGAACACCACCGCCGTCACCCCGGCGGCGGCCGCCAGGGGAGCGGCGAACCGCAGCCGGCTACGGCGTGCGGAACGACGACGCAGGGGCGGGGGCGCGGCCGGTCCCCAGCCGTCGGCCATGGAGTAGGCGTCCCGGACACGGTCTTCGAGCGTGCTCATCGGGCGTCCTCCAGGAGCTTGGCGAGAGCGGCGAGGGCCCGGGAGGTTGTGGCCGACACGGTGCCGCGGCTGATCTTCAGAGTGCGGGCGATCTCTTCTTCGGGCAGGTCGCAGTAGAAACGCAGGGCGAGGACCTCGCGCTGGCGGCGGGACAGCCGCGCGATCGCGGTGAGTACGGCGCGCCGGTCCTGTGCGTCCATCGCCTGGTCCTCCGCCGACCACGCCGGTGGCTGGTACGGCTGCCGGAACCGCCCGGCAACGGCCCGGCGACGCAGCACGGAACGACAGCGATTCAGTACGGCCGACCGCAGATAGGTCAGTGCGGCGGCGGGGTCGCGCAGGGACCGCCATTTGTCATGCAGCCCAAGGAAAGCCTCCTGGACCACGTCCTCGGCGGTCGGGCCGTCGCCGACCATCAACATGGCCAGCCGGATGAGCCCGACGGAGTGTTCGCGGTACAGCTCGTCGACGTCGGCGGGCGCCCGCGCGGAAGAGACCATTTCGATGTCCACATTCCAGAGACGCCTCACGGCCAGGAATGCTGCGTGACCTTGCCGATGCTCCCATTCATTCCCGTCGGACGGCGACCGAACGGGATTCAGAGACCGCGGATGCTCGCCCGGTCGTCGCCACCTGATCTCGATGCGGTCATCTCAGATGCCGTCGATCCAGTACTGCTGCAGCCGGACGATGGCTTCTTCCCGCGTCATCTCGGCGACCTCCTTCTCCGAGAGTCCGACTCGGGCAATGAGGAGGTGAACCATCTCGGCCGGAAGGGCCTCCTTGCCCGGGAGCGGAGTACCCCTGTCGGGTTTCTCTCCGTCCAGGACGCAGGCCCAGAACTCCTGCTCGGGCACGTCGAGTTGGTCACGGAGAATGTGGGCCCAGATCCCTTTTCCGTATCCGCTGCGATCCACTGGATGGGAGATCCGGGTGCGAAGGACTGAGCCGTCCGGAAGGTCGAGCTCATAGGTGACGTGATGCGTGCCCGTACGCCCGCGTGCATCGCGTACCCGACGCCAGCCTTCAGTGACGCAGAAACGCTCGTGGGCCTCCCGGGTGGGCTGCGGCCACGTCATTTACCGTCCCCGATCAGCCAGTCGCGCAGCTGGTCGTCGTCACTCAGGTTGATCAGCTGGACCAGGCCCCAGTGCTGACGGTGATTGGCAGCGTCGCGCAACCGCTCTTGCCAGTCGCCCGCGTACTCACGGAGCGCATCGACCATCTCCGAGATCGCTTCGTCGAAGGTGACACCGTCGGCGGACACCGGTATGCCGGGAAGGAACACCGACCAGCCGCCGGCCTCCGCCACGACCTGGGCGCGAACCGGGCTCACCACGGCGAGAAAGTGCCGCAACCGATCGGCGTCCACAACCGCCGCCAGCGAGGAGTCGCGCCGTACCGTCGCCGTGCACCCGCGCTCCGCGGCGTCGAGGAGATCCTTCAGGTGGGCGCGAGCCTCCGTGTAGCTTTCGTAGTGCACAGACGACATGGTGCCACTCCCTGTTACTGATTATGCCGTTTCTGTGAACACGGCACGTACGTCAAGTACTCAACGTACCTCGCAGGGATAGGGGCGATCACTCGCCCGCTACGGCATCGGCAAGGGTCTCCGGGCCTGTGCCGACCCGGAGACCCTCGGCGTCAGCCCCAGGCGAGCATGCGCATGGGGTCCTCGAGCATGGCGCCGACCTCGCGGAGGACGGCGGAGCCGAGCTCGCCGTCGACGATGCGGTGGTCGAACGACAGCGCGAGCGTCGTCACCTTGCGGATCTGGATCTCGCCCTCGTGTACCCAGGGCATGTCCCTGATCTGACCGAACGCGAGGATCGCCGACTCGCCTGGCGTCAGGATCGGGGTGCCCGCGTCGATGCCGAAGACGCCGACGTTGGTGATCGTGATGGTGCCGTCGGACAGGTCGGCCGGGGTCGACTTGCCGGCCCGCGCCGTGGCGGCGAGGTCGGCGAACGCGCGGGCCAGGTCGGGCAGCGACAGGTCGTGCGCGTCACGGACCT
Organism: Actinoallomurus acanthiterrae; assembly: GCF_054775715.1. Taxonomy (NCBI): domain Bacteria; kingdom Bacillati; phylum Actinomycetota; class Actinomycetes; order Streptosporangiales; family Thermomonosporaceae; genus Actinoallomurus; species Actinoallomurus acanthiterrae. Next base: position 12,130,309 of record NZ_BAAHCO010000001.1, on the reverse strand, counting down.
TCGGCACGATCAGGCCGCGCTCGGTCGCGGCGGCGATGCCCAGGTGCACGTAGTGCTTGACCACGATCTCCTGGGCCTCTTCGTCCCACGCCGAGTTGACCAGCGGGTTGCGCCGGACCGCCAGCAGGAGCGCCTTGGCGACGAGCAGCAGCGGCGAGACCTTGACGCCCTCGAAGTCGGGCAGGTCGCGCAGCCGCTTGACGGCGTTCATCGTCTCGGTGACGTCGACCTGCAGCCACTCGGTGACATGCGGCGCGGTGAACGCCGACTGCACCATCGCCGCCGCCGTGTGCTTGCGCACGCCCCGGATGGGGATGCGCTCTTCGTGTCGCTCGCCCGCAACCCGTACGGGCGTCGTGGGAGCGGTCGCGGGGGCCTCGGCGGCCTGCCGGATGTCGTCCCGGGTGATCGACCCCTGCGGGCCGGTGCCGGTGATCGTGGTCAGGTCGACGCCGAGGTCCTTGGCCAGCTTGCGGACCGGCGGCTTGGCCAGCACCGCGACGCGTCCCCCGGCCGGTCGTTCCGGAGCGGCGGGCGCCGGGGCGGTGGGTTCCGGCCGTACGGGGGCGGTCGCGACCGCCGCGGCCGGGCCGCCGGACGCGGCGGGCGCCGCCTTGCGCGGCCGGCGCTTGGCGGATCCCGCCTTCACTCCGTAGCCGACCAGCACCGGGACGCGCTTCTGCTCCGGGGCGGCGGGGTCGACCGCCGGGGCGGGGCTGCCCTCCATGCCCGGCTCCCGAGCGCCCTCGGCGGGCGCTGTCTCGGCCACGGGCGCCGGGACGTCGCCGCCGACGGCGACCGAGATGATCGGCACGCCGACGTCGACCGTCGTGCCCTCCTCGACGAGGAGCTCGGCGACGGTCCCCTCGTACGGGCAGGGCAGCTCGACGACGGCCTTGGCCGTCTCGATCTCGACGATCGTCTGGTTGACCTCGACGGTGTCGCCCGGATGAACGTGCCACTTGACGATGTCGGCCTCGGTCAGGCCCTCGCCGACGTCTGGCAGCTTGAACTGCTTCAGCTCGCCCATGCTCACCACGCGAAGGTCCGGTCGACGGCGTCCAGGACGCGGTCGAGGTCGGGCAGGTAGTGGTCCTCGAGACGGGACGGCGGGTACGGCGTGGAGAAGCCGCCGACCCGCAGCACCGGTGCCTCCAGGTGGTAGAAGCACTTCTCGGTGATCCGCGCGGCCAGCTCGCCGCCGTACCCGTTGAACACCGGGGCCTCGTGCACGACGACGCACCGGCCGGTCCGGCGTACAGAGGCGAGCACCGTCTCCTCGTCGAGCGGGTTGAGGGAGCGGATGTCGATGACCTCGATCGAGTGCTGCTCGTCGGCCTGCGCGGCCTCCAGGGAGGTCTTGACCATCGGCCCGTACGCGAGCACGGTCACGTCCTCGCCCGGACGCGCGACGACGGCCTTGTCGAACGGGGCGGCCTTGGACAGGTCCTGGTCGACGGGGGCCTTGTCCCAGTAGCGGCGCTTCGGCTCGAAGAAGATCACCGGGTCGGGGCACTCGATGGCCTGCTGGATCATCGTGTACGCGTCGGCCGGGTTCGAGCAGGCGACGACGCGCAGGCCGCCGGTGTGGGTGAAGTACGCCTCCGGCGACTCGCTGTGGTGCTCGACGGCGCCGATGCCGCCGCCGCACGGGATGCGGATGACGACCGGCAGCTCCAGCGTGCCGAGCGAACGCATCCGCATCTTGGCGAGCTGCGAGGTGATCTGGTTGAACGCCGGGAACACGAACCCGTCGAACTGGATCTCGCACACCGGCCGGTAGCCGCGCAGCGCGAGGCCGATGGCCGTGCCGACGATGCCCGACTCGGCCAGCGGCGTGTCGATGACGCGGGCCTCGCCGAAGTCCTTCTGCAGGCCGTCGGTCACCCGGAACACACCGCCGAGCTTCCCGACGTCCTCACCCATGATGAGGACCTTCGGGTCGTTCTCCATGGCCTTGCGAAGGCCCTCGTTCATGGCCCTGGAAAGAGTCAGCGTCTCAGCGCTCACCGTCGCACTCCCCTCCGCGCGTACCCCCGGCCTGGGCCGGCCGCCCCCTCATCGGGACACATCCTCGAACGACGCCAGGTAGGACATGAACTGGTCGCGTTCTTCCGCGAGCAGCGAGTGCTCGGTCGCATAGACGTTCTCCCAGATCGCCATCGCCTCGGGGTCGGGCAATTCTAGGCACCGTTTCCGCAGGTCCGAGCCGACCTCTTTGGCTTCGGCCTCGATCGCGTCGAAGAATTCGCGATCGGCCATCTGGTTCTTCACGAGGTACGCCTTGACGCGCTCGATCGGGTCCTTGAGCTTCCAGGACTCCAGCTCGGCCTGGAGCCGGTAGCGCGTCGGGTCGTCGGTCGTGGTGTGGGCGCCCATCCGATAGGTGAACGCCTCGATGAGCGTGGGGCCCTGCCCGCTGCGGGCGTTCTCGAGGGCCTTCTTGGTCACGGCGTGAACGGCGAAGACGTCGTTGCCGTCGACGCGGATGCCGGGGAACCCGAAGCCCTCGGCCCGCCGGTACAGCGGGATCCGGGACTGCTTCTCGAGCGGCTCGGAGATCGCCCACTGGTTGTTCTGGCAGAAGAAGACGATCGGGGCGTTCTGCGCGGCCGACCAGACGAACGCCTCGTTGACGTCGCCCTGGCTCGTGGCGCCGTCGCCGAAGTAGACGATCGTGGCGTCCTCGGTGCCGTCCCGCTGGATGCCCATGGCGTAGCCGGTGGCGTGCAGGGCGTGGCTGCCGATGACGATCGTGTAGAGGTGGAAGTTGTGCTGCTTTGGATCCCACCCGGCGTGGTTGACGCCGCGGAACAGGCCCAGGAGGTCGAGCGCGTCGACGCCCCGGCACCAGGCCACCCCGTGCTCCCGGTAGCTCGGGAACGCCATGTCGTCCGGCCGCAGGGCGCGGGCGGAGCCGATCTGCGCGGCCTCCTGGCCGAGCAGTGAGGCCCAGATGCCCAGCTCGCCCTGGCGGGTCAGTGCGACCGCCTCGGTGTCGATCCGGCGAACGATCACCAGATCCCGGTAGAGACCCTTGATCTCGTCGGGGGTCAGGTTCACGTCGTAGTCGGGGTGCTCGACCCGCTCGCCCTCAGGGGTGAGCAGCTGGACGAGCTCCGATGGGGGAGATTGTGCGTCGGTGCCCAGGGGCGCACCGCGCGCGGCGTCGACGATCACGTGCCACTCCTCGTGCGTTCAGGGCCTTCGCGGGATCGCCGCGGTCGGCCTGGTTGCGCGTCACCCTTCCCGCGGATCCCGGCGGTTGCGGGAGACGTAGTCGTCATCGTGACAGACCTCTCGTACCCGGGCGCAAGCCTCGGGTTCTACGGATTCGTACCCGCAAGGTTGTGCCCTGCCACCAACGCGAATCACGCTCCGATTCGGTAAACGTGAATCAGTCGCGGGACAGCACGCGCGTCGCGCCGGCGGCGACGGTCAAACCGAGGACGAAGCCCGCGACGACGAGCGCGTCGGATATCCACAGGTAGATGCCGTGCGGCGCGAACTCCCCCTCCTGGCCGAGCGAGCCGATCGGAAGCAGCACGTCCAGCGTGTAGAGGAACGGGTTGAACTGCGTGTTGTGGCCAGGCTCCTGGATCATCGGGTGGTGCTGGAAGACGATGGTGCCGAACGCCAGCAGCGCCACGAGCCACGCGGTGGCTAGGAACGGCCGGTAGCCGTAGCCGACCGTCCAGTCCTGGAGGTAGCCCCACACCCGGCCCGGCACCGGCTGCGTCGTACGGCGGTGCCGTTGCTTGGCGAGCAGCACGGTGCGCCGCTCGCCGTCGTGCCCGAGGGCACGGTAGGTCTCGGCGAGCTTCTCGTACGGCTGCGGGATGTAGCCGTCCGTGTCGCGGTGCACCCACTTCAGCCGCTCCTTCGCGACCAGCGGCGGGTCGATCATCTCGTACGTGAGACCGTCGAGCTGGTACCTCGGCGCCCAGGAGAGCGGGTCGTCGCGCAGCAGCTTGAAGTGCGCGTAGCTCAGGTCGACGACACCCTTGATGGGCTCGGCGGTCCGCAGCAGCACCTCTTCGGCCTGGGCCCGCTGGAGGTTCAGCGCCACGCCGGCCGGGTTGCTGAGGCGCCCGCCGCGCAGGTTGAACAGGCCGCCGATGTGCGCGCCCGCCAGGCTGACCACGCCCTCCGCGTGGAAGCCGTCCGAGCAGTAGATGTCGGTCTCGATGCTCATGTCGTCGCAGTTGAGCGCCGCACGTGCCGGGTTGGAGACCGACGCGCCGACCAGGGAAAGGTAACCGCCGATCCGCGCGCCGCGCAGCCGGATCTCCCCCTCGGCGCTGAACCCGCCGTCGCAGAAGACGTTGGCCGCCACCGAGAGGCGGCTGGCGTACAGCGCCTGCCCCTTGGGGTTGCGCAGCCGCGCCCCGCGGAAGATCAGCTGCCCGCCGACGTTCGCGCCCGGCAGCCGGACCTCGCCCTCGGCGGTGAACCCCTGGTCGCAGTAGACGTTGTTGTCCACGATGAGGCGGTCGGCCAGCAGCGGCGCGTCACCGCCCGGGTGGGACAGGTGAGCGCCGGTCAGGTTGAGGATGCCGGTGATGTGCGCGCTGTCGAGCCAGACGCCGCCGTACACGTGGCTGCCCTCCAGCCACAGGTGCCCGTCGATGCGCACGCCCGAGGCGACCAGGCCGGGCAGCCGGCAGCGCATGAAGTGGACGCTGCGCAGCTGCGCCCAGTACAGGTGCGGGGCGTCGGTGAGCTGGCAGCCGGTGAGTGCGAGCGGCACGGTCACGTGGGCGTGCCCGAGGTTCAGCGTCCCGGCGATCCGCGCGCCGGTCAGGCGAACCGCGGCGACCTGACCAGGCTCGGTCTCCCGCGCGCCGAGCAGCAGCGCCGAGATCACCTCGGCGCGGATGGTGCGCTCGGGGCCCCAGGCGTTCGTGCTGTCGAAGTCCTGGTCGCCGCCGGACAGGTCGACCGTCTCACCGCGCGGGAACGCGTCCCACAGCACGCGCTCGGGTGGGGTCAGCTCATCACTCAGCATTAGACGAACTCCGGGGGAAGACGAGAGAACCCTCATGTATATCGCGCCGACGCCCCGCCCGCTGCGATCGCTCACACGGAAACGAGACGCACCCGATCACCGCAGAGTTTCGTCATGTCGTCGATGTCCGAGGTGAGAAGCACGACCGGACGGCGCTGCCGTACGGCCATCTCGGCCACGGCGGCGTCGATCGCGTACTTGTGGCCGTGCAACCCGGCGTTGATCAGCATCGTCGAGGCGGCCTTGGCCTCCTCCTCGCCGACGTGGACGATCCGCACACCTGAGAGGATCCAGGCCAGCCGCGCATTGTCGGTCCGGCGATGGGCGGTTTCGATGATGGTCAGCGCGTTGACCACCACCTCCATGCCTCTTTTGCGGGATTCCGTGACCAACGCGACGACACGCTCGTGATCGTTGACGAGCTTCGACAGTCCCTCACAGTCGAGAACGAGGGTGCCCTCGTGGCTCAGCTTGCGGCGGGCCAATTACCCTCCTCGGCGAACACCTCGTCGAAGACCTGGCGCGCCTGCTCCTGTTCTCGTGCCGAGATCGGCCCCTTGCGGCGTTCGTAGTCGGCCAGGTACTCATCCAGGATCTGGCCGCGCAACTCGCGCTCGACCGCTTCGGTGATGAAGGCGGAGAACTCGCGCTTGCCGACCCGTTGGCGGATCGCTTCGGCCGTCCCTTCGGGTAGGGAGAGACTCACCCTGGTCGCTGGGCCCTCGCCGACGTTGTAGGCCTGCTCACTCATGGAGTGAGATTATCAAAGAAGTAGGAATTCGCCTCGGCCATTAACGGGAGAGCACCCGCGAGACGCCTGCGGCGATGGTGGTGGCGAGGATCCAGCCCGACGCGACGAGCGCCGCGGCCAGCCACTGCTGCCAGCCGCGCGGCCCGAAGGCGTCCTCCTGGCCGAAGCCGATGACCGGCAGCAGCAGGTCGAGCGTGTACAGCAACGGATTGAACGGCGGCGCCTCGCCCGCCTTCAGCGGCGGCGGGTGGTGGGCGCCGAACGCCACGACGCCGACGGCCAGCAGCCCGGCCAGCCACAGCAGCGCCCGCTGCGGCCGGTAGCCGTAGCCGACCGTCCAGTCCTGCACGAGGCCCCAGACGGCGAGCCAGCGCGGCAGCGTACGCCGCCGGCGGCGCTGCCGGGCGAGCTGCACCGTACGGGCGTCGGCGTCCTGCCCCAGCCGCCGGTAGACGCCGGCGAGCTGCTCGTACGGCTGCGGCTGGTACCCGTCGGCGCCGTCCAGCCACCCGAGCCGGTCGGCGCCCGCGCCGGGATCCTCGACCGTCTCGTACGTGAAGCCCTCGAGCCGGGAGCCCGGCGGCCAGCCCTTCGGAGCGTCGCGGAGCACCTCGACGCGCGCGTGCCGTACGTCGACCGCGCCGTCCACACCGCGCGTCCTGAGCCGCAGCGTGGCGGCGCGCACCTGCCGGCAGCTGATGGCGGCCTCCCCGGGAGCGCTGATCGTCGCGTCGTCGAAGCACAGGTCACCGCCGATCCGAGCGCCGGCGAACGAGACCCGGCCCTCGGCGGTGAAACCGTCGCAGCAGTCGACCACGCCGACGACGTTGATCCCGTGCGCCTTGAGCGCGCGTGTCCCCGGCGCGGTGAGCCGAGCGCCGGAGAAGTCGACGCTGGCCCCGACCCGGGTGTCGACCAGATGGATCGCCCCGTCGGCGACGAACCCGTACTTGCCGAACAGGCCGCCGGTGATCTCGGCCCGGGAGGCCGCCAGCGCGATGCCGCCCTGGTTGGACAGGTGTGCCCCGTCGAGGACGATCGAGCCGTTCACACGGGCGGCGTCGAGGTAGATCAGCCCCTGCGCGTGGAAGCCCTTCGAGGCGCGCAGGCTGCTCCCGACGGTGACCAGGTGTCCGCGCAGCGCTATGCCTGAGGGATTGACCAGCTCCGCGCCGTTCAGATCGAGCATGCCGCCGATCACGGCCGATCGCAGGCTGACCATGCCCTCGGCGTGCAGGCCGTCTCCGAGCTGGACGGCGCCGTCCACCCGGGCCCGGTCCAGATTCAGCGCGACGCCGTTCGGGTAGGACAGCCGGGCGCCGTCGAGGATGACGGTGCCCTGCACTCGGACGCCGCGGAGCAGGACCTCCCCCGAGGCCCGCATATGGTCCGCGACCAGGTCACGGGACACCATCAGGTCATCCGCGCGGAGCGGCCCCGCGCCGTCGATCCGAGCCGAACCCAGCGACAGGGCGCCGTTGACCTCAGTGCCGACGAGCGTCACCGGGCCGTCGAAGCGGCAGTCTTTCAGCCAGAGCAGGCCATCGATATGGGCATCGGACGCCTGCAGACCCGGCAGCCGCGAGCCGGTGAGATTCACCTGGCGCAGGCGAGCGCCGTACAGGCTCGGCGTCTCCGCGAACTCGCAGTCGCGCAGCAGAGCCGCGTATGGCACGTCGGCGAAGGACAGGTCGAGCCGTCCGATGATCTTCGCGCCCGTCAGCCGGACCGCCGGAACCCGTCCCGGCTCGGGTGGTCGCGCGCCGAGCAGCAGGGCCGCGATCACCTCGGCACGCACTTCGCCCTGGCCGCCGAGGTCGACCGTCCGCGCCGTGGGGAACGCTTCCCAGAGAGCGGATTCCGGCTCGGTGAGTTCCTCGGCGCGCATGACGACTCCTCGGGGGCGGGGGATCGGGCCTAACGATCCCATCGGGCGAGGGTTCGCGTCACCGGCGTCGCGGCGTTGCCGTACGCTTCGGTGCCGTAGCTGCAGATCAGAGGGGGTTGCCATGGCGCGTTTCATCGTCGACGTCATGTTGAAGCCGGAAATTCTCGATTCCCAGGGTCAGGCCGTCGCCCGGGCGTTGCCGCGGCTCGGTTTCGAGGGTGTCACCGGGGTACGCCAAGGTAAGCGCTTCGAGATCGAAGTTGAAGGGCCGGCCGACGAAGCGGCCACCGAACGTGTCCGGAAGATGGCCGAGACGTTGCTGGCCAACCCCGTCATCGAGACGTTCGAACTCCGCGCAGAATAGTCGCCTAAAGTTAGCTCGGTCCCGCGATTACGCCAGTTTCCACCGGGGAAGCCTTAGCTTCGTTGAAAGAATCAGCAGACGGGGCCGACCCCAGGTCAGGGGTCAAGATGACACGAGGTGTCCGGTGGATATGAAGTTCTCACTCGACTTGCCGCGTGAGACTCTCAGCATCCCGGTGATCCGACGGGTCCTGGGCGATACGCTGCGCGGGTTGGGGGTTTCGGAAGCCTGTATTGCCGACCTTCTCGTGGCCGCATCCGAAGCCTGCACCAATGTCGTGCAGCACGTTGATTCGGCGTCCCACTATGAAGTGATCGCCAGTATCGCCGGTGACCACTGCGTGCTGAAGGTCGCCGACACGGGCCACGGCTTCCAAAGCGACAAGCAGAAAGGCGCGGGGCCCGATTCGGAGTCCGGGCGGGGGATCAAGATCATGCAGGCGCTCGTCGACGACGTCACCTTCGACAGTCGCCCCGACGCGGGCACGGTCGTCTACCTCCAGAAGAGGCTGAGCTGGCAGGAGGAGTCCCCGATGCGCCTCCTCGAGCCCGAGCTGCTGAAAACCGCAGGGTAGACCCCCGGATAAGCTGGGGCACGTCCCGACCGTTCCTTGATCGGAGTGTGCCCATGTCAGCCCGTGTGGGCGTCATCACCTTTCCCGGTTCGCTGGACGACCGGGACGCCGCACGCGCGGTCCGCCTCGCCGGCGCCGAGCCGGTGTCCCTCTGGCATGCCGAGGCCGACCTCTTCGGTGTCGACGCGGTCGTTCTTCCCGGCGGCTTCTCCTACGGCGACTACCTCCGCGCCGGCGCCATCGCCCGGTTCGCCCCGCTCATGGACAAGCTCGTCGCGGCCGCCGGCGACGGCCTTCCGGTGCTCGGCATCTGCAACGGCTTCCAGGTGCTGTGCGAGTCGCACCTCCTGCCGGGAGCGCTGACCCGCAACGCCGGCCTGCACTTCGTGTGCCGCGCCCAGCGCCTGCGCATCGAGAACGCCGACACCGCCTGGACCACCGATTACGAGCAGGGCCAGGAGGTCGTCATCCCGATCAAGAACATGGACGGCTGCTACGTCGCCGACGAGGACACCCTCGACGAGCTGGAGTCCACCGGTCGGGTCGTCGCCCGTTACGTCGACGTCAACCCCAACGGCTCCCTGCGGGACATCGCCGGCATCTGCAACGAGGCGGGCAACGTCGTCGGCCTGATGCCCCACCCCGAGCACGCGGTCGAGGCGCTGACCGGCACCTCCACCGAGGGGCTCGGCTTCTTCACCTCTGTCCTCAAGAAGTTGGTGCACCAGTGACTGAGCAGGCCCACACCTCCGTCAACGAGTCCGGCGACGAGCGGCCCGGTGCCGGCCCGTCGGCGACCGACCCCGACCTGGCGGCCTCGGAGCCCGCGGCGGAGCAGCCCGCCGCGCCGCCGGTCGAGACGGACACCGTCGAGCGTGCGGAGCGCACGCCGGAGCGCGAGCTGCCGTACGCCGAGCTCGGCCTGAAGGACGACGAGTACGCCCGCGTGCGGGAGATCCTGGGCCGGCGGCCCACCTCCGCCGAGCTGGCCATCTACTCCGTCATGTGGAGCGAGCACTGCTCGTACAAGAGCTCGCGCGTCCACCTGCGGCAGTTCGCCGACAAGGCGCCCGAGACCGACGCGCTGCTCGTCGGCATGGGCGAGAACGCCGGGGTCGTCGACGTCGGCAACGGCTGGGCCGTCACCTTCAAGATCGAGTCGCACAACCACCCGTCGTACGTCGAGCCGTACCAGGGCGCGGCCACCGGCGTCGGCGGCATCGTCCGCGACATCATCTCGATGGGCGCCCGGCCGGTCGCGGTCATGGACTCCCTGCGCTTCGGTCCGCCGGAGGCCTCGGACACACGCCGGGTGCTCGACGGCGTCGTGCGCGGCGTCGGCGGCTACGGCAACTGCCTCGGCCTGCCGAACATCGGCGGCGAGGTCGTCTTCGACCCCTGCTACGCCGCGAATCCGCTGGTCAACGCCCTGTGCGTGGGTGTGCTCAAGCCGGAGGACATCAAGCGGGCGATCGCGCCGGGTCCCGGCAACAAGGTGATCCTCTTCGGCGCGGGCACCGGGCCGGACGGCATCGGCGGCGCGTCGGTGCTGGCGAGCGCGACCTTCGACGAGGAGTCGCACCAGAAGCGGCCGTCGGTGCAGGTCGGCGACCCCTTCATGGAGAAGGTCGTCACCGAGTGCTGCCTGGAGATCTTCGCCGAGGACCTCGTCGTCGGCATCCAGGACCTCGGCGCGGCGGGCGTGTCCTGCGCGACCACGGAGCTGGCCGCTGCCGGCACCGGCGGCATGGACATCGACCTGAACAAGGTCCCGCTGCGCGACGCGACGCTGCGGCCCGAAGAGATCCTGATGAGCGAGTCGCAGGAGCGCATGATGGCCGTGGTCGAGCCGGCCAAGGTCGAGCGCTTCCTCGAGGTCTGCCGGAAGTGGGACGTCCCCGCCACCGTGATCGGCGAGGTCACCGACACGGGCCGGCTGCGGATGACCTGGCACGGCGAGACGATCGTCGACATCCCGCCGGGCACCGCCGCCGACGACGGCCCGGTGTACGAGCGGCCGTACGAGCCGCCGGCCGACCTGGGGCAGCTGCAGGCCGACGGCCCGGGCCGCCTGCCGCGCCCGGCCACCGCCGAGGACCTGCGCAACACGGTGCTGTGGCTCATCGGCTCGCCGAACCTCGCCGACAAGACGTTCGTCACCTCGCAGTACGACCGGTTCGTGCTCGGCAACACCGTGCTGGCCATGCCGGAGGACGCCGGCGTGATCCGCATCGGCGACGGGCCGCAGGGCATCGCGCTGGCCACCGACGGCAACGGCCGCTACGCGCGGCTCGACCCGTACGCCGGCGCGCAGCTCGCCCTGTCGGAGGCGTACCGCAACGTCGCGACCACGGGCGCGCGGCCGCTCGCGGTCACCAACTGCCTCAACTTCGGCTCGCCGGAGGACCCGGGCGTGATGTGGCAGTTCGCGCGCGCCGTCGAGGGTCTCGCCGACGGCTGCCAGGCGCTGGGCGTCCCGGTGACCGGCGGCAACGTCAGCTTCTACAACCAGACGGGCAGCACCCCGATCAACCCGACCCCGGTGATCGGCGTCCTGGGCGTGCACGACGACGTCGACCGCCGGGTGCGGATGTCGTTCAACGTCGAGGGCACCACGCTGCTGCTGCTCGGCGAGACCCGGCCGGAGTTCGGCGGCTCCGAGTGGGCGAACGTCGTGTTCCAGCACCTGGGCGGGCTGCCGCCGCGCGTCGACCTCGCGGCCGAGGCGGCACTGGCGTCCGTGCTCGTGACCGGGGCGCGGGAAGGCGTGCTGAGCGCCGCCCACGACCTGTCCGACGGCGGCCTGTCGCAGTCGCTGGTCGAGTCCTGCCTGCGCGGCGGGCTCGGCTGCGTGGTCAGCCTGCCGGACGACCCGTTCACCGAGCTGTTCAGCGAGTCCGTGGCCCGGGCCGTCGTGGCCGTCTACCCGGAGCACGAGGAGCGGGTCGCCGCCCTCGCCGAGGCCGCCGGGGTCCCGGTGCGCCGACTGGGCACGGTCGGCGGCGACGCCTTCGAGGTGGAGGGCCTGTTCTCCATCCCGCTGAGCGAGCTGCGCGAGGTGCACCAGGGCGCCCTGCCCGCGCTGTTCGGCTGATCGAGCGACCGCGCCGCGCCGGGCCAGGCCCGGCGCGGCGCGGTCAGCCGTTCGGGGCCAGGGCCCGGACGCCGGCGATGAAGATGTCGATCCCGAGAGCGATCTCGGCGTCGGAGTCCTGCCCGGCGGCGAGCGCGGACGCGGCGGCGATGACGTGGCCGTACCGCTCGGGGGACATCGTCTCGAGCATGATGCGCTTGCGGCGATGGATCTCGGCGACCTCCTCGTCCGTCATCGTGGGCTTGACCTGCGCGTCGCCGATGACGAGCGTGATCGCCGTGCGGAGGCCGTACTTGGAGATGGCGGCCGCCGTCTCGGGCTTGAATCCGCCCTCCGCGAGGATCGCCAGCGCCGCCTCCATGGAGTCGTAACAGCGCGGGGCGTCGATCCAGGCGCCCATCAGCAGGCGAGCGGCGCTCGGATGCGCGCGTAGCACGCTCACGGCGGACGCCATCAACGCGTGGAGCCGGTCGTACCACGGTGCTTCCGGGTCGACCTTCGTGTCGACCAGCGACCACACGCGGTCGACGAGCGCGACGTGCAGCTCGTCCTTGTTCTTGAAATGCCAGTAGAGCGCCATGGGCGTGACGCCCAGGCGCTGGGCGAGCCGGCGGATCGTCAGCCCTTCGAGCCCCTCTTCGTCGGCGAGCGCCAGGGCGCCGTCCACCACTGTCTCCCGGCTCAGGCGAGCCCGTTCCTCATCTGCGGCCACTTGACAACTATACGCCGTACAAGCTTCCCTATACGAGGTACATGTACGACGTATAAGAACGCTGTATAGGAGAGTTGGGGACGATGGAATCTCGTCGACGCTGGTGGACCCTGACCGGGGTCGCGCTGGCGACCTTCATGACCTATCTGGACAACAACGTCGTCAACGTGGCGCTGCCGTCCATCCAGCGCGACCTGCACCTGACGCTGTCCGGGCTGGAGTGGATCGTCAGCAGCTACATCCTGGTCTTCTCCGGCCTGATGCTCGTCGGCGGCAGGCTCGGCGACGTGTACGGCCGCCGCCGGCTGTTCCTGGCCGGACTGACCGTCTTCACCGCCGCGTCGCTCCTGGCCGGGATCGCGGGGAACGAGACGACGCTGATCGTCGCCCGGGTCCTGCAAGGGGTGGGCGCGGCCGCGTCGGCGCCGTTGACGCTCGCGATCATCTCCTCGACCTTCCCCGACCCGCGCGAGCGTACGAGGGCGGTCGGGGTGTGGAGCGCGGTCGGCGCGCTCGCCCTGGCACTCGGGCCGCTGACCGGCGGGTTCATCTCCGAGCGCTGGCACTGGGGCTGGATCTTCCTGATCAACGTCCCCGTGGGCGTGGTGACGATCGCCATCATCGCCTTCTCGATGCGCGAGACCGACGAGGCCGTACGCCGCCGCCTGGACGCTCCGGGCCTGCTCACCTCCGCCGTCGCGCTGTTCTCCGTCACCTACGCGCTGATCGAGGGCCACGACCGGGGCTGGACCTCGGCCCTGATCCTCGGCGCGTTCGCCCTCGCCGCGGTCTCGGCGGCGGTGTTCATCGTGGTCGAGACCCGCACCGACGACCCGATGGTGGACCTGTCGATGTTCCGAGAGCGCGTCTTCAGCGGCGGCCTCGGCGCGATGGTCCTGTGGGGCTTCGGCGTGATGGGCGTCTACCTCTTCACCGCGATGTACCTGCAGAACATCCTGGGCTTCTCCCCGACCAAGGCGGGGGCGTCCATCATCCCGATGGCGCTGATGATGATCGTGATCGCGCCGTTCGCCGGGACGGTCGCGCGGCGCCTCGGCACGAACCTCACCGTCGCGGCGGGTCTCGCCCTCAACGTCGTCGGAATGGTCATGGTCTCGTTCGTCGGCGAGGGCGGCAGCTTCATGGACCTGCTGCCCGCGTTCGTGGCCTTCGGCATCGGCTCCGGCTTCACGATGATGCCGCTGACCGACGCGGTCATCGGTGTGCTCCCGCCCGCGCGGGCCGGCGCGGCCTCCGGCGTGCTCAACGCCTCCCGCGAGGTCTCCGGCCTCCTCGGCGTCACGATCATCGGCGCGATCCTGACGTCACGCCAGTCCGCGGTCCTGCGCGGCGGCTCCACGCCGATCCACGCCTTCCTGTCGGGCTACCAGCTCGCCATCCTGGTCGGCGCCGCGATCGTCTCCATCGGCGTCCCCCTCAGCCTCTACACCCTGCGCACCCGCAGTCAGGCCGCCGTGGGGACCGAGCCGGTGCTGGAGCCGGCCGCATGAGCTGACCCGCTGACCCCTGGCGCTCACCGCGGTGAGCGCCAGGGATCACGTCGACGTCAGGACGTACGCGGGAGCGGCGGCCTGGTCGGCGGCCAGCAGCCTCAGCCGTTCCTCGGCGGGCGAGCCGGCCGCCACGGTGTAGGCGACGAGCAGCTGATCCTCGTCGCCGGGAGGCGCGAAGGTCTCGAAGCGGAATTCCAGCTCGCCGACCCGCGGATGATGGATCAGCTTCCGGCCGTGCGTCTTCTCCACGACGTCCTGACCGGCCCAGAGGCGGCGGAACGCCTCGCTACCCGCCGAAAGCTCTTCGACGAGGTCGGCCATCCGCGCGTCGTCCGGGTACCGGCCGGCGTGGAGGCGCAGGTACGCGACGGTCTCCGCGGCGACGGCCTCCCATTCGGGGTACAGGGCGCGGCCCGCCGGATACAGGAAGGCGTGCCGAGCCGCGTTGGGCCGATCCAGGCCGGAGAACCCGGTCACGGCGTCGGCCAGCGGGTTCCAGGCGAGGACGTCCATTCGGCGGCCGAGGATGAAGGCCGGAATGTCCCGCATCATCTCCAGCATGCGGAGTAGCCCGGGCCGTACGCGCTGTGGCCGCTGTGCCGTGCGCGTCGTCCGGTCAGGGCGCGCCAGGTTGCGGAGGTGGGCACTCTCGGTCCCATCGAGGCGCAGTGCGCGGGCGATCGCGTCGAGCACGGCGTCGGACACGCTCGGACTGCGCCCCTGCTCCAGGCGTACGTAGTAGTCGACGCTGACGCCGGCGAGCTGCGCCAGTTCCTCGCGGCGCAGGCCGGGCACCCGCCGCCGGCCGTACTCGGGCAGTCCCACGTCGCCAGGCTGGATGCGGGCGCGCCGAGAGCGGAGGAACTCACCGATGCTCTGGTCCATTGGTCCAGTATCGGTGCATTCAGTGGACCAGCGCGCAGGGTGCTACCTGCACCGGGTCGACGACGCGATCCCCGTCGAGAAGTCGTGGGGCGGACTGAGCGAGCTGGAGGGCAAGCTGCGCGCGCTCTACTCGCTTTGGTTCCTGCGGCCTACGAACTCACCATGAGCACGATCAGAAGTCGCGGAAGGACACCGACCGCCCATGGGCGTCAAGCGGGGTCACCGTCCAGTATCGCCGACCATCGTTCCGTGCCGTGACGCTACCGTCCGGGTCGGAGTCGACGATGAAGTAGCGGCCTTGTGGTATCCCTTTCATTGCCGGGAGCGGTGAGGTCGGCACCACATAGGTCTTCAGCCCCGGGCCAGCGAGGCGGACCTGGGTTGCGTTTGTCGGCACGGGCCCCAGAAAGAAGTTCGAATAACCGGGCCCTTTTCCTGAGCTCCAGTAACCATAGGACGGTCGTGCATCGAACTCGCATCCGCCGGCAGACTGCTCACCCCCAACGATGAGGTTGAGGCATAGCCGCGTCTTATCGCCACTGGAGTGATGCTTGTGTTCGACGCGGGCGACCAGCTGCCACCGCTCACCATTCGGTCCGGATCCCTCGGTCAGCGGAATCGCCTTTCCCATCGTGACCGTGCTCGCATTGAAGAATTTCTCGTAGGCGAAGACGCCGAAGATGGCGAAAAACGAAACAACGACAGCCAATGCTAGTCCGATTGCTGTTTTTCTGGTCCTTTTCACGTTGCGCCATTCTCGGTAACGTGTCGCGACTTTAGGTGACGGTTGGATCGTTCGATGGTTTTCGTGATGGAGCAGCGGGGTGGTTGCCTCCTTTGCCGCGGTCGGGACGTGCCCCAGGTCAGGAGCGTGGGCGGTGAGCAGGTCATGCCCTCGTGCGCCGTCGCTGTCCAGCACCACACCTCGACCGGCACCGACGGCACCGCCCAGTACATCAAGGGACAGATCATCGGCAGGTTGGCTCAGATGACGACCGCTATCGTTGGCCAGCCCCGGCACCCACCGCTGAGCCCACTCCTTGATCGTTGGCGTTCCCCGCCTCTTCAGCGATTGCTGCCGTAAGAGGCGGCAATCGCTGGTGAAGCTGGATGGTGCTTTTTACGCGTCGACGCGTTGCACCAGTTCGCACAGCTCAGGACTGGCGGGCGTCTGCATGGTGATCAGGTCGGAGACGAGTTGGCAGATGAGGGGATGCGCCACCGGCTAGAGCGGATAGACGGCTCCGGGCGGAAACTCAGACGCGAGAAGGCCGCCGACCCCGGTGGGGCGGCGGCCTTCTCGTGGATCAGCGGATCAGAGGGTGCTCTTGTACAGCAGCCGGTTGTGGGTGTTCGGCTTGTTGTTCTTGATGGCGTTCAGGGTCGCGTGCGAGTGGATCCACGTCTGGACCGTGCCGAACGACTTCTGGCCGTACGTCGACTTGTAGAGCGCCGCGACACCGGTCACGAACGGCGTGGCCATCGACGTGCCGCTGAGGACCTCCGTGCCGCCCGGGTAGGTCGACTTGATGTTGCTACCGGGAGCGTAGATGTCCACGCACTTGCCGTAGTTGGTCCACGAGGTGCGCTTGTCGGTCGAGGTGCTGGCCGCGACGGCCTCGACGCTCGCCGCGCTGGCCGGCGAGGTCTTGCAGGCGTCCACCGGGTTGCCGTTCTCGTCGCCGTTGCCTGCGGCGACGGCGACGAACACTCCGGACTTCGACAGGCTGGTGACCGCGTTGTTCAGCGCGGTGGACTTGCCGCCGCCCAGGGATAGGTTGGCGACCGACTTGGCGCCGTGGTGCTTGATCACCCAGTTGATGCCGGCGATGACGTCGGAGGTGCTGCCCTGACCCGAGCAGTCGAGCACCTGGACGCCGTGCAGGCTGACGCCCTTGGCGACGCCGTACGTCTTCGACCCGATGATGCCGGCCACGTGGGTGCCGTGGCCGTTGCAGTCCGCCTTGCCGTACACCGTGTTCGCCCGGCCCTGGAACTGGCTGAGGGTGGTGTCGATGCCGGTGTCGATCACGTAGGCGTCGACGCCCGAGCCGGTGTGCTTGTAGGTGTAGGAGTGCGAGAGCGGCAGCTTGTGCTGGTCGATCCGGTCCGGTCCCCAGTTGACGGGCGTCTGGGTGGTGTTGATCTTGATGACCTGGTCCGGCTCGATGGCGGCGACGTTCGGGTCGCTCTGCACCTTCTTGAGCTCCGACGGTGTCAGCTTGGCGGCGAAGCCGTCACCGAAGTCGTGGAGGCGGCGCAGGCCGGTGAGCTTCGACAGGCGGGCGCCGGTGTGCTTCAGCGTCACGATGTACTGCCCGGGCACGGCCTGGGTCGAGGCGGATGCGACCGCGACGTGGGCGGTGGGGGCGGTGATGGCGGCGTAGGCGGGGACGGCTGCTGCCGTGATCGCGACGGCGGAGGACGCGATCACGAGTCTTCTGGCTCGGACCCTCACGTGGGGGCTCTCCTTCGAGTGGGGGGCGCGGGCCGGGAGGGGGCCACCGGCTGCGAGTAACCAAACAACCACAAGACAGTACAGGTGTGGCAAGTGGTCTTTAGTGGCATATGGGGGACTAAGGCAATTTAGCGTGTCCCACGGGTCGGTGGGCACTGTTTCAGCCGGTAGCGTCGGTTCTGCCATGGCCAGACCCACACCTGAGCGGCTGCGCGCCGCCCTCGACGACCAACTCGCCGCGCTCGGCGAGGAGCCCTACGCGGGCCCGGCGGCCCGCCTCGCCGACGCCCTCATCGACGCGGTGGTGGCCGCGTACGCCGCCGGCGCCGAACCCGAGCGCGCGGCCGTACGCCTGGCCGTGAAACTGCTGCTGGACCGGCTCGCCGGGGAGGCGCCGGGGCGCTCGGTGGAGGTGCGCGTGCCCCCGTACGCCGCGGCGCAGTGCGTCGAGGGCCCGCGCCACACCCGCGGCACCCCGCCGAACGTCATCGAGACCGATCCGAAGACGTGGATCCTGCTCGCGACCGGCCGGCTCGCCTGGACGGACGCCACCGACCGGATCGCGGCGAGCGGATCGCGGGCGGATCTGTCCGCCCATCTGCCTGTCACGCCGTATTCGGCGAATGATCGATAAAGGGGCCGGCGGGGCTCGCCCGCCGGCCCGGGATCAGCCGAGCTCGAGCAGTTCCAGGCGCTCGGCGAGCACTCCGAAGAGCGGATCGTCCTCGCCCGGGACGGACGACCCGCATCCCAGGCAGAACGAGACGCCGTCCTGGACGACGAAGTACTCGCGCACCGCCCACGTCCGGCCGGCGTCGTGGCGCGCGCAGTTCAGCCGCGCGCCGGCCCGCCCGGCGACGGTCACGTCGCTGATCTCGAAGTCGACGAAGCCGACCCCGGCGAGCGACTGCTGCGCGCCCTCGGCGATCTCGGCGGCGGAACGCCCGGGCCGTACGGGCTGCCGGAAGACGATCAGGCTGTGCCGCCGGTCACCGGGGTCGACGAACCGCGCGGTCTCCCACGGGCTGTTCTTGAGGTTCGGCTCCCGCTCCTCCCAGTTCCGGGGGACCTGGACCGCGTAGCCGAAGTCGGGTTTCTCGATGCGCTGCCACTGCATGGATTGCATGGACTGCTCCTTGGCGTCCAGACGTCGAAGGTGCCTGAGAGCAGCGGTGTAGGACTCGCCCGTACGCCGGGCGCGCTCGCGGACACGTCGCTTGAAGTTCTTGTTCGCCGTCATCAGGCCCTCGACACCACGCGACCCGACCCCCGGCGAACGAGCCCGTGGCGGGCGGATGACCAGCGATCCGAGGAAGGGATCCCCTTTGCCTCCACCGAGCGACCCTGCCGGGGAGGGGCGAAGGAGGTTGGGCGGTAGATCAACGCCCGCCGTCATGCTCCCTCTGGCCCCGAGGCCTGTCAAGACGGCGGTGCTCCGTCGCCCGCTCAGGGGTGGGGCGTGGCCTTGAAGAAGGGGACGCGCTTCTGGAGGCACTCGTCCCGGGCCTGCTTCGTGGGATAGCGGGCATGGTCGGAGCAGGGCGCGATCCGGCCGTAGAACCAGACGGCGAAGGCGATCGCGAGCGCCAGTGTCAGCGCCGACAGGATCAGGCC
Source organism: Actinoallomurus acanthiterrae (assembly GCF_054775715.1). Lineage (NCBI taxonomy): Bacteria > Bacillati > Actinomycetota > Actinomycetes > Streptosporangiales > Thermomonosporaceae > Actinoallomurus > Actinoallomurus acanthiterrae. The sequence continues at coordinate 12,111,447 of NZ_BAAHCO010000001.1, read as the reverse complement.
CGCGACGGCCATGCCACGGCCGTTCCGCTGAACCACCGCGATGACGCCGACGACGACGCCGGCCAGGGCGGGCAGGACGCCCAGGCCGCAGAGCCACAGCGTGAGGAGCCCGGCGATGCCGAGGACGAGCGCGGCGATGCCGAGCCCCCTGTGGCGTTGCGGCACCTCGCGCACCGGCTGATACACCATGTCACCTCCCGGACACCCATCGTGATGGATCGGCGCCGGGTGAGGCGGCGCGGCACGCCGACCACGTGCGGGGAACCACGTCCGCCGCCCGTTCCGGCCCGCCGGTTTACCCCGCCTGGAACGGCCATCCCGGCCCGGCGGAGTGGGCGTCGCCCACCCGCGGCGGAGGGGGCTCGGTGAATGCCGCCTACACTGGCCATGTGTCGCGTGGAGACGGACGGCTGAGCCACGACCTCGACCCCCGGGATCGAAGCCCCCAGGACGCCTGCGGGGTCTTCGGCGTCTGGGCACCCGACGAGGAGGTGAGCAAGTTCGCCTACTTCGGTCTGTACGCCCTGCAGCACCGGGGTCAGGAGTCGGCCGGCATCGCGGTCAGCGACGGCGCGCGGATCGTCGTCTTCAAGGACATGGGCCTGGTGTCCCAGGTCTTCGAAGAGTCCGTGCTCAACACCCTGCGCGGGCACATCGCGATCGGACACTGCCGCTACTCCACGACCGGATCGAGCGTCTGGGAGAACGCCCAGCCGACGTTCCGCTCGACCGAGTCCGGCAGCCTGGCGCTGGGCCACAACGGCAACCTCATCAACACGCCGGAGCTGGCGGCCCGCGTCCCGGCCGGGGAGCTGACCGCCACCACCGACACCGAGGTGCTCACCGCCCTGCTGGCCGGTGGCGAGGGCGGCGTCGAGGAGACCGCGCTGGAGGTGCTGCCGCTCGCCCGCGGCGCCTACTCCCTCGTCTTCATGAACGAACGCACCCTCTACGCCGCGCGCGACCCGCAGGGCATCCGCCCGCTCGTGCTCGGCCGCCTCGAGCACGGCTGGGTGGTCGCCAGCGAGACCGCCGCCCTCGACATCGTCGGCGCGACGTTCGTCCGCGAGGTCGAGCCGGGCGAGCTGCTCGCCATCGACGAGGCGGGCGTACGGTCCACGCGGTTCGCCGTCGCCGAGCCCAAGGGCTGCCTGTTCGAGTACGTCTACGTCGCCCGGCCCGACACCTCGATCGCCGGGCGCAGCATCCAGGCCACCCGCGTCGACGTCGGCCGCCGGCTCGCCCGCGAGCACCCGGTCGACGCCGACCTGGTCATCCCGACGCCAGAGTCCGGCACGCCGGCGGCGATCGGGTACGCCGAGGAGTCCGGCATCCCGTACGGCCAGGGCTTCGTGAAGAACTCCTACGTCGGCCGGACGTTCATCCAGCCGTCGCAGACCATCCGCCAGCTCGGCATCCGGCTGAAGCTCAACCCGCTGCGCGAGGCGATCGCGGGCAAGCGCCTCGTCGTCGTCGACGACTCGATCGTGCGCGGCAACACCCAGCGGGCGATCGTGAAGATGCTCCGCGAGGCGGGGGCCAAGGAGGTGCACGTCCGCATCTCCAGCCCGCCGGTGGCCTGGCCGTGCTTCTACGGCATCGACTTCGCGACCCGCGCCGAGCTGATCGCCGGCAACCTCTCGGTCGAGGAGATCCGCCAGTCCCTCGGCGCCGACACGCTCGGCTACATCTCGCTCGACGAGCTGATCGCCTCGACGCAGCAGGACAAGAGCCGCCTGTGCCGGGCCTGCTTCGACGGCGTCTACCCGATCGACGTCGCCGAGGACGCCCAGGGCAAGCACCTGCTCGAAGAGGCCCGCCGGTGACCGACGACTCCACCGCCACGTCCTACGCCGCGGCCGGGGTGGACATCGCCGCGGGTGAGCGCGCCGTCGAGCTGATGAAGTCCCGCGTCGCGAAGTCCCGCCGGCCCGAGGTCGTCGATGACGTCAGCGGCTTCGCGGGCCTGTTCGACGTCTCGGCGCTCACGCGGTTCGAGCGGCCCCTGCTCGCCACCTCCACCGACGGCGTCGGCACCAAGGTCGACCTGGCGCGGCGCCTCGGGGTGTACGACACGATCGGGCACGACCTGGTCGGCATGGTCATCGACGACCTGGTCGTCTGCGGCGCCGAGCCGCTGTTCATGACCGACTACATCGCCTGCGGTCGGGTGGTCCCCGAGCGGATCGCCGCGATCGTCGGCGGCATCGCCGAGGCCTGCTCCCTGGCGGGCTGTGCCCTGGTCGGCGGCGAGACCGCCGAGCACCCCGGGCTGCTGGAGCCCGACGAGTTCGACGTGGCCGGGGCCGGCACGGGCGTGGTCGAAGCGTCGAAGGTCCTCGGCCCGCACCGGGTACGGCCCGGTGACGTGGTGCTGGGCCTCGCCTCCTCCGGGATCCACTCCAACGGCTACTCCCTGGTCCGGCACATCCTGCGGGAGACCGGGCTGGCACTGGAGGAGACGCCGGCCGAGCTGCCCCGGTCGCTCGGCGAGGAGCTGCTCACCCCGACCCGGATCTACGCCAAGGACTGCCTGGCGCTGATCGCCGCGTCCGAGGTGCACGCGTTCGCGCACATCACCGGCGGCGGGCTCGCGGCGAACCTCGCGCGGTCGCTGCCACCCGGCTGCGACGCCGTCCTCCAGCGCTCCTCCTGGGCGCCCCCGCCGATCTTCGGCCTGCTGGAGACGTACGGCCGGGTGCCCCGCGCGGAGATGGACAAGACCTTCAACATGGGCGTCGGCATGGCCGCCGTCGTCGCCGCGTCCGACGCCGACGCCGCGCTCCGGACGGCGTCCGAGCACGGCCTGCCCGCCTGGGTGCTCGGCGAGATCGTCGAGGGCACGGGCCAAGCCCGCCTGGTCTGACCCGGCCTCGGCCGCTCCGACCGGGGCTCGACCGCTCCGACCCGACCCGGGCTCGACCGCTCCGACCTGATTCGGGCTGGGTCAGGCGCGGCCGGTCTGGCCGGATCCGGCCGGTCCCTGGGGGATCCGCGAACTCGCCCACCGACCGGGTCATCTATCCGGGTATGAGGCGGTTCTGGGTTGCCGTGTGGCGTTGCCGGGCGCCGTTGTCCGTGCTGTGCGCGCTCGGCGGGTACGCGCTGCTCCTTCCGGCCGCGTGGTCGTACACCGAGTCGGGCCGGTACTGGACCGACCCGGCGCGGGCCCCGCAGGTGCCCGTGGGACTGGTCCTCGGCGCGGGGGTCATCGGCGGCAAGCCGACCCCGATGCTCCTCGAGCGCCTCAAGCTGGGCGCGGAGCTGTACCGGAGGGGCAAGGTCAAGGTGCTCCTCGTCACCGGGGACAACAGCCGCAAGGACTACGACGAGCCGTCGGCCATGCGCGACGTCCTGGTCGCCGAGGGCGTGCCGCAGACGCGGATCGTCCTGGACTACGCGGGCTTCGACACCTGGGACTCGTGCGCCCGCGCGAAGCGGATCTTCGGCGTCGACCGCGCCATCGTCGTCACCCAGAACTTCCACCTGCCGCGGGCCATGACCCTGTGCCGCGCGGCCGGCATCGAGGCATGGGGCGTCGGCGACGACAGCACCCGGTACGCGGCCACGGCGACCGTCGCCCTCTACCTTCGGGAGGTCCCGGCCGCGGTCAAGGCGACGTACACGCTGACGGTGCGTCCGCGTCCGTACTTCCTCGGCCCGCGAGAGCCCGGGATCCGCCGCGCGCTCGAGGCGGCCGGCAACTGAGCCCTTCCGTACCGATGTCACAGGCGGCGGTGCTGTCTTGTCTCGGGTAGCGAAAACCGGATCGCCCGCTACGCCCGGCTTCCCGGACCGTCCAGAAGGCGTAGTAGCCAGGGGAGGACAGTCGCCATGCGTATCGCGGTCTTCGGAGCCAATGGGCCCACCGGTCGCCTGCTCACCGGCCAGGCGCTCGCCGCCGGACATCGGGTCGCCGCGGTCACCCGGCAGCCGGGCTCGTTTCCGCTGCACCACGATCGGCTCGAGGTGGTCGGTGCCGACGTGCTCGACCCGGCGGCCGTCGACGCCGCCGTGGCGGAGCGGGACGCGGTGCTGTCGACGCTCGGGGTGCCCGCCGGGCAAGGAGGCGATCAGCACCTATTCGCGTGGAGCGACCAATATCGTCGCCGCGATGAAACGGCATCGGGTGCGCCGGCTCGCCGTGGTCAGTTCGAGCGGGGTCGACCCGCACCCGTACTCCGATGGCGGGTTCCTGTTCAACCGGGTGCTTCTGCCCTACGTGACGCAGGTGCTGGGTAAGACGCTTTACGACGACATGCGGCGGATGGAGACGCTGGTCCGGGCCAGCGATCTGGACTGGACGATCGTGCGCCCGAGCGGGCTCTACCACCTGCCGTCGGTCACGGACTACACCCTTGTCGAGGGCCACGCCGACGGCAGGTTCACGGCCCGTGTGGACCTGGCGGCGAGCATGCTGGCCCTGCTGGACGACGACCGCCACCTTCGCACCACGGTCAGCGTCATCACCACCGTCGACAACCCCACCTTGCTCCAGTGGATCCGCCGCGAAGCGCTCGCCAAGAGCTGAGCCGGCTCGCGGCCGCACGCGGGCCGTGCCGGCCTCAGCGGCTCACGGGGGTCTCCCGCTCCACACGCGACAGCTTCTCGGGGTTACGTACGCCGTAGAGCCCGGTGATGAGATCGTCGTCGACGCGCACCGCGATGACGGTGTCGATCTCCCCGTTGACTCGGACGAGCAGCCCCGGGCCACCATTGACCTGTATCGGCTCGACCGTCCTTTCGACGCCGCGCTCGTACCAGCGGGCGGCCATGTAGCGAGCCACCTTGGCGGCCCCCACGACGGGCCGCAGCAGGGCATGTCTGACTCCCCCGCCGTCGCTCAGAGCGACGACGTCCGGCGCGAGGATGTCGAGCAGGCTCTGCAGGTCGCCCGTTTCGATCGCCCGCTGGAAGGCCTCAAGCGCGTCTCGGGTCTCGGCCGCGGAGACGGCCCCGCGTGGTCGGCGCGCTGCGACGTGTGTCCGGGCCCGGTGCGCGATCTGGCGGACCGCGGCCGGGGTTTTGTCGACGGCTTCGGCGATCTCGTCGTAGTCCAGGTCGAACACCTCGCGCAGGACGAACACCGCCCGCTCGGTCGGCGCGAGCGTCTCCAGTACCAGCAGCATCGCCATCGAGACGCTGTCGGCCAACTCCACGTCCTCGGCCACATCCGGCGCGGTCAATAGCGGCTCTGGCAGCCAGGGGCCGACGTAGGACTCCTTACGCCGACCGAGCGTACGCAGCCGGTCGAGCGCCTGCCGAGTGACGATCCGCACCAGAAAGGCACGCGGTTCCCGCACGGTGGCCAGATCGACGCCCGCCCACCGCATCCAGGTCTCCTGCAGGACGTCTTCGGCGTCGGTAGCCGAGCCGAGCATCTCGTAGGCAACGGTGAACAGCAGATTGCGGTGGGCGACGAACGCCTCGGTGGCGGCGTCCAGGTCTGCGTGATCGAGCGGCTCGGCCGCGTCCTTGGTCCGTTCGCTGCGCTCGCTCATGCCCGACTCCTGCCTGCCGCTCTCAGCACTACCCCACGCACAAGACGCCGGTCCCGACCGCTTTGTGACACCCGCGGCCGGTGGTCCACGTCACACCATCGCTGCTGTCACAGGGTTCAGGGCGCCGGCGTCTCGTGTTCGTCAGGACGCCGAGCGGACGATCCGAGCGGCGCACAACAGTCGTCACCGGCGTAGTGACCGCGCCGGCACCTCAATCCGTCCGACGTTGACAGGGAGATGTTCGTGGCAGCACCTACCGCGACCCACACGGCCGGGCCGGACCCAGCGGCCGTCCGGACGACGGACCAGGATCCGAGACGGTGGCTGATCCTCGCCGTCATCGCCGTCGCCCAGGTCATGGTCGTCCTCGACCTGACCGTGATGAACCTCGCGCTGCCGTCGGCGCAGCGCGCGCTGAACTTCACGCCCGCCGATAGGCAGTGGGTCGTGACCGCGTACGCGCTGTCGTTCGGAGGCCTGCTGCTGTTCTGCGGGCGGCTCGCCGACCTGATCGGCCGCAAGGTGACCTTCCTCACCGGGCTCGTCGGCTTCGCGGCCGCCTCCGCCGTCGGCGGTGCCGCGGTGAACTTCTCGATGCTGGTGACGGCGCGCGCCTGCCAGGGGGTCTTCGGCGCCCTGCTGGCGCCGTCCGCCCTGTCGCTGCTGGCCACGACCTTCAAGGACCCGAAGGAGCGGGCCAGGGCGTTCGGCGTGTACGGCGCGGTCGCGGCCGCCGGCGGGGGCCTGGGGCTGCTGCTCGGCGGTGCGCTGACCTCCTACCTGTCCTGGCGGTGGTGCATGTACGTCAACGTGGTCCTCGCCGCGATCGCGATCGCCGGAGGCGTGCTGCTGGTGGGCAGACAGGAGCGGACGCCGGGCGGCCGGCTGGACGTCCCGGGCGTGGCGGCGGTGTCCGGCGGGATGTTCTGCCTGGTCTACGGCTTCTCCCACGCCGCGTCGCACAGCTGGCGCACGCCCTCGACCTGGGGCTTCCTCGCGGCCGGCGTCGCGTTGCTGATCATTTTCGCCGTCCGGCAGACGCGCACCGCGCACCCGCTGCTGCCACCTCGCGTCGTGCTCGACCGAAACCGCGGCGGCGCCTACCTCACCGTCCTGGTCGTCGGGGCCGGCACGTTCGGCGTCTTCCTGTTCCTCGTCTACTACATGCAGGTGACCCTGGGGTACTCGGCGGTCCGCTCGGGCCTGGCCATGCTGCCGACGGTGGCGCTCAGCGGCGTCATGGCCAACGTGGGCAACACCAGGCTGCTGCCGCGGCTCGGTCCAAAGCCGATGGTCATCGCCGGCATGCTGCTCAACGCGGTCGCCATGGTCTGGCTGACGAGGATCGGCGCGCACTCGGGCTACGCCTCGGCGCTGCTCGGGCCGCTCGTGGTGGCCGGTGCCGGCAACGGCGTCATCTTCGGCATGGTGGCCGCCACCGGTACCTTCGCCGTGGCACCGCGCGACGCGGGGGTGGCCTCGGCGAGCATCAACACCGGGCAGCAGCTCGGCGGCTCGATCGGCACCGCGCTGCTCAACACCATCGCGGCCGGCGCCACCACCGACTACCTGGCCGGCCACCTGCACGGACGGCCGACACCGCAGCTGTTCCAGGCCGCGGCGATCCACAGCTACACCACGGTGTTCTGGTGGTGTGCCGGCATCTACACGGCCGGCGCCGTCATCTGCGGCGCGCTGCTGCGCCGCGGCCCGCTGACCAGGCCCGCGGACATCCCTGCCCGAGAGCCGTCCCCGCGGACCACGGCGGCATGAGGGTGACCCGTCGCTGAACCGCACGAGAACACCCCCTGAGCCGGAACCCGGAGGCGACCGCGGAGACCGGTCAGGGGCGCGGCGACGCCGGCGGGCCCCTGACCGGCGGTTCGGAGGTCAGCCGGCCAGGGCCGGCTCCTTCATTCGGACGGAGGACTTCTCGTCCCGGCCGTCGTGCTGCGCCGCCCACGCCTGCAGTGCCGTACGGCAGGCGTGGTCGAGGTGGCGCAGGCGGGACAGGTCGAGTTCGACCGCCCGTCCGTGCGGGATCGTCTCCAGCGTGTCGAGCACCTTCGGCAGGCGGAGGAACGTCGCGTTCCCGCTGAGCCGGATCACGATCGGGTCCGACTCCTCGTCCACGTCGATGTGGATGTCGGAGACGTCCCACGCGGTCTTCACGATGGCCAGCAGCAGGCCGATGAGGACGCCCTCGAACAGGTTGGTGACGACGATCGCCAGCGCGGTCCCGGTCAGGACGACCGCCTCACCGCGCTCGGTCCGCCAGAGCCGGCCGACCTCCCGCAGCGACAGCAGCTTCCAGCCCGCGTGCACGAGGATGGCGGCCAGGGCGGTCACCGGGATGTACTTGAGCGCCACCGGGAAGGCCACAGTGAAGGCGAGCAGCCATACCCCGTGCAGGATCCGCGACGCCTTCGTACGCGCCGGCCTGCACGTTCGTGGCGCTCCGTACGATGACGGCGGTCATCGGCAGGGCCCCGAGCAGGCCACAGATGGCGTTGCCGGCGCCCTGCGCCATGAGCTCGCGGTCGTAGTCGGTCCGGGGACCGTGGTGCATCCGGTCGACGGCCGCCGCGCTGAACAGGCTCTCCGCCGAGGCGATCAGCGCGAACGCCACCACGGTGCCGATCATGCCGACCGACGCCATCGCCCCGAGCTCGGACAGGCCCGGCGGCTGGATCGAGCCGAGGAGGCCCTTGACCTCGATGCGCTTGACCGGCAGGTCGAACGCGATCGTGATCAGCGTCGCCAGCGCGACCGCCACGAGCGCGGCCGGGACCACCTGAAGGCGCTTCGGCACGTGCTTCCAGCCGACGAGTACGACGATCGTCCCGATCCCGATCGCACCGGCGGCGAGGGCGGCCGGTTCGGTGGCCGACTCGGTGAGCAGGCCGGGCAGTCCGGCGACGTTGGCCGTCGCGGCACCGGGCGACTTGTTGTCGAACAGGCTGTGCACCTGCCCGGTGACCAGGACGAGGCCGATGCCGGCGAGCATGCCGTGCACGACCGAGATGGAGATCGCGCGGAACCAGCGGCCGAACCGGAGCAGCCCCATCACGAGCTGGATCAGGCCGGCGGCGATGACGATCGCCCCGAGGGTCCGCAGGCCGTACTCCTGCACGGCCTCGTACACGAGCACGGTGAGGCCGGCGGCGGGGCCGCTGACCTGGAGGCTGCTGCCCGGCAGGGCACCGGCGACCAGGCCGCCGACGATGCCGGTGATCAGGCCGAGCTCGGCCGGGACACCGGACGCGACGGCGACGCCGATGCACAGCGGCAGTGCGACGAGGAAGACGACGATCGAAGAGAGGAAGTCCTGGCGCAGGGTGTCAGGTCTGGTGAACGACAGTCCCATGGGCACCTCGTTTCAGGGTCAGAGGGGATCAGAGCGGCGGGAACGTGCCGGTCTGCGGGCGGTGGGCGCTGACCACGCCGGTGTCGATGGCGTAGAACCAGGCGTGCAGCGCGAGCCGCCCGTCGTCCGCCCGGGCGGCGACGCTCGGGTGGGTGCGGAGCCGGTCCAGCTGGGTCAGGACGTGCCGCTGTACGGCGGAGGTGATGGAGGCGCCGTCGGCGTCGGTCATCGCGGCCCGGACCGGGTCGTGCGGTTCGGTGTCGGCGAGCCAGCGCTGGACGGAGGGGATGGCGGTCAGGTCGCCGGCGCTCAGGAGCGCGCCCACGGCCCCGCAGTGGGAGTGCCCGCAGACGATGATGTTGGCCACCCCGAGGACCTCAACGGCGTACTCGATGGTGGCGGCCTCGGCGGTCACCCGCTCGGCGTCGTGGACGGGAACGATGTTCCCGGCGGTGCGGAGTTCGAAGAGCTCGCCCGGGCCGGTGCCGGTGATCAGCGTGGGCACCACGCGCGAGTCGGAGCAGGTGATGAACAGCGCCTCGGGGCGTTGGCCCTCGGCGAGGCGACCGAGATCCGTACGCCGGTCGGCCGCTCGCTTCGGGAACAGGCGGGCATTGTCGATCAGCGACTGCATGGCACAGCCTTTCTTCGGGGTCATCGGAACCGATGTCAGGGAAGGACGAGGAGCACCTGGCACGCGAGGCACGGCGCTGGGCCATCGCGGGCAGGCGTCAACCAGGCGGCGCGAGAATCACGCCGTCTGCGGAGAAATCAGCGGAGAAAAGGGAAACGTCGGGCGGTCAGCCGCGCTGGACGTGGCTCAGCAGCGGAATACCTGCAGCGACTCGGGTGAGGACGCGGACGGTTGACGCTCCGCGTGGCCGTCCCTGATCGGACCGGCGGATCCGGATGCCAGGTCGGCGGCGACGCCGACCTGTCCGATCGGTGCGGCGGCGCGGTCGTCCTGAGAGGAGGGCGGGAGCCCCGGCACCCGCCGGCGGCCGAGCGTCAGGTGCTCGACCGTCGAGTCGGGGCTGTCGAGCTCCTCGCCCGCCCGGTGGTCGCGCTCTGCGGCGGCGGTGGTCGCCGCCATCGGGGTATGGGAGTGGTCGGTCAGCAGGTCGGGGCCGCCGAGGAACGCCAGGGCGATCAGCAGCACCGCTGCGATCCAACCTGCGCGCGCCCTGAACACGACGTCCCCCCGACTCGAGTTCTGACTTGATTCGACCGGGGTCAGCCTAACCCGGAACACTGCGTGATGGGGAGGCCGCATTTCGTGGTCGGTTGGGTGCTGGCCAGCGGTTTTTAGGGAGGTTTCCGGATGAACCGTGATAATCGCCACTGCTCAGTCAGGGTGATTTAACCGGGAAGTTACATGCGGTCAGCGACTCGTAACGGTCTGGATGGCCCCTCGTCGTGGAACCGCGCGAAGCCGCGCGGGCCGCGGGAGCGATGTCCCGCGGCCCGCACGAGCCGACCGTCAACTACAGGTGTGGTCCGGCTTGAGCGCGAAGTCGGCCGTGGTCGACGCGAGCTTCACGATCTTGACGGATCTGGTCTGCGGTGCCCAGCCGTCCTTGGCCGTGATCAGGGTGAGCGGGTTGTTGCGGACGTCGAGCCACAGCACGTACTGACCGTTCTTGTCGGTCTTGAGCGTGTAGCTCGCCGTCCAGCTGTCGATCTGCACCGTCGCCCCGGCCAGCGGCGCCGCCGCGCCGGTGCAGCCGGCTCCCGTCACCGTCCCGGTGATCTTCCCCCAGGTCGACGGCGGCTTCACCACGAGCGTGACCGGCACCGGCGCCACACCGTACGGCGTCTTGGCGTCCACCGTCAGCTGCGCCGTGAACGTCCCCGGCTGGGTGATCGCGGCGACGTTCGCGTCGAACGTCACCGTGACCTTGGCGCTCTTGCCCGGCTGGATCGTCACGTCGGTCGTGTCCTCGGACAGCCAGGGGACGTCGGCCCCTGCCGCGGTGCACTGGTCGTATCCGGGCAGGGCCTCGCCGCTCTTCACGGCGTTGAACCCGCCCGTGGAGCCTCCGATCTTGTACAGGCCGCAGGCGGCGCCGCCGCGGTAGAGGGTGTTGTTGGAATTGGGCAGGGCCGTCCACGAGTCGGAGTCCGGGTGGTAGGCGAAGCCCTGGTTGGTGAGGGTGCTGGTGCCGTTGGTCACGCCGCCGGACACCAGGAGCTGCCCGCCGGACGCCGCGTAGCCCATCGCCCACAGGTCGATCGGCAGGTCGGCGATGGACGACCAGGTCCCGCTCGACGGGTCGAGGACGTACGCGTGCTTGCTGCTGACGCTGGCCGACGAGCCGCCCGCGCAGTACAGCTTGCCGCCGAGGCCGCCGCAGGCGAGCCACGCGGTCTTCTCCGGGTAGGCCGCCGCCGAACTCCAGGAGTTCGCCGACGGGTCGTAGACCTGCACGTCGTTCGCGCCGCAGGCGTCCAGGCAGCCGCCCACGACGTAGACCTTGCCGCCGACGACGCCCACGCCCGCACCGGCGTACGGCTTGGGGTTGTCGGCACCCGCCGACCAGGCACCGGTCGCCGGGTCGTAGATCTCGGTCTTGGCGACCGCCGCGCCGGTGGAACCCCAGCCGCCGAAGACGTACAGCTTGCCGCCGACCGTCGCCGCCTCCGGGGCCTCCCGCGCGGTGCCCAGACCGGCGATCGGCGACCACGCCTGCCCGGTCGGGTCGTAGACGTACGCCTTGTTCAGGACGGACGAGGAGTCGACGCCGGCGATCGAGTAGACCTTGCCGCCGACGTTCACGACGGCGTTGTCCATGATCGTCGACGGGTAGTCGGCGATGCTCGTCCACGGCGGTGCGTACGGCGACGCGGCCGCGGCCTTCGTTCGTGCCTTCGCCGCCTTGTCGGGCCGGAGGCGACCCTGCGCGTAGTCTCCCTTCACGTGCTGCAGGGGCGCGCCCTGCGTCGCCGGGTGGTAGTCGCCCGGCTGCTCACCGATCTTGGCGGTCACCGGGGCGGAGCCGGTGTTCTTCAGGGTCAGCGTCGCGCTGCCCTGGCCCTGCCACGCGACCGTCTTCGTCAGCTGGGTCGGCGTGACCGTGAGCCGGGGAGCGGGCAGCGAGAAGTCGGCCGCCGTCGCCCAGCCGGCCGCCACGTTCGCGGTGACGTCCTTGGCGGAGTAGCCGCTCGCCGACGCCGTGAACTTGTGGCCTCCGGTGACCGAGGAGAACAGCCAGTAGAAGCCGTCGCCGAGGTTGGGGTCGTCCGGCGTCGCGGCCGAGGTCGCGCTCTCCGCAGGCCGGTCCGCCGACGTCACCTTGGCGCCGTTCACGCCCGCCCCGGTGTTCTGGTCGAGGACCTGGCCGACGACGAGACCGCCGGAGGCCGGGTCGCACGTGCGGTCGCCCAGGAAGACGTCGTCGACCTGCCACCAGTAGCCGAACTTCCCGGTGAAGTGGAACCGCACCTGGACCGCGCTCTTGCCGGCCGCCGCCGACAGGTCGGCGGTCTCCGTACGGGGCCCGCGCACGCTCGTCGTGTGGTGCGACACCGTCGTCCACGTCTGGCCGCCGTCGACGCTCAGGTCCACGTCGCCGACCTGCCCGGAGAAGCCGTAGTAGTCGCTGCGGAACGACACGACCGGATGGTTCTTCCCGGTGAAGTCGGTCACCGGGCTGATCAGCGAGGTGTCCTGGCTGTTGCCCGAGCCGTACTTGTCGCTGTCGACGATCGCGAACCCGCCGGCGCCGCCGGTCTTGTTGCCGCGACCGCCCGGGTCGTTGAACGCCCAGGTCTGGCCCTTGCCGGCCTTGTCGTCGACCGTCCACCCCGTCGGGGCGGCCGTCCCGTCGAAGCCCTGGGTCGTGCCCGCGTAGTGGTAGCCGTACCCGGGCGCGCTGCAGGTCGTCTGGTCCACCACCGTGGTGACGTCGTGCGTCGCGTCGGCGGACCCGACCTTCACGTCCTGGGTGTCCGGCGTGTACCCGGGGTACAGCGGGTCGACCTGGAGCGCGTAGGTGTCGTCGGCGGGCAGGCTGAGCGCGTACCGGCCCGTCTTCGGATCGGTGTAGGCGACCGCGGTCGGCTCGTCCTTGACACGGACGGTCGCGTAGACGGGCCAGCCGTGGCCGGACCCGTCCCGGACCAGACCGGTCACGTTGACGCGCGCCTTCGCGGTCAGCGCGAGGTTCTCGGTCACCGTCTGACCGTCGTCGACCTGGACGCCGCCGACGGTCTTCGCGGAGTACCCGAACTTGCTCGCGGTCACGTCGTACGTCCCGGGCGGCACGCTGAGCGTGTAGGTGCCCTGGCCGTCCGTCGTGGTCGTCGCATCGCCCGCCTTGACCTTCGCGGCGGCCAGCGGGGCCGTCCCGTCGGTCACCGTGCCGGTGACGATGCCGTGCGGCCCGGACTTGAACGCCCCGACGCCCTTCGGCGTGCCGAGCCCGGTCGGCCCGTCGTACCCGCTGCCCGCCGTGCACAGGTAGGCGGGGGTGCAGCTGCCGTTGGAGCCGCTCGTGACGTCGTTGAGGTCGCCCGGGTGCGCGTACGGCAGGGCGTTCGGCGAGGAGCCCGCCGCCAGCACGCCGGCCAGCGCGTACACCGACGCGATGATCGGCGAGGACACGCTCGTGCCGCCGTAGACGTGCCAGCCGCCGTTGTAGACGGCGACGCCGGTGTTCGGGTCGGCCACCGCCGCCACGTCGGCGATCGACCGCTTGGAACAGCCGGTGTCCTGCTGGAACGACGGCTTGGCCTCGTACGCCGAGCAGCCGCTGCCCGCCCCGCTCCACGTCGTCTCGGTCCAGCCGCGCGAGGAGGAGTCCTTGACGAGGGACGTGCCGCCGACGGAGGTCACGTACGGCGAGGCCGCCGGGTAGCTCGTGCCGTACCCGTCGTCGCCGCTGCTGGCCGTGACGACCACACCGGGGTGCTTGAAGTAGGCGTCGTCGGCCTGGCCCTCGTCGGAGCCCTCACCGCCGCCGTAGCTGTTGGAGACGAACTTGGCGCCCTGCGCGACCGCCTGGTTCACCGCCGTGCCGAGGTTGTCCATGCCGTTGTCGTCGGCCTCGACCAGCAGGATCTTGCAGCTCGGGCAGACGGCGCTGACCATGTCGATGTCGAGCGCGATCTCCCCGGACCATCCGGCGTCCGGCGCCGGATAGCTGGTGCCGCCGCGCTGGTCGATCTTCTTGAAGCAGCCGTTGGCCGTCGTGCACGCCGGCAGCCCGTACTGCTGCCGGTAGACGGCCAGGTCGGCCTCGGCGTTCGGGTTGTCGAACGCGTCGACGATCGCGACCGTCTGGCCCGCCCCGGTCGCGGGCAGGGCGTACGCGCCGACCAGATCGGCGGGCGCCCATCCGGCCGGTGTGCTCTTCGGCTGCACGCCCTTCGGCCCGACCACGTCGTCGCGGACGAACGACAGGCACGCCATCTCGCCCGCCCGGGACGGCTTGGCGCAGACCCGGCTCGTCGGGTGCAGTCCAGGGGAAGTCGGGCTCGTCGCCTTCGTGTGCGGTACGGGTCGCTTGGCCGGGATGCCGGAGGCGGACGCCGCCGGGACCGTGACGGCCGTCAGAACGGCCACCATGAGCGCCACGATCAGGGCGCCCACGCGCCCACCCGGGGGATTTACCGCGGGTGGATGGGGCAGGCGGCGAGACCGCCGCCGGCTGGGGGGTTGGAGCATGTACGTCTCTCCTGGCGGGGTGGGGCTCGACCCGGATCGCGGGTCTCGTACACGCCGATCGTCACCCAGGAGCTGACAAAGATCATGTCCGCAGTTGGCCGGAAGTCAAGGTGGCTGTCAGCTTGAAAACTGCTGAAAAAACGCTCAAAACGGAGAGAAGTTACCAAGCGTGAGTTTTTTCGCCATTCAGCACATTTCTGTGGACCGTGCCAGTGGCGGCCCCTACAAACGACGGCCCGCAAACTTGGCCGTGTAGCGGACCGGTCACCGGGAGCATCCAATGCCTCAACGCGGAACCGTACGGCCGACCCAGGATCAGGACATGCGAAATCGCTGCAGGCGCGAACGCGAAGAGAACCCGCGCCCCTACGCCACTACGCCGGAGTCGGCGGGCACGCGCGAAAAGCGTCCCCGCCGTGCTGGCGGGGACGCTTTTCGGTCGCACTCCCCGGCATACCCCTCAGGCCTCGGTCGGCCGGGCGACCGGGTTGCTCAGACGCCGAGACGGCACTCAGCTCTTACCCGTGCCGTCCTTCTCGTCGTAGTCCTCGGCGTAGTCCGCATAGCGCGACGCGAGGTCTTCGTACGACGAGTCGTCGTCGTAGGGGTCATGGTCATCCTGCGAGTTCTGGTTGACGCCCAGCTCACCGCGCAGGCGATCCAGGTCCGTTCCGCCGCTGTTGTACTTCAGCCGGCGAGCAACCTTGACCTGCTTGGCCTTGGCTCGGCCGCGCCCCATTGGCTCGACCCCCTCGATGGTCGGGGACCCGTCGTTTCGGCCCCACTTACGCTCGCTTACGCATCCGCAACCGAGCGCGACGTCACCCCGCGCATCGGCTACGGATACAACCGTACCCGTTTTGCGCCCAGCTCGGTACGTCGTCTACACGGCGGCGGCTGGTCTAGAGCTTAGCCGACCATTCCGGTCGACGCTCCGGCGGCCTCCAACAGAGGTAGATCCCCAGCGTGTGGCGATCACCGGGGAAGAAGGATCGTCCGCAGACGGCCGATTTCGGACATCCGTCGCTCGGCGAGCCGATCCGCCGCAACCGCGGGCGGCACGCCCTCGTCGGCGGCGATCGCGAAGATCCTTCGGGTCGTCTCGAAGATCCCGCTCGCCTTCTGCTTCGCCCGATCGAAGTCGAAGCCCTCGATCTCGTCGGCGACCTGGATCACGCCGCCGGAGTTCACGACGTAGTCGGGCGCGTAGAGGACGCCCCGGTCGTCGAGCTGCTTCTCGATGCCCGGGTGGGCGAGCTGGTTGTTGGCCCCGCCGCACACGATCTTGGCCTGCAGCGTGGCGACCGTCTCGTCGTCGAGGGCCGCGCCGAGCGCGCACGGGGAGTAGACGTCGATGTCGGCGCTCGCGAGGGGCGCGTGGCCCTCGACCACGTCGACCTCGGGGTGCCGCGCCCGTACGCGGGCCACGGCGGCCGCGCTCACGTCGGTGATCACCACGTCCGCGCCGTCCTCGCGCAGGTGCTCCACGAGCCGGTGACCGACCTTGCCGACACCCTCGACGCCGACGCGCCGGCCGCGCAGCGTGGGCGAGCCCCACACGCGCTCGGCCGCCGCCCGCATGCCCTGGAAGACCCCGTACGCGGTGAGGATCGAGGAGTCCCCGGCCCCGCCGTGCGCGACCGTACGGCCCGTCACGTAGTCGCACTCGCGCGCGATGACGTCCATGTCCTCGGAGAAGGTGCCCACGTCACAGGCCGTGAAGTAGCGTCCGTTCAGCGACTGCACGAATCGCCCGTACGCCCGGAGCAGCGCTTCGGACTTATCCGTGGCGGGATCGCCGATGATGACCGCTTTGCCGCCTCCGAGGTCCAGGTCGGCCAGGGCGTTCTTGTAGGCCATGCCCTTGGACAGGTTGAGGACGTCGGAGAGGGCCTCGTCCTCGGAGCCGTAGGGGTAGAAGCGGGTGCCGCCGAGCCCGGGACCCAGGGCCGTCGAGTAGATGGCGATGATCGCCTTGAGGCCGCTGGTCTCGTCGTGACAGAAGACGACCTGTTCGTGGGGTGTGCCGAAGACCTTCGTCACTGTGGTGGCTCCTCTCTGAGCACACGCTGCCCGTGGCCGGGGTGAGGCACGAGCGGAATACCCGGCGCCGGCGGCGAAAACCGTGGATCGCACGGCCGTGACCGGCGCCGGGGCATGAGTCCGACAGGTTCAGGGTAGGCGTACCGGGGCCGGAGTGCAGGCAGCGGCACGACGGAACACGAGGCGAGAGCGGCAGTAAGCCCGAGCGAGCCGACGAGTGAGGACGCGAGAGCGGTGGGTGAGCACGCGGCAGTGAGCCGGTGAGGTCTCAGGAGGATCTCGGCGGCCCTGACGACGAGCGTTCTGCGCCGTGTCGTGTCACGATGCGATCGTGTTGCCTTACGCCGCCTACCTCCGGGTGTACGAACCGCTGGCCGCCTATCCCGAGCCCGAGCGCGCCCGGTGGTCGGCGTACGCCGAGTCGGAGGATCGACCGCGGCGGGTCGGGGCGCTGGGCGTCGAGCATACTCGCGCGCTGTGGCGGATGATCGCGGTTCCGCCCATCGTCGTGCCGACGCGCGAGAGCGGTGACGCGTACGTCCGGCGTGTCGAGGGCGTGACCTATGTCTGCCCGTGGGAGACGCGCCTGCGGTCGTGGCTGGCGTTCGACCGGTTCCGCGCGGAGATGCCCGATCGGCTGACGGGCGCGTTCGTGCCGCCCCGTGTGGCCGAGCAGGCGGAGGCGGCGTTCGAGAGCTGGAAACGCGAGTCGGGGTCGCTGACCCCGCACATCCTGTCGAGCACCTGGCAGGTCCCGCTGGCCTGGTTCCTTCCGTTCGTGGCGAAGGAGCGGTGGCTCGTGCTCGGCGGGCAGGCGGAGGCCGGGTCCGGCGGCCCGACGACCGCCACGCCGACCCGTACGCTGATCTACGTCACGCCGATGGCCCAGGCGCGGCGGCGTGTCGCGCGCGCCCGGGGCGTCCTGCGGCGCCAGGTGGGCGAGGGGTTCGACCTCGGCGACGTCGAGTCGGTGGGCCGCTGGCTCGAGGAGTTCCACCCCCACTCTCTGGTGGAGCTCGATTACGGCGGGTTGGTGCATCTGCTCGACGACGCGGCGTTGCGGGCCGACGAGTCGGTGGCGGAGATCGCCGCGGCCGTGATGGGGCTGGAGACCGGGCAGACCGAGGTCGCGGTCGCGATGCACAAGCGCGTGATCGCCCGGTGGCGGGTCGTACGAGCTCTCGAATCCGCCAACTGAGCAGGATTCCGCGCCTCCGAGACCAGGTCACGCGTCGGCGGCAAGCCGTTCCATCGTGTGAAGTGAGCAAAATTAGCCGAATCACCGCGCGATGCGACTATACGTGTCGCTAGAATCACGCAGCGTGACTCGACCACCAAAAATCACAGAGTTGCTATCAGGGACTTGCCTGTTGCGCTCAGTGGTGGCATGGTTACGTCTTGTGATGTCAAAGTGGTCCATCCAGACCATAAGAGACATCAGTGGCACGCGCGAGGTTCAAACGCTGGATCGCTGTCATCGGTCCACGGAGGAGAGGCCGCACAAATGTCAGCTCGTACGCCAGAGGCCGAGCCCCTGCTGACGCCGGCAGAGGTGGCGACGATGTTCCGCGTCGACCCCAAGACCGTCACCCGTTGGGCGAAGGCCGGGAAGTTGACGTCAATCCGGACGCTGGGAGGACATCGGCGCTACCGCGAGGCCGAGGTCCGCGCTCTGCTGGGGGGGATCCCGCAGCAGCGGTCGGAGTAGTCGGAAGAGACCCCGATCAGTCGTCGGCGAGCCGCACGGACCCGTCGGCGACGGTTCGACTGGGGGGCGCACGGCCGGCAGGGCGCCGGGCGTGTCGCATGAGCCGCGGGCTGGCGGGTCACCGCCGCTCGCGAAAGGTCGGGGAGATTCCGTGAGGTTCGACCGGTCCCGTTCGTTCGGGACCGTGCCGGGGGGTTGCACGGACTCCAGGTGATGGATGCCCCGCCCGAGACCGGGCGGGGCATCCACACCCATGAGTCGGTGGACTCGGACCGGTCAGGACTCGGTGCCTGTCGGGACCTGAGGGCTGTCGCGACCTGAGGGCGGTCAGCCGGTCCGGGATTCCCGGGACAGGCGTTCGAACAACGCCGCCACCTCGGGGTCGTGCCGGGCGGCGACGTCCAGCAGCACGACGTGATGGTCGACGAGGAGCCGTTCGAGCTCCTCGCGGGGTATGTCACGGTGTTCGAGCCAGTCGAGGCCGGCGGTCTCCACGGAGGCCATCCACGAGCGCAGCGTGATGCGCAGGATGGGGCCCGGCTCCTCCACGCCGATGGCGGCGATGATCCGGCTCATCACGAGGCTGCGAATGCCCTCGATGACCTCGCCGATCTCGCCGGTCCGGTACGCCGGGCCGCCGCGCAGCAGCGCGACGAACGCCGCGGCGTAGTGCTCGACGAAGTCGAAGTAGCGGTGCAGCGACACCGCCAGCCGCTCCAGGCCCCGGCCCTCCGTCGGCGGCTCGAGCAGATCGTTCAGCTGCCGGGCGGCGGTGTGCAGGGCGGCGAGGTAGAGCTCCTGCTTACCTCCGAAGTAGTGGTAGACCAGCGCGCGGGAGGCTCCGGCGGCGTCCGCGACGTCGTCGATCGAGATCTCCTCGGGCGGCCGGTCGCTGAACAGCTCGAGGGCGGCCGAGATCAGCTCCTCGCGGCGCTCGTCGACGCTGAGGCGCCGCCTTCCCGGCCGCGCGCCGGAAGAACGCCTGGGCGGTCCCGCCTGGCCTTCCGGAGCGGTTGCGCGATCAGCCACATTGGAAGCGTATCGGAGCGGGCTTTCCGTCCGGTGGTTCCCTCGCGGGCTGGTCAACGCGGGGGCGCGACGTAGTGACCCGGCCCGAAATCCCTCTCGGGTATGCCCCTTACTCAGTGTCACGGGCGTCGGAGGCGATGTAAGGGCATCATGGCATCTCCTCCCTTGCGGCGGTCCGCCGGTATCTGTCCCTGATTCAGGCGGTCGCTGGGACAGGAGAACCCCCATGCCCGAGGACCCACGCCAGGAGGCGGCCGTGCCCAAGGTGCCGGCGGCGAAGCCGACGATCCGTAACGTGGCCGAGCGTGCCGGCGTGTCGAAATCGCTGGTATCTCTCGTCATGCGCGGGTCGCCGCACGTCAGCGAGGCCCGACGGCAGGCCGTGCTGAAGGCGGCCCGGGAGCTCGGGTACCGCCCCAACGCGGTCGCCCGCAGCCTGGTCGAGGGACGCACCCGGCTGATCGGCGCGCTGGTCGCGGACCTGCACAACCCGTTCTTCGCCGAGTTCCTCGACGGGCTGCAGGAGAGCCTGCACGGCGCGGGACTGCGCATGCTGGTCGGCAGCGGCCGCTGGGACCCGCAGTTCGAGGCGGAGGCCGTCGAGGCGTTCCTGGAGATGCGCGTGGACGGGCTCGTCCTCCTCAGCGTCGTGCCGGACACCCTGACCGAGACGGCGAAGAACGTCCCCGTCGTCGTCGTGGGCGAGCGCGACATCGAGGGAGTCGACATCGTCGTCGACGACGACGAGCTCGGCGCCCGGCTCGCGGTCGACCACCTCGTCGAGCTGGGCCACCGCCGGATCGCCCACATCGAGGGCGCCCCCTCGACCACCGCGCACTACCGCCGGGCCGGGTACGAGTCGGCGATGCGCCGGCACGGCCTGGCCGACCGGATCGTCGTGGAGTCCGGCGACTTCACAGAAGAGGGCGGCTACCGCGCCGCCCGGAAGCTGCTCGCCCGGGACGAACCCCCCACGGCGATCTTCGCGCCGAACGACCTCGTCGCCACCGGCGTGCTGTCCGCCGCCGACGAACGCGGACTGCGCGTCCCCGCCGACATCTCCATCGTGGGATACGACAACACCCACCTGGCCGCCATCCGCCACATCGCCCTGACGAGCGTCGACCAGCCCCGCCGGGACATGGGCCGGGTCGCGGCCGAGCGCCTCTGCGCCCGCATCGAGGACCCGTTCCGGCACCCCCGGCAGACCCTCGTCACACCACACCTGGTCATCCGCTCGACCACCGGCCCCGCCCCCCGCTGAGGACCTGAGCTTCCACGCCGAGGACTCGAGCCCCCACGCCGAGCCCCGCAGCGCGCTCGGCGTGCGCGTTGCGCCGTCGTGAGATCTACGTTCGGCATCGCTGATCTACCTGGAGGGCCTGCCGGGTCCCGGCGGGGTCTCCGATGGGTAAGGGCGTCGCCAAGGCTCGCCGAACCCCCGTACCGCGGGGCGACACGGCCGCCTTAATGGGTGCGTGACCGGCCGCCCGGCGGGTCGCCATCGGGAGTGTCGCCGGCCCTACCGGGGGGAGGGCCGGGGCGCCGAGGCGGAGACCGCCGGGCGGCGGGCTGGGCGATTCACCGGAACCTGGGGGCCGATCGTGCGTGATCCGGAGTTGGTGTCATCCGCGCAGCGCGCGGCGAGTGAGCTGGAGCGCGCGTGGTCGCAGTGGCGGCACGCCCGCGGCCTGATCGAGGAGGTCACCGAGTCCGTCGCCGGGTACGTGGCCCATTCGATCGACCACCCGTGGGGACGGCCCCGTGTGGTGCTCGGCCTGGACGCGGACGAGGCGCGGGCCCTCGCGGCCCTGCTCGGCAAGGAGAGCGTCGTCCGCTGACCCGCCCGATCGTGGCCGCCGTCGCGTGACTCAGCGCGGAGGGAGCGGCGGCGGCCACTCGGCGATTCCGGGGGAAGGCCACGGCATTACCCGGCGTTTGGCACACTGGGCGTGATGCGTTATTCCACGGTTCGTTCCGGCAGGGCGCTGAGCGCCCTGGTCATGACCGTGCTCGCGGGTGCGCTGACGGCCTGTGGGACCGGGAGTTCGTCCTCGGCGTCGGCGGCTCCGCCGTCGACCAAGGCGTCCTCCTCCAAGCCCGGCATCGCTCCTGGAGAGCCGTCGCCGGGCGGCGGGTCCCCGAGCAAGGCGTCCAACGGCTCCCTCGCCGGGAAGGTCATCGTGGTCGATCCCGGCCACAACGGCGGCAACGCGAAGCACCCGGAGATCATCAACAAGAAGGTCAACGTCTACAACGGGTGGAAGGCCTGCAACACCACCGGCACCTCGACCGACGATGACTACAGCGAGCACGCGTTCACCTGGGACGTCGCCAACCGCCTCGCCAAGATCCTGCGGGCGAAGGGCGCCAAGGTCGTGATGACCCGCTCCAGCGACACGGGCGTCGGCCCGTGCGTCGACGAGCGCGCCCGGATCGGCAACCGCGCCCACGCCGACGCGGTCCTGGCCATCCACGGCGACGGCGCGCCCGCGAAGGGCCACGGCTTCCACATCATCGAGCCGGCGCCGATCAAGGGCCACAACGAGTCCATCATCGCGCCGTCCAAGCGGCTCGGCGGGGACATGCGCGACGCCTTCCACCAGGGCACCGGCATCCCGTACTCCAGCTACCTCGGCAAGAACGGCATCGACGTCCGCAGCGACCTCGGCGGGCTGAACGTCTCGACGCGGCCGGCGGTGTTCATCGAGTGCGGCAACATGCGCAACCCCGGTGACGCGGCGAAGATGAAGAGCCCGCAGGACCGCCAGAAGATGGCCGAGGCCCTCGCCAACGGCTTCGTGAAGTACCTGGGCTGAGGATGTCCGTCGACCAGGGCGCCGCCGAGCGCGTGCGCGGGTTGTTCGAGCACGCCGACTACACCGTCGCCGGGGTCCGGCACCTGCTCGGCCCGGTCGGCGGGGCGGCGCTGGCCCGCGACGAGATCGTCCCGGCTCTGCGGGCCACCCGGGGCGGCACGACCCTGGAGACGCTCGTCCGGTTGTTCTGGCTTCAGGTGCCGGTTCCGGAGTCGGCCCTGCCGTTCGAGGACCTGGCCGCCCTCGGCCTGGTCGAGCGGTCGGGCGGAGAGGTCCGCGCGCTCCTGCACGTCGAACCGGTGGAGTCCGCGTCCGGAGTGCCCGGTGACCCGCCGTCCGCCCGGGGCCACATCGTCTCCGACCTGACGGCGCGGCCGGGCGGCGACCGGGTCCGCGCCGACCACGTCGTCGGCCAGGGCGGAGCGTCGGGCAACCTGGCGCAGCTGGTCCTCCGCGGTCCGGTGGGCGACGTCCTGGACCTGGGGACGGGATCCGGCGTGCAGGCCGTCCACCTCGCGGACCGGGCCGGGAGCATCACCGCAACCGACGTCAGCCCGCGCGCCCTCCACCTCGCCCGGCTCGGCTTCGCGCTGTCCGGGATCGAGGCCGAGCTGCTGAACGGCTCGCTGTTCGAGCCCGTCGAGGGCCGGACGTTCGACCTCATCGTGTCCAACCCGCCGTTCGTGATCTCGCCGGACCTCCGGTTCGAATACCGCGAGTCCGGGCTGCCGGGCGACGAGCTCTGCCGACGGCTGGTCCGGCAGGCGCCGGCCCACCTCGCGCCGGACGGCTGGTGCCAGCTGCTCGCCAACTGGCTGCACGTCGAGGGCGAGGACTGGCGCGAACGCGTCGCGGACTGGATCGAGGGCGTCGACGGCTGGGTCGTCGAACGCGACGTCCAGGACCCCGCGGAGTACGCCGAGCTGTGGCTGCGCGACTCCCGGGACGCCGGTTCGGCGGAGTACCGGCAGCGCTACGACGCCTGGCTCGACTACTTCGAGGCGCACAAGGTCACCGGCATCGGCTTCGGCTGGATCACCCTGCACAACTCCGGCGGCGCGGACGTCCGGGTCGAGGAGCTGCGGCACGCCGTCGACCAGCCGGTCGGCGCCTACGTTCGCGACGTCGTACGGGCCCGGCCGCGGCTCACCTCGTCGACGACGCTGCGCACCGCGCCGGGCATCGTGCAGGAACAGATCGGCCCGCCCGGAGTGGAGGACCCCGAGCGGATCCTGCTCCGGCAGACGCACGGGCTGCGCCGCGTCGCGCAGGTCGGCACGGTCGAGGCCGCGCTGGCCGGGGCCTGCGACGGCGACCTGCCCCTCGGCCCGCTGCTCGAGGCGATCGCCCAGCTCACCGAGACCGACGCCGGAGCCGTACGGGACCGTGCCCTCGCGGTGCTGCCCGATCTCGTGGCCGACGGGTTCTTTGACATCATTTGAGCATGGTCCCGATCCGTACGCTCACGCTCGGGGTGCCCGAGCCGCACCCGCTGGCCGCCGACGTCGTCGCGAAGGGCGCGGACGCGCTGCGCCGCGCGGAGGCGGTCTTCCGCGAGGCGGGTCACGAGGTGCAGACCCTCCGGCTGTCGACCCGTCCCGTGTTCGACGACATGACGCCGACCGTCGCGTACGCGCGTGACCTGCAGGCCGCGCTCGACGACGCCGGCCTCACGTACTGCTCGCTCGGCCCCGCGACGTCGGGCGTCGAGACGATCCCGGACCTGCTCATCGGCAACGACGCCCTGAACCTCACCGTCCGCCTCGACGGCAACACCTCGGCGGCCCGGCCCGCGGCGGAGGCGATGCTGCGGCTGGCGAACGAGACGGAAGAGGGCTTCGGCAACTTCCGGTTCGCGGCGCTGGCGTGCGTCCCGCCGGGCGGCCCGTTCTTCCCCGCCGCCTACCACGAGGGGACGGCGAACCTCACGGTCGGCCTGCAGGGCGCGAGCATCGCGGTCGGCGCGGCCAAGGGGGGACTGGACGGACTGGACGGCCTGACCGAACGCCTCGCCGCGGCCCTCACCGAGGAGGCCACGCCGGTGGTCCGCCTCGCCGAGCGGGTGGCGGCCGAGCTCGGGGTGCGGTTCGGCGGCATCGACCTGTCCCCGGCCCCGAACGGCACGGACAGCATCGGCGCGGCGTTCGAGGAGATCACCGGGGAGTTCGGCGCGCCCGGCACGCTCGCCGTCGCCGCCGCGCTGACCGCTGGGCTGCGCGGCACCGGCCTGCCGACCTGCGGCTACAACGGGCTGATGCTGCCGGTGATGGAGGATGTCGTCCTCGCCCGGCGCTGGGAGGAGGGCCGGATCGGCCTGCACGACCTGCTGGCGTACTCCTCGGTCTGCGGCACCGGCCTGGACACCGTGCCGCTGCCGGGCGACTCCTCGCCCGACGCCCTCGCCCGGCTGCTCCTGGACGTCACCGCCCTGGCCGTACGCCTCGGCAAGCCGCTGTCCGCGCGGCTGTTCCCGGTCCCGGGCACGCGCGCGGGCGACCGCACCGCCTTCACCTCGGAGTACCTGACGAACACCACGGCCCGCTGGTGAGACCTCAGGCGCTGACGCGCCGGATCGCTTCCAGGGTCGTGGCGATGTACGTCTCGGGGTCGGCGAGGAAGACGTCGTGGTCGTCGTCGATCTCGAGCACCTCGGCGTCCAGCAGCCGCGCCATCTCACGCTGGTCGGCGGGCGGCACCGCGCGGTCCCGGGTCGTCACCACGACGGCGGTGGGCAGGCCGGCGACCAGGGGAGCGTGCGGACGGAAGTCGAACTCGTACTCGGCCAGCATGGTGTCCACGATCGCGCGGGGATGCGCCCGTACGAGCTCGCGGCGCAGCCAGGGCCACAGCCGCTCGGTCTCCGCGCTGCGCTTGCGCGTGTCGCTGAAGTAGCGCAGCGGGGCGGTACGGCCGATGTCGAAACGCGTCAGCGGCCGGGCGGCCTTCAGCAGGGGCCGGGTCACCCGGTCGGTGGGGCTGTCGAAGCGCAGGGCCGTGGACTGCAGCACGAGTCCGGCGACGCGGTCCGGGTGGCGCCGCGCGAGTTCGAGTCCCACCGGGCCGCCGAGGGAGAAGCCGCACACGACGACCTCCTCGATCCCCAGCGCGTCCAGCAGCGCGGCATGGTCGTCCGCCGCCGCGTCGACGCGGAACTTCCCGGGTCGGCTCGGCCCTCGCCCGTGCCCGTGGTGGTCCATCGCCACCATGCCCTGGGACAGGTGCGGCATGAGATGGCAGAAGTTGACGTCGGCCGTGAGCGCCCAGCCGTGCAGCAGGAGGACGGGCGCCGGGCCCTCGATGACCCGTACGGTGACCTCGCCGCGCCGGGGCAGTTGGACGACCCGCGCGGGCGGGAGCGGAGGCTCGACGACGGCCTCATCGACTCTGCCGACCCTGCGGACGAAGGAGAGTCCCCGCCGGAGATCCGCCTGCATCGAACTCATGATCGCAAGCTTGGCAGAACCAGGTGACGACGAGGTATGAGACCGTGGTCACATCCGTGTATTCCTGGGTCGACCTAGGATTGACGTGATGGAACGCATCCTCGTCAGCGCCTGCCTCCTGGGCCGGCCGGTGCGGTACGACGGCACCGGCAAGCGCAGTGACCACCGCCTGTTCGAGCGGTGGCGGGCTGAGGGGCGTCTCGTGCCGGTCTGCCCCGAGGTGCGCGGCGGGCTGCCCGTGCCGCGTCCGCCCGCCGAGATCCGCGGCGGCCTCGGCGGTGACGTCCTGGACGGGCGGGCCCGGGTGGTGACACCCGGCGGCGAGGACGTCACGACCTACTTCCTCGAGGGCGCGCGGCAGGCCCTCGAGGAG
This sequence comes from Actinoallomurus acanthiterrae, assembly GCF_054775715.1. Classification (NCBI taxonomy): domain Bacteria; kingdom Bacillati; phylum Actinomycetota; class Actinomycetes; order Streptosporangiales; family Thermomonosporaceae; genus Actinoallomurus; species Actinoallomurus acanthiterrae. Next base: position 12,085,499 of record NZ_BAAHCO010000001.1, on the reverse strand, counting down.
GCGCGCGTGAACGGCGTGCGCATGGCGATCCTCAAGGAGAGCAGCCCGTCCTGTGGCGTCGGACGGGTCTACGACGGCACCTTCAGCGGTGCCGCCGTTCCGGGGGAAGGCGTGACGACCGCCCTGCTCGAACGCCATGGGATCGCGGTGTTCGCCGAGGACGCCATCGACGAGGCCGCCGCGCACCTGACCGATCTCGAACGCTGAAGGTTCGTCTCCGGGTCGTACGACCGCCCCACTGGTCATCGTGCGGGGGCGACGCTCTGGGGCGTGCTTCGGTGGTAGGGGAGCCCGGTGACGAGCGCGAGCGCGAGGCCTAGGGTGAGCGCGCCGCCGTGGATGTTCTGGAAGACGTCGAGGACGATCGCGGCGACCAGCGTGGCGGCGGCGAGGACGCGGTGCACCGGGACGCCGTTCCGCATGCCGCGCTCCGCCAGGCTGCCGGCGACCGCGCCACCGATGACACCGGGGATGAGCAGTCCGGAGGAGATGGTGCCGATCAGGACGCCGCACCACATCATCTGAGCCTGGGAGGTGAAGGCGGGCAGTCGGGGGTCGCCACGCCACAGCGCGAACGCGACGGCGCCGGCGAGCCCGCACACGGCGATGGAGTTGCCGCCGCCGACCGGATCCCAGGCGTAGCCGATGAACTCGGCGGCGATGCCGACGCCGAAGTACTGCAGGAGCCAGCGGGGGCGGGAGAGCACCTGCTCGGCCACCGCCCCGATGACGGCCAGGAACGCGAGGTTGGAGGCGGTTCCGACGATGCCTCCGTCCTGCACGAAAAGTGAGGACAACGCCCGCCACCACTGTCCGTGCACCTCTGCCGGAGTCCGGTGGAGCTCGGTGAGCAGCCGGGGCACGGCGAGCTGGGCGAGGTTCACCACGGCGGTCACGGCGAAGATCACGGCGGTGAGGACGGGACGGCGGTGCAGCGACGCGAGGGCGGCGCTCCGGCGCTTCTGCGAGGAGAGCGTTGTCATGCGGATGACTGTAAAGGAGATTCTTGTACTGAGTCAAAACTTTTGGTCAGATTAATATTTGACTGGGTATAGTCGGGCCATGACCTCGACCCCAGGACTTCGCGAGCGGAAGAAGCTCCAGACGGCCCGTGTGCTCTGGTCGACCGCCATCGACCTGTTCGTCGAACGTGGATTCGACAACGTCACCGTCGCCCAGATCGCGGCCGCGGCGGATGTCTCCAAGATGACGGTCTTCAACTACTTCCCGACCAAGGAGGACCTCGTGCTGCGGCCGATGGAGGAGCACGTCGGCGAACCGGCGCGCGTGGTCCGCGACCGTGCTCCGGGGCAATCGGCAGTGGCGGCGCTGCGCGACGCCTTCCTGGCCGCGCTCGCCGAACGTGACGCCGCGACCGGCCTGAACGACTTCCCCGGGGTGCTCGGGGTGCAGCGTCTCCTCATCGACACCCCGTCCCTCGCTCAGCGTGCGCTGGCCCTCGGTCATCGCAGTCGGCAACTGCTCGGCGAGGAACTGGCGAGGTGCACGGGGTCGGCCGATGTTCTGGCGCACGTGGCGGCGGCCCAGTTCATCGGCGCGCGGGAGACCCTTGTCGCTCGGAACGTCCGCCGTCTGCTCGATGGTGAGAGCGCCGACGACGTCTATCCCGAGGCGGTGGCCGACGCCGAGAGCGCCTTCGACCTCCTCGAGACGGGTCTGCGCGACTACTGTGCCGGCCCGTGACGCGGCGCCGGCGCTCTCACGGGATTGCCGGGTGGTGCGCCCGGCGATCCTTCTCAGGCGGTCGATTCGAGTAAAACGCGATATGTCTTGATCGTTCCAAGGACGCGATATATCTTCTCTGAAAACGAGCAATAGCGTAGTCGATCGGAGAAGATGATGACCGCGACCGATGAGTCCCAGGTCGGGGCCGCCCTCCCGGCCGCGTACCGATGGCGCTGGGCAGCGCTCTTCGTCCTGCTGGCCGCCGAGGTCATGGACATGCTCGACGCCATGATCACGAGCATCGCCGCGCCGTCGATCCGGGCCGACATCGGAGGCGGCGTCAGCACGGTGCAGTGGCTGGGCGCCGCCTACACCCTCGCCATGGCGATCGGCCTGCTCACCGGCGGGCGGCTGGGCGACGTCGTCGGGCGCAAACGGATGTTCCTGATCGGCGCGCTCGGCTTCACGGCCGGTTCGCTGCTGTGCGCGCTGGCGCAGTCGCCGGAGACGCTGGTCGCCTTCCGCGGGCTGCAGGGGCTGTTCGGGGCGGTCATGCTCCCGCAGGGCCTCGGCATGATCAAGGAGATGTTCGCCGAGGAGGAGATGTCCAAGGCGTTCAGCATGTTCGGCCCGGTCATGGGCCTGTCATCGGTCGGCGGGCCGATCCTCGCCGGCTGGCTGATCGACGCCGACTTCTTCGGCACCGGCTGGCGGATGATCTTCCTCATCAACCTGCCGCTCGGGCTCCTGGCCTTCGTCGGCGGGCTGCGGTTCCTGCCCGAGTCCCGGTCGGCGCGACCGCCCAGGCTGGACCTCGTCGGCGTGGTGTTCGCCGGGGCGGCGTCCGTGCTCCTCGTCTATCCGCTGCTGCAGGGCCGCGAGCTCGACTGGCCGGCGTGGACGTTCCTCATGCTCGCGGGCGGGGTCGCCGCCTTCGGCCTCTTCGGGTGGTACGAAGGCCGCAGGCAGCGCGCGGGCGGCGATCCGCTCATCGTGCCGAGCCTGTTCCGAAAGCGAGGCTTCACGGGCGGGCTGATCGTCGGGGTCGTGTTCTTCTCCGGGATAGCCGGGTTCTCTCTGGTCTTCAGCCTCTTCCTGCAGATCGGTCTCGGCTACTCGCCGCTGCGGGCAGGCCTGGCCACGGTGCCGTGGTCGGTCGGCGTCGTCATCGGGTTCGGTGTCGTGCAGGCGGTGCAGCGGTTCGGCCGGCTGGTCATCCACGTCGGCGCGCTCGTGATGGCGCTCGGCGTCGTGGGCATCATCCTGACCCTGCGCCTGGCGGGCACCGATGTCAGCCCGTGGGAGCTCATCCCCGCCCTCATCGTGACCGGCACCGGCATGGGCCTGCTGATGGGGCCGTTCTTCGAGATCGTGCTCGCCGGCGTCGAGCAGCACGAGACCGGCTCGGCGTCCGGCGCGCTCACCTCGATCCAGCAGCTCGGCAGCTCGCTCGGCGTCGCCGTGCTCGGCACCATCTTCTTCGGCATCCTCGGCGGCCAGGTCGCCGCCGCGACCGACACGGTGGCGCCGAAGGCGTTCGCCGCGGCCGGGGTCTCCGGCCCGCAGCGGGACCAGCTCGTCGCCGCGCTGCGCGACTGCGGCCACGACCGGGCGGTGGCCAAGGACGCGGAGTCCGTCCCGGCGTCCTGCCTCCGCGCCGAGGGGCAGGTGCGCGCGGCCGGCGTACCGGCGCAGCGGGCCTCTGCCGAGGTCGGGCGGACGGCGCTGCGGAAGGGGTTCACCGGGGCGATGAAGCTGACGCTGTGGGTGGAGGCCGGCCTGCTCGGCCTGACCTTCCTCGCGGTGTTCCTGCTGCCGAGGCACGCGCGTCCGCAGGAGTGAGCCATCGGTGCTCGGTGAGGGCCGCCACGAAAGCGGGCCTTCACTGGGCATCGCGTACGGCACTTGCCGGGTGCGCGCCCGGCTCAGTCGGGCCGCCGGGGGCCGGCCGAACGGAGCCGGGCGCGCCGGGCTCAGTCCTCGATGGAACGCCGTTCGGCGTCGCCTTCCTCCAGCTTGCGGCGCCGCTCGGCGTCGCTCGCCTTGCGGGTCACGCCGACCCCACCCCAGAACGCGAACCCGGTGATGACGATCTTCGGTCCCCCCGGGGCGCCCACGCCGCTCGCGCGGTGGTCGAAGCCGCCCATGATGCCGATGCCGTTCACGTGGACCTCGGCGTCCTCCGGGACGATGATCTCCATGCCGCCCATCACGGCGAACGCCCGGATCGTCACCTGCCGGGACTCGAACCGCGCCTCGCGCAGGTCCAGTTGCCCGCCGCCCCAGAACGCCACGGCGGTGAGCTCTTCGGGAGCGACCCAGGCGCCCTTGCGCTGGAAGCCGCTCATGATCCCGAGGAACGTCCGCGATCCGGGCGTGCCTCCGAACCGGTCGCCCTGGGCGACGGCCGGCCGGGTTGTGGGTTCCGGCAGGTCACGGGTGATGGGCTCCAGCTCGCCGTACGTCTTGGCGGCGTAGACCGCCGTGAGGCGTTCGTCGAGCTCCTCGAAGTCCAGCCGACCCTCTCCCGCCGCCTCCCGCAGCACCGCGGCGACCTGATCGCGCTCTGCGTCGGAGATGCGCATTTCGCGCCGCTCCGGAAGATTCGTCATGGCCACACCCTAGATGGGCTGCTTGTCGATGCGTAGGCTGTCAGTCGCAAACACGCTGGGGGATTTCACCGTGAAAAAGCAACGAACCGCCGTTCTCGCATCGATCGCCCTCGCGGGCGGAGCCGCGCTCACCGCTCTCGCACCGGTCGCCGCGCAGGCAGCCACCTTCAACCCGTGCTCGGCCGCGAACCACGGCAGGCTGAAGTACTCCACAGGGTCCGCGAAGCACGTGGTGTTCGCGATCTCCTCGGCGTACTCCTCGAACCACGTCGTGGTCACCGAGTGCGTCAAGCAGGGGAAGTCCTGGAAGAAGGTCAGCGCCACCACGGGGCGCGCGGGGACGAAGGCCTTCGCCCGGCCGGGCGCCAAGCGGGAGGGCGACGGCAAGTCGCCGACCGGCTCCTTCACGCTCACCGAGGCGTTCGGCCTCGGCAACCCCGGAACCAAGCTGAAGTACCGCACCCTGCACAGCAGCGGCGACTGCTGGGGATCCACGCCGGGCAAGAGCCACTACAACGACTACTACGCGGCGGCGAAGTGCCGCTCCACGGACGAGGACCTGTCGGCCACCGCGCGCCGCGGGCCGTACCACCAGGCGGTCGTGATCAACTACAACCGGCCGCACGCCAAGGCGGGGTACGGCTCGGCGATCTTCTTCCACGTCGGCGGCGTCACCCCGACCGCGGGATGCATCTCGATCAAGGAGCCGCAGCTGCGCGCCGTCATGCGCACCCTCGTCCCCAACGACCGGATGATCATGGGCCCGAAGAGCGCGCTGTTCCGCTAATAGCCCTACGACCCACGGCCGATGGCGGGGCGCCGTCTCGGCGTGGATGAATGAGGGCATGGACGAAACCCGAGTGAAGGGCTACCTGGCCCGCATCGGCGCGGAGCGGCCCGCGCGGCCCGACGCCGCAGCACTGCGCGACCTGCATCTGCGCCACCTGCGCACCGTGCCGTTCGAGAACCTCGCCATCCACCTGGGTGAGGACATCGTCCTCGACGAGGAGGCCCTGGTCGCCAAGGTCGTCGACCGGAACCGGGGCGGGTTCTGCTACGAACTGAACGGGGCGTTCGGGGCGCTGCTGTCGGGGCTCGGCTACGACGTCACCCTGCTGGCCGCGCGGGTGTTCGGCGATGACGGCCTCGGCATCCCGTACGACCACATGGCGTTGCGGGTCGGGCCCTGGCTGGCCGACGTCGGGTTCGGCAGCCATTCCCACCATCCCCTGCGGATCGACGAGCGCGGCGACCAGGCGGACCCGGCGGGCGTCTTCCGGATCGTCGAGACCCCCGACGGCGACCTCGACGTACTGCAGGACGGCAGGCCGGTGTACCGCCTGGAGACGCGCCCGCGCACGCTCCGGGACTTCGCCGCGGGCTGCTGGTGGCACCGTACGTCGCCGGAGTCGCACTTCACGCGGTCCCTCGTGTGCTCGATGCTCACCGGGACGGGCCGGATCACGCTCAGCGGCCGTACCCTCACCCGTACGGTCGGCGAGGAGCGCACGAAACAGGAACTCGGCGACGACGCCGAGGTGCTCGCCGCCTACCGCACCCACTTCGGCGTCGAGCTCGACCGTGTGCCCGAGGTCAGGAGCCCGGTGTCCTGAGGGCGTCCTGGCGTTCGGCCGCCCGTACGAGGCGGCGGGTGAGAGAGCGGACGATCGCCAGCACCACCCGCTCGGCCAGCGGGCCGGTGCCGGGGATCAGCTCGGCGAACGTCCCCTCCCAGACGACGTCCGTGCCGCCGCCGTCGCGGGGCTCGAACCGCACCTCCGCCCGGTAGTCGCGGACCGGGACGGGCGTGCGCATCGCGTAGCCGTGCAGCCGGTCCTGCTCGTAGGCGACCGTCTCCTCGCGCACCACGACCGGCCAGAGGCCGAGGCGCCGGACCGCGCCGATCCCGCCGGGCGGCGGATCGCCCTGCCGCTCCCACCACGACCGGGGCGCGAACAGACCGGCCCACTCGGACCAGCGGGCGCCGTCCGCCGCCAGCCGGAAGAGTGTCGCGGCATCCGCCCGGCTGTGCGCCGTCGCCCTGACCGAGAACCTTCGCCCGTCGCGCGCCATACCGACCTCCAGGGGTGTCGCCCCCACGATCTCGCGACACGCCGTCGCACACCAGGGCGTGTCCATTGGGTGGGCTCGCTGACAGGGCGGTGCGTCGACTGTCAGCGGACGGTCCATGGTCGGTCAGCGCCGTCGCCCAGGCTTCCGGTCATGACGACGAACGAGAACATGCGGAACGCGGCCAGGATCGGGATCGCGGCATCGGCAGGCGTGCTGGCGGCGGCGCTCACGGCGGCCCCGGCCCTCGGGAGCCCGCGGACGGTGGAGGACGGACGGCTCGTGACCACGACGTCCGGTCCGGTGCTGGGCACGGCCGGATCGGACGTGCGGGAGTTCTCCGGCATCCCCTACGCGGCGCCCCCGGTCGGCGCGCTGCGGTGGACGCCGCCCCGGCCGGCGACCCCCTGGTCCCAGCCTCGGGACGCGACGAAGCCCGGCCCGGTGTGCGCCCAGGGCCCGTACAACAAGCCGGTGGGCAGCACGGTCAGCGAGGACTGCCTGACCCTCAACGTCACCACGCCCCGTGACGCCTCGGCGGCGCGCAGGAAGCCGGTGATGGTGTTCCTGCACGGCGGCGACCTGACGACCGGGTCCGGCAGCCAGTTCGAGCCGCGCCGGATGGCGGCGCAGGGCGACGCCGTGGTGGTCACGGTCAACTACCGGCTCGGGATCTTCGGGTTCTTCGGTCACGCGGGGCTGCCGGGGTCGGGCACGTTCGGGCTGCAGGACCAGCAGGCGGCGCTGCGCTGGATCCGGCGGAACGCCGCCGCCTTCGGCGGAGACGCCCGCAACGTCACGCTCTTCGGCCAGTCCGCCGGAGCGAAGAGCACGTGCGCGCAACTGACCTCCCCGGCCGCGAAAGGCCTGTTCGACAAGGTCGTCATCCAGAGCGCGAGCTGCGGCAGCTTCACCCCCACCCTCTATCCGGGACAGTCGGCCCCGGCGGCGACGGATTCGACCAAGTGGCTGCCGCTGGCGGAGGTCGACGCGCAGGGCGGGGCACTGTCCAAGACCCTTGGCTGCGAGGACCAGGCGGACGCGATCGCCTGCCTGCGCGGACTCGGCACGGACCGGCTCCTGGCGCACACCGAGGAGTTCGGCAGCGCGGCGTACGGCACGCCGACCCTGCCCCGGGATCCGGAGGCGGCCATCCGCGCCGGGAGGTTCACCAAGGTGCCGGTCGTCATCGGCCACACCCGCGACGAGGGGCGCATGGTCACCGCCGCCCTGGTCAACCCGGCGATCGGCGGAACGCCGATGACCGAGCAACGGTACGTCGAGCTCACCGACCAGGCGTACGGGGCGCGGGCGGCCGAGGTGCGCCGCCACTACCCGCCGTCCGCCTACGCGGCCGCGGGCGCCCAGTGGGCACCGGCGCTGGCCTGGGCGGCGATCGAGACCGACCGGACCACCGTCTGCCCGGTCCTGCGCGACGCGGACGCCATCGCGCGCCGTACGCCGGTGCACGCGTACGAGTTCGCCGACCCGGACGCGCCGACCTGGACGGCCTTCCCCGCCGGGTTCCCGGCCGGCGCCTCGCACATCTCCGACCTGACCTTCCTGTTCGACGTGAACCGGCCGGACGGCACCCCGGTCACCCTGTCCGCCGCCCAGCGGAGGCTCGCGGCGACGATGATCGGCTACTGGACGGCGTTCGCCCACGGCGGTACGCCGCTCGCCGACGGCGCCCCCGGCTGGCCGGCGTACGCGCCCGGCGCGCGTCACGTCCAGACGCTGGCACCGGCCCGGATCGGCGCGGTCGACGACGCCACCGAGCACCAGTGCGCCTTCTGGAAGACCGCCTGATCGGACACCTTCGTACGGCCCCGGCACCGCGACGGTGCCGGGGCCGTACGGCGTGGGTCAGCGGAACCGCCGCTGTCGCAGGTGCACGGCCTCGAGCAGGCCGAAGGCGATCATGTTGGCGAGCGTCGCCGACCCGCCGTAGGAGATGTACGGGAGAGGCACCCCGGTGATCGGCATGATGCCGATCGTCATCCCGATGTTCTCGAACGTCTGGAACGCCAGCCAGGACACGACGCCGGTCGCGACGAGCATCCCGAAGCCGTTCGCGCACAGGGCGGCGATGCGCAGGCCGCGCCAGAGCACGACGCCGACGAGCACGACGATCAGCGTCGAGCCCAGGAAACCGAGTTCTTCGCCGGCGACCGTGAAGATGAAGTCCGTGTGCTGCTCGGGAACGAAGTGGCCGCCGGTCTGCTGCCCCCGGAACAACCCCTGCCCGGTCAGGCCACCCGAACCGACGGCGATCCGGGCCTGCGCGGCGTTGTAACCGGCGCCCTTGGGGTCGGCCGCCGGGTCGGCGAAGGCGATGAACCGGTTGATCTGGTACGGCTTGAGCAGGTGGAACCGCCATGCGGCGACCCCGCCGCCCACGGCTCCGCCCACCATGGCCAGCAGCCAGCGCTTGGGAGCCCCCGAGATCGCCACCATCGCCAGGACGACGACGGCGAGGATCATCGTCGTCCCGAGGTCCGGCTGCATCATGATCAACGCGGCGAGCAGTCCGGCGAGGGCGAGGGCCGCCACGATGTCGCGCGTGTCGGGCGCGGTCTGGGCGTCGCGCGGCTCCCCGAGCAGTACGGCGAGCACCACCACGAGCCCGACCTTGGCGAACTCCGACGGCTGGAGCTGGAAACCACCGCCCAGTTCGATCCAGGAGTGATGCCCCTTGATCGTCGAGCCGAGCGGGGTCAGGACGAGGATCAGCCCGACGCAGGACAGGCCGTAGAGGACCGGGGCGTACGCGCGGACGAGCCGGTAGTCCAGCGCCGCGACCACCGCGGCGAGCCCCAGTCCGATCGCCACCGTCAGCAGGTGCTTCTTGAGGAAGCTCTGCGGGTCGCGGCCGGCGCTCAGCAGGGCCGGGCGGGTCGCCGACCACACCAGGAGCGTGCCGATCAGCGTCAGCATGACCACGGCGCTGACCAGCACCCAGTCGATCCGGCGCAGCGGCGACTCGTGCGCGGCCAGCCGGCGCAGCAGCGGACGCCGCGACGCCGTCGTCACCGAGTTGTGGATCCCGAACATGGCACCCCCCGCCCGCCCCCCGACGGGCCCCGGCCGTCGGCCGCCGGGGCCCACCGGCGTCGGACGACGCGGTGGGCCCCGGGCCGCCCGGCCCTTCCTGGCCGTCCCCGGCGAGCCGGACGGCCGGGCGGGAGCCGAGCCCGCCGATGGCGTCTCTCTGTAACTGATCCGTTACGTTGTGAGCATACTCTCGGGTGGTGCGAACGCCGCTGAGGCGGAAGGGCGCGGGCCGCCGGCCGGGGGTCACAGGGGCACGAAGGCATCCGTGTCCGGGTTGTGCCGCCACACCGCGCCGGTCTCGACGTCGAAGAACCAGCCGTGCAGCCGCAGGGTGCCGTTGGCGAGGCGCCGCGCCACCCACGGATAGCGCCGGAGCTTGTCCAGCTGGGCGACGAGGTGGGAACGCCCCGGATCCTCCTTGGCCTGTTCGGGGATCCCGCGCCACCGGTGCGTGTGCAACAGCCAGAATCGCGTGGTCGGGGCCTGACGGAGGATTCGACCGCTGGTACGGCCGCGCACCGCGCCGCACCGGGTGTGACCGCACACGATGAGGTCCGGGACGCCGAGGACCACCACGGCGTACTCGAGGGTGGCCGCCTCCGCGGTCAGCCGTCCCATCCGGTGGGGCGGGATGACGTTCCCCGCCGTCCGGAGCTCGAACAGGTCCCCCGGAGTGGAGCCGGTGAGAAGCGCCGGGACGACGCGGGCGTCGGAGCAGGAGACGAAGATCGCCTGCGGCCTGCTGCCGTGCTGAGGTGGGGGGAACTGCCCCCGCCGCGTGGCGACCTGCTGATGGAAACTGCGGGCATGGTCGATCAGTGACTGCATGGTGTTGTCCTTCGCGCTGCTGACGGGTGAAGTGACCGGAGCTCCCGTCACGCGTGCGTGCACGGTCGCGCATGCACGGTCGCGCGTGTACGGGAGGACCGCCGATCAGCAGCGGAAGACCTGCAGCCGGGCCGGTGCGGCGTCGGCGACGAGCCGGGTCGACCGCGCGATCCGGTGGGGCGCGGCCGAACGCGTGGCCGGGTTCGCCTCGGTGAACGGCCCGGAGCAGCCCCGAAGCGGCTGGCCGCCATGGTCGGAGGGCGGCGCGGGCAGACGGTGCAGGGTGGCGTCGCAGTGGCCCCACGGAACGGGCCGGCCTCCGCCGCCGGGGTCGGAGCGCAGGTGATGCGCCGACCGGGCGACCTGGCAGAGGTCGAGGGCCGGCCGATCGGCCCGGAGGGACACGAGCGCGCCCCCCGAGTGGGTGCCGTGTGGAGACGTGCCGTGCAGGAGGAGGACGACGGTCACGGTCAGCGCCCACAGGATGACGGCCGCCACGCGTGCCGTCCGGAGCGCACCGCCCCCCGTTCGCCGCCTCCGGGCCAACCCGCCTCCAATCAATTACCAAGAGTGTTCAATCGACGACTCTATGTTGCCACCGTCGTCACGGGTCTACACGCGTGGCGACGCAGAGGTGTCGGTGCGGCTAGTGCGTGTCCGGTGGCTGACATGCCGAGGACCGGGCCGGTCGGTCCGGCCCGGTCCTCGGCGTTCGATCTCCGGAGGTCACGATCCCGGACGGGGCGCTCCTCCCGTGGGCCGCGCGTCACCGCTGTGCCAGGTCATCTCCGCGCCGAGGTGGCCGGCGCGCACCACCCAGATCGCGGACACGATCGCCACCACGACGGCGACGGCCGCCACTGCGGTGCCGATCACGGGGCGGGCCAGGAGGCCCTCCGACGTGGCCGCGCGATACCTCGCGAGGATCACCAGGACGACCAGCAAGAGGGTGAGCAGGGGCACGAGCATGCGCAGTTCCCCGCCGAGGTCCGCGTGCCGCTCCAGCAGCGAGGCCTCGCCGCCACCGCCTCGGGGCGCGCCGCCCTGGGGCGCGCGGGCGGCGCCGCCGCCGAACTGCTTCATCCGCGCCATCCGCTCGTCGCGCAGCTTCTCGCCAGCGCCGGCGGTGAGGATGGTCGCCGCCATCGTCACGATGGCGAAGACCCCCGCCGCGAGCCCGTACCGCACCCGCCAGACCGGGCGGACCGCGAGGGCGATCACGACGCCCGCCAGGATGGGGATGAGCACCACGGGGACGTGCAGGAACAGCGCGTGGGCGGGCAGCCCGAAGGCGGTCGACAGTTCGATCGGGGCGACGGCGACGGCCACCACGACGGTCGCCACCAGCAGGAGGACAGAGGGGTCCGAGCGGAAGAACGGCCGCGCGGGTGGTCCCGCGGGGGCGTCGGACCCGGACAGGGCCGTTTCGGTCATGGCCGGTGACCGTATTAGCGACGCCGCTACGTTCGCTGAGAGGAATCTATGAATCCCTTCTGAACCCCGAGCCGGCCGCGCATGTCGTCGATCGCTCACCCCGCGTGCCGCGTCTGCCGCGCACCACGCCGACTGCGGCGATAACGTGTCCTGATCATGAAGGCGCGATGAACGTCTTGGAACGAGCGGAAGGACGGAACGTGTCGAGCCGGGGGAAGATCACGGGTGGCGTCCTGCTCCTGGTGGCCGTGGCCGCCTTGGGCCTGATCGCGAAGACGTCGACCTTGACCCGAGCCGACATCCGGCTCGACGAGCGTCTCGCCACGCTGCGGGCGCCGGTCTTCACCTTGGTCGCCAAAGCGGCCACGCTCGCCGCTCAGGCGGAGGTGGGTCTCGTCGCCGCGGTCGTCGTGCCCGCGGTGCTGTGGCTGCTGCGGCGCCGCCGCGACGCGCTACTGACCGCCTGCGTGATGGTCGGCGCGTTGGCGATCGCCTTCGCGGTGAAGACCCTGGTCGCCGAGCACCGGCCGCCGAGGCGGTTGTGGCTCATCCTGCCGGACAACGCGATGAGCTTCCCGAGCGGGCACGCCACCGTCGCCGCCGCCGCGGCGCTGCTGCTGGGCATGCTCGTACGCGGGGCACTGCGGCCCGTGGCGATGGCGGCCGGAGTCATCTTCGCCGGCGTCGTGGCGGTCGCCCGCATGTACCTCGGCGTTCACTACCTGCTCGACGTCGTCGGCGGGTGCCTGACGGCGGTGACCGCCGCACTGCTGGTCTCCGGCTTCCTCGACCTGCCCCGCATCCGGCGCGGCCTGGAGGACGTCGGGACCCCCGCCGCCGGACGGCACCACGCCGGCCGTACGTCTCGGGTCCCCACCGAGCGACACTGACCCGTCCGCCGGGCGGTGCCGACGGCGTGCCGTACGTTTCGGGTCCTCTGATGGGGGACGCCGGTGCCGCGCGTACGCCTGCCGCCGGGCGGTGCCGATCGCCGCGAGTCCTCGCCGGCGACGCCGGTGCCACGTCGTACGTTCCTCTTCAGGAGGGACAGTGCGATGCGGTACGGCGGGAGAGCGGAGGGTAGGGGCTCGGACATGTGGCCGAAAAGCGTGCGCCGGTGGACGCGCCGGCGGTTCAGCCCCGACGGGCGGCTCGGCCTGCGGCTGACGCTGGCCTGCGCCGCCGTGTTCCTCGTCGCGGTGCCCTTCGTCGTCCTGCTGGCCCTGGTGAACGCCCGGTGGGCGCCGCTGCGGCATCTCGACGACGTCGCCACCGTCGACACGAACACCTTCGTCCTGCGGCACCGGGCGCTGGCCGGGCCGTTGCGGGCCACCGCGTACGTCTTCCACCCCTGGGTCTTCCGCGTGATCGTCCTGGCGCTGGCGGTGTGGCTGCTCGTCCGGGGCGCGCGGCGTCTCGCCGCGTGGGCCGCCGTGAACGTGCTGGTGGCGGGTGTTGTGTCCGCGGGACTCAAGACGGCTGTCGGACGGCCGCGCCCCACGCTGCTCAGCCCGATCGCGCACTCCGGCGGGGCGTCCTTCCCGTCGGGGCACGCGCTGATGACGGTGGTGGGCACCGCGACGATCGTGCTCATCGTGCTGCCGGTCCTGCGCGGCGCCTGGCGTGCGGTCGCCTGGACGGCCGCGGCGGTGCTCAGCGTGGTGTCCGGGATGTGCCGCGTGCTGCTCGGCGTGCACTACGTCAGCGACGTCGTCGCCGGCTGGATCCTCGGCGTCGCGATCGTGCTGGCCACCACGGCGGCGTTCGAGGCGTGGCGGCGAGGCGAGGGCCGGCGCCCGGCCGATCCGCTCCGCGAGGGTGCCGACCCCGAGGCGGGAGCCTCGATCGCCGGAGACGACCACGCCCGATCCGCCTGACGTCCGCGCCCGGACGAGGAGAGACCCCGGGCGGCGTCCGCCCGGGGTCTCCTCGGTGCCGTGTGTTACGAGTGGACCGGCCGCGAGGGCTCCTCGGCGGCCTTCACGGTCGGAGCGGTGCCGGTGGGCCAGACGGCCGCGCAGTGCGTGCCCGCGGCGGGGAGCTTCAGCGAGGTCAGGTAGGTCTCGATGTAGCCCTTCGCGCAGGGGCTGTTGCGGTAGTCGCCGTGACCGACCCCGTCGTACTGCAGGAGCCTGGCGCTGGGGATCTGCTTGGCCACCGCCGTGCTCCACACGTGCGGCGTGGCGACGTCGTACCTGCTCGCCGTGACCAGGATGGACGTCCCGGCCTTGACCGACAGGCGGTGCTGCGGGTTCGTCACCTTCGACGGCCAGCCGAGGCAGCTCGTGATGTCGCTCCAGAACTGCGACATGCGCGTGTGCGGTGCGATCTTCGCCAGGTTCTTCCGGTAGCGCTGCAGCTCGGCGAAGCCGCTCACCTGCCACTTCCAGTCCTGGCACCAGATGGCCTGGTAGGAGTTCTCACCCAGGTCCGCGTGGGCGGGCCGGGCGGGCGAGGAGAGCGCACTGGCGGTGGACTTCCCGTCCGCGAGGGCCGCGAGGTGGTTGGCCAGCATCGCCCAGCGCTCGCCCGGCCGGTACATCGGGCTGAACGCGATCTCACGCAGCCCGTTGGGGGTGATCTTCTGGCCGTCCGACGGCTCGGTCAGCGTGCCCTTCTCGGCCTTGGCGTACAGGCCGTCCCACACGGCCCGGACGTTCTGGCCGTGCAGCGCGCAGCCGCTCGTACGGGCGCACCAGTCGGCGAAGGCGTTGAACGACGACTCGAAGTCACGTGTCGCGGTCTCCAGGTACCGGTACGCCGACGTGATGCTGTGGTCCATGTTGGAGTCGATCGTCATCGCGCGGATGCGGCTGGGGAACAGCTCGGCGTACTGCTGGCCGATCTGCGTCCCGTACGACCCTCCGTAGTAACTGATCTTCTTCTCGCCGAGCGCCGCGCGGATGGAGTCCATGTCCCGGATGGTGCTGACCGTGTCGACGTGGTCGAACAGCGGCCCGGTGTCGGCGCGGCAGTCGGCGCCGAGTTTCGCGTTGTAGGCCAGCAGGCTCTTGTACTCGGCCTGCGTGCTCGGGAAGTCGGTCGGCGCCTTGTCGAGCAGGTCCTTGCTGCACTGGACCGGGTGGCTGCGCGAGACGCCGCGCGGGTCCCAGCTGACGATGTCGAACCGCTGCCGCAGGACGCTGTCGTCCGCGATGTTCCGGCCGATGATGTACGAGTCGATGCCGGAGACGCCCGGCCCGCCTGGGTTGACGAGCAGGATGCCGATCCGGTGCTTCGGGTCGAGGGCGGGCAGCCGGCCGACCGCGAGGTCGAACGTCGCGCCCTTCGGCTTCGCCCAGTCGACGGGCACCTTGATCGTCGTGCAGTCGGACTTCTGTGTGCCGCCGCAGTCGTGCCACGAGAGGGCCGCCGGCTTCGACGCCGCGCCGGCGGTCGCGGGGGCGGCGACCATGGCCGTGGCACCGGCGATCAGGGCGGCCATCGCCGCCGTCATTCTTCGCACCCGTACGTCTCCTGAAAGTGGGGGGTAACGGCGCCGTCGGACGAGACGGCGTGATCTCGAGCGAAGATGATCTTAGTGAGATCGCCGACAAACGGGGATGAGACGGATCTTTCGTCGGTGGATCGCGGGGCTCACGACGTTCCCTTTCCGGCTGCTGACGTTGTCGTGACCGGAATCGATCGTGTCTCTCGGTGATCGCGCGAGAGCATGGGGTGCGGATCTGTCATCCGTCGCATCCACCGTGCGGCCGATCTCGTAGGAGCCTGATCGTCATGTGGCCGAGAACGCGGACACCAGGGCGGTGCGCGGTGGCCGTCGCCGTGACCCTGCTGACGTGTGCCGCCCCCGGCTCGGCGTTGGCCGGGCCGTCACTCCTGGATCGGCCGATGCCGATCCCACCCGTCCGGGTCCACGGGATCACCGCGATCTCCGCGGGAGTCGACTTCGCGCTGGCACTGCGCACCGACGGCACGCTCGCCAGCTGGGGCAGGGACAACTTCGGCCAGGTCAGCTTCGCGCGCCGGCTGCGCGGCATCACGGCCATCTCCGCCGGGAACGACTTCGCGCTGGCACTGCGTACGGACGGCACGGTCGTCGGTTGGGGGCGCGATGAGTTCGGTCAGGCCAGCCCGCCGCGCTGGCTGCGCGGCGTCCGGGGCATCTCGGCCGGCGGCGACTGGTCCATGGCGGTCAAGTGGGACGGCACCGTGGTGGCGTGGGGGAGCGACACCTTCCGGAAGGTGAGCTCGGCGAACCGTCTCTCCGGGATCACCTCCGTGACCGCCGGCGGAGACTTCGGCCTCGCGCTGCGCACCGACGGCACCATTGTCGGCGTCGGCAGCGACGCGTTCGGCAAATCCAGCCTGGCGCGTTTCGTGCGCGGCGCCATCTCCATCACCAAGGGCACCAACTTCGGCCTCGCCCTCCTGACGGACGGCACTCTCGTGGGCTGGGGCGCCGACGATTTCCGCCAGGTCACCCTGGCCCGGCGGGTCTTCGGGATCCGGGGGGTCTCCGCCAGCGCCGCGTTCGTCGACGCGGTGCGCTGGGACGGCACCGTGGTCGGCTGGGGCAACGACGAGTTCGGTGAGGCGAGTCCGCCGCGGTGGCTGCGGGGTGTCGTCGCGATCTCCACCGGCAACGACTTCGCGCTCGCCCTGCGGGCCGACGGCACCGTCGTCGAGTTCGGCCACGTCGTGCTGCCTCAGCGTGCGGGGGACGGCTCGGTCGTGATCTCGGGCACGTGAGGCGCGGCCGGTGCCGCAGGGGCCTGACGACGGGTGATCCGAGGATCGACCAACCCGGTCGAAGGTCGATTGACACGGTATGAGAAGGGCGAGCTGCCCCTAAGCGAGATCGCGGACAAGCGGGACGGGAGCGGATCTTTCGCCGGTGGATCGCGGGACTCACGACGTTCCCTTTCCGGCTGCTGACGTTGTCGTGACCGGAATCGATCGTGTCTCTCGGTGATCGCGCGAGAGCATGGAGTGTCGATCCGTCATTCGTCGCATCCATGCGGCCGGTCTCGTAGGGAGCCTGATCGTCATGTGGCAGAGAACGCGAACGCCACGGCGGCGTGCGGTGCTGCGCGCGGCGGCCGCGGCCATAACCCTGCTGACGTGTGCCGCCCCCGGTCCCGCGTCGGCCAGGCCGTCGCTTCCGGGCCGGCCGATGCCGATCCCGCCCATCCGGCTCCACGGCATCACCGCCGTCTCCTCGGGCGTCGACTTCGCGCTGGCGCTGCGCACCGATGGCACGGTCGCCAGCTGGGGCAGGGACAACTTCGGGCAGGTCAGCTTCGCGCGCCGGCTGCGCGGCATCATGGCCATCTCCGCCGGGAACGACTTCGCCATCGCGCTGCGTACGGACGGCACGGTCGTCGGCTGGGGGCGCGATGAGTTCGGTCAGGCGAGTCCGCCGCGCTGGCTGCGCGGCGTCCGGGGGATCTCGGCGGGCGGCGACTTCGCCCTGGCGGTGAAGTGGGACGGCACCGTCGTGGGCTGGGGTGGCGATGAGTTCCGGCAGGTCAGCTCGGCCAACCGCCTCAATCATGGATTCATCGCCGTCTCCGCCGGTGGCGACTTCGGTCTCGCGCTGCGCAGCGACGGCACCGTGGTCGGGTTCGGCAACGACGAGTTCGGCAAGTCCAGTCTGACGCGCTTCCTGCGCGGCATCACCGCCATCAGCACCGGCAGCGACTTCGCCGTCGCCCTCCGGACGGACGGCACCGTCGCGGCGTGGGGAGGCGACGAGTTCCGCCAGGTCACCTCCGCCCGCCGGGTCTTCGGGATCCGGGACGTCTCCGCCAGCGCCGGGTTCGTCAACGCGGTGCGGTGGGACGGCACCGTCGTCGGCTGGGGCCGGGACGAGTTCGGCCAGGCGAGCCCGCCGCGGCTGCGGGGCATCACCGCCCTCTCCAGCGGCAACGACTTCGTGCTCGCCCTGCGGTCCGACGGCACCGTCGTCGAGTACGGGCACGTCATTCTGACCAGACGTGGGGATCAGGCCGACGCGGGCACGGGGCTGAGTGTCTCCGACGGCGGCTCCGCCGGCAGCGGCAGGGCCTGACGGCGGGCGATCGTCGGAGCCAGAGCGCCGACCCCCAGGGCCGCCGCGGTGCCGGCGAGCGCGCTGAACCACCACACCGTGGCCGGCCCGACCGACGCGTAGACGCCCGCCCCCACGGAGAGGGCGATGAAACGGGCGATGCCCCAGGCCCACTGGAAGGCGCCCTGGTAGCGGCCGCGGGCGTCCTCCGGCGCGATGCCCGCCACGATCGCGCCCGCGACGCCGCCGACCGCCGCCTCGCCGGCCGACCACAGCACGACCGTACCCGCGTACGCCCAGAGGCTGTGGGCGACCCCCGTCAGGGCGATGCCCACCGCCACCAGCACGCTGCCGGCCACGAACACGGGCACCTGCGGGAACCGCGACAGCACATGCAGCGCCACCGGCTGCAGGACCACCACCAGGACGGCGTTGAGCGTCGCCATCACGCCCAGCGTGGCGGCCGACAGCCCGTCGTCGCGGATCGCCAGCGGCAGGGCCACCTCGGTGAGCGAGTAGATCATCAGCCCGATCCCGAACAGCGGGAGCAGCGCCCGCATCAGCGGATCCCGCAACACCACGCCGTACCCCGCTCCGCTCGTGGAGGTGCCGGTGCGGGCCGTCCTGCCGCGCCCTCCGGGCAGCAGCGTCACCGCGATGACGGCGAACGCCAGCGAGCTCACCGCGTCGACGAGGAACAACAGCCAATAGCCGTGCGCGGCGAGGAACCCGCCGAGGACGCCGGCCACCGCCGTGCCGATGTTGACGCCCCAGTGGAACAGCGAGAACGCCCTGCGGCGTCCCTCGACCGGCACCACGTCGGTCATCAGGGCACCGGTGGCCGGGCTGACCATGCTGCCCGCCCCGCTGAGGAGCACGGCCGCGAAGGCCAGGATGAGGACGTTCGGGGCGGCGTACAGCAGGCCCTGGGCGGCGGCGGTACCGAGCAGCCCGGCCAGGATCGTGGGCCGCCGCCCGACGCGGTCGGCGAGCAGCCCGCCGAGCGCCGGCCCGATCAGGTTGCCCGCCCCCAGCGCGCCGAGCACGTACGGCACCTGCCGGGTGGAGACGCCGCGCGACGCCAGATAGAAAACGAGGAACGGCGTCACGACGTAGCCGATCCGGTTCACGATGGTCCCGGCGAAGATGATCCAGACAGTACGGGGCAGCCCGCTGAAGGTGGAGAGCATGACCGAAATAGTGCGGCTGCCGTAGACTCACGGCCATTGATTAAGCCATGGCCGAATGCGAGGAGCGCCCATGCAGTCCGAACTGGCCTTCTCCGCGGACGACCTGGCGCTCACCCGGCTCGCCATCTCCCCGATCTGGGAGGTCGTCGCCAGCTTCCGGCTCCTGATCGCCGGCTCCCCGCATCCGGTGCATCGCGTCTGGCTGGAGCAGGTACGACCGCGGGTGGCCGCCGCCGGGCTCGACGACGGCTGGCTCGCCCGGTTGATCCCGCCCCAGGGGTACCTCGCCGACTTCCTCACCCCGCCGCCCGTCGAGCCGACGCCCGAACTCCAAACCGAGCTGGCCGTCATCCGCGCCACTCCGGCCGAGTACATCCGGAGCGACCTCGACCACTTCACGGCCGGCGATTCGCGCCTCGCGGCGCTGCGCGCGGATCCGCAGGACCGCCTCGCCCAGGTCTGCGCGGAGATCGAGACGTACTGGGAGCTCGCCCTGGCCCCGTACTGGGCGAGGATCCGGGCCGTGCTGGACGCCGACGTGTTCCACCGCGCCAGGCAGGTCGCCGAGCGCGGCACCGGTCACCTGTTCAACGACCTGCACGCGACGCTGCGGTGGGACGACAACACCCTGCGGATGGTCCGCCGGTGCTGTTCCCTCTCACGGGAGACCGCGGGGCCGGGGCTGGTGCTGATCCCGTCCGCCTTCGCGGAGCACGTGTTCAGCTGGTCGCGTCCGCCGGAGCCGCCGCAGCTCGCCTACCCCGCCCGGGCGGTCGGCACGCTGTGGGAGCACCGCCCGGTGCGCCGCGCCGACGCGATCGCCGCCGTCCTCGGCCGCTCCCGTACGCTCCTGCTGATCGAGCTGGCGGCGCCGGCCTCCACGACCGAGCTGGCCCACCGCACCGGCATGTCCGCTGCCGGGGTGTCCCAGCACCTGACCGCGCTGCGTGACGCGGGCATGGTCAGCGCCCACCGCGCCGGCCGCTCGGTCCTCTACGCCCGTACGGCGATCGCCGACTCCCTCCTGGACACCGCCGCCTGACGCTCGCCGCCGGTGCCGGCCGGTCGTACGCCTGACGCTCGCCGCCGGTGCCCGTCGGTCCTGCCGTCGGCCGAGGCCCGTGCCGCTCCCCGGGCGAGGGAACGACACGGGCCGAGACCGGCTAGGAGACCTTCTCGACCGACGGGACGTGGGTGACCTGGTTCCAAGTGAACCGGTACTCGGCGCCGCCCGCCGGCACGGCGAGCTTCAGGTTCTCACCGCCGGCGGCCCCGCCCACGCCGTAGTTCTCGGTCCACGAGTCGTTGATCGCGATCTTCCACTCGTAGTCGCCGGCGGGCAGGGTGAACGTGCCGTGCCACTGGCCGTCGGTCGTGTCGAAGGACAGCCGGCTGTTCGCGCAGGCCGGGTCCCAGTCGCCGCCGCAACCGATCTCCGACTGCAGCGACCCGGCCAGCGTCACGTGGTCCCGCGCCGGCTTGGGCTCGGCGGTCGTCACCGTGACCGGCGCGCTCGTGACCGGGCGCGAGCCGGGCTCGATCAGGATGGCGCGGTACCGGACGTGCGTGCCCAGCGGCAGCTTCGAGACGTCGTCGGTGACGACGTAATCCGGGGAGGACGTGTCCGTGCCCAGGTCCTCCCAGGCGCCGCCGCCGACGCTGCGCTGGAACCGTACCGACTGCGTCGCCCGCTCCGGGTCGATGCCCGCCTGGACGGTCACCGGGTCGATGCTGGTCACGGTGCCGCCGTCCTTCGGGGCGGTCACGGTCACCGACGGCGCCGGCACGGCCGTCGACCGTACGTCGCTCCAGCGGGTGTGACCGGCGTTGTCGAGGACGACGGCGCGGTAGCGCAGCGGGGTGCCGGTCCGGTAGCCGCTGGTGTCGTGGAACACCTGGTACGGCGCGTTGTCATCGGTGCCGATCGGCTGCCACGGGCCGTTCCCGATCTTGGCCTGGAACGTCACCTCGGCGAACGAGGAGCCGGCGACGTTCGCGCCGACGCGCATGCGGCCGTGGGACACGTCCGCGGGCGCGGGCGCGTCGAGCCGGATCGCCGGGGCGGCCTTGGAAGCGGGGATCCGGCCGTCCGCGAGGTACACCACCGCGGACAGCGGCGGCACGGTCACCCCGAGGGTCCGGTCGCCCTTGCTCCGCAGCGTGGCCGCCCCGGTGCCGTACACCTTCGTGAAGCCGCCGCCGGCGACGTACGTCGGGATGGCGGCCGACTGCTCCGTCGTCCCGTTGTTCAACGCGACGACGTACTCGCGCTGCTGTTCACGGTCGACGCGGGAGAACGCGAAGATCCCGGGACCGTCGGAGGCGTAGCGCACCTGCTCCGCGCCGCTCCGCAGGGCGGGGTGCTGCTTCGTGACCGCCGCGAGCTCCCGGATCGTACGGTAGAGCGGGTGGCCGGGGTTGAAGTTGTCGACCGCGTGCGTCGAGTCGGTGCCGAGCAGGTCGTCCTTGAGGTACTCCGGCACCTTGCTGGCGAACATCGTCTGCCGCGCCAGCTGGTCCCCACCCGCCCCGGTGAAGCCCTGCTCGTCGCCGTAGTAGACGACCGGGTTGCCGCGCGAGAAGTACATCAGCTCGTGCGCGAGCCGGTCCCGGGCGACCAGCTCCGCGTCCTGGGCGTTCGGGTTGTCGCTCTTGAGGAAGTAGCCGATGCGTCCCATGTCGTGGTTGCCGAGGAAGGTCGGCAGCTCATAGGCGTTGGAGTCCGCGTCGGTGTACCAGTCGTCGTTCTGGAAGAACGTCGTCAGCGCGGCGTTGCCCCGGCTCCGTGACGCGAAGTCGCGCGCGGCGCTCTGGAAGGGGAAGTCCAGGACCGCCTGCATTCTGTCGTGCGTCGTGTAGTGCGAGGTGAGGCTCTTCGCCGCCGCGTCGCTGCCGTCGAGGGCCACCTCACCGAACATGAAGAAGTCCGGCTTGCCGTGCGCCCGCGCGTACCGCACGAGCCCCGGCCCGAACGTCTGCCAGAACTCGTCATTGACGTGCTTCATCGTGTCGATGCGGAAGCCGTCGATCCCGAAGTCCTTGATCCACGTTTCGTAGATGTCCATGAACCCGCGCACGACGCGCGGGTTCTCGGTCATCAGGTCGTCGAGCCCGAAGAAGTCGCCGTACTGCGAGTCCTCGCCGGTGAACGTCGTGTTGCCGCGGTTGTGGTACAGCGTCACGTCGTTGAGCCAGTCCGGCTTCTTGAGGTGCTTCTCGCTCTCGTCGAGAACCGGCGTGTACGGGAACGAGGTGTTCGGGTCCAGCTTCGGGAAGGTCGAGGTGCCCGCGTAGTCGCGGTCGTCGAACGGCTTGCCGTCGGCGGTGCGGTACGGCTTCTGGTCCTTGGAGACGTACGCCGTGCGCGCCCCCTGCTTGTATCCGATCACGTCGGCGGTGTGGTTGGTGATGATGTCGAAGTACACCTTCATGCCGCGCTGGTGCGCGGCCTTGACCAGCGCCGCCAGGTCGGCGTTCGTGCCGAGGTGCGGGTCGATCCGCGTGAAGTCGGTGATCCAGTAACCGTGGTAGCCGGCCGACGGTCCGTCCTCGAGCTGGACGGCCTTGTTCTTGAAGCTGGGGGTCAGCCAGATCGCGTTGGTCCCGAGCCCTTGGATGTAGTCGAGCTTCGACGCGATCCCCTTGAGGTCCCCTCCGTTGTAGAACCCCTTGTTCGTGGGGTCGAACCCGGAGACCAGCCGGTCGTTCCCGAGACCGCCGGTGTCGTTGGCCGCGTCGCCGTTCTTGAAGCGGTCGGCCATCACGAAGTAGAAGTTCTCGTCCGGGCTGCGGAGCGAGTGCAGGGCTCCGCCTCGAGGGGCGGGTTCGGCGTTGGCCGGCAGGGCCGCAGCCGCGGCCACGCCGAGCGTGGCCGCGGCTGCGGCGAGGGCGGTGCGTACCGAGTTGCGCATCGTGCGGACTCCAGGCTCGTGGGTGCCAAGACGGTAATTCACCGCACGCCCAGTTAAAAGATCTTCGGTGGCCGATGGTGGTCTGGAGGCTCCACCGGGACCACCGGTGGAGCCTTGGCGCGTCTTCCGGGCGTCAGTCGCGGGGGCCGCGGTAGCCGAGGCGGCCGCGGGTGGCGATGAGGAGTACGACCGTGGCGGCGCCGTAGCCGATGGTGCCGGCGGTGAGCATCCACGAGTCCTGCGTGTTCTTGAACAACTCCGGCAGGACGAGGCTGGCGACGGTGTTGTTGCCCGCGTGCAGGAGCAGGGCGACGGGCAGGCTCTCGTTGGTGTGGTTGAACACCCAGGTGATGAGGTAGCTGATCGCCACGGCCATCGCGACGAAGGTGCCGACCGTGAGCCACCAGTGGGCCGTGTCGGGCCGGGTGCCGGCGAGCGACCAGCTCGTGAAGAACAGCGGGAGGTGCCAGAAGGCCCAGACCACGCCGAGGATCAGGGTGCCGAGGGCCGCCCCGTGGCGGCGCTGGATCAGCGGAAGTGCGAAGTCGCGCCAGCCGGGCTCCTCGGCCAGACCGGTGGTCAGGACCTGGACGAGGAGCATGGGCAGGTAGGCGGCGGCGACCGCGATCGAGGGCGTCCGGATGCCGTCGGCGGCACCGGGCAGCGCGAAGGTGCCGCCCACCAGCAGGGCGGGGACACCGGTCACCACGATCAGGTACCAGTACCAGCGCACCCGCAGCCGGAGCAGCCGCCGTCGCCAGCCGCGCAGCCCCTCCCGCCCGCCGGTGATCGCCGTGACCACCAGTGCCGCGCCGAGCGGCCCGACGTACGCGCCGGGGAGGACGCCGGTGATCTGGTTCGTGCCCAGCACCTTCGGGAAGTGGAAGGCCAGGACCCCTAGTCCGTCGGCGGACAGCACGTACGGCAGCCAGGCCAGCCAGCTCGCGGCGTACGCCAGGACGAAGAACGCGACCAGCGGGTGCCGCCGGACGGCCCCGAACGGGCCGCGCCTATGTTCCAGGGCGGGGGCGTGGGCTGCGTTGCCGGGTGGCGTCGGCGCGATCGACGTGCTCATCGGGAGGACCCTCCAGGGGGTGGCGGGGCGGTCTTGCGAACGGGAACATCGCATCACCGCGCGACCCCCCGGGTCGCTCCCGTCACCTGCCCGAACATGCTCCAGCGCCCTGCCCCGCCGAGGTGGTGCAGGCTGGAAATCGCCAGGTCAGCTACCGGACATCGCGGCGGCCGCCCGCCCGCGCTTCTGCCACAAGGATCACGAATCGGGAAAGTGGCAAGATTTGCCGTTCATGGCGGCGTCAAGGTGTCCGCCGACTTGTACGATCTTGCCACTTATCAACTGAATTAAGGTCGTACATGCTCCGGACTTTGGCCACCCTCGCCGCGTCGAGCGCCGTGTTGATTTCCTCGGCCCTTCCCGCGGCCGCAGACGAGACACGGTCGACCGCCATTATCGATTTCGCCAGTTCGGCGAGCACGGTGGCGTATCAGCAGCCGGTGACCTTCACCGGCGAGCTCGTCGACGCCCGCACCAAGGACCCGCTGGCCAATGAGCCGGTGCAGATCGAGTTCACACCATCCGGTGCGGGCACGAAGACGACGGTGGCCACCGGAACGACCGGATCCGACGGGCGCTTCACGATCACCACGACGCTGCCGAGCGGTGGAAGTGTCTGGGCGAGGTTCCCGGGCGACACCGGGCTGGAACCCGGCAGCACCCCGGGTTGGGGGATATTGCTGCAGGCCGCGCATGTGCCGAGCCGGCTCGTGCTGGACCCGGTGCCCGCCTCCGTACCGGCCGGAACGCCGGTCACCTTCTCCGGCACGATGCAGGTGCAGGTCAACGGTGCCTGGCAGGCATTCCAGGGTGCTGCACTCACGCTGACGATGGAGCCGGCCAGCTCTACCCAGGAGACGCTCACCTACGCGACGACCAGCGGCGCCGATGGCCGGTTCAGCCTGACCGAGCGGGTGAGCGGGACCAGTGAGTGGAAAATCGACAACACCCTGGAGGACACCTACCAGGAAGGGTGGTTCCCGGATTACACCAGAGCCGACTACAACGGGATCGACGGTGTGTCCAAGACACGCGTCGTCGGCTTCGGCCTTCCGTCCCACGACGAGGCGCATCATGCCTATTCCTCCGGCTACTACGCCACCGGCACGGTGGAGCGCTGGAACGGCGATTCCTGGGTCGGCCTGATCTACGGCGAGGTCGACCTCTATTACCGGCCCAAAGGCTCCACCACCTGGCACAAGGACAACGCCACGTACACCGACGCGGACGGCCGTTTCCGTACCGTCGCCGGTGTTCATCTCGGCACCGCCGACTGGCAGGCACGGGTGCGTGCGTCATCCGACACCATGACGTCCACGAGCACCGGTACGGTCACCAGCACCGTCACCGACAAGACGCACTTCAGGACCGCGTCCATCAGCCGCAGGTCGTCGAGGAGCTACATCAACGGAATGGTGGCCGACTGGTACAACGGTCAGCCCACCTTCTCCTCTCTGCGTGGTCTGAAGGTCCGCCTGTACTACCGGGCTCGGGGTTCGAAGACCTGGCATTCCTACCGGACTGCGACCCTCGGCCGGGACGGCGCCTTCCAGTTCTCCGTGTCCAAGAGCCACGGCTACTACTTCAAGGTCACCTTCCCGACCCAGGGTGCTTTCCAGTCCTCCACCAGCCGCACTCTGTGACCGAGCCGAGGATCACGCGCCTTCGGCCGACGGCTCAGGAGCGTTCGTAGAAACCGTCGAGACGGCCGCGGGCGAGGACGCCGCCCGCGGCCGCCAGCACGTCCCGTGGCTTGGCGGAGTCCAGGGCGGCGCCGCTCGACGCCGCGGTGACCGGCTCGGCGAGAGCGAAGAGCTGGAAGACGTACCGGTGCGGGCCGTGACCTTTGATCGGCGCCGGGCCGTGGTAGCCGCGGCCCATGCCTGAACGCAGGATGCGTACGCCGTCGGCGGGGTTCTCGGCGTCGAGCGCCCCTTGGGCGAGACCTGTCACCGTGGGGTCCAGCAGGGCGACGCAGTGAACGAAGGGCGCGGCCGTGGGCGCGTCGGGATCCTCGACGACCAGTAGCAACTGCCCGGTGGCCTCAGGCGCCGGGGACCAGTTCAAGGCCGGTGACAGGTCCTTGCCGCCGATTCGCTTCGAGGCGTGGACGGTCGGGAGCGTCTCCTCGTTCTCGAAATCCGGGCTGGTCAGGGTCAGCGTGTCCGCGCCGGCCAGGTTCGATGAGTTCCAGGCGAGGCCCGTCTGCCCGGCCCGCCGGTTCTTCAGCATCTTGCCGATCACTGCCATGGGTTTCTCCTTCGTCTTCGTCCAAAGGGGGGTGGGTCAGAGCCGCCGGGCGTCGGCGGAGACGAGCAGGGGCTGGGCGAAGCGGCAGATCTCCTCGGCCGCGTCGAACTCCTCGGTGGCCGGCTCGTCCCACTCGGGCGGGGTCGGCGTACCCGGCCAGGTGTGGCCGCCTCCGAACACCGTCCAGGCGACGACCTGGGTGCCGCCGACGCCGCCGTCCGTCGTGGTGCGGCTGGAGAGCTCGGTGGTGTGTGTCTCGCCTGGTCCGGGTGGGCACCGGTCGACGGCGCGCCAGTGCTCGGCCGTCTCCTGCAGCGAGAGCATGCGACCGCGCAGCTCGCCGTCCGGGCCGCGGTGGCGGGAGTGGCCACCGTCGATCGGTGAGAGCTTGTCGGCCGTGCCGTGGATCAGCATCGCCGACACCGCGTGCGACGGCTGAAGGTCGCGCAGGGCCGCGGGCAGCCCACCGGCGACGGCCGCCAGCACCGCCACCCGGTCGCTCGCCTCCATCGCCATCCGGTGGGCCATGAAGGCGCCGCCCGAGATCCCCGCCACCACGACCCGATCCGGCGACGTGCCGTACCGCTCGGCCGACCAGTCGATGATCGCGCGGAGGAAGGCGACGTCGTCCACGCCCGCCTCGTCGGACGTCGTGACACCACGGCCGTCCGCCCAGCACCCATCGCACGCATCCGGGTAGACGACGGCCAGACCCCAGGCATCGGCCTGCTCGTCGAAGGTCGTCCACTCACGCATCATCCATCCGCCCGCGTCCGAATGGTTGCCGTGCAGAACGAGCGCGAGCGGCATCCGCCGGTCATCCGGCGCTGCCCGGGGCAGCCGGATCGTGAAGCCGCGCTCCCTCCCGCCGATCTTCAGCCGACCAGCGACGTCATCGCTCACCACGCGCCTCACTCCCCGCCAGTATGCGCAACTAGACTGCGCAGTTTTCCTGTACTTTAGCGGACATGAGACGGAACGCGGCAAGCATGGGAGAAGAAGCGGTGGAGGTTGACGGAGGGTCGGACGCCGCGGCCATCGCCGATGAGCTCCAGTTCCTGGTCGGCGCGCTGGTCCGGCAGGTCCGGGCGGTATCGCCGGCTCGCGAAGTGACGCTGTCGCAGGTCTCGCTCCTGAAGCGCCTCGACCGCGAGGGCCCGCACACCGTCGCCGACCTGGCCCGGCTGGACAAGATCACTCACCAGTCGGTCGCGGTCTCCGTGGCCGGCCTGGTCGACCGCGGACTCGTACGGCGCGCACCGGACCCCGGCGACCGGCGACGCAAACTCCTGGTCATCACGGACGACGGCAAGCGCCTGCTGGCCGAACGCCGGGACGCCGGCCACGAGAACCTCACGGACGCGATCGCCGGCCGACTCAACGCCGCCGAGCGGGCGCAACTCTCAAAATCGCTCGTCCTGCTCCGCCGCCTCCTCGACTGACGGCGCGTTCCCGGCGGTGCCTTGGTGATCCGTGGCGGTGGGCTGCGGCCGGTTGCCCGCGATCCAGGCGTCGATCGTCTGCCACCAGTCGAAGAGCCATCGCTCCCGGTCGTCCCCGGGGATCGCTTCGCACGGAACGCGCCACCACTGCGCGCGTAGCGGCTGTTCCAGGGGGATCCGTCGCCAGACGTCAGCGACGGTCATGATGTCGTCGAGCCCCGTGTGGGCGACGAACACGACGTCGGCGCCCGGCGCGGCGTCGATCGCCGCGAGCGAGGCCGGCTGCGGGGGCAGGACATTCGCCATCCTCCGGGCGCGCTCGGCCTCATGCGGCCGGCCCTGGCGGCGCAGCCGGCGGATGGCACGCACCCGGCGCCGCGGCGTGAAGTTCCCGCCCTCGGGGAAGATCAGCAGCGCGTCCGCGGGGCCGATCCCGGTGGCCAGGCGGCCGATCTCCTCGACGATCCGCTCGCGCGGCGCGGGGCCGCTCGGCACGAACGCGTTCGGCAGCCGGTTCAGCAGAACGTCGACCGAGGGATCGAGCTGCAGGGCGGCCTTCATGACGATCCGGGGCCGGCGCGCGTACACGTTGAGCAGGTAATGCACGATCAGGAAGGAGTCGCCGGGCCCGCCGTGCCGGCTGAGCACGATCACTGGGCGCTCGGCAGCCGCCTCGAGCGGTTCCTGGATCTCGACGACGAGCCCGAGTTCGCGGACGGCGACGCCGTACACGCGGGTGAGGAACCATCCGCACAGCGCGTAGTGCCGCGTGCGTACGGTCTCGAAGGAGCCGCGGATCACCCACAGGAACAGGCACGCCGTGAGTACGACACACTCGAGGGCGAGCCAGTAGATCGAGATGACCGCTATCCGCAGGAACCGACGGCGGCCGCGCGAGGCCACCACGCCGATGAACAGGAGCAGCGGGGAGACCGCCACCGCCGCGATCGCCACCGCGAACAGCAGCGGCGGAAGGACCAGGCGCCTGACGAACCGTGGGGGGAGCATGGAGGGTCACTGGTCCGACAGGTACGCACGGCTCGCCGCGTACGCCCGCTCGATGTTCGACTCGACCCGTGAGGCATCGCGGTAGCGCAACTGGGACAGGCCCGCGCCCTGGCCGGTCGACCCGGTGGGCAGGACGTGGACGGTGACGTCATCGGGAAGTTCGGCCATCTCTTCCGCGAACCGGTGCCGCCGGGCGATCTCGAAGGCGACCAGTCCCACCTGCCAGGGCCTGGTCGGCGCGGTGAGGGGCGCCTCGATACGGCCGACCTGCAGGACGTACACCGTCCGAGCCCCCTGCCGCAGGGCCCGGCCGACCGGGATGCTGTGCACGAGGCCGCCGTCGTAGAAGTGCTCGTCGCCGATGCGGACCGGCGGAAGAACACCGGGGACGGCACAGGAGGCCAGCACCGCCGGGACGAGCGGCCCGCGACTGAACCACCGCGCCTCGGCGCGTTCGACGTTGGCGGCCACACAGTGGAACGGCACGGCCAGGTCCTCGATCCGGTCGACGGGGATCAGCTCGCCCAGCGCGGTCGCCAGCAGGTCGGCCGAGTGCAGGTGCGTGCCGGAACGGATCAGAGTCGACACGCGGCTGAAGAACGAGCCGGCGAACACCGACCCCGCCCCGTCGCCCTGCCACGCCTTGGTCAACTGGTCGACGGCGTCCGCCGGGTCCGAGGCCACGAACGCCCCGTTGAACGCGCCGACCGAGGTCCCGACGACCAGGTCCGGCCGGATTCCCGCCTCGGCGAGCGCCCGCAGCATGCCGACCTCATGCGCGCCCAGCAGCCCGCCGCCACCCAGTACGAACGCGGTCTTGGGGTGATCCACAGCGCCTCCCGTCGTACGACCACAGCGCACCCCTCTTACCCCGAGCGAGGCGATCGATGGCAGGTCATGTTCGGTGGGCGGGGACCGGAGCGCCGACCTTCCGCTTTCCAGGAGTGACACCGCCTCCTACGCGCAAGAGACGCCGCTTGTAGCGGCTCTTGCGCGTAGGAGGCGGTGGGTCACACGGACTGGTCGAAGAACTGGGAGGCCGGTTCCGCGGCACGACCCTGCTGGGCGGTGACGGGTACTTGGCCCGTCGCCGACACGCTCCCAGCACCGACGCGGGTGCGGGCCAGCTCCCGCTCCAGCTGCTGATTCTTCGTCACCAGCGCCGACATCGACTCCTCGCGTTCATCCCGCAGGTCGTGGAGCTCGCGGCGGACGCGCATGGAACGTAGTAGTGAGAGCAACGACATCGCGAGGCCCACGATGACGAACGCTGAGACGATCCCTCCGACGATGAATACCTGTGCGTTGGTGTGTACTCCGGGCACATGATGGCCAAAGATGCTGAGCGAGGCGGATGACGAGTTCTCGGTGATGATGCCGACACCCACTGCTACTGCGGCGGCGGCCAGGACGATTCCTAGGAAGACCATTCGGTCTTCTCCTCTCCTCGAGTCCTCTGGTAGCCGCAGGCACACGAATCGATGGCTCCTGCGACATCGTGCCACCATCTAGTCATATAGGTGGTTTGGTCAAGTTCGCCGGAAATCTCCTACTTCGACAGAGTGTCAACAAGCTCAGCGCTCCGCGTTTGTTCGGTAGCACATTGTCAGTTTCCGTGGCGGCAGGCTCCTCTCTGAGAGGTGCTGCCAGGCCTCTATTGGATGCGGCCTCTCATAGCTGGACTCGGCCGCCGCAGCGTGATGATCTGTATGGCATGGACGAGGTTCTGGCCGATCAGGTCGGTTATTACCGTCGCCGTGCGAGCGAGTACGACGTGACCGCGTACGGGGATGTCGCTGCGGCTCGTGAGCGCATCGCGCGGCTGGTCGCGCGGATGCGTCCGAGCGGACGAGTGTTGGAGATCGCCTGCGGAACCGGCCTGTGGACAGAGGCGCTCGCGGCCGTGGCCGACACGGTCGTGGCGATCGATGCGGCGCCCGAGGCGGTGGCCATCGCTCGTGATCGAGTGAGGTCGGGCAACGTCACGTTCGAGATCGCCGATGTTTTTTCGTGGACGACGGACGGCCGGTTTGATGTGATCTTCTTCTCGGCCTGGCTTTCCCACGTGCCGACGAGCCGGTTCGAACAGTTCTGGCGGATGCTGCGGCGTCTCCTCGCCGAGGACGGACGAGTGTTGTTCATCGACGAGCACGTCAATGTCCGCGAGAAAGAAACCTACGTTTCGGACGCCAACGAAATCGTCGAACGGCGGTTGCGAGACGGCAGCACGTTCCAGATCGTGAAGAACTTCGTGGATCCTGAGGCCCTGCAAGACCGGCTGCGGGACATGGGATGGGACGGTCAGATTCGCCAGGACGGCAGCGACTGGATTCGCGGCGAGGCGCGTCCTGCGCAGTACCTTGACTGACGATGTCATCGCGGGCAGAAGAACCCATCGACGGCGTCCTGCACAGCGAACTTCGCGCGCTCGGGCGAGCCGGCAGTGCCCGCGTGGTGCGGCGGCTGTCCGGCGGGGCCGTTGCCGACACCTGGCTGATCGCCTGTGCGGACGGCACGCACATGGTCGGCAAGACCCTCGCCGACGCGGCCCCCGGCCTGTTCCAGATCGAGGCCGACGGGCTGGCCGTGCTGGCCGGGAGCGGCCATGCGGCGACCCCGCGGGTCCTGGCAGTGACCAGGCGATTGCTGCTGTTGGAGGCACTGGCAGACCGCGATGACAGCGAACGCTCCTGGGAGGCGTTCGCTGATGACCTGGCCGCCCTGCACCGCAGCACGGCCGGCGACCGGTTCGGCTGGCACCACGACGGCTACCTGGGCCGACTCCGGCAGGTCAACACCTGGCGCGCCGACGGGCACGAATTCTTCGCCCAGCACCGGCTGCTGCGCTACCTGGCCGAGCCACTCGTCGAGCAGGCCCTCACCGCCGCCGACCGCCGAGCCGTGGAACGCCTGTGCGCCCGCCTACCCGAGGTGATCCCCGCCATGCCGGCGGTCTTGACCCACGGCGATCTGTGGGCGGCCAACCTGCTCAGCCGGTCCGACGGCCGGATCGCCGTCATCGACCCGGCCATCTCCCGTACCTGGGCCGAAGTCGACCTGTCCATGCTGTGGTGCTGTTCCCGCCCCGCGGCCTCTCAGCGATTCTTCGCCCGCTACCAGGAACTCAACCCCTCGCCGGCCGGCTGGACCGCCCGCATGCCCGTGCTCCATCTGCGCGAGCAACTCAGTGTGATCGCGCATTTCGGCCCCAACGCCACCCGCGCCATCACCGACGCCCGGAGCACGCTCGCGCCCTTCTACGTCCGTAACTGAACCAGTCCCACCCGGCGCGCCGGGCAGCGACGGGACTTCACCTATGGGTGGAGCCTTTCGATTCAGCCTGTGGGTGGTGGTGACCTACTTCGCCGGCGGAGCAGCCTTTGGTCATGGACTCACTTCATTCCGTACTCGTCGCTCTCATCGGCGCCTGCGTCCTGATCTTCGTTGTGGCCTGGGCTTTGGGAGCCGTCTATTTCGGTATGAAAAATCAAGCCGGCCTGGGCGGCTGGGTCCGTGGCCAGCGTCGCAGCCTGACCCGCCGGGCGCTGCTCATGGTCGGCGTCGGCGTGTTCATCGCGGTGGTGAGACGTTTTCCGGATTCCTTCTGGCGTCATCTGCGGTACTGGCAGCCCGAACTGGCGCTCCTGGGCGCCCTGATCGCCCTGGCCTCCACCGCTCTGCTGCTCTGGGCCCGCTGGGTCCTGGGCACCATGTGGGCCAGCATCCCGATGCTCCAGGAACACCATCAACTGCGTACCGACGGTCCGTACCGGCTGGTCCGCCATCCCATCTACACAGGTCTCCTCGGCCTGACCATCGGCGGCATGCTGGCCTGCGGCTTCGGCATCTGGATCATTCTTCTGGCGGTCGCGGTCCCCTGGTTGCTGCGCCGGGTGCGGATCGAGGATGGCCTGATGGCGGGCGAGTTCGGCGCCTCCTACGAGGCCTACCGCGCCCGCGTCCCGGCACTGATCCCGTGGACCCGTCCGGCCGGCCGGCAGTTGTAGGACCGACCGCGGGGGCGGGTGGTCTCCTCCGACGCCGTGTCGATCCGGCGGTCTGTCGTTCGTGTAGGTGATGAGGCCGGCGACGCCGGTGAACGACGACGAAGGAGACGCGGCATGGGCAAGCTCATCGTGATCGAGCACCTGACGCTTGACGGCGTGATGCAGGCTCCGGGGCACCCCGAGGAGGACCCACGGGATGGCTTCCGGCACGGCGGCTGGGCGAACCGAGGCCAGGACCCGGCCATGCAGGAGGTGATGGGCGCGCACATGTCGAACTCGTGGTCCCTGCTGGCCGGCCGGACGACGTACGAGCGCTTTGCCGACTACTGGCCGAAGCAGGCACCGAACCCGTTCACCGAGGCCCTCGACCGAGTCCAGAAGTACGTGGCGTCGACCACCCTGACCGAGCCTCTGGCCTGGCAGAACTCGACGCTCCTCAAGGGCGACGCCGCTGACGCGGTGAGCCGGTTGAAAGAGGAACTGCGGGAGAACCTGGTGGTGTTTGGCAGCGGGGTGCTGGTCCGGTCGCTACTGCCACTCATCGACACGTTCATCCTTCTGATCCACCCGCTGACGCTCGGCTCCGGCCGACGACTGTTCCCGGACTCCGGCTCGGAGCTGTCGACCTTCCGATTGGTCGACTCCGTGACGACCGGCACCGGAGTGATCGTCGCCACCTATCAGTCCGCCGGAAACTGATCAGGCGTCATCTCCGGACGACCGGTGACGGCCGGTGTGTGAATAACACGTCACCGGCCGTCTCAGCTCTGAACGGGCGTTAGCTGACGGTGAAGTAATAGTCGTACGGCGTGACCTGGAGCCCGTCTCTGGTGGTGGCGTAGACCTCGAGGTCGTAGAAGCCACCCTGGCTCGGCGTCCAGTTGATCTTGGCCGCGCCATCATCACCGGCGTCGACCGTGACGG
This sequence comes from Actinoallomurus acanthiterrae, assembly GCF_054775715.1. NCBI lineage: Bacteria > Bacillati > Actinomycetota > Actinomycetes > Streptosporangiales > Thermomonosporaceae > Actinoallomurus > Actinoallomurus acanthiterrae. The sequence continues at coordinate 12,051,995 of NZ_BAAHCO010000001.1, read as the reverse complement.
TCTGCCCGTAGTTGAAGGAGTATGTGTAGCTCACGATGTGCTTCACCTTCGGGGCGAACGTGAAGGTGCTCGGGACTCCCACACCTCCGCTCGACTGGTTTTCCCGGTAGACGTCCGAACTTACGGTGGGCGTCGTGTCGAACGTGTGGTTCCAGAAGGTGCTGTCGCTCACCCACCCGTCCGAACTTTTGCTGGTCACGAACATGGAGTCCTCCATGCTGCCGTCGAGCGTGACCCGTACCGTTCCAGTGCCGTCGGCCGAGGCCTTGACGTTGATCGTCTGGTCTGTCTGTCCGGAGAACCGCACCGTGTAGCCGACCACCGGACTCGCTGCCTGCAACCCCGGGTCGGGTTGAAGAAGGAATTCAGTCTGTTCGCCGAACTCGGGGTTCGGGTCCAACTGCTTGATCGTTGGGGCCGTCGACTTGACGGATATGCGGTAGGTGGCCTCCGACGACTCGTTGTAGGCCCGGTCGAGGCTCGCCACGGTGAGCGTCATCGGACCCGCGCCGGTCGGAGGAATCAGACTCAGCGTCGTGGAGCCGCCCAGCGTGGAAGCACGGGCAAAGTAGGCCGTGTTCGTGTACGGGTCGATCGGCTCGGGGATTCCATGGGAGCCGATGTTCGCCCCACCCGCCACCGGGAGGGTCCCCACCCAAGAGAAGACGTAGCCCGCCACATCGCTGACACCGTTGGAGCCGAGGGTGACCTGGACCGGCGCCCCTCCCTGGTTCAAGCCGTCCTGGGAGTAGTTCGACGAGCTGATCGTAGGCGGATTCGAGGGTCTGGTGTTGTCGACCGTGAAATAGCACGGCGCCGACCACGCGGAGGGGTCACCCTCCCCAACAGCCTGCGCCTGCCAGGCGTAGGTCTGCCCATCGGACAAACTGCGGGCCGGTACGGTGACCGACCCCTCCGATCCGGAGACCACGTATTGGTTGGACAGGGCGGTCGTCTGCGTTGGATCGCTGACTGGCCAGACCTGAAAATTCTCAGTGAGGAATGGGCCGGAGCCATCGGTCTCCGAGGAGAGGCCTTCGATGAGGACGCCTCCGCCGCCCCAGAGGTAGGTAGGCGCGTTGACGTCCGTCGAGCAGGTCCGATCTCCGTTGAAGAGCTCAATCGGCGTGGGCGGTGCCGCGCTCGCCGCGATCGCGGGAGAGGCTACGGCCAACGCGACACTCAGCGTAGTGACGGAAACGAGAGCGGAACGCAAATGTCTACCCAAGGACATGCTCAAGATGACTGCCTCCGGAAGAAGCCTGGAAGGAGCACGCTGATGCGCGCTGCATTGCGGGCAACGGGGTATATTAACGCATTTTCAACCGGTAAAGCAGTCTAGATTCGGACGAAAAGACCTGAACGGGCTCGGCCGATTCCGGTCAGTGCCGTCCTGGCGTTGACCTGGAGAAGGACCTTCATGTACGGGCATGAAGGCGCTGGTCAGTAGGCCCAGCAACAGCCCGGCGGCCGTGCCGGCGATTTCCAGCATCAGGCCGTACCCGCTGGTGGCGAGTTTGTCGATGAAGATCGGCACGATGGCGCGGCGCTGATGACCGGGCGGAGAACGCGAGCTTTGGTGACTTTCCGCGTGCCGAGATCGGATTCCAGTACGACGAAGAGTACGCCCAGATTCAGAATCCATACGCCCATGTCCATGGCTGCGGCCTTTCAGATTCGCGGTTTCGCTCTGTTGCGGCCACAATTGAGGAATCCGAGCATGTCTCCCACATCGGTTGGTGAACCGAGATGGGGTGGAGGTCGGGCGGGTCGAGGTCTCTCCACCCGATCTCCACCTAAGGCTGTTCGCTCCCGGCGAGGGTGAGGGCCAACCGTACGGCCTCGGCGCGAGAGTGCAGATCGGCCTTGGTGAACAGATTGTTGATGTGGGTCTTCACGGTGGCTTCGGTGATGTACAGCCGCCGGGCGATCTCGTTGTTGCGCAAACCCTGGCCGATGAGGTCGAGGATCTCGCGTTCTCGCGCGGTCAGGGGCACAGCCGTGTCCGGCTCGGGCGCGGGGGCGCGGGTGGCGAGGGCGAGCAGCCGCGACTGCACGTCGGGGTCGAGGACGGCTTGGCCGGCGTGTGCGCCGCGTACGGCTTGGACGATCTTCGTACGGTCCGAGTCCTTGGTGAGGTAGCCGCGGGCGCCGGCGCGCAGCGCGGCGAGGATGGACTCGTCGTCCTCGAAGGTGGTCAGCACCACGACCGGCAGGCCGGGCCGGGCGGCCTGGATCCGGCTGGTGGCCTCGACCCCGCCCATGACCGGCATGTGCAGGTCCATGAGTACGACCTGCGGGTCGAGCTCGCCGACCGCGGTGACCGCCTCCTCGCCGTTGGCGGCGGTGCCGACGACGGTGATGTCCGGGTCGAGGTCGAGCATGACCGCGAGCGCGTCCCGGATCGCGGCCTGGTCGTCGACGACCAGCAGCCGGATCGACGTCATCGAGGCAACTCCAATCGCACTGTCCAGCCTGGGGCGGACGATTCGGCAGGGCCGGCGTACAGCGTGCCCCCGAGCAGACTGGCACGTTCGCGCATCCCGACCAGGCCCATCCCGCTGCCCGAGTGATTCGGCCGGGTGCCGGGCTCGGCCGTTCCGGCGTCGGTGACCGCGAGCCGGATCAGCCGGTCGGAGTAGTCGAGCAGCAGGTGCACCTCGGCGCCGGGCGCGTGCCGATGCGCGTTGGTGATCGCCTCCTGGGCGGTGCGGATGACGGCCTGAGCGACCTCGACCCGAACCTCGCCGGGCTCACCCCGGATCTCGAATCCGGCCGTGCTCCCGCGCGCGATCTGGGCGATGGTCTCAGGAAGCGGCAACGTGTCCTCACGCAGCGCGTGGATCGCGCGGCGGGTCTCCCCGATCCCGGACACCGCCAGGGCCCGTGCTCGCCGTACGGCCTCGTTGGCGTCCTGGTCGCGGCCTTCGGCATGCAGGGCGTCGGCCATGTCCAACTGCATGGCGACGCCGGACAAGGCGTGGCCGAGTACGTCGTGGATCTCGCGGGCGATGCGGCCCCGTTCCTCCAGCGCGGCCTCCCGCGCCTCGGACGCGGCCGCGCGCCGGCTCTGCCGGGCGGCGAGGTCGGAGGCGGCCACCGCGTCGGCCCGTTCCCGGCGCGCGAGGCCGATGTAGAGGGGCAGGCCCACGATGAGCGAGACCCACCAGGTCCCCACGTCCGGTACGTGCAGCAGGTCGATGGCGACCCAGGTCGCGGTGGCCGCGATGGCGGTCCCGGCCCCGACGATGGTGAACGCGGCCCGCCGGGAGGCCAGCTTCTCGCCAGCGGTGACGGAGGCGAGGAACACCAACGCGTCGGCCGCCGTGGTCCCCGACAGCGGGAACAACAGCGCGCCGGCGGCCATGAACAGCGACACCAGCGCTATCTGCATCCGGCTCGGCAGGCGACGCCAGGGCACGATCGACGACACGGCTCCTGCGGCGATGGTGACCACCACCAAGCCCCAGGTAAGTCCGGGGAGCCGGACCGGCGGGCGCTCGATGAGCTGGATCAGGCTGAGCACCGAGAGGGTCCCGATGACGAACGGGCGGATCAGTTCGTCGGGGAACCGTGCCGAGGTTCCCGCCGGCGCGTCGCCGACGGGAATCCCGGTGTTGTCCGGCTCGGTGTTCATCGCCGGACATTGTCCGCCCCTATCGGTCACGGTCATCGGTCAGGGTGGTGCGGATCGCGGATCCGCGCCTTCTGCTGCAACCCGTCCAGCAGGGGCGACATCGTGTGCGGTGCGCCGTCGCGCCCCTTCGCCCAGATGACCCGGCCGCTGGTGCGCATCGCCTTGGACAGTACGACCAGCCCCTCCACCACCATGCCGGCACCGAGCGTGAGCATCAGCCCACTGCCGGCGGCGTGCTCCGCGGTCGGGTCCACCACGCCCAGCACGACGCTCGCGCCGAACCTGACCGCGAGGTTGATCCCCCACAACACCACGGTCGTGGCCGTGTAGCGCAGATGGACGATGCCGTCCTCGGCGAACACGCGAATGCTCGCGCCGCGCAGCAGGCCCAGCACCAGGCTGAGCGCGGTGGAGCCGACCAGGAATCCGATGGAGACCGGGGACTGGGGCACCTTGGCCAGATCGGTCAACCCGACGGCTGCGAGCACGGCGGGGAGTAGCAGCAGGCGCTTGGCTTCGGCGGGCTCGCCGAGCAGACGGCGGGCCAGGATGTAGCCGACCGCACCGATGATCAGGATGATCTCGACGGGACCGCTCACCGATCCCACCTCCTCCGCGGGGTACGTCAACTGGACGCCGCCACGTTAGGAAGCCGGCGGCCCCATCGTCGTGGGTCAGCCGCCGTATCCCGGGTGGACATCCGACTCCACCCGGCGCGAGTTCAGGGGGCGTTGTCGTCGATGTTCATGTGCCCTCGCCGTGGGCCGTACGTCCGTCAAGTGGCCACGACGACGGTCATGGCAGCCGGCGCTCGCCGATTCGCGCTATGCGTCGTCGGCTGGCGTCGCCGGCGGCGAAACGCCGGTCGAGGAAGGTGTCCTCTCCGGACCCTTCGCCCAGCTGGCCGAACCAACTAACGTCCGGGTCATCACCGTCCGCGTGGTCACGCGCGCGGACGCGCCAGAACACGGCGCCGGCGGCGAGGGCGATGCCGATGAGGACGCCCCAGATCATGAAGGTGCTCACACGACCACCGCCGCCAGGGCGAGGGGTACGCCGAGACGGGAGCGCGGGGCCGAGCGGGGCAGTGCGCCGGCGCGGCGTCGCCGCCCTTCCACGCCGGCGACCGGAGCGCAGTAGAGACGGATGTCGATCACGGGCGGACCTCCGAGTGGTTGGCCAGCCACGCTTGTACGCGGATGAATCCCATCCACACGGCCGACTTGATGGCGTACAGCTCGGGGAGTATAGCGATTCTCGCCACAAAACACCCATATGCCCACAATCAGGGCATAACGCGCAGGTTGCGCCTCGGTCCTTCCGTTCCGTCGCGGTCCGCCGACGATCAGCTTTCAGCGACGAGAGCCCGGCCGTAGTCCTCCGCCGCGATGTAGGCCCGTAGGTGCGCGTGGCGGCTGCCGACCGCGATGTCCCGCCAGTACCGCTGCAGCGCGTTGGTCGTGGCGAAGCCGCTCGCGCCGTGCAGGTCCAGCATCAGCTCCACGGCGGCCCGGCAGTCGCGGGCGGCGTCCGGCAGGTCCATTCTCAGCCGGGCGTGGTCGGTCTCCGTGATGTCGTCCGCGTCGATGGCCTGCGCGGCGGCGAGCATGGTGCGTTCGGCGCGGTCCACGAGCAGCGTCGCCTGGGCCAGCCAGTGCCGCGCCGCCGGCGAATCGCCCATCCGCGCGTACGCCGTCATGTGCGGCTTGCGATCCGAGGCGAACATCTCGTTCACGATGTCGAGCGCGCCGCGTGCCGCGCCCACCACCGGGGCGAGCACCGTGATTCGGTAGAACACCGTGGCGGCGTGAGCCGGTGGTTTCGCCGGACTCACCCGCTCCGCCGGCACCAGCAGGTCCCGGGCCACGACGGTGTGACTGCCGGTGCCGCGCATGCCGGCGGAGTGCCAGGTCCGTTCGACGGCCAGGTCGGCCATGGGAATCACCGCGAACACGTACGCGCCGTTGACCGTCAGCCCGAGGCCGGCCCACGACGCGTCCTCACAGCCGGAGACGTAGGGCCAACGGCCGCTGACCCGGATGCCGCCCGGCTCGGGCTCTCCGTCGCCCGCCGCCAGACCGGATCCGCAGGCGAGCGCGTCCGGGTCGGCGTAGCAATCGGGCGGTACCGCGTCGCCGAAGACGTCGTGAGTGAAGGTCTTGGCGGTCGCACAGGTACCGGCGATCCAGGCGGTGGACGGGCAGTACCGGCCCACCCCCGACAGGTGGCGAGCGACGGTGATGGCGTCGGCCCAGGCCCCGCCGAACCGCTCGGGCGTCCTGAGCGCGAACCCGCCATGACGGCGTACGACGTCAAGGCTTTCGGCGGTCGGGCGATCCCGCTGCTCGGTCTTTTCGGCATTCCGGAGAAGGACGCGGGCCTGGTCGTGAGCGATGGCGTCAGGTATCACGCCCACCGACTCAACCAGTCGCGGACGCCGACGACCATGTCCGATCGGCCCGAGGCGGTGACCGATTCTGTGACGTCGCTGTGACCGGCTCCTTGGCAGTCTCCTCGGCATTCGTGTCGCCACGAGGAAAGGGTTCGTTATGAGACGTGCGACGGTCGGTGGCGTGGGCGGTTTGGCCTGCGTGGTGCTGACGCTGGGCAGTGCGACACTGAGCACCGCGGTGCCGGCTGCCGGCGTGGCGAGTCGGTCGGGTTCGGCCGTCGACTGGAGGCCCTGCCCCACCTATTCCGATGAGGTGATCGCGAGCCTGGGTGCCCCCAGCGAGCAGATTCCGCAGTTCCGCGCGCAGCTGAAACGCCTGGAGTGCGGGACGGTCAGCGTGCCACTGGATTACCGCCACCCGGACGGCCGGAAGATCAGCATCGCGGTCACCCGGCTGGGCGCCGTGGACACCGAGCACCGGCTCGGCGCGCTGGCAATGGCGCCCGGCGGGCCCGGCGGCAGCGGATATCTCGACCCCATCAGTCTGACGCTCAGGAACAAGGTGATCGCCCGGCTCAACGACCGGTACGACCTGATCGGCTTCGATCCCCGTGGGGTGAACTACAGCACCAAGACCAACTGCGAGAGTACGCCTCCTCCCGGTGCGGGACCCGGACCGCTGACCAAGGCGTCGGCCAAGCGGATCTACGAGGCCATGGCGGCGGACAACGCCGCGTGCGGGCGGACCGATCCGGCCTTCCTCGGGCAGCTCACCACCGCGAATGTGGCCCGGGACCTGGATCGGGTGCGGGCCGCACTCGGTGAGCGCAGACTCAACATCCTCGGCTTCTCCTGGGGCACCTGGCTCGGCGCGGTGTATCGCAGCCTCTTCCCCGGCCGTACGGGACGCGTCTTCCTGGACAGCCCGGCGCCGCCGTACACCAGCTTCGACGAGCACGACAAGGGGGTCGCCGAGGCCACAGAGCGGAACTTCGCGCGTATGGCGGCGTGGCTCGCGCGCTACCACACGACGTACGGCCTGGGCACCACCACACAGCAGGTACGGGCCGCGGTCTTGAAGCTGCGCCACGACTATGACGCCGGCCCCAGGACGTTCACCGACCTGAACCGGCCCATCGACGGCGCCTCGATCGCCCAACTCGCCGGCACGACCTCACCCCAATGGCCGCAGGCCGGCCGGGCGCTCGCCGAGCTGCGGGCCGCGACCGGCCCCCAAGCACCGCCCACCGTCAAAAAGATCTTCGGCGCCGAACCGGCCAAGCCCGTCCCCGGCGCACCCGAGATGGTGAACATGACGATGAACCGGGCGACCATCTGCAACGAAGATCAGAGCCGGCACGGCTTCTCCGCCGCCTGGACCGCCTACCAGCAGCGCCTCAAGCGCTACCCGGTGACGACCTCCTACTTCGGCGCCGGATGCGCCGGCTGGCCGCTGCCCGTACAACAGACCCGGGTACACCGCACTGGAGGATCGCTGGTGTTGTCCGGACACCGTTACGACATCATGTCGGCCTACAAGTGGACGCTGCAGACGCAGGCCGCCATCGGCGGCAAGGTCTACACCGTCGACGACGACGTCCACGTATCGGCCACACGCGTGCCCGAATGCGCCGCAGACGTGGTGGCCTACTTCACCACCGGCCGGATCGATCACGGCTGTGGCGGAGCGAAGGTGCCGACCCCATAGGACCCACAACAAGCCGGACCCCGGACCTGACGGAAGTGGATCGAACGGTGTCCCCGACTGGCCTTAATAAAATGTACTTCTCGGTCAATCGGTCGCTTGTTAGATTTGTCGGATCCGGGGCTTCGGCGGCAGTGAGGACCCTCCCGATGACCGACCATGGTGAAGCCGGCGTCCAGCAGCCTCTTTCAATCGAAAGGCTCCCGGTGAGCGAGGACCGGGACACCGCCTACGCCAGGATTCGCGAGCGGGGACCGGTCACCAGGATCACCACCGGGGTGGCGGCCATCTCACGGGAGACGGCCGAGTACGTCCTGCGGCATCCGGAGCTCTTCTCCTCCAAGCGGGCCTACGAGAGTGCCGGCAGCCCGGTGCCGATGCTGCCGATCGCGTTCGACCCGCCCGAGCACACTCGCTACAGGCGCCTGCTCCAACCTCACTTCAGCCCGCGCCGGATCAGGGCGATGGAGCCCGAGGTCAGGGCGCTCGCCGTCAGGCTGGTCGGCGATGTCGCAGACGCGGGCCGCTGCGACTTCGTCTCGAGCATCGCCGTACCGCTGCCGGCGCAGGTGTTCCTGACGATGTTCGGACTGCCGCTCGCCGACCGTGATCGCCTGATCGCCTGGAAGGACGCCATCCTCAGCTCGTCTCCTGAGTTCGGAGCCGAGGCTCCTTCCGAGGCCGTCGCCAAGGCCGCCCATGAGCTTTTCGGCTATCTGGTCGAGCACATCGCGGCGCGCCGCGCGGAGGGCGGCGGGAACGACCTGCTGGCCGTCCTCCTCGCCGACACCGGCGACGACCGCCTCACCGACCATGAGCTCCTTGGCATGTGTTTCCAATTCGTCCTCGCGGGGCTCGACACCGTGACCGACGCCCTGTCGAACGCCTTCGCGATCCTGGCCACCCGGCCGGACTTACGGCAGCAGCTCGTCGACGACCCGGGCACGATCCCCGACGCGATCGAGGAACTCCTGCGTATCGACGGCCCGATCCTGACCCTTCCCCGCGTGGCTGTTGAGGACGTGGAGCTGGGCGGCCACCGGGTCACCGCGGGTTCCTCCGTCCATGTCGCCGTCGCGGTCGCCGACCGAGACCCCTCGGAGCATTCCGAGCCCGACACCATCGACTTCCACCGCCGCCAGCCTCATCTGGCCTTCGGCACCGGGCCGCACTTCTGTCTCGGGGCTCATCTCGCACGGCTGGAGATGAAGGCGGTCCTGGAGGAATGGCACCGCCTCATCCCCGGCTACCAACTCGCCGACGGTGTTCGCCCAGCGGCCCTCTGGCCGGCCGGACTGGTCGGCGTCGCGAGTCTTCCCCTCGTCTGGAGCCCTCTTCTGCCCTAGCCGCGATGCCGCCTCTTGGCGCAGGCCTTCTTGGCTGAGGCCGATGCCGGCACGAACACCACGTCGACCCAGTAGTTGGTGAGCTGGTAGGTCCCCGTGGGGAAGGCGTTCGTGGCGCCGTAGGCGTACACGCCGTTCCCGCCGGAATCGGCGCTGGCCGGCGCGGTCAAAGGAGCGTTGGTGTACGCACTGGTGAAATACGGCCGCGTCACAGAATAAAATCCCGAGGATGTGAAATAGGAAGCGATATACGTAGTGTTCGCCGTCACCGCCACCGGTGCCGTGAAGTTCACTTGCTGCCAGCCCGATGCCGACTCGCCGGTGAAGGTCGCATTCGCCAGCAGCGTCCCGCTCGCACTCCACAGACTTCCCACGTGAGTTCCGGTGTTCAGTGAACCTTTGTAGAACCGGATACCTGTCACGGTCCCGCTCGTCGACGCCGTGAATTTGACACCCAGTGTGACCGCCGACGCGTCGTTGTGAGACGGGACATCCGGAACGTCGGTACTCGTCCACAAACTGGTGGATACGGTTTCGTTGGTGGTGGGTGAGGTGCTGGGGGCCCAGTGGATGGGTTGTTCTCCGTCGAAGGTGGTTCCGCCGAGGTAGACGGCGGTGAGGTTGTGTTGGCCGGCGGTCAGGGTGCTGGTGGTGAGGGTGGCGGGTTGGGTGGTGCTGTAGAAGAAGGCGGTGCCGATGGTGGTGTTGCCGTCTTTGAAGGCGACGTTTCCTTGGGGGGTGAGGGTTCCGCTGTTTTGCTGGACGGTCGCGGTGAGGGTGACCGGTTCTCCGGTTCTGGCGGGGTTGTTGTTGGAGGTGAGTGTGGTGGTGGTGGGGCGGTCGTCGGGGAGTTGGATGAGGGTGGGGGGTTGGCTGGTGGCGCCGGTGATGGTGATGGCGTTGTTGAGGGTGAACAGGTGGCCGATGGGGTTGGCTCGGCTGTTGACGTTGATGGCGTTGTTGGCGATGAGGTTGCCGCGGAAGGTGGTGAAGGTGTTGAGGGTGGCGGAGTCGCTGATGGCCCAGTAGAGGTTGTTGGCCTGGGCGCCTCCGGTGAGGGTGATGGTGCTGGACATGGCGGTGGTGAGGGTGGTGGCTTTGAAGACGAAGATGGCGTCGGGGTTGGCTTGGGCGTCCAGGGTGAGGGTTCCGTTGATCTGGAAGTCGCCGGTGGTGGAGTCGTAGACGCCGGGGGTTCTGGTGGTGTTGCCTAGTTCTGCGGGCAAGGTGGCGTTCGGTGTCATCGCGGTGAGGTTGTTGTAGGCGGTGACGACGTCGGCTTTGGCGTTGGCCGCGGTGGAGTCGCCGGCGTGGATGGTGCCGTTGATGGTGCCGGGCGGGAAACCGGTGACCGTAGAGCCGGGACTCGTCCCGAGGTCTCCGATGACCCGGGTGAGGTTGGTGTTGGTGACGTTTGATCCGGCCAGGACCGCGAACGGCGCTGCATTACCGATACTCACCGACTGTGCTTGAGCACTTCCTGGTGTCATGACGATGGCACCCATCAGAAGCAGGGCTGTCAGCGCGGCGGACAGCCAGGAACGAGCGATGCTTCGTGAGCTAGGCGGGCGTTCTGCATCATCCACGGTCGCGTTCCAGGGGCGTACGCTGCTGCGGTTCGCTGCCGGTTCCAGAGTTCCTGGACGCTGCTGAGCATTCACCCCGCGCTCTGGCGTGGTCGAGCCGACCGCGTCATTGGATGCGTTGCGACGGAACATCGACATGTGACACAACTCCTCAAATCCTCGTGCCGGAACTCGCACAGCCACGATCAGGGCGTGAAATATCGTACGAATGTCAGCACTCGGCTGTGAGCCGTCATGACATGCGACGATGTGTGCGCTTAGAGCGGTAGCAAATGTGCGTTCATTCGATCAACAAAGGCTCCAGTTAATGGGTTTTTTTAGTGCGGACTTTAGCTCTTCATGCCCGTGCGTGTTACTTGCTTGGAGGCCTTAACTCGATAAGCGCGGTCTCCGGCGTCTACATCGCGAAGCTGGTGCGTCAAGACGTGACCGGTGAGGCCGGTCATATGGTCTTCGTCGTCAGGGACGACACGCGTCACTCGGACCTTCTGGTGCAGACGTCTGACGCCACGTGGCAGGCGTACAACTCCTACGGCGGGAACGGTGTGTACGCCTACGGCGCCACGAGCGCGTTCCCCACAGGGACCTACCAGTCCACCAACTACTGGGTCGACGTGGTGTACGCGGGATCGAGCTAGGGCATCTGCTCAACCATGCAGCGCTCGGCCCTCGTTCGATCGACGCAGCATGATTCCATTTTCGAAGGTGCGGATGACCGTCGCGGTGACGCCGTGGCGGGGTAGGCGTCCGCTTTCCGCCTCCTCAAGACCGGTGTAAACCAGTGCCCAGAGCGCGTGCCTGATCCAGACGGGGCTCACCTCCGGGTCGAATACCCCCTCATCCTGTCCCCGCCGGATGAGCGAGACCACCGCGTCCTCTAGTGGTGCGTCGGTCTTGGTCGCCCCGTAGGTCTCCAGCACGCGCGGATCGCCGAACACGAACATCAGCCGGTCGCCGACCTCGACCATCGCCGCCACCAGCCGGCGCATGGCCTCCAGTGGCGGTCCGTGTTCGATCGCGGCCTCGGTGGTGGATGCCGTGATCATCTCGACCGAGTCGTCCACCGCGGCTTTGATCAGCGTTTCCCGGTCCGGGAAGTAGCGGTGCAGGGTGGTCCGGCCGACCTCGGCGGCATCGGCGATCTCGGCGAGTGTCGCCGACCAGTTGCGGGCGAGCACTGAGGAGGCCGCGCTCAGGATGGCGCGGCGCGTGCGGTTGCGAGTTCCCGCCTGCGTGTTTGCGGTGCCGCTCATTTCGGACAGCTTACAGTTGCCGATCTTCATCTGGAACGCTAGCGTCCCCTTATGGAACATCGATGTTCCATAAAGTCGACGAGGGGTGCTGATGATCCACGCCGAAGGTCTCGCCCGGCACTTCCGGGTGAGAAAGCGAACCATCGAAGCCGTCCGGGGCATCGACCTCCAGGTCGAGCCCGGTGAACTGGTGGCACTCCTCGGGCCCAACGGCGCGGGGAAGTCGACGTTGCTGCGCATGCTCACCACCCTGCTTCCGCCGACCTCCGGCCGGGTGCGCGTCGCGGGCCACGATGTCCTGACCGATCCCACCCGGGTGCGTTCGGCCATCGGCTACGTCGGGCAGAAGAGCAGCGCGGGCGAGAACTTCCTGGTTCGAGACGAGTTGATCACTCAGGCGCGCAGCTACGGCCTGAGCAGGGCGTACGCTCGTCAGCGCGCCGACGAGGCGCTTCATCTCCTGGATCTGCAGCCGCTGGCCGCCCGTAAGCCGGCAACCCTCTCCGGCGGGCAACGTCGGCGGGTGGACGTGGCCATGTGCCTGCTCCACCATCCCCGGCTGCTGTTCCTGGACGAGCCCTCCACCGGTCTCGATCCGCAGAGTCGCGCCAACCTGTGGGAGCACGTCCTGCGCCTGCGCGAACAACACGGCATGACCCTCTTCCTGACCACCCACTACCTTGACGAGGCCGACCGGATGGCCGAGCGGGTGCTGATCATCGACCGCGGCCGGATCATCGCCGACGGTACGGCCGAGGGGCTGAAGCGCGAACTCGCCGGCGACCAGGTCGTGGTCACCGTCGCCGATCCGACGGAGGCGGCGACCGCCACCGTGGTCGCCGAACGGATGCCCGCGGTCGCCGCGGTGGAGACCGACGCGACGACCGTCCGGCTCCGCGTACCCCGCGCCGAAACCGCGCTACCCGAGTACCTGCGCACGCTCGACGCCGTCGGCATCGATGCCGTCACCGCCGAGACCCGGCGGTCCACTTTGGACGACGTATTCCTGACCCTCACTGGACGCAGCCTGCGCGAAGGCGACGAGACCGATCAAGACGACGGCAACCATTCCTAGGGCGGAGAGCCGCAGCATGGTCAAGTTCTTTCGAGACAGCGCGATCGTGTTCTCCCGCGAATTCACCCCCGAACTACGCCAGCCACTCAGTCTGATGTTCTCGATGACCCAGCCTCTTTTGTTCATGTTCCTGTTCGGCTGGCTACTGAAGGGTGCGAGCGGATACGGCGCCTCCAACGGTTCTTCCTGGCAGTGGTTCGCGCCCGGCATCCTGGTCATGATGGGCCTGTTCGGTCCGATGGCGGCTGGGCATTCCCTGCTGGTCGAACTGATCGGCGGTGCGACCGAGCGGATGATGGTCACGCCCCTCAGCCGCACCGCGATGCTGATCGGCCGGACCATGAAGGAGTCGGTGATCCTCCTCGTACAGGCCACGCTCATCGTCGCACTGGCCCTACCCCTGGGATTTCGGCTCTACCCCGCAGGCGCGCTGGCCGGGCTGGCGCTGCTCGTGATATTCGGCATCGGTCTGAGCGGCCTGTCCTTCGCGCTCGCGATCGCCGCCCGACCCAACGGCACCCTCTTCTGGACCGTCACCCAGGTGCTGACGTATCCGTTGCTTCTCCTCTCCGGCGTGCTGCTGCCGATCGAGGACGGTCCCGAATGGCTACGGGCCATCGCCAAGCTGAACCCGATCGCCTACCTCGTACGCGCCGAGCGCGCTCTCTTCGCCGGTAAGCTCGCCGATCTTTCTGCCCTGTACGGCCTGATCGCCGCCTGTGCCCTCGCGGCCGTCGGGCTCTTTCTCGGCACCCGCAGCATGCGCCGCGGGGTCTAGTCTCAAGATCCTGCGAGGGGGCGGCTTACGCCTGCATCAACGCCTTCCCTCGGTGATCGCCGCCGAAGTCTGAAGCGTGTGGGGGTGGGCCGGGAGGGGGACCTGCCCCCTCCCGGCCATTGGTCACCGCAGTGACGACGGGACTGAAATCCGTCCTGTTCGGCCTAGGCGTCCTCGAGGACTTCCGCGAATGCGATCACAACGCCCCCGGTGGCGTGCTCGCGGGTGGCGGCGACGAGGGGACCCGCCTCCGCGGCGGCGGCGCTGGCCGCCGCGTAGTCGGCGAAGTACAGGTCCAACAGCCGGTACGCCGGAGTCGGGCTGCCGTCCTCCTTGGGCCAGACCTTCGACGTCTGCAGCCGGGTCAGGCCGGGGAGCTTGCGCGCCAGCGCGAGCTGCTCGGAGTAAGCTGCCTCGAAGGCGTCCGGGTCGGTGGGGTTGGAATAGACGAAGCTGATTTTGGTCGGCTTTTCCGTCATGGACGATCTCCTGGTTGTTAGTCTCGGTCGATACAAGCGAGCAGGCCCAAGCTTGGGCGATGACGTCAGGCGAACTTTCGCTAGCACGGCCGCTTCTCGGATAGAAGAAGTCGGCACATGACAGAGCGCCCAGCGTGGTCCAAAATCCTGCCGTTTGTTGGCCCCACTCACTGTTTGTTGATCGTAGTTAGAGGAATGGGCAGCGACCATGACCGCTCCGCCGGGAAACTTTGCTGATCGTCCAGCGACGTCAGCGGATTTGCTCGGATCGCCGCATGAGCTTGCCGATCCGTCGGCGCTTGAGGATGCCGCGCTCGGCCTCGACGCAGATAGCCAGTCGCACGATTTGCTCTCGGAGTTGCTCCGGAGGGTCCGTCTGAGCGGAGAACGGATCGTCGCGTACGCTCCGCCGCGGACTTTCTCGATCGGCTTCGTCGATATCGGCAGCCTGCACATCATCGAAGAGGGCGAACTCGTGCTTCGGGTCGACGGAGACCCGCACGCCGAGCACGTAAGCCGCGGCGATGTCGTCCTGCTCCCACGCGGCGACCCGCACCACATCAGCGACGCGGGCAAGCGCGTGCAATCCACCGTGCGTGCCGGCGCGGCCGAGAACGACGCACCAGGGCCGGCGCGCTGGCTCTGCGGAACATTCACGATCGGCGACCCGCGGGCGAGCCACCTGCTCGGGAGCCTCCCGGCCGTGATCATCCTGCGTGGCGCCCACGGCCCAGCGCTCGAGGGGCTCGAAGTCGCCCGCAGGATGCTCGTACTCGAGATGCAATCGCCCTCTCAAGGATCGGCGGTGATGGTCGCCCGCATCCTCGATCTGATCTTCATCCAGATTCTGCGCGCCTGGGCCGCCGGCACGGACGCCGAACCGAACTGGCTGCCCGGTGCGCTCGACCCGCAGATCGGTCTGGCCTTGAGCGCCATCCACCGAGACCCCGGCCACGACTGGATGGTCGAGGAGCTGGCCCGAGCGTGCAACCTTTCCCGGTCGTCGTTCGCCGCGCGGTTCGTCGCTCGCGTCGGGATGCCGCCGGCCGCCTATCTCGCGCACGTACGCCTGGACGCCGCCACCGACCTGCTGCGCGACACCTCCCTTCCGGTCGCGCTCATCGCGCAGAGGGTCGGCTACACGTCGGAGGCGGCATTCAGCCGCGCGTTCAAGAACCGCTACGGCACGCCACCAACCCGCTGGCGACGAGACCTACGAGGAGGCTGATGCGCATTCGTGACCGTTGTGCCGGTGCGTTGCCAGATCTCCGCGAAGCCGGTGCTGTCGATCGTGATTGGTGCGGGAACGTGGTTCGGCACGCAAGGCGTCCAGGCATCGGCGGGTGTTCGCCAAGGCTAGGCGGCAGAGCTCTTCCCAGCCTCGTACGGCCTCGCTGGTGCCGAACCTGACATCCCATTGGCAGGCTAGTGGTCAAATGCCGCTTTTGCGGACTAATGGGGCTTTTGTCGTGGACGGCCGCGTTCACCGGCAGAGGTCCTGCGTCGCCGTCTTCACGTTGATCTGCCCTGGCGAGCCGCCCGGGCCGGGCGAACTCGGCTGCGACGTCGGGGCGACCGTGACGTCCCGTACGCCCGGCCAGGACGAGCCGCCGAGTCCGCCGGTCATTCCGGTGGTACGAGCATGACCTCGGTACCGATGCGGTCGGCACGGGTGTCGACGTACATCGTCGTCTCGCCGTCGGACCACCTGATGATGAGGTCGTCGGCCAGGCCGTTGGCCGTGTAGCCACCGGTGGACATGACCGTGTCGTGGGTCCACAGCTTGTTGGGGTCGTAGATGCGCTGTTCGGTGCCGAGGCCGGAGGCGTTCGTGCCCACGTAGTTGTCGAGTTCGCCGTCGACCCACCGGACCATCAGGTCCCATTTCTGGTTGCCGGCGAACTGGCCGCTGGTGAGCAGGGTGGCGTTCCTCCAGGTGCCGTTGGGCGGTTCGAGCTGGGTCTCCTGCCCGAAGGTGCCGGCGCCGACGTGACCGTAGAGAGTGAGTTCACCGTCGATCCAGCGTACGACCAGGTCGGTGACGTAACTGTCGGCCACGAAACGGCCGGCGGCGATCTGGACGGCGTCCTTCCAGACGGAGCCTTTGGGGGCCATCTGTGTGCCGTCGTTGTTCAGCCCGCGGGTGCCCACGTCCGGATAGAGGGTGACCTCGCCGTCGGACCATCGGACCAACAGGTCGAACTGGTTGCCGCCGGCGAAGTCGCCTCCGGTGATGGTCTCGGGATGGGTCCACAGTTCGCTCGGCGCCAGCAACTGCCGTTCGGGGTTGAACCCTCCCTTGCCATCGCCGGGATAGAGGGTGACCTCGCCGTCGGACCAGATCACCAACAGGTCGCTGTGCCCGGTTCCAGAGAAGTCACCGGAGGCCATCAGCTTGGCGTGTTTCCACAGACCGCCTCCGCCGGGCAGCTTGGGGCTGTCGCCTGGCGGATTGTACGGCGGCTTCGGGCCTGGAGCACGGTCGGCGTTGGCGTCGTTGTAGAGGTCCACGGCGTCCTTGCCGTAGATCGGCGCGTAGGTGATCCAGTCGTCGTCGGCGTCGTTACCGCCGCCGTTGTAGCCGCCGACGTTTCCTATGACCTTGTTGCCGTCCTCGATCCACGGGCCGCCCGACACACCTCCGTAGAAGCCTTTGCACAGCATCTTCATCTGCCGAAAGCCCGACAGCCGCGACGTGGCGACATCGCAGTACAACGCCTGGTGCTGGGAGTTATGGCTGCCGGGGTAGCCGATGACGCGGACGTTGTGGTTGAAGCTGGTCGTTGGTGTGAAGGTCAGTGCCCCGACGACCTCCTCGGCATCGCCCTTGTCGTTGGCGCCGACGCGGACGAACGCCAGGTCCAGATCGGACACGGCCGCTTTGGTGTTCGCCTGATACCGGGGGTCGAGGTAGGTCTTCTTCACCGGGAAGACGCCGTGGGGCTGATCGGCAGCGGTCTTGGGGTATCGGTACTGGGGAACGAAGATCGCATGTGCGGCTCTCGCGATGCCGACGCCGCAGTGTCCGGCGGTCAGTACCAGGTCGTGCTTGTCGCTGTGCACGACACTGCCAGTGCAGTGCGTATCGCCCGTTTCCGGATCATTGAAGAAAAACGTGCCCACCTGCGGTATGCCGCCGTAATACGTGCCCGTTTCGGTGTCCGGTGGCGGGGGTGCCAGGCGCCGGTGAGCGGCTGAGGCGGTGCCGCGCTGAGCATCGACAGGGACGGCTTTGGCCATCCGCTCGGCCGTCCAGTACTTCTCGTCCTCACGAAGCGTCGCCCCGTCATCCCTGCTCGGTTTCCCGTTGCCCGGCATGGCCGATGGTGCGGGGACCGATGCAGGCGGGGAGGCGCCGGGCCGTTGCGTCTTCGGTTTCCGCACCGGTGGTTTCGTGGCGGTGGCGGGTGCCGAGGCCGTTGGGGTGGGTGGCGACGCGGTGCTGATCGCGGCCCTGGCCGGCCCGATACTTAGCAAAATGCTCGCGCATACGCTCACGCTCAGTATCGGGAACCATCGAGAACGCAATATTGACTCCCTGGTGCGGTGGCAGAACAAGGCAACGCCCCCGTCGGCCGCCGTAAGCTCGACACGATACGTGACGCTAGCGTCATATCTTCGTTTACGGAAGTGGGATGATCATGAGGCATTCCAGCGCGACCATCGCGGCGGTGCTGTCCCTTCCGGTTACGCTAGGTTCGGTCGCTATCGCATCTTTCGAACCTCCACCGCTGGCCTTCGGCGTGGTCCGCGTTGCCCGCCCCGGTGATTCGCTCACCGTGACCATGGACGCGGGGCGGATCGTCGGTAACAATCACGACAAGGTCGTCTCGGCGGTGTTCGTCAAGCCCGGGATAATTCGAATGCACAACCCGGTTCTGACCACCGTGGTGACCATCAAGTGTGACGCCGAGCCCGGCACTTATCCCGTCGGGATCAGCGCGGGCAATGCGGCGACTCCCGCACGTTGGGCCAAGGTTCGTGTTCCCTCGGTCGATGAGGCCGTAAGGGAACAGTGCCGCGCGAAGGTGAAGAAGCTGCCTCCCGATCCGCAGGAAGAACAGTGGCCCGCTGACCGGCCGTGGCCACAATCAGACTGGGACGTGCGGAGCTTCCGTCCCGGTGACCGCATCCTGGTCACCGACAACGATGACGAAGGACACGACGGCGAACTGATCCTGGTCTCCCCGGCCTTCGCTGACGCCCCTGTACTGCGCGGAGCGAAAGCGGTCCTCACCACGACTGCCACCATCCGCTGCGACGCCGAACCTGGGCTGTACGCCGTCTACCGGTACAGGAACGGTCGCAAGCGAGAGATGTACGACCGCCACGTGTGGGCGCGTTTCCGGGTCGGACCCGCCCGGCCTGGCACGGGCGACTGTGGCACCAGGCACGCGACGCCCGCCGCAGCCCGTACGGGCGGCCACCGCAGCGGCGGGAACATCACTGCCTGGGCGGTCGGTGGCGCACTGGTGACGGCGGCCGGTGCGGGTGGGCTGGTCATCGTCCGGAGGGCACGGTTGCGTCGCAGGAGCCACATCTGAGGCGCGGCTCCCTCGCCGACGCGGTCCCCGTAGCGTTCCGTCCCGTCCACCGGCAGGGATTCGTGTGTCTCCACGCGTGCGCGCGGTCCGCAGGTCCGCTCAGGTGAGGAGTTTCGCGAGCTGGGCCATCTCGGTGGGTGGGTCGATCACCGGCTGGATGAGGAGTTCGTCGATGCCGGCCTGTTCCAGGGTGGCGATGCGGGCGCGGAGGTCGTCGCGGGTGCCGACCAAGGCCAGGGTGTTCATCAGCGAGGGCAGGATCAGGTCGCGGTCCTGGGGTGCGATGCGTCCGAGGTAGCCCGGGTAGAGCTTGGTGTGCCGGTCGGGCGCGGTGGCGGTGGTGCCGCGTCGGTCGAGGAGTCGCTGCATCGCTGCGCGTTCGGCGGGGCCGAGTTGCTCGGCGAAGGCGGGTGTGTCGGCTGCGGTGTCGGCGGCGAAGGCCAGCAGGGACAGGACGAGGTGGCCGGTCGCGTCCCGGGCCGCGTCGCCGTGGGGATCCTCCTTCTCGTCGAGTATGTGCAGCGCGGTGACCACGTAGGAGTCCGTACGGGATTCGGGGTCGCGGGGTGTGCCGTGGGCCGCGTGGCGGCGGGCGTCGTGCAGCGCGTGCCAGGCGGTGGGGTCCAGCAGGCCGAAGGAGATGAGGCCGGTGCCGCGGCGGCCGGCGACGGCGGCGGCCTTCGGCCCCAGCGCGGCCACGACGAACTCGATCGGGTCTGCCGTGTTCACGTGCGCTCCGGCGTGCAGGAAACGGACGTCACGGACCCGGTCACCTTCGTGGTACTCGATGGCGCGTCCGGCGCACAGGTCCTGCAGTGCGGCGGTGAAGTTCTCCAGCGTGGCCGCCGTGGTCGGCCGCATGCCCAGCGTGCGCCGGGCGGTGTTTCCGGTGCCGACTCCGCAGATGATCCGGCCCGGCGCCAGGGCGTTGAGGCTGGCGAACCCGCTCGCGGCGGCCGGGGCCGAGCGCAGCGCCGGTGAGGTCACGCCGATGCCGAGCCTGATGCGGCTGGTGACCTTCGCACACAGGCTCAAGGCGACGAAGGGGTCGCCGTGGACCATCGGGGTGTCGTTGACCCAGAAACTGTGCAGGCCCAGTTCCTCGGCCTGTACGGCGAGGTCCTCCACACCGGGGTGCGCGGTGACCACGACGCCTGCACGCATCAAACCCCCAAGGAACAAGGGATCGAATCGACCTTGCCCAGCATGACAGGTCAACAGCTCAGCGCGTTCACCGTGAGGGGTAGACAGGGGCGGTGGTGATGACCAGGAGACAGTAGGCGCGGTAGACACCGGCGTGGGGGTCTGCCGGGTACAAGCCGATGGCGGGCTGGCCGTTGGCGCGGGTGGGTACCACGCGGTAGGCGCGGCCGGGGCGGAAGGTGGCGGCGGCGTAGACGCGCCGCGCTGATTCGATGCCGCGATATTCCATCATGGCCGGGGGCATGGAAAGTCTCACGTCGGTGACGAGCAGTTCGATCAGGGCGTCCAGGTCGGCGCGTTCCAGGGCGTCGGTGAGCCGGGCGACGAGCCGGTGTTCGGCGGCGGTGTCGGGTTGGCGTGCAGGACTGCGGCTGATCGCGCGCCATGGTCTACCCGCGGGGACGGCCTCCCCTGCGGCAAGCTGACTGGCGCGAGCACGCATCCGCCGACGCCAGCGCGCGTCGGAAGCCAACATGTCCGCGATGTCCTCCATCTTCGCAATTCGCGCCGATCGCCGGTTCCGATGCGTAGACTCTCGACCACTTTGGCACGCACAGCGGAACTGACGAGTGAAACGGCGCCTGCGAAGGCCGAGCTCCGCGCGGGAAGGGCGGCCCGCGCTATCGTCTCCGATGGCCGCGCGGTCCACGACGCCATCGAGGCGGTCCTGGCCGCGCCGGGGGAGTCCCGCGAGATCGCGCGACGGGCGTACGAGGTGGTGCGCGATCAGCTTGTCACCGGCGAACTGGACACGATGCCGGTGGACCGGCTCCGGGAGCTTATCCAGGGCCGGGTCACGTTCGCCCCCGTCAGGGACGCCGGCATCGACACAGTCGGCGCGGTCCTCACGACCGGCGCAGAAGCACTCAGGCGAATCCCCCGAGTACGCCGGAAGACGGCCAAGCGGATCATGGCCGCCGCATGGCAGATGCGGGAGTCCGTCGAGGAGAGCACCCGCGTCCGCATCGAACCAGACGCCCGTACCCCCGAGCAGACCGCTCTCATCGCCGCCTTGCGCCGCTACGAACGCACCAGGTCCGTGATGAAGGGCCCGGACCCGGGCCCGCTGGCGGGTGAGCTCGGGGGTTACCTCGGCCCTGCGGCACGCGGCGCGAGCCGCTGGGGAATGCTCTTCACATTCTCCAAGCGGAAGAGGCAGGAAGCTCGTGACGCACTCGTCCAGCTGGACGCCACCCTGAGTTCCAAGAAAGTCACTGCGGTACGCAAGCGCCTGTCCACAGCCGAGTCCCGGCTGGAGAAGGCCGGAAAGACACCGAGGGCTGCCCGGCTATGGAGCGATTACCTCGCCCGCCCGGTCATCTACAACGGCCTGTTGATCGAGGTTGGGGGGCTCGACCCGGTCAAAGAGGCCGGTCAGGGATTCCTCCCCGCCGATATCGCCGAGCAGGTCCGCGTGTTCCCCCTCGACCAGTCCCGCCTCAAGACCTCGCTGCGTGGCTACCAGCTGTTCGGCGCGAAGTTCGCGCTGGTTCAGGAGCGGGTGATTCTCGGCGACGAGATGGGCCTTGGTAAGACGATGCAGTCGCTCGCCGCGATGTGCCACCTCGCGGCCAAGGGCGCGACGCACTTCCTGGTCGTCTGCCCGGCGAGCGTGGTCGTCAACTGGACTCGCGAGGTTGAGCGGCACACGCTGCTGGAGGTCCGCCGCGTGCACGGGCCTGGCGAGAAGCGGGAGGCGACCCAGCAGGAGTGGGCGGCCAGGGGTGGCGTGGCGGTCACGACATTCGAGGTGCTGCGC
Organism: Actinoallomurus acanthiterrae; assembly: GCF_054775715.1. Taxonomy (NCBI): domain Bacteria; kingdom Bacillati; phylum Actinomycetota; class Actinomycetes; order Streptosporangiales; family Thermomonosporaceae; genus Actinoallomurus; species Actinoallomurus acanthiterrae. The sequence goes on along the minus strand of NZ_BAAHCO010000001.1, from coordinate 12,030,238 downwards.
GCCATGCCGGAGGACCTGGACGTCTCTGTGGCGATGATGGTCGTCGACGAGGCGCACTACGTGAAGAACCCGACTGCGCTTCGCACGCAGGCGGTCAGCGAATGGGCGGCGCGGAGCAGCCGGGTGCTGTTCCTGACGGGGACGCCGATGGAGAACAAGGTGGGGGAGTTCCGAGTGCTGGTCGGGCACCTGCGCCCGGAGCTCGCCGAGAACCTGGACATACCGGACGGGGCGCTGGACGGCACCAAGTTCCGGGAGGCTGTGGCACCGGTCTACCTGCGGCGCAACCAGGAAGACGTGCTCAGCGAACTTCCGCCGCGGCTGGAGACACAGGAATGGGTGGCACTCGAGGGACCGGCGCTGCGGGCGTACCAGAAGGCGGTCCTCGCGGGGAACTTCATGGCGATGCGCCGGGCGGCGTTCGGCCCGGGGACGGTGAAGGGATCGCCGAAGCTCCGGCGGCTGGTGGAGATCGTCAGCGAGGCCGCGGACGGCGGGCGCAAGGTCGTGGTGTTCTCGTACTTCCGCGACGTGCTGGACACGGTGACACAGGTACTGGGCTCCGGGCGTCATGGCGTCCCCGGCGTGCATGTCATCGGCCCGCTGACCGGGGACATCCCGCCGACGAACCGCCAAGCGATGGTGGACGAGTTCACTGCCGCCAAGGGGGCTGCGGTGCTGGTCTCCCAGATCCAGGCGGGCGGCGTGGGCCTGAACATCCAGGCCGCCTCGGTGATCATCATCGCCGAGCCGCAGCTGACGCCCTCGATCGAGGAGCAGGCGATCGCCCGCGCGCACCGGATGGGCCAGGTGCGCCGCGTGGACGTGCACCGGCTGCTGTGCGGGGACAGCATCGACCAGCGAGTCCTCGAGCTGCTGGCGGACAAGCGCGAGGCGTTCGACGAGTACGCGCGCCGCAGCGACATGGCGAACGCGACGCCGGACGCGGTGGACACGGGCTCCGAGACCGAACTGCGGCGCCAAATCGTGGCCGCGGAACAGAAGCGCCTCAAGGCGGCGTGACCCGCAGAGCTTTCGTGGCCGCACGTCGTCGCGTTCGATGAACGCTCAGCGCGGGGAACGTCCGGCGCGACTTCCGCGTCGTTCTCGACCTCGCTGGCCTGGTGGGCAAGGAGTGGACGCCTTGGGAGCTGCGGCACAGCTTCGTATCGCTGCTCTCCGCCCATGACGCACCGATCGAGAACATCTCCCGGTTGGTCGGGAACACCAACACCGTGGTTACGGAGACCGTCAATCGCAAGCAGATACGGCCGGTGGTCCCAGAGAGAGCGATCGCGATGAACGACATTTCCCTGGTGGATTCCGAGCCGTTGTCACCCAGGTGTAGAACGCCCGGTCCCGGTGCGATGGGTGAGCCAGCCGGCCATCGCGCGGACGCCGACGCCGATGGCGTGCTCGTCCGGATCGAAGGCGCCGAAGTGCGGGTACGCGGTGGTGATGTCCGCGCCGGGCCGCCGGACGCCGAGGAAGCTGAACGTCCCGGGGACGCGGCGGAGGAACAGTGCGAAGTCCTCGCCGCTGAACGGGATCGCCGCGTGCATGGTCGTGACGGCCGGACGGCCGAGTCGGCGCGCCAGGTAGTCGCGGACCTCCCGTCCCGGACGCGGCGGGCACACCATCGCTGGGAACGCGTCGGCGGGGAACTCGATGCGGGCGTCCGGGTACCGGCCGGTCAGGCGACGCAGCTGGTCGCGGATCTCCGGGACGCGCTCTTGCGGCCAGCACCGGTACATCGCGCGCACCTCGACGTCGCCGTTGGCGTCGGGACGCGCGCCGGCCCTCATCCAGACGAACCGGGCCAGCGGCCCGTGCGGCGTCTCCACCTCCCGGATGAGCCGTTCGAGGTCGGCGGACGTCTGCGGAAACGCGACCGTCGACAGCGCGCTGATGTCGGCGACGAGCCGCTCGGCCCGGTCGGGCGCATCGGGCCCGGTCAGCGTGATGCTGCCGTGGTCCAAACCCGGCAGCCCGGTGCGCGGCGTGACCGAGAACGTGCCGACCGGGAAGGGACCGCAGTGCAGCGCGTGGATCTCGTCCGGCCTCGTCCGCTCCAGCACGCCGTCGGAGATCATCGCCTGCGCGCCGGCGAGGGCCTCCTCCCCCGGCTGGAAGAGGAACACCACCCGGCCGTGGAGCCGGGTCCGTAGGCGCGCCAGCACTTCGGCGACCCCGACGCCGATCGTGGTGTGCAGGTCGTGGCCGCACACGTGCGCGGGGTCCGGACCGCCGTTGATCTGCGAGTCTGGCGGCACGGCGTCCATGTCCGCCCGGTAGGCGATCGTCCGGCCTCGCCTCTTGCCCTGTAGGACGCCGACGACCCCGTGGCCGCCCACGCCCGTGGTCACCTCTAGGCCGGCGGCGCGCAGCCGGTCCGCGACCAGGGCGGCGGTGTGGACCTCGCCGCCCGACAGTTCGGGGTGGCGGTGGATGTCGCGGCGCATGGCGATCACGTCGGCATCGAGCCGTCCGGCGAGGGCGTCGATCTGACCTTCAAGCTTGGACGGCTCGGCCGCCTGAGCTGGAATGCCGGTGGTCAAGACGCCTCCCGCGCCGAGCGCGACAGCGCTGCCGAGCACGCTCCGGCGGGTCAGGGCGGGGTTTCCAGGGCGGCGATCAGTCATGCCCCGGACGCTACGGCTCCCGGGCCACGCCCTCGATACGGTCAGGCACCGTCCGGGGATGTACTCAGGTCCACTGTTCCGGTCAGCGTCAGGCCGCCAGGCGTCGCGGTGACGTGGTCGGGGACGACCCAGTCGGCCTCGCCCAGCTCGCGGGTGGCCAGCAGGTACCCCTGCGGTTCTCGTCTGGTGGCGGGAAGATGATCAGGTCACGGCGCACGGCGCACGGCGCACGGCGCGCGCCACCGGTTGCCGCCAGGGAGCGCGGAGCACGGGATTGCCGCGCTCACCACCGCCACCGCGTGCGGCGGACCTGACCACGGCGAGCGTGGGGGCGCATGCGCCGGTCGGTGGGCGGTCAGGATGCGGTGGCGATGGTGAGCGAGCTCGCGGCGAGTTGGGTGAAACCGCCGCGTAGACGACGAACGCGCCGGCCCTCTCCGGCACCGAGGGAGGGGGCCGGTGCCGTGATCTTGCCGGTCGCCGAGACGCCCTGTTTCACGCCGCACCTACGGGGCGGCACGGTCTCCGGAAAGGCGGCGCGGCGCTCGGGGAACGCGTTCGCGGTCATGTCTCCGGTATAGCGCGAAGCCGCCAGGGCAGCGGACTAGATTCACGAATGGTGAATCGAGGGGATGTATCGGACACTCGTTGGCGACTACATTGAGTGACGTGGAACTACGGCAGCTAGCGTCGTTCCTGGCGGTCGTCGAGACAGGGCAGTTCGCCCGCGCCGCCGCCCGGCTGTTCCTGTCGCCGCCCGCGGTGACGGGCCACATCCAGCGGCTTGAACGTGAGCTGGGCGTTCAACTCCTCGAACGCTCACCGATCACCCTGACACCGGCGGGCGAGCGCCTCGTGCCACACGCCCGTACGATGCTCGCCGCAGCCAACGCCGCCTCCGACGCCATCAGCGATCTGCATACCGACGAAAATCTTCCGCTGCGCGTCGGGGTGATGGCCCCCGGCTCCGCCGAGTTGACGCCCGCCATCCTGCGTGCCTTCCGTAAAGCGCGGCCGAACACCCCACTCAGCGTCGAGGGCATCACCTTCACCGAGCACACGACCGCTTTGATCGAGCGCAAGGCCGACGTTGCGTTCGTACGCCCGCCGCCCGACGACGAGCGTCTCCGCGTCGACGTGCTCACCACCGAACCCCGCGTGCTCATCGTGCCGTCGGCCGGTCCGCTCGGTGACGCGGACGCCGTACGCCTGAGTGATGTGCTCGACCTGCTCTTTGTCTGTATCCCGGAGGGTGCGCCTCGGGTGTTCACCGACTACCTGTACTTCTCCTCGGCCCGCAACGGCATCCCGCCGCGCTGCGGCGTCGGCGAGGTGGCGAGCATCCAGGACGTGCTCACGAGCGTGTCGGCCGGGCAGGGGACGGGCGCCGCGCTGCAGTCCTTCTCGCGCCTCTACCGCTGGCCCGGCATCAGCTTCGTGCCCGTGATCGACGCGCCGTGGGCGCAGAGCGCGCTGGCCAGCCGCCGAGACGACACGCGCCCTCAGGTCCAGGCCTTCCGCGCGCTGGCCGCGCGGCTCGCCCGTGAACTCGGACCCAGGCTCGCGTCCGCATCCGAGCTGATCAGGTCAGAGGTGTAGCTTCCTGCCCAGAGCCGATGCCGTGCTTCGCGCTTTCAGGTGGCGTCTCGCCGTCAGGCCCCAACGCTTACGAACTCCCCGGCTGCCCATCAAACCGCTGTACGAAGGTCACGCGCTAGGACTCAGTTCAGGCATACCCGCTCCAACGGCGCGGGCCGCAACCGTTCGCCGAACGCCGGCAGGTGCCGGCTGTCGCGAATGCACCGACCGGATGCCGGGCTTCGGTGAGCTGCGTGAAAATCGGCGTAAACCTTTCTGTGTATGCCCACGTCTTGTTATGTGAAGGCTACGGAGGCTTTGGAAGGAGCCCTAATGCTCAAACGAGCGATCGCGGCCGGAATGACCGCAGCGGGTATCGCCGCCGTGTCGGCGGGGATGGTCGCGTCCCCGGCGCACGCGGATGTCAACTGCACTCCCGACACATTCTTCGTTCTGCACGCATCGAGCACCAACGGCGGCACGCCCATGAGCGAGTGCCTCGAAGGACACAACGTCACGTACGACATGGGCTTCGCCGTCGACCTCATCCGGGCCGGTAACAACAGCGGATACCTCGTCCGAGCGAGTGACGGCAGGCACGTGCGCTTCAGGAACTACCAGGAATTGTATTTCGGTCCGGCTGGAGTAGTGTTCGAAGGAATCCACTTCAACTGATATTCACGTGGCGGCGCTCCGCGTGCTCCCGCCGCCACGTACCTTTTTTGTCGCGCACCTGAACCTCATGATTACCGCATGAGCTTCCTGAGAACGGTGCGAGTGTCGATAATACGCCCCTGCAGGTCATGTGGCGTGCTGGTATTCAAGTTCCCCACCGCTCGTCTGGCGCGGCGTTCTGGTACACGTTGAATCATGACGGATTTGATTGAACTGACCGGCCGGACGGTGATCGTCACGGGCGCGTCGTCCGGGATCGGTGAAGCCACCGCGCGGCTGTTGCACGCCGCCGGGGCGTACCCGGTACTGGCCGCGCGCCGGGCCGACCGGCTGGCCGCGTTGAGTGAAGAACTCGACGGGACGCTGGCGGTGCCCACCGACGTAACCGACGCTACGCAGGTGCGCGACCTGGTCGCGGCCGCACTGGACCAGCACGGGCGAATCGACGGCCTGGTGAACAACGCCGGTGCCAGCATCCAGGGGCCGATCGCCGACATCGATATCACCGAGTACCGCAAGATCCTCGACCTCAACGTGGCGAGCGTGGTCGACGTCACCCAGGCGGTGCTGCCGGCCATGCGCGAGCGGGGTTTCGGGCGGATCGTGAACGTCAGCTCGGGCACCACACGCCGGGTCGCGACCGGGGTGGGGGCCTATGCGGCGACCAAGTCGGCGGTGAACATGATCAGCTCGGTGTTGCGAGAGGAACTGGCCGCGGACGGGATCGCGGTGTCGCTGCTGCTGCCCTCGGTGACTGCGACCGAATTCGGCGACGGCATCTTCAAGGATGGCGTGCCACCCCGGCCGGGCATGGTGGTTCATCGACCGGCGTACGTGGCCGGCATCGTGCTCCGGCTGCTGCGCACCGGCGAGGACACCTTCGACATCCCACACGGCCCCGAGCAGCCCGACATCATCCGCGTATCTGAATAAGGTCACGCGGATGGGGTTGAGGCCGAAGGGCACGCAACCGCGTACGCGGGAACGCTAGAGCGACGGTGGTCGACCCGGGTTGGTGTGGTCAACGAGGTCTCCGGATATGAGGTTCTTCTTGGTCGATGAACCCTCTTACCGGAGGCTTCGCCAGTCAGGCATGGCGAGCAGCAGCGCGCGGGCGCTCGGGTCGTGCTTCATCAGGGCCAGGAAGATCCGTGACCGCATCTGATGTGTCGAACCATACGTACCGCCTCAAGATTCGTAGTGGGCGGCGCGGTAGGGGGCGGCAAGCTCCACCGCGATCTTCCCGTACGCGGGGGCCAGTTCCCTTTCGATGGCCTCGACTTCTTGAGCGGTCAGCGAGATTTTCGGTTCGACGGCAGCGAGTTCGCGCAGCAGGTCGATGCGCAGGTGGGTCGGCGGGTGGCTCGCGTCGACCCGATGTTCGGCGATGGCGGAGAGGCGGCGCCGACGCTCAAGCTCGAGGTCTGGAATCCGGGCGATGAGTTCCCGCTGTTTGTTCCACAGTCGGACTTCTTGTGGGAAGGCGGCCTGATAGCTGATGGCGGGGAGCAGGGTTCCTTCGATCGTCCTGACCTTGTCCAATGCGTCGGCCGCGGCCGCAGGAGACGCGGCGGCGGCCGACAGTCGGTCGGCCAGGTATTCCGCGCGCTGACCGGCCCGCAAGGTAAGCATGGATAGTGCCAGGTAAGTGGCGGCCACCGGTAGTCGCAGCAGCCACTTCACGAGTCTCAGGGCAAGACCCAGCATGGCGATGAATGACCCGGCGTAACGGACCTCCCACCCCCGATCGCGCCGAAGCAGGGAGTACAGACGCCGCAGGCTCTCCAGGGCCGTTCCCACAACCAGCAGGTGGCGACTATCCCCGTTGACGCCATGTCCGAATTCATGTCCGAGGACGCTGAGCCGTTCCTGCGGGGACAACGAGTTCCACAAGGGGAGCCCGATCGTGACGATCCGTCGGCGTCGCAAACCGACGGCCGTGTAGGACGCGTTGAAGAGGCGATCGACGACGATCACGTCGACCGGCCGAGCACCTACCTCTTCAGCGACACGGTCCAGGAGCCGATAAAGCTCCGGCGCGTCCGGTCGCGTCAGCAGCATCTTGCCTTTGGGGATACGGCCGAAGCGCGGGCGGATGAAAAACGCGATGGCCAACAGCAGCAGGCTCAGCGCGAAGACGGGAAATACCGGAGACACCACGCTCGCCGTCACCGCGGTCACAACAAGAGCCGCGGTAAGCAGGTGGACGCCGCTGGCGATCAGGTACGAGGCGATACGGGCCGCGTCCCAGCCAGGCCGGGACACGCCGTCCGCGCGAAGGTCTTCATAGAGGGAGACGACCAATCGATCTGAGGCACGATCCAAGCGACGGCGAACGAAACCACGTCGCGGTCGCCCGAAATCATCGGTCAGGTTCCAGTTACACGCCGGGCACCACGTGCGGTAGCCCTCATTCTCGACCACGACCTGCTCACACTTTGGACACGTCGTCGCCGCCGCTTCAGTCGACATGCCCGGAATCATGTCCTAACCAGAAAGCCGCGAAAAGGCGGGCCCCGGTTCGAACCGCTCCATAAGCGGACGAGCGCCTCGCAACTCGCTGGCCGGGTCGTGGCCAGCACCGCGCCGACTGGCCAACCTCGGTCACGCGCGCCTGGCAGATCGAGGAGTGCGACCGCCGCTGCCGACTTCGTACCGCCAATTGTTCGAGGTCGCGGCGTTGTGCCGGTGGGTTGCGAGATCTCCTCTGAGTCGGTGCCATTGTACGTGGGTCCGGTGCTCAGCTCGGCGATCTGTCTGCGACCGTGATGCCAGAAGCGGACGGTCGCTTGCCTCGCGGTTGTCGTCACAAGAAAGCCCCGAGACGCGATGTCTCGGGGCTGTTTCAGCAGGTCACGTGTGGTGGGCAGGGGCGGGGTCGAACCGCGGCGGCCGGAGCGTTGCCGGGAGACGGTCGCCGCAGTCGGGGCCGCACGCGCACGACCAAACGCTGCACGCGTTCGGTAATCCCGGTGTCGGTTCGTTGGCGTCGATGATGTCCTCGCCTAGGCGGCCTACGCGGTTGTGGCGATGCCGCCGTCGACGGGGATCACGGCGCCCGTTAGGTATGCGCCTGCCCGGCTGGCGAGGAACACGGCGACACCCGCCATGTCATCGTCGCGTCCGATCCGGCGTAGTGGGGCCGACGCCGCGATCACCTCGCCGAACTCATCGAGCGTTGCAGCCATCATCGTCGACGGGAACGGTCCCGGCGCCACGGCGTTCACGGTGACGTGCTGCGGTCCTACTTCCCTGGCGAGCACTCTGGTGAGTTGATGCAGCGCGGCCTTGCTGCTGGAGTACGAGTAGTTGGGCCGCTGGGGGATGTGGATGGCGGCGATGCTGCCGATGTTGATGATCCGCGCGGGATCGTCGGCGGTGCCCGCCCTGTGAAGTGCGGGCAGCAACGCCTGGACTAGCCAGAACGGCGACTTCAGGTTGAGGTCGACGACCGTGTCCCAGGCCGCGTCTGGGAACGTCGCCAGCGGCTCGTCCCACATGGCGCCCGCGTTGTTGACGAGGATGTCGAGACGCTCCGCGTCGGCGGTGACGAGGTCGGACAGTCGCCGACACTCGTCGTGGCGGGACAGGTCGGCGGGGATGGCCCGCACCTCACCGAATTTGGACAGCTGCTCCTGCGCCTGAGCACACGCTTCTGCGTTGCGTGAGCTGATGACCACGCGGCCGCCCGCCTGGAGAAGGCCACGCGCGATCATCATTCCGATGCCTCTGGTGCCACCGGTGACGAGCGCGCGCTTTCCACTCAGATCGAAAAGCTCTGCATGCGTTGTGAATTGGTTGTCTACCACTTGCGGTCCTTCTAGGTGTACGGGAGGGCTTGGCGGAGGATCAGCAGGTCGATGTGTTCGACGCCGAGCTTGCCGGCTGACTTCTCGAAGCTGTGCAGGGTCTCTCTGCCTTGCTGGGTCCCTCCCATGAAGCCCGTATTCGTGCGCGGGTGGGAGTTACTGCTCTTCCGGGTAACGGCAGTACCTCCCAGCACACCGCCGCACGACCTACGGTGGTGATGTGACCGACAGCGAGAGGCATGAGCAGGCCGACGAGGTGCGGGAGTTCCTCAGTACTCGTCGCGCCCGCATTACGCCGCAGCAGGCAGGGCTGCCCGTCTTCGGTGTCAATCGACGTGTGACCGGGTTGCGCCGGGAGGAGGTGGCACTGCTGGCCGGGATGAGCATTGACTACTACATCCGCCTCGAGCGCGGGAACTTGAGCGGCGCCTCGGACTCGGTGCTGGACTCCTTGTCCCACGCACTTCAGCTCGACGATGCCGAGCGGGCCTACCTCTACGACCTGGCCCGCGCGGCCACGGCGTCCGAGCGCCGACCACCCGCTGCGCCTGGGCGGATCCGACCGGTGATTCTGCGGATGCTCGACGCGATGACCGACCTGCCGGCCTACATCCGCAACGGACGGTTCGACATCCTCGCCGCCAACTCTCTCGGCCGGGCTCTGTACGCCCCAGTCTACGATTCCCCGTTGTTCGCGCAGCGTGGTCCCGTCAACACCGCGCGGTTCCTGTTCCTCGATCCTGGTTCCGCCGATTTCTGGTCCGAGTGGGAGAAAGCCGCCAACGACTCGGTCGCCTTCCTGCGCACCGAGACCGGCCGCTCGCCGCGAGACAAGGGCCTGACGGACCTGATCGGCGAGCTCTCCACAAAGAGCGACGAGTTCGCCCAGCGTTGGGCTAGGCACGACGTGAAGTTCCCCCGCTCCGGCGTGAAGCAACTCCACCACCCGCTCGTCGGGGACCTAGCCCTGCCCTACGAAGCCCTCGACCTGCCCGCTGACCCCGGGCTCTGTATCACCGTCTACTCGCCCGCGCCCGACTCACCCGAACGCCAGGCACTCGATCTTCTGGCCAGCTGGACCGGCTCGACCGCACTTCAGCGCTGACAATCGTCACCCCGCTAGCTAAGAGCGAGACAGCGGCGCTACGGCACGCAAAGGCAAGGACGACGGCCCCACCGGAGCCCGGCACCGGCGGCTTAAAGGGGTAACTGAGACCACAAGTGAGACCAGAAACGCCCCGAGCTATTCCGCTCGGGGCGTTTCTACTGGCCTTAGAGGTGGGCAGGGGCGGGGTCGAACCGCCGACCTTCCGCTTTTCAGGAGTAGCAACCACCCTGCTCACGGGCTCCAGGCTGAGGTGGATGCTGGTCTCGGCGTGTCGGCGGCTGCTCACCGTTGTCGACGTTGCCGTCACGGTTGCCGTCAGCGGTCGGTGTCCTTGGGGTGGCGTGGGGATGCGTAGACGATCCACACCGTGCGGTCGTCATCGTTGATGACGTAGCGCACGCGTCCACCGCTGGTGACCTCGTACTCCCATTGTTCGAGGTCACGGCCATTGTGCCGGTGGGTTGCGAGATCTCCGCGGAGTCGATGTTGTCGCTCGTGGTTGGTGCGGGAACGTGGCTCGGTGCGCAGGGCGTCCAGGCATCGGCGGGTGTTCGACAGGGCGAGGCGGCATAGCTCTTCCCACCCCCGTACCGCCTCGCTGGTGCCGAACCTGACATCCCATTCGTCATCTGGTGGCGGGACTGTCGCACTGTCTCCGCGTTTGGGGCTCAAGGCGTGACCTCGACCGGACCGAAGTCCCCGGAGGTCGGCTGAAGCGCCTCCTCGTACTGTGTGCGGTCCGCCTTGATGCGTGCGGTGGAACGCCAGCCGATGATGACCTCTTGGGCATTCATATCCAGGTCGAGTTCGGCCGCATCAGACAGCGCGTCGACCAGTTCCACGGTGAAGGCGCGCACCTCTTCGGTGCTGAGGTGGCGTACCCAGGGGAACACGTCGGGCATGGCGAGTAGTAGTGCCCGCGCACTGGGATCGTGTTTCATGAGCGCTAGGAAGATCCGCGACGCGGTCGTCAGTGTCTCGTCTCGCTGCTCTTCACGGTCGGCGGCCGTGAGGTAGAAGTCAGGCGCGTCGCGGTGGGTGACCCGGAGTCGACCGAGGCGTGCGGCGCGCTCAGCTACTGACTTGGGATTGCGGGAGAGATCGGAGAAGGTCACTGCGTCCGCGGTGGTGCTCATGCCGCCAGTATATTCAGATCGTGTTCTGATGTCCCTGGTCGGCGAGCCAGTAGGTGCTTGGTCGGGGTGGGGACGGCGAGGCGGTCTCCGAAGCCAACCCTGAGCGGTTCTCATCGTCTCTCGAGCCGGGCGATGTCCTGGGTGGCTTCGGCGTCGCCCCTCGCTGCCGCTTGATGGTACAGGTCCAGCGCTTCCTGTGGCCGGTCGGTCTCCTCCAGGAGCACTGCGAGGTTGTACATGATGTTCGTGTTCGCCGCGTAGTCGTCGTCGCCTATGACGTCACATGACTCGGCTCGCTTGTCCAACGCGCGGCGATGCCAGGTTTCCGCCTCTTCGCGGCGCCCGGTTTCCTTGAGCAGGCAGGCGAGGCGGTTGCGTGCGGCTGGGTAGTTCACTTCGGCGGCGATCCGGTAGCACTGCTCTGCTTCTTCCAGCAGGCCGTCTTCTTCAAGGAAGAGCAGGTACACCTCGCGCTGTTCTTCTAAGACGAGGTAGGTCGCAAGACCGAGTTCGCCGAACTCGTGGGTGAGCATGTTGCCTCGCGGATTGGCGGGGTTGAACGGCTGTCCGCTCCAGGGGGCCGTCTCGAGCAGGGTGAACAACTCGGCGAGTGGGCGGAGGGCTTCCTGCGGAGCGGCCTTGATCTGGTCCTCGGCGACCGGGTCCAGGCTGAGGCGATACACCTACCGACCGCTCTCACGCTCGGCGAGGATCTCGCGCCACGGTCTGGTCTGAGGAGCCGGTTCCCCGGCGAGAATTTGGTGGGCTCGGGCGTGCATGCGGCGGCGGCCCTCGGGGTCACGTGTCGAGTCGCAGGCCGATATCCACCAGCGATGCACGAAGTCGTTCAGGACGCCGAGATCGAGGTTCACCCTGACCTCGTCCAGGACCGCCTTGAGGCCGGCGTCGAACGCCTCACGGTCTTGGGGTACCACCAGGGCGGCCCGGATGGCGCGCAGGCTCTTGGCTGGATCGGGAGCTGCACCAGGGACGAAGTCGTGTGGCTGTGCGGTCATCCTGGCCTCCTTTCCCTGCTGTAGAGCTTACAGAGCTCAACCGAGACAGCCGACGGTTCAAGCAGTCCTGGAGATGCGGTGACGTGGGACTACGGCACGAACCGGAGGAGCAACCAGTCGGACTTGCTGACCGCCTTGCGGGTGGAGTCGATCAACTTAACGATCTCCAGGCGTGGCGAGCCACGGCTGGTCCGCGATGGAAACGTCAGGAGCGGACGGCCGCTTTCGGTGGCGGTTGCTGTCACAAGAAAGCCCCGAGATTTGGAGTCTCAGGGCTATTCCTGCAGGTCACATGTGGTGGGCAGGGGCGGGGTCGAACCGCCGACCTTCCGCTTTTCAGGCGGACGCTCGTACCGACTGAGCTACCTGCCCGCACGGCGCCGAACGGCGCCTCAGCGGTCCTGACGGGATTTGAACCCGCGGCCTCCACCTTGACAGGGTGGCGAGCACTCCTAGCTGCTCCACAGGACCTTGCTTCTTCTGTAGTACCCCCGGAAGGATACCGTGCCCCCAACGGGATTCGAACCCGCGCTGCCGCCTTGAAAGGGCGGAGTCCTAGGCCGCTAGACGATGGGGACTCCGACGGACCTGGCCGCCGTTGCCCTTGGCGCCTGCCGTCGGGGACTCCGTCAGCATAGGGGACAACCGCCCCAACCACCAAAGTGATTCCCTCCCTACCGCGGGCGGCCCGCCTGGGACGGGCGTGGTGAGGGGTTGAACGGGGTCGGGGTGAGTGGTGATCCCGACGGTGATTGTGCAGGTGACGGCATGATCGGGCGGTCCGGTTTGGCCTCCAGGGTGCGTTCGATCTGGGCGGAGGTGAGACCCAGGCCACCCAGTTTGATGTCGTCCCAGCCCTGCAGGCGGTGGGTGGCCCGGTTGAAGTACAGGACCGACATCTCGATCGGGGTGGGTTGTTCGTGTTCGAGGCCGCGTAGGCCGGCGCCGCCGGTCGAGCCCTGGATGAAGAGGCGGGTGCCGCTCGGCAGGAGCCGGGTGGAGCGCTGGTGGGTGTGGCCGGCCAGGATGAGAGGGGTGGTGCCGTCGAACGCCGCTCCCTCGTTCGGGTCGTGGGTGAGGACGATGTCGGGGGTCTTGCCGAGGTACTTCAGCCTCTGTACCGCGGTCCGGCCGTACCCGAGCATCTCCTGGGCGCCCACCAGGTCGCCGCGGGTGGTCTTGTCGGGGGTGAAGCGCGGATCGGGGGTGCCGAAGATCCGGAGGCCGCCGACGTCCGCGATCTGGTCGTCGAGGACAACGGCGTTCTTCTGGCGGCGTACGGCCTTCTCGATCGAGACGGAGTCGTGGTTGCCGCGGATGAAGACGTACGGGATCTTGAGTTTGCTGATGGTGTTCGCGAACTTGTCCTCGGTCTTGGTGCCGTGGTCGGTGAGGTCGCCGGTGTCCATGACGACCTGGATGTGGAACTGGCTCACGACCTGGCGGATGACGCCCCAGGCGACCGGGTTGAGGTGGATGTCGGAGACGTGCAGGACGCGGATGGTCGTGGGGTCCGGTTCGTACGTCGGCAGGGTGGACGTGACGTCGTACAGGCGGGACATGTTGCCGACGAGCCGGGCCAGTTGCTCCCGGTAGGCCCCGATGCGCGACACGATCGTCTTGGCGTCGCCGACGACCTGGGGGGCGCTGGCGAGGATGCCGGTGAAGCGCGGCTCGGCGACCGACTCGGGGTTGAACGTCAGGCCGCCGATCAGGCCGACGACGAGCAGGCCGCTGAAGGCGCTGACGGTGGGCCACAACACGCCCCGCCAGCTGCGGAAGATGAGGAAGCCGGCGAGCGCCGCGCACGCGAGGGCGGCCACGGTGGCCTTGACCGCCATGACGACGAACGCGTGCCGTACGTCGCCGCCGATCGTGTCGGAGAGGCGGTCGAAGGCCGCGGGGTCCTCGATGAGGGTCTTGGCGCGCTCGGGGCGGAGGCGGGTCACCTGGGCCTCGATTCGTACCGGGCCGGAGTGGCTGTCCAGGCGCAGTGTGCCCAGCGGGGGGATGTCGATGACCGTGCCGCCGGACGTCGAGGGATGCAGCGCGAAGTTCACGTCGGCGGGGCCGACGTCGGTCTGGGCCTGCCCGCCGACCAGGAGGCCGATCCAGCCGCCGATCAGGCCGACGGCGATGACCGCCGTGACGCGTCCGGCGAGGCGCACGCGGCCCCGTGACGTGAACTGCCGCAGTTCGTTCCATGCTCGGGTCAACACGTTGGTACCTATGCTCATCCGTACCTCCTCCACGCACAATGACAACGTGATCGATATAACGCGGGCGGAGTTCGAGGACTTGGTCGCCGAGGCCCTCGACACCATCCCCGAGGCTCTCACCACTCTGATGGACAACGTCGTGGTGATGGTCGAGGACGACTCACCCGAACCCGGACTGCTCGGACTGTACGAGGGCGTGCCGCTGACCGAGCGCGGCGACACGTACGCCGGGTATCTCCCGGACCGCATCACCGTCTACCGCCGGCCCCTGCAGGCGATCTCCCGGACCCGCGATGACCTGGTGAAAGAGGTACGGATAACGGTCGTTCACGAGATCGCCCACCACTTCGGCATCGACGATGAGCGATTGCACGAACTCGGCTGGTGATCCCGATTGCGCACGTTGGGTCACCTTCTTTGAACGGAGCGTGAGATAATCCGCGCAACCGGCCGTCTGCGGGTGGCGGCCGGACGACGTTCACCGGCAGGGGAGCGCGCGTGGGCAGACATCGGCGGCCGTTCGATCGCCAGGTGACCTATCGGGAGGTCTTCGGAGTCGGTGAGTTCCGCTCGATCTGGCTCGCCCAGACGCTGTCGTACATCGGCGATCAGCTCGCCCAGATCGCTCTCGCGGTGCTCGTCTACAACAACACCCATTCGGCGTTGCGGACGGCGGTCGCGTACGCCCTGACCTATCTTCCGTCGATCATGGGCGGGCCGGTGCTGTCGGTCCTGGCCGACCTGGTCCCGCGCCGCCGCGTGATGATCGTCTGTGACGCCGCGCGGACGGGCATCGTGGCGCTCATGGCGCTGCACCGCATGCCGTTCGCGGCGCTGTGCTTTCTGATCTTCTGGACCGTTCTCCTGGGCGCGCCGTTCACCGCCGCGCGCGCCGCCCTGCTGACCGAGGTACTGCCCGGCGACATGTACGTCGTCGGCTCCGCGATCAACAACATCACCCACCAGCTCACCCAGACGCTGGGCTTCCTCGTGGGAGGGGCGGTCATCTTCGCCGTCGGCGCGCACCACGCCCTCGCGCTCGACGCGGCCACGTTCGCGATCTCGGCGGCCATCCTGCTGGCGGGCGTACGGCCACGGCCCGCGCCGCGCCCCGAGGGCCGCGAACGCCCGTCGCTGTGGAGCATCACGGGCCAGGGCGCGCGATTGGTGTTCGGCGACCGTACGCTCCGGCCCCTGGTGTGCTTCGCGTGGCTGTGCGGGTTCTACGTGCTGCCGGAGGGGCTCGCCGCGCCGTACGCCAGGACGTTCGGCGCGAGCCCCGTGATCGTCGGGCTGCTGATGTCGGCGATGCCCTGCGGCATGGCGGCCGGGGCGTTCGCCTACAGCCGGTTCGTCCGTCCCGACGACCGTCTGCGGCTGATGGGCTGGATGGCGATGCTGTCGTGCGCACCGCTGGTGGGCGCGGGGCTGCGGCCGCCCCTGTGGGCCGTGATCGTCCTGCTGGCGCTGTCCGGCGTCGGCAGCGCGTACCAGATCGCGGCCAACGCCGCGTACGTCGCCGCCGTGCCGCCCGCCGGGCGCGGCCAGGCGTTCGGGCTGGCGCAGTCCGGCATCCTGGCCAGCCAGGGCATCGGCATCCTGATCGGCGGCGCGCTGACCCAGGCGCTGGGGCCCGAGCCCGTCGTCGCCCTGGCGGGGATCGCCGGCCTGTCCGCCGCGACGATGCTCGCGATGTCGTGGACGCGGATCAGGGGAGAGGTGATCGCGTCGAGCCAGGAGCGGGCGATGAGCGCCGCCGCCTAGGGCCCTAGGCGCGGGTCTGCTTGTTGATCAGGTCCTGGGCGATCGAGGTCTCCTTTCCCTCCTCCGGGATGATCAGCGTGGCGGCGACGTACAGGAGGATGCCCGCGCCGCTGGTCAGGACGGTCACGACGGCCAGCACGATCCGTACGATCGTCGGGTCGACGCCGAAGTACCGGCCGGCACCGGCGCACACGCCGGTGATCATGCGCCCGTCGCGGGTGCGGCTGAGACGGCGCGGTTCGCTGCCGTCGGTGTGGAAGGTGTTCTCGCTCATGGTTCGATCGTGCCCGCAGCGGGCGCGGATCGCCATGGGGGCTTGCCCTGACGCGTCCCTGAGAGCCCCCTGATCGCCGGATCGCCACATCGACGTACGCTTTGCCTGCGAGGCGCCCCTTCGCCGTCTCGACGTCCGGGAAGACCCTGGGAGGACCGATGGATCTGCTGCGCGTCGACGATCAGCTCACCGATGAGGAGCGCCTGGTCCGCGACACCGCCCGGCGTTACGCCGCCGACCGGATCGAGCCGCGCGTCGCCGACTGGTTCGAGGAGGGGGTCTTCCCCGTTGCCGAGCTCGCCCCCGAACTCGGCGAGCTGGGGTTCCTGGGCATGCACCTGTCCGGGTACGGCTGCCCCGGGGCCGGCGCGGTCGCGTACGGGGTCGCCTGCCGGGAGCTGGAGGCCGCCGACTCCGGGCTGCGCAGCTTCGTGTCCGTGCAGGGGTCGCTCGCCATGACCGCCATCCACAAGTACGGCTCGGAGGAGCAGAAGCAGGAGTGGCTGCCCCGCATGGCCGCGGGCCGGGCCATCGGCTGCTTCGGGCTGACCGAGCCCGACCACGGCTCCGACCCGGCGAACATGCGGACGCACGCCAAGCGCGAGGGCTCCGACTGGATCCTGAACGGCTCCAAGATGTGGATCACCAACGGCTCGATCGCCGACGTCGCGGTCGTCTGGGCGCGTACCGACGATGGCGTGCGCGGCTTCCTCGTCCCACGCGGTACGCGTGGTTTCACGACCCGGGACGTCCACAAGAAGCTGTCGCTGCGCGCGTCCGTGACCTCGGAGCTGACCCTCGACGACGTACGGCTGCCCGGCGACGCGCTGCTGCCCGGCGTGAAGGGCCTCAAGGGGCCGCTCGGCTGCCTGTCGGAGGCGCGGTACGGCATCATCTGGGGCGCGGTCGGAGCGGGCCGTGCGTGCTACGAGACGGCCGTCGAGTACGCCCGCACGCGCGAGCAGTTCGGCCGGCCGATCGGGGCGTTCCAGCTCACCCAGGAGAAGCTCGCCTGGATGGAGGTGGCGCTGGGCCAGGCGGGCCTGGTCGCCCTCCACCTCGGACGGCTGAAGGAGGCCGGCAAGGTCACGCCGCAGCAGGTGTCGTTCGGCAAGCTCGCCAACGTACGGGCCGCGCTCGACGTCGCCCGCCAGGCCCGCTCGGTCCTCGGCGCGAACGGCGTCACGCTGGAGTACCCCGTGATCCGGCACATGACCAACCTCGAGTCCGTCCTGACGTACGAGGGGACCCAGGAGATCCACACGCTGGTGCTCGGCGAGGCGATCACGGGCCTGCCCGCCTACCGCTGACCGGCCGCCAAGGTCCGGCAAATTGCCGCATATGACCTGATCACGGCAGTGGTATTCCGCGTTTGACCTACGGTCACGTACGGGAATGTCTGCTCTCGGCGATGGGCCGAGTCGGATCCGATCGACCCGCGAACCGCCGCTCCAAGGGAGGTCGGATCATGACGACGCACCGCATGACGATCACCTCGGGATGGCTGACGTTCGCCGGGCATCCTGGCGATCGTGACCGGGTTCTTCAACCTGACCGACGGACTGGTCGCGCTGTTGCGGGCGGACTACTACCAGGTGACCGTCCGCGACATCCTCATTCTCAACTTCACCACCTGGGGGTGGATCTGGCTGATCCTCGGGGCCGTCCAGATCATCGTCGGGCTCGGCATCATGGCCGGCCAGATGTGGGCGCGTGCGGCCGGCGTGGTGCTGGCCGTCCTCGCGGCGCTCGGCCATCTGGTCTTCCTGCGAGCATTTCCGGTGTGGTCGGTGCTCGTCATCGCGATGTCCGTCATCGTCGTGTACGCGCTGACCGCCCCACCCCGAGGTTCCCGGGCCGCCTGACCGCGTCCGCCACGGCTTCCGTGTCGGCGTTCCGCCGGGGGCGACGCGGCAGGCTTCGGCGACGGCCTTCGGGCCGCTCGCCGAGGAGCGGCGTGCGCACGGCTTCGCGGCCAAGCCGTCGCACCCGCTTCGAGCGACTCGCGCCCGTCGCTCGGATCGGCTATCGCTCCACGACCTGCAGGTAGTGCTGGTTGTACATGACGCCGAGGACGTTGCCGAACGGGTCGACCACGGAGGCGGTGACGAATCCGGGACCGCGCTCGACCGGCTTCTCATGCTCAGTGGCGCCCAGGGACAGCAGCCGCGCGAAGGCGGAGTCGACGTCGTCCACATGCCAGTAGGTGACCGCGCCGCCGGGCTCATCCGGGCGTGGGCCGGGGGCGAAGCGGCGGTCGATGATGCCGAGTTCGTGCTCGTAGTCGCCGACGCGGAACTCGACGTACGCGAGCGTGTCCCCGACCGGGCGCGTGAAGTACGGCTCGACGCCGAGCAGTTCGGTGTACCAGCGGGCGGCGGCGGTGACGTCGTCGGCGTAGAAGCTGACGGTGGTGAGGCCTCGCAGCATCGGATGATTCCCTTCTCGTTGGATGACATCACTCATCCTCCGCGGCAAAGTGCTCATCTACTGAGCACTTTGGTGGAGAATGCCGGGTCATGCGCGCCGACCGCCTCGTGGCCGTCCTGCTGTTGATGCAGACCCGTGCCCGAGTGACCGCGGCCGAACTGGCCGCCGAACTCGAGGTGTCGGTCGCCACCGCCCGCCGGGACCTGGAGGCGCTCGCGGCGGCGGGCGTTCCCGTCTATCCCCAGCCCGGTCGCGGCGGCGGCTGGTCCCTGGTCGGCGGGGCCCGCACTGACCTCAGCGGTCTGACGGCGGCCGAGGCACAGGCGCTGTTCCTGCTCGTCGGCCCCGCGGCGGACGTCTCGCCCGCGGCCAGGGCGGCGCTGCGCAAGCTGATGGGAGCCCTGCCCCGGACCTTCCGGGCCGACGCCCAGGCCGCCACCGACGCCACGATGGTCGACCCCGTCCGGTGGGGCGAACGCGACCGCCCCCGGCCCGCGACGGTCGACCTGCTGCAGACCGCCGTGATCCGCCGCCGCAAGGTCCGCCTCACCTACGCCGGCCGCACCGGGGAACCGACGGTGCGGCTGATCGACCCGTGGGGCCTGATCGACAAGGACGACGTCTGGTACCTGCTCGCGGGGACCGAACGAGGACGGCGGACGTTCCGCGTCGACCGGATCATCGAGGCCGAACCGACCGACCAGCCCGCCGAACGCCCCGACGACTTCGCCCTCACCGTCGCCTGGCAGGAGGTCGTCGACGAGATCGAACAGCGGCGGTCGCGTACCTGGGCGACGGTGCTCATCGAGGAGCGGTACGTGCCGATCCTCCGTGACCGGTTCGGACGGCACTGCCACGTCGACGGCGAACCCGACCACGGGCGGGTACGGGTCCGCCTCGCCGCGCCGACGCCTCTGGACATCGCCCGCCACCTCGCCGGCTGGGGCGCGCTGGTCGAAGTCGTCGAACCCCGCTCCGTCCAGCACGAACTCGCCCGCATCGGCGCCGAACTCGTCGGCCGCTACACCGACTGACCCGGCCGCCCTCGTACGAACCGCAGGCCGAGCGGCGGCCATCGATCACGCCCCGACCCACTCCAGAGATCATTTTGTTATCGGAGGTGTCCGAACGGCCCGCACCGAGTCAGCGTCACACTCCCCAGCGGGAGACGATCTTGGGCGCCTGAAGTGCTCACCGGATTTCTCGATCGCGCAGGATGTTTCGGCGGTGTGGAGGATCGCGCGGTGACCACTCGAGCTCTGTTGTCCGGCGACCCACGGCGCCTCGGCCCCTACGAGCTGATGGGACGTCTAGGGTCGGGCGGCCAGGGCGTCGTCTACCTGGCGCGACGGGCCGACGACGCCGGTGAGTCCCCGCGGCGCCTCGCGGTGAAGATGCTCCGGCAGGACCTGGCGATCCACGACGCGGCACGCGCCCGTTTCGTACGGGAGGTCGCGGCGGCGAAGGAGGTCGCTCGTTTCTGCACGGCGCAGGTGGTGGACGCCGACGTGACCGGGGACCCTCCGTACATCGTCAGCGAGTACGTCGACGGTCCGTCCCTGCAGCGGCTGATCTCGGAGAAGGGGCCGCGGGACGGCGCCGATCTGGAGCGACTGGCGATCGCGACCGCGACCGCGCTCGTCGCCATCCACGACGCCGGGATCGTGCACCGGGATTTCAAACCGCACAACGTCCTGATCGGCCCGGACGGGCCGCGGGTGATCGATTTCGGCATCGCGCGCGCGTTCAAGGCCGGCGCCACGGCGCCCGGCCGGATCTTCGGCACCCCGCCGTACATGGCGCCCGAGCAGCTCACCGACGGTCTCATCACGACCGCCACCGACGTCTTCGCCTGGGCGTCGACCGTCACCTACGCGGCCTGCGGGCACCCGCCTTTCGGCGACGACACCCTCGACGCCGTCGCTTCCCGCATTCTGACCCATGAGCCCTTCCTCGGCGGTCTGGAGAGGCCGCTGCGCGATCTCGTCGTCGACTGCCTGGCCAAGGACCCCGACGATCGCCCCTCGGCCCAGCAGGTGCTGCTGCGTCTTCTCCGGCGCAGCGAGGCGGTCGCCAGGCCAGCCGGCAGTGAGCCGGCCACCACGGTCATGCTGGCCGAAGGCACCGCGCTCGCCGACCCCGCGAGGATCGCTCCGCTACCGAGCGCCCTGACGGCCGGGGCGTCCGGTGCCCGACCGTCCGGGAAGGCCACGGCACGGGTGCCAGGCGATCCCGGTCCTGACACCTCGCCGCTGTCACGACAGGCTCCACTCGGAGAGGAACGCGCGTCCGGCGAGACGCACAGCGTGGCGAGGCTGGGCCGCCGGAGGCGGCGCGTGGTCATCCTGTGTTCCGTGGCGGTCGCCGTCGTGGCCGTCGCGGCGACGATGGCGGTTCGCGGGATCCTCCATCGAGGACCGGGCGCCATCCAGGCCAAGGCGGTCAGTGAGCTGCTGGGCTCGCACCTGGCGGCGGGGAACCCGCTGGCCGGGAAACTCTCGGCGACCTGTGATGACGTCGCCGGCTCGGTCTCGGCGTTCGAGCGGCTCGTGGGGGACCGCCGGCGGGAACTGGCCAAGGCGGAGACCCTGCATGTCGACCGGTTGCCGCAGGGCGCCGAGCTGCGGCAGGCCATCGTCGACGCGTACCGGTCCTCGCTCGACGCCGACCAGGCCCACCTCACGTACGCCCAGCGGGTGGCGGCGCTGAGCTGCGGCACGCAGAACGCGCCGAAGACCGATGACCTGCAGCGGGCGCTCACCGCCGACGACCAGGCCGGCCCCGCCAAACGGCGGGTCGTCGCGCTGTGGACCCCGATCGCGGGGAAGGAACACCTGACGATCTACAGGTGGAACGAGCTCTGACGTTCACCGGCCGGGCAGGTGGGCTGCGCGGGGGCGCATGATGAGCGCGGCGACGTAGTACGTGCACGGCCTGGAGCCCGTGTTGGCGTAGGCATGGGTGACGTCCGCGGCGAAGTAGGCCGAGTCGCCCTCGGTCAGGTCGATGGCCGTGTCGGCGATGGTCAGCCGGAGGGTGCCGGACTCGACGACGATGTACTCGTGGGAGCCCGGGGCGTACGCCGGGAAGCGGCCGGCGTCGCAGTCCGGCGGCAGCGTCGTACGGATCCATTCGAAGTTCACTCCCGGCACGACCGGTGACAGGATCGTCCGCCGCCACCCGCCGCGTTCGTCGATGCTGTCCTGGTCGGCGGCGCGGCGCACGATGACCCGGTCGTCGTCGGGCTGAGCGACGAGATCGGTGAGGGGCACGCCGAGGCCGTCCGCGATGCGGGCGAGAACCACGATCGTGGGCGCCTTCTGACCGCGCTCGACCGAGGACAGCATGCTCACGCTCACGTCCGCCGCTTCGGCCAGCTGCTGAAGGGTCAGGCTCCGGTCGTGCCGCAACGCCTGGATGAGCCTGCCCAACGCCACGAGATCCAGCATTCCTCTATAATGTCATTAGATTTCGCTATAGAGAAATGAGCGCGTCGTGACAGCTCCCCAGGTGATCATCCGTCCCGCGGTTCACGCAGATCTGAAGGCCGTAGCCGAGGTGTTCGCGCACTATGTCTCCCACACCGTCACCACTTTCGAGGAGACCCCGCCGACGGTCGCCGACTGGGGGCGGCGGCTCGACGACCTCACCGCCCGGGGGCTGCCCTTCCTGGTCGCCGAATCGTCCGGTGAGGTGGCGGGCTTCGCCTACGCCGCGCCATGGCGTCCCAAGCCGGCCTACCGCCACACGGTGGAGAACTCGATCTATCTCGCCCCGGACCTGACCGGCAGGGGCCTGGGGAGCGCGCTGCTCGGCGCCCTGGTGGACCGGTGCGCCCAGGCGGACATGCGCCAGATGATCGCGGTCATCGCGGACAGCGGGAGCCGGGCCTCGGTCGCGCTGCACGAGCGGTTCGGCTTCACCCACGCCGGCGGCTGACCGGCGTCGGTCACAAGCACGGGCGCTGGATCGACACGGTGCTCATGCAGCGGGCCCTGACCGCGGACTAGGAGATCAGCCGGAACACCGGATGGCGCGGCACCTCGGCGAGGAACTCCTCGTCGGTCGAGTCGAGCGTGACGTCGAAGTACGCACGGGTGACGGGGACCTCCCGCAGGTACTGCCGAAGGACGGGGACGCTGTCCTCGGGGGCCAGCTCGACGACGCGCAACGTCTCCTGGTAACGCCCTCTGGCGATCTGAACCTCTCCGGCGACACGAGCGTTATGCACCCAGTTGGTGACGCCGTAGGCGGCCACCAGCCATCGCTCGTCGCCGTTCCGCATGACGTCGACCGGGGTCGAGCGCGGTTCACCGGTCTTCCTGCCCCGTACGGTCAGGATGTGCCGGTAGTCCTTGCCCAGCCCGCGGCGGGTCATCACCCCGAAAACGAGATTGATGAACTTCGTGCCCGCCCCGACACGGTAGGTCTTGGCCACGGTCCGCTCCTCTCAGGTCATCAGCCGGCTCATTCGGCGTCGGAATTGTCCCAGCGGGCGAGGTCGCGCAGCCAGGCCCGCGCCGTGCTGTCGGACGGCGCGCGCCAGTCGCCGCGCGGCGAGAGGGAGCCGCCGGCCGACACCTTCGGCCCGTTCGGCATGGCCGACCGCTTGAACTGCGCGAACGCGAAGAAGCGGCGGCAGAAGACCTCCAGCCAGTGCCGGATCTCCGCCAGGTCGTAGGCCGCCCGCTTGGACTCGGGGAAGTTGGGCGGCCAGGCGCCCGCGTCCCGGTCGTGCCAGGCGTGCCAGGCCAGGAAGGCGATCTTCGACGGCCGGAAACCGTGGCGCAGCACGTGGAAGAGCGTGAAGTCGTGCAGCGCGTACGGGCCGATCTTGGACTCGGTGGACTGCAGTTCCTCGCCCGGTACGAGCTCCGGGCTGATCTCCGTGTCGAGGATCGCGGCCAGCGTCTCGCCGGTCTCCTCGTCGAACTGCCCGCTGCCGACGACCCAGCGGATCAGGTGCTGGATGAGCGTCTTCGGCACCCCGGAGTTGACGTTGTAGTGGCTCATCTGGTCGCCGACGCCGTACGTGCACCAGCCGAGCGCCAGCTCGGACAGGTCACCGGTGCCGAGCACGATGCCCCCGCGCTGGTTGGCCAGCCGGAACAGGTAGTCGGTGCGCAGCCCGGCCTGGACGTTCTCGAAGGTGATGTCGTACACCGGCGCCCCGGAGGAGAACGGGTGGTCGAGCTCCTCGAGCATGAGCCGTGCGGTCGGTGCGATGTCGAGCTCGGCCGCGGTGACGCCGAGCGCGCGCATCAGCTTGTGGGCGTTGTCCTTGGTGTGCTCGCTGGTCGCGAAGCCGGGCAGGGTGAAGCCCAGGATGTCGCTGCGCGGACGGCCGGCACGGTCCATCGCCCGGGCGGCGACGATCAGCGCGTGCGTGGAGTCGAGGCCGCCGGACACCCCGATGACGACCTTCGGGTCGCCGATCGCCGACAGCCGCTGCTGCAGACCCGCGACCTGGATGTTGTACGCCTCGTAGCAGTCCTGGGCGAGGCGGTCGGGGTCGGCCGGCACGAACGGGAACCGCTCGACCCGGCGTTTCAGCCCGAGGTCCGTCATCGGCGGGTCGAGCCGGAACCCCACCTCCCGGAAGCCTCCGGTACGCGCGGCGTGGACGCGGCGGTTGTCGTCGAAGGTGCCCATCCGGTGGCGCTCCTGCCGCAGCAGGTCGAGGTCCACGTCGGCCACCGCGTACTGGTCGTCGAGCGGGAACCGGTCGGTCTCGGCCAGCAGGACGCCGTTCTCGTAGATCATGGTCTGGCCGTCCCAGGACAGGTCGGTGGTCGACTCGCCCAGTCCGGCCGCCGCGTAGACGTACGCGGCGAGGCAGCGCGCGGACGCCGAGCGGCACAGCAGGCGGCGGTCCTCGGCCCGGCCGACCGTGATCGGGCTGCCCGAGAGGTTGGCGAGGACGGTCGCGCCGGCCAGCGCCGCCTCGGCGCTCGGCGGCACCGGCACCCACATGTCCTCGCAGATCTCCACGTGCAGCACCAGACCGGGGACGTCCTCCGCCGCGAAGAGCAGGTCGACGCCGAACGGCACGGTCGCGCCGCCGAGGCGGATCGTCCCGCCGCGCTCGTCGTCGCCCGCGGCGATCTGCCGCCGCTCGTAGAGCTCCCGGTAGTTCGGGATGAAGGACTTGGGCGTGACGCCGAGGATCCGGCCGCGGTGCACGATCACCGCGCAGTTGTAGATCCGGTGGCGATGGCGCAGCGGCGCGCCGACGACGAGCACCGTCATCAGCTCCGCCGACCCGGCCACCACGGTCTCGAGCGCCTCCTCGACCTCGTCGAGCACCGCGTCCTGCAAGAGGAGGTCCTCGATCGAATAGCCGGTCAGGCAGAGCTCCGGGAAGACCGCGACGGCGACTCCCTCCTGCGCGCACTGGCGCGCCTGCCGCAGCACCGCCTCCGCGTTGGCGGACGGGTCGGCGATGGCGGCATGGCCGGTGCACGCGGCGATTCGCGCGAAGCCGTGCTGATAGATCGACCAGAAGTTCACTGGGACTCCGAATCCAGCCAGGGCCTGCGTCCCGGTCCGGTCGGGTGTGTTCCCGTGACACCCAGGACCACCGAGTAGAGGCTGGTCTGCGCGGTGATGAAGAGACGGTTGCGCTTGGCTCCGCCCCAGGTGATGTTGGCAACCGTCTCGGGGATGACGAGCCGCCCGATCAGGGTGCCGTCGGGATCGTAGCAGTGCACTCCGTCGGCCATCGCGGCCACCCAGAGCCGGCCGGCGTCGTCGAAGCGGATGTTGTCGAAGCGGGCGGCCGTACGGGCGGCGGCTTCGGCGAAGATCTCACCGTCCGACAGCGTGCCGTCATCGCGTACGTCGAAGACCCGGATGAAGCCCGCCCGGGTGTCGGAGACGAAGAGCCGCCGCTCGTCGGGCGAGAAGACGAGGCCGTTCGGGGCGCCGAAGCAGTCGGCGACCAGCCGTACCTCGCCTGTGGCGGGATCGACGCGGTAGACGTTGTTCGAGCCGATCTCGCTCTGCGCGCGATAGCCCTCGTAGTCGCTCCTGATGCCGAAGTCCGGGTCGGAGAACCAGATCGAGCCGTCGGACTTGACCGTCGCGTCGTTCGGGCTGTTCAGGCGCTTGCCCTGCCAGCGGTCGGCCAGCACCGTGACCGTGCCGTCGTGTTCGGTCCGCGTCACCCGGCGGTTGCCCTGCTCACAGGTGATCAGCCGGCCCTGGCGGTCGAGGGTGTTGCCGTTGGTGTGCCCGGCGGAGCGGCGGAAGACGCCGACGGCGCCGGTCTCCTCGTCCCAGCGCAGCATCCGGTCATTGGGGATGTCGCTCCAGATCAACTGCCGCCAGGCGGGCAGGTAGATCGGGCCCTCGGCCCAGCGGCAACCGGTGTACAGGACATCCAGGTCGTCGTCACCGCTCATCCGGAACCGGTCGTCGAGCATCTCGTACAGCGCTGGGCGCTCGCTGGTCATGCGCGTCCTCCCCATCCAGGTACCTGCCGCATCCATCGCACGATAGGGAGGGCACCCCGCGCGGTCCAAGATCAAGTCTTGACAGTGCCGCGACGCCGGGGCATCGTGGCGGGCGACTCAAAAGAACATAACTGTTTGTAGAGGGTTGCACAGGTGTCCAGCGACAGGCTGAAGCCGCTCCATCCGGGCGACCCGAAGCGGGTCGGTCGGTACCGGCTGCTGGCGCGGCTGGGGGCCGGCGGGATGGGGCGCGTCTACCTGAGCCGCTCGCAGGGCGGACGTCCGGTCGCGGTCAAGGTGATCCACCCGAACTTCGCCGAGGATCCGCAGTTCCGGCGGCGGTTCAGGCAGGAGGTCGCGGCGGCACGGCGCGTCGGGGGTTTTCACACCGCGCACGTGGTGGACGCCGACACCGACGCCGATCCGCCGTGGCTCGTGACGGAGTACATCGCCGGCCCGTCGTTGCAGGAGGCGGTCGACGATCACGGCGCGCTGCCCGAACGGTCGGTGGCGGCACTCGGCGCGGGTCTGGCCGAAGGGCTGACGGCGATCCACGCCCACGACGTGATTCACCGGGACCTCAAACCCGGCAACGTGCTGCTCGCCGCGGACGGGCCCCGGATCATCGACTTCGGCATCGCCCGCGCGATGGACGCCACCTCGCAGACCACCCGCGCCGTGGTCGGCACGCCCGGGTACATGTCGCCCGAGCAGTACCGGGGCCGCGAGGTCGGGCCGGCCAGCGACGTGTTCTGCCTGGCCGCCGTGCTGGCCTTCGCCGCCACCGGACGGCGACCGTTCGGCGAGGGGCCGGGCGAGGCCCTCGGCTACCGCGTCGTCAACGAGGACCCGGACCTGACGGGCGTACCGGCGTCGCTGCTCCCGCTGATCGCGGACGGCCTGGCGAAGAACCCGGACGACCGGCCCGGCGTCGGAGAATTCCTCGACCGCTGTTCAAAGCTGGCGGCGGGCGGCGGTCTGTCACTGCCCACACCCGTCACCACGATGATCAACACGCGGGTGACCGAGACCGAGGCTCTGACCGCCGCGCCGATGGTCACCGAGGTGGACGCCGCCGAGAAGGGGTCCCCGCCGCCGCGTCCCCCCGGCGCCACACCGCCGGCCCTGCTTCCGCCGCAGCGTCCCCCGGCACCTCCTTACGCGCCACAGGTCCCCTCGGGTAAACCGCCGGCGCAGACCTCATCGGGCGCGGGGGTGGCCGCCGTCGTGGGTGTCCTGCTGCTCGTCGCGGTCATCTGGTTCCTCGTCGACCACAAGGACAAGACCAGCGCGTCGGGTTCCGGAACCGCCTCGCCGACCGCGTCCCAGACGTCCAGCGCCGGGCTGGACAGCCCGACCCCCGATCCCACCACGCCGACCTCCGACCCCACCCCGACCCCCGACCCTTCCCTCGAGGCGTTCGAGGCCATCTCGGCCGGCGACTGCCTGGACGCGTACATGGACCCGTACGAGGTCGACAACTGGAGCACGGACCAGCCGAACGCGGTCGACTGTGACCGGACGGACGCCTACGTGCGCGTGGTCAAGGTGATGGACCACGACAGTTTCAGTGACTGCGAGGCCAAGTCCGTGGACGGGAGATCGACCTGGAGCTACGACGGCGGAGGGAAGACGATCAGCCTTTGCCTGGAACGTCGGCTCCGCGTGGGTGAATGCTTCCTGGGCCTGAAGGGCTCGCAAAAAGGCAGAATCGCCATCAACAACCACGGCCTGATGACCTCGTGGGGATGCGACAAGAGCACCGTCCCGAAGGCCTTCGACTACATCCTCCAGGTCACCGGCCTCACCAACGGCGACTGCCCCAGCGATTCCCGCTCCTGGGACTTCCGCGGCGGCAACCTCTGCGCCAAGGTCACCTGAGGACTGGTCCGGGGCCTCGCTCGCGCGAGGTCCCGGTCACCGTGCCGCGCTGCGACGGCTGAGACCTACCGCGTGGGTGAGGCGGCGCGTACGGGCGGCGAATGGTGGGTGCCCGCCGTACGCCGAGTCCGGGCGAGGGACGCGAGTCCGGCCAGGAGCAGGAGGGCGCAGACCCAGGCGAACCAGTCGCCGAACCTCGTGTACACCGTGTCGGCCGAGCGGGTGGGCAGCGCGGTGACGACGGAGACGAACGGCGCGTCCGCGCTGTGCGCCTCGGCCCGGATCCGGCCGTGCGCGTCGCTCACGACCAGATCGCCGTTCCGCGCCGCGCGTGCCACGGTCAGCCCGTTCTCGACTCCCCGGGTCACCGCCATCCGGCCGTGCAGCCAGCGGTCCCGGTCGAAGTCCCAGGCGGGCACGAAGAGCGTGGTCGCGCCGCTCTTGCGGTAGTCGCGCACCAGGCCGGGCAGGTCCAGGTCGAAGCAGATGGCGATCCCCCAGCGGGTGCCCGAGCCCGGCACGAACGCCTTCCGGGTCCCGGGCTGGAAGTCGCTCTCCAGGCCGGGGATGAGATGGTGCTTGAAATACTCGACCGGCCGGCTCCCGTCGGCGGGGACGTCGATGGCCGTGTTGCGGAGGACGCCGGCCCGCTTGAGGATCAGCCCGGCGATGATGTCGACGTGCCGCTCGGCCGCGAGCCGTGCGAGCGGTGCCGTCAGAGCGGGCAGCGTCGCGTCGTCGGCGATGAACGCCTTCTCCGGCATGACCACGACCCGCGCGCCGCGTGCGGCGACGTCCGGGATGCGCGCCAGGTACTGCCCGAGAAGGGCGCGTCCCTCCGGCGAGGCGACCGGGACCCAGCCGTCCCGGTCGGTCGCGAGCAGCGCCACCTTCTCGGCGCCTTCGCCGTCCGGCGTGCGCAGCCGCCAGGCGCCGTACCCGACCGCCAAGGCGAGGACGACCGCGGCCGTGACCGCCACCCGCATCCGCCCCGCCGCCCACCCGGCCGCCCCTGGTGCGAGGAGCGCGGCGGCGGCCGAGGGAACTCCGAGGAGCAGGAAGGTGATTCCCCACGGTCCGGTGAGCGAGGCGGTCTGCAGGACGGGCAGGACGCCGGCCTGGGTGTAGGCCAGACTCCACCATGCCCCGTTCGGTGACACCACCGAGACCGCGTACTCGACGGCGACCCACGCCGCCGGCACGACCGCGGCGGCCGTCAGCGGACGCCCTCGCAGCATCAGCGCCCGCCACAGGAGAACGACCAGCCCGAACAGCAGCGCCGATCCGACGATCATCGTGACGGCCATCGGCGGCGGGACCCGCACGGTGTTCAGGAAGTAGCCCCACATCGTCGTCTCGCCGCCGAGCCACGCGGCCGACGCCGCGAAGAACGCGGGGCGAGCGCCGACGCGGGAGGCGAGGACGAGCACCGGCAGCGGTGCGAGCCAGGTGAGCCAGGGCACCGGCGTGAGCCCGGTGCCGAAAAGGAACAGCGTCGTCGACAGCGCGGTCGCGGCGAGCACCACGGCGAGACGCCGAATCGGTGAGTTCATCATGCGGCCTCCTTCAGCCGCCCCGACGGTCCCGGATCCGGTCTGGACGCACATCGCCGACGCGAGCGATCCGCGTGCCGTCCGCACGGGCAGACCGTCTCGCTCGCGGGAGTGAGAGGGCCCTCGGCCGGGGGAGGGAGGTGACGGCGGGTGCCGCGCGCCTAGTCTTTCCGGGTCCCTCTCACATCCCGGAGCAGGTCATGCGGGCGAACATCCTCAATCCGTCGCGGGCCGACGTCGCGATCGCCATCGCGGTCACCGTGATGACGGTGACGCCGGCGATCGTCCCGCAGCGGCAGCCGTGGTGGTTCACGGTGCTCGCCGCCCTGATGTCGGTGCCGATGCTGTGGCGGCGCCGCGCCCTTCTCACCGTCGGGGCGGTCGTGGGCTCCGCGACGACGATCCTGGCGATCGCGGCGAAGTCGCTGCCCGGGACCCTGCTGCTCCTGCCGTACGGCGTCCTCGTGTGGACCTACACGTTCGCGGCGCGGGATCTCTCCCGGGCACGGCGCGCCGCGGGCCTCGTGGGCCTGGCCGTCGGTGTGGCCGTGTCGCTCGTCGTCCCGCACGAGGATCTGGAGACCTACCGCTACCTCGTCACCGCGATCGTCGCCGCGTACGCCGTCGGCGTCGGGGCGCGGGCCCGGCGGGCCGCCCGGGACGCCGAACGGGAGCGCGAACGCCGCGTCCGTGAGGAACGCGTCGCCGCGGTCGAACGCGAACGCACCCGGATCGCCCGCGACATGCACGACATCGTGACCCACTCGGTCGGCCTCATGGTGATCCAGGCGGAGACCGGCCCGCTGGTCGTACGCGATCACCCGGAGAAGGCCGAGGCGGTCTTCGAGGCGATCGCGGAGGCCGGACGGGACGCGGTCGGCCAGCTCCGCCTGATCCTCGGCGCGCTGCGTGGAAGCGACGTCGGTTCCGGTCCGGCCCGAGGTCCGCAGCCGGGGCTCGACGCGCTGCCCACCCTGCTGGACAACGCCCGCCGGGCGGGCCTGGACGCCTCCACCGACATGGACGGTGAGCCACGGCGCCTTCCCGCCGACGTGGACATCGCCGCGTACCGGATCGTCCAGGAGGCGCTGACCAACACGATCCGGCACGCGGGAGCGAGGACCGTCCGCGTACGGCTCCGCTGGTCCGGTGAGACCCTGGAGATCGAGGTCGCCGACGACGGCCGGGGCGCGCGGGAGCTACGGGAGGGACACGGCATGATCGGGATGCGCGAGCGGGTCACGGCCTGCGGCGGCCGGCTGGCCGTCCGGCCGGGGCACCCGGGGTTCACCCTGACCGCGACCCTGCCGATCGGTTGACGGCATGCTGCGTGTGCTCGTAGCCGACGACCAGGACCTGTTCCGCGGCGGCTTCGCGATGATCCTCAACGCCCATGACGACATCACGGTGATCGGTGAGGCGGCCGACGGCGCCGAGGCCGTCGCCAAGGCGGTCGAGCTGGAGCCGGATCTGGTGCTCATGGACATCCGGATGCCGGGCATGGACGGCGTCGAGGCCACCGCGCAGGTGTGCCGGAGGACGAACGCCAAGGTCCTCGTCCTGACGATGTACGACGTCGACGAGTACGTCTACGACGCCCTGCGCGCCGGAGCCAGCGGCTTCCTGCTCAAGGACGTGCGGCGCGACGACCTCGTACGCGCGGTCCGACTGGTCGCCGAGGGCGAGTCACTGCTGGCCCCCGCGATCACCCGGCGCCTGATCGCCGAGTTCGTCGGTCGGGGGCAGGCCCGGCCCCGGCTGCGGCAGCGCCTCGGCGAGCTGACCGACCGGGAGATGGACACGCTGCGGCTGCTCGCGCGCGGCCGGTCCAACGCCGAGATCGCGGCGGATCTCGTGGTCACCGAGCACACGGTGAAGACCCACGTCAGCAACCTGCTGACCAAACTGGACCTGCGCGACCGGGCACAGGCCGTCGTCTTCGCGTACGAGTCCGGCCTGGTCGTCCCCGGCGACCACGAGGGCGCGGCCCCCTAGGGGTGTCCGGTCCGGACACCCCCAGGACGTGTCTGAGCTCGGGGCCCCTATCGGGTGGTGCACACCCAGGTGGTCCAGTGGCCGCCGCCCGCGTTGGAGATGGCGTTGCTCTCGGCCACGGTCCGGGTGTCGCCGTGACCGCCCCAGTACCTGTTGGTACGGGGGTTGTACGCGATGGCGCCGCAGCCGTTGACGAAGGTCGTGAGGACCTTGCAGCTGGAGCGGGGGCACTCGTTCATCGCTCGCCGTTGGGCGGTGGACGCGGAACTGTAATCCCAGGCCTTGCCGACGCTGCCGTCGCTCGCCACGGCGATGGCTCCCCAGTTCTGAGGCGGCGGGGAGTAGGTGTCCGGCGGAGAGTACGGCGTGTAGCTGGGCACCGCCGGCGGGCTGTAGCTGGGCGGCGTCGGGAAGTCCGGCACCGTGGGACTCGCGATCGCCGACCTGTGCCCCGAGGAGCCGAAGTCGAACGCCAGCAACAGGACGGCGCCGCCGCCGAGCAGCAGCACGAAGGCCGCGACGACGACGATGACGATGACCGCCGCGTTGTTGTTCGGCCGCTGCGGCGGACCCGGCGGTCCCCATCCCGGGGGCCCGGGCGGCGGTGGTCCGGGAGGCCCGTAGGAGGGCGGCTGACCGCCGTACGGCGGCTGCGGGGGTTGCACGGGTGACCCACTCCCCAAATGCGTCAGTGTCCGGAAGATCGTATCGGTTCATGATTACGAAGCAGGGCTAAGACGTCACTTCCGGCAACTCGGTTCCAGGTCGCCCCGGTGGTCGCCATCCGTTCTGACGGGCCGGCAGCCCCCTCGGCGTGCAGGACGCCGCCGTGCCCACCCGCCGCCTGGCCTCAGGAGCTCGCCGAGCGATACGCCGCTCTCCGCCATTGGATGATCACTCGCCGCCGACCGCTCGGGCACCCCCTCCGGATGATCATGAGGCGGAAGTTCGTGTGATAACCCTCACGCCGGGCGGGGCAAATCAGTTCGGTATTACGGCGAACTCGTACTCCCATTGGGGACATCGAACCCAGTAGTTCGCAAATAAGTAAATGTACGAGGAGGCCGTACCAATGGAGCTCAAGCGTCTGCGTACCGCCGCTGTTCTGGCCTGTGGTGGCGGAATGGCCGTTCTCGCACTCAGCGCCTGCAACTTCAACGGAAGCGCGTCGGCGTCGGGGAATTCGCCGGACTCGTCGTCCGGCTCGACCGCGTCGGCACCGCCGGCCTCCTCCTCCGGCGCCACCGGAAGCGGCCACACGCGCAGCAGGCCGACGTCCGCCGGTAAGGGCGACACACCGAGTTGCATGGGCTCGGAAATGCGTGCCGAGATTCAGGTGCAGAATTCCATGTCCGAGGAACAGGGAAACGGCACGCTCATTCTGACCAACAGGTCGAGTGAGACGTGTCTCGTCCCGGCCGGATGGGCGCCGATCGGTACCGGCGGCCCGGACTACACGCCGCTTCCCGCGACGCGGACCAACTACCCCGGCCGCGGCAGCACCATCACGCTGCGCCCCGGCCGATCGGTCTTCGCCGGGATGAAGTGGCACACCGGCCCGAATTGCGGCACCACTTCGGGGCTCGGCGTCGCCTGGCACAGCACCTGGATCCCGCTCACCTTCCGCGGCCTGGGCGGTCAGCGGCCGCCGATCTGCGACTCCCTCACCCTGGGCACGATCCAGCCCAGCATGCAGGGCGTCAACTTCACCTGACCCGACGCCTCGCACCTGTCCGCATGGACGCGACAGGTGCGAGCCTTTCGGCGTGATCCCCTTCTATGGGGCGGCCCGGTCGAGAGCGGGTTCCGCCGTCCGCTCAGGACGCCGGGGAGCGGTGCCCGACCGCGTCGGCAGCAGCAGGGCGGGGAGCAGCCCGAGTGCGGCGACCACGGTCAGTCCCAGCAGCGCCGGCCGTGCCGCCTGGGCGGACGCGGACGCCGCCCGCAGCGTGGGAGAGCCGGCGGTCAGGAACCCTTCCGCCTGAAGCAGGATGGTCGCGACCGCGATGCCGAGGGTCGGGCCGACGTTCACGGCGGTCTGCTTGAGTCCGCCGACGACTCCGGCGTACCCGGCGGGGGCGTCGCCGACGACGGTGCCGGTGGCGGTGACCATCACGGCGGCGAAGCCGGCGCCCATCAGCGCGAAGCAGATGCCGCTCACGGCCCCCGTGCCGGTCGAGGTCAGACCGATGCTTAGAGCCAGCAGGGCCGAGCCGACGACGGCGGTGCGGCGCGGCCCGTACCGGCGCACCGCGACGCCGGCCAGTGGTGCGCCGAGGACCATGAGCACCGTCAGCGGCAGGACGCGCAGCGCCGCCGACACGGGACTGAGCCCCTGGATGTCCTGGAGCAGGAAGGTCGCCACGAACAGGGCTCCGAACATGCCGCCGGTGGTGAGGAGAAGAAGCGCCATGGCGGCCATGACCGGGACCGAGCGCGCCACCGCGGGCGGCACGATCGGCTGGGCGGTGCGGCGTTCGTGGACGACCAGGAGTGCCGCGCCGGCCGTGGTGCAGAGCAGGCCGGCCAGGGTCGGCCCGCCGGTCCAGCCGTGTGCCGGGACGCCGACCAGGGTGTACACCAAGACGGCCGGCACACCCGCGACCAGCGCCGCACCCACGGCATCGATCCGGCGGCCCGCGGACTCCTGCCGCCCCGATGCGGGCACCCGTACCGCCGTGGCGACCACGGCGATCGCCAGCCCGACGGGCACATTGACCACGAACACGCTGCGCCAGCCCAGGTGCGCCACCAGCACACCGCCGAGGACCGGCCCTGCCGAACAGGCGACCCCGATGGCGCTGGTACGGACGGCGACCGCCGTGCCGAGCCGGTCCGCCGGGTAGGCCAGGCGCAGCAACGCCAGCGTCGCCGGCTGAAGCAGGGCGCCGAACACTCCCTGCACCACGCGTAGACCGATCACCCAGCCGATGCCCGGGGCGAGCGCGATCCCGCCCGAGGCCCCCGCGAAACCGACCACGCCGCACAGCAGCAGCCGCTGATGGCCGTACCGGTCGCCCAGGCGTCCGGCGACGACCAGCAACGCGGCCACGGGGAGCAGGTAGCCGGTGCTGGTCCACTGCGTCTGCGCCAGACTGGCGCCGAGGTCGTGCCGGATGCTGGGCTGGGCCATGACCAGCACCGTGCCGTCCAGGGCGACCAGCATCGCGCCCGCCGCGCTGGTCACCAGGGCCAGGCGCCGCCGTACCGCGCCGCTCACGCGTTCGCCTCGCCCAGGTGGGCGTCGATGACCGCGTCGATGAGCCGGTCGAGCCGGTCGCCGGTCCGCGGAGAGTCGTCCTCGCCCAGCGCCAGCCCGATGCTGCCCCACCCCCACAGCTGGGTCAGGCCGTGCACGTTCGCCCACAGCGCGACCGCGGTCACCGCCGCCGGGCGGTTCCCCTCATCCTGTTCCCGGCAGCGGGCGACGAGTTCGACGATCCGGCCGAACATCGGCAGGGTCGCCTCCCGCAGCTGGGGCCGGCCGCGCGCGCCTGGCCACGGAGCAGATCGTGCCGGAACATCAGCTCGAACATGCCGGGACACTCCTGCGCGTACCGCACGTACGCGGAGGCCAGCGCCCGCAACCGTGCGCGCGGCGACGCGGCCTCGTCCACGGCCTCGGCGAACCGTCCGGCCAGCTCGGCGAATCCGCGCTGGGCGATCGCCGACAGCAACGCCTGGTGAGTGGGGAAGTACCGGCGAGGCGCGCCGTGCGACACACCGGCCCTGCGGGCGATCTCCCGCAGCCCCAGTGACGCGACGCCCTCGGTCAGCACGAGCTCCACCCCGACCTCGA
Organism: Actinoallomurus acanthiterrae; assembly: GCF_054775715.1. Classification (NCBI taxonomy): domain Bacteria; kingdom Bacillati; phylum Actinomycetota; class Actinomycetes; order Streptosporangiales; family Thermomonosporaceae; genus Actinoallomurus; species Actinoallomurus acanthiterrae. Next base: position 11,994,905 of record NZ_BAAHCO010000001.1, on the reverse strand, counting down.
CCAGCCGGTCCCGAAGACTCTCCTCCGACTCCATAGACACTGTCTACCAGTCGCCGTAGACAGTGTCTACCGGCGCCCCGTATCAAGAGCACTCGCCGGGCGTTCACGCGCCGGGCGATTCCGAGGATTCCGCTGCCGAGATGCCGAGGGCGGACAGGAAGGCCGCGGCGGCAGGGGACGGCGGGAAGCGACTCCAGATGAGGTGCTCCATGCGGGCGGGAGCGTCGCGAAGCCGAAGGACCCGCAGGTCGGGGAGGTCGGACACGAAGGCGGCGGGCATCATCCCGACGCCCAGTCCCTGCCGGATCAGCCGGGCCATGAAGTCCACGGTCGTCACTTCGAAGGCGACCTCGCGCCGGACTCCGGCCGCCGCGAACGCCTCGTCCGTCTGGGCCCGCGCGGCGCTGCCCAGCGGAAAGTCGACGAACGGTTCATCGGACAGCCGTTGCAGGTCCATGCGTTCCTCGTCCGCCAGCGGGTGGTCGGGCGCCACCATGGCGACGAGGTCGCCGCGCGCCAGTTCGCGGCTGCGGACGCCCTGGGGGCGTGCGCCCGGCGGAAGCCCGAGGAAGGCGACGTCCAGGGTGCCCTGCCGTACCCGTTCGATCAGCTCCTCGCTGGCGCCCGAGCGAAGGCTGATCCGCACCTGCCGATGCCGCAGGTGGAACTGTTTCAGCGCGGCCGGCAGATCGACCGCCGTGACGGTGGGGATGGCGCCGATGGCGAGCCGGCCACGGATCTCGCCGAGGGCCGCCGCCACCTCGGCGTGGGCTCGGTCGGCCGCCTCGAGAGCCTGGCGGGCCGCGGGGAGGAACGCGTCGCCGGCGGGGGTCAGCCGGACGCGGCGGCTGGTGCGGTCGAACAGCTTGGCGCCGAGCTCGCGTTCCAGCCGGGCGATCTGGTGGCTCAGCGCGGACTGGACGACCATGCACTGCTCGGCGGCGCGGGTGAAGTTGCTCGTCTCCGCGACCGCGACGACGTAGCGCATCTGCTGAAGCTCCATGGATCAATCGTGAATCACGATCGGTTCGATGACAAACATGCGTTGGACTCATCGATGCTCTCTCGTTGAGGCTGGGGCCATGACGGCGATGAGATCTCACACGGACAACAGCCTGTCGCGGGGGCTGCTGCTGCTCATGTCGACGGCGACCGGACTGGCGGTCGCGGGCAACTACTTCGCGCAGCCGCTGCTCGACCTGATCGGCCGGGAACTGAGGATCGGGCCGTCGTCGGCGGCGCTGCTGGTGACGGCCGCACAGGTCGGGTACGCACTGGGGCTGATCCTGCTGGTGCCGCTCGGTGACCTGATGGAGCGGCGGCGGCTCGCCGTGTCGCTCTACGCGGCGACCGCGGTGTTCCTGCTGCTGTCGGCGACGGCCTCCAACGGCACGGTGCTCCTGGCCAGTACGGCCCTGACCGCGCTGACCTCGGTCGGAGCGCAGGTCGTGGTGCCGTTCGCGGCGACGCTGGCCGCCCCGGCCGAGCGTGGGCGGGTGGTCGGCACGGTGATGACCGGGCTGATGTTCGGCCTGTTGCTGGCCCGCACCGCGTCCGGAACATTGTCGGAGCTGGGCGGGTGGCGCACGGTCTACTGGGTGAACGCGGCCCTGATGGCGCTGATGGCCGTGCTCCTGCGCACCTTCCTGCCCCGGCTCGGCGGAGACGGCGAAGGCCGCTCTTACGCCGGCTTGCTGCGCTCGACGGTCGCCATGTTCCGGTACGAGCCGTTGCTGCGGTGGCGGGCGGGTATCGCCGGGTTGAGCTTTGCCTCGTTCAGCGTGCTGTGGACGGCGCTGACCTTCCTGCTGGTGCGGCCGCCGTACGGCTGGTCGGAGTCGGCCATCGGCCTCTTCGGCCTGGTCGGCGCCGTGGGTGCGCTGACCGCCACGGTGTCGGGGCGGCTGGCCGACCGCGGCTACGTACAGATCGTCTGCGGTGTCGGGACGGTCCTGCTGGTGGTGTCCTGGGCGGCGACCGCGGCGGGCGCCCGCTCGCCGGCCTTGCTGTTCGCCGGAGTGATCGCGCTGGACCTGGCGCATCAGGCCGTGCTCAACAGCAGCCAGAACGTCCTCTACGCGCTCCGGCCCGAGGCCCGCAACCGGATCAACTCCGCCTTCATGACCACCTTTTTCGTCGGCGGCGCGGTGGGGTCAGGGCTGGCCTCGGTGGTCTGGGTGCACGGCGGCTGGACCGGCGTGTGCGTCCTGGGCGCCGCCTTCTCGACCGGGACCGTCGTGCTCTGGGTCCTGGAGCGCCGCGTCGCCGTCGACCGGGCGGCGCCCGACGTCGTCCGCAACCTGGCCCGTATCCCCGCCACCACCAAGGGAGAATGAACGTGTCACGCACCGTGCTGATCACCGGCGCCACCGGAACCGTGTCCACCGCGCTGATCAACGCGCTGGAAGGGGCCGACGTGGACCTTCGTGCACTCGTCCGCGAAGAGCCCAGAGCAGGCGGCCCGCGGAGCGCCGAGGTCTTCGTCGGCGACCTCGATGACGCCCGGTCGCTGCCGCCCGCCTTCGAGGGCGTGCAGGACGTGTGGCTGCTCACGCCGAACGGCCCGCGCACTCCGGAGCACAACATGAACGTCGTGTGGGCCGCGCGGCAGGCCGGCGTGGAGCGCGTCGTGCGCCTGTCCGCCGTCGGCGCGGCACACGACGCGCCGAACCGCAGCGGCAGGCTGCACGCGCTGTCCGACCGGGAGACCGAACGGTGCGGCATGCGCTGGACGATCCTGCGTCCGCACTGGTTCATGCAGAACCTGCTGAACGAGGCGGGCGACATCGCCGCCACCGGCACGTTCTCGCTGAACATGGCCGCTGCGCGGCTCGGCATGATCGACGTACGTGACATCGCCGAGTGCGCCGCCCGCGTGCTCCTCGACGACCCGGATCGCCACCACGGCGAGACGTACACCCTCACCGGCCCGCGCTCGCTGACGTTCGACGAGGTCGCCGGCCAGTTGAGTCTCGCCCTTGGCAGGTCCATCACGTACCTGCCGGTCAGCGACGACGCCAAGCGCAAGACGCTGCTCGGCTACGGCGTCCCGGGATGGATCGCCGACATGCTCGAGGAGTACGCGCAGGCGTATGCCTCCCAGTGGGGAGACTTCACCACCGGCACGGTCGCCGACCTTCTCGGCCGCCCGCCGCGTGACATCGCCGACTTCGCCCGCGACCACGCCGCGGCGTTCACCAGGGAGGACGTCAAGTGATGCGATCGATCAGGGTCCCCGGGGCGATTCTCGCCGCGCTCACACTGGCCGTCGTTACGGGCGGTTCCGCGAGGGCGACATCCGTCGGGACATTCCCGACATCGATCTCGTTGCCCAAGGGCTTCCAGCCCGAGGGCATCGCCACCGGCCTCGGCCCGTTCGCCTTCATCGGCTCCATGGCCGACGGCTCCATCTACCGCGCCGACCTGCGCACCGGACGTGGCGCGATCGTCAGCCGCGGGCCCGGCACGCCGTCCCTCGGGATGAAGCTCGACCCGTACGGACGGCTGTTCGTGGCGGGCGGCACGGGCGGCGACGCGCGCGTCGTCGACGCCCGCACCGGCCGGGTGCTGGCCTCGTACCGGCTGGCCACCGGCCCGTCGTTCGTCAACGACGTCATCCTCACCCAGGGCGCCGCGTGGATCACCGACTCCACGAACCCGGTGCTCTACAAGCTGCCGCTGCGCGGCGGACGGCTGCCCGCCGCCGCGGTGCGGATCCCGCTCACCGGGGATCTGGTGTACGGCGCGGGCTTCAACGCCAACGGCATCACGCCGACCCCGGACGGCCGGGGCCTGATCGTCGTGCAGTCGAACACCGGCGGGCTGTTCCGCGTGGACCCGTCCGGTGCGACCCGCCGAGTGGACCTGCACGGCGAGTCGCTGCCGGACGGCGACGGCCTGCTGTTGCGCGGCCGGACGTTGTACGCGGTGCAGAACCGGCGCAACGTCGTGGCCGTGCTGCGGCTGAACGCGGCGGGCACCGACGGCCACGTCGTACGGCGGGTGGGTGCTCCCCGATTGTTCGACGTGCCGGCGACCGTTGCCGCGTTCGGGACCCGGCTGTACCTTCCCAACGCCCGCTTCGACACGCCGCCGACCCGGGATACGCCGTACACTGCCGTCGCCATTCCCCGCCCCTGAGCGGCGGCCGAGAGCCGGAGGTTGCTGATCGTCATGGATGACCGTCGCCGGGCACTGCTCGATGAGCTTTACGCGGACGGATCGGCCCACGATGCCGGACAGTCGGACCGGCTGCTTCGACGGCGCAACCTCGAGCCCGACGCCGCCGAGCTGCTGACCCTGGCGGTACGCATGACCGGTGCGCGCGACATCGTCGAGATCGGGACGTCCAACGGCTACTCGACGATCTGGCTCGCCGACGCGGCCGCCGACACCGGTGGCACGGTGGTGAGCGTGGACACCGCGAGTACCGACGAGGCCGGCGAGAACCTCCGCCGGGCCGGGCTGGCCGAACGCGTGCACCTCATCCAGGGCGACGGCGGTCGCCACCTGGCGGAGCTGCCGGACGGCAGTGTCGACTTCCTCTTCCTGGACGCCGAGCGGACGGAGTACACGAACTGGTGGCCGCACCCGGTTCGCGTACTTCGTCCGGGCGGGGTGCTGGCGGTCGACAACGTGCTCGCTCCCAGTCCGGACGAGCTGACCGGCTTCCTCGCCCTCGTCGCCGAGGACGGCAGGGTCACCGGGAGCACCGTGTCCGTGGGGAAGGGCCTGCACCTCGCCTGGCGCCGTACCGGCGGATAGCGCCGGACGAAGCCGGCGTCACCGTGGACGGGTCAGCCGGACGTATCCGTAGGGGTTGAAGAACAGGTCGTCCTCGTCACAGCGGTCGTGCGGGCCGGTGCGCAGCACCCATCGGGGGGCGTCCTCGGCCATCCGGAAACCGGCGCCGTCCTCGATCTCCGCCGCGCGCGGATCGGTCAGCAGGTAGGTCGCCAGGGTGTCCAGGTGCGCGACCAGATCCGGCACGCCGTCCTCGGTCAGCTGCTCCTCGTCGACCTCGATCTCCACCTCGGGCGCGCCGAGCAGGTGCATGCCGCAGCTGTAGAGCACCTCGCCGTCGTAGATCGGCCGCTTCACCCAGGCGGTGACGAGCGCATCGGCCAGGTCCTCGTCTTCGGCATCGGCCGCCCGGTCGGCCAGGGCGAGCCAGCGGTCGCGGCCGTGCGCGATTCCGCTGCTCTCGTTCTTCACCGCGGTGGCGCCGGACCGCAACAGAGCGGCCGTCGCGGCCAGCAGCCGCCGCGAAGTGTCGGCCGCCAGTTCCCGCATCATCGGCGCGGACAGCAGGTAGCCGACGGTGTCGTGGGACTCGACGGCGTCCCAGTCCGCCTCGTCGAACGAGGCCCCCGCCATGCTGGCCTCGAACGCCTTCGGCATCCGAGGATCGGGCTCGGTCTCGGAGTACTCACGGTCGAGCACGAAACCGCCGAAGTCGGCGGCGATCCGTTCGATCTCCGAAAGGTCCAGCCCGGAGCCGAGTACGCACAGGACATGCCGGGGAATCGCGTCACTCATCCCGCCACGTTATCGATCATCACCGGCGTCCGCGGCCATGTGCCGCCGAAGGTAGGTGAACCCTACGGTTTCCGGGTAGCTTCGGCGCGTACGAAGTGGGCTCGGCCTGCGAGGACCCTTGGGGGGCAATGTCGGTTTCGGACGTCGGTAGTGGTTCGTCGGCTCCGGTCACCGTGCTGCTCGTCGAGGACGACGAGGTGATCAGGAAGACCGTCGCGATGGCGCTGGAGCGCTACGGCTACCGGATGAGCGTGGCGGGCGACGGCCTCACGGGCCTGGAGGCGTACCGGGAGCAGCGGCACGATGTCCTTCTGCTGGACGTGATGCTGCCGGCGCTGGACGGTATCGGGCTGTGCCGGAAGGTCCGGGAGTGGAGCCAGGTCCCGATCCTGATGATGTCCGCGCGCGGTGACGGGCTGGACGTCGTGGCGGGGTTGGAGGCGGGGGCCGACGACTACGTCGTCAAGCCCGTGGACACCTCCGTGCTGGTCGCCAGGATCCGTTCCCTGCTGCGCCGAGCCGCGTTCCGGCCGGCCTCCGGGGATCCCCCGGAGCCCGCCTCCGATCTGGTCTTCGGGGATCTGACCATCGATCCGGGAGGTCTGGAGGTGCGCCGGGCCGGTGAGCCGGTGGCCCTGGCGCCCACCGAGTTGCGCCTGCTCCTGGCGTTCGCGGCGAACCCGGGGATCGTGCTGGACCGGCGAACGCTGCTGCGCGACGTCTGGGACTACGGGTGGGACGGTGACAGCCGCGTCGTCGACCTGTGCGTTCAGCGGCTGCGCAGGAAGATCGGTGCCGAGCGGATCGAGACGGTCCGCGGCTTCGGCTACAAGCTGCGGCGCTGACGTGGGAAACGCCATCGTCCGACGGACACCCGACCTGCTGAACTGGCGATCGCTCCGCTGGAGGATCGCCGCGCTGGCGGCTGTGGCGTGCTGTGCGGTCGCGCTGGCCGTTGGGCTACTGGTCCACAAGACCACCCTCGGGTGGCTCATGAACCAGGCCAGGGGACGGGCTTACGTCGCACTACAGCAGGACGTGGCGACCTACCGGCGCACGGGCACCGCATCCCCGGACGAAGGCGACCCGCGACTGATCCCGCCCGCCCTGATCGAGCGGGTGAACAGATCGGGGCAGTACGCCACCTGGTACGACGACCGGCGGCCGGACACCCCCTGGATGTGGGCGGCGCAGCGAGTCGACGGCCGGCTGCTGTTCGTGCGGATGGACATGACCAGCGCGAAGCTCAGCCTGCAGGCCCTCGACCGGCACGTCGTCGAGGCCTCGTTGGCCGTGCTGGCGGTCGTCGTGCCCCTGGCCGGGCTGGCCGCCGAGCTGCCCAACCGGCGACTGAGGCGGGTCGCCCGGACCGCACGGCGCATCGCGGACGGCGACCTGGACGCGCGGGCGATGACGGGTGGCCGTCGCGGCCGGGGCGGCGACGAGATCACCGAGATCTCGGTGGCCGTCGACGCGATGGCGGGCGCGCTGCAGGAACGCCTGCTCAGCGAGCAGCGGTTCACCGCCGACGTGGCCCACGAGCTGCGCACTCCGCTGATGGGCCTGGTCACCTCCACCGAGCTGCTTCCCGACGGCGAGGCCACCGAGTTCGTACGCGACCGGGTACGGGCGCTGCGGTCGCTGGTCGAAGACCTGCTGGAGATCACGCGCATCGACGCGGGCGTGGAGCAGGCCGACCTCGCTTCGCTGCCGCTGGACCAGGTTGTCGAGGAGTCTGTACGCCGGACGGGAGCGGAGGCGCGGCTGACGGTGACCGGTGCCCCTGTCGCGTATAGCGATCCGCGTCGGCTCGACCGGATCGTCGCCAACCTGGTCATCAACGCGCACCGCCATGGAAGCCCTCCGGTGGAGGTCACCGTGAGCGGCGCGACGATCGTCGTGCGCGACCACGGTCCCGGGTTCCCCGAGGCGCTGCTGGTGGACGGGCCGGGGCGGTTCCGCACCGGCGCGGCCGAACGCGGCCAGGGCCACGGCCTGGGCCTGACCATCGCCACCGGGCAGGCGGGAGTGATCGGCGGTCGCCTGACGTTCGGCAACGCACCGGACGGTGGCGCGATCGCCACGCTTCACCTACCGGCCGACGACCGGCTCTGAGGCCGGGACCCGCGCCCCCGAGGCTGGGACCCGCGCCCCGGGGCCGGAGCCTCGTCGGCGCTCCGAAGCTCCGAGGCGCCGGGCCGTGGCGAGCCTGACCCGCGTCAACTTGGCGGGCCGCCTCCACCACAAGCTCAAACCAGCTGTCCGGCGGCGAACGTCAGTGATACAGGGCCGATACACACCTAAGCGGTCACTGAGACAGTGTCGCGGCGGACCGGACACCTTTGGCTTTCAAAGTGGCTGGTGCATGCGAATCCCGCATGCGAGTCCCCGGAGGTCTTCATGCACCCTGCCCGTCCCCGGCGATCGGCCGCCTCTGCCGTACTGGCCCTGGCAGCCGTTGCCCTGGCGCTGACCGCGACCCTGATGGCCGCCTTTCCGGCGCAGGCCATCGTGGGTGGCACCGAGTCAACCCGGGCTTACTCGTTCATGGGCTCGTTCCAGCCGTCCTTTCCCCGGCCGCCGCGCCCGGATGGACACGGCTGTGGGGTGGAGGTCCTTGCGCCGCGATGGGTACTGACAGCCAGCCACTGCGCCGGCAGGAACCCGACCGGCGCGAAGGTGGGTGTCCCGCGTGGCTGGAAGGTCCGGATCGGGTCACTGAACACCACGTCCGGAGGCGAGGTCGCCGAGGTCGACCATTACTACCGGCTGGCGACCAACCGCGATGAGGGGGGGGTTCTGGGGCAGGGACCTCGCGTTGATGCACCTGCGGACCCCGGTTCGGGCCAAGCCCGTGCGGATCGCCTCGACCACGCCATCGGAGAACACGCCCGTCCGCATCATGGGCTGGGGCATGACCTGCGACGACAGCAACAATCCGGCGTGTTTCCCCACGCGGCTGCGGGAGGCTGACACCGTAGTGCAGCCGATCTCGACGTGTCCGTCAGCCGCGCCCAGCGGAGAGCTGTGCGTCGGTAGCCGGGACGGCGGGGTCGCCGCGAGCAACATGGATTCCGGCGGGCCTGCGCTCGTCCGCGACGGCGGCCAGTGGGCGGTGGCCGGTGTGGTCAGCGGCCCCGGCGGCGACAACGCGCCGACGCTGTTCACCGATGTCACCAAGCACGCCGACTGGATCAACGGCATCATCACCGGCACCAACGTGCCCCCCGATGACCAGATCCCGAACGTGGAAGGCGCGGTGGACCTGAACGACTGCGTGGGCTCAGTGGTCCGCACCCCCGCCTCCCGGCCGAAGGACCCGGCGCTGATGCTGACCAACGGTCACTGCGTGCAGGGACAGCGGCCCGCGCCCGGAGCCGCGCTGGTGGACCAGCCCGCCGACCGCGAGGTGCCCATCGCCGACCGTCAGGGTTACCCCCAGACCACCGCCCGCGCGAACCGGCTGGTGTACGCGACGATGACCGGCACCGATATCGCGCTTTACCGCCTGGACAAGACCTACGCGCAGCTGAGGGCCGAGGGCGCGAAAGTCTTCCAACTCACCTCCACCCCCGTGAGCGCGGGCGACTCGCTGACCATGGCCTACCCCAGCGTCCGCTTGAACTGCACCGCCGAGGCCGTGGTCACGCACCTGCGGGAGGGCGGCTACCAGCAGGACGACTCGATCCGCTACACCACCAGCAAAGACTGCGACCCCTGGCACGGCACATCCGGCTCGGCGCTGCTGGCCCCCGACGGCGCCACGGTCGTGGGGATCCACAACACCCACAACGACGCCGGCGAGCAGTGCACCGACAACAACCCCTGCGAGGTGGGCCCGGACGGAGCCGTGACCTCCACGCAGGGCCGTGGCTACGGCCAGCAGGTTTACATGATCGCAGCCTGTCTGACCAAGGGATCGAAGCTGAACCTGTCCCGCCAGGGCTGCACCCTCACCAGTGCCACGCCCCGCCCCTGACCACCACGACGGCCACCCCGGTGACGGCGTCATTGAACGCGTAGCCGCATTCTCCGACTCGTCGTCTCATCGTTCGGCGGCGGGGTGGACGAGACCGGACTGGTAGGCGATGACGACCAGTTGGGCGCGGTCGCGGGCGTGCAGTTTGGCCATGGCGCGGTGGACGTGGGTGCGCACCGTCAGCGGGCTGACGACGAACTTCTCGGCGATCTCGTCGTTGGAGAGCCCCTGCGCGGCCAGGGCCATCACCTCGCGCTCGCGGTCGGTGAGCGCGGCCAGCCGCTCGGGCGGAACGAGATGGCCACCGGGTTCGGGGGCGGCCAGGAAGCGGGTGACGAGCGCGCGGGTGGCCGCAGGGGACAGGAGCGCGTCGCCGGAGGCCACCGTACGGATGGCGGCCAGCAGGTCGTCGGCGGCGATGTCCTTGCCGAGGAAGCCGCTGGCGCCGGCGCGCAGGGCCCGCGCGACGTACTCGTCGATCTCGAAGGTGGTGAGGATGAGGACGCGGGTGGCGGACAGGTCCGGATCGGCGCAGATCTCGGTGGTGGAGGTCAGGCCGTCGGTGCCGGGCATGCGGATGTCCATGACGACGACGTCGGGGTGGTGGGCGCGTGTCTGCTCCACGGCCTCCCTGCCGTCGGCGGCTTCGCCGACGACCTCCAGGTCGGCGCAGGAGTCGATCAGGATCCGGAAGGTCTGCCGCAGGAGGGCCTGGTCGTCGGCGAGCAGCACACGGATGGTCATCGGATTCGGTCTTCTTCCAGGGACGTGGGGTGCAGCGGGAGTTCGGCGGTGACCTGGAAGCCGCCTTCGGGGCGGGCACCCGTCCGCAGGCGGCCCCCGACCGACAGGGCGCGTTCGCGCATGCCGACGAGGCCGAAGCCGCTGTTCGGCGCCGGACCGGAAGGGGCCGGTGCGCCTCCGTCGTCGGTGACCGTGACGGTCAGCCGGTCCTGAGAGTAGGCGAGGTTCACCTGCGCCGCCGACGTGCCGGCGTGCTTGGTGACGTTGGTGAGCGCTTCCTGCACGATCCGGAACGCGGTGAGGTCCACCCCTGGGGACAGCGACCTGGGCTCCCCTTCGGTGCTGACGGTGACCTTGAGCCCGGCGGGCTCGAAGGAACCAGTCAGGTCGGACAGCCGCGCGAGCCCGGGGACCGGCTCGATGGGTGCGGCCGGGTCGTCGGCCTGGCGCAGGAGCCCGACGGTGGCCTTGAGCTCGCGCAGCGCCGCCGAGGTCGTGCCGGAGAGGTCCGCGAGGATTTTCTGGACCTGGTCGGGGTGGGTGCGTACCAGGTGCGCGGCGGTGCCGGCCTGCATGTTGGCCAGGACGAGGTGGTGGGCGACGACGTCGTGCAGTTCGCGGGCGATGCGCATGCGCTCGGCGGCGACGCGGTGCCGGGCCTCCTCCTCGCGGGTGCGCTCGGCGTACTCGGCGCGGGCCTTCACCTCCTCCAGGTAGGCCCGCCGCAGCCGGACCGCACTGCCGAGCACGGTCGGCAGCAGCAGCCAGGCGGCGGGTCCGACCCCCCTGAGAAGCAGGACGGTGAGACCGCCGGCCACCTTCGCGTCTACCGGGTGACCGCTGGGGCCGAGGAGAAGGTCGGTGCTCACCACGAGCAGTGCGGCGGTGGAAAGGGCGTAGAGCCGGGTGGACCTGCGGTCGATCTGGGTCGCCAGCGAGTACAGGGCGGCCATGAGCGGTCCCAGCAGCAGGACCGTCAGCAGGTAGCCCAGCGCGGCCATGGCCACCGCGCAGGCGGTGGTCACGGCGACGGTGGCGCGGGGGCGACCGCGGTGCCACAGCAGGGCGATGCAGGAGATGCCCGCCAGCAGCACGCCGGGCCACCACGCGACCCCGAGGTGGCCCGTGCTGCCGGGGAGCCCGACCACGCTGCCGGGAAAGGAGCAGGCGAACAGCAGCAGCGACGCCACCACGTCGACGGGGCGGAGCTGGGCGCGGAGGCCTCGCCACCGGCTTGTGATCATTGAAGGGACTTCCTGTCGGTGCTGTGACCAGCGTGGACGACGATTCGACGGTATGCGAGGAGAGCCACCGAGGCGTCCTGCCGGGAGAAGCGGCACGGCCACCTGGGGCGGCCGTGCGGCCTCGGGCCTAGTGGACGGGTTCGGGCAGCCGTGGCGGGGAGGTGGCGGCTCCGTGGCTCAACGCCTCTCCCTCGACGTCGATACGAGGGAGCAGCCTGTCCAGCCAGCGCGGCATCCACCACGCCCGGTCGCCGAGCAGGGCGAGGACGGCGGGCACGATCGCCATCCGTACGACGAAGGCGTCGAAGAGGACCGCGATGGCCAGGCCGAACCCGATCATCTTGATCATGGACTCACCGGCGCCGATGAACCCGCTGAAGACCGCCATCATGATCAGTGCGGCGGCGACCACCACCCGGGCGCTGTGCCGCAACCCGGAGGCGACCGCCTGGCCGGCGGGTTCTCCGTGGACGTACGCCTCGCGCATGCGGGTGACCAGGAAGACCTCGTAGTCCATGGCGAGCCCGAAGACGATGCCCACCAGGAAGATCGGCATCATGCTCATGATCGGGCCGGTCTGGTGCACGCCGAGGAGACCGGCGAGCCAGCCCCACTGGAAGACCGCGACGACGGCACCGAGGGCGGCCAGCACCGACAGCAGGAAGCCCACGGCGGCCTTGATGGGCACCAGCACGGACCGGAAGACCACCAGCAGGAGCAGGAACGCCAGGCCCACCACGACCGCCAGGTAGGGGATCAGCGCGTCCTGGACCTTGGCGGCGACGTCGATGTTCACCGCGGTGCTGCCGGTGACCTCGAAGGTCGCTCCGGTGGCGGACTCGGTGGCGGGGCGTTCGGTGCGGATGACCTTGACGAGGTCCTTGGTCTTCTGGTCGGTGGGGCTGGTGGCCGGTACCGCGGAGAAGACCGCGGTGTCGCCCGCCGGATTGAACCGGGCCGGTGAGACGGAGACGACCCCGGCGGTGGCACCGATCTTCTCGGAGATCGTCTTCACCGCGGCCTTGGGGTCCCCGGCCCCCTTCGCGTCTACGACGATGGCGAGGGGACCGTTGAAGCCCGGGCCGAACCCTCTGGCGAGGTCGTCGTAGGCGCGGCGCTCGGTGGTGGAGGTGGGCTTGGCCTCGTCTCCGGGCATGCCCAGCTGCAGGTGCGTCACCGGAAGCGCGATCGCGGCCAGGCCCGCGGTGCCGGCGAGGAGCACGGGGATGGGGAACCGCAGTACGAAGGCGGCCCAGCGGCTGCGCCCGTGAGGCGCGCCGCTCCGCTTCGGACCCTTGCGGACGGAGCGCGAGAGCACGGCGTCCGGCCAGAATCCGAGCAGGGCCGGGACCAGGGTCAGCGCGATGAAGACGGCGAGGAGGACCGCCCCCGCGGCAGCCAGACCCATCTTGGTCAGCAGCGGAATGCCGACCACCGAGAGCCCGGCCAACGCGATGATCACGGTGAGCCCGGCGAAGACGACCGCCGATCCGGCGGTACCGACCGCCAGCCCGGTGGCCTCGCGGGGCAGATGCCCGTTGGACCGTTCCTCGCGGTAACGGGAGACGACGAACAGGGCGTAGTCGATCCCGACCGCCAGGCCGAGCATCGTGGCCAGGGTGCCGGTCGTCGCGGACAGCCCGAAGGTCGTGCCCAGCGCCAGGATCGAGGCCATGCTGACACCGACGCCGAGGATCGCGGTCAGCAGCGACAGCCCGGCGGCCGCCAGCGAGCCGAAGGTGATCAGCAGCACGACGGCGGCCACGGCGATGCCGATGCCCTCGGACGGCCCGCCCGCCGCGGGCCGGGTCGCGAGCGCGTCCCCGCCGACCTCGACGGTCAGGCCCGCGTCCCTGGCCTGAGCGATGGCGTCTTTCAGGGTCGTCTTACTCGCGTCGGTGAGGTCGGCGGCCTTGGCCTTGAAGGAGACCGTCGCGTACGCGGTCGAGGCGTCCTTGCTCACCGCGTGCGCCTGGAACGGGGAGACCGCACCGGCGACCTGCGGCCCGTGGGCCGCCTCGGCCACGACCTTGTCGATCGTCTTCCGGTTGTCCGCCGCCGTGACCTTCTGTCCGCTCGGGGCGACGAAGACCAGCCGGGCGTTCGCCCCGTCGGCCTGGGAGCCCGGAAAACGCTGGTCCATCAGGTCGAACGCCTTCTGGGACTCGATGCCCGGCATGGCGAACCCGTCGTCGGGCGCCTCGGAGGCCCTGGTGGCGCTGAATCCGACGGCGGCCATGACGGCCACCCAGAACACGGCGACGAGCCATCGCCACCGGAAGGCCAGACGGCCAAGCCGATAGAGGAATGAAGCCACAGCGGGTCTCCCATCAGATCTCGAGGTACGTCCTCGAGCCTGTCCGAGAGAGACCCGCCCGTCGTCGTGCGGCTGCCGACACTGCGACTACTGAGAACGCAGTACGCCGACGCGTGCGTGTAGTGCCTTCGCGGAGGTGTCAGGGGCAGGTCTTGGTGGGGTCGTCGTGGGTGAGGGCGCAGACGATGCGGTCGCCGCGTCCGGGGTAGGCCCGCCGTACGGCGGTGGCGAAGTCGTTCCACTGGCGGCGGGTGTCGGCGATGGCCAGGCGTACCGCGTGCGCGAAGTCGTCATCGACCTGGCCACGTGAGGTGCACACGTTCTTGTTGCCCTCGGTGCAGGTGGTGGCGCCCGTACGAGGGTCGATCACGCCGTGGTCCTTGTTGATCCAGGCGTGCTTGAGCCGGGTCCGTCCGTCGTCGACGCACCCGAACCGTTCGCCGCTGCCGGCGGCCTTGGCGTCGAAGCAGCCGGTGCTCAGCCAGCTGGGCACCTGCGCGGCGGTCGGCTCGGGCCCGAACAGGGCGAACAGCGGGTTGATGACGTTTTGCCGGCCGCCGGGCGGGTTGTGCACGTCCACCGGTCCGGACGCGGCCTCATCGGACCAGTTGCTGTGGGAGTAGAAGTCCTGGACGGCGTGCAGGGCGCGCCCGAACTCCTCGATGACGTCGCACTTGGCCCGACCGGATACCCGGTTGAAGAAGCAGTCGGCCGGGTGCGGCGGGAACAGCGAGCGGTCGAGGCTGACCTCGCGCGCTTTGATGCGGCCCTGGCCGTCGAGCAGGTCGGCGGCCCGCCGGAGGCCGGCGCGTACGCGGGCGCGAGCGTAGTTGACGCACTCCAGCAGGGCGGCCGTGGCTCGCACCCGGTCCTGCGGGCGGTATTGGGGGCCGGCGACGTAGTCGGCGTTGTCGCAGTGCGCCGCCGAGGTGAAGATCTCCCCGGTCAGCGGGTTGTCCGGCGAGCCGATCGCCCCGAACGTCCCCTTCTTGCCCGCGACCTGGTCCAGCGACCGCGGTTGGAAGCAGCCGGAGCCGCCGCCCGAATCACACCCCAGAGCCGCCCGGGTGATGCGCTCGTGTTCGGCCAGATGACCGACGGTGCCGAAGGCATGCGCACGCGGCGCCGTTCCCAGCACCAGAACCGAAGCGGTCGCACCCGCCACGGTGGCCGCGGCGATGGCCTTGACGGCCGCCCCCGGGGAGCGCCTCGTACGAACGGCCGCTGCGATGGTCGGCATCATGTTCCCTCCCGTTGTGGATCCCTTACGGAGTACACATTGCAACGGATCGACTACTCACAGTGATGGCCATGGAGTGAGGGAAGGCTTCCCTGGCGCAACAGCTTCATCGATCGCCCCACCAGTCGACCGCGGACACCGTCATCGGCCGGATATCAGGCGGGGAGTGATCGCGGTAGTCCGAAGGACGGGAGGACGCTGTTGTCGAAGCGGGTGATGGCGCGGATCGTGTCGCCCGTGACGGTGAGGACGAGGAGGCCGGTCCCGTGGCGGACGCCGGTGGGGGCGTGGAGGTAGGCCGCGAGTGCGGGCTGACCGTTCGCCCGGGTCGGCACGAGGTCATAGGTCCGGTCCGGGCGGATGACTGCGGCGTAGAAGCGGGCGACGGCGTCCCGGCCTCGGTACTCGAGGGGGATCGGCGGCATGGAGACGCGGACGTCGTCGGTGAGCAACGCGACCAGCCCGTCGACGTCGCCGGATCCGTACGCGCGGACGAACTTTTCCACGAGCGCCTGTTCGGAGGGCGAGCCGGGAGCGGGTTCGTGCCCGCCGGCCGGTGGCAGGTGGTGCTGGAGGCCGGCGCGGGCCCGCTTGAGGGCGCTGTTGACCGACCCGACGGTCGAGTCGAGCATGTCGGCCACCTCGTTCGCGTGGAACCCGAGGACGTCGCGCAGGATGAGGACGGCGAGCTGGCGAGGCGGCAGGACCTGTAGCGCGGTCACGAAGGCCAGGGAGATCGCCTCCGTCTGTTCGTAGCGGGCCTCCGGGCCGAGCGGCACGTCGATCGCGCCCTCGAGGAGGGCGTCGGGGAAGGGCTCGAGCCACACGACCTCGCTGAGCCGGGTCGGTTCGGGCGGTTCGATCCCCGGGATGGCCCACTCCTTGGCGGGGCGCCGGCTGGCCGCGCGCAGCGCGTTGAGGCACCGGTTGGTGGCGATCCGGTAGAGCCAGGTACGGATCGAGGCGTGCGCCTCGAACTTCTGGATGCCCTGCCAGGCGGCCAGCAGCGTGTCCTGCAGCGCGTCCTCGGCGTCCTGGAAGGAGCCGAGCATCCGGTAGCAGTGCACCTGCAGCTCTTGACGGTGCGGCTCGGTGAGCTCCCGGAATGCCTCCTCATCTCCGGTCCGCGCCCTGGTGATCAGGTCGGTTGCCACGACTCCACCCCCGCGTCACGTCTCCGGCCTTCCTGGCCGATCTCAAGTATCGACACCGGCCGGGTCGTGAACTGGGCGGTCGGCGGGCGACCAACTTTCGGGCGTCGTGGTGTCTACCTCGTCGACGGCCCGGAACGGTCCGGGCGGCAGACCCCAGAGGACCGCGCATGGCGCAGAAGACAAGCGGCTGGCTGCTCGGCCTGACCGCGGCGGCGTCGCTGATGGTGGCACTGGACGCCACCGTGGTGGCGACCGCGTTGACCAGGATCCGGCTGGACCTGTCCGCCACCATGGAACAGCTCGAATGGACGGTGAACGCCTACAGCCTGAGTTTCGCCGTACTCCTGATGACCGGGGCCGCGCTCGGCGACCGGTTCGGGCGCAGACGGATGTTCGCGGCCGGACTAGGGCTGTTCACGGCGGCCTCGGCGGCGTGCGCGACGGCGCCCGGCATCGGCTGGCTGATCGTCGCCCGCGCCGTCCAGGGGTGCGGGGCCGCGCTGGTGATGCCGCTGGCGATGGCGCTGCTGAGCGACGGGTTCCCGCCCGCGCGGCGGGCCAAGGCGTTGGGGATCTTCGCCGGGCTCACCGGGCTGGCGGTGGTCGCCGGTCCGGTGGTCGGCGGGGTCGTCACCCAGGGGCTGGCCTGGCAGTGGATCTTCTGGCTCAACGTGCCGATCGGCCTGGTCGTCATCCCGCTGGTGCTCCGGCGCATTCCGGAAAGCCGCGGCGCCGGGACCTCCTTCGACCTCGGCGGCGTCGTGCTGGTGACCGGCGGTGCGCTCGGGCTGGTGTGGGGCCTGATCCGCGCCGGCGGCGTCGGCTGGGGCGCGTTCGAGGTGGACGGCGCGCTGGTGGCCGGGGCCGTACTGCTGGCGGCGTTCGTCGCCTGGGAGCTCCGCGTCCGGCAGCCGATGGTGCCGATGCGGTTGCTGCGCTCGCGCGGCTTCTCCGCGGGCAACACGGCCGGGCTCTTCCTGTACGCGTCGCTGTACGGCTCGTTGTTCTTCATGGCCCAGTTCCTCCAGACGGGCTTGGGGGACGGCCCGATGGCCACCGGGCTCCAGCTCATGCCATGGACGGGGGCCGTGACCGTGGTGGCGCCTGTCGCGGGGGCGCTGGTGAACCGGGTCGGGGCCCGTACGCTCATCGTCGCCGGACTGACCATGCAGGCCGCCGGGATGGGGTGGATCGGGCTCGTCGCGGAGCCGTCGCTGGGATACGCGCAGCTGATCGCGCCGATGGTCGTCGCCGGCGCCGGAGCCAGCCTGGCGATGCCCGCCGCGCAGACCTCGGTCATCAACGCCGTCGTGCGGCAGGAGATCGGCAAGGCCTCCGGCGTCTTCAACATGCTGCGGCAGTTCGCCGCGGTGTTCGGCGTGGCGGTTCTCGCCGCGGTGTTCACCGCCAAGGGCGGTTACGGCACCGCGCGAACCTTCTCCGACGGCTTCGCGCCCGCCATCGCCGTCAGCGGCGCACTGTCGCTGGCCGGTGCGCTCGCCGGTCTGTTCATTCCCGGACGGAGCCGGATGGCCCGGCAGGCGCCGACGCCGGCCGTACCCCGGCCGGAACCCGAACTGACCCGCTGATCCGCTGAGCCGCGAAAAATCCGCGCGCCCGATGGCGTGCCGCTCTTCGACATGGAGGAAATCGATGGCCGCTGACATGGCGGATCTGAAGACTCACGCCGAAAGGCTCCGCGAGTTGCACGGCGGAGAGATGCTCGTGCTGCCCAACGTGTGGGACGCGGCCGGCGCGACGATCGTGGCCGACGCGGGGTTTCCCGCGGTCGCCACTTCCAGCGCCGCGATCGCGGCGATGCTCGGTCACCCCGACGGTGAGGGAGCGCCGTGGCAGGAGATGTTCGCCGCGGCGGGGCGGGTCGCCCGGGCGGTGCCGGTCCCGGTCACGGTGGACGCCGAGGCGGGATACGGCATGCGGCCGCGTGAACTGGTGGAGCGGTTGCTGGACATCGGCGCGGTCGGCTGCAACCTGGAGGACACCGATCACCGGGCCGGCGGCCTGGCCGAGGCCGGTGCGCACGCCCAATGGCTCGCGGGCGTCCGCTCCGCCGCGGACGATGCCGGGGTCCCGATCGTCATCAACGCCCGCGTCGACACCTTCCTGCCGGCCGGCGGGATACCCGGGCCGGACCGGGTCGCGGAGACGGTACGACGGGGCCGGCTCTACCGGGACGCCGGCGCCGACTGCGTCTACCCGATCGGCGTGCGCGACAAGCGCGACGTCGTCGCCCTCGTCGCCGAGATACCCGGCCCGGTCAACGGCAACACAGGTGAACATCTGGACCTGGCCACGCTCCGGGAACTGGGCGTGGCGCGGGTGTCGTACGGCCCGCGCTTCCACCGTGCGGCCATGGCCGACCTGAGGACCACCGTCCAGAAACTGCTGACCTGACGTACGACGGCCGGGGCCCGGGGCCGGTCCGGCGCCGGGCAGACGGCCAAGGCGCGTGGCCGCTCCCGCCCATGCGGAGCGGCCACGCGCATCGCTCAGCGTTTCTGCGCGAGCAGCTTCTTGTAGGTGTCGGTGTTGAGGACGTCCTGGTCGCCGGGGAACACGCCGTTGTCGGCCCACTGCCAGATGGCCTGCCTGGTCCAGCCGGTGGGCAGGGGGCCGGGTGTGTCGCCGTGGTTGTTGATCCACAGTGGGTGGTCGGCGGCGAACTCGGTGGAGCCGCCGGTGCAGTCGTTCCACCATTCGGTGAAGGTGTTGATGACCGCGTTCCAGCCCGTACGTGCGTGGTATTCGTTCAGGAAGTCACGGATCCAGCCGGTCATCTGGTCCGGCGTGAGGCCGAAGCACTTGTTGGTGCCGTCGGTGTCGGTGTAGGGGTCGTCTTCGATGTCGAGCACGCCGGGCAGGGTCAGGCCGTCGCCGGTCTGGCCGCCGCCGTTGTCGACGAAGTAGTCGGCCTGGGCGGCACCACTCGCCTTGTTGGGGATCGCGTAGTGGTAGGCACCCCGCACGATGCCCACGTCGTGGGCGCCGTTGAACTGCTGGGGGAAGAAGGAGCTGTGGTACGTCGTGCTCTCGGTCGCCTTCACGTACGCGAACTCCGCGCCGTTGGCCTTGACCGCGTTCCAGTCGACGTTGCCCTGCCATCCGCTGACGTCCAGGCCGGGGATCCCGTCCGGGGCGGCCGCGGCACGTACCGACTGCCCGTGCCGTGCGGCCGCGCCTCCGGCGTGGTCCTGGTCGGGGTGGGCGAGCCCGCCACCGGGTCTGGGCGTGGCGGCCGCCGCCGTGCCGGCGGTCAGCGCACCGCACGCGAGCGCCGTCCCGGCGGCGAGAGTGGTGACGAGACGGCGCGTGCGCCGAGTTGAACGCATGGAAACGCTCCTTTGCGAGGAAACAGTGACAGGCTGATCAGGGGAGCCGGCGCGCAACGCTCCTTCCTTCCGTGAGTCGGCGGCGTCCCATCAGTGGTTCCGGCGGCTGCTGCCGCTCTTACCGATCATCCCGAAAAATGATCATGGCGGGCTGTGTAGCGGGATTGACCACAGCCGCCCCAGCCCGTGACCTGCACCACAAATGGCGTGAGGGCGATCGAAACGATTGCGTTTCGTAGTCTGGGTACCTAGCGTTACGGTACGAATCCGTTTCGGATCACATCGATAGCGACGCACCACTGAGCCATACGAGCCCAGTGAGGGGGGAAGTCCATGTCATCCACCCAGGTCGACGCCGCCTTGACCAGGCCGTCCGGCCAGGCGCACCCGCACGCGAAGCATCGCTGGTTCGCGCTGGCCGTGATTGGCCTGGCCCAGTTGATGGTGGTGCTCGACGCGACGATCGTGAACATCGCGCTGCCGTCCGCCCAGAAGGCCCTGGAGTTCGACAACACCGGGCGGCAGTGGATCGTCACCGCGTATTCCCTGGCCTTCGGCAGTCTGTTGCTGCTCGGCGGGCGGCTCGCCGACCTCTTCGGCCGCAAGACGACCTTCATCATCGGCATCGTCGGGTTCGCCGCCGCCTCGGCGGTCGGCGGCGCGGCCAACGGCTTCACCATGCTGGTCGTCGCGCGCGTGGCGCAGGGCCTGTTCGGCGCCCTGCTGGCACCCGCGGCGCTCTCCCTGCTCACCACGACGTTCACCGAACCCAAGGAACGCGCCAGGGCGTTCGGCATATTCGGCGCCATCGCCGGCTCCGGCGCCGCCGTCGGCCTGGTCCTCGGCGGCCTGCTCACCGAGTACCTGAACTGGCGCTGGACGCTGTACGTCAACGACATCATCGCGGTCCTCGCGCTGATCGGTGCGATCGCCTTCATCAGCCGCTCCGTCCCGACCCACCGGCCGAAGCTGGACGTCTTCGGTGTCCTCCTGGCCTCCGGCGGGCTGTTCGGCGTCGTGTACGGCTTCGCCAACGCGGACACGCACTCCTGGCGCAACTGGATGACCTGGGGCTTCCTCGCCGGAGGCGGCGTTCTCCTCGTGGCGTTCTTCCTCCGGCAGCGCTGGGCGAAGCACCCCTTGCTGCCGCTGCGCGTGCTGGCCGACCGCGACCGCGCCGGCGCCCTGTCGACCGTGCTCATCTCGTCCGCCGGGATGTTCGGCGTCTTCCTCTTCCTCACCTATTACCTGCAGGGGACCCTGGGATACTCGCCGGTCAAGAACGGCCTGGCCTTCCTGCCGATGGTGGCTGCGCTGATGGTGATGGCGCAGTTGTCGGTCAACTTGCTGGTGCCGAAGATCGGCCCCAAGGTGATCGTGCCCGTCGGCATGCTGCTGGCGGCGGGCGGCATGGTCTGGCTGACCCGTCTCGGCCTGGACAGCACCTACGCGAAGCATGTGCTTCCGCCGCTGCTGATGATGGGCGGGGGTATCGGGCTGGCGATGCCCGCGGCCATGAGCTACGCCACCCTGGGCGTGCAGGCGAGCGACCAGGGCGTGGCCTCGGCGACCGTCAACACCACACAACAGGTGGGCGGCTCGGTCAGCACCGCGCTGCTCAACACCCTGGCCACCAGCGCCGCCACCCACTACGCGAAGCACCACCTGACCGACCCGCAGGTCAAGGCGAACGCGGCGTTGCACAGCTTCTCCACCGCCTACTGGTGGTCGGCCGGCTTCTTCGCCTTCGCCGCGTTCGTCACGGTGCTGTTCTTCCGCCGCAAGAAGAACTCCAGAGCGGCAGCCGCGCAGGACTCCCCGGCTCAGACCCACACCGCGCAGGACTCCCCGGCTCGGACCCACGCCGCGGCCCCCACACCGGCCGGTCCCGCGCCCGCGCGCCCGGAGACGGCCGGAGCGGGCATCATCCGTGGCCGGGTACGGGACGGCGCGGGCGCGCCCGTGCCGCGCACCGCGATCACCGTGCTCGACTCGGCGGGCCACCAGGTCGCCCGTGCCACCTCGCGGGAGGACGGCTCGTACGCGGTGGACACCTTCGAGCGCGGCGCCCTCGTCCTCATCGGCTCGGCGCCCGGTCACCAGCCACAGGTCGCCACCCTGACCGTGACCGGCGCACCGATCTCCTACGATCTCGTGATGCTCGCCAGTACAGGCGGCGTGGCCGGTACGGTCCGCGGCGGGGACGGCGGTCCCGTGCCCGGCGCCGTGGTGGTGGCCACCGACCAGCGCGGCGAGGTGGCGGCCTCCGCCGTCACCGGGAACGACGGCGGCTACCGGATCGACGACCTGCTGCCCGGCGACTACACGGTCACCGTCAGCGCGCCGGGCCACCGCCCGGCCGCCGAGCCGGCGACCGTCTCCGCCGAGGTGACCCGCTGCGACATCGAGCTTCTCGGCGGGGCGAGCCTGCGGGGGACGGTGCACACCCGGGACGGCCGGGCGCTGGACGACGCCCGGGTCACCCTGCTGGACGCCGCGGGCAACGTCGTCGGGACGCGCACCACCGGAGCCGACGGGAGCTACTCCTTCACCGACCTGTCCAGCGAGCAGTACACCGTGATCGCCAGTGGCTACCCGCCGGTGGCCACACCGATCACGCTGAGCGGCGGCCAGGACGGCGTCGACATCCTGCTGGGCCACGAGCAGGCGTAGGCCACGGCTCATCCCCACCGGACGGTCATGCCCGGGGCCCGGACGCTGCGGCGTCCGGGCCCCGGGCGGTTCAGGGGCCTGACCGGGCCCCTGCGGCATCAGGAGGCGGGTGGCAACTGGTCGCCCTGGACGGCCTGGACGTCGAGTTCCACCCGCAGAGTCGTGCCGACGGCGGCGATCCCGGCCTGGACGACCTGGTTGTAGTTCATCGCGAAGTCCTCACGCCGCAGTTCGGTGGCGGCGCGGAACGCCACCCGGATTCCGCCCCACGGGTCAGGGCCGGTGCCGAGGTACGACAGGTCCAGGTCGACGGGGCGGACCACGCCGTGCAGGGCGAGTTCGCCGTGGACCGTCCAGCGGGCCTCGCCGACCGCCGGGGTGATGCCCGTACTGCGGTAGGTGATCTTGGGATGGACTTCGGCGTCGAGGAAGTCCGGCGAACGCAGGTGACCGTCGCGCATCCGGTTGCCCGTGTCGATCGAGGCGGCTTCGATGACCGCCTCGACGCCGGACGCCAGCGGGTTCTCGCCGATCTCGATCCGGCCGCCGAACTCCATGAACCGGCCGTGCACGCTGGTCAGCCCGAGATGCTGGGCGATCGCGCGTACGGAGGAGTGGGCCGGGTCGATGGTCCAGGGGCCGGGCGGCGGGAGGTCGACGCCACCGGCGCGGGCCAGGGTGAGGGAGCCGAGATCGGCGCCTGAGGCGGTCACGATGGCGGTGGAGGCGGCCGGGCTGTAGCCGACGGCGGTGACGATCACCGTGTACGTGCCGGGCGCCAGGTCGCCGGTCCGGACGACGCCTTCGTCGGACGCCGTCTCGCGCAGCACCTGCTGTCCCGTCATGTCGGTGACGGTCAGCGCGGCGTGCGGGACGGCCCAGCCGTCCTTGGTACGGACCCGGGCCCGCAGGCCGCCGCCCGTTCCGGTGGTGCTCATGGTCGCTCTCCCCTCGAAGTCCTGTGATGTGCTTCGGGCCCGGCCGAGGCCGCCCCGGTCGGGCCCGGTCAGGCCGTCCCGGTCAGGCCGTCCCGGTCAGGCCGTCCCGGTCAGGCCGCCCCGGTCAGGCCGCCCCGGCCCGGGGCCGACCCGGGCCGGGGCCGACCCGGGCCGGGACCCCGGCCGCAGGCCCGCACGCCCGCGTGGCCGTACGGACCGGCGGGCCGGGTGTCACCCCTCGGGGTGGCTCAGTTCCAGGTCGAAGCCGTCCGTCCCCGTGCCGTCGACGGTGAGCGCGGTGGCGATCGGCGGGTAGCCGCCGACGATCAGCAGGTACTCGCCCGCGTCCAGGTCGGTGAAGGCGTACGCGCCGTCCGACCCGGTGGTGGCGGTGCTGACCACGTTGCCCGCCGCGTCGACCAGGGTGACCCGGGCGTCCGGCAGCGGGTTCCGGCCGACGCCGGCCCGTACGACGCCTTGCAGCTGAACACCGGACCGCAGGACGACCTCCAGCCGGGTCATGCCCGTACCGGAGATCAGGACCGGCAGCGCGGTGGGCCGGTGGCCGGCCGCGTTGACGGCGACGGTGACGTCGCCGGCGGGCAGCTCGGTGATCAGGAAGGTGCCCCTGTGGTCGGACTCGGCCCTCGCGACCACCTCGCCGCGCACATCGGTCACCGCGACCATCGCGCCCTCGACCGGCAGGTGGCGGTCCGCGTCGGTCACGGTGCCGGCCAGCCCACTGGTCCCGGCCAGCAGCACGTCGTAGGTCACGGGCTCCGCGCCGTCGGAGACCACCACGGTGGACGCCTGCGGCTGGTGACCGTCGGCGACCGCGATCAGGATGTACGAGCCGGAGCCCGGCGCGTCGAGGCTGTACCGGCCGTCGGTCCGGGCGACGGCCCGGCCGAGCTGGCGCCCGGTGAGGGAGACGAGCGTCAGCGTGGCTCCGCCGACGCCCGCGCCCTCCGAACCGCGCACCTGACCGCCGATGGACGGCCCGCCCGCCGCCGGGACGGCGTCCCCGCCGCCCGCCGAGGCGTACGCGGCCAACGGCTGCAGCTGGGCCTGCGGAGCCCCGGCGCCGACCAGCACCGGCTCCCGTACGGGCTGCGGCTCGGCGAACGAGATCTCCGAGACCTCGGCCCGCGCACGCAGGCCCTCGCCCTCCACGTCCACGTTGGGCAGGACGCGGTCCAGCCACTTCGGGAGCCACCAGGCCGCCTTGCCCAGCAGGGCCAGGACCGCCGGGACGATGGCCATCCGGACAATGAACGCGTCGAAGAACACCGCGATCGCCAGGCCGAAGCCCATCATCTTGATCATCGACTCGCTGGCGCCGATGAAGCCGGAGAAGACGGCGATCATGATGATCGCGGCGGCCGTGACCACCCGGGCGCCGTGCTTGAAGCCGGTCACCACGGCCTGCTTGGGCCGCTCACCGTGGACGTACGCCTCGCGCATCCGGGTCACGAGGAACACCTCGTAGTCCATGGCCAGGCCGAAGACCACCCCGATCATGAAGATCGGCATCATCGACATGATCGGCCCGGTCTGCTCGACGCCGAACAGGCCGGCCAGCCAGCCCCACTGGAAGACCGCGACCACGGCGCCCAGCGCCGCCAGCACCGACAGCAGGAAGCCCAGCGCGGCCTTCAGCGGGACCAGGATCGAGCGGAAGACCACCATCAGGAGCAGGAAGGCGAGGCCGACCACCAGGCTCAGGTACGGGATCAGCGCGTCGGACAGCTTCTGCGAGAAGTCGATGTTCATCGCCGTCGTGCCGGTGACCAGCATCCGCGCGCCCGTGTCGGCCTTGACGCCGTCGGCCTTGTCACGGATGGCGTGCACCAGGTCCTCGGTCTGCTTCGATGACGGCTTCGAAGCCGGTATGACGGTGATCGTCGCCGTGTCGCCGGCCTTGTTGAACATCGCCGGCGTGACCGTCGCGACGTCCCCCAGTCCCCTGATGCCGTCGGCCACCGTGGTGGCGGCCGCCTTCGGGTCGCCGCTGGACTTCGCGTCGACGACGACCATCAGCGGGCCGTTGAAGCCGGGTCCGAAGCCCTCCGATAGCAGGTCGTACGCCCGCCGCTGGGTCGTGGACGTCGGCTGCGTGCCATCGTCGCCCAGCCCGAGCTGAAGCCGGCTCACCGGAGCGGCCGCCACACCCAGGCCGATCATGCACAGCAGCAGGACGGCGGCCGGGCGGCGGACGACGAAGGTCGCCCAGCGGGTGCCCATGTTGGGCTTGGCCTCGGCTCCCGCGGAGTGCCTGGCCTTCTTCCCGCCCAGCAGCCTGCTCTTCTCGCCGGCCGGCTGGATCCTGCGTCCCGCGTACCCGAGCAGCGCCGGGATCATCGTCAGCGCGATCAGCACCGCGATCGCGACCGTGCCCGCCGCCGCGATGCCCATCTTGGTCAGCATCGGGATGTTGACGACCGCGAGGCCGACGAGCGCGATCACGACCGTCAGCCCGGCGAAGACCACCGCCGAGCCCGCGGTGCCGGCGGCCCGCCCGACCGCTTCCTCGCGCTCGCGGCCCTCGGCCAGTTCGGCCCGGTAGCGGGAGACGATGAACAGGGCGTAGTCGATGCCGACGGCGAGGCCGATCATCATGGCCAGCGTGGAAGTGGTGGAGCCCAGGTCGAGTGCCTTGGCCAGGGCCGTGATGCCCGCGACGCCGATGCCGACGCCGATGAGCGCGGTCAGCAGCGGCAGCCCGGCCGCGACGATCGAGCCCAGGGTGATGACGAGGACGACCGCCGCGATGGCGACGCCGACGATCTCTCCCGATCCTGTCTCGGGCGTCGCCTGGAGCGCGTCGCCGCCGACCTCGACGGTCAGCCCGGCGTGCCGGGACTCTTCCACCGTCTTCTTCAGGAAGTCCTTGGTCGAGTCCTTCATCGTCATGGACGCGACCGTGTACTTCACCTGCGCGTACGCGATCGTCCTGTCCTGGCTCACCGCGTGCGACGTGAACGGGTCGGTGACGGCGCCGACCTCGGCGCCTCCACCGAGCTCCTTGACGGTCTGCTCGACGGACGCCTTGTTCGCGGCGCTCGTGATCTTCTGGCCCGCAGGGGCCTTGAAGACGACACGCGCCGTCGCTCCGTCCGCGCTCATGCCGGGGAAGCGCTGGTCCAGCAGGTCGAAGGCCTTCTGGGCCTCGGTGCCGGGGATCGAGAAGGACGATCCGCCGGCGGAGGGTGCGTTGGCCGCCGCGACGCCGACGACGGTCAGCAGCAACACCCAGGCGAGTGCGACGAAGTGCCGTCGCCGGAAGGCGAATCGGCCGAGTCTGTAGAGGAAGGTGGCCACGGAGAGGTACCCCCGGTCGGTTCAGGGCATGGCGGACCGCGCGACGACGTGAGCGGCCGCGTCAGGTACGGCTTGGGACGTGGGAGAAGGGGAAGGGTCAGGCGCCGAGAGCCGGCAGGACCACGGCGTCGAGGTACGAATGGAGGAACGCCTGCGTCGGCGGCTCCTCGTCGATCAGGTCACGGGCGGCGAACGCGCCGAGCAGCATGTGCACCATGTAGTTCAGCGCGGGGTTGTCCGCGCGGACCTCGCCGCGGTCGACGGCACGCTGGAACACCCGGCGGAACTCCGCCATCTCCGGTTCGATGAGCTGCTCCCGGAACGCCTTCCGGAGGTCCGCGTTGTGGTGAATCGCCATGGCCAGACCGCGCATCAGCGAGGAGCTCCGTTCCATGGCGGGGTCGTCCTCGTGGGATATGAGGGCGTGTAGGTCGCCCCGCAGCGACCCGGTGTCGACGTCGGCGATGCGGCCCGGTTTGCCGTGGCGAATCGCCTTGGCGACCAGCTCGGCCTTGCCGCCCCACTGGCGGTAGAGCGTCGCCTTGCTGGACCGGGTGCGTGCGGCCACGGTGTCCATGGTGAGCGAGTCGTAGCCGACTTCGCGGAGCAGAGTGAGCACGGCCTCGTACAGCTCGGCCTCACGCTCAGGCGTGATCCGACTGCGACGCGGCGCTGCGACCTCAGTCATGCCACTCACCCTTCAGCTCCGAACGGCGCCGTGTTCCGTACGGCGCCTCCGCACGTCCATGAAGATACCCCGGGAGTAAGCGAAACGAAACCGTTTCGTACGTGTGCTGCATCACGTCTGTTCGGGATCTCTGGAAGACAGTCATGTTTGTTTGCGTGCGCAACGCCACACACCGAGTTTCAGGGCTTCTACGACGACGATGACCGCCGCTTCAAGGCGGGCCAGCCCAACGCCTTCGACCTGTGGAATCCCGCCACGCCCTGACCCCCTCGACGACGGTTCGGCCCCGGGCGACCACTCACCGCAGCCGAACGGCACAATGTTCTTCCTCGTGCGAAACGGTCAACGAGGAAGGATCATGCATGAAGTGTCCGGCATGCGAGATCGAGGTGCCCTCAGGACTGCCCGCCTGCACACAGTGCGGTGCGGCGCTCCCACCGGCGGAGGAGCATTCCGGCTCACAACCGCCTTTCACCGCTGACTCGTCGACGAACCCGCGAACCGAGCCACTGCCGGCCCAGGTCTGGGACGTGGGGCCGGAGACTCCTGGGAGTGTACGGCCCGACCATCCTGCGGCCGGCGGCACCGGCGAGCCCGATCCCGGTAATGCCACGCAACGCCTGGACATTCCGGCTGCCGGCCCCGTAACGCCCGAATATCCCCCAGCCGGGTGGAATCCCGCCCCGCCGGAGCCTGGTGCGGGGCCGTACGCGCCCGACGCCGCGGGCCAGGGTCTCGGCCCTCCGGGGCCCGGTGCAGGGCCGTACGCGCCCGACGCCGCCGGTCAGGGTCTCGGCCCTCCGGGGACAGGCCCGACGCCGAACGCGTACGACGCCGCCGGACAGGGTTTCGGCCCCCCGATGCCGTACGCGCCCGACGCCGCCGGACAGGGCTTCGGCCGGCCGGGGACGGACCCGATGCCGTACGCGCCCGACGCCAATGGACCGGGTTTCGGCCCGCCGGGGCCTGGTCCGATGCCGCCGCCCGGATACCCGGGCGGCTGGGACCAGGCCGTTCCGCCGGTCGCCGGGGAGACCGCGGAGTCCCCGTCGGGGAGCGGCATGGGACGGAATCGGATGCTGCTGCTGGGGGGAGGGATCGCCGTCGCGGTCGTGCTCTTCGGAGGCCTGGCCTTCGTCCTGACACGGGGATCCGCGGCCAAGACGCCCGCCGCGCAGCAGAAGCCGGGTGCCGAGGGCGCCGCGCAGCAGGCCGCCGCCGTCGACCAGGTCCTGAAGTCCGGTCAGGTGGCGCGTGGGCATCTGCCGGCCCGCCTGCGGACGTGCGATGACGTGTCCGCGGGCGTCGCCGGTTTCCAGCAGGTCGTCCGGGATCGGCAGCAGGAGCTCTCCCAGACGAGAGGCCTCAAGGTCGACCGGCTGCCCGCCGGACCGCGACTCCGCCAGTCGATGATCGGCGCGTACCAGCACTCCCTCAAGGCCGATCGGGCGTACCTGACGTGGGCGCAGGGGGTGCGGGCACGGGGTTGCGGCGCCAAGGTCGCCCCGCTGACGGGGGCGTACAAGAACGCCATCGCCGCCAACGACAAGGCCGGTCCTGCCAAGCGCCAGGTGATCGCCTTGTGGAAGCCGATCGCCAGCACCCACTCCCTGCCCACCTACGCCTGGAACCGCCTCTGATCGACCCCCTGGTGGCGGGCGCCGCGGCGCCAGACGTCCGTGATGGCGCGGGTCGCGGTGATGTCCGTGGTGGGGTCTCCGTCGACAAGGACGAGGTCCGCGCGCAGGCCGGGGGCGACGCGCCCGCGGTCGGTCAGGCCGAAGTGCCGGGCCGGGACGCTGGTGGCCGCGGCCAGCGCCTGTTCGGGGCTGAGCCCGGCCTTGGTGAGCAGGACGAGTTCGCGGTGGACGCTGGCGCCGTGCAGGGCGAGGAACCCGCCGTGCGGTCCGTTGTTGGCGTCCGTCCCGGCGAGGAGGGGGACCCCGGCGGCGTGCATGGCGGCGGCGGTCTCCAGGGCGTTGACGATCCCGTCGGGGTCGATGGGGAAGCCGCTGAGGTCCGCGGTGGCGGCGGCGCGGGCCCGCTCGTCGAGCCGGCTCCAGACGCGGTCGTCCCGCCACAGTTCGCGGCCCTCGGTGCCGGTGATGGCCTCGGTGAAGGACAGGGTGCCGATCACGAAGACGCCGTACGCGGCGGCGAGGGACGCGATGCGTTCGCCGTCGCCGTCGGTGTGGATGTGGGCCAGGCCGTCGATGCCGGCGTCCAGCGCGACGGCGGTGTCGCGGGCGGTCGCGACGTGCGCGATGGTGGTCAGCCCGGCCGCGTGCCCGGCCTCGACCAGGGCCGTGACGGTGGCGGGATCGAGGCAGGGCAGGGAGCCGCCCCCGGATGAGCCGTCGTCGATGACGATCTTGAGGTAGTCGGCGCCACCGTCGAGCCGGGCCTGGACGAAGGGTTCGGCCTGGTCGGGACGGGCCACGGTGTCGAAGGGACCGTACAGCTCGCCCATGATCTGGATGGGGTGGCCGCCCGGGGCGGTGGCGCCGACCTGGGCGGTACGCACGTCGGCGGCGTCGTCGGTGGCGGCGGTGCGGCGGAGCCGGGCGACGTTGCCCGGCATGGCGAACAGGTCGAGTTCGGTGGTGACCCCGAACCGGAGGGCCTGGGCGAGGCTGCCGTCGAAGGCGTGCGTGTGCGCGTCGATCAGGCCCGGCAGCAGGGTGCGTCCGGTGCCGTCGACGCGGGTGGCCGACGCCAGGACGGCGGGCGGCAGCGCGCCGGGCCGGACCACCTGCGCGATGCGGTCGTCCTCGATCAGGACGTCGGCGCTGGGCAGCACCTTCTCCCCGTCGAACACGCGGACATCGCCGATCACAGTGCTCATCTGTCGCTCTCCAGCCGTTTCCGAGGACGCCCGGACGGCGTCCCGCACGACGACAGTGGCCTGGACCGGCTGGGGTCGAGCTGGGATCGGATTGGCCTAGCTGGTCTGTGACTCCCAGTAGGTCAGCCCGTGCCGCCGGTGCGTCCGCAGCGCCGCGTCGGCGTGGGCGCGGGCGGCGTCCTGGTCGCCCAGGCGGCCGGCCAGCTCGGCCAGCACCAGGTGGGTGGAGCCCCAGCAGGCGCTGCCCATGCCGGCCACGACGAGCTGCTCCGCGTACGGGGCCAGCCGCTCGTACAGGTCGCGGGGGTCGGGAGTGCCGAGACGGGCGGCCACCAGGCCCCAGACCGGGAGAAGGAAGTCGGCCACCCAGTCGTCGGGGATCTCGGTTCCCCAACGGCCGATCAGCTCACCGGCCAGCGAGGGCCGGTCGGCCTCGACGGCCGCGAGCACGGCGACGGGCCGCAGAGGCACCAGCTGCGGATCGGCGGCGGCGGTGACGAGCTCGTCGAGGATCTCGGCCACCCGCCCCTGGGCGCGCCGGCAGGTGTACGTGGTGACGAGCCGCCGGAACGTGCTGCCCCACACCGTCGAGCCGAACCGCATGGCGCCGTACCGGCCGAGCAGGGACTCGGCCTCGTCCCACCGGCCGTCCAGGGTGCTGCGGGCGGTCTGCGCGATGCGCACCATCGACTCCAGCTCCGGCCGTGGCGCCGTGGCCAGCAGCGCCTCGCAGCGGGCCAGCTCGCGGTCCCAGCCAGGCAGGTCTCCGTCGCGCAGCAGGCAGGACATGAGGAAGACCCGCGCCGTGACCTCGCCGCTGACCGGCAGGCCGGGCAGGTTCGCCAGCTCCTCGGCGACCGCGCGCCGCTCGGCGTTGCGGCCGGGCCGGAACGCCGCGAGCAGGTAGTTGTTCATCGTGCGGGCCAGGAGCGGGGCGTCGCCGACCGTGCGGGCGATCGTCAGGGCCTGGAGGGCGTGGTGTTCCCCTTCGGCGCTCCGCGGGCCGTAGTGCAGCTCCAGGGCGAGGGCGCCCAGCAGCGCGGCGCGGTCGGCGTCGGAGAGCGGGCCGTCCAGCAGGTCCTCGATGACGGCGACCATGTCGCGGTCGACGACGCCGTACGGGCGCCAGTTCCACAGGGACGGTCCGCCGATGGCGGTGACCGCCGGGATCAGCGTCTCCCGGTCACCGATCCCCCGGGCGAGCCGCACCGCCTCCTCCCAGTCGCGCCGCGCGTCCTGCGGCCGTCCGACGGCGCGGTGGGCCTGTCCTCGTTCGGTGAGGAGCCGGGCACGTTCGGCGTCCCTGCCGGGCGGGAGAGCGGACAGGGCCAGGTCCCAGAAGTCGACGGCCTCGGTGTAGGCGAGCTGGCCGGCCGCGTGCCGGGCCGCGCGGGTGGCGTACCTGACCGCCTTGTCCGCCCCGCCCAGGCGGGCCGCCTTCGCGAAATGGTGCGCCAGGGTGGCCGACTGGGCTTCGGGCAGCACCGGTTCCAGGGCCTCGCCCACCCGCAGGTGCAGCCGGGACCGTTCCACCCGGCCGAGCCCGGCGTACAGCGCCTCCTGGACGAGGGCGTGCGAGAACCGGTAGTCGGCGCCGGCGCGGTTCGGCCAGCAGCCCGGTCGCGACGGCCGGTTCCAGCGCGGCCATCACCTGCTCGGCCGAGGTGTCGGTGACGGCCTCCAGCAGTTCGACGCCGACGTCGCGGCCGGCGACGGCGGCCGACCGCAGCATGGCGCGCGTCTCCTCGGGCAGCCGGGCGACGCGGTGTTCGATCACGTCCCGTACGCCGCTCGGCACCTCCTCCCTCCCGCGCAGGCGCAGGACCTCCCCGAGGTAGAAGGGGTTGCCGCCGGTCCTCTCCACCAGCGTCGCGACCAGGCCGGGCTCGTCGGAGACCCGCCTGGCGCGCAGGTAGGACGCCACGTCGCCGGCGGTGAACGGGCCCAGTTCCAGCCGCTCGCCGGACCTCGACAGCACGGCGAGCGTGTCGCGCAGCGCGTCGGGGTGGTCGCCGGGCTCGGGCCGGGAGGTGACGAGCAGCAGCAGAGGGTGCCGTACCGTCGCCGCGGCGACGAAGTCCAGCAGCCGCAGCGACGAGACGTCCGCCCAGTGCAGGTCGTCGACGACGATCGCCACCGGCGCAGCGTCTTCTACCAGGACGTCCACGACCCTGTCGTACAGGCCGAACAGCGCGGCGCCGGGATCCTGACCGGGGTCGAACGTCCTCGCGGAGAGCAGCCCCGACTCGTCGCCGGCCTCGCGCAGGATCTGCGTCCATGGCCAGAAGGCCGGTGCGGTGCCGTCCACGCACCGTCCCCAGGCGACCCGGAAGCCGCGCGCCGCGGCCAGGTCGGCTGCGGCCTGGGCGAGCCGGGTCTTGCCGATCCCCGCCTCACCCGTGATCAGGACGGTGCCGCCCCGGCCGCCCCGCGCCTCGCCCAGCCGCCGCTCCACCAGCGCGAGCTGGGGCGACCTTGCGATCAACCGCTCCTGGTCGGGTTCGGGCTCGGGCCGGTCGGCGCCGACCGGCCGGGCTGCGGGAACGTGCGGCGTCGGCTGGGGCGCGGCAACGTGCGGCGTCGGCTGGGCTGCGGGAACGCGCGGCGTCGGCTGCGGCGCGGAAGGGCGCAGCTCCGGCGACTGGTCGAGCACCGCGCGCTCCAGTTCGCGCAGCTCCGGCCCGGGGCTCAGGCCGAGCTCGTCCGCCAGCCGCGCCCGCACCCGGCGCAGCGCCGCCAGCGCGTCGGCCTGGCGGCCGGCCCGGTAGAGCGCGAGCACCAGCAGGGCCCAGGCGCGCTCCCGGTACGGCTCCTGCTCGACGAGCTCCTCCAGCCCCGGGACCAGGGAGGCGGCCTCACCCAGAGCCAGCCGGGCGTCGACGTGGTTCTCCAGGGTCGCGGCGCGGATCTCGGCCAGCCGGGTGATGACGGGCCGGGCGAACTCCTGCTCGGCGAACTCCACCAGGGGATCCCCACGCCACAGGCCGAGGGCGCGCTCCAGCGTCTCGACCGCCGTGTCGTACGCCTCGCGGGCGAGCGCAGCCCGGCCCTCCTCCGCCCAGGCGGTGAACCGCCACAGGTCGACCTGCCCCGGCGCGACCGCGAGGAGGTATCCCGGGTCACGGGTCAGCAGCACCTTCGGCGGGGTCCGCGGCGGGCGTTCGGGCTCGAGGGTCTTGCGCAGGGGCGCGATGTAGGCCTGCAAGGTCCGGGTCGCTCCGGCGGGCGGCTCTCCGGCCCACAACTCCTCGATCAGCCGGTCCAGCGAGACCACCCGTCCGGGCTCCAGCGCCAGCATCGCCACCAGGGCCCGCTGCTTGCGTGTGCCGAGATCGAGGACACCGCGCTCACCGGCGGTCACCTCGAGAGGGCCGAACAGCCGGAACTGCAGTTCCGTCGTCATAACCATCCTCACCGAACAGCCGAACAGTCACCTTATGGCACCCCAACTCCGCCCCAGTCGGGTCCCAAACGCCGCCGGACAAGGTGAAACCGGGTAACGACGAAGGGAGCGACGTAATGGACATCAGGAACGAACTGCACAAGGTGCTGCGCGGCAAGGTGCTCGCAGCCGGCGACGAGGGTTTCGACGCGGCGCGCCGCCCCTGGAACCTCGCGGTCGAGCAGCCCGTACGAGCCGTGGTCGAG
Organism: Actinoallomurus acanthiterrae; assembly: GCF_054775715.1. Classification (NCBI taxonomy): domain Bacteria; kingdom Bacillati; phylum Actinomycetota; class Actinomycetes; order Streptosporangiales; family Thermomonosporaceae; genus Actinoallomurus; species Actinoallomurus acanthiterrae. The sequence goes on along the minus strand of NZ_BAAHCO010000001.1, from coordinate 11,961,226 downwards.
GCCGCCGACGCAGACGACGTGGCCGCCCTGGTCCGGTACGCCCGCCTGGCCGGGCTGACCGTCGCCACCCAGCCGAGCGGCCACGGCGCCACGGGCAACACCGGGGAGGTGATCCTGCTGCGTACGACCCGCCTGGACGGCCTGGACATCGACCCCGGCGCGCGGATCGCCCGGGTGGGCGCCGGAGTGACATGGGGCAGCGTCCTGAAGGCCGCCAGCCCGTACGGCCTGACCGGCCTCGCCGGCAGCAGCCCGGTGGTCACCATCACCGGCTACACGCTGGGCGGCGGGTTGAGCTGGTTCGGCCGCGAGCACGGCTTCGCCTCCAGCAGCGTCCGCGCCTTCGAGGTCGTCGACGCCACCGGCACCCGCACCCGCGTGACCGCCGCGACCGACCCCGACCTGTTCTGGGCGCTGCGCGGCGGTGGCGGAGACTTCGCCGTCGTCACCGCCATCGAGTTCGCGCTGCACCCGGCGCCTGTCCTGTACGGCGGCCGGATGCTGTGGCCCGCCGACCAGGCCCCCGCCGTGCTGGACGCCTACCGCGAGATCACCGGCGCCGCACCCGACGAGCTGACCGTCTGGTACGACCTGCTGCGGTTCCCCGGGGCCGCCCCGCTGGTGGCGGTCGACGCGACCTTCCTCGGCGACGGCGGCGACGCCGAGGCGCTGCTGCGCCCCCTCGACAAGATCTCCGGCCGCCTCTCCGACTCCCGCGGCCTGCTTCCGGTCGCCGACCTCGGCTCCATCACCGCCGAACCCACCGACCCCGGGCCCGGCCGGTCCCGTGCCGAGCTGCTGACCGGGCTGACCGACGAGGTCGCCGCCGCACTGCTGGAACGCCCCATCGACCCGCTGCTCAGCGTCCAGCTCCGCCACCTCGGCGGCGCGCTGGCCCGCCCGTCGGACACGGCCGCCGGTCACCTGGACGAGCCGTACGCCCTCTACCTGTTCGGCGTCCCCGGCCAGAACGGCGACGCCGTCCGCGACCGCCAGCACCACATCGCCGAGGCCCTCACCGCGTACACCACCGGACGCAAGCCCTTCACCATGCTGGCACCGGGGGAGCGCGCCGCCAGTGCCTTCACCCCGCAGACCCTGGCCCGGCTCCGCGCCCTCAAGCGTGACCGCGACCCCCAGGGCACCTTCCGCAGCAACTTCCCCGTCCTCGGCTGACCGGCCTCGGCACGGTCAACGCACCAGGAGGCTGTCACAAACGGGGAGGTCGTCCGGTCCTTGCTGGCGACAGTCTCTGTTTGGAGGGAAATACATGAGTGCTGAGAACGCACACCTGCCCCCGGGCGTCGAGGTTCTCGCGAGCCTGCCGGACGCGGAGTCCCGGATCGCCGCCGGCGCCGAGGCCAGGACCATCCGGATCACCCTGGCGCCCGGTGACCCAGGCGCGCCCCCGCACCGGCACCCCGGGCCGATCTTCGGCTACGTGACCGAGGGCGAGATCCTCTTCGAGCTGGAGGGGCAGCCGCCCCGGGTGCTCAAGGCCGGCGACGCCCTGTTCGAGCCCGGGGGCGACGTGATCCACATCCAGGGCGGTAACAACCTCGCGGACGCGCAGTCGCAGCTGGTGGTGACCATGTTCGCGCCGCCCGGCACCCCGGTTCTGACCGTGGTCAGCGCGGAGGAGCTGGCCGAACGCCGACACCTGCGGGTCGCCTAGCCGCAATGGCCGACGGAACGGTGGTCGGCGTTGGCGCGCCGATGAAGTCGAGTCAGCGCCACCCACCGTTCCGTCACGATGAGCGCCACCGACGAGGTCGCCCTCGCGCGGCGTCCCGGAAAGTTCCGCGAAGAAATCCGGGAGGCGGTGTCGGATCGGGGCGGTGGTCTTCGTAGCAGGGGTGAGGCCGCCCACGAGGGGCGGCGCCAAGGCGAAGGAACCGCGATCATGAAGCTGACGACCGTGACTCAGGTGACCGTCGACGGAGTGACGCAGGGAAACGGCGGCGCGTCGGATGAGGACCGCAGGAACGGATTCGAGCGCGGCGGATGGGCCCGGGGCAAGGGCGACAACGAGACCCACGCGTTCATCAACCAGACCTACCAGCGCGCCGAGGCGTTCCTGTTCGGGCGGCGGACCTACGAGCTGTTCGCCGGCTGATGGGGGACCTTTACGGTCCAGGACGCCCCTGGCTGGGAATCCGTCGTGGAAGCGTTGAACACACGGCCCAAGTACGTGGCGTCGACCACGCTCACCGATCCGGTGTGGTCGGACACGACCGTCCTGTCCGGAGACGTCGCGGCCGCCGTCCGAGAACTGAAGGCCCGGCCCGGGGGCGAGCTGCAGGTGCACGGCAGTGGCATCCTGACCCGGTGGCTGCTGGAGAACGATCTGGTCGACGAGATGACTCTGATCACCGTCCCGGTGGTCGTCGGCCAGGGCGCGCGGTTGTTCCCCGACGCGGGCCCGGATCTCGCGCTCGACCTGGTCGAGTCGCGCGTCGACTCCAAGGGAGTGACGATCCAGGTCTACCGGCCGGCCGGGCGCCCGCAGTATGCGCCAACGGCTTGAAATCCCTGACCACCGAACCACGCTGTCTGCACACCACAGGAGATGATCTTCAGATGCAGTACCTGGTTTCTGTGATCGATGACAAGAGCAATCCCGGCAGCACGGACCGGCAGCCTGCCATCAGCGCGTTCAACGAACGACTCATCGCCGAGGGCTACTGGGTTTTCGCGGGCGGACTCGCGGACACCGACACGGCCACGGTCATCGACAACCGGGGCGAGCAGGCGGTGTTCAGCGACGGGCCTTTCGTGGAGTCGAAGGAGTACCTCGCCGGCGTCTGGGTGTGGGAGGCCCCCGATCTGGATGTGGCGCTCAAGCTCGCCGCCGAGGCGTCGAAGGTCTGCGATCGGAAGATCGAGGTGCGGCCGTTCCAGTGAGCGACGTCGAGGAAACGATCACCCGGGTCCACCACGAGGAGTGGGCCCGGGTGGTCGCCGCCCTGACCAGGCGCTTCGGTGACCTCGACATCGCCGAGGAGGCGGCCGCCGAGGCGTTCGCGACCGCCGTCGAGCGGTGGCCGGCCGACGGCGTACCCCCCAACCCCGGCGCCTGGCTGACCACCACCGCGGCCCGCAAGGCCATCGACCGGATCCGGCGCGAGAACAAGCGCGACGACAAGCACAAGGAGGCTCAGATGGTGTACGACGACGACCCGCCCGAGCCTGTCGGCGCCATCGACGACGACCGGCTCCGGCTGATCTTCACCTGCTGTCACCCGGCGCTGGCGATGGAGGCCCGCCTGGCGCTGACGCTGCGCATGGTCGGCGGTCTGACCGTGCCCGAGATCGCCCGCGCCTTCCTGGTGGCCGAGAGTGCCATGGGGCAGCGGATCACCCGCGCGAAGGCCAAGATCAAGGCGGCTCGCATCCCCTATCGGGTGCCGTCCGCCGAGGATCTCCCGGCACGCGTCTCCGGCGTACTCGCCGTCCTGTACCTGGTGTTCAACGAGGGCTACCTGGCGACCGGCCCCGACACCGACCCGGTGCGTCACGACCTGACCGCCGAGGCGATCCGGCTCACTCGCCTGATCCGTGCCCTCCTGCCGGACGACGGCGAGGTGGCCGGGCTGCTGGCGCTGATGCTCCTCACCGAGGCCCGCCGCACCGCCCGGGTCTCGGCCGGCGGCGAACTGGTCGCCCTCGACGAGCAGGACCGTGGGGCCTGGGACGCGGCGCTGATCGCCGAGGGTCACCGGCTGGTGCGCGAGCGCCTCGCCGCTGCCGCCGCCGGGGCGGCCCCGGGTCGCTACCAGATCCTCGCCGCGATCAACGCCGTGCACACCTCCGCCCGCGACATCCGCGACACCGACTGGTCACAGGTCCTCGCCCTCTACGACCAGCTCGTCCGCCTCGACCCCTCCCCGATCATCGCCCTCAACCGTGCCATCGCGGTCGCCGAACTCGACGGCCCGCAGGTGGCCCTGGCGGCCATCGACCGTCTTGAGGACAAGCTGGCCGGCTATCACGCCTACCACGCCACCCGCGCCGACCTGCTGCGCCTGCTGGGCCGAAGTCAGCAGTCACGCGCGGCCTACGACAAAGCCATCGAACTGGCCGGCAACACCGCCGAGACCGCCTACCTGACCCGCCGCCGCGACCAACTGCGGTAGCGCCCACGGATCCCGATCGAATACGCGACCTCACCGGTCGCAGGCCCTACTTGCGATGACCGAGACCGTCCAGGATCACGTTGATGGTGAACTCGAATCGATCCAGGGCGGTGCCGGACGTCAGCTCGGCCGCGTGGCGCTTGGTGTTGGGGAAGGTGTCGGGCAGCGCGGCGAATCGGCGCAGCATCTCGTCGCGGCTGACGGCCCGCCCTTCCTGGTCGGCGTGCCTGCCGATCAGGGAGGTCTCGCGGCAGAAGGCGTTGACGTAGAGGAGTAGGGCGTCGATCGCCCAAGCGGCCGTCTGCGGGGCGATGCCCCCCGCCAGCACGATGCCGAGCATGCCCTCGCTCACGCGCAGGGTCTCCTGGTTCGTCGGGACCACGGAGAGTGCCGCCAGGGAGATGCCGGGGTAGCGCAGGTACTGGTCGCGGAGCTGCGCGCAGACGCTGATGATCTGCTCCCGCCAGGTGCGCGGGTCCGGTTCGGGGAGCTCGATCTCGGCGCAGAGCCGTCCGATGAGGAGGTCGTCCAGGTCCTCCTTGTTGACCACGTGGGCGTAGAGCGACGCGGGACCTGTTTCGAGGGCGCCGGCCACTCGTCGCATCGTCAGAGCGTCATATCCCTCGCGCTCGATGATGCCGAACGCGGTCTCGATGATGGCGTCGACGGTGATGGGCTTCTTGCGCCCCGCCGACGGTCCGCGACGGGTCGCGCCGGTGTCGTCGGCCAGGGGTTGCTGGTGCCGTGCCGCGCGCCGTCGGTGAGGAGGCGATGCCATGCGACACAGTCTAGACGAGGTACGAGCATAGTTCCGCTTGACACGAACACTGTTCCTAAATAGAACAGTGTTCGTGTCAGTACTCCAGCGGAGAGAAGAGGACCAGATGTCGATGAAACGGATGGACCACGACGTGCTCGTGGTCGGCGCCGGGCCGGTCGGCCTGATGCTCGCGACCGAACTGCGGCTGGCGGGGGCCCGGGTGCTCGTCGTCGAACGGCGGGAGGAGCTCGACACCGCCGTCAAGGCCGGAGCGATCAACATCGCCTCCGCGGAGGCCTTCGAACGGCGCGGCCTGCTCCCCGCTCTGGAGGCGGTGGTCCGGCGGCTGTACCCCGACGCCCCCGGTTCGGGGCGGGCGCCTTCCGTCGGGCACTTCGGCGGGATTCAGGTCCCGGCAGACCCCGTCGACGAGGAGGATCCCAGCCTGCGCGGCCGTGGCCCGGACGGCTGGTACGTCATGGTCCCGCAGGCCGAGGTGGAGCGGATCCTCGGTCAGCGCGCGGCAGAACTCGGCGTCGAGGTCCGGCGCGGGGTCGAGGTGCGTGGGTTCGACGCGGACGAGGCCGGCGTCACCGTCCACCTGGAAGGCGGAGACGACGTACGCGTGGCGTGGCTCGTCGGTTGCGACGGAGGCCGCAGCCTGGTCCGGCGCCTGGCGGGCTTCGAGTTCCCCGGGACCGACCCCCAGATCACGGGCCGCCAGGCGGTGGCCACCGTGGAGGGGGCGGAGCGCCTGGGGCGAGGCTGGCAGCACACCCCCACCGGCGTCTACGTCTACCGGCCGCCGGGTCGTGTGGTCACCGTCGAGTTCGACGGCCCCCCGGCGGACCGGCAGGCACCGGTCACCGCGGCCGAGATCGAGGCCAGTCTGCGGCGCGTCAGCGGCGTCGACGTCCGCGTCACCGAGGTCATCAGCGCCGGGCGCTACACGGACAACGCGCGGCAGGCGACGAACTATCGGCGCGGTCGCGTGCTCCTCTGCGGGGACGCCGCCCACGTGCACTCGCCCTTCAGCGGCCAGGGCCTGAACCTGGGGCTCGGCGATGCCGTCAACCTGGGCTGGAAACTCGCCGCCACCGTACGAGGGTGGGCGCCCGACGGCCTGCTCGACACCTACACCGGCGAACGGCACCCGATCGGCGCCTGGGTGCTCGACTGGACGCGTGCGCAGGTGGCCGTGATGCGCGGCGACGCCCGTGCGCTCAGGGGCGTGGTCTCCGACTTCCTCGGCACCCGGGACGGGGCGACCTACTACGTGAAGCGGATCTCCGGTCTGTGGCAGCGCTACGACCTGGGGGAGGGCCATCCGCTGGTCGGCGCGACAATGCCCGACCTGCGGCTGGACGACGGCACACGGCTCGCCGACCACACCCATGAGGGCCGGGCCCTGCTCGTCGATCTCGCCGGGGACGACGAACTGGCGGCCCTGGCCAAGCCGTACGCCGGGCGTCTGAAGCTGGTCCGGGGTGGTTCGGAGGGCGCCGGGGTGAGCGGCTTGCTGGTGCGTCCCGACGGCTTCGTGGCGTGGGCGTCGGCCGACGGCGCCGGTGACACCGCCGGCCTGGAAGCCGCCCTGACACGCTGGTTGGGGGAGTGACCTATCGGGAAGCGCCGGCGGGGGGCGTCGGGGAGAACTCCACCGGCAGCGCCGTGAGGCCACGGACCTGGAAGGACGACCGCCATTGGAGCTCGTTCGGCGGGAGCGCCAACCTCACGTCCGGAAGGCGGTCCAGCAGCACCTCGACGGTGGTCTCGGCGATGACCTCGGCGATCTCCGGAGCCGGGTAGGGGCACCCGTGGTCGCCGTGGGAGAAGGACAGATGGGCGTGGTTGCCCCCTGCGCCGACGTGGAGCCCGGACCGTACCTGCGGATCGGCGTTTCCTCCGGCCAGCCCGACGACGAGCAGGTCACCGGCCTTGATGTGCCGTCCGCCCAGGTGGGTGTCACGGGTGGCCCAGCGGCCCACGGTGCCCTGCGCGGGCGATTCGTCCCACAGCACCTCGTTCATCGCCTGGCCCACGCTCTGGCGACCGCCCGCCAGGGTCAGGGAGAACCGGTCGTCGATCAGCATCAGGCGGAGGGTGTTGCCGATCCAGTTGGACGTGGTCTCCTGTCCCGCCGTCATCATGATGATCAGGTCCTGAGCGAGTTCCTCATCGGTGAGGCCCGCCGGGTGGGCCACCATGCGCGAGGCGGCGTCGGGGCCGGGCTCGAGGCGTTTGGCCTGCACGAGCTGGGACATCGCGGCGGCGACCCGCCCGAAGGCCTCGAGGGAGCCCTCCCCGCCGTCCAGCGCCGTGACGACGTCCCGGGCGACGGCCTGGATCTGGCCCGAGGGGATGCCCATGATCCCCGCGACGGCCAGCACCGGCATCGCGTACGCGTACTGCGTCAGCAGTTCCGCCTCGCCGTTGCCGGCGAAATCGTCGATCAGCTCGTCGGCGAACCGTTCGCACTGGGCCCGCAACTCGAACTGGTCGACCTCCGCCAGGGCGTCGCTGATCGCCCCGCTGCGCCGCCGATGCTCGGCCCCCGCGGTGAACAGGATGGAGGGCTGGTAGCCGACGAACGCGATCAGCGGCCAGTCGGGCGGGACCCGATCCCACTGGTTCCAGTAGCGGGAGTCACGGGCGAACAGCTTCGAGTCGCCGACGACGTGGTGGAGCTCGCGGTACCCGATCACCAGCCAGGCGGGGATGTCACCCACGAGCAGCACGGGCACGACCGCCCCGTGATCCTTCCTCAGCTCCCCGTACATCCGGGCGGGATCTTCCCGCTCGTAACTCGATCCGTACAGGGGAACGGCGTCCGGGTGAGCCGGGGACGGAGGGCCCAGGGGCCGGATCGTCGCGTCGGCGGTCGGGTCCAGTGGAGACATGGCCTGCTTTCCAGGAGACTGCGATCAGGATCACCCGGCGCTCGATGCCGGGAGGATTTCATGGGCGGCGCGGTCAGGCCGTACCACCACCTCGACGGCCGCCTGAGTGATCACTGTTGTTCCGCACCGGTACGTCCTCCCACGGCACCTCGCTGAGCGCCTGGCTAACGCTCTGGCGGTCTCCGGAGAGGGTAGACCACCCCTCGGGTTTTGGATCAAGGCTCTTCAGATTTCCCGGTAGATCTGAGGTAGTGGAGTCGGCGGACGAGCGCGGCCTGGTCCGCGTGGAGATGGTCGGCGGCGTGCGCGGCGCGACCGGTGCCCAGACCGGTCAGGAATCGAGAAGCGCGGGTCACCGTGCCGTTCCTAACCTGATCGGCATGATCTCCATCGAATCCGTCACCCTTGAGGTGGCAGACCCCACCGCCGCCGACCGTTTCTACACCGAGGCCTTCGGCTTGGACACTCAGATACGCCTGCGGGCCTCGGAGGCGCCGACGACCGGCTTCCGCGGGTTCACGCTGTCGCTCACGGTCTCCCAGCCGGCCAACGTCAACAGCCTCATCGACGCCGCACTCGAGGCCGGCGCCTCGTCGGTGAAGCCGGTCACGAAGTCGCTGTGGGGCTACGGCGGCGTCGTGCAGGCCCCGGACGGGACGATCTGGAAGGTCGCGACCTCGGCGAAGAAGGACACCGGCCCGGCCACCCGGCAGATCGACGAGATCGTGCTCCTGCTGGGAGCCGAGGACGTGGCCGCGAGCAAGCGGTTCTACGTTGATCACGGCCTCACCGTGGCGAAGAGCTTCGGCCGCAAGTACGTCCAGTTCGCCACCGACTCGAGCGCCGTCAAGCTGGCGCTCTACGGGCGCCGAGCCCTTGCCAAGGACGCCGGCGTCTCTCCCGACGGCACCGGATCGCACCGGATCACGATCGGCGGCGGCGCCGGCCCGTTCACCGACCCGGACGGGTTCGCGTGGGAGGCGGCATCGCGGTGAGCTGAGGCGCGCGCGGACATCGATGAAAGGAGCTCTCCCTTGTGTCACCCCTCGTGGGCGCGCGCACTCACCCAAGCGCAGCGCTTGCGCGACCTCGCGCGGCTGCGCCGGGTCCGGGACCGGATCGACCGGGAGTACGCGCGGCCGCTGGATGTGGAGGCGCTGGCACGCGGCGTGAACATGTCGGCCGGGCACCTCAGCCGCCAGTTCCGGCTCGCCTACGGTGAAGCGCCGTACGCCTATCTGATGACGCGGCGGGTCGAGCGCGCGATGGCGCTGCTCCATCGCGGTGACCTCAGTGTCGCCGAGGTCTGTTTCGCGGTCGGCTGCTCGTCGCCGGGCACCTTCAGCACCCGCTTCACCGAGCTGGTGGGCATGCGGCCCAGCGTCTACCGACGCCGGGCGGCGGGCGCCGCGGCGGGAACGCCGTCGCGTGTGGCGAAGCAGGCGACCGGACCGGCAGAGGGTAGAGAAGTACGAGCCGGAGAGCCGCAGCGGCGGGTCGCGAAGGCCCTGGCAACGCTGCTGGACGAGTAGACACAGGCCGGTGCGGCCCGCGCTGCGCGCTCTCCTGCCGACGGTGTCAGCCCGCGTTACCGTTCCACCAGTTCGCCAGGCGGCGCCACCAGCGGGCCGGCGCCTGGGGCGTCGATGACCGGAGTGCCGGTGCCCCCTGGGCAGCGGAGGGGGCGGTCGGAGTCGGCGGGGCGTAGTCGCCACCCGGTACGGGCACCGGGTACGGCGCTCCCGGCGGAGCCTGCGCGGGTTCGGGCGGGGCCGAGAAGCGTACGGGCAGTGAGGACAGGGCGCGCTGGATCCAACCGGGTCGCCACGTGAGCTCCTCGGCGGGGACGGCCAACTCCATGTCCGGCAACCCATCGAGGAGCTTCTCGATGGCGACCGTCGCGATGATGCGCGCCTGCCCCTGAGCCGGGCAGACGTGCGGCCCGATGCCCCACGCCAGGTGGGCGCGGTTGCCCACCCGGTCCTCGGCCCGGGTCGACGGGTCGTTGTTGGCCGCCGCGAAGCTGATGATGACCGGCTGGTCGGCCGGCAGTCGCACGCCGTGGAAGTCGAACGACTCGACCGGGTAGGTGGCTCCGAAGTTGGCGAGCGGCGGGTCCGTCCACAGGACCTCCTCGAGGGCGTCCTCGACGAGCAGACTCCCGCTGGACAGATCACCCGCGAACCGCTCGTCGGACAGCAGCAACCGCGTCGTGTTGATGATCAGGTTCTGCACGAGTTCGCTGCCCGCGCCGACGAGCATCACGATCTGGTGCGCGACCTCCTCATCCGTGAGCTCGGCCGGGTGGTCCATCAGCCCCGTCGTCATGTCCTGGCCGGGGTGCTCGCGCTTGAGCGCCATGAGCTCCAGGACGCACATGGCGAGCGTCATGTTCGCCTCTTCGGAGTTCTCCCACTTGAGGACCTCCTGAATGGCATCGACCATCCGGTCGCCGAGCTCGGCCGGGCAGCCGAACAGTTCGTTGAACACCAGCAGCGGCAGAATGAGGGAGTACTCGGTGCGGAGGTCCGCCTCACCCCGGAGCCGCATCCGGCCGATGAGCCGGTCCGCGCTGCGCTCGACGAAGGTGCGCAGCGCAGTCGGGTCGACCCGGTCCAAGACGTCGGTCACGGCGTTGCGCAGCCGGAATCGGAGGGGGTCGTCGGTCAGGTTGCACGTCGGCCGGTACGCCATGATCGGCAGAATCGGGCATTCGGGCGGAATTCCCTCTTGCCAGCGGCGGGCGTCGCGGGGAAATCTCGCCTGGTCGCGATAGATTTCAAGTGCGACGTCGTAATCCGTGACGAGCATTCCTGGTACGCCCGGGTCCAGTTCGACCGGGGCGATGGGGCCGTACGCACGGAGCCTGCGGTACACGCTTTCGGGATCGGCGGCGAACTCCGGGCCGTACAGCGCAAGACGCTCATCGTTTTTCGAGCCGTCTGATGATAGGGCCGGATTGGAATCGGGCAAGGTCATATGCGCTCCTGACGAGTGTCGGCGAGGGGGTAGCCGAACAACAGCGAGGTGGGCGCCCGATGCTTCGTGCCGGGGTCGGCGATCCATCTTGATCACCGGCCGCGCGACCGAATTCGGCAACGCTACACTCGGCGATCTTGTCGTCGCAAATTGGCACGTAAGTGCCAGGGCTCACGTCGGGGGCGCTGCGCACGTCGGCTGATTCCATAGAACAGCCGGTGAAATGTGCGGACCTGTGATAACGGCGCGGGTCAGGTGCGGTTGAGAATATCGTCCGACGGGGCGGCCAAGGGTCGCCGGCGTTTCGTGGCCGTCTCCGCGGACGCCGACTTCGCCGCGGTGGCTGTCTGAAATATCGAATAAACGCCTTTGAACAGGAATATCAGCGTGTTCGACCGGGCGGGCACGCGATCGGGACGACCATGCGCTGAGGCCGGTCCCCGCGCGGAGACCGGCCTCAGGGGGTGCGCTCTGCCCTATCGTTTCGTGACCTTGTGGATCCAGGCGAGCTGCTGGGCGATCTCCCCGGCCCCGGCCATCTTCTCCCGGTCGGAGCCGTAGAAGACGCCGAGCAGGGTCTCCTTGCCGTGTGCGCCGATGCTCATCACCGGGGCTCCAGAGTCGCCGCCGGCGGGAATCCCGGACACCTTCTCCAGGCAGAAGTCCGTGCCGCCCGGTTCGGCGTAGCCCTCGCAGCGGCGGGCGTCCGACCGTACGACCCGCAGCGTCGACTGCTTGAGCACGGGCGACTGGCAGGTGTTCTCATCCTTGGTGCAGGTGGCGCCCCACCCGTACTGCCGCACGATCTCACCGGGGTGGACGTGGGCCTTGGCCAGGCGCGCCGGGCGGATCTTCATCGGCGAGACCTTGATGAGCATCATGTCGGCGCGCGCGTTCCCCGCCCGCTTGCCCACCGGGCGGACAGTGGTGCCCTTACGCATGTCGAGGTTGCCGACCCGGAACGAGATCCGCTTGTCGGCGACCGCCTGCGCCTGCTCGAAGAAGCAGTGCGAGGCGCTGATGATCCACTGCTTCGTGACCGCCGTCCCAGTGCACACCGATTTGCCGTCGATGAGCATGCGTACCGCCCATGGGCCGTAAGTGCTCTTCGACCCGCCGATGACAGCCGAGGCCGGCCCGGACACCAGCACCGAGCCCGTCACCAGCAACAACGCGGACACCAACAGCACACGAACGCGACGCGCCATCCGGAACAGCTCCTCTTCTCGGGGCATGGCCTTACCGGTGGTGTAAATACGCCGTCAGACCAAAAAGTTCCGATTACGCGTAGTTCGCCCTCCACCGGCCGGCGCCGACACCCTCGGCAAGACCGCCACCGCCGGATGCGCCTGCGGCACCCCACCGAGCAGGCAACCGACTCCGGCGATACCGGCCGCCGCCGTTGGCGCCTGCTGCGGACACGTACGGCATCCGATCGGAACGACATGGTGGCCACGTGCACGATGCTCCGCGCCCGATGCCTTTTGCGGTTCTGCTCGGCGGGTGCCAAGATCGGTACATGATCTTCTACGGAAAGGGCGTCCTGCGCCCCAGCCGGTGAAGCCCGGCGAGTGGGAGCTGGACTGTGGTCCCGTTGATGACCGGACTACTTTCCTGGCCCACGCTCTTGCTCTGAATGCACTTCACGGCCCTGGCCCCTGGCCCGATGGCGGCTATCCACTCCCCGACGAACCGCCTCGCGACAGCGGCGACGACGGACCCCTCATGACGAGCGTGGTGCTCGATGGCGTCCGGACCCACCATTTCGGCATCGCGTCAGAACCAGCGGCGGCCAGGGAAGTGGTCGATCTCCTCGAAGCGATCGTGTCCGCGTCACCCGGTCCCGCATCCCTGGCCCGGCTGCATGAGGTCCTCGCCCGACAGTCCGCGGTCGACCTCGCGGACGACCTGGTCAGGGAGCTTCGAGCACGAAATCTGCCCCATGAACCTCTGCATGGGGTGGCGCGTCATCTGACCGAGTACGGTTCGGCACGCAACACCGTCAAGCTGGGCATCGTGGTGCTGGGGGAATGCGGGGACGAACGCGACCGCGAGCTGCTGCTTCTGCTCGGCGCGCTCGAAGAGCTCACCCTGTATGCCGTGGTGGCCCTCATGAAGACCCAACCCGACCGGCAGCGCGCCACCTACGAGCTGGCGCGGCGGGTGAAGGGCTGGGGGCGGATTCACGCGGTGGAACGCCTGGAGGGCAGCGACGATCCTGAGATCAAGGCATGGCTGCTCCGCGAGGGATTCCGCAACGACGTCATGAACGAGTACCTCGCTCATCTCGCCGCGACAACCGGGGATCTCTACACCGCCCTCCTCGGACCCGATGTGGACAAGGCCCTGCTCGAAGGCGCCGGTGGCATTCTCGCCGCGCTTGCCCTTGGCGGCCCGGCCAAGGACATGACCGACTACGACGACGGCGTGCCCGCCCTGCACCGCTACGCCGAACTCGTCAGCACAGCCGAGCCGACGCTGGGCATGCTGGATCACCTGCTCACCGTCAGACGGTGTGCGTTGAGGTCTGACAGGGACGTCGCCTGGCCCGAGGGCGAGCCCGAACGTCTGGCCTGTCGCTACGAGGCGCTACTGGCCAGACCTGCCTGGCGGGAGTTGGTGCTCACGCACCTGAGCGATCCGTGCGGCACCGGCCCGTACGGCTTCAACGTCGCGCTGTCCTGTGCGGGCCGTCTTGACATGCCGGTGCTTCCCCAAGCGCTCCACCATCTGGAACGAGAACCGTTCAACGCCTATGCCTGGCAATGGGCGGTCAACCACTCCGACAGCGAGACCATCACTTCCGTGATCACGCTGGCCATGCGAGTGCTCCCACTCGACACGCTCGCCAGTGGCCCCGCCGACAGCCAAGGTTTTGGACCCGAACACGCACCCGACCGTGCGCTGGAGGCCATCATCAACGGCCTGGACGATCATCCCGGGATCGGTCTCGAACTGCTTCGGATCTCCCTGTCCAATCGAGTGGTCCGGATACGGCGCCGTGCTCTTCAGATATTGACGACCTGGCCGGCAGAGGGCCGGCAGCCGGCCGGGACTGGGTCAGCGCTGCCGCGGCAGCCGAGCCCAACGGCGAACTACAGCGAAAGATGCAGGCATTCCTGGACAACCGGAGGTCGCGTGAGACGTTCTCATGACCCGGCGCGCAGCGCGTAGCCGAAGCCGCGGACCGTGTGGATCATCGGTGGGCCGGTCCGGTCGAGCTTCTTGCGGAGGTAGTAGACGTACGTCTCGACGACCTGTGCGTTGCCGTCGAAGTCGTAGTTCCAGACCAGGTCGAGCAGCTGATCCTTGGACAGCACCTGGCCCGCGTGCTCCATCAGGCAGCGCAGCAACTTGAACTCGGTTGGGGTGAGGGTGACCTGGTCGCCCGCGCGGCGCACCGTACAGGTATCGACGTCCAGCTCCAGGTCGCCGACCCGCAGTCGGCGGAGTGCGTCCGGCGCGGCCCGGGTACGGCGCAGCACCACCCGTACCCGGGCGTGCAGTTCCTGCAGGCTGAACGGCTTGGTGATGTAGTCGTCGCCGCCGGAGGACAGGCCCGTGAGCTTGTCCTCCAGCGTGCGGCGTGCGGTCAGGAAGATGATCGGCGGTGCCTGCCCGAGGCCCTGCAGCCGGTCGCACACCCGGAAGCCGTCGATGTCGGGCAGCGAGACGTCCAGCACGATGAGGTCGGGGCGGAACGCCTCCGCCCGTGCCAGCGCCGACCGGCCGTCGGCCGCCGTGGCCACCTCGTAGCCCTGGTAGCGCAGACTGGTCGCGACCAGGTCGCGAATGTTCTCCTCGTCGTCCACCACGAGTAGCCGCGCCGGAGATGTCACCACCCGGCCATGGTGACCCGATCACGGGGCCGTCGCACCTTTTCTGACTGATTTATGAGCCGGTGAGGCGACCATGGGGGCATGTCGCTACGGTTGCGCATCCTCGCCGGACTCGTCGGCCTGCTCGTCCTCGGCCTCGCCGCCTTCGGCGTGGGCATCAACAGGCTGATGACGGGCGACCTGGAGAGGCAGCTCGACCAGCAGCTGGTGGCGGTGGCGGGCACCGTACGGCAGGTCCTCGCCACCGACAAGGACCAGCACGATCTGGACCGGCTCTTCGACCTCGCGCTTCCCCAGAAGGCGGATGCCGACATCCTGCAGGTCCCGCGGGGCTCCGACGTGGCGGTCTTCCCGCCGGGTCTGGTCATCGAGGTTCGCAGCCAGAACGGCACCCTGCTCGACCGCCAGTTCGCCGCCAAGATGAGGATGGGGTCTCGGCCGGACTTCTCACCCGGGCGGCCCGCCGCCCCGAATGAGCCAGTCCCCGCCTCGACGGGCCAGGGCGACTACCGGGCGCTGACGGCGACCATGGACGAGGGTGACACCCCGGTGCTGGTGACCCTGGCGATCCCGACAGCCCCGGTCGACGGGGTCCTACGAGAGCTGACCGTCATCGAGCTCGTCCTCGGCGTGATCATCGTGGTGATCGGAGCCGGGCTCGCGCTGGTCATGGCGCGGGTCACCGCGCGCCCGCTCGCCCGGATCGCGGCCACCGCCGACGCAATCTCCGGCGGCGACCTCACCCGGCGGGTGCCCGACAAGAACCCCAGGACCGAGGTGGGCCGGGTCGGGTTGGCGCTGAACGCCATGCTCGGCCAGATCCAGCGGTACGTCGACCGGCTCGTGGAGTCCGAGCAGCGGATGCGGCGGCTCCTCGGCGACGCCTCGCACGAACTGTCCACGCCGCTCACCTCCATCCGCGGGTACGCCGAGCTGTTCCGCAGCGGGGCCCAGGACAGGCCGGAGGACCTGGCCCGGGCGATGAGCCGGATCGAGGCCGAGGCGGCCCGGATGACCGGGCTGGTGGAGGAACTGCTGTTGCTCGCCGAGCTGGACGAGGGCCGCCCGCTGCGCCCGACGCGGGTCGATCTCGCGACGATCGCCGCCGACGCGGTGGACGACGCCCGGCTCGCGGCTCCGGACCGGACCATCGAGCTGGAGGCCACCGCGGGCCTGTACGTCCGCGGCGAGGAGAACCGGCTCCGGCAGGTCGCCGCGAACCTGCTGTCCAACGCCTGCCGGCACACCCCGCCGGGCACGCCGATCACGGTCACCGCCGCGCCGGGCGTCCTCGAGGTGGCGGACGAAGGGCCGGGCATGGACGCCGAGCGTGCCGCGCACGTCTTCGACCGCTTCTACGGCGACGGTTCCGGGCTGGGTCTGGCGATCGTCGCCTCGATCGTGGCAGCCCACGGCGGCACGGTCCAGGTCACCAGTGCGCCCGGGGAGGGCGCGACGTTCCGGATCGAGCTGCCGACCGTTCAGGAGTCTGACCGGATTCTGACCGGAAGCTGAGCCCGTCCCGAGCCCCGCACCCGAGGCTCACCGGCATGCGAATCCTGTATCTCGCCACCGCCGCCGTCCTGGTGACCGGCGGTGCCACCGCCTGCGGCTCGGGCGGCTCCAGCGGCTCCAGGCCGGCGGTGTCCAGCTCGCCGACGCTCGGCACGGCCGCCAAGGAGGCCAAGGCCCGCCAGTTCGTCGACTGCGCCCGCAAGAACGGCATCCCCAACGTCGCCGACCCCAAGGTGAACGCCGACGGCGACATCGACATCAGCCCACCGCCCGGCCTCACGAAGCAGAGCCCGATCGTCCAGAAGGTCGTGAAGATCTGCGGCAAGTACCTGGACGGCGTCTTCACTCACGAGAACAAGGACTCCAGCGCGAACTACGACAAGGCGCTCAAGATGGCCGCCTGCGTCCGGCAGCACGGCGTGCCGAACTTCCCCGACCCGTCCCCGGCGCCCTCGGGCGGAGGGGCGAAGTTCGACGTCGGTAAGAACCTGAACAGGGAAGCCGTCGACAGGGCGATGCGAGCCTGCGGCGTCACGCCCCGGCCCAAGCCGAACGGGCGGTAGCCATGAGGCGCCTCGGAATTTCGCTCAGTGCCGTCGGCGGCATCGCCCTGCTGGTCGGCGGCGGTCTGTGGGCGGCCGCCGGCAAGCCCACCGCGACCGCCGCCCCCAGACCGTCCGCGGGCACCACGACCGCCGTGGTCACCCGTACGGACCTCGTCGAGACCGACCAGGAGCAGGGCACGCTCGGCTTCGACGGGGCCCGCACCCTCCAGTCGTCGGCGTCCGGCGTCCTCACCGCCGAGCCCGCCGAAGGCACCACCGTCACCCGTGATCAGAAGCTGTACGGCGTCGGCCTGCACCCGGTCCGGCTCTTCTACGGCACCGTGCCGCTGTCGCGCACCCTCGCCGTCGGCGTCTCCGGCGGCAAGGACGTCAAGCAGCTGGAGAACAACCTGCGCACCCTCGGGTACGACCCGTACCACGACATGACCATCGACGATCACTTCTCCGTCGCGACCCAGGCCGCCGTCATGCGCTGGCAGAAGGCGCACGGGCAGACCAGGACCGGCCAGGTCACCCTGGCCGACCTGGTGTTCCTGCCGGGCGCGGTCCGGATCGGCACCCAGCACGCCAAGCCCGGTGACCGGATCGCGGCGGGCGCCCAGCTCATCGACGTCACCGGCACCACCCGCATCGCCACCGTGCACCTGCCCGCGGACAGCGACCTCGCGCACGCCGGGGACAAGGTCACCGTCGAACTGCCCGACGGCAGCAGTACGCCCGGCGTCATCACCCAGGTCAGCACCACCGCCACCAGCAGCAGCGGTTCCTCCGGCGCGCAGAACGGCGGCAACGACAACGGCAACTCGGGCTCGAACTCCGGCGGCGACGCCACCATCGCGGTGACCGTACGGCTCACCGGACCCAAGGCCACCGGCGGCCTGGACCAGGCCCCGGTCACCGTCGACTTCACCCGCGGGCGCGCCAAGAACGTCCTCGCCGTACCGGTCACCGCCCTCGTCACCCTCTCCACCGGCGGGTACGCCGTGGACGTCACCAACGGCGGAACCATACAGCGAGTCGCGGTCAAGACCGGAATGTTCGCCACCAACGGCGCGGGCACCGGCCAGGTGGAGATCTCCGGCCCAGGCATCACCGAGGGCCTCCGGGTGGCGATCCCGCAGTGAGTCCGGTCATCGAGCTCCACGACGTACGCAAGACCTATCCGGGGCCGGTCGAGGTCCTGCACGGCATCGACCTGACCATCGAACGCGACGAGCAGGTGGCGATCCTCGGCCCGTCCGGCTCCGGCAAGTCCACACTGCTCAACCTCATCGGCATCCTCGACCGCCCGACCTCCGGCACGCTCGTCGTGGGCGGCCAGGACACCGCCGCGTTGACCGACCGGCGGCTCGCCGGGCTGCGCGCCGCCACCATCGGCTTCGTCTTCCAGCAGTTCTTCCTGCTCGACCACCGCACCGCGCTGGACAACGTCGCCGACGGCCTCCTCTACACCGCCATCCCCCTGCGCGAACGCCGCCGTCGGGCCGCCGAGGTCCTGGACCGGGTGGGCCTCGGCGACCGGCTCGGGCACCGCCCGGCCCAGCTGTCCGGCGGCGAACGCCAACGTGTCGCCATCGCCCGCGCCCTCGTCGGCCGGCCCGCCCTCGTGCTGGCCGACGAGCCCACCGGCGCCCTCGACACCGCCAACGGCGCCGCCGTCCTCAAACTCCTCAGCGAGCTGCACGACGACGGCACCACTCTCATCGTCATCACCCACGACCCCAACGTCGCCGCCGCCATGGACCGTGAGATCCACATCCGCGACGGCCGCATCCACCCGGAGCCGACATGAGATCCAGCCGCCTCGCCGCCGCCGATCTGGTCCGCGTCTCGCTCCTCGGCATCGGCGCCCGAAAACTCCGGGCCGCCCTCTCCGTCCTCGGCATCGCGATCGGCATCGCCGCCATCGTCTGCGTCCTGGGCATCTCCCAGTCCAGCGCGGCCGGCCTTCAGCGCGAGCTCGACCGGCTCGGCACCAACCTGCTTACCGTCCAGCCCGGCAAGAGCCTCACCGGCGACCAGTCCACCCTCCCGCTGTCCGCCGAACAGACCCTCACCAACGCCCCGTACGTCCAGCAGGTGTCCGGCATCGCCCCGGTATCCGGCACCGTCCTGCGCAACAAGCACATCGGCTCCATCATCACCGGCGGCATCGGCATCAAGGCGGCCCGTCCCAACCTGCCCTCCGTCCTGCGCGGCCACGTCGCCCAGGGCGTCTTCCTCAACGCCGCCACCGGCAACTACCCCGTCACCGTCCTCGGCGCGGTGGCCGCCCAGCGCCTCGGCATCACCGCCCTGCGCCCCGACACCGCGGTCTGGCTCGGCGGCAAGACCTTCACGGTCGTCGGCATCCTCGCCCCCATCGAACTGGCCCCCGACATCGACCGCTCCGCCCTCATCGGCTTCGCCGAAGCCGAGCGGGCCTTCCGCATCGACGGCTCGGCCTCCACCATCTACCTGCGCACTGACCCCGAACACGTCGGAGGGGCCGCCAGGACCCTCGCCGCCGCCACCAATCCCGCCCACCCCGACCTGGTCAGCGCCGGCCAGCCCTCGGCCGCGCTCAGCGCCCGGCTCGCCGCCAAAAAGACCTTCAACGGCCTCTTCCTCGGCCTCGGCGCCGTCGCCGTCCTGGTCGGCGCGATCGGCATCGCCAACGTCATGGTCATCTCGGTGCTCGAACGCCGCAGTGAGATCGGCCTGCGCCGCGCCCTCGGGGCGACCCGACGGCACATCGCCGGCCAGTTCATCGGCGAATCCCTCGCCCTCGCGCTTCTCGGCGGTCTCGCCGGCTGCGCCCTCGGCACCCTCGTCACCGTCGGCTATGCCCGGTACGAACACTGGGAGGCCGTCATCCCGGCCACGGCCCTGCCCCTCGGCCTGGCCGGCACCATCCTCATCGGCACCATCGCCGGCCTGTACCCGGCCGCCCGGGCTGCGCGCCTTTCCCCCACCCAGGCCCTGGCCAGATGACCCCGGCCACGGCACGCCGGCGCGGAGCGGCCGGGCGGGACGGCTGACGCGCGTAGGGAGCGGGAACTCTCACGTTCCCGCTCCCTACGACCCCGTATGCCTGGCCTGTTATGTTCGGGGCGGGTCAGCTGAAGTTGACGCCGTTCATGGTGGGCTGGAGTGTGCCCAGGGTGAGGCTGTCGCAGATCGGCGGCTGGTAGCCGTCGTCGAGGCCGTGGTAGGTGAGCGGGATCCAGGTGCTGTGCCAGGCGACGCCGAGGCCGTCGGTGACGCCGCCGGGGCAGCCCTTGGTGGTGTGCCACTTGGTTCCGGCGAAGGCCGAACGTCCGGGCCGCAGCGTGATGGTCGTGCCGGCACCGGGGTAGCTCACCTGGGTCGCGGGAATCGCGGTGTAGTTGTTCTCCCCGCCCTTCCCGAGCGGTGTCCAGGCCGGCAGGTAGCAGGTTTCGCTCGACCGGTTGGTGATGGTCAGCGTGGCGATCGCCTTTTCCGCTGCCATTTCCGCTTCCAGTCCGGCGCCGGAATCCTGAATCTGCAGATCGGCGTTGAGCTCGGATGCCATGCAGCTCGGCGTGTCACCCTGATTGGTGTTCGTCGCCGCCGCTTTCCCGCCGTGGGTGCTATTGGCTCCCGGTGCCGTCTTCGCCGATGAACCCGACGATGTCGAACTCGACGCCGACGGACCTGACGACGTCGAACCCGACGACGTCGACACCTTGCTGTCGATGTTGCAGCCGGTGAGAGCGAGGGCGACCATCCCGCCACCAAAAGCCAGAGCGGCGGTCGTACGAAGGCGCTTGAACTGCATGGGAATAACCTCTCCGGTTACTTACTGGCTCGACTAATAACTTCGATGTCCGGTAATGCCGTTGAGGTTCACAGGAAGATCCAGATTCCCTATTTTTTCTGCCGTGATGGATGTCACGCGAACCTGGGAGGCCAGCAAAGCATCTTATTAGGGAAAACCGGGTCAGTGCCTGGAATGGCAGGTCAGTGCCGCGTTCGTTCGAGTTCCATGGAGCCCGGTTCGTCGATGCACAAAAGGTCGACGAGGCCGACGGTCAGTAGCGGATGACGTGGACCGGGCCGGTGAAGCGGAAGTCTTTCCCGGCCCACCCGGCCTTCACCTCGATCCGGCCGTGCGCGCGGAGGGGGATCGCCTTCGTGGAGAGCACCGCGCGCGTGATGGCCTCGCGGTGGCTCTCGCCCACCTTCGAACGGTCGGTGACCGTGGCGTAGGTGGCGATCGAGGCGCTGGTGGGGTATGCCCGCTTGTCGTACTTCGCGTCCTTCTTCACTTCGACCCACACGGTGCCGCACACGGTGGACCCCATGACGACGAGGGTGCCTCCCTGTCGGCCCTTCGGAGCTCCCATGTCACCGACGACGGGAAACGTCGTCACGACGGTGGCGCGGTACTTGCCCTGCTCGGCCGCGCAGACCCGCGCGTCGCCGCTCACCGGCGGCGCGGCCGCCGGAGGGGAGGTCACCTTGGCGGAGCGCCGAGGCGTGACCTGCGAGCCGGGAGTCGGCTTGGTGGCACGTGCGGGCGTGACGTGGGGGCCGGGAGCCGGCTTGGTGGCGCGTGCGGGCGTGACGTGGGGGCCGGCGGCCACCTTGGTGGCGTGCGCAGGCGTGACATGCGAGCCGGCGGTCACCCTCTCGGCGGCGGAGGCCGTGGCCCGAGGCGTCGGGCGGGAGGGCGCCACGGCGGCCGCGGCGGTGATGCCGCTCGCGACGACCGTCCCGGCGATCAGCGCGGGCAACCGGCGCCGCTTCCTGGTCTCCATCGGGCCTCTCCGGAGTTCGGATGAGCGCACAGCGCACTCATGATCGAAGGTCTCATGAGTAAAGATGCTCGGAGGGTCGTCAAGGTTGTGTGGATTCTCAGGGTTTTCTCAGGTTTGTGCGACCGTGCCGATTCGCCCAGGTCAGGCGCGTCGCAGCCACACGACTCGTCCGCGGTCGCGAACGGCCGATGCACGGTCGTTCGCGGCGCGGGCCCGCGCCTGTCCGACTGGCTCGCTTCCCCCTGCCGGCCCGCGGCCGAACCCGACCTCACCGCGATCTTCGCCACGATCGACCAGATCGCCGCCGAACGCTCCGCACCCGTACCTGCGATGTCCGTCGCCCTGCTCCGCCACCTGCTGGCCGCCCTGCTCCTGCGGATCGACCGGCTGCTTCCGTCAGGCGCAGAAGACATCGATCTGAACCCCGTCGCCGACAGGCAGGTCGTAGAGCAGCCGGCGGGTCGGCGAACAGCCGGTTCCCGTAACGAGCAGATGTGACTCGATTTCCGGAGATTCCGGGTAGTTGATTCTCGCATGACCGAAATGCGAGAGTGATCGATAAACTATTCATATGCGAAATTCCACGGATTCCAGAGTGGAAGCGCTGCGCAACCAGATGTGCACCTGAAGCGTCCTATTGATGAAAGTCGCCGAGGGGAGATCGTCTGTGACAAAGATCGGTTTTGGGCAGCGCGTTTCCCAGGGCATGAGCGCCTTGGACTGGGCCCATATCCCTGACGTCGAGGACGACGAGGAAGGCATCGTCGCGGAGAACGAGCGGCGACTGGCCAGGATGGCGGCCTTTGTTCGCGCGATGATGGTTCCGTTCCTGGCCATCCCGCTGTTCGGCTGGGGCAGGCTGGTGCATCCGTCGCTTGCCGTGGTCGCGCTCGCGGCCTCCGTTGTGGAGGCGGCCTGGTTCGTCCACCGGGTCTGGACCAGACACACCATTCGGGGCGACCGGCTGCTGGCGGCGGTGGACGTCGGCTTCTGCATCGCGCTGATGGCGATCGGCTCCCGCGCGGCAGCGCCCGAGCTGCGCAACGTGGTGATGACCGAGGTGGTGCCCTTCAGCCTGATCGCCTCGCTGACCGTGGCCTTCGCGATCGGATTCCGCGTCCTGACGGTCGCCGCGGTCTTGCTGATGTGGGTGTCGTGGGGAGTGACGATCTACCCGGACGTCACGCTGAAGCTGGGCTCTGACCTGCTCGGCTTCGTCATGTGGTACACCGTCGGCCTTTACGTCTCCTACCTGCTGCGGACCATGGCCGCCCGGACCGCCCAGGCGACCGCCGACCAGCGCCGCGCACAGGCCGTGGCCGCCGAACAGCAGAGACTCCTCGACCTACAACGACAGCGTGAGCGCATGCGAAGCGGCCTGCACGACCGGCAACTGCCCATCCTGGACGGCCTCTCCGCCGACCCGGAGCTTCCCCCCGAGGCGCGGCGTCTGATCCGGCGCGCCGCACTCGCCGCCCGTGCCCTGCTGGGGACCGTGAACGATCGAGACTTCTCCATCACCGCGCAGCTCATCGAGCTGACCGACACGTTTCTCGAGCTCAGGCTGCCGGTACACCCGAAGTTCTTCATCGACGCCGAGCCGCCCGCCGGGGTCGCCGAGGTGATGGTGGCCGCCACGGGGGAGGCGCTCTCCAACGCCCATAAGTACGCGGGGCGTGACGTTGAGGTGCACCTGCTGGCCGAGGCCTCGGACGGCCGGTTCGTGGTGAGCGTCGTGGACCACGGGGCGGGGTTCGATCCCGCCACGGTCCGCCGTGGGGACGGGCTCGGCCGGACCTTCCCGGCGGTGGAGAAGTGCGGTGGCCGGTACGAGATCACGTCGGCTCCCGGTGTCGGCACCACGGTCCGGTTCGAGTGGCCGGGAGACCAGGCATGCGAGGGCTGACCGTCGTCTGTATCGACGATCACCAGATGTTCGTCAGGCTGCTGGCCGATCGACTCGACAAGCTCCTGTCCCCGCGGGGCTGCCGTGTCCTGGCCCCGTACGGCGATGTCGCGAAGGTGCCGCCGGTCGGCGGCGTAGGTGTCGCGCTGTGCGACATCCAGCTGCGCGGTCGGCTGTCGGGCGCGGAGGCGGTTCGCCGGCTCCGCGCCACCGGCTGGCGGGTGCTGCTGATCTCCGCGCAGGCGCCGCCGCGCCAGGTGCTGGAGTCGATCGCGGCGGGCGCCCAGGGATATCTCGACACCTCGGCACCGGACGCGAGACTGGCCGAGGCGATCACGGCGGTGGCCGCCGGGGAGCTGTACCTGTCGACCGAGCTGGCCGCCCTGCTGTACGCCGAGTTGCGCGGAGCCGAGACGGGGCTGGGCTCCGGTGATCTCGCCGTGCTCAGGTCCTTCGCCGCGGGGGAGTCGGGCCGGCAGGTCGCCCAGCGGTACGACCGGACGCCCTCCGACCTTCAGGCCGTGTTCAACCGCATCTTCGCCGCGGTGGTGCGGAGCGTGGCCCGGCACGAACTCTCGCCCCTCGAGCGCAGGATCGCCCGGCTCGTGGGCTGTGGCGATGCCACATACGCCCTTGATATCGCCGCAATTCTTGGAATAAATCGCACCAAGCTCAATAACCACCTGAAGCTGATTCTGCAGAAGTACGTCGACGCTCACCCCGGCCTTGTGGCCCGGGACGGTACGCACTGGGTGCTGTGGGCGACCGGTCAGCGCCTGGAACAGCGGGCCGCGGCCCGCCTGTGGGCCAAGGAACTGGGGCTCTGCGCCGAGAACGCCCCGCTGAGTGGGGATTGACCAAATCTGGTGTTCTCCCTCGTCCGATCACTGCCGACACTCGAATTCAAGGCCGGACCACGTGCGATACGGCACCTGGCAGGTCGGCGGTCACAGACGAGTCCGAACCGTAGGAGGACACCATGCCCGACACGTCTTCGTCCCATTCTCTGCCCGGCACCGGCTCCCCGCCGGAAACGTCCGAGGCGGCCGAGCCCATCCTCTTCGATCTCCCCCCGGAGAATCACGCCCAGCTCGTCCCCGTGGAGGACCACTCCCAGCTCGCCGTCCCGGTGACGCCACCGGCGGCCTCGGCCAACGACGTGGAACTCGTCACCGGCGGAGTGCCGTCCCTGATCCTGATCCGCGTCGAGCGCGAGCGGCAGGAGGATCACGAGTCGCCGCAGGACACGGGCGGCGGGGCCCCCGACGACCGCGCCGAGCAGTCCACGGTCCCCCTGTCGAAGCTGCCTGAGGAGCGCATGGCGGCCGCCGCGAGCTGGCAGGAGATCCGCGACCTCATCCGTGCCCAGGAGGAGGGCGGCCCCGACGTATTCCTGGAGCCGGGCGGCCAGTTCGTGGTCACCGGATCCGACGGTTCCGCTCAGCCGCTCTCCAAGCTCCCCCAGGAACGCATGGCCGCCGTCAACGAGGGGCCGACCGAGGCCGACGTGAACCTCCTGCGCCGGCTCGACCCCGGCAACGTCGAACGGTGGGAGCCGGTCTTCACCGGCGAGGTGGCCGGCTGGAAGTTCCAGATGACGCCGAAGTACCCAGGGCAGCGGCCCTTCGTGTTCTTCGCGTTCCGCTCCCCGGAGGACGGCAACGCCTTCCGCATCGCCCCCATCTACCCGGACATGGACGACAAGTTCGGCCACCGCCCGCACATGATCAAGGTCAGGGTCGGGAGCCGGAAGCTTCCCATCATCTGCGGGCCCGGCGGCCGGGCCGCGGCCACCCTGGCCGAGGTGCGCACGCACGCCGCCAAGTGGATGGCGTACACCTCGCTCCGCATGGCGGGCAAGAACCCGAAGTTCAGCAAATGAGCCGGAGGAAGCCGGAAGCGACGCCCGGCGTTCTCCCCCGCGTCGCCGCGATTCCCGTACGGTTCAGCGACGGAGTCGTCACGGCCATCCGCGAGCGGCTGTGCGCGGTGCCGCCCGAACGCGGCGGTGCCCTGCTCGCGGTCGGCTCGCTGATCCACCTGCTCGTCGAGGACACCAGCGGCCGGTACAGCGGGGCGAGCTGGGACATCTCCGCCGAGCTGTCCACCACCGTCGGTCTGCTGGAGACCGCCCGGCACGGCCGACTCATCGGGACCGTGCACACCCATCCGTACGCCGCCCCGGACCCCTCGGGCACCGACGTGCGCAGTACGGGACGGATGCTGGACATCAACCCCCATCTCCACGAGCTGACCATCGCGGTGGTGACGCGCGGCCCGCTGCGCCCCGCCGACCTGGATCTGGGATCGGGGTACCGCATGTCGCTGCACACCTTGCGGCGCGGGAAGGACGGTGACCACGTTCTGCGCCGGGTCGAGGGCAGGACGGTGCCGCTCACGGCCGACCTGCGGACCACGGACGTCGACCTGCCCTCCGCGACCGCCGTCCGCGACTGGGTCGGCAAGAGGGCGAGAGCCCGCGAACGCGACGACCTGCCGCAGATCATCAACGTCAATCACCGGCCCAGGCTCGTGCTCCCCGTACCCTCCGACCACACCGCGGCGCTGCTGGTGGACGGCGAATACCCGCTGGTGGGACCGCTCGCGGTGCGGTGGGAGCGGGACGCGGGCGGGCGCCCGGCGATGGCCGCGCTGCCCTCTCCGTGGGATCCCGGTAGCGCGGCCGCGGGGCAGCTCGCCGCGCTCGCTCGTACCGCCGCCGGCCGCCGCACCGGCGAGGCCGTCGAGCGGGTCTGGCCGCTGTTGGGGGACCTGACCGAACGCCGCGTCGTCGTCGCCGGCCTGGGATCCGTGGGAAGCAGAATCGCCGAGGATCTCGTCCGCTGCGGGGTCGGCACGCTCACGGTGATCGACCCCGAGTGCGTGGAAGGCCCCAACCTGGCCCGAAGCGTCTACACGTCGGCGGACCTCGGCGTGGCCAAGCCGACCGCGATGGCCCGTCGGCTACGGGCGATAGACCCTGCCGTACGGGTGGAGGAGCACGTCGCGGCCCTCGGCGACCTGGATCTGGCCGGGCTGCTGTCCGGCGCGGATCTCGTCGTGGGGGCGACCGACGACATGGCCGAGCAGGCGCGACTGTCACACCACGCCTATGCCGCCGGGATCCCGATGGTCTCGTGCGCGCTCTACCGCAGGGCCGCCGCGGGAGAGGTCGTGATCAGCGTCCCCGCGACGGAGACCGCCTGCTGGAACTGCGCCGTCGGGGCCAGGTCGACCGCCACGGACTACCGTCCGGCGCGCGACTACGGGCTGAACGGCAGGCTCGTCGGTGAGGCCGCGCTCGGTCCGGCCATCAACATCGTCTCCAGCTGCGCCGCCGCCGTCGCCGTCGGCCTGCTGGCCGGTCCGAGCACCCCGGCCGGAGAGCATTTGGTCGGCCTGCTCCGCGACCGAAGGACGTTGGGGATCGTCTCCACCAGCCCGCGCTGGGAGTTCTTCCCCCAGGTCATCGCCCCCGAACCGCACCAACACGCACCCCAGAGCATCTGGGCGGTGATCCGCCGCGACCCCCGGTGCCCGATCTGCGGAGACCCGGAACACCGGGTGCCGCCGAGCACCGATGCGCGCGGCGACGAACTGGCCTCCATCATCGCCGGCCTCAAGCAGGCCGCGCAGGATTCGACGCAGGACGGCGCCGAGCGAACGGAGTGACATGTACGAGGAACTCGACCTGGACGCGCTGATCGCCACTGTCAGTGCCGCGTACGCCCAGGAGCTGGCCAAGCTGGGACGGTTCAACTCGATCGTCTTCGGGGACTCCGGGGCGGGCAAGACCACCCTGGTCAATGCGATCTTCGGGATGGATCTGGCGGAGACGGGAATCGGCAGGCCCGTCACGAAGCACGTCCAGCGGTACCGGCGCCACGACGACGACATCATCACGATCTACGACAACCGGGGCTTCGAGGTCGGCCACGACGGCCTCGACGAGATGATCGCGGAGATGAACAGGGTCGTCACCGAATCCCGGATCGGCCCGCGCGAGGCGCGCATCCACGCGGCCTGGTTCGTGGTCAACTCCCAAACCAGCCGGTTCCTGGAGAGTCACGAAGCGATGGTGCGGGCGATGCACGCGCTCGATCTGCCCGTCATCATGGTGCTCACCCACGTCGCCCGGCTCGGTGACGACGTGGACGAGGGCGCGCTCCGTCTCGCCCGGCACATCGAGAGCCTTGATCTGCCGCTCTCCGCGGGCGGGCGGGTCTTCCTGGTGAACTCGGTGCCGATGCGGCAGATCGGCGGGCCGACGATCCCCGAGCACGGGCTCCGTGAGCTGTTGCGGGCCACGCTCGCCATCGCGCCGGAGGCGGCCAGGGCGCTCAAGGCGGGCCAGCGCCTGGACTTCTCGCCCCAGCGCAGAGACGCCAAAAAGGTGATCAAGAACTTCCGCTACATCACGGCCGGCGCGGGGGCGACCGCCGCCGTCCCGGTGCCGCTCACCGATGTCGGCGGGGTCACCGCCGCGATCGCCGTGATGATCGCCAAGATCAGCCTCTGCTACGGCCTGCCCATCGACAGGAAGCAGGTCGTGACGATCGCCGCCATGGCGGCGGTCGGCGTCGGCGCCGGACAGAAGGGGGCCAAGGTCGCCGGCCAGAAGGCCGTCACGAACGCCGCGGGGCGGCTCGCCGGGCGGGCGGTCGCCCAGGAAGGCGCGGAACAGGTCGCCAAGGAGGCCGGGAAACAGGTGGCCAAACGGCAGGGCGTGAAACAGCTCGGCAAGTTCGTCCCGGTGATGAATCTGGTCATCGGCGCCGTGAACGCGGGTACGGCGCTCACCCTGGCGATCGCGGTCGGCCACGCCTGGATGCACGTCTGTGAGTTCCTGCTCCGGCGCCCGGCCCTGCTGGCCCAGTTGGACACCCCCTTCGCCCTGCGACTCTTCCAGCACTACTTCAAGCGCCGGGGGAGCACTGCGCCCGGCGAAGGACCCCAGCCCGCCGACCCGACGCTGGACCGGTGATCCGCGATGAGCGCGACGAGCCGGATGGGGAGCGGAACGCCGACCTTCGAGGACACCCTCGCCGACACCGACGAGCTGATCGGCCGGCTGCGCGGCTGGCGGCTGGCGGCCGAGGCATGGGCCGCGGTGAACGCGGAGCTCGAGTCCCTGGGAGACGCGCTCGCCGCCCGCGACGTCCATGGCGCGCGGCTCTCGCTGAGCCGGATCGAACTGGCCGGGCCGGTGCTGGGAGCACCTCCGATCAGCCCGACCGCCTCGGTCCGCGATTCCGCCGATCCGGTGGCGATGCCCCGGGTGGTCAACGAGACCGTCGAACGGGTGGGAGCGGCGATCACCCGTTCGCGGGCGAAGGGCCGTACGCGTGACGATGCGTGAGCAGGCGCTCCTCGTCCACGCGTTCTGCGGCGTGGGCGAGCCGACAGGCCGGTGGAGGCGATCTGCCGAGCGCCTGTGGGCCGCCTTCGCCGCGTTGGGCGAGACGCGTGGCCTGGTGGCGGGCACCTCGGCCGACGTCCCGTCGGATCTTCGTCCGGGCGACGAGTTCACGGTCCTGGCGACGTGCGGGGTCGATCGCCCCGGGGTCTATCAGGCCGTCCTCTATCAAGAACATGACGTCGTCGGTTTCATGGCGGTCCTTTCGCCCGAAGCGGCCCGCGAATGGCGCGAACTCGACGAAGAATGGCCACGCGACGCGACCGGCGATCTGGGAACCGTCCGGATCTTCCTCGGAGTGTCGGACCGGCCGCTCGACGAACCGGTCGGCGGACGGCTCGCACGCGAAGACGCGCCTGTGGGCACCCCTTTCCGTCGCGAGGACGGCATCGTGCTCTGGGAACTGCCGGAGGGTCGGATCCCCGGGCGGCCGCCCGTACGGCGTCTTGCCATGCTGACCGACGATGCCCACGAACGGGACATGTACGCCTGGGCGTGGACGACCGGAGAGCGTGTCACGTTGCAGCCCCTTGCCCGGTACCTCCTGTCCGCCGCCAAAATACGACACGCGACGTGGGTCCGTAACAGGTCGCTGTGGTTCCGGGAGGCGGGCCGGCGGGTGGACGCCGCCACCGACCGGCTGGTCGGCATGCTCGATCGTTCCGAACACACCGCTTCGGGCCTGGCGGAGTTGACCGAAGGCCAGGCGGAGCTCGCCGGCGCGGTGAACAGCACCGCCGGGCTGGTCGCCGCGCTGCGCGACCTGCGCAAGATGCGGATCAGCGCGAAGATCGCGGCCGATCAGATGAACGCCACCGTGACCGCCGGTGCCCCATCGCGGGACACGTTCCTCGATCGCGATCAGCGAATCCATTGCATTCTGGATCAACAACTCGGCGCGGACATCGGATACCTGGAGGCCACCCTCGAGAGCGCGGTGCAGGTCGGCCAGGCCGCCCGCGCGGTGATCACCGAGCGGCTCGCCGAACACTCGCGCCGGCTGACCGTCCTGCAGACCTCACTTCTAGGGACCCTGCTCATGGCGCTCGCCGTCGTCCAGGCTCTGCAGTACAAGGTGCCGCTACCGCGCCGGCTGCACGCCCCGCTCATCGCCGTTCTGGCGGGTCTGGCCTTCGCGCTGCCGCTGGTCGCGGAGCGTCTCGGACACACCAATCGGCTGGGTGGCTTCGAGCGGATCGCCGGCACGCTGGCCGGCGGCACGCTCGGTTGGCTCGGCTGGTCGGCGATCTCGCTACGCGGTGGCGCCCCTCCGTCTTTCGCTCAGTCGCTGGCGGCGTCGGTCCTGGCCGCGGGGGCCGGTCTGCTCGTGATCGAGCTGGCCGCGTACGTCTTCAGGACGCGCGGCGGCAGGCGGACCGCTGTGGAAGGGCGGCGTAATGACGACGAGCCGGATCGCTGTGGAAGGGCGGCGTAATGACGACGAGCCGGATCGCTCGCGTACTGCGGAAGCGGGCCACGGACGCGCTGCACCATGACCGTCTCGCCGCCGCCCTGACCACCGGGCGGCTGGCGGTCCTGGCGGCCGAAAGATCCGGAGACCTCCGTGAGCTGGACGCGGCGTTGTTCGTCGTCGCCGTCGCGCACTCCATGCTCGGTGACGCCACGGGCGAAGCCACCTGCGCGGAGCGCCGGATCGTACTGGCCCAGCGGCTCGGCGACCGGATGCTGCTCGCGTCGGCGCTGGCTCAGCGGGGCGAGGCGCGGGTCATCGCCGGCCGATACGTCGAGGGCGCGGAGGACGGCAGGCGCGCCCTGGCGCTGCTCGGTGAGCGGGAACCGCCTGCTCCATTGACGCGATGGGCCGTCATGAGCAACCTCGGCGAGGCGCTGCTGCGCGCGGGGCTGCACGACGAGGCGCTGACGGTGCTGGATCAGGCGTACGGTCTCGCCGTCGACGGCCGACAGGACGAGCCCGCCGCGCTCACCGCCTCCCAGCTCGGCAGGGTCAGCTTGGGCCTCGGGCAGCCCGAACGAGCCGTGGAATGGGCACAGACCGCCCAAGAGCATCTCGGACGGCTCCCTGATCCGCCCCGGAACGAGACGGCGGAGATCCAGGGCAACCTCGCCCTGGCGCTCAGCGCGATCGGACGGCACGACGAGGCCGCGACCGCTGTCGACCAGGCCCTGCGAGGCGCGGAACACCTGCCGATCCTGCATCGGCAAGGCCTCCTCAACGCCGCCGAGGTCGCACGCCGGGCCGGTCGTCACGAAACGGCCATCGACTTCACCGACCGCTGGCTCGCCCGCGCCGCAGCCGGCGACCTCGCAGGACGCGCCCAGGTCCTCAACCTGCGCGCACTGGTGCGGATGCGGCAAGGCCGGCTCGAGATGGCCGCCGAGCATCTGGACGAGAGCCTGCGGCTCAAGCGCGCGACGGGTGATGGCCGCGGCGTCGCCGTCGCGCTGATGAACCTGGTCCGCGTACACCTCGACGCGGGGCGGCCTGAACAGGCCGCCGCCTACCTCCCCGAATGTGAAGCGCTCTGGGAGACTCTGCGGACCCGTGCCCCGGACGAACCTGGAATGGCCGGGCTGCACGACCAGATCGCCTACCCGCTCTCGCACGCCGTCCAGGAACTGCGGCTGGCGGCAGGCGACCCGTTCGGCGCTCTGGAGAGTGCTGAACGCGTACGCTCCGGCCCGCTGACCGCTCTCGCACGCGCCGCCCACCTCCGAGCGGAAGAGCTCCCCACGGATCCACCGGGACACCGGCGAATCGAGGAACTGGCTCGGCGTCTCAACGCGTGCCTGCTCTTCTACCAGCCGCACTTCACGTTCACGGACAGCGCGTTCGGCGTCAATCCTCTCTCCACGCTGGAACACCTGCGCGAACTCCACATGTGGGCGATCGCGTCCGACGGGCGGCGCTCGCACCAGAGCGTCACCGGCGCCGCCCTTCGGGACGTGCTGAGCACCGGCCCCACCGTTCCCGACAGCCGCGACATCCCCGACCTCGGCCCCCTGCTGCTACGCCCCTTCGAAGGACTCCTCCGACCGGACCAGACCGTCATCGTCCTGCCGAACTGGCTCCTGTGGAGCATGCCCTTCGCCGCGTTCACCCTCGCGGACGGAGCCCAGCTCATCGACCGCCACCCCGTGGCGTACGCTCCATCCGCCTCGCTCCTTGAGATCCTGGCGAGCGAGCCCGCCTCCCGTCCCCCCGCCACACCACTGATCATCGGTGCCCCCACAGGAGCCCGGCTCCCGCGCCCGGACGGGGGGTACGACGAAGCGTCCCCGCTCAGCGCCTCGGCCACGTCCTCCATCGCGGCCCTCTACGGGGCGGAACCGGTCCTGGGCGCGGCGTGCACGGTGCCCGAGATCCGTAACCGGCTTCACGACGCGGATCCGATCCACGTCTTCGCCCACGCGTCCCTCGACGCCCGCCCGCGACTGGACCGGCCGCCGGGCGCGATCGCGCTCACCCCGACGGGAGACGACGACGGCCAGCTCACCTCGGACATGATCGCGGCCGAACCCGTCCGCGCCCGCCTCGTCGTCCTGGCGGCCTGCCATTCCGGCCTCGGAATGATCACGACCGAAGGCGTGCGCGGCCTCGTCCGCGCGTTCTTCATCTCAGGCGCCGCGTCGGTCGTCGCGACGCTCCGAGATGTTCCCCCGGCGCCGGCCGCCCGCATCACGACCTGGCTCCACGAAGAAAGACGCGTCACCGAATCGCCGGCCGCCGCCCTCAGAACCGCCCTCCTGAAAGGACGCGCCCACTATCCCGACCCGGCGATATGGGCCTCTTTCGTCCTCCACGGCCTGCCCTGACGTTTGATATTTGTCCACGTGGCCTCTAGCCGCATTTGCCCTACACGCCTTCTCTGACTAGAAAGTCGTTCCCGTTTCCTCGCACGAATGTAGGGCACATTAAGTGATGGCGCCGTCACGGTGAGTCACCGTGAGGAGTGGGAAGCGGACCTCATCATCTGCGGGAGCCATGACAACTCCCGTGCAGTGCCAGCCCGTTCGCAGGTGAATCGCGGCGCGCTATGACGGCCCCGTAAACAACACCTACACAGAGGCGGTGCAGTCCTCATGGCACAGGAAGCCAGGATCGACGTCGAGCTGACGTGGAATCAGGCCGAGGAGAAGTCCTCGGCCGAGAAGGTGGCGGAGTTCGCCAAGAATCTGCCTCCGGGGCCGTGGTTCGGCGCCCCGACGGGCGTGGCGCGCGCCGGCGACCGGCGCCCGGAGCACACCTGGCCGCTGCGGTCCGCCCGACCGTACCGGCGGGAGGTGGCCGTCGGCGAGGCCGCGGTCTATCTCGCCGACGGCCACGACGAGCTGGAGCGTCCGTTCATCTTCGCGGACGGTTTCAACTACGGTCCCAGTGACCTGCCGGGGCTGTTCGCCCACTTCAACGCGCCCTACCCGGGCAGTGAGGTCGGCTTCCTCGACCAGCTGCTCGCTGCGGGCATCGATGTCATCCTGGTGGGCTTCGAGCAGCGGCACACCTACATCCAGGCCAACGCCGGCGTGGTGATCAGTGCCATCAACGAGGCCATCCAGCGGCGGCGCGGCGACGCGCAGCTGATCGTCGGCGGGGTCAGCATGGGCGGCATCATCACCCGCTACGCCCTCGCCGAGATGGAAAAGCAGAACCAGGACCACCAGACCGCGACCTACCTGTCCTGGGACTCCCCGCACAACGGCGCCTGGATCCCGCTGGTCCTCCAGCAGATGGCCTACTTCTTTGAATCGCTGCCGACCGCACCCGGCAAGGTCAAGAAGGCCGAGTTGATCAGGAGCCCCGCCGCGCAGCAACTGCTGTACGCATGGATTCCGGACGCGAAGTACGAAGGCCCCGTCGCCACCTCCAGCGAACTGCGCACGCAGTTCCTGAGTGAACTGCGCGAGCTCGGCCAGTTCCCGGAGCGACCGCACAAGCTGGGCGTGGCCAACGGCGCCGGCATCGGCATCGGCCGCGACCTGCCGCCCGGCGTGGAGGTGTTCAAATACCAGATACCGCTGGTCGTCTACGCCCAGGCGAACTTCCAGCCCGACGGCGGCGAGCGCAAGCCGATCGGTGAGATGCGGGCCGCCGGCCAGGTGCGCCGGGGCTTCACCTCGTACGTCCCCGGCCTCGACGGCGTGCCCGGCGGCACCCTCGACTCCTTCGGCCAGATCGCCGAGGAACTCGGGGCCGACATCCCGGAGACGTACAAGTTCAGCTGCTTCGTCCCCTCCGTGAGCGCGGTCGCGCTGGACTACGACCCGGCCGAGTGGGACGTCGATCCGTACGAGAATGTCGAGGCGGACGGTGTGAAAAGCGCGCTCGATGAGTTCAAGTGCGACAGCGAGAACACCATGCACAGTCAGGTGACCATGCCACTGGTCGACTGGGTCATGGAGCGAATCGTCCACTGACGCCAACCGCTTGGAACGTGCGGCCACTTCGGCGGCGGGCTACCGACCGGGATGGCCGCACTGCCCCTCCTCCAGTTTCGACTACTAATCGTAAAGGGTTGGTTTCCTGCCATCCTGGCCCGCGCCCGGCGGAGCACCGAAGCGTATTGACATGGACACGTCAGTACGCGAGGCGGAGGACACGCCGCCCCTTCCGTGTGATCGAACGAAGGTTCGACTACGCTCCCGGCATGCCCGTGTTGCTGGACGACCCGATCGACATCGAGACGACGCCGGACGGCCGACCGGCCGCCATCACGTGGCGGGGGGACCGGTACGCCGTCCGCGTCCTTCGGACGTGGGAGGGTCGAGTCCACCGGATCTCCACCACCCTGCAGGGCCGCCCGGCGATCGGGGAGATCGAACAGGACGGCGCCTGCGGGACGCTACGGCGCTGGTGGACGTCCTAGCCATCGGCGACCACCGTCGCGGCCGCCACGTCACGTCACGTGGGAAGCACCGCGAGGCATCGCTGGTGCGCTGACCACATACGTTCGACCGACCAGGAGAGCCAGCGGCTGTGGCGAGTAGCCGTGGGAGTGGCAGAATCCTGGGCCGTCACGGCGAGGAGGGCGCTCATGGTAGCGACGTTGAGGATCGAGGCGTTCGTTCCCGCCAGTGTGCCGATCACCACCCCGGTCACCAAGTTCGGGGGGCAGCCGGTGTGGCTTTCCGAGCCGCAGTGGCCGGTCAACGACGCGTGGGAGGAGCCGATGCGGTTCGTCTGCCAGATCGAGCTCGGGCCGGTGCTCGGCGACGCGGGGCGAGGCAAGCTGGCGTACGTCTTCGTGACCCACGCGGAGTATGGCGACGAGGTGTTCTTCGACCCCGACATCGCTTTTCCCGACGAGGGTGCGAACGCGGTCATCGTGCAGCCGGGCGGTATCTACGGCGGTTCAACGCTTCCGCTGGCCACCGGACCCAGCCTGTACCACGTCGAGGACGGGTCCGACGCCGAATACACCGTCCGGCTCGAGCCGGACAAGGATCCCGACTTCCGTCCTCAGCACGACCGCGCGAGGCCGCCGGCCGACGATCACGATCACTACTGGGAGCAGATCAGCAGCGACAAGATCGGTGGGACGCCCGCGTTCTTTCAAGGCGATGACTGGCCTGACGGCGGCCCCTGGAAGCTGATGTTGCAGCTGAGTCCGAACTTCCAGCCATTTCACCTCAATCTCGGTGCTGCGCCTACGGCGTTCGTGTTCGTCTCGCCGGACGCCAAGCAGGGACGGTTGCTCGTACAAGACTCCTGACCGTGATCTGTCGGCGTCCCAGGTGACCATGACCGACGCCGGCCGTTGGGCTTGGAAAACTATGCATCGAGCCCTTCCTGGCCAGGTCACCCTGTGTGGAACTCAACGGTTCCGAGATCTTGAGGAACTACGGATCGATCAGTTGAAAACGTTCAGTGCTTTTCGTAGCGCAGGAGCGGCGGGCCGGAGTTCGGTAGTCATTGACAGACCCCTATGAGTTTGTTATTGGCAGTGGCCCATTTCGTCATGTCGCGGTTGTAATCACTGGCATCCGGGTTGCCGCTGGCATGCTCTCGGTCCACGTCATCGGCTACTGCGTGACTGGCGTCAGCGAGATCCTGGATCGTCGATCTGACGTTAGGGTCGGTAGCCTTCTGCGCCGCCGAATCCATGTCATCGCCCAACTGTCGGTAGCCCGGAGCGACATTAAGATCAGTCCTGGCCCTGACCGCCTGGTTGTGATGCTCCCAGGCGGTCCTGACTTCTGCGCATCCGGCGCGCGTCCCCGACGTATTGATGTGGTGGATAACTTTGGGTACGAAAATGATCCCGAGAATAACAAGCGCGATGACGCCCAAGATGCTTCGGAGGGGATCGGGATTTTTCCTCGGGGGCGCCTTTTTCGGCGCCGGGCTCGGCCGGGCTGAGGACTTGCTGTCGTCGGAGTTGGTCCGGGAGGCGGTGGGCGGAGCCTTCGTCGCGGTGGATGTGGTGAGTCGCTTGGTCGCGAGCTTGGTGGTGGACTCGCCGGCTTGGGGGGTGTCGAGGAGACGGCGGGCCTCGGCGATGTCGGGGCGCGCGCGGGGATCCTTGTCCAGCAGTCGTGTGATGAGTGTGGTGAGCGGCCCGGCGTGGGCGGGGGGCGGGGGGTCGCGCAGGAGGACGGCGGTGATGGTCGCGGTGGGGGTGTCACGGCGGAACGCGGAGGCGCCCTCCACGGCGTGGAAGAGCGTGGCGCCGAGGGAGAACAGGTCGCTGGCGGGGCCGGCGGCCTTGCCGTCGAGGCGTTCGGGCGCGATGTACTCCACCGAGCCCACAATGGTGCCGGAGGCGGTCAGGCCGGTGTCGGCGTGGTGCTCGGCGATGCCGAAGTCGGTGAGCAGCACACGGCCGTCGTCGGCGAGCAGGACGTTGGCGGGCTTGACGTCGCGGTGAGTGATCCCGGCGTCGTGGGCGGCGGCCAAGGCGTCCAGCAACGCGGCGGCGATGCGCGCGGTGTCGCCGGCGGGCAGCCGCCCCCGCTTGGCGATGCGCTGTTCCAATGAGTGGCCGCGCACCAGGTCCATGACGATCCAGGGCGCGTCGTCGACGGTAAGGGCGTCGTGCACGGCGACGATGTTGGGGTGGCCGCGCAGCTTCGCGGCGTTGCGGGCCTCGCGTTTGGCGCGGGCCAGCCGCTCCCCGTGGTCGGCGGCCGACGTGGCCGGCGGCAGCCACACCTCCTTGACGGCGACATCGACGCGCAACTCCTCGTCGCGCGCCTGCCACACCCGGCCGAACCCCCCAGCGCCTATCTCCCGGACCAGCCGGTACCGGCCGCCCAGAAGATAATCAGCATCCACCGTCCGCACCCCTTTGTCAGAAGAACACCCGTGTTCGCGTAACCGGATCCTTTCAGGAAGCGGCTTTTCCGGGAAGTAGCTTTGGAGATCACGGAACCCCGCCCGGTGGGCGGGGTCATCGGCTTCACCCGCTGAGCGCTGCCATCACCCCTCCACCCCGGTGACCTGGCGTTTCGCTGCGGGATCACTGCGGAGGCTGGGGCCATCTCGAGGTGCTGTCAGCCCCGGCGCCTGGCTGACCACCACCAACCGCAAGGCCATCGACCGGATCCGCCGCGAGAAACCAGACCACGGCGACCAAGCGGCGACCGAGTCCGTGTGACACCCAAAAACTGCCCGGAAGAATCGACCGGAGCTGTCGGATCAGGGCCGCGTCGTTCGTAGCAAGGGTGAGAGGCCGCCCACCAGGGGCGCTGCCACGACCACAGGAGATGCGACCGATGCCGCACCCACAGGCCAAGGTCCACCGCATGTTCGAGCTCGTCGAGCCGATCGCCACCGTCACCTTCTCCAAGGTGCCGAACGAGGCGTTCCTGGCCCTCGGCATGCGCAACTACTGGGACGGATACTTCGCGGGCCGGGCCGCGCCACTGGGGCTGGCACCGGCCGAGGTGGTGCACGCGGTCTTCTACAACTTCGCCGACGGCGAGGTGGCGCGCCACATCCCGTGGGTCTGGGGGAAGATCACCCCGGAGGAGGCGATCGCCGTGCGCGAGCGGGGCAGCGCCGCCGCACTGGGGCAGATGATCGGGGGGCTCGCCGACTCCCCAGGTCTGGTGCGGGTCGCCGACCTCGCCACCCGAGCAGCGGTCAGCGCGCCGATCGAGGGCCGAGCGCTGTACGCCGGGCTCCGGGCGCTCGACGTGCCCGAGGAGCCGGTGGCCAGGCTCTGGCACGCGGCGACGCTGCTGCGGGAGCATCGAGGGGACGGCCACAACGCCGCCCTCCTCGCCCACGGCATCGGCGGCACCGAGGCCCACGTCCTCCTTGCTCTCTCCCTCGGAATGAGGGCGGAGGAGTTCGGCCGGATCCACCATCTGCCCAAGGCACAGCTGGCCGCCGTCGTCGACGGGCTGCGCGGCCGCGGCCTCGTGGACGCCGCCGGCGGGTTCACCGACGCCGGCCGGGAGACCAAGGAGCGGATCGAGGCCCTCACCGACGAGCTGGCGGCGCCGGCGTACGACGTGCTCAGGGCGGACGAGCTCGACGAGCTGGTCGCCGGGCTCGAGCCGATCGCCGCCGCGGTAGAGGCCGTCGACGACTGAGCGGGCGCATGCGGGCGACGGCCACGACCCCCGGCTCGGCCACCGAGATGAGCAGGTCGTTGCGCGGGTCACCCGCACGGCGCAGCCGACGGCGCCGCCGCGGTCAAGGACGATGGGCCCATCGAAGCGGTAGCGACCAGCGTCGTAGCTCTCAGGACTCAACGTCCAGGACCCAAGAGCGCTCACCTGCCAGGAGTCTGCCGGATGGCAACTCCAAGAACTGATTAAGGACCAGGAACGTGAGTAAGACCGTGCTGTACATGTCGATGTCGGTGGACGGGTTCATCGCCGGGCCGAACGCGGCGCCGGGCAACGGGCTCGGCGACAAAGGGCATCGGCTGCATGAGTGGTTTCTGCCGGACGCCGACGCCGATCACAGGAGAGACCTCGATCACTTGGCGGGTGTGAACCGTGAGGTCATGGACGAGGTCATGGCCACCGGGGCGGTCGTCGTCGGCCGGCGGACGTTCGAGCTCGCCAACGGCTGGGGCGGCGACCACCACGATGGCGTGCCGATCTTCGTCCTGAGCCGCCATCAGCCCGATCCCGAGCTGCAATGGCCCAGGGTCACCTATGTGAGCGACGTAACGGCCGCGATGAACATGGCCAAGGACGTGGCCGGCGACAAGGACGTACTGGTCCACGGAGCCCGCACCGCCCGGCTGGCACTCGCCGCAGGCGTCCTCGACGAGTTGCAGATTCACCTGGTCCCGGTCCTGATCGGACAGGGCGAACCGCTCTTTGAGGACATGCCACCCGACCACCTCGAACTCGAACTGCTCCGTGCCGCGGACGGACCGGGCGTGACGCATCTGCGCTACCGCGTGCGGACGGGAGGCTGAGGCGATGACACTCATCCGGCTGTACATGACCATGTCCCTGGACGGCTACGTCACCGGGCCGCAGGACAGCCCGGACACGCCGATGGGCATCGGTGGGTTCCGCCTTTTCAACTGGCTCGACCGGCGCAACGACCCGGGACCAAGCGGACAGGTCTACGCCGAGGCGCTGGCCACCCGCGCCGTCATCTCTGGCCGCCGCACCTACGAACACGCCGACCGCTGGCAGGGCGACCACCACGACGGCGTCCCCGTCTTCGTACTGACCCACAACGTCCCGGACGACCCGCCACCGGGCAGCGTCCGCTACCTCACCGATGTCCGCGAGTGCGCCGCACAGGCCCGCGCCGCGGCCGGAGACGGCGACGTGATGGTGCACGGCGCCGGGGCGGCGCAGGCGCTGCTGCGGGCAGGGCAGCTCGACGAACTGGAACTACACGTCGTACCGGTCCTGCTCAAACAGGGACGCCGGCTGTTCGACGGCCTGCCGGCCGAGCACATCGAACTCGACCCGATCCGCCGGTTGACCACTCCGCAGGTCGAGGAACTCACGCAACACGTCACACATCTGCGCTACCGCATCCGCCGCCCGTGACCCGCGAAGTCCCTCCCGATCAGAGCGCGGCCCGCCGCCGGCGGTCCACCGGGCGCGGAGCGCCGAACCCGCGTACCGATGTATCGGCGATAGCCGTAGTCCTTGACCACCCCCGCGTGCGCGGGAAGCACAGCAGGCGGCCGCCCGCAGAACTTCCTTCTTTTTCCACAGAACTCTCTTCGAGAAGGTGGGCGCCACGCGCCTTTCGGTGAGTGGGTGGCGTCCCACGAGTAGTTCCGGCCGCTGCTCCCGTTCTTACCGGTCCTCCCCAGAAGTGATCGGGGCGGGTGTCGACAGGCGGCGGTGTCAGTGCAGGGCGCTGCCGGCGAGCCATCGGTTCCAGGAGACCGTCCAGTACTTCCAGTCGTCGGCGTACGGCTCATCGGCGAACGGGCGCGTCGTCCCGGTCACGTCCACGATGTCGCCGCGCTGAGAGATGTCGTAGAAATATCCGGCGCCTTCGGGGCTCGTGCGGACGCAGCCGTGGCTCTCGTTCTGCTTGCCGAGGTAGTAGTACGCACCGACGCTTTGGTGTACGTACTCCCCGCCCACGGTGATGCGCACCGCAAGGTTGACTTTCTCCTGGTAGTCGTCACAGCCGGGCTGGCCGTGGCAGGTCGCTGTCATGGTCACGACCGGGGTCTTCTCCTTCGTGAGGTGGATCCCGTTGGTCGTGATGGTGGATTGCAGGTTGCCCTTTCCGGCGCTGATCGGGAATTTGCGGACCGTGCCGTCGTGGTTCACCGTCATGTAGTGGGTCTTCGCGTTCGCCACGGTGACGTTGGAGTCGCCGATGCTGAAGGACCGGGAGACGTCACGGACTCCGTAGGTGTCGCGGGCGGCCCGCACACCGGTCAGGTGCGCCGTGAAGGAGATCTTCTGGTGGGCATGCCAGTACTTCCTGGTCCGGTACACGACTCGCCGGTCCGTGCTCCAGCTCCAGGCGCCTTCGTCGCCCTTATTGCTCTTGACCTCCAGCGCTTTTTCGACATTCGCCCGGTTGGCGACGGGGCCGGTGAAGTCGACGATGATGGGCATTCCGACGCCGACCTTCTCCCCGGGCATCGGTGTTACGTCCGCGATCCCGACGGTCTGCTTCGCCTTGGCCGTACGGAACGCGCTGGTGACCGTGGTGACCTTGCCCCTTTGGTTCTTTGCCGTGGCGGTGACCTTGTAGGACGCACCGGGCTTGAGGGTCCATGTGGTCTTCCAG
The DNA here is from genome assembly GCF_054775715.1 of Actinoallomurus acanthiterrae. Classification (NCBI taxonomy): domain Bacteria; kingdom Bacillati; phylum Actinomycetota; class Actinomycetes; order Streptosporangiales; family Thermomonosporaceae; genus Actinoallomurus; species Actinoallomurus acanthiterrae. The sequence continues at coordinate 11,920,283 of NZ_BAAHCO010000001.1, read as the reverse complement.
GCTGTGCGGTCAGCGTTGAAGGCACCGGCAACGCCGGTGACCGTCTCCAGCGTGCCGCCGGACACGGTGACCGTGACGCCCTGGTCCGGGCGGACGTCGTTGCCCGCGGCGCTGATCCGCACCGTCGCGTCCGGCCCGGCGATCCCGTCCCGGCCGTTGGTGTCGGCCGCGTTGGCCGAACAACCCGCCGCGGCGGCCAGGGTCACCGTCGCAACCAGATAGGTGAGTTTCATTCGAGGGGACTCCAGGATGTGCTACGAACTCAAGTAGAAGGTCAGGGGCGTTCAGGGCCAGGCAGTCTGAACCGGCCGCCGGCAAGAGCCCGGACTCCGGCTCGCCGGGCGCGGGCGGTCGTCCCGTACCCGGCGAGCGCCGGCTCAGGGGGCGGTGTCGGTCCATGTGGCCGTGAGGAGCGCGCGGTAGTTCAGGACCGTGCCCGGGCGCGCCGACTCCACCGACAGATCGGATGAGAGATCGGACGCCGCCCGCCCGGTCGCCGGTCGGACCAGCACCGTCTCCTCTGCGAGAAGGGCGCCCGTCGCGGAATCGACGACGATGCGCTCCTCCGTCGACGGTTGGTCGTTCGGAGCACCGTCGCCGAGGGCGACGGCCACGCCCGGGCGCCCGAGCGGGTCCGTCGTGCGGCCCACGCTCCGGATGCCGGGAAGCTCGGCCAGCATCCGGTACGCCGCGGCGCGTACCTTTGCTGAGGCCGGGTCGGACAGGAGGACCTCCCAAGCGCTGGAGAAAAGCCACTCGGTGGGGGAGTTGTGCCCTTCGGAGTCGTTCTTCCTCTTCATGAAGTACGTACGGAGCTGGGCAGGATCATCCGGTAGCCGCCGTACGTCCTGGACGGAGCCGGCGGTGAAGGTCAACTGGACAGGTAGCCGTTCGGTCTTCCACCGCGAGGCGCCACTCGTCCAAGGGGTGTACGGCGCGGGGAACGTCCATCGCGTGGGTGATCCGGCCCTCCGCCATGCGGCCCGGTCGGCCTCGCCCTGGGGACGCGCGCCGAGCTCGCGGGTGACCTGCCAGGACGGCCGCCGCCCGATCCCGACCCACTGCTTCAGCAGCATCCGGCGCTCGATGACGTAGCGGTCGGACGGCCGTCCGACGACCACGGCAGTGCCCTGTTGTTCGCTGGTCAGCCAGTAGCCGCCGCTCGTCACAGGCGCCTTCGCGGTCGAACTCGCGGCGCTGAGGAGGATCTCCCGGGCGGAGAGCTGGACGGGCCGGGACGAGCGGGGCGAGACCGGAGCGTCCGAGCCGCCGGTGACAGTGGCCGCGACCGCCACGGCGGCGGCCGTACCGGCGGCGGCGAAGCCGACCGCGAACCACCGGCGGCCTGGCCGGGACGTACGGCGGCGAGGTCCGGTGAGGTCCTTCTCCAGGCGGCGCAGCGCCTGTTCGGTGGTCCGGGGCGACGGGGGAGGCGGCTCGCGAAGCAGCCCGCGGACCAGGTCCATCTCGTTCATGACGACGACTCCTCGTTGATCAGTGTGGGGTCGACCCCGCCCAGCGCCTCCCGCAGTTTTCTTCGAGCCCGGTTCAGCCGTGACGCCACGGTGCCGTACTTCAGGCCGAGCGCCTGTGCCACCTGCTCGTAAGTGAGGTCGGCGAGCGCCACGAGCAGGAGCACATCCCGGTCGCCGGCGGACAGCCCGGCCAGCGCCTCCGCGAGTTCGGCCCCCACACGACCCGCGGTCACCCGCGCGGTGACCCGCTCGTCGTGGCCGTACGTCACATCGTCCGCGGGTGTCCTGGCGAGCGCCCGGTAGAACCGCTTCTCCGCCCGCCGATGCAGGCCGATCAGGTTCGTCGCGATGCCGTACAGCCACGGCCCTACGGCGCCGCGTTCGGGATCGAACCGTTCGCGCCGGCGGAACGCCGCGAGGAACGTCTCGGCGGCGATGTCGTCCGCGGCGTCCGGACCGAGCCGGCGGGTCACGTAGCGATGGATCTCGGCGAAGTGCCGATGGAAGATCTCGGCGAACAGCTCAGGCTCATGCCACGACTCTGCGATCACCGCCGCGTCGCCGAGCGAGGCCGCCGCGGGATCCGGTGCGTGGCTCACGTCCATGTGAGGTCCTCTGATGGGGGATGTGTCGCCTTGTTCTCAACCGAACGCCGGGCGACCCTTCACGCCATCGGGACGTGTGGTCGTCGTGGCGCAGGTGGTCCCGCGGCACCCGCTCCGGCCGTCTGCCCGTGCCAGGGGCGGTCAGGAGGAGCCGACGACGATGAGGCCGGACTCGTAGGCGGCGATGACGGCCTGGACACGGTCGCGCAGGCCCAGTTTGCTGAGCACGTTGCTGACGTGGGTCTTGACCGTGTGCTCGCTGAGGACCATGGCGGTGGCGATCTCCGCACGGACGTGACCGGCATCAGCCGAACCCTCAGCGACCAGATGAGTGGTAGGGCGCCTGGGACTCGAACCCAGAACCTATGGATTAAAAGTCCACAGCTCTGGAGGAATTCCCTACTCGACGCACTATCGCGTCCTATTTCACAGTACCACTACGTGCCATTTGATCCGCGTTCGCCATTCGCTTTGCGGTGCACCGGTCGGATTCTGTATCGGGTGCTGCCGGGCGGTACCGCGACATACGAGCACCCGCGGAGCACCCAAACCGGCCGTTGGGCGTGGATGACCATGCACCGAACCTCCTGCTAAGCAGACCAGGGCCTCCGCCCACCCCGAGGCGCTCGATCATGTCTGTCCTCGGGTCCCCTCCTTCGCGCGCGCTCCGGGGGCGCGACCCGAACGTAGGTCGTCACGGGTCGCGCCCGTGTGCGGCCAACGGCGGCTTTGAGGTTCTTCTGCCTGCGTAGCCGGGAAGAATCCGATGAGTGGTTCCCGTTTCGCTCGTCGCGGGGCCGGAGGTCAGCCGGCACGGAGGTGAGCTGCCATGGCGGGTGCCCGCAAGGCGCGGTCCGCGGGGAATCTACCCGTTGAATTGACGAGTTTCGTCGACCGGAGGGGCGAGGCGGCTGCGGTCAAGCGGTTGCTTCGGCGCCATCGGCTGGTGACCTTGACCGGTGGGCCGGGCGTGGGGAAGACCCGGTTGGCGTTGAGGGTGGCCCAGCAGATGACTGACGCCTTTCTCGATGGCGTATGGCTGGTGGAATTGGGCGCGCTGGATGATGCCCGGTTCCTGGGGCAGGCGGTCGCTGATGCGGTGGGGATGCCGGGCGAATTGGAGCCTGCCACGGCGGACGGGCTGACGCTGTTCCTGGCGGACAAGGACTTGTTGCTGGTGCTGGACGGTTGCGAGCATCTGGTGGACGCTTGCGCACGGTTGGTAACCGGCCTGGTGTCGGCTGCGCCGGGCCTGCGGGTCTTGGCGACCGGCCGGCAATCGTTGGGGATCACCGGAGAATGGCTGATGGAAGTGGCACCGTTGCCGGTGCCTCCAGCGCGATCGTCGCCGGCCCGCAACGACGCGGTGCGATTGTTCGGCCAGCGAGCGGCGATCGCACGGCCGGGGTTCACCCTCACCAAGACCAATAGTGCGGCGGTGACTGAGGTATGCCGGCGGCTGGAGGGCGTCCCGCTGGCGATCGAGTTGGCCGCGGTACGGGTGCGAGCGATGCCGGTCGAGGGAATCTTGGCCCGGCTGACGGAACACCCGTTGAAGACGTTGGGTGCGGGTGCGCAGGCGGCCATGCCGCGGCTGCAAACGATGTGGGCGGCGATCGATTGGAGCTTCCGCCTGTGCTCGCCGCCAGAGCAGCGGCTGTGGATGCGGGCGTCGGTTTTCAACGGCGGGTTCGAACTCGACGATGCCGAGCATGTCTGTTCCGATGCCGGGATCGACGCCGCTCAGGTGGTGGAACTCGTCGCTGATTTGGTGGACAAGTCCGTGCTGACCTGCACGGTGATCGGGGGAAGGGCCCGCTACCGGATGCTGGAGCCGATCCGGGAGTACGGGAAGGAGCTCTTGGCCGGTTCCGGCGAGATCACGCTCGTGCGGATGCGTCATCGGGATCACTTTGCCGAAGTCGCCCGCCGGGCGGAGCAGCAGTTCCTGACCCCGGAAGAGCTGGAGGGGTTCGGTCGGCTCGCACGCGAGCACGCCAATCTGCGCGCGGCATTGGAGTTCTGCATGACCGAGCCCGGACAGGCATGGGCTGGGCTGGAGATGGCCGGCAACCTTCAGACGTATTTCACCATGTCGGTCCGCCATCATGAGGGACGTTACTGGCTCGATCGTGCCCTGTCGTTGAACCCTGATCCCAGCCTGGCACGGGTCAGGGCCCTGCAAGCCGACGCATGGCTGGCTCTCCTGCTGGCCGAATGGCAGACGGCGCGGTCGTTGATCGACGAGTCCCTCGTCTTGGCCGAACGCTTGGATGACGTTTCCGCCCGGACCCGTGGCAGCCTGTTTCGCGGCATCCTCGCGCTCGGCTGCGGCGACGTGCACCATGCGGTCACGCTTCTGGAGGACGTCCTGCCACGATTGTGGGCGCTCGATGACCGCGTGGGCGCGTGGAACACGCTGCGTTACCTGATGGACGGTACCGCTCTGCTCGGCGACGCCGACCGTCGCCGTGTCTTCGGCGAGCGGTGCCTGGAGATGGCTGACAGAGCCGGCGCACCGGTGACCCGCGCACACGCCCTGGGACTTCACGGCGTCGCCCAGTGGCTCACCGGCGACCACGAGCGCGGCATCCGTCTGATCCGGGAAAGGCTCGCAGCGACCGTGCCGCCCATCGACCGGTGGGGCATCGCGCACTGCCTGGAAGTCCTTGCCTGGAACGCCGCGGCCGAGAACAACCCAGAACGCGCCGCACGGCTGCTCGGCTGCGCCCATGCGATCTGGCGGTTCACCGCCGAGCCCCCGACCAAACGGCACCTGGCAGTCCACCACGAGATCTGCAGCCGGCAGACCCGAGCAGCCCTGGGAGAGCAGACGTTCGGTGAACTCTTCGACGAGGGCACCAGGCTTCCCATCGACCAGGCCATCGCATACGCGCTCACCCGCGAGTCGCGAACACCGGACGTCCATGAGAAGCCGAAATCTTGACCGCAGACACCCTCGCCGCCTCCGTCCTGCGGCTCGTCGACCCCGAGTAACCGAGGGAGAAGTCCGCGCCGACCCGGGCATCCGTCACGAAGTACCAGCGTTTCGGCTGGTCCCGGTGCTTCTGGGCGTGCAGCCCGGCGCCGACGGTCACGGCCTCGCCGGTGAGCGGGCTGGCGAACTCCAGCCACACGTACCCGTACGCGCTGTCCTGCCCCCGGTAGAGCAAGTTGGACTTCATCGTGCGGTCCTCGGACGCGAACGGATTCAACCGCTTGGGGTCGATACGGCCGTCCAGCACGAACGGGAACAGCACTTGGAGGGCCTTGGTCTTGCCGGAGCCGTTGGCGCCGCGCAGGATCCGGCCACCGGCGAAGGAGAACTCCTCGTCCCGGTAGTCCCACAGGTTGATGATCCCCGCTCGGGTGGGTACGAAGCGGACCCGGTCGCCGGTGTCAGGGGACGAGGATGAGGCGGATCGGATCGCCGATCTTGTTCTCCAACCGGTGGACGGCCTCGGCGGCGTCGGCCAGCCGGAGGTGGTCGGTGATGGACGGGGCCAGGTCGAGGCGGCCGGCTGCGGTCAGCCGCACGAGTTCGGTGACGGACTCGGGGAAGCCGCCGTAGTGGCCGCGAACCTGCTTGCACAGGTAGTTGAAGGTCAGGCCTTCGGTGATGGTGAGCGGCTTGGGCGTGATTCCGACCAGGATCAGGGAGCCGCCCAGGCCGAGTGTGGAGGCGGCCTGCTCTCGGACCGCCGGGATGCCCGGCGCAGTCGAAGGCGTAATCCAGACCTCGCCCGGCGGTGGCCGCGCGAACCTGGTCGGCGAAGTCAGGGGCGGCCGGGTCCAGAGCGAGGTCGGCGCCGAAGACCAGGGCGCGCTCCCGCGCGCTGGGCAGCGGGTCGACGGCGATGATCGGCGCGGCGCCGACGAGGCGGGCTAGGCGTACGTTGTGCGCGCCTACTCCGCCCACGCCCCACACGCCGACGGACTGGGCGGGACGGACGCCTGCGGTGGCGACGATGGCGGCGTAGGGGGTGGAGACCGCGTCGGGAATGATCGCGGCCTGGTCGAACGGGAGGCTGTCGGGGATGGGAACGAGGGTGTCCTCGCGGGCGAGGGTGTACTGGGCCCAGCCGCCGTCGTAGTCGATGCCGGCGGTGAGCATCCGGGTGCAGGGGCGGCGGCGCACGCAGTCGGCGCACTGGCCGCAGGTCTTGCCGGCCTCCAGTGTGACGCGGGTGCCGACGGACAGGCCGCGCTTGAGGTCGGGGCCGAGCGCGTGGATCACGCCGGAGACCTCGTGGCCGACGGTGACCGTGTCGGAGGTGGCGAACAGCGGGACGAGGGTGCCGTCGATCAGGTGTACGTCCGACAGGCAGACGCCTGCGGCCTTGACCTCGATGAGGACCTCGCCGGGGCCGGGCACGGGGATGGGGACCTCTTCCACGGCGAACTTCTTGGTGTCGAGATGGAAGCGTCCGGCGAGCATGGTGTCCATGTGACGTGCTTTCTGTGCGTGATGATCTTCGATGGTTCGCCGACGGAGGAGGACAGGTCATCCCCCGCCGGCGTGCTGGAGGGGCGGGGACGCGGACGCTGGTGATGTGCGCCGCGGGTCTCGGCGTGTGCGGGTCAGGCGAAGACGTCCTGCTGGTAGCGGCCGTCGGATTCGAGTTGGGCGAGCCACTGCCGGGCGGCTTCGTCGTCGCCGGCGGTGTGGCTGCGGTAGAGGGAGACGAGGGCTTCGCGGACGGCCGGCGCCATGTGGCGGCCGTCCCCGCACATGTAGACGCACGCGCCGTCCTCGATGGCCTGCCACACGGTGTCGGAAGCAGCGGTGACGGCGTCTTGGACGAAACGGTGTGGGTGGCCTGCGACGGCGGAGAAGGCGGTGTGAATCTGGGCGATCCCGGCCTGCTCCCAAGACTGCATCTCGTGCCGGTAGAAGTAGTCATGCTCGGGGTGGCGGCAACCGACGAACACCTGCGAAAGGCCGACGGGTGTGCCGTTGGCGTGCTGCCAGGCGCGCTCCTCCAAGAAGCCGCGCAGCGGCGCGATCCCGGTGCCAGGGCCGATGAGGATCATCGGCGTGCTCGGGTCCGCCGGCGGGGCGAACGTCGGGGAAGGGACGCGCACGTAGCCGTAGATCACGTCACCGGGCTCAAGGCCCGCGATGTAGGACGAGCACACGCCGCGGTACGGGCCGTCGCCGGACAGGGCCGGCCCTTCGAGGAGGCCGACGGTCAGGCGCACGTGGTGCGGGCCGGCCAGCGGGGAGGAGGAGATCGAGTAGAAGCGGGGACGGATGGGCCCCATCATCTCCAGGAAGACCGCCAGGGGGAGGTCGACCGCCGGGAAGCGCTCCAGGAGGTTGAGTACCGACATGCGCTTGTTGAGGATCTCGCCCTGGTAACGCTGTTCGGCTTCCTCGGTGTCGGTGACATAGGCCTGAAGTTGCGGACGGGTCCAGGGGCAATCGGTGTACTCGGCGAGCCTCTGTATCTGGCTTCGGGTGGCCACGTCCTGCAGTTCCAGGAACTCGGTGAACAGCAGGCCGGCGGTGACGGGCGTGCCCACCGGCAGGTGCGTCCTGCCACCGCCGGGCTGGTCGAGCCGCAGCACCTGGTCGTGGTCGACGCCGAGCCTGGCCAGCGTACGGTCGACGAGCTGCGGCTCGTTCTTGGGGAAGACGGCAAGGTGATTGCCGGTGTCGTAGGTGACGCCCTCGGGCAGTTCGATGGTGACCGACTTCGCGGACGGGCGCGGTGGCTCGACGCCGAAGTCCCACAGTCCGGTCGGGTCGACCACGAGTTCTTCGTTGGCGATCACGGTCAGGGGGTAGGCCTGCTCAGAGATGATCGCGGGGCGCACGGCGGCCTCGGTGAGCAGTTGTACCTGGTAGCGCGGGGCGCCGTCGTCGGAGGTGTCGGCGGCGTACTCCTCGGCCAGCGTCGCCCACAGGGTGTCCATCCAGCGGGTGGCCATGCCGTCGAAGTCACCGGCGGCATCGGCGATGCCGCGCTCGACCACTGGGGTGGCGCCGGCGGCCAGCAGGGCGGCCTCGATCCGCTTGGGGAAGGCCTGGTAGGTCGCCACCCACTGGGTGTTGCCGGCACCCAGCAGCGCGAACCGCACGTTCGACAGCGATCCCTCGGGCAGCCCGGCGGCGATCAGGTCGTCGAAACGCTGCGCGTTGTCGGGCGCCTTGCCGTTGTAGCTGGCGGTGACGATGACGAGCAGGCCCTCGGTGGGCAGGTCGTCGCCCAGCTCGTCGAGGCTCATCAGCGTGGTGGCGAACCCGGAACGTTCGCTGCGGTCGGCGATGGTACGCGCCAGGTCCTCGCACGAGCCCAGACTGGAGCCGTAGGCGACGGTCAGGTTAACCCCGACACCGCTGACGGCGGCCTGCTGCTGGTCATCGTCGCCCTGCGGGTCCGCGACGCTGAAGACGGTCCGGTCGTGCACGTGCCGGGAGCGGACGACCAGCTCGAAGCCGCCGGGCTTGCGCGTCAGCGCCTCCCGGACGTTCATCTTGTAGTCGCCGGTGTCGGAGAACTTGAACTTCTGCAGCACCAGCACCAGGGCCAGACGGGCCTCGGTGAGCGCGAACTGGCGGCCGATGCAGGCACGTACGCCATTGCCGAACGGCTTGTACGCGTGCGGGTGCTGCTCGGCCCGGTTCTCCGGCAGCCACCGGTCGATGTCGAACTCCTCCGGGCGGTCCCACGCCTTGGGGTGGGTGTGCAGCGGGCCCTCGAGGATGTTGGCCCGCATTCCCTTCCTCAGCTGGTAGCGGCCACCGATGACGGTGTCCTCGATCGGAGCCTTGGCGATCATCGGGATGGGAGCCCACAGACGCAGGGTCTCCTCCAGGATCCGCGGGACGACGTCCAGCTTCATGACCGTGTCGTAGTCCGGGACCGTGTCGCCGGGCAGCAGCCGATCTACCTCGGCGTACGCCTGAGCCAGCACCTGTGGGTTGCGCATCAGCGAGTACGTGGCGAACGACAGCAGACCGCTGGTGGTCTCGTGACCGGCGATCAGGAACGTCAGCACCTGGTCGCGGACGTTGTCGGCGTCCAGCGGTCTGCCGGTCTCCGGGTCGGTGGCCTGCAGCATCAGACCCAGCAGGTCATCCTCACCGCCGCCCATGCCCGCACGGCGCTCCTTGATCACGCTCTCGACCAGCTCGCGCATCAGCTGGATGTTCGCGCGGTACTTCTCGGCGTCGGCCTTGCGGAGCCTGGTCATCGCCGGAAGCTCCTGCGAGCGCCGTAGCGACTCCACCAGCGCGCCCAGCAACGCGTTGATGAAGGGGTGCAGTTCCTCCGCGTCGAAGGAGTTGAAGCGGTAGCCGAACCCGGACAGGGCGATGGTGTCCAGCGTCAGGCGGGTGTAGTCGTCGGTGATGTTGACCGCCTGACCCGCCGTGCGTTCCCACTTGCCCACCAGGTTCTGGCCGATTTCCAGCATCTGCCCGAAGTAGTTCTTCATGGCCCGCTGACTGAAGGCCGGCAGGAGGATCCGGTGCGCCATGCCCCATTCCTCTTCGTGCTGGTGGGCCGTGAACAGGCCGGCCCCCGCGAAGTCCCTGACATGGTTCAGTGGCGTCTTCTCGATCTGCTTGAAGAACCGCGTCTCGTCGCAGATCTCGGCCACCAGGTCCGGGTCGTAGACGAAGACCTGCTCGATACCGGCGATCTTCATGCTGTAGATGCCCTCCGGGAACTGCTCGGACAGCTCACCGAAGTACGCGACCGGGTTGGTGCCAGGGATCTGCGGCGTGTGTCCGAGGAGGGGGATCCCGCGCGGAGACCGGATGGGTCGCAGGTCGTTCGCGGTCATGGCTTGCTCCTTCGCGCTGGCATGGGCGAGGGCGCCGGTCGATGCTGCGGCGCACCCATAGAAACATACATCGTATGGAACTAAACCATACGATGTATGGAAGTGGAGTGCAAGCCCGGCCGCATCGGCACCCCACCTGGCCATGCGACCTAGATCAGTTCCATACGCTGTATGAAATTGATACCGTACGGAGTATGGAAAAGGTGAAGCGCCCCGCGCGGGGAACCAGGAAGAGAGATGTGCCGCTGACCGAGGCCGGGATCTACACGGCCGCCCTGCGACTCATCGACGCGGACGGGGTTGAGGCGCTCACCATGCGCAAACTCGCAAGCGAGCTGGACGCGAACCCGATGTCGCTGTACCACCACGTGCCGAACAAGGACGCCCTGCTGCGCGGCGTGGCGAGAATGGTCGGCGCCCGGTTCCGCACCGTGACGTTGGACGACGCCCCCTGGCAGGAACGCATCCGCCTGCTCGCCACGGACTTCCGGACGCTGGCGCACCGCCACCCCAAACTCATGACCTACTCGTTCGGCCGGCCGGACTTCATCCAGCCCGAAGACCCGTTCTGGGTCGCGCTCACCGAGATCCTGGACGCCGCAGGGGTACCGCGCTCCGAAATCCCGCAGATGGCTGCTCTCATGTGCGCCGTCGTCATCGGTGTCCTCACCGCCGAATTCAACGGTGCGCTTCACCAGTGGTCGCACCTCAAGCCCGCCGACCTCACCGCCGGCGAAGACGGGCCCACGGATGCGGGCCCTGATGGGGCCCACATCTTCCGCCTGGCGCTGGACACGATCATCACGGGCCTGGAGATCCAGGTCACCGCCGCTCGTGACGGCCAGGGCGCCGACCATTGAGTCCGCGGTACCGAGGCCTCGCGGCCGACGCATTGCCGCCTATGCGCACAGACCGACGAGAAGGACCCCCGACCATGGCCGAGACACCGGCCGGCCCCGAAACGCCGACCAGCGCCGAATCACTGCTCAGCGTCGAATTGACGGCCGTACGCGGCGAACTGACGCGCGTCGACGCCAAGTGCGCGACCCTGACGACGCTCACCATGGCCGGCCTCGCCTTCATAGCGACCAAGGTGGGTCACGGCCCGGACCTGGCCCGTGTCCTGCTGAGCGTGGCCGGACTGATGCTCGCATCCGCCACCCTCACACTGCTCACGGTCATCAGCCCGCACCTCGGCTCCATCCGGCTGTACGCCCGGCTCAGCCCGGCGGGCGTACGGGAGGTACTCGCCGACCAGGCCACCGCCGCCAGGCACCACGAGAACAGCCTGATCAGCTTGTCCCGAGTCGTCAGTCGCAAATACCTGGGGCTGCTCATCGCGGTGACGGAGACCGGCACCGCAGTCGCTCTGATAGCGGTGGCCACTCTCCTCAACGGAGTGCTGTTCTGACGGAGGGCGACGACCCGTCTCCCCTGAGGGTCAGTTCTCGTGCGTCCGTGGCTGGCCTGAAGTCCGCGCGTCCCTGAAGAACGTGACCGCCGCGGCCCGCACCGTACGAAGCACCCTGCCCAGCAGTTCTTCCAAGGCGGCTGGGGCGGACATCCGTGATGTCCGCCCCAGCCGATGAACCCGGCGGTCTCCTCGTTCAGCAGCCCCTGCCCATGCGCCGCCGCCACGGACTCGGCGAACGTGACCGGCCCGGTCTCCTCCGCGGTCGATCGGGCCAACAGCCGTGCCGCTGCCGTCGAGTAGACCGGGTCGGTGATGACCAGCGTCGCGGCCCGTCGTGCGGCCTCGGCCAGATCTTCGGCCCTGGCGATGAGCAGCGGATCGGCCTCCGGCAACCCGGCGCAGACGCGTTCGATCTCGGCCGCGAGCGTGGTCTTGGGGATGGCGATGGCCGTGGAGGCGCGGCGAGCTGTTGTGTCACGTGCTCTCTCCTTGTGGGCTTCACGCCCGCGTTCCCAGGAGGCTTGGTTGCCGATCGACATCACCGTTCACCATGGGCCGCCCGCGCTGGCGGAGCTCGAGGCTCTCGCCGGCCTGTACCGGGAGGCGTTCTGCGCACCGCCATGGAACGAGGATGAAGCCGACGTCGCGGCCTTCATCGAACGCCTGCGCACGACCGTCCACCGGCCTGGTTTCGCCGCCATCGTCGCCGAAGGCGATGGCCGACCCGTCGGCTTCGCCACGGCGTGGCGGACCCTGGCTCCCTTTCCCACCGATCGCCGGTACGGCGACGTACTGAGCAAGCTCGGGCCTGACCGGGTCGCCGACTGGCTCATCGGTACCCAGCAGATCGACGAACTCGCGGTCTCCCCACGGGCACAAGGCCAGGGTATCGGGCCGCGTCTGCCGGCGACGATGACCGGGTTGGACGAGGGTCGGGGCACGTGGCTGCTGATCTCCACCCGGTCACCGGTGACCGTGCCGTTCTACCGCAGGTGCGGCTGGCATCAGGTCACGGACGTGCGGGGAGACGCAGAGGACATCGTGGTGTTCCTGTCGCCGCATCACCCGCGCGAGGGTGCCCTGGCCCTCCAGGTGACGGGATCCGTTGAAGGCGAGGGACGGTGACCGCGACCGATCACGGTTCGCCCGTGCGGCGCTCGCTGTTCCTGCACGCCCCGATCCGTCGCCGGCCCCGCGTGATGCTCGAGCGGATGCTCGCGCTGGTCGACGAGGACACCCCGCCGGACGGTCCCGACGGTCCGGTCGCCGTCCTGGAACGGCGGCTGGCCGATCTGCTCGGCAAACCGGCCGCGTTGTTCTTCCCCACCGGGACGATGGCGCAGCAGGTCGCGCTGAGGGTCCACGCCGACCGGCGCGGACGCCGGGCCTTCGCCGCCCATCCGCAGTCCCACCTGGACGTTTGGGAGGAGCAGGGCTACAGCGCCGTCCACGGGATGTGGTTCCACCGCACCGGGGATCCCCATGAGCTGATGCGGACCGCGGACCTGGCGGCGATCGGGGAGCTGCCGGCCGCGGTGGTCTGGGAACTCCCCCGGCCACGGACGCGGACACCATACGCGCCGCGAGGGTGTGGCGGCAGCGGCTCGGCGGCGGCATCGCCGACGCCTGGCCGCTGGCCCTGGCCGCTCTGGCAGGCCTCGACACCCTGGCCTCCCGCATGCCCGCCTACCGCGCCCACGCGATCGCCATCGCGGAGGCCGTCAACGCCGACGGCGACGCCCACGCCTACCCTGACCCTCCGCAGACGCCGATGTTCCACATCCACCTGCCCGCCCCCAGGCGGGCGGTCGAGCGGGCCGGCGCGGCGATCCTGGCTGGACCTGGAGGCCGGCATCGCGGTCATCGCCTCACAGACCCAGCGCATCGGCAACGCTCTCGTCCAAGGCCCGCCCAAGACCGACGCCGGCCGCCGAACCATCGCCCTGGACCACACCACCGTCGCCGCCCTGCGCCGCCACCGCCACCGGCAACAAGCCGAACTCGCCGCCCTGGGCACCGACGGCGGCGGCTACGTGTTCACCAACACCTGCGGACGCCCGCTCGGCCCCGATGGCCTGTCGGTCAACTTCATCAAACTCCTGGCCACCAGCGGCCTACCACCCGTCCGCCTCCACGACCTACGACACGGGGTCGCCAGCCTGGCCCTGCAAGCCGGCGCCGACCTCAAAGTCGTCCAAGACCAACTCGGGCACTCCAGCATCGTGCTGACCGCCGACACCTACATCACCGTCGTGCCCGAGATCGCCCGCAAAACCGCCGAAGACGTCGCCCGGCTCATCCTGAACGCCGGACGCTACGCACCCGGAGCACACCACCCACGCCGACCGAGCACACGCCCGCTCGTCCGAATCAGCGCTCCGCGCGGACGCGCCCTCGACCGATGCCCAACAAGCGGCCACCGGCGTGTACAGGGAAGCCGACCGCCGCGACATGGTGAACGGCTCGGCCCCACCACGGCCTCACCCTGGCCCCACCACGAACAACACAGCTCCGCCTGGGCAGGCGAAACCGCAGGTCAGGACTGGTAGGGCGCCTGGGACTCGAACCCAGAACCTATGGATTAAAAGCCCGGGCTACGGGGTTCGCAGCCCGGGTCGGCGTCCCGGCCATGACGCAGCGCCTTGACCATCGACGGGCCCACTCGCCCCGGTCCCCTGCCCCTGCTCGCTCCAACCGCTGTGGCGGCGTGTGGTGCCGAATATCGTGTCCCCGGGCCTGATCTGGGGATTCGCCGCGCTCAGCGGCTCGGCCCCCGGCACGATCGGTGGATGGCTCTGCGGCTGTTGTACTTGATCACTGTGCGTGTGTTCGGGTGGATCGCGCTGCTCGCTCGATCACAGGCGTCGAAGGACGTAGAGATCTTGGCGTTACGGCATCAGCTCGCGGTGCTTCGCCGCCAGGTCGCCACTCCCCGGCCGTCGTGGGCGGACCGGGCGATCCTTTCCGCGCTCGCGCGGCTACTGCCCCGGACCCGCCGGCAGCATCTGTTCGTCACACCCCGGACGCTCCTGCGCTGGCACGCCGACCTGGTGAAACGACGCTGGACCTACCCAAGGCACGCGCCGGGACGACCATCCACCCGGCCCACGATCCGGATCCTGGTCCTGCGGTTGGCGACCGAGAATCCGACCTGGGGATATCGCCGCATCGCCGGAGAGATCGCCAGGCTAGGCCGGAAGGTCTCCCCAGCTACCGTCTGGGCGATCTTGAAGAAGGCCGGGTTCGATCCCGCACCTCGACGCGGTGACCTGACCTGGACACAGTTCCTCAAAGCCCAGGCGTCCGGGATCTTGGCCTGCGACTTCTTCAGTGTGGAGACGATCGCACTCGCCCGCCTGTACTGCTTCGCCGTGGTCGAGCACGCCACACGCCGCGTCCACGTACTGGGTGTCACAGCGAACCCGATGGCCGGCTGGGTCGCCCAGCAAGCCCGCAACCTGATACTCGACCTGGGCGATCGGGCCAGCGACTTCCGTTTCTTGATCAGGGACCGGGACAGCAAGTTCACCGGCCCATTCGATGAGGTGTTCAAGGCCGAGGGCATCCGGGTGGTGCTAACTGCTCCGCAGGCACCGCGGATGAACGCGATCATGGAACGGTGGGTTGGCAGCGTACGCCGCGAACTCCTTGACCGGATCCTCATCATCAACGCCCGCCACCTGCGCAAGGTACTCACCGCGTACGAGGCCCATTTCAACACTCATCGTCCGCACCGGTCCCTGAATCAGGCCAGCCCGTTGCGGGCACTGCCCGATCACGTCGACGCCGACATCAAGGTCATCCGACGCGACCGGCTCGGCGGCCTCCTCCACGAATACACCCAGGTCGCATGAGGTGACACAATATTCGGCACCCACAGGCGTGGTGCGGTTCCGGCACGAATTGTTGCGCCAGGCCGTGTACGAGGACCTGCCGCCCTCGGGTCGACGCGCCCTGCACCATGCCATCGCCGAGCATCTGCTGGCCTGCGGACGTGCCTGCGCCGCAGCCGCACCGCACGTACTGGCCACGGTCGAACCGGATGACTCGGCGGCGGTGGATGTGCACCGGTCCGTATCGCCGGTTCAGGACATGGGCAGATATAGCTCCCGGTCCATCAACGTGCAGCCCCGGCCGGTGGCATAGGCCAGGAACACCCCCAGCTGACAGTTCTCGATCCGGCCCGCAGTCCCCGAATATTGTCGCTGGACCCCGGCCGACTTGACGCCCTTCTTCAAGAACCCCGTCTCGTCCACGATCAGCACCCCACCCGGGTCCCCGAGATGCTCGACAGAAGGCCCCGCACATACGCCCGCGCCCGCCGCCGAGGCTCCGTCACCGGCACGCCGACATCGCCTTGGAACTCAAGCAGATCCGGGCGGCCTGCCCCGAGCTCAAGGCCACCGTCCAGCACATCCGCACTTTCGCCACCAGCACGGAGATCGGCTGCTCGAATGGATCGACGCCGTCTGCGACGACGACCTGCCCCACCTGAGGCAGTTCACCGCCGGACTCACGCTCCCCTGGAACTCTGGCCAGGCCGAGGGCCAGAACACTCGCGTCAAGCTGCTCAACACCTGTGGACAGGTAACTCGAATCGAGTTAGCCTCCCCAGCGTGGTCCGTCTTTGGTCGAACGGAGCGCTGGCGGTGTGGGTGACGCTGGCGCTCGGTGTCCCGTTCCTGCTGATCTCAATCGCGGCACGTGCCCTGCCAGCAGATGTGCTGACCTGGGCGCGGTTCGCGCTCGCCGCCGTGACGCTGCTCGCCGTGACGTGGGCGCGGCGCGGCTCCGCGGAGGCATTCACCGCGCCCAGCAGGCTGATGATGACCAGACCGGGCGACATCCTGCTGGTGGCCCTGTTCAGCGCCGCACTGCCGTCCCTCCTCATCGCCGTCGGTGAGCACCACCTGCAGACCGGCCCGACGTCGTTGTTGTTGGCCACGACTCCGATGTGGATCGCCATGGGCGGCCATCTGCTGTTCCCTGCCGAGCGGATGGGGCCGCGACGTTGGACATGTCTGTTCACGGCGTTGGGCGGAACCATCGCGATGACCGCCGACGGCACTGCCGGGTCGGCGGCGTGGGCGGCTCTTCCGCTGGCGGCGGCGGTGAGTTACGCCGCGGGCAACCTGCTCGTCCGGTCCCGGCTGCGGAACGTCGACGCGTTCGCCCTCACCTTCGCCCAGATGACGGTCGCGGTCCTCATCACCGCACCGTTCGCCGCGGCGCGGCTTTCCGCCGTCCGGTGGGAGCCGGGTCCATGGGCTGCGGTCCTGGCCCTGGGCGTCTTCTGCTCGGGGCTGGGCTGGCTCGCCAACACCGCCCTGGTCCAACGGGTGAGTGCCGTCCAGGCGTCGCTGGTGTCGTTCACCGCGCCGGTCGTGTCCCTGCTGCTGGGTACGATCGTGCTCGGCGAACGCCTGTCCCCGCCCCGGCTGGCGGCCGCCGGGATCGTGGTGGTAGCCGTCGCGGCGTTCCGCGCGCCGTCCCGCCCGGCGCGCCGGCCGCATTCGCATCGGGAGGTAGGAGCCATCCTCGAACTCGCCGTCCTCGGCTTCCTGGCGGAAAAGCCCATGCACGCCTACGAACTGCGCAAGCGCATCACCAAGCTGATGGGACACGCACGACCGGTCAGCGACGGCTCCCTGTATCCGGCTCTACAACGGCTGGGCCACCGAGGGCTGGTGAGCCGCACACCTGCCCCCGGCTCGAGCGGACCCGCACGGCAGGTGTTCGAACTCACCGGCACCGGACGCACCGAGTTGGAAAGCCGCCTGATGCACCCGGACGACCTGGACATCACCGATCGCAACAAGTACTTCGTGGTCCTGGCTTTCCTGCATCTGCTACCGACCCCGGCCCAAGCCGACGTCCTCCACCGCCGCTTGGAGTTCCTGGAAGACCCACAGCGGGGATTCTTCGTTGAGGACGACCGGGCGCTCGGCGAAGACGAATCGGTCTCCCCCTTCCGGGCGGGTATCCAGCACATCGCCCGGACGACCTCATCCGCCGAACGCGCCTGGCTGACCCGAACACTCAACGCGCTCCAGGCCGCGCTGCCCGAGTCCAGCTGACCGAGCCCCACAGGCCTTCCCGCGGGCTGCGGCCGAGACCAAGCTCGTAAGGAGCGGCGTAAGCCGACCCCGCCCCAGGGAGCCACGCTGGTGTTCCTGAGTGCCATGACGCGCGGATGGGCTTCTCGGTGATCAATCGCATCGGGCTGCGCCACACCTACTTCCCGAACGTCGGTGACCAGACCGTCCGCGAACCTCACCCCCACGGGTATACGACGGACGACCTCAAGAGGCCACTGAGCGACGTCACCGAGCTGGATCCCTCCTGGGGCTGGGCCGCCGGTCAGATGATCTCCACGCCCAGCGACCTCGACGGCTTTTTCAGCGCACTTCTCGCCGGCGAGCTGCTGAGACCCGCTCAACTCCAGCAGATGCGCACCACTGTCGCCGCACCTGAGCTGGGGCCGGGTGCCAGATATGGGCTCGGCCTCTCCAGCACCCCCCTCAGCTGCGGCGGCCTCGCCTGACTCCACTACCAACGCCGCCACGGACGACGGCCGTGCCGCCGCCATCGCCGTAACCGAGCTGCCCCGCGCCAAAGCATAGATCGCAGCCTGGCGTGGGTCACGCCGGATCGGCGCGCGTCGTCGACAGGTTTTGACAGGCGCGCGGGTGGCGCAGGTTCGCGGCGACGACGTTGACCGGCGCGACCGTCCTGCCTATCTTGATGGATAGGGATGTCCGTTTTAATAGTCATGTGGGGTGTCATACTTGCCGGTCACATCAATGGGAGCAGGCCGAGAAGGGCCTGGCCGACGCGAGGACAGCCATGGTCATCACCGGCGTGAATCTCGGCCACCGGCTCCTGTCCTCGGTGATCCGATGACAGCGCCGCAACTGGAGACCATCGACAGCCTGCTCGAGCAGGTCTCCCGGTCCGCCGGCCGACTCCTCGCCGACGCATCCGCCCTGACCGACGCCGAAGTGCGTGCCCCGTCAGCGCTCCCCGGCTGGACGCGCGGTCAGGTGCTCGTTCATGTCGCGCGCAGTGCCGACGCCTACACCTGGTTGCTGCGCTCGGCGTGCGGACGCGCTCCCCTGGGAAGGAGGCCGGGCACCACACCCCCGCCTTCCAACGGCGAAGCCGGGGCCGAACTAGCCGCCGACCTGCGTCTCGCCCTGGAGCGCTACCTAGGAGAGGCCAGGGCAATGCCCGCCGACGCCTGGGATCGGCTGGTCACGGCGCTGGCGGGCTGGCGGCATCCGGCTTGGTTCACGCTGCGACGGTGCCTCCGCGAACTCCAGACCCACCATGTCGACCTGCACTGCGGCTACCGTACGTCCGACTGGCCGGGCCCGTATGTCGCCTGGGCTCTGGACGACACGCTCGCCACGCTCAAGGCGCAACGCTTCCCGCTCGGCTTGGCCGACGCGCTCGATCTGGGCCTTCGGTGGGAGCTCACCCCTGGCGGGCCCGCTGTCGCCGCCGCCGGGCACGTGCTGCTCGGCTGGCTCGCCGGCCGTGCCCCCGGCCCTGGCCAGAACCTGCCTACCCCGCCGGCCTGGCCGCAGCCGCCTACCCCCGGCTGGGGCCAGGCCCTGACTCCCTCGTGATCGGCGGGGAGGACGTTGCCGGCTCCGTACGGTTCGGCGGTGGCCGTGCCGCAGGGCGGCCTGACCGGGCCGCGCCTGTCGGCGAGATGTGCTTGAAGGATGCGGTCGGGCAGGTTCGGGCCTGGCATGCGGTGGTCGCCGCGTCCATGGCCCAGGACCTGCCCGGCATGGCGCCACCGGATCTCGAACGGTTCCGTACGCGACTGGCCACCGGCCCGGTGGTCGCGTGGGCGGCCACCGTGGACGACCAAGTCGTGGGGCTGGCGGTGCTGTGCCTGTCCAGCCCCGCCGCCACCGCGAAAACGCAGGTGCACGTCCATCCGGCCCACCGGCGCCACGGCATCGGCAGCCGGCTGCTGACCGCACTGGCCGCCGAGGCCCGCGCCCGCGGACGCCAAGGCGTCATCCTGGCCGCGCCCGCCGGCGGGCCAGGCGATATCTACTGCCTGCGCCGCGGCCTGACCCGGGTCCGCACGTTGCATCACCTGCTGCTGTGCCTGCGTGAGGTGCATCCGGGCTGGCTGGATGAACTGGTCGCCGTCGAGCACCCCGGCTACCGGCTGGGTGGGACGGCGGAGATCGCCCGGCCCGGCCAGAACGGCACGATCCCCGGCGACGTGCTGCTGACCGTCACCGCCGAGCACGGCCGCGAGGTCATCGGCTGCACCGAAGTGGTGATCCCTGGCGGCACCGGCTCACACGTCACCCAGCACGACCACCCGCTGGTCGGTGGACACCGTGGCCTCGGACTCGATCTGTGGGTCAAAGCGGCGATGCTGCGCACTCTGTACGACGAATATCCGCAGGTCACCCCGGTTGCCACTGACCCCGCAGGGCACGAGGCCGACCTGCTGGCCGCCAACGGGCACCTGGGCTTCCGGCTGCACCACCGCACCAACGAATACCGCCTCGACGTCACCGGATCAGTGGCACTGCGGCCGGTCGTACCCCGACGCCTTTAAACGATCAAGGGCCGTCAGACCAACCGGTCTGACGGCGTGGCCGAATTACGGGCACTCACAAGGTCGGCCTGTCCCAAAGGCGCGCACCGCATCCACACGGATTGGAGGGCTTACCTCGTGCAATTTGTCATGCTTGGTCCGGTTCGAGGGTTTGATGACGCGGGGGCGCCGGTCGAGATCGGCGGTGTCCGGGTCCGGATGCTGCTGGCCCGGCTCGCGCTGGCGGGGGGACGGGCGGTCACCACCGAGGGGCTGGTCGACGATCTGTGGGGCGAGGCACCGCCGGCCGGAGCGGCGAGCGCCCTGCAGGCGCTGGTGTCGCGCCTGCGCAAGGCGCTCAGCGAGGCCGGATCGGTCGAGTTCTCCGGAGGCGGCTACCGGCTGCCGATGGCTCACCAGGACGTTGACGCGCACCGGTTCGAGGAGCTGGCCGGGCAGGGGCGGCGTGAGCTGGCCGCCGGGCGGTATCAGGAGGCGTCGTCGGCACTCGGGGCGGCGCTCGCGCTGTGGCGGGGCGCGGCGCTGGCCGACGTTCAGGAGGCTCCGTTCGCGCAGGTCGCGGCCGCACGGCTGGACGAGTTGCGCGCCGCGGCCGCCGAGGACCTGTTCGAGGCGGAGATCCGGCTCGGCCGGCATGCCGAGGTGCTCGCCGATCTCGGGGCGGCGGCGGTCGCGCGGCCGTTGAGCGAGCGGCTGGCGGAGCTGCGGATGCGGGCGCTGTCGGCGGCGGGACGGCAGTCGGACGCCCTGGCCGTCTACGCGGAGCTACGGCAACGGCTGGACGACGAACTCGGCGTCGACCCCTCCCCCGAGGTGCAGAGCGTCTATCTGGCCCTGCTTCGCGGGGAGCTGGACCGTCCTTCGGCGGCCCCTGCGGCGGCGCCGAGTCGGCTGCCCGCCCAGCTGACCAGCTTCGTCGGCCGCGAGACCGAGCTCGCCCAGCTCGCAGGCCTGGTCACCGGCGGTCGGCTGGTCACGATCGTCGGCCCCGGCGGCGCCGGCAAGACCCGCATCTGCCTGGAAGCCGTCACCCGCGACCCGGCCTATGCCCGAGGCCGCGTCTGGTTCATTCCCCTCGCCGGTGTCGGCTCGGGTGACCAGCTGGGCGACGCGGTGCTCGGCGCGCTCGGATCGGCTGATCGGGGACTGTATGACGGGAAGCCGCAGCAGGCGAGGGCTGCCGACCGGCTGGTCGAGTTGCTGGACGTCGGGGACGCGGTGCTGGTGCTGGACAACTGCGAGCATCTGGTCGAAGCGTCGGCCGAGCTGGCGGCCGAGCTGCTCGACCGGCTGCCGCAGCTGCGGATCCTGGCGACCAGCCGCGAGCCGCTGGCGATCACCGGTGAGTCGCTGTTCCATCTCGGCCCGCTGGGCCTGCCCCCCAGGGAGCCCGGCGCCGGGCTCGACTCCGCCTGGGGATCGGAACCGGTCGATCTCGCCGAGACCGCCGAGTCCGCCGCGGTCAGGCTGTTCGTCGAGCGGGCCGCGGCGGTGCGGACGGGCTTCGCGCTGGACGTCTCGACGGCCGGCGCGGTCGTGGAGATCTGCCGACGTCTGGATGGGATGCCGCTCGCGCTCGAGCTGGCCGCGGCCCGGCTGCGGGCGATGACCGTCGAGCAGATCGCGCGGCGCCTGGACGACCGGTTCCGACTGCTCACCTCGGGCAGCCGCAGCGCGCTGCCGCGTCAGCGTACGCTGCTCGCGGTCGTCGAATGGAGCTGGGACCTGCTGGACGAGCAGGAGCGGCTGCTCGCCCGGCGCATGTCGGTCTTTCCGGGCGGGGCGACACTCGCCGCCCTCGAAGGGGTCTGCTCGGACGCTTCGCTGCGGGCCGACGACGTCCTGTACGTCGTGAACTCGCTGGTCGAGAAGTCGCTGGTGGACGCAGTCGGCGAGCGGTATCGGATGCTCGAGACCGTACGCGCCTATGCGTCGGCGAAGCTGGTGGAAGCGGGCGACGAGGTCCTGCCGAAGTTCGCCGCCTACTTCCTGGGTCTGGCCGAGGAGCAGGCGCCGCTGCTGCGGACGCGCGAGCAGCTGGCGGCGATCGCGCTGTTCGACTCCGAGCACGACAACATGGTCTATGCGCTGCGGACGGCCGTGGACGGCGGGGACGCCGAGCTCGCCTCCCGGTACGTCCGGGCCCTGTTCTGGTACTGGGGTAATCGGGGGATGAACACTCAGTTGGAGCGGTTCGCGGCGTTCAGCCCGTTCCGTCTTTCCGGCTACGGCTCGGAGGGCGCGAGGGAGATCCATCCGGCGCATCTGCTGCGGTTGGCGCAGCAGGCGTTCGTCGGTGGAAGCGCTTCCTATGAGGACGCGCTGGCCTCGTCCGACCCGTGGGTGCGGGCCAGCGCGCACTGGGCGCGGAACTTCATGCTGGTCGAGCAGGGCGACCTGCGGACCGGCGCCGACGCCAGCCTTGAGGCGCTGCGCGGGTTCGAGGAGGTCGGCGACCGGTGGGGGCTGGTGATGAGCCTGCTGGCCGTCGGGCGGTTGCCGTCGCTGCGCGGCGAGTTCGGCCGGTCGGTCGAGCTGTTCGAGCGGGCGGTCGCGGTCAGTGCCGAGCTGGGCACCGAGGATTATCTCTTCTGGACGCGGACGCGCCTGGCTCGCGAGCGGATGCGCAGCGGCGACCTGGCCGGCGGAGGCGCGGACGTCTCGGCGCTGCAGCGGCGGGCCCGTGAGCTGGGGCACCGGCGGCGGGAGGCGAGCCTGCTGTTCAGCCTCGCGAACCTGTACCGGCGCTCCGGGGACATCGTGGCGGCCGACGAGGTGGTCGACCGGATGAGCGACGTCGTCCACCGGCTGCCCTATCCGGAGGAGATGGCGCGGGATCTGATGGCGGGGACCCGGCTGATGAACCGCCTGTGGGAGCGGGACGCCGCCGGCGCACGGGCCTTGCTGCCCCGGGCCGTCCGGCCGAACTTCGCCCGGGGGCAGAGCAACGGGCTTGCCTGGGCCGCCGAGCAGGTGAGCGAACTGCTCTTCCTCGAGGGGGACGCTCAGGGGTCGGCGTTCGCGCTTGGGATGAGCGAGGCGATCCGCGGCGCGTTCGACGAAGGCGAGATCGTCGTGCGGAGGCTCGTCGTGGGGCTCGTCGAGACGCTGGGCGAGGGCGGCTACCTGGCGGCCTATCGCGAGGGCGCCACCCTGGCCCGTCCAGCGGCGTTGGAGCGCCTGGCCGATCTCACCGCCGTCCTCCGCTGATCGCCGCGGTCCGGCGCCGACCATGGGGCGCGTGGAGACACCATGAACCGGCCGGCCCGAGGGGGCCGGCCGGTGGTTCGTGGGTTCGTCAGGTGGCGCTGCGGCGGTAGGCGCGCATGGACAGGGGGAAGAAGATCACGATGGCCGCGGCCATCCAGATCAGGGCTCCGGTGAGGGGGCCGGCGACATCGCCGCCACCCAGCAGGCCGCGCATGGTGTCGGTCATCACGCTGACCGGGTTGACGCCTGACCAGGCCTTCAGCCAGCCCGGCATGGTCTTGGGCGCGACGAACACGTTGCTGGCGAAGGTGAAGGGCAAGACTGCGATCGACATGATCCCGTAGACCGCGGAGGGTGACTTCACCAGCATCCCGAGGAAGACCGACAGCCAGGCGAAGCTCAGTCCAAAGGCCACCAGCAGGACGGCGGCGCCGGCGAGGGCGGCCGGGTTCGCGCCGGTCCGGTAACCCATGATCAGGGCCAGCCCGAACAGGGTGACGAGGGCGATGACGTAGCGCACCAGGTCGGCCAGGACGGCGCCGATCAGCGGGGCGGAGCGGGCGATCGGCATCGCTCTGAACCGGTCGAAGACGCCGGTGCTCGCGTCGGTGGTGAGCGCGACGCCGATGCCCATGCTGGCCTGCAGGACGGTGATCACCATGATCCCGGGGACCAGCGTCTCTATGTAGGCGTGGGTGTGGCCACCGCCGATCGCCCCGCCGAACAGGTAGACGAACATCACCAGCATGAGGATCGGCGTGAGGATCACGTCGGTGAGCTGGAGCGGGGACTTGGCGAACTTGGCGATGCCGCGTCCGGCGAGCGTGATGCCGTGCCGGACGGCCTTGGCTGGGCCGATGCGGAGCGGGGGCAGCGAGGGAGCGGGCTGAGCGATGGTCGGGGCGCTCATGTCAGGTTCCTTTCCGGCGGTTCAGGTGGTTCGGGCGGTCAGACGGCGACGGGGGCGGGGGCGTGTCCGGTCAGGGCGAGGAAGACCTCGTCCAGGCTGGGCAGGCGCAGCCCCAGCTCGTCCGCGGCGATCCCGGCGCCATCCAGCCGCCTGGCCAGCGCGCAGACCAGCAGCTGGTCGGGCGCCGGGACGGTCAGCAGGCCGGTGCCCGCGTCCCTGGCCGGAGTCTGGCCGGTGAGCTCGACCAGGATCTGGACGACCTGCTCGTAGTCAGCGGCGACAGTGGGCTTGACCTGGAGGATCTGGCCGCCGATGCGGCGCTTGAGCTCGTCCGGACGGTCCTCGGCGACGACCCTGCCGTGGTCGAACACGGTGATGCGATCGGCCAGCTGGTCGGCTTCCTCCAGGTATTGGGTGGTCAGCAGGACGGTCGAGCCGTCGGCGACCAAGCCGCGGACGACGTCCCAGACCTCGTTGCGGGCGTGGGGGTCGAGGCCGGTGGTCGGCTCGTCCAGGAAGAGGACCTTGGGGTGCCCGACCAGGCTTGCGGCCAGGTCGAGGCGGCGGCGCATGCCGCCGGAGAACGTCGCGATGGGACGGTCGGCCGCGTCGGTCAGCTCGAACCGCTCCAGCAGCTCCGCGGCCCGCTTCCTGGCGTCGCGCCTGGACGCGTCCAGCAGCCGTCCCAGCAAGACCAGGTTCTCCCGGCCGGTCAGCCCCTCGTCGACCGAGGCGTACTGTCCGGTCAGCCCGATCAAGCTCCGTGCCCGGACGGGGTCGGCGATCACGTCGTGCCCGCCGACGAACGCCCGGCCACCGTCCGGCCGCAGCAGCGTCGCCAGGATCCGCACGGTCGTCGTCTTGCCGGCCCCGTTCGGCCCGAGCACGCCGACCACCTTCCCGGCCGGGACCGCTAGGTCGACGCCGTCCAACGCGACCATGTCGCCGTATTTCTTGACCAGTCCGCGGGCCTCGATCGCGAGTGCCATCTCAGTTCTCCTTCCGCCGTTCTTTCCGACACCCAGAGACTGCCGCCCCCCGCCAACAACCCACCGACATCCCACTAACAGCCGCCAACAGCCGCCGCACCAGTCATCAGCCACTGTCAGCGGCTCACTGCGGGGGCCGTCCAGAGCGATCGGCTCTGTCTCTCGACACTGCATGCCCGCTGCTCGGCGCCGACGTGAGCATCTACGACGTCCTCGAGCTCGCGGGTCATGCCCCTCGGAGGAACGCCCGACCGTGCCGGTGCGATGGCCCGAACCGGCACGATCGGACGTCGGCGGTGTCTACGTCGGCGGTGTCTACGTCGGCTTCGGCGGAACATGAGTTCCCTACCCACGTGGGAGTGGTCCCCGCCCGTGCCGCAAAACGTCTGCCGAGCAGTACTGTTCCCGCGCACGGGGATGGCCTCACGACGTCATTAATTGGTTACGGTCTGACCCGGCGCTACTGACGGCGAGCGTTCTCGGAGGCCTGCTCTTGCATATATAGTCATCCGCCCGGGTGGGGTTGGGTGCTCGGCGGGTGCTCATATCTCGCGGTACCGCCCGGCAGTACCCGGTACGCCGCCGAGCCAATGTATCGTGAAGCGAATGGCGACTGCGGACCAAATGGCACGTAGTGGTACTGTGAAACAGGACGTAGTAGCGCATCGATTAGGGAATTGCTGCAGAACTGTTGACTTTTAATCCATAGGTTCTGGGTTCGAGTTTGTCGCGATCTTGTCGGGATCGCTTCTCCGCGGTGGGCGTGACGAAGGCTGCGGAGAGCGGCCGACAGCTGTCCATCGACGATTCGGCCGCCGCGCCGAACCATCCCCGCAGGCGCAGGGCCGACGCTCGCCAGCGCGCGGAGCAGGAGTGGAAGGCGGAACCATCCCCGTGGGCGCGGGGCGACAGCCTGTACAGGGCTCTCGGTGCACTCCCGTTCGGTGGTTGAGTCGGCCTGAGGCGCGGTGCCGGGATTGCTCTCGGTCCGTCCCCTCCGGCCGACTCAACCAGCCCACGACGCGCTCGCAGTGCGTGATTTATGCGAGCCGGGGCGGTTTTCCCTGCAAGATGCTTTGCCGGCCTCCCGGGTTCGCGCACACGGAGCCGTAGGGAGAGGCAACGTCAGAGTTCCCGCTCCCTACGCGCGTCAGCCGCGAGCCGGTGGCCGCGACAGTGAGGGCGCAGCCGGACGGTGCCTCGAGCAATGGTCAGTGATCACCTGAGGCCGTGCTTGCTCGTTGCGTGCTCGTGAGGGCGAACCCGGGGCTTGGCCCCGGCGCGCGACGAGCGCCCGCTGGCGCTCTGGGTCGGTCTGAACACAACCGCGATCGTGGGCGCGTCAGGTGAGGAGACCGGTTCGGTTCAGGTCCTCGAAGAGGAGCTGGGCGGCGGAGCCCAGACGGTCGCGGTCGGCGTATGTCAGCCAGGCGATCTTCTCGATCTCGCCTGCGGCCGTCGGGGTTCCGAGGTAGTCGGCGGTGTAGTAGGTAGCGCGTACCCGGGTGCCGTCGGACCGGCCGTCCGCCGGCGCCTCGTAGGTGCCGAAGCGTACGGCGGTGGCCGGGACGACGGCCACGGTCAGCTCCTCGGCAATCTCTCTCGTCAGTGTGTCGAGGTCGCTCTCACCGGGCTCGCGTTTGCCGCCCGGCAGGTAGTAGATATCCTTCCCGCGCGAGCGGGTGGCGAGGATCTTGCGGCCCCGCAGAACGATCAAGGCGATCTTGTCGATGGTCGGAGTCATTCCGAGCCCTTTCAGCGGTCGATGATCGCTTAGTCGCACGTCTCAGCCGGTTAGCGGATCACTTGGGGCAGGAGCCGGTGGTCGATATTGGCACCGGTGATGACCAGGGCGGCCGTGCCGCCCGCGAGTTCGTCTCGCACGGCGAGGGCGCCGGCGAGGGCCGCGGCGCCGGACGGCTCGGCGATCAGGCCGGTGGTGTCGATGAGCAGACGCATGGCTTCGAGCAGTTGCCGGTCGTCGACGAGGATGAAGTCGTCGACCGTCGCGCGCATGCCCTCCACGGCGCGGGGGGCGGGTACGCGTGTGGCCAGGCCTTCGGCGATGGTGGTCGTGGGTGCGACGCTGGGAGTGGTGTCGCCTGTGCGCCAGGCGTGTTCCATCACGGGCGCTCCGCCGGCGCCGACGGCGATGATCCGGGTCGCGGGAGCGACGGCCTTGAACCAGGCGGCCACGCCGCAGGCCAGGGAACCGTTGCCCACCGGTACCAGGACGCAGTCGATTGGTCGGTGGCCGGCCGTCAGTTCGACGGCGATGGTGCCGGCGCCTTCGGCGAGCGGCGGATCGGTGCCGTCCTCGACCAGTGTCCAGCCGTGGCGTTCGCAGGCGCGGGCGGCCTGCTGCCGGGCGGCGTCGAAATCGCCGTCGATGAGGTGGACGTCGGCGCCGAGGGCGCGCATCGCCGCGAGTTTGTGCGGATTGATGGTGGAAGCAGCGAAGATCTTGGTCGCCAGGCCGTGTTCGCGGCCCGCGAAGGCCAGTCCCTGTCCCAGGTTGCCGGCCGAGGCGCACGCCAGGACGTCGCCGCGGGGGCGAGTGCGGGCCAGGAAATCGGTGCCGCGTCCTTTGAAGCAGCGGATCGGATTGACCGTCTCGACCTTCACCAGGGCTTGCGCGCCCAGCGTGCCGCTCAGGCGTTCGGCCAGGAACTGCGGGGTGTCGCGGAAGAGGGGATTGATGCAGGCGGCGGCCTTCTCGATGTTGCCCACATCGACGAAGCTGTCGGACACGTTGTTCTCCTACGGCGTGTCAGGCGGATGGCGCGGAGGACGGGACGCGCACCGCGACGACCTTCGGTTCGGTGAGCGCTTCGATGGCGTATCGGACGCCTTCCCGCCCGACGCCGGAATGCCCGCGGCCGCCGAACGGCATCGAGTCGATCCGGAAGTCGCTGCTGTCGTTGATCATCACGCCTCCGACCCGGAGCCGGGAGGCCAGGGCCAACGCGAGCCCGACGTCCTGGGTGAACAAGCCGGCGTGCAGGCCATAGAGCGAGTCGTTGGCCATCGCGACCGCCTCGGCCGGCCCGGCTACGGGGACCACCGACACCACCGGCCCGAAGACCTCCTCGCGCAGGAGTCGCGCGTCCGGGGGGACCAGGTCGAGGACCGCCGGCCGGATGAAGGCGCCGTCGAGGTCTCCGCCGGCTCGCAGGCGCGCTCCGGCTTGCACAGCTTCGTCGATCCACGCCCGTACCCGGCGTGCCGCGCGCGCGTCGATGAGCGGTCCCACGTCGGTGAGCTCGTCGTACTTGTCGCCGCAGCGCAGCGCTTCGGTCCGTACGACCAGCCGTTCGGTGAACTCGGGCGCGACACTCTGCTCGACGTAGACGCGCTGGACCGACAGGCAGTTCTGACCGGCCGCCGAGAACGCTCCGGCCGCGGTGGCCGCCGCGGCGGACTCCAGATCGGCGTCGGACAATACGATCACCGGGCAGTTGCCGCCCAGTTCCATCACCATGCGTTTCGGCCCGGCCGATCGCGCGATCTCCGCGCCCGTACGGTAGCCGCCGGTGAAGGACACCGCGTCGACCGCCGGATGGGCGACCAGCGCCCGGGCGGTGGGAGCGCCTCCGGGGACGACCGAGAGCATGTCTCCCGGAAGGCCCGCGTCCAGCAGTGCTTCGGCCAGGCGCAGCGCGCTCAAGGGCGTGTGTTCGGACGGTTTGAGGACCGTGACGTTCCCGGCTGCGATCGCCGGTCCGATCTTGTGCGCGACCAGATTGAGCGCGTCGTTGAACGGAGTGATCGCCGCGACCACCCCGACGGGCTCTCGCATCCACCAACCGATCCGGCCCACGCCCGTCTCGACGCTGTCGAAGGCGATGGTCTCCCCCGTGAGGCGTCCTGCCTCCTCGGCCGCCAGGCGGAGCGTGGTCACGCAGCGCGCCACCTCTCGGCGGGCCTCGCGGACCGTCTTGCTTCCCTCGGCGGCCAGCGTCCGGGCGAACGACTCGGCATCGCGCTCCACGCGTCCTGCCGCTTCGGCGAGGACCCGGCGCCGTTCGTGGGCGGGGACCTCTGCGGCTGCGGGGACGGAGGCCGACGCCGCCGCCACTACCTGGTCGACCGCCTCCGGCGCGACGTCCACGACCGTGTCGACGCGTGCGCCGTTCTGCTGGTCGGATACTGCCAGCGGATTCCCGTCGTCCCGCCATCGGCCGGACGCGATCCATCCGCCAGGCGGTCGCCACCTGGTCGTCGCCGTCACCACCCTGCCGCCTCCCAACGTTCAATGCAACAGTCATCAATGTCCGTTAAAGTAGGCAATATGAGTGATCCCGTCAACGTCGTCGCCGAGAACCTGCGCCGTCTGCGCGCCGCGCGGCATCTGTCGACCGTGGAGCTGTCCCGCCGGTCGGGTGTGGCGCGCGCCACCCTCACCGCCATCGAGGCCGGGAAGGGAAATCCCACGCTCGACACCCTGTACGCGCTGGCCAAGGTCCTGGACGCATCGTTGGCCGACCTGATCGCCGACGCCGGTCCGTACGCCGCCACGGTGCTGCGAGCCGATGAGGGTCCCCGGGCGAGCGGCACCGCGGTCGACGCCCGCCTGGTCGGCCACCTCGACAACCGCCTGCGCACCGACCTGTACGACCTGGTCATCCGCTCGGGAACCCCCCAGCACTCGGCCGCGCACCAGGCCGGTGTGATCGAGTGTTTCCTCGTCCATGACGGCGCCGTCCGCATCGGACCCGAGGACGAGCCGATCGAACTGGGTGCCGGTGACTTCGTCCGCTACCGCGCCGACGTCCCCCACATCTACGAGGCGATCAGAGACGACGCCCGCGGAATCCTGGTGATCCAGACCCCCTTCGACGTACCACGTCACTGACCGGAGGAATGTGATGCCGCATGGTCCCGGTCGGCGCGATCTTCCTGCTGCCCGGCGACCCGGCGGTGCGGGGTCCTTACGGGGCCTTCCCTCCGCCGGTCGCGGTGGAGCCACCACTGCACTCGGCACAGCCGGTTGCCAGGGCACAGGATCCGGTGATTTACCGCGGGATCGCGGTGGTGGCCGCCCGCGATGGTGTGCGCGCCGTGAACATCGTTACGGGCAAGGTCTACTGGCGGTATGCGCCAGGTGGGGACCCCTTGGCAGCCGATCCTGCGACCGGTGACGTGTTCGTCCGCAAGAACCGACGCCTAACGATGATCAATGTGCGCTCAGGCCGGATCGGATGGTCCCGGGAGATTCCCAGCGCCATCGGCGACGTAACCAAATTCCCCACCGCATCCCTCACTCCCGACGCCGGTGCGGGAGCAAGGGCGATCGTCGGGGAGACCGGGATGGCCGTGCTCGACCGCACGAGCGGAAAGGTGCGCTGGATGCAACGCTGGCCGGCGAACTGCGGCCGCTGGGGTTATCCGCTCGCCGCCACCTCGGGGATCATTGCCGTCATCTGCGACGATGCAGGGTCTCTTCCCGCTCCGGTGCTCGGGTTCGACTCGGTGACCGGCGCCAGACGATGGACCCGCGCTTTCACGGACCTGTTTCCCGGAACCCGGGTCAACGGCAACGGCGATTCTCAGGACCCGTTCACCGGCGTCTGGGCCGTCGATGGGACGCTGGTCGTCGGAACCGATGTGCAAGTGACCGCCTCCCTCGACCCGAAGACAGGCCAGGTGACTAACCGACGTCACTGGGATCGGGATCCAGCGGCGTTCAGCGGCGGGATCCAGATCAGCAGCTGCGGCCCCGATACCCTGGGGAACGTGTGCGCCGATGACCCGAAGACCGGCAAGCCTTTGTGGCGCAAGCGCATGCTCGTCCCCCAAGGCCCAAGAGGCATCGCGGCCACACGTAGCCGTGTATACGCGCTAGACGTGGTCACCGACGACACCACGCAACTGACCGTGCTCGACCTGCGCACCGGTGCGGTACTTGGCAAGATGCCACTGCCTTCCGCCGAAAGAGGCGCAAGTTTCCTCGGCGCCGTTACCGACGGCATCGTCGTGATCAGCCCCCACGACAACGCGACCCTGCTGGCTGAGCGCCCCGATCTTCACACTGCTCACGATCTTCAGAAGTAACCGCTCGACCAAGGCGCCAGCGCTCGCGGTGAAAGCGCCAGCCCGCCCGCCCGACGATCGCAGAGAGCTCATCCCGTCACGGCCGCACTCCAGACCTGGCCGGACGAGCTATCGGGACAGCACACTCACTGTCCGCCAGACCGGCACTCGACCTGTCCACCACACGGCACTCCACTGACCGCCTACCAGCACAAACCCTGGTCACCAGCCAGCACTTTCAGGACCGCCCACCGACGCTCACAGATGTCCGCCAGCACGTGTCCAGGGACGTGTCGGGGCGGCCGGTGCGCCTCTCGGCCGGCGTGGCTCTCCAACACCGTGGCCGCAGCTCGGTCCTCCGTCTGAACTGGAGGACGGTCAGACGTCCGCGGTGCCGATCCACACGGCCACGCCCTGTATTTGTCGGATCGAATAAGCGTTAGTTGTAGATGTAAAGCCAGTACATGTTTTGACCGGTTGGCGGGAACTTGCCGTATATGCACTTATACGGGAAGCCTTCACGCTCATACGTCTGACCGTCATCCACGCACTCAGACTTGTGCAGGTAAATACTTCCGGTGAAGTGCCACGCCGCCGCATGGGCGGCTTGAGTGGTCATCCCGGTGAGTGCCATCGAGGCGATTCCTGTACTCGCAAGGATAGTGCGTATGCGCATGGAAGTCCCTTCCGCACATTGTCGATTCTTCAAGATCATCTTACGGCCGGGCTGTGATATCGGCAAGAGCTGGCGCGCGTTTCATAATTGTCGCGGATTGTCCATCGTGACGTTATGTGATCAACTGGTTGACGGGGAGTTGTCATTCATTCGACATTCGGAGCCATACACGCAGTCATCATTCAAGGCGTCGTGTGGCCGGGCTGAAGTGGTCGGAGCCATCCGCGCCAGCGCGGCGCAGCAGAGGCAGTTGACCCATCCGGCGCGCGCCGGCCGCCACAGCAGCGATACGACCGCGCCCCGGGCCATACCGAAGCCCAGGCTGGAGGCATCAGCCCCCACGCCCAGGCCCTGCCCAGATGCGCCTTCGTGACAGATCGTGTAGGGCGGCTGATCGCCGGCTACCCGTCCCATCAACCGAACAACACCAACCCCCGCAAGCGGAAGAAAAGGATGCAGGCATGGTGAGCGTTAGGGACGATCACCGTTCCGGCACCCGATCAGCCGACTCGACGCAGCCCGGCGCATCATCGGCTGATGCCTCGACGGCGGACCTGATCGCTCAGGCCAGCCGGCAGATCAGCGAGCTGGTGCGCGTCAGGAACTGGCGCTGGCCAAGACAGAGCTGGCGCAAAAGGGCAAGAACGCCGACCAGGGCGCGGGCTGTTCGGCGGCGCTGGCGTCATCGCCTTTTACGGCGGCGGAGCGCTGGTCGCCGCCGCCACCGCGGCGTTGGCGCTGGTGTGGCCGGTGTGGGCGGCCGCGCTGGTCGTCGGCATGGTGCTGCTGGCCGCTGGCGCAGTGCTGACCCTGTCCGGCCGTAAGAAGCTGGGCCGGGCGACGCCACCGGCACCGGCTCAGACCGCCGCCTCGGTCCGCGCCGACGTTCAGGAGATCAACGACCACCTTCACGGAAGGCACCCCCGATGAGCCAGAACACCCCCCGCCCGCAGGGCTCTCGGACCCAACCAGCAACAGTGCCAGGGAAAACGAACACGGCCAAGAACACCCCCACGGCTGCCTCCAGCGGCACCACCCCGGCCCAAGGCCAGGGCAAGGGCCAGGGCACGGAGTGGCAGGCGCTGGAGGACCAGATCGCCGCGACCCGCCAGGAGCTGGGGGAGACCGTCGAGGAACTGGCCGCCAAGGCCGACGTGCCCTCCCGCGTCAAAGACAAGGCCGCCCAGCTGCGCGAGCAGGCCACCGGTGCGCCCGCCACGCTGACCCGCACGGCGCGGGATAAGGCGCCGCAGATCCGCGAGCAGGTCACCGGAACGGCCGCCAAGGCCGGCCAGGTGATTCCCGAACCCGCCCGCCGCACGGCCGTGCGCGCCACCGGCCAGACCGCCCAGGCCGCGCGGGAACGTCCCGGCGTGCTGTACGCCGCAACCGGAGCGTGCACGGCGGCCGGACTGTGGCTGTGGCGGCGCGGGAGCAGCTAATGAGCCGATCCGATGCGGTTTCCCGGCCGGTCTCGGCGGTCCTGGGCATGGCCGGGGGCCTGATCGCCGGGGCATTGTTCAAGCAGACCTGGAATCTGGTCTCCGGTCAAGACGATGCCCCGGATGCCGGGAACCTGGAACGAAGCTGGGTCGAGGTGCTGGCCGCGGCCGGGCTGCAAGGCGCGATCACCGGTGGCGTCAAGGCCGCTCTCGACCACGGCTACCTGATAGCACGATGTCTCTCGACAATGGCCACGCCGGACAAGATCACGACCAAAGAGCACCCAGGGAGCACCCACACCCCCTAAACGATCACCGTAAGATCCGCTACGACCAAGGAATCGCAGGTCACAGGCCAGATGAGTGGTAGGGCGCCTCGGACTCGAACCCAGAACCTATGGATTAAAAGTCCACAGCCCTTCGAGGATTCCCTGCTTGGCGCGCTACCGCATCCTATTCCCCAGTACCACTACGTGCCGTTTGGTCCGCGTTCGCCATTTCTCTCGCGGCGTATCAGCCGACGGCGTACCGGATGCTGCCGGGCGGTACCGCGACATACGAGCACCCACGGAGCACCCGCGCCGACGAGCCGCTGCGAAGGTCGAGCATCGGCGTCGATCAGTGGCCTGGACGGGGCCGGGCCGTCCGGCGCAAGGTCATAAATCTCAGGAAGCGGCCTGAACAGGGGGCGGGAGACGGGCATGGACCCTTGTTTCAGGAAGGGCTACGGACCTGATCGGGGGTACGGCTCGCTCGGCCGGTCGTCGCCCCCCGGCCGGTCCTGTTCCTCGGTATCAGGGCGGCCATCGCGATGATCCAGGCCAAGGCGGTGAACCGGCCAAGCGGGATCAGCGGTGCCGACGCCGGTACGAGGAGGGGGACGGTCGACAAGATCGAGATGACCGCGATCACCATGCCGGCGACCGGCAGCCATCTGGGCACTCGGTGGAGGTACCTCGTCGTGATGGCGATCCCGAAGACGAGAACGCCGAGCGCGATGGTGTGTGCTGGGCCTCCGAACAAGAACATCAGGTATTGCAGCGCACGTACCAGCGTCGGCTGGTCGATGACGCTCGGCCGGGAGAGCGACCACTGGATCAGCGCGCTGATCGACAGGAAGAGCGATGCCAGGACGCCGCCGATCCCGCAGATCGCGGGCCCGGGTGCGTTCGGCGCCAGATAATCCAGCCTCGACCATGTGATGGCCGTGAAGATCGCCAGAGCGATGGCGGAGATCAACAGCAGGAATCCGCCGACCTGTGAGGCCGTCGCGCTCGTTGAGAAGTGATGCTGGATGACGGCCGGGCTCGAGAACGGCGATGGCGGGCTTCCTGATCCCAGGAGCGGTCCGGTGACCAGGCTCGCGACGAACAGCGCCACGGACAGAGTAGCCGGGGCGCCCAGCGGTGGCCCGGGGTGCTGGGCTCCCCGGCCCCTCTTGGGGTGGGCTGTGGTGGTCATCGTCGGTGCTTCCTTTTGTTGTTGTCCGGCAGGCGGACGGTGATGTGCGTCCCGCCGAGGGCGCGTCGTCCCTGCGGCGCGTGTGCCGGCCGAGCTCACCACGTCGCGCGCCTGATCAGCGGTCGGTCAGCCGAGAGTGCCTGTCGAAGATGGTCTTGCCCCACGGTTTGAAGATGGACAGAACGACGAGCTGAGGTGGGCGACCGGGCCGTTCATGCAGGCTGTCCCGGGGTGGGGGTGAGGATCTCCATGAGGTGGCCGTTCGGGTCGCGGAAGTACGTGCCTCGGTTGCCGTTCTTACTGGCGTATGTCTGCCCTGCTTGCTTGCAGGCCGGGTCGGCGTAGTAAGTGATGCCCGCGTCCTGGATGCGGGCGAACGCGGTCTCGAATTCTTCTTCGCTGACCAGGAACGCGTAGTGGTGCTCATCGACCTTGTCATAAGCGTCGAAGTCGAGTGTGACGCTGTTGGCCAGCGTGACGGGCGTGAAGTGCGCCACCCGCGGGCCGACCTGGAGTCCGAGGATGCCGGCCAGGAACCGCGCCGAGGCTTCCGGGTCGTGCGCGGGGACGATGGTGTGGTTGAGCTGGATGGACATTAGGTTCCCTCCTTGGCCGGCCGGGTGTGGGTCGGTTGTTCGTGCTGGGTGGGTTGTGGCCGTGGTGCGGGGATGAGGAGGTACACCAGCACGGCCATGGCGGCGAGTAGGCCGGTGGCCCAGGCGGTCGCGGTCGCGTAGCCGCGGACGAGGGCCGCTTGACGCAGGCTCGGGGTGTGGGTGGTGAGGTAGGTGGCGGTGGCGGTGACCGCGAGGGTGTTCAGGATGGCGGTGCCGATGGAGCTGCCGACCTGGGTGGCGGCGTTGATCACGGCGGATGCCACGCCCGCGTCTTGTTGGGTGACGCCGTTGATGGCGAGTTGGAACGCCGGCGGGAACAGCGCGCCCATGCCGGTCCCGATCAGTACCTGGGCGGGCAGGATGGTCGTGAGATACCCGCTGTGCGGGGTCAGTTGGGTCATGAGGGCCAGCCCGGTGGCGGCGATCAGCAGCCCGCCGGCGATCAGGGCCCGCGCCGGGAGGCGCGGCATCAGCCGGTTGCCCAGCTGGTAGCCGCTGAGCGCGTTCGCCAGCGTCATCGGCAGCACGGCCAGCCCGGTGCGGACGGGCGAGTAGTGCAGCACCACCTGCAAGTGGTAGGTCAGCATGAGGAACATGCCGAACGCGCCGACGACGGCGGTGCCGGCGGCGAGGTAGGCGCCGGCGCGGTTGCGGTCGGCGAGGATGCGCAGCGGGAGCAGGGGGCCCGGAATCCGCGCCTGCCGCAGGGCGAACGCGGCCACCATGACCGCCCCGCCCAGCAGCGCGCCGAGGACGAGCGGCTGCGCCCAGCCGTGCATGGCGGCCTGGGTGCATCCGAACACCAGGGCCGCCAGCCCGCCGGTGGCCAGTACGGCCGAGGTGGCGTCGAGGCCGGCGGAGCCGAATCGGGGTGGATCGGGCAGTACGAAGCGGCCGCCGGTCAGCACCGCGCCGGTGATGGCCACGTTGACGAACAGGCACCAGCGCCAGTCGAGGTAGTCGGTGATGATGCCGCCGAGTAGCAGCCCGGCAGCGGCACCGCTGCTGGCCACCGCCCCGTAGATGGCGAAGGCCCGGGTCCGCTCGCGCTGCTGGGTGAACGTGACCGCGAGCAACGACAGGACGGTCGGCGCGATCAGTGCGGCGAATGCCCCTTGCAGGGCGCGTCCGGCGGCCAGGACCGGCAGTGTCGGCGCCAGTCCGGCCAGCAGCGAGGCGAGCCCGAACCCGGCGAGCCCGATCTGGAAGGCTCGGCGCCGGCCAACCGCGTCCGCTACCCGCCCCCCGAACAGCAGCAGGCCGGCGAAGCACACGGTGTAGGCGGTCACCACCCACTGTCGCTGGGCGTCGCTGAATCCCAGCGCCCGCTGGGCTGAGGGCAGCGCGATGTTCACGATCGTGGCGTCCAGCGCAGTCATGAGCTGGGCGGTCGCGATCACGCCGAGCGCGAACCAGCGGCGGTCCGGCCTGCCTGGCCCTCGCGGCCGGGTTTCGCCTGTCGCCTGTACGTCGGTCATCGGCATTCGTCCGCTCATAAGCGAAGGGTTGTCCTCCGCTAAGATAAGCGAAGGGGTCCCCTCCGTCTAGTGGTAGGGTGGCCGAGTCAGGGAGGGGGAGGATGCGAGCCGACGCGCAGCGCAACCACGAGCGGCTGCTGGAGGCGGCGCGGGACGTGTTCGTCGAGCAGGGCCCGGGCGCGTCGCTGGAGGAGATAGCCCGGCGCGCGGAGGTGGGGATCGCCACGCTGTACCGGCGCTTCACCGATCGCGGCACGCTCATGCACGCCGTCGTCCTCCACGCGTTGACCGGCACGATCGAGGCCGTACGGCAGGCTCGGCGGGACCATCCAGATCCGCTCGACGCGCTGGCCGCCTACGTCCACGCCGTCTTGGACCTGCGGACTTCTGCGGTGATCCCGACGCTCCTGGTCACGCTCGATCTGGACGAACCGGAGCTGCAGGTCGCCCGCACCACCTCGGCGCGGCTCGTCGATGAACTGCTGGAGGATGCCCACAAAACGGGCCGGCTCCGCGAGGACGTGGTGTTCGGCGACATCGGTCTGGTGCTCACCCGGTTGTCACGGCCACTGCCCGGGCCGATCCCCGACGAGATCCAAAGCGCCCTCGCCCACCGGCACGCCGACCTCTTCCTCGCGGGCCTACGCGCCGACCGGACCGCGCCACCCCTCGGCGGCCCCGCCCTAAAGCTGGCCGATCTACAAGAACTCCAGCACGACACCTGAGATCGTCACGCGACTGGTGCGGACGGTAAGCGTTGTAGTGCCGGGCGTACTCGGTCAGCACGGTGAGGGCATGCCGTTCGTTGTAGATCAGCATCCGGTTGGTGCACTCGGCCCGTACGGTCCGCTTACGCCCGTGACGGGCCAGCCGGCCAGGTGTCCTGCCTACGGCGCGTCGCGGCCCTGACGGCGTACCGGGTGCTGTCGGGTGGTACCGCGACATACGGGCACCCACGGAGCACCCAGACCGGCCGTTGAGCCTGGATGATTATGCGTCGCACGTTAGGCCGGTGTCGTCCACCAGCACCGGGGCTCACAGCGTGGAGCAGGCGCTCTGCGCTTTCTGTTCTACGACTTTCACCAGGTCGAGCTCCTGGATCTCGGTCAGGTCCTGTTCGACCGCAGCGACGACGCCCGGTCGCGGGCCGCCGGTGCTCGCCACCCCCGACCCGCCCGCGGGTCAGGTGACCCGCGACGATCCTCCTTTGACGACCATCGCCCTATGTCCCGTCATGACGCCTTGGGCCTGGCCGCCGGTCCGGGTCGTCGACCGGGATCCGGCGGACCCCCAGCGCTTTCGCGTGCTCCGCGCCGGCTGAGCCTGTCGTCCAAGGTCCAGCGTCGAATGCGACGCGAACGTGGTCGTGCTTTTCGCAGTTCAGCGGAGGTGGGGGGCTTTCGTCTGATCCTGTGCCCTGTCGCGCCCGGCACTTCACGATCAGCGCCGGTCATCCCCCGGCCGACCTCGCACTAGGACGGATCTAGGACGGCCGACGGACCCGTGTCCGTAGCGTCCCGTGGGGTATGCAGCCCGTTCCCGCGCAACGAAAGGACAGCCCTGACGGGGACGGAGTTCGGGGGATGTACCCCGATGCCCGCCTTACAGCAAGACCTACTGCTGACGCCCGGCCGCTTGCGCCGGCGTCAAACCGTCATCTTCCTCATCTATCAGAAGGAATGCGCACGTGAAACCGAGCAGCCGCACCCTCACCCGTCTCGTCGGCGTGTTTGCGGCGGCCGGGGGAGTCCTCGGCGCGACCGCGGTCACCGCCCCCTTCGCTCAGGCCGCCCCCACGGCCTGCCGGGACTACCCGTACTACTCCAGCTACAAGGGCATCGCCGTCCGGCCGTGCATCAACTACGCCGTGAACGTCGACGGCTCGCACGACGACGCCTGGCGGGCCGAGGCCTGGGTGCTGTCGCCGCAGACCGACATTAGGTTCTACGTGCAGGTGGGGACTTCGCAGACACGGACCTCGCCGATCACCTGGGACGGATCGACCAACAGCCAGGTGGTCGGACCCTCTCCCAACTGGCAGTACATCGCGCCACCGAACGGATTCTTCTTCGTCCCCTCCTCGGTCTGCTACTGGGCCAGGGTATGGGCCACCGACGGCGGCACGACCGTCGTCTGGGACGTGGAAAGCCCTTCCCTCAACTGCTGACGCAGCGCCATCGGACACGGCACGGCCCATGTTCGGCCGGTGTCTGCGCGGTCTGCTGTCCAGGCAATTCCCGCACCACCACCAGGGTCATGCGCCGGCTCGACCAGAACCTCGCCGCCCGATACGACCTCGCCGCGTTGTCGGACACGTTCAATGTCAGCACCCGGACACTGCTGCGGCGCTTCGCGGATGAGACCGGCCAGACCCCGCTGGAGTACCTGCAGTCGTCGCGGGTCCGTCGC
The DNA here is from genome assembly GCF_054775715.1 of Actinoallomurus acanthiterrae. NCBI lineage: Bacteria > Bacillati > Actinomycetota > Actinomycetes > Streptosporangiales > Thermomonosporaceae > Actinoallomurus > Actinoallomurus acanthiterrae. The sequence continues at coordinate 11,881,177 of NZ_BAAHCO010000001.1, read as the reverse complement.
GCCCGCCACCTCCTTGAGACCACGGACCGAACCGTCGCCGGCATCCGCACCGCGGTCGGGTACAAGGACTCCGGAACCTTCGCTGCTCTCTTCGCAAAGCACACCGGACGAGGCCCAAGGGACTACCGCGCGACCTTCCGGCGTGGCGCCACGCCGGACGGCGCGAGCATGTGGCCGCGGTAGTCCCTGGGCGAGAGGTCGTAGACGGCGCGGAAGGCCCGGGTAAAGGTGCTGTGATCGTTGAATCCCCAGCGAGCCGCGATCTGATGGACGGGAGTGAACCGCAGCGCGGGATCGGCGAGGTCGCGGCGGGCTCGTTCGAGGCGCTGTCGGCGGATCCAAGCCGAGACAGTGGTGCTGCGCTGCTCGAACAGCCGGTGCAGGTAAGAGACCGAGATGTGATGGGCGGAGGCGATGGACCGCGGCGTCAACTCCGGATCACGCAGGTGCCGCTGGACGAACGCTTCGATGCGCAGCAAGAGGCCGTGCTGGCCGGAGTCGTCCGGGGTCGCGGCGCCGTCGTCGAGATAGTGGGCAAGCGACGCGGTCATCAGGTCGACGGCAATACCGCCCAGCCGGGGAACGTCTATCGCCCGGTAGGAAGCGGAGTCCGCGATCAGGCGGGTGAGGAACTGCGTGAGCAGTGCGCCGACACCGTCCTGTCCGGAGAGGGACACCGCAAGAATGTTGTCGAGTTGACGACTTGGCAGTGGCAGGAGCGCCCGGGGCACTTGCACTCGCACTAGCGACGCCATCCCGCCGTCGCCGACGATTCGTGCCTGAAAAGGGTGCCGGCTGTCGTACAGCGCGAAATCCTGCGTGCCCAGCACGGCTTCACGGCCGAGCTGGCTCATCATGAGCCGTCCATGCATTGGGAACAGCACACAGTACAGATCTGGGTCGCACTCGCGCATCAGCCGAGGTGTCTGCCGCACTTCAGATGGCGAGCAGGTCAGCTCCACCACGTTGATGTCTGCCAGGTCCAGCGTCCGCGCGACGGCGTGGAAGTTCTCCGATTCCGAATGGCGAAACTGCATCGGGTGTGCGCTGTTGAGCTGCAGCTCATCGAAGGCGGCAAAGCGGTCCTGCGGCGGAAGGTCGTCGCTGTGGAAGGCCGTTTCGATCATGAATGTTCGGACTCCGTACCGGACCGTATGGTTCCTCGAACGCGCCACCCGACATCGGCTGTACGCCCTCTACCGGCTCACCGCCGTTCCTCGACGATCTCTGCGTACACGGAGAGCACCTCGACGGTCACGGGGATGAGCAATCAGCCTGCGGCGCGGCGGATGCCGGCTGGACGCGGCGAACCGGTGGCCGTCGACGAGGAGATCGTCGATCCGCATCTCGCCGGCGGTGACGTTCTCGCGGGCCGGAGGCGCGTACGCGATCAGCTGGTCGCGGGTGAGTTCCGCGCCGTCGGTCACCGTCCGGTGGCCATGACCTTCATGCTCTTCCGGCCCTTCGCACGCATGAACGTCTTTGCGGAACACGCAAGCCGTGCTCGCCGCCCTGTTCCTGAGGGTCGGCGCGATGAAGAAGGTCCATGACAGGACAGGGCGAACCGTTTCGATCCACGCCATCGCCGCCGGCTGGGGCTTCCCTCGCGCCGCCGACTTCACCCGCGCCTTCCGTACCGCCTACGGCGCCCCGCCCAGGGACTATCGGCTTCAGGCGCTGAGCCGACAAGTGGACGTATTGCCAAGAAGAGTGGACGCACCGCCAAGGACATAAAGGCAATCCCTCGGCAAGGTAGAAGGCGTCGGGCTCGCCCGAGATTAATGGCTCCATCCGCCATAGACGATAGAGCGTTCCAGCTCCATACAAGTGGCCTGACCTGCAATTTCCGAATGGAACGCCCAGTGATCTTCGCCTTGGGCGTCGCCCCCGCCTGCAACCAGGAGAACGATGAAGCTGTCCTCATGCGCCGCTGCCCTCGCGGCGGCCGTCCTGTTCGCCTCTCTGCCTGGAGCCGCCGAGGCGTCGGCACAGACGATCGACGGCAAGGCCCTTCCGAGCGTGAACATGGAAGCCCTCGTCAAAGCGGCCCAGATCGACCCGCGGCGGTCCGACACCAAGCTGACCCCGGGCGCCAAGGCCAGCGTCCTTCTTGTTGAGCGGGCGCTGCGCGACCGGCACCTGCTCGACAAGAAGTGGGTGGACGGATACTTCGGCACCACAACGATCGCCGCCTACGCGAAATACCAGAAGTCGCTCGGCTACAAGGGCCTCCAGGCCAGCGGCCTGCCGGGCAAAACGTCGCTCGTCAAACTCGGAGCCGGCCGCTTCAAGGTCACCCACGTCATCACCCCGGGTGCCCGCGTGCACGTCGGCAAGTACGTCATCAACACCCGCACGCGCAGCATGCTGAACGAGGCACAGCGGCTGCTCGGCCGCAAACTCGTGCTGGACCAGGGCTCCTACAACCCCGGCGGTGACCCCACCTCCGCCGGCACCCACGACGGCGGCGGCGTCATCGACGTCAACGTCAAAGGGATGAGCTCGGCCACCCGCATCGCGGTCACCCGCGCCCTGCGCCGTGTCGGCTTCGCCGCCTGGGTGCGCAACCCCAAACAAGGCAACTGGCCCTGGCACATCCACGCCACCGCCATCAACGACACCGACCTCTCCTCCCAGGCCCAGAACCAGATCGGTGACTACTACCTCGGCCGCAACGGGCTCGCCAACCGCGGCCCCGACGACGGACCCAAGGTGACCATCCGCACCTGGGAGGAGTACAAGCGCTGACCCACCCGAATCCCAGGCTCCACAAAAAGAAGGAGAACAGTATGAGAACCCTCAACAAGATCCTCACCGTGGCGACCGCCGCAGTGGCGCTCGGCGGGTCGGTGCTCGCTACCGCATCACCCGCTTCGGCGGCGAGCCGCAACGGTAAGTGCGAAAGCGGCGACTTCTGCTACTACTTCAACAGCAACAACAAGGGCTCGGTCTCGGACTTCACTGGCTCGGTGGCCGATTACGGCACCAAGCAGCCCTCATGTTTCGATTTCAAGGGCTCGGGTGCCGGTAAGGGCAAGTGCGTCAAGAACAGCGCCGCCTCGGTCTGGAACCGTAGCAGCAAGACCGTCCGGGTCTACTTCAACAGCAATTATGGCGGCAGGTATCAGGATTTCAAGGCGGGGGCCAAAGGCAACCTGAACTCCGGCCTGAAAAACCAGAACGCCTCACACGAATTCGCCCCCGGCAGCACGTCGAAGTGCTCGACCGCCGGCCTGGGTGACCGGCGAACGTGCGCTCAGGCGGTCGCGTGGGCCAAGTCGCACATAACGCACACGTACCACAGCGACTACGCCAACCGCTGCGACCACGTGGTGGGCCTGGCGTACGGCTTCTCGGCGTCCGGCTCGGCCAGCGCCTACCGTCACTGGCTCGCCGTGCCGTCCCGCTACAAGCACCCGGGCAGCACCAACGTTCCCGCGGGCGGGCTGGCCTTCTTCTCCGGCGGCTACGGCCACGTGATGATCTCGATCGGCGGCGGCAAGTTCGTCTCCAACGACATCGGCGGCAAGGGCACCCTCACCGTCACCACCATCGCCGCCATCAAGAGCAAGTGGGGCAAGCCCTACCTCGGCTGGACCCAGCCCTGGTTCCAGGCCAATCACTGACCGATGGCGCGGCCCCGGCACACCTACCGACCAGGCGCCGGGCCGGCACCGCCAGAAAGGCGGAGGACCCCGATGAAAACGCTCAAGAGAATCCTCCCGGCGATGACGCTTGGCGGAGCGATCGTCGCCACAGAAGAGAAGGACAACAGTGTCGATACGAGCTGGACGGCTGTTCTCGCGGTTCGCCGCGACGACCGCCGCTGCCGTGGTGGCGATCAGTGGGACGGTCCTCGTCAGCGAATCGCCCGCCTCGGCGGCGAGTCGCAACGGCAGGTGTGAGAGCGGCGAGTTCTGCCTCTACTTCAATAGCGGCAACAAGGGCTCGGTGTCGGACTTCACCGGTTCGGTGGCCGACTACGGCACGAAGCAGCCCTCATGTTTCGATTTCAAGGGCTCGGGTGCCGGTAAGGGCAAGTGCGTCAAGAACAGCGCCGCCTCGGTCTGGAACCGTAGCAGCAAGACCGTCCGGGTCTACTTCAACAGCAATTACGGCGGCAGGTACCAGGATTTCAAGCCGGGCGCCAAAGGCAACCTGAACTCCGGCCTGAAAAACCAGAACGCCTCGCACCGGTTCCTGAGTTCCACGCCGCCGACCGGGTGCAAGACCGACGGTACGAACAGCAAACTGCCCACGACGATCCTTGTGTACCGGGTGTCCCTCGGGCGCGTGGACCGGGTGGCGTTCAAGACCTACGTCAAGAACGTCCTGCCCAACGAGTGGGTGTCGAGTTGGCCGAGGGAGTCCCTCCGGGCCGGGGCGATGGCCGTCAAGAGCTTCGGCTGGTACTGGGCGTTGCACTCGGCGAGCAAGACGCCGTCGGGCCAGTGCTACGACGTCACCGACAACACGTCGAGCCAGGTGTACAGGCCCGGCTCCGCGAAGGCGTCGACGAATGCCGCGGTGGACGCGACGTGGAGCACCCGGATGACCCGCAACGGGAAGATCCTGCAGGCCCAGTACTGCTCCACCACGACGGCGTGCAGCGGTTGGGTCAACGGGAACTGGATGTCGCAGTACGGCTCTCGCGACAAGGCCGGAGCGGGCTGGAGCTACTCCAGGATCCTTAAGTACTACTACCGGGGGATCGCCCTCAACTCCTGACCGAGATGATGGAGGTGAGCACCTCCCGACGGGGCCTAATGGAAGCCACCGGGTCGCCCGACGCCGGTCGACCCGGTGCCTGGTAGCCACTGGTGGGTGAGCACTCCTGGCGCCTGGACCGATCGTGAGTCCTGAAGTCAGACCGTGCCCTCGCCGAACGGTCGGGAGATGTGACCGCTGATAGGGGCCTGGAAATGACGGCACCCCGGCGGCCCGGGGGCCGTCGGGGCGGTGTCTGGGGCGCCCTCGGATTTCATGGGCCGATCGTGCGTTCTTGTCGGCGTTGGCCCGGGCGCTGCCGACGGGGCTACGGATGCATCGGCTAGTGACGCCGGGCACCCTGGTGCGATGGCACCAGCGCCTGATCGCCCGCAAGTGGACTTATCCGCGGCGCGGGCCGGGCAGGCCACCGACCGACCCGGCGATCGTGGCGCTGGTGATCCCGAACCAGACCCAGCTCGACGTCCGTATCTGCGATAGGGCGCGGTGGGACGCGGGACATCGGTGAGCTGCACCGCCTCGACCGCGGCGACGACGATGAGGCCGTGCGGATACAGGGCGAGCCACGCCCCCAGCACGAACCGGGATCACGCGGAGGCTGGCTCATACACCACCCGCGTGGACGCGACCCGCCCACCGCGGTCACCGAGTCGGTCACCGCCTAAGGTCATTCTCGCTCTGCGACTTCCCAGCCCCAGGACGGGTGCATCCGGGCTTCAGCTGAGAGCGGCTGCGGTTCAGTTGCGCGAGCTCCCCCAGGCCGAGCTGCTGCGAAAGCATTCGGTAGGGGTACATCTCCGGCGGCGGCGTGTGCGCGGCCAGCCTCATCTGCTCCGCTTCCGTTAGCGTGACGTCCGCCGCTCCGAGCAGGTCCTGGAGTTGGGTGAAGGTGCGGGGGCCGACGATCGGCGCGACGACGCCCTCGACGCCGAGGAGCCAGGCGAGCGCGGCCTGCGCGATCGTCGCACCGTTGTCGCGCGCGATCGCTTCCGCCTCATCGACCACGCGGAAGTTGCGCTCGATCGCGCGGCGGTGGCGCGCCTCCTCGAGAGTGTCCCCGGCGCCGGCCATCCGCGAGCCCACCGGTGGTTCGGATGGTGTCGGCCGCGATTATGGCGGTGGTGTCGTGCACCGTATGGACGAACACTATTTTTTTGACCATGCACCTTGGCGGGCCGCAGGGAGAAGGAGCCCGCCGAAGTTCGGATTAGCCGGCCCATCGGCACAAAGGCGTACCGTGTATTTTTGGGCGAGTACCGATGTGGCCGTGAGAAGAAGATTTTCCGCAAGAGTGGCCCCTGGGCAAGTGCGAGGGCCTCGACCAAAAGGAATATAGGCAGGAGGTGGGTTCGGTGTTGACCAGCGATCAGGTATGAATTCGTCAGGATCGCTCCACCACCGCTCGTCGCGGTGGATGAGGTAAGAACAGATCAGGATCTCTTGCCCCGCTTGCAGAGTGTACGGACCGACCTCTGCTGCACGAGTAACGGTCCGACTCAGGATCCACTGCGGCGGATGCATCCGCAGGACTTCTTTAAAGAACTTGATCACGGATGGTGTGCTCTGGGAGCGCGCCGCCTTGGCCAGGTCCAAGATCGGCGCTTCCCGAGCTATGGATTCGGCCAGCTCGGCATTTTCGGCGAGGCGCATCAGCGTCCACGTCATTGCTGCTCCGGGTGGACCGACGCCCGTGAAAATGATCAGGCGCAGGGCGGCAATCGCATCAGTATCATTGTCCGTCGACAAGAGAACCTGGTCCAAAAGGTCGCGCGGCACCTCACGTGGTGGTTCTGCGCGTCGGCGGGCCACTTGATCCGCAATGAGGTCGTTTAGCGTCTTATTGGCGGACGCCGCTTGTTTGGCTGTTCGTCGGGGAAGCCACCTGACCCGTGGGGCACGGCTTTGTAGCCCCTCCAGTGTCGACTGGAACGCTGCCATGCAGGCACTGGTCACTTCCGTGATCTCCGCGGATCCGGCAGTGCCGCCGATGCAGTATCGAACGATCGCATTTCCGCACACCTCTGTACTGGCGGCGAAAAGATCTTTCGTCTGTCCTTCGTGGTGTTGGAGTTCGGCTTTGATGATTTCGGCAAGGCGTTCAGCCGGCGTGGTTGTTGTGAATTTCGCCGTGCTGCGAGTGGCGAGCCTTCGTCTTCGCATCCAGTCCGGCAGGCCCGCCAACTGCGCTGCCTTGGCTCGAGTGCCGCCGAGTGCTCCGTCATCCAGGTAGAACACATCGTTCGTCTGGCGCAGGACATCGAGTGCTACGGCGGCGTCAAAAACGACGACTGCGTTAGGGGCGAGTCTGACGATATCTCCGTACCTGGCTCTGTTGTTCAGTAGCCATTCAAGTTTGTTTTCTTCATATTCAGAGACCTGGCCGACCAGCCACCGTCCTCGGGGTCCTGGAACGTCTTCTCGTTGCACCCGTCACCTCTCATCGAAGGCCGGGTCGGTCATTGCAAGCACCGACCCGGCCCTCATTGCCTAATGGCATACCTCGTGCAGGTAAACGTTACTTACCCTCGCGCGCCCAAGGCGGCGAATCACTGCCTTAACGTAGAGCTTCAATGCCAACACCCCCCCTCTTGTCATCGAATCCAATAAGGCTCCTGTAGAGGCTGGATGGCCGCACTATTGCGCTCAGTTGTCTTTATGGTTATTCGGGCAACGATGATCATCATAGGTTTGCGATCTGGGCTGTCAAGGGGTGACATCCGTTCCAGGACTGCGGCCACCCGCAGCCGGGTCACCGACCTCGGCCCGTCATCGCCAGAGGCGGGCAGGACTCTTGTGGATCACGCGTTCCGATGATTTGATCATGCCGCCGTGCGCCGTCGAGTTGCGCTGCCAAGAGGTCGTACCTCGGGACGACATCGGCGGGTATCGGCGTCCCGCGAGGAAGGGGCCTGGATGAATGCTGGGCGGAAGTCGATTGTTCTACTCTCCGCACTCATTTGCGGACTTGCGCCGGACGGAGCAGCGACCGCAGGCGTCCGTACGACCACGGTGTCGTGCCCGTCCACGGTTTGTGTGTGGACCGGTGAGAACTACAGCGGCGTACGCCGCACCGTCGCCCTTCCATTGCGCCGCTGCCTGGCGGCACGGGATCTGGGCATCGACTCATTCTCCTCTTCGGTCAGCAACACGACCCTCGATGTGCTGGCCTTTCAGAGCGACGATTGCTCGGGCGGGGCGGTCGACGTGTCCGGGGCATGGCCGAGCATCGATCCGCCCGGCCAGTCACTTTTCCTGACGTTCAGCCCCTGATCCCGGAGGGCGACGGGGCCTTTCGAAGGCCGTCGCCGGCGAGGGTTCAGCGAAACGCCATGTTGATCTGTACTGGCTATTCGTGACGTGTCCGGCCTCCCGAGATTCATCCATGATGTGGTGACGCTCGCGGGAGGTGCGTAGATGACGATCGGCCTGGGCCGTGAGGGGGCCGTTGCGGAGCAATCCGAGCGGCATCTGGTCCCCTTGGCGCACGACTGGTGGCTTTGGCGTATCGCGGCGGTACGCAGCGCCGGTCTGCCCATCGAGATGCTCGACGCCCTCACCGGACCGGATGCGGGGGACATCGACGCCGTCCTCTTGTCCGACGACTTTCGTAGCGCGCTGACCTGGCAGAATCCGGAGCTCATGCGTAACTGGGCCGCGGAGTACGTGGCCACGCTGCGCAAGGGCGAACGCTCGAGGCCGTCGCGGTGGCGTCGCAGGGCAGCGCTGATCGCCCGCTATGCCCAGCGATACTGCGCACGAAATGACACCATCGGGTTCTTCGGCGCGGTGGGGTGGGCCCGGTTCACCTCCACCGGGGCGGATATGGTCTGGCGCGGTGCTGGCGGCATCCGGCGACAGAGTGTTCACCTGGAGGTTTGGGCTGCGGAAGCGATCGCGGATGCCTGGCGTGACCGACCCGATCTCCAGGAGTTCCTGCCCGTACGCCTGGATCCGTCGAGCTCGTTCGACGGGGTCATGCTCCACCGCGCGGTACGCGGCCCAGTGCGACTGGACGGTCTGGACACGGCGCTGTTGTCCGCGCTCGATGGACGGCGCCGCTGCGGCGAGGTGGCCGCAGAGGCGTCCCGAGCACAGCCCGGCAGCATCCGGGATGAGGCACTGAAGGCGCTGCTCGAGCTGGGTGAGAGGGGAATCGTTCAGATCGGGTTTCAGATCCCCTGCGATGAGCGGCCGGAAATGCATCTACGCAGGCACGTGAGTGAGTTGCCGGTTGCTCTCCCCGCCCGTGCCGAACTCGCCGCCGGGCTGGACGCGCTGGACGCGGCCAAGCGGAAGATCACAGAGGCGGGGCCGGACGAGCTGGCCTCGGCCCTCGCGGCTGCCGACGACGTACTCGCGCAACTCACTGGTGCGCCACCGCGGCGGAACCCCGCGGCCGTGGCCCCGAGCTCCGGCCTCAGATACGGCCGGACCACGCATTACCTGGACTGCAGACGTGACCTGGACGTCGAATTCGGCCCGGTCCTTCGCGATCAACTCGCCGCGCCTCTGGCCATCGTCCTGGATTCCGCGCGCTGGCTCGCCGCGGAGATCGGCGCGGCTGCACACCGCGAACTGCGTCAACGATTCGCTACGTTGAGTCGTCGGTCGGATCACGTGACACTTGGCGCACTGCAGTTCGCCTCGGCGGACATCCTGTCCGACGCCGGCGGTTGGACCGCGGAGATCGTCGAAGACTTCCAGCTCCGCTGGAAAGAGATCCTCGAGCTCTCCGGCTCCGGCGAACGCGAAACCGTGGTGCACAGCGACGCGGCCGCACGCCTGGCCAAATCGCTCTTCCCTTCGCTTCCGCTCTGGTGGTCCGCTGCGCGGTACCACAGCCCGGACCTCCTGCTCGCCCGGCGCCCGGACGGCGGGTGGCTGTGGGTACTCGGTGAACTCCACGTCGGGCTGAACACTCTGGAAAGCCGAGTGTTCCTCACCCAGGCGGATTCACCGGAGGAACTGCGCGCCGCCACGGCCGCGGACATGAAGCTAGGCCGGATCGTCCCGGTCTACCCCAACAGTGCTCCAGAGGTCACAGCGCGGACTTATCCGCCGACCGCGCTCGACCCACCGGGTCTCTACCGCTACTGGTCCTACGGCGCCGACCAAGGTCATCCCGAGGGGGCCGCGTCGACGCCATCGGCAGAATTGAGCGTTGTGGAACGCGACGGCGTTCTGCTGGGGCAGCACCGGAAGGGTGGCTGGGAAGCCCCGGTGACGGAGTTCTTCGGAGAATTCCTGACCGCTTTGGTAGTCAATTGTTTCAGGCCGCGGCCCCCGGATCAGCACGTGCCGCGGGTGCGCATCGATGACCTGGTGCTGTGCCGTGAGTCGTGGCGGTTTTCGGCGGCGGACGTGCCGGTGAGCCCCTCGGGCGAAGACCACGCTCGATACCTGGATCTCCGGACGTGGGCCGAGAATCAGGGGATACCGCGGAGGTTCTTCGTGAAGACCGCGGCGGAGCCCAAGCCGATGTACATCGACCTGTGTGCCCCGCTTTTGGTGGACAACCTGGTGCGGGTCGTCCGGCGTGTCCGGGCGGGCGGCGACGCACAGGCGTCGCAGGTCGAATTCACCGAGATGCTGCCCGGACCGGACGAACTCTGGCTCACCGACGCCGCAGGTAGGCGGTATACCTCCGAGTTCCGGGTGGTCGCGGTGGACACACAAGAGACCATGCCGGTGGTCCGTGTACGAGAAAAGGATGACATCGGCCCTGCGGCAAGTCCCTGAAATGGGTGACAGGGCTAGTAAAAAAAACTTTACGTATGCACCGCTTTTGCGGATAGCTCGTTCTCATTCTGTGAGATGAGGGCCGTGGTCGGGGGAGGTGTGTGACGACGTTTTCCGGGGTCAACGGTTTGTATCGGTACAAACGCCTTCTCGTATGCTGAGAAGCATGCCTCGGGCAACCGGTGTCTGCTCCTGATCGAGCGAACGCTTGCCGTGATGATCTTCGATGGCTACATTTAGGTCCGGCGCCAATAGGGTGTTGCGGGTTGACCGGTGTGCGAGTATCGGGAATCTCAGATGATCGCAATCAAAGTCGTAAGCCCTTATCCTCTCCATGCCTTCGGATTGACGAAGTTCTTCGATTCCGTGCCTGGCCTTCATGCCGTAGTGGCCATCAACGGGGTGCCGGCGAAGGGGATGAGTTTTGACCTCGCGGTCGTTGTCGCGGACGGTCAACGAGCCACGCGAGATCTCGTCCGGCAGGAAGCCGAGATTAATCCTGTCCTCGTTTTCGGGAGTTCGTCCGAGCCTGCGGTGATCCAGGATTACTTCAGCTCGGGTGTATTCGGTTACGTGCACTGTTCCGTGCCACTGCAGACGCTCGTGTCGGCTGTCTTCACAGTGGCCTCGCGCGGCCATTTTGTTTCGGTCGAAGAGGTTTCCGTGCCTGTGGCAAAACCTGAGGTGCTCGCGGGGTCCTCGGTGTTGACCGCGCGAGAGAACGAAGTTCTCGCGCATATAGCGGCGGGGCATACGCATGGTCAGGTGGCCCGGATGCTCGGGATCAGCCAGCACACCGTCGACACCTATGTGAAACGTGTCCGGAAGAAGCTGCGGCTCGGGAACAAGGCCGACCTCACCCGCGCCGCGATGGAACACAACTGTCTCCCGACCCCGGCGCCCGCTGTGAGTTATTTCAATTCCCAGGAGCGGGTCGGATAAACGTATGGGAGAAGTCGGTGGGATCTGCCGTGTCCCGGAGGCGAGGCAATGACAGCGATTGAGGATCCGCGCCCGGTGACCCGCGCGTCGATGGCCCGGCTTCAGCTCGGGAACGGCTGGAGCATCTGGGGCTTTTCGGGGCTGCGCGGTGCCGGTTTGCCCGCGCGTCTCGTCCTGGATGGAGCCGCGAGCGCGGAGTCCGCACAGGACGGCGGCACGACCATCGGCCCGCCTGGGCAACAACACGACCGGCTTCTCGCCGCGCTGCGCGAACCGGCCTTCGTGGCGGCGGTGACCTGGCAGAATCCCGACATCGTGCGAAAATGGCTCGGCCGCAAGCATGCCGAAGCGCTTCATGGCCAGGCGACGAAGCTGAAGTCCAGCCACCGCCGCACGCTCGCCGCCTACCTCCAGCGCTACGCCGCGAAGAACGACACGATCGGCTTCTTCGGCCCCACCGGGCTGGCGCGCTGGTCGACCGACGAATGCGGTCTGCAGTACCGTCCCGGCCCCGAGGTCGTCACGCGGCTGCGCGTGCGACTCGAACCGTGGGCGATTCAGCGGCTCGTCGGCACATGGGTGAGCGACCCGGAGCTGCGCTGGCACCTGCCGGTGACGCGCGACCGCAGTGCCGTACTGCGCGGCAACGCTCTGCACCGGCAGGGGGGAACCGTGCTCCTGGACGATGTCGACGCGGCCCTGTTCGCCGGAGCGGACGGACGGCGGTCCGCGGCACGGCTCGTCGAGCGGCTCGGGCTCGACCGGGTCGAGGGCAGCGCCCGGATCGAGCGCCTGAACGCCGACTACGTGCTCGACTGGGGCATTATCACCAGCCTGGACGATCGACCGGAACGCGGGGTGCGTGACGTCCTCGACCGCGTCGAGGACACCGCGGCGCGGCAGCGCATGACCGGCGACCTCGACGCACTCGAACGCGGTTGCGCCGCGCTCGACCGGATTCCCGTCCCCCGCTTCGCCTCCGGCGACGGCGACATCGTGCCGCGGCTGCTGACGGCGCTGGACGATCTCGACGCCTCCTTCGGCGAGCTCACCGCGGGCCGGCCCCGTCGCTCGGTAGCGAAGGACCCCCTCGCACGGGGCAGGCGGATCGTCTACTCCGACAGCACCCGGGACGCCGACGTCCGCATCGGAATGGACCTGTTCCACGAACTGGCCGGGCCGCTGCGGCTGGTGCTCGACAGTGTCCGATGGCTCACCGCGTGCCTGGCCGACCAGGTACGACGCCACCTGGACGGCGAACTCGACCGGCGTGGCGTCGGCGAACTCCCGGCGTTCGATTGCCTGGAGGCCCTGCGACCGACTCTCGAACCCACCGCCGAGGACGGCCTTGGCGGCCTGCTGCGCCGCATGCGGGAATCGTGGGCCGCGGTGCTTGATGTCGGCACCACGGAGCGTCAGGTGCAGCGGAGTGCCGACGAACTCGAGGACGCGGTCGCGTCGGCGTTCCCGGCGCGCGGCTTCGGATGGAGCGCCGCCCGTCACCACTCGCCCGACACCCTGCTCGCCGTCCCGTCCGACGGACGTCCGCCGTACTGGGTCCTGGGCGAGTTGCATGTCGCGATCAACACGCTGGAGAACCGGACCTTCAACGGCGGGGTGCCCGTACGCGACGAACTGCTGGCCGCAGTGGCGGAGGACTACGCGGACGGCCGCGTCCTGCCCGCCTGGCCGCGCTGGTGGCCCACGGTGAACCAGCGCTCGTATCCGCCGACGACGCTGGATCCACCGGGCAAGTACCTCTTCTGGGGCCTGCAACCGGCCGACACCCTGCCAGCCGGCGAGCCGCCCGTTCCCGGTGCGGACATTGTGATCCGGCGGGTCGGCGGGCGCGACACATCCAGCCTGCGCGCCATCTCCTCGGACGGCCGGATGGACGTCGACGCCGTCGAGTTCTTCGGCGAGTTCCTGTCATGGTCGGTGGCCGAACGGTTCGCGCTCCTGCCCGCCGACCGGGACCATCTGCCACGCGTGACCATCGGGCGGTGCGTCATGCAGCGTGAGACCTGGCGCACCACCGCCGCCGAACTCGCCGCCGCCCCGGTCGATACCCTGCGCGCGCTCGGCGTCCCCCGGTACGCGTTCGTCCGGGTGGCCGGCGAGCCGAAACCGTTCCTGATCGACCTCGCGGACGCGCCCCCGGTCCCGTTGCATCAGCAGTTGCGGCGGTCGCTGAATGCCGCGGTGGCCCGTGACCCCGGCACCAGGGTGAGCGTCAGCGAGATGCTTCCGCGAGCCGACGAACTCTGGCTGACCGACGCGGCGGGAGAGCGGTACACCAGCGAGATCCGCTTGGTCGCCGTGGACGGCAGCCCGCATGATCCGATCGGAAGGTGACCATGGCGCCGGCAAATCGGATCACGGTGGCGGACGGCCTGGCCGACCTGGGTGACGCGGCGGGACTGCTCGACCGGCCTGCGAACGGGTTCTATTCGTCGCCGCCATGGCTCGCCGTCTGCTCTGACCTCGGCAATGACCCGCAACGGCACTTCGTCGCCAGAAGTGCGGGGCGCCCGGCGATCACGGTCCCCTTCGCCCTTCCCTCACACGAGCCGAACACCGTGTACCGGCCGGACGTGATGTACCCGTTCCGGCCGCCCGAGCCGTATCTGCTCCTCGGCCAGCGCCGCGGGTACCGTACGCAGTTGGCGGGCGAACCGGACGCGGCGGCGGCCGGGGCCGTCCTCCGCGAGGCCGCCCGGCTCGCCGCCGAGCACGGCAGGCCCTGGGTGTACGCGCTGCATCTGACGTCAGCGGCGGCCGACCTCCTGGCGGCAGGTGCGGCCGGCGACGGTGCTCCAATCGTGCCGCTACTGTCGGCCATGCCCGACTGCTTCCTCCCGGCACCGGGCGACGGCATCGAGGACTACCTCGCCACCGTGGGGTCGTCCCGGCGGGCCAAGTTCGCCGCCGAGAGCCGGCGGGCCCTCCGCGCGCCCGGCATCCGGTTCCGTCCCGGGTGTCTCGCCGACGAGGCGGCGACACTCGCGCCGCTGTTGAAGCACGCGGTCGCGCGCCACGGCTCGCAACGCACCATGGACGACGTGACGGCCGAACTCGGCGCATTGGGCCGCCACGCCGCCGACTTCGAGATGCTCGTGGTGGTCGAGGAGGACGGGCTGCCGGTGGGCTTCGCCCTCTGGTACGAGTGGGGCGGCCGGCTCTGGGGGCGCAACATCGCGCTCGTGGACCGACTCCGCACCACCGCCACCCCCATCCTGTTCCACCTCATGTTCCGGCACGCGCTGGAATTGTGCTACGAGCGCGGACTGGACGGAGTTCACCTCGGTCCGAGCAATCTCGCGGCCAAGCTCCGCCGCGGCGCCCGTCTGGAGCCGCTGTGGCATGTGAGCGTGTGCAACGGCCGGGAAGTGCTGCGTCCCGACGGCGTCCGCCACGCCACCGACGAGGTATTGCGCATTATCGCCGCCGACTGCGGCGAATACGCACCCGCCGAGGAACTCGCGGCAATGCGAGAAAAGGCGCTCGGATATGCTGCGGCAATCGCCGCGGCCGGAGAATTCCGGTAGGCTGCGAGGGTGGCTTTCGCGCACGGTTCAGAAATGGTGGACGCGCCCGCCATCGAGGTACGGGACCTACGCCGAGTTTATTCCGGCCAAGGCAGGCGCGAGTCGAAAAAGCCGCCACGGGTCGCGCTGGACGGCATCTCGCTGTCCGTCCGTCGAGGCGAGGTGCACGGCATCCTCGGGCCGAACGGGGCCGGCAAGACCACGCTGGTGAAAATCCTGTCGACGGCCCTGTTGCCGACCTCCGGCACGGCGCGCGTGCTCGGTCACGACGTCGTCGCCGATGCGGCGCGGGTCCGCGCCCGGATCGGGGTCGCGCTCGGCGGCGAGCGCGGATTCCATGTTTTCCTCACCGCCCAGCAGACCCTGCGTTTCTGGGCGGCGATGCTCGGCATTCCGCGGGCCGACGTCAAGGACCGATGCGACGCCGTGCTGGCGCGTTTCGCCCTGCTGGACCGCGCCGATTCACCCGTGCGCACTTTCTCGCGCGGAATGCGGCAGCGGCTGCACCTCGCTCGCGCGTTGCTGCCCGATCCCGACGTGCTCTTCCTCGACGAACCGACCGACGGCGTCGATCCCGCCGCGCGGCGCGACTTCCGCGCGCTGGTGGCCGAACTGTCCGCCGAGGGGAAGACGATCGTCGTCACCACCCACGACACCTCCGAGGCCGAGCAGATCTGCGACCGCGTCACGCTCATGGACCGCGGGCGTATCCTCGTCACCGACTCTCCGGCGGCGCTGTCGTCCCTGATCGCCGAGGTCCTTCAGGTGGACGTGGACGACGCGACCGACGCCGCGCTCGACGCGGTGTCGCGGCTGAACGGGGTGGCCGAGGTCAACCGCGACGCCGGCGGTTGCGCGCATATCCGGCTGACCGGAGCGGACACGATCCGGCCGGTGATCGAGACGCTGCTCGCACACGGCGCCGTTCGGGTACGAACGGTCGCCGTCCCGCTGGAGTCGGTGTACCTGCACCTGACCGAGCGAAGGATGCTGGACGCGTGATCCGCGGCTACCTCGCCGGGTTCTCCTACCAGCTCCGCATCTTCCTGGCCCGGCCGAGCGAGGTCGGCGTGCTGGTCGCCATCCCGTTCACCACCGCGGTGTTCCTCACGGTCGTCGCGGTGGCCGACCGCCACGACCTGGTCGGCGCCGCGCTCCTCGCCCCGGCCCTGTCCGGTCTGTGGTCGGTGACGCTCACCCTCGGCGGGATGTCCCTCGCCGGTGACAAGGGCGTCGGGATGCTCGAGCTGCTGCTCGCCGCACCAGCGTCCTTCTCGGGATACCTGTGGGGCCGGCTGACGATGTCGACACTCATCGGCCTGCTCGCCTACGGCGAAGCCTGGGGCGTCGGGATCGTCGTGTTCCAGGCGCGCCCGACGGTTTACCACCCGATGTGGTTCGCCGCGGCGCTTTTCGCCACCGCGCTGGGGAGCGTCTCTGCCGGGGCGGTCGTCGCCGCGGTCATCGGCCTCTCACGCAACGCGGCGACGCTGCCCAATTACATGAACTATCCGCTGTTCGTCCTCGCGGGATTCTTCACGCCGGTGTCCCTTTTGCCGTTCTGGCTTCGGCCGCTGTCGCGGTGCGTGTACCTGTCGTGGGGGGCCGACCTCACGCGCGGGAGCCTGAGGCCCGGGCCGCTGTCGTCCGCGGGCCCGCAACTGCTCGCCGAACTGGGGCTGGATCTCGTCATGTTCCCCCTCAGCGCACTGCTGCTCGCCCGCATCCTGCGCAATCTCCGGACCACAGGGCGGTTGAGCACATGAGCGTCCACCGCATCTTCCATCCGAATGCGCTCGCCGTCGTCGCCGCGTCGGCCCGGTCGGGATACGAGGAGTTCGCCGAGACGTTCCAGCTGCGGGTCTGGCTCACGGGATGGGTCGTCCGCCTCGCCTTCCAGGTTCTGTTCTTCAGCCTCGTCGGCAAATACGTCGAGGGACAGCGGCTGGTCGACTTCATGCTCATCGGCAACGTGCTCGGCGTCATCGCGCTGGAGGGTTCCGTGATCGCGAATACGGCGGCCACGGAACGTTATCTCGGCGTGCTGGGGCTGCTCGTCGGCACTCCCGGCAACCACGTGCTCTGTCTGTTCAGCCGGCCGATGATGCGCATCGTCATGGCGACATGCAGTTCGACCCTGGTCTTTCTCGCGTTGATCCTCACCCTGCGGGTGCCCGTGCCGTGGCCCAGTTCGCTGGCCATCTTCCCCGTGCTCGTCATCGTGTCGATGACCGCGTACTGCTACGGCTGTTTTGTCGCGACCATGGTGTACCGCTTCTCCTTCCTCGAGACCGGGGCGGTGAGCCTCGGCTACCTGTCGGTGATCGTCTTCGCGGGCGTCAACGTCCCCATCTCGTTCTGGCCCCGGCCGGTGCGGGTGGTGAGCGACTGCCTGCCGATCACACATGGCCTGCACGCCGTGCGCGAGATCGTCGCCAGAGGCTCCTGGACCACGGTGTTCCTGCAGGTCGGCCTGGAACTGCTGACGGGCGCCGCCTGGTTCGCCGTCGCGTACGTCCTGCTCGCCCGCTGGATCGATCGCGATCGCCACGCGGGCCGGCTCGATCTGGGCTGAGGGCCCGCGAGGCCATCGAACGCCCGATCCACTGCTCCCGCCAAGCCGACGAGCCCACGCCGGCGTCGGTGTGGGCTCGCTGGACGAAGGATGAGCGATTCGGGGTCAGGCCACCGCGTCCGGTGATGTCACGATCTCCCGGAGGCCGCCGAACGTACGGACGTCGAGCAGCAGGCCGATCCCGACCTCGGTCCCGAACTCGGCCCTGAGGAGCCCCGCGAGTTCCACGGCGGACAGCGAGTTGCCGCCGGCGTCGAAGAAGTCGTCGTCGTCGCCCGACGGCGCGACGCCGATGGTGCGCTCCCACAGCTTCGCCAGTCGGTCACTCACCGTACCGCGTTCCCCGTTGGCCGCCGCGACGGGTGCCGGCGGCTGCGGGGCCGTCACCACTGCTCCGGCGGTCACCACTGCTCCGGCGGTCACCGCTGCCGCAGCGGTCACGCTTTCCGCCACCGTCACCGTTACCCTGGCGGGCTGCCGGACCTGGAGCGGGACCGGTTCGCCGTCCTCATGTGGACGGACCAGGAAGCTTCTGGGCCCGTGCGCCGACAGGAGCGACATGAGCAGGCGCATCCCCGTTTCGGGCTCGATACCGTGGCGCTGCTCCGCCGCCGGCGGACTCGCGGGGCGGTCATCGGTTCCGCCCTCGTCCTCGTCCTCGTCCTCGAACGTGGCCGGGCGCATGGAGAAGCCCTCGATGCGGACGAGGACCGAGCCGTCCGGCGCGATGAGGTCGATGTCCCCGGACGCGGTGCCCTCCGCCGACGACCGTCGCCGGACGTGGCTGTAGAACTCCGCGGGCAGGTCGGCGTGAATGACGAGGCGTTGGTAGAGGAACGGCAGGTAGGCGCCTTCGTCCGAGGCGCGCACCGCCGCGGTCGCGGTGTCGAGCAGAGCGGGGTGCAGGCGATGCTCGGACAGGTCGTGCAGGAAGCCGGGGAAGAGGGCGAGCCGCAGCAGCTTCTCCTGGCCCGACTGCCAGGACTCCGGAATGTTCCTCCAGCGGGGACCGATGGTGATGCTCGTGTTCGCGGGGGCCTTCTCGGCCGTCCGCGCGCCCCCGGTGGCGATCCGCTGCTGGAGTGCGCTCAGGTCCACCTGGGGCTGCGGCTCCGACGTCGATGCCGCGTGGCCGGTGGCGTGGTCCTTCCAGGGGGCCTCCGATTCGCCGGCAGGCCGGGAGGAGACGGCGAAGTCGTACCCGTCCCCGGCGGGGGTGAAGACGACCCGCAGGGTGCGTGGTGCCGCGTCGAGGAACGGAGAGCGGAAGACGACGTCCGACAGCTCTACCGCCTGGCCTGGTGCGGACAGCTTGTCCAGGAACAGCCCGGTCACGAGATCCACATATCCGGTTCCCGGCAACAGCGGGGTCCGGCCGAAGCGGTGCTCGTCCAGCAGCCAGGTGGAGGCCGCGCCGTACTCCGCCTCCCACTCCAATGCGGGGGCGTTGTCCTCAGCGAGGCCGGCCACCATGCGCGCGAGCCCCATGAGGTCGACGCCGTCGCGGTCGGCCATGCCCTCGCCCTGCCAGATCGGCCATCCGATGCTCAGCACGCGGCCCTCGGCCAGCGGCGACACCTCTGCGGCGGCATCGAGGAACCCGTTGGCGGCGGCATAGTCACCACTGCCGACCAGCCCGTCGGTGCCGGCCCGGCTGCCGAAGAACACCGCGAAGTCCAGCGGGGCCCGGCGCGCGAACGCCTCGGTCAGCAGCAGCGTGCCCGCGGTCTTCGGCGCGAGCACGGCGGCGACGTCGGCCGGATCCCGGAACGCGATCATCTTGTCCCCGGCGACGCCGGCGAGATGGAACAGGCCGTTGACCGGCCCGAACCGCTTCTCCGCCGCCTGGATGGCCTGCTCGGCGGCCCCTGGCTCCGCGACGTCGCAGGCGATGGTGAGGACCTCGGCGCCCAGCGCGATCAGCTCGGCCACGGCGGCCCTGCCGCGAGTCACGAAAGGATCGCCTTGGTCGGCGTCGGGGACGGTGGGATCGCGTCTGCCCAGCAGCACCAGGCGGGGCCGGATGCCCGTGCCGACGAGCTGGCGGGCCAGCGCGAGCCCGAGCCCACCGAACCCACCGGTGATCAGGTAGACACCGCGCTGCCGCGTCGGTTCCGGCCCCGGCTCCGGTAGAGGGAGCGGGACCTCGGCGGGTACCCACCGGCGGTGGCCTCGCAGCGCCACGAACTCGGCTGGGGACGGGGTCGCCAGCTCCGCCGCGATCTCGGCCGCGCCCACGCGCGCACCGATGTCGATGACGCCGCCCCGCATGCTCGGGGTCTCGGCGAGCACGGTGCGCACGAGGCTCGGCACGGCCGCGTTCGCTGGATCGATCGGATCGCCACCCGAAACGTTCGCCGCTCCGCGGGTGAGGACGGCCAGCCGAGGCAGGGGGCGCCCGGCGGGAAGGCGTAGCGCTGCGCGCATGAGCGCCATCAGACTGTGGACGCTCACGTCGAGTGCGTCGCCGAGCGCCGCGGCGGACAGCGCCGGCGCCGGGTCGACGCCGACCGCGTGCACGAGCAGGTCCGGGTGTACGCCGCGCTCGGCGAGGTCGCCGACGACGGCGAGCAGGTCGTCCGGTTCGCCCAGCCGGATCCGGAATTCGTGGTCGCGTTCACCGGGCGCGTCGCCGGGTCGTACGCGCACGGTCCGGTATCCGGCGCGTTCCACCGCCAGCACGACCGTCAGGGCGAGATCGGGATCGGCGGGCAGCACCACGAACGCGAGACCCTCACCGCGGGGCGGCCGTTCGGTCTGGTCGGCGGGGAGCCATTCGACGACGCTCAGCGGTGAGGTGACCGGGTCCGGTGTCTCTGCGGTCGGCATGGCCTCCTCGATGACGGGCGTGGCCGGCTCCGTGACGGGCTCGGCGGCCGCCGTGGACGCGACCGTTTCCGTGGGCGCGGGAGGCTCGGCGAGCTCGGCGGGCGCGATCGGGTCGACCCAGTGGCGCTCCCGCTCGTAGGGGTATCCGGGGACCGGCACCTTGCACAGCGGTGGCGGCTGCTGGGCAGCCTCCCAGTCGATGGCCGTCCCGCCGACCCAAAGCTCGGCAGCGGCCTTGAACGCGCCGGCCTCGTCGCCGTCGGCGTCACCGAACCCGGCGATCGCGACCGTCCGGCCGTCCGCCACCGAGGGGTGGCTGCGGGCGAGCGAGGTGAGCGTCGTGCCCGGCCCCACTTCGAGGAGAGTGTGGTCGCCGGTCTCGAGCAGTGCGCCGAGGGCGGGCCAGAAGAGCACTGGGGCCATGAGCTGACCGGTCCAGAACTCCGGATCGTTCACCTGCTCGTCGGTCACGGCGAGCCCGGTACGGCCGGAGTAGAGCGGGACCGCCGGAGGGCGAACGTTCACGGTCTCGAAGGCCCGCCCGAATCGCTCTGCCGCGTCCGCCCATCCGGGATGGTGGAAGGCGTGCGAGACGGAGAGCCGCCGCGTGGCCATGCCCGCGTCGCCGAGCGTGGCGATCAGCTCGTCGACCAGCTCGCCGGGGCCGCTGACGACGGTCTGTGCCGCCCCGTTGACCGCCGCCGTGGACAGCCCGTCGGGCAGCATGCCCGCGATCTCCTCCGGCGGCGCGGACACGGCCACCATGGCTCCATCCACCGGAGCCGCCGCCATGGCCTCGGCCCGGGCGGCCACGAGGTGCACCGCGTCGGACAGCTCGAACACGCCCGCGACGGTGGCGGCGGTGAGTTCCCCGAGGCTGTGGCCGAGGACGGCGTCCGGCTCGCCGGCCCAGGCGCGCCACATCGCGGCGAGCGCGTACTCCACCGAGAACAGCAGCGGCTGGACGAGCTCCGTGCGGTGGTCCGGCGTCTCGGCCGACCACGGCCCGCTGAGGCTGACGCCGAGGGCTTCGAAGAGTTCGAGACACTCGTCCATCGCCACGCTGAAGGGTCGCACCCGGCCGTAGAGTCCCATGGCCATTCGCGGCCGGTGCGCGCCCTGCCCGGGGAACAGGAACGTCCGCCGCACCGCGCCCCGGTCCCGCCCGGTGATCACGGCGGGGGTGCCGCGACTGATCGCCGCCGCGCCGTCGGCGGCCGACGAGGAGACGACCGCCGCCCGCTCGGGGTGGGCGGTACGGCCGTGCTGCAGCGTGGCGACCGCGTCGGTGAACACCGGCTCGCCGTGGGCCAGCAGGAAGTCCGCGATGTCGCGGCCGAGGCGGGCCACACCCGCCGGCGTCCTGGCGGACCAGGGGATGATTCTGGGTCGGCCGTCGCCCGGTGCCGGTTCGGCGACGGGCCCCTCGGTGAGCAGGACGTGCGCGTTGGTGCCGCCGATGCCCAGCGAGCTGACGGCCGCCACCCGGGGCCGGCCATCGTGGCGCGGCCATGCCTCCAGTTCGGTCGCCAGCCGGAACGGGGTCTTGTCCAGCGCCAGCTTGGGGTTGGGCTCGCTGACGTTGATG
This sequence comes from Actinoallomurus acanthiterrae, assembly GCF_054775715.1. Lineage (NCBI taxonomy): Bacteria > Bacillati > Actinomycetota > Actinomycetes > Streptosporangiales > Thermomonosporaceae > Actinoallomurus > Actinoallomurus acanthiterrae. The sequence goes on along the minus strand of NZ_BAAHCO010000001.1, from coordinate 11,859,228 downwards.
GTCGGTACCAGGTACTCCCGCTCCAGCATGAGGACGGTCTTGATGAGACCGGCCACGCCGGCGGAGACGTTCATGTGGCCGATGTTCGACTTGACCGAGCCGAGCGCGGTCGAGCCCGGGAGCAGCGCCTCATCGCCGAGCTCGGTGTAGGCCTCGGTGAGCGCGGCGACCTCGATCGGGTCGCCGAGGTCGGTGCCGGTGGCGTGCGCCTCGACGTAGTCGACCTCGCTCGGCCGTACGTTCGCGTTCCGCATGGCATCGGCGATCGCCGTCGCCTGCCCGGTGACACTGGGCGCGCTGAAGGAGACCTTCCCGGCGCCGTCGTTGTTGACGGCGCTGCCGAGGATCACCGCGGCGATGCGGTCGCCGTCGGTGATCGCGTCCTCGAGTCGCTTGAGCACGACGGCTCCCGCGCCACTGCCGAAGATGGTGCCGGACGCCGACGCGTCGAACGGCCTGCAGTGCCCGTCCCTGGTGAGCACGCTGCCCGGTGACCAGCGGTGCCCGTGCCCGAGGGGCAGTTCGATGGAGGCGCCGCCGGCGATCGCCACATCGCACTCGCCCGCGCGCAGGGCCTGCGCCGCGAGATGCACGGCGACCAGCGAGCTAGAGCAGGCCGTGAGCACGGTCATGCTGGGGCCGCTCAGGTTGAGTTTGTAGGAGGTGAGTGTCGCCAGGTAGTCGGCGTTGTTGAGGGTGTACAGCGAGATGCCGGGACTGTCCTGGAACAGGCCGGGCTGTGCTTCCGCCGCGCGCCGGAGGTAGTCGTTGACGCCCGTGGTGCCGAACACCCCGACCCTGCCGGCGACGTGGAACGCGTCGAATCCCGCGTTCTCCAGCGCCGAGTGGGAGATCTCGAGGAACGCCCGCAGCTGCGGGTCGCAGATCCGCGCCTCGGCGGCTGTCATCCCGAACAGGCCGGCGTCGAAGCGGTCGGCGTCGGGCATCTGCGGTGCGGCCGGCACGTAGTCGGGGTTCTCGCGATCGTCCTTGGGCACCCCCGCCGCCTCGAGCTCGGCGGCGTCGAAGAAGGTGATCGACTCCTCGCCGGCGACCAGGTTGCGCCAGAAGCTCTCCAGGTCGGGTGCACCGGGCAGCCGGCAGGCCAGTCCGATGATCGCCATCGCTGTGGCGGCCTCAGCCATCACCATGGTCCCTTCGTGATCGTTCCAGGTAGGCGGCGAGTTCCCGGCGGGTCGAATATTTGAAGAGGTCGGTGACGGGGAACTCGTGGCGGAGCTCCTGCTGGAGCCGTATGTAGACCGCGACCGCCAGCTCCGAGTTCATGCCCGCCTCGAAGAAGTTCGCCTCGGTCGGAATATCGAAGCCGACCGTTTCCCGGACGACGTCGGCGACGACGGCCTCGGTCGTCCTGGTGCGCGGATCCCGTTCCGGCGCGGGTATCACGACCTCGCCCGCTTCCTGACCGCCGTCCACGGGCTCAGCGGCGGGGGAGCCACCCCCGGCCTGCCGGCGCCAGATCGTCATGGCGGATTCGTCCGGTTCCGGGTCGGTCGGCTCGGGCCGCGGTTTCGGCTCACCGTGCTCGGCGATCTCCAGATACCCTTCGGCCAGCTCCGCCGCGAGCGCGCCGAGGCTCGCGACGCCGACGGCGGCGCGCGGCACGGCCAGGCAGATCACGCTCCGATCCGGAGCGAGCGTGAACAGGCCGATTCTGCAGAGCGGAGGCCGGTCGAGCCGGAACGGCGTCCGGGCGTACTCCCGCAGGTCGGCTTCGATGGCGACCGGGTCGCCAGCGAGGACGTCCAGTTCCAGATTCAGGCTGTCGGCGGGGCGCACCCTGCGTCGCACCGCCGTCCCGTCCAGACCGAGTTCCGAACGCAGGGCACGATGGCGGGCGACCAGCCAGTTCACCGCTTCCTGCAACGGCCACCAGCGGACCGGACCGATCAACTCGATCGCGATGGCGGCGTTCGACGCCCCGGTGTCGCGGATGGGTCGCTGAGAGGGCTGCGGAGCCGTCGCCTGGACCGGCTCGGGAGGCCGCGGCCCCTGCCTATCCATCGCCATGCTGCCGTACGGCCTCCGCAGTGATCTCCGCGAGTCGCTCGCCGGTGTCGGTCAGCAGCCAGTGACCGGCGTCCAGCCCGCGAAGGTCCACCGGACCGGTGGTGAGGCGACGCCAGCCGAGCAGCGCGCCGCGTGGCGTGCCGGTGTCCCGCTCGCCGTAGCAGACCGTCACGGGGATCGTCAGCGGGGGGCCGGGTTGGTGGTGGTAAGTGCCGAGCATCGCGTAGTCGGCGCGGATCGCGGGCTCGGCGACCCGCCGCAGCGCGGCATTCTGACCGTGGTCCTCTTGGACGGCCCCGCTGTCCAGCAGGTATGTCCACAGCACGTGCGAAGGCAGCCGGGAGACCCTGCGGGGACGCAGGCCGATGTCAGGCGCTTCGAACGACACGACGATCAGCCGAGTGGGCATCGGGACGGAACGGGCCTGGAGCCGGCGCGCCGTCTCGTAGGCGAGCAGGGCGCCGCCGCAGTATCCGAACAGGGCGTAGGGCCGGTCGCCGACCTCGGCGGCGAGCGCGTCCGCGAGCGTGTCGGCGAGGCCGGCGATATCGGTCGGGGGCGCTTCGGCGAGGCGGGCCTGCCGTCCGGGGAGGTTCGCCGCCATTACGGTCAGGCCGTGTCCGGCCACCTGCTTGGCGAAGTCGGCCAACTGGGCGCACCCCGCACCAGCGTGCGGGAAAGCGAACAGCGGCTGCCCGTCATCGGGTGTGAGCGGGACGAACCAGGCCGGGTCGTCGTTGGTCATGCCGTGTCTCCGCCCTCAGTCAGCAGCGCCGCGAGCTGTACCGGCGTCGGCGCGGTGAACACCGCGTCGAATTCGACGTCGACCCCGAGGTCCGCATGGATTCGCTCGGCGAGCCGTACGGCGTCGAGAGAGTGCCCGCCGTGGAGGAAGAAATGGGTGTCCGCGCCGACGCGGTGGTCGCCGAGAACCTCGCGCCACGCCTCCACGAGCGTCCGCAGGATCGCGTCGTCGGGCAACTCGGGCAGCTCGGGCGGCTGCCCGGGGTCGGCGTCCGCGGCCCGGGCGACGGCGGAATAGTCGATCTTGCCGTTGCCGGTGAGCGGAAGCCGGTCGAAGGTGAGGAACCGTGACGGTACGGCGGCGGCCCCGAGGAACCGGCTCGCGTGCTCGCGTAGCCGGTCCGCCAGGTCGGCGGCCTGCCCGTTGAGGTCGGTGGCGGGGCGGCAGGCCACCAGCAGCCGCAGCTCGCCAGTGGCGTCGGCCTGGGTGAAGGCCGCCGCCTCTGCCACGTCCGGGTGCCGTTCCAGCACGGCCTCGACCTCGCCCAGCTCGATCCTGCTGCCGCGGATCTTGACCTGGCGGTCGTTCCGGCCGAGGAACTCCAGCGTCCCGTCGATCCGCATCGTCGCGAGGTCGCCGGTGCGGTAGTAGCGGCCTTGGACGGCGTCCACCCGGAATCGGTCGGCGGTGCGGTCGGGGTCTCCGCGGTATCCCGCCGCGACGCCGGTGCCACCGATGCACAGCTCGCCGGGTGTGCCGAGAGGGGCGGGCCGCCCGGCCTCGTCGCGAACGATCAGCGAGGTGTTGGCGATGGGGCCGCCGAGCGGGACGCGCGCGGGCACCGGACGCGACAGCTCCACCGCAGTGGACCAGATCGTCGTCTCTGTCGGTCCGTAGGCGTTGAAGAGCCGGCAGCCGTACGACAGCAGCGTCTCGGCGAGCGCGGGGGTGAGCGGCTCGCCCCCGCACACCACCCGCATGCCGTGCAGCCGTTCGCCGAGCGCAGGGCCGAGGTGCCGCCACATCGTCGGTGTCGCCTGCGCGACGGTGACGTCCTCCGCCTCGATGAGGGTGGCCAGTTCGCCGCTCGCCAGCCGGGCGTGGTCGGACACGGGAACGATCCGGGCGCCAGTGATCAACGGGATGAGCAGCTCGAGCGCCGAGATGTCGAACGAGAACGTGGTCATCCACAGGACGCGGTCGCCGGGCGTCACCTTCAACACCTCGGCGAAGTGCCGGACGACGTTGGCGAGGCCGTCGTGCGTGACCTCCACGGCCTTGGGACGGCCCGTCGAACCGGAGGTGTGGATGACGTAGGCGAGCGGGCCTGAAGGCACCGGTGGGATCGGGTCGCCGGCGCGGACGTCGTCCACGAGGAGCACGGTGCGGTCCGCGGCGTAGCGGTCGGGCCGGTCGGCATCGGCCATCAGCACCCCGACGCCGGCGTTGTCGAGTTCGTACGCGCCGCGCTCGATGGGAAGCGCCGGGTCGAGCGGAAGGTAGGCGGCGCCCACCGTCCACACCGCCAGGACCGATGCCGCGAGGGCGGGGCCGCGGGGCAGGCAGAGGCCGACGACATCACCGGCGCCCGTTCCGCACCGTCGCAGATCCGACGCCAGACCCCACACGGTCGCGAGCAGCCTGCGATAGCTCCAGTCGCCGACCGCGAGCGCCTCCGGATCGCGGTCGGCCTGGGCGAGGATCTCTCCGAGGAGCCCGTCCCCATGCTCGGCGGACCACCGGCGGCCGGTCGCGTTCACCGTCGCGAGGACGTCGCGGTCTGCCTCGCTCGCCGGATCGATGTCGCCCACGGGGACGGCTCCCGCGGCGTCGACGGCCACGAGCAGGCTCTCGTAGCGGGCCAGGAACGCCGCGATCTCCTCCTCGGTGTGGGCCTCGGTGCTGTAGACGGCGGCCAGCTGGAGCGAGTCGCCGTCGGCGAAGACGACCAGCTCCAGATCGAGCCGGCTCAGGCCGTGATCGACCTCCAGCTGTCGGACGGGCAGGCCGGCCATCGTCATCTCGTCCGCGGCCGACACCGGCCGGTAGTTGAAGGAGTGCCGGAACAGCGGTGTGCGCCAGTCCGGCGACCGCGCGGGCAGCAGGTGCTGGATCTGCTCGAAGGAGGCTCTGCCGTGGTCGAGTCCTTCGAGGAACGACCAACGGGTCGCGGTGACGAGAGCTGCGAAGTCGGCGTCCAGGTCGACCGGCAGCCTGATCGGCAGCGTGCTGACGTGATAGCCGAGGGCCTGCGCCGCGTCGGCCCTCCGGGCGTCCACCGGGACGCCCACCACCAGGTCGGGGCCCGCTCCGTGCCGGGCGAGGAGCAGGTAGAAGGCGGCGAGCATGACGATGTTGTGGGTCGACCGGGTCCGGGCGCGCAGCCGGGAGACGGCCGCGACCGCCTCGGGCCCGAGCTTCCGGTCGACCCTGCCACCCGCGAAGGTCGGCCGGCTCGGAACCTGCCGCGCGCAGCCCAGCACCTGCCGGGACGCGTCAACGCCGGTGAGGTGGCCGACCCAGTAGTCCAGATCCGCCTGGGTGGGCTCGGGACGGTGCCGTTGGAGAACGGGTTCTGCGAGATCCGGCGGGATCGGCTCGTCCATGGCGAACGCGTCGTACAGCCGGGCCGTCTCGCCGATGACGGCCAGGACCGTGGTCCAGTCCGCGATGAGGTGGTGCAGGACGAAGCAGACCACGGCCCCCTCGGGCAGCATGATCATGTACGCCCGGGCCAGCGGCCCGTCGTCGAGATCGAGGGGCTCGCCGGTCAGCAGCCGGATCTTCTCGGCGAGTTCCTCCTCGGTGCACGCCAGAGTCTCCAGCGGGATGGCCGCCTCGTCCGGCGAGAGCGACCGCCGGTACAACTGCGAGCCGTCGCCACGGATCACCGTGCGGAGCGCGGGATGCCGGCGAACCAGGTGGTTGAGCGCCTCACGCAGCGGCCACCAGCGCAGGCGGGCGTCCACCCGCAGCGCGAATCCGACGTTGCAGATGCCTCGCCCGTCGGCCAGCCGGTGCAGCGTCCACAGTGCCCGTTCCTGGGTGGAGACCGTCGGATCGGCCACGTCAGCGTTCCGGGCGGGGACGGGTCATCGTGACGAACCGGCCGAGGCGCGGCCGTCCGGCGGCATATTCAGGAGTCGACAAATCGGTTCCCCACTCCAGAAACTTGTGACGACGAACCATGGCATTCATATGGGGGGAATTGCGGCGTAAAGGCCAGGATCGCACTGTAGGGGTCCGCCGCTCCGGATGCCTGTCGCGATTTCTGGGGACAGGTGCCAGGCCTGCACGGATTTCCGGCCGAGTCGCGTGAACCGGGGACTCGTGCCGACCCGCGACGCTCAAATACATTCCCGGGGCGAAACGTGGCGGCGGATGCACCTCAGGAATGCTTGCCGGGATTGGCGGCCGATGAACAATGAAATTGCGGCGAGTGGTGAACCGGGCCGCCGGCCGTCGGTGAGCCCGCTCCCCATGGACGGGCCGGCCGTGTCCGTCGACGCGCCCAGCGGGCTGCCCGGCCTGATCCGTTCGCGTTACGCGGAGACCAGGGACCGTGTGGTCTGCGCTGACGGTGAGCTCTCCTTCACGGGACGTGAACTCGAACTGGCGAGTGACGCCATCGCCGCGGCTCTCCGCGAAGTGATCCGCGAGCCGGGGCCGGTGCTGGTGCCGTCGCGGCGGAGTGTGTGGGCCGCGGCCGTTCTGCTGGGCATACTCAAGGCCGGGTGCGCCTACGTGCCCGTCGATCCCGATGAGCCGGCCGCTCGGATCGCCGCCATGGTACGGCGGGTCGCCCCGGTGGCCACCGTCGCCGACGAGGTCGGCCGGCTCCCCGGTGACCATGAACTCCCCACCGTGGAGATTCCACTGGCCTTCGACCGGGACGCCGACCCGGCGTCCCTGGCTCCCGTGCCTCCCGGCCGGCCGGTCTACGTGATCTTCACGTCCGGGTCGACCGGTGAGCCCAAGGGGGTCGTGCTCGGCAGCGAGGCCCTGTGCAGCCGGCTGCGCTGGATGCAGGGGCGCTATCCGCTGGACGCCCGGGACCGGGTGCTGCAGAAGACTCCCTTCACCTTCGACCCGTCGGGGTGGGAGGTGTTCTGGCCGCTGATCGCCGGTGCGCGCTGCGAGTTCGCGCCGCCCGGGGCGCACCGCGACCCGGAACGGCTGGCCGCGATCATGGCGGAACGCGAGATCACCGTCTGCCACTTCGTCCCGTCCATGCTGGCGGAAATGCTGAACGGGACCGCCTGCGGCGGCGTACGGACGCTGCGGCATATCTTCTGCAGCGGCGAGGCGCTCACCGCGCCCGTGGCCCGCCGGGCCCTCGACCGCTGGCCCGGGGCGGCGCTGCACAACCTCTACGGGCCGACCGAAGCGGCCATCGACGTCACGTACTGGGACGTTCCCGCCGACCTGACGGCTTCCGATCCCGTGCCCATCGGCTTCCCGGTCGACAACACCCGCCTCGGCGTGATGGACCGGGACGGGCGGCCGGTCGCGGCCGGGGAGCCGGGCGAGCTGTGGATCGCGGGCGTCCAATTGGCCCTGGGCTATGCCGGCCGGCCGGAACTCACCGCCGCCGCGTTCCCGACGGTGGCGGGAGAGCGCTGGTACCGCACCGGCGACAGGGTCCGCCGAACCGAGGACGGGCTTCTCTACCTGGGCCGGCTGGACGAGCAGGTCAAGATCGGCGGGGTCCGGGTCGAGCCGCTGGAGACCGAGAGGGTCCTCGGGGAGCTGACGGGCGGGGCCGCCGTCGTCGCCGTCCCCGGCAGCGCCGGACCGGTGTTGGTGGCCGCGCTGTCGGCGGAGGCCACAGTCTCCGACGACCGCGTGCGAGGGCATCTGACCGAGCGCCTGCCCGCCGCGTTCCGCCCGTCCGCGGTGTACCGGCTCGACCGTTTCCCGGTCACCAGCAGCGGCAAGCTTGATCGGCGCCGCCTCGTAGAACAGGCGCACCGGTGGTGGTCCGGCCGGGCGGCGTGCGCGGCCACCGGGGACGCCGTCGGCAGGGCCTGGGCCGAGGCCCTCGATCTGACCGGGCCGGTGGACGAGACGACCGGTTTTCTCAGCGCGGGCGGCACCTCGCTGCGGGCGATCCGGCTGCTGGCCGCCATCCGAGCCGAGTTCGGCGTGGAGATCCCCCTGTCCCGGCTGCTGGACCGCAACATCTCGCTGGCCGGGCTGCGGGAATCATGTCCCCCCGGCCGACCGACCCCGACCGACCAACCGACCCCGACCGACCTCCCGGCCGCCGACGCGGAGCCGACCCCGGCCCGCCCACCGGCGGCTCCTGCCGGATCGCCGCGGCGGTCGCCGCTCGCGCCCGAGCAGCGCCGGCTGTGGCTGCTCGGGCAGGTGCACGATGATCCGGCGGCCTACAACGTGGTCGCGGCCCTGCGACTCACCGGCGAGGTCGACATCGAGGCGCTCGGTTGTGCCGTGCGCGCGATGGCCGACCGGCACGACGTGCTCCGCGCGCGGATCACCGAGGACGCCACGCTGGTCTACGACGCGGCCGCACCGATCGAGGTGGCGGTCGCCGAGACGGCCGGGATCCTGTCGGACGAGGCCGTGGACGGGTTCGTCCGGGAGGCCGGGAGCACCGTGATCGACGACGGGCGGGCCCCGATGGCCAGGGTCAGTCTGCTGCGCTCAACCGCCGAGCCCCGGTCGTGTCTTGTGCTGGTCCTCAATCACCTCATCGCCGACCAGCGCACGGTGGACATCCTCCTGGAACGGCTGGGAGCCGACTACTCGCAGGCCGTATCCGGCGCCCATCCCGAGTTGCGACCCGCTGACCGTTACGCGGACTACGCCCGCAGTGCGGCTCGTCAGGTCGGGAATTCCCGATGGACCGCTGACCTGGATCATTGGCGGCGGAGGCTGACCGGCGCGCCGCCCGAACTGGCTCTGCCCTTCCGCCGCCCGTCGGCCGTACGCTCCGGCACGGCCGGTGCGCCGGTCACCGAGCGGCTCGGAGCGGCGTTCACCGACCGCCTCACCGACTACCTGCGGGGCCGGGCGGCCACGCCCGCGACGTTCTTCCTCGCGGTGCTCGGCCATATCCTGTCGGCCTGGACCGCACAGCGCACCGTCCTCGTCGGCGTGCCGAGTTCACGCCGTCGCACCGAGGCCGAATTCAACACCGCCGGGTTCTTCGTGGAGAGCCTGCCCATCCGCCTCGACCTGGACGGCCTGCGCACCTTCGGCGATCTGCTGGCGCACTCCCGGTCGCGCTTCACCGAGGCGATGGACCATTCGGCCGTCACCTTCGACACCATCGTCGACGCGGTCCGCCCGCCTCGTGTCCTCGGACGGAACCCGATCTTCCAGGTCTGGCTGAACGACCTGACCGACGCTGCGCCGCCCCCGCATCTGGCCGGCCTCGTCACCGAAGACGTCACCGGGCCGCCACGCTCGGCGCTGTTCGACCTCAACCTCTACCTGAGCCGTGGTGCGAACGGCCTGAGCCTGCACTTGATCGGCGCGGCGGACCGGTGCCCGGACGAGGTCACGGCCGAGATCCTCGCCCAGTGCACGTCCGTGGCCCGCCAGATCCTCGCCGCACCGGACATCGACCTGGCCGCCATCGACCTGGTGACCGATCGGGCCGCCGCCCGCCTTCCCCGCCCGGACGAGACCGTGCCCGAGGCGGGAGAGCGCCGCGCCGTCACGGCCGACGTGGCCGCCGTCGCCGCCGCGGCGCCCGATGCCGTCGCGGTCGTCGGCCCGGCCGAAGGGGAGACGCTGAGCTACGGCGATCTGTGGCGGCGCGCCCGGGAGGTCGCCGGCGGCCTGCGCCGGGCCGGCGTCGGCAGCGGGGACACCGTGGTGGTGCGGGCCGTCCGCAGCCCCGGCCTGCCGATCGCGCTGCTCGCCGGCTGGCTGGCCGGCGCCCGGGTCGCGTTGGTGGACGACGCTCTCCCCGCCGTGCGGAAGGCCGCGAGCGAACGGTCACTGGCACCACGGCTGACGGTGTCGCTCACCGGTCCGGCCGGTCCGGGCACGGTGTCGCTCGCCGACCTGCAGGGTCCCGGCGCGCCGGCGGCGGACGAGGCAGCCGCGGGCGGGCCGAGTCACGTCCTGTTCACCTCGGGCAGCACGGGCGATCCCGTACCCGTGGCCGTAGGGCATGGGCCGCTGCGGGATTTCCTGCGCTGGTATCGGGCGAGCTTCGGCATCGAGACCACCGACCGATTCGCCCTCGTCGCCGGGCCCGCGCACGATCCGATTCTGCGGGACATGTTCGCCCCACTCATCGCCGGAGCCCGCCTGTACGTGCCGCCGCGCGAGATCACGGCCGATCCCGGGCTCCTGGCCGAGTGGCTGGCCGGTTCCGGGATCACGGTCCTGCACGCCACCCCGGCCCTGATGGAACTGCTCCTGAGCGGCGCGCGGTCCGGCCTCCGGCTGGACGCGCTGCGCCTCCTGGTCCTCGGCGGTGCTCCGCTGGACGGACGGCTGGTGCGGCGGCTGCGGGCGGTGACCGACGCCGAGATCGTCAACGCCTACGGCACGACCGAGACCCCGCAGCTCGTGTCGTGCCACCGACTGCCGTCCGATGCGCCGGTCACCGGGGACGGACAGGTGCCCGTCGGCGCCGGCTGCGCGGGCGGCCGTCTGCTCGTCATGACCGAGACCGGCCGGCCCGCCGGAATCGGCCAGCGCGGGGAGGTGGTGGTGCGGAGCCGGAACCTTGCGGAGGGCCTTCTCGTCGCCGACGCCCGTCCCGATGGGTTCCAGGCCGATCCGCAGCCGGGTGTGCGGAAGTTCCGTACGGGTGATCTGGGCCGGTACGACCCGTCCGGGCTCGTCGTCCTGGACGGAAGGAAGGACCGGCAGGTCTCGATCGGCGGTCATCGCCTCGATCTGGGAGAGGTCGAGGCGATGACCAGGCGCCATCCTGCCGTCCGCGACGCCATCGCGGTCCTCGAAGATCGGCAGGGCATCGAAGTCCTCACGCTTCAGGCGACGGCCGGCTCGCCGATCGGTGAGGACGAACTGCGCACGTTCCTGATCGGCCGGCTGCCCGCGCACGCGGTGCCGGTCTCGATCTCCGTGGTAGGGAACTTCATTCTCGGAGTCACCCACAAGGCCCGGCCGCGGGCCGTTATCCAAGGACAGCGGGTACCTGGCGTGCGGACCGGAACGTCGCATCCGGCGGTGCCGCGGATGGCGGAGGCCGCGGCCGCCGTCATCGGCCGGCCCCTGGGCCCCGGGGAGAACTTCTTCGAGGCGGGCCTGAACTCGATGACGCTGCTGGAGCTGTACCGCAGGAGCACCGCCGGGCTGGCCTGGTCGTTCCCGGTGACGGCGCTGTTCGCCTACCCCAATCTCGACGCCCTCGCCCGGCACCTCGCCGGCGACGCGGACACCGGCTCCGCGGTCCCGCCCGATGCCGTCCGTGCCGGCGCCAACAGGCGGCCATCGCGCGGCGCCGCCTGCGCAGGTCGGTCAGGGAAGCGGGGGAGAGCGAGTGAACACGGGGGTGCCCGCGTCCACCCCAGCCGCCGGGAGGGGCGCACCAGCACGGCCGTCCGTTTCGTTTACAGAGAGTGAGGCGTTCAGGTGAGCGATTTCGTGGAGCCCATAGCGATCGTCGGCCTTGCCGGGCGGTTCCCTGGGGCGCGGAACGTCGAGGAGTTCTGGGACAACCTCCACGATGGCCGGGAAGGGCTGCGGACGATGTCCGACGAGGAGCTCCTTGCCGCCGGGGTCTCTCCCGAGTCGGTGCGCGACTCCCGCTACGTCAAGGTCAACGGCGACGCGCCAGACATGGACATGTTCGACGCCGAGTTCTTCGGTATGACGCCGCGTGAGGCGCTGCTGTGCGACCCGCAGCTGCGAATGTTCCTGGAGTGCGCCCACTCCGCACTGGAGAACGCCGGGCACGACCCGACGGCGGTCCGCGATGTAGGGGTCTTCGCGGCGACCGGTCACAGCCAGTACCTGTCACACAACCTGGGGAAGAACGAGTCCGTCTCGGCCGGCAGCAGGGACCTGCAGGCCGGCGTGTTCAACTACCCCGACTACGTGTCCACGCTCGTCTCGTACAAGCTGGACCTGACCGGGCCGAGCATGACCGTTCTCACGGCCTGCTCCAGTTCGCTGCTGACCGTCCATCTGGCGGTCCAGGCCCTGCAGAACGGCGAGTGCGACATGGCGCTCGCGGGCGGCACGGAGGTGGAGACCAAGGACCAGGGCTACCTGTGGTCGTCCGGCGGGCCGCTGAGCCGGGACGGGCACTGCCGTTCCTTCGACAGCGAGGCCACCGGAACGGTCTTCTCCACCGGAGCGGGAGCCGTGGTGCTGCGGCGGCTGTCGGACGCCCTGGAGGACGGCGACCACATCCGCGCGGTCATCCGCGGCACGGCGGTCACCAACGACGGGGCGGACAAGGTGGGCTTCTCGGCCCCCAGCGTGTCAGGCCAGATGGCGGCGGTCGTCGAGGCGCTGGGCATCGCCCGGGTCGAGCCGGAGTCGATCGACTACGTCGAGGCGCACGGAACGGCCACCCCGCTGGGCGACCCGATCGAGTTCATGGCGCTCCGGGAGGCCTTCCGCCGGTCGGCCGCCGGCCGCGACCTGCCGATCGGCTACTGCGGGGTCGGGTCGGTCAAGAGCAGCGTCGGCCACCTCGGCCATGCCGCCGGAGTGGCCTCGCTCATCAAGGTCGCGATGTCGCTGGAGCAGGAGCTCCTTCCCTCGACCCTGCACGTCCGGGAGCCGAACCCCAAGCTGGAACTGGACGGCTCGCCCTTCTATCTGGTGACCGAGCCCCGGCCGTGGCCGCGTGACGAGGGCAGGCCACGCCGGGCCTGCATCAACTCGCTGGGCTTCGGTGGCACCAACGTCCACGCCGTCCTGGAGGAGGCGCCGCCGCGTACGGTCCTCGACCGTCGGCCACGGCCCCGGTTGCTGGTGTGGTCGGCGCGCACCGAAGACGCCGCGCGCGCCTACCAGGCCAAGCTCGCCGGCCATCTCGCCGGCGCCGACCAGGAGTCGTTCGCCGATACCGTCGCCACCCTCCAGTCAGGCCGGACCGCTTTCCCCGTCCGCGCCGCGACGGTCTGCGACTCGGCGGACGCCGCGGTCGCCGCGCTGAACGGCGGGGCCGGTGACGTCCAGTACAACGTCGCCGGAGCACCGCGTCCGCTGGCCTTCGTGTTTCCGGGGCAGGGCGCCCAGCATGCCCGGATGGCCGCCGGTCTCTACCGGACCGACCCGGCCTTCACCGAAGCCTTCGACCGCTGCATGGACCTGCTGGACGCCGGGGGCACCCTCCGCGCTGCCTGGCTGGATGGAGACGACGGCACCCTCCAGGACACCGGTGTCGCGCAGCCCCTGCTCTTCGCGGTGGAGTACGCGCTCGCGCAGATGTGGTCGTCGTGGGGCGTCCGGCCGGCCGCAGTGGTCGGGCACAGCGTCGGGGAGATCGTCGCCGCCACGGTGGCCGGCGTGTTCACCCTTCCCGACGCCGCCCGGCTGGTGGCGGCCCGGGCCGCGGCCATGAGCACGATGCCCGGCGGGGCGATGCTGGCCGTCCGTGCCTCGGCGGAACAGCTCACCGGGATCCTCCCGGACGGAGTCAGCGTGGCGGTGGTCAACAGCCCGGAGCAGACGGTCCTGGGCGGCACCGTCGAGGCGATCGACGTGGCGGCGCAGATGCTGGCCGGGCGGGGCCTCAGCGCGCGGCGGGTGGCGACCGCGCACGCCTTCCACACCCCGATGATGGGGCCGGCCGCGGCCGAGTTCGCCGAATCCTTCGACGGCATCACCACCAGCCCGGCGACGGTGCCGCTGTACTCGGCCGCCACCGGGGCCCTGCTCACCGAGGAGGAGGCGGCCCGCCCGTCCTTCTGGACGGACCAGCTCACCGCGCCGGTGGTCTTCGACCAGGCCCTGGACACCTTGCTGCGGGACCAGGACTGGACCCTTCTCGAGGTCGGGCCGGAGCGGACGCTCGGCGCGGCCATGCGCGGTCGTTCCGACGTGTCGGACGGCCGGCACACGGTCTTCGCCACGCTGCCGAGGCGCGGCGCGGAACCCGAAGCGGATATGCGAGAGGCGCTGACCACCGCCGGGTCGCTGTGGATCCGGGGGCATGACCTGGAATGGCCCGCGCTCCGGCAGGGCGAGCCGCACCAGCGGGTTCCCGTGCCCGGATACCAGTACCAGCGCAGCCGCTACTGGGCGGTTCCCACGCAGCCGGAGACGACCACCCCGCAACCGCAGAAGGCTCCGGTGATGGACCAGGCCGAGCCGGTGTCGCCGCTGTCGACGCTGCAGTGGACCGAGCGCCTTCCGGAAAAGGTCGGGCCCTACCAGGACACGACCGCGGTGGCGCTGCTCCCCGCTCGGCAGGAGGACGCGCTGCCGTTGCTGCTCGCACTCCAGCAGGCGGGCCTGCACGTGATCCCGGTACGGCCCGGCAAGACGTTCGAGCACCTGGGCGTGGAGTTCAGGGTGCGGCAGGGTGAGAGCGAGGATCTGGCCCGCGTCCTGCGGACCGTGGCCGGCAACGGCCGTCCGGTGGACCTGCTCGTCCACGCCTGGGCCGTCGGCGGGTGGGCGCCACCCACGGCCGAGTCGGCGCCGGAGCAGCTCGACCTGACCGTGCTCAGCCTGTTCGATCTCGTGCAGCAGGGCCATCGGGCCGCGGGGAGCGGTCCCGCCCCGGATCTCCTGGTGCTCACGGACCGGTCCGTCGACGTCTCGGGCGGCGAGCTCCTGGACCCCGTCAAGGCGTGCCTGCACGGGGCGGTCCGCACCCTGGCCCAGGAGATGCCGCGTCAGTCCTGCCGCCTGATCGATCTCGCGTCCGGTGTGAGCGAGGACGAGCTGGTGCGCGAACTCCGCGTCCGGGACACCGGCGTGGTCGCGCTCCGCCGGGACCGCCGCTGGGTCAGGACCGAGCGTCCCTATACCCCGTCGGCTCCGGAACGCCCCTCACCGTTCCCTCCCGGCGGGGTCTATCTGATCACCGGTGGGCTGGGCGGTCTCGGGCTCGCCCTGGCCAAGGGGCTGGCCCGCACCGGCCGGGGCCCGCGGCTGATTCTGGTGGGCAGGTCCGGCGAGGCCCGCGAGGCCGATCTGGCCGAGCTCAGGTCCGTCGGCGCCGAGGTGCGCACCTTCGCCGCGGACGTGGCCGACCCACGGGCGATGCGGCGGGTCCTGGATACGGCCACCGCGCACTTCGGCCCGGTCACCGGAGTGTTCCACCTGGCCGGCGTCGCGGGCGACGGGATGATGCTGTTCCGGGAGCCCGCCGCGGTGCGCGAGGTGCTGCGGCCCAAGGTCATGGGTACGGTCGTGCTGACCGACCTTTTCGCCGACCGTCCGCCACTGGACTTCTTCGTGGCGTTCGCCAGCCGCGCCGGGGTCGACGGGCTGGTCGGCAGCGGCGACTACGCCGCCGCGAACGCCTTCCTGGACGCCTACGCGCAGACCGCGGGCATCGGCCGGACCAAGGTGCTCAGCATCGCCTGGCCCGCGTGGGCCGAGGTCGGAATGGCCGCGGCATCGCCCGCCGGGCGAGGAGATCTCGGAGAGTCGTCCCAGGACTGGGAGACCACGCTGAGCGCCGCGGACAACCCGTTCCTCGACGAGCACCGGGTGAACGGCGTGCCGGTGATGCCCGGCACAGGCCTGCTGGAGCTGGCGCTGACGGCGTTCCTCGACCGCTTCCCGCAGGCCGAGACGGGTGCGGTACGGATGCGCGAGGTGACCATCGCCAGTCCGCTCACGGTGAGCGCGCCCCGCCGGGTGCGGGTCACGCTGATACCGAAGGGCGACGGCTGGAGGTTCGAACTGCGGTCCGCGCCGGTGGCCGGTGGCGCGGAGGTCCTGCACGTCATCGGTGAGATCGGAGCGGATGACCGGCCCGCCCCGACGACCGACCTCGACGCGCTGCGCACGCGGATGGCCGAACGATGCCCGCCGGTGCCGCTGAGCGGCCGGATCTTCAGCTTCGGCCCTCGCTGGGACCACGCCACGGGCCTGGCCTACCCGTCGGGCGACGACCGGATGGAGAAGCTCGTCTCGCTGTCGCTGTCCGAGGCGTTTCTCTCCGATCTGACCGAACACCGGCTGCATCCCGCGCTGCTCGACACGGCCCTGTCGTCCGCTCGTGACCCCGAGCGCGACGAGGCCGCCCTGCCCTTCATGTATCGCTCGGCCGTGCTGTACGGCCCGCTGCCGGCGACCTTCGACAGCCACATCACGCGCAGGCCCGCCGCCGAAGGCCTGATCCTCGCGGACATCCGGCTCATCGCCCCGGACGGCCGGGTGGTGGCCGAGTTCGAGGGCTTCACGATGCGGCGCATCGACCGCGACCGCTTGATGAACATCGAGGACTCCGCGGCCGGCCAGGCGGACGATTCCACGGCGAGCCCGGCGCGCGGGCCCGCCGCCGGCGCGGGCATCGAGCCGCAAGCCGGACTGCGGATCCTCTTCGACCTGCTCGGCACACCCGTGCCACGGCAGGTAGTCGTCCGCCCCTTCCGCGAGGGCGCCCCGGTCGCGCTCGCCGTCGTCCCGGCGTCCGTCACCCGGCCCGAACCGAGCGCGGTACCGGACCCGGTTCCGTCGGCGCCGGTTCTCAGCCCGGTGCCGTCGCCCGGGCCGCGTCCGGTGGCCGACCGTGTCGCCGGACCAGGGGATGCCGTCCAGGACCGGCTTCGCGAGGTGTGGGCCGCCGTGCTGGGACGGCAGGACATCGCGGCCGACGACGACTTCTTCGAGGTCGGCGGCAACTCGCTCAGCGCGATCGACCTCACGGACCGAATCCGTTCCGAGTTCGGGCGGGAACTGAGCGTCGCCGTCCTGTTCGACAACCCGACCTTCGGGGAACTCGCCGCGGTGCTCCAGGAGGAGACGTCCTGATCGGAGTGCACCCGTCCGGCGGCCGTGTTCGGCCGAGGCCGCCGGACAGGGAGGCCCACGGGCCTGCGTGATGGCGACCGCCATCCGCCACGTCACAAAGGACGGGCAGGGTGGGGTCGTCCGCGGCCGGTTACGAGGCGGGGGACCGATCGCCCAGCGCGACCGTGACGGCCTCGGCCAGCGCGATGACCGTACCCGCCTCGAAGATCGGGCGGATGCCCAGTTCCACGGCGTACTTCTCGCTGACGGCACCGACCAGCTCGACGGCACGGGACGAGGTGAGCCCCTGGTCGAACATGTGCAGCCCCGGGTCGATCCGGCGGCCGAGGAACTCCTCGACCCACGCGAGCAGCCAGCTGGTGATCTCCTCGCTGGGTCCCCCGGCCACAGGGCCACGGTCCCCGGTGTCCGCCGGCTCGCCATCGGGGGAGGGCGTGTCCGCGGCCGCCTCAGGGCCACCGTCCTCGATTCCCGGGGTGGCGCCGATGTCGAGGCCGCCCACTGCCGTGTCCGGGGTGGCAGCGCCCGTGTCGAGGCCGCCCACCGCCGTGTCCGGGGTGGCGGCGCCCGCCACCAGAAGCGCGTCCAGCCGCCCGGTCAGCGCCGAGATCTGCCGCTGCTCGTGCACGTCGGTGCTGTAGATGACGTTGATCTGCACCGCCGTCTCGTCGGCCACGACCACCAGTTGCAGGTCGAACTGGCTCTCCTTGCTCGGCACTTCCAGGAATTCCGGCGCATCGCCCTCGATCACCGAGGCGGGCTGGAACGACCGCCAGTTGAAGACCTGCCGGAATAGCGGCGACCGCCAGTCGCCCGAACGATGGCCGAGATCGTCGAGGACGCTCTCCACCGAGACGTCGGAATGCGCCAGCCCCTCCAGGAACGTCTCCCGCGTGCGCAGGATCACCTCGCCGAGGGTGTTCTGGGGCTCGGCCCGGACACGCAGCGCCAGGGTGTTCACCCCGAGTCCGACGCCGTACCTGCGCGGGTCACGAGTGTTCACCGGGACGCCGATTGTCAGGTCGGGCCCCAGCCCCTCGCGCATCAGCGTGATGAGGAAGACCGCCATCATCACCATGTTCGGGGTGACGTGGAAGCGGCGGGAGAGCATGTCGAGCGACTCCCGCGCTTCGTCCGACAACTCCGTCCGGTAGGTGTCGCCCGCGAACGAAAGGCGGGCCGAACGGGGACGGCTGCCCGGAAGGGTCATCGCTCCCGGCCGAACCCCCTCCAGGCGTTCGCGCCAGTATCGCAGCGAGGACTCGGACTTCGCGGGAGCGGTGATCCCGGGAAAGGGGCGGCCCAAGTCGTCGGGGATCGCGTTGTGCCGGGCGATCCCGTCGTACATCCGGGTCAACTCTTCCATGAGCATCTCGCCCGAGAACGCGTCGCCGACGATGTGATGCAGCACGAAGCCGACCGCGCTGCCCCCCGGATCCAGTACGAAATGGCAGACCCGGAATGGGAATTCAGTGGCCAGATCAAACGGCTTACGGGCGAACGCCTGCAGCTCGCCGAGGAGGTCGGGCTCGGTCACGGAGCGGACCTCCAACGCTAGATCCGGCGCGTCGGGTCCGGCCACGTCCTGGACCGGTACCCCGTCGACGAGGGGGATCCTCGTGCGCAACGCGCGGTGCCGGGCGAACAGCCCTGTCACGGCCTCGTTCAGCGGCCACCACCGCAGCGCCGTTGCGGTCCGGAAGGCGAAGGTGATGTTCGCGACGGCGCTCTCGGGAGCGGCCTGCTGAAGGATCCAGATGCCGTACTGCTGCCGGCTCAGCGGGAGTGTGCCCATTGCTTCCTCGGGCCGATTCACGACACGTGCTGTATCGATGTGAAATTCGACAGCAGGGCCGCTCGGGTGAGTTCGGCCTTGTTGCCGACACCGAGTTTCGTGCGGATGCGTCGGACATAAGTGTCCACGGTGTGCGGGCTGATGCCGAGACCCCTGGCGATCTGCCCGTGGGTGAATCCGCGCGCTATCCGGAACAGGACTTCGCGCTCGCGCGGGGAAAGCGGGTCGCATGCGCCCCGGTCCTCACGTTCGGCCATCGGCCTTGTCATATCCGGAAAAAACCGATCCCCTTTCGAGATGACACGGACCGCCTGGACCAAAAGGTCCATATCGGCCTCCCTGTTTATCATCCCGTAAACATCGGACTGCAAATCCAGTGGGAGCGGGTTCGGCCGCGTCTCGTCGACGATGAGCAGGACCGTGACCCCGTCCATCGAGTCGCGGCGGAACTCCTCCATCGTCTCCGTCATCCTCGAGTCTATGACGCAGTTGCCCAGGATGAGGAGGTCGACCGTGTCGAGGGAAATATCCTCCGGTGACATGGCGCTCGACACGGCGAATCCGTGTTGCCCCAGGATCTGTGCGATCCCGTGGCGATAGATAGGAGCAGAATCGATAATTCCGATTTTCATTTGTCGCACCGCGTGTGCGCGCTTCGAGCATTCCCCCGCGTGCGCCAGTGAAGTCTCGTGAGCGGGACCACGCACCCTCCATTCATCACCGGGAGATGATGATCATCAACATAGCAACGCGATCTCCGGAGGGCAATGCGATCTCCATGTCACTCATCCCCTGTTCAGGGGACAAGGGGAACCTGTTTAGGGGACAAGGGAGAACCTTTTTGCGAGACGCTTGAAAAATCAACCTCACGTAGAAAAGGGCTCCGTTGCCGGGACGCGAAGAAGGCCGGCCGGGTGACTCGGTCCCCTGTCGCGACCCGGTGCGCGCCCGGTGGTGCTCGGCGCGATGGTGCGGGCGGCGCCAGCGGCAGCCGGATTCTGCTTTTGGCGGGGCGCTGCGGCACGTCACGCGAAATCGTGACGCCGCATCCGCGGGGTGGCACCCCAATAATGATCTCGCGGTGATGCACCGCGTGCTCAGGAGATCAGGCGGCCCGGGAGGTGGGAGGGTTCGTGACGCCCCGCACCGACCGCGAGCACTTCGCGGTGGGATTCACATGTCATTCGGATTGACGGCGTTCGGCCACGCCCTTCCCGCGACCGTGCCCATCGACGGAACAGCGCACGGCTACCGCTCATACCATCGCGCCGATCCCGGGGTCGGCGCCACGGATCTCGCGGTGGAGGCGGGCGAGCAGGCCCTGCGGAACGCGCGGACCGATCCCGACGACGTCGATCTGCTCGTCCTCGCGCTCTCGGACATCCCCGAATATCTCTACTGGGACGCCGCCGCGTCGGTCCAGGCCCGGTTGCGCGCCCACCGAGCGGAGACGATGCTCATCAGCCAGGCGTGCGGCGGAGGCGTGATGAGCTTCGACGCGGTCGCGGGAAAGTTCGCCACCCACCCCGACTACGGCATGGCATTGCTGATCGGCACCAACCGCGTCTGCGAGCAGTACTGGGACCGCTGGAAATCCACCACGTCGCTCGGCTCCGACGGCGCGGCCGCCGCTGTCGCCAGGCGCGGCCACGGCTCCTGCCGGTGGCTGGTCACGGAGGCCATCAGCGACGGCCGGTACGCGGATTTCATGCGTATGGAGGCCGGTGGGGCGGCGAAGCCCTTCGGCGCGCACGGTGACGCACCGGCCAAGGTCCCTATGCTGATCGACCGGATCGACGGCTTCTTCGCGGGCAGTGCCCGGGCCGCCCTCGAATTCGCCGATCTGTCGTCCCGGCGCAACGGCGAGGTGTTCCGAAGAGCCTGCGCCAGGGCGGGGGTCGTTCCCGACGCGGTCGCACGCGTCCTCTACCTCCACGACAACGCGAACGCCTTCCTCGATCTGTCAAAGGAACTCGGCATGCCCTTGGAAAGGACCAACCGCGACCTGGCCGCGGAGTACGGGCACCTCGGGAGCGCCGACCAGCTGCTGAGTCTGGAGCGCCTTCTCCGCGACGGCGAACTGCGGTCCGGCGACGTCGTCGCGTTGATGAGCCAGGGCAGCGGCATGCACTGGACCTGCACTCTGCTCGAGATCTAGGGGTGCTGGTTCCGCGATGACGAACGGTCTCCTCGACAGGGCGAAGGCGCTGACGGTCCCGGGCTCGGCGCCCGATCGGCGGCTCGTCGCCGACCTCGCCGCCGGCGACGACGCCCTGGAACTCCGCGAAGTCGGACGGACGCTCGCCGCGGTCCCCACGGAGCTGCTCGCCCCACAGACGCGCGAACTGCACCCGCTGCGCATCGCGATCACCGCGACTTTCACCGCGGATGAGATCGTCCCGCTGCTGCGCGCGGTCCTGCTGTCGGCCGGCATCGCCCCCGAGTTCCACGTGGCGCCGATCAACCAGGTCGGCATGGAGCTGACGTCGCCGACCTCGGATCTCGCGGCCTTCGCGCCGGACATCACACTGTGCCTCGTCGACGACGAGACCCTGCTGCCCGGCGCCGCGGATCTCGCCGAACCGGACGCCCTTTACGCCTCGATGCGAGAACGCGTCCAGATGTTGAGCACCTGGGCGGCCGGATTCGCCGGCCGAAGCGCGGGCCACATTCTTCTCCACACGATTCCGCTGCCCGCGACCCGGCTGCGCGTCCTTGTGTCGCTGGACGCCCGAGCGCGGCTTGGACGGGTCTGGCGGGAGACCAATGCGACGATCCTGCGGCTGGCGGAGGAGACGGACGGCGTTTCGGTCGTCGACCTCGAGCTCCTGCTCACCGGCCATCCCGCGGTCCTGCGCGACGAACGTCTGTACCGCTTCGCGCGGATGGCGTGGTCCCCCGAGGTCGAGTTGCTCTTCGCGCGCGAGGTGGCATCCGCGTGCCGCGCGTACACGGGGCTGTCGCACAAATGCCTGGTCCTTGATCTCGACAACACACTCTGGGGCGGCGTGCTCGGCGACGAAGGGCCGACGGGTGTCGACGTCGGGCCCATGTATCCCGGCAACTGCTACGCGGACTTCCAAGGTACGGTCAGCGCTCTGCGCAGCCAGGGCGTCATCCTCGCCACGGCCAGCAAGAACGACTCCGACCTGGTCCGGAGCGCGTTCGCCCAGCACCCCGAGTTCCTGTTGCGATACGAGGACTTCGCCGCCCATGCGGAGAACTGGCAGAACAAAAACCTGAACATCGCCGCCGTGGCGGAGGAACTGGGAATCGGCCTGGACAGTCTCGTCTTCGTCGACGACAGCGCCTTCGAGTGCGGCCTGGTCCGTCATGCGCTTCCGCAGGTGGAAGTCATCCGCCTCGAAGGGGACCCGGCGTATCACGCGGACACCCTGCTGAAGCGAGGGCTCTTCGGCGCGCTGAAGTCCACTGCGGCCGACCGCGACCGGAGCGTGTTCTATGAGGCGCGGCGCGCTCGCGCGACCGAGCGGAGCCGGCATGCCTCCGAGGAGGACTACCTGAGTTCCCTCGAGCTCCGTGTCACCCTCGGTGAGGCGGGGCCCGAGTCGCTGCCCCGCATCCGTCAGTTGGAAGGCCGAACCAACCAGTTCAACCTCAGCGGCAAGGGACGCGACGCCGATCACGATGCGCGGCGGGCCCGGTCCGGTGCATGCACCGTGCTCGCCTACCACGCCGCCGATCGCTTCGGCGACGAGGGCCTCGTCGGCGCCGTCTGGATAGCCGAACACCCGCATCGATGGTCCATCGAGAACTGGGTCATGAGTTGCCGGGCGATGTCGCGTGGAATCGAGTTCGCCGTTCTTCATTGCATCGCCGAGAGCGCGCAACGAAAAGGTGTCACAACTTTGGTCGCCGACTTCATCGCCACCGATCGAAACAAGCCCTCGTTGACGTTCCTTGTCGATGCCGGGTTCACCACCGAACGGCCTGATCCGGGACGGGGAGGCGTGGCGACTTATGAACTGACGCTGCCACCGAAGCGCCGGTTGCTGCCGGCCTGGATCGAGTTGGAAAGAGACGGCGGGCTGATCCATGTCTGATGCTCCAGCCGACCTCATAGCGGCGCTCTCCGAATTCACCGGGCTGCCCGGGGACGAGGTCACCGGTGAGCTGCGGTTTCGGGACCTGGAGGGATGGAGTAGTTCCCAGGCGCTCCGCCTGTTCGTCTCGTTGGAGGCGCGCCTGCGGATCCGCATCGACCTGCGCCGTTTTCTGGCCTGCGAGACCGTCCACGGCCTTGCCGCGCTCACTGCGGACGCGGTCCAAGCCCAGTGAGCGGCGGAAGAGCTCGGCGAAAAATCGGCTGTACCAGATATTGGTTACGTGACGCGAATTCCCGGCGATTTTACGCTGGCTGGCGGACGTGTCCGGGCGGCGTCTCGTCCAGGCGGGGCGCTCATTAAAAGAGGGGAAGCCTTGCGGAGCTCTTTTGAGGTCGAGGAAACGGTGCTCGACGGCGCGGGCGATCTGCCGGACACCGCGGAACTCGCCGCCCGGTTCGACCGGGACGGCTTCGTGCTGTTGCCGAGCGTGCTGTCACGCGAGGAGGCGGAATGGTTCCGGCAGGGGGTGGCCGCCGCGCATGAGGCGCCTTGCCCCACCGGTAATCCGACGCCCTTCCACCGGCACCAGATGTTCCGGCGCGGCCCGGAGTTCGAGGCCATGCTCGACCGCGAACCGGTGGTCGACGTCGCCGAGGCGGTGCTCGGGGACAACTGCCACGTCATCGCCAACAACACGGTGTACACCTGGCCCAACAGCGGCATCGACCGGTGGCACGTCGACGAGACCGTGCTGTTCCCGCTGAGCGGGGGCAAGCGGCACACCGAGGTGCCGTGCTTCATCATGACGGCGCTCTACTACCTCAACGACGTGCCGATGGAGCTGGGGCCGACGCAGGTGGTGCCGGGGAGCCACCGCAGCGGCCGGCAGGCGCCACAGACCGACGAGGAACTGGTCTGGGACGGGCGCGGCTACGAGAGCCTCGTCGCCGAGGCCGGGGACTGCCTGCTGCTCAACGGCCAGACCTGGCACCGGGGCGCGACCAACCTCACCAACGATCGGCACCGCTACGTCCTGCAGGTCACCTACGGCCGCAGGTTCATCGCCCAGCGGTTCCACCCATACGTCAACCACCTGGTTCCCCAGGAGATTCTCGACCGCGCAACACCGCGTCGGCGCAGGCTTCTCGGCATGCATGAACATGGGCCGTACGGCTGAGCGGCGATGCCGACATCGACACCGAGGAGCGTGGCATGCGGCTGCAGCTTGATGTGATCAAGGACTCCCGGCTTCCCGACCCGGTGGACGCGCGTCTGGTGGTGATCGCCAACGCGTGCCAGACCGTCGAGGAGACGCTCGGCCACTACCGCCTGACGGCGGCGGACCCCGAGTTGCTGGAACGGAACAACGACTTCTACCTCGACCGCTACCTGCGCATGATCCCGCGACTCGACGGCGAGCGCCGGGAGATCATCGACGCGGTCAACCACTGCCGGTCCGAGGCAGGGAGCACTTCGTTCATCAACGAGCACAACTCGTGCTCGCTCAATGGCGTCTACCTGTTCGACCTGCTCCGGCGGCACGGCTACGCCGACCGTGTGACGCTCGTGGACAACATCGACCTCGACGCCGAGCGGACGCGTACGCTCGTCCAGGACGCCGACGTGGTGCTCCTGTCATCCACGTTCATCACCAGCGCGGCCACGATCGTCCGGGTCACCGACGTGCTGAAGGGCTGGAACCCCGACGTCAAGGTCGTCGTCGGCGGCGCCAAGCTCACCCAGTTCTCGCAGGAGTCGGAGATTCACGAGGCGGCCCGCAAGGCGGACGCGCTGGTGCTGTCGCCGAATGGGGAACGCCCCCTGCTGGAGGTCATCGCCAGGCTGGTCCGCGGCGAGCCCTTCGACGACGTCCCGAACCTGGCCTTCGACCTGGGCGATGGGTTCCGGCGGACGCGGGTCGACCCGCACGACGGCCTCGACCTGGACGCGAACGCCGTGCATTGGGACGAGTTGCCGCCGTACGTGCTGCGCAACTCGGTCAATGTCAGAACCGGCCGCGGCTGCCCTTTCAAATGCAAGTTCTGCACGTTCCCGAGCTACAACGACCAGCGGGTCGACCTGATGTCGGTCGACACCGTCATCGGCCAGCTGAAGCGCATCATGCGGCTGGATTCGGTGCAGTCGGTGCGGTTCGTCGACGACACGCTGTTCCTGAACAGGAAGCACCTGATCTCGGTGTGCCAGGGAATGATGGACATCGGGTTCGACCTGCCGTGGACCGCCTATCTGCGGTCCACGACCCTGACCAAGGAATGCGCGCGGTATCTCAGCGAGGCGGGCTGCCGCCTGGTGCTCGTCGGGGTCGAGTCGGCCGATCAGACCGTCCTGGACAACATGCTGAAGGGCACCAAGGAGGCCCACAACTGGGCCGCCGCGCAGAACCTGCGCGACCACGACATCCTCGGGTTCGCGTTCATCCTGACCGGCTTCCCCGGTGAGACCTCCGCGTCGGTGGACAAGACGATCGACTTCCTCAACAACTCCGGTATTCACAGCTACGTGCACTCGCCGCTATTCGTCTTTCCGAACTCCCCGGTGGCCAAAGAAGCGCAGAACTTCGGGCTGACCGGCGGTTTCAACGACTGGAGTCATCCCTCGATGGACTGCCGGCAGGCCATCGAGGAATGCTCCCGGATCTTCACCGAGGTGACCAACGCGGCCTACATCGACCGAGGCTCCTCGGTGACGAAGATCCTGCTCGACCACGGCTACTCGGTCGGTGACGTGACCAAACTCGGCATCCTGCACAACCAGCTCGCCCGGGAGGGAACCGCCGGAGGCGCGACGGCGGGCACGCTGGAGAGCTTCCGAACGCTGGCCGGCCGTGCCGACGGTGCCGTCACCCGGGTGGAGGAGTTCACCTCGCCGTACCGCAGGACCGCCGCCACCGTCCAAGTGAACTCCTCGGCACGGTACTGATGACCACGGCGAGAACACTCCGTATCGTCGCGCTCGCCGGGGACGGCGTAGGCCCGGAGGTCATGGAGCCCACGCTCCGGCTGCTGGCCAGGGAACCGGCCCTGCAGATCGTGTCGCGGCAGGCCGGGTACGGCGCCTGGGCCGAGACCGGCCGGTCGATCGACGACGCCACGCTGGCCGAGGCCATGGCGGCCGACGGGGTGCTGTTCGGCGCGACCGCGACCCCGTCGCCGCCGCCGGACAGCTACCTGAGCCCGATCCTCCTGCTGCGCAAGCGGCTCCGGCTGGTCGGGAACGTCCGGCATTGCCACCGCCCCGGCGGCATCGACGTGATCATGGTGCGGGACTGTGCCGAGGGCCTGTACAGCGAGGCGGAGCGGGCCATCGAGGACGGCTTCGCGGCCGACTACCGGATCACCAGGACGGCCACGCGCCGGCTCGCCGCCGTGGCGGCGTCGTTCGCCGCGCGGCGCGCCGGTGTGGTGACCATCGTGCACAAGGCGAACGTGCTGCGCCGGGCGGACGGGTTGTTCCTCGCGACCGCCCGCGAGGAACTGGAGGCAGCCGGGGTGCGGCACGACGAGGCACTCGCCGACGCCGCCGGTTACCACCTGGTCGCCGATCCCGGGCGCTACGACGTCATGATGATGACCAACCACGTCGGCGACATCCTGTCCGACGTCGGCGCTGCCGTGGCCGGCGGGCTCGGCCTCGTACCATCGCTGACGATCGGCGCCGGGCCGCCGCTGGCCGAGCCCATCCACGGGTCCGCGCCCGACATCGCGGGCACCGGCACCGCCGACCCGGTGGCGATGATGCGGTCGGCGGCCATGCTGGTCGCGCATCTCGGGGTGGAGCCGTTCGCGACCCGCCTGCAGGCGGCGCTGGACGATCATCTGGCGAGCCGTCAGGAGTCCCGCACGCCGCTGCGCACGGACGAGATCTACGACGATATCGCGGCGCGGCTCGACGCCCTTGCCGCCGACCGGACGCCTGAGGAGATCACCAGGTGAGCCGCCCCGTGCCCGGCGGCGCCGGGGTCGTCCTCGGGCTCACCGGTCTGGCGCACGACCCGGCGGCCTGCCTGTTCGTCGACGGCGCGCTCGTCGCCGCGGTGGAGGAGGAACGGCTCAACCGGCAGAAGCGTACGACGGCGTTTCCTCACCGGGCGATCCGGTGGGTGCTGCAGCAGGCCGGGCTGTCCTTCTCCGACGTCACCGACATCGCCTTCTACTGGGACGACCGCGGCCGGCTGGCCCAGACGCTCTGGGGCACCGCCGCGCAACTGCCCGACAACCCTGCCGGTATGGCGCGGGTGGCGTGGCAACGGCTGGGCAGCTTCCGGGCACCCGACCTGCTCCGCCGCGAGCTGGCCGTGCACTGTGACGGCGACCCGGCCGCGATACCGCGGATCAGCTACGTCGAACATCACGAGACGCATCTGGCCGCGGCCTGGGCGAGCGCGCCGTTCGAGCCGGACGCCGCTCTGATCGTGGACGGGCGCGGGGAGTTGGCCGCCACCTCCCTGTACCGGCTCGCCGGAACCCATGGGACCGGAACGGCGACCCTCCTGGAGTCGCTGCCCTTCCCCAACTCGCTCGGCGTGTTCTTCGGCGCGGTGACCCAACTGCTCGGCTATACGGCGCTCTCCGACGAGTACAAGGTCATGGGTCTGGCGTCCTACGGCAAGCCCAACGTCGAGTGCGCGCGTCAGGTCGCGCGGATGATGCGGCTGACACCCGACGGGCGGTACCAGGTGAACCTGGAGATGCTGCGCCCGGAACGGTGCTCGTCTGCGGACCTGCCGTGGCTGACCCGGCGGGCCGCCGCGGAGCTGGGCGGCGCGTACCGCAAGGAAGGCCGCTTCACAGAGGTGGCCAAGGATTTCGCCTACGAGGCGCAGCAACTGCTCGAACGTGCCCTGCTGGGGCTGGTGCGCCGGCTGGCCACGCGGGCGTCGGCCCGCCGTCTCGTCCTCGCCGGCGGTGTCGCGATGAACGCGCGCGCCGTCGGGCGGCTGCGGGAGAGCGGGCTCGTGGAGGAGCTGCATGTGCCGCTCGCACCGACCGACGCCGGAGCATGCGTCGGCGCGGCGCTGACCGTGCTGCGTCGCGCGGGCCGTCCGGCACCGGACCCCGCCACGCTCGCCGATCCGTTCCTGGGGCCCGGCTACCAGGACGCGGAGATCGAGGAGATGCTGCGCGCCACCGGGTGGCGATTCGACCGGTGCGAGGACGTGGCGCTGGAGGCGGCGAAGGCGGTCGCCGAGGGCCGGGTGGTCGGCTGGTTCGACGGCCGGATGGAGTTCGGCGAACGCGCGCTCGGGGCGCGTTCGATCCTCGGCGATCCGCGGGACGCGGCGACGCGCGACCGGATCAACGCGTCGGTCAAGCGCCGCGAGAGTTACCGGCCGTTCGCGCCGTCGGTGCTGGAAGAGGAGGCACGGCGGTACTTCCACCTCGGGCGGAGCCGGCGCATGGGCGAGATCACCGCCGTGACCGACCTCGCGGCCCGGCAGGTGCCCGCGATCGTCCACGTGGACGGCACCGCGCGCCCGCAGACCGTCCCGGCGGACTGGCCGGCGGCCCGGTTCCGGCGGCTGATCGAGCATTTCCGGGACATCACCGGAATCCCCATGGTCGTGAACACCTCGTTCAACGTCCGGGACGAGCCCATCGTCTGCTCCCCAGAGGACGCGCTGCGCTGTTTCGCCGCATCCGGCCTGGAGCTGCTGTTCATCGGTTCGTTCGTGGTCCGTAAGGGAGGTGGCGGTGCCTGACCGGGTGGCCGTCATGAAGGCCAGGCGGATGCTGCGTGTCATGGGGGCCCGGAGTGTGCCGCCCGCCGTGGCCGTGCTCGCGGTGCCCCGGCTGCGGCGGCTCGACCTCGCGGTGCCGCTCGTGGGCCTGTCGGCATGGACGCTCGGCGAGATGCTCGCCGAGCACGAGATGGCCAACCGTGCCGCCGCCGACGGGTCGCAGGACCGCGGCACCCGCCACGCCATGGTGGGCGTCCACCTGGCGGCCTGGTGGGGGCCGCTGCTGGTCAACGCGGGGCGCCCGAAACGCGCCCCGGACGGGGCGGTCGTGCTGGGCGCCGCCATGCTGACCGCGGGCGCGGCCCTGCGCATCACCGCCGTGCGCACGCTCGGCGAATTCTTCACCGGGCATGTCCGGGTCGGCCGTGACCAGCCGGTGTGCGACCGCGGCGTGTACGCCCTGGTGCGGCACCCCTCATATCTGGGTCTGGTGCTGCTCAACGTCGCGCCGGCGGTGTCGTGCGGCCGGTGGCGGCTGACGGCCGCGATGGCGGCCGCCACGGCCGCGTCGATCGGAGCGCGCGTCGTGGTCGAGGAGCGGTCCCTGACCGCCGCGCTCGGCCACTCCTACCGCGCCTACTGTGCACGCACGCCGCGCTGGATCCCGCGGCGCCGTGCGCGCTGAGCGTCACGAACAGGAGGTTCCACGGTGCGACAGGCGAATGCCGCGGTGCACATTGCGGACACGGGCGGGCCGGACACGCCCGACATCGACGCCCTTCAGGCCGCGGCCGAACTGCACGGGCGCGTGCTGCACACGGCGGTACGGCCCCTGCCATGGCTGGAGCGGCTGGTCGGCGTGCCGGTGTGGGCGAAGCTGGAGACCCAGCAGCACACGGGTTCGTTCAAATACCGCGGTGCGTACCTGGCCACCTCGCGGCGCCCCGGCCGTCCGGTGATCGCCGCGTCCGCGGGCAACCACGGGCTGGCGGTGGCCGAGGCGGCGCGGCGGCTCGGCCGCAAGGCCAACATCTGCGTACCGGTCGTCGCCAGCAGGCTGAAGCGGGAGCGGATCCTGGCCGCCGGCGCCGGGCTGATCGAGCACGGGACATCAGTCGATGAGAGCACCGAGCACGCACGCATGCTCGCCGAGGCGGAGGAGATGGACTACATCTCGCCGTACAACGACCCGGATGTGATCGCGGGCGCGTCCACCATCGCGTTGGAGTTCCTCGCCGACGTTCCGTCGCTGACCACGCTGATCGCCCCGGTCGGCGGGGGCGGGCTGATCTCCGGGCTGGGTGTCGGGGCAGAGGCCTCGGGGCGGGACGTGGAACTGATCGGATGCGAACCGGAGCGGTACGCCGGAGTGTCGTCCAGCCTCACCGCAGGCGAGATCGTGCAGGTGGTGCACCAGCCGACGTTCGCCGACGGTCTCGCACTCAACCTGGAACCCGGCTCGATCACGTATCCGCTCGTGCGCCGCCATGTCTCCGAGATGGTCACGCTCAGCGAGGAGGAGCTCGCGGCCGCGACGCTCGCGCTTCTCGTACACGAGAGCCTGCTGGTCGAGCCGGCCGGGGCCGCCGCGGTGATCGCCTGTCTCCGGCTGGCGCAGCGCGGCCGGCTCCACGGGCCGGTCGGGATTCCGCTGTGCGGCGGGAACATCCATCATCGGACGCTTTCACGCGTCCAGCGCTTCCCCTACACCGATCCGGAGCTGATGCGGCTGCTCGATCTGCGCGGCCGCAGGGTGTCCGACATGCCCGTAGTGCGAGCCCGTCCGACCGAGCGGACGGCGGTGCGGGATGACACGGCGTCCGACGGAATCACCGATCTGGCGGACCAGCTGAGCAACTGCGTTCGCGAACTGGACACGGCCGCCCGGCAGATCGACGCGTTCACCGCCTACGCCGAGGCCAGGGACCTGCCCGTGGACGAGTCGCTGACGGCACGCCTGCGCGAGACCGTCGACGACGGCAGGCGGAGGGTGATGGCGCAACAGCGGATGCTGGCCGCCGGTGGGGACGATCCCGCCGACCTGTTCGCGCGCGCCGAGGCCGTGCTGCGGTTCGGGCTCGCCACGGTCGCGCACGTACGGGGCTCGCTGGAATGGTGCTCACCCTCGTACGCGCAGTCCCGGATGGTGCAGTTCTTCGACACCGGCGTCCAGGACTCACCGACGGTCAACTATGAGCGGTACGAGAGCATCTCGGTCCAGCGGGTGGAGAGCCAGTTGCTGGAGGTGCTGGACCTCCCGGCCGACCGGTACGCGGTGACCGCCACATCCTCGGGCATGGCGGCCTATTCACTGCTGGAGGCGTTCCTCCTGCGGGCCAGGCTCCAGCCCGGCGACACCGTCCTCCGCGCGCCGTACATCTACTTCGAGGCGGACGAGCAACTGTCGGCGCTGCCGTTCATCCGCTGCGAACGGACGTCCGGCTACGGCACGGAGGAGATCGTCGCCGACGTCCTCCGGTACCGGCCCCGGTGCCTGCTGATCGACCCGCTGGCCAACACCGCGCAGCAGCGCCTGATCGACGTCCCGGCCGTGCTGGACCGGTTGCGCGCGGAGACGACCGGCCCTCTGACCGTGGTCATCGACGGGACGATGGTCTCGGCGGCCCTCCCCACCGAGGTGCTCACCGGCGACGATTCGGAGGTGGAGGTGCTGTACTACGAGAGCTGTTCCAAATACCTCCAGCTCGGACTCGATGCCGGCATGGCGGGTCTGGTGGTGCATCCGGTGGAGCTGAAGGCACATTTCGACCGGCTGCGCCGTAACACCGGCACGATCCTCTACCGGCACTACGCGGAGCTCTTCCCGCAGTACGACCGTGCGCACTTCCTCCGTCGGATGCGGCGCATCAGCGACAACGCCCGCAGGCTCGCGGTGCTCCTGGAAGCCGACCCGCGGGTTCGCGAGCTCGGTACCGTCTACTACCCGGGAGCCGACGGGCACCCGGACGTCGAGATCGCCCGGAAACTCCCGTATGCGGGGGGATGTGTGACGTACCTCTTCCACGAACCGGGGCGCAACCATTATGACGAGCTGGAGCCGCTGCTGGACCGAATGCTGGCAGAGGCGGAGCTTCGCGGCGTCCACCTGACGAAGGGAGTCAGCTTCGGCTTCTCGGCCCCCCGAGTGTCGGCCGCCGCCAGCATGGCCGAGACGGAACCGCCGTTCCTGCGGATCTATTCCGGTGACCGGGACGGCGAGCAGGTCGAGGTTTTCGCGGAGATCGTGGCGAATGCGCTCGCCGGCTGACGAGGGGACCGGGCGCGGACCACTGCTCGCCGTGCCGTACGAAGGCGCGGACGGTCTCGTACGTGGGCTGCGCGCGGATCTCGCCACGCTCGGCTACTTCCGGCCCGAGGCCAACATGCTCGACGCCGTCGAGACGGCACAGGCAGCGGAGGTCGCGGTCGCCGTGCGCAAGGCGGTGCTGCTGCGTGTCTATGCCGGTGACTATCACACCGACTCGTTCGACGTCGGCCACCTCGCCGAGCAGGTCCGGTCGGGCGACGAGGCCATCTGGTTCTATGGCGGCGACAAGGAGGTCGCCCGGCTGCGCGAGGTGATGGCCGCATCGCCGGACGACCTGCCGGAACTGGACCTCGGCACCGTCTCCGTGCTGTGCGCGGAGACGGAGTTCGGGCCGGGCATCGGCGAGCTGTGCCGGTCCGGAAGCATGGACCGGTCGCTGGGCGCGAAGGCGCCCATCATGTGGCGGACGCTGCTGTACCACACGGGCGCGGAGCCGACCCTGTCGAACCGTTACCACACGCTGATGCTGGTGGCCCGGAACCGCCCGACCACACCGGACGTCCGGGGCGGGGAGGCGCTGCAACGCATCCACAGCCGCTATGTGCGGTCCCGGTTCTGGGGGTATCTGCCGTTCTACGTGATGCAGGGCGGGGTTCTCGAACAGCTGGAGTACAGGGAGAGCAACCGCGACCCGGACGACGTGCTGCGGGCACTGGAGGACAGCCCGCCGTGGCACTTCGCCGACCCGGTGGAGGGCGAGTTCGCGGCGGCGCTGGCCGAGGTCAGCCTCGGCAGGCGACCGCGGATCGTCTGCGATGGGCCCGGCCCGGCCGAGGCGGAAAAGCGGGCTCGCTACCGGCTGCTGATGCCGAGAACCGCCGAATTGGCGGCCACCAACCACGCCGTCGTCCAGCCGGCGGGCGCGGGCGATCCGTCCGCCCTCGCGCTCGGCGCCGCGGTGCGGCGCGCCAGGGACGGCGGGGTGTGCTGCGTCGCCGTGCAGCTGGACGTCACCGATGCGGACACGGTCCCCGTCCAACGCCGGCTGTCGGAGCAGGGGTTCCGGCTGAGCGCGGTGATCCCGCCCAAGAAGAGCTGGCTGGTCGCGGACGGCCGGCGGCGGGACGTCGAGGTGCGGCCGAAGGGGATCTGGGTTCTGCCGCGGGAGGACCTGCGGATCCTCGGTCCTTACTATCGTGACTACCCGGCCTGGAGCGAAGCGGAGGGCAAGGTCCTCGGTTATCTGCGGGACCGGCTCACGCGGGAGGCGGTGTCCTGACGTCCACCGCCTCCGGCGGCGGACCGTCCGCCGCGAGGCGGCGTAGGGCGGAGTGGTCGAGCTTGCCGTGCCCCGTCCTGGGCAGGGCGTCGAGGATGCCCAGCCAATCCGGCCAGGACGGCCGGGCGAGCGTGCCGGACACGTGCGCGCGTAGCTCCTCGGGCGAGAATCCGGCGCGGATCTGCAGGAACGCCACCGGCCGCTGCCCCCAGCGCGGATGTTCGACCGCCACGACCGCGGCGTCCGCCACCCCCGGCGCGGCCGCCAGGCAGCGCTGGATCCCGTCGAGCGAGATCCACTCGCCGCCGCTGCGGATCCGGTTGCCGAGGCGTCCGAGCAGGCGCAGCCCGGTGTCGCACCACCGCGCGACGTCCCCCGTGGACAGCCAGCCGTCGCGCAGCCGTTCCTCGGTCGCCGCCGGATCGTTGAGGTAGCCGGCCATCACGTGGGGCGAGCGCACCTGCAGTTCCCCGGGCCCGGAGGCGATGCGCACTTCGACCCCGGGGGCCGGACGGCCGACGTCGCCAGGTTCGGGGAGCGTGGGGCCGCGATGCGCCGAGTCCGGGAGGATGGACACCAGCGGGCCTGCCTCGGTCAGGCCGTAACCGCGGGTCAGCCGGCCCGGGTAGACCTCGACGATCCGTCTGACCAGCTCGGGGCTGATGGCCTCGCCCGCGTAGTTGACCAGCCGCAAGCGGCGCAGGGTGGCCAGCGCGTCGCCGTCCAGCCCGGCCAGCAGCGCCGGCACAACGGTGGTGATGGTGCCGGATCCGCGCGCCAGCGCCGCGGCCAGCCCCCCGGACCCGGGGGAGGGGAGCAGCCGCAGGCAGCCGCCGGCGGCGAGAACGGTGTCCTCGAACAGGGATCCGGCGGCGTGGTGTGGCGGCAACGCGCACAGCAGGACGTCGTCTGCGACGATCCCGCGCCCCGCGCGATTGGACTCCGCGGCGCTGTCCAGGTGGCCTGCGAGCTGGAGCACGGCGCGGGCCGGTCCGGAGCTGCCGGTGGTGAACAGCACCCGCGTGGAAGCATCCGGCCCGGCCGGCAGGAAGGAGGACTCCGCTGCGGTGTCCTCCTTCGCGGCACGGCACAGCGCCGCCAGATCCGCGTCGGAGAGCACCAGCGCGGCGCGGACGGTGGCGGCCCTGGCCGCCACCTCCGCCGTGGGCAACGCGGGATCGAGCAGCGCATCGACCACCCCGGCGACGTTGCCGCCCCAGCGCAGCAGCCGCAGCCCGACCGGATCGCCGCTCGCGGTGCACACCACGCTGCCGGGCCCGGCCCCCATGGTGCGCAGGGCGGCGGCGAAGCCGCCGACCATTCGGTACAGGTCCCGATAGGTCCACGCTGTGCCGTCGGGGGCGAGCAGAGCGACCCGCTGGGGAGCGGTCGCCGCCCAGTGCGCGATCCAGCCCGCCGGCCCATGCCCGATGCGCCCGCGCGTCATCTCGTCAGTGCGTGCGGATCACGTTGGAGCAGCGGCAGGATGCCACCGGCGCGCACGATGCTCATCAGGTGGGGGGTGAGGGGTTCGCCGCGCGCCTGCTCGCCCGCAGCGGTGATCACGCCACTCTCCAGGTCGGCCTCGATGACGCGGTCGTGCGCCAACGCGGAGACGGCGGCGGTGTCCGGCACTTTCAGCAGCGCCAGCCCGAGATTGAGCGCGTTCCGGAAGAAGATGCTGCCGAAGCTCTCCGCGATGACAAGCCGCACCCCGCAGCCCAGCAGCGCCTTCGGGGCCTGCTCCCGGCTGGAGCCGCAGCCGAAGTTGGCCCCGCCGACCAGCACCGTGCGTCCGTCGAGCCGCTCGCGGAAGCCCGGCAGCGCACCGTCGAAAGCGTGCTCGCCGAGCTGTTCCTCCGGTAGCCGCAGGAACGCCCCCGGGAGGATCACGTCCGTGTTGAGGTCGTCGCGAAGCTCGGCGGGCAGGTGGAAGACACGTCCTTGGACGATCACGCGGTGGCTCCTTCGTCTACATCGCCGCCGAGCACGCCGGTCCGCGCAGCCCTGGCCGCGGTACCGGGCGAGCCCAGGAAGATCTGGGCCGACGTGCTGCCGGACCTGCCGACGAAGTTGCGGTTCTGCGTCGAGACGCAGACGTCGCCGTCGCCGAGCGTGCCGACGCGGCCGAGGCAGGCGCCGCAGCCGGGCGGCAACAGGGTCGCGCCGGAATCCAGCAGCGTGCCGATCGTGCCGTCCGCGGTCGCCTGCCGGAGCACCTCGGCCGACGCCGGGGCGACGAGCAGGCGGACGCCGGCGGCCACCCGGTGACCGCGGAGCATGTCGGCCGCCTCGTGCAGATCGTTCAGCCGGCCGCCCGCGCAGGACCCGATGAACACCTGGTCCACCGGAGTGCGCTCCGCGGCGCTCAGCGGACGCACGTTGTCGGGCCGGGACGGCAGCGCCACGACCGGTTCGATCCCGTCCAGGTCGATCCGTACGTCGGCGGGGCCGTCGTCGTCGATGACGGCGCGATCGGCGCGGGCCAGGTCGGCGCCGCGGGCGGCCAGCCACCGATGGGCGACGGCGTCCACTCCGAACACTCCGCAGACGGCGCCCATCTCCACCGCGTGGTTGGCCACCTTCATCCGATCCGGGACGGAGAGGTCGCCGACCGCCAGCCGAAGAACTCCAGCGCCATGCCCAGCGCGCCGCTGGTGCCGACCGCCTCGACGATCCGCAGTGCCAGATCCTGGCCGGTCGCCGGTGCCCGCAGCCGGCCGGTGAGCCGCACCCGCAGCACACGCGGTACCTCCAGCCACAGCCGGCCGGTCGCCAGCACGGCGGCCACGTCGGTGGCACCGAGCCCGATGGCCAACGCGCCGAACGCTCCCCCGGTGCAGGTGTGCGAGTCGGCGCCGACCAGTACGGTTCCAGGGTGCACCAACCCCAGCTCGGGCAGCAGCTGATGCGCGATGCCCTCGCCGGCGTGCACCGGGATGCCGTACGCCGCGGCGAACTCCCGGGCTTCGGCCTGCAAGGCCGCCTCACGGACGGACGTCGGCGGATAGTAGTGGTCGAACACGAAGACCGTGCGATCGGCGGCCGCGAGGGCGGAGATCTCATGCTTGCGCAGTGTCTTGGCGATGACCGGCGCCGACCCGTCGTGCGCCATCACCCGCGCGACGTCGACCGTGACGACCTCCCCGGCCGTGACCGGCCGGCCGGTCAGATCCGACAGCAGCCGATACACCAGCGGTGTCATGACGCGTTCCTTTCGATGATCTCCGCCACCAGCTCGGCGTCGATCGTGCGGCGCTGCTCGGCGTAGGCCTTGACCTCGTCGAGCACCCGCCGGCAGGCCGCGTCGTCGAGGTCGCGGCCGGGCGGCCCGGCGAGGTGCAGCAGCGCGGCGCGGCCGCTGGTCTTGCCGAGCACGTAGGACCGCTGCGCGCCCACCAGGGCGGGGTCGTAAGGCTCGTAACAGTTCGGCTCGCGCAGCATGGCGGCGACGTGGATGCCCGACTCGTGGCGGAAGCTGTTCGCGCCGACCACCGGGCTGTTCGCGCGGATGGGCACCCCGGAGCAGCGCTCGACCAGCTGACAGACCTCCAGGAGCTTGTCCAGCCGCAGGCTCGTGGTCCGGCCGTGCAGCACGGTGAGCGCGAGCACGCACTGCTCGGTGGCCGCGTTCCCGGACCGCTCGCCGATCCCGGTCATCGTGGTGGAGATGACGCGCGCGCCGTGCTCGACCGCGGCCACCGTGTTCGCGGTGGCGAGGCCGAAGTCGTCGTGGCAGTGCACCGAGATCGGTACGTCGAGGTTGCCGGTCAGCTGGCCGACGAGCGTGGCCATCGTGGTCGGAGATGCCGTGCCGACGGTGTCGGCGAGACCGATCCGGCCGGCGCCCGCGTCCACGAGGCACTTCGAGGATGCGACGAGTCGGTCCGGCGCCGTCCGCGTCCCGTCCTCCAGGGAGACCTGGACGAAAAGACCCTGACCGCGTGCGTACTCGGCGGCGTCACAGGCCTGGTCGAGAGCCTGCTGGTACTCCATGCGCAGCTTGTGCCGCAGATGCAGGTCCGACAGGGCGGTGAAGATGATCACGCCGTCGACGCCGGTCTCCACGGCCGCGTCGATGTCGGGGCGCAGCGGCCGGGCGAGCGAGAGCGTCCTCGCGCGCAGACCCAACTTGGTGATCGCCGCCATGTCGGCCCGGTGCCGGGGACCGGATGCGGCGAAGCCGATCTCGATCTCGTCGAGGCCCAGATCGTCCAGTGCGGTGGCGATGTCCAGCTGCTGCTGGGGGGTGAACGCGACACCCGGCATCTGGGCGCCGTCGCGCAGCGTGGTGTCGTAGACCCGGATGTGGTTGGCGTTAGCGCCGTCGGCCATGCTCATCCTTTCCGCGGGTTCCCAGTCGTGGTCAGGCCGGTCGTTTCGTGACGATCGATCGTCCGACGACGAGGGCGTCGAGCTTCGAGGCGAAGAACGAGCGCACCGCGTCGTGTGGGCTGCACACCAGCGGCTCACCGGCCTGGTTGAACGAGGTGTTCAGCACGACGGGCGTGCCGGTGGCCGCCGCGACCGCGTCGAGTAGCGCGGCGTAACGCGGATTCGTCTCCGCGTGGACCAGCTGCGGCCGGCACGAGCCGTCCACATGGACGACGGCAGGGGTCTCACGGCGGGCCCGCTCGGTGACCGGGCAGGCGCTCAGCATGAACGGTGCCGGACCTGTGGACGTCACGTACCGGTCGGCGTCCGCGGCCCGCAACGACGGGGCGAGCGGCCGCCACTGCTCCCGCCCCTTGATGTCGTTGACCCGCGTGTGCACGGCGCGGTCCCTCGGCAGGGCCAGGATCGAGCGGTTCCCGAGGGCGCGCGGCCCGATCTCCATCCGGCCCTGCACCCAGCCGACCACGTCGCCCCGGTCGAGCAGCTCGGCCGTGTCCGCCGCGATGTCCTGAGACTCTCGCACCGGCAGGTTCAGCTCGTGCAGGAACGCGGCGATGTCCGCATCGCCGAAGTCCGGGCCGAGGGCCGCCGTCTCGACCGCAGCCGATGGCCGCTCGCCGTGGTCGGACGCGACCGCGAGCGCGGCGCCGAGCCCGGTCCCGGCGTCCCCGCTGGCGGGGAACACGTACAGGCGATCGACCAGGCTGGACCGCTCGATGACGCCGTTGGCGGTGCAGTTGAGCCCGACGCCGCCGCCGATGACCAGATCCCGGACGCCCGTCTCGCGCACCGCGAGCCCGACCAGGTGCAGCAGCACCCGCTCCAGCTCCGCCTGCCCGATCGCCGCGACCCGCTGGTGGTGCGCGGTGAGTTCCAGGTCGGTGTGGGTGCGGCCGCGGATCGGGTCGGACCGGTAGGTCGGTGTCACCGCGGGGCCGAACCGGTCGGTGAACCACTGCTGCCATGCGGCGACGGTGGCACGGTAGGTGTCGTAGTCCGAGCCCGCCGCGCCCGCGTCGATGGTGGCCCGGTAGCCGTCCTCGGTGAGCTCGAAGGGGCTGTCCACAGGCTCCGGCTCGGCGTACGAGGCCAGGCCCATGACCTTGCCCTCCTCACCGAGCTCGAAGCCGAGGTAGTTGGTGAGTGCCAGGTAGAAGAACCCCAGTGAGTCGCGGATGCCGAACGAGGCGGAGCTGGTCAACTTGGTCCCGACCCCACGGCCCAGCGTGGTGGACACCGCGTCGCCCTGGCCGTCGACGGTGAGCACCGCCGCGTCGGTGAAGCCCGAGCAGAAGAACGCGGCCGCGGCGTGCGCCCGTGCATGGTCGACGACCTCGATCGCCGGCCGGGGGGCACGGGCGAAGAAGGGGTGCCGCAGCAGCCGTTCGTGCACCAGCGTCGGCCACTCGGAGTGGAGCCCGGCGGGATCCCAGCTGAGCGCCAGGTAGTCCACGTCGGCGAGGTCGATGCCGGCATGCGTCAGGCAGTAGCGCGCGGCATGCGCGGGCGGCAGCCCGTAGGCGTGCTTGCGCCGGACGAACCGCTCCTCCTCTGCGGCTGCGACGACCTCGCCGTCGACCACCAGACCGGCAGCGGCGTCGTGCCCGAGGCCGCCGCTGATGCCAAGAACAATCACGTTATCTCCCTTGGAGCACGCCACGGCGATCCCCGTTAAAGGGCTTTCGCTTTTCCGAACATAACCGCCGGTCGCGGGTTCAGGTACCGTTGGCGATGACCCGTGAAAACGTTACGTGCGGACCATCTCCCGCTCGGCTTCAATGGGGCTGACCACTGGCCCGATCAGACGTGCGCGGTTCGAGTTCGGCGAGCCGCAGACGCAGTCGAACGTTTTCCCGCCGCAGCTCGTGCAGCTCGCGGGAGAGCAGCTCCGCGGCGTTCGAATTCTGCTCCGCGCAGTTTCTCACCACGGCCAGTTCCGGAGAAACCTCCAGCTGGAACGGGAAGGTCCTGCCGTAGCGGACCTGAATCAGCCCGTCCTCGACGTAGCGCGCGAAGTCGTCGGCGGGCAATCGGCCCCAGCGGTGCAGGAATTCCCTTTCGGTCTGGGCGAACTCGGCGACCCGGTTCTCTCGGCTGGCCGACACCAGATGGGTCAGCACGCTGCGGTGGCAATAGTGCACCTCCCCGCCGGCCTCGGCGGTGCGAAGGCAGAGGTCGACGTCTTCGTACCCGTTGCGATAGCGCAGGTCGAAGCCGCCGAGCCGGTCGAACCAGGACGCGCGGGTGAGCAGGCACGCCCCGGTGACGATCCGGACCGGCCCCGACTGATTGGTGACCGCGGCATCGGCGGGAAACCCTGCGTAGACGTGCCGTGGATAACCGTCCGAACACAGCACCACGCCGGCGTGCTGCACCCGCCCGTCCGGGAACAGCAGCTTGCTTCCGATCACCTTGGCGGTGGTCCGGTCCGCGTAGTCCAGCAGCGCGTCCAGCCACCCCGGCGCAGGTTGCAGGTCGTTGTTGTAGAACACCAGGAGCCGGCCATCGGCAGCGGTGGCCCCGGCGTTGCACGCGTGGGCGAAACCGTGGTTCTCCGCGTGGCGCACGACCTTGATCCGTCCGGCGAAGGAGTCGAGCACGGCGGTGGTGTCGTCGGTCGAACCGTCGTCCGACACGACCACCTCGGCGTCGGGCAGGCCGTCGAGATCGGCCAGAAGCGCGGTGAGGCACTCGCGTAGCAGCGCCGCCGCGGAGTAGGTGGGGATGATGATCGAACACCGTGGGGTCATGTCGGCATCACCTTTGTGGCCGGTCGCCGGGTCACCGACACCGGGAGCGACGCGAGCCCGCGCATGTTGGCGCCCGGGAGCAGCCGGGGTGCGCCGGCGAGTTCGACGTGGATGTCGTGGCGGGCGATGGCCTTGAAGGCGAGCGTCGCCTGCAGGTCGGCGATCGCCGCGCCGAGGCAGTAGTGCGGGCCGTAGCCGAAACTCAGTGACGGCGGACCGGCTCTGCCGATGTCCAGCCGGTGCGGGTCGGGGTACCGGTGGGGATCGCGGTTCGCCGCCGCGATGATCGCGATGACGAGGTCGCCCCTGCGGATGTGCTGACCGGCCAGCTCGATGTCCTCCCGCGCGTACCGTCCTGTGCTCTGGACGGGCGGGTCGAATCGCAGCAGCTCTTCGGTCGCAGCCGGAGCGAGGGCCGGCTCCAGGCGCAGCCGGCGGAACTCGTCGGGATGGCTCAGCAGCAGGTACAGGCCGTTGCCGAGCAGGCTCATGGTGGTCTGGTAGCTCGCGTTGTAGATCTGGAAGATCAGGGGGACGAGCTCATCCTCGGGGAGGTCTCCGGCGTCGACCGCCCGTACCAGGTCGGAGCCGAGATCCTCGCTGGGGTTCCGGCGCTTGGCACCGAGCCGGGAGGTCACGTATTCGGTGATGCCGGCGACCGCGTGGTCCGCGGCGCGAAGTTGCGGGGCGGTCATGCTGCGTTCGAACAGCACATTGAAGGTGCGGGTGAGGTCCCGCAGGTCCGCCCGGTCCCCGTCGCCGATGCCGAGCAGGCGATGGATCGTGACCAGCGGGAGCACGTCGGCGAACTCGGTGACGAAGTCCGCCTCCCTGACGTCGGTCAGGGCGTCGAGCAGTTCGCCGACGGCCGCGTCGACGGCCGGCGCCAGGGCGTTGATCCTGGACGCGGCGAACGACCAGTTGACCATGCGTCGCAGGCGGCCGTGCCGTGGCGGGTCGGCCAGCAGCAGCATCCTGGTCAGCATCACGATCGCCGGGTGCGACCGCCACTCCGGTCCGCCCCTGGCCGTTCCGATCGCCTCGATGTCGTTGCCGAACCGCCGGTCGCGCAGGATCGCGGCGCATTCCTCGTAGCCGGTCAGCACCCACGTCCGGTCATCGACGCGGGCTGCGGAGCCGTGCGCGCGCAGCACCTCGTACTGCGGGTAGGGATCGGCGATGCCGTCCGCCGTGAGGAACAGCCGCTCGAATGCGGCGCGGCAGGCGTCCGTCGGGACCGACGGCCGTCGCTGGGCGGTGTCCATGTCAGGCGCCCGTCGTCGCGGACACCATGTCCGTCGTGAAGTCGGCCATGGTCGTGGCGAGCTCGGCGATCGTCGCGGCGTCGTGCAGATTCGTGCTGTACTCCCAGTGCGTGATCAGAGTCGTCTCGTAGAAGTGGGCGTGGATTCGCAGCACGTAGGGCCGGTTCCCGCCGGGTTGCTGCTGCCGCACGAGCTCGAAGCCGCTGGGCCGGAGCACCTCGCCGTGGCTGTCCGAATCCCAGTACCGCCCCCGGTAGTAGTCGAAGAGGATCTCCACGGGCGGAAGCCCGTCGAACGCCTCGGCCGCTCCGCTGAGTGGGCGGCGCAGCAGGCCGAATCCCAGACCGGAGGTCGGCACCGCGCGCAACTGCTCGGCGACGCTCGTGACGATCGCCTCACGGTCGTTCCCGCCGGGCAGCCGCAGCAGCAGGGGATGGGCGACGGCGAAGGAACCGACTGTGCTGGACGTTGCCAGGCCCAGTTCCGGGACGTGCCGGCCGTGGGACCGGGTGTCGACCAGCACCGTGTCGGTGCCCTGCCAGCGTGCCAGCGTGTCGGCCAGCGCGGCGAGCACGATGGGGCCGGTGCGCCCGGCCGCCGGCCGCGTCGGCCAATTCGTGTACGAGAGGTGTCCGTCCTGGGATTCGAAGGTGTTGGTGCCGAGCGGATGGTCCAGCGGAGCCTTCGCCACCCGGTCGACCGGCAGGCTCCTCCAGTAGTCCAGTTCGGCGAGTACGCGACCGCTCCGCTCGTACTGCTCGACCGCGTGCGCCCACTGCGCCCAGGTGGTCTCCGGAGAGGACGGTCGCACCTCCTCTCCGCGGCCGAGCTGGTCCAGCGCGCGGTCCAGGTCGCCGCAGAGGATCCGCCAGGAGGTGAAGTCACAGACGAGGTGGTGCCCGGCGAAGACCAGCAGCGTCCGATCGTCCACGGCGTCCTCGACGAGGGCGATCCGTACGAGCGGGTCATCCGCCGGCCGGTATTCCGGCAGCTGGCCGGTGATGACGTCGTTCAGGTCGGTGCTCCCGTCGTATCGGACGGCGGGGCCCACCACGAACGCCTCCAGCGGCAGGTCGACCGAGATACGGTCGCCCACCAGGCGGGTGCGCAGTGCGTCGTGCCGGGCCGCCAATGAGCGGAGGGCCCGGGTGGCCATCTCGGGGGTGATCTGCCGGCCGGTCACATCGAACACGCTGAGCTTCAGGTACTCGATGAGATCCGCTCCTCGCCGGACGGTCCCGGCCGGGAGGGTCATCAGCACCCGCTGCGGCGGAGTGAAGGCCAGGACTGCGGCGGGCGCCGCCGGCGGTTCGGCCGCCGGCTCGGCGTCCTGGATGG
Organism: Actinoallomurus acanthiterrae; assembly: GCF_054775715.1. NCBI lineage: Bacteria > Bacillati > Actinomycetota > Actinomycetes > Streptosporangiales > Thermomonosporaceae > Actinoallomurus > Actinoallomurus acanthiterrae. Next base: position 11,816,698 of record NZ_BAAHCO010000001.1, on the reverse strand, counting down.
CGGCCGCGGCCTCGCGGAGCGTTGCGGCACCGAGGAGTTCGTCGAGGGAGAGGGCCAGGTTTCGCGCGCTCAGCTCCGCGATGAGCCCGAGGGCGATCAGGGAGTCCCCGCCCGCGTCGTAGAAGTTGTCGTCGGCCGAGATGCCGCTGGTGCTGAGAAGGTTCTCGCAGATCCGCAGCAGCAACTCCACACGGGAGGAGTGGTCTGTGGTGGTCAAGCGGTGTGCTCCTGTCTCTGTGCCTCGCTACGCCGGCATGGCGCCGGACTCGACGGGTACTCCGGTGCGGGCGACGGTCTCGACGAGCGCCGCCGCCGCGTCCGGGCCGGGCAGTCGGTCCAGCTCGGTGCGGAGTCGTCCGGCGTTCCCGGCGAACGACGGGTCCGTCAGGACCTGCTCGATGGCCGCGCCCAGCTCGGCGGCCGTGACCGAGGCGGCGTCGACCCGGATCCCGGTGCCCAGCGCCTCGCATCGGGCGGCGTTGGTGGGCTGGTCCGCGTTGACCGGTGCGACGACGAGTGGGAGGCCGTGGGCCAGCGCGGCCAGGACGGTGCCCAGGCCGCCGAGCGTGAGCACGGCGGTGCCGAGGGGAAGCAGCCGCCCGAGCGGGGTGTATCCGACGAAACGCACGTTGGCGGGGATCCGGCCGAGGCCCGCCGGGGGATCGTGGGTGATGACGACCTGCCAGGTGCTCCGGGCAGCCGCGCCGAGCAGCGCGTCCAGGAGGGACGGCTGTTCGGCGAACACCGTGCCGAAGGTGGCGATCAGGACCGGAGCGCCGGCGCTCGGCGGGACGGGCGTCCGCCCGGCACGTTCGCCGAACGGCACCGGACGCACGAACCGCATGGTGGCGTGGACGTGGCGGCCGAACTCGCGTGCGTCCGGCAGGTCGGCGCTCGCGGTGGCGAACCGGGGCGGCACTGGCGCGACGCCCAGGTAGCGGTACAGCGCGGGCACGCCCAGGTCGGGGGCGCCGGCGAGCCGCCCCAGATCCCGCAATGACGTGCCGAGCTCACTCGCCCATACCGACGGAGGCAGGAAGCGGTTCTCCCGCCCGGTGGCGTGCGGTATGCCGAGCGCCTCCGCGACGGCGAGGCCGGCGAACTCCACGGTGTCACGCAGCACGATGTGGGGCCGCCACGCGGACGCGAAGGCGAGCAGGTCGGGCAGGGCCGCGCGTCCCAGGGTCTCGACGAGCACCCGGCGGGTGTAGGGAAAAGTGCGGTCGCCTCGCTTCCTCGCTTCGGCGAGGGCGGGCACCAGGCCTTCCTCGTCGCCCACGCGGAAGTCGAGGCCCGCGGTGACCGGCCGGAGGCCGGCCGAGGTGATCTCGGTGGCGAAGGACTCCGCCGACGCCACCCTGACCTCGTGTCCACGGCGGCTCAACTCCACGAGCAGCGGCAGCATCGGATGGAAATGGCTGACTGCGGGCTGTGTCGTGCACAGAATTCGTAGCCTGGCATGCCGGGTCGTCATCGCCTATGGACACCGGTCCCATTTTTCGCCGAGATTTCGGACAGTTCGTCCGGCGTCAGATCATAATGCTTCTGGGGTTACCCCTACGGCTGACTTGCGGGAGGTCGGTATCCCGTAAACCTGTTACATGCGCGTTCCCGGTTTCGGCGGTATGCGGGTGAGCTGATCCGCTGATCACTCAGGCGGGAAATGCATCTTCCGTTAGGTCACGTGATTATGGGACGTGTCCGAAGGGTCGTCGTCGGCGAGCCTGGAAATTGACGAGCGCCGGAAGCGGGCGCCATGTGTGGAGCCGGATACGAGTGGTGAAACTCAGAGGCCGCGGTGTCCACCGCAGCCTCGGTGTCGTGTGTCCGCACCCGCACAACCGAACATCAGGTCGCATGCCCACGGAACGCCAAAGCCCCGGGCCTGGCTGCGCTACCCTCGATACCTGAGTCAATCGTCTGCGGCCAGCCGATGATCCCAGTCCGGCCGGCCGTGAATCCGGGTCGAGTTGCTGGTTACAAGGGGTGCGAGCGTGTCGGAGGTCAAGCCGAGCATGCCTGAGCGGCCGTCGCTGGACGGTCTTGAGGCGAAGTGGGCGGACCGGTGGGAGCAGAGTGGCACCTACCGGTTCCGGGCTCCCGGCGAGCGCTCGGTCGTATTCTCGATCGACACTCCACCGCCGACGGTGAGCGGCTCACTGCACGTGGGTCACGTGTTCTCCTACACCCATACGGACGTCATCGCACGGTTCCAGCGCATGCGCGGCATGCACGTGTTCTACCCGATGGGCTGGGATGACAACGGCCTTCCGACCGAGCGGCGGGTGCAGAACCATTTCGGCGTGCGCTGCGAACCGTCGTTGCCCTATGACCCGGACATCAAGTACCCCGAGCCCCTGACGAAGAAGGGGGAGCGGCCGGTCATCGGCCTCTCCCGCCGGAACTTCGTGGAGTTGTGTGAACGGCTCACTGCGGCGGACGAGCAGGTCTTCGAGTCGCTGTGGCGGCGCCTCGGCCTGTCGGTGGACTGGTCGATGACTTACACGACGATCGGCCGGCCCGTGCAGCGGATCTCCCAGCTCGCCTTCCTGCGGCTGGTGCGCGCGGGCGAGGCGTACCAGGCCGAGGCGCCGACGTTGTGGGACGTCAGCTTCCGGACCGCGGTGGCGCAGGCCGAACTAGAAGACCGGGACTTCCCCGGTGCCTGGCACAGGATCCCGTTCCGCACCGACCAGGGCGACGCCGTCCACATCGAGACCACCCGGCCGGAGCTGCTGCCCGCGTGCGTCGCGCTGGTCGCGCACCCCGATGACGAGCGCTACCAGCACCTGTTCGGCACTACGGTGATCTCTCCGATCTTCGGGGTGCGCGTGCCGGTGGTCGCCCACCCGGCGGCCGAGCGGGATCGCGGGGCCGGCATCGCGATGTGCTGCACCTTCGGCGACACGACCGACGTCCAGTGGTGGCGCGAGCTGAAGCTGGCGACGCGCACCATCATCGGCCGTGACGGGCGGGTCCTGCCGGAGCCGCCCGCCGGCCTGGACTCGCCTGCGGGCCGCGACGCCTACGCCGGACTGGTCGGTGCCACCGTGCACACCGCCCGCGAGCGGGTGGTCGCCCTGCTCCGGGAATCCGGTGATCTGGTCGGCGAGCCGCGTAAGGTCGTGCGGCCGGTGAAGTTCTACGAGAAGGGCGACAAGCCCCTGGAGATCGTCTCCAGCCGGCAGTGGTTCATCCGTACGCTCACCCACCAGGACGTGCTGCTCCAGCGCGGTGCCGAGCTGAGGTGGCACCCGGGTTATATGAAGGCCCGCTACGACGACTGGGTGCGTGGCCTCAACACCGACTGGCTGATCAGCCGGCAGAGGTTCTTCGGTGTGCCGTTCCCGGTGTGGTATCCCCTCGACGAGGCCGGCGAGCCGGACTACACGGCGCCCATCCTGCCCTCGGAGGACATGCTTCCGATCGACCCGTCATCCGACACCCCGCCGGGGTACACGGAGGACCAGCGCGGTCTGCCGAGAGGCTTCACCGGCGACCCCGACGTGATGGACACCTGGGCGACGTCCTCGCTGACGCCGTTGATCGTCTCCGGCTGGGAGTCCGACCCGGAGCTGTTCGCGCAGACGTTCCCGATGGACCTGCGTCCGCAAGGACACGACATCATCCGGACCTGGCTGTTCTCCTCGGTGGTGCGGACCCACATGGCCGAGGACACGACGCCATGGCGGAACGTGGTGCTGTCCGGCTGGATCCTCGATCCGGACCGCAAGAAGATGAGCAAGTCCAAGGGGAACGTCGTCACTCCGATGAGCCTGCTCGAACGCTTCGGCTCGGACGCGGTGCGCTACTGGGCGGCCAGCGGCCGCCCGGGCACCGACACGGCGTTCGAAGAGGGCCAGATGAAGATCGGCCGCAGGCTGGCCACCAAGCTGCTCAACGCCTGCAAGTTCGTGCTCGGTGCCCCGGAGCCGGCGGAGGACGCGCAGGTGACCGATCCGCTCGATCGCGCCATGCTCGCCGCCCTGGCCGAGGTCGTGGAGCAGGCCACCGCGGCGCTGGAGGACTTCGAGCACACCACGGCGCTGAACACCACCGAACGCTTCTTCTGGCTGTTCTGTGATGACTACCTGGAGCTGGTGAAGCACCGTGCCTACGACGGCGTCGAGGCCGGTGGCGAGTCGGCCCGGCTGGCGTTGCGCACGGCGCTGTCGACCCTGCTGAGGCTGTTCGCGCCCTTCCTGCCGTTCGCGGCCGAAGAAGCCTGGTCCTGGTGGCATTCGGATCTCGTGCACGCCGCCCCCTGGCCGGTCGTGGAGGATGTCAGGCCGCGCGACCCGGCCGCCACCGAGCTGATCTCGCTGGCGGGCGCGGCGATCGGCGCGGTCCGCAAGGCGAAGAGCGAGGCGAAGGTGTCCATGCGGGCGCCGGTCGTCACGGTGCGGGTCTCCGGACCGGCCGGCCAGCTCAGCGCCCTCGAACTCGTCACCGCCGACCTCTGCGCGGCCGGTAACGTCGGCGAGGTCAGTTTCTCCCCGGGCGGCGAGACCCTTCACTTCGAGGCGATCCTGGCCGAGGTGTAGCTCTTCCGGGCCATGGGCGATGGCGGCCCGTCCTGCGATTCGGGGACATGACTGCGGCGGGGCGGGCGGCCTACGGTGGCGAACCGCGGCCACGGCAAGGCCATCATGCCGTCGGGGCATGGCGCCGCCGGTCGGCTCAGGCGACGTACCCGCCGTCCGCCTGGGGCCGCGCAGCAGGGAGGAGACGACGATGCCCAGCACGACAACGTCCCGCTGGATCGTCCCGCTGAACATCTCGCGGGACCCCGCCGTACGTTTGCTGTGCCTGCCGCACTGCGGGGGCGGACCAACCGCGTTCCGGGCCCTGGCCGCGCAGGCGCCCGAGGAGATAGACGTGTGCGCGGCGCTGCTGCCCGCCCGTGAGAGCCGCCGCCAGGAACCGCCCGAACGGGAGATGGCCCGACTCGTCGACGCTTTGGCGGACGCGGTGGCCGAGCGGCCCGGGGCGCCTTACGCGCTGCTCGGCTACTGCTTCGGCGCGTACACCGCGTTCGAGCTGGCGATGGAACTGGCCGGCCGTGGCATGCCGCCTGTACATCTGTTCCCGGTGGCCGCGTCGAGCCCGGCGACCATTGACCGGGCTCGGAACGTGTATCAGCTGCCGTCGGAGTATTTCCTGAAGTTCATGCGAGACCAGGGTGTAATACCGGAGATCATCCTCGGCGATCCGAAGATCTTCCAGGTGTTCGAGCCCACGATCCGGGCCGACCTCGAATTGTTCGAGAAATCGCCCTATCGACCGGCGCGCGACCTGGCAGTGCCCATCACGGTGCTCGGCGCGCGACGCGACCTGGAGTTGTCGGAACTGCTGGACTGGCAACGCGAGACCGTCTCGTCCTTCGGGATGCGAGTTTACGACGGCGACCACTCCTTCTTCGTCAAGGACATCGCCGTGATAGCCGATCACCTTGCCTCCGACCTGCTCGACCGTCAGGGTCGGCTGCGGTAGAGAGCCTGGCCGACCGGCCGGTGAGCCTCTGCCGCCGACTCGGACGAGGGCCACGGCCGTCCGGATGGCCGCCGTTCAGGAGATCGGCGCGTACGGCGGCCGGTCCACCATCCGTCGACACATCCGGCTCTGTGTCGTTCAGGCCCTGGCCGTCGCGGCCAGCATCTCCAGCACGGTGTTCTTATGGTCGTTCAGGTAGAAGTGCCCGCCGGGCAGTACACGCAGGTCGAAACCGCCGACTGTGTGGCGCTTCCAGTCGGTGGCCTCCTCGACAGTCACCTTCGGGTCTCTGTCGCCGATCAGTGCGGTGATCGGGCAGCGCAGCGGCGGGCCGGGGCGGTATCGGTAGGTCTCAACCGCCTGGTAGTCCCCGCGCAGGGCAGGCAGCGCGATCTTGACGAGCTCGTCGTTCGCCAGCAGCCGGAGGTCGGTGCCGCCCAGCCTCCGGACCTCCTTCAGCAGCGCGGCGTCGCCGCGAACGTGCACGGCCTCGTCCCGCACGGTCGTGGGGGAACGCCGCCCCGACACGAACAGCGCGGTCAGTGGCGTTCGACGGGACTCCAGAAGACGGGCCGTCTCGTAGGCCACCAGCGCGCCCATGCTGTGCCCGAAGAAGATCATCGGGAGGTCTACCCAAGGCAGCAGCGCCTCGCCGACCCGTTCGGCGAGCGTACGGAGGTCGGTGACCGTCGGTTCCGCCCGGCGGTCCTGGCGACCCGGGTACTGCACGGCAAGCACGTCGACCAGAGGTGCGAGCGCTGCGGATACAGGATGGAAGTAGCTGGCCGAGCCGCCCGCATGCGCGAAACAGACAAGCCGGACATTGGCGTCGGGGGAAGGATGGAAACGTCTGACCCATGACGCGGAATCATTACCTTTCGTCATCGTGACAATGGTAATTCCCGAAGATCCTCACCGCCAGGGAATGCTGCCTGCGGAAGGAATCAGTGGCGAGTGCTCAGAGACAGTTGGCCGCGATGGAGGAAGAAGGAGGGCTACTTCTAAATGGCCGCTACCACGCGTGCTCGGGCTCCCGATCGGTCGGCCGTCCTGTCGCCGAACCACGAAGGCAGGACGATGGACATGCGGTGCTTCGCCCTCAAGGAAAGCATGGATGACGGGAAGACCGTCCTGATCGGCGTCAAGAGCCGCGTTGGAGCATTCTGCTCCCACGTTTCCGCCCTGCGGAGCAGCGGGTGAAGGCGCTCGTCCTGGCGGGCGGGTCCGGCTCGCGGCTGCGGCCGATCACGCACAGCTTCGCCAAGCAGTTGGTGCCGGTGGCCAACAAGCCGGTGTTGTTCTACGGCCTGGAGGCCATCCGGGACGCGGGTATTCGCGAGGTCGGCATCGTCGTCGGCGACACCGAGGCGGAGATCAGGGAGGCGGTCGGTGACGGGTCGAGGTTCGGCCTGGAGGCGACCTACCTGCGGCAGGACGCGCCTCGTGGGCTGGCGCACGCCGTGCTCATCGCCCGCGAGTACCTCGGCGATGACGACTTCGTGATGTACCTGGGTGACAACTTCATCATGGGCGGGATCAACGACCTGGTGGACCGGTTCCGCAGGGAGCGGCCGCACGCGCAGATCCTGCTCACCAAGGTGTCCGACCCCCGGGCTTTCGGCGTGGCCGAACTGGACGCAGGCGGCAGGGTGGTAGAGCTGGAGGAGAAGCCCGAGCACCCCAAGAGCGACCTGGCACTGGCCGGGGTTTATCTGTTCGGCCCGGCGGTGCACGAGGCCGCCGCCGGGCTTACGCCGTCCCGGCGGAACGAACTAGAGATCACTGACGCCATCCAGTGGCTGATCGATCGCGGGCTCCGAGTGGAGTCCACGCTGGTCTCCGGCTATTGGAAGGACACCGGCAACGTTACCGACATGCTGGAGGTCAACCGGCTGATCCTGGAGGGCCTGGAGCCGTCGGTGGTCGGAGAGGTCGACGACGCCAGCGAGCTGATCGGCCGGGTGGTCGTGGAGGCAGGCGCACGCGTCACCGGTTCGCGCGTCGTGGGCCCGGCCGTCGTCGGGGCCGGCTCGGTCGTCCGTGACTCCTACGTGGGTCCGTTCACCTCCATCGACCGGCACTGCACGGTCCTCGACAGTGAAATCGAGTACTCGATCGTGCTGCGTGGCGCCTCCATCGACGGCGTCGGCCGCATCGAGTGTTCCCTCATCGGCAGGGAGGCGCAGGTGACCCCCGCGCCCCGCGTTCCCAAGGCGCATCGGCTCGTACTGGGAGACCACAGCAAAGTGCAGATCAGCAAATGAGTGCCCGGCGGGTACTGGTCACCGGCGGTGCCGGATTCATCGGCTCGCACTACGTCCGCGAATTGGTGTCGGAGGGCTATCCCGCGTGGGCCGACGCCGAGGTGACCGTCCTGGACAAGCTCACCTACGCCGGCAACCTGGCCAACCTCGAATCGGTCGAGGGCCGCTTCACGTTCGTGCATGGCGACGTCTGCGACGCCGCACTGCTCGCCGATGTGGTGCCAGGCCACGACGTGGTGTTGAACTTCGCGGCCGAGTCGCACGTCGACCGATCCATCGCCAGCGCGGGCGAGTTCGCGCGCACCAACGTGCTGGGCGTGCAGACCCTCATGCAGGCGTGCCTGGAGGCAGACGTCCCGCGCGTGGTGCAGGTATCGACCGATGAGGTGTACGGCAGCATCGACACCGGGTCGTGGGACGAGGCGGCGCCGCTGGCGCCCAACTCCCCGTACTCGGCGGCCAAGGCCGGAGGCGACATGATGGCTCGCGCGTACGCGCACACCCACGGCCTGCCCGTCAGCATCACCCGCTGTGGCAATAACTATGGGCCGTACCAGTATCCGGAGAAGGCCATCCCGCTGTTCGTGACGAATCTGATGGATGGGCGCACCGTACCCCTCTACGGGGACGGCGGCAACGTGCGTGACTGGATCCACGTGGCAGACCACTGCCGTGGCATTCAGACCGTCGCCGAACGCGGCGAACCCGGCGAGGTCTACCACATCGCGGGCACGGCCGAGCTCACCAACCTGCAGGTCACCCGGTACCTCATCGACGCACTCGGCGCTGACTGGAGCCGCGTGGAGCACGTTCCCGACCGCAAGGGTCATGACCGCCGCTACTCGCTCTCAGACGCCAAGTTGCGGCGTCTCGGCTACGTACCCCAGGTCGCCTTCGAGGAGGGCATCTCCGAGACGATCCGCTGGTATACCGAGAACCGGGAGTGGTGGGAACCGCTGAAGAAGCGCACCGAGGGCTCCAAAGATGTCAAGGAGACCGGGTGAGCCCCGAGGGGCGCCACACCACCTGGCTCGTGACGGGTGCCGCCGGGATGCTCGGTACCGATCTGGTGGGACGGCTGCGCGCGCACGGCCACGACGTCGTCGCGCTCGCTCGCGCCGACCTCGACCTGTGCGCCGTCGGCGCGGTGCGTGACGCCGTACGGCGGCACCGCCCGGCGACGGTCGTCAACTGCGCGGGCTGGACTGCCGTGGACGACGCGGAGACGCATGAGAACGCCGCTGAAGCGGTCAACGGTGCGGCGGTACGCGCCCTGACCTCCGCGTGTTCGGAGAATGGCTCCACGCTCGTGCAGATCTCCACCGACTATGTCTTCGACGGCCGGGGCGGGCGCCCATATTCGGAAGACGCCCCCACCGCGCCGGTCAACGCCTACGGCCGCACCAAGCTCGCAGGCGAGAGCGCCGTTCTCGACGGCGTTCTGGGGAGTGGGCGCGGTTACGTGGTGCGCGCTGCGTGGCTGTACGGGGCACACGGCCCCAACTTCGTCCGCACCATGATGCGGCTGGCCGCCGAACGCGACATCGTGGAGGTGGTCGACGACCAACACGGGCAGCCCACATGGACCGGCGACCTCGCCGAGCAGATCATCGCACTGGCGCTGTCGGACGCGCCCTCCGGGATCTACCACGGCACCAATGCGGGACGCACGACCTGGTACGGCCTGGCCCGGGAGGTGTTCATCCTGCTCGGTCGTGATCCGAACCGTGTACAGCCGACCACCACTGACAGGTTTCCGCTTCCAGCGGCTCGTCCCGCCTACAGCGTTCTCGGCCATGACCGCTGGGCCGAGGCAGGCCTGGCACCCATGCGACACTGGCGCGACGCGCTGCGCGCCGCCTGGACCACCCTGCGCTGAAGCCGGTCAGTTCGCCAGGCCGAGCTTGGCGTAGTGCTCAAGGCATTCGGCGTAGTCGGGAAGCGAACCGGATTTCTGTGCGTCAGCCAGGCCGGGGGCTGCCGCGTCCTTCGCCGACAGGATCGGCTCGATGTCCTCGGGCCACCGAATGCCCAAGTCAGGGTCCAGCGGATGCACACCGTGCTCGCGCGCTGGAAGGTACGGCTGCGAACACAGGTACACGACCGTGGCGTCATCGGTGAGGGACATGAAGGCATGGCCGAGACCTTCGGCGACATAAACACCGCAACGGGTCTCGTCGTCCAGCCGTACCGCCTCCCAATGTCCAAAGCTGAGCGAACCGACGCGTAGGTCGACCACCACATCGAGGACCGCACCGCGGATGCAGGTGATGTACTTGGCCTGCCCCGGTGGCACGTCGGCGAAGTGCACGCCGCGTAGGGCGCCCCGGGTGGAGATCGAGCAGTTGGCCTGCGCCAGGTTCAGCGTGTGGCCCGTGTGCTCGTGGAGCACATCCGCTCGGAACCATTCGTGGAACGATCCGCGCTGGTCGCCGTGAACATTTGGGGTGAACAAAAAAGCGCCTTTGATGCCAAGGGGTTCCATAGGCGCAAGAGTGCCATAACGATCAGTGAGCGTCTCTTGACCCGGTCGAGAAGACGCTCGCCCGGACAGGCCCGGCCTGGTTCCGCTTCCTGATCCGAGACCGCGATGGCCTCACCGCCGAGATCAAGCGCCGAACCGCCGTCTCCGGACTGATCCACGAGTACCGAAGAGGCGCCTAGTGATCAAAAAGTATGTAGGTCAGGCCCTGGCACTCGAACCCAGAACCTAGCGGTCATGGGTGAGGCGATGACCGTCTGAGCGCGGCTCGGCCGTGATCACGTGCTCGTACGGCCGGGCGGCCACATGAATAGTTATGCAGTAGAGGGCATACCTATGGAGCCACACTGCGAAAGGTCGCGGTAAAAGAGCACCCACGGAGCACCCGCGAGCCCGAAATGATCACCGAAAGATCCACTGAGCCGAAGAAATCGCAGGTCAGTGGCCGGGTGAGTGGTAGGGCGCCTGGGACTCGAACCCAGAACCTATGGATTAAAAGTCCACAGCTCTGCCAATTGAGCTAACGCCCCGCTGCTCACGAGCGTACCGGAGGCACCGTACACCTTGCGCGTGGAATATCGGCTACGGGAGGTGCTCGACGCCGCTGGGCGAGCCCAGCGTGGTCAGGGCGGAGGCATCGGGCGAGTCGGTGTCGATCACTCCGTCACGCCGTGCGGGCACGCGGTGCCGAGATGGCCGCGGACGGCCGAAGCGTGGAGGGCTCGGATGACCCTGTGTCGGCTTCGCCGGCTGCCCTGCTCCTGACCGCCGCGCCCGGTCCGCGTCCACGACCGGCGCAGGGGCCTGACGGCGGTGCGCGACGCTGTGCGCCGACGAGCCGATGATCGTGGGGCAGCGCGTTCGGCCCTCTTTTTCAATAACGCCGAAATCGGCGCGTTGAACTCCACGGGAGTGTGAATTAATCGCGGCCGTCGACGTCACATCAAGGGAGTTCAATGGACGGCGCGGAAGGCGTTGTTTTCGGTGATTCGATCGTGAGGGTAATGGTGTACGACTCGCCCGAGGTCCTCACCGCGGACGACCTCACGCCGGATCCGCGAAGCCCCCGTCCCTGCCGATCTCACCTGAACGCGCTGGTCGGAGCGGGTCACGGCGTCCTGAAGTGCGAACGTCCGCGGGCCGACCCCTCCCCCAAGAGGTCTACCCGCGGACGTTCACTTTCGGTTGGCCTGGCAAGCATTCAGGATGCCCGCGTTTCGCGTCGCGTCCCCCGTGAATCCCCCAATTCAACCGCGACGCTCTGGCCGTTGTGTTGGTCTGTGTTCTCGTACGAGGTTACGTACACCGCCCGCTGTATTCCACTCACTGTCGATGACAGTTCACGTACACCCAGGGATGACCCCACGAGTCGCCGCCGCCGCCGACGGCGACGGCGACGGCGGTCGGCCGGGTCGGTTGGTACGGTGCGGGGAACGACCGACAAGCAGACCGACCGGCCGGAGCGCTGCCCATGACCTCGCATTCGACCGCCCGCCCTCCGCGACAGACCTCGGCCGTCGGCCGGGGGACACGCGTGCGGGGCACCCGGCAGGCCGAGGCGCTGGGCCAGGTTCTCGCGGACCTGCCGGAGTTCCGCAGCGCTCAGGACATCCACGCCGAGTTGCGCCGTCGTGGCGAGCGCGTCGGGCTGACCACGGTCTACCGGCATCTCCAGGTGCTCAGCGAGGGCGGCGGCGTCGACACCCTCCGTGACGAGACCGGTGAGACGCTCTACCGCCGGTGTGAGAGCAGCACCCATCACCATCATGTGACCTGCCGGTCGTGCGGGCGCAGTGTGGAGGTGGAGGGGCGCGCGATCGAGCGCTGGGCCGAGCGCGTCGCGGCCGAGGCGGGCTTCACGGATGTCGATCACACCGTGGAGATCTTCGGGCGGTGCCCCGACTGCACGGCCGAGCGCGCCTGATCCGGTCGGCGGGAGCGTGCCGGACGGCGGTCACGTCGACTCCGTCCATGACGGACGGCGGTCACGTCGACTCCGTCCACGACGGCGATCACGTCGACTCTGTCCACCACCGACGCTGAACGTTCCGCGCGTGCCCCGCCGCCCCGCGATTCCTGCCAGAGTGGGGGAAGTGCGGTTTGGGATCTTCCTGCTGGCGGCGCGGTTTCCCGGGCGGGGCGACGGCGAGGTGCTGTCCGCCACGGTCGAGGCGGCCGTCGCCGCCGAGCGGGCCGGCTTCGACGACGTCTGGCTCGCCGAGCACCATTTCATGTCGTACGGGATCTGTCCCTCCGCGATCTCCCTCGCGGCGTACGTCCTGGGCCGTACGGAACGGATCGCGGTGGGGACGGCGGTGAGTGTGCTGTCCACCGCGCACCCGGTCGCGCTGGCCGAGCAGACCGCCCTGCTGGACCAGGTGTCCGGGGGCCGCTTCCGGCTCGGCGTCGGGCGGGGTGGCCCGTGGGTGGACCTGGAGGTGTTCGGCACCGGGCTCGCGCGGTACGAGTCCGGCTTCGCCGAGAGCCTTGATCTGCTGCTGGCCGGACTGACCCGTACGCGGCTGTCGGCCGCCGGGCCGGCCTTCGCCTTCCGTGAGGTCCCGATGGTGCCGCGCCCCCGGACGCGCCCGTACCCGCCGGTCGTCGTCGCCTGCACCTCGGCCGCCACCGCCGCGCTCGCCGCCGAACGCCGCCTGCCCATGCTGCTCGGCCTGCACATCGGCGATGACGGCAGGAACGCGATGCTCGCCGAGTACGCCGCGAGGTCCGCGGGCGTGCCGGTGGATCACGTGGCCGCCGCCATGGCGTACGTCGCCGACACTCGGGCGGAGGCCCGGCGGACGCTGCGCGCCGAGCTGCCCCGCTGGCTGCGCCCTGGCCTGGCCGGCTACGTCCCCGTCGACGACCGGCCGTACCGCCCCCGCGACCCGGACGAGTACGCGGAGCTGCTGTGCCGCATCCACCCCGTCGGCACTCCCGAGGACTGCGTGCGGACCATGGCGGCGACGGTCGAACGCACCGGCATCCGCCACCTGATTCTCATGGTGGAAGGCGCTGGCGCCCCGGAGCGGACCCAGGAGAACATCGCCCGGCTCGGCGCCGAGGTCCTGCCCCGCCTGCGCACCCGGTTCCGGGACCGATGACCGCCCGGATGTCCACCGTCCGCGGCGTCACCTGCGTCTTACCCGCGATTCAAGCGCATAGTGTCCACCTCGATACTGACCGTATTTGTTGCTCCCTGTCATTATTCCTGCACGGGGAGGGGAAGATGCCTGGACGTGAAGCCTTTCTGGCAATGGCCAAGACCCAGGTCGGTCCGCGGAGGCGGGCGGACGGCAGCACGATATACGGCGACTGGTTCGCTGAGATCGTCGGGGACCGGGACTACCGTACCGGTGACTTCTGCGCCATGGGCCTGCTGTGGTGTGCCTGGAGGACCGACCAGGTCCTCGCCTTCGGCGGCGCGGACCCGCGGTGGGCGAGGCTGCCGGCGTGGTGGGAGTACTGGCGGGAGATCGGCCGGGCGACGAGAATTCCGGCACGCGGCCGGATCGCCTTTTTCGATTTCAATTCCACCGGAGAGCCGGGACACGTCGGCGCGGTGCTGCAGGACAACGGAAACGGCTCGATCGTCTCGATCGAGTTCAACACCTTGAACGGCTGGTGCGCCGTTCGGGGCCGCCGGGTGTCCGACGTCCTCGGCTTCGGCGATCCGGCCTGGCCGGGCGCCCGCACGCCGCTGGTGGCGAACGCACTGCGGGTCAGCCGAGCGCCCGGTCGAGGTTGAACGCGGCGCTGATCAGGGCCATGTGGGTGAACGCCTGCGGGAAGTTGCCCTGCTGTTCTCCGGTGTGGCTGATCTCCTCGGCGTACAGGCCGACGTGGTTGGCGTAGGTGAGCATCTTCTCGAAGGCCAGCCGGGCCTCGTCGAGGCGCCCGGCGCGGGTGAGCGCCTCGACGTACCAGAAGGAGCAGATGGAGAAGGTGCCTTCCTCACCGGTCAGGCCGTCGGGGCTGGCCTGGGGGTCGTAGCGGTAGACCAGCGAGTCGGAGACCAGGTCCTGGGTGAGCGCGTCGAGGGTCGACAGCCACTTGGGGTCGGTGGGGGCGATGAACTTGGTCAGCGGCATCATCAGGATCGCGGCGTCGAGGACGTCGCCGTCCTCGTGCTGGACGAACGCCCGCCGCCGGTCGGACCAGCCGCGCCGCATGATCCGCCGGTAGATCGCGTCACGGCACTGCCGCCAGCGCAAGAGGTCGGCGGGCAGTCCGCGGCGGTTGGCCATGCGGATGGCGCGTTCGATCGCGACCCAGCACATCAGCCGGGAGTACAGGAAGTTCTTGCGCCCGCCGCGGGTCTCCCACACGCCTTCGTCGGGCTGGTCCCAGTTGCCGCAGACCCATTCGACGAGGGAGCAGATTGCGTCCCAGGCGCAGCTGGGGAGGGGCTTTCCCCACTTGTCGTAGAGGTACATGGAGTCGATCAGGGCGCCGTAGATGTCGAGCTGGAGCTGGGTGGCGGCGGCGTTGCCGACGCGTACGGGCGCCGAGCGCAGGTGGCCCTCCAGGTGGGGGAGCTCGAATTCGGGCAGGTCGGTGCGCCCGTCGATGCCGTACATGATCTGCAGCGGACCCGACGGCCCATCGTCGCGCAGGTCGACCCGCTCGGACAGGAAGGTCATGAACGCCTCGGCCTCGTCGGTGAAGCCGAGCCGCAGCAGCGCGTAGACGGCGAACGCGGCGTCGCGGACCCAGAGGTAGCGGTAGTCCCAGTTGCGTGCGCCGCCGACGCGCTCGGGCAGGCTGGTGGTCGGCGCGGCGACGATCGCGCCGGTGGGGGCGTAGGTGAGCAGTTTGAGGGTCAGCGCGGAGCGGTGCACCATCTCCCGCCACCGGCCGCGGTAGCGGGACGCGGACAGCCAGTGCCGCCAGTACGTCACCGTGGCGGTGAACTCCCGCTCGGCCTCGGCGTGCGGGCAGCCTCGCGGCGTGATCTCGCCACCGACCCGGTCGAGGGCGAACACCGCGGACTCGCCCTGGGAGAGCTTGAAATCCGCCCACGCATCCCGGTCGTCGCACTCGAGCGGCACCGTGGAGGTCAGCGCGAGCGAGAGCGCGTCGCATTCGAACAGCGCCGTACGGCCCTGTGCCCGTACGGTGTGCGGCCGGGTGCCGTAGCCGAACCGGGGGGCCACCCGCGCCCGGAACGGGATGGTCCCGCGCACGCATATCACCCGCCGGATCAGCCGGTGCCGGTCCACCTCGCCGGCGTCGCACACGGGCATGAAGTCCTGGATCTCGCCCACCCCGTCCTCGGTGAAGAACCGGGTGATCAGCACGTTGGTGTCGGGGAAGTAGAACTGCTTGGTCCGGGCCGGCGCGATGGCGCTGAGCTCGAAGCATCCGCCCTGGTCGGCGTCGAGGATCGCCGCGAAGACGCTGGGCGCGTCGAACGACGGGCAGCAGTACCAGTCGACGGTGCCGCGGGTGTCCACCAGGGCCACCGTCTGGAGGTCGCCGATCAGCCCGTGCTCGGCGATCGGCGCGTAGCGAGAGGGCCCGCCGGGGCCGTGGTACGTCGTCGGTTCGGCCATCGCAGCAGCCCTTTCCCTCGAGGACCACACCGTGGTCCAGGTCGCTGACCTGCCGATTTCCAGATTACGACGGCCTCGGTGACGGCATGCCTCAGGACGCCGTACGGGCGAGGGCCCCCGTGATCTGGGTGGCCCAGACCTCCTCCAGGGCAGTGGCGAAGTCCAGGCGCAGCGCGGCCAGGGCGGGGTCGGCCTCGTAGGCGGCCAGCATGCTGTCCGACGGGCAGGTCTGAACCCACAGCGCGCCGATCAGCACGATCGCCGCACCGCAGACCATGAACGCCTGGTCGCCGAGCTCGGGCAGGTGGCGGCGGACGAGCTCGGTCATGGCGGTCATGTTGTCCAGGGTCGCCCGCTTGTAGCGCGTGACGATCTCGACCGAGACGTTGTGCTCCAGGACGCCGGCCTGGGCGCTGAGCAGGTCGCAGAGCACGCGTTCGGGCGCGAGCGAGCGGGTCAGCGCGGCGGCGAGCTGGTCGCCGCGCCGGCGGGGCGTGGCCTGTGGGTCGACGTCGGCGGCGAGCCGCTCGGTCAGCCGGCCGATCCACTGCTTCCACGCCAGGTCCAGGAGCTCCAGGAGGATGGCCTCACGAGACTCGAAGTAGCGCAGCACGTTGGATTTGGCCAGGCCGACGCGGCGGCTGAGCTCGTTGAGGCTGACCTCGTTCACCGCCATCTGGTCGAGCATCGCGGCGGTGGTGTCGAGGATCGCCTGCCGCCGGATCTCCCGTTGCTCCTCACTGCGCGCCCGCTTGAACGTCGTCATGACCCAATCCTACGGACCGCCGGTCTCTTGACAGTAGACCGCCGGTCTCTTACGTTGGGGCATGTAACAGACCGCTGGTCTCTTGATCGGCTTCGATCGGATTCTGGAGGGATCATGAAAGAGAAGTGGACCGCCGAGGACGTGCCCGACCAGCACGGCCGCGTCGCGGTGATCACCGGCGCCAACACCGGCCTCGGCTTCGAGACCGCCAAGGTCCTCGCCGTCCGAGGCGCGAAGGTGGTGCTGGCCGTACGGGACACGGACAAGGGCAAGCAGGCCGCCGCCCGGATCACCGACGCGGCCCCCGGCGCGGACGTCACGGTCCAGGACCTCGACCTCGCCTCGCTGGACTCCATCCGCGCCGCGGCGGACGAGCTGCGCACCCGCCACCCGAAGATCGACCTGCTGATCAACAACGCCGGGGTGATGTACACGCCGAAGCGCACCACCAAGGACGGGTTCGAGCTGCAGTTCGGCACCAACCACCTGGGGCACTTCGCCCTAACTGGGCTCCTGCTCGAGGCGATGCTGCCGGTGCGCGGCTCCCGCGTGGTGACGGTCAGCAGCGTCGGTCACCGCATCCGGTCCGAGATCGACTTCGACGACCTGCAGTCCGAGCGGTCCTACAGTCGCGTGGCGGCGTACGGCCGGTCCAAGCTCGCCAACCTCATGTTCACGTACGAGCTGCAACGCCGGTTGGCCGGCCAGACCGAGACGATCGCGGTGGCCGCCCACCCGGGTGGCTCGCAGACCGAGCTGGGGCGCAACCTCCCGGCGCCCCTTCGTGTTCTCGAGACGGCCCTCGGTCCACTGCTCGCCCAGAGCGCGGAGATGGGCGCGCTGCCCACCCTGCGGGCCGCGACGAGCCCGGAGGTCCAGGGAGGCCAGTACTACGGCCCGGACGGGTTCGGCCAGACCAAGGGCCACCCGAGGCTCGTCGGGTCCAGCAGGCGGTCCCACGACGCCGCCGTCCAGCGTCGCCTGTGGGCGGTCTCGGAAGACCTGACCGGAGTGACGTTCCGGGTCTGATCGCGATCAGGGGCCGTCGACGATGGGGCCGCCGGTGAGCCGGGGCGCCGCCGAGCTCGCGTAGTTGGCCTCCACGGCGGCACGCTCGGAGGCGTTGGGGGTGGCGTTCGTGCACGAGACGCCGCCGGTCGAGCCGGACATCAGCGACGAGCAGGGGCCGGGCTTGTTGTCCGGGAGGCCGAGGCTGTGCCCGAGTTCGTGCGCCGCGATGCGGATCGTGTTGTACCCCTCGTCCACCGCCTCCCGGCCGAACCACACCGTTCCGCTCCCGCCCGGGCGGACGGGGCCGAGCGTCGACTGGGGCCAGCCGTTGAAGGCGATGATCCGGATCTCGGCCCGCTGGCCGGCGGTGGCCTCGACCAGACGGACGTTCTTCACGTTCGCGTTCCAGGTATTGGCGCCGGCGACCACGGCGCTCTTGAACTCCGCGGCCTGGCTGTCGTCGTAGTGGAGAGTGATCGTGGCGAGTGCGGCCTGCTGGTGAGGGGCCGGCGAGGCGCTCGCGGCGGGGATCAGGGCGACCGAGAGGGCGAGCGTGCCGGTGCCGATCAGGGCGGAGGCGGCGGCGCGGTACGACATGGCGGGGGCGGCTTTGCGGTACGACATGGCGGGGGCCTTCCTCTGGCGGGACATATGTGTCCCGGATCAGGTGGCCCGAGCCTATGTGTGCGGGGGCGCCGCAACAAGAGTGGTCATGTGGCGAAAATCGGACAGTTATCCTGGGTCGCTGGTCGGCCCCTGCATATTCGTGGTGAGGAATTCCAGGATCATCGGGACCAGCTTCTTCAGGTCCTTGGTGAAGTGCTCGCCGTTCGGCTGGACGTAGGTGGTCGCGACGGTGGGCGGCTTGATCAGCTTCACCAGCGCGTTCATCCGTTGCTGTTCATCGCGGGACCGCGGCGAGCCGCCGGCGATGAGCAGCAACCGGAGGTCGGGCCGGTTCCTCTCGAGCATCAGGTCCGGGCTGTTGGCCCGGCGGCCCTCCTCCGACCAGTGCAGCTCGGTGTCGGGCTGAAAATAGCCGCCCCAGGAGACGACGGCCTTGAAATCGTCGGGATGCTGGGCCGCCAGCTTCACGGCACAGAACGCTCCGGACGACGCACCCGCCGTTCCCCAGCCGTCGCGGCTCCTCAGCGTCCGGAAATTGGCGCGGACGAAGTCGGGTACGTCTTCGCCCAGCCAGGTGCCCATCTTCGGCTTGCCCGGGATGTCACTGCACTCGGTGTCCTGGCGCGACGACGGCTGCAGGGCGGGCATCACCATGATGAACGGGTGGGCCTTGCCCGCGCGGTTCAGCCGCACGTCGTCCGCCTGGGCCGGCAGCACCTTCGGATTGGACCAGTAGTTGTAGCCGGAGCCACTACCGCCCGTATGAAGGATGACGACGGGGAACCCGGTCTTGGCGTACCGCGGATCGTTGTACTGCGGCGGCAGCCAGACCCAGACCTTTCCGGTCCACCCGGACTTGGCCCCTTTCAGTCGCGTCATCAGAACCGGCCCGGCCGACGTATGGCGGGCGACGGTGAAATGCGCGGCGGGACCGGTCGGCATCGCGACCGCGGGAGCCCGCGGCACCGGGTTCTTCCCCGCCTCGGTCGTGGCCCGGGGCGGCTCCGCGCTCTTCGCCGAGGCACCGGCCCCACAACCACTCAGCACCGCGGCGAGCAGGAACGCCGCCACGACCGACATCACCTGCGGCGACCCGCACCGGTAAGCCACCTGATCACTCCCGAGCCAGGCCGCGCGCCGGCCTACGAGGAAAACCGCCCCCCACCGTACTGGTCGATCTTCGCCGGCCGGTCGACCCGGGGTCTCCCAGGCGTCGGCTCTGCCCACCGCGGATGGGCCGAGGGCCATCCGATGCAGACGTGAGGCAGGGGTCTGTAGTGCACCGTACCCGCATAGGGCCAGGGTCCCATTTTCACGGTAAAAGCACCCTTCACGCGGACGCCGCGATTACGCTCCCGCGAAACGATCATGAACCCCCGGTGGACGTGAGTCTCCGGACGCTTCCGAAGGGAAATCGAGTGAGTCTCAAGCAGGTGACCTTCGCTCTGGCCGCGGCCGGGACGACCCTGGTCGGGGCGGCCTCCGCCGCATCGGCCTCTGATGTTCACGCGCAGACGGCCTCTTATCAGTACAAGAGCGTGGCGTCGGGCAAGTGCCTGGACACGAAGACGAAGGCGGGCAACCAGGCCGTACGCCGGGTCGCGTGCCACGGCCGAGGGCACAAGGACATCAAGCACCAGCTCTGGATCCTCGACAACGACAAGACGATGCACAGCCTGATCAGCCCTGGCAACTGCCTGGCCCTCAGGAACAACCAGTTCGTCATCTCGAAGAAGTGCAGCACGGATAAGACGCAGCAGTGGAAGTGGGTCAGGCTCGCTAAAAACAAAATGTCGCTGCAGAACGTGAAGACGAAGAAGTGCCTCGCCCTCAACCACGATTCCTACCTGCTCGTGGTCAAGTGCAACAAGAACGCCAAGGGCGACCTCTGGACCCGCTCCTCCTGAACCGTCGACCAGTCGCCAGGCTCTGAGTCCCTCGCTGACCATACTGCTGCGTATGGTACCGTCGCCTCCATACGCAGCCGTATGGTTGGTATCGGTCATGGTGCCGGTGGTCGTGAGCCCCGGACACCTCCGAAGGGGGAAGCGCGTGAATTTCAAGCAGGTGACCTTCGCTCTGGTCGCGACCGGAACGGTGCTGGTCGGCTCGGCGTCCGCCGCCTCGGCCGACGTCCACGCCCAGGTCTTCAGCCCGCAGTACAAGAGCATGAAGACGGGTAAGTGCCTGGACAGCAGGAAGAACTACAGCAACACCGGCGCCGCCGCCGTCCGCCAGGTCTCCTGTCACCCGGCCGGGCACAAGGACATGAAGCACCAGGAGTGGGTCCTCAACAACGACAGGACCTTCCGCCCCCGGATCAACTCGAACAACTGCCTGACCGTCTACGGAGACGCCGTGGTCATGCACAAGTGCACCGGCCACAAGGACCAGCAGTGGGTATGGAGCGGCGGTGCCCACGGCCGGCTGAAGAACGTGGCCAAGAAGCAGTGCCTGTCCACCGTCAAGGGAACGATCTACTTCCGGGTCGACAAGTGCAGCACGGGTGGAAACAACCGCGTTTGGCGCAGGTACTGAGCGCACGCACGTCCCAGGCAGGCCGGCCCTACCTGGTCATTCTGGCCGACCCGGAACTGACGGCCCAGCCGACCGCCCCTTCCCCGAATGAGGATTAGGCGAACGGTGCACCTCGTCTACGCATCACCACGACACCCGAAAGATACGGACGCCTGAGCTACGGCGTACGAAACCGCCGGATCCGACGGTTGTCGTCGATGAGGCGATGAGGGGCGTACGGCCTGTTCGGCGTCACGAGGTCCGGCCGGGTCTACCGCCGCGGGCGGCGGCCTGGTCCCACCACCTTGCCGCCTGGCGGAGCGGTTTATCGGATCTGCACGGGGAACTCTGTCGATCACCGCGGCGTCCAACCTGAAAAGGAAGGAGACCATGCGATGTCACACGACGGCGGCGGGTACAGCGGAGGCCATCACGGCGGGTTCGGTGGTCACCACCATGGCGGGTTCGGCGGCCATCATCATCACCACGGTGCCGACGGCAACGGTGGTCCAGGCGTTCCCTTCGTCAGGGTCGGCGGCGGGAGGCGAGGCGATGTGCGCGCCGTCGTCATCTTTGTCGCGATCCTGGCCGCGGTGGCCCTCGGGCTGCTCGCCGCTCACTCCGGCTGAGGAACCGCCACCGGTCAGCTGCTGATGGCAATCTCCGCTCGGCCATGAAAGAGGCGGTCGAGGGCCGTGGCTCGCGACCGGCACGGCGCGCCGCTCGGGCGCATCGCCCCGACCATTCCGCAACTCCGCGAAAGACGACGCTGCCATACCCAGGTGCTCCTGGCGCCGCCACGGTGCGGATCTGGTCTTTACCATCGTGATCATCTAGCGTGACTGTGGTTCGTGGTTCCGGTCGCCGACTCCTCGGAGGCTTGCCATGGCGGGTTCTCGGCAGGACAACGAGTCCGCCCGTCTGCTCGGTGCGGAGTTACGAGCTCACCGCGTGGGCAATGGCATGTCGCTGCGGGAACTGGCACGCCGAATAGGTCTGAGCGGGCACGGAACGCTGGTCGACTATGAATACGGGCGGCGTATCCCGCCCGAGGACATCGTCATCGGCTACGAGCGGGAATTGAACGTGGCCGGCGGTCAACTCCGCGACCTCCGCAAGAAGGCACTCGCAGAACTCGCCGAGACCCGAGCGGCACACCTGCTCGTCCACGCGCCGGACTCGGCGGCGCCGACGACCGAGTCGGAGCTCACGTCGTCCGCTGCCGACGTCGAGCCGGTACGGCCGGCCGGGCCTTCGATGCCGAGGCGGTGGCGACGGCGCGTGGTGCTCATCCTCCTCCCGCTGCTGCTACTGGCGGCAGGAGTGTTCGCGCTGGCCCAGAACACGACGGACTCGGCGCCACGGCTCCGAATCAACTTCGCGGACGGTGCCAATAGGTGGTGGGTGCTGTACGGACCGCAGGTGGCCCGGCTCCAAAGGACGACGAGCATCACCTACCACGGCCATCCCGCCGAACTGGTCACCGTTACGGGGGCATCGGCGTCGAAGGGCTATTCGGCCGTAGGGATCTCGCACGGCCTGGACACCCTGCACCCCGGCATGAAGGTGACGCTCCACCTGTGGGTACCCGGCGCGCAGGAGGGCGGAGTCAGTTTCCTCGTTCACGACTCCCGTGGTGCCAACCATTGGGCGGTGGAGAACCAAGGGGCCGGCACCCAGCAGACCGAGACCCCGCTGCCCGAGAAGGGCGGCTGGTCGACGGTCGTGTGGACGGTACCGGCCGTGGACCACGTGACGACGATCGGCATGCAGATCTGGGCGGAGAACGACCAGCCGTTGCTCGTCGGTGTCGCCGACGTCGCCTGGTAGCCGCTCCCCGCCGAGTCTGTGGCGGGGATCTGCGGCTACCAAGCGGCCCCGTCGACTGCCGAACAGCCGCCGCGAATCGGGCCGGGCGAATCAACACCCATAATCGATGTGCGGACTGTCACCGATGTGGATCGTGGAACCGATGTAGTAGAAGGCGTGAGTGTGCAGCCCCGGGTAGCACCGGTCTATGACCAGGGTCACGAGATGGCCTGCACCGGTGTATTCGTATGACGCCTTTCGTGCGACGCATGGGTGACCGTCATCGCGCCGGAGCACGGGTCCGTTGTCACTCCACACCTCGATGTACATTCGGCAATTGCTCGGTACTGAGCCGACCTTATTGAGGTAGACGTCGGGAGTCACCTGCGTCGGGGAGGACGTGCCACGGTCGCTGATGCAAACTCCGACGTCCCATCCGTTGATCGGGATGTGCGGGTTACATCCGCCGGTCGTGGCTGCGGCCGTAGAGCCGGGTGAGAAGAACGAGAGACCCAGCAACAGGGTGCCGCCGAGAACGGCTCCCAGCCGCCGGCTTCTGATCGCTTTTGTCATGCCGTGCTCGCACCTTTCACTCCGTACGCGCGGAACTCCGGATCCGGCCGGATCGGAGTCGCTCGCCCCGGCAGATCGCGATCAGTTCTGGAACCGAGCGACCATGCCGTCGGGGGCGATGCGGCACGAGCGTGGCTCGGTCAGAAGGGTATGCACCAGGGTTTGAACCAATGTCGGACCACTCGTGGACCACGCGGCGACCAGGCTGGAATGCCGGCCAGGGCCGGAACGTCGATCCGGTGCGGGGATGCTCAGCGATTCGGCTACGGGAGGAGCGATCGAATCTTGGATCGGATGTCCATGCGTCGTCGTCGGCGTGCTCGGGCGGCTCTCGGGGAGCCGGTGGAGGTCGGGGGAACCCGCTCCAGGGTGGCCGTTTCGCCGCCCGTCGAGATCCGCCAGCCTGCGGGCCACACGTTCGGTCCCGACGGGTCCTTCACGGACACCTCGCTCAGGTCGAGCGGGCCGTGGAAGACGGCCTCACCGCAGGACACGCTGACGGCATAGGGTGCCTCTTCCGGCCAGTCTCCGAACCAGACTCCCGCGCCGAAGGTCGCTCTGCGGAAGCTGACCTCTTGGTGGAAGACCGCTCCGTCGAAGCGGACCCGCCCGCCGAAGGTCGTTTCTTGGAAGGCGGCCGTGCCATGGAATTCGGCGGCGGGGAAACGGGCCTGGTCGCCGGCGAACTCGATTTCCGACAGGTTCACGTAATCGTGGAACGAGGCGGAGTCGAAGAACGCACCTCCGTCGATGACGGCGTTGTGGAAGAACGCCGGGCCGTGAAAGACCGCGCCGTTCAGGCTCAGTGAGTCTGTCCGGCAGTAGGAGAACGTCGTACTGCCGTAGAACCGTGCCGAGCTGAAGTCAGGGAGCTCGGCCCGGCAGTGCGAGAAGTCGAAGTCGATGAGGACCGCGGTGGACAGGTCGACCTCCATGCCGTCCCAGAACGCGGGGCCGGGAACGTCGGGATCCAGGTCCAGCCAGACCTCGTGGTGAGGGCGCAGGTGGCCGGTCAGGATGCTCTGCGCGGCGAGGCGGACCTGGAGCTCCTCCTGCGCCGCGGCCCGATCCGGAGCCTCGGCGCCGAGAGTGCCGGGCGGGGTGTGGGGCATGCGCAGATAGGCGCAGATGACGTCGACGATGGTCTGCCGGTGGTCAGGGTTGTTCTGCGCCAGCCGTTCGAGCGCGTACAGGCCGGCCAAGCGGACCGGAGCCTTCTCGTTGCCGAGCTGATCGGCGGCCTTGCCGTACAGCTCGGTGATGCGCCGCTCGCGAGCGTCCTCTTCGGCATGCGACTGGGCCCGCTCGCCCAGCCACTGGCGGCGTATGGCCAGCACCAGCGCGATCGCGCCACCGGTCCCCGCACCCACGCTCAGCCCGGTCTTGATCGCATCGATGCGAAGGGCGGCGTCGGGCGCGCCGGTCTGGGCCAGCAGCCACGCGGTCGAGACCCACACCGCCGCGACGACCGCGACGACACCCCACACCACCCACCACCATGAGATCAGCCGTGGAGTGGTACGCCGCCGCCGCTTCGCCACCGCTCCACGGTTTCTCCGTGCGACACCGGTACCTGCCACAACCCGCGCCCCCCGGTTCCACCACCCGTTCGCCCGCATGGCGCCCATCCTCATGGTCCGGGCTTCACGGTGCTACTTCGGTGGATATGCGAGATTCTGTCGTCGTAGCTGATCGCCGCGATCGCCGCCACCGGCGGGGTGATCGGGCTGTGCGCGTTCCAGGCGTTCATCACCGCCGCGGGGAAACCTTCGTTGGATCAGTTGGTCGACCACGCCGTACATATCGCCGAACTGGTCGGGCCGGAGCATGTCGGGCTGGGGCTGGACTTCGCCGACGAGAGCGAAGAGGAGTACGACTTCTTCGGATACGACGAGCGGTACTATCCGCGTCCGCCGTGGGTGTGGCCGGAGGGTCTGGAATGGCTGCAGCACGCCCGCAACATCGCCCCGGCCCTGGCGTCCCGCGGGTTCACGCCCGCTGAGATCGACGGAATCCTCGGCGGGAACTTCCTGCGGGCGCTCGCCGCCATCTGGGGCGACTGAACCAACGGCCTGCCCCGCCGCGCGGTGCTCGGCGGCCGCAGGCGGATCCGTCTCCTCGAGCACGGCTGCGATCCCCTCGTGGGCCGCCGTCGCTTCCCTGTCCCGCCTCGGCGGAATCCCTCTGGGCCGAGTCGTCACTGTTCAAGGCCGTTTCGGCTGTCCCACGGTGTCCCATCGGCGTGGTCGTGGCAAGTCCGCTGGGCTGTGATGGTGTCACGCCCCGGAGGGAACGGGGCACCCACACCGAAGAGGGAGAGAATCATGATGCAGTCCCGGATGAAGAACCCGGCTTTCGTGCTGTCCGGCGCGATGCAGCCCATTCAGGAGATCTTCAAGGCCGTGCATTCTGGCGGGGTGGAGGAGCAGACGCTGGAGCTGGTGCATCTGCGGGTGAGCCAGATCAACGGCTGCAGTGCGTGTGTCGATGCCGGTGCCAAGACGGGGCGTAAGGCCGGGTTGAGTGATGAGCGGCTGGCCACGGTCGCGGCTTGGAGGGAGGCGCCGTACTTCAGTGATGAGGAGCGGGCGGCGCTGGAGCTGGCCGAGGCCGCGACCCGGCTGGCCGACCGCCCTGACGCGGTGAGTGATGAGGTCTGGGACGCCGCGGCGACCTACTTCGATGAGAAGCAGCTGGCCGCGATCGTCTTGATGATCGGTGTGACCAACCTGTTCAACCGGCTCAACGCCACCACCCGCCAGATCGCCGGCGCATGGGGATGAGACACGCCGGTCCCGGGCGGCGCGCATGAACCCGCCGCCCGGGACCGCTCGCCACATGTCCGCGAACGGTCCCTTGCAGGAGTGTCGGCCACGAGAAACCGTCTCTGGAGCCTCGGCTGATCATGAGCGCGCCCCCGTCCCGGCCTGAGAGGGCGTCGGGGCGGGGGCTCTACTCCGTCAGCGGGTGAGGCCGTACGCGTGGATCAGTGTCTGGTCGACGGCGTCGCCCGCGGCGTCGGCCGCTCTCGCCCGGAGGGACACGTAGTGCGCGTCCGCAGCGTTCCGGAGGGTCGCGGTCCAGTGGTCACCCGCCCGGGTGAGGGTGACCGGCCGCCAGGTGGCGCCGTCGTCGAAGGACGCGTCCAGCGTCAGCTTCTTCACGTCCGTGGCCACGGCTCCGCCGGGCCGTTCGACCCGCACCTCGACGTGCTGATCCTTTCCGGCGGGGGCGCGGTTCTGCTCGTCGAGCGCCGTCCGGTAGCGGACTGCGAGGAGCGGCAGCGTCGCCGAGTCGGTGTGCTCGGAGGTGAAGTCCCAGGTGACGTGCTGCCGAGTGGACAGGTCGGTCCAGGGGATGTCGCGTTGCGCGTCGGCGGTGA
Organism: Actinoallomurus acanthiterrae; assembly: GCF_054775715.1. NCBI lineage: Bacteria > Bacillati > Actinomycetota > Actinomycetes > Streptosporangiales > Thermomonosporaceae > Actinoallomurus > Actinoallomurus acanthiterrae. The sequence continues at coordinate 11,790,219 of NZ_BAAHCO010000001.1, read as the reverse complement.
GACGGTAGGTGGCGCGTCCGGGTGGCACGGTGGCCGTGAAGTTCGTCGGGTCGTTCCCGGTCGCCAGGACCTGGCCGTCATGGGTGAGCGCGAGGTTCACGGAGGCGCCAGGGATGTCCAGCCCGGCGGGGACGTTCGCGGACGACTCCATGTACATGCCGAGGTCCAGTACTCGTAGCTCGTCGCCGACCCGCTGGTTGTAAATGCCGAGGGCCGGGCCGAACGGGGCGACGTCCCGCGCGCGCTCGTAACGTCCGGCGTGATCGAATCGTTCGGTCACCATCTGTGTCTGCCGGGTGTCCGAATCGCAGGCGCCGGCGTTGGTGTCGTGCCACCAGTCGAATCCGGGGGTGAAGTACTCGACGCGCCGGTCCGGGAGCGGACGATCATCGGTCGGCGTGCTAACGACCGTGCCGTCCATCCAGACCGCTCCGGTCTGGGTGCTGACGCAGCCGGGACCACCCAGACCGGCGTACCGGGTCGCGACCTCGGCCTGGTCGGCGGTGCGGACATGGAACGTCAGATCGGCCGGGATCCGGTCGTGGAACGCGCCGGCGGCGTGGTAGAGGTACGGGCTCTTGGTCACGTCACCGTCCTGAGCGAGGTCGGCGTCGCCGTACACGGCCAGCCCGGGAGAGGCTCCGGTCGGCGTGACGTATCCGTTCGCCATGGTCAGACCGTTCAGCACGGTGAGCTGGCCGGCCACTTTCGCGGCGAGCACGATGACGCCGCTCGCCTTCAGCTGACGGGCGCCCGCCCGGTCGGCGGTCATCGACGGATGCCGGGCGGTACGCGCGTCGAGTGTCAGGGACGTGGCGTCCTTGATTGTGACATCGGGCCGGACGGCCAGCGTCACGGACGGCTCGCCGCTGGCGGTGGGCGTCAGGATGAAGGCGCGCACGTCGTAGCGGCCCGGTGGCAGTTCCGTGTGCAGGGTGCCCGCGTGATACGGCAGGTAGTAACTCTCGCCCGTCGTCATCTCGGTGAAGAACGTCAGGTCGTCGTAGTCCGTTGCGGGTTTCTCCCCGGTGCGGTCGAGCATCGTGAGGTCCACGGCCACGTTCGACGCCGCCGGTCGTGGGGTCCGCACCGCCGGGCGCGCGGCGAGGCGGCGGCGGACGCGCGGGTCCCACGTGGCCGCACCGCTGCTCCCGACCTTCGCCAGCGTTGCATGCGGTGCCTCAGGACGGGTGACGGCCGTGGCCGAGACAGGAGCCATGGCGGTGCCCGACGCGATGGCGGCCATGGCGAGCGTGCTGATCAGGGTTCTCATCGGGAAACTCCAGGCTGGTCGACGATGGCGGTGGTCAGCTGGGCCGACCAGCCGAGGATCTGGCCCTTCTTGAACCGCGAGCTGCCATCCGTGCCGGTCGAGGTGTGGTCCTTCACGGCGATGGCGCGGTGCCCGAGGAAGGCGTACGTGGCCGGGTCGATGATGACGTCGGTGCGCAGGTAGCCCTCGTCGATCCGGTACAAGGCCACCCCGTGGCGTCCGGCGGCGTCGGTCACGTTTTTGTCCAACCGGACACCGGGAATCGCGGCGAGCGCGCCGTACAGGGCCGCGCGCAGTTTGGGAGGCAGGGCGCTGCGGCGCATCAGGTCCTGGATCGTGGTGAAGGCCCCGGCGTCGCGCCCGAGCGGCGTCTGCCCCGCCTGTTTGTAGACGAGGGCCAGCAGGGCCTTCGGGTCGGTGGGCAGCGACCGGAGGTAGGTGTAGTCGGTGCGCGGTACGGCCGAGCGGTCCATCGGCGTGGTCGGGACGGAGTTGAGCCGTCCGCCGTTCTCCTTGGTCGCCCGTCGCATGCCGTCGACCCTGAGCCAGCGTTCGACGGTGATGCGCCCGTCGGGGCGCCCGGCCAGGGCTCCTCCCGTACCGGCGGAGGAGGTCGCGAACATCTCCTTGACGTAGGTCCACTGGTCGGGGCGCGGGTTCAAAGCGGGCTCGGTCGCCGCCTTGAGCGTGGCCCGGTGGGCCAGTTCGGCCGCCGAGGCGACGGGGCCGGCGGGCAGGCCCGGGATGCCGGTACGGCGGTGGCCGTTCTCGTCGACGCCTCCGAGGTTCTGGGCGACGGTCACCCCGGCGGCGAGCGTGACGGCGAGGGCGCCGACGGCCACGATCCGTACGCCCGTGCGCGGCAGCCGGACGCGGGGGCCGCGCTCGTCGAATCGCGCGGTCACCCGCGACCGGACCTCAGCCAGCCGTACCGGCTCGGGCTCGGCCAGGGACGCCCGCATCCGCCGCAGTGTGTTCAGGTCACTCATGGTCAGTCCTCACTCGTCGTCATCGGGGTACCGAGGGCCGTGCGCAGCTTTCGCCGGGCTCGGTTGAGGCGTGAGCGCACCGTGCCGACCGGCACGTCGAGCGCGCGGGCGACCTCCTCGTACGAGAGGTCGCCCCAGGTGAAGAGGAGCAGCGCGTCGCGGTCGCGTTTCTTCAGCGACGCGAGCGCGGTGGCCAGGCGTGAGCCCTCCGCCTCGGCGGAGACGGCGTCGGCCACCCGCTGGGCGTGGCCCTCGGCGGCGAGCGGGTCGGCTCCGGAGCGGGCGTACGCGCGGTACATCCGCACCTCGGCCCGCCGTCGCTCGCCGATCAGGTTGGTGGCGATGCCGTACAGCCATGGGGCCGCGTCCGTACGGGAGAGGTCGTAGCGTGCGCGGCGGCGGAAGGCGATGAGGAACGTGTCGGCGACGACGTCGTCGGCGGCGTCGGGGCCGAGGCGGCGCGCGACGTATCCGCGTAGCCGGCCGGCGTGCCGATCGAAGATCGTTGCGAAGAGCTCGGGGTCGCTCCTCGACCGCTCGATGAGGCTCGCGTCATCGACCTCGGTCGACGACGCGGCCCGCGAGCGTGGTGGCGCTGCGGCCATAAAGGGGTGTCCCTTCGTCAGGGCCCGTTGCGGGCACCGGGCGGGTCACCTCTCCTTGGCCGACGGGGCGGTCCGGGTTCACGCCGATCCTTGGCGGATGGGCTGACCCGGGTTCGCGCCGGTCCCTGGCGGATGGGCTGACCCGGGTTCACACCGATCCTTGACCCGGGTTCACGCCGCGGGATCCAGGCCGTTCTGCTCGACCCTGATCACCTGGACGGTGGCGATGTCGGCGTCCAACGGCGGCTGCCGAAGGACCTGGCCGTGGTCGCCCCGCGCCGGCCGGTTACGGCCGGGCCGCGCGGGCTATTCGTGTGGAACGGTGCAGGCCCGCAGGTGGTGCTCGATCAACTCGACATCGGCCACGTCCTTCGGCCGGCCGAACGTCCGCTTCCATTTCAGTACTTCGGACAGTGGCGCGAAGGGCACGTCCTGAATGAAGTCGGCCGACGCGATGATCGCTTCTGGCGTCGGGTCGTAGTCCCCGCAGCGCCACGTGTCGTACGCCTCGTAGATGCCGCTGGTCAGGTACAGCCCGTCGTTCGGCCCGGTGAGTTCCTTCTCCTCCCAGCCGCCGGCCTTGAGCGTCTGGTACAGGCTCGGCGTGACGAACAGGTCGACATCGGTCGTGTCGCGGATGCCGTGCGCCATCAGCGGGCCGCTGCCGAACACCACATATTGACCGAGCGGCAGATCAAGGCGCTTGACCTCGGCGAAGATGTCCATTTCCGGCATCGTAACGGCGCGAACGATTCACCACTTGGGGGGCTGGACGGTGGCGATGCCGAGCGTGTTGGTGCCGGGCAGGAGACCGGACAGGAGCGCGGCGGTGAGGATGGGGTTGTTCAGTTCGACGAGCCGGTCCATCTCGGCCTCGGTCAGCGCCGTCCAGGCTACGGCGGCGAGCCGGTCGGTGAGCCGTTCGACCTGGTCGCGGCCCTCGAAGCCGCGGTCGGTGGCCTTGCCGTCGGCGTCGATCCAGCCGCGCGACCGCAGCCGGTCCGCGGCCGCCTCCCACTGCTCGGGGGTCCACTGTCGTCCGCCGAAGGTCTCGGCCGGGGCGGCGCCGATGGCCGCGAACGAGACCAGGGCCTCGCACGGGTCCAGGCCGGTGGTGAGCAGGGCGGCGACATGCCCGTCGCCGCGCTGTTCGCGGATGATGGTGATCGCCTGCCACAGCACCAGGTGCGGCTCGTCGGGCCAGGGCAGGTCGGCGTTGCCCGCCGCCAGGGGCCGGCGGTGTCGGCGGCCTCGGCGACCCTGCGTACGAGCCCGGCGGCCTCCGCGAACTCGGCCGTGCCGATCTGGTCGCCCATCAGCCCGCGGAACAACCGGTCGACCCCGCGCAACCTCGCGGCGAGCACCTGCTCGGAGCCCGCGATGGTCCAGGCGGGGGCGACGTGCTCGGCCACCATCTGCGGGCTGAAGCTGTAGAACGCCGAGGCCACCCGTTCCGGGCCGGGCGCGCCCAGGGGCGCCGCACGCAGCGGGAAGTAGGTCGGCCATCGGGTCGCCACGTCGTATCCGAGGGCCGCGAGCTCCTCGAACACGTCGGGCGCGTAGTAGACCAGCGCGTGAACCGGCTCGAACTGCTGCCACATCCGGCGTGCGGCCTGCAGGTAATAGGTGTCGGGCGTCATGGTGCACATCCTGGCGCACGGCGGCGCGCGCCTGTGGTCTCATGTGGATGATCTTGCATCGAGCGACTCCTCGGAGGTCGAAATGATCTTGATTACCGGTGCGACCGGCAATGTGGGCTCCGAGCTGGTGAGCGCGCTGGCCGCCGCGGGACAGCGGGTCCGCGCCCTCGTCCGCGACCCACGGAAGGCGACGCTGCCGGCGGGGGCCGAGGCCGTCGTCGGAGACCTGAACCGGCCCGAGACCATGACGGACGCGCTGGCCGGGGTGAGCGCGGTCTTCCTGATGTCGGGATACGCGGACATGCCGGGCCTGCTGGCGCGGGTACGCGAGGCGGGGGCGGAGCGCGTCGTCCTGATGTCGGGCGGCTCGGCCGGAAGCGGGGACCTGAGCAACGCGGTGTCCCGCTACATGATCCTGTCCGAGCGGGCCGTCCGGGAGTCGGGCGTGCCGTGGACGTTCATCCGGCCCAGGGCGTTCATGTCCAACGCCCTCCGCTGGCTGCCTCAGCTCGCGGCCGGTGACGTGGTGCGGGTCCCGTTCCCCACCGTGCGCGCCGCCGTCGTCGACCCGTACGACATCGCGGCGGTCGCGGCGCGGGCGCTGGTGACCGACGAGCACGAGGGCCGGATCCACGTGGTGTCGGGCCCGGAGTCGCTGCTCCCGGCGGATCAGATCGCCGTACTGGCCAAGGTGCTCGAGCGGGACCTGCGCTGCGTGGGCCTGACCGACGAGGAGGCCCGAACGGAGATGGAGGCGTCCATGCCGGTCGAGTACGTCGACGCCTTCTTCGACTTCTACGTCGGCGGCACGCTCGACGAGTCACCGGTCGAGCCGACCGTGCGGGAGGTGACCGGGCGGCCGCCGCGTACCTTCGAGCAGTGGGCGCGGGCCCACGCCGACGCCTTCCGCTGATCCCCTGAACGGCCCCAGAGGCAGCCGGGACCCGGCCGTAACCGCCCCGCGCCGGGCGGGTACCGCCGGGCCCCGCGCGGGCCGTCAGTGCAGCTTGTCGAACGTCACCGATCCGCCGAGGTTCTCGTCGTCGGTGCCCCAGATCGCCTGGCCGCCGGGCAGCGCGACGATGCCCTCGACCTTACGGTCGTCCTTCTTGGTGAACTTGCGCAGCGGCTTCAGGCTGCTCGTCTTCTTCAGGTGGAGTACGGGCGTGCGCCCTCCCTTGATGGTCAGCTTTCCGGCGTTGTAGACGGCCGAGCTGAAGGGGCCGTTGTCGTCGTTCGGGTCCTGCGCCGACGACACCAGGACGGTGCCGTCGCTCAGCACCTTCAGGTCGCTGATGTGCCGTACCTCGTTCGCGCTCGGGAACGGCACGGCGAACTTGGCCTTGTCGGCGGTCTTGCCGATGCTGAGACTCGCCTTGCCGACCGTCGCAGCGGCGGTGCGGACGACGGCCTTCTCGGAGTTCTTGCCGCGGGTCGCCCACACGGCGAAGACCTTGCCGACGGAAGTGCGGTACAGCGCGAAGCTCTCGTAGTTGTCGCCGCTCTTCCGGTCCGGGAGGGAGACGGGCGAGCCCTGGACCGTGGCCGTGCCGCCGGCGATCGCGACGTGGTACGCCGTGCCCTCGCTGGCCAGCGCGATGTAGTGGTTCTTGCGGCCCGGAACGGCGTCGATCGCCTCGACGTCCTTGGGCAGGGGGCCCTTCCAGGCCAGCGGGGTGACCACCGGGGCCTTGCCGGGCCGGAGCCGTACGGTGGAGATCCGGTTCTGTCCGTCCGCCTTGTTGTCGCGCACGATGACGACATCCGCCCGGTCACGGCCGACGGGCGCGCCCGCGACGAGGGCCATGCCGCTCACGCCGCCGGTGATGTCCGTGCCGACGCGCTGCCAGGCCAGCGACTGCGCGGCCTGTGCGGGGAAGGCCGTGGCCAGGACGGCGCCGAGCGCGGCGGTCGAAACGATCAGTTTGTTCTTGATCACGAACCGGAATCGTAGACGACCGTGATCTTGCTCGGGCCCGGGTCCCGGCCTACCGAGGTGAACCCCGGCCGAACATCACGCGTCCGTCGAGAAGCGGGCGACGTAGCGGCGTTGCCAGGGCGTTTCGACGGCGCGCTTCGCGTAGTGCTCCCGGACGTACGCGACCGCCTCCGAGCCCGGTACCCCGTCCAGTACGGCGAGGCAGGCCAGCGCGGTCCCGGTCCGGCCGACCCCGCCGCCGCAGGCGATCTCGACGCGCTCGGTCTCGGCGCGTTTCCAGGCCTCGCGGAGCGCGTCCACGGCGTCGGCGCGGTCGGACGGCAGGCGGAAGTCCGGCCAGCGCAGCCACCGCGTCTCCCACGCGACGGACGGTGGTTCGTGGCCGAGGAGGTAGAGCCCGTACGCGGGCGCCGGTCCGTCCGGGAGCGGGCGGCGGAGTCCCCGGCCGCGGACGAGCCGGCCCGATGGCAGCCGGAGTACGCCCACGGCGGTGGGCTCCCACGTAGTGATCATGGAACGAGAATAGCGGTGCTTCTCCGGCCGGTGTCGCTTATCAGGGCATTAAATGGATATATTTCGCGAATCAGTCTTTTCCTGAAAGGGTGTTATTTTGCGGCCGACGGCAGTGTGAGCTGCGGTGATGGATCTGCTTTCCCGCCGATTCGGCGAAATCGATGCGGGCCGCGGAATCTGCGGTAAGGATGGGGGCATGTCCTTTCCGTTAATGCCGGGGTTCGACCACATCAATGTGGTGGCCGACCTCGACCCGGTCGCCGCGATGCGGGACAGTGACCTCGGGGACCGCATCCGGACGTATTCCAAGCTCCTCCCCGCAGGGTCGCCCGACTTCGGGTACGCCGTGCAGCGGGGCACCGAATGGCGCATCGGCTGCGTCGGGGCGATGGATCCAGAAGGCGCCCGCTACAGTCTCGCCGCCGGCCTGCGCATCGAGGCGAAGGAGCGGGAGAAGGACCCGGAGACCGCCTGCGCGATGCGCGCGGCGGCCGATCGGCTCGACCCGGAGGACGGCAAGCAGCTTCCCAAGGACGAGTGGGAGATCGGCGACCGTCGCTTTCGGGTGATCCGGATCGAGAAGTTCACCCTCATCGGGCGCCGGGTGATGGAGCCGCCGAGGGCGACCGACACCGACCCTCCCGACGAGGCGCGTTTCCTCGAGGACCACCTCATCGACCCCCGGGCGCCGGCGGGGCAGTGGGAGGCACAGCTGCGCTTGAACCTCGTCGGGCACCTGCCCATCCCCGGCACGGTGCCCGAGACGGTGGAGCTCGAGGCCCGCCACGCGATCCGCACCCATCCCGGCGTGGTCCTCCTCCCGCCCACCTTCACCGTCGTCGAGATCAAGGGGGACACCTGGGACCCACTCACCGGCGCGGACGGTCCCGGCCAGGCACGCACCCATCTGGCGAGGTACTTCAGCGAGCTGCTGCCCCGGCTCCTGGAGTTCCAGGGCGAGCCCGCCGAGCCCGAGGAGATCGCCGAGTGGGAGGACGCCGCGGAGCGGATCGAGGCGATGAGCGGGCCGGAGTTCGCCGTGCTGAACCGCAGGTTCCGCATCGTCCGCGTCTCGCGGATGCTCCGCGTCGGCAGGGACGGCCCCGAGGGACCGCGCCCGTCCGACCAGGAGCGATACGGCATGCACGGGACCCAGTCACGATCCTGAGCGCGCCGATCACGCGTGCCGCCGCAACCCGAGGTCACGAATCTCGATGCGATCTCCAGCAGTGGCGCTACCTTGATCATTATGGAGTTCGTCTCGGCGCCGACCCTCGCGGAGGCCGTCGACAGAGATGGCCCGTTGCCGGTGGCCAGGGTCGCCGCGATCGGGCTCGCGTTGCTGGCGGCCCTGGACGAGGCACACCGAACCGGCGTCGTGCACGGTGACCTGAAACCGGCGAACGTCATGCTGCTGCCGGGTGACCGGGTCGAACTCGCCGATTTCGACCTCACGCGGATCGCCGGCCACCCCGCCCCGACACGCACCGGAACGCTTTTCGGCTCACCCGCGTACATGGCGCCGGAACAGGTCCGGGGAGACCGCGGGGACGCCGCGACCGACTGGTGGGCGCTCGGCGCCACGCTGTACTACGCGGCCGAAGGCACGTCCGCGTTCGAACGCGACAGGTACGAGGCCTCCATCGCCGCCGTGCTGAACGAGTCGCCACCGCCACCGAGAAGGGCGGGCACCGACCTCGCCGCGTTGTTCTCCGCGCTGCTCGACAAGGATCCTTCGCAGCGCCCTGGATCGGAGTACATCCATACGGTGCTCGAACGTGTCGCGTCGGGCGAGGCGACGTCCGCGTCGGCCCCGGAATCACCACCGGTGCCGACGCGGCCCGCACCGGTACGGCCGTCCGCGTCGGAGTCGCTGACGGCCGGGATCGGCCGGGCGATCGAGAACGCCATCCAGACCGGCGCCATCCCGGTGCCGGACACGACCACGCACCGACGGGATGCCGCACCCGGTCCGCCGTCCCGTGGCAGGCGGCGGGCCGTCCGTCGCGGCCTGCTCGCCGCGGGGGCGACCACGCTGGTCGCCGTGGTCGTGCTCGGGTTCGTCGGCGTGCCGCGCCTGCTCGCGCATGACCACCACCGTCCGGCGGGCCGTCACGGCACGTCCGCGCCTCCGGCGGTCCGTCATGGCACGTCCTCGCAGCCGGCGATCCGCCCGTCCTCCGTGGCCCCGGGCACCGCGCTCCGCCGTCTCCAGGCGTGTCACGCTAGGCCGGCCGGTGTCGCCTCGATGGCGGTGACGACCGTGAACGGCCATCCGACGGTCGTGGCCGGTTGCGGTGACGACACCGTGAAGATGGCCGATCTGGAGACCGGCGCGCTCGGCCGCTCGTTCACCGCCCCTGGAGCGTTGAGCGTGCAGTCGGTCGCGGCGGGCGCCTTCGACGGCCGGCAGGTCGTCGTCGCGGGTACGCAACTGAGCGGCGACGGCAACGACTACATCCGGATGTGGGACCTCACGACCGGCTCCGAGACGGGAAAGACCTTCACCGGTCACACGAACGGCGTGACGGCGGTGGCGTTCGCGCCGGTGGGCGGTCGGCAGGTCGTCGTCTCCGGCAGTTTCGACACGACCGTGCAGACCTGGGATCCGGCCACCGGCAGGACCGTCGCTCCGCGACTGGACACCCACGCGGAGGTGATCTCGCTGGCGTTCGCCAGGCTGGAGGACGGCCGGGAGGTCGCCGCCGACGGCGGTTACGGATCGGCCGTGCGGGTGTTCGACCGGACTTCGGGGCGCCAGATCGGCGCCACCTTCACCGGGCACAGCGCCCATGGCAGTGAGTACGTCACCTCCGTGGCGATCGGCGCCATCGGCGCACGCGAGGTCGTCGTCTCCGCCGGTGACGATTCGACGATTCAGGTGTCGGACCTGCTGACCGGTGAGAGGATCGGCACCGCGATCCGGATGGCCGCCCACGCGGTCGCCGTCGCCTCCCTGGGCGGCCGGCAGGTGATCATCGCCGGGGGCGCGGACCGCACCGTACGCCTGTGGGACCTCGCCACCGGAAAACCGGTCGGCGGCCCGTTCACCGGCGATTCCGTGGTCTCAGCGCTGTCGACCACGACGCTCGACGGCAGGCCCGTCGCGGTCGCCGGGTACGAAGACGGCTCGGTGTCCGTCTGGAGTCTCGCCTGACGACCCCGGCCGTCCTGCGGCGTCGCGGACTCGGGTCACCGGCGCGTATCCCGTCCATGCGTCGCAAGACCACCCAGCACTTGTGATGCGTCTTCCACCCGATTTAGTACGCCGGTTGGTGATCATTAGGATCCTCGGGTGATCATGAGACGACGGTTCGCGGCCGGCCTGCTGTGCCTGCTGGCCGCCTTGGCGATGTTCGGTGTTCCACCCGCCTCCGCCGCCAAAGCCACTGCCACCGAGCCGCCCAAGGTCGAGCTGGTCCTGGACGTCAGCGGCTCGATGCGGGCCAAGGACATCGACGGCCGAAGCCGGATCTCGGCGGCGCAGCAGTCCTTCGACGAAGTGGTGGACGCACTGCCGGGCGAGACGCAGCTGGGCATCCGGGTGCTCGGCTCCCGGTACCGCTACCCCGGCAGTCCCAAGACGGTCGGCTGCAAGGACACCGCGCAGATCAGCCCGGTCGGCCCGATGAACAAGACCGAGGCGAAGGCCGCGATCGCGACGCTGCGTCCGACCGGCTGGACCCCGATCGGGCTGGCCCTGCGGGCGGCGGCCAAGGACCTGGGCGCCGGCGAGACGACCCGGCGGATCGTCCTCATCACCGACGGAGAGGACACCTGCGCGCCGCCCGACCCGTGCGACGTCGCCCGCGAGCTCGCCGCGCAGGGCATCCACCTCGTCATCGACACGCTCGGCCTCAACCCGAACCAGAAGGTCCAGGCGCAGCTGACCTGCATCGCCAACGCGACCGGCGGAACGTACACCACCGTCCAGCACCAGCAGCAGCTCACCAGCCGGCTCAACCAGCTGGTCCGCCGCGCCGGCAGCACGTACCAGAAGACGCCTCGGCAGGTGGCCGGGGGCGCGCAGTGCGCCAACGCCCCGGTGCTGTCGCCCGGTGTCTACACCGACCGCGAGCAGTTCGGCGAGCACCGCGTCTACCGGGTGCCCGTGTCCTCCGGGCAGGAGCTGCGCGCCTCCGTGAGCGTCGCGCTCGACCGCAGGCTGAACCCGGACTACGGGGTGCTGCTGCGGGCGACGTCCCAGGACGGCCAGGAGCTCGTCCGCGGCACGGACGCGGGCAGCGGGCGTACCGACGTCCTGTCCACCGGCCTGCGCTGGTCCGACCAGCGCTCCGGCGAACCGTCCGGTCAGGACGCGTCCGCGTCGCCGTCCACGAGCGCGTCTCCGGCGGGCACCGTCTGCCTGGTGGTGAGCAACTCCTTCTCCGCGCCTCCCGGTGTACGGACGGCCCCCGGCATGCCGCTGGAGCTCACCGTCGACGTGGTGCCCTCCTCGCCCGCGCCGAGCGGCCCGGACCTCGGCCGCGGCTGGCTGCTGCTCGTCGTGCTCGCCGCCGCCGGCCTGGTCGCCGGGCTGATCCTCGGCTGGCTCGCCCGCTGGCGGATCGCCATCTGGAAGGAGAACTGACCGTGCGCGTAACGCCCCTTCTGGGCCTTCCGGTCGCGACCGCGGTCCTCGCGCTGGCCACCGCCGGGCCCGCCTTCGCCGGCGGCAAAGCGTCGCCCAAGCCCCACAAGACGGTCGGCACCGCCGGGACGTCGTTCCTCACCGCGACCACCGTACGGCCCGGACAGACCGCGCGGCTGTCGGCGTCGACCGGCGACTACCTGTACTGGCAGTTCGCTGCGGCGGCGGGTCAGACCGACCAGGTCGCCGTGACCGTCACCCTGCCGTCCGAGACGTCCCAGTCCGGGGCGGCGACCTGGACCGTCGACGTCTTCGACGGTCTGCGCCGCCGCCAGGCCTGCACCGGGGGACCGCAGTCCGCCACCACGCAGCAGGGCACGGCCAAGCTCGAACTGCACTGCGCGCTGCGGCAGATCCGCTCGTGGGCCGAGCCCTGGTCCAGCGACCCGCTGCCGGGCACCTACTACGTCCGGCTGTCGGCGGTCGGCCTGCCGAATCAGGGCGCCGGCCTGCCGGTCGACGTACGGCTGCGGATCAGCGCCAGGAACGGCAACGCCGAGCCGTCCGGTGCGCATCTGAAGGCGCCGTTGGCCCCCGCGGTCAACCCGGGGACCACCATGGCTCCGGAGGCGGCGCCCTCGGTGGAGCCGTCGGCCGTCAGCTCGGCGCCGAAGCCGCTGCAGCGCGCCAAGAGCTGGTTCTCCTGGCCGTCGACCCGGTGGTATTGGACGATCGGCGGCGGCCTGCTCGCCGCGGCCATGGGCGTCGCCGGCTACAGCCTGACCCGCCATCCCCGGCGCTGGTTCTCCTGATTCGCCGACCCGGGCGGGCGCGGTCGTACGACCTGCTCGCCCGGGCATCTGTCACAAGATCGTCGAAATCCGCGTTTCGGTCATCACCAAACGATCTCTTCGTTACCGTAATGATCATGCCAACAACTCGGATATGGGGGCGGAGCCTTGTCGGTTTCGTCGCTGTCGGCGCGCTGATGGGGTCGGCCTGCTCGCCGGCCCAGTCGGTCAAGTCCACGAGCGCCGACACGTCCGCCAAGTCGATCGCGACCACGCTGCAGCAGACGATGGACGGCCTGAAGTTCCAGGAGGTCCTCGACACCGACCCGGTCACGACGACTGCGCAGGCTCGTACGCTCAAGGCCCACTCCGTGGACAAGGACGCGCAGACGCCGAAACAGCGGGCCCGCCTGCTGGCCGCCGCCGACGACGCCAAGCCGATCTCCCAGCAGCCGCAGATCGACGCCACGGTCATCGAGCTGGACAAGCACAACCGACCCGTGTCGTCCGGCACGGTGCTGATGAGCCCGCAGTACCCGCACGGCAAGGTCGTGTCGGTGGACAAGAACTTCCACACCAGCGACGTGCGCTGGCGGCAGTGGGACGACTCCGGCTGGTACACCAACCACGCTCAGGGCACGATCGACGTGGTGCCGGGCCGGGAGAACGCCTCGACCGACTTCATGCTGCCCTACCCGGCCTCGGTCCTGAAGCTGATGATCAACTTCGGCGTGCTGCGCCTGGTCGACAAGGGCGTCGTCAAGCTCGACGACACCTACAGCTACCAGCCGACGGCCACCAGCAGCCTGTGTGGCGGGGCCACCAGCAACACCATCCGTCAGTACGTCGACGACTCGCTGACCTGGTCCTCCAACCCGGCCTCCTGTGCGCTGCTGAAGATGCTGTGGGACCACAACGCCGTGGACGACCTGAACCAGACGTTCCAGGACCTGGGTCTGGAGACGATGCAGGTCAAGGGGACCAACGCGGCCAACGGCGGGCACTGGAGCAACCCGGTCACGATGAGCTCCCTCGACACCGCCAAGCTGCTCACGCTCATCAACGGCGCGCCCGGCAAGGTCTGGACGGCCCCGAACGGCAAGGCCGTCACCCGGGACGTCCTGAGCAGGTCCTCGCGGGAGTTCTTCAAGAAGGAGCTCGGCGACCAGGGCATGAACGACGTGCTGTCCACCAGCAACTGGTGCGGCGCGGACTACCCGGCCCCCGGCATCCCGCAGGTCGTCCCGCAGCGGTGGATCGGCGCCGACGGCAGCGTGACCGTCGACGGTGACGCCTACCAGCACGACGTACGGCCCTGCAACGCCAAGGCCGAGGTGACCTTCGCCCACAAGACCGGCCTGGTCTCCAACTCCGGCAGCGACGCCGGAATCGTCCGGAACCTGCCCGGCAAGAACGGCCGCAACTACATCATCGCGATCTTCTCCAACCTGGGGAACCAGTACATCGACCCCAACCGCCCGCCGACGGCCCCGGGCGCCCACCCGGTCGCCTACAGCGAGAAGTACGCCCAGCTCGGCCTGGCCATCGACAAGTACGAGGCCGCGAGGCACGGCCGGTAGTACCCGAAGTGGTGTGACGGCCGCCGTGCGATCGCACGGCGGCCGTTGTCATGTTCCCGAGGGAAAGGTCTGGCCGCCCGGCGACCGGGTTCGCATGACGTCCGATCGCCGGGCGGAGTCGGGGGATACCGCGCTGGTGCGCCGGGATACCCGGAGAGCAGCCGGACTAACACGGAACGGAAGCTCGATCCAGACTGCTCGTGGACCACGGCGGGCCGTGGGTGCCCGCCGTCCGGTCTCAGGACGCGTCTCAGCCGGATCTTAAGCGGCTCTCATGTCCGTCTTCAGGGACTCTCAATCGAGGCCCCTAATGTCTTTCTCGTAAGCGCCGAAGGGCGACGGAGAAAGAAAGGACTCGAAAATGAGCTTCCGCAAGATCGTGCCGGTGCCCCCCAAGAAGAAGCCGGCTCCGAAGCCGCCGCGCAAGCACCACAAGAAGCACTGCAGCCCGCATCCCGCGCCGCAGCCCAAGCGCTGACCAGCGTTAACGGGGGGTAGGGGAGTCGGCGGGCGTGGCCCGCCGACTCCCTTTTCTCGTGCCCTGAGAAGTGTCCTGAGAAGAGGAAGAAATGCATCGGACGCCCGCCGCATCGAATCCTTCCGGTGTCTCCGCGAAGGACGCGTTCCGTCGATTCTGGCCGTACACGCGAGGGTTCCGCCGGTGGCTGGTCGTCGGCGCGCTGCTGCTGATTCTGTCGGCGGCCTGCGAGGTCGTCGCGATCTGGCTGTTCGGCGACATCACCGACCGCGTGCTGGCGGCCAAGGACCTGCACGCCTTCTGGACGCCGGCCCTGATCTGGCTGGAGGTCGCGGTCCTGACCGGTGTCGCGACCTTCGGCGGGAGCTACCTGACGGCCCTGGTCGGGGAGCGGTTCCTGCTCCGGCTGCGCGACGCCGTCTTCGCGCACATCCAGCGGCTGTCGCCGGACTTCCTCGACAACCGCCGGCTCGGCGACCTCATGGTCCGTCTCACGGGCGACATCGAGGCGATCGAGCAGTTCGTCGCCTCCGGGGTGATCCAGACCGTCACCGCGGCGGTCAGCGCCGTGTTCTTCGCCGGCGCGGCGCTGTACGTCCGCTGGGATCTGGCGCTGGTGTCGTTCGCCGTCGCGCCGCTGTTCTGGGTCGCCGTGCGGAACTTCACCTCACGGTTCCGCGACGCCGCCGTACGGGAGCGGGAGAGCAGCGGGGCGATCACGAGCGTGGTGGAGGAGAGCCTGTCGAACCAGGCGCTCGTCCAGGCGTACAACCGGGAGCGGGCCGAACGGGGACGGCTGCACCGGGAGGGGCTGTCCTGGCTGGAGGCCAAGATGGCCGAGACCCGGCTGGCGGCGCTGTACGAGCCGCTGGTGCAGGTCATCGAGACGGTCTGCGTGCTGGTGGTGCTCGGCTTCGGCGCGTGGGAGCTCACGGCCGACCGCGTCACGCTGGGCGGCCTGCTGTCCTTCGCCGCCTACCTCGGGTACCTCTACCCGCCGATCCAGAGCCTCGGCCACGTCAACCTGCTCGCCTCGGAGGCGACCGCGAGCGCCGAGCGGATCGTCGAGCTGATGGAGACGCGGCCCACGGTCGCCGACCGCCCGGCCGCCCGCACCCGGGCCGCGCGCCGCGGGCGGGTGGCCTTCGACGACGTCACCTTCCGGTACCCCGGCGCCGACCGGACCGCCCTCGCGAACCTGTCGTTCCGCGCCGGCCCCGAGGAACTCGTCCTGCTGACCGGGCCGAGCGGGTCGGGCAAGTCCACGATCACCAAGCTGCTGCTGCGCTTCTACGACCCGGAGGCCGGACGGATCCGCCTCGACGGCGTCGACATCCGCGAACTGTCGCTGGCGACCCTGCGCGACACGGTGACCGTGCTCCAGCAGGAGACCATGCTCTTCCCCGGCACGGTGCGCGACAACATCGCGTACGGCCGGCCGGGCGCCACCGACGAGCAGATCGTCGCCGCGGCGCGCGCCGCGGACGCCCACGACTTCGTCACCGCGCTGCCGGACGGCTACGACACCCTGGTCGGGCAGCGCGGCCGGCTGCTGTCCGGCGGGCAGCGCCAGCGGATCGCCATCGCGCGGGCGATGGTCCGCGACGCGCCGGTGCTGATCCTCGACGAGCCGACCACCGGCCTGGACGCGCCGACCGCCCGCCGGGTGCTGGAGCCCCTGCGCCGGCTGATGGCCGGCCGTACGACCATCCTCATCACGCACGACCTGCACCTGGCCCCCGAGGCCGACAAGGTCGTCACCCTTCGTCCCACTTCGACCGTTGATGATCCACAACTCGCGCGTTTGCCATAGGCTGCCCGGTCACATCCCCCTCACAAGGAGTGTCATTGGGTTCCCCCCGACTCATGGGCGGCGTCATGGCGGTCGCGGTCCTCGGTACGGTCGCGTCCGGATGTTCCTCCGCCACCTCGGCGCGGCCGCAGTCCGCCACGGTGACGCGCTCGGGCCCCGCGGCGGTCCAGTACGCAGACGATGACGCGAAGGCCGCCGCGTACTGGACGCCGGAGCGCATGAAGGCGGCGAAGCCGCTCGCGGACGAGGCCGGTTCGGCCGCCGAGCGGACGCTGCGCGCCACGGCGCAGCCCAAGGGTGGAGCGCCGGTGACCGTCGACCCCGTTCTGCCGTCGGCCGCCGCGACCCGGACCACCTCGGGCGGCGTCAGCGCGACCGGGAAGAAGCAGGCCACGTGGAAGCGCGGCGGCCTGGTCGCCAAGACGGCGGGCAAGCTGTTCGGCAAGGGTGACGGCGGCAGCGGCTTCGTCGCCTCGGCCAACGTCGTCACGAGCAAGGACGGCGACGTCGCCCTCACCGTCGCGCACGCGCTGCGCACCCCGACGGGCAAGTGGACGACGAACCTCGTCTTCGTGCCGGGCTACAAGAACGGCAAGGCGCCGTACGGAAAGTTCGCCGTGCGGCGGGCGTTCGTGCCCGGCGAGTACATGAAGAAGGACAGCGCCGGGAAGTGGGTGCGCGACCGGCGGTACGACTTCGGGGCCATCGTCCTCAAGCCCCTGAAGAACCGTAAGATCCAGGCGGTCGTCGGCGGCCAGGGCATCGCCTTCAACACCCTGGACCGGCCCACCGGCTACCTGTTCGGCTACCCGGCCAACGGCAACAAGGGCCAGACCCTGCAGTACTGCAGCGGTTCTCAGGTCAATGACCCGGCCGGCGTCATGACCCACGGCATGGCCTGTGACATGAACAGCGGCTCCAGCGGCGGGCCCTGGTTCAAGAAGTTCAACGTGACCAAGGGCAGCGGGTACCAGATCTCCGTCCACGCGGCGCACACCCCGAAGAGCCTGATCAGCTATGGGCCGTACTTCGGCGCCAGCGTGCTGGCCACCTTCCGCGCCGCCGAGAAGGCGTGACCCGTTGAGCCTGCCGGGGCCCGCCGTCCGCGCGGCGGCCCCGGCACCGGGGGCCAGAGGTCAACGGCGTCCGGCGGTCTCAGACCTAGGCGCTGATCTGCACCGGGGTGCCGAGCGGAAGCATCTTCGCCATCTTGGTGATGACGGGGTTGCCGACGCGGACGCAGCCGTGGCTGACGGAGTTGCCGAGTGACTTCGGCTCGTTCGTGCCGTGGATACCGATGATCGGGTCCTGGCCCTTGAACTGGGTGAGCTTCGTCGAGTAGCCGTTCAGCCCGTAGGCGTACGGCCCGTAGGCGCCCTTGGGATCCGGGGCCTGCAGGAGTTCGGCGATGTAATAGCGGCCGCCCGGGGTCGGGGTGTCGGCCTTCCCGATCGCGGCAGGCGTGTCGATGACCGCGTGCTTGCCCTGGTAGACCTTCACGCGGTGCGCGCCCTGGAGGACCTGCACCCAGTAGCTGGTCTTCGTGGTCGTGACGTCCTTCTCGGCGATCCAGCCCTGGCTGCCGTTCGGCGGCACCGGCAGCAGGACGTGCAGCCAGCCGGGCTTGCTGCCGATGACCAGGAAGACCCGGGTGACGCCGTCCGGGTTGGGGTTCTGCAGCTGCATGCTCGGCGAACTGTCCCCGGGGTTGGCGAAGATCTGGACGGTCTTCGCACGCGCGGTGGCGATCGTGCTCGGGGCCTCGCCCAGCTTCGCCGGCTCGGCGTCGGTGGCCTGGGAGTTCGCGCCGGCAGCCGGAGCGTTCTTGTCATGGTGGGCAGAGCCGCCGCAGCCGGTCAGCGTGATACCCAGGGCGACGCCGATCGCGGCTGCCGCCCAGCGGGGCCCCGATACGGCCGAGCTGATGGACATCGGTTCCGCTCCTTAGATCGTGGGTGGACGGTACGCGGACGGCCCGGGAACGCGCCTTCCCGGGCCGTCCGCGAACGTTCGGCCGTCAGCCGGTGAACTTCGGCTGCGCCTTGACCGGCGTCGCCGGACGCGCCTCGCCCGAGGGGGCGGTGGTCGTCGGCGACGGCGTCGCGGTGCTCGGCTTCGTCGGGCTCGGCTTCGGGTGGTGCTTCTTCGGCGGCGCCGGGTTCCCCGGCTTGCCCGGCTTCGACGGCTTCGGAGCGCCGGCGCAGTGCTTCATGCCGAACGCGCCGTGCCGCTGCCAGACGGGCAGGTCACTTCTGTCGGGGCGGTACGCGATCACCTTCACCATCGTCGCGTGGGTCGGCAGCGCCACGCTGCCGCCCGCGGGTGCCTGGATCTTGGAGCCGCTCTGGCCGTGCTGGTTGTCGCTCCAGGTGAAGGGCACCGCGCCCCAGCGGTTGGGGTTGGTGACCATCCAGCTCGGCTGGCCACTGGTGCCGCACTTCACGTCGAGCCGGAGCGCGGGGTCACGGTCGTTGCAGGCCCACGCGGGGGAGGCGGTCATCGTTACGGCGAGAGCGACCGCCGTACCGGCAAAGGTCAGTGTCGCCTTGTTCAGGCGCATGCAGGACCTCCAGAAATGGAAGTAGGTCGATGTGCGCCGTGAGGCTCATCCATCAACGGCGCACGCGGCACACTATCGGTCGGATACCGACTATGTCTCATTTATGGGCGATGCTTTACCATTAACCCGGACATTGAGCGCTATCGGTGCTGAAACTCCTGTGACAGCGGCGTCGCAGCGCGTCACGAACCCGCCCTCACAAGTGTCGAATTGCTGCCGTCATCGTCTGACCAGGGGTTTTCTGCCTGCTTTGTGATATGCCTGACTGACAGTCAGAATGTACGACCCCGTGACGGCGAGATGTCCAAAAGCGCCATGGGAGGTTACGCGAACCCCCGCCAGGGGGCTGGGTACACCCCCTCACTTGGGGTCCACCGGCTGGGGCGCGATCGGCCGCGTCCGTAGCGTCGGCGGCATGAGATCACTCGTAAGCCGGCGAGCCATCGCCCTCACCACGGCCGTCTGCGCCGGACTCGCCCTCACCGGATCGGCGCTCACCCCGATCAGCGCGACCGCCGCGCCGACGACCGCCGCGCCGGCGGGTGCCCGCCCGGCCGCCGAGGCCTCCGCGCCGGCCGCGGCCGGGGCGCGCTCGCCGCGAAACCCGTACGCCTCAAGACCCTTTCGGCCGACGAGGTGCGCACCGCGCTGGCCAAGGCCGGATTCGAGCATGCCTCGGTCCGGTACGGCGTTGAGCTGTACCGCCTGCTCTATCGGACGGTGGACGCCAAGGGCCGGCCGACCGTCGCCAGCGGTCTGATCGTCCTGCCACGGAGCGGCGACCGCAGGCCGCGCATCGTGTCGTTCACCCACGGAACCCAGAGTTACAAGGAGGACGCCCCCTCGATCGGCAAGGACGACTTCTCGTCCTCCCCGGCGATGACGTTCGGCGCGGCGGGCTTCGTCGCCGTAACCCCGGACTACCTCGGGCTGGGCGAGGGGCCGGGCACTCACCCGTGGATGGACGTCCCGTCGGAGACCACCGCGTCACTGGACATGCTGCGCGCGGCCCGCGAGTTCATGGCCCGCCGGGGGATGGTCCCGCAGCGGCGGGTCCTGGTCACCGGGTTCTCCCAGGGCGCGTCGGCGGCCCTTGGGCTCGCCCGCGCGCTCCAGGACGGCGCCGACCGCTGGTACCGCCTCGGCGCCGTCGCGCCCATCAGCGGCGGGTACGCCTTCCGCGACGCCGAGCTCCCGGCGCTCCTCGCGGGTAAGGAGATCCCGTCGAAAATCGGCGTGGCCTACACGACCTACCTGCTCGTCTCCTGGAACCGCCTGCACCACCTCTACGACTCTCCCGGCGAGGTGTTCCAGGCGCCGTACGCCGACAAGGTGAACCGGCTGTTCGACGGGACGACGCCGGGCCAGGAGATGCTCGCCGCACTGCCCGACAGGCTCTACGGGAAACCGCGGCAGCCGGGCGATCCGAACCCTCTCCTCACCTCGCGCGGCAAGGCCATGCTGGAACACCCGACCGGAGCGTTCGCGAAGGCGCTGCGGGTCGCCGACGGGACGTGCACCGGCTGGGTGCCGCGCGCGCCCATCCGCCTCTACTACGCCGCGGGCGACGAGCAGGCGGTCACCGCCAACACCGACCACTGTCGGGCGGCGTTCCGCGCGAATGGGGTGAACCTGACGCCGATCGACCTCGGCCCGACCGACTATGAGGGTTCCCGTCATCTCGGGACGGCGGTGACCGGGACCGCGGCGATCGTCGACTGGTTCACCCGCCTGCCCGCCTAGGACACGCCCTGATGACTCGGCTCGTCCGGCGGCGCGGCCAGGGGGCGGAGGATCCCCAGCAGCGCCGCCGTGTCGGGCACCCGCCAGAAGAACTCCGCGTCGGCCGCCTCGACCGCGGTGATCGCCGCCTGGGCCGCCTCGGCGCCCCGCTCGGTGACCCGCAGCCGCCGGGCCCGGGTGTCGGCGGGGTCGACCTTCCGCTCCAGGAGGCCCTTCTCCTCGAGCTTGCGCAGCACCTGCGACGTCATCTTGATGTCCGTGGCGGCACGCCGGGCGAGGGTCAGCTGGTTGGGCTCCTCACCGTGGGTGTTCAGCCACC
Source organism: Actinoallomurus acanthiterrae (assembly GCF_054775715.1). Classification (NCBI taxonomy): domain Bacteria; kingdom Bacillati; phylum Actinomycetota; class Actinomycetes; order Streptosporangiales; family Thermomonosporaceae; genus Actinoallomurus; species Actinoallomurus acanthiterrae. The sequence goes on along the minus strand of NZ_BAAHCO010000001.1, from coordinate 11,769,385 downwards.
AGGTGTTGGCCAGCAGGACGAACTGCACATGGGTGAGGCCGAGCGGGGCCAGGGTGGCGGTCATCTCCCGCTGCCAGCGCAGCGTGACCTGCCAGAGCAGGAATCCGGGGCTCTCGTCGGGATGGGACGTCATCGGGCCTCGGCCAGCCGGACCAGAGCCGCGACGGTCTCGGGGAAGTCGCCGGTGATGGCCGGGCCGAGCTGCGGCCCGACCTGGTCGGCGGCCGGCCCGTCGATCTCCGTGCGGTAGACGATCCGGATCCGGCCGTCGCCGAGCGGCTCGATGCGGTGCACGGTCGTGACGGTGAAGTCACCGGCGTCCATCTGGTCGACGAACAGCGTGTGCTCCTCCACCTGGACCAGGTCGAGCACGACCGGCTCGTCGCCGGGCGGCGTCATCGTGATCCGGGAACCGACCGCGAACGGACCGTCGATCTCGACCTTCTCGATCTCGGCGTTCCAGGTCTGCCAGCCGGGCACGTCGGCCCACAGGCGCCAGACGGTCTCCGGGGCCGCGGCCGTCTCCGCGGTGTGCTGGTACTCCCACATGTCCGTACTCCGTTCCGCGAGGGGATCTAGGTGAAAGATTAGTCTGCGCGCAGACTATCTGTCCACCGAGCATCTCCAATCCGCCGGTGCGCGCGCATGACGCCGGTCCCCGTAGTTCCGTGACGGCCGCGGCCGGTGGCGTACGTCACAAGGCCGGCCTGTCACAGGGATCAGGTCGCCGGCATCTCTTGGTCGTCAGGTTCACCTCGCAGAAGGAACGTCATGAGCTCAGCGCTGGAAACCCTTCGCCGTGACTTCGGCGGCGACATCATCGAACCGGGCGGAGCGGAGTACGAATCGGCCAGTCGCACGGTGTTGGCCGCGGGTAGTCCGGCCTATGTTCTGCGACCCAAGAGCGTCAGGGACGTACGGGCAGGTGTCGGATTCGCCGCCGACGCAGGGCTTCCGCTGTCCGTGCGAGGCGGCGGCCATGGCTTCGCGGGCTTCGGCACCAACGACGGCGGCGTCGTGATCGACCTCGGCATGCTCGCGAATGTGGAGGTCATCGACGACGAACGCCACCTCGTGCGGATCGGCGGCGGCGCCACCTGGGGTCAGGTCGCGGACGCCTTGGCCGCGCATGGACTGGCGATCTCCTCGGGCGACACCAAGAGTGTCGGTGTCGGTGGGCTGACGCTGGCCGGCGGCATCGGCTGGAAGGTCAGGAAGTACGGTCTGGCCCTGGACAACGTGGTCGCCGCGGAGGTGGTCACCGCCGACAGAGAGGTGGTGCGCGCGAGCGCGGAGGAGAACCCAGAGCTGTTCTGGGCGATCCGCGGTGGCGGCGGCAATCTCGGGATCGTGACCGCCTTCGACTTCGTGGCGCACCCGACGACCGACATCTTCTACGGCAAGATCGTCTTCCCGGCGTCGGAGCTGGCCGGCGTGCTCCAGGGCTGGGCGGACCACCTGCGCACCGCTCCCGAAGAGCTCACCTCCATCGCGAACTTCGCCAATCCGTTCGCCGGCGGACCCGAAGCGCCGGTCGAGATCCAGGTCGCCTTCGACGGTGACGACCCGGAACGCGCCGCGCAGGCGATCGACCCGATCCGCCGGCTCGGCACGGTGATCGACGACGACGTCACGCTGACGCCCTATGCGGACACGCTCGTGGACGGGGCGACCCCACCGCCGGGAATCCAGCTCGTCACCCGAGGCGCCTTCGTCGACAAGGAGTCGGCGCCCGAGGTCCTCCGGATCCTCGCCGAGGTCGGGGCGTCGGAGAGGCCGCCGTTCATCGCCGTTCGCAGCGTCGGCGGCGCGGTGTCCCGAGTCTCCGACGACGCCACCGCCTACGCGCATCGCCGAGCGGAGCTGATGTTCGTGACCACCGTCGCGGGTCCGACGCCGGTCGTCGACGCCGCTCGTCCCGCGCTGGACGCCATCTGGGGGAGACTCGCACCCCACGTCACCGGCGCCTACGCCAACTTCCTCGCTTCCGCCACCGAGGAGGACGTCGCCGCGATCTATCCGACGGGGACCTATGAGCGGCTCGCCGCCGTCAAGCGTCAGTACGACCCCGGCAATCTGTTCGCTCACAACCACAACGTCCGGCCTCAGTAGGCCGCAAGGCCGCGGCCCGGTCTCCACAGGCTGTGGACACCGGGCCGCGGATCCGTACGGACGAGCGCGTCAGCCGTTGTAGCGGTACAGCGTCTGGCCGCTGCCGGTCGAGCTCGACGTGCTGCCGCCGCCGTACTCGGTGGCCTTGACGACCGTGAGGTTCTTCTTGATCCAGTCGGTGACCGCGGTGTTCCCGCCGCGGTTGTCGCCGCCGAGGAGGACGTAGCGCAGCTTGCCCTCCGTGAGGTACTGCTTCAGCTTCGCGACGGTCATGGCCGGGTCGCTGCCGGTGAAACCGCCCATCGCGATGACCGGTTCGCCGGTCTTCAGGATGATCGACGAGGCGCCCTGCGCGCTGGAGACCGCGACGAGCCAGGTAGCGCCGCCTCGGTTCTTCTCCAGGTACGAGATCAGCGATGCGCTCACGTCACCGCCGGGCCCGCCGCCGCGCGCCGCCATGCCGCCCGACGGCGCGCCGCCGCGCGCCGCTGTGCCGCCTGATGGTGCGCCGCCGCCCTGGGGCGCCCCGCCACCCGTAGGGGGCTTCATGCCCGCGGGCATCGAACGGCCGCTCATCCGCGGCCCGCCGCCCATGCCGCCCGAGGTGGCCGGCCCGGCCGTCGGGTTGGTGCCGTTCTCGCCGGTGCCGCTGAACGCCGTCGTGGTGGCGTACGCGGCGGGCCCCGCCAGGGACCCGACCAGGCCGACCGCCGCCGCGCCCAGCGCGAGCCGGGTCCGGGTACGCGGCGCGAGGCGGGCGATCACGAGTCCGGCCACGCCGGCGACCGTGGCCGCCGCGACCAGCCAGGCGACCCACGGGTGCCAGCTCGGCGTACGGCGCAGCACGACGAACGCCCATCCGCCAGTGACGGCGAACGCGAGCGGCAGCGCCCAGGACCAGCGGCGCGGGGCCTGGAACATCGCCACCGTGCCGGCCCCCACCAGCGCGGCCAGCGCGGGCGCCATGGCGGTCGAGTAGTACGGGTGGAAGGTGCCCTGCGCGAAGCTGAACACCGCGTAGTGCACGGCCAGCCAGCCGCCCCACAGCAGCAGCCCCGCGCGGGCCTGGTCGGTGCGCGGCGCGCGGCCGCGAAGGGCGACCGCCACGACGAGCGCGATGACGGCGAACGGGATCAGCCAGGAGATCTGTCCGGCCATGATCTGGTTGAAGAGCCGGCACCGGACGTGCCGCCGAAGTTCGCGCCCTGGCCCGCACCGCCGCCGCCGGCCGACTGGCCGAAGATCCGGCCGAGGCCGTTGTAGCCGATGACGAGGTCCCAGACCGTGTTGTTCGTGCTGCCGCCGATGTACGGGCGGTCGCTCGCCGGCCACTGGTCGACGATCAGCATCCACCAGGCGCTCGACACCGCGAGCGTCACCCCGGCGGCCGCCAGGTGACCGACGCGCCGGACCGTCGAGCCCTTCGCGCACAGGAGGTACACCAGCGCGAAGCCGGGCAGCACCAGGTAGGCCTGCATCATCTTGGTGTTGAACCCGAGCCCGACGAACGCCGCGCAGGCGAGGAGCCAGCGCAGCCGGCCGGACTCCAGCGCCCGCTGCAGCGCCCACGCGGCGAGCACGAGCAGCAGGACGAGCAGAGTGTCCGGGTTGTTGTCGCGGTCGATCGCGACCGTGATCGGCGTCAGCGTCAGCACGAGCGCCGAGATCAGCGCCGCGCGGTACCCGAAGCTCCGGCGGACGGTGGCGTACAGCACGGCGACGGCGGCGACGCCCATGACGACCTGTGGGCCGACCAGGCTCCAGCCGTTCACGCCGATCACGCGCGCGACCAGTGCCGGAATCCACAGCGCCAGCGGCGGCTTGTCGACGGTGATGTAGCTGCCGGCGTCCAGCGATCCGAAGAAGAAGGCCTTCCAGCTGTGCGCCCCGGACAGGACGGCGGCGGAGTAGTAGGAGTTGCCGGACAGGGACCAGACGCGCCAGCCGTACAGGACCGCGGCAAGGCCGAGGATCGCCCACAGAGTCGGGCGCGCCCAGCGGGGCGGCGGGGCCGGGTCGTACGGGCCGGGGGCGCGCTGCCGGTGCCGTGCGGCGGGATCGCGGGTCATCGGGGCGGCGGGCGGGGACATGTGCGTCGTCATCCGGGTGGGTCTTCCTGTGCGGAGGGACAGTGGGGGGTCAGGCCGCGGCGCGGACGGCGACAGGCCGCCGCCGGGACGGCACCGGGGCGCGGAACTCCCCGCGCCGGAGGCGCCGGCGGACCCGGGCGATGCCGCGCAGGTCGTCCAGTGCCGTCTGGACGATGTCGACGCGGCTGTCGGGGTCGTCCACCCAGTCGACCGGGACCTCGTGGACGCGCAGGTCGCTGCGTTCGGCGAGCACGAGCAGTTCGGTGTCGAAGAACCAGGCCTGGTCCTCGACGAGCGGCAGCAGCGCCTGGACGATCTCGGTACGGCCGGCCTTGAACCCGCACTGGGCGTCGGAGAATCGCGCGCGCAGCGTCGTACGCAGCAGGAGGTTGTAGCAGCGGGAGATGATCTCGCGCTTCGGCCCTCGCTCGACGCGGGCGCCGCGGGCCAGGCGCGAGCCGATCGACAGGTCGCTGTGCCCCGACACCAGCGGCATGACCAGGGGCAGGAACCCGTCGAGGTCGGTGGACAGGTCGACGTCCATGTACGCGACGACGTCGGCGTCGCTCATGCCCCACACGTGCCGCAGGGCGCGGCCCCGGCCCTTCTGGTCCAGGTGGACGGCGCGGATGTGCGGCAGGTCCTGGGTGAGCCGCATGGCGACGTCCCAGGTCCGGTCGGTGCTGGCGTTGTCGGCGACCGTGATGCGGAAGGCGTACGGGAACGTGCCGGTCAGGTAGGTGTGCAGCCGGCCGACGCTCTGGGCGAGGACGTGCTCCTCGTTGTAGACCGGGATGACGACCTCCACCAGGACGTGGGACGACCTGCGGAGGGGACGGACGGGCATGTCCTGCGCGGTGAGGGTGAAGTCGCTCATGACATCCACGGTCGTGAGTCGCGCTGTGAACGGACTGACACGTCGATGAGGTCTGCGTGAGAGCTCGGGCCCGCCGGAGCGGGCGCTCTCATCCGGCGCTCATGAAGCACCGAGGTCCATTAAAGATCACGCGTTGTGGTCCGACCACTTGGCGACGTGCGCCTTCATTGAAGGTGAGTGTCCAGACACTCATATATCCCATTTGACGTGGGAGTTTCACGAATTGGCGTATTGACAGGCCCTAGGGGTGATCGTAATCTCCGCGCAGGAGACATCCGATCAATCCTCCATCGATGGCTCCACGGAGACGACCCGAGGAGGCCGCATGGCCCCGTTCCGTCCGCCTGCCAGACGACCGTTCGCTCTGCTCCTGACCGCGATCACGGCTCTCGCCGTTCCCCTGGTCACGGCCGCCGTCCCCGCAGCCGCGGCCGGACCGCCGGGAGCGGTGCTCTACGTCTCACCCACGGGCGACGACCACGCGCCCGGAACCTCCGGACGCCCCTTCCGTACGCTGACGCACGCCCGTGACGTCGTCCGGTCTCTCGACCAGGACATGAAGGCAGACATCACCGTCCGGCTGCTCCCGGGAACGTACCGGCTCACCGAACCGCTCACGCTCGACTCCCGTGACTCCGGGACCAACGGCCACGAGGTGATCTGGACGGCCGCGCCCGGTGCGCACCCCGTCGTCTCCGGCGGGCGGCGGCTCACCGGCTGGAAACTCACCGATCGGGCCAGGAACCTCTGGTCCGCCCCGGCCCCGGCCGGGCTGAACACCCGGCAGCTGTACGTCGACGGCGCCCGCGCCCGGCGCGCGGCCGGGCCGCTGCCGACGAAGCTGACCGCGACCGACACCGGGTACACGGCGGCGTCGGACGCGATGGCGTCGTGGCGCAACCCGAAGGACATCGAGTTCGTCTACAGCGGCGGCGACGGCTACTGGTCGCTCAAGACCGGCGGCCAGGGCCCCTGGACGGAACCACGCTGCCCGGTCGGATCGGTGTCCGGCACCACGATCACGATGGCGCAGCCGTGCTGGGACAACTCCAACAAGCGGGTGATGCGCACCGACAACTCGGGCCGTACGGTCAACCTGGTCGGCCCGCAGAGCCTCGGCAACGGGAAGGTCCCGGCGTACGTCGAGAACGCCTATGAGGTGCTCGACCAGCCCGGCGAGTGGTATCTCGACCGGTCCGCCGGCACGGTCTCCTACATCCCGCGGCGCGGGGAGGACCCGCGGCGCGCGGACATCGAGGCGCCGACGCTGGAGAAGCTCGTCGACGCGAAGGGCACGGCGTCCGCCCCGATCCACGACGTCGCCTTCACCGATGTCCAGTTCTCCTACGCCACGTGGCTGACGCCGAGCACGCCGGAGGGCTTCTCGGAGATCCAGGCGAACTACACGGTCACCGGGCCGACCGGGTACGCCACCCAGGGCCTGTGCCAGTTCATCGCCGGCGGCACCTGCCCGTACGGCGCGTGGACCAAGGCGCCCGGCAACGTGAGCCTCGCCTACGACCAGCGCGTCCGGTTCGAGGGCGACGTGTTCGCCCACCTCGGCGCGGCAGGGCTCGACCTCGGCGACGGCTCACAGGACGCCACGGTCAAGGGCTGCGTGTTCACCGACATCTCCGGCAACGGGCTGGAGGCCGGCGGCGTCGACATGCCGCAACCGGCCGGCCAGGCCGACCACACCAGCGGCGTCCAGGTGCTCGACAACCACCTGTACGGACTCCCCGCCGAGTACCACGGCGGCGTCGCCATCGACGTCGGGTACGCCGAGCACACCCGCATCTCCCGCAACCAGATCGACCACACCTCGTACACCGCGATCTCCATCGGCTGGGGCGGCTGGCCGGACAAGATCGCCGTGCAGGCGACGCCGAACTACTCGAACGACAACACCATCTCGGCCAACCTCATCCGCGACCCCATGCAGCTGCTCGCCGACGGCGGCGCGATCTACACCCAGGGCATCACCGGCACCTCCCTGGCCGACGGCGAGCACGTCACCGGCAACGTCATCCTGAACTCCCTCGGGCACGGCCACGCCATCTACAGCGACAACGGCGCGACGTTCATGACGATCAACGGCAACGTGCTGTACGGGAACGAGAACGACTGGGGCGGCACCCACACCGACTACCGGCCCGGCGCCAGTGGGTCCGACCCGACGGACATCGAGAGCAACTACTGGCAGCAGGGTGACGCCGATACCAACGCCAAGAACATCGTCAAGAAGAACAACCACCTCATCGCCGGACTGAACGACGTGCCGGCGAACGTCCTGGGGAACGCCGGGCTCGAACCCGCCTACCGGCACCTGCTCGCGGTGACGCCCGGCGGCACCACCGTGCCCGACGCCCCCGCCCAGGTCGCCGCCTCCGCCGCCGACGGCGCGGCGTACGTCGGATGGAACCCGGTCTTCGTCGACCACGGATCCCCGGTGCTCCGGTACACCGTCACCGCCTCGCCCGGTGGGAAGTCCGTCACCGTCTCCGCGGCCGACCTCCGCCGGCTCGGGTACGCCGTCGTGCCCGGCCTGGCCAACGGCACGGCGTACACCTTCACGGTCACCGCCGCAGGCGGCCACGGCACCGGTGCGGCGTCGCTGCCGTCCGCCGCGGTCACGCCGAAGAGCGGCGTCGGAGCCGTCCCGGGCGCGCCCACGTCGTTCGCGTCCAACGCCGACGGCGGCACGGTACGGCTGTCGTGGAACCCGCCGTCGTCCGCCGGCGGCACCCCGATCCTCGGGTACACGATCAGCGCGCCCGGGCTGAAACCGGTGCGCTACACCGGGCACACCGCGATCTGGGCGACGAGCGACCGGAACATCTTCACCACCGTCGGCGGTCTGAAGACACTGCGGCCGTACACCTTCCAGATCACCGCGGACAACGTCGCCGGATCCGGGAAGCCGGCCGTCCTGACGGCCGTGCCGGGCACGGTCCCGGCGTGCGCCGGAGCGAAGCTGACCATCGCCTCGGACACCGCCGAGCCAGGCAAGCCCACCGCCGCCACCACCACGCTGACCGACGGCTGCGACACTCCGCTGTCCGGCGCGAAGGTGTACCTGTCGGCGACCAACGGCTACCAGGTGAGCCCCGCCTCGCCCGCCGACCTGGGTGACGTCGCGGCGGGCGCGTCGGCCTCGCAGAAGTGGACCGTGACCCCGCCCGCGGACGCGACCTCCGGCAGCCGCCTGACCGCCGTCGCCGTCTTCACCACCGGCGGCACGGCGGAGTCCGTCCAGGCGACCGGGGCGGTCACCCCGCCCGCGCCGTCGCTGCAGGCGGCGTACGACAACGTCGGCATCAGCGACGACGCGAGCCCCACCGCCGCCAACATCGACGGTGCGGGGTCGAGCCTCTCCGCGCAGGCGCTGGCCGCCGCCGGTGCCACGCCGGGCGGCACCGTCACCGCCGATGGGACGACCTTCACCTGGCCGAACGTCGCGGCGGGCCAGAACGACAACGCCGTCGCGAGCGGCACGGCGTTCGACCTGAGCGGTTCGGGCGGCACGCTGTCCTTCCTGCTCACCTCGGCGTACGGTCCGTCGACCGGCACCGGCCAGGTCGTCTACTCCGACGGCACGAGCGACTCGTTCACCCTCACGGTGCCGGACTGGCACGCCGGGTGCTCCCAGTCGGGCGCCGGCGTCGCGCTGTACATGCCGTACCGCAACCGTCCGAACGGCAAGGATCCCCTGCCGGTCTGCGTCTACGGCGCCTCCACGCCGTTGCAGCCCGGCAAGACCGTCACCCGCGTCGTCCTGCCGAACGTCAGCGGCAGCGTGACGCCGGGTGTGCCGTCCCTGCACATCTTCGCCGCGACCATTCACTGACGCGAAGGGGGGACCGGGGCCCCTGACCCGGTCCCCCCTCGTCATTGCCGGGCGGCGCTACCGGGTGAAGGCCAGCGTGCCGAAGCCGAGCTGGTCGAAGCCGCCGCTGTTCGGGCCGTAGTTCCCGCCGCCGCCCTCGGGACGCACCTTGGCGGCCATCGCCTTGGTGTACGGCGCGCGCAGGCCGCGGCGGCGGACGTAGTGGTTGTAGACCAGGGCCCAGATCGGGCGGACATTGCCCCGGGCGGAGGGCGACACCTGGGTCTGGGTCTCGGTATGACTCCAGACGCCCGGCGCGCCGGCCTTCCAGACGTACGGCGTGAACGGCACGTCGTGCCCGAGGTTGTACTTGGCGACGTACTCACAACCCTTGAGGAACCGGTTGCCGTCGTAGCCGTACAGGTCGTAGCCCTGGTTCCACGCCATCTCGCAGAACGTGCCCATGAGCCCGATCCCGAGTGTCGTGTGCCCCTGGTCGCGCCCGGCCTCCTGCCACTGGCCGAGGCCGCCCGGGTGGAGGTACGGGACGGCGTGCCGGATGGAGCCGTTCCCCGCACCCGTCTTGAAGTAGGTCACCGCCTGCCGCACCTTGGCGTGGTCGTCGCAGAGGATCCCGACGGCCAGTACCGAGCACATCGACGCCAGGTCCCAGTTCGCCCAGTAGTTCGTGATGAACGCGCCGTTGTGGTGCTTCAGGAAGTCGTCGTTCGCCGGGTAGAAGACCTCGCGCATCATCTTCTGGAACCGCGCGAGGTCGAAGCCGGGGTAGCCGCGCATGAGCTCGGCGGCGTTCGCGAACTGGTAGCCGTAGATCCCGGCCGCCAGGAACCGGTCGGCGTTACCGGTCACGGTCTTCAGGGCCGCGGACCAGGCGTTCAGGATGTCGCGCGCCGTGTCGCCGTGCGCGCGATCGCCGGTGAGCTTCCAGCGCAGGGCGTTCTGGTACGCGGCGTGGACGTCGTTGTAGAGGAGGACGTAGTTCTGCTGCGAGCCGCCGCGGTACACCGTCGCCTGGGGGCGCGCCTTCCAGCCGCTGCCGGAGTGGGAGTTCGCCTCGAGGGCCTTCCAGCCCGCCTGCCACGGCGCGGCGCCCGCGCGCACCTTGGTCCGCATTCGCTTCAGATCGGCGCTCGTGTGCAGCAGCCCCGGGTGGGCGAACCGCTTCGCCGGCGCCTTGGCCAGCTTCGCGCCCACACTGCCGGCCGTCGCGTGTCCGCCGTCGAGCAGCCCGGCTCCCGCGACACCGGCCACGCCGGCGACCGCCAACCCACCCGTCAGCCCCAGCACGCTCCGCCGACTCATCTGGATCTGCCCCATGATGTCTCCTATGCGCGTCGATGCTCTCGCTCAGGAGACGGTCCGGACGCCCGGCGATAACCGTTTCTGACGGCCCGGATGGATCAGAAACTGAAGCTCCGGATCGCCGCTCCACTACTCCTCCGCGTGATCCCCACGCCATCGCTCGGTGGCGACACCGGCCATGATCACCGATACGACGTCCTCGGCGAGTTGGGGCGTGATGGGGAGATGCCCGAAGAGCACGCGGTAGTACGTGGTCGACGCGAGCATGTCCAGCAGAAGGTCGATGTCGGCGTCGGGCCGGATGTCGCCGCGGTCGATGCCGCGGCGTAGCGCTTCGGCGGTGGTGGCACGGCGCGGATGGAAGAAGACGTCCAGGAACTCCTTCTCCAGCTCGGCGTCGTCGGTGAGGTCGGCGACGAGCGCGGGCAGTGCCTTGCGGCCGATGGCGGTGGTGAAGGCGTCGCTGAGCGTGCTGATGCCGGCGATGAGGTCGCAGTGGGTGCAGCCGGTGTCGGGCGTCGGTGCGGTGCCGAAGGTGGCGGCCAGGGCTCCGACGACAAGGTGCTGGCGGGAGCGCCAGCGGCGACGGATGGCGGGCTTGCTCGTCCCGGCGCGAGTGGCGGCCCCTTCCATCGTGAGGCCGCCGTAGCCGACCTCGTTGAGGATCTCGATGACCGCTCGCGGAACCGCGTCGTCGATGCGTGGGTCACGAGGTCTCCCACCGCCGCCCCGAGCGGTGCCGCTTGTCGTCTGGGCCATGGAGGAAGTATACAAGTTATGTTCCGATCCGAAACGAAACATAACTAGGAGGCACCATGAGCCACAGCTCCGGCGAATCGGTTGACAGCTCTGCCGACCATGACGTTGAACAGGTCCCGCCTCCTGCGCCGGCGACGGGCGCCCGCTCCGGCGAGAGCGTCTTCGGCGACGCCTATCGCGCGCTCACCCTCGGGGTCCTGCTGTCGGTCGGCGTGGTCGCGTTCGAGTCACTCGGGGTGGCCACGATCCTGCCCGGCATCGCCGACGACCTCGACGGCCTTGGCGCCTATGGCTGGGGACTGTCCGCGCTGATGCTGGCCAATGTCATCGGCACGGTGCTCTCCGGGCGGGCCGCCGACCGTCGCGGCCCCTGGCGCCCGATGGCATGGGGCATGCTGACCCTGGCGGCCGGTTGCGTGGTGGCGGGCGCCGCCCCCAGTTGGCCGCTCTTCCTGGTCGGCCGTTTCGGCCAGGGGCTGGGTGTGGGCGCCGTGATGGCCATGGCCTACACCGTGATCGGTCTGGCCTACCCCGAACGACTGCGGGCCCGGATGTACGCCCTGCTGTCGTCGGCATGGACCATTCCCTCCCTCATCGGCCCGGCCATCACCGGCACGCTGGCCGACCGCACCACATGGCGTGCGGTGTTCCTGCTCATCTTGCCGATCATCGTCGCCGCGGCCGCGCTCGTCCTGCCCCCGCTGCGCGCACTGCACCGGCCGAACGGCGCCGTCGCCCCTGCCATCGCGCTTCCGTGGTGGAAACGTCCGCTCGGCGGCGCCGTCGTGCTCACCCTGGGCACCGGCCTTCTCCTCCAGGCACTGCTGTTGACGAACCTGGCCGTGTTGCTCGTCCTGGCGGTCATCGGCATCGCCATCACGGTGCCCGCGTTGCGCTGGGTGACGCCTGAGGGCACTCTCAGTGCCCGGCCTGGTCTGGGGGCCGGTGTCACCGTCCGGGCTCTGCTGTGCGGGACCTACTTCGGCACCGAGGCGTTCCTTCCGCTCGGCCTTCAGGAACTGCGCGGAATGGGTGCCACCATGGCCGGGCTCGGGCTGTCCGCGGGAGCCATCACCTGGGTCGCCGGTTCGGCCTTGCAGGCCAGACGCGACGCTGGCCGCGTCGCCGCCACCATCTCCGGCTTCGCCGTTCTCCTCGCGGGAGTCGTGCTGATCGCACTCACGACCCTGTCCGACGTGCTGCCGTCGTGGATCGCCGTGTTGGGTTGGGCCGTCGGCGGCCTGGGAATGGGCGTCGGCTTCAACGCGTCGACGACCGAGACCCTGCGGCAGGCCCCCACGGAGCGGCAGGGCGAGGCGAGCGGTGCCCTTCAGCTCGCCCAGACCTTCGCCACCGCAGTGATCGCCGGACTCGGCGGAGGGGCCATCGCGCTCAGCGAGAACCACGGCACCTCGATGCGGACCGCCCTGTTGAGCGTCTTCATCCTGACCGGCCTGCTCGCCGCTGGTGGAATGCTCATCTCCCACCGACTCCGTCCCGCGACCGACAGGTCATGACACTTCCGCAGGCCTATGTACTACGGAATGTAGTACTTTGGTGGTAGTACTACGCGATGTAGTACTTGGCGGTGTCGGTTTCGTCCCCACGAGGCGGGCGATTCGGTTTGGAGAGGTGAGGGCCGGTGGCGGAGCGGCTGACGGCGATCGTGGTGGGCGGCGGAATCGCGGGGCTCGCTTCGGCCACCTCGCTCGCACAGGCGGGCTGGGCGGTCACGGTGCTGGAACGGGCGCCGGCCTTCGGGGAGGTCGGTGCGGGCCTGGCCATCACCCGCAACGGGATGAGCGCCCTGGAGGCCATCGGCGCCGGTGAGGCCGTAGGCGCCGCGGGACATGAGACCGTCCCCGCGGGCTTTCAGGATCCGGGAGGCCGCTGGCTGCTGCGGATCCCCGACACACCGGACGTGCGCGCGACCACCACGATCTGGGGCATTCACCGGCAACGCCTGCACTCCGCCCTACGGCAGGCGGCCGAGGCCGCCGACGGCGTCGAGCTGGTCACCGGCGCCGAGGTCACCGCCGTCCGGCCGGGTCACCCCGCCGGCGAGCCGGCCGCCGTCACCTGGCGGACCACCTCCGGGCAGCACACCGGCGAAGCCGGCCTGGTCGTGGCCGCCGACGGCGTTCGCAGCACCGTACGGCGGCAGCTGTTCCCGAACGCCCGCCCCCGCTACAGCGGCAGCACCAGCTGGCGGGCGATCATCCCCGACACCACCTCCGACGGCCGCCTTTTCCAGGCATGGGGACCGGGCACAGAGTTCGGTGCCGTCCGGATCAGCGACCACGAGCTCTACTGGTACGGCTACTTCCGGCATCCCGAAGGAGCCTCCTTCGACGACGAACTCGCCGCCGCCCGCGACCGTTTCTCCGGCTGGTCCGCGCGAATCCAGGCCATCGTGGCGGCCACCACCGCCGACCAGCTGATGCGCCACGACGTCTACCACCTGCACCCGGGGCTCGGCGGCTACGTCCGCGGGAGGGTCGTCATGGTCGGCGACGCCGCCCACGCCATGGTGCCCACTGTGGGGCAAGGAGCGTCTTCCGCCGTGGAAGACGGCGTCTGCGTGGGCCGCCTCATCGCGGCACCGGTCACCGCCGGCGGCGACCTGACCGCCGCGCTGGCCGCCTTCGACCAGGCCCGCCGGCCACGGTGCCGCCAGATGGCCCGGATGGCGGCCATCACCGCCAGATTCGGCGCCGACCTTCGCGGCGGCCGGCGGCAAGCCGTCCGCAACACTCTGCTGAGGCTCACTCCCGCCGGGTCCGTCGCCAAAGCCGCCGCACCGATCGTGAGCTGGACGGCCCCGTAACGCCTCGCGCCGTAATCGTCAGAAGACGAATCCGTTCTGTGCGGTGGCTCTGACGAACACCTCGAGGAAGTAGAGCGCCAGAGCACCGCCGGCGATCGCGATCGCGGGCGTGGTCCAGGCCGCGGTACGGGAGCGGCGGGCGAACAGGCCGAACAGCGCGATCAGCGTGCCGGTGGACCACCAGGCGATGTCGCTGCGCATTCGCGCGGCGTCGGCCCTGACCGAACAGGCGTGCTCCCCTGGATGCCCGACGTAGGCGCACAACTGCGTCGCGGACGGATCGAACGGCAGACTGCCGGGGGCGGTCTGGTACATCAGCCAGAGTGTCAGGCCCGCTACGACTCCGATCAGGTGTAGTCGACTCAGCGTGATGCCGAATCGGCGACCGAACCGCCACTCATACGCCGCGACCGCGCCGAACACTAAGACGGGAATGGTGAACGCTGTCGCCATGACCCACGGACTGCTCCGATGCGTCACGATGGCGATGATGAGCACGGCGAAAAACCCGCCCACCGAGACCGCGGCCGCCTGGCAGGACGCCGGCCACGATCGCGCCATGCGGGGGAGTTGCTGTCGAGTGTCCAGCGACGCGAAAGCCGCCAACGGTTCTGTTGGTGATTGCATCTGACTCCTCTCTTGAGTCCAGGAGCCATCAGACCACGGAAGTCGTGACGGTCAATGGAATGCCCGATTCTGGCCAATGTGTGGCACTGTGTCCCCCATGGGGGAGCTGCATTCGACCCCGATGCCCGCGACGCGTTCGACCGTTATCAGGGTCGGTGATCTGGGCGGCGAGATCACGGGCGCGAAAAGTCGCCACCGCCCGCCGACCGGATCCGGCATGCGGGCGGTCCGGGCACGTCACGGCTTCCGGAACTTGGCCACAAACGAGTGCTGCCCAGACCATTCCTGCCTTAACCGGGCGACTCTGATGCACAATCGGAGTGTGCTAACGGAAGCGATCGTCGGCTGGCTCGTTCAACTCCTTGGTGACCGCACATTGAGGGTGGTTTCGAAAAGGATTTTCGGTCCGCCTGAACGCCGAGTGCTCGCAGAAGCAATGGACGAGGCCATCGGATCGTTCGTGGCACCGCTCGCGGCAGATCAGCGCGAGCACGTCGCCAGGGCACTCGTGGAACGGTTCGAGGCGCCTCCCATGGAGGTGAATGACGGCCCCGATGAGCGCTCCTCCGTTCGGGAAGCGCTGGTCGAGAATATCCGCGAGCAACTCCGTCCGCTGGCTGACCCGCATATCACGGGTTCCGGCCGGTCCTACTTCGAGCAGATGGGGCTTGACCCGGCGCGCGCTCTGAGTATGGTCCCCGACCTGTTCATCGCGGCCATTCAGCGCGCCGCCACGATGAACGCGGGTCTCGCACCGCTTGCCGCTCAGCTCAATGCCGACGCCGTGCTGGCCGAGGTACGCGCTCTGCGCGCCTCGGGCACGGACGGATCGGCAGGCGGCGGCGTCCTCGCACTGGCCCGTGCACTCGAGGCGGTTCCTTCGCTTGCGGACGAAGCGGGCCGGACCTTGGTAATTGATCAGCTGCGTCCTGACATCTCGGCGACGGTCCGGTACAACGCGCGGACCCGGCTGCACGTGCTCAACCTGGCCCAAACCTGTGACGATCACCCGGGAGGGGTGCGGGAGCTGATCGACGTGCTCACATTCGTCGAAGGCGATTCACTGCCCATGAGACGCGCACGAGAGATCGCGGCTCCGTGGCTGCGGAATGGCTCGGCGTGACCGGCACCGAGAGCGGGTCATCTGTGCCCCGGATCGCCGATGCGTTGGAGGGCATCTCCTTGATGCTCGACCGGTCGGTCCGCGATGCGATGGTCGATTTCATAGGGCGCGAGCTGGACGGTCCGCTGAACGTACGGGACTCGGACTACGCCAAGATCCACCTGTACAACCTGGTGGCGGCCTGTGCGGACCGGCCGGGTGCGTTCCAGGCGATGGTCCGCTTCCTCGACCACGTCGCCGGGGACCTGCCGGGCACCGCCCTCGTACGGCGCATGATCAGCCCGGTCGCGGAGGCGTTGCCCACGGCTGACTGCACCGCCGTCCGCCGACTGCTGGAGGGGCGCACCATCCCGCAGCTCACGCGGATCTTCTGCATCGCGTGCGGCGGTTCCGTGCCGCCGCCGGGCCACTTGAATGACGCGTGGGAGGCGTTCTCGATCCTGCTCGACATGAACGCCCGACCCGACGGCACGCCGCCACATCTCCTGTTCGCCGCGCTCTTCGCCCAGGCCCCCGAGGCCAAGGGCGTGGCAGAGGGCCTTCGAGCGTGGATCGTCGACCAGGCGATGCTGCTCCGCGCCGCTGGAGCGGAGGAGGCGGCCGACTCCCTGCTGGCGATCCGCGACCGCACGTGGCCCGCAGCCGGTCTACCGCTGCACCTGATCATCATGATCGAGCCATCGTTGACCGAGGGGCCCGGTGGATTCCTCATCACGCACTGGAGGCAGTTCCATCCGGCCGAGTGGCGTCCCGAGCCGGCGGGAAGAGAGACACGCTGTGGGTTCGACGACATCCCCGGTGGAGTGGCCGATCTCATTCGAGAAGCCGTCTCGGGCTGGGCGAGCCAGTTCAACGATCCTCTGACCATCGAGTTCGTGCTGCCATCTGAACTCATCAACCTTGACGTCGACCAGTGGCTCCGTGAGCCCCCTGACGATCAGTCGGTTCCGATCGGGGCGGAGTTCGAAGTCGTCGTACGGAGCCGGGATCGGCTTTCGGAAACGTCGTGGCACCATGCCTGGCGTCGCAGGTCCCGGATGCTCGCGGATCCCAGTCACGACTGTCGGATCCATCCGACACCGCCGGACATGAACGGCGATCCCCGGAAATTCCGGGTCTATCTTGATCAAGCCACGGCGGTCGCCTGTATCCTGGACTCGTCGCCCGATGAAGAGCCCGGCCGTTCACAGTTGAAGGCTTCCCTGCGTGCAGGTCTGCCAGTGGTGTTGTGGTGTCGGGATCGGCGCTCGGCGGCCGATTTCGGTGCTGCGGTAGCCGCCATCAATGCTCGCCGTCTGCCGCCGGAAATCAAACGACTGCGGCAGAACGCAATTATCGCAGAGGGCACAGGCTCAACATACGGCCAGCACATCTCGCTGCTCTGGGATGATCACGGGCACTTCTTGGATGTGAACGCCCGCATCCGACTTCCCTGATGCGATCGCCAGTGAGCGGGTTCGTCGTAAACCATGGAATAGAACGGTCCAAATCAGCGCTTCCGCTTGCGCATCACATGTCGTCGCGGGATGCTGATGCCGGGGCATCTCGTCAGTTCTTGAAATTCGAGTCCTGCCAGGCAGTGAACCTGTACCCCTACCGCGATAGAAGGGGACGCTCTTCTATGGGCGCCGACCAGTCACCTGGTGCACGGTCAGGAGCCGAGCACGACCGACCGTACGGTGACGCGCCCCTGTCCTCGACACCCGCCTGGTGGATCTACCGTGGCACCGGCCGCCCTCTGCACGACGTGCGGCTGAGCGATGTGCTCCCCCCACCGCCCCCGTGGAGGAGGTTCACCGGAGGGCCCGTCCAGCCGCCACCGCCAGACGAACCCGACGAGTTGGACCGGCGGCTCGGTCGACTCGCCGACGGCCGTCCGCGTCACGCCGACCCGGAGGAGGCCGACGCGGTGAACGCGGCGATCTATCTTCGTCGGCCGCTGCTGGTGACCGGGCATCCCGGGGTGGGCAAGTCGAGCCTCGCCTACCGGATCAGCCGCGAGTTGAAACTCGGACGCGTGCTCCGGTGGCCGATCAGCAGCCGGAGCACCCGACGGTCAGGTCTCTACGACTATGACGCCATCGGCCGCGCACAGGACGCCGCGGTCAACCGCCATCGCGGTGAGGACGAGCCGACGATCGGCGAGTACATCCAGCTCGGCCCGCTCGGGACCGCGCTGCTCCCCTTCGAGCTGCCACGGGTCCTGCTGATCGATGAGCTCGACAAGGGAGACAGTGACCTTCCCAACGATCTCCTAGACGTCCTTGAAGACGGCGAATACTCCATTCCCGAGCTCGTCCGGGTACGCGGCCGGTGGCCCAGAGTAACGGTCAACACCGCGGACGGCGACGTCACGGCAGAGGTCGAACGGGGCCTCGTCCGATGCCGAACGTTCCCCATCGTCATCATCACCAGCAACGGCGAGCGTGAATTTCCGCCCGCCTTCCTGCGCCGGTGCCTCCGCTTGGAGCTGAGTGCCCCGACCGAAGAACAACTGGTCGACATGGTGACCGCCCATCTCGCGGAGGCGGAGGACGCGCAGACGACCGAGTTGCTCGAACGATTCGTCGCGCTTCGGCGCAGTCGGCCGGAGATCGCGGCCGACCAGTTGCTGAACGCCGTCTTCCTGGCGACGTCGGGCGCCTATCACGCCGGCCACCCGGGCGAACGACTGCTGGATCTGCTCTGGAAACGCTTGAGCCAGTCGGCGGTGCCTGAGTGAGATCTCGACCAGCCGACTCCGCGCTGCCGGGGGGCGGGAGGGATCTACCCCCCTACCGGTTGTCATGGTCGGAAGTGGGCGACGCCCTGTGGCTCGCGGCGCAGCAAACGGCCGCCGCGCAGCATCGCGGTGACGACAGGCCGGACGGCAAAGCCGCCGAAGCCCCTGCCGTCCCGCCTGTCCGGCCGCCCGCGGCGGATCCTCGGCCGCTCACGTCGCCGACCGAATCGGTGCCGGAAGATGACGTGCCCGAAACACTGCCAGGGTCACGCAAGTCCCGTGCCCTGGCTCTGTCCGCGAGCCCGGCACCACTCGTGGCGAGTGACGGCCACGCCGTCGGTCATAGCGAGCTGCCCCCGCTGCTCAACCAGAGGGTGCTGGTCCGAGCGCTACGCCCGCTCAAGCGACTCGCCGAATCTCGGCGCGGTGACGTTGAGATCGACGAGATAGCGACCGCTGAACGCGCGGCCGAGGACGGCCTGTGGTTGCCCGAATGCCGCCCGGTCGGCGAGCGATGGCTCGACCTCGACATCGTGATGGACGACAGTCGCTTCGCCTATCTGCACCGTCCTCAGCTGCGCGAATTCGTGGGCCTCCTGGAGTCGACGGCCGCATTCCGTCTCATCCGCACGCACCTGTTCGACACGGACGCCCCCGAGCCGCTGCTGCGGGCTTCCGTCTCGGAGGACGGACCCCGGCTGCCCCCCGCCGCGCTGAGCGGGCTGGGGGAGACTGGGCGACGGCTCCTTGTCGTGCTCAGCGATGGTGTCGGCGAAGCCTGGCATAACGGAGCCGGCCAGCGGGCCGTGGCCATGTGGGCCCGCTCGGCCACAATCGCGATCGTCAACCCGCTCCCGGCGCGACAGTGGCGCCGGACGGGCCTGGATCCCGTTCCAGACGCGTTGCGGACACCGGGACCCGCCGCGCCCAATCGCCGCTACCGCCCGAGCTCCGCAGGCCCGGTGCGAGTCCCGATCGTCGAGATGACGGCCGATCAGCTCCACCGCTGGACTCAGTTCGTGAGCGGCCGTACCTCCGTTTGGCAGGGCGCGGTGACGCTCTGCCGGCCGGACCACCGGCCGGCAGGCAGGAGGACGGACGAGGAGCCCGACTCCCTGGACTCATCCGAGCTGGTGCGGCGCTTCCGCGCCGCCGCCTCGCCGAGTGCATTCAGGCTCGCGGTCTACCTCGCAGCCGTGCCGCTCCACCTGCACGTTATGCGGCACATTCAAGCCGTCATGCTGCCATCGTCCCGACCCTCGGACCTGTCGGAAGTGATCGGCAGCGGACTTCTCGAGCCGGTCGGGGACGGTCGGCTGGACACCGGCCCGGTGGTCGTGACACATGACTTCCGTACAGGCGTGCGAGCGGAACTGCTCGCAGCCGGGCGCCGGTCCGAGACGGCTCAGGTGCTGCTGGCGCTCGCGGACTGCCTCGCCGACCGGGTCGACGTGCTGGGGCGGCTACCTGACCTGCTGCTCCGACCGGGCGCGGCCCAGGTGCCACCGGTCCCAGCGGATTCGGCCGCGTTCGTCGATCCCGTCCGTCAGGCGCTCCACGCCCTGAGCGGCCCCTATCTCAGGCCGGCGTTCCAGCTTGAGGACGAACTGCGCAGAGTTCGCCAGAACGGTACGACGCACCGAGCGACTCGCGCCGACACTTACGGCAATGATCTAATGACTGACTGTAACCACATACTCAGTGAGGACACCATGGCACTGCCGAGTGATGAGGTCACGGTCGCGGCTCCCCTTGAGGAGTCATCTGCCTCCGAACCAATAATCCCCTTTCCAGGAGTCAGCGTGTCCCTCCGCACAGTCCCACCGGCCGAGGAACGTAATCCCAACGAACCTCCCCCGGTCTGGGGCAATGTTCCGCCGCGCAACATCAACTTCACCGGCCGCGAAGAGTTGCTGACGGATCTGCACCAGCGCCTGCGGGCCGGAACCACCGCGGTGCTACCGCACGCGCTGCATGGAATGGGCGGCGTCGGCAAGTCCCAGCTCGCCGTCGAATACGTGTACCGCCACACGACCGACTATGACCTCATCTGGTGGGTGCCCGCCGAAGGCACGGGGCAGGTCAGGCAGTCCCTGACCGAGCTCGCCGCCCAGCTGGGCCTGCCGGTGGCCGGCGAGGTCAATGTCGCAGTGCCCGCCGCCCTGGAGGCTCTCCGGATCGGTCGCCCGTACCGCAACTGGTTGTTGATCTTTGATAATGCCGAGGATCTTGACAGTGTGCGCCAGTTCTTCCCCACGGACGGCCCCGGCAAGGTGCTGGTGACCTCACGTAACCCGCACTGGTCCCATGTCGCGCACACCCTCGAGGTGAATGTGTTCGACAGGGTGGAGAGCACCGAACTGCTGCGGATGCGCGATCCGGACCTCGACGAGGAGACCGCGAGCGAACTCGCGAGCGCGCTGGGCGACCTTCCGCTGGCGATCGAGCAGGCCGCGGTATGGCTCGCCGAGACCGGTATGCCGGTCAGCGAATACCTCGAGCTGTTCAAGGAAAAGGCCGGCGAGCTGATGGCGCAGGGTGCGCCACCGGACTACCCCGTCCCTGTCGCCGCCGCCTGGAACGTCTCCCTCGAGCGGCTTCACGAGACCGACCCCGCCGCCCTACAACTCCTGAGGGTCTGTGCGTTCTTCGCGCCCGAGCCGATCTCACGCAGGCTGCTGTCCGGTGGACGCAACATCGACGGCCCGGAGGAACTCGTCCGGACCCTCGCGGACCCGATCAGGCTGGGACGCGCCCTTCGAGCGATCAACCAGTACGCGCTCGCGAAGATTAGCTACCGGGACAACACACTCCTGCTGCATCGCTTGGTGCAACGGGTGCTTCTTGACCAGCTCACCCCACAAGAGAGCGCCGAACTGCGGCACTGCGCGCATATGCTGCTCGCCAACGCCGACCCGAACGATCCCGAGTCGCCGGACACGTGGCCGCTGTACGCCAGCCTTCTGCCCCATGTCGAATTCACCAGGCTTATCGAGTGCGACGATCCGTGGGCGCACCAGCTTTTGATCAACCTGTTCGACTTCCTCTACCGCTGGGGTGACTACCAGGGATATGAGGACCTCGCCCAACGCACCTTCCAGGTCTGGGCGGAACGGCTGGGCGAGCGGCACGAGCAGACCCTTGCCTCCGAACTCAAGCTCGGCAAGGCACTGCGCACGCTCGGTCGCTACTCCCAGGCGTACCAGCACGACCTGCACGCGCGTGAGATCCTGGTCGCCGACCTCGGCGACGACCATGAGAGATCTCTCGAGGCACAGGGCTACATCTGCGCGGACCTGCGCTGTCTGGGCAAATTCAGCGAGGCTCTGGACATCAACCAACTGTTGTACGCGGCGGCTCGACGGCGGTTCGGACCTGATGACCCGTTCACGCTCGAGCACGCGTTCTTCCTGGGAATGATCCTCCGTCTCAACGGTCAGCCCAAGGAGGCCGAAGAGCTGGATAAGGACACCCACCAGCGGAGAAGCCGTGTCCTCGGCGAAGACCACCTCAACACCTTCAGTGCATTGGCCGCCATGGCGGTCGACGCGATGGAACTCGGTCGCTACCGGGAGTCCCGCGATCTCCAGCGCCAGATCACCCAGCGAATCCGCGTGAAGTACGGCGATAACCACCCGGGAACGATCGAGAACCTGAACGCCCTTTCGGCGATGGAACGCCGCGCCGGCGACCACGACGAGGCGCTGCGCCTGTCCACTCAAGCGCTGGAGCTGAGCCGCGCTCGGTACGGCGACGGCTCACCCGACTCCGTGGCGGCCGCGCTCAATCACACCGCCAGCCTGCGGCAGGCCGGGGATCTGTCCGGTGCGGTCGAACTCGGCCGCACCGTCCGTGATCAGTACGTCAAACTCTATGGCGCGGAGCACCCCAACACGCTCGCCGCCGGCCTGAATCTTGCGGTCGCCCTCCGGCTCATAGGACAGGTGACCGAGGCCTACGCACTGAACGAGGAGATCTTCGCCGCCCTTATCCAGCAACTTGGGCCAGGCCACCCACGGAGCCTGGCGTGCGCGATCAACCTGGCTAGCGACATCTTCGCGATGGGCGACGCGGAGGCGGCCCGTCGGCGGGACGTCGAGACCCTGGAATACGCACGCCAGACTGGCGGTGACGACCACCCGACCACGCTCGCCTGCGCCCTCAACCTCGCTCTCGACCTCCGCGCCTTGGGGGAGGACGCGGAGGCGGAGGCCCGCTTCGCCGACACGCTCGCCGGCTATCGGCGCGCCCTGGGCGACTCCCACCCTGGGACGATCTCGGGTAGCAAGTACATACGAGCCAACTGCGACATCTACCTGATTATCGCTTAGCTTCACATGCAGTTCGCCGCCGACCCGCGTACAGCCTGCTATGTACGCGGGTCGTTTTCTTGTTACGGACAGCCGCTTGGCATATTTCGGTTCACACAATATACAGTCATGTTAGAGTTAAGTTGGAGATGCGTCATATGCGGTGTATTTGCCTTGCACGCCATTTTGGTCGCCTTTTGGGCAGCCGAGTCCATGCTTGGAGATTGAATGGTAACGGCGGAAGTGCTTGGGGCGCAGTGGCGCACTAGCAGTTGGAGTGGCAACGGGGGCGCATGTGTCAGCGTAACAACCGTCATCTACCTCGAAGCGCCCTAATAGCGACGTTGTCCGCGCTGAAGGCAATAGGCCGTCTTCACCTACCTCACCATCCGCAAGGTCCTGGGGTCGAGCCATGAGTTCGGCGCCTACAGGCGCGGCCGCAACGGTGCTAACCGTCTCAGTATTTCGTTCGCCGCAGATCGTGGCCGGCGCTGACGGCCACGGCGGCCAGGAGGCCCAGTGCCACCGACTGGGCGAGGGAGTCCGGGCGGGGTGCGGTCCCGAGCAGGTTCTGGCTCGCCGCGACGGCCAGTCCGATCCCGATGAGCAGGAGGGCAGTGGACAGCCGGCGCGTGGTCGGCAGCGTGGCGGTCTGGGCGACGCGGGCGACGAGGGTGCACAGGCGGAGCGCGACGAACCCCAAGGTGAGCCAGTAGTAGACGACCAGGGCGACTTCGGCGACGCCCGTGGCGTGCTGGGCCACGCCGCTCCAGGCCGTCAGGACCATGGCCAGGCCCGCGGTGGCCGGGGCGGCCAGGGTGCGGATCGCCACGGTGGTCAGGCGGCGGAGCGCTTTACCGCGCAGCGATGGAAGCGGCGCGGCGAGGATGACGCCGAGCAGGAGCGGTGCGAGCCACAGGCTCGTCGCGGGGTGGCGGATGTCGGCGGTCAGGGTCGTCGATGGTGTGACCGCACGCAGCAGCAGCCCGCCGGCGGCGATGATCGCGAACAGCGTGACGGTCACGACGCGGCGCGTCTGGCCGGTGAACGTCTCGGGCCAGTCGCCCGGGTGGAGCCAGAGCCGCGCGGCCCCCGCGAGGGTGTCGGGCCAGGACCGGATTCCCGACGCGGACACCTCGTGGCTGATGTCCGCGCCCCATCGCTCGCGAACGGCCGGCGGGTAGAGCCCGGCCAAGAACGTGGCGGCCCTCATGCCGGATCGATCCCGAGCGCGCGCAGACCAGCGGCGGAGACGCGGGCCATCTGCTGGAGTTCGGCACGCAACAGCTCGCGGCCCGCGTCGGTGATCTGCATGGTGCGGTGGCGTTCCCCGGCTTCGGCCGCCTCGTCCGCGGGCCGGATCAGCTCGCGCGTCTCCAACCGGGAGAGTGCTCCGTAGAGGCTGCCGGGGCCGAGCTTGCGGCCGGTGAGCTCTTCGATCGCGGTGTTGATGGCGTAACCGTGCAGCGGGCCGTCCGCCAAGACGGTGAGCACCAGCATCTGGGCGTCGTTGCTGTGCATCTTGCCTCCCGCCTCAAATAGTACGAAGCACGATCCTACCTTTCGCGTAGTACAAAGTGCGTACTATGACGCCATCCAGTGACCACCCGTGCTCCAGCCGAGGAAGCGGCGGGCGTTCGGGGCGCTGCCGTCGTCGAGGCCGCCGCCGACGAGGACGTGCCGCAGTCCGGCGAGGACGGGCGCGAGGCGCCGTGCGACGTGCTCGGGATGCCGCCGCGCCTCCTCCTGGATCCAGGCGATGACGGCGATCTGGTCCTCCAAGCCGCACAGCGACAGGAAGAACAGCGTCTGCCGCCAGGCGTACGCCGCGTCCTTGACGGTGCTCAGCGGACGCGGGTTGGCCTGGATCCGGGCCACCAGGCGGCACACGGTCGCGAACGCCCGTCGGGCGAGTTCCGGCCAGCCCCCGGCCGGATCGACGCCGATCGGGTGGACCAGCGCGGCCAGGTTGTGCGACGTGAGGATCTGCGACTGCTCGATCACCATGCCGTTGGCCGCGACCCACGAGCCGCCCGTACGGCCGCCGGCCCGGTCGCCGCACAGCGCGGCGAACGCGTCGGGACCGTCCAGTTCACGGATCGCCGCGTAGTCGACGCCGTAGTACCGCTCGTACAGCGTACCCTCGAGCACGTCGGCGGCCAGCCGCGCGGCACGCACCACCTTGGGGGTGAAGGCGTGCTCGAAGATGTCGGCGGCCAGCTCTTCCGTGAACGGCACGTCGAGGCGCGCCTGCCGGGCGAGGGCGGACAGCTCCTGGATCAGCGGGTTGGGCAGGATCGTCCCCGGGAAGGCCTGCAACGCGAGCTCCCCGAGGCGTACGAGCGCGGTCCGTGCCTGCTCGCCGCCCTTCGTGGAGCGGTACCGCGTCACCGCGGCCACCCAGGGCAGCTCCTCAAGCCGGACCTGGTGCTCGAGGTTGAGCAGGAGCAGGGACCGCCGGTTGCGGAACGCGCGGTACACCGCCGCCATCAGCGTGCGCAGCGCGGCGTCCTCGTACGCCTCGGCGGTGGTCACGGCGACGAGCTGCGGGACGAGCTCGGCGAGCACCTCGGCGGATGGGACCACGCCGCGTTCGACGAGGGTGGTGATCGGGGCGCTGAGCGCACGTTCGACGACCCGCCGGAGCGCGTCGGGGACCTCGCTGCCCGCGGCCGCGCCCGTACGGGCCTCCTCCTCGGCCACCGGCGCGACCACCTGGTCGACGGACGGCAGGCCGATGTCCGGCGGCAGGTCCGCGAGGCGAGCGACGAGGACCTGGGCGAGTGCGTGGAGCGTCGGGCGGGCGGCCGTGACGGCCTGGGCCTCGCGCAGCGCGGTGTGCTCGGAAGAGCCGGGCACGCCGCGCCGCCGGACCATCGAGTCCACGGCGTGCTGGAGCAACCCGCGCAGCCGGGGCGCGAGGCCGTGCCCCGCGACCGTCTCCTCCAGCGCGGTCCGCAGGATCGCGAGATTCTCCTTCGGGCGGCGATGCTTCGTGCACAGGGTGTGGACAGTGGCCAGGTGCCGGTACCGCGCGAGCAGGTCGGCACCGCGCTCCCGCCAGCCGTCGGGCTCGACGGCCCCGACCCGGTCAGGCTCGACGGCCCCGACCCGCCCGGTCGCGACGGGGCCGGGCTCGGCCGTCTCCAGCCAGTGCGCCAAGAGCTCGTCGGCGAAGGGGTTCCAGACGGTGAGGGCCTCGTTCATCGTCGCGACGGCGCGATTCGGGCGGCGACGATCGAGGGCGGCGCGCACCTCACCGACCGTCTCACGGTGCACGATCGCGTCGCTGCGCGGCGGCACGGTGGTCGGCCGGGGCGCGAAGCGGAGCCGGTCGGCGAATGGGTGGATGTGCTCCAGCAGCGTCAGCGCCGCGACCCGGTCACCGGACCGCAGCAGCCACGCGACCGTGAGGAGCGCCGCCTCCTCCGGCAGGCCGACCTCGTACGCGCCGCTGTCGAGCAGCGCGGTCAGTTCGGCCAGGCCCGCGTCGGTCAGGTGGTGCCAGAACAGCGCGTACCGCTCTGCGGGAACGCCGCTCCGGCGGGCGGGCTCCAGCTCGTGCGGCAGGAGAGGGCCGCCCGCTGCGGCCTCGCCGGTGGCGAACCCACCGCGTACGACCTCCGGGGTGACCCACGCAGGGAGGCCGGCCACCGGGGTGCGCGACCCGATGGTGAGAGTGCCGTCCGTCATGCCGCGCATCACCTGCTCCCAGCGGTGCAGGCGCTCTTCCGCACGCCTGCGCGCCGCAGGGTCCTCGTGGCTCGACGCGGTCGTGAACGCCTTCGCCAGCTGCCAGGCCGGATATCCGGTGCCGATGTGCACCTCAGGACGGTTCATGCCGACGTGGCGGGTGCCGCCCCCGCGCCCTCCGGGATAAGAGCCCGGTGCTCTGCTGCTGAGCTACACGCCGATTGGTGCCTCAGCGTACGAGGCGGTCGATCATCCCAGCAAAGGGATAAATCGCCGGCCGTCGTAGACGACCCGGCCGACGTGCCGGGCCGGACTCGGTGACGAGTTCGCGGGCCGTCTCGGCGCCGCACGGCTCGGTGTGGGCGGTCGCGGTGAGCGCGCCGGGCGCGGCGGCCACCGCGTGGAGTCCTCGCAGCCGAAGCAGTCGGATTCCAGTCTGCCGTCGTCGAATGTGCGGCAATTGCCTTAAATATGGTTCTTGGTGATTATGTGTCGGCCATAGTTCATTCGAAAATCGGGATGCTAGTGATCTCTCGTGCTGCTAGCGTGAATGGTCAAATTCGATCTACGGTGGCAACGGGGACGGCCTGGGGCGGTCGGCTAGGGTGAGTGGGTTGACGGCAAGTCCGACCGTGCGTACTCTTAGCGGTATTACTCCCCGTCGTCCTCCGGGACTGGCGGGGCTTTTTTATGTTGAACGCTGCAGTGGAGCGTGTGGCGCTCTTCGTGGATTTCCAGAACGTCCATCTCGTTGGACACGGCCTCTTCGAGAGCTACGGCGTTCCCCGGTACTGTTGCGTGCCGAACCCCAGTCGACTCGCTGATCTCATCCAGCAGCGCCGCTCTCGTCTGAGTGAAGTCACCGCGATCCGGGTGTACCGTGGTCGACCCGATCCGACCCGCCAGCCCACACCTGCCTCGGCCAACGACGCGCAGGCGGCAGAGTGGTCACGAGATCCCCGGGTCCAGGTCATCCGCCGACAGCTCAACTATCGAGGCTGGCCGGACGCTTCTCCTAGAGAGAAGGGGATCGACGTTGCGATAGCCGTCGATCTGATCCACCTGGCACTCCGTAAGCAGTACGACGCTCTCGTGCTGTTCTCCGGTGATACCGACCTTCTGCCGACCGTTGAGTCCATCAAACAACTGGGGCTAAGCCACGTTGAAGTCGCTTGCTGGGCAGGGCACAAACCTTTGCGTCTCCCGAACTCGCAACTGCCTTACTGCCACTTCCTGGGTAAGCCGGATTGGGTCGCGACAACTGATGATTGGAGTAGTCGCGTGTAATCGTCTGCGGCCGATTCGCGTGCCTCGGCCGTTCGGAGGCCGGTTCCGTGAGGGCCGGCCTGCGGCGGCCTCGCCTGTGGCGAAACCGCCGCGTTCGGACCGCGGGAGCGCCCGCGCCGATCACGCCCGCTGATTCACCGGACGGTCGGCGGGAGTACCTCCTCGGGGAGGCCCTGGAAGGTGACCGGGACCTGGAAGCGCCGGATCGCGGCCGTGCCGACGGACGTGTGCAGGACCGAGGTCGTGGCGGGCCAGGGGCCGCCGTGGTGCATCGAGTGGTTGACCGCGACGCCGGTGGGCCAGCCGTTGTAGATGACGCGGCCGACGTGGTGGGCCAGTTCGGTGACGAGGTCGCGGGCCAGGTCGGCGTCGGCGGGCTCGGCGTGGACGGTCGCGGTGAGGGAGCCGGGCACGGCGGCGGCCGCGGCGTGGAGCTCCTCCTCCGACGAGTACTCGACGATGATGGACGAGGGGCCGAAGCACTCCTCCGCCAGTTCGGGGCGGGCCGCGAACTCCTCCGCGCTCACCGCGAACAGGTGCGCGCCGGCGCTCTCGGCGACCGTGCGCGTCTCGCCCGCGATCCGCTCGACCCCGCTGCGGAACCCGTCCGCGATCTGCGGCGTGAGCAGCGCCGGCGCCTCGATCGGCGCGACCGCCTCGGCCAGCACCTCATCCAGCCCGTGCCCGGAGGGCAGGAACACCAGCCCGGGCTTCGTGCAGAACTGCCCGGACCCGAGCGTGAACGAGCCGACGTAGCCGCGCGCGATCTCCTCGCCCCTGGCGGCGACGGCCGCCTGGGTGACGAAGACCGGGTTGACGCTGCCCAGCTCACCATAGAACGGGATCGGGTCCGGGCGGCTCACGGCGGCGTCGAACAGCGCCCGGCCGCCGCGCACCGAACCGGTGAACCCGGCGGCCTTGATGTTCGGGTCCTTGATGAGCGCCAGGCCCGCCTCGAAACCATGCACGATCGCGAACGTCCCCGCCGGCGCGCCCGCCTTGGCGAGGGCCTCGGCGATGATCTCGGCCGTACGGACCGAGGTGCGCGGGTGGCCGGGGTGGGCCTTGACGATGACCGGGCAGCCCGCCGCCCACGCCGAGGCGGTGTCGCCGCCTGCGACGGAGAACGCGAAGGGGAAGTTGCTCGCGGCGTACACCGCGACCGGGCCGATCGGCAGCAGCGCCCGTACGAAGCCGGGCTCGGCGGTGTCCCGCTGGAAGCCCTCGTCGCGTACCTCCTCGGCCATCAGCCGCAGCTGCCCGGTGGTCCGGCCGACCTCGCCCGTCAGGCGGGTCGAGCCCAGCGCGGTCTCCGTGTCCGCCAGCGCCACGAGTTCTTCCACACCCGCGTCCAGCGCGTCGGCGACGGCCTCCAGCAGCGCGGCGCGCTCGGGCAACGGCAGCGCGGCGAGCGGGCGGGCGGCGTTCGCCGCGGCCTCGGTCAGCTCGGCGACCGTCTCGGCGGAGGTCTCCTCCACGCCGGGCTCCAGGCGCTCGCCGGTCCGGGGGTCGACTCCGTACAGCAGGGTCATCACAGGTCTCCGTCGGTGGGGAAGCGGTTCAGGTCACCGGGCAGACGCGAGCCCAGCGGGGACATGCCGCCGTCGGCGCCGAGGCGCTCGAGGATGTCGAGGGTGAGGCGGCCGCGGTGCACGCGCTCGCGGATCGCGTTGACGGCCAGGTCGCGCAGGTGGCGGCCGACCGGGTAGATGCCGGGGGTGTTGCGCAGGCCGAACTTCAGGTAGATCGGCGCGCCGCAGCGGATCAGCTCGGCCGCGTCGTAGAGACGGACGAAACCGCCGAGGTCGTCGGGGGCCTCGACGTAGAAGTCCATCGGCGCGGCGCTCTGCGCCCGCAGCTCGGCGATCTGCCCGATGGTCAGGTCGCTGGGCACGTTGATGGAGTCGCCACCGAGCTTCTCCCAGATGGCGTACGCGGCCGGGTTGACCGGGCCGACCAGCGCCGACACCTTGAGGGTGACGTCGGCGGGGAGCACGCCCGCGGCGCGCAGCCGGTGCAGGGTCCACAGCACGCCCTCGTCGGCGACGAGCAGGCACTTGACGCCGAGCGCCACGGCGCGCTCGGCCTCCTCGACGCACTGGGCGAGCTGGTCACGGCCACGGGCGCGCGGGCCCGAGCCGCCGGAGGACGCCTTCACGCCCGCGCCGATGTCCCACGTGCCGCGCGGGCCGACGAACAGGCACAGCTCGATGTGCCGCTCCTCGCACGCCTTCACCATCTCGGTGATCTCGGCGTCGGTGAGCATCCAGACGCCGCTGCCCTGGCTGATGCGGTGGATCGGGACCTCGAAGCGGTCGATCTCCTCCAAGGCGGCGGCCAGGACCTCCGGTCCCTCACAGGACGGCAGCTCCGTCCGCCAGCTCCCGCCGTCGGGGAACCGGGCCTCCGAGCCGGCCGGGGCGGCACTGCGGGCGGGCATGCCCAACTGGTCGAGCAGGTGCTCGCCGGGGTACCGGGGAACGCTCATCACACAACTCCTTAAGGCTTCAGAATGATTTTGCCGACGTCGTCGCCGCTCTGCCCGAGGAGTGCCACCGCGTCGGCGTACTCCTCGAGGGTGAACTCATGGGTCACCAGCGGCCCGAGGTCGAGCAGGCCGGCGGTGAAGGCCCGTACGGCGTGCGCCCAGGCCGCCGACGGGGCGCCGAACACGCTGGTCACGGTCAGCTGGCGTTCGACGATCGTCGAGGGGGAGAGCATCTCCGGGACCACGCCGGGGATGCCGGTCAGCACGAGCCGCCCGCCCCGGCGCAGGAGCCGGGCGGACGCCGCCGCCGAGTCGCGGGCGCCGGCGGTCTCCACGACCACGTCGAGGTCGAGCTCGCCGAGCTCGTCCGGGTGGAAGTAGGCCGTGGCCCCGCCCGCCCGCGCGACGGGCTCCCGGCCGGCGCGCGGGTCGCTGACCACCAGCTCGGCGGGGGAGGACGCGGCCAGCAGTTGGATCGTGAGCAGCCCGAGCGTGCCCGCGCCGACGACACCGACCCGCTCCCCGGGCAGGGCGGCGGCCCGCAGCACGGCGGCGGCCGCGACCGCCGCCGGCTCGAGGAGCACGGCCGCGCGCAGGTCGGTGCCCGCCGGCAGCGTGTGCAGCAGGCGGGCGGGCACGACCAGGTGGTCGGCGAACGCGCCGGGCCGGGTGAACCCGACCTCGTCGTAGCCCGCGAGGCACAGGTTGCCCTCGCCCGCGTGGCAGCGCTCGCAGACCTGGCAGCTCACGAAGCCCTCGCCGACCGTCGGCCGGCCGACGAGGGCCGGATCGACGCCGGGCCCGACCTCTTCGATCGTGCCCGACCACTCGTGCCCGGGGACGATCGGGAAGGTGCAGTACGCGTCGGGGCGACCGCCCTCGTACATCTCGCGGTCGCTGCCGCAGATGCCCGCCGCCGCGACCCGGACGAGCACCTCGCCGGGCCCGGGCGTCGGAACCTCTCCCTTGACCAGCCGGTGGCGTCCCGGCTGCTCCAGGAGTACGGATCGGCTCACTTGGACTCGGCCCCGTCGCGCTTGTGCCAGTCCTCGGCGAACAGGTTGAAGTTGGCGCGCTGGCGGGGGAACTCGGCGAGCGCGTCCAGGTCCAGCTCGACGCCCAGGCCGGGGGCCTCGGGGAGCGAGAAGTACCCGTCGACGACCTCGGGCAGGCCGGGAGCCACGCCCTTGATCGCCGAGTCGGCGAAGTCGTTGAAGTGCTCCTGGATCTTGAAGTTGGGCGTGCAGGCGCCCAGGTGCAGGTTGGCGGCGGTCAGCACGGGGCCGCCGACGTTGTGCGGGGCGACCATGACGTAGTGCGTCTCGGCGGTCGCGGCGAGTTTGCGGGCCTCGCCGATGCCGCCGATGTGGCCGATGTCCGGCTGGATGATGTCGACGGCCTGCGCCTCGAACAGCTCGCGGAACTCGATCCGGTCATGGATGCGCTCGCCGGTCGCGATCGGCAGGTCGGTGTGCGCGGAGACCTTGGCGAGGGCCTTGAGGTTCTCCGGCGGGCAGGGCTCCTCGATCCAGCTCGGGTTGAACGGCGCGAGCAGGCCCGCCAGGCGGATCGCGGTCGCGGGGGAGAACCGGCCGTGCATCTCGACGAGCAGCTCGGCCTCCTCCCCGATGGCGTCGCGGACCGCCTCGACGAGGCTGACGGCGCGCATCGTCTCGGCGTGGTCCAGCTCCATGGTGCCCGACCCGAACGGGTCGAACTTCAGCGCCTGGTAGCCGCGCTCGACGACCTTCTTCGCCGCCCCGTGGAACGCCTCGGGGGTGAGCTCGACGGTGTACCAGCCGTTGGCGTACGCCTTGATCTTGTCGCGGACCTTGCCGCCGAGCAGGCGCCACACCGGCTGGCCGAGGGCCTTGCCGACGATGTCCCAGCAGGCCATCTCGACGCAGGCGATGCCGGACATGACGATCTCACCGGCGCGGCCGTAGTCGCCGTACTTCATCCGGTGGACGAGGTCCTCGATGTTGAACGGGTCCGAGCCGGCGATGTGGTTCACCTCGGCCTCGGCCAGGTAGCCGATGAGCGCGTCGGTGTGGTTCAGCATCCGCGCCTCACCCACGCCGACGAGCCCCTCGTCCGTATGGACCTGCACGAACGTGAGGTTGCGCCAGGGGGTGCCGGCGACGTGGGTGGTTACACGGGTGATTCTCATAGAGGGTCTCCCTACTTGATACTGCCCAGCGTCAGGCCGCTTCGCCAATAACGCTGCAGGGTCGGGAAAGCGATGATCACTGTTAGCGCTATCATTCAAGGCCGTCCGGTAGGGCGGCCGAGCTGGACGGGGGTCGAGGGTGCACGAGGTGCGTCAACCGGGGCGGCCCGTGCTCTGCCGCACGATCAGCTCAGGTTCGACGATGATCCGGCGGCCCTCCTCCACGGGAGCGCCGCCGATGCGTTCCAGGAGAAGCTGGAGCGCGTGCCGGCCGACCTGGCCGAAGTCCTGGCCGACCGTCGTCAGCGGCGGGCTGAGATACGCAGCCTCCGGGACGTCGTCGAAGCCGACGACGCTGACGTCACCGGGGATGCGGCGGCCCGCCTCGTGCAGGGCCCGGATCAGGCCCACCGCCATCTGGTCGTTGGCGGTGAAGACGGCGGTCACCGAGGGATCGCCGGCCAGCCGCTTTCCGTACTCGTAGCCGCAGCGCGGGCTCCAGTCGCCGACGACGACCGGGGGGATCTCGCGCCCCGCGGCGCGAAGGGTGTCCTCCCATGCCTTCCGCCGGGAGCCCGCCTCCACCCAGTCGCTCGGGCCGGCCAGGTGCCGCACCGTCCGGTGACCGAGATCGAGCAGGTGGCGGGTCGCCGCCGCCGCGCCCGCGTACTGGTCGACGGCGGCGACGGGGATGACCCCGCCGTCCCCGCCGCCCACGGCGACGACCGGCAGGCCGGCGGACACGTCCCCGAGCCCTTCGACCGACGCGACGTGCGGGGCGATGATGATGACGCCGTCGACGGACTGACCGCGCAGCCGGTCCACAGCCTCGGCCACGTTGCGCTGCGTCAGCGCGGCCAGGCTGGTGATGGTCACGCCGTACTCCGCGTCCCGGGCGGCCTGCTCGATGCCGAACAGCATCGACGCCGGGCCGTACAGGGTGGTGTCGAAGCCGACCACCCCGAGGACGCCGGAACGGCCCGTGGCGAGCACCCGGGCGGCGGAGTTGGGCCGGTAGCCGAGCTCGCGTACGGCGTCGAGGACGCGCAGCCGCGTCTCGCGCCGGACCCGTGCCGGTGAGTTCAGTACCCGCGACACCGTCATGGGCGAGACGCCGGCCAGTTTCGCCACGTCCGCCATGACCACGGTGCCCGTACCTCGGCCGGAACCGGGACCGGCCGGCCGCTCCAGATCGTCGCTCACGGTCACCTCCCCTGTCTCGGCCGAACGACGAGGTCTCTCCTGGCCTCGCCAGGTTTCTACCAGGTTGCCGAGGAGTGTTAGCGATAACGAGCCAGAAGTCAACCGTTGACGTCAGCGTATGGTTAGCGTTAACACTGGTTGTCCTGAGGTCACTCCCCGCGGCCTAAGGAGACGAGTGTGCTGACGGCACGCATGACGCTGGACCCCGCCTTCCGCGTGGCACCGGTCAACCGCCGGACCTTCGGGTCCTTCGTCGAACACCTGGGCCGGTGCGTCTACACCGGCATCTACGAGCCCGACCACCCGAGCGCGGACGACGACGGATTCCGCACCGACGTCCTCGAGCTGACCAGGGAGCTCGGGGTGAGCACCGTCCGCTACCCCGGCGGCAACTTCGTGTCGGGGTACCGCTGGGAGGACGGCATCGGACCGGTCGAGTCGCGGCCCACGCGCCTGGACCTCGCCTGGCACAGCCTCGAGCCCAACCACGTCGGCATCGACGAGTTCATGCGCTGGGCGCGCAAGGCGGACGTCGAGCCGATGATGGCCGTCAACCTCGGCACCCGCGGCCTGCAGGAGGCGCTCGACCTGCTGGAGTACTGCAACATCCCGTCCGGGACCCGGCTGTCGGACCTGCGCATCGAGAACGGGGCGAAGGACCCGTACGGGATCGCGATGTGGTGCCTGGGCAACGAGATGGACGGGCCCTGGCAGATCGGGCACAAGACGGCCCGGGAGTACGGCCGGCTCGCCGCCGAGGTGGCGAGGGCGATGCGCATGGTCGACAAGAACCTGGAGCTGGTCGCCTGTGGTAGCTCCAGCTCGAAGATGCCCACCTTCGGCGCGTGGGAGGCGACCGTGCTCGAGGAGGCGTACGAGCACGTCGACCACATCTCGTGCCATGCCTACTACGAAGAGCACGACGGCGACCTCGGCAGCTTCCTGGCCAGCGCCGTCGACATGGACCACTTCATCGCGTCGGTCGTGGCCACCGCCGACCACGTCGGAGCCCGGCTGCGCAGCCGCAAGAAGATCAACATCTCGTTCGACGAGTGGAACATCTGGTACATGAGCCGGCACGTGGCCTATGGCGGGCCGAGCGACTGGTCGGTGGCGACGCCGCAGCTGGAGGACCGGTACCACCTGGCCGACGCCGTCGCCTTCGGCGGGCTGCTGATCTCGCTGCTGCGGCACAGCGACCGGGTCACCGCGGCCTGTCTGGCCCAGCTCGTGAACGTCATCGCGCCCATCGTGACCGAGCCCGGCGGCCGGGCGTGGCGGCAGACGACGTTCCATCCGTTCGCGCAGGCGTCCCGGCACGCCGCCGGCGAGGTGCTGCGCGTCGAGCCGGTCTGCCCGGTGTACGAGACGGCCGCGTACGGCGAGGTGCCCGTGCTCGACGCCGTCGCGACCCGCGACGAGGAGACCGGCGAGACCGCGCTCTTCATGGTCAACCGGTCCGTGGACCAGAGCCTCACCGTCGACATCGACGTCCGCGCGCTAGGCGCGGTCAGACCGAGGGAGGCGACGACCCTCGCCGACCCCGACCCCTACGCCCGGAACACCGCGGACGACCCGTTCCGCGTCGTCCCGCGGCCCAACCCGGAGGTCCGGGTGGAAGGCGGCACCCTGACCGCGGTGCTGCCGCCCGTTTCATGGAACGTCATCCGGCTTCTGGGCTGACCTCCGGAGAAGTGAGTAACCCTCGTGATGTTACCGGTCACACGCTTGCGGTCTGGACTGTTTCGAGACAGGCGCGTTGCCGAACTGTGTCTTGACATCCCAAGTGTGACCGTTAACACTCCGGCAAAGCAGTGGTAACACGTCTCTTCCCGTCGTACCCCCCGTCCCACCCAAGGTGAGATATGAAGATCACGAAGTTGGCCGCGATGGCCACGGGCCTGTGCATGGCCCTCGCCATGACCGCCTGCGGCTCGAGCACGAAGTCCGTCGACAAGAAGGGCAGCACGGGCTCGACCAAGGGCGCCCTCATCGGCGTCACGATGCCGACCAAGTCCTCCGAGCGGTGGATCCACGACGGGGACAACCTCAAGTCCTCGCTGGAGAAGCTGGGCTACAAGGTCGACCTGCAGTACGCCGAGAACGACATCCCCACCCAGGTCAACCAGGTCGAGAACCAGATCACCCGGGGCGCCAAGCTCCTGATCATCGCCTCGATCGACAACAAGTCCCTCAGCACGCAGCTGCAGGAGGCGCACGACAAGCACATCCCGGTCATCGCCTACGACCGGCTGCTCCTCAAGTCGCCGAACGTCGACTACTACGCGACCTTCGACAACTACAAGGTCGGCGTCCTGCAGGCGACGGCCCTCCTCACCGGCCTCGGCCTGAAGAAGGAGGACGGCACCGACGGCACCGCCAAGGGCCCGTTCAACGTCGAGCTCTTCGCCGGCTCGCCCGACGACAACAACTCGTCGTACTTCTTCAACGGCGCGATGGACACCCTGAAGCCCTACATCCAGAAGGGCACGCT
The DNA here is from genome assembly GCF_054775715.1 of Actinoallomurus acanthiterrae. NCBI lineage: Bacteria > Bacillati > Actinomycetota > Actinomycetes > Streptosporangiales > Thermomonosporaceae > Actinoallomurus > Actinoallomurus acanthiterrae. Next base: position 11,733,454 of record NZ_BAAHCO010000001.1, on the reverse strand, counting down.
GGTCGTCAAGAGCAAGGAGACGGACTTCAAGACCGTCGCGATCCTGCGCTGGGACCCGGCGACCGCGCAGAAGCGCATGGAGGACCTGATCACCAAGGCCTACGGCGGTGGCGCCAAGGTCAACGGCGTGCTCTCCCCGTACGACGGCCTGTCGATCGGCATCCTGTCCGCCCTCAAGAGCGCCGGCTACGGCACCTCCGGCCAGCCGTACCCGGTCGTGACCGGCCAGGACGCCGAGCTCGCCTCGGTCAAGTCGATCCTCAAGGGTGAGCAGTACTCCACCGTCTACAAGGACACCCGCCAGCTCGCCGCGGTCACCGTCAAGATGGCCGACACCGCTCTCAAGGGCGGCACGCCCACGGTGAACAACACCAAGGACTACAACAACGGCGTCAAGGTCGTCCCGTCGATGCTGCTCCAGCCGGTTCTGATCTTCAAGGACAACGTCCAGAAGAACCTCGTCGACACCGGCTACTACACCCAGCAGCAGCTGCAGTAGCGGATCGAGGGCGGACGGCGCCGACGGCGCCGTCCGCCCTTCCGGCGTGACATGAAGGGCACGACATGACCGACGACGCGATTCTGCGGATGAGCGGGATCACCAAGACGTTCCCCGGCGTCAAGGCGCTGCAGGACGTGAACCTGGTGGTGCGGCGCGGCGAGATCCACGCGATCTGCGGTGAGAACGGCGCAGGCAAGTCCACCTTGATGAAGGTGCTGTCGGGCGTCTACCCGCACGGCTCGTACGAGGGCGACATCCACTTCGACGGCGAGCTGTGCCGCTTCTCCAACATTCGCGACAGCGAGAAGCACGGCATCGTCATCATCCACCAGGAGCTGGCGCTCAGCCCGCACCTGTCGATCGCCGAGAACATCTTCCTCGGCAACGAGAAGGCCCAGCGCGGCCTCATCGACTGGAACAAGACCAACGCCGCCGCCGCCGAGCTGCTCGACCGCGTCGGCCTGGACGAGAACCCCACCATCGCGGCGATGGAGATCGGCGTCGGCAAGCAGCAGCTCGTCGAGATCGCCAAGGCGCTATCCAAGGACGTGAAGCTGCTGATCCTGGACGAGCCGACGGCGGCGCTGAACGACTCCGACTCCGCGCACCTGCTCGACCTGCTGCGCGGCCTGCGCGACCAGGGCATCACCTGCGTGATCATCTCCCACAAGCTCAACGAGATCAAGGCCATCGCGGACTCGACCACGATCCTCCGGGACGGCCGCACGATCGAGACGCTCGACATGGAGAAGGACCTCGTCACCGAGGACCGCATCATCTCCGGGATGGTCGGTCGCGACCTCGAGCACCGTTACCCGGAGCACGAGTCGAACGTCGGCGAGGAGATCCTGCGGATCGAGGACTGGACCGTGCGCAGCCCCACCCAGCACGATCGCCTCGTCGTGAACGGCGCCAACCTCGCGCTGCGGCGCGGCGAGATCGTCGGCCTGGCCGGGCTCATGGGCGCCGGCCGTACCGAGCTGGCGATGAGCGTGTTCGGCCGCAGCTACGGCGTCGGGATCACCGGCCGCATCTACAAGGACGGCAAGGAGATCCGCGTCAAGTCGGTCGGCGACGCCATCAAGCACGGCATCGCGTACGCCACCGAGGACCGCAAGCGGTACGGCCTGAACCTCATCGAGGACATCAAGCGCAACGTCTCCGTCGCGGGGCTGCGCAAGCTCGCCAAGCGGGGCTGGGTCAACGACAACGAGGAGATCCAGGTCGCCGAGCGCTACCGCAAGAGCATGAACATCAAGGCGCCGAACGTCGCCGCGATCGCCGGCAAGCTGTCCGGCGGGAACCAGCAGAAGGTCGTGCTGTCCAAGTGGATGTTCACCGACCCTGACGTGCTGATTCTCGACGAGCCCACCCGCGGCATCGACGTCGGCGCCAAGTACGAGATCTACTCGATCATCAATGAGATGGCCGACCAGGGCAAGGCCGTGCTGGTCATCTCCTCGGAGCTGCCCGAGCTGCTCGGCATCTGCGACCGCATCTACGCGATGTCGGCCGGGCGCATCACCGGTGAGGTCTCCCGCGAGGAGGCCACCCCGGAGCGGCTGATGCAGTACATGACCCGTTACGACGAAGAGCAGGTAGTTTCATGAGCAGCGTCGCACCGGCCCGCTCGGACAAGGGCGAGGCGTCGCCCCCGTCGCGCGGCGTGACCGACCGGATTTTCTCCGTCAACCTGCGGCAGAGCGGTATCTACGTCGCGTTCGCGCTGATCGTGGCGCTGTTCGCGGTCCTCACCCACGGGGACCTGCTCTCGCCGGAGAACATGTCCAACGTTCTCGTGCAGAACTCGTACGTCCTGATCCTCGCGATCGGGATGATCCTCATCATCATCGCGGGCCACATCGACCTGTCGGTCGGCTCCGTCGTGGCCGTCACCGGCGGGTTGTCCGCCGTGCTGATGGTCAACCACCACATGCCCTGGCCGCTCGCCGTCATCCTGACGCTCGTGGCGGGCGCGGTGATCGGCGCGTGGCAGGGCTACTGGATCGCCTACTTCGAGATCCCGGCGTTCATCGTGACACTCGCCGGCATGCTCATCTTCCGCGCCCTCACCCTCACCGTGCTGGGCAACCAGGGCATCGGCCCGTTCCCCGACCAGGTCCGCACGTTCGCCAACGGCTTCCTGCCCGGCTACTTCGGCAACGTCGGCCTCGGCCCGCTCGGTGGCGGCGACCTGTTCACCCTGATCGTCGGCGTGATCGCCGTGGTGGGCATCGTGCTCACCCAGTGGCGGGCCCGCGCGGGCCGCCTCGGGTACGGCCAGAAGGTCGACGCGCTGCCGCTGTTCATCGTGAAGATGGCCCTCGCCGCGTTCGTCGTGATGTTCATCGTCGTGCAGCTCTCGCGGTTCAAGAACCTGCCGGTCGTGCTCATCGTGCTGACCGTCCTGGTCCTCGCCTACACCCTGGTCACCACCCGCGCGGTCTTCGGCCGGCACATCTACGCCATCGGCGGCAACCTGCAGGCCGCCCGGCTGTCCGGCATCAAGACCAAGTCCGTGGTGTTCTGGCTGTTCGTCAACATGGGCGTGCTGGCCGCGCTGGCCGGCGTCATCTTCGCCGGACGGCTCAACCAGGCCGGCCCGACCGCCGGCACCAACTTCGAGCTCGACTCGATCGCGGCGGCCTTCATCGGCGGCGCGGCGGTGCAGGGCGGCGTCGGCAAGGTCGTCGGCGCCATCACCGGTGGTCTCATCATGGCCGTGATCAACAACGGCATGTCCCTCCTCGGCGCGCCGAGCGAGCGGGTCATGCTGATCAAGGGCCTCGTGCTCCTGGCCGCGGTGGCGTTCGACGTCTGGGCCAAGCGCCGCGCCGGCACCTCCCGGTGAACCTGGACGCACCATCCGAGGACCGGGGCGACGCGCGGGTCACGGCGCGCCCCGGCCTTCGGGATGTGGCCAAACTCGCCGGGGTGTCGCACCAGACCGTGTCCCGGGTCTTCAAGGACCACCCGAGGGTGAGCTCGGAGACCCGGGCCAAGGTCCTGGCCGCGGCAGCTCAGCTGGACTTCCGGCCCAACGCCTTCGCCCGGGCCCTGGCCACCGGCCGCTCGCGCACACTCGGCGTGGTCAGCTTCGACGCGACCCTCTACGGGCCCGCGTCGATGATCAGCGAGATGGAGCGCTGCGCCCGCCAGGCCGACTACTTCACCAGCGTCATCGCGCTGCAGTCGGCCAGCCAGCGCTCGATCAGCGAGGCGGCCGAGCGGCTGCGCGGCCAGGGCGTGGACGGGCTCATCGTCATACCCGGGCACGTCCCGCTGACCCAGACCACCAAGCACCTGCCCTCCGACATACCCCTCGTGGTGATGGAGAGCGAGACCATCGTCCCGGCCGTCGGAGTCGACCAGTACTCCGGGCCGAAGGCGGCGACGCGCTACCTCCTCGACCTCGGGCACCGGACGGTCCACCACCTGCCCGGCCCGCCGTCGTGGCTGGAGGCGCGCGAGCGCCACCGCGGCTGGCGGGACGCGCTGCTCGAGGCCGGCGCGCCGGTGCCGCCGACCCTCCCGGGCGACTGGAGCGCCGGATCCGGGTACGACCGGGGCCTGGCCCTGGCCGCCGACCCGGAGGTCACGGCGGTGTTCGCCGCCAACGACCAGAACGCCCTGGGCCTGCTGCGGGCCCTGTACGAGGCGGGCCGCCGCGTGCCGGACGACGTCAGCGTCATCGGCTTCGACGACATCCCCGAGGCGGCGTATTTCATCCCGCCGCTCACCACCATCCGCCAGGACTTCGCCGCCGTCGGCCGGTCGAGCGTTAACCTGCTGCTCGAACAGATCGAGAGCGGCCGGCGCAGCGACAAGAAGATCATCATCTCCACCGAGCTGGTCAGCCGCAGCAGCGCCGGCCGGGCCCCTGCCTGACCCTTGCTCCGCGAAAGGGAACCCCCGATGTCCTCCGCTCACGCCGTCACCGAGTCCTCCTGCCGCACGTCCGTGCGGCTCGCGGACGGAAGAGAGATCATCTACTTCGACGACGTGCCCGGGCTGGACCGCTCCACCCCCGACCGGCGGGACCTGCCCCCGTACGCGCCCGCCGCCGAACTGCGGTACGACGCGCTGCAGGGCGAGGAGGTCCTCGTCGCCGCGCACCGGCAGAACCGCACCTACCAGCCCGCGCCCGGCGAGTGCCCCCTCTGCCCGTCCCGCGACGGACACCTGAGCGAGATCCCCGCCCCCGACTACCACGTCGTGTCGTTCGAGAACCGCTTCCCGTCCCTCGGCGGCCCGGCCGGCGGTCGCTGCGAGGTGCTGTGCTTCACCAGCGACCACGACGGCTCCTTCGCGACCCTGCCGCCGGAGCGGCTCGCCACCGTCGGCCGCGCCTGGGCCGACCGCACGGTCGAACTCGGGCAGCGGCCCGACGTGGAGTACGTCTTCCTCTTCGAGAACCGCGGCGCGGCGATCGGCGCGACCCTCCCGCACCCGCACGGCCAGATCTACGCCTTCCCGTACATCCCGCCGATCCCGCGGCGGATGCTGGCCGCCGCCGAGCGGTTCCGCGAGGAGCACGGCGGGTGCCTCATGTGCGACGTCGTCGCCCGCGAGGCCGCCGGTCCCCGCGTCGTCGCCGAGACCGACGGCTTCCTCGCGTACGTGCCGGAGGCCGCCCGCTGGCCCTACGAGGTGTACGTGGCCCCGCGCTCCTGCGTCCCCGACCTGCCCGCCCTCGACGCCGCCGCGCGCGACGAGCTCATGGGCCTGTACGCCGACGTGCTGCGCCGCTTCGACGCCCTCTACGAGCAGACGACGCCGTACATGGCCTGCTGGTACCAGGCCCCGGCGCGCACCTCGCGCGCCCTGGCACACCTGTGTGCCCGCATCTACACGCCGCAGCGCACCGCCGACAAACTGAAGTTCCTCGCCACGGCCGAGACCGGCGGCGGCGCGTACATCAACGACGTGCTCCCCGAGACCGCCGCCGCCCGCCTCCGCGAACTTTAGGGCGTGTCCGCTCTCCGGCCGCTGGGCGACGGGATCACAGCGTGGGAACGCCCGATGGGCAGCCGCCCTGGATCCAGCGGTGGCCCGACCCTCTGCCGTCCGCGCTCGGCACGTCGTAGCCCGTGCCGTAGTACGTGATCCGGACGCACAGGGTCGGGACGTGGGGCGAGCCGCTGTCGTGGCTGCCGTAGTCGTACACGACGACGTTGTAGTCGCCGCTGCCGTCGTAGTTGCCGTGGTTCCACCACGAGTGATCGCTGTTGCAGGGCGGGGTGCCGTCGTTGTAGCACCAGTCCGTGTCGCTGCCCTGCCACGCCCAGGTCTGGCCGCCGGAGGCTCCGAAGTTGTAGTCGGTGTACACGCAGAAGTCGCCCCTGTCACAGGAGTGATCGGGCCGGGACAGCGCCGCCGCCGCGCGTGCGCCGGCCGGGCCGGCCGCGTACGCCGACGTCGTCGCCGTCGTCATGGCGCCGGCCAGCAGCAACGTGCCCACCGCGGCCGTGAGTCGTTTCTTGGACATGGACTTCCTCCTGAAGATGGACGGTGTTTCCTCGCTCACCGGATGAGCCCGCGTGCCCGGGTGAGGGCGGTGGCGCGGAGCCTCCGGAGCGTCTCGATGGCGCCCTGAAAGCGCGTGTCGACGGCCGCCGTGTACGTCCGATCGAGCCGGCGACTCACCGGGCCGAGACCGCTGCGTCGTGCGCATCCGGCCTCGGCGACGGCGAGGCGGACCTCGGCCCGGTGCTCGGCCGCCGCGTCGCCTCCGGGTACGAGCCGGCCGAGCCGGTCACGGATCCGGTCCGGGCTGTCGTAGGGATGGCCGGCCCCGCGCATGCAGGCGGCCCAGCGCCTGGTCGCGGAACGGAACGCCGGGTCGGCTCGGACCATGGCGCTGATCTGCGGCCAGAGGTTGTCCACGACCGCTTGGGCGCGGAACCAGGTCGGCAGGTCGCCGTAGAGGCGGCCACGAGCCTCGGCGACACAGCCCCGGTCGCTGGTCCGCAACGTGTATCCGTTGGGCACCCGGACACTGAGCCCGCCACCGGCCGACGGCGGTGGGCCGTTCAGCGCCAGCTCGTACGCCCTCCGGCCGGAAGGGGACAGCGAGCCCACGTACCGGACGTTGGGGTCGTTCCGCGTGATCCGGCCGCGCTCGGCGTCGGTGATGCCGGAGCTCTCTCCGTACCCGTTCGCTCGGGCCCAGGCGACGTCGTCGACGACGAACGGGAAGCGTTGCGGGCCGTCCACCGCGGCCGTCCGGTGCCGCTCGGGCGGTACCCAGTAGCGGAAGTGGTGCGCGGACATGCACTGCGAGGTGAGGACCGCTTCGGCGCGGAGCACCATGGTGTCCGGATCGCTCGCCGCCCGTGACGAGGGTGCGACCTGATGCCGCGACGGTCCACAGCCGACCGCGGCGAACATCACCGGCGCGACGGCCAGCGCCGCGCACATCCGCACGGCGGGACTCATCACCCGCCCTTCGGCCGCGAATCGCATCGCCGGACTCCTCACTGCCGGAAACGACGTCTCGCAGCATGCGCAAGAGCGTGGCGGGTCGGCCAGGGGCTTGACGCTGACCGCAAACCACGACGTCAGAGCGGATAAGACGGTGCATGAAAAGGCGGCCTCGGCCCGGCTACGCGCGGATCACTCGGCGTCGACGCGTGCGGTTGACCGGAGGCGGTCAGCGGCGAGGTGACCCACGGAACGTGCGCTTACGCTGAGGTCCGAATCGTCGCCGGCCGACCACGGGGGCCCGTGCCATGCTGCGTATTCACTTCACGCCGGATGACCTGCTCGAGACGAAGGTCGCGAACAGCCCGGACTTCATGTGGGAGATCCTGCTCAGCGCCCACCTCCTGCGAAAACGCGACGGCGCCGTCGTCTTCGGCGGCTGGAAGCGCCGTACCCGCGGTCGGCTGCCGGCGTCGGCGGCGATGCTGATGCGGCTCGCACCGCCATGGGGCTACTCGGCGGACTTCCTCACCCCGGCTCGCGAGACGGTCGCCACGACGGATGGGTTCGAGGCGATCATGGCGACCCCGCGCAGCCGGCTGCGACGTGACCTCCTCCTCCTGGACGCCCGCCGGCCGTTACCCCAGTGGGGCAGGCCGCTCGCCGACGGCGAGCCCACCACGCTGCGGCGCCTCGACCACGCGATCCGCGCGTACCACGACGCTGCGGTCGCCCCTTATCACCGGCAGATCCGGGCCGCGTTCGACGCGGACCGGATGTTCCGCGCCCGGGCGCTGCTCGACGGCGGCATCACCGGGCTGCTCGCCGGCTTCTGCCACGCCGCGCGCTGGGAGCCTCCCGTGCTCAGCGTCTCGTACCCGCGCGACAGGGACGTTCATCTGAACGGCCGGGGCCTGCGCCTCGTGCCGTCCTTCTTCTGCTGGCGCACGCCGACCGCGCTGTACGACATCGGTACCGACGACCCCATGACCCTGGTCTATCCGATCGCGCACGACCTGGCCTGGACCGGCGGCGGTCCGGGACGGGAGCCGCAGGTGAGCCGCGATCCACTGGCGGCGCTGATCGGTGGCAGCCGGGCGGCCGTGCTCGCCGTCATCGCCGAGGCCGGATCGACCACCACGGCCCTCGCCGGCCGCATCGGCATCTCCGCGCCCGCGGCGAGCCGGCATGTCAGCGCACTCCGCGACGCCGGTCTGGTGACCAGCACGCGGCGCGGGCCGTACGTGCTCCACACCGTCACGCCGCTGGGCACGGACCTTCTCGCCGGAGGTTCCACCGTCCTCCGGTAAGGCGCCCCGATCGGGATGATCGGCCGCGAGCGAGGTCGGCGGCGCGTACCTCGCCGCCGCCCGCCTCCGCGAGCTCTGGTCGTAGGCCCATCTGTCGAGCGACGGTTCGGCCGTGCGCCCGATGCCGCGCATTCCGCGCGCTCCTAGCGTTGGAAACCTAGGAGGTGCGCGGAATGAGCGATTCACCGAAGGCGCTGCGGAGTGACCCCGTCTTCACCGACATCGAGCGCGACTATCTAGGAACCCACCCGTTGGGTCGCCTGGCGACCGTCGGCCCGCACGGGGCACCCCACGTCAAGCCCGTCGCCTTCTGGGTCGACGCCGACACCGAGACGATCGACCTCGGCGGGCCGGCGCTCAGCGAGACCCAGAGGTTTCGCGACGTGCAGGCCGACGCACGCGTCTCCCTCGTCGTCGACGACCAGGCCGACCACCCCGTCGGACCGGGCGGCCAGACGGGGCGGGGCCTGGAGATACGCGGGGTCGTCGAGATCCTCCGGCTCGACCGGCCGTTGATGCCGATGTTCAGCGACGAGGTGATCCGCATCCACCCCCGCAGGGTCATCGCCTGGAACCTCGACGGGCCGGGTCTCCACGCTCGCACCGTCCGCTGACGACGACCCGTCGCGCCACGGGGCCGTCCTTGATGGAACGGCAGCGGTATGGACCGCGTCCGAGTGAATGTCGGAGGGTTCGACACGACCCCGCATGGAGGGCGCCCCATGCCGGAGCACGACCTGTCCCCGTACGAGATCGCCTACCTGTTCGGCGGACCCGACCGCGTGGCGATGGTCGCGCTCGTCGCCCTCCACACGGACGGGCGCATCCGGATCACACCCGACCGGCACCGCGTGTACGCCGAGCAGCGGTCCGCGGACGAAGCGACCGAGACGACCGCCCCGGATCCGGTCGAGACGACGGTGCTGGCCGTGGTCCCGGACGTCGGCCGGGTCCTCGGCCTGACCCGGACGTTGATCGCCGTGTCCCCGGCCGTGGCGGAGGTCGGCTGGAGACTGGGCGCCGAGGGACTCCTGCCGCGATCCCGGGTCAGCGTGCTGTGGCAGTGGCGCCGGATCTCGCGGAGCCGTTCGTTGCGGCGCGAACTGGCCGAGGCGCCCGATGGCCTCGTACGGGTCGCGGTCAGGGGAACGGCCGGGATCGCCGACGACGAGCTGCGGAAGATCTTCGAGACGCACGCGTACACGCCGCCGAAGCACAGGCCGCTGACGAACCCGAAGCGCGACCGGCCGGTCGACCCCCTGCACGGCCACACTCCGATGAACCCGGCCGTCTACGGCTACTCGGACGGCTACGGGGACGCGGGCGGCTTCGACGTGGGCGGGTACGGGGACTCGGGCGGCTCGGACGGAGGCGGCTCAGGCGGCTGGTGAGCCGCCCTTGCCTCAGCGGCTCAGTAGCGCGAGGGCTGTGACGTACCCGGGGGATCGCGGCGTCTGGGGAGTAGAGGACGAACCGACGACGCCGAGGAAGGCCTGATGGCCAAAGACCCGAATGGTTTCCATGAGTTCGCCGCCGCCCGCAGCGCCTCGCTCTTCCGCACCGCCTGCCTGTTGTGCGACGACTGGCATCTGGCCGAGGACCTGGTACAGACGACGCTCGGCAAGCTGTACGCGTCATGGCGACGTGTGCAGCGGGCCGAGAACCCGGCGGCCTACGCCCGCAAGGTACTGCTGCGGACCTACCTTTCTCACGCCCGAAAGCGCAGCAGCGGGGAGACACCGAGAGAACGGCTACCGGACACCGCGGCCGCCGATTCCGATCAGGCGCTACGCCTGACGCTGCTGAACGGGCTCGCGCGACTCTCCGCGCAGGACCGCGCCGTGCTGGTGCTCCGCTACTGGGAGGACCAGAGCGTCGAGGAGGTCGCGGCCCTTCTCCGGCTGAGTCCCGGTGCCGTACGCAACCGGAGCATGCGGGCCCTCGGCAGGCTCCGCGAAGCGCTCGGCGACGAACTCGACGTGCTGATCCGGTGACGGGAGATGGCACCGGCGCACCGCAGGAATGACCCACTCGAAGGACCAAGGGGAGAACACATGATGGATGTCGATGAGCGGCGGCTGGCCCAGGCCATGCACCGAGCGGCGGGAGGCATCGAGCCGGAGGTGAACGCGCTGGTCGACGGGGGCGTACGGCGTGGCCGCCGGATGCGGTCGCGGCACCGTGTACGGACCACGTCGGCGGTCGCCGCGGTGACCGCCGCCGCCGTCACCGCGGGTGTGCTGACCGCCGGAGCGGACGGCGGGGCCGCCCCGTCACGGGCGCCGTCCGTACGGCTGGTGAGCGCGTCGGAGGTACTCGGCAAGGCCGCGCAGGCGGCGGAGGCACGCCCGCAGGCCAAACCGCGCCTGAACCAGTGGCTGTACCAGAAGATGCTCGAGTCCGGCGTCGGCGGAGAGCCCGGTGCGCGCCCGGTGACCAGCGAGACCTGGACCAGGTTCGATGGCAAGGGCGATGCGTCGTTCCGGAACGGAAAACTGGTGTTCTTTCACTCGAGAGGCCCATCCGCCCGGGAGATGCAGAAACGGATCGACTCGGCGGCATCGCTGTCGACGGATCCCAAGGTGCTCCGCGCGAACATCTACAAGGATGTCGACGCCGAGAAGCGCAGCGACTGGCGATACCCGACGCGCGATGGCGAAGCCTTCGGAGATGCCGCGCAGTGGCTCTGGAACACCCCGGTCGGCATTCCGCCCAAGGCCCAGGCCGCCCTGTACCGCGTCATGGCCATGATCCCCGGCGTCCAGGTCGAAAAGGTCGAGGACGGCGCCGGCCGCCACGCCATCGCGGTGACACACGGCTACGGCGAACAGTTCCTCCTCGACCCGACCACCTACCAGATGGTGGGGCAGCGAACCGTCAACAACGGCCACAACGCACCGATCTCGAAAATCAACGGCGTGGACCCCAGGTGGAAGAAGCTCCCCGTGGGCGCCGTCGTGTACTCCCTCACCCGCCTCACCGTGAAAATCGTCGACCGCGCCGGCCAGCGATGACGGCGTCGATCGAGTGAGTTCACCGGCCGCCGCGGACTCCCGTCCGCGGCGGCCTTGAAAGACGACTCCGATGAGAGGCCACCTATGCGCCGGCGCTCATCCCGGACGCCGGGGGCTGGTGAGCCGTTACCTGCGGGTCAGGAGGGCGACGGCGCGGTCGAAGGCGGAGTCGCGGCCCTTGGCGAGTTCCTCGTCGGTGAAGACCGGGGTGCGGACGTCCGGCGGGATGCCGGGGCCGTCGAAGGTCGTGCCCGTGCGGGTGAGGAACTCCTCGTCGGGCAGGCCGAAGGCCCAGCCGTTCGGGAGGTGCCGGTCGAGGATGTCGGAGAAGACGCCCTGGGTGTTCTCGCCGATCCGGACCGGCCGGGGGAGTCGGTCCATGAGGGCCTGGGTGAAGGTCTCGCCGGCGCTCACGGTGGAGCCGCCGGTGAGGAGCGCGACCGGTCCGCGGTAGAGCGGTGCGTGGGCGGGGCGTACCTGGATCGGCTGGGGGCGCGTGAACCCGGCCGCGTTCTTCGGGTCGTCGCGGACCCGCTTGGAGTACGCCGTGTAGGCGCGGCCGGTGAGGCGGGACGCGATGCGCAGCCCGAGGACGTCCGACCCGCCGCCGTTGACGCGCAGGTCGATGATGAGCCCCCGGAGCTTGCCAGGGCCGGTCGTGCGGGCGGGGGTGAGGACGGCGTCGAGCGCGCGGTCGAGCTCCGCCGCGTTGGCGGCGTAGGTATCGGCGTCGGTGTACCCGCCGAATCCGGAGATCCGCAGGTAGCCGAGGCGGCCGGCCAGGTCGGCGTAGGAGATCCGGCCCTGGGCGAAGTCCCGCAGCGGCGTGTCCCGCTTCGCGATGAAGGCCTTGATCTTGGCGTCGTAGTCCGGCGTTGGCATGGTCGTGCCGGGCCGCACGTGGTAGAGGATCTTGCCTCCGGCGATGATGCCCGTGTGCGCGTCGTGCAGCGGCGTGATCATGGCGTCCAGGATCGACAGCAGGCGGTCGTCGGTGGTCCCGGCGGTCACCTGCGCGCGGTAGCGCTGCCGCACGGCGTTCCAGTCGATGCCCTTGGCGGCGAAGAAGGGGTAGTTCTCGGCGAACGTCTGCCAGAACACGTCGAACGTCGTCCGCGGATCCTTCGGTACGGACCGGCCGCACCGGGCCGGCAGCGCGGCCGTCCGGCGCAGCCCCCGGACGCCGGCCGACCCGTCGATGCTGAGGTGACCGCCCTGGCGGTCGCGCCACACCCGGATGACGTCGTCGTCCTTGTCGGTGAACGTGACCCTGCCCCCGGCGCCCACCGGCCCGCTCTGCTGTGCGGTGAATCCGGGCAGGCAGCTCACCGCGGTCGTCTCGTACGCGCGCATCCGCCCGTGGTCGATGGACAGGACGGTGGCGTACCCGTCCGAGGTCCACACGCCGTCGACCGGGCTTTCCTCATTGGTGGCGGCCACGGCGGACGGCGCGGCCGCCGCCAGCGCGAGCGTCGCGGCGACGGCCGTGGCCGTGACTCTGCGGGGAATCTTCCTTTGGTGCTCGGGCTTCCGCACGGCGCTTTTCCTTCGTCTCGGCGATCAAGGCGCCGTCAGGTTAATGACGCGTCCTTCGCCGTTTCGTCACTCCGCAGAACCGGATCCAGGGTCACCCTGGAGGATGACGAGGATCAGCCGGGGACCGAGCCGCACGTGATGTTGATCGCCGAGCCGGTGATCGTACGGGCCCGGTCGGAGGCGGCGAAGGCGGCGACGTTCCCGACGTCGTCCAAGGTCGCCGCGCGGCCGAGCATGGTCTTCCCGACGATGTCGCCGACGATCGCCTCCCGGCCCTCGAAGCCCTCCGGCAGCGTCTCGGGCACCCCGCCGGTCTGCAGGGTGACGACGCGCACGCCGTACGGGCCGAGCTCGCAGGCCAGGCTGAGCCGCAGCGACTCCAGCGCGCCGAACGCGACCAGCAGCCCGCCGAGGCGCGGCATCGGCGGGCCGTATCCGCCGAAGATCAGGATCGCGCCCGAGCGCTGCCGCGTCATGTGGCGCGCGGCGGCCCGCGCCGTCAGGAACGTCGTGCGGACCGCCGTGACGACCGGCCGCTCGAAGTCCGCCAGGGACATCTCGGCGAGCGGCGTGCCCTGAACGTCGCCGTGCGCGATGACGTTGAACGAGACGTCCAGGCTGCCGAACTTCGCCGCGACCTCGTCGGCGTGCTCGTCGACGGCCCGTTCGTCCAGCGCGTCGAGCACCGCCGTCTCGGCCCGGCCGCCCGCCGCGCGGATCGGCTCGGCGACCGCCTCCAGCCTCGCCGCGGTCCGCCCGGCCAGGTGGACGCGCGCCCCCTCCCGGGCGAAGGCCCGCGCCACCGCGCCGCCGATCACCCCGCCGCCTCCGTAGATGACGGCGTTCTTCCGTTCGAGCATCATGTCAGCGGCCCTGGAGCTCGGCGAGGAGCTCCTCCAGGCGTTCGTCGGAGTCGCGGATGCCGTGCTCCGCCCCGGAGGCGATCATGTCGTCGCGGTCCTCCACCGACTGGAAGCCCGACACCGAGCGCACCAGCGTCCGGCCGTCGACCTCTTCGAAGGTCACCGTCTCCAGGGCGACGTGGCCGGGCACGCCCTCGTACTCGAAGGTCTGCACGATGCCGTCCGCCGACGGCTCGCCGTGGAAGACGCCGTGGAAGCCGTACTCGTTGCCGGCCGGGTCGGTGCTGACGTATCGCCAGCGGCCGCCGTCGCGCGGCTCGTGGTAGTCGAAGCGCGTGGTCAGCTCGCGCGGGCCGAGCCAGCGCACGATCAGCTCCGGGTCGGTGTACGCCCGGACCACCAGGTCGCACGGTGCCTCGAACTCCCGCGTGATGACGATCTGCGGGATGCCGGGCTCAGCGATGATCTGCGTCTTGGCCATCGTCTTCTCCGTTCGTCGTGGTCGCGTCGGGGCGGCCGTCTCCGCCCTGCAGCGCCGCGAGCAGCTCGTCGAGCCGTTCGTGGCTCTCGTCCCAGAATCGCTGGTAGCGGGCCAGCCAGGTCGTCACGTCGCGGAGCGGCTCGGCCTCCAGGTGGCTGAGCCGGGCCGTCGCGCGACGGGTCCGGGAGATGAGCCCGGCGTTCTCCAGCACCTTCAGGTGCCGCGAGATCGCCGGCTGGGACACGTCGAACGGCGCGGCCAGCTCGGCCACCGTCGCGTCCCCCTGGGTCAGCCGGGTCAGGATCGCGCGCCGCGTGGGATCCGCGAGCGCCGCGAACACGAGGCTGATCCGGTCGTCGGCCACTCCATAACCACCTTGTTTTAGAACGAGTGGGTTAATAATCGATCCGCACTCCGGCCCTGTCAAGGGACCGCAGGGAGTCAGCGCCGGGCGAGCACGCCGGACGCCGTGAACTTGCCGTTCTTGTCGTAGTAGGTGACGTCGAGCTTGGCGCTCTTACGCCGGCCGAGGTGCATGTCGCCGACGTCGCAGCCGGTCATCGACGACCCGAACACGGTCTTCACCGTCAGCCGGTCGCGTTCGAAGGAGACCGGCACGGCCGTGCCGGCGCACTTCCCGTCGAGGTAGCGCACGTCGCCGTTGTGCTTCCCGGCGTGCAGCGTGACCTCGGCCTTCCACCGCGCGTGCGTGCCGTTCTTCTTGGCGGCGTCCGTCACCGTCCCCTGCCACGTACCCGCGAACTTCGCCGGAACGGCCACCGACGGCTGCGGCCCGCGATCGGGGAACAGTGCCGAGAGGATGAGGACCAACGCCCCGCCGAACCACACGACCCCCCAGGCCACCGAGCACCCGATGCCGACCCTCGCCCGGATCGAGCGCCGCCGGCGCACCGGCCGGACGAAGCGCGGACGCGGCGGAGCGGGCGGTGGCCGACCGGCGCCGGTGTCCCAAGGGGGCGCGGGCGGGGGCGGGCCGTGGTCGGCGGTGTCCCACGGGTCCGCGGGAGGGGGCGGGCCGGCGTCGGCGTTCGCCCACGGGTCCTGGGGAGGCGGGGTGCCCGGCGCGGCATCCGCCCACGGATCGTCGATGATCTCCTCGGGTTCCGGCTCCGGTTCCGGCGGCACCGAGCGGAAGGCGTCGTAGGCGGCGCGGTGGTGTTGCAAGACGTCGCGCGCGGCGTTCAGCAGGCGGATGCGGTCCTCGGCGGTCTTCTTCGCCCGCGCGTCCACGACCAGGTCGGGATGCCCGGTCTTCGCCAGGGCGCGGTACGCGCGCCGGATCTCGTCCTGGGTCGCGTCCGGGCCGACCCCGAGCAGGTCGTACGCGTCGTGCCCGGAGAGCTCGGCGAAGTCCGCGGGCCTCACTTGCCCATGCGGCGCGCCACCGAGGCCCGATAGCACGTCAGCGACCAGTGCGCGGTCGCGTCGGAATGGCCGGCGGGGATCACCTTGGTGCCGGACGCGACGGTGACGTCCCGTGCCCCGGCCAGGCAGACCATGAACATGTTCAGCTGGTGCTCGAACCCCTCGTACGCCCAGTTGCAACGCAGCACGCGCTGACCCGAGGCGAACGGCGTCTGCAGCAGCTCCTGCGCGCGCGGCGGGAGGTTGCCGAGCAATCCCCGGTCGGCGGAGTCGAGCCCGGCGATCGGCGCGCCCGGCGGCCTCGGCCCGGACCCCAGAGCGGGACCGGACCCGGGCGCGTACGGCGGCGGCCGGTGGTCCACGCGGACATGCCGCAGCGACCCGGGCTCGAACAGGAACCCCGAGATGGCATAGACCGGGCGATGCTCGGTGTTGATCCGCGGCTCGGCGACGGTCAGGCCTCGGTCCCCGAACACCACGGCGTACGGCCGGCCGTCGAGGCTGGACGAGTCACGGCGGGCGAACCAGTCGATGACGCCGCCGGCGAGCTCCATCAGGCGCTCCCGGGTGCGCCCCCCGATCATCTCCCAGCACTCCTGGCGGAGCTTCTCCCCGGAGTCCAGGCCCATCTCCCCGGCCTGGTGCAGCGGAGCCGTGCCGGGCCGCGTGGGCTCCAGCCCACCGCCGCGCCCCGTGAGGGGCCGGTCGTCGCCGGTCGGGACGATGGGAAACGACGAGTCCACGCGCCGAGCCTCCTGCCCCGCTCCTGCCGACGGCCGAACCCCATTATGTCGACCCCGGCAAGCCGCTGTCCCGTCCTCAGACGGGCCATCCCGCGCTTCCGGGCCGACGCACGGGCGATGACCTCGATAACCTCGCCGGGTGAGTTCTCCTCGCCCGGCGACCCCGCCGCCCGAACAGTTCGTGGCGTCTCTGCCGCGCAAGCGCATGGGCGCCGGCGCGTTGTTCCGCGACACGGCCGGGCGGGTGCTGCTGGTCGAACCGACGTACAAGCCCACGTGGGAGATACCCGGCGGCATCGTCGAGAAGGAAGAGTCCCCGCATGCGGCGTGCCGCCGAGAGGTGGCCGAAGAACTCGGGTTGGACCGGCCGATCCAGCGCGTCCTGGCCATCGACTGGGTGCCGTCTCGGCCCGAACTGCCCGAGGGGCTGATGCTCGTCTACGACGGCGGGGTGCTGTCCGACCGCGACGTCGCGGCGATCCGGCTACCCGCCGACGAGCTGGCCTCGTACGCGTTCGTCCCACCAGAGCGCGTGGGTGAGCTCGCCAACGCGCGCCTGGCCCGCCGGATCGCCGCCTGCCTGGAAGCGGTGGCCGCGGGCGCGCCCGTCCTGCTGGAGAACGGCAGCCCGATCGCCTGAGGTGGCTCTTCCCGCCGGGGGCTCAGCGCTTGCGGCCGGTGGCGCCGAGCATCCAGATGGACTCGGCGTCCCGTACGGCGTCGGGGTCGTCGGGTCGCCACTTCGGGAGGTTGACCAGGCCGGGCTCGACCAGGTCGTATCCGTCGAAGAGCGTCTCGATCTCCTTCGGCGAGCGGAGGATGGCCGGGGAGGTGGCGCGCTTCTTGTAGACGTCGGCGGCCGACACCGCGCCGTCGGCGTTGCGGTCCGGCGGCGTGATGTGGGACAGCGCCAGGTAGCTGCCCGGCACGGACACGTCCCGGAACGCCGCGACGAGGCCGTACGGGTCCTCCTCGTCGGCGATGAAGTGCAGCACCGACATGAACAGCACCGCGACCGGTTCGTCGAACCGGATCAGCCGGCGCGTGTCCGGGTGGTCGAGGATCGGGCCGGGGTCGCGCATGTCGGCCTCGACCACGGCGGTGGTGCCGTCGTCGGGCAGCAGCGCCTTCGCGTGGGCGCGCACGATCGGGTCGTTGTCGATGTAGACGACGCGGGAGCCGGGTGCGACGGTCTGCGCGACCTCGTGCACGTTGCCCTGGGTCGGCAGCCCGGTGCCGACGTCGATGAACTGCCGGATGCCCGCCTCGCCCGCGAGGAAACGCACGGCCCGGCCGAGGAACGCGCGGTTCTCCCGCGCCAGCACGCGCACCTCGGGGGCGGCGGTCAGGACCTGCTCGGCCGCGTCCCGGTCGACGGAGAAATTGTCCTTGCCACCGAGGTAGTAGTCATACATCCGGGCCGGGGTCGGCCGGTCCGTACGCAGGTCGTGGACCGGGACCTCCTCGTCGTCCATCACGGACTCCCTCGATTCCATACACGTGCCGCCGCGGACAATGACCGCCAGTCAAGGTGCAACGAACGTGAAGATCGTTCTGTTCCCGTGGCCGACGCCGGCCGGACGGGTGGAAATCCGGTCGGGCAGGTCGAGGGCCGCACCGCCGCGCGGCGGTCAGCTGGCTCCGGGCGATGGCAGTCGCGTCACGTCCGTGAGGGGGTTGAAGCCCCACTGCTTCTTGTCCCGCAGCCAGAAGGCGTCGGTTCTCAGCCGAAGAGGGTCCGGAGCATCGATGTCCACGACGTACGAGTCCTGCAGGTCCGCCGTGACCGTTATATGCGCGTCACGGAGGCGGTGCCCGCCGAATCGGTCGAGCTGTTCAGAGACCTTTGACCGCCACTGCGAGCCGAGCATCTTCAGAACGGTCCGCTGGTCGCGGTTGTCGTAGGCGGTGAGGAAAGTGCGGACCGCCTTGACAAGGTCGTCCTGCTTGGGAGGTGGACTGCTGTTCCCGACGGAACAGCCTGTCATGATCAGCGCAGCTGTGATCGCCAAGCTGGCGGTTTTCTGGGAAGCGGCCACGCCTCCGGAGGCTACCGACCTCCGGAGGCAATGACAACAGGAAACTAGCTAAGACCCAGGGGATATCAGATGGCGCTGGGGTACTTCGCGATAATGTCGAAAATCGATCTGCGGAAGGTGCTTGGGCTGTGATACGTGACCAACGGAATCCATTGGTTCTGTTGGCGTGCGAAGACGTAGGTGACGATCATTGAGTGGACCTTCCGGCCTTTGTTGTGAAGGTCACCCTGAAATACGTCGCCCCAGTCGAGGTTCGATGGTCTGGCAAGTGCGTGTGCGCGCTTGCTGTACTTGACCGCGAAGTCGTGGAAGTATGGCGCGCCGACCCAAGCCCAGCTTTGATTGTGCTTGCCGTACCACCAGTGATGGGCGTTTCGGTACCAGCCTGTCGCGTAGGCCCAGCCGCCGGCGTGCACCGATTGGCTGACGAAGTTGGTGCAGTCGCCGCCGTCGCTGCGTCCATCGAAGCGGCGGTAGTGCTTGTTGTACTTCTTCCAGTACGTTTCGGCGTAATCGCTTGCCACGGTCGGCTTGTATCGAGGCTTTTGTGCTGGGTGCGCTGTTCGCGGGTCGGGGTCGTACGCTCCGGCTGCCCGCAGGGCCCGACGCGCTTCGGCGGCGGTCACGCCGGTCGGCTCTGTGATCGGGGCGGGTCCGTCGTCGGTCAACTGATGGCTGACCATTCGCGTGGCGCTGAAAGTGAACCGATGATGAGCTACATACTCGGTGTAAACGGCGCTGCCGCTGCCGCTGTAACGGAGACGAGTGTCCTCCGTGAGTTCGACCGTGTATGCCGATCCGTGGTGCGATGTACGCCCGGGAGTGATGGCAGTGGATGTCGCGGCGAATGTCTCACCGACCTCGGACAGCACCTGCCGCAGGCTTTGCAGTTCTCGAATGGTCGTCGTTTCGGACATCACCAGCCTGTCGTCCATCGTCATGCCACCGACGCGACGCGATGTCGCGTCGACTCGTGCGCCGTTGACCAGCGATGTCGCCCGCCGCGCAAGAAAAGCCTGTCCAGCTGCGATCCGTTGTTTCATTGCGGTCACTTCAGCTGCTTCGGCGCTGCCTGGATGCGAGAGCGTCATCCCGCTCGCCAGGACTACGCCGACGCTCAGTACACCCGCTGCCTTGACTGATGTTCTGGATCGACCGATTCGGTTAATGGTCACCGCTCTCCCCGTGAAGTCGACCTACCCCGTGATGCGCTGATTCGGTTTTACCCGACCGAGTGTCGATCTTGTCAAATCTGTAAGGTGAGGTGGCCGGTTGTGGACTAATCGGGTGACGGTCGAGGTGGGGCGAAGTCCGGAAATGCCGTGGCGCGAGTTCGAGGCCCCCGCGCTGAGTGGGTCGGGGAGCGCAGGTCGCTTACTAACGAATCTCCAGCTCAGCGAGCCGTGTGGCGGTCCTGCGCCGTGTCAAGTCGCTATACATGGTTCTGTTCCCGTGCCGTTCATACGGGAACAGGCGCGGCACCTCGCGGCACCGCGCCCGTCGCCATACGGCAGACTCGGCCCGCCGAGTTCGCGCCTCAACCGACCGAGTTCGCGCCTCGGGCGGACGAGCTCGCCGCTCGGCCGGCCGCGTTCGCGGGTCAGCCGGTGGAGCCGTTCCAGCCGGTCGTGAGCTGCTGCCGGGCGGCGTACCCGGTCGCACGGCCCGGGTAGACGAACATGACGCCGCTGCTCGCCTCGACGCCCACCAGGTCGTTGACCCCGTCACCGGTGATGTCCCCGGTCAGCGTCAGCGAGCGGATGCCGCCCCAGCCGGAGCCGAGCTGCTTGGCCGTCCCGAGGGAACGGGTGCCGCCCGGGTAGACCCAGAGGGTGCCGTCGGACTTGCGCACCGCGATGAGGTCGGGCTTGCCGTCTCCGGTGATGTCGGTGACGCCGGTCAGCTTCTCCATGCCGGTCCAGCCGCTCGCCCGCAGCTGCACGCGGCTGCCCAGACCCTTGACCTTGCCGGGGTAGAGCCACAGCGCGCCGTCGCTCTTGCTCACGGCGATGAGGTCGGCCCGGCCGTCGCCGGTGAGATCTCCCATGCCGGTGAGCTCGGTCATGGCGTTCCAGCCGCTGTTGCCGATCTTGATCGGCGTGCCGACGGCGTTCGTGGCGCCGGGGTAGGCCCACAGGGTGCCGTCGCTCTTGCGGACGGCGACGAGGTCGGCCTTACCGTCGCCGGTGAGGTCGCCGATGCCGGTGAGCTGGGCCATGCCGTTCCAGCCGCTGCTGCCGATCAGCTTCCGCCCGGACGTGGCGAACTTCGGACCGGGGTACAGCCACAGCTTCCCGGTGGCCTGGTCGACTGCCACGGCGTCGGCCGTGCTGTCACCGGTCTGGTTGCCCAGCGTCGACAGGCCCACGTCGGTACGGGCGGTGATCAGGAACATCCCGTACGACTGCATGTCCGCGGCGAGGCTCTTGGCCGAGAGGGTGTGCGTCCCGCCGGTGGACTTCCACGGGTCGAAGACCGTGATCGTCCCGGCGGTGCGGTTGTAGCCGTACGCGACGATGGCGTGCCCGACCTTGCTGCCGCTCATCTTGGAGTTCCACGGCAGCTTCTCCATCCACACCCCGAGAACGGGGGCCCGCTTGAGCACGCCGACGTCGTAGGACACCTTCGCCATCAGGCTCGAGGCGGTGGAGGCGTCCGCGAAGCCGTACGAGTAGCCGAGCGGGTCGGCGTAGGAGTTGAGCACCGGCCGCGCCTGGGCGCCCGTCGTGCCCTTGGTGGGGCTGGTGCCCATCTTCTTGGCCAGGGTCTCCTGGCTCACGCTGACGCCGAACGTCGACAGGCTCATCGACGATGACGTCGGCACGCAGTTCATATTGGTCTTCTGGTACTGCCCCTTCAGGGACAGCTTCGCCGACGCCGGAGCGGGGGCAGCCGCCGTCGCGGTGACCTGCGGGGCCATCGCCCGCGCGCCCGGCTTGGCGACGAGGTTCGCGCCCGGGCGAGGCGTCGGCGCGGCGTTCGCCACGTCCGTCAGTCCTCCGCCCGCCAGGATGAGTGCCGCCACAGATCCCATCGGCAGCACCCGCCGGCCGAACGACCTCATGCAATCTCCTCACTCACTGCCGGTTCGCCGCGTCCGGTGCGGAGGCGCCGCGACCGCTGGGGGTCGGAGGCCACGCCGGTCGCGGCTGAGCCGGTCGGATACCGGCCGGGATCTTGGACGGCGCCGCGCAGGGTACGGATCCACGGAATTCGGGGGAGGGCGGCGCGCCACGGCCAGGCCGGCCATCGAACGCCGGTCACTTCAAAACCGGGCGGACCTCTATAGATCGCCCGGAGGACTGGCAACCGGATCGTACCGGACAGTGATCTTGCGTGGTGGCACCGCCCGGAACTTCACCGCGGCGGGAGAAATTCGTCTGGCCGACCAGGGGAGTGCCACGCGGACGCTCAGGGGCGGACGGCGCTCACCAGCCAGACGGCACCGGGGATGCGGATGCCCTCCGTGGTCTCGTACGCCGAGAGCCCGGCTCGCAGTTCTTCGCGCGTCCTTTGGACGACGGCGGCCTCGACCCCTTCCAGGTTGAAGCGGACCGGTCCCTGGCCGAGGATGAACTCCGCCGCGTCGGTGGCGTCGCGGCCGTAGTCCATCAGCGCCTCGACCCCGGTGACGCTCACCTCCGCGAATCCGGCCGCATCGAGCACCTCGTGGATGCGGGCCGGGTCGACCAGGGAGCCCATCCCCCGCGCGGCGGGCGACGGCCCGTGCATCAGCGGCTTCAGGGCCGCGGTGGCACGGGCGTAGGCACTGTCGGGGGTGCCGCCCTGTGGACCCACGAACACGAGCCGCCCGCCCGGTCGCAGCCCTCGCCGGATGTTCGCGAACGCGGCGACCAGGTCGTCGAAGAACATCACCCCGCCGCGGCTGATCGCGGCGTCGAAGCCGCCGTCGGGGAAGTGATGGACCTGGGCGTCCCCCTGCTCGAACCCGACATTGGCGATGCCCTGCTCCGCGGCGTCGGCGCGGGCGCGTTCCAGCATCGGCGCCGAGATGTCGACGCCGACGACGTGCCCGCGGGACGCGCGGCGCGCCGCCACGAGCGTGATCTGGCCTGTTCCGCAGCCGACGTCGAGGACGCGGTCGTCCTCATCGATCGCGGCGGCTCGGAACAGCGCGTCGTTGAAGGCGGCGACCATCGCGTCGTAGCGGGCGGCGTTCCGCGCCCAGTTGGCGCCTTCCCAGCCGTTCCACGCTTCTGCTTGCCGAACGTTGGCCATGGCCTGCATCGAGGTCTCCTCCTGTGCCGTCGGGTGACGGACGCCCGGTCGGCGCACGTCACTAGAGTTCAACTCTAGAGTCGATATCTAGAGATAAGCTATAGCCATGAGTCAGGTCAAGGGCGCGGACAAGCGGGCGCGGAAGGCCAAGGAGACGCGGGAGCGCATGCTGGAGGCCGCACGCGAGCTGTTCGTCCAGCGTGGATACGGCGCGACGTCGCTCCAGGAGATCGCCGATCGGGCGGGCGTCGCCGTGCAGACGATCTACTTCACGTTCGGCAACAAGCGCGTGCTGCTCAAAGAGCTGGTCGACGTGTCGATCGCGGGTGACCAGGAGCCGATCGCGACGATGGACCGGCCGTGGTTCCAGGAGGCCCTCGCGGCCGAGACCGCCGACGCCCAGCTACGGCTTCATGTCCACGGCACGCGCGGGATCCTGGAGCGAGTGGCTCCGATCATCGAGATGCTGCGTGCCGCCACCTTGGCCGATCCGGGGATCGCCGAGCTGTGGGACCAGGACGTCGACCCGAGATCGACCGTCCACACGGTGGCCGCCCGGGCACTGGTGACGAAACCGGGGATCCGTGCCGAGGCCACGGAGGAGTACGCCGCCGACCTGCTGTTCGGCCTGCTCAGCCCGGAGCTCTATCTGCTGTTCGTCCGTGACCGCGGCTGGTCGCCCGACCAGTGGGAGCACTGGTCACAGGAGACCCTGAGCTGCCGGCTCTGTACCGGCTGAGACGGTCCGCGGCTTCGTCGTTCCGCGTGGTCCCTCCGGTGACACGGAAGATGTTCATCTGGGCGACCACGATCGGACAAGATCGGTGTTAGTGATCAGCCGGCCGGCACGTTAGCCTCCTGCGGCACCCCCACGGAGGACTCGATGCGCGTACGATCCTTGCTCACCGCGGGCGCCCTCGCTCTGGGCGTTCTCGGCGCACCCGCTTGGAGCGTTCCGGCGCGGGCGGAGCAGCCGCCGCCCGTCCCGGCGCCCTCCTACCAGACCGCCGTGCCCGGCGAGTCGATCGAGGCCGACCGGGTCGACCAGCCGGTGGCCCCGGGGATCGTCCGCACCACCTTCGACACCTTCGGCCGTACCGGCTGGACGCGCGCGCACGTGCTCAGCGCCGACCTGCGGAACCACTCGGTCGGCGTCGACCTGGTCGGCCGCAAGGTCAGCGAGGCCCGGCCGCTCGCGCAGGCCGCCGACGAGCAGCGCGCGGTCGCCGCCGTCAACGGCGACTACTTCGACATCACCGAGACCAACGCCGCCATCGGCCCCGAGATCCAGGGCGGCACCCTCCGCAAGGGCACGAACCAGCCGTCGACCGTCGCGACCATCGGCACCGACGGCCTCGCCCGCCTCGCCGACCTGGCCATCCAGGGCACGGCCACCGTCGCCGGCGTCGAACGGCCCCTCGCCGCGCTCAACTCGGCGAGCGCGCCCGCCGACGGCATCGACGCCTTCACCCCGCAGTGGGGGCCGGGCCTGCGCACCCTCATCCGCGACCCCGGCCCGTACACCGAGCTCATCGTCGCGGGCGGCAAGGTGACCGCGGTCAACGACCACCTCACCACGACCCCGGTCCCCGACGACGGCCTCGTGCTCCTCGGCCGCGGCGCTGCCGCCGGGCAGCTCGCCGCCGCCAAGCCGGGCGACGCGGCGGCGATCTCGTTCGCCCCGAACACGAAGCTGAAGATGGCGCTGGGCAGCGGCGCCGTGCTCGTCCGCGACGGCAAGGCGATCGACTTCCCGCCGAGCACCGGCAACGACGCGCTCAAGCCCCGCACCGCCGTCGGCTGGAGCGACGGCGGACGCCGGCTCCTCCTCGTCGCCGTCGACGGGTCGTCGAGCTCCTCCACCGGGCTGAGCTTCGACGACACGGCCCGGCTGATGGCCCGCCTCGGCGCCGGCGACGCGTACATGCTCGACGGCGGCGGCTCCACCGAGGCCGTCGCCCGCCGCCCCGGAGACGCGGGCGTCAGCGTCGTCAACACTCCCTCCGACGGGAGCGAGCGGCCCGTGCCGAACGGCGTCGGCCTGTTCAGCCGCAAGGGCTCCGGCACGCTGCAGGGGCTGGACGTACGGCCGCGCGCCGACCGCGTCTTCCCCGGCCTGACCCGCGACGTCACGGCCGCCGGGTACGACGAGACGTACGCGGCGGTGCCGGTCGGCGGGCGCCACGTCACCTGGGAGGCCGGGCGGCTCGGCCGGGTGAGCGGCGGCGTCTTCCACGCCCTCGCCCCGGGCGCCTGGCTGCGCGCCCGCGCCGGGTCCGCGCGCGGCGACCACGACCTGCGCGTCCTCGGCCCGCTGCACCGGCTCGCCTTCACCCGGCGCGCCGCCACCCTGACCCCCGGCACGCCGATGGACATCGGGCTCACCGGGAACGACGCCGACGGCTTCGGCGCGCCCGTCGCCCCACGCGACGTCACCCTCGGCTATGACCACAACGCCATCGACGTCACCGCCGAACCCGACGGCGACCTGAAGGTCACCGGCAAGCCCGGCGCGACCGGCAGCGGCACCGTCCTGACCGCGACCGTCCGCGGCGTCACCGCGAAGCTCCCCGTGTCGGTCGGCCTCGTCGACAAGTCCATGGCGGAGTTCGAGCCGGACGAGAAGTGGAGCGCGTCGGCCGCCCGCGGCACCGCCAAGGTCGACACCGTGGAGGCCGCCGACCGTCCCGGCGCACCCGCCGGCAACCACGCGCTGCGCCTCACGTACGACTTCACCGGCCAGCCCAGCACCTCCGCGGGCTACGCCGTCGTCCAGCCGACCCCGCTCACCCTGCCGAGCGGCGCGAGCGGCCTCGCCCTGTGGGTGAAGGGCGACGGCAAGGAGCACTGGCTGCGCGCGACCCTCCGCTCCCAGGGCACCACCAACGTGCCGTTCACCTTCGCGCTCAGCGTCGACTGGACCGGCTGGCGGCGCGTCAGCGGCACCCTGCCCGCAGGGTTCGCCACGCCGATCACGCTGCTGAACATCTACGTCGTCGAGACCGCGCAGGACAAGAAGGACGCCGGGGAGCTGGAGTTCGACGCCCTCGCCGCCCAGGTCGGCCAGCAGCCCGACGACCGCGAGGCGCCCACGCCCGACCCGTACGTCCTGCAGCAGCGCGGCGTCGGCGCCGGCCGCTGGACGTACGCCA
This sequence comes from Actinoallomurus acanthiterrae, assembly GCF_054775715.1. NCBI lineage: Bacteria > Bacillati > Actinomycetota > Actinomycetes > Streptosporangiales > Thermomonosporaceae > Actinoallomurus > Actinoallomurus acanthiterrae. The sequence goes on along the minus strand of NZ_BAAHCO010000001.1, from coordinate 11,707,766 downwards.
TCATGTCCGACCTGCACGTCAGCGCCGCCGCGGGCGCCGGCTCCTTCCCCGCCAAGCAGGCGGCCGCCGCCCTCGACCAGGCCGTCGCCGCCAAGCCCGACTTCATCCTCGTCAACGGCGACTTCGTCGACAGCGACAGCCCGGCGGACTTCGCGTTCGCCGACCAGCTGCTGAAGGACCACGTCCCGGCGACGCTGCCGGTGTACTGGGTGCCGGGCAACCACGAGGCGGGCCTGGGCTCGGGCGGGCTGGACAACTTCGTCAGCGCGACCGGCCGCAAGACGCGGCAGGTGTTCGACCACAAGGGCACGCGGTTCATCCTGCTCGACTCCCACACGGGCAGCCTGCGCACGTCGGACTGGGACCAGATCCCCGCGCTCCAGGACGAGCTGAACAAGGCCGCCACGGACCGTTCCGTCACGGGCGTCGCCGTGCTCTTCCACCACCCGCCGCACGACCCGTCCGGCGCCGGTGACTCCCAGCTCACCGACCAGCTCGAGGCGGGTCTCGTCGAACGCTGGCTGGCGACGTTCCGGGAGGAGTCCGGCAAGCCGGTCGCGCTGTTCAACGGCCACGCCCACACCGCAGCCGTCACCCGCGCGGACGGCGTGCTCGAGGTGAACACCCCGGCCGTCGGCAAGACCCCGTACAGCTCACCGGACCAGGGCGGCTTCTTCGGCTGGATGCGCGTCGGCGTCGACCCCCGCCCGGGGCGCGTACGGGCCGGTCTGCCGGATCCGGGAACGCGCGACTGGCTGGAGGCCGAGAGCCGCCCGCTCATCGACGGCATCGAGCTGTCGGCGCCCGAGCGTGTCCCCGCCGGCGGGTCCGGGCAGGTCGCCGCGACCGGCGTGACGAGCGGCTTCGGGCTGCGGTTCCCGCTTCGCTACCCGGCCAGCGTGACGTGGAGTGGCGGCCCGGGCCTGGTGGTGACCTCGTCACCGGAGGAGGCCAAGGCCGCCCGCCACCGCCGCGACGTCCTGGCGATCCTCGACCCGGCCACCGGCACCCTGACCGCCGTACGCCCCGGCACGGTGACGGTCACGGTCACCTCCGGCCCCCAGGCCAAGTCCGCCACGGTGACCATCGACCCGGGCACCTGATCCGGCGCACCCATGCGCCGACGAACTACGGCTGGGTCAGCTGCCAGAGCGGCCCTGAGAACCACAGGATCGCGACGAGGGAGAAGAGGGTGCCGCCGGCGAGCGGCAGCGCCCAGGCGGTCAGGTACCGGCTGCGGACGATGAGCACCTTGGCGGCGAACGCGCCGTAGAAGAAACATCCGGCGATGGCGTGCAGGGCGACCCGGGCGCTGTACGTCTGCACCCCGTACGCGGTGATGCAGTGGTAGGCGATGGGCAGGGAGAGCACGAACAGAACGGCTCCGCCGATGCGGTGAGCGAGCGGTACCCGGCGTGGGGCGGCTCCGGCCCCGGGCAGCCGCCGGTACATCCACAGCGCCAATATCAGCTGGAAGAACGCCAGACATTGCAGTGCCGTGCCGAGCTCGGCCTTGAGAAGGTTCGCGTCGCCGCCGCGGCGCCCGAACAGACTGCTGTCGTAATTCGGCGTGTGCGTCCGGCCGAACGCGAACAGCGCCGCCGCCACGACGAGCGCGAGCCCGGCCGCCGCCGCCAGTCGCGGTCCGGCCCGCTTCCTCATGCTGCTCTCGGTCATCTGCTCCCTACCCGTCCTCGGCCAGGGGCGACGATCTCGCCGAGTTCGGCGTCGTGGACCGCGACGCCGAGGCGTTTGGCGGGGCCGGTGTGCGGGGTCTTCCCGGGCGGGGGAGCCGGCGTGACCGTGGTGATGTTGAGCCGGCCCAGGGTGTACCGGCCGATGGCCGCGCCGAGTCCGTTGCCGGCCTGGTGGTCCAGCCGGGTGTGCACGCCGCCCCAGATGCGGCTGAGCCCGGCTTCGGTCGCGGTCGCGCTGAAGCCGGTGTAGCGATTGGCGTAGGGCGGTGCGCCGCCCGGCGCGGCGGGTGACGTGAGGGTGAAGGCATTGCGGTCGCCGTAGAAGGCGGTCAGCACCGTCGCCGCCGCCGTGCTGATCGCGCTGTGCATGCCCGGGTAGGACGGGTCGGGCGGGGTCGGGACGAGCGGGGTCCAGGTGGGGTCCCGTTTGATCCGCGGGTTGCCTTCGGCAAGGCGGATGGCGGTGATCGGCCGCCAGAACCGGTAGGTGTACTTGGCGTCGTAGACGCCGATGGTGGCGTCGGCGATGGTGAGGTTCAGCAGCGCGAACATGTCCGCCGACTGGTCCAGGTCACTCTGGCGCGCGAGGGCGACCTGCTGGGCGATGTCGTACCAGTAATTCTGGATCGGAGCGGTCCAGAGCTTCGCGAGCGTGGTCTGTTCCGCCGTACGCGTCGTGCTGTGGGCGGCGCCGACGCTCCCGACCTCATTGACGGCGGCCGCATAGTCGGAGCTGCTCAACGCCGGGGGTGCGGCCGGGCGGAACTGGTGGCCGGTGGTGAGCAGGAACGGGGTCACCTTGCCCCAGCCGGTGAACTCCGGTGGCTTGAAACCCGGCGGCGTCGGCCGGTAGTCGCCGGGTCTGCCGGTGGTGGTGTAGGGAGGTGGTACGGCGTCGGCGCCGTCGTGCGCGCGTAGGGCGAGGATGCCGTGGGCTGCTTGGGAACCGACCCGGATGCCCTCCTGCTTCGCGTGGCCGGCGGGAATGGCGGCGAGATCGGCGGTCAACTGCCGGTCGAGCTCGGCCTTCCGTTCCGGGTACAAGGCGACGAGGGTGTCGTGCGCGGCCTCCGCCGCCGCGGCGGGGCGTGAGGCATCCCGCGGAGCGGTGAGGGCGATGCCGTAGACGGGGTGAGCCCGGCTGATCGCGTTGACCGCGTCATAGACGGCCGCGCTCATGATCGCGAAGTTGCGGGTCGGGTGGACGTGAGACTGCTTCGTCTGCGGAGACCGCACGATGGTGAGCAGTGTCCGGTTCCAATCGATCACTACGTTGCCTTGCGAGGCTCTCTCGACGACGCTGCTCTCGGGTGGGGAGGCGGTGGCCGTCACGGCGCCTTGGGCACCGATGGTGAAACCGGCCACCGCGAGCGCGAGCACGGGACGGCGCTGAATTCTCCGCGGTATTGAGAGAGCGATCATTCCCACGATGTCCTCTTGTCGGCTAGCGGAAGGGAAACTGTCGGTCAACCGGAGGAAATGTGTGAGTCGCCTCGGCGTAGTCGCATATATCGAGTTACCAGGGCCGATACCCTACCGCGTTACCCCAAAACCATCGAATCCCGCCGCATTCCTGGTTGGGGTGGTGCTGATCTGCAGGACAAATCGCCATGGATCGGCAAATATGTTCCGTCGTAGGAAAAAGAGGGGCTGGGGCGCGGTCAAATAGCTTCACGGTACGTGCGCGCCTTGGCCGGTCGGTGATTCGGTCTGGCAAAAGCCGACCGGACACTGCCCCTGCTCCCGGGACGATCCATAGAGTCGCCAGGGCGGTTGGATTGACCATTGACGTGACCTCGGGTGCGGATCAATAGTCGATCATGTCGATCCCCCGCCCCGCTCCAGGCCCACGGAGCCCCGCCCGCCCATCGATCCGCCGCTTCATCCGCCTGCTGGCGACCGCCTCACTCGTCGCCGCCGCCATCCCCGCACTGGCCGGTACGAGCGCTGCCGCCGCGTCCATCTGCGACAAGTACTGCGACGGTCGCGACCCCGCCCTGTCCGCCGGCGACCGCGCTCCCGTCCAGGCCACCATCTACTCGCGGCAGATCGTCCTGCACCTCGACGACGCCGACGACATGGCCTGGGGCAGCATCGACAACGGCAACCCTGCCGACGAGGTGTGGCTGGACCGCTCGTTCGACGGCGGCCGGAGCTGGAGCCAGGGCAGCAAACTCGGCGACACCACCGTCCCCAGCGGCCAGCGCGGCTGGCGCACGCTCATGTACAACGTCGACGACTGGAACAACCGGGGTGTCGGCGCCGTACGCGCCTGCGGCAAGGCCGGCGACCGCGCCGAGATCGCCTGCACCCCGTGGGCGCGTACGACCTGGAACGCCGGAAGCCGCTCGACCGCCGCGGCCACCGCGCTGATGATGTACTACGACAACGGCACCGGGCTGTGGACCACCACCAACTGGTGGAACTCCGCGAACGCGCTGACCGCGATCATCGACAACGTCCGGGTCGCCGGAATGGGCAGCTACCAGTACGCGATCGCCGCCACGTACGACGCCAACCGCTCCGCGCAGGGCGGGAACTTCCGCAACGACTACCTCGACGACACCGGCTGGTGGGGTCTGACCTGGGTGGACGCCTACGACCTGACCGGCGACACCCGCTACCTGGACACCGCCCGCGCAGACGCGGACTGGATGACCTCCTACACCGACGGCACGTGCGGGGGCGGCGTCTGGTGGCGCACCCAGAAGGACTACAAGAACGCCATCGCCAACGAGTTGTACCTCCAGCTGACCGCCGCCCTGCACAACCGCATCCCCGGCGACACCACATACCTGAACCGGGCGAAGCAGGAGTGGTCCTGGTTCAAGGCCTCCGGGATGATCAACTCCGCGAACCTGATCAACGACGGTCTCACCCTGTCGACCTGCAAGAACAACGGGCAGCCCGTCTACTCCTACAACCAGGGCGTCATCCTGAACGGCCTGGCCGAGCTGTACCGCGCCACCGGCGACTCCGGCCTGCTGACCGACGCGCGGCGGCTCGCCGACGCTTCCACGACCAACCTGGCCCTCAACCCGAACGGGATCCTCGCCGACCCGGGCGAGCCCCAGTCGAACGGCGGCGGCGACGGCCCGTCGTTCAAGGGCGTGTACGCGCGCGGGCTTGCCGTGCTCAACAAGGCCCTCGGCGACCACCCCTACACCGCGTACCTGAACCGGCAGGCCGACTCGGCGTACGCCCACGACCGGAACGCCCTCGACCAGTACGGCTACCACTGGGCGGGCCCGCTGGACTCGACGGACGCTGCCCGGCAACAGAGCGCCCTCGACCTGATGAACGCCGCCGCCGCGGGTGGCGCGTGACGGCGAGGCCGTGACCAACAGAAAATCTGGTGGAGAAACGTAAATACTACAATTTCCGTTCATGTTTGACCGGTCGATGCGGTGGCGATAAACGTGCGTGTCCTTTCTGGACGCAGCGTCTATTCGATGATTCCTTTGAGGTCGCTCGCTCATTACGAACGGTTGACGTCCGGTTTCGTGATGCGAGTCGGTGAATGGGTGCTTATTGCTCATTCGGTGCAGATGGATCGCGCGAACAAAGGAGAATCATGGCTATCGACGCAACCCCGGCCGACCGGTTCGCCTCCGACGGGCCGCGGCTTCGCGGCGGCCGGACCGACCACGCGCGCTCGTGGCGGCGGCTCTGCGCGGGCGCCGGCCTGGCCGGCGCGCTGGCCGGATCGGCCGCCTTCGCGGCCACTCCGGCCAACGCGACGTCCGGGCTGGCGGACGGCAGCTTCGAGAACCCGGTCGTCACGCCGGGAACCTTCCGAACCTTCGACGCGGGACAGCTCATCGGACCGTGGAGGGTGACCAGTGGCAGCGTCGATCTGATCGGCGCCGGCTTCTGGCAGGCCTCGGACGGGCGCCAGTCACTCGACCTGAGTGGTCGTTCCGCTGGTGGGGTGGCCCAGACCTTCGCGACCCGTCCGGGCGTGATGTACGAAGTGATCTACGCGCTGGCCGGGAATTCGCGGGGGCGCCGGCGGTGAAGACCGGGCAGGTCTTCATCAACGGCGGTCTCGCGCAGAACTTCTCCTTCGATACCACCGGTCACACCCCCGCCAACATGGGATACGTGACACGGGCGGTCAGGTTCCGGGCGACCGGGGTTTCCAGCACTGTCCAGTTCTCGAGCACGACGAACAGCGCCTTCGGCCCGGTCATCGACGACGTGGCCGTCGACCGATGCGGTTGCGGCGTGTAGGAGGCTCCTCGCAGCCTCCAGGCATCGCCGGGCGCGAATGGCCGCCCGGCGATGCCCGGCCGCGCGACGGACCGGACGGCTTCGTGGCCGCCATGCGCGCCGTCAGCTGCAGACGAATTTTTCGCGAGGGCTGTTCACGTAATTCGACGCCGACCCGGCCCGATGGGTGACGATCGTCAGCCAGCTGTCGGTGATGAATTCGTGCCCCGTCGAGGGACTGGGGCATTTGTAGGACGGGGTCAGCGCGATCCCGGGTCGGCATGGCTTCCAGCCGGCGTCCGCCCATTCGCCCTTCTGCACCCACTGGCCGGTATAGGGAACCCACATCTGCAGACGCGACTGGAGATGGCAGTAGACGGGAGCCGGAGTGGTGCACCTGGTTATCTCGGATTTTCCGTGGATGTACCGGTCTCTGGTGTGCAGCACGAAAGGCTTATGGGCGCTGAACCAGCAGCCCTCCACCTCCATCGCGTTCGCCGAGCCGGTGCCGGTTCCGGTGAATCCCTGCTCGGCGTTCTGCGGTGGGGTCGGCTCGTCCGGGTGAGGAGTCGGTGTCGCGGCCGCGTACGCCGTCCCGAGGAGGTTGCAGGTGAGCGCGATCGCGACTGGCCCCATCGACGTCCTGGCGAGCACTATTCGTCCCCTTTCGTCGTCTGTAATGCTGCGATGCGGAACCGGTCTCGCGTGGCCAGGCTAAATTCTGGCCGCAGGACCTGGAGGTCACATCACCGGTACGAAGGGGAAATGAATTCTGCGGGTGGCGTGAAAGTAATAAAAAATGAAGTTGGCGCCGATTTGTCGCGTGGTCGTGGTGTTGGCCGAAAAAGCGGTGGTCGCGTGGCGCGGAGGTTGAGGCCGGTCCCGGCCCGGGTCTTCGGCTCCCGCTGCGGTATCCGTTAAGGCGATGTCGTCACCCTTCGGGGGGAGACCCAGGTTCCCCCGGCATGGGGACGCCGCCGCAGGTCGTGTGGGCGTTGAGTGATGCCTTGCCATTCGACGTACTCACAGGAGGTAACCGATGGACGCACGTGCGAAGGGCCGGTGGCGGACCGTGACCGTGTGGGCGGCCTGCCTGGCCGCGCTGACGGTGCCGATCACTTCGGCCCGTGCCGCAGGCGGCCGGGCGTCGGCCTCGTCGGCCGACGGAGGGCAGCTGCAGCGGTCGCTGGACGCGGTGACGGCCGCGGGGGCGGTGGGGGCGCAGGCTGAAGTGATCGGCACCGACGGCCGGTGGCGGGGTGTCAGCGGGCACGCTCGGCTGGGTGGCACGCAACCGGTGCCCGGGCAGGGGCGTTTCCGGATGGGGAGCATCACCAAGTCGTTCACCGCGACGGTCCTCCTCCAACTCGCCGCGCAGGGAAGGGTGGGCCTGGACGACCCGGTCGAGCGGTACCTGCCCGGCCTGGTGCCCGGCGGGCAGCACGTCACGCTGCGGCAGCTCCTGAACCACACCTCCGGGATCGCCGATTACCTCGATGACACCAAGACCTATCCGATAGCCGGCCGGGAGTTCCTGGAGAAGGTGCGGTTCCACACGTTCCCGGCCGAACAGCTCGCCCGCAGTGGCGTCGCGCTTCCGCCGTACTTCCCGCCCGGCAAGGGCTGGCACTACTCGAACACGAACTACGTGCTGGCCGGTCTCATCATCGAGAAGGTCACCGGCCGGTCCTGGCAAGACGAGATCACCAGCCGGATCCTGCGGCCGTTGGGGCTGCACAACACGACCGTTCCCTACGGCGACCCCGACATTCCCGGCCCGCACGCGCACGGATTCATGGAGATCGACGGCCGGTCCGTGGACATCACCCGGACGAACCCCTCGATCGCGGGACCCGCGGGCGCGATGATCACCACCACCGGCGACCTCGACCGGTTCTACACCGCGCTGCTCGGCGGCCGGCTGCTGCCCGCGACGTGGCTCGCCGAGATGACGAAGACGGTCCCGATTCCTGACAGCGGCCCGGCCAAGGAGGCGGACGGGCTGGGCGTGGACAGTATGCGACTCCCTTGCGGCGTCACGGTCTGGGGCTACGACGGCGGCATCGTCGGCTACGGCAGTCAGAGCTGGCACACCGCCGACGGCCGTCGCGGCATCAGCCTGTCCGTGACCCTGCGCGACCTCTCCGACCCCCACACCCCACAGATCCTGGACGCGATCCAGAAGACGCTCGACACCGCCTTCTGCGGCACCCGCTGAAGGCAGCCGTTTCGTGCACCTGACTCTGTTGTGGAAACGATCTACGCAATCGGATCCGCGCAGATCAGGTGCACCTTCTTCATGCCAACGGTCGTGACGAGACCGCGACGCTGAACAGCGGAGGTCAGCGAGCCTTCAGACGGGCCACGGCAACCATTCGCCGCTTCCTCACCTCGTACCTCTCGTCGAGTGAGGCGCCCTTGAGGAGCCGAGCCGCGACCGCTGACCGCTCCGCTTCGTCGACCACCGGGAAGACATCGGCGTCGATCTCCCGGGTCACGACGCCGTCGCCGGCCTCCTCGCGGAGCCGGCGTACCTCCTCGCCGTCACCGACCACCGAGACGGCCGAACGCGCCGTGCCCTCCTCGATCTCCACCGTGGCGCTCGTGGCGGCGCGTAGGTCCCGTACCCACCGCTCATCGGACTGGCGGGCCGCCACGAAAAGGACGTAGTCGTCGCCGTCCCGGAGGTAATCGACCCAGAGCGGATCGAGCTCGGGGACCTGACCGATCTCGGTGAGCCGCACGTGCGGTGGCCCGTCGAACCTGTGCACCAGCACGCGCCCGCGGGACATCCGGAAGACCACTACGTTCACCGCGCCGATGACATGGACCAGGACGGCGTCCAAGGCGTACGTCACGAGCACCCTCCCCCATCGATGGGCCCACGCATCCACTCAGCACCTTAATCCGGCAGACCGTCCTTGGAGACCGGCCGGGCCGACCGACGCATCCGCGTCGGGTCCGCGAGCGGATTCGCGTGGAGGTGTAGAGAAAAGCGGTGTGCCGGACATCTCGGGGCGAAGGATGGCACGAGAGAAGGGAGTCGGCGTGCCGGATGCGGATGATGGCTTCGCCGAGCTGTGGGACGCGCACTACGACGATGTGCTGAGCTACGCGGCCCGGCGAGTCGACCACGAGACGGCGCGTGACGTCGCGGCGGAGACGTTCCTGATCGCCTGGCGGCGCCGGAACGACATCCCGGCGGACCGCACGTTCCCGTGGTTGCTCAACGTGGCACGGAACGTACTGGCGAACGAGGCGCGCGGCCATCGACGGCGCGGCCTGCTGTGGGGGCGACTGCGCGACGACCGCGACCGCCACGCGCCGGTCGCCGACGTCGCCGTGGGGCTCGCCGAGGGCGGGCGCATCGGCGCGGCACTGCGGCGGCTGTCCGCCCGCGACCGTGAGGCCCTCCAACTCGTCGGCTGGGAGGAACTCGACACCAAGGACGCGGCGGTCGTCGCCGGATGCTCCGTGAAGACGTTCTCGGTCCGGTTGCACCGCGCCCGGCGGCGGCTGTCGGCCGTACTCGCCGAACTCGACGCCGAGGAGTATTGCCCGCCCATCGCATCACTGCAGGGGAGCCACCAGTCATGAACGAAGACATCCAGGACGTCCGCCGGCTGCTCGCACCGGCCAATCCGGTCCCGCCCGGCACCCTCGCCGGCGCCGGGCAGGACACCGTCGGCCGCGCGGCCTTCGCACGAGTGACCACGTCCGGCGTCGACGCTCCGGCGACGCGACGCCGCCTCTCGTCGCGGCGGTCCGGCGTACGGCTCGTCGCGGTCGGAGGCCTGGCGGTGGCGATCGCAGCAGGGCTCACCGTGACCCAGAGCCTGGGCGGAGCGGACAAGAACGGCAACCCTCGCCCGGTCCTGCCCGGTCTGCCCGGGGGCTCGGTGGCCAACGCCCAAGTGGCGCTGAACCGCGCTGCGGGCGCCGCGGAGCACCGGGCGGTCACCCCTCCCCGGCCCACCCAGTGGACCTACACCGAGGTCCGGTCCGCCTCGATCGTCGGGCCGGACCAAGGCGCCGTACGGATTGCCGGGTCGCCGCTGAAGGCCAAGGTGGACCAGTACTGGACGCGGGCCGATGGGAAGCTGTGGGCGAGGTTCGATCACGGCAAGCTAGTGATCTCTCCGATGGGCAGTGGCCCCTTCCCCAACGACTATGCCTCGCTGACCGCGCTGCCCCGCGACCCGGACGCGTTGCTGGCGTGGGCGCGCGGGACCCGGACGCCGGGTGAGTCCAGCAGCGCCGACGACAGGGCATGGGCGGCTCTGATGTCCGTGCTCAGCGTCGGCGTACTGCCACCGGGCTTGGAGGCCGCCACCTACCGTGCCCTGGCGAAGATCCCCGGCGTGACGGTGAACAAGGCGGCAGCGGACGACCAGGGACGACCCGCGCTCGCCGTCGTCCAGAGTCCCATCGGGGGCAGGACGGTCACCGAGATCCTCCTGGACCCGTCCACGTACGCCTACCGCGGTGAACGGGAAAAGGCCGTCACGGACCACAGGTTCCCCGACGGCACGGTGATCAAGAAGGGCGCCGCCGAAAGCCTGTCGACACTCCTCGCGGCCGGAGTCGTCGACAACCCCGGGCAGCGTCCACCGAAGAGGCCGTAACGACGACGGTTCACGCGAACGACCGGGCGGTCGAGGAGATGACCTTCTGTCCGTGATGGTGGGGGCCTCACTGCCATCACGGACAGAAGGTCATCGGTGCCTAGCCTCGGCGCGCGATCACGGGGATGGGGGCTTCGTTTCCGGTAGCGCCGACGGCCCATGTTCCGCCACGTCGTCGTCCTCGGGCTTGGCCCGGGCCGCGTCGGGAGACGCGAGGCCGGGGGTGCTGAAATTGGTCATGAATCCGGCCGCCCAGGCGTCGTTCCGGCCGGGCGCGACGACGCTCGTCAGATTCGCCTTCCTGCCCTGGACCGGCACTTCATAGTGCCGCCAAGGGGAGCCGGCCGCCGGTGTGGTGAGACCGGCGGACATCGCGGGTGTGGTCGTCCCTGCGGTCACGGCCGCGACCGCGAGGGCACCCGATGCGATGGCCCTGAGTGTCGTGTGGAACACGGGTCATCTCCTCAAGGCGGTCAGCGCTGACCGGCGCGGTCGACGGTGGCGGTCGTGACCGTCACCAGGCCGTACGTGATGGCGCCCCTGGGCAGGTCGAGGTCGAACTTCTTGATCTTGGCCAGGCGGACCTCGGTCGGGGTCGGGTGCCCGCTCCACACGCTCTGGATCCCGAGGACCTGATAGGTGTCGGGATCGAGGAGCACGTAGCTGTTGGTGCTTCCTTGCGTTACGCCGATGACGTGCCTGCCGAGGCCGTCCGTCATGTTCTTCTCGACGCGCACGCCGTGGAGCGTCGCGATCGCCCGGTACAGGGCGGCCTGCGTCTTGGGCGGAGCGCCGATCCGAGCGTTCCGGAGCAGCTGGACGATGTTGGCGAACAGCAGACCGTCCCGGCCCAGGGCCGCGTCCCCGCGCGGCTGGGTGCCGACCTTCGCCGACAGCGCGGCGAGCAGGGCCTGCGGATCGGTGGGCAGCGATCGCAGCAGGGCAGAGGCCCCTTCGGGCGTGCCGGTATCGCCGCCTCCCGCCTTTTGATCGACGGTGAGCTTGCCGCCCTCGATCACGGCCTCCTGCCGGCCGTCGAACCGCACCCAGGTCTCGCTGAACGCAGGACGCTTTCCGCCGGCGGTGTTGGCGCCGTATTCGGCCACCTTCGTGTAGATCCACTGGTGCGGCCGAGGAGTCACGTACGGCTGTGCCGCCATCGCCCGCGCCGCCTTGTCCAGCGTCACGGACGCGCTGTCCAAACGGATCGTGGAGGGCGCGGGATCCGGCCGGCCGGAGCCTGTCCCGACCGTCACCCCGGCCACGGATGCCACGGCCACGACCCCCACGATCAGGGCCGGCCGAAGGCGAGGGACCCTGACGGCCGAACGCCGCCGGCGACGGCTCGCCGTGATCAGCCGCTGCCGCTGCCGCGGAAGTGCGGCAGGGGCCTCCTGGTCCAGGTGCTCGCCCAGCGCGGCAAGCAGCTCCATGTCGTTCATGAGACGGTCTCCTCAACGAGCAGAGGGTTGGTGTCGCCGAGGGCGGCGCGTACCTTCCGCCGGGCTCGATGGAGCCGCGAACGGACGGTTCCGACGGGGATGGCCAGCGCGGCGGCGGCCTCGTCATAGGACAGTTCCGCCCAGGCGATGAGGAGCAGAACATCGCGGTCACGCGCCGACAGGCCGGCGAGCGCTCCGGCGAGTGCCGGACGGACCGCCACGGCGGACATCGCCGCCGTCACCCGATCCGCCGGTTCTTCGGCGGCCACATCTTGGGGGCTGCGTTCCAGCGCCCGGTAGCGAGCGCCTTCGGTCCTGCGGTGGCGGGAGATCAACCTGGTGGCGATCCCGAACAGCCAGGGCCGCGCATCGGCATAACGCGGATCGAAGTGGTGTCGTCGCTCGAACGCGGTCAGGAACGTGTCACCGACGAGGTCCTCGGCGACGTCCGGACCGAGCCGGCGCATGACGTAGTGGTAGAGGACCGGCCAGTGACGATCGAACAACCCCGCGAACACCTCAGGCTCTTCACGGGACTCGGCGATCAGCTCGGCATCCGATCGATGCGGGGAATCGGAACCGGACGACGCGGTCATCGCCGGCACCGCACAGAGGGATCAGCGGCCATCGGGAGCCCTTCACATCGGCGAATGTTTCACCCCCAATCACCACATCCCCGCGACCGAGTTCACGCTCCAGAGCCCGCTCGCCCATACGCAGTCCGTTCGCGTCACGGCGAGGTCACTTCTCGGGAAGGGGGCCGATCAGTTCGATGCCGTACTCGGCGCCGAGCGCCCGGACCTTCTCCGGCGTCATCGCGTCCGCCTCGATGAGGGCGTGTACGTCGCGGAAGAAGCTTTCAGGCCCACCGGGAATCATCATGGTCAGCTTGCGTCCGCCCTCCGGCCCGGCGCGCAGGCCGTGCACCAGCCCACCGGGCACGAACGCCACCCCTCCGGCCTCGGCCGACAGCCACTCGCCGGCGACGTAGAAGTCATAGCGGCCTTCGAGGATGTACCAGAGTTCGGCGAAGCCGTGCTGGTGCAACGGCGTCGCGAACCCGGGCGGGTCCATGCCCTCGACCATCCCGAGACCGCCACCGGTCGACTCCCCGGTGGCCTTCAACCGCATGACGGAGCCATCGGGCGCCGCCGCCATCGCTCCCTCGCCCGGGGCCAGAACGTACGGGCGGAGCACCCGGCCCGTCCCCTCGTTCTCCTCGACGGTCATCGTCACGCGCCCACGAACGCGACCGTCGTCACACGACCGTGGCAACGGGGGAGGGGAGCCAGATCAGGGCTTAGCTGCCGATTTGTCCGCATAAGACGATCTTGCCACGGTCTGGCGGTCATTCGATCTTGGGCTGGGGTAACGAAGGGCGGGGTCGGGAGGCGGCGGGCATCGCCTGCCGACGCGTCGCCGATACGCCTGCCTTGGCGTGCTCGCAGACGTCCTCGAGAAGCTCGCGCTCTCCGTCGGTGGACGGGTTCACCGTGACACCGGCCCGCGCCAGCACGACGATGGAGGTGAGCAGCCAGCCGTGAAGCCGGCTCCGGTAAACGCGGTCGGACGAACGGCTACGGTGTGCGCGTGGCTTCGACCGCGCTGCAGCGTGCCCTCACCGAACCCGGTCCGGACCTACGCCCGCTCCCTCGACGCGTCGAGGACCTGCTCCGCGCATCGGCCGCCCCGCCCCGACTGGCCGCCCACCTGCGCGCCGTTCACGACGTCGCCCACCAGATCCTGAACTGGCTCGACCACCACTACGGCGCGGTGGCCGTCGACCGCGAGGCGGTCCTGTTCGGGGCGGCAACGCACGACATCGGCAAGACCATCCACACCGATGAGCTGTCCGGCCCCGGCTCCGCCCACGAGGCGGCCGGCCACCGTCTGCTGCTCGACCGCGGCGTCGACGAGCACCTGGCCCGCTTCGCCAGCACCCATGCTGCCTGGACCGAACCCGGCATCGCGATCGAGGACCTGCTGGTGAGCCTCGCCGACAAGGTCTGGAAGGGCAAACGCGTCCCTGACCTGGAACAGAGGGTCGTCGATCACCTGACGGAGACGAGCGGCCAGGCCACCTGGCAGGCGTTCATCGCCCTCGACGACCTCCTGATCGCCATCGCCGCCGACGCCGACAGCCGCCTCGCCTTCCAATCGGCCCATCCGATCACCGGCTGACGACCAGGCCGCCGGCCGTTGCGGTGCCGTACGTCGCGCGGTCATCCTCCGACGGTCAGCACGATCTTGCCTTTGACACGGCCGGTCTCGCTGAGCTCGTGCGCCTTCGCCGCGTCCTCCAGGGGCAGTACCTGATCCACGAGGACACGCAGAGCACCATGTTCAACGAGATCGGTGACCTCACGCAGATCGTCACCGGACGGGGTGAAGCCGAACTCGACGTAGCGCAGCCCGCGGGCGCGGGCCAGTTCGCGGGTCTCGGTCCGGTCGGGACCGGTGCCGCGGACGTCGAGGAGGACACCGTCCGGGGTGAGAGTCCGCAGCGACCGGGGCCCGTACTCCCCGCTGATCGGATCGAGGACCACGTCGATGTCGCGGGCGACGGTCGTGAAGTCGGTGATGGTGTAATCGATGAGCTCATCCGCGCCGAGCTCGCGCAGGAAGTTGTGCTTGTCGCGGCGGGCGGTGCCGATGACGCACGCGCCGCGTGCCTTCGCGATCTGTACGGCCAGGTGCCCGATGCCGCCGGCCGCGGCGTGGATGAGGACGCGCTGCCCGGCGCTGAGGCCGGCGACGCGGACGAGGGGCTGCCAGGCGGTGAGCACGGCGGTGGGCAGGGCGGCGGCGTGGACGAGGTCCAGGCTCGGCGGTGCGGGCGCGAGAGCCTGCTCCGGGGCGACGGCGTACTCGGCGTAGCTGCCGCTCGGCGGCAGCACCGCGCCGTACACCGGATCGCCGGGCCGGAAACGTTCCACCTGGTCACCGACGGCCTCGACGGTCCCGGCCAGGTCGAGCCCGAGAGCGAAGGGCGGTTCCCCGAATCGCCGCACGATCCCGGCACGTCTCTTCCAGTCGGCCGGGTTGACGCCGGCAGCTCGTACCCGGACCAGAACGTCCTGCGGGCCGGGAACGGGCCGGTCGGTGTCGATGACCTCCAGGACCTCCGGCCCGCCGAAGGTCTGCAGGCTGATCGCGCGCATGCGTGTACTCATCTGTTCGTTCTCCTCCTGAGAGCGGCCGTTCCGGCCGCACGTTCATCGTGGAGGAGGGCGGTACCTATTGTGAAGTAGGCACCTGTTCGATATATAGGTACCTCATGGATACCGCTTCATCGGCCCGGACCGGCCTTCGCTTCACCTACCACCGCGACTGCCCCTCGCGGACGGTGATCGAGGTGCTGGCCAACAAGTGGGCGCTGTACGTCCTGGCCGCGCTGCGGCGCCACGAGGAACCCATGCGGTTCAACGAACTGCGACGCGTCCTGGACGGCATCACGCAGAAGATGCTGACCCAGACACTCCGGGCACTGGAACGCGACGGGCTGGTAAGCCGCACCGTCTACCCGACCGTTCCGCCACGCGTGGAGTACGGCCTGACGCCGCTCGGGATCGAGGCCGGACGGCTGACCGGCGCGATCGCGGACTGGTCCCTGGAACACGCACGGGAGATCCTCCGCGCCCGCCAGGAGTTCGACGACCGCGCCGCCGTGGAGCCACAGCCGGTCCGCTGACGCCGCTCCGGGCCGATGGCCGACCCGGGGGCACGTCGTACGGGTCGCGGTCAGGCGGAGGCACCGTCGACGGGCCGTTCCGGCTCACCGTCGGCCGGGCGCGCGGCCTTCTCCAGGCTGCGGCCGGTGCTGCGCGGCCCGAGCACCGCGACGTCCACGCACAGCACCACCAGAACGACCGCCGAACCGGTGAAGACCGCCCCGGCTCCCAGACCCTTCAGCGCGTGCAGTGCGACGAACGGCAGGACCGCCGACGTGGCCCGCGACAGGGAGTAGGCGATGCTGATCGCGCTGCTGCGGATGCCCGTCGGGAAGATCTCGGCCTGGTAAGAGTGGAAGGCGTTGGAGAACACGTTCGACGCGCAGGTCAGCACGAACCCACCGGCCACGATCAGCGCGGTGTCGCGCGCGTACCCGAACACGAGCCCCGACGCGGCCATGACCAGCGCCGACACGATGATCAGCGTCTTACGCTCGATGCGTTCGATGATGGGAATGGACAGCGCCGACCCCACCGGATACCCGACGAAGCTGAGCGCCGCGTACCCCAGCGACTGCACGACGTCGAACCCCTTGGCGTGCAGCACCACCGGCGCGAGCGACCCGAACCCGTAATAGCCGACCGTCTGCAGCACCTGAAAGATCCACAGCATGACCGTACGGCGGCGGTACTCACCGGCGAACATCTCCGCGACCCCCACCCGCGCGGCAGGCGCGTCCGTGTCCGCCGTCACCGGAGGCAGCGGACCGTCCACGGTCGCCTCAACGCGGGCGACGATCTCCTCCGCCTCGGCCGTACGACCCTGCGCGACGAGCCAGCGCGGCGACTCCGGCAGCCGGCCGCGCAGCACCCACACGATCAGAGCACCGAGCGCGCCGACGACCAGCAGCCACCGCCAGCCGTCGATGAGCAGATGCCGCCCGGCGACGAACCTTCCACCGAGGAACGCCGCGACGGGCACGCCGCAGAAGCCGACGGTGTACGCCCAGGCGAGGTAGCGACCCCGGCCCCGCGAGGCATGAACTCGCTGACGTACGTGTCGACGAGCGTCAGCTCGGCACCGAGCGCCAGACCACCGAGGAACCGCAGCACCAGGAACGTTCCGAGGTCGGGCGCGAAGGCGGTGAGCAGGGACAGCAGCGAGTACAGGCCGAGGTTGACCAGGAACATCCGCCGCCGGCCGAACCGGTCCGCGGCCACGCCCAGCCCGATCGCACCGACGAACATCCCGGCGAACCCGGACGCGATCACCAGCGACTTACCGTTGGTCCCCAGGTGCCACTGCTCGGTCAGAACGGCTCCCAGCACCCCACCGAGGAACACCTCGTACAGGTCGAAGAAGGTCCCCAGCCCCACCACGACGATCAGCATCCAGTGCCACCGCGTCACCGGAAGCCGATCGAGCCGCGCGGCAACGGAACGAGCGTCCGCGTCCAGGGCCATGGGAGAACTCCTCACCTGTCAGGGGACGGGCGCATGAAACCACCCTGAGCGACGTCTCCGCCACAGTCTGTCCAAGATCTGAGACATATGGTGAGGTCTCCTCGTCGACCAGGTGCCGCGTCAGCCCGATCGCACCAAGGCATTGGCGAAGCAACCGCTTGAGCCCTCGGATTGGCGAGGGCCGGCGGTCGTCGTCGACGATCTCCGTTTGATATGTCTACCTCTGACTGATTTCGGCAGATCATTGTGGGAGTTCACGGATGGACTACGGCCCGGCGTCGAACGCCTGCCCGCTCTGCCACATGACGGACCAGACCCAACCGGTCCCGGGCATCGTCACCGCCCAGACGGCGCACTCCAGCGCGTACGTCCGGGGCTACCGCGCGCACAGCACGTCGAGCACGTCCCTGGCCCAGCTGCTGGACCTCCCGCGGCCCCGGGCTCCACGCGGCATGGTCACCACCGGTGTGATCCTCACGGTGATCGGCGTGCCGCTGGCGGGGCTGTTCCTGCTGGTCTCCTTGGCAGCACGCCACGGCTCGACGGATCCCGCTCCGGGCTGGGCGTCCGCCGTAGCGCCCCTGTTCATGACGATGCCGGTATGGCTACCGGGCCTCGTCTGCCTCGTCGTCGGGTCCGCCCGCATGCGCGGCTTCCGCCGCGGAGCACCACTCCGTGACATGGCGTGGCAGGTATGGTCGACCGCCCGCTACTGCTTCCGCGACCACGCCGTGTTCCTGCCCCACGGTGCCCACGCGCCGGCGGAGTTCGCCCGCTCGCTCATCTTCGACACCGCCCAGCGCGCCCTGACCGAACCGCACGCGCCGCCCCCGATCCGGGCGTGACAAACCCCGAGAGCGTGAGGGCTCAAGTGAGCAAAGGCAGACCCCGCTCGCCGCGGAAGCGGGACACCAGCTCGCCGGCGATGTCCGCGTCGATCCCGAGGGTGGCACGCGCGCGTGCCAGGAGATCGGTGGCGTCCAGGTCCTCAATCGTCTTGTCCAGGCCAGGGCCGAACGCCTCGGCGACGGTCGCCAGGTAGTACAGAGCGACTGAAAGCCAGCGCGACGTCGGGTCATCGTCGGTTCGTGCGTATTCGTAGGCCGCCTTCATCAAGTCCGCGGGCCACGTCTCATCGACGAGGTCCTTCATCAGGCTCTGCCGGTTGGACGCTTTGTCATCGCCCGTGATCCCACGCAGGAGCGTCTGCTTGATGAGCGACACCTCGCGTGCGATCAACGCGGCGGTCATGTCGCTGATCTCATTTCGCTCGTCGGTACGGACCTCGACGAGCGCGCGAGCCGTACGCAGAACATCACGCGGGAGGCCGCCGGAGAGCACATGGCAGAGTGCGATGAAGGGATCGGAGATGCCGGCCACCCGTCGGCGCAGCAGTTCGCGAACATCGGTCAGAGTGAGGCGCTCCACCCGGACCATCTCGTCGAAGGCGGTGTCGATGGCCGCACGCAGGGTCGGGGATCGCTGCTGAAACCCGATCAGGGCCTCATCGGAGACCGACACGAGATACAGGCAGTTCGGCGTCCCGAAGATCGCCTTGACGTCGTTGATGAACTCTTCCGCTGACGACGCATCGCGGATCTTATCGACCTCATCGATCCCGATGACCAGTTTGCCCTTACCGCCATGCAAGTCGCGCCACCAGCCGCCGGCCTTGGACGCGAACTCTCGGTACTGATCCACGATCTCTGGAAGGGAGAGGCGTTGCTGGGCGAGTTGCTTGCCGACCGTCCTGCCGAGTTGGGCTCCTCCGGGTACGGCAAGGGTTCCTGAGTAGCCGGTGGTGAATGTCTGCAGGAACTCCAGCTGCTGCAGGCTCTGCCGGGCCTCGTCCTCGAAGGAGGCGGCGCGTTCCTGGGATTCCAGGCGTGGTCGACGAGTGAGCACGAAAAAGCCGCCGACGATGAGCAACGAGCCGATGAACGCCACAAGCGACTGGGTGCTCGGCAACGTGATACGCCGCGGTCGTTCGGTGAGAGTCCAGACGAGCAGCGCGACACCTGAGACGACGGCCGCCGAGGACAGCAGAGTGGTGAGCAGGAGGTGGGCACGTGTCACCAGGGGTCTGGCACCGCTGATCCGCACCAGATAGGGCTGCACCACCGAGATCCCGCCCAGCACCGTCAGCACGCCACCGAGCACGAGATAGGTGCCCTGCGCGACCTGTGCACGGCTGGCCTGTTCAACGACCAGGCTCGTGAGCATGGCCAGACCGGCCGTGAAGAATATCGCGGCGAACGCCGCGCGGAGCCGACCCCGCCGTGACCTTCGGCCGGACAACCTGCCCTGATCGACTCTGTTCTTCGTGACCGCGAGACAGAGCTGTTTGTACAGGTGAACGACGAAGTCCCGAACGTCGTAGACCACCGGCGCCGACACCATCAGCCGAAGCTCCGGAGCATCGGGAACGGCAAAGCGGCTGTCACAGAACCCGCGCAACAGCGTGGTCTTACCCGCGCCCCGAGGCCCTGAGAGCGCGATGCTCCCGGTCGACATGGCACCGGTCACCTTGGTAAGGCGCTCGCGAGCAGCAGTCGCCGCGACCTGCTCGCGACCGGACAGATCCGAGAGGCTCGGCACGCTCGTGACATGAAAGAACCGCTCGTACTCAGTCGTGTTGGCGTTGATCTGCTCTCGCAGGAACGGTGCCAGCACCCGCTGCTGGAAGTCGTGTTTCGAAACGTTATCGAGACGCCACTCACTAGGACCGATCTGCAGTGCGCTGATCGCCGACATCAGGCCGCCGAGGACCAGAGCACAGGCGGAGATGGCCAGACCGAACCATCCGATGGTCACCCCGACCGCGACCCCCGCAAGACCGGCGACCGCAATGAAGGCCACCGTGCCCTTCGGACGAGCCCTTACCGTCCGAACGACGGCTACGGCGAGCGACAACAGAAGCTCCGACAGCGGGATGTCCCCGACAAGGTCCACCTCTCCGCTGCAGAGCAGCTTCGGCGCCGCACTCACCACCGCTTCGATCAGCTCCTTCTCACTGATCTGTGCATTCGCGACGGCCGTCTGCATCTCCTCCGAACGCAGGGTCGACCGTGCGGCGTCGGCGAGGGGCGGCTGATACCAAGCGAGCTCCGGCACCCTTAATGATCCGCCGCCATACGCTGGCCGTTACCGGACAGCAGGGCGAGCCGGCGTCTGCCCACGACCGCAACCCCCTCGGCCGGTACGCCTGCGACCGGGCAGGGCCGCTGAACTTACGCGAAGCACTCGTCAATGCGGAAGCCATGCCGCAAGATGGCGACAGAAGGGTCTAGGGGACCTAACGGGCCGTCCGCGATCCTCGTCCGAGTGAGCGATGGCGGCCGCAGCCCCACCGGCTGGTCGACGTGAAAAGAGACAGGCGATGTTCGAAGCGGTCCTCCGCGATGCGTAGGCGCTCCGCTGCGGCGATCCTTCTCGCGGCGACCGCGGCCCCGCTCGTGGCCTGCGCCCACGCACAGAAGCCCTACATCAGCACCTGCCCGCCGCCGAAGGTGGTCTTCGTCGTCGGAGGCAGGGATATCGCTGCCAGCCATTGCAGTGACGAGTACATCGCTCAGCCGACGGAGACCCTCCATGTCGGCCAGCGAATCAAAGCCGTTGCTCGCGCCGGCGAGACGGTGCCCTTCAGCGACGATGCAGGAGTGCTCCGGGAGGTCTCCCGCAGCAAGGATGGCCGGACTGTCGAGTACCAGGCGCTCCGGCCCGGCAGTGCCGGGCTCGACATCCACTACGGCCCGCCGTGCCCTCCCGCTGAGGGAACGGGTGACACGACCTCGCCCAGGTCTTCCGGGACGGACCTCTGTGCCCTGCTGCCGATCCACGTCGTGTCGGCGAATTAAAGACCACTCCGCGTAGCCATTTCGGCTAGGCCGCTCGATAAGGCCATCCGTCCGCTTCTGGCCAGGCATCAATTTAGTCGATCTTGCGGGCTAACGTGTTGCTCGCGAATTTTGTCCTGCTTCTGGCGGTACGGGGTTTCGGTGTGATGCCGGGCAGGCGGGCGATTGCACGCGGACATGCGAGGGGGAACGGATGCGACGCACTACGTGGGGAACGGTAAGCGGGGCAGCACTTTCGGTGGTCGGCCTAACGGCCGCGACTCCCGCACCGAAGGCGGGCGGAAATAATGATGCCGCTTCAGAATGCCGCCAGGTGCCGGTCGTCCGAACGTACTACACGGACACCACAGGAAAGCGTTCTGCGACGCCTTCGGCCAGCTCTTCCACGACCCGTGTATACAACGTCTACGGCGGCCGCATGTCTGTCACCGTGCCACCGAAGACCTGGAATCCGATTATCGCATCCGACGCGGATATCCAGCGCTACGGCCTGTATCCCCGGCCGAAATCAGCGACGCAGCGTAAGCTGTGGGAGCAGATGTATGGCCACGTGTCGTCCTGGGTCGTCCCCG
Source organism: Actinoallomurus acanthiterrae (assembly GCF_054775715.1). Lineage (NCBI taxonomy): Bacteria > Bacillati > Actinomycetota > Actinomycetes > Streptosporangiales > Thermomonosporaceae > Actinoallomurus > Actinoallomurus acanthiterrae. The sequence goes on along the minus strand of NZ_BAAHCO010000001.1, from coordinate 11,686,226 downwards.
ACATGTGTGCGACGAACGTCCATGCGACGGCCCCGAAATACCCGATCGGTTCGAACCCGATCTGGTCGGGGGCCGTGGCTAAGCAGGTCAAGAGCGCTCCGGCGTTCACCGGAGCCTCCTACGTCTTCGACGAGCCGAAATTCGACGCAGTCTGCAAGCATGCGTCCTCGTACAACCTCTGGTCTGGTATCGGCGGAATCAACAGTCGCCGTTTGATGCAGAACGGTATAGATAACGCTGGCAAAGGGCTTAACAGCGACTACGCTTGGTGGGAGGTGCTCAGTGACGATAAGAAGAACGGCCTGCCGGAGATGGAGATCAAGAATTTCAAAGTCCGGGCCGGAGATCGAATCTTCGCTGGCATCAGCTACTACGCGCCGAAGAAGCAGGTCTCGTTCAACTTCTACAACTACCGCACGAAGAAGGCCGCGGACCTCGGCCCTTGGGGCGTGATCGACACTCCGAAGGGAAGCTACCTCGCATCGGCCTTCTACGACGGATCCACCGCAGAGCAGATCGTCGAGCGCACGACGGTCGGCAAGAAGCCCGTTATGCTGCGCAAGCCACATGGGGGATACAGCCACACTCATGAATCCGGCTTCTCCAACGGGAGGCAGGACGGCGAGGACTTCATGTTCAAGAATGTGTGGAAATACAACATGAGGGCCAACAGCACTAAGCTATCGGAGCCGGTCAAGTTCATCTCCAAGGTGAAGCATGAGGGTGCGTACCTAGCCCAATGGAACAATAAGTGGGATTCCTGCGGCTCCTAATACGTCGGCCGAGGTCTACGCCGCCAGAGCCGCCAAGGTGGCGGCTTGCCGACAGGTGATGGCCATCAACGTCGGATCCTGCGTTGCCGGGTGAGACCTACCAATTTCGGCCGCTCCGACCTCGCCGACCAACTGAGGACCTCATAGGAAAACCGGAGGGTCGCTTCGGATGATCCTCCGGCTCTTCCACGAGTGGGCTCCATGCCCCGTACTGGGGCCGGTAGATCATTCCCCGAGGTTCGCAGTGAGCAGGTCGGCGAGGAATTCCCGTGTCTCCGGATCGACCGCGTAGATCACGGTGCCGACCATGCCCCGCGTCAGCAGCACCTTGTAGATATTGCGGATGTGCCGGGCGTACTGCAGGTCGGTGACGGAACGTCGCTTGAAATCGGGATCCTTGTTGGCCTCCCGTACGGTGACCAGCCGGCCGTTGCGGGCCACGATGTCGGGGCCGAGAATGACGCCCGACCAGTCGTACTCGAAGCCCTGCGCGGTGTACACGCAGCCGACCTGCTCGAAGCCGCCGTCGAAGGTCGCCCACAGCGCGCTCGGTGGCGCGTCACCGACGGCTCGGTCGCCCTTGACGTTCCACGGCCTGGCCCAGTCGCCGATCCGGACGTCGTCGACGAGACCGCCATCCACCGCGTCGCTCCACGGCCAGCAGTAGCCGGCCGAGATCCGCGAGGAGTAGCCCTCCTCGAGCTTCTTCCGCAGGAGGTTCTCCATCTCCCACGGTGACTCGGCGAGACGGACCTCGAAGTGGTCATCACCGGTCCACGTCTCCGGGCCACCGGGCTCCAGGTCGAGCAGGCGCAGCACCCAGTCCTCGTACTTGCGGCTGCCGCCGCAACGGAACTGGCCGTCGAGCGGAACGTGGTGCACCCGGATCCCCAGCGAGGCGGCGTGCGACTTGATGGCCTCCACCGTGCCGATCTCGTTGGGCTTCACCACCTGGTGCTCGTCGAGCAGGAACACCGGCACCCGAGCGGCAGCGATCAGCTCGTCGACCTGCGGCCGCCCGGTCCGCTGCGTCGCCTTGGTGTAGCGGTTCTCTGACGTCTCCCGGATGCGGTGAGCCTCGTCGCAGATGAGCACGTCGAGGTCGTTCTTCCCCGCCTTCATGAAGCTGTTGAAGTACTTGAACATGTTCTGCACGCGGGACGAGCCCTTGCCCACGTGGCGGCGCATCGTCTGCGTGAACGACCGCGACCCGGTCGCGTGCAGCACGGTGTATCCCTGCCGGGAGAGGTCACCCAGCAGGGAGAGCGCGATGACGCTCTTTCCGCTGCCCGGCCCGCCCGTGACGATGACAACCTCTTTCGCATCGGACGTACGGGCCTTGTGCACCGCGTGCTGCACGAGGTCGTACGCCAGCCGCTGCTCGGCGAGCAGCGTGAACTGCTCGCGGTCCTTGATCTCCGCGGCGGCCAGCTTCAGGAGCTGCTTCGACGGGCGCACCGCGCTGTCGAGCAACCGGTCCGCCGCGCCGGCCCCGCTCTGCGGAGCGAACTGCGCGCGCAGGTACTCGAGGAACGCGCCCCGGCGGGTCTTGGTGAACAGCCTGGTGCGCTCCGTGGTGGACAGCTAGAAGAGGTCGCGGACGTCGAGATCGGCCGCGTTGTGGAGATAGGCGACGCCCCGGACGGCGTCCGGGTGCTCGCTCAACGAGCCGACGAAGTCGGCGATGTGCTCGCAGTAGCCCTGGACCTGCAGCAGCGGATGACCGAGGGGGCGGTGGAACCCCTCGACCAGCACGAGATGCTCGTCGTCCTCGTACAGGTCGGCCTGGCTCCACTGCTTCAGCTCGACGACGACGTAGGCGTCGCCACCGGTGCGCGCGTCGACGCCCGCGAGTACGACGTCGGCTCGCTTGCTGGTGAGCGGAAGCTGATACTCGATGAGCATCTCGACGTCGCCGAGGCCCGCCTCGATGAGGTCGCGCGCGAGCACCGGCACGCTCCGCGGCCACGACTTCTTCTCCGACGCGGACGGGTACCTACCCGTGGTCGCCTTGAGGTGATCGGTGAGGATCCCCGCGAGCTGTCGTTCCATCGGTGAGCCGACCAGACTCTCGGCGGACACGCGAAGCGCCGTCACGAACTTCCCCCAGGCAGCACGAAGAACTCGTGCGGGTGGGGGCATGTCCGCGATCAGAGCCGATCGGCGGAAGCCCGTCGGGCCGCTACCTAATGACTAAGGAGATTACAGCCGACGGCCGGTCCGACGAGAATAGTCCCGCTCTTGACGGAGGAGGTTTCTGGCCTCGCATGGGTGATTCGCACATGCACTCATCAGTCAGTCGCCGAATCACTACACACTGCCCTTCGGGCTCGACCAGCTTGGGGACGAACAGGTCGTGTCCCGTCAACGTCATCCTCGGTGTTGGCGGTCGTCAGCACGCTGCCGGTGATCATCATCTTCCTGGTCCTGCAGCAGAGGACCATGCAGGGTGCCGCCGCGACCGGACTCAAGTGAGGGACTCATGTCCGGCCGAACTATCCCACCCGCTTGACGAACGTGCCACCGCACGCGACTGGCTCATCGCCCGTGCCTGGAACGAGCCGGCCGAACGGCCTGGGCGAGATGCTCGCTACCGAAGGATCCCTCTGGCCCGGACGGCCGATGGGTGCTCACTAATGGACCCGACGTTGCGCCGCTGAAACGCTGGCTGTACGCCCGGCGCCCTTCCGACGCGAACAGGGCCCGTGATAACTGTTGCCCCAAACGCTTGGAGCGATCAGAAGAATCTACGCTTCCGTTCGGAAAGGAGTTCGTTAAACGCTCCAAGGAACACCTCTTTGGCGTTCGGAGCGGATAGCGTGGCCCTTCCCAGCGAAGGTCGCCGCATATAGTTGCTGGTCACCAGCTGTCTAGGGAGGTCGTGCAGCCCCGGCAGCCTGCTCAGAGTCTCCGCAAGTGGGGCCAACCGATTCGCCAGGGCGCGACGGTCGCGCATCCACTGGAAGTTGACTGCGAGCACCGCCTTCTGCTCGTCGGTGTAGATACTCCAAACCGCGGCGGACTCGTCTTCTCCAACGTTAAACCAGGCCGTAACCGACGGTTTCTTGCCTTCGCCGAAGTAAAAGCCAGAAAAGGCTGGATGGCATTCGGCTTGTCGGTATACGGCCATCAGCAGGTCTGCGACGCCCGCCGTGCAGGTCTTCTGGATCTGCTGGCGAAGGGTCTCTTCCGTCCACGGGCTACGACCTGTCGGCTCTGGCCGAGCGCTTGCTGAGTCGGCCACGGCGCCGTCCGTAGCGTCGACGCCTTCGGGAACCGCGTTAGGAGTCGGGGCGACGGGGACCTTGCCGAGTGCGATTGAGATGGCTTGCGCCGTCTGCAACAGCCAGTTGATCGTGGCGTGTGCGTCTGCCGCTGTGATCGGGGCTCTCTTGCCGGGAGTGTGAGGATCGCGATCCGCCGTGTGCGCAATTCGGTTGCGCCGCGCAGCGATTCCCTTGAGTGCGGAGCGAACTCGGTCAGCGCTCAGACGCTCTGCGGGGGCGCGGTCCTGGTTGAGGATCTCGGCGACCTTCTTCCAAAGGTCGATCTTGCTGACGTGGGCGAATCCTTCCTTGATCTTGTCAGGGTTCTGGAAGGTCATGTATCCGAACACTTGGTTGAGATGGTGGCGGAACGTTCCGCTGAGCGGCTGATTGTCGTGGTGGATCTGCTCGAACAGCTCGACGGGGATCGTCAGCTTGTTGAACTTGTCGGGCCGCTCGGCGTTGGGGTTTTCGGCCAGAGCGACTGAGCGGTCGACGACCTCGCGGGTCACCCAGTGGTCCAACGCCGCTACAGCCTGCACCCAGGCGGCTCGGTAAAGGTCGTCGACGTCGAAGGCTCCAACCCGGAGTTGCGCGAGCCGCTCACCGCCGTTGACCAGCCTTTTCGCGTATTCGATGTTCTGGGTGAACTCGCTGAATGCATCGGTTGGATCTTCGACGACAGGCATGGCGCATCCCTGGGTGATCAAGCGGTTTCGCGACTTAGGTGGTCAATCCTATTGCTGGTGCGTATCACCCGGTCAGAGTGGTGGTTGCCCCTGCAGCGCACTTTTAGCGGCTATGGACAGCCACGTCCGCGGGTGCCGGCTGGTGCTCACCTTGGCTTGTTGCGAAAGGTCGTTCACGGACGGTCGATGATCAGGGTGACCGAAATACCAACTTTTGGTCAGGACTGTCGACGTTCTGCGATTGGTCGGTACGCGAACTCCTGGCGGGGTGTGCACGGATCCGCGCACGGCCGACCCTACCTGCAGACGCTGCGGGCTTCCCGGCTGGATGAGGCTGCGCCCATCATGTGGGTGGTCTGGTGCGTCGGCGCACTTAACGACGCCGTGCTCCCGTGACTGTGCTCGCCACGGCGCTACCGCGTCCCCGATGCCGTACGTACCGCCGCACGGGACCTCCCGAAGGAATGGCTCGGCCGCCAGCGCAACACGGGACGTATCGCTTCCACCGCGACCTGCTGTCCCGGCCGTACGAGTCGTCCTGTGTCATCTACAAGACCCCCGACGCGATGCTGTCGTGCGTCGAGGACTACCGCTCCGGGCTGCCCGGCCTGCAGGAGCACATCTGGAGTGCGACGCTCGGCCCGGAGACACAGATCTTCGTCACCCACCCGCCAACGCGGCCGTGCACTCCTCGGCCCGGCCGGGCGCCTGGACAGGCAACCGCATCCTGCCCCGCGCCCGCCAGCACCGCGACACCGTGCTCGCGCTCTACCGGATACCCGCCGACGACCTGATGGCCACACCCACACATGGTGCCCCTTGCCACACACCGACGAATGGGTGCAGACCGGTGACTGGATCGCGGCCCGCCGCAGCGACGGGTATGTCGCGCTTGCCACCGAGGGCGGTATATGGATCACGGTCACCGGACCGGATGCCCACGCCGAACTCCGCTCGGCCGGTCCCGGCCGCGCCTGGGTCTGTACGGTCGGCCGCCGCACCACCGACGGATCAATCGGCGACTTCGCCGCAGCACTCGGTCGGCCCGAGTGGACGGCGGACTCGGTGACCTACCGCCCCCGTCACGGGCCCGTCCTCAGGCTCGATTGGAATGGCCCGTTCACCGCCGGCCTCGACGCCGACGGCCGCGTCGCCCCGGCGCACCACATCGACAATCCGCTGTGCCGCGTACGCGAGGGCGACACCGAGATGACCATCACGGCTGGCGACCTGACCCACGTCATCGACCTGCGCCACAGCCGGAAGGTGATGCCCGGATGAGTATCACCGGCCACCCAGGCCGGCGGAAGCAGAAGCCGTGCGGCCCACGCCTGGTAGCGATCCCACAACTTGATCTTGCCGCTCAGGTCTGGACTTCGAAGACTGCGAAGTTCGAAGACCCACACCCGCTAGCGAGAAGTTCCTTCCGGGTGAGGCGGCGGCGCGTAGCGTCGATGCCTTCGTGTGGAGGGGGTGTCTGCCACGTATTCGTCGAGTCGGAACTTCATGCTGTAGGGGGAAGTGTTGAACTGACGCTACCTGTGCAAGCAAAATGGTGATAAGGGGATATGGAGAGTCGTCTCGCCATTTATCCGTATGCACAAATCACCGTGCGCGATCGCCTAGCCTGTCAAGCTTGGGGCGCGGCCATATGCGGCCATGACCGGAAGTAGGCTAACTGGCGCCTTCGGTCGTCCTACGGAGGGATTATCGGCTGAAGGGGGATTGTCGAGGGTATGCAAGAGGGTCGCTGGACCACCGTTACGCCTTCCCAGTTCCAGCATGAGCGTGAGGCCCTTGAGTACGTTCGGCAGTTGCTTCCGGACGCTGAGCCTTACCGCGTCTGGTCCAACTTCACCTTTACAGCCGATACCGGCCACGTGCGTGAGGTGGACCTGCTCGTCGCCGCGCCTAGCGGCATCTACCTCATCGAGATCAAGAGCCTGCATGGTCGGTTGACGGCGAGCGGCTCGAACTGGCTGCTGGCTGCACCGTCGGGTTCGGGTGTGCGGACCTTCGACAACCCGCTGCACCTGGCCGACTCCAAGGCCAAGCAGCTCAAGTCGCTGCTGCGCAGGACGGCGAGCAAGCGGAGGGTCAAGGAGACCGTTCCGTTCATTCAGGCGGCGGTCTTCCTTTCGGTTCCACAGCTCCAGGTGGAGTTGCCCGACCACCATCTGCACGGCATCTACGGCACCGAGGGACAGAGCGGGCTGCCGGAGATCTGGGCGGACCTGCTCCGCAAGCCGCCGCAGGACGATCGGCGCCGGCTCACCCCCACGCTGTCGAAGCAGCTCGACCAGCTGCTCAACGACGTCGGTATCGCCCGCAGTAGGCGTCACCTCCGGGTCGGCTCATGGCAGCTCCAGGCCAAGCCATTCGACGTCGGTCCGACCTGGGAGGATCACCACGCCGGGCACTCGCAGCTCAAAGCCGAGAAACGGCGCATCCGGATCTATCTGGTCGAGCGCAACGCCGATCAGGCGATGCGCGCCAGCATCATCCGGGCCGCCAAGCGTGAGGTGCTCTCGCTGCACGGGATCAGCCATCCCGGGATCGTCCAGGTCGACGCCATGGAGGAGCACGAGGTCGGCCCCGCGCTGATCTTCAGGCATGACTCGCGCGCGATGCGCCTGGACCACCACATGGCGCAGTACGGCGAGAAGCTGGACCTGGACGCCCGGCTCGGCATGATCCGCCAGCTCGCCGAGGCCGTCTCGTACGCCCACGGCAGGCACCTTCACCATCGGGCGCTGTCGGCCCGGAGCATCCTCGTCACTCCCGCCAAGGTGCGTGGTGGCAGCGAGGAGGCCGGCTGGTTGCGGCCACTGCTGCAGATCAGCGACTGGCAGTCCGCGACCCGCGGTCCGGACTCGGCGGGCGGTACGGCCGGTGACTCGGTCCTGAGGGGAACCTCGACCAGCCACGTCGGGCGGCACATCGAAACATCGGCGCAGGGATACCTCGCTCCCGAGATCAGTGCCACCGACCCCGACCCGGTGGCCATGGATGTCTTCGGACTCGGTGCCCTGGCGTACCTGCTCTTCACCGGGAAGCCGCCCGCCCAGAAACGCAACGAGCTGTACACGATCCTGGCCAGGGACAATGGGCTGCGCCCCTCTGCCGTGGCCGACTCAGTCACCGAGTTCATGGACGAGCTCGTCCAGGCGGCCACCGCCCCGGTTCCGGCGCAGCGCCTGACCACGGTGGCCGAGTTCCTCGAAATGCTGGAGCTCGTCGAGGAGGAGGCGACCGCACCGGAGGAGCCCGCGACTGCTCCCGCCGTAGACGAGACGGAGGCGTCCAACCAGGCTCTCGCTGACGAAACCGTCCTCGAGGCGGAAGAGCCCGACCCGCTGACGGCCAGGCCCGGTGAGGTCGTCGCCGGCGAGTGGCGGATCGAGAAGCGGCTCGGTACCGGATCGACTTCGCGTGCCTTTCTGGCCGAGAAGCTCACCTCGGGCAAAAAGGAAGTCCTAAAGATCGCGTTGTCGGACGAGAAGGCGTCGCGGCTGGAGCATGAGGCTTCGGTGCTCCGGCGGCTGGACAACGACTCGCGTGTGATCCGATTGGCCCGTAACGAGACCGCACGGATCGGTGGCCGCACGATCCTTGTGCTCGACCATGCCGGTGAGCACACGGTCGCCCGCAAGATCCGTGAGGACGGCCGGCTCAGCCCCGACGAGCTTGAGGTCTTCAGTGAGTACCTCTTCGGCGCGGTCGACTTCCTGGAGGGCGAGGGCGTCACTCACCGCGACATCAAGCCCGACAACATCGCGATCCGGGTTCGGCCGAACCGCACCCGCCAGCTCGTTCTCTTCGACTTCAGCCTGGCGGGCATCTCGGTCAAGGAGATCGAGGCAGGTACGCCCGGTTATCTCGACCCCTTCCTCGGCAGCGCCTCCCGCCAGGTGTACGACGCGCACGCCGAGCGGTACGCCGTGGCCGTCACGCTACATGAGATGGCCTCCGGTGAGTTGCCCGCGTGGGGCGACGGCAAGACCGAGGTCCAGTTCACCGAGGGGCCGCCGACCCTGGCGGTGGAGGCGTTCGACCCGGCGATCCGTGACGGACTCGTCGACTTCTTCCACACGGCGCTGCACCGGGACGCCAAGAAACGCTACGACTCGCTCAAGGAGATGACCACCGCCTGGCGGATGGTCTTCCGGAACAGCGACGCCGCACCGCCCGTTGGCTCCGAGCATCCCGCCGACAGCGCGGGCAGCGGCAGCCTGCCGGCCGACGACGACGCACCGGAGAAGACTCGGGACAAGGCCGCCGCGGCGGCCACCCGCGCCACCGTTCTGCACGCCGCCGGGCTCACGCAGCGGGCCGTGTCCGCGGCCGTACGGTTGGACGCGGCCACCGTCGGCGACCTGCTGGACCTGCCGTCCAAATCGCTGTTCAACCTGCCGGGCCTGGGCGCCAAGACCCGCCAGGAGTTGCAGCGGCGGATCCGTGAGTGGCGGGCCCGTTTGGCGGAGCACGAGTCGTCGCCACTTGCTCCCGGTGAAAAGAAGGTGGCCAAGGCCGAGGCCGCCGACGCTGGCTCCGCGAAGGCCGCCGGAGAGCCGGAAGAGGAGTCTCTCAGCCGGATCGGGCTGGACGTCATCGCGGCGCTGCTCGTTCCCGACCTGCAGAAGACCGGCCGCAACGCCACGGAGGTAGAGGCAACCCGGCTGTTGCTCGGCCTCCCGGACCCTTCGGGCACGCCATCTCCGCTCTCGCGGTGGCCTATGCAGCCCCAGGTGGCCACGGCGCTGCAGCCGTCGGTGACCTCCGGCCGTGTCGCCCAAATACTGATCAAACAGCGGGCTCGCTGGCGCCGTGCCCCCCTCATCCGCAGCGTCCTGGATGAGGTACTCACACTGCTGGCCGAGAGCGGCCGGGTCATGGGCGCCGCCGAGCTCGCCGAGGCGATCCTCGCCCGCCGGGGGTCGACCCGGACCGACCCGGGGCTACGCCGCGCGATCGCCACCGCCGCCGTACGGGCCGCCGTCGAGATCGACCCGGTCGAAGGTGAACCCCGGCTCATCATCCGCAGGCACGGCGACCGGATCATGGTGGCGCTCGAGGCCACCGCTGACGATGCGCCCGACACCCCGGCGGGTCCGGCGCTGCTCGACTACGCCGACGCGCTCGGCAAGGGTGCCGACCGACTCGCCGCCCAGGACCCGTTGCCCACCCCGGCCACCGTGCTGCGTGAACTGCAGGCGGTGAGCGTCCCCGGTGTCGCGGTCACCGTCGACGACCGTCGACTGGTCTTCCTCGCCGCGGCAGCCTCCGAGAAGGCCGCCGCGACCGCACGGCTGGAGATCTACCCACGCGATCTATCACCCGTACGGGCACTGCGCCTGTCCCAGGCGGGCGTCGTGCCGGCCGGGATGCGGGACGGCAAGGCGATCGGCCTCACTCCGGCCCAGATCCACGAGAAGGTACGGGCCAGGTTCCCTGCACTGGAGCCGTTGCCGGGCCACCCCAAGCTCGATGGGCTGCTGCGCGACGCCGGCTTTGAGGTGCGCTGGCGTGCCGGCCACTACTTTGCTCCGCAAGCCGAGGAGTCCACGACCGGTACTCACGTCGGCCGCCGCATCACCCGGGCGAAAATATCGCGCTTCACCGCGGAGAGCCCGGAGATCGCAGAGGCCCTCCGTACGGAGGAGCGTCTGCAGGCGGCGGTCTCCGCTGCGGACACCGCCGGCGGATTCCGGGCCATCACCGTCCAGCTCGGCCGGTACGAGCGGGCCCGCCAGGAGCTGATCACCCGCTTCGGTGCGCGCCCGCTGAACCTGGCCGAACTGTTCTTGGAAGCGCTGCGCGAGCAGGTCGTCCCAGGGCAGAAGCCCACCTGGGAGACCATCCTCGGTGCTGACGTCGCCGAGCCGGGCAGCCGGGCCGCCTTCAAGCTCAAGGAGTACGCCGGCAAGGCGTGGAAGCTCGTCGAACCTCGCCTCGCCGACGCCCAGACCGAGGCGAACGCGCCGCTGCTGCTACACGACGCGGGAGCCTTCACCCGCTATGACGCGGGCGACGTGCTCTTCGACCTCGTCGGCCGGGCCCGGAAGGGCGGCGCCCCGGTGTGGTTGCTCTGTCCCATGAACAACCCCGAGCACCAGCCGCGCCTGGACGGCGCCCTCGTGCCCGCCCAACTTCCCCACGAATGGATCGTGCTGCCCGACGCATGGGTGGCCAACCAGCACAGAAGCGGAGCCCAGGCCTCGTGATCGTCTCCAAGGCACTCAAGGACGACCTCGTCAAGCAGGTCACGTCGCTCGAAGGTGACCTGCGGAGCCAGGTGGAAGCGATCCTCGACGTCTACAGCCGGCTTCGCGGCGAGTACGACCGCGCGTTCAAGGTCGGCCGTACCGCCGCCACCTGGGAGTCCTGGCGGGACGAGCGGGTCACCCAGGCGGCCGCAGCATGGGTGCTCGGCACGGTGTTCGTCCGCTTCTGTGAGGACAACGGGCTGCTGACCCAGCCTTACCTCGCCGGACCTGACCACGACCGAATGATCCTCGCCGAAGAGGCCCAGGACGAGTTCTTCCGCGCCAATCCCGCCGAGACCGACCGAGGCTGGCTGCTCGCCGCCTTTGCCGAGATCGGCCGATCGCAGGCGGGGCATCTACTTTTCGACAAGCAACATAATCCGCTCTACCAGATCCCGATCTCCCACGATGCAGCCAAAGGGCTGATCGCCTTCTGGCGTCGCCGCGGCGAATCCGGCGGGTTGGCCCACACCTTCGATAGCGAGGACTGGGACACCCGCTTCCTCGGCGACCTCTATCAGGACCTGTCCGAAGCGGCGCGGAAGAACTACGCGCTTCTGCAAACCCCAGAATTCGTCGAAGAGTTCATCCTCGACTACACGCTCACACCGGCGATTGAAGAGTTCGGCCACGATCAGGTCCTGATGATCGATCCGACCTGCGGATCTGGCCACTTCGTGCTGGGGGCCTTCCACCGACTGCTGGCCGAATGGGACGAGCAGGCTCCCGCCCGAGACCGGCGTGAGCGAGTCCGGCTAGCACTGTCCGCCGTGCACGGCGTTGACCTCAACCCGTTCGCCGTGGCCATCGCTCGCTTCCGTCTTTTCATCGCCGCAGTGAAGGCGTCTGAGTTCACCACGCTAATAGAGGTCGAGCAGTACGAACTGCCGCTCAACCTTGCCATAGGGGACGCCCTCATCAAGCACCGCCAGCAGTCCATCCCCGGGATCGACCAGGATGACGCCCTCGCTGACTTCCACTACGCCTCAGAAGATGTCCAGGACTTCCCTCGCATCCTCGACGAGGGCCGCTACCACGCTGTCGTCGGCAACCCGCCGTACATAACCGTCAAGGACAAGAAGCTCAACCAGCTCTACCGCGAACTATACGACGCTTGTGCTGGAACTTACGCGCTCTCGGTGCCTTTCGCTCAGCGTTTCTTTCGGCTTGCCCGTAAGCCCGACGGCGATGGTAAGCGTGCAGGATTCATCGGCCAAATCACTGCTAACTCATTTATGAAGCGTGAGTTCGGCAGAAAATTGATCGAGCAGTTCTTCCGTGATGAAGTTGAGCTTACTCACGTCATCGATACATCCGGTGCCTATGTTCCCGGTCACGGTACGCCAACAGTGATCGTTATCGGTCGCAACAAGAACTATCGCCAGTCACGCAGCGAGACAATTCGGACGGTCATGGGTATCCGCGGCGAGCCCAGCGCTCCTGTGGACCCGAGCCTGGGTCTTGTGTGGCGGGCGATCGTTAAGCAATTGAGTGAGCCCGGTTCCGAAAGCGAGTGGGTCAGTGTTGTGGATTCGCAGCGGGAAGTTCTCGCTAACTACCCTTGGAGCCTCACCGGTGGTGGCGCCGCGGATCTTCTGGCGCTACTCGAGGACTCTCCTGAGCGGCTGGAAAAGAGTATCGATGCAATCGGTCGGACAACGCACACCGGCCTTGATGAGGCCTTCTATATTCCTTCGGCGGCTGCGCGTACCCGGGGCTTGAGTGAATCTTGTGTTCCGGTCGTCCTAGGGGAAGACGTCCGGGACTTCCAATTGTATACGCCGACATGGACGCTCTTCCCGTATAACAATAGTGGTGTTCCCCGGCCGCCTGCAAATCGTGAAGCGCAATTCTATTGGTTGAACCGCATTCTCCTTGACCGAAGAATTGACTTCGGGCGGCGGCCGGTCGAACGGGGTCTGCGATGGTTTGACCACAGCATGTTCTTTCCAAGGAGATATGCAGCGCCACTGTCGATTGCCTTCGCTGAAGTGGCGACACATAACCATTTTGTGCTCGATCGAGGACGTAAAGTATTCAACCGGACCGCGCCCGTGATCAAGCTGCCAGAAGGGGCGGGAGAGGGCGAGTACCTAGAACTGTTGGGGATCCTCAATAGCTCGACTGCATGCTTCTGGCTCAAGCAAGTCGCGCACAATAAGGGCAGTACAGTCGATAGTCGGGGTGCACGGCAGGCGACGGTGCCATGGGAGGATTTCTATCAGTTCAACGGAACAAAAGTTCAGCAATTTCCGTTGCCTGCACGTTTGCCTTTGGAGCTGGGCCGAGAGTTGGAGACGCTGGCACAACATCTCTCGGCGGTGAGTCCATCGAGCGTGGCGGCGAAGGCAGTGCCGAGCCGGGAAGCACTGGCTCAGGCTCGACGAGAGTGGCATGCTACCCGTGGCCGGTTGATTGCCGAGCAGGAAGAGCTGGATTGGCAAGTCTACGCGCTATACGGGCTTCTCGATGAGGTGCTGACCGCTCCAGCGGAAGCGGTGCCCGAGTTGAAGCTCGGGGAGCGCGCGTTCGAGATCGTGCTGGCGCGGAAGATGGTGGCGGGCGAGGCAAGAACACAGTGGTTCGTTCGGCACAACTCGACTCCAATCACGAAACTGCCGGAGCAATGGTCAGCGGAATACCGGGCGGTAGTAGAGAAGCGGATCGCGCTAATCGAGTCGGATCGAAACATCGGACTCATCGAGCGCCCGGAATGCAAGCGCCGCTGGGCCACCGGCGGCTTCGACGCCATGCAGGAGAAAGCCCTCGGTGGGTGGCTCCTAGACCGGTTCGAGGCGCGCGAGCACTGGTTCCACGAGGTGGACGGGATGGAGCAGCCGCGGCTACTGACTACCGCTGAGCTGGCCGACGCGCTGCGCCGGGACGCAGACGTACTCCAAGTGGCTGAGCTGTACGCGCCCGGCAAGGATTTGGAGAAGGTCGTCGCCGAGCTTATGACCGACGAGCACGTGCCCTACTTGGCTGCGTTCCGCTACAAGCCGTCCGGACTGACTAAGCGGAAGGACTGGGAGCACGTCTGGGGCCGGCAGCGGGAAGAGGACGCGGCCGAGTCCGAAGAGGTTAAGAAGAAGATCCGGGACCAGATTCCGGTGCTGGCCAAGTATGGGTCGGGTGACTTCCTAAAGACCTCCTACTGGCGTAACCGCGGAAAGCTCGACGTGCCGAAGGAGCGGTTCATCTCCTACCCCTACGCGAGCCGGGACGGCGCGACGAGCACCAAGAACGGGGCGCTGCTGCTCGGCTGGGCCGGGTTCGACCATCGCGAGCAGGCGCAGGCGCTGGCTACGCTGATCGTGGAGCGGGAGCAGAACGACGGTTGGGGCCGCGACAAGCTGCAGCCGCTGCTGGCGGGCCTGCGTGAGGTGCTGCCGTGGGTGCGGCAGTGGCATGGGGAGTTCGACGCCAACTATGGCGGCAGCCCGGCTGAGGTCTACGAGGGGTTCCTGGACCAGACCGCTGGTCGGCTGGGCCTCACTGACGATGATCTCGCTGGGTGGCGTCCGCCGGCGACGAGCCGTGGCCGTACGACGGGGAAGAAGAAGCAGGAGTCATGACCACGCCGAATCAGCCGCTGCTGCGGGAGTTCATCGAGATCCCGGAGTCGATGAACGACGCCGACTTCGTCCTCGAACTGGCGAGCGGGGTCAGGCATGCCGAGGAGACGCTGCGCGAGTACGTCATCACCGACTCGCTGGTCACCAACTTCGACCAGGCTCTCGGTCTGATCAAGGCTTCGGTCACCGGGCAGGCGTCCAAGGCGGCGTACCTGCACGGATCGTTCGGTGCCGGTAAGTCGCACTTCATGGCAGTACTGCATGCGCTGCTACGGGGAGCGAAAGCGGCGCGAGAGCGACCTGAGTTCGCGGGTCTGCTCACCAAGCACGACTGGATGGACGGCCGAAAGTTCCTCCTCGTCCCGCTGCACCTGCTGGGCGCCAAGTCGCTGGAGCAGCGCGTCTTCGGCCGTTACATCGACTACGTGCGCGTGCTGCATCCCGATGTGCAGACGATCCCGGCGGTGCACCGGTCGGACGCGCTACTGGACCAGATGCGCAACCTACGCGAGAAGATCGGCGACGAGAAGTTCATCGCCGACCTGCCCGGCGGCGATGTTGAGGACGAGTGGGGCGAGAGCTCGGCCTTCTGGACCACCGAGAAACTCGATGCGGCGTTCGCGGCCGCGTACGACGACGAGCTGCGCCGCCGCCTGGTCAACGACCTGCTGCAGACCTGGGGCGAGGGGTTCTTTCGCGATGCCAAGGAGGACGCCGAGGCATTCGTATCGCTGGACGCCGGCCTGAAGGAGATCAGCCGGCATGCCAAGGAGCTCGGCTACGACGGCCTGATCCTGTTCCTGGACGAACTGGTGCTGTGGCTGATCAACTCGGCCGGGGACGCGCAGTTCGTGAGCCGGGAGATGCAGAAGGTCACCAACTTCGTCGAATCCGGTGACCCGGACCGGCCGGTACCGGTGGTCAGCTTCATCGCCCGCCAGCGGGACCTCCGTGAGGCCCTCGGCGAGCAGGTGAGCGGTGCCGCCGAGCTGCGGATCCTGGACACGCTCGACCTGGCCAAGGCGCGCTTCGACACCGTCTCCTTGGAAGATCGCAACCTGCCGGTGATCGCCCGCGAGCGGGTACTCAAGCCGAAGGACACCGAGGCGGAGGCGGCGATCGCGCGTGCGTTCGACCAGACGGCGAAGCTTCGCCAGCAGGTCTGGGACACATTGCTCGGCTCAGGGAGCGGCACCGGAGCCGATATCGAGGCGTTCCGCAAGACCTATCCCTTCAGCCCGGCGTTCATGGACACCCTCGTCTACCTCTCGTCGGCGTTGCAGCGGTCCCGGACCGCACTGAAACTGATGCGCAAGCTGCTGATCCGCCGCCGCGAGGAGCTACGGCTGGGTCAGCTCATCCCGCTCGGCGATCTGTACGACGTGATCACCGAGGGCGGCGACGAGCCGTTCACGCAGAAGCTGAAGGTCGAATTCGAGGCCGCCCAGAAGCTGTACGAAACGCGGCTCCGGCCGTACCTGCTGGAGACCTACGGGCTCAACGACGACGACCTGTCCCGTGTCCGTCGTGGCGATTCGGTCGACGCGCAGCTCGCGGGCAGGGTACGGGCGTTCAGCGGAGACGACCGGCTGATGAAGACACTGCTGCTGTCGGCGCTGGCACCGACGGTGCCCGCCCTGCACAACCTGACGGCGAGCCGGCTGTCGGCGCTCAACCACGGCAGCGTCACCAGCCCGATCCCCGGCACCGAGGTCGCCCAGGTCGCCCGGAAGGTCGAGACGTGGGCCGGCCGCTTCCCCGAGATCAAATACGTGAAGGCCGATGACCCCGGGGTCGGCCTGGAGCTGGTCGGCGTCGACGTGGAGTCGGTGCTGTCAACCGCCCGATTCGCCGACAGCGACGGTGCCCGGAAGAACCTGATCAAGAAGTTGCTCTACAAGGAGCTGGGAGTCACCGAGACCGACCAGTACAGCGGTGACCGGTTCGACCTGACGTGGCGGGGCAGCAAGCGTTCCGTCGAGGTCGTCTTCGGCAACGTCCGCGATGAGCACGATCTACGCGATGACGCCTTCCATCCGGCCGACCCGACCTCCTGGCGGGTGATCCTCGACTACCCCTTCGACGAGGGCGATCACACGCCCGCCGATGACCGGGTCCGCGTGCAGGGCCTGACGGCTCGGGGCATCCACGACCGCACGGTCTGCTGGATTCCGGCGACACTGTCGGCCGAGCGGATGCGGGATCTACGGCAGCTCGTGGTCATCGACTACGTGTTGCACGGCCAGCGGTTCGACGAGCACGCCAAGGAGCTCAATCCGACCGACCGGCATCGGGCCCGGCAGACCCTTACGGCTCAGCGGGACGTGCTGAGCGGCAAGCTGACCGAGACGCTGCGCCAGGCGTACGGGCTGACCACCAAACAGCCAGGCGACATCGTGGGCGGTTTCGACGAGCATCTGCACTCGTTGTACGAAGGACTCGCGCCCAGGCTCGCGTCCGGTGCCACGCTGTCCGACGCGATGTGGTCGCTCACCGACCAGATGCTGGCGGCACAGTACCCGGCGCATCCGGACTTCGACCCTGACCGGTCCGGCGCCACGGTGAAGCTCGCCGACGCCAAGGTGGTGCGCGACTACGTACGGCGGGCAACCGAGGTCTCCGATGGCCGCGTCGAGGTCGACAAGGCGCACCGGGCGACCATGCGGCGGATCGCCAACCCGCTCCTGATCGGCGAGATGCATGAGGCCGCGTTCGTGCTCGGCTCGCACTGGCGGCAGCACTTTCACCAGCTCGCCGCCAAAGAGGGCAACACCGGCGACCTGAACGCCACGAAGCTGCTCGAATGGATCGATCTGCCCGAGCCGCGTGGCCTGGACGCACTGCTCGGCCACCTGATCATCGCCTGTTTCGCTGAGCAGTCCGACCGGGCCTTCGTCTATCGGGGCGCGGTGCTGTCGACGCCGCCCGAACTGAATCAGATCAAGGACGAGATGTCGCTCCGGGAAGAGCGGCTTCCCGACTCCGAAACGTGGGAGATGGCCCGTCGCCGGGCCATGGAGGTGTTCGGCCACAACCCGCCGGAGGCCAGGCGGACTCGGCTGGCCACGCTGTTCGCGCGGCAGCTGTCCGACGACTCCCGGAAGTACCGGGACGCCGCCCAAGAACTCGTCGCCCAGCTCGAGGCGCATGCCCGGACGCTCGGCCTCGACCCGGCCGCCGGCGAGGGGAGACTGCACACCGCGCAGACCGCCGCGGATCTGCTGGAGGGGCTCGGATCCCGGTACGGACGGCTCGACATCATCGAGCAGCTCGCAACCGCGGACCTGGGCGGACCGGCGCAGCGGGTGGGCAAGAGCATCAAGAGTGCCGCGGCGGTGGTCGCGGCCATCCGCACCGCCAAATGGGATGCACTCCAGCACATCGCCTCGCTGCCGGCCCCGTACGACCAGGAGGCCACCCGGATCTTCGCTCGGCTTCGGGAGGACGCTGCCGCCGACGAACTCACCGTCGGGCTTGGCCCAGCTCTGGCCAAGGCCGGGGCGGCCGCCAGCGAGCTGACCCGCAGGGCGAACGCCGACGCGGCCGAACTGCTGCGCGCGCAACGGGCCGCAGAGAAAGCAGAGAAAGAGGCCAGGGAGAAGGAGGCCGACGGGAGCGAGCAGGGAAGCGGACCCACCGATGGCGGCGGGCGCGTTATGCAGGAGGACCCGCCGGTCACCGGGACACAGCCGGTGGATTGGCCGGCTCTACCCGTACGCTTCCGGTCGCCGAGCTGAAGAGCCTTGTGGCGGAGATCGCCGCCGAGCATTCCGGCGCGGTGATTGAGATCTCCTGGCGGGTGGTCGAGTAGCCATGGCTACGTCGACGACCGGCCGGGTGCTGCCCGTCACCTCCGCCGCGCTGGAGCAGGAGGTGGCCCGCCTGCTGCGCAAGTACAACGGCCGGGCCGAGCGAGTGCTGCTGATGCGTGCTCAACCGTCCGGCAACGGGTTCGCGCCGTTCACCGTCGATGGCCGTATGGTCCGTACCGCGGTCTGCGTGTCGCCACTGGCGGTGCTCGAACAGGTCACCGAGCACGTCGAAGGAGGCGGCGACAGCATTCTCGTGGTGCTGACGGCGGCGGAGGAGAGCGAACTCGGTCCCGGGCTGCTCAGCCGGGCCATCCGTCAGCGGATCTTCATCGTGGAGCCATGGCGGCTCATCCAGGAAAGCTTCGGCGCCCAGAGCATCGACCCTCGGTTGGCCGCCGAGGGCTGGGCGGGGGAGGCGCTGCTGAACGCCATGCCACCAGGCGGCTGGCCGCGACTCCACGGGAGCCTGCTCACCCGGGATACGGCGATGAGAGCGCTGGCCGCCCGCCGGTTGCGGCTGAACCGGTTCGGCGTCGAACCCGAGAACCTGGATGCCGGGACTCTCCTGCTGTGGAGCCGGGACCGCGAGTCGATGGAGGCATTCCGTACGCTCCGTGACACCGAGCGCGTCGGCCTGATCGACTGGCTACGTGAGTACGTCGGCGGTACCGCTGAAGTGCTGTTCCCGCTGGTAGAAGCGGGCAACGGCGCGGACGCACTGGCTCTTGGCCTGCTCTGTGCCGCGCTCTGGAATCCAGGCGCGGGCGGGGATGTGCAGCGGGCGCAGGGCGGCGTTCTGACCTACATCGCCATGGCCCGGCCCGGCGAGATCAAGGTTACCGACCGGGCCGTGCGGGAGTTCGCGGCCGCCTCCGAGCGGTTGGTCGGCTGGCTCCTGGCCGACCGCCGCGACCCCAACGCGGGGCGGCATGCCCACGCCGTGCTGGACCGGGCCGAACAACTACTCGGCCAGTTCGGTGCTGGCCCGGCGGCACGCCACAGCCTTCTGCTGAAGTCCAGCGTCGACGCCCGGCTCGGTGATATCGCACGGACCCTCAACGCGGCCGTCCGCGATCACGCCCGAGTCAGTGAGCTCGCCGGGGCGGTGGCGGCGCTGCGCGCGCACGCGCTCACCAAGGACCTGCATGGCCACCGCCTGCGGCGGGCCGAGATGGCGCGGCGGCTCATCCAGTGGCTGGCCACGCCTGTCAGGTCCGTCTCCGGCGTCGGTGCCGCGGTCCAGGCGCAGCTCGACGAGTGGGGTTGGGTCGACCGGGCCCGCGACGACGTCTGGGCGGGCGAGGTCGACCAGGCGATGCAGGCCGCCTACCGCGACCTGTATGCACGTGTCCGGGAGCGGCGCCGCGCCCTAGACGAGGCGTTCGCCGTCAAGCTGGCCGCATCCACGGCCGCAGCGGCCGACCCCGGTGACGCCCTCACCGTCGAGACCGTGCTTCCGCGTGTCGTGGCGCCGCTGGTGGCCGGCAAGAACGGGCATGAGCGCGCCGTGCTCTTCTTGGTGCTGGATGGGATGAATGCCGCCGTCGCCACCGCGCTCGGCGAGGAACTGCGGACCGAACGCTGGGAGGAATACGACCCGCTGAATGTGACCGGCGACCAGCCCCGGCGACGTGCGGTGATCGCCGCGCTGCCCACGCTCACCCAGGTGTCGCGTGCCAGCCTGTTCGCCGCCCGAATCACCGTCGGTGGCCAGGATGACGAGCGCGCCGCCTTCGAGGGCCACAATTTCTGGAAGGGCCGGAAGGCGCGACTCTTTCACAAGGGCGGCCTGCCCGGTGAAGCGGGGGAGACCCTCAGCGACGACTTGGTGCAGGCGTTGGGCGACGAGTCCACCGCCGTCGCCGTCGTCCTCAACGCCATCGACGACAGCCTCGACAAAGGCCGCGCCGACCGGCCGTGGAGCATCGCCGACATCTCCGGGCTGCGAGCACTGCTCGATCATGCCCGCTACCAGGGCAGGGCCATCATCATCACCAGCGACCACGGCCACGTCCTGGAACTTGGCGGGGAGCTGCGCCGGACGGCCGGGGCTGGATCCGCCCGGCACCGCCAGGCCACCTCGCCCGCCGGAGACGGCGAAGTGGAGCTGGCCGGGCCGCGGGTCGCCACCGAGAACGGCCGGATCGTCGCGCTTTGGGATCCCTACGTCCGCTACACCGACAAGAAGGCCGGCTACCACGGCGGCGCTGCCCTGGCCGAGGTGGCGATTCCGCTGTTGGCGTTCCTCCCCCTGGGAGCCGACGCCCCGGCGGGCTGGCGAGCGCTGCCCGAGCAGAGCCCTCCCTGGTGGTCGCTGGATGCCGAGGTACGGCCGGTACGACCCGTACCGGCCCCTATGCCCGCCCCGCGCAAGACCACCAAGGCCAGCACGAGCAAGGACCAGTCGGAGCTGTTCGATGTCGCGGCTGAAACGGCTGCACCCGCTGCCGGCGCGGCGCCCGCCGAGGCGCTGGTGACCGAGCTGCTGGCCACCGAGCTGTTCGACGCCCAGCAGAAGCTCATGCCGCGGAAGGTCCCGGCCGCCAAGGTCACGGCCGTCTTGATCGCGCTGCTCGAGGCCGGGGGAGTGCTGCCGCTTCCGGTCGTGGCCCAGCGCGCCGGCGAGCCCGCCGTACGGGCCGCCGGGTTCGCTGCGACTCTGCAACGGATCCTCAACGTCGACAACTACCCTGTGCTCGCGGTCATCGATAACGGACGCAACGTCAGGCTGGACGAGACAATGCTCCGCAGGCAGTTCGAGCTGAAGGGGCGGTGAGCGTGTCGATCGGTGCGGGGCCGGTGAGCGCGGTACGACGTCGAGAGGTGATCGACGCTCTCCGGCACGGGGCCGTCCCGCAGGCGGGCCTGGACCTGCTGGCGGTCGGGTTGGACCGCTTCACCTCCGCCATCGAGGCCGAGCTGGACACCGTCAGCGAAGGTGGATCGGTGTTCAAGGCCGTCCGTGGGGAGTACGGCTCCGGAAAGACCTTCTTCACCCGCTGGCTCGCCGAACAGGCCAAACGCCGCGGGATGGCCACCGCCGAAGTCCAAGTGTCGGAGAACGAGACCCCGCTGCACAAACTCGAGACCGTCTACCGGCGCCTCACCGAGCGGCTGTCCACGGCGAGCTACCCGCCCTCAGCGCTACGTTCGGTAGTCGATGCATGGTTCTACGTGCTGGAGGAGGACGCCCTCGCTGCGGATCCCGCCCTGGACGGTTCGGCACTTGAGGGTGCCGTGGAGGAGCTGCTCGCCCGTCGACTCGCCGAGGTCAGCCGATCCGCGCCGACCTTCGCCGCCGCGCTGCGCGGCTACCGGAACGCACTTGCCGCCGGGGACCTGGGCACCGCGGAAGCCATCCTCGCCTGGCTCGGGGGGCAGCCGAACGTCGCTGCGGCAGCACGCCGGGCCGCCGGAGTCCGCGGGGACCTTGACCATTTCGGTGCGCTGGGATTCCTGCAGGGCCTGCTGACCGTGCTGCGCGACTCAGGGCATCCAGGCCTGGTGCTGGTACTGGATGAGGTCGAAACGCTGCAACGTGTCCGGTCAGACGCACGCGACAAGGCACTCAACTCGCTGCGGCAGCTCATCGACGAGGTGCACTCCGGTCGTTTTCCCGGTCTCTATCTGCTGATCACAGGTACGCCTGCGTTCTATGACGGTCCGCAGGGGGTGCAGCGGCTCGCCCCACTGGCGCAACGGCTGTCCACCGACTTCCTGGACGACGCCCGCTTCGACAATCCCCGGGCAATTCAGATCCGGCTGCCTGGCTTCAGCCTGGACTCACTGGGGGAGCTGGGGCGGCGAGTCAGGGACCTCTACATCGCCGATGCTTCCCGCCGCACGGTCGACGACGGTTACATCACCGAGCTGGCACAGGCCGTTGCCGGACGGCTCGGAGGCCAGGTCGGCATCGCCCCACGGCTTTACCTGCGCAAACTGGTCGACGTGCTCGACCGGGTCGACCAGTTCGACGATTTCGACCCCCGGCAGCACTACGGGCTCACTGTGCACGCCTCCGAGCTGAGCGAGGTCGAGCGCAACGCAGCCTCGGCCGACGAGGTGGAGCTCGATCTGTGACCGGCTTGCATCCGACGCTGGCACACCACATCGTCAACACCCTCGGCTGGCGGTCACTTCGCCCGCTGCAGGACGAGGCCATCGGGCCGTTGCTGGCCGGTTCGGACGCCGTCCTGCTCGCCCCCACCGCGGGCGGCAAGACCGAGGCGGCGATGTTCCCGCTGCTGTCGGCCATGGCCGACCAAAAATGGTCTGGTGTTTCCCTGATCTACGTGTGCCCGATCAAGGCCCTGCTCAACAACCTGTTGCCCCGCCTGGAGTCCTACGCCGGATGGCTGGGCCGCCGGGTAGCGCTCTGGCATGGCGACGTGTCCGGATCCGCGCGAGACGCAATTCGGCGGGATCCGCCCGATGTCCTGCTGACTACGCCCGAGTCGCTGGAATCGATGCTGGTCAGCACCAAGCTCGAGCACCACGTGTTCTTTGCGGGAGTGCGTGCCATCGTGGTGGACGAGGTGCACGCCTTCGCTGGCGACGATCGAGGCTGGCACCTACTCGCCGTGTTGGAACGGCTCACACGCCTGATCGGCCGCCCAATCCAGCGCGTCGGGCTGTCCGCAACGGTCGGCAACCCCTCCGATCTTCTGCGGTGGTTGCAAGGATCAAGCGCCGATGTGCGCCCCGCTCACGTAATCTCGCCCGATGTCGCCAAGCCCTCGTCCGGCCCTCCACCCGGGGACGTCGAGCTCGACTACGTCGGGTCGGTCGAGAATGCCGCCAAGATCATTTCCGCACTGCACGGTGGGGAGAAGCGTCTGGTGTTCTGCGACTCCCGCCGCATCGTCGAGCACCTTGGTGCGGCACTACGCGCTCGCGGGATCACAACGTTCCTGTCCCACGCGTCGCTGTCCGTCGAAGAACGCAGGCAGGCCGAGCAAGCGTTCTCCGAGGCCCGGGACTGTGTGATCGTCGCTACGTCCACGCTCGAGCTGGGTATCGATGTCGGTGACCTTGACCGGGTCATCCAGATCAACGCTCCGCCCACCGTGGCCTCCTTCCTGCAACGTATCGGTCGTACGGGGCGGCGCCCCGGGACGTCTCGTAACTGCCTTTTCCTGGCGCTGGACGAGGACGGCCTACTCGGGGCGACAGGGCTGCTCACGCTCTGGGGCCGGCACTTCGTCGAACCGGTGGCCGCCCCGCCCGAGCCCCGTCACATCGTCGCCCAGCAGCTCTTGGCGCTGTGCCTCCAGGAAGGGCGGGTCGGATCCCGTACCTGGCGGGAATGGTGGTCCGGGCTCGGCCCGTTCGGCTCTGCAGAACCGATCCTCACGCACTTGGTATCGAGCGGTTTCCTGGACTCCGATGGCGGGATGCTGTTCATCGGGCCATCAGCGGAGAAGGCCTTCGGTCACCGTCACTTCATGGAGATCACCAGCGTCTTCACCTCGCCGCCCGAATTCACCGTGCTCCATGGGCGTGCCGAGATCGGTCGAACCGATCCGTCGCTGCTGGCAGACCGAGAGGAAGGTCCCCGGTTGCTACTGCTCGCCGGGAGGAACTGGCGAGTCACCTGGATCGACTGGCGGCGCCGCCGCTGCTTCGTCGAACCAGCCGACGGCGGCGGCCGGGCCCGATGGAACTCCGGAGGTTTCAGTGGGTCGTCCTACCACCTGATGTCGGCGATCCGAGATGTACTTCTCGGCACGGATCCGCCTATACGGCTCACCCGACGGGCGGTCGACGCACTCGACGATGCACGCGAGAACCTTCTCCATACCGTCCATCCCGGCGGCACAGTGATCACGCGGGCACCGACAGGCGATATCCGATGGTGGACCTGGGCTGGCTACCGGGCCAACATGACACTGCGCACCAGCCTGTCGGCCGTAGCCGACGCCAAACAGCAGGTGAGTGACGAATGGCTACGGCTCCGCTCCGACCTCACCGTTGATATGTGGCATGCCGCGTTGGAGGACGCCACCGACCGCCTCTCTTTGCCCGAACCGGATGAGAAGGCACTTACCGGGCTCAAGTTCGGTGCTGCTCTTCCCCAGCGCCTCGCCGAAAAGACGCTGGCAGCGCGCCTTGCTGACCTTCATACCGCAACGATGCTGCTCAAGGGGCCACAGCGGATCCATAATCTGTAGCTGACGGGTCGGCGCTGATGTTGCCAACCCGCCCCTACATCTTTGAGTGATCAGTTGGTGCTGCGGTGCGTCCTTGCGTTCCTCTGGTGGCGCTTGCGACCTCGACGCAGGACGAGTTGGGCTCGCTGCGGCTCGACTTGCGCCAGTCCGTCTCATTCGTGTCCATGTACGGAGTCCTACTCGTCAACGATCCGGTCGGCAAGGTCGCTTAGAAAGGTGAGGCTCCGTACCTCTGACAGCGCTGCGTTCTGTACGTAGTCGTAGCGACGCACATATTTCGCCACCTCGTTGGGTTCCGTGTAGAAGAGTTCGGCGGAGATAGTCTGCACGGCCGCCATCATCGGATCGGTCGGGTCTGGGAACGTGAAGACAGAGAATGATCCGCTAGGCGTGAGTGAGTCGGTCATGCCGGTGACCAAAGGGAAGACTCGTACGGTGACGCGTGGCTGGGTTTCGGCGATCTTGATGACGTGGTGGAGCTGGGCGTACATGACGTCGGGAGGAACGCTAAAGCGGCGGAGGCCGACCTCGTCGAGGATGACCTCGTACTCGGGGCCTCTTTGGCGAAGAACGGTGCGCTGGCGCTGGCGTCTGGCTTCGACGAGGCGTTCGGGGATGTAAGTGATGGGGCCTTCGGCCCTGGCGTGCTCGATCAGCGCCCAGGTGTAGTCCGGGGTCTGCAGGATGCCGGGCATGGCACCGGGCTGGTACTCGCGGATGGTCTTCGCGCCGGACTCGATGTCGGCGTACAGCCGCTGGCGGTCGCCCATAGCGTCGCCGTACGAATCCCACCAGCCGCGTTCGGCGGCGTCGCGGGCGATGCGGACGATCTCGTGCCACTTCTCGCCGGTCACGCCGAGCACGTCGAGGATCTTCATGACGTCGGCGAGGTCTGGTCGGATGTGGGCGTTCTCCAGCTTCGAGATCTTCATGCGCGACTGGTGGATTAAGCAGGCCAGCTGATCGGCGGTCATGTCACGCTCTTCCCGGAGTGCGCGCAGCTCCGCGGCGAGCCGCCGGCGGCGGACGAAGGGGCTGGTCATCGTCGACCTCCCGGGGCCGTCGATCAGGGGGTTGTCGACATTCGATTACAGCACGTGCCTTCCGAATACGCTCCGGAATCGGTGCATGTCGCTCCCGGGCGGGGAAGCGGACCGTGCGCTGCGCGAACGTTCGGATCCAGGGCGTTTCAGCGTGGATCGTGCCTTGGCGCGCTGTTCCGAAGCCACGCGTGCGAAGTGCGGTTTCGATCGCTTGTCGTGCCCGACCGTATGAGGCGCTCGATGTGCTCGGGGTGAGCTGAGGAGCATTCCGGCGACCCGCTTGGAACGGTTCGCCGTCGATGACTTCTCGTGAGGTGCTCATGTTTCCCACGCTTCCCCAGCCGGCCGCGACCGTGCCCGCCATGTACTGGCGGCGAACCTTTCCGGGCCGACCAGACCAGGCTCACGCGGCTCGGGAGTTCGTCACCTCCCTGCTGCCGGACCGGCCGCGTCTCGACGAGGTGCTGCTCGCGGTCGGCGAGCTGGTGGCGAACGCATTGCGGCACACCGTGTCGGGGCGGGGCAGATCCTTCACAGTGGACGTTCGCCACGCGGCGGGCTGTACCGCCGTGTCGGTCACGGACGACGGCGGCGCGGCCGAGCCGGTGGTCACGGACGCCGATGAATTCGACGAGTCCGGGCGCGGTCTGCATACCATCGCGCTCCTCGCCGACAGCTGGGGCTGGCACGGCGACCACACCGGCCGTACCGTAACTGCGATCTTCGCAGCGGAGACGTCGGATACGATCGCCGATGACGTACGCCGGCCGATGAGCCAGGGCGGCGGACCAAGGCAACCGAACGGTGCCGGCGGCAACGCGAACCGCGCCGCTATCGGTGGCCTCGCGGCCGGTCAGTTGTGACCAGCGAGTACGAGCGGGAGCTCGCCGAGCTTCGGAGGGCGCTCGAACTTCCGGTCGTCGGTCATCCGCGCCGCGATGCCGAGCTCACCGAGCTGCGCAGGCTTATCGGGAAATACGTCGAAGACGCGCACCGGATGCTCGAAGAAACCGACGACCGCCACGCGTGATCCGCTGCGACCTCCCGATCGGCTTGGTGGAGACCCCGTGACGCGGTTCGACGCGTGAGTTCACGAGTGCGGTTGCCCGGGTGTCCTTGAGCTGGCAGCGACATATGACCTCGAGTGATGCGTGACGGCCCGAGCCGAGGCCTCGGCCTTGCCGCGATCGACCGCCGGATCGAAACACGTGGTCGGGCCGACGGCTGCGTTGACAATATGTTCGACATTGCGGTTGCCTGGCTCGGAATGACCAGCTAAAGGCACTGATCAGATGACGACGCCCTCTCTGACCGATACATGAGATCATGTAACTCTTAGCGGCGAGTCTCCGATCGGGCGGACCGCTGGATGACGGGGATCGATACGTGCGTTGATTCGTGAGCTGAGGTTCATGGGAGATCGGATCGTGGCTGAGCTCGCGGCCATGGAGAAGGCCGCTGCCGGCTTCGGGCAGGTGTTGGAGGCGGTACGGCGAGCGCTGGCCGATCTGGACCGTGACCTTCAGGCGTCGCTGGTCCGGTGGGATGGCGACGCCGCCCGTGCGTACCGGACCGCTCACGGAGAATGGAAGGCCGCCGCTCACGACATGGCCGAACAGCTGGCAGCGCTTCGGAAAGTGATCACGACTGCGCACGCTCACTACCACGTTTCCCTGGATACGAACGTCACGATGTGGGACGTCGTGTGACCGGCAGCGGCCCCCTTCCCTGGCAGCCGAAACAACCGTGGCGTCCGCCAATGGTGGCTCCACGTCGCGTCGATGTCTCCCCGGCGATGGTGGACGGCGCCGCGAAGAACTTCGCAGTGGGGCAGCACGACCTCGTCGACACGTGGATGCGCCTGCTCGGCGGTCTGGACGGAAACCACGGCATGGCGGGCAACGACAAGGCCGCCAATGTCTTCAACGCCAAGTACGCCCCGGCCGTACAGGCCGCATGGAAGGCGTTCCGGCAGGCGATCGTCGTCATCGGTGGCGCGTCGCTCGGCCTCACACAAACGGCCAATAACCATCTGGCCGCCGATCATCATTCGCGCGCCGATGCGAGCGGCGGCGCATCGGCTCTTCTGGGCCCCAACGAGGTCTACCCGGACATGTCGCTGGCACAACCACAAAGTGCCATTGGCCCGGCGGCGACGGGTCCCTACCTCGGTGCCAACCGGCTTCTGGCCACCTTGCTGGTCGGGTGCTGGCCGGCCGCGCACCCGAACAACCTCGAAAACGCCGCCGGCAAGTGGTACGCCGCGGCGAACGAGGTGAACAAGATCGCCGAGTGGCTGAACTGGAGCATCGGCCAACTGGCAGATTCCAGCAAGACGCAGGACTTCGCTGCCATCCAGCGGTACTGGCACAAGGTCTACCAAGCCGGTGACGGGCACAGCCTGCTGGGCGGTCTCATCAAGCTGTGCAACGCCCTCGGTGACGCCTGCGATCGCTACGCGAACGTCACCTGGGCCACCCAGAACAAGATCAATCTGATCGTGAGCTCGCAGGAAGTGCTCGTCTTGCTCAGCGCGGGCAGCGAGGGCGTCATCACACGGCTCCGCGGGGTCTTCAACCGGATCGCCGCCGCGGGCGCGTCCGCGGTCGGCCGCGAGGTCGGCGCCGCCGTCACAGAAGGTGTAGTCGCCGAAGCGGTGGCCGCCGCGGCGGAAACTCCCAAGATCGAACCCATCGCGGCTGACTTCGAGGCCACGGCAGGCAAGGCCATCACTGACGAGATCGGAACCGGCTCCGGTCTAGGGCCCGGCCGCGCCATTGTTGATGATGGCAAGTATGATTATATGTTCGGTCGAGTCGTTAAAGGTTCTCATAACGCTCCGAGGTCGGCGCAGAATCTGGCTCAGCTGAACCGCATCGGCATCCATGACACACCAGAGGGTCGTCAGGTCCTGTCCGACTTCTTCAACCAGCAGGTGTCCTCGGACTCGAATATAGTTAGGTCATATTCGAACCAGTACGGTGACTTCCAGATCAGGGAAGGGGTCCTCGCGGGTCCCGGCGGGTTTCTTAAGGTCGAGACGGCCTGGCAAATCACGGAAAACGGGCCTCGATTGACAACGATCATACCTAGGGGTGGATGATGGTAATTCGCGAGTTCATTGTGCCGACGGACGAAGAGGTTCTTTATGCACTAGGAGTCGAGCCGGAGCCCGCCGAACCGGACACGGCAACGCGTGTCGTGCGCATTCCTTGCGATGATGGCCAGGTAATCACTCTATCGTACGACTCTCCGGGCGGATCCGTCCGGCTTCAACTGCATCACAACCAACGGCTGCTGCTTGATATATTCCGGGAAGGGGCGGAGCTACTCCGAATCGACTCTGGTTCTGGCTCAACTTCGGTTACTGTTGATTTCAGGACGGAATCAACGGTCGGGCAGCTGGAAGTTCAAGTTCAGCCCGAGGTCGTCGTCAGGGAAAACTCACTTCTGGCTTAAAGCGGGCTCCTATGGAATACGGCCGCGCCGGCGTCAGCCGGCCAAGTGGGGCAACGATCTCGAGGGGATCAGCGCGCCCGTGCAGACTCCATGACCGTCGCCGGTCACAGGCCGCGCTGATCGAGGATCTTCATCAGGTTGCGCTTGCGCTTCTGTGCGGTGCGCAGGGCGGCGAGGTACGCGGCGAACCCCTCCTCGGTGCCCAGTCGGCGATGGCAGTCGCGGGCCAGGAGAAGGAGCCGTGCGATCTCGTAGTAGTTGCCGTCCCCGGTGCGGCGGGTGCGTGGTTCGATGGCCCGCCGGTACACCTTCAGCGCGTCGGCCGGGCGTTCGTCACGTACGAGGTCGGCGAGGGCCAGCCACTGCCGCTCGCTCGCCCGTCCCTCGGCGGCCGGCCAGGCGGCGTCGATGTCCCCTTCGTCGATGAGCACGTCGACCAGGACGGACCCGTCGTAGTGGAGGTCGGCGTCGTCCGGCGGCGTACGCTGCTCTAGCCGTTCCAGGGCCGCCGTGCGCTCCGCGTCCCAGCAGTCGGCCGTGCTCGCCGCGTCGCGCAGCTTCCGGTAGCCCTCGAGCGTTGGAGCCGCGCTGAACCGTTCCCGCCGTACGGCGACCGCGTCGGCGTGCCGAGCGGACCGCTGGTACCGGTCGACGACATAGTCCGCGAGCGGGTCGACGTGCGGACGCCGGGACGTGTCGCGCAGCCCGCGTTCGGCCCACTCCAAGGCCTCGGCTGCGCGCCCCGCGCGGTCAAGCTCTTGAACGATCCTCAGATGCGTCCCGCCGAACGAGTCAAGGTTGGCCGCGAGTTCGGCGACCAGCGCGTCCACGTTTCCTTCGACGCGGGCGATCTCCTGCTTGAGGTACTTCGCAGTCCAGTCGGATGGGCCCTGTGACGCCTCGGCGACCCGTTCGGTGAATCTGGCCCGGCCCGCGTCGCCCAGCATCGGCCAGTAGCCGCGGAGGTCGATCTCCGGCAGGTTCGACCAGTCGCCGAGCATGTGGTCTGCCAGCCACTCGGCGGTTTCGACCGGGTCGATGTCGGAGGCCGCACAGGCCTCCTGGTGTGCCACCTCCAGCGTGTCGGAGGCCGCGCCGACCACTCCGTCGGAGTCGTCGACCTGTTCGTAGACCTCGCACAGGAGCGCGATGGCCTGCCGGGCGAGCGTTACCGCGTGGGACGCCTTACCGGCGGTGGTCAGCGACCGCAGTACGGCCGCCACCTCTTCGACTTGCGCCGCATAGCCGGGGGCGCCCGCGTACTCGACATAGCCGTACCGGCCGAACGGCGTTATATCGAGCAGTGCCCTGATCTGGCTGCGCAACGATGCGATGTCGAGGTCGGCGTCCGCCTGCTCGGCCGCTGCCCGTACCTCCAGGCGGCGGCGCAGATTCCGATCTTGGTCGATCTGTTCCCGCAGGAGCGCGAGCAGCCGCTCGCGGGGTAGGGCCTCCAGCCAGGCGTCCAGCCTCTGGCCACGGTCGGCGGCGTGGGCTCCTGCCTGTCGCAGGTCCAGCCCGCGTTCCAGGACGACCAGGCCGACCGCGACGCAGTGATTGCAGAAGTTGCCGTCCTCCCCGTACGGACAGTCGCACTCGCCGGACAGTTCCCCGTCGGCATCGACGGTCAGAATGACCTCGTAGTCGTCGCTGCCGTACACGGTGGCGGTGACGCCGCCCTCGGTGGCCTCCAGGCCGGCGACCGCGTCGAGGTAGCCCTGAGCCCTCGCGAACGATCGGTCACCCGCCAGGTCGAGCAGGTCATCCTGGGAGAACGCTGGAGCGCGGATCATGCGCATCATCCAAGCGAATCCGGCCGATTCCGGCAGGCGAACGCGCGGGATGCGCGCAGGATCGATTGCGCAATCCGAGCCATCCGCAGGGGGCGTCGATGGTGCTCGCAGATGCGACGCCCGGCGTGAATACTCGCTTGCCGGGCGATCACGCCTCGGCGGTGTCCCACCGGTCGTGCAGATCGCGTGCTGTCCGCGCCAGCAAGGGGATGAGCCGGTGGCGAGCGCGGCCTCGTGTCTTGACCGCATGGCAGTCGGGGCATAGCGCGATCATCTGGATCGGGTGGTCGCGGCCGCCGTCGGTGAGCTGGTCGACATGATCGACCTCTAGAACCGGCTCTCCGCGATCGTTGACGTCCGGGGCCGGGCGGCCGCATTCGGGATTCTCGCAGCGACCTTCACTGCGGATCAGGACTGCGCGGCGTGCGGTGGCGAGCCGGATCGGGTCTTCGGTGTTGCTTGAGCGACGCCGTCCGCGCGTGCGCGCCTCCGAGCGCGCGACTGACTCACACAGTCGGGTGTAATCGGCTTTGGGGTCCGCGGTGGCGTGCCTCGGCGCCGTCTCCCGGTCGGAAGCCTCACGGCGCGGAGGCTCGTCGGTCGCGACGTCTTCGTCGTAGAGGCCGACAGCGGCGAGAAGGTCACTCTCGTCGAAGTCGTCGAAGAACCGCGCGGCGATGGCCTCGATGAAGCGGATTCTCGCCACGCCCGATTCGCGGGCGAGCGCGTACAGCGACGCCGACGGGCCGCCTTCGGGTGAGTGCTCGGCGAACCAAGCCTTCAAGGCGGCGTCGCCGTGGGCGCGCGGGACGTCGGTGTGGCCGGGCAGCTCCCAGAGCCCGGCGTGGCACAAGGCGGCGATCGGGTAGTCCGGCCGGCCCTGGCGGCGTTCGCCGTCCCGGCGAAACTCCTCCAGCAACGGGGTCAGCGCCGCGACGGTCTCCGCCCAACCCGCGAGGCGGTCTTCTCCGGCGCGGGCGCGGCCGATCGCCCACAGCAGGACGACGGCCTGCTTCAGCATCGGCTTGCCGTTGACCGGAGCGCGTCGGAGTCTCCCGATCGCCCGCACGATCTCGTCGCCCGTTCGCGGGGCGGTGGGTTCGCCGATCACCTCGAAGCCCAGCCGCTCCAGAGCGGTGACCGCGTGACGGATGCCGCCGGAGAGGTCGTTGACCGTGAGCGGGGCCCGGTCGGGCAGGTGGCCGTGGGCGGCACCGGCGATGGCCTTGGAATCGTAGAGCCGTCCGTCGTACTGGAGCATGTAGCGTCGGGCGCGCGAGAAGCCGTACTTGTCCAGGAAGGCGTCCCGTCCCAGGCGGTCGAACTCGGCAATCGCGGCGAGGACTGCTTCGCGCGTGATGTCGGAGAGCGCCATGATCGCACCGTACGCCCGATATCCGACATAAGTGGCGTTAGTGCATCCTCCGAATCCTGTGACAGCGGAAGCGGACCTCCCCGCGCGCCGACCTCCTGATGACCAGTCGGCCTCGACCTGCCGGAGGGCGCGATGGCGGGGCTCCCTGTCGACCCTCTGTGTCGATGTTCACGCTGCTCAGACGCGGACGGCGGAGATTCCGTCGCTATGCCTGGCGGTCATCGCGCCGCAGGGCATTCGTCAGCACCCGCCAATGGCCGTCGACGGCCCGCGGTGGAGTCGTCGGCGAGACTTGGGCGGGAGCACCCTCCTTCGATATCGATTCAGAGGGGGCGCCGTGTATGGCGCGGATGATGAGTGCGAGTCGTTCGGCACGGCCCGCGTCGGCGAGCACCCAGCATGCTGCGAGGATCAGCACGATCGCTATCGCGGCGATGTTCGTCAGGAACAACCCGCCGATACCGACGGCGGTCGACCCGATCGCCAGCCCCGAGATCGCCTTCACGAGCGCGGCGCCTCTCTCCGGCAGGCGGCCTCTTGCCGCAGTCGTCATCGTCAACCATCCCCGTTGAGATGCTCGCCGTACGTGTTCGCAAGCGCGCCTGTCGGGTCGGGTCGGCCCGGCTTAGCTCCCTGCCTCGGCTGGGTCGAAGAGCCACCTCGGTCGTAGCCGAAGCGCCGCGCTCGTGCTGGACATGAATCCGCGGCCGTCAACTACGGAAGTACGGTGGCCAGTTCCTTCCCGGTCGCGGCCACTCGCCAGAACCTCGGCCCGCTGCGGTTGCTGTTGACCCTCGGGTTCAGCGCTTCGACGACCGCGCGGGCGGCGCCGCTGGACGAGCCGAACTTCTTGCCGTCGATGGGAGCGGTCGTTCCCGTCATTCCCTCGGTTTTGCGGTCGAACAAGGCCTCGACCCGTGTGCTCTTGTAGATCGCGTAGACGCGGATCTGGTCACCGTCCGTGCTCTGCCGCGCCTCCGGGACTTCGTCCTGGGCTAGCCAGACGTCGAGGATGCGCTCGAGCATCTCATCGACGCTCACTCCGGCGCCTCTGGCGGCGAGGGCGAGCTTCTTGTAGTTCGCTGAGCTGATCTCGTATGTCATGCAGGAACGATAGCACGCTGAGTGCTATTGGTTCTATAGTTTGCTTTCGCTCGCGTGTGGGCGTGTTCCGATGGCGCGTAGGCGACCACCTGGCGTGGCGGCGTCATGTGAGGTTCGTGCTGTTCCAAGCGTTATGGAGTCATCGGGCCGCGCTCGGGTTCGTAAGCATACGGACGGTGACGTATAGGTCTAAAAGAGCTCAGAGAGCTGGGCCGCGAGACCGTGGAGGCCGGCGCTGGCGGCCATGTGGCGAACGGTCGGTATGTCGATCGGACCCAGCTGGAGCTGGCGCGCGAGCCGGGACAGGTGGACCTCGACGTCGGTCGCGCTGATGCGCGACCGGTGGGCGAGAAGCCTGTCCATGCGCCTCAGCAGCGCATCGGTCCGGAGCTTCTCGTCGGAGCACCAGACGTGGATCAGGTCGCTGCCGAGTACGACGAAGGAGCCCACCTTCGTCGCCCACAGGCCGTTGTTCTTTTCGGCGGTCCGGGCGAAAGCCCTGGGGGGCAGGACGAGCTGCCAGGTGCCGTCGGCGCGCCGGGTCGGTTCGAACTCGCCCAGGTCCGTCTTCGCCAGCCACTCCTGGGCGCGAGGGAGGTTCAGGCCGCCATCGCTGGCGTTCTCCTCCAGTTCCACCAGCGACGCCACCTCGGGTGTACCCGCGTACAGCCCGGTCATCTCGGTATCGTCCTCGTCGCCGATCTGCGTGTAGACGACATAGCGGTCGCGTTCCGACCCGAGGGTGCGGACGACGTACGCCGGCAGGAAGACCTCTTCAGCTCTCAGCATTCGCAGGTCGTCGACACGACCCGGGAGGTTGTAGCGGTCCCGTTTCGGATCGCGCGCGAGGTCGGTGAGCGCTGCCGGCCGGAAGGATCGCAAGCTCGACACGGGCGTGAACCAGCCATGGTGATCGGAGAGGGAGAGGAACGTGACGCGGCCGGAGCCGTAGTAGCGGCGGCTGAGCGGGCGGGAGCCGAAACCGTCGAAGTACAGTGCGCGGCGATCCTGCTGCACCACCTCGTACCGCTTGTTGTCGCGGACCGACTGGTAGCCGAGATCGGTCAGCGACAGGACACCGCCGGTCTCCCGCACATGGCCGATTGCGGCGAGGAAGCGGATCGCCCGGTCCACTAGGTTCGGGTCGAGAAAGAAGAAGTCGGCGAGCTCCGCGACGGACTGCAGGCGGCCCTCGACGATGCCGTGTTCGAGGTAACGGTCGATCAGCGCGTACGGACGGGCCTCGGTCACCGTTGCCTGAATCTCGACGCGGTGCACCGGAAGCAGCAGCTTCACGATACGTGTTGGCGTCCTGCCCAGCGCGTACGCGGCGTGTTCCAGGGCACGGTCTTCGCTGTACCGGATCAGGCGGTCGTTCATGCGTCTTCCAGGAGGGTGCGGATCTCGGCGTACGGGCGGATCTCGCCGTGGGCTCGCAGATACTCGTGCAGTGAGCGGGCCAGCGCGCGGAAGCCCGGGTCGTGGGCACCGGTGAGTGTCCGCAGGTTGCCGACCATGACCAGTTGCTGCCGAGCCCGGGTGAAGGCGACGTTGGCGCGGCGGAGTTCGGAGAGGAAGCCGACGTTGCCGCGGTCGTTGCTGCGGGTGAAGCCGTGCAGGATGACGTCGCGTTCGCCGCCCTGAAAGGCGTCGACGGTCCCGATGTTGAGAAGAGTGTCGGCCTCTCGGCCGGTCAGCCGGTCGACGCGGGCACGTACCTCTTTGACCTGCGCCTTGTACGGCAGGATGGCCGCCCATTCGATCTTCAACCGGTGGTAGAGCGCTGCCAGCAAGGCGATGATCTCGGCTTCGGCCGGGTTCGTGTAACCGGCCAGGTTCCCGTGGTCGAGGCCGAAGCGCTGTTCCCGCCGTTGCATCGCGGGCAGGCCGGAGGTGTCGATGAACGTCATCGGGCTGCCGAACAGCGGGTCGCGGTGCTCGCGCCGTACGCCGGTGCGAAGCCGGCCATCGTAGAACTCCGCCGAGATGAAGTCGGCGATCGTGGCGGGCATCCGCCGCTGCCGGGACAGCAGCACCCGGTGGCTGTCGGGAAGACCGTCCCACAGCAGCTCCAGGATGCTCTTGGCGAGCAGGTCACGGACACGAGGATCGCCGTCCGACGCGGCCCATTCCTCAACGTCGCTGTCCAGGAAGGGTGGGAGCTGCTTGTGGTCCCCGACCAGCACGGCGCGCCGGGCCCGGACGAGCGGGACGAGCGCGGTGTTGGTGCCGATCTGGCCGGCCTCGTCGACGACGGCGACGTCGAAGTCGACCTCCGCCAACTCGGGCCGGGACGCTGCGCCGATGCAGGTCGCGGCGACGACGTCGGCATACCGGATCAGCTCGGGATACAGCTGGTCGGTCTCGACGGAGATCTTCTCGTGCCATTCGGCGAGGAGACGGCCGCGCGCCGACAGGACGGGCAGCCAGGTGCCCAGCCATTCCTGCAGTTCGCCGGGCTCCTCTGGAGGAGCCACCACGCCGGGGACCGGGCGTACGGCTTGATGGACGGCGCGTGCGGCGGCGACGGCTTCCTCCCGGCACCGGCCGTGCCGCGAGACACTCTCCTCGAGCACCGCCCGCGCTTTCCGCACGGCCGGATCGTCGCGGGTGGCGGCGTCGAGCTGCCGTTCGGCGCCGGACAATTCGGCGCGCGTACGCGCGGCCGCCTCGGCCACCTCGAGCTCCCGCTGCCGCCCGGCCGTCACCCGCCGCTCGCGCCGCCGCCGCAGGATCTCGAAGAACCGGCCGAGTACGGGCAGCCCGGCGCGCGCTCCGGCGAGGTCCCGCCGCACGATCCATCGTTCGACCTGCTCTCGGGCGCGAGCGATCTCGCGTTCGCACCCGGCCAGCTCGGCTGCGAGACCGTCGACGCGATCCCGCAGCGGGCCACCGGCGGCCCGGCAGGCGGACTGCAGGGCCGCCTCGGCGCTCTCCTCCTCTCCGGCCGCGGCCGCCTGCCGTACGAGCCACGCGTCGAGCTCCGCCGCCCAGCGTTCGGCGTGCGGAAGCTCAGCGTAGGCGGCGATGGCGGGGGAGGTGTTCGCGAGCACCTGCTGCACCAGATCGGACGCTTGGCGTTCCAACAGGTAGGCCTGGCCGTCGCTGGTCACGCTGCCTTCGGCGCCGACGCGCACCGCGACGAGGTTCCGCGGCAACTTGGGCAGCACGTTGTCGACCGCGCGGTGACTGTTCGAGGTAACCAGGACGCGTTCGCCGCGCTCCGCGCAGCCGTCGGCGATCTGACTGATCGTACGTGTCTTGCCGGTTCCCGGTGGGCCGAGCACCAGCAGCACGTCCGGGACGTGCAGCGCCTTCCGGAACGCGG
Organism: Actinoallomurus acanthiterrae; assembly: GCF_054775715.1. Lineage (NCBI taxonomy): Bacteria > Bacillati > Actinomycetota > Actinomycetes > Streptosporangiales > Thermomonosporaceae > Actinoallomurus > Actinoallomurus acanthiterrae. The sequence goes on along the minus strand of NZ_BAAHCO010000001.1, from coordinate 11,649,573 downwards.
CGGTCTGGTCCTCATCAAGGTGATCTGAGGGTTCGTCGCGAGCTGCGGGGATCGGCCGAACGCGGTGGTCGACGAGAGCGGGCAGAATGCCGGTGTTGCGCGCCTGTCCGTCCCGAAGCAGCGCGATCGCCTCCCGCTGCTTGTCGTACACGGTGCTGCTCGGCGTCTCCTCCAGCTCACCCTGGCCCTGGACACGATCCCAGTCGACCGCCTGGTGGAAGCGAACGGTGGCGCGGCGGCCGGTGACGCGGGTCACCTGGCCACGCAGGTCCGACTGCCCATGGATCTGGACGAAAGTCCGCTCCTCCGGCGCCCGGCCGCCGGCAAGGTCGAAATCGTAGACGGCGTTCGCGCGGTAGCGCTGCTCGCCGGTCGGCGCCACCGCCCGGTACGGATACAACTGCGGTGCCGCATCCGTCCGTATCCGCTGCTCTTCGTCGACCAAGGCGCTCAGCGTCGCGATGTAGGCGGACCGCTCGTCGTTCAGCGGGGGCGCGCCTTGGCGGGCGGCCTGCTCGGCCTGCCGGTCCTGCCACGCGCGGGTGATGGTCGGCCAGTGGGCGTTCATTCCCTCGGGTACCCGGCGGAGTTCGTACGCGAGCCGCCAGCCGGGTGGGCGGAGCATGAGATGGCACTTGGCCAGGTTCTTGTGGTGGTTGATCCGCAGGGGGAAGACCGACGCGATCAGGTAGGCGTCGCCACGCTTCGACGGGAACAACCGGGCCACATAGGTCCGGCCGTAAACGAGCAGGCTCCTGTCCCCGCCGTTGGTTCTCGGCTCGTCCAGCGTCGCGGGGATGCCGTCCGGTCGAGTGTTCAGTTCACTGACCAGATCCTCGGCACTGGCGGGCAGCCACGCCCTGTCGCGTGCCCGGCGGAGGGACGATTCCAGCGTCGAACCGGGGACGAGGACGAGCGGGCTGGGCAGATCAACGACGTCCATGCATGCCTCAGAGCTGGTCGCGGGCCGCCCGAAGCGCGGCACCGAGCGAAGGGGTTGCGGGCCGTGCGCCGGGATCGGCGCTCAGCGCGGCGTCGATCGCCGCACCGGCGACTGCGGGAAGACCTGGGGCCTGGCCTCCTATGGGTAGTGGCGTCCTCGGGTGGGGAGGGTGCCCGGTCACCAGGTGATAGGCGAGCGCAGCGAGCTGATAGACGTCGGTGCACGGGCCAGGCCGGACGGTGCCGCGGCGCAGCTGTTCCGATGCCCGGTAGTCGGCTGGGCCTTCACCGGGTGTGGGGTCGTGCCCCGCCAAGCCCAGATCGAGAAACGACAGCCGGCCGTCATCGTGGACGACGATCCGATCCGGCATCACGAGACGATGCGTCGCACCCAGCCCGTGCAGCCGCGCCAGTGTGTCGCACAACCCGGCCAGGCCGCCGGCCAGGGAGAAGAGCCCCGGCGGGTTGGATGGTGAGAGCAGCTCAGCGGGCCCGTGCTGCCGGGACACCGGCCAGGCCACGGCGATGGTGGCCGTGTGCCCGTCCGACACGTACTGGCTGAGGTGTGGTTCGCCGAGCCGGGTCAGGAGCTTCCGCTCGCGATCCAGCGCCCGAAGCGCACGACGTGCCTCAGCAACGTCCGGACGTACCCGGACCTGCCGCAGCCAGACGTAACGGTCCGGGCCGTTGCTCGGTATGGTCCGCAGCGCCCGTGCCTGCCGCGACACCGTGCCATCGTGGCGTGTGCACTCGTCGAGCAGAACATCGTGCAGCAGGTAGACGTTGTTCCCGACGACGAGCTCGGCGCCGCCCTCCCATGCGGTCTCGCGCGTGCCCGGGTAAGCGACCGACGGCACGACCATCGGGGTGACGATCGGGCGAGTCGGCGGTTCGGCACGCCCGTCGGTGTCGCGGGTGAGCAGGCGGAGCCGATCGAGGATTTCGTGAAGCTGCTCCTGGACCTGCCGGTCGTGGCGGCGATGCGCGGCGTGCAGGTGCTGATCTCGCCGCTGTTGCTCGGCCGTACGTTCCCGGGTACGCGCTTCCAGTTCCTCGAAACGCGCCAGCAGATGACGGCGAAGGTCCTCGGTCGCTGCCTCAAGGTCGGCGATCTGGCAGATGAGGGAGACGAGCGAAGCGTTCAGCTCGTCCGCCACGGCGTCGTCCTTGTCCAGGGCGGTCCGCAGCTCGGCGGTCAGTAGTTCTCTGGCCTCGCTGACATCGGACGATCCGCCGCCGCGCACACGTGCCGCGACGTCCGCGACGAGGTTGGTCAGGTAGCCGCTACCGACACCGCCCGCAATGCCGGCGATCGCCTCGGCCACCGATGCGCCGCTCAACGCTGCGGCCAGAACGGGACTCAGCGCGGACGATGCCAAAACGGCGAGCAGCCCGGTCGCGGACAGCCGCCGTAACAGGCCGGGCTGTTCCCGGATGGTGCGCGTCATCTCGTCCCGCGCAGCGCGCCGCATGCGATCCCCCGCCTGCCTGACCGACCGCCGATGGCCAGCAGGATAAACGATCGTCTGTCGCCCTTGTCGGCCTTCGGCCGCCAACGGAGCCGCAGGCGGCCGATCAGGTTTCGCTTGCGCTCCCGGGGTGCACAGAGCGGTCGATGCCAGCCTCCGCTCGTTCAGCCGTGGCGCGTACCTCACGGCGGCGGAGTAGGTTGCGGCCACCATCTGCGTGGACGTGACCCGGATCCGCCGAAGCGCTCAAGGACAGGTAGCCCCGTACCGCCGTGGCGTGCCGGCTACGACCAGGAACGGCTGGAGAGCCCGTGCACGATGCCTGACCAGCCCAGGCACCGCATTGGGTGTGTTAGCGATCTACAGGAGACAGGAGATGCCAGCATCAATATGCGCATGCTCCCGCGGTCTGAGAGTGGAACCGAATAACTTCACGGGAGGTCTGTTCTTATCGCGGGGTGTCGTGATGCATACACAGTGGCTCCCAGACGGTGACCCGCTGGGAGTTGTGGCTGTAGCGCACTGGAAGGGCGGCGGGGTGCAACCTGGAACGATGCTTGGGGATCGGTATCGGCTGATGACCCGGCTTGGTCAGGGCGGTATGGGGGAGGTCTGGTCGGCGGCCGACCAGGACCTCGATCGCAGAGTCGCCATCAAGATCGTACTGGCGGAACTAGACGCAGATCCGACGTCGATAGCCCGGTTGCGGCGAGAGGCGCGTGTAGCGGCCGGCCTGCAGCACCCGGGCATCACCGTGGTTCATGACATCGGCGAACACCGGATCGGCGACCGTGCACATCCCTTTTTCGTCATGGAGTTGCTTGAAGGCGTCGACTTCAAAACACTGCTGACCGCACGCTCGGGAGCGCTTCAGATAGAAATGGCTGTGAATGCGATGGCGCAAGTCGCTGATGCCTTGCATCACGCCCACCGCAAGGGGGTCGTGCACCGGGATATCAAACCGGCTAATTTGATGCGCCTCGCGGCGGGTGGTGTGAAGATTTGTGATTTCGGGATCTGTCAGTATGCTGATGCCACTGGCGGCCTCACGGCGACCGGGAAATGGTTGGGCACCGCCGCATACATGGCCCCCGAACAGTTCGACGGAAAACCCATAGATCACCGCGCCGATCTCTACTCTCTGGGCTGCACCCTGCAAGCGCTGCTGACCGGCCAACCGCCCTTCACAGGCCCTCCTCGCGCGCTAATGAACCAGCATCTGACTGCAGCCCCTCCTCGCGTCTCCTGCCTCCGTCCAGGAGTCCCTGCCGAACTTGATCAACTGGTGGCAGAGTTGCTGGCCAAAGAGCCCGATCAACGGCCCTCCGACGCAGCCGAAATTGCTGCCTCCCTTCGCGCCCTCCTCAGTCATTCGCCTCAACGTACGGATATCTCGCCAGCTAATCCATCGACGGCCATGGTTACCGAGGTTGATGCGAACTTTCGGAACTACGAGCTGAACGACTCGCCCACTGGCCATGCTCCCGCAAAGGACACCGGGTCGATAGATCGCCATCCAACTGCGAAGACGGAGCGGTCGGACGGTCGCCCGCGCAGCGGTAGTCCGCCGCTGAACCCGGCTTCGCCGCGACCTCGAATGACTCGTCGGCGTCTCCTGATAACGGCAGCAGCCGCCACGGCGACGGTCGGTGGTGGCACCGCCTTTGCCTTGTTGTGGAGGGAACAAGAGCTGGACGGTGTCCTTCCCGTCCCTGACGACACCACTGCGGTAGCGGTAGGGCAACTGAACGGAAGGACTATCGCCGTCACCGGAAGCGGTGGTGGTGGCAGCAGCCAGGCCCTGAATTTGCGGGTCTGGGACCTGGCCACCGGAAAACAGATCGATTCTCCTACGGAGATCGTGATCGCCGGAGTCAGTCATACAGTCATGGCGGTTATTCGTTCGCTGACAATGGCAGTTCTGAAAGCCAAGCCGGTGGTGGTCTGCTGCACTGAGGATGGCCTTCGCGTCTGGGATTTGGTGACACGTAGACCGATCGGGAGGACATTCAATCCCGGTTACGCCGTGGCCTGGATGGCCATCGGTGAACTTAGCGGGGGGCCGGTCGTCGCAACCGGCAGTATTTCCTCTGACGATTCGATGATGGTATGGGATATGGTGGACCAACAATACGTCACCGTTGGCGTTGCAGGCCCCAATACGCCCAATGGGAGGCGTCTCCAGGATGCGGTGATCGGCCAACTGAACGGCAAGGAAATCCTCGTCGGTGGAGCCGATAAAACGGTGCGGGTGTGGGATTTTGCGACCCAACATCAGTTGGGTGCTCCTCTCAGGGGTCACACCGGCAACGTCAGAGCCGTGGCGGTGGGTCGGCTGAACGGCAAGATCATCGCTGTCACTGGAGGCGACGATAAGACGGTGCGGGTCTGGGACCTGGCCGCCGGAAAACAGATCGGCGCCTCTCTCACCGGTCATACCGGCAGTGTCTCGGCTGTCGCTATAGGCCAACTGAACGGCAAGACCATCGCTGTCACTGGAGGCGACGACAAGACGGTGCGGGTCTGGGACCTAGCCGCCGGAAAACAGATCGGCGACCCTCTCGCCGGTCACACCAGTGAGGTCAATACGGTCGTGGCTGCCCAGGTGAGTGGCAAGAGCATCGCCGTCAGCCACAGCGGCAAGAAGACGGTGCGGGTCTGGGACCTAGCCGCTGGTAAGCCATTCGCGTTTACGAGCAAGTGACGGCGGAGCGGGAAGCTGTGCGCTGTCACATCGGCGCGCTGCTCCATCTTGACGCGGAGCTCGGGACCGCCCAGGCGCAACGGTTCATCGGAACCAGAGAGCTCTGGCGCCGATTCGCATTCGCCGAGCAGGATCCGCTCGCCGCACAGCGAGTGATCCAACTATCCTGCCTGTTCGCCGAACGGCTCATAGCAGCTTCCGCGTCGTGACGGCGGCCCACCACGTCCGGCCTACTGTTCGCCGGGTCCGTTGGCGACCATGCGGGCGGCGCGTGTCGGGTCGAGTCCCGCGTCGGCGAGGAGGCGTCGCACGGGCTCCGGGGGAGGCAGGCGCAGCGACACCGGCCTGCCGACGAGGCCGACACTGGTGATGCCCTCGCTTCCGGCCAGGCGTGACTCGGGGGTCGCCGGCGCGGTGACGCGGTAGACGCGCCAGGCGTTTCCGGCCGGGGCGGAGGCGAGGATCAGGTCGGGGCGGCGCCAGGCGACGAGGGCCCGGCGGCCGTTCGCGAACGCGTACACGACGGCGGTCTCCGTGTAGTCGCCGAGCAGGGTGGCGACGCGGGCGGCCACAGGGATGGGGTTGCTGAACGCTCCCGTCACCCAGTAGTAGCCGTCGTCGCCGTCCAGGTCCCAGCCCTCCGCTCGGAGTTCGGCCAGGATGGGCGCGGCGGGGTCGCTGCCGGCGAGGTCGATGAGGTTCTCCAGCTCCGACCGGCTCAGTACGCGGGCGCGCGGCAGGATCGGCGGGATGAGCAGGTCGTCGGCGAGGTCGGCGTCGGCCCGGGCCGCGACGGTGCGTACCCCCGGCCACGTCTGTGCGGCCGTGATGTCCTCGGGAGCGCCTCCGGCGAGGCTCGCTCCGCTGAGGAGCAGTCCCATGCAGACCGCGGTGAGCACCGCGACGTGCTCGAGCGACTCTTCCGGCGCGTCATCGGCTTCCGTGGGCTTCAACCGCTGTGTGATGCGGGCGAGATCGCGCCGCCAGGATTCGTCGTCGAGATCCCAGAGACCATGTCCGAGCAGCCGTACAAAGAGCCGGGCGATCAGGATCCGTACGATCAGCGCCGGTGTGTCCTCCTCGGCGCGGGGAGCCGCTCGGTCGACGGCGCGGGAGATCCATCGCCGCCAGTTCTCGCGCTCGGAGGCGGGCAGAGGTACGACGGCTGCCACCTCTTCGGCCGTTTCCTCCTCCGGTTCGTCGGAGGGGGCGGTGACGTCGACGCCCCAGGCGAGCGGGGCCAGGGCGCTGGGGATTCCGACGACGAGCCGGCCGAAGGCCTTGCTGGTGAGCGGCTGACCGATCGTGCGCTCGCACTCGTCGAGGTAGGCGGCCCAGCGGTCCGGCACAGCCGACGAGTCGGCCGACTCGGAGCGGGACGCGGCGCTCGGGACGGTTCGGCGCCGGGGGAGCTGCTCAACGAGCCGCATCATGTCGAGGCGGAAGCGCCGGGCCATCTCCTCGTCGGTGAAGATCTCCTCTTCGGCGTACGCGCGGGACAGGCGCGGCCGGTCGTCCGCCTCTGGGCGGTGACCTGCGCGGATCGGCTGCGCGGCGAAGACCGCCGGCGATATGGCCGGGCCCTGCTCGCCGGTGACCCTCGCCCGTACGACGGTCCCGGCGAGTTCGGGAACGGCGAAGAGACGATCGGTCTGCCCGGCGGGGATCGTGCCGATGGGCTGCCAGGAGCCCGGCGAACCGTCCGGGGACGTCTCGATGAGGACGTCCGTCTCGTACGGCCGGGCGAGGGTGACATGCAGGCCCTCGCTGGTCAGCAGGGCGCCGAGCAGGAACAACGTGGGCCCGCTCGCGGTCGGCCGTACCGTCCGGCGGTTCCGTAGCCAGTCGACCGACACGACCGTAGTCCCCTCGGGCAGGAGCGAGTCGGCGGTGGGGGCCAGGACGGCCAGTTCGCAGTTGCCGTCGGCGGCGGTCGTCGCGAGCATCGCGGGGCGGGTCAGGTTCGCGCTGCCGGTGAGTGCGTGACGCGCTCCGCCGACGCTCCACTCCAGCAGCTTGCCGTGCCGGGGCACCTTCTCGACGAGGCGGCGGAGCTCGGCGTCGCGCCCGGCAAGCGCGCGCACGATGGCGTCGCCCTCGTAACTCGTCCAGCGCTCCTGGACGCCGAGGACGACGCGGGCCGGGTCGAAGCGCTCGACGATCCGTCTGAGGGCGTCGCCGGTCACGTCCACGAACGGTGCGTACAGGCACAGCTCGTCCACGGGGCCTTCGGGCAGTTGCTCGAGGAGCGGGGTGCGCAGGTTGTGCAGGACCCGTACGTCGTCCTGCTGCCCCGGGGCGACGGGGAGCGCGGTCAGGTGGTCGCCGATCTCGCGCAGCAGCGCGGTGACGTACGCCGGGACCGCGACGGGGCCGTCGAGATCCCGCAGCCACCGGGCGATCTCCGGGATCGCGGCCGGTACCCCGGTGTCCTGGCCGCGCAGCACCGTCCAGAGTTCGTCGTTGTAGCCCCAGCCCGCCATCGTCGGGTTACCAGAGCCGACGGCCGCGATGACGTCGTACTCGCCGATGAGGACGGCGAGCTTGGGGTGGAACGCGCCGTGGCACGCGGCGTGGCCGTGGAAGTACGCGCGCCCGGCCATGCGGACGTCGATCGGGTCGTACTGTCCCATCGCGACATCGCCTACGACGGTGATGCGCGCGCCCATCGCCCGTGCCATCGGGATGGCGACCTTTTCCAGGAACGGCAGGTCGACCGTGAAGCCGAGCAGTAGGAGCTCGCGCAGCGGGGCCTCGTCCGCACGGGCCTGCCACTCGCCGAGGAGGCTGAGAGGCGAGGCGAAGGTCTCGTGTGTGGTCACGATCCCAGCTCCAGTAGCCTGTGTCCGGTGTCCGTCATCGACGCCACACCCTCCTCGGTGATGTCGATCAGGCCGAACTGCCAGGCGAAGTCGGCGAGCTGGCTGATCCGCAGGCCGAGGTCGCCGGAACCCTCGTCACTGGTCTTGTAGAACCGGCCGTTGCGCTCGTGCACCCGCGAGAACACACGAAGCCGGCCCGATTTATCCGGCCGCATCTTGGCCAACGCGACCCGTTGCGCCTGCGCCAGCATGTCCTCGACGAGCTGTACCGCGAAGTCCCGCATTGGTCGGTCCTGGAAGTCCTCGGCGCGGCGCATCACCCACTCCGGGTTGAGGATTTCCGGCTTGCCGAGGAACACGGTGCGGGCCTCACCAGTCAGTTCCCGCGCGCGTCGCGCGCCGACCAGCAGCAACGCCACGTTGGTCCGCTGATCCTCAGAATCACCGTCCTCGAGCACCTGGCGTTCGGCGGCGGCCGGATGACCGCTCGCCGTGGTTGCGGGCAGGCCGCTCATGAACTCCCGCAGCGGTACGTCGTCCATCGGATCGGCCAGCCAGGAGCGCAGGTCGTCCCTGGTACTGTCGCCTTCCTCATCGCGGCCGATGGAGCGGACCAGACCGGCCCACAGACGGCGCCACGCGTTGACCGAGTAGTGGCGCAGCAGCAGACCGCGCCAGCTGAGGATCTCGGGGATATCGCGGAGCAGCGGGTCGGTCTCCGGCCTGTCCCCGAAGGCCACCGCCCGTCGTACGACCTCCTCCCAGCTGAGGTCGGCGCGGTCGCCGTAGAGCTCTGTCGTGCGGCCGATCATGCGCAGCGCCGACCGCCGCCGCCGATCGTCCGGCTGCCAGGCGTCGGGGTCGTGAGTCCCGTCGCCGTCCGTGGCGGTGAACGGGCCGCGAAGCCATGGTCCTTCGGGGAACGTCGCGGATTGCACCGCGAACGGTCGCAGCTCACCCAGCCGGTCCGTGGAGACGACATTCTCGAAGACGGCCTCGAACAGCGGCTCGAAGAACTGGATGACGGAGGTCGGGCACTCATGCCTTCCCGGCCGCAAGACGCCGCCCTCGGTGATGACGGTGTCGAGGCTGGAGCTCGGGCCTCGATAGTCCTCCCAGAACCCCCACAAGCGAGGGGAGTAGGAGCTTTTGAGTTGCCCTTCGTCCGCCGCGGTGGCGACATTGATGCCGTCGTCGAGCACCTCGATCCTGTCCACACCGTGCGCCGACGCCGGGCCATCGCCCGCGCGTTCCTCCGCGATCGATGCGGCGGCCATCAGCACCTCACTGCGGCGGAGCAGCCGCCGGCACGCATCGGCGTCGAGGTCCTTCCGCTGGGCATGCGCCGCGAGCGCGGCGTACAGGGCGTAGTAGCGCGCGAAGCGGACGACCGAGGTCACGCCGGGAGCCAGGCGATCGACCACGGCGAAGATGTGCGCCTCCACGCGCAGCGGATAGAGACCCGCCCGCTGGTCCAGCCCGGGGGCCGACCAGCCGGCCCCTCGATTGAAGTCGTCACCCGTCCCCATTCCTCCGAAGGCCCACTGACGTGGAAGGTTCGCCGAACTCCCCGCGTAGCGAATCCTGTGCGTCAGGCGCGCGATCGCAGATGAAACGTATCGTTCATCGCTATTTAGTTAACAAATGGGCGAAACAAGACGTTTCTCTCACTTCAAAACGTATCCCTACTGCTTGCTGCCACTGAATGCCGATTCGATACATTTTGCCATTTGGGTGAGGGTTGGCGTAGTCCGAACCAGGTGTCTGAGTTCCCCGCCTTTCTCTGATGCATTCGTGCGGGGCAGCTGCGGCTTGATGAGCGTCGGCGTGATCTGTGCGGCCACGGCGCCAGTGCCAGGACTGCCCGAGGTCCCCGTGGACGACAGTCGTTTTAGCCTTTGGCAGCGCCGATGAGCCTCCGCTGATTACCTGAGCTGTGAGGCGCAGCCGTGCCGGAGGAGAAGTCTCCCTATGCAAGTCAGCACGGCCTCTGGCCCGGTGCCGCCACGTCGGTCGGCAGGCCTCTCAACGAATCCGGCAACGCACACCTTGGATCTCGGCCGCGAGTCGAGTGCAGATTAGAAAACGATCGCGTATTCGTGCGGCTCGACGGCGTTCTTGACCCGGAGCACGCCGCGTTCTACGAGCAGGTTTGCGGTTTCCTTCACTTGCTCCCGGCTGATCGCGCAGTGCCGCCCGTCGGCAGCGCGGAACCGGCAGCCCGACTCGGGATGCCGGCAGGGGTTTCCGTGCAGCAACAAGGTGATCGCCGCAGCAGTCGGCCGCGCAGGGCTGGGGAGCACCTCGATGATCGACCGTTCCCCGTACTCGGCTCGAAGGCGTGAGACACGGGTTGCCAGAGCCAGGACGCCGGCCGCCGTCAGCGTCTTCGGATCGCTCTGAGCCATTCCGATGACCATTGCTGCAGCAGTGATCGCCCCGGTCAGCTCCTCTTTCTGCCAGCGCGAGAGGCGGATGATGATACTCGTCCCGGGAACCCGCAGATCGAGTGAAGTGGAGGCGGGCGTCCAATCCGGAGACTCCACCATGATTCGGCTCTGGCGCACGAGCTCGATCGCCGCGGTATACAGAGCGTGGCGGTCGTCCGGCGACCGTAGGCCGTTCTCGATCTCGGAGAGACCGAGAACCCTGAGAAAGGTCTCTTGGGTCAGGACGAACTCTTCTTTCAATGGCACTCCCTAGAATGTGAGGACGGGGAACGACGGAACGGATCTGTTCGGATAGAGTGCCATCGCTGCATCTGGATGTTCACGCCGCCACTCCTCCAATAGCCGTGCCGGCGCAGTCGGATCGAGTACGCTTCTCCACGTCCTGCCGCCGGGGGCCGGGACCAGCGGTACTCGGGGAGCGAGCGGGTCGGGGCAAACGAGCGGGTCGATGATCTGCCGTCCCTGAGCCGGACCGTCCGCTACGAATGCGATGTGTCCTCCGGCATCGATACCACCTGCTCGGGTGGTGGACGGGTTCGGTGCGGCGAAGACTTCGGCGATGCCGTCTTCCACTTGCTGTCGCCGACGCTGTGCCTCCGGTGATGAACGACTCAACGTCGCCTCCAGCATGATGAGATACAGCGACTCGGGTGCGATGTCGTTGAGGCCGGCCACGTTAGCCATCTCTCGCCGGGCCCGCTCGTCCAAGTTCTCGAGGTTGCGCCAAGAGTAATTCTCAATCCGCGTCTCTGGGAAGGAGTGCTGGAACAATCGCCACATCAGCGCATTCGGGTCAACGGCGCGACCCATTTCGATCGTCATATTCGCTAGCCCCCCGACATCGATCTTTGGGGGGACGAGTAGATAGCTGGCCAAGGCGTTGGCATCTTGTTCCAGCACGGAACGATCAGCGAATAGGGCTGTGATCCTCTGTTCGACCACGTCGATGAGGCCTGGACGTAGCCAAGAGCCTTGCTCTGCGACCTGCCCGAGATATAGCAGGGGTAGATGCAGTGCGACGTGGGCCAACTCGTGTGCCAGGACCACGTACTTGTCGGCTGCCGACAGATCCTTGTTGATCGAGATGACGATCTCGTGGGTCAGATCCTCGGCGATCCAGTCCAAGCTGAGCGCTCCGAATCGCCCCGTCTTTGACGCCGCTCGTTCCTCGACCCGGATGCCGAAGCCCTGTCGGGTCTCACGGCGCAGCCACTGATAGGAGCCATTGGAGAGCATCTCACCGATGAAACGGATGATCTCGCCCCGGCGGTCGCTCCAGTCGTCCATAGTGTGGCGGAAGGGCAGCCCCCGCCGCTGGGCCACTGTGGGCAGCGCCCAGCGCGGAACGCTCTTTCGGATGGCGCGCTCCTTGAGTACCGCGCTGCGTATCTCGATGTTGCTCCCCAGAGAGGCGAACTCTGATGCATCATCAAAGGGATCCGCGTAGGCGATGACGCGCCCATACGAGTACCTCATTAGAGGTTCGGCGCCAGCATCGCGAGGATCACCGTCCTCAACCTCGACGACGAGGTCTGCAATTTTCGGGTGCCGCCTGAACAGGTCAAAGAGTCGTTTGGCGGGACTCTGCGGAAGGCCGATCCCGCGCAACGACCGACCGAGCATATTCCATTCGCAGAAGAAGATTGTCAAGTCACGGTCGCGAAGGCGTTTTACGCCAAGTGCGTGTAGCTCGCGCATCACTTCATAGACCGCTTGTCGCAACTGCTCCTTGGAAGAGTCAACACCCGCCTCCATGATCAGAACGCAGAGACGCTCCGGCCGCACGTAGATGTCTACGCGGCGGCCGGCGGGATCTGGTGTTTCACGTGTCGTCACACGCATCCGTGATCGCCTCCTGGGGGTACCGGCCATCAGACGTCCCGGCGGAACGGGTGGTTCCTATTCTGCGGCGCGGGCCTCACAAGGGGGAGCCGAAGATATTTGTCGGAGTCATGAACAGCCCTGTTACGGGACTCATCGACCACGGTTGCCAGCTGGCCATCCGTTGATCGTGACGTGCAGTCTGTCGTAGCGCCGAGATGACCTGTGAGCTGCCGCGTGCCGACGGCGCCTCACCGTGGTGCCGTGCCGAAGAGGCAAAATCGGGCCTCCGCTGCAGCCTTAAGAGGTAGTTCACCTGGTGGTGGGCTGTTCATTCCCCGGCGAGAGGGCCGGAGCGGTCGACTATGCGGCGAATAATCCCTCATGTCGATAAGGAGGTCATCGATGGTGCGTTCCAGATGGGTCGTCGCGGGCATGGCTCTGCTCACCGCGTCCGCGACAGCGGTCGCCGGACCGGCCACGGCGGCCACGCCGTCGGGCGCGAGCGCGCTGCCGTGGAAATCGGCGACGGTGACGTGGACCTCGACGTCGCCCGTTCCCGGGGTGGAGGTCCGTACCGCGTCGGTCTCCGTGCCACAGGCGCGTCCCGTGTGGACCGTGACCGTGCAGGCTCCCGCCGTGAACCGGCTGACCGGCGCCGCTACCTGGGCGGAGCTCGGAGACGCGCAGTGGGCCGCCAAGACCGTCGCGCAGCTGGCCGCAGCCGGGATCGACGCGCGCACCGAGCAGGTGCCGTGGCCCGCCTTCTCCGACACGCCGCATGGCAGCGAGGGGCACCGCGTGCGCGTCGGCGGGCTCGCCGGCCAGGCGGACGCGCAGCGGCAGGCGGCCGCGATCACCTCCGCCGGCCTGCACCCGGCCGTCGAATGGACCGGCTACGACGTCGACCAGGCGCCCGACCGGGAGAGCGTCCACGTCGGCATTGTGGACCCCGCGCGGTTCCACGGCAGCGTCGTCGCCGATCACGGGAGTGCGGTCGCCGGGCGGATGACGACGTCCGCCCAGGCCCGCGCGGCGGGCTCTGTGCTGGCGGTCAACGGCGGCTTCTTCATCACCTCCGACGCCGACGGCGTCCAGGGGACGCAGTCGGGCCTCGCCGCCTACCGTGGCACTCTCGACGCCCAGTCCGCCGGCGACCGGGCCGCGCTGATCCTGCAGAACGGAGGCCGCCGTAGCCGCGTCGCGAACCTCGTCTCGCGCGCGAGTGTCCGCGATGGCGCGGCGTCGTACGCGATCAATGGCATCAACCGGGTGCCGGGCAAGATCCGTGACTGCGGCCGCCCGGGAGTGTCACCGACCGAACTGCCACGCCAGGATTTCACCTGCACCAGCGCCGACGACCTCGTGCTGTTCACCCCTCATTTCGGGGCGAACCTGCCTACCGGGGCCGGAGCGCAGGCCGTGCTCGACCACGGCGGCCGGGTGGTCGGCGTCGGGACGGGCGGCGGCGGTACGGTCCCGGCCGGGGGCTCGGTGCTTCAGGGGATCGGGACGGCCGCGACGTGGCTGAAAGCCCACGCCGTCATCGGGCGGCGGCTGACCGTTGACGAGCGGGTCCGCGACTCGTCCGGTAAGGCCGTGCCGTTGGCCGGCAAGACCGGCATCGTGAGCGCCGGACCGATTCTCGTACGCGACGGGCGCCTGTCGATCGACGCCGCCACGGAGGGGTTCGTGGATCCGGCGGACCTGTCCTTCGGCTACGCCTGGGCGGAACAGCGCCAGCCCCGGACCCTCGCGGGCACGGACGCCCGGGGGCGGCTCATTCTCGTCACCGTCGACGGCCGCCAGCCGGGTGTCAGCGAAGGCGCGACGATTCAGGAGGCCGCCGAGCTGATGCGCGGGCTCGGCGCGGTGAACGCGCTGAACCTCGACGGCGGAGGGTCGACGGCGATGGCGGTCAACGGCACTCTGGTCAACAAGCCGTCCGACGCGACCGGCGAACGCCCTGTCGGTGACACCGTGCAGGTTCTCCCGCGGTGATCCGTCACAGCGCGGGACGCTCACACTGAACGAGCGGCGGCGGTCACCTCGGCCGAGGAGCTGAGGTGACCGCTGCGTGCGTTACGAGGTCGACAAGGTCACGGCTTCAGTCGTACGACCTGGGGGTCGTGGTCGCTCGTCTGGTTCGTGTACTCGGCGTTGATGTGGACCACCTGGTACTGCACGCCGTGAGTGCGCGGGGTCACCAGGATGTGGCGAGCACCTCGTAGGGTGCCGGCGGCTCGAACCGGCGCCCCACGAGGCTGGGTCAATGCGCTCCCATCTCTGCGCTCACCGACCCCTGATCCCGTGTGTCTCGAGGATCGATGTTTCTCAGACGTCCGTGAACGTCTGGCACTGGCTGAAGAACGTCCGGAACGGAACCACGTTCTCCGTGACGTCCACGCACGTCTTTATGGTGGCGCCGCCGATGGCCGTCTCGGTACCGATGATCTCTTGTTGGTTGGTGCCGATGGATGAGCAGGACCAGCTGTTGTAGTCAGCGAAATCGCCATTGAGGAAGTAGTTGCCCTTGACGGAGCAGCCGTTTCCTGTCGTTCCCTTCTTGAGGACGTAGAAGTCGGAGGTGGCGGCGACGAAGTCCTTGTTGGCGCACAGGCGGATGGTCCATCCGTTCTGCGATTTGTTGACGCACCCTCCTGCCGCGTAGGACGGCGAGGCCGTCAACACTGTGGCCGACACGGCCGACGTGGCCAGTACGAGGACGGCGGCGACACGGGCCGCCTTGATGTTCCGGGCGAGGCGAATGCCTGACGACTTTCTCATGGGTTTTTCCTTCCGATGGGTTGATGGCTCCCGCGTCACGACGTCCACGGCGTGCACTCGGGCGTACTCCACGTCGAGCGCCCATCCCAGATCGAGGTGCACCCTCGTGCCGCCCCCGGGGCGTAGAGCTGGTCGGTCCACCCACCGCCCGTGGCCGCCCATGAGGCCTCGGCGTGATCGGATCCTCGCTCGACGTAGAAGCTCTCGGAGAGCCGACTGACGACCACAACCCAGTTCGTCTTGCACGCCGGTGACCACCAGAGTTCCAGCCCGTTGGCGTCACGGGGGAAGACCCGGTAGGAACCCACCGCACATCCGGTGCTGTAGGGATCGGTGTGGTCGCAGCCCGTCCCCGAACAGGAGGGGTAGGAGCAGTTGCCGGTGGACGGGTTGATGACACAGGTCGGCCTCGCCGGCGCCGCCTGGGCGCTGGGGGCGGTGGCCGCGGCGGACGCGGCGACGGCCGCGAACGTGGCGACCGCGCCACATGCCTTCTTGAGAGTGATACGCATCCGGGCTCCCCGTGATGTCGGCGCGCCGGCGGAATCGGCGCATTGGCATTGATCTCATCGCCGGCGCCGCTCGTTCGACAGAGGCATGCGCGATCCCCGGTCGTTCACCGCACACCAACGACGCTGACCAGCGCGTTCACGGAGCGAGCGAACACTGCTCGGACACTTTCCGAACGGTTTCAGCCCCTCTGCCGAGACCACAGTGGATCACTGCCGCGGTGCCCATGGATCCCGGCCGCTGCGGGCAGTCCGTTCATCCGGATCGGAGCAGGGGAATCCTGATGGGCTCGATGACGGAATGAACACCCTTGGTACGGCGACGCGGCGTGGCCGGCTCGACTTCCCTCACCGGAGTTGCTCACCGCCTGCGAGAAGAGATGAAGCCCTCCCTGCCGGGGAATCTGATCGCCCTGCGCCGGACGGCTTTGTTGCGAGAGCCGCCCGTGCGCCGCCGTCGGCAGGTCTTGGGGAGTTCGACCTGCCCGCATCTAGGGGTGCGTCGGTCCGGTCATGCAGGGGGTGCTGGAGGTGACCGGCGTGGGCAGGCCGGGACCGGTGAGGGTGACGGTCGCGGTAACGCATCCGGTCGTGGTGAGGAGCATGTTGCCCCACGCGAAGACGCCCTCGTAGGCGGCGTCGTAGGTAACGCGGCGGTGGTCGATCGGGCGTAGCCCGATGAGCGTGACATGCGCATGCGGGGCGATACGGTTCAGCGCAGCGGTGGGCTCGAAGCGGGGCCAGATCGTCTTGCACGATGGAGAGTAGTGGGCGACGGTCTGACCGATGACGATCCGTCCCGGACGGTAGACGTTGAGGTCGGCGACGCTCAGTGTGACGGCATCGGCGTCGCAACCGCTGTTACGCGGATCGCCGTCGTCTGTCGGCAGTGCGTGTGGCACAAGGGACGGGCTCGGGCGGCCCGTGCTCTTGTGCGGTGACGCGCCGGAATGGTGGAGCAGCGGCGGGATGTCCTGGATCGCCAGCGCGATGATCGCCCCCGCGGCGGCCGTGGCGAGCGAACTCGACCAACGGCGCAGGCGGGAGGAGCGTGCGGTGCCCGGATCGGGGACTTGGTTGCGATCGAGCTGAGCGCCGGGTGGCGTGGGAGCGGCGGTCTCGGGCGCGGTGGCGACGTCGGTCGGCGAATCGGAGGGCGAGCCTGGCGGCAGGCCGTCAACGGAGTCCGCTGGGGACGCGAGGGGTATGAGATCGGCGGCTCGTGCCACGAGGGCGGTCCGGCGCAGCGCGATCAGTTCCCCGTCGGGGAGGTCTAATCTCTTCTCGCACGCGGTGAGCAGGTCCTCTGAGGGAAGACGGCGGTCCTGTTCATACTCGGACAGCGTGCTCGCTCCGATGTGCAGTTCCTGAGCCAGCCGACGCAGCGACAACCCCTGCTCGAGCCGGGCGCGTCGAATTGCCATGCCCACGGTCGTCGCTCCCTCACCGACGCCCATGAGGCATCCCTCGCTTTCATCCGCATGGACCAGCCGTCCGCATTTTCCCGGATGCATGTCCATCAGGCAATGATCTCCAGCGATTCGGGGCTTGTCCCGGTGCGGATGCGCCCTGCGGGGTCTGCTGGCCGTCATTGGAGCCGGCGTTTGACGTCGTTCGGCGGATCGGTGTGCTGGACAAAGCGCTGCGTAAGCTGAAGCTGTCGGGGGGTGCTGGAGACTCTGGACGCCCGCCTGAGCCAAGCCCGCGCCGATCTTCTCGTAGTAGCCGTACTGGGCAACAAGCCGTCCGACGCGACCGGCTAACGCCCTGCCGGTCACACCGTGCAGGTTCTCCCGCGGTGATCCAGCAGAGCTCGGAATGCTCACACTGACCGGGCAGTGACAAGCGGCGGTCACCTCGCCCCGAGGTCGAGGTGACCGCCGCGTGCGTCACGAGGTCGGCGTGGTCACGGCTTCAGTCGTACGACCTGAGGGTCGTGGTCGCTCGTCTGGTTCGTGTACTCGGCGTTGACGTGGACCACCTGGTACTGCACGCCGTGAGTGCGCGGGGTCACCAGGATGTGGTCGAGCACCTCCGAGATGCCGTCGTAGACGTAGGTGTACCTCTCGTTCTCCGGAAGCGTGCCGATCAGATCGGTCAGGATCGGCCTGCCCTTCCCACTCGTGGACCCGGTCTTCAACGCCGCGAGCGCGGGGCTGAACTGGTAGTCGTTCAGGTCACCGAGCACGACCACATCCGACTTCTTGTCCACGTTCAGGATCCGCTGGACGAAGGCGTGCACCGCCGTCGCCTGGGCCGCGCGCTGCACCGCCGACGACTGCGCCGGGTACTGGTAGCGGCCGTCCGCGTTCTGGTCGCCGAGCTTGGAAGCGAAGTGGTTCGCGACCACGAATACCGGCTTGTTCCGGAACCGGAACTCGCCCGCGAGCGGCTTGCGGCTGGAGTCCCAGGCCGTGTTGACCGGGTCGATCCGGCCCGGCGACAGGCTCAGGGCGGGCTTGCCCTTGAGCTTCTCCACCGACGTCGGGGTGGTCGAGCGGTCGACCGACGAGGAGCCCCGGTCGACGAAGGACACACGCGCCGGGTTGAACAGGAACACCACCCGGATGTTGCCGCCCGGCTGACCGCCGTCCTTGTCGTTGACCGGGTCGATCTCGCGCCAGTCGTACTTCGGGCCGCCCGCCGCGACGATCGCCGCGGTCAGCTTGGTCAGCGTCTGGTCGGCCGCGACCACGCCGTCGTCGGTTGCGCCGGTGTTGTCCTGTACTTCCTCGACCGCGACGATGTCGGGCTTGGCGAGGTTGGTCACGACTCCCTGGGCGAGCCGCGCGTACTTCGTGGCGGAGTCGCCGGGCGCGAGGTTCTCGACGTTGTACGTCGCGACGGCGAGCTGCCTGCGGCTCTGCGGGGTGGCGACGACGGGCGGCAGGTTCTTGTGCTGCGCCGTGCCGACCTGCGTCGCGGCGATCGTGTAGCCGCCGAACTGGGAGTAGTCGACCGGGCCCGTCGTCGCGCCCTGGAGGACGTCGCCGACCGAGACGCCGGGGTTGCTGCCGTCCGCGGTCGCGACCTCGATACGGCCGGAGGGCACGGCGTTCTCGGCGAGGAGTTCGGTGCCGCCGCGGTACGTCGTCGCCTGCGCCGGCTTCGTGGTGACGTACTGCTCACCGTACTTGTTGGACGGGCCGACCACCCGGGCGTCGTCGACCTCGACCCGCATGCCCTCGCGCGACTCCCAGAAGTCGAGGGCCGAGCGGGCCGGGTCGATCGGCGTCGCCTCGATGTTCGCGCCGCCGAGATCCGGAGCGTACGTGGCGGGGACCGTGTCCGGCTCGATGACCTCGGCCGGCGGCAGCGCGTTGCCGTGGGAGAGCACGGACGCGGTGGAGCCGCTGATCTCAGTCACCGACAGGTTGGAGGTCTTCTCGACCGTGTCGCCGCTGGACAGCGGGTAGTAGTCCTTGACCGTGCCCGACACGAGCACGGAGTCGCCCACCGCCACGCCCGGCGAGGAACTGTAGACGAAGATGCCCTCGCTGGTGGCCGCGTTCGCGTCCGGGGTCGGGTCCTGGATCCAGTAGCCCTTGCTGCTGCCCGCCGACCGGATCGCGGTGACGATGCCGGGCACGTTGGTGACCTTCTCGTTGTTGTGCGGCGAGAGCCAGCCGGTGCCCTGGATGTCGTGGACGCGCAGTGGACCGGGCTCACCGCCGCCGTTGCCACCGCCGCCTCCGCTGCCCGCGTTCGCGGCGGCGGGAGTCGGGTCCCCAGCGCTGAAGTCGGCGGAGTTGTCGTCGCTGTCCGCCTTGCCGCTTCGCTGTACGGAGGCGGTGTTGGACGCGCCCGCCGCCGGTGCCGTCTCGTTGAGGGCCGCCGTGCCGTAGCCGACGAGGTCGACCGAGGCACTCTGGCACGCCGCCGAGTCCGCGCACGTCAGCGCCGTGGTTCCCTGGACCAGGGCGATCGTGCCGGCGGTGGCGGACATCGCGATGGTTCCGGTGGCCTGCGTCGCCGGCAGCGCCTGCGTACCGCCCGCGCCCTTCGCCTCACCGACGAGGTAGAAGCCGCCCGGCGCGATCGAGCCGCTCAGCGGGGTGACCTGCCAGGTACCGGTCGCGCCGCCGGAGTGGTACTGGACCGACCAGCCGTCCAGGCTGACGGCCGCGTCGCTCCGGTTCGTGAGCTCGACGAAGTCGTTGGTGTAGGTGGCACCGGAGTTCCCCCCGCCGCCGTACACCTCATTGACCACTACGGACGTCGCCGGTGTCGCGGACGCCGGTGAGTCGCCGACGGCGACCAGGGTGGCGAGCGTCAGGCCGCCGACGGCGACACCCGCGATCGTCCTCGTACGCCCGGGCAAGACATGGACGCGCAAAAGTTCCTCCGATGACCGTTTTGTGTCGGCCACCCATAATGGTGGTGGAACGGCCGCGATGAAATGGCGGGCGTGCGTATTTTCGCTAACGGATCGTCGACACTTGCCGGTCCGCACGAGCGAGAGTCTCCGGCCGGAGAATCAGCACGGTAACCGTCGAACGCAAAGTGATCGAGCGGTCACGGAAATGGTCGGTGACTGATTCCATCAAATCGACGTCACGGGAATCGGAGGGTTCTGTCGGCTCGGCCACGGACCCGACGGCGTGACCGCAAACGGCCGGGACGCTTCGCATATCGGGTCGGCTAACGGCCGTCCGGACGCCGACGACATCGTGCGGGGAAGGGTCCTTCGGGCGCTGTGCGCCCTCTCCGGGTTCGGGCGTCCGTCGCAACAGCCGTGGGCGATCGCCCTCAGAGATCCTGCTGGTCGAGGATTCTCATCAGGTTCCGTTTGCGCTTCTGGGCGGTCCGCAGGCCGGCGAGGTACACGGTGAACTCCTCCTCGGCGCCCAGTCGGCGGTCGCGGCGGGACGGGCCGGCGGCCGAACGTTCCGCGCGGTGACGCCCCGGCACGGTGCTCGCCGGACGGTCACGTGCTGCGGTCTCGCGTGCGAATCGCGGTTCCGGACGCCCGCGTCCACCTACCGACTGTGACGGGCCATGCGCCTCGTGTGAGCTGAGAAGCATCCCGGCGGTACGCCGCCGATCGACCACTCCCACGAGGTGTCCATGCTTCTCCCGCTTTCGGAGCCGGCCGTCGTCGCGCCGGTCATGTACTGGCGGGCGGTGTTCCCCGGCCGTCCCGATCAGGCCCACGCCGTACGGGCGTTCATCGCGGCACTGCTGCCCGAGCGGCCTCGCCTGGACGAGGTCTTGCTGGCCGTCGGCGAGCTCGTGGCGAACGCATTGCGGCACACCCGCTCCGGGCAGGGCGGCTCGTTCACCGTCGACGTCTACCACGCCGCCGGCCGTACGGAGATCTCCGTCACCGACCAGGGCGGCCCGGCCGAGCCGGTCGTCGCCGACGCCGACGAACTCGCCGAGTGCGGGCGTGGCCTGCGTACGGTCACGCTTCTCGCTGACAGCTGGGGCTGGCACGGAAACGACCAGGGCCGTACGGTCACCGCCGTCTTCGCCGCGGAACCGCCCCCGACGGCCATCCTCCCCTGCCCGGAGTCCGGGTCCCACGCAACGGCCGGAGGGAGGTGAAGCCATGGAAGACCAGCTCAGCGGCGTGTCATGGATCAAGGCGACGCGGTGCGGCGGCTACACGGGTGAGGACGGCGAGGCCTGCGTGCTCGTCGCCGTCATCGAGACGGGCCGAGGGTGAGTGACGGACGGCGGCTCCGGGCGTCGTCCCGGGCCGCGTCCCCGGGACGGGGCCCCGTGCACTTTCACGCGTACGGCTACCGGGGGCCCGGGGAGGCCGTCCGGCCGTACGACGCCGCACGGCGGCCAGGCGGCATCGGGTTCGACACCTCGCCGATCCCGCCCGAGCGCACTGCCGACTGGCTTGCCAAGCCCGCCTCCTTCGTCAAGGGGACGTGGGACGCTCCAGCCGACGCGGTCGCCTGGCTGGAACGGCAGTGCGCTCGGATCGAGCCATCCATCGCGCATCCCGAACTGCGACGACATGCGCCGACGGTACGGACGATGGCCGCGACCGCCCTCGACACTCTCCGGCGCGGCAACGACGTCGTCTGGGCCTGGTGGCTGACCGGTGGCGACTTCGCCGGCTTCGCCGTCATCTGCTGCCCCAACCGGGACCGGGACGTCCACTGCCCGCTCGGCCGCCGCTGAATCGCTCCTGCTCTCGACCGTGACCGGCGTCCATGTGTCCCCGGATTGACATAGCCAGGCAGGTCAGGCGGTTTCCGCGTTGCGTCGTCGGGCGCGGAAGGCGGCGACTCGGCTACGGCTCTGGCAGGTCGTGGAGCAGAACCTGCGGCGGCCCGCCGATGAGGAGTCCACATAAACGTCGGCGCAGCGCGTACCTTCGCACAGCCCGAGCCGAGGTCCGTAACCCCAGGCGAGCAGGTGATGGTGGAGCGCCAGCGCGAACGCGGCGAGCAAGCGGTCGGGTGCATCGGTGATCCAGGCTTCCGCGATCCCGTCGCCCGCTCGTACAAGGGACGGCCGCACCGCGCTGAGGCCGAGGACTGCGTTCACGCGGTCCACCAACGCCGCGACATCCGGCGCGTCGAAGAGCGGATAGAGCGTATCCGCCGTCTGCGTCACGCTCTCGTCGCTGAGGGCGCCGGACACCGGGTCGAGGTGGAACCCGTGCTCCAGGGCGAGCCCCCGTAGCGATGGATACCGCGTCTGCTGCTCACCGGCCACCTCGCGAGGGACCGATCCCCACTTGTTGATCACCTCGACCATGAACGCGAACGGCGCAGGGGTGACAAGAGCCGGTGCCGGACGGGAAGTCATGCATCTCACTGTAACGCCACATAGCAAGTCTGACCGTTACGCATCTTAGAAGACCGGTGTAACGTGATGAATCCCTGCATCCCGTTACAAAAGGATGGTGCGTCCGGTGATCGACCCCGCGGTCCTGCCCGGTTTCCTCGCGGCGGTGCTGGTGATCTGTCTGGCACCCGGTCCTGACATGGCCTTCATCGTGGCGGCCTCGTTCGGCTGGGGGGCGCGTGCCGGCGTGAAGTCCGCGGTCGGCATGGCCATGGGCATGGCACTGTGGACAATCGGCTCGGTGATCGGGCTCAGCGCGCTGTTGCGGACCGAGTCGGCCGCATTCGATGCCGTACGCCTCGCCGGGGCCGCGTACCTGTGCTGGCTCGCCTTCGACACCTTCCGTTCCCTGCACGCCGCGCCACACGAGGACGTACCCGCAGGCGGCGGCGAGCGGCTGGTGTTGCGCGCCCTGATCGCCAACCTCACCAACCCGAAGATCCTCGTGTTCTTCGTCGCGTTCCTCCCGGGGTTCGTCAGCTCCCACAGTTCTTCAGCCGGCGCACAGTTGCTGACGCTGGGAGTGCTCTTTCTCGCCGTCGGACTCGGCGTCGACAGCGGCGTGGCTCTCGCGGCGGGACGGCTGCGCCGGTTCGCCCGGCCCGGCGGCCGAGCCGCCCTGGTCATGACGCTCGCCGCCGGGGTCACCTACCTCGCGCTGGCGGCGGTCATCGTGACGGAGATGCTCTCTTAAGCTTCCCGGAGCCCGTGGATGCGCAGGTGTGCGCCACCGGTTGCGTACGGTTGCGCCGTGACGGAGACAGCGGCCACGAGCTATGACTGCCTGTCGTCTCGGCTGGTCCCGGAGATCGAGCTGCGGACATTCCTGCTGGACTGTTTCCAGATCGCCGCACATGAGCTGTTCGTCGGACATGCCGACCGCGTCGCCGACGATTTGCGGGATGTTCCGCCGGACGTGGTGTTCGCCGCGTTCTGTACGTACGAGCAACAGGTGTCCGGGCATTTCGCGATGAGCTTCAGCGTCGGCATCGAGGGTCGTCTTGTCGACCGGGTCGGTCGCCAGGAGTTCGCCGAACGGTTCGCCGCGCATTTCGACGCGTACGTGCTGTACGGCGACACCGAGCCGCCGGGACTGTGGACGGTGATCCTGCCGGACGGCAGCCGTCTCTGGGCCGCGACGGACGGGGACGACGACCGGTGCGTGCTCTATGTGGCCACGGCGTCAGTGCCAGGACTGCCCGAGGTCCGTGTGGACGAGAGTCTTTGGCAGCGCCGATGAGCCCCCGTCGGCTCCTCGCGGCTGACAGCGGCCAAAATTCGGCTCGTCATCGACGGCGTGGGCCACAACCTGGTCTTTCCCGGGGCGCGGCGTAACGTTGCCCGGCCATACGGCCGGACAGGTCGGCTGCCTGGGAGGCCCTGGGGCAAGCCGAGACCGGCTGTTCGGACACGTCGCCGAGTGTTTCCGGATTGCCGATTTACGGCATAACCCCGCGCCAATTTGGAGCTCGCATTCGCGCCTGAATATACATCTGGTATTCGCCGCCTCGATATCGATGTCCGACAAGAGCGCCGGTTACGGTGTAACCACCCTCGGGAGATATGCGCGATCAGGAGCGCACGGCGAATGAGTGCTCTGACGAAGCGCGAGGGGAGGGCGGGCCGATGGCGACAGCTCCGTACGGCTATGCGGTCGTCGACGTCGAGACGACCGGGCTGCGATCCGACTGGCAGGACCGGGTCATCGAGGTGGGCATCGTGCAGCTCGACGCCTCGGGGGACGTCACGGGTGAGTGGGCGACGCTGGTCAACCCCGGGCGCGATCTGGGGCCCCGGCGGATTCACCGGATCGTCGCGGCGGACATCCGGCATGCGCCCGCATTCGACGAGGTCGCGGGGACGATCGCGGCACTCCTAAAGGGGCGAGTCGTGGTCGCGCACAATCTGGCCTTCGACGCGCTCTTCATCTCGGGCGAGTTCGCCCGGCTCGGCGCCACGGCTCCGCTCGCTCCCGAGGCGGGCGTGTGCACGATGAGGTGGGCGTCGTACTTCATGCCCGAGGCGCCGCGAAATCTGGCGGGATGCTGCGCGCTCGCCGATGTTCCGCTGAGTGGCCACCACGACGCGCTCGTCGACGCGCACGCGGCGGCGGGACTGCTCCGCCACTACCTCGGACTCGTGGAGGGGCGGGTTCCCTGGCGGGATCTGCTCGAGACCGCCGCGTCGGCGCCATGGCCCGACCTCCCGAACACGAACGCGCCCGCAGTCCGGCGCGGTGTTTCGGCCGAGCGGGACGGGCACTTCCTGGCTCGGATCCTCGACCGGATGCCGCGTGTCCCCGAGCCCGCCGTGGCCGATTCCTACCTCGGCCTGCTCGACCGGGTGCTGCTCGATCGCCGGATCTCACCGACCCAGGCGGACGCGTTGGTGGAGTTCGCCGCCGCCGTCGGGCTGGGCCGCGCCGACCTGGACCGGCTGCATCACGATTATCTGGCCGCGCTCGCTCGGGCGGCTCTGGTCGACGGTGCCGTCACGCCGGCTCAGCGGGACGAGCTCGTCCGCGTCGCCGCGCTCGTCGGGCTGCCGCCCGGATCGGCGCGGCGGGCACTGGAACGCGCCGCTGAAGGGAGGGCGCGCCCGTTCGACCGGTTCCGGCTTGAAAGAGGAGACCGGGTCGCGTTCACCGGTGAGGCGGAGCTCGGCCGGGACGTGCTGGAGGCGCGGGCCCGCTCGGCCGGGTACGTTCCGCATCCGCGCGTCACCAAGGAGGTGGCCCTGCTGGTGGCCGCCGATCCCGACACCCTTTCCCGCAAGGCACGCCGGGCGCGCATCTACGGTATCCCGATCGTCACGACCGGCACCTTTCTGCGGCTGATCAGTCAGTAGCGGAACCCGAACAGGGCGCCGTCCTCCCGCTCATCCGTCAGTAGCGGAACCCGAACAAAGCACCATCCTCCCGTTCGTCGGTCATCTCGGCGCACACGTGAGGGTTCAGGCCGGGGTTCTCCCGGAGCGCGGCGTCGAGGCGGTCGGAGTCGAGGGCCGCGATGTACTGCAGCCCCGCCTCCCGGCACGTCTCCGCGGCGAGTCCGAGGGCCCTGGCGACGAGGCGTGAGTCGACGTGGTCGAAGAGGTGGCTGTCGTGGACGAGGAAGTCGGGGCCGTGGCCGACGCGTTTCGCGGTGACCGCCATGCACAGGTCGAAGCAGAACAATGCCATGGCCTGGACGTCGTGGGTGGCGTCGCCGCCGATGGTGGGCACGAACTTGTAGCCGGACTTCCGGGCCTCGATGGTCAGCGCCGCGGGCCGGCCGTCGCCGTAGAGGCGGTAGGCGTATCCGGCGTACAGGTGTGCGATGTCGACGATGTGGTCGCGCCGGTCGTGCAGGTCCGCGCTGATCTGCAAGGTGAGTTCGGCGGAGCGGAGCCGCAGGTGCCGGCTGGTGTTCTCCCAGCGGTCGACGATGGCGCGGCGTTCGACGAGTTCGCTCAGCCGGCCGTCGATCATGGAGATCTGGCGTTGCAGCTCGCCGTACGTCTCGAACGCGCCGTCCGCCTCCAGCAGGCGCATCAGCTCGGCGCGTTCCCGGTCGCGGTCGGCCAGTTCCTGGCGTTCGCGCGAGGTCTCGCGCACCAGCCGGGCGCGCTCGGCCTGGAGGTAGCGGCGCCGGTTCGCGACGATCGAGTGGTGGAACGCCCGGACCTCCTCGAAACGGCGTGTGACGAGGTCGGGGAGTACGACGTTGACCTGGTCGAACACCTCGCGGACGAAGTCGTGGCCGGGAATGCCCTCCTCGTCCTCGGAGATCGCCTTCTCGATGTCGTTGACGCTGCGTTCGATGACCACGAGGTGGTCGTTGATGCCGCGGATCCGCCTGCTGAGCTCGTCGACGCGCGTGCGGTGCTCGGCGTAGCGGTCCGCCGCGCGGAATTCCGCGATGCCGCTCGCGAGGTCTTCGCGCTGGATCAGCAGGGTCCGGATCTGGGCGTCGAGGTCGTTGCCTCGGCCCAGGGTCATGCCCAGGATCGACTCCTTGGCGGCCTTCCGCAGCTCACGCAGGTTCCGGTCGGTCTCGCTCACCTCACGGACCTTTGCCACCAGGTCGACGTCGAGGCCGAACAGGTACGCGAGGGCGGGCTGCGTGTCGATCGCGCGCTGCTTGCGGTACGTCTCGGTCGGCGAGGCGAATCCGCCCACCGTGACGTCCCGGACGTAGTAGGCGATGACCGAGCGGAATGACGGTTCGTTGCCTCCGCCGGAGAGCCCGAACAACCCCGTGCCGAGGCGGGAGCGCGCCTTCGCGAGCCGTATCACCTCCTCGTCCAGCCGTACCGACCCGAGGTCGTCGCCGGTCCGTACGATCGTCGCCGGCGGCCGGACAGGTCGAGGGTGAGGCCGAACTCCGTGTGGGCCAGGTCCGTACGGCGCAGCGGGTGCCCGGTGCGGATGTCGGAGCACAGCAGGAAGTCCAGGAGCCGGACAAAGCTCGTCTTGCCGACGGGATTCCTGCTGGTCCCTGCGTCGGGGGCCCGGTGCGCGACCGCGATGTTCAGGCCGTCGCCGAAACGGGCCGCCTTGAACGCGGGCAGGTCGCTCGTGAGTTCACGCAGCACGGCTCTTCCTCATCAGCTCGCCGTCACACTGATCGACGACGCCGATCGTGTAGAGGGTGTCGAGAGCCAGCGCGAACCACCAGAAGGGCAGCGCGGATTCGACGCCACGAGCCGAACGCCATTCCTGCAGCCGATCCCATACCGCGCTGACGCTGCCCGGCTGTTCGAGCTGGACCAGAATCTGAGCACCGACCGCCAGCAGAGCCTGATCGGCCGGTATGGATTTAGAAGGAAGCAGCATGCCGTTGCTCCTGGGGCGCCTCGAAGATCTCGCATTTTTCGAAGAAATGGGTGACGACCATGAGCGCCGCGCTGCGCTGCTGGGCCCTGTCGGGATAGCCGCCGGTCCCGAACGCCTCCTCGACCAGGTCGTCGCAGAGCGCGTGGAACACGGCGTCGGAGGAGTCGTACACGGCACGGTGACCCGCGAAACGCGCCTGGAGATTCTCCGACACCTGCGCCTGCTCACCGGGCGAGGCATAGGAGAAGTAGTAGTTCACATGGCCGGTGTGCACCTGAAATCGCTTGATCAATTCGGCCACTTCGGTGCCGAAGCCGTTGTGCTCGATCTTGCCGTAGACGACCTCGTGGATGGGGTTCAGATCCGGCCGCAGGCGGGTCCGGGCGAGGGATTCGACACAGCGCGCGATGTACGTCATGCCGGCGGGGTGATCGGACGGCGGTGAGCCGATGATCGTCGCGAGATGCCGTCGTGGCAGGAACGCGCAGTGGTTCCACAGGACCTGCGGGGGCCACGCCTCGACGCGTACGGAGCCCTGATAGCGCTTCCGGAGCGCGATGACGGCCCGTGCCGCCATCTCGGGCAACCCGTTCGCGTTGTTGTGCACGAACGCCCAGCGGTCCATGCTGTCGCTCCAGTACTTCACGGCGGTGGCGAAATCGCTCTCCACCTTTTTC
Organism: Actinoallomurus acanthiterrae; assembly: GCF_054775715.1. Lineage (NCBI taxonomy): Bacteria > Bacillati > Actinomycetota > Actinomycetes > Streptosporangiales > Thermomonosporaceae > Actinoallomurus > Actinoallomurus acanthiterrae. Next base: position 11,621,766 of record NZ_BAAHCO010000001.1, on the reverse strand, counting down.
GCGACGTTCCGCTGATTCGGGGTGGTCGCGCCGTAGCAGGCCAGCATGAGCCCGCCGACCCATCCGTCGCAGCCCTTGTCACCCCGTCCGGCCGGGTCGACCGCCATGAACTCGCCGGGATGCACCGCGTGCATCAGATCGTTGACGAACGCCTGCCATTCGAATCCGGTCTTCCTGACCGACAGAGACATGAACTGGCTGTGGAACCAAGCTCTGTCCTGATCGTCATTTGAGCCCATCGGTTCCTCGGAGAACACGAAAATAACACTGGTTTCGTATTCCATACTGCCCGCCACAACGTGTCCCTGATCAGGCGTTTCCCCCAATAGTAAGTGAACGCCGTACGGTCGTTGAGGCCTTCCGGATAACGGAATCCTGGACGGCTATAAGGGTCAGGCACTGCGGAGGATAGGGGAGGCCGTTACCCGCCCGAATAGTCTGGCGGCCCTGCCCGGGCCAGGGGTCAGCCGCCGATCGGTACCTCGGCCTGGTAGACCTCGCCGGTGGCCGGTACGGCCAGGGCCCACGACTTCAGCGAGCCGTGCCCTTCCCAGGGCAGGTGGTCGGAGATGCCGGTCAGCTGCTCGCTCGCGTCGCCGTTCAGCACGGTCACCTCGTCGATCGGGCCGTTCGGCATGCGGGCGCAGAAGGAGTACCACCAGATCGGCCGGTCCGGCAGCACGTAGCCGCCGAAGAGCCGCTCGGCCACGACGGTGGACGGCGGTCGGTCCACAGCGGCCCGCTGCGTCGTCTGGCCCAGGCCGCCGAAGTCCCGTACGGCCAGTGGGCCGTAGTGGATCCGCAGCGCCCGCTGGCCGTCGAACCGCAGGTCCGTGTGCACGTTGCCGGCGAGCTCGCTGCCGGGCAGGGCGAACGCCGCGAACACCGGGAACACGTTGTGCAGCCAGCCGTTCAGCGCCTCGGCGACCGGATGGAACCCTTCGCGGGCGATGCCGACCGACTGGTCCCAGGCCGGTGTGTCGCCCCACGACGGGTGCCCGATACCGACGGGCAGCCGGACGACGAGACCGTTGGACTGCAGGTCCGGCGTGCCGACGGCCACGGTGAGCGCGGCGTCCGGGAGCCGGACGACCGGCCCGTCGGGGTGAGCCGCGATCTCGTGGCCCTCGCGGAACATCCTGGCGAGCAACTCGGCCGTCGATGAGGCGTCCATGTGGTCCTTCCTCGCGATGTGAACGCGAAGTGAGACGTCATGACCGTTCGGCCGGGTTCCGCCGGGGCCGCGCGGCGGTGTCCCTCGCGGCCCTGTGGCAGGGAAAGACCAGGTCAGAGCTGCTGGTACGCTATGTCAATATTTGTCCAAAGGTGTCCGGATGGCGTAAATAGTTGACCATCGCGGAGATGTGCCGCTCGTGAACGACCGCGCCGCCAGGGCGCCGTCAACGAGACAGGCGTGTTCCCCAAGATCCCCCTGAGGAGCATCCTCATGTCACGGCCCCCGACGCAACACAAGACCGGCCGCGAGCGCCTGCTCGCGGCGGTCGGCGTGCCGATCATCGGCTCGGCCGCCCTCGTGACCCTCGCCCCGACCTCCGCGCTCGCGGGGCCGACCGACGGTGGCGCCGGAATCACCTGGCAGGCGTGCTCGCGGTACGCCGACGGCGACTTCGAGGGGTTCGGCCTGCGCAGGGGCCAGATGGCTCGCGCCCGGCCGCTGATGGCCCGCATGGAGTGCGGGACCCTGCGCGTTCCGCTGAACTACGCCCAGCCGAACGGGCGGAAGATCAGCATCGCGGTGACCAGGCTGCGGGCCACCGATCCGGCGCACCGGCTGGGCAGCCTGGCGGTCAACCCCGGCGGTCCCGGCGTCAGCGGCTACCTGGTGCCGCTCAGGATGATGACGCGGAACCCCGCGGACGCGGGGCTGAACGAGCGGTACGACCTCATCGGGTTCGACCCCCGCGGAGTCGGCCGCAGCACCAGGGTCGACTGCCCGGAACTGAGGAGCGCGGTCGCGCCGCCGCACGGGCCACTGACCGAGCAGGCCGTCAGGCGGGCGTACGCGCGGCAGGTCGCGGCCAACCAGGCCTGCGCGAAACGCGACCCGGCCTTCCTCTCCCAGCTGACCACCGCCAACGTGGCGCGCGACCTCGATCAGATCCGCGCCGCGCTGGGCGAGACCACGATCAGCTACCTCGGTATGTCGTGGGGGACCGCGCTCGGCGCCAACTACCGCAGCCTGTTCCCGCAGAGGGTCGCCCGGATGTGGCTGGACAGCGTGATGGGACCCGACTTCCGGCTGGACTCCTACACGGACACCACCGCCCAGGCCAAGGACCAGAACTTCTCCCGGCAGGCCGCGTGGATCGCGAAGCGGAACGCCAGGTACGGGCTCGGCACGACGCCCGAAGCGGTCAAGGCCGCCGTACTGCGTCTGGAGCGCGCCTACGACGCCGATCCCAAGAGGTACCCTCACGCCCTCGTCGACGGCGGCGTGATCGCGAGCCTGGCCTCCCAGACGAGCGAGCACTGGGCACTGACCGCGGCGGCGCTCAAGGCGCTGACGAACTCGCCCGGCCCCATCGCGCCGCCCGCGGTGGCCAGGGTCTTCCGGACGTTGAACCCGGCCGACGGGTCCGACGAGGACGACAGCGCCATGTTCCGGGCGACGGTCTGCAACGAGGAAGCGGGACAGCGTGACTTCGCCTCCGCGTGGACCGCGTACCAGCGGCGCCTGGCCCGCTACCCGGTCACCAGCCGGCACGCCGATCCGGTGCCCACCTGCGCGGGATGGCCTTTCCAACCGCAGCGCTGGCCGCTGAAGGCCGGAGGCGGGTCGCTCCAGCTGTCCGCCCACCGGTACGAGACCACCACGCCGTACGTGTGGGCGAAGCAGATGCAGGCCCTGATCGGCGGGACGGTGCTGACCGTCGACGACGACGTCCACGCCTCCGCCGTCCAGGTCCCCGAGTGCGCCGCCCGCATCGTGGCCTACTTCGCCACCGGACGCACCGACGCCGGCCAGTGCTCAGGCGAGCCGCCGGCCGCGCCGTGAGGGGCGGGCGGCGCGGCGGGCCGGGTCGGCGCCGGCGATGCGGACGTGGCGGTCGAACGCCGCCGCCGTGCCCGGGGGCGACCGGGCATGGCTACCGGCCCGGCCACCGCCGAGGACGCCGAACCCCGGCGGACGGTCAGGCGGCCGGGACTCCGCAGATGCGTACGAGCTCTCCCGCCGCCCATCGGATGGACGGGTGCTCGTCATCCCGCAGGTGAAGCAGGGAGGGGACCGCGGCCTTGACGGCCTCGCGTTCCTCGCCGGGACCGTCGGCGATGTCCGCGATGAGGAGCAGCAGGGTGTTGCGCGCCCGGTTCGAGGGGATGAGCATCCGTTCCACCAGGAACGGCACGGCGGGGGCGGCCGCGGCGACGGAATCGTGTTTGGAGACCAGGAGCTCGTAGAGCCGCTTGACCGCCGCCTGAGCCGCGTCCTCGTCGTCGGAGGCCACCTTGGCGATCAGGCCAGGGATCTCGTGCCCGGGGCCGCGATTCGTCCAGAGGGAACCCCAGTCGATCTCGTCGAGCCGCATCCGTAGCCTGCGGGTCGGCCACAGCCGGTCCAGGTCGAGGCGGAGCGCCGCGGTGCCCTGGCCGGTGGTCACGTACAGCACACCGTCGGCAGCGAGGGCGAGGCTCTCGACGCCGGTCCCGATCCGCAGGTCCGCGACATCCATGGTGCCCAGGTCCCAGACGCGTATGAGCCCGTCCGCCCAGGCGGCGGCCAGGGCCGGGCCGGTCTCCAGGCGCACGGAGGCGAGCGCGGCGACCGGTGACCTTCGCCGGTCGAACGCCGTCCGCGACGGGGCGCGAACGGTCGCCCAGAACCGGAGCACCCCATGGGCGTCGCCGCTCACGACCACGCTGCCGCCGTCGACCCGCCGGTAGCAGGTGATCGCCGTCACCGGCGCGCGGTGCAGCGCCCGGTCCTCGGTCTCCGGGCCGTCGGCCGCCCAGACGTGCACGTGGCCGGTCGCGTCTCCCACGACGGCCGTCGTCCCGTCCTCGTCGGTGGCGGCCGCCGTACGTCCTGGCAGTTCGCCGAGTTCGGGGAGGTCGGGCGGCACTGGCGGTGTGGCCCTCGTCGAGATCGCCGTCCAGCGGAGCCGGTCGTCGGTGCCGCCCTCGGTGAAGGACGCGGGGCCGAGGTCCTCGACGGGAGACGGTACCTCGCTCGGCGCCTTGATCTCCTCGTCCGTCCAGGTCAGGCCCAAGGTGTCGGCGACCTGGACGACGGCCTCGCGGGTCCGGCCCTGGATCACGATCGCGTAGGCGGCGCGCGGGCCCCGGCCGTGGCGGATGAGCGCGTCCGGAGCGCCGTAGGTCAGGGCGTCGGTGCCCATCTCCTGCCAGGGCAGCAGGCCCAGGTCCCGGTACGACGCCTGGAGCCGCTCGACGATCGCGGGGTCGCCGTCGACGACGGCACGGCGGATCCGCAGGTTCCAGCCGAAGCATGCGGGGAGCCGTTCCATGGCCAACTGCAGGAAGAACTCCGAGATGGACCGGCTCTGTACCGCCCAGCCGTCAAGGGTGTTGACCAGGACCTGCGGATCGGGAAGATGCGCCTCGGAAGCGAGGTAACCCCACTGGTTGACGTACTGGTACTCGGCCATGATGACGCGGATCTCGTCATCCTGCGGATTCGGGACCGAGTCGGGCCCTGACGGCGGCCACTGCGAGTGCGTCCAGTACAGGCGGGGCCGGAAGGCGAAGGAGTTGACGGGAGAGTCCCACCACTCCACGAGCGCCGCCGGGATGGGGTCCGACTCGTCGAGCTCGTACCCCGGGGCCTCTCCCTCTCGCGTCACGAGCGGTTCGCCGCCGGGATCCTCGTATCCCCACTCGCGCTGCACCTCGTCGAGCAGGTCCCAGCGCGTACGCTGCCGGGCGAGCCGTTCCCCGAACCGTCCGTAGTCGATGATCTCCGCCATGTGAGCATCCTAGGAACGTTCCATGGTAAAGATCGCAAAATCGCGGAGTTCCCGGCGAGACCTTGGCCACTCGACGCGAGCCGCCCGCCGGAACGCAGCGGCTCCGCACCTGCGACGTGAGACCCGTTCCGGCGGGGCTTCGAGCGTGCCGGGGTTCAGCCGCGCCAGGGCGGTGCCGCGTGGAACGCCGGATGCACCTCGATCGTCGGAGCCATGGTCTGCAGGAGCCGGCGGGCGCGGGACAGCGGATGTTGGGGGAAGTGCTGGTCCCACCACGGATCCTCGGACCAGTTGCGCGGGAGGCCGCCCTGGACCTCGGGCGCGTACGGGTGCTGGGCCCAGTACCGCATCATCTCGTCGGGCGTACGGCCCTTCCCGTGTTCGGCCATGAATCGGTCGAACGCGGCTGCGTCGCGCATCCCGGTCACGCCCTGCTCGACGCACAGGAATTTGAAGACCAGGCTGCGGTCGGCCCGCGGCAGGGTGAAGGACGCGATGTACGCCACGCCGGGCCGGTCGGGCAGAGGCAGCTTGACGATCTGCTGGATCGTGGGAAGGCCGTGCAGGGTGACCAGGTCGAATTCGACCAGGCCCCCGCCGGAGGCGGCCGTACGCGCCACCGTGTCGCGCCGAAGCTTGTCCAGGTCCTCCAGCGGCGCCGTCAGGTCAGGCGGGATGTCGAAGACGTGCAACTCGGCGATGTCGCCGTCGGAGTTCTGGAAGGCACCGGGCTTCAGCTGCTCCCAGCCGGCCGGGTCGAAGCGTAGGGACATGAGGCGGCAGCCTAGCCAAAAGGGACATTCGACACCTGGTCGGCCCACGGGCGTCGAGTGCGCGCATCGTGTCGATGACCGGTCGCGGGCGGAAGGTGGTCTCGCGCGAGCGCGGGCATAGGGTGACAAGACGTTCGCGGGTCGTGGAGAGGGCGGCTCGCGGCACGCCGATGCGAGGATCATGGACAAGCTCGCTGAGTTCACGGAGAACAGGCCGCGGCTGTTCGGCCTGGCGTACCGGCTGCTCGGCGAGGCAGCCGAGGCCGAGGACGTCCTGCAGGACGCCTACCTGCGGTGGGAGGGGAGCGGGCCGGTCGAGGTTCCGGCGGCGTGGCTGACCAAGGCGGTCACGAACCTCTGCCTGAGCCGCCGGGGCTCGGCACGCGCCCGCCGGGAGAAGTACGTCGGGCCGTGGCTGCCGGAACCGGTGTTCACCGACGACGGCCGGCTGGGGCCGCTCGAGACGGTCGAACAGCGGGAGTCCCTCTCGCTCGGCGTGCTCGTACTGCTGGAGCGGCTGACGCCCGCCGAGCGGGCGGCGTTCGTGCTGCGGGAGGCGTTCGGCTACCGGCACGGGGACGTCGCCGACGTACTCGACATCGACGAGGCGCACGCCCGGCAGCTCTACCGGCGGGCCCGCGAGCACGTGGGTGAACACCGGCAGCGCTTCGCCGAACGCCCCGGTCAGCGCGAGGAGATCGTGCGCCGCTTCGTCGCCGCGGCCGGGAACGGCGACGTCGCCGCGCTGGAGCGGTTGCTCGCCGAGGACGTCGTCGCCTGGTCGGACGGCGGCGGCAAGACCTCGGCCGCGCGCCGTCCGATCGTGGGGCCGGCCGCGGTCGCGCGCCTGTACTGCGGGCTGGCCAACCACCCCCGCGCGGTCGACATCGAGGTCGCGATCCGCGCGGTCAACGGCGAACCGGCGATCGTCGTGCACCAGGCAGGCGAGCTGTACCTGATCGTCTGCCTCGACGTCGCCGGAGACCAGATCGTTGGCGTACGCGGCATCCTCAACCCCGACAAGCTCGCGTACGCATCGGCGCAGGAGCCCCGATAGGCGTCAGCGGCACGGGACGCGCAGCGGATCCCGCTTCGACGCGGTACCGGGCGGCGCGGGAGACGCGAGCGTGTCATGACCGCGGCGCAGCGGGTGTGAGCACGGTCACCAGGCGCGATCGTCACGAAACGGCACGGCTGCCGAGTCACCTCCTTGACGGCACATCGTCGACAGAGGGGAGCGTGAGATGACGGCGCGCATTCTGGTTCTCGGCGCGGGCTACGCGGGACTGGTCGCGGCCGGGCTGACGGCGCGGCATCGGGACGCCCGGGTGACGTTGGTGAACGCCCGCGATCGGTTCGTGGAGCGCGTACGGCTGCACCAGGTCGCGACCGGCCAGCGGATACGGACACGGCCGATCGCGGAACTGCTCGATGGTAAGCCCGTGGACTTCGTCGTGGGCCGGGTCACCGCGATCGACGCCGCGGAGCGCGAGGTCGAGCTGGCCGACGGGCGGCGGCTCGGCTACGACACCCTCGTCTACGCGCTCGGCAGCGCTTCCAACGCCGGCGCCGTGCCCGGGGCGGTCGAGCACGGCTACCCGCTCGCCACCGTCGAGGACGCCGAACGGCTGCGGGAGCGGCTCGCCGACGACGGCACCGTCGCGGTGGTCGGGGGCGGGCTGACCGGGATCGAGGCGGCGGCCGAGCTGGGGGAGACGCGACCGCGAGGGACCGTGCGGCTGGTGACCGCCGACCGGCTCGGCCCGGCGCTGTCCGAACGAGGCCGCAAGCACCTGCGGCGCGTCTTCGCCCGGCTCGGCGTGGACGTCCGCGAGAACACCCGGGTCGCTGAGGTATGCGCGGACGGCCTGTCACTGGCCGACGGTGAGAAGCTTCCGGCGGACATCGTCGTGTGTGCCGCCGGTTTCCGCGTATCCGCGCTGGCCCGTGACGCGGGGTTCACGGTGGACGAGCAGGGGCGGATGGTCGTGGACTCGGCGTTGCGCTCGGTGTCACATCCGGAGGTGTACGCGATCGGCGACGCGGCGGTCCTGCGGCGGCCGGGCGGGCAGGAACTGCGCATGGCGTGCGCCACGGCGCTGCCGTCCGCCCGGCAGGTGGCGCGCGCGGTGGGCAACGACCTGTCCGGGCGCGAGCCGGGGCCGTTCAAGTTCCGGTACGTCAACCAGTGCATCAGCCTGGGACGGCGCGACGCCCTGGTGCAGTACGTACGGACCGACGACAGCCCGATGGAGCTCGTCCTCACCGGCCGGATCGCCGCCCTGTACAAGGAGGTGATCGTACGAGGGGCGTTCGCCGCGCAACGCCATCCCGCGATGGTCGTGCTGACCCCCGGCGGCGGCCCTTCCTGAGCCCGGACCGGCCGCGCCGCAGGTTCGGCGCTCCGGCGTCGGTGATCGGGCCGCGGACGTCGTCAGGGGATGACGTCGGCGCTGATCGTCGTGGTGGAGGTCCGGCAGGTGGACATGCGGCCGGTGATGTTCGTCTGGGCGGCCGAGTTACTGGCGCAGCGCCAGCCCCGGACGGTCGCCACGCCGGCGCTGCCCTGCTTCGGGGTGTCCTTCCGGTAGTAGGTGCGGAAGACGGTCATCGCCGTCGCGCAGGCGACGCGCCCTTTCAGCACACCGACCGCGGCCATGGGGCCGTTGCCCGGGGGCTGGATCGCTCCGCAGTTGGTCCTCGGGCCGGCGAGCGTCGGCTTGTGGGCGGAGCGCGACGGGGAGGCGGGCCGGTGCGACTTGGCATGGGCCGGGGTCGGCGTGGGAGTGATCGTGGGGCTTGCCGTGGGGCTCGCGATGGAGGACGACGGGGAGGATTTCGGGGCTGCGCCGGGCCCGGAACCGTCGCGGCAGGCGTTCAAGGCGATCAGAAGGAGCGGGAGGAAGACAAGGGCACGACGACGATGCACAGGCGAGGACCCCCGGGGACGACTGCAAGATCGGGACAGTTTCCCAGACGTGTCGTTTCTCGTCGGATCCGGGGCGTAGCACGCTTCGTCGACAGAGCGCGGCGGACGATCGGAGAGGCAGAGTCCGGTGGGTCCTCATCAGCCGGCGCATCTCTCCGCTTCCGGTCCCGGTGGTGATGAAACCATGGAAGAGCAGCTCAACGGCGTGATGTGGCACTGGGTAGCCGCGGCGAGCGACCCATGAGCACGGGCGGCGGTCCTGGATGGCCGTTGCCGGGTGAGGGGGCCACGTGCACTTCCACGCGTACGCCTACCGCGGGCCCGGAGAAGCCGTCCAGACGTTCGACGCCGTACGGTCGCCGGGCGGCGTCGGGTTCGAGACCTCGCCTGTCCCGCCCGAACGTACGTCCGCCTGGCTGGCCAAGCCCGCCCGCTTCGTCAAGGCCACCTGGGACGATCCGGCGGAGGCCGTCGCCTGGCTGGAGCGGCGGTACACCGAGATCCAGCCATCGTTCTTGCACCCCGAGCTGCAACGTCACGCCCCGGACATACGGACTCTGGCCGCGACCGCCCTCGACACCCTCCAGCGAGGCAACGACGTCGTCTGGGCCTGGTGGCTCACCGGCGGCAACTACATCGACCTGGCCGTGGTGTGCTGCCCGAACCGCGACCGCGACGCCCGCTGCCCCCTCGCCCGTCGCTGACCGGCGCTGCTTGGCCAGCCCTGAATCAGGCCGCCTCTTGTCGTTCAGGGCCGCATCGGCCGAGCGGTGGCCGACGCGACGCGTCTCCGGGCCGTCCCAGCGGCTGAGCGGACAGCCGATGCCCCTTCCGCGGCCGCGAACTCCAGGCGAGTGAGCCGATATACGACCGTGGTCGGTTGCCGAGCACGAATCTCGCCTTGAGGACGACCGGGGTCGTTCGTCCGAGGGACAGGCGGAACCCTTCCACGGGCCGATGCGCGGCGCCCCCGGCCCTCGGACGATGGGCCCGAGGTGATCTTCATGAGATGGAAGCTCGTCACATTCGCGGTGGCGTCACTCACCGTGCTCCCTCTGACCCTCGCGGTCCCGGCGGGGGCGGCACCGACCGGGCGGTACCAGGCCGAGATCCGGCGGACCGCGTACGGCATCCCGCACATCAAGGCGGCGGACTACGGCGGTCTGGGGTTCGGGCACGGGTACGCGTTCGCGCAGGACAACCTGTGCGTGGAGGCGTCGCGGCTGGTCACGCTGGCCGGTGAGCGGTCACGGTACTTCGGAGCCGACGCCCAGACCGACGATCCGCTGGCGCACGCGTCGAACCTCGCCAGCGACGCATACAACCAGGCGGAGCTGCGGTCCGGCACCGTACGCGGACTCCTTGCCCAGCCCGCGCCGATGGGGCCGACGAAGGAGGTGCGCGAGCTCGTCCGCGGATACGTCGCCGGCGACAACCGCTATCTCCACGACACCGGCGTCTCCCGGCTCCCGGACCCGACCTGCCGCGGCGCCGCGTGGGTACGGCCGATGACGGAGCTGGACGTCTACCGCGACCTGTACCACACCACCCGGCTGGAGGGCGCCGAGCAGGCCATCGAGCAGATCGCCACCGCCACCCCGCCGTCGGCGGGCCGGAGCGCCCGCGCGACGGTCCCCGTACTGCCGAAGGCCGACGCGGGCAGCAACGCGTACGGGCTGGGCCGGGACGCGACGCGTGGAAAGGGCGGAATGGTGCTGGGCAACCCGCACTTCCCCTGGAACGGCATCGGGCGGTTCTACCAGGTGCAGCTCACCATCCCCGGCAAGCTGAACGTCAGTGGCGTCGCGCTGTACGGCACGCCGCTCGTCGAGATCGGCCACACGCAGCACCTCGCCTGGAGCCACACCGTCTCCACCGCCACGCGCGCCACGCTCTACCGGCTGAAGCTCGCGCCCGGGGACCCCACCGCGTACATCGTCGACGGGCACCGCGAGGCCATGACCAAGCGCACCGTGACGGTGCCGGTCCGCGGCAAGGACGGAAGCGTCGGCACGGTGACTCGGACGCTGTACGACTCCCGGTACGGGCCCGTGATGGCGGACGGCTGGACGACCACGACGGCGTACGCGATCCGCGACGCCAACGCCCGCAACGTACGGGCGATGAACACCTGGCTCGCGATGGGCCAGGCCGACAGCGTCGCGCAGCTACGGAAGGCGCAGGACACCTACCAGGGCATACCGTTCATCAACACGATCGCGGCGGACTCGAACGGTCAGGCCTACTACGCCGACGCGTCGGTCGCCCCGCACGTCACCGACGAACAACTGAAGACCTGCGCCGTTCCCGGCCCGGATCTCGCACTCGACGGCTCGACCTCCCGCTGCGCGTGGGGCAGCGACCCTGACGCGATCGAACCCGGCATCTTCGGCCCCGCCCGCACGCCGCGCCTGTCCCGTACGGACTACGTGACCAACTCCAACAACAGCCCCTGGCTGACCAACCCCAACGCGCCACTGACCGGATTCCCGCGGATCTTCGGCGACACGGGTACCCAGCGGTCGCTGCGGACCCGGCTGGGCCTCGACATGGTCAAGCAGCGGCTGGCCGGGACCGACGGGCTCGGGCCGCGTGGGTTCGACCTGACGAGCCTGCAGCGGACCACGCTCGGCGACCGCGACCTCAGCGCCGAACTCCTCCGCGACCAACTCGTGGCGTACTGCCGTGCGCACCCGACGCTGACCGCCGCCGACGGCTCGACCGTGGACGTACGGGCGGCGTGCCGGGTGCTGGCCGGCTGGAACCTGCGCACCGACACCGGCAGCAAGGGAGCCGTGCTGTGGCGGGAGTTCCTGGCGGCCGCGCAGGGTCCGGACGGCCTGTTCCGCACGCCGTTCGATCCCGCGCATCCGCTGACCACCCCGCGCGATCTCGACACGGCTAACCCGTCCGTCGGCCGCGGCCTCGCCACCGCCGTACAGCGGATGACGGCACTGCGCGTACCGCTCGACGCGCCGCTGGGATCGGCGCAGCGGTACCTCGGGATCGGGATCCCCGGCTGCCCGGGCGGTGAGGGCTGCTTCAACGCCATCTACCCCGGCGACGGACTCCAGACCGGCGGCACCTATGGTGACGTGTCGTTCGGCTCGAGCTTCATCATGGCCGTGTCCCTCACCCCTGGCGGACCGCGAGCGTCGACCATCCTGACCTACTCCGAGTCGTCCGACCCGACCTCGCCGCACCACACCGACCAGACCCGCCTGTTCTCGCAGAAGCAGTGGGTGCCGGAGCGGTTCACCGACGCCGACATCACCGCCGACCCGCAGTACCGCACCACCCGCGTCACCGGCTGACGCTCGAACGCCGACCCGGAGGCCGAATTCGTACTGCTGACACCGGGAGTTCCCGGCGGGCCGCAGAACCCGCCCGGGTGGACGCTCGCCTTCGAGCAGTGTCGCGGACGCCCTGTCGCCTCGTACGCCGCGACAGGGCGTCCGCCGTTCTCGCGGGTGAAAAGCGATCCCGGCCGCGTAGGTCCACTGTCCTCAAGGGCTGATCCGGGCCGTCCGTTTTCCGCTGGTCTCTCCCGCTGCGGAAGGGGCTCGTACAGGCCCCTGGCAAAGCTATCGACTCTCAGTCAGATTTCATCTATCTTGCACGAGTTGTGCTGTCTGGGATCCGGTGTCGGGCTTCGTATCGGGGTCGACCTTGCCGAACGGACGGTGCTCGGACGACGCATCGACCCCGGCAGCTTGAACACGAGGGGTTCTTTCATGGACGGTCGGATCCAGGCCGAGCTGGCAGCGTTGTCGAAGGGGGAGGCGGCTTTCGAGGAGGTCCTGGCAGCGGTGCGGGGCCTGCTGAATGAGCTGGACCGGGGCCTGTCCAGGCACCTGGCGGAATGGGACGGGGACGCCAAGGCCGCGTACCGGCAGGCTCACAGGGAATGGCGGGCGGCAGCGGATGACATGGCCGATTCGCTAGATGACCTCAAGAAGGTGATCGGTGTCGCTCACCGCAACTATGGGCGGTCCATCAGGGCGAACCTAGCGATGTGGCACGGAAGATGACAGGCCAGAAGCCATCTACGCCTTCCGGCCCGCCTGCCGCGACACCAGGATCTGAACCACCCATTGTCGCGCTTGCCCAGGGACGACGCCCGACCCCAGTACCTCCCGCCATCGCGGCCCGGGTGGACATCACCCCGGAGACAGTCGATAAGGCGGCGGGAAACTTCGCGGTCGGACAACAGGACCTGATGAACGCCTACCAGAAGCTGTCGCAGCGACTGCAGGCCGCTTCCTCGATGGCCGGGGACGACAAGGCCGCGCACCAGTTCGCCACGGTCTACCAACCGGCAGCCCAGGCCGCCTACCAGGCTTTCCACACCGCGATCGAAGCGCTCGGCGGCACGTCGCTGGGATTGACCCACACGATCAACAACCATCTGGCCGCCGACCATCACTCACGCGCCGACAAACCCGCGGGCCCGCCGCCGCGATACCCACAGCACCAGGTGTCGACTTCCTTCGCGGTCGCCGGCTCTCCTCCTGTGGTCACCGGGTTCAACTGGGCGCCCTCGACCACGGTCCCCCGCCTGCGCGTCAAAGTCCCCCAACTGCCCGGCTGGGTCGCATCGGCGATCGGCGACTCCCCGAACTGGCCACAGGGCAACGACCACCTGCTCGACGAGGCGGGCAACGCCTGGCAAGAGGCGGCCCAGGAGATCGGCAAGGTCGCGTCCTGGCTCGACGGGACCATCTCCACCATCCTCGACCCCGCCGACAACACCGAACACGCCGCGGTCAGCAACTACTGGGCCAGCCTCTACAAGCCCGGCGACTCCACCACGGTGCTGTCGGGGTTGTTCACCATGTGCCAGGCCCTGGGAGGCGCCTGCCACGACTATGCCGCCACCACCCGCAAGGCTGCCGACATCGTCGCCGCGGAAACCATCGCCGAGATCATCATCCTGCTCGGTGCCGAATTCGCCGGACGACTCATCGGCCGCGCACTGCGCCCCGTACTCGCCCGCGTCGGCGCCTTCATGCTCCGCTCCGTCACCCGCATCGCCGCGCGCTACGTTTTGCGCGACATTCTCGCCGACCTTACGAGCGCGATAGCGAACACCAAGATCGTCAAAGCCGTGCAAGCGGCCTTCGACAAGACCGCCGGTAAGGTGCTCGAAAAAGATATTACGGAAGGCCTCGCGCCGACAGAGTTCGGCAGTAACGTAGGTAGAGAAGCCACTTCGATGCCGCGCGGCGAAAAAACTAAGTATCTATGTGACAAAATTTCGCAAGCGCATATGAGTCAAGAAGATGCGGCAAAGGCCGCCGATGCTGCATCTCGTCAACTATTTGAAAGAGTGGGTGGTCAACAAGTGGCGGATGATGGAAGGATAGTAATCCTTCCCGCGAAGGATGGAAATGGTCAGCCGGTCATTATCGTAGATAGGGACGGGCGAGTTATGCCGGGATCCGCCGATCTGAAGATTGATTGGTCGACGGGAAGGTTTGATATAAAGAATCTTCGGGCGAGGTGATGATCGTGGTGGAGTTCGGACTTCGAGAATTCCAGCTTTACATCCTTGGGCATATGCCATATTCGGAGCATGTCGCCGAGGCGCTGGATGGGCTTGATGCATCATGGGATGCCGCCAAGCAGGCGATCAAGGCAGTGGAGCGGATGGAAATCGGCAAACTGGTCCATACTATTGATGTTGAGATATCGGTATTGGGTGAGCCGCGCCGAGTATTTCCTGTACCGGCGGAAGATGTAGAATTTGCGGACCGTAAAGAATCGCAAGTGTTTGCTTTTGAGCTCCCTGTTTTTGAAGACTTCATGTACTTGGTGAATGTTGTCCCGCAGGGTTATTGCTGGGGTTCGCGCCTTGGGCGCCGACCTGACGCGAAGGCTCCACGCATCGAGGCTCTCGAAGATCTGCGGCCGTGGGGAGCTATCAAGAAAGAAGTCTTGAGGGAGTTGACGAAGCCAGAGATGATTGAGGGCTTTTCGCATTACGAAGTCTATAAGGGAACAATTCTTGAGCGGGCAACGGGTGAGCCTGTCGAAGTGCTCGTTGAGTTCGATATGGAGTTGTTGCAGTGGGTCAAGCGTGCCAACGATCCCGAGTAGGTGGCTACCTGTTGTCGCGGCGAACGTCCTTGCGAGACAAGTGCTGACTAGGGAAAATTTCAGCCTCCGTGAAGCGTCGTGACCGGCGGCTTCGGGTGTCCCACGCTGACGTGCAGGCCTTTCCTTGCGATCCTGTGGCGCGCGATGCACCTCCAGAGAGCTTCTCCATATATCAGCTGACCGCGCGACATTCGGATGTTGACCTCAATCTAGGTTGAGGTCGTACGGTCCTCGGCGACGGCAACGATCCGCGCTTGGGGGAGTCTCATGATCCTGGTTACTGGAGCGACCGGCAATGTCGGTCGGCATCTCGTCACTCGGCTGTCGGCGGCGGGCGTCGCGGTCCGTGCTCTCACCCGTGATCCGGAAGCGGCGGGCCTTCCCGAGGGGGTCGAGGCCGTGGCGGGGGACCTGGCTGATCCGGACAGCTTGGAGGCGGCGCTCAAAGGTGTCGAGTCGGTCTTCCTCGTCTGGCCGTTCCTCACGGCCGAGCAGGCGCCCGGTGTGCTCGAGGCGATCGGGCGGCACGCCCGCCGCGTCGTCTACCTGTCCTCCCTCGGCGTGGACGACGAGGCCGAGCGGCAAGCCGACCTCATCAATCAGTTCCACGCGGACATGGAGCGGCTCATCGAGAAGAGCGGTCTGGAGTGGAGCTTCCTGCGGGCGGGCACGTTCGCCGCCAACGCGCTCGGTTGGGCCGAGCAGGTTCGGGCCGGGGACGTCGTCCGCTATCCCTTCGCCGGCGCCAAGGCGATCATCCATGAGGCCGACATCGCGGCCGTGGCGGCGCGAACGCTCACCGAGGACGGGCACGTCGGCGCGAAGCACATCCTGACCGGGCCGGAAGCGCTGACCACGGCCGAGCGCGTTCAGGCGATCGGCGAGGCGATCGGTCGTACGTTGCGCTTCGAGAAGACCCCTGCCGACGTGGCGCGGGAACGGATGCTGGGCGACGGATGGCCTCCCGCGCTCGTGGACGCCCTGCTGAGCGCGCCCGACGACCAGCCGGCCGCCGTCACCTCCACCGTCGAGGAGATCACCGGGGAGCCGGCGCGGACGTTCCGCGACTGGGCCGTCGAGCACGCCGCCGCCTTCCGCTGAGCTGGCGCCCCCTGCAGTTGGCGCCACACGCAGTCGACGCCCCGCGTCCCTGCGGCATGTTGGTATAGCGCCATCGCCCCACTCGCCTAGGCGCATGGGGCAGGCCCCATCCCAAAAGGGTGGTGCCTTGTCGTTCAAGCCCTGACCGTCCTAGGGTTTGTAGCCCATTCCGCCGAGCGTCTCGACGCGGGGCGGAAGGCCGAACGGGCTGTGCTCGGGACGCCACTGGGACACCGGCACCAAGCCGGGCTCCAGGAGTTCCAGGCGGTTGAAGAAGCGGATGATCTCCTCCGGCGAGCGGAGATGGTACGGGACCGCGCCGCCGCTGTTGTAGCGCTTGTGCGCCTCCCGGCGCTTCGGGTCGGTGTTGGTCCCGTCGTTGAGCACCAGGTAGCTGCCGGACGGCAGGGCGTCCAGCAGCCGCCGTACGATCCCGTGCGGGTCCTCACCGTCGTCGATGTGGCCCATGATCCCCAGCAGCATCAGCCCGACGGGACGGTCGAAGTCCAGCGTCGCGGCGGCGGCCTCCAGGATGCGGTCGGGGTCGCGTACGTCCGCGTCGATGTAGTCGGTGGCGCCGTTGGACGTGCTGGTGAGCAGGGCGCGGGCGTGCGCCAGTACGAGAGGGTCGTTGTCGACGTAGACGATCCGCGTCTCGGGGGCCACCCGCTGGGCGATCTCGTGCGTGTTGTCCACCGTCGGCAGGCCCGTGCCGATGTCGAGGAACTGCCGGATCCCCACCTCTCCCGCCAGGTGCCGGACCGCGCGGGCGAGGAAGTGCCGGACGGCGCGGGCGGCGTCGACGATGCCCGGGAAGGTCTCCCGGAACTCATCGCCGGCCTGGCGGTCGACGGGATAGTTGTCCTTTCCGCCGAGCCAGTAGTTCCAGATCCGGGCCGAGTGCGGCACGGTCGTGTCGATCTCGGGCGGGGCCTCCCGGTCGGACGGCGACGGGGATGTTCCGGGGGTCTGCGGTGCGGGCGCTTCGTCGGTCACGGGGAAGACCTTTCCTCGATGCCGCGGGGGAGGATGCCGTGGGGCAAACCGGCCAATCTGGTTCGCACGGCCGAGGCTATCGTGAGAGGCTTCGAACGCGATCAGTGTCGGTGACGACTGTGGAGCGGAGAGGACGGCATGGTCACTGTCCCCCTCGGCGGTGGCGTGGCCGACAGCGCTCTGCTGGCCTACCGCCAGGCCGGCCCCACGGTGCTGCGGATGCTCGTCGGCGCCCAGCTGCGCCGGATGCGCGAGGCCCAGGGCCTCACCTGTCAGAGCGCCGGAGCGGCGATCCACGCGTCGCACTCCAAGATCAGCCGCCTGGAGCTGGGACGGCGGGGTTTCAAGCAGCGCGACGTCGCCGAGCTGCTCACCCTCTACGGCGTGGAGGACGAGGCCGAGCGCGCGACCCTGCTGACTCTCGCCGAACTGGCCACCGCGCCGCCGTGGTGGCGGGAGTACGCCGACGTCGTCCCCCGCTGGTTCGAGGACTACCTCGGGCTGGAGCAGGCCGCCAGTGTCATCCGCACCTACGAGGTGCAGTTCGTTCCCGGTCTGCTGCAGACGCCCGACTACGCCCGCGCCGTCGTCCGTCTCGCCCACGGCGACTACTCCGAGACCACCATCGACCGTCGCGTCGCGCTGCGGATGAAGCGGCAGCGGCTCCTGCTGGACCGGCCCAACCCGCCCAAGCTCTGGGCCGTCATCGACGAGGCGGCGCTGCGCCGCCCCATCGGCGGCGCGGCGACCATGCGGGCCCAGCTCCAGCACCTTCTCGAGGTCGCCGAGCGGCCCAACGTGACGATCGAGGTCATGCCGTTCAGCGCGGGCGGCCACGCCGCGGCCGGCGGCCCGATCACGCTGCTGCGCTTCCCCGAGGACGACATCCACGACGTCGTCTACCTCGAGCAGCTCACCAACGCCGTCTACGCCACGAAGACCGCGGACGTCGACCACTATTGGCACGTCCTGAATCGCGTGGTCATCGAGGCCGAGCCGCCGAACGCATCCGTCAAGATGCTCCAGCGGATCCTCCGAGAGACCTGATCAGATCACTTCCACTTCACGTTGCCGTGGAGTGGCCGCCGAGGCGGAGGGGGCGGACAGGGCCACGGTGGCGGCGCCGACGGCGATCGCCACGGCGGCGGACTTGAGGTACGGCATCATCGGCCTTTCGCTCGGCGAATTGCTCGACTGACCGCGCATCCTCGCAGCGGATCACCGGTGGAGATAGGGGCTCAGAGCCCATTCACGGGGTGGTGAGATGGGGCGTCGGTCCTACCGGCTCACAGGGAGACGACGGCCCGGCGGAGGGCGCCGGTCGGTGGTCCGCCGGTGACCACGGTGCCGCCCGACGTACCATGCGACTGAACGGGGGCTCCGGAGTCTCGATGCGAACACTGCTGATCGATAATTTCGACTCCTTCACCTACAACCTCTTCCACCTGCTGGCCGAGGTGAACGGACGGCCGCCGGTGGTCGTGCACAACGACGTCGACTGGTCGACGCTGGACTCCAGCGACTTCGACAACGTCGTCATCTCACCCGGTCCCGGGCGTCCGGACCGTGAGCGGGACTTCGGGGTGTGCGCCCGCGCGATCCGTGAGTGGGACCTGCCCCTGCTCGGCGTGTGCCTCGGCCATCAGGGGATCTGCGAACTGCTCGGCGGCACGGTCGAGCACGCTCCGGAGCCCGTGCACGGCCGGCCGTCCGCGATTCACCACACCGGGCGGGACGTGTTCGCCGGGATCCCCTCGCCGTTCACGGCCGTGCGATACCACTCGCTGGCCGTGACCTCGCTGCCGGAGGAGTTCGAGCGCGTCGCCTGGACGGCCGACGGCGTGCTCATGGGGGTACGCCACCGGACGCGGCCGCTGTGGGGCGTGCAGTTCCACCCGGAGTCGATCGGCACCGAGTACGGCCGCCAACTGCTCGCCAACTTCCGCGACCTCAGCGGCCCTCCCCGGACCGGGCCGGGTTCCCGGCCGGCCCCGGCGGATGCTGCCGCGCCCCGGCCGGAGCCGGTTCCGGGGGATGCCGCGTCCAGGTCGGAGTCCGTTCCGGTGGACGCTGCCATGCCCCGCCCGGAGCCGGTCCCGGTGGACGCTGCCGCGGCTCGGTCGGAGTCGGTTCCAATGGATGCCGCTGTGTCCGGGTCCGAGTCCGTTCCGGGGAGTGCCGCCGTTCCTCGGCCTGAGGCGGTGGTTCCGATGGACGCCGCCGAGCCCCGGTCTGCCTCGCCGTACCGGCTCGAGGTGCGGCGGCTCGACCGGGCGCCCGATCCGGAGACGGCCTACCGTGAGCTGTTCGCCGGCCGGCCGCGGAGTTTCTGGCTGGACGGTGCAGCCGGAGCCGGCGTCGGGTCCCGCTTCTCGATCTTGGGCGACGGCACCGGGCCGCTCGCGGAGTTCGTCACGTACCGGACGCGTGAGCGCACCGTACGCGTGCACCGCCCGGATCGGCCGGTCGAGCACGTCCCCGGGCCGTTCCTCGACTACCTCGACGCCCGGCTCCGGGAGCGCGCCCTGCCTCCGGACGAGCGCCTGCCGTTCGACTTCGCCCTCGGCTACGTCGGCTATCTCGGCTACGAGCTGAAGGCCGAGACGGGCGGCGCCGCCGTGTACGACGCTCCGACGCCCGACGCCGCGCTGCTCTTCGCCGACCGCGCCGTCGTGATCGACCACCAGGAGGACTCCTGCTTCCTGCTGTGTCTCGGTGAGGGCGGCGACGACCCGCGGGCCGCAGCGTGGCTCGACGCCACCGAGGCCCGGGTCCGCCGTCTGCTCGCCGGAGGCGTACGCCGGCCGTCCGCAGCCGACGGCGTGCCGCCCGCGTCTGATCGCGTGGCGCCCACGCCCGATCATGTGTCGCTCGCAGCCGACGGCGTGCCGCCCGCGTCTGATCGTGTGTCGCCCGTAGCCGACCTTGTACCGCCTGCAGCTGATCGCGACTCGTCCGTGGCCGACCGCCTGCCATCCGCGTCGGACCGGGCGCGGCCCGCGCCGGCCGTGCCGTACGTGCTGCGGCATGGTGAGGAGGCCTATCTCAAGCGGATCGCCGAGTGTCACCAGGAGATCCGCGACGGTGAGTCGTACGAGATCTGCCTGACCAACATGGCCGTCACGCGGGCGGCCGTCGATCCGCTGCGGACGTACGGGTTCCTGCGCCGGATCAGCCCCGTGCCGTACGGCGCGCTGCTGGACTTCCCGGGCGTCGCGGTGCTCAGTGCCTCGCCGGAGCGCTTCCTGACCGTCGGCGCCGACCGGGTGGTCGAGTCCAAACCGATCAAGGGCACGCGGCCGCGTGGTGCGACGCCGGAGGAGGACGCGGCGCTCCGCCGCGAACTGCGCGACAGCGCGAAGGACCGGGCGGAGAACCTGATGATCGTCGATCTGGTGCGGAACGACCTGGGCACCGTCTGCGAGGTCGGCTCGGTCCACGTCCCGCACCTGTTCGCGGTCGAGTCGTACGCCCCGGTGCACCACCTGGTGTCGACCGTCCGGGGCACGTTGCGGCCGGGTGTCTCGGCGGTGGACTGCGTACGGGCGGCCTTCCCGGGCGGGTCGATGACCGGGGCGCCGAAGCTGCGCACCATGGAGATCATCGATCGGCTGGAGGAGGGGCCGCGCGGCGTGTACTCCGGGGTGCTGGGCTGGTTCTCCCTCAACGGCGCCGCGGACCTGGGCATGGTCATCCGTACGATCGTGATCACGCCCGAGGCGGTCGGCTTCGGAGCGGGCGGTGCGATCGTCGCGGCGTCCGACCCCGCCGCGGAGTTCGAAGAGACGCTGGTGAAGTCGCGGGCGATGGCCGCCGCGCTCGGCTTGAGTATCGCCGTGGGTTCCGATTGAGTCATCGCGATCAGTTGTATGAGGCGAAATCCCACCATTTCCTATGACTGATCGTTAAGATCACAGCAACGACCGTGACCTTTGAGTCCATGGGCGCACCACTGCCGGGAGAGGTCGATGCTGTACGGACGTTCGGGCGAGCAGCGGGAGATCTCGCGGCTCTTGGACTCGGCCCGATCCGGCCGAAGCGGGGCGCTGGTCCTGCGCGGCGCGGCGGGCATCGGCAAGTCGGTCCTGTTGACGCAGGCCGCCGCCGAGGCGACCCGGATGCGGGTGCTCCAGGTACGGGCGGTCGAGTCGGAGAGCGAGCTCCCGTTCGCCGCCCTGCAGCTCCTCCTGCGGCCCGTGCTCGACCGCGTGGACCGGCTGCCGCCCACGCAGGCCGAGGCGCTGCGCAGCGCGTTCGGGCTCGGCGAGGCGTCGGTCCGCGACCGGTTCCTCATCGGCTTCGCGGTGCTGACCCTGCTGTCCGACCTCGGCGAGGACCGTCCCGTTCTCTGCCTGATCGACGACGCGCAGTGGCTCGACGGCGCCTCGACCGACGCGCTGACGTTCGCCGCACGGCGTCTGGAGGCCGACGCCGTCGCGATGATCTTCGCCGTACGGGACGACGCGCCCGCGCTGACCGGCACCGACATCCCGGAGCTGCGGCTCGGCCGGCTCACCCCGCAGGCGGCCGAGGACCTGCTCGCGCAGTACGCCGGGGACCTGGGCCCGCAGGTCCGCCACCGCATTCTCCAGGAGGCCGCCGGCAACCCGCTCGCGCTCATCGAACTGCCGAACATGCTCACCCCCGACCAGCGATCCGGCCGGCTGGGACCCCTCGCGGTCGCGGTCGACGGGGCGCCCCCGTCGAACCGGGTGGAGGAGGCGTTCCAGCGGCAGATCAACGGCTTCCCCGAGGCGGCGCGGGACATGCTGCTCGTCGCCGCCGCGGACGACACCGGAGACGTCGCGGTGGTACTGGGCGCGGCCGAGCGGCTCGGCGCCACCCCCGCCGACCTCGAGGCGGTGGAGCGGGCCGGCCTGCTCCACGTGTCGACGACCACGGTGGCGTTCCGGCACCCGCTGATCCGGGCGGCGGCGTACCAGTGCGCGCCGTACGCCCGGCGGGTCGCCGCGCACCGGGCGATCGCCGCCGTCCTGGATCGGGCCGAGGACGCCGACCGGCGGGCGTGGCATCTGGCCGCCGCCGCGACCAGGCCGGACGACCAGGTCGCCGACGAGCTGGAGAGCGTCGCCCGCCGGGCGCAGAAGCGCCAGGGCGCGGCGGTGGCGTCGGCGGCGTACGAACGCGCCGCGGAGCTCACCTCGGACCCTCGCCGCGCGGCCTGCCGGCTGTCCGCCGCCGCCGAGCTCGCGGTCCAGGCCGGGCAGTTCGGCCGGGCGACGGCCCTGGCCGACCAAGCCCTGCCGTTCGCCGACGACCCGAGGCCCCGCGCACGCATCGACCGCGTTCGCGCCTCGGTCGAATTCGAGCGGGGCTCTTTGGGGTGCGCCGGGCGCATCATGGTCGAGGGAGCCCGGCGGCTCGCGACCTTCGACGCGACGGGCGCCGCCCACATGCTTCATCAGGCCGGCCGGAACGCGTCGTTCGCCGGCGACGGCGAACTCGCCCAAGCCGTCGTCGACGTCCTACGGGAGATCGGCGAGGACAAGGTCGCGCGCGGCATGAGCAGCGTGGCGGCGCTGCTGGCGGACGAGGTCGTCGACGACCTCGACCCGGTCCGGGACGCGGTCGCGACCCTGCGCGCGGCGCCCGACGACGACATGGACCAGCGCCTGCTCGCCGTGTCCCTGAGCCTCATGGCGGGCGATGAGGTGAGCGCCGTCGAGCTGGCGGCCGCGGCCGTCACCCACTGCCGCGAGCACGGCCTGATCGGGGTACTGCCCCAGGCGCTCGCACTGCTCGCCCAGTCCCACATGCTGCGCAGCCGCCTCGACGAGGCCGCCTCGGCCGCCGCCGAGGCGCTGGACGTCGCGCGCGACATCGGGCAGGCCCACCGTGTCGAGTACCTCGGCGGGGTCGTGGCCTGGCTGGCGGCGATCAAGGGTGACGACGAGCTCTGCGACCGGCTGGTCCGGGCCGCCGACGGGGCGGGCGAGGCCGGCCGGGTGATGGCGGGATGGGCGTCGGGCCTGCTGCACCTCGGCCGCCGCCGCACGTCGCCGGCCCTCGAACGGCTCGCCCCGATCTGGACCGGAGGCCGCCGGCACCAGACCGTCGCGCTGTACGCCGCCCCCGAGGTGATCGAGGCGGCGGCCCGCGCGGGACGGCCGGATATCGCCGAGGAACCGATGTACCGGCTCGAGGGCTGGGCGACCGCGATCGGGCGACCCTGGTCTGCGGCGGTGGTGGCCCGGTGCCGGGCACTGCTCGCCCCCGACGACGAGGCCGAGCGGTACTACGCGGAGGCGGTACGCCTCTACGGGCATGAGGTGGTCCCCGACCAGCCCTTCCAGCACGCCCGAGCCGAACTCCTCTACGGGGAATGGCTCCGCCGGAAGCGGCGCCGCGCCGAGGCGCGCGAACACCTCCGCGCGGCCTTCGAGATGTTCGACCACCTCGGCGCCGCGCCGTGGGTCGAGCGCGCCCGCGCCGAGCTTCGCGCCTCCGGCGAGGATGCCGTCTCCGCGACCCCCGGCCCGGCCGGCCTGCTCAGCCCGCAGGAGAGCCAGGTCGTACGGCTGGCCGCGGCGGGCCTGTCGAACCGGGAGATCGGCGCCCAGCTGTTCCTGAGCCCTCGCACGGTCGGCAACCACCTGTACCGGGCGTTCCCCAAGCTCGGCGTCGGCTCGCGCAGCGAGCTGAGCGAACTGGACCTGAGCGCGCTCGGCTGACGCTGCGACCCGAACAGCCTCGCCACGTGAGCGTCCGGAGGTCGCGTCATCCGCGTGGCCTTGGCCGCGCGAGTGCCCGGCGGGCCGTACGCGGGGGAGCGGGGCGCCTCGGGCCCGCGCGGTATGCGCGTGGCTTCGGCCGAGCGGGCGTCAGGTGGTCGCGGTGTCCGAGGGAGCGCTGGAGCGGTCCCGTCGTCCGCGCAGCATCGGTGGCGCGAGCGCTTGGCGGCTGTTGCGAGGGGAGCCGGGGTGCGTCTGGCCGCGCGGCAGCGGACCGCGGCTGGCGCGAGGGACCGGGAGTCCCGGCCGGAATTAGGTCCTGCGGCTCAAGCGCGGCTTAGTGAGGATCACTAACGTTTACGGCGAGACATCGGGTCATTCGCATGGGGAGGTCACCGCCCCGCCCCGGCGTCCGTTTGCTCATTCGCGCGGCCTCGGCGACTCAATCGGCGCGCGTCGGTCCGCCGGAAGTTGAGTCGCCGGTACTCAGGAGCTTCCGGCATCATCGTCGCTAACGTCGTCCTCGCAAGCGCAAATCCGAGGGCGGGGTCCCCAACTCGTGCCCTCGGAACAAGTTGGACGAGAGAGATCGCCGGGCTTCCCGGCACACGTCAGGGGCGCCCCGTGCGATCGGGACGCCCCTGACGCGCGTCCGGGGAACCGCCATCGCGGGGGCATGGCGGCTCGCCGAGGCGGGCGTGGCGGCGACGACCGTCACGGACGCCGTCAGGCCGAAAACGACAGGCCGCCGGTGACCGCAGGCGACACGCCTGACGCCCCCTGTCCTACCTCGACCGGGTGATTCATGGCGGTATGTGTCTGTATCGTGGCGCGGACGATGACTATGACATTCGGCCCCAGCACGGTCCTCGGCGACCGCTATCGGCTGGTCGAGCGCATCGCCGTCGGTGGGCAGGGCGAGGTCTGGCGCGCCGAGGACACCGCACTCGGTCGTCCGGTCGCGGTCAAGCTCCTGCGCGGCGAGTACGCCGACAGCGCGGAGTTCCGCGACCGGTTCCGCCGCGAGGCGCAGAACGCCGCCGCCCTGTCCCACCCCGGTATCGCCCAGGTCTTCGACTATGACGAGGGCCGGGGCGACGAGCCGCCGTACCTCGTCATGGAGTACGTGGAGGGCGAGTCCCTCGCGGCGTCGATCGCCCGGGACGCGCCGATGGACCCCGACCGCGTGCTCGAGGTCCTCGGCTCGGCCGCGGCCGCCTTGGCCGTGGCGCACGCCGCCGGGATCGTGCACCGTGACGTCAAGCCCGGGAACCTCCTGGTCGGCCTTGACGGCTCCATCAAGATCACCGACTTCGGCATCGCCCGTGCCGTGGACGCCATCCCGCTGACCCGGACCGGCATGCTCATGGGCACGCCGCTGTACCTGGCACCCGAGCAGGCCGTGGGCCGGCAGGCGACGGCGGCCACCGACCTGTACGCGCTGGGCGTCATCGCGTACGAGATGCTCACCGGACGGCCTCCGTACGAGGGGCCGCCGACCGCCGTGCTGCTCGCGCATCGCGACTCGCCCCTTCCCGTCCTGCCTCCGTCCGTTCCGCCCGGTGTCCGCGACCTCGTCCTCGCACTGACGACGAAGGACCCGGAGATGCGGCCCGCCGGCGCCGTGTCCGTCGCCGACCGGGCCGCCCGGCTGCGGTCCGACCCCGGGATGACGATGGCGGGCGGAACCCGGCTGGACGGCGTCCCGATGCCGCCCGCGCCCGGGGCTGCGCCGTTCCCGGGGATGGGGCCGTCCGGCGGACCGGGGGATCCGGCCGGGCACATGCACCCCGTCGGCGGGCCGGGGCATCCGGTCGGCGGCGCGACACAGATCCTGTCCGTACCGGTGCCCGACGAGCCGGCCCGGCCCCGCCGGGCGCTTCCCTTGGCGGTCGGCGGTCTGGCGATCGCGCTGCTGGCCGGGGGAGTGGGATGGTTCGCCCGGCCGACGAGTCCGCACCGCCCGGCGACGACCCCGTCGTCCTCGGCACCGGCCGCTCCCGTGGCCTCGCACCCGTCGGCCACCGCCCGGAAGCCCGCCCCCCACCCCACGGTCAAGCACGCTCGCCCGAAACATTCCAAACGCCCCGAAACGCACCGGAAGAAGCACGGTAAGCATCACTGACCGGCACCGACGGGACGCGAGGGCGCTGATCAGCGGCCTGCTTCTCGGCTCGGCGTCTCCGGCCGGTCGCCCGCGTGGCCGCAGCCGGTGATCCGGAATCGTCCGCCGGCGTGGAAGCGGCCGAAGGCCTCGGTTCGTCCGCTGGCGTGGTTGCCGCTGGTGGCCTCGGTCCGTTCGCCGGGATGGTCGTCGTGGTCTGGATTCGTCCGCCGGCGTGGACACGGCCGGTGGCCTCGGTCCGTCCACCGGCGTGAATGCTGCCGATGATCTCGGCTGGACCGCCCCTGCGGCTGCCGGAGGATTTCGCCTGTCGTTCATCCGGCCGTCACCCCACGCGGCGTGTGCTGCCATTCCAGCCTGGTGACGTATCCCCCGCAAGCAGCGGCTTTTGCGATTTATTTGCTTAGAGGAGACCGTCACATGACCTCATCGTCGAGGCTGATCCGCCGGGGTGCCATCGCGGCGGTGGCCGTCGGTGCGCTGACCGCGGCGGCCATACCGACCTTCGCGTCCGGCGGCGACCGTACCGACGCCGTCCGTTCCGCGATCAAGGGCGGCAAGGCCCGGAACGTCATCCTGCTCATCGGTGACGGCATGGGCGACTCGGAGATCACGATCGCCCGTAACTACGCCAAGGGCGCCGCCGGGCGGCTGGCCATGGACACCCTGCCGCTGACCGGCGAGTACACCACGTACGCCGTGAGCAAGAGCGACCCGAGCAAGCCGGACTACGTCACCGACTCCGCCGCCAGCGGGACCGGCTGGGCCACCGGGCACAAGAGCTACAACGGCGCGATCTCGGTGACGCCCGACGGCAAGTCGCAGGCGACCGTCCTGGAGCTGGCCAAGAAGGCCGGGTTCCGTACCGGCGACGTCAGCACGGCGGAGCTGGGCGACGCGACCCCGGCGGTCCTTTCCGCGCACGTCGCCGACCGGTCCTGTGAGGGCCCGGCCGACATGGCCAAGTGCCCGCAGCAGGACAAGGTGAACGGCGGGCCGGGTTCGATCGCCGAGCAGCAGGTGCAGACCGGCGCCGACGTCTACTTCGGCGGCGGCAAGGCCCGCTTCGCGCAGACGGTCAAGGCCGGGTCGTTCAAGGGCAAGACCGTCCTCGACCAGGCCGCCGCCGCGGGCTACAACGTCGTCACCGACGCCGCCGGCCTTGCCGCCGCGAAGCCGGACAAGAAGGTGCTCGGGCTGTTCTCCGACGGCAACATGCCGCTGGAGTGGACCGGCCCGCTCGCCAAGGTCGGCGGCACCGACCCCGCCAAGTGCACGCCGAACGCGCAGTTCAGCGGCCCGCACCTGCGCGACCTCGCCAACAAGGCGATCGGGCTCCTCGACGCGCAGTCCAAGCACGGCAAGAACGGCTTCTTCCTGCAGATCGAGGGCGCCTCGATCGACAAGCAGGACCACGCCGCGAACCCGTGCGGCCAGATCGGGGAGAACGTCGAGTTCGACCGGGCGGTGCAGGCCTCCCTCGACTACGCCCGCAACCACCGGGACACGCTCGTCGTGGTCACCGCCGACCACGGGCACACCAGCCAGATCATCCCGGTCGACGCCCAGAGCCCCGGCCAGACGGCGACGCTGATCACCGCGGACGGCAGCCCCATGAAGATCAACTACGCGACCAACACCCCGGGCCAGTCGCAGGAGCACACCGGCACCGAGGTCCGGATCGCCGCTCAGGGCCCGCAGGCCGCGAACGTCGTCGGGGTCACCGACCAGACCGACCTGTTCGGCACGCTCACCCGAGCGCTCCGCGTACGCCACTGAGTCACGCCTGAGTCACGTCTACGAGGGCCGGTCACCGTGCGGTGGCCGGCCCTCCGCCGTGACCCTGGGCATCGCCCTCCGCGCCCGCCTGTGCCCCGGGCACGGCCTGTGCTCCGGCATCCGTTCCGGGCACGGCCTGTGCTCCGGCCTCCGCTTCGGGCACGGCCCCTGCTCCGGCCATCGCTCCGGCCACGGCCTCTGCTCCCGTCACCGCGCCGACGGCAGGACCCGGGTCGGCCGCGGCGCCCGGGGGCACCGTCGTCTCGGGTTCGGCGGCGGTCGGCGGGCCGGCGGCGGCGGAAAGGACCTGGGCGTTCGGCAGGTGATAGTCGCCGTCGTCGGCCTGGAGCCGGACGTACGTCAGGCCGATCTCCAGGACCGTGCCCTGGAACTCCCCGCCCAGGGGCCCGGACGACAGCCGTACCTCCTCGCCGACGACGAACGGCCTGGACAGCAGCAGGATGATGCCGGCGAAGAGGTTGGCGAGCGTCTGCTGGGCCGCGATCCCGACGAGTACGCCGGTCAGGGCGCCGCCGAGCACGAGCTGCCCGACGGGCAGGCCGAAGAGCTGCAGCGTGAGCACGAGAGTGGTCAGGCCGCCGATCAGGACCAGGACGAGCCGCACCATCGTGGCGTGGCTGGTGCCGATCCGGGGCAGCATGAGGTCCCGCACCCGGCCGGACAGCCCGAGCGTCGCGGAGAAGGCCAGCACGCAGAACACCACGGCACAGCCGGCCGCGGCCAGTTGCCACGGCAGCCGCTGACCGGGCGTCCGGGCCTGCTGCCGGGCGAGGATCGACCCGGCCATCGCGAGCATGGCCAGCACCGCGGCGAAGATCGAACGCCACGGCCGTGCCCGGGTCCGCACCTTGGCCATCTGCTCGGCCAGATGTAGCTCGTTCACCTAGTTCTCCGAAGGATGTCCCGGCCTTCCTGCCGGGGAGGGATTCGGACTCCGCCAGGACCGTCCCGGCGTGGCTGAGACGGACCAAAAACGGAGCGGGGCGAGAGGACCTCCTACAAGCAGACCGATGCGGCGTTGACCGCGTGGAAGAAGACCGAGGATCTGGCGTTCCTCTCGGAGGTGTCGTCGGTTCCGCTGCAGCAGACGCTGCGGCATCAGCACGCGGCGTTCGCGAACTTCTTCGCCGGCCGGGCGAAGTACCCGCGTTTCAAGACCCGCAGCTCGCGTCAGACCGCGCACTACACCCGCTCGGCGTTCCGCATGAAGAACGGCGAGCTGTACATGGCCAAGACCACCACGCCGCTGAGATTCGTGTGGTCCTTCGACCACGTCGAGGTCGCCACGCTCAACCCGACCATGGTCGTCATCTCCCGGTATCCGGACGGCCGCTGGTACGTCACGTTCGCCATCGACACCGACGCCCCCGAGCCCATGGACGAAGCCGGGCACGCCATCGGCGTCGACCTCGGCATCAAGGACTTCGCGATCACCTCGGATGGCGAACGGATCGCCAACCCCCGCCACCTTGAGCGCAAGGCCCGCAACCTCGCCCGTTACCAGCGGCGGATGGCCCGCTGCCAACGCGGCAGTATGAACCGGCGTAAGGCCAAGGCCAAGGTCGCGCGCGCCCACCGCAAGGTCCGCAACGCCCGGAACGACTTCCTGCACCGCACCAGCACCAACCTGATCCGCCGAGCCGACATCATCGTCATCGAAGACCTCGCGATCAAGAACATGGTCAAGAATCACGCGCTGGCGAGGGCGATCAGTGATGCGGGGTGGGGGGAGTTCCGCAGGCAACTGGAGTACAAGGCCGAACGCGCCGGACGCACCCTCATCGTGATCGACCGCTGGTACCCATCCTCCAAGACCTGCTCGGCCTGCGGGCACCTGCTCACCACGCTGAGTCTTTCCACCCGGCACTGGACGTGTCCGGGCTGCCGCACCCGGCACGACCGGGACATCAACGCGGCCAAGAACATCCTTGCGGCTGGTCGAGCCGTAGCCAGGGACAACCCTGGTGATGCCTGTGGAGCTGGTGTCAGACGGCAAGGGCCCTCCCTTCCGCAGTCAGCGCTGAACCAGGAAACCCGCGCCGCGAGGCGCCCGGCTTAAGCCGGATCGGCCCCAAGGCCGACGGGACTCCCCCTTCTTGAGGAGGGGGAGGAAGTCAACCACGACCACCTTCATACGAGTAGAGTCCCGCCAACCGTACCGAGCGGGGCCCGAGTCTCCCCGAACCCCCGGGATGCGACGATCGCCACGCGGTCGGCGGAGCGGCGGGGAAGCCGGCGTCCGCTTGGAAAACCTCGACTCTCCAGGTCGACTACGTCCGCGTGTATCGCTGAACCCGGCCGCCTGTATCCGGAAAAAATGGAGCAATTCCGGCGAATTCGCACAGGTAGCCGTAAGGCCGAGAAATTACAGCCCACCGGCGGTGGCGCGATCCGGCCGCCGGGCCCAAAATCTCGCTTTCGCGGGTTAGCGTCAGTGGCACGCGAACCGCGATGGGGGCCTCATGGGCGCGCGAACTCGGGCAGAAAACGATCTCGACCTCGCCGGACTGGACTTCTGGGCCCGTCCCCCCGAGGAGCGGTCGGCGGTATTCGCCCGGCTGCGGGCCCGCGACCGGCCCGTCTTCGTCACGGAACAGCGGGTGCCGTTCGTCCGCTCGGGGCGGGGTTTCTACGCGCTCGTCCGCCACGCCGACGTGGTGCACGCCAGCCGCAACGCGAAGGTGTTCAGCAGCGAGCCCGCCGCGACCTCGCCCGAGCCTCCGCCGTGGATCGTCCTGCTCTTCGGGCGGCCCATGGTCAACATGGACGATCCGCGGCACGCCCGGCTCCGGCGGATCGTCTCCCGCGCCTTCACCCCACGTCGGCTGGAACGCATCGACGAGCACATCGCCGCGACGGCCACGGCGATCGTCGACGACGTCCTCGAGCATGGCTCGGGCGACTTCGTGGCCGACGTGGCCGCCCGCCTGCCGATCCGGGTGATCAGCGCGATGATGGGCATCCCCGAGCGCGACCACGCGAAGGTCGCCGCCTGCGTGGACGCCATGACGGAGTACTCCGGGGTCCGGGGCGACGTCGTACGGCTCCGTACGCTCCGCCTCCTCGCGGGCAACCTCAAGGCCATCCTCGTCCTGCACCGCCTGGTCGCGCGCCTGGGCCGGGAGCGCCGCCGCAGGCCGGCCGACGACCTGGTGTCGGCGCTCGTGAACGCGGACGTCGACGGCGAGCGGCTGTCGCTGCGCGAGCTGGGCGCGTTCTTCGACCTGCTGCTCGTCGCCGGGAACGAGACGACCCGGAACGCCCTCGCGCACGGGCTGAAACTGTTCACCGACCACCCGGATCAGCGGGCGCTGCTCCTGGCGGACTTCGACGGCCGGATCGGCGGGGCGATCGAGGAGATCGTCCGGTACGTCACGCCGATCATTCAGTTCCGGCGCACGCTGACCTGCGACTACGAGATGAACGGCCAGTCCTACCGCAGAGGCGACAAGGTGGTGCTGTTCTACCTGTCGGCCAATCGCGACGAGGACGTGTTCGCGGAGCCGGACGTCTTCGACATCCGCCGTGATCCCAACCCGCACGTCGGGTTCGGCGGCCCGGGACCGCACCTCTGCCTGGGGGCCAATCTCGCCCGGCGGGAGCTCACCGCGATGTTCCGGGAGCTCTTCACCCGCGTGCCCGGCATCAGGGCGACAGGCGAGCCGGAGCCGCTGCTCTCTGGCTTCGACAACGGCATCAAGCGGCTGCCGTACAAGATCTGAGGCGAATCGTCGTGGTCCTTCGCATGCGCCCACCCATGCTGATCCTCTGCGTCACCGTCGCCGCGGCGTTGATCGCGACCCTCGGCTTCGCCGTACGGCGCGTGGCGTCCTCGAACGACCGGCCCGAGGAGCGACCGGTCGGGGTCGTCGGGGCGCGCGGGGTGGCGGACTGGCCGGCCTGGGGATTCACGCACACGGACTACAGCGCCGACACGGGACCGGCCAGCGGCACCGCCGCGACCGCGATCGCGCGGCAGCCCGTCCTGCAGAACCAGCACATCATGGGGTGGGGAGCGGGCAACCCGGAGCCGTCCCCCGGCGTCTTCGACTTCCGCTCGCTCGACCAGCGGATCGCCTACATCCGGAAGACCCGCGGCGTTCCGGTCATCACCCTGTGCTGCGCGCCCGACTGGATGAAGGGCGGCCGGCCGGGCGCGACGGACTGGAGCAAACTGGAGGTCGCCCCGACGCCCGACCACTACCGCGACTACGCCGCGCTGGCCGCCGCGGTCGCGCGGCGCTACCCAGACGTGCGCCACTTCCAGGTCTGGAACGAGCTCAAGGGCTTCTTCGACGCCAAGGCCGACCGCTGGAGGTACGAGGACTTCACCGCCTTCTACAACGCGGTCTACGACGCCGTTAAGGCGGTCGACCCGCGCATCCAGGTCGGTGGTCCGTACCTCCCGATGTACAGCTTCGTCCAAGGCCATCAGTCGTCGGTACGCGGCCCGTGGGGGAGCGTCGACCAGCGCGTCATCGACGCCGTCGACTACTGGCTGGCGCACAAGCACGGCGCCGACTTCGTCGCGGTGGACGGGCCGACGGCCAGCGACGACCGCGACGTGTACCCGGACGAGGTGACCGCGCTGGGCAAGCTCGGCGCCATCGACGACTGGCTGCGGTCGAAGACGACGCTGCCGATCTGGTGGAGCGAGTACTACGTCGAGCCGCAGAGCCTTCCGTGGGCCGAGAACAAGCGCATCGCCATCAACGCGGCGGCGCTCATCGAGTTCGCCCGGACCGGCGTCAGCACCGTCCTGTACTGGAACAACGAGGCCCAGGACGCGCGCTGCCAGGGCTGTCTGTGGATCAGCACGCTGGTGAGCACGGGTGGTGCGCCGGGAGGCATGCTCACCCTCCTCCAGAACTTCGCCCGGTGGTTCCCCGCCGGTACGGAACTGCTCGACCTGCGGCCGACCGACGCGCACGTCCGGGTGCTCGCCCAGCGGCACCAGGCGGTCGTCGTCAACGTGAGCGACCGCCGGGTCCGTACGCGGGTCGGCGGAGCCGAACTCACTCTCGCTCCGTACGAGGTCCGCTGGATGTCTCAGTAGCGGCCCGGCGATCGTCGTCACGTTCCGCGCTCAGCGTCGCGCGTGCCCGAAGTGGTGGAACTGGTGGCCCCCCATCCCGCCGTGTCCGAAGCGGTGGAAGGGGCGGAACCCCATGCCACCGTGCCGGAAGTGGCGACGATGGAACGGCCGGAAGTGGTGGTGCCGGAAGTGGTGGTGCCGGAAGTGGTGGTGGCGGAAGTAGCGATGATGGTGCCGCCACCACCAAGGCCGGTGATAGCGGTGATGCCGCCACCACCACGGCCGGTGATAACGATGATGGCGCCACCACCTGCGGTGATGACGGCGGAAGTGGCGGTGCCGGAAGCGGTAGTGGCGCCTGATGTGACGCCTGATGTGGCGCCTGATGTGGCGCCGGCGGTGATGATCGCTCGCTACCAGGGTGCTCCCGGCAGCGGTCTGAGCCGGGCCGCTCGTCAGGCCACCCGGAGCGCTGGTGACGCCGGCTCGGGCGGGCACCGGCTGGGCCTCCGCGGGTGTTCCCGCGAACAGTACGCCTGCGGTCGCCGCGCTCACCAGGGCGAGGGCGGCGCTCTTCTTCGTCAGCACATCGAACTCCTTCCACGGAACGGGCCCTTCGGGGCCTGGTCGCGAATAAGGGTCGGAGTGGGAAGGGGCGCCGGAGTGGCCACTCCGGCGCCCCGTGCGGTGAACTGTCATCCCGTGCGGCTCAGGTGACGGCTATCCCGATGCCGACAGTCGCCGTCGCTAGCAGTTCGGCGACGTATCGGGCTGCTGTTGGTCAGTCGATGAACGCCCGGGCGTCACCGGCGCTGGCGAACACGTCGTCGCCGCGGATGATGGCCCGGGTACCGTCCCGCCGGCCGCCGTCGAAGAACCGGCCGCCGCCGAGGAAGCCGTCGCCGTCCCCGTCGCGGAACCGGTTGGTGCGGAAGCAGCAGTCCCGGTCGCCGTCGAAGAAGCGGTGGCGGCGGAAGCGGAAGCGGAAACCATCGTTGCGGGCGACCGCGATGTTGTTGTTGCGGTTGTGGACGCGGACCCGGACGATGATCCGGTTTCTGTTCACGTTGACGTTCCTGTTGTGGTTGTGGGAGCCCACACGGACGTGGTGGCGGTGCCCGTGCCACATGGGAACCTGGGCGGACGCGGGCGAACCCGTGAGCAGGAGGCCGGCCGCGGTGGCAGCGACGACGAGACCGCCGGCGGCGCTTGTCTTCTTAAGCACGTCAACTCCTTGTTGCCGGAAATGGCTCGATGGCCATCAGCGCCCGTTTTGAGCGCCATAGGCGTACTTTCCCGACAATGCTGTTGACATGGCAATCGAGCAGTAAGGTGCTTATAAAACGACGAAACCCCAGGGCAGGAGTAATCACTCCTGCCCTGGGGCTGGTCATTCTGTCGGCGACTCTTTACCTAGTGGCTAATGCCATGGTTTGTCCGAAAAGGCCGCTTATTGTGTTCAAAGGATTCGGGCGTTCACCGCACGCCATCGGTCCGAGTCGTCGACGTGGCCGCGTCGCTGGACGTCGGCGTCAGCTCATACGCCGGGCGCGCCAGGGGCCCCAGGACGCTCGGGCGGGTCGATCTGGAACTGCCGCTGGCGCTGGTCCTCGCGCTGCCGCTGGTTCTCGCGCTGGGCCTGGGCCTGGTCGTTCCGGGCGATGGCGATGTTGTTGTTGCGGTTGCGGATCCGGATGCGGATGCGGTTGAACAGCTCGTTCTCATTCGCGTTGAAGTTGCTGTGCCGGTGGAAGGCCGCGAACCGGTGCGAGTGGCCCCAGCCACCCCAGCCGCCGCCCCAGGTGGGCGTGGCGGACGCCGGCGAGCCGCTGAGGAGCACGCCCGCAGCCGCGGCGATCACGAGACCGCCCAGCGTGTACGTCTTCTTCGACATCTCAATCTCCTGTCAGTGCTGAATCGGATGGTGTGGCAGGTGGTCAGGGCGTCTGCGACGAACCGAACCCGGAGTCCTGATCGGAGCTCGCGCTCTGCCCTCGGAGCGGAGCGGGCCCGGGTGCCTGCTCCCGGACGGCGCTCGGTGGACCGGCCATCTGCGGACGGGCCGCCTGGACGGCCGGCGCGGTCGAGGGAGCACTCGACGTCGTAGAGGGAGCGCTCGACGTCAAGGGAGCACTCGCCGTCCCCGGGGCGCCCGGGCGGCGGGTCCTGACCACGCCTGGATCCTCGAACTCCTGCCGCTGCCGCTGCCGCTCGAGTTGCCGCTGCCGCTGCCGCTCGCGCTGCGCCTGGGCCTGTTCGTTCCGGGCGATCGCGATGTTGTTGTTGCGGTTGTAGATGAAGATCCGGATGAAGATGCGCGGACGGTTGTGGTTCAGCGCAATGTGCCGGTGACTGTGGTAGAAGCGATGAGAGCTGTGGTGATGCCAGTAGCCGGCCAGGTCGGGCTGGGCGTTCGCCGGCGAACCCGTTAGCAAGACGCCGGCGACTGCGGACGCCACCAAGCCGAGAGAGGCGCTTTTCATTTTCAGCACGCCGATCTCCTTTCGTCGTCTGGGAGAAGGGCGCCGGAGCAGTCGTGCCCGGCGCCCATTCCGGACCGGACGGGTAGGCGGCCGTCACTGCGTGGCTCGTCGAGCCATCGTCGTGTGATGCCGGCGTTCACCGCCCAGGATCAGACCCCGCTGGGCTCAGGCGCCAGGGGCGCCAGGGGCGGCCGGAGCGGCGCCGGGTGCGCCGGGCGCCCCGGGCCGTGCCCCGTTCGCGGGCGGGTCGAACTGGAACTGCCGCTGGCGCTGGAACTCACGCTGCCGCTGGTTCTCGCGCTGGGCCTGCGCCTGGTCGTTCCGCGCGATCGCGATGTTGTTGTTCCGGTTCCGGATCCGGATGCGGATGCGGTTGAACAACTCGTTCTCATTCGCGTTGAAGTTGCGGTGGTGCGACCTGAAGCGGAAGTGGTGGCTGCTCCACCAGCCGCCGCCGCCCGCAGGAGCCTGGGCGGACGCTGGCGAACTGGTGAGAATCGCAGCCGCGGCGGCGGTGATTGCCAGGCCGCTGATGGCGAACGTCTTCTTCAGCACGTCGGTCTCCTTATCTCGGAATGGCGCGATGGTCTTCACGAAACGGCGCTGCTCCCCGTGTTTCGGGTGGACGCCGTTGTTTGTAACATTCCCGCTCACTTTCTCGCGGAGCTAAGATCCGGGTAAGATGGCAATAAAGACCGAATCCAAAAAACCGGACTTAACGGTCGCTACCCCGCCTAGATCGACATCAGCCTCGAAATGCCGGAGGAAATGCCCAGGCCGAGCCCGGATCTGCTTCTGGAGTCCGCCCCGTACGGTGTGTCGCCGAGGACGGCACGCCGCCTCGGCACTAAGTTCAAGACCCCGCGCGTACGCCCTGGGGCACCGGCTTCAGCGGTCGAAGGCCCAGGACTCGTCGTCGTCATCGGGGCCGGGAGGTCGGTCGGGGTTGGTTGGTTGGGAAGAGTACGTCGGCCCCGCCATCCGCATTTCCCTGGAATCCCGGTCATTCCGGCGACGTACGACGGCCAGGGCGAAAAGGGGTATACAGCACGCTGCGATGGCCATCAGCCCGCCGCGTGGCGACCAGATCGAGCAGGCCAGCATCACCTCGGCGACGGCGACGTTCAGTGCGATCGCGGAGGCACCGGACAAAATACTCCGTGCCGTGGGGTCGAGCCCGGTGAGCAGCAGCGCCGTGCAGAAGGCCGGCGTCACGAAGGCGAATACCGGAACCAGCGGGTGGACGGCCGGTGCCGCGTCCGGCGGGAGCAGGGCGACGGCGATCAAACCGCCGACGAGGAATACGCTAGATGTCGCAAAAATCCGTCGCCTGCGCATCACGACCCCAATGCCAGAAAGCGCTCGATAATGACGGCTGCGAGCGTGATGACGAGAATGACGATCCATGGGGTGAATAGCCGGAGTCGCAGTTCCTCTCCGGGCGGGATCCGCAGGCGCACGACCTCCCGCGCGACCAGGAGCACGATCAGCAGGGGGAGGACGACGAGGCCGAGGGGGGTCCAGCTCGTCGAGCCGAACCGGAGGCGACCCGCCGCCACCGGCGCGGGCGGCGCGCCGGGCGGCGGCGTCCGCAGTGCGTAGACGGCGGCGTCGCCGTCGAGGAAGACCGGACGCAGCTGCGGCGTGGCGGCCAGCGCGGCCCGCATCCGGTCGGCGTACCCGGCGGCCAGGCCGTAGTTGTAGTGATTGTACGCCTCGTTGGCCCGGGTGGTGATGAAGTAGCCGGCGGGCCGCTCGCGCAGCGCCGCGAGGATCCCGGAGATGTCGGACGGGTTCGCCGGAGCGCGCACGGCCGTGTAGTCGAAGCGCTCCATCGACCGCTCGCCCCACGGCATCATCGGGAAGTAGCCCGCGTCGTCGCGCGGGTCCGCCTGCCACACCACGTTGATCACGCCGGTCGGGCTCTGCCGCAGCATCGTTTCGAAGGCTTGAACCTCGCCCGGGCGTACCTGCT
This sequence comes from Actinoallomurus acanthiterrae, assembly GCF_054775715.1. Lineage (NCBI taxonomy): Bacteria > Bacillati > Actinomycetota > Actinomycetes > Streptosporangiales > Thermomonosporaceae > Actinoallomurus > Actinoallomurus acanthiterrae. The sequence continues at coordinate 11,584,812 of NZ_BAAHCO010000001.1, read as the reverse complement.
CGAACGTCTCATTGCCGAACCGGACGAACAGGAAGCCGCCCGCCAGCAGGAACCCGCAGACGGCGGCGGCGCAGACCGCGAGGGTACGGCGCGTCGCCGTGAACGTCGTTGGGAAGAAGAGATACGCCGCCAGGAGACAGGCGCCGGGGAGGACGAAGAAATACACCCGCAGGGCGATCTCGCCCCCGTAGTTCTGCAGGCCCGCGGCGAGGAAGGGCGCCGCCAGCAGGACGAGCGCGACCCGGTCGTCGAGGCGGCGCAGCCGCCGCCGTACCGCCCCGGAAACCGCGAGGACCATGAGCACGGCGGCGATGAGGATCCGCACCAGCTGGATCGTCGCCAGGCTCTGGCTGCCGTTGCTCACCCGGCCCGCGACACCGCCGGTCAGGTTGGACAGCAGCGCGCCCGCGCCGGAGAACAGGTCGCCGATGTGCCCGGCCCAGTAGGCCGTCGCCATGAAACCGACCCAGCCGGCGACCATCACGGCGAGCAGGATCGGCAGCCCCCGCGCCGTGCTCCGCCGGACGACCACCAGCGCCGCGCAGGTGAACAGGGTCACGAAGGGCGTGAGCTGATGGCTCGCGGTGGTCACCGCGAAGATCACCACGAGGAGCAGCACGAGGACGGTGCGCGTGCCGACGGGGACGCCGACCGGCGGCCGCTCGCCGGCCGCCAGCGGTCCGCGGACGAACGTCCGCACCCGGCTCTTCCGGGGCAGCCACGCGGCGGGCCGCACCGGCGGGCGGAACCAGTTCAGCAGCACGCCGACGAACAGCAGGTAGAACAGGTAGGTGAAGCCCTGGGGGCTGAAGTAGTCCTGCCCGACCCAGTCCGCCACGACGAACAGCCACGCCGCGAACCAGCACGCGCGCCAGTTCGCGCGCATGACCCGCAGGATGAGGTACAGCGGCGCGAGGTACAGCAGCTGCGCGGCGACCGGCGCCCAGTGCAGGAGGGGCTCCAGGTCGCGCAGCCCGGCGGCCCGGGTCACGAAGGCGACGAACGCGAAGAACCCCGGCCAGCTGAACCTCGCGTCCAGCGCGTAGTCCGCCGCGCCCGTCCGCCCGATGTACTCGACGAATCCGTAGTGCTGCCAGGCCGTCTCCGGCCGGGCGTACGGCTCCAGCGCCGGGGCGAGGCCGTGCAGGGCGACGACGATGCTCACGAGCTGCAGGAGCAGGAGCACCCGGCGCGGGCGGCCCAGCCACAGCGTCACGAAGAACGCCGCGACGAGAAGGGCCGCGCCGACGAGGGTCGCGACCGGCAGCACCGAGATCAGCCCGTACCCGGTCAGGTGAGCGAGCCGTACGTGCCGCAGCGGGATCCAGTACAGGCCGAGCCCGGCCGCGAACAATGCCCAGGCCGGCCAGGACGCGGCCTGCGCGGCACGTCGCCGCCGGGCGGACCGCTCCGCCGACGCACGCGCGGCCTCCGGCACGGGGGTCGCTTCTCGCGTGGGCGTCGCGGCCGACGCGGACGTCGCCTCCGCTGCGGGCTGCTCCGTCGGCGGGTGCGTGGCCTCCGGCGCTTGGGGCGCTTCTGGCGTGGGCATCGCGGCCGGTGGGGGCGTCCCCTCCGCTGTGGGCGTCCCGGTCGACGCGGACGTCGCCTCCAGCGACGCCGCTGGCGCCGTTGTCCCGGTCGGTGTGGGCGTCATGGCCGGCGTGGGCGTCGTGGGCGTCGTGGTGCGGATCACCCGGAGCAGGGCCGGTGCCACGGCCAGCGCGAGTGCGACGCTGACCGCCAGTACGGCGTACCCGGGGCCGGTCGTGCCGGGCAGCGCCAGGACCAGCGCCAGCACGCCGGCGAACCGTACCCCCTGCAGCACGGCGACCCGCCGGGTGCGCCGCCGCACCCGCAGCACGCCGATGTACACCTCGATCAGCGCCTTGGGCAGGGTGGCGAGGGCGAGGAGCCGCAGCAGCGGAGCGCCGTGCCGGGCGTAACCCGCACCGAACAGCGACAGCCCCACCGAGGCGCCGAACAGGAGGACCACGGTGACCGGCACGAGGATGAGCGTCATCCGCAGGAGCGCCGAGCGGCAGGCCGCGGCGAGCCCACCCGCGTCGAACGCGCCCTCGACGGTGAGCGAGGTCGCCATGTTGACGGCGAGCACGTCCACGGTCGCGCCGAGCACCCACGCCAGGTAGAAGAACGCGTTCGTACGGGCGTCGAGGCGCGCGGCGACCACGACGGGTACGAGGTTGCACAGGGCGTAGTAGAAGAGCGTTCCGGTGTAGTCGCCGGCGATGTAGCGGCCGATCTCCGCGCCCGTGGGGACCGGCCGGTCGCCCGCGGTCGCGGCGACGTGGCGGGGGATGAACCGCTGGTGGATCAGTGCCTCGACCGGGATCAGCAGAAGGAGCGCGGACAGCACCCAGGAGATCGCGATGCCGTCCTCGGGCAGCGCCCCGGCCAGGGCGACGAGCAGCACGAGCTTGAGGGCGGCGAACACGGTGTTCTTCCCGAGCACCCCGGTGGCCTGCCTTAACCCGGTGAGCACCCCGTCCTGGGCGGTGAACAGGCTCCACGAGACGACCGACGCGACGAAGAAGATCCCGGCGCCGAGCCCGGACAGGTGCGCGAACGACGGGCCCCACCACCGCAGCGTGAGCAGGAACCCGGCGGCCAGGGTGGCGGCGGCCGCGATGCCCGCGACGTACGTGCGGAGTACGAGCCGGCTGGTGCTCTGGCCCATCTCCGGGATGAACCGGATGAGGATGAAGTTGAGCGCCGTCAGGCCGCCGAGGAACATCATGGCCTGGTTCTGCGCGGACTGGCGGCCGACCTCGGCGGCGGGGTAGAAGCGCGCGGCGAGGAGCCAGTAGCCCAGCCCGAGCACGCCGGTGAGCCCACCATTGATCATCAGGGCGTACGCGTTGCGGAACAGCGGATTGGCCAGCTCGCTCCGCAGGGCCGCCATGGGCTCCAGTGTCGCCTCTTCCCCCGCTCGCGCAAGTGACTTCTGACGCGTCACACGGATCCTCGGAGGCGTCGAACGGCGTAGCGGGACCGGCGGACCACGGCGTACCCCTTGGTCAGCGCGTGGTCGACCAGGAACCCCCGGCCTCGCAGCGCCCGCTCGAACGCCGCGAGGGACGTGCCGGCCCGGATCGTCAGCCGGGGCACGGCCAGCGGGTCGTCCTGCCCGGTCGGAAGGGCGTTCGCCACCGCGCAGGCCGCGTTGTACCCCGCCGCCCGGGCCACGCGCCGGACGCGTACGTTGGAGTAGCCGTACGGGTACGCCATCGTCGTCACCGCGCAGCCGAGCCGGTCCTCCAGGAGCCGCCTGCTCCGCAGCAGCTCCGTGCGCAGCACCGGGTCGCTGAGCTGGTCGAGCTCGGCGTGGCTGTGCCCGTGCCCGCCGACCTCCACCCCGCAGGCCGCGATCTCCTCGGCCTGCCCCCAGCTGAGCATCCGCGCGAGCGGCCGCCCCGCGGCGTACGGCCCGGCGTCCCGGATCCAGCCGGTGGTGACGAACACCGTCGCGGGGAACCCGAACCGGTCGAGCAGCGGAAGCGCCCGCTCATGGAAGTCGGCGTACCCGTCGTCGAAGGTGAGCACGACGGGCCGCCCGGTCGTGGGACGCCGCCGCATGAGCTCGCCGAAGGCGATGGGGGTGAAGCCGCCGTCCTTCAGGTAGGCGAGCTGTTCGGCGAACGCCTCCGGGCGCACCGCCAGCCGATCGGTGCCACCGATCGAGTGGTACATCAGGATGGGTACGGGGCGGGCGTCATCCATGGAACATCCCGAGGGAATTGCGGAGTGGGCATCACTCATGAGGCCTCCCGGGGAGGCCGGCGGGGGCATCAGCCATGGGGCCTCCGGAAAGAGCCGGCCGCGTACCCGGACATGGTGAAGGCGAGGCCGGCGACGATCGCGCCCGCGCGTACGAGCCCGGCCGGGTCGCCGGTGACGGCGGAGCGCATTCCGCGCCCGACGCCGCGCGGCAACTCGACCAGGGCGTGCCGCCGTTCGCTGGCGAGCCCGTCGCCGACCCCGACGCTCTGCGTGACCATCGCCTTCGACAGCCCCTCCGCGTAGCAGCGGGTGCGGAAGTACGCGAAGCGCGCGCGTTCGCCGGGCACGCGGTGCCAGATGACCGCGCGGTCGTCGAAGAGCAGCACCGTCTCCGGCGCGGCCTGGCGCAGGCGGATGCAGAACTCGGTCTCCTCGCAGCCCAGCGGCCGTTTCCCGGGTGCCCGGCCGATGCCGCTGCGAAAACCCCCGGCCACGTCGAACGCCGCGCGCCGGAACGAGGCGTTGCCGCCCATGAGGTTGCGGATCGGGCCGGCCGCCATCCCCCGGTACGTACAGCCGACCACCCAGGCGAACTCGTCGGGGAACCACCAGGGCGCGTCGGACGGCCAGAGCGGCAGCGTACGGCCGCCGACCCCGGCGACGTCCGGTTCGGCGTACCCGGCGGCCAGCACGGACAGCCAGTCCGGGTCCGCCACCGCGTCGTCGTCGAGGAACGCGACCACGTCACCGCCGGCCGCGGTCACACCGGTGTTCTTGCCGCCGGACAGCCCCTGCCGCCCGGTGTTGGGGATCACCCGGACGTCCGGGAGCGCTGCGCGGAGGCGTTCTCGCAGCGGCTCGTTGTGGTCGACGACGAGGATGATCTCCTGCGGCGCGAGCCGCTGCGCCCGTACGGACGCGACGGCGGCCAGGACGTCGTCCCAGCGCTGTTCGGTGTAGGCGCAGATGACCACGGAGATCTTCACGCCGCGCTCCCCTCTTCGGGCACAGGCGCGGGCGCGCTCGCGTGGCCGCCGGGGCGCAGCCGGGCGTACGCCCGGAGCACCCGGTCCGCGCCCGCGTACAGCGCCGGGCTGGCCAGCACCGCGCTGCGCGCCCGGCGCATCGGGGCCTCACGGACCCAGTGCAGCCCGGCGGCGGCCGAGACGCGGGCCGCCCGGCCCTCGGCGATCGGGAACTCGGCGTTCTTCAGCCAGTCCTTGTACTCCCGGCCGCCGCGCCCCATGGCGATCCAGCCGATGTCCGCGTCGGCCGCCGCCTCCGCCATCCGCAGATGGCCGATCATGCCGGGGGAGTACCGGCCGAACTCCACGTCGTACGCGGGGAACCAGCCCGCCATCACCGGCCCCGCCCGCAGGCCCAGGTGGGCCGAGACGGTACGGTCCCCGGCGCGCAGCACGCTGAGCACCCCGACGCCGGTCGCGTGCAGGTGCTCGACCAGCGCCGTGATCCATGGCACGGCGAACCGGTCGGTGCGGCCCGTCCGGCGGTACTGGGCGGACTTCCACACCATCAGGCGCCGCAGCTCCGCCGTGTCCCGCTCGTCGAACGTGTAGCTCACCTCGCCGGCCTCGCGCCCGAGTTTGCGCTCCTTGTACCGGACGGTCTTCAGCGTCTTGGGCGAGCGTTTCCGTGCCTCGTCGGCGTACGCGGCGAAGCCCGCGGTCAGGTCCATCACCGGCTCGACGCGTGTCTCCGCGTGGTACGGCGCGAACGCCGCCTGCTCGGCCAGCAGGTGGTCGAACTCCCAGACCGACAGCCGGCAGGCACGCAGCAGCGCCCGCACGTCGAACTCCAGGTCCGGCGGCCCGATGATGCCCTGGCAGTCGGTCAGCCCCGCGCCGATCGGCCGGCCCAGCCCGAGCGCGTGCCGCTCGTACGGCAGGAAGCCCACGATCCGCGACCCCTCGCTGAGCACGGCCACGCGCGCGTCGTCCCGGAAGCGGCCCACGGCGAGGGCGAACTCCGGGGCGAGGAACGGATTGCCGAGAGCCGCGCCGGCGCCCTGAAGCGCCCGCCAGCGCGCCAGCTCCGGCTCCCCGAGCTCGTTCGGGCGTGCGATGTCGAACCTCACCCGGCGGCCCCCTCGACGCCGGCCTGCAGGCGGGCCTGCTCCAGCGCGGACGGATCGCGACCGGACCGGTCGGAGCCCGGCACGCCCCGGCCGGGCCGTGCGAGACCCGGCAGGTTCCGGCCGGTCCGCTCGCGGCCCGGCAGACCCCGAGCGGTCTGCTCGATGCCCGGCATGCTCTGACCGGTCCGTTCGAGGCCGGGAAGGCTCTGACCGGTCCGTTCGAGGCTCGGCAGGCCAAGGCCGGTCCGAGCCCGCGCGTGCCGGCGGCTCACCGGTCCTCGGCGTCGCCGGACCATCGTGCGCAGCACCCGGAGGCCGTCGCGGCGGGCGTTCAGCTTGGAAACGCCCGACCTGCGGTCGAACTCATGGCTCGGCAGCTCGGCGATGCGCAGCCCCGTGGTGATGGCGTTGACGCACAGCTCCGTCTCGATCTCGAACCCGTCGGCGGCCAGGCCCAGCCGGTCGACCACGGAGCGCCGTAATGCGATGTAGCCGTAGCACAGGTCCGTCCAGCGCACGCCGTACAGGATGTTGGCGAGCCTGGTCAGCCAGAGGTTCCCGGCCCGGCGCAGCAGGGTCAGGTCGTCGGAGCCCCCGCCGACGCAGTAGCGAGAACCTTTGACGACGTCGAATCCGCAGCAGATCAGCGCGACGAACGCGTCGATCTCCTTGGGATCCATGCTCCCGTCCGCGTCGATGGCGACGATGACGTCGCTCGTCGCCGCATGGAAGCCGGCCCGCATCGCCGCACCTTTCCCGGCGGGTGGCTGGCTGATGACGACGGCGTCCGGTCGCAGGCGCCGGGTGACGTCGACGGTCCCGTCCGAGGATTCGCCGTCGATGACGATGACCTCGTCCACCCCGGAGAGCCGGGGCAGGAGCCATCGCAGGTTGTCGGCTTCGTTGAGGGTGGGGATGACGGCGGTGACGGTCGGCCAGGACGCGCGGTGACGCGCCGCGTCCAGGTGGTGCAGGAGCGCGCCGGAGTGTACGCCGGCGCGGTGCAGGGAGTCCGGCTCGTGCATGGTGGTGCCCCCGGTTTGGCAGGGGGTGCTCGGAGGGAATCGAGTCCGCCTGCCGAGGTCGATTGACACCATCGATGGTCGGCTGGACGGCGCGGAAATCCCTCCCCCGCCTGACGCACCCCGCCTACGTCAGCCGGACGGCTCCTCCGGGTGACGGAGCCGTCACCGAAGCCACGTTCCGGAATTCGCGGTGGGGCTGCGCGCGGGGCCGGATAGGGTTGGGGTCTCCGGCAGTGTCCGCGTTCTGAGGAGGTGAGACCCATTCCGGCTGCGCAGGCAGGATGCTCTCACCATCCGCTCGTACGGTCCCGCTGAGAGCGAGAGCATCCTTCGGTTCCCCCGAAAGGCTCTCATGCCACTTTCCCCTCCTTCCCTTTCCACGGTCGTCACCCGTCTCCGGGCCGCCGGCTGCGTCTTCGCCGAGGACGAGGCACGGCTGCTGATCGACACCGCGCGTACGCCGGATGACCTCGCCGCGATGGTGGACCGGCGCGTCGCCGGCCTGCCGCTCGAGCACGTGCTCGGCTGGGCGGAGTTCTGCGGGCTGCGCGTCGCCGTCGACCCGGGCGTGTTCGTGCCCCGCCGCCGTACCGAGTTCCTCGTCCGGCGGGCCGCCGCCCTCGCCCGCCCGCGGGCCGTCGTCGTCGACCTGTGCTGCGGCTCGGGAGCGCTCGGTGTGGCGCTGGCCGCGCTGCTCGGGGCGGCCGAGCTGCGCGCCGCCGACGTCGGTCCGGCCGGGCTGCACGCTGCCGAGGTCGATCCGGCCGAGGTGCACGCCGCCGACGTCGATCCGGCCGGGCTGCATCGCGCCGACGTCGATCAGGTCGAGGTGCACGCCTGCGACGTCGATCCCGCCGCCGTCGCCTGTGCACGCCGCAACCTCGCCGCCGTCGGCGGCCGGGCGTACGAGGGCGACCTGTACGACCCGCTGCCCGCGACGCTGCGAGGCCGGGTCGACGTCCTGCTGGCCAACGTGCCGTACGTCCCCACCGAGGAGGTCGCCCTGCTGCCCGCCGAGGCCCGCGACCACGAGGCACGGGTCGCGCTCGACGGCGGCGTGGACGGCCTGGACGTCTTCCGGCGGGTCACCGCCGAGGCGCGCGACTGGCTCGCGCCGGGCGGGGTGCTGCTGTCCGAGACGAGCGACCGGCAGGTGCCGGCCGCGCTGGAGGCCCTCGCCCGCGGTGGGCTGTCCGCCGAGGTGGCCTCCTGCGGGGAGACGGACGCGACGGTCGTCATCGGAAGGCTCGAGGCGGCCGGTTGACGGCGTGCCGGCGGACTCAGGCCGTCTCGAGCGACCACCAGCGCGCGGCGAGAGCGTCGAGCGTGGGCACCGACGGCTCGGGCATCTCCTCCAGGTACCAGGACAGGTCGCTGTAGCGATGCAGGAGCGTGTACGCGAGCAGGCGACGTCGCAGCGCCGCGTCGAGCCGGTCGTCGCCGTATCCGTACGCGGTGAGCAGGCGACGCAGGAAGCGGGCGTCGCCGCGGGAGACGAACAGGCCCACCGAGACGAACTCGTACTCCCGGTCGCCCATCATGGCGGGTTCGAAGTCGTACAGGCCGGACAGCGACCATCCGCCGTCCGGTCCGGGGACGGCCAGCAGGTGCTCGCGCATGACCTCGGTGTGCAGCAGCACCGGTGGCGACGGCGGGAGCGGCACCGAGTCGAGGAATTCCGGGATCTGCGCCAGCCAGCGCGGGTCGAGGCCACGGGCGCGCTGGCGTTCGACGCAGCCGTCCCGCTGGCCGGCGAGGAACTTCCGCCAGTCCGGCGGCCCGAGTGCGGGGACGCGGATCGCGTGCAGGGCGGCCAGGGTGGTGCCGAGTTGTTCGGCGAGCCGGTCGCGGTCCCGCTGGCCGGTCCGCGGCCAGATCTCGGTCAGCGGTTCGCCGCGCAACCGTGTCATCACCACATAACGCCAGTCCCCGAACTCGCCGGACTCCTCCACCCGAGGCGTGGGCACCGGCAGCCGGCCGTCGATCGTGCGCAGCACACGATCCTCGATCTCCCAGTGCTCCTGGTCGGTCGGTGGATACAGCTTGAGCACGTACCGGTCGCCGACGGCGTAGACGGGCAGTGAGCCGTCTGGAAAACGCGTGACCTCGACGTCGCCGTGCCCAAGCCGGCGGCACAGCGCCAGGACCCCTGGCCGGAGCCGGGCCTCGTCCCGGCGCACGGCCGCGAACTGCGCGTCGGTGGTCACCACGGGCAGGGAGTCGGTCGCCATCCGGCCAACGATACGGTCGGCCGGTCGGCCCGATCGACCAGATTTCGTGCCGCCCGCCTTGGACGTACGGGCCGGGCCGGCCGGGTGCCGAGCGGATTCCTCGGCGGGCACAGGCAACCTGGCGGCCACGACGGCGTCTCTGGGACATGGAAGCAGAAGCGGTGACTCACGCGGCACCCCGCGCGAGGGACGTGACGGACGCGGATGCCGCCGTCACGGCCCTCTATCGCGGTCACGCCCTGGGCCTGATGCGACTCGCATTGATCATGCTGGGCGACCGGCCGACCGCCGAGGACGTCGTACAGGACGCCTTCCTCGGTCTGCACCGGCGCTGGGGGCATCTCCGTGACCGGGAGAACGCCCTGGCGTATGTCAGATCCGCGGTCCTCAACAACTGCCGGTCGGCGCTGCGCCGTCGCCGGCTGACGCCGCGAGGGCGGCACGAGCCGCCGGTCTGGTCGGCGGAGGCCGCCGCGCTCGTCGGAGAGGAGCGGCGCGAGGTGATCCGGGCACTCCAGCGCCTTCCGGCCCGCCAGCGGGAGGCCCTGATCCTGCGCTACTTCTGCGAGCTCTCCGAAGAGGAGATCGCGCGCACCATGCGGGTCAGCCGCGGCACGGTCAAGTCCACGACGTCCCGGGCGCTGACCGCCCTGGCCCGCATCCTCGAGGAGGGGGAGCGATGAACACCATCGAGGAACGCCTGAAGGACTCGCTCGGCGCCGTAGCGGAGACGCTGCCGGCCGATGCCGTCCCGGACCTGAGCCTGCCCACCCGTCGGCTCCTTTTCTCCCGCCGGCTCGTGCCGCTGATCGCGGCCGGCGCGGTCGCCGCGGCCACCGCCGGGGTGGCCGCCGCACTGCCGGACGGGCCTCCCCGCCATCGGGCGCCTCAGGTGACGACGGTGCCGCCGCTGGGACAGGCCGCCATCCCACCGCGCTACTACCTCGCCGCCGTCGTTCCGAACCGGATCGCCGTGTACGAGACGGCGTCCCGGCGGAAGGTCGCCCAGACGTCGATCGGGGGTGTCACGCGGTTGGCCGGGACGGGTGACGGCCGCACGTACTTCGCCATGACCGATCGGGGACCGCACCGGTTCTACCGGATCCGGATCACCGACAAGGGGAAGGTCGCGGAAACCAGGCCCCTCCAGGTGAAGGCGGACGCCGGCTCCGTGGTCGCGTTGGCGGCCTCCCGGGACGGCACGAAACTGGCTCTGGCGATCCAGCCGGGGGTCCGGGACGGGCAGAGTCTCAACACCATGCACGGGGCGGTGGCGGTCGTGGACCTGACCACCGGGAAGACGGTGACGTGGCGTTCCAGCAGGCCCGGCGTGCTCATGTCCGTGGCCATGGATCCGACCGGCCGCACCGTCGCGTTCGACTGGCAGGACTTCACGCGAAAGAGCGTCACGCAGATCCGGGCGCTGGATGTGACATCGACGAACACCGATCTGCTGGCGAGCCGGATCATGGTGAACTCTGCGGCCGGGATCGTCGGCAAGCCGCTCGCCTTCAGCCCCGACGGACGCTCTATCGCCGCGACCTACCAGTCCGGTAGGGGTGGCATACAGATCGTCCGGTACCCGGTGACGCCCGGCCCGCGCCCTCGCGTCCTGCTGTCGGCCGGGCCCGGCGGCGCCTCGGATTTCGGGGTGATCACCTTTGACCCGACGGGGACGAATCTGCTCTTCGAGGGTGGCGGATATCCGCTGAGCCTGCTCGCGAACGAAAAGGTCACGTTGCTGGGCGACCGGAAGGACGCCGACATCGAGTCGGCAGCCGCCTGGTGAGGGAGAGGGCTCGCCGCCGCGAAAGTGATTACTTACAATGGCGGCATGGGCGATGGGTACTTCGATGACGGGGACCTGATCCGCGCGGTCGGCAGGGAGGGAGTGTTGATCGCGGCCGGGGGCGCCGCGTCACTCCTGCAGACCGCGCACCCGAAGATCGCACAGGGTGTGTACGACCACAGCTACACCGCTCGCGACCCGCTGGGCCGGTTGCGCGGCACGATGCAGTGGGTGTACGCCGTGGAGTTCGGCACGCGGGAGGAGGCGGAGCGGCTGAGCTCGATCGTCCGCCGAATGCACGCCGGCGTGACCGGCGAGGACTATCGGGCCGACGACCCGGAGCTGCAGGTCTGGGTCGCCGCCACGCTCTTCGCCACCTCCGTCCACGCGTACCGGCTGCTCTTCCGGGAGCTCACCCGCGAGGAACTCGAGACCTTCTACGAGCAGAACAAGCTCTTCGCGACGATCCTCGGCTGCCCGTACGAGCTGATGCCGGCGTCGTACGAGGACTTCCGGGACTACTACGCGCGGACGCTCGCCTCGCTGCGGATCAACGACGCGTCGCGGGCGATCGCGCACCAGGTGCTGCATCCCCGGCTGCCGGGCGGCCGGCTGAACGCGCCCGGCCTAGCGGCCATCCGCCTGCTCACGGCGGGGCTGATGCCGGATCCGATCAGGCGGCAGTACGGCTGGCGGTGGGACCGCGCCCGGCGCGTCCGCTTCCACCTGCTCGTCCGGTCGCTGCGGCTCGTCTACCCGCGGCTGCCGCTGCAGGTACGAACGCTGCCTCGCGACTACTACCTGTACGAGCTGCGCCGCAGGCTCGTCGGGCGCGTGAGTGCCTGCTGACTTCTCCTGCGGAGGGCGGTCCTTCTCGTCGCGAAGAGTCGCGGCGCGTCATTCGGTGATGGTTTTCCGTACCGGTCAACAGGCGGCGCATTCAACCGCTGAGACTGACCGCCTTATCGCATTCTGCGGCGAACGGGATCGCTGGACTTTTTGGCCGGGCGGTGCGTGCACGCACCGCCCGGCCGGAGATCGATTTGCTGTCAACACACCTCATGCGACGAACAGGCACCCATTTCTCGGGCCATACTTCGCTCCCGGCTTCTGAAAAGAAGCGCTTCCACGGTAACGGCGCGAGCGAACGGTCGGCAGCAGTGAATCGGCAAGATCATGTAACGTCCAGGGAAAGGAATTTTGGCTGGGTCCGAGGGTGCTAGTACGGGCTGTAATTGTCGAGGCCGCGTACGTGGAGGCGCGACCCGTCCTGGGTGGGCGAGATGTGTGGCAACTCCAGAACGTTACCCTGCTCATGTGCGATTCATTTCGTTTGCAGGATAGTATTCGTTGCCTAAACATTAATTGAGTGATGCGCTTCGGGAAAGTCGGGCGGGTATCTACATCGCGCCATTGTCGGGCAATCAGCTCAGCCTGATTTCGATTCGATGCGGATGTCCAAATTGATTCATTACAAGAAAGAAAGGCCGGTCGGCTCCTGGTCTGGACGGCGCCACGTTGTCATGGCCGCAGCCTCGGCTTTCAGCGGCATGACCGTCGCCGTGGTATCGATGGGCCCGGCCGAGGCGGCCCGTACGATTCCGGCGGTCTCTCCCGCCCTGCGTTTCGGCGTCGACCCGCTGTGCGACGGCGAACATGCCGACCTCGCTCTGAACTGTTTGGAAGGGACCGCCAGGGAGGTCCACAATGAGCTGAGCCATGCCGGCCACGGGGGCGGCGGGGCGAAAGCGATCATCAAGGACGTCCGGGCGAGGCGAGGTCCTCGGGGCCGCCGAGGAGCAACAGGCCCTACCGGGCCCACTGGAGCGACCGGGGCCACCGGCGCGACTGGACCGACGGGCCCCAGCGGGGCGGCCGGCGCGACGGGTGCCACAGGACCTACCGGGGCGACCGGCGCTACTGGAGCGACGGGACCCACCGGGGCCAGTGGCGCGACGGGTGCCACAGGACCTACCGGCGCGACCGGAGCTACCGGAGCCACGGGTCCCACCGGGGCGAGCGGTGCCACTGGGGCGACCGGGCCGACCGGCCCCAGCGGGGCGGCCGGGGCGACGGGGCCGACGGGCCCGACCGGGCCCACGGGCGCGAGCGGGGCGGCGGGTGCCACAGGCCCCACCGGGGCTACCGGTGCCACTGGGGCCACCGGACCGACGGGCCCCAGCGGGGCCGCCGGGGCGACCGGGGCGACGGGACCGACAGGTCCGACCGGGCCCACGGGGCCGACCGGGGCCACCGGCCCGACCGGGGCGACCGGGCCCACAGGCCCGACCGGACCTACCGGCCCGACCGGACCTACCGGCCCGACCGGCGCGACGGGGCCCACGGGAGCCACCGGGCCGGAGAAATGCATCGACTCGACGGTGCAGGGAAACTCGAAGTTCGTGGTGATCACCAGCAACAACCAGGTCCTGGGGCAAGAAGTCGTCCTGACTCCGTCGCCCGCGCCTGTGAGGGCGTTCGCGCCCGTCTCGAGTTTCGTCGGTGTCAGCGCGGACTGCGTGACGGCGACGACCATGGGGAACGACATCCTCGTCACGGTGCGCACCACCAGCGGCGCGGTCCTCGAGTCGGATTGCACGGCCAACCCGTCGGGGACCTTCCCGACCGCCTGCACGACTCCGATCGTGCTCGCGCTGGGGCCCCTTCGCAGGACCGGTACTCATGCGGCGGCTGCCGCTGCGCCACCGTTCCAGACGCCGCAGTCCTCTGCGGCCCGGACACCACGGTCGCCTGCGGCACAGCTACCGCCGTTGACCGCGGGCCGGATAGCCGCGACGTCCGAACGAAGGAGCTGGAGGATACGCCGGAACCGCTGAGCGCCCGCCTGAGCGGCGATCTCCTGGGCGTCCTCGGACGGCACCCAGGACGACCCGATCAGGCGCGATGACACCGTGCCCGGCCTCGTCGGCGAAAGCCACAGGGCCGGGCACGGCGCTCGCTGGAGGGGGAGTCGGCGGGGGCGATGGCATCCGGCCCGCCGATCCGGTGCTCGTACGGGCGGGGCCATGCGGCGGGTGCGCTGGTGCCCGACCGCTCTCGCCCATTCGGCGGGTGGGCTGGTGCCCGACCGCTTTCGCCCATGCGGCGGGTGGGCTGGTGGCCGATCGTTCTCGGCCCATGCGCTCTACCGTCGCCGGTCATGCGCATGTCGTGGGCGGCTCGGCCGCCCTGCCCGCTGAGACGCGTCGGGGGCGGGACCGGCCGGCCCCGCCCCCGACGGTCACTCGCCGGACCAGTTGGGCGTGCGCTTCTCGGCGAAGGCGGCGGCGCCCTCCATCGCGTCCTTGGACGCGAACACGGGGACGATGATCTCGCCCTGCCGGGCGAACTGCTCGTCGCTCGGCCAGTCACGGGACTCGACGATGACGCGCTTGGTGGCGGCCAGCGCCAAGGGGGCGTTCGCCGCAACCTTCGCGGCCAGCTCCTTGGCGGCCTGGACGGCCTGTCCGGGCTCGGTGACCCGGTTGACCAGGCCGAGCTCGGCCAGCCGCGCGGCCGGGTAGTGGTCGCCGGTCAGGGCGATCTCCAGCGCGACGTGGTACGGGATCCGCTGCGGCAGCCGCAGCAGGCCGCCCGCGCCGGCGACCAGGCCGCGCTTGACCTCCGGCAGCCCGAACTTCGACTCCGAGGACGCGACGACCATGTCGCAGGACAGCGCGAGCTCGAAGCCGCCCGCCAGGGCGTACCCCTCGACGGCGGCGATGATCGGCTTGGCCGGGGGCCGCTCGGTGATGCCGCCGAAGCCGCGGCCCCCCTTGGTCGGATCGTCACCGGTGAGGAACCCCTTGAGGTCCATGCCGGCGCAGAAGGTGCCACCGCCGCCGGTGAGGACGTACGCGGAGACGTCCTTGCGGGCGTCGAACTCGTCGATCGCACTCGCGATGCCCTGGGCGACCGCGCCGTTGACGGCGTTCCTCGCCTCGGGTCGGTTGATCGTGATGACGGCGACGCCGCCGTCCACCTCGGTCAGGACCGCATCCGACATCGTCAGGACCTCACTTGGGCTGGAAGCGGATGCCGCCGTCGAAGCGGATGACTTCGGCGTTCACGTAGTCGTTCTCGACCAGGGAACGGACGAGGTGGGCGAACTCCGACGGCCTGCCCATGCGCTTGGGGAAGACGACCGGCGCGACGAGCTTCTTCTTGAACTCCTCGGCCGCGTCGCCCTCGCCGTAGATCGGCGTGTCGATGATGCCCGGGCAGATGGTGTTGACGCGGACGCCGATGGCGGCCAGGTCGCGGGCGGCGGGCACGGTCATGCCGACGATGCCGCCCTTGGAGGAGGAATAGGCGATCTGACCGGTCTGCCCTTCCAGGGCGGCGACCGAGGCGGTGTTGATGACGACGCCACGGCTGCCGAACTCGTCCACCGGCTCGGTCTTGGCGATCGCGGCGGCGCCGAGCCGCAGACCGTTGAACGTGCCGATCAGGTTGACCTCGATGACCTTCTTGTACGAGGCGAGGTCGTGCGGGGAGCCGTCCCGGTTCACGGTGCGCGTCGCCCAGCCGATGCCGGCGCTGTTCACCACGACGCGTAGCGGCGCGCCGGTGGCGACGGCCGCGTCGACGGCGGCCTGCACCTGCTGTTCGTCGGAGACGTCGACCTTGACGAAGACACCGCCGATCTCGTCGGCGATGGCCTTGCCCTTCTGCTCGTTGAGGTCGGCCACGACCACCTTGGCACCGTGCGCCGCGAGGTCCCGCGCGGTCGCCTCACCGAGTCCGCTCGCGCCGCCCGTGACGATGGCGGCAACTCCGTTTACGTCCATAGCAGGAGGCTACAGGAGAGACCCGAATCGGATTCGGGTGACGTTACTCACGCGTATCAAAATTCTTTCCCAGGGCCGGATCTCCTACTGGTTCTCCACTTGGACGGCGGGCGGATGGCCGTTCCACGTGCAGAACAGCGAGGAGGTGGTCTCGCCCTTCGTGAAGTCCACCCGCAGCCACCCGGGCGCGTGCCAGGTCCGTACCTCCCACCCGGCGGCGGGCGTGGCGGAGACCAGGCGCGCCGACGTCGCGCCCATCGACAGCACGACCTGGCCGCCGTCGAGCGTGTAGCTACGCGTGTCGGCGTGCGACGACGGAGAGGCTTTCGTACTCGACCGCGACGGCGTGGGACGTACGGTCCGCTTCGGCGTCGCCCGTACGGTGGGGCTCGGCTCCGCCGGAGAGGGCGGCGCGGTCGAGGTGGCCGGCGACTCCGGCACGTGGTCGACGACCGAGCGCGCGGGTGGCGGCCCGAACACCGCGTTGTGCAGGACCGGGCGCGCGCCGAACCAGACCAGCAGCACCGCCAGTGAGGTCGCACCGCCCCACGCGGCCACGTACGTCAACGCCCGTCGCACCGGCCCCATGGTGCCGCAATCGCCGTAGTTTGTTGCTATTTCGGCGTTTCTGCCGTGTCAGGGCTCTAAGGTGCCGGGCATGGCGAATGTGCTCGTGGTGGAGGACGACCAGTTCGTACGGTCGGCGCTGATCCGTGAGCTCACCGAGCGGGCGCACGCCGTCCGCAGCGCGGGCACCGCGCTGGACGCCCTGCGCGAGGTGACCCGCGCGGCGCCGGACGTCGTCGTCCTGGACCTGGGCCTGCCCGACCTCGACGGCGCGGAGGCGCTGAAGATGCTGCGCGGCGTGTCCGACGTCCCGGTCATCGTGGCGACGGCACGCGACGACGAGACCGAGATCGTACGGCTGCTGAACGCCGGAGCCGACGACTACCTCATCAAGCCGTTCTCCGGCGAGCACCTCAGCGCCCGTCTCGCCGCGGTGCTGCGCCGTTCCAAGCCGCAGTCACAGGGGCGGCTGTGCGAGGTCGGCGGCCTGCGGGTCGACCTGGACCGGCGCGAGGCGTACCTCGACGGCGTGCTCCTCGACCTGACGCGCCGGGAGTTCGACCTGCTGGCGCACCTCGCGTCCCGCCCCGGCCACGTCGTCTCCCGCCGGGAACTGCTCGCCGAGGTCTGGCAGCAGCCGTACGGCGACGACCAGACGATCGACGTGCACCTGTCGTGGCTGCGCCGCAAACTCGGCGAGACGGCGTCCCGCCCGCGTTACCTGCACACGGTGCGCGGCGTGGGCGTCAAACTGATGGCGCCGCCGTGAGACGCTCCCTCGCGCTCGTGTCGGCGGCCGTCACGTCGATGGTCGCGCTGGCGTTCCTCATCCCGCTCGCGCTCATGGTCAAGGAGATCGCCCGGGACCGCGCACTCGCCGACGCCGAACGTCAGGCAGGGTCGCTCGCCCCGGCACTGGCCATCACGACCGACCGCACCGAGCTCGAACGCGCCGTCGCCAGCACGCAGGCCGGCGCGGCGGGCCGTATGGCGATCCACGTCCCCGCCGGGAGCCAGGCGGCGAACGCACCGGGCGACACACCCCACACGGGAGCGAGCAACGCACCGCGTACGGGAGCGGTGAACCCGCATACGGGAAAAGGAAACGCGCCACGCAAGGGAACGGGCGGCGCACCCCGTACGGGAACGGGGGACGCGCCGACCGTCGGCGCGGGGAGCGCTCCGCGTACGGGAGCGAGCGGCGCACCGCGCACGGGAGCAGCCGAGGCACCCCGTACGGGAGCGGGAGACGCATCGACCGCGAGAGCGGGGAGCGCCCCGCGTACGGGAGCGGGAGACGCGCCGACCGCGGGAGCGGGGAACGTGTCGGCCGCGGGAGTGGGGAGCGCGTCGAACGCGGGAGCGCGCGGGAGCGGGAGCACGGTCGGGACGTCGCATGCGAGGGAGGGCGACCTGGCGACCGCGACCGCGCGGGGGCGGGCCTTCTCCGCGCCCGCGCCCGGCGGTTACGTGCTGCTGCAGCCGGTCGCGCTGGACGAGGACCGTACGGCGATCGTCGAGGTGTACCTGCCCCGCCAGGACCTGGCGCGGGGAGTGCGGGCCGCCTGGATCACGCTCACCCTGGTGGCCGCGGTGCTCGTCGCCGGGTCCGTCGTCGTCGCGGACCGTCTCGGCTCCCGCGTGGTCGGCTCCGCGCGGACCCTGGCCCGGGCCGCGACCGCGCTCGGCGGCGGCGACCTGCGCACCCGCATCGACCCGCAGGGACCACCGGAGCTGCGCGAGGCCGGCCGCGCGTTCAACACGATGGCCGACCGGGTCGAACAGCTCCTCGCGGCGGAACGCGAACTGATCGCCGACCTCTCCCACCGCCTGCGCACCCCGCTCACCGCGATGCGGCTCAACGCGGCGGCGCTCGGCGCGGAACCCGCGGCCGAGCAGACGCGGCTCGCCGTCGCCCGCCTCGAGGAGGAGGTCGACAAGATCATCCGGTCGGCGCGCAAGCCGAAGGAGACGTCCCGCTGCGACGCCGCCGAGGTGCTCCGCGACCGGATGGCCTTCTGGTCCGCACTGGCCGAGGACCAGGAACGCGACTGCGAGCTGATCGGCGCACAGCACCCCGTCGCCGTCCCGGTGCCGCGCGCCGAGCTGAGCGCCGTGCTGGACTCGCTCCTGGGCAACGTGTTCCGGCACACCCCGGAGGGCACGGCGTTCGCGGTGACCCTGCACGCGGGTGCCGGCCTGGTCGGCATCCTCGTCGCCGACGCGGGCCCGGGGATCACCGACCCCGAGGCGGCGCTGGTCCGGGGATCCAGCGGCGGCGGGTCCACCGGCCTGGGGCTCGACATCGCGCGCCGCATGGCCGAGGCGATCGGCGGCGACGTGCGGATCGACCGCTCGGCACTCGGCGGGGCACAGGTCCAGATCTGGCTCCCCACGACCCCGAAACGGCCCCGCCGAAGCCGACGGCATTAGGGGCTGCTTCATCAGCCCGTTGCCCGGCTGCGCCACGAGTGGGCCTGAGAAACAGTCCCTGGCGTCCGTCGTCGCTCCGTGCGGTGTGGCAGCTGTTGGTGCGGCTTGTGGAACAGCCCTTGGCGTCCGGGTGGTCGCTCCGCGCGGCATGACCGCCGTCGGCGCGGCTTTGTGAAACAGAATCGAGTGTCCGGTGCTGGCTCAGCGCGGTGTGGTCGCCGTCGGGCGGAAGGCCGGGCCGTGGCCCGGGACCACGACGTCGGCCAGGCCGAGGAGCCGGGCCCGGCCGGCGTGCAGGGCGTCGAGGTCGGTGGCGTAGTTGTCCCCGACCGACGTCGCGGTGTTCCACAGGTGCGTGAACGCGACGAGCCCCTCCGGCGTGCCGACGAGGGTGGTGATGTCCTCCGGGGTGTGGCCGGGAGTACGGATGAAGCGGATGGACGGGCTCAGCTCGTACCCGTCGGCGTCCCGGTCCTCCCAGACGTCGCCCTGGTAGATCGCCCAGTGATCGTGGAACCGGGCGGCCGGGAACAGCGCGGCGTTGAGGGTGTGATCCGGGTGGTGATGGCTGAACACCACGTCGGTCACGTCGCCCGGCTCCACGCCCAGGGCCCGCAACGGGTCGAGGATCATGCCCCGGTCACGGACCATTCCGGGGTCGGTCACCACCAGCCGGTCCCCGTCCCGGACGAAGCCGACGGTGCTGGCCACGGTGCCGCCGACGTACCCGGTGTGCAGCAGGGCGTAGGTCGCGCTCGACTCGCGCGGACGATCACTCATGGCCGCAGTATCCGTCGCGATGATCGTCGCCGCGAGCCGTTCGGCGGCCGGATGGGGACAGGACCCCGGCTGGTCCTCACGCGGCGCCCGTGGCGGCCGAGTGCGTCACCTGGGCGTCTGATCGCCAGGGCACGACTCCGGCGTCCGTCGGTCACCTGGGGGGCATCGCCCGGGCACCGGTCCGTTACCAGGGCACTACCCCGGCGTCCTCGAAGAACCCGCCAGTCGGGCCGTCGTCGGGCAGGCTCGCGAGCCGGATCGCGATCGCCGCGCCCTGTTCGGGAGTACGGACGCCGCGGTGGCCGTTGAGGTCGGTCGCGCAGTAGCCGGGGCAGGCGGCGTTGATCAGGATATTCGTGTCGCGCAGTTCCTTGGCGTACTGGACGGTGACGGCGTTGAGGAACGTCTTCGACGGCGAGTACGCGGCCGAGATCGGGCCCGTCGCGAGGGGGTCGTCGGTATCGGACTGCCGGGTGAGGGAGCCGACGCTGCTGGACATGTTCACGATCCGCGGCGAAGCCGAGCGGCGCAGCAGCGGCAGCATCGCGTTGGTGACGCGGATGACGCCGATCACGTTGGTCTCCACGACCGTCCGCATGGTCGCGGGGTCGACCCTGGTGGGCTCCTGCGGCATGCCGCCGGTCACGCCGGCGTTGTTGACGAGCACGTCGAGCCGGCGCGTTCCTCGACCAGCCTGGCGGCGGCGGCCACGCTCGCGTCGTCGGTCACGTCGAGCGGTACGCCGAAGGCGTCGACGCCGGCCGCGCGAAGCTTCTCCACGGCGGCCTCCCGTCGCTCCTCGTCCCGGGCGCCGACGCCGACGCTCCAGCCGAGGGCGCCCAGGCCGGCCGCGATCTCGTATCCGATTCCCTTGTTCGCGCCGGTGACCAGCGCGATCGTCTGTTCGCTCATGTATATGATCCTGTCCGCGGCCCGGCTGGGGCTTCAACACCGCTTGGGTAACCGGCGATACCTCACAGGTATCGACCCAGGCCAACTGGCTCTCCCGGCACCCGTACCCCGCTCTGCCGTCGGCTTTCGGCGGCGCGGAGCGGGCCGTTCCGCCGGGTACCGTGGCGGCATGGAGACGCGGGAGTTGCGGTACTTCGTCGCCGTCGCCGAGGAGCTGCACTTCGGACGGGCCGCGGAGCGACTCGGGATCGCGCAGCCGCCGCTGTCGCGGGCGATCCAGCAGCTCGAACGGCGGCTCGGCGTGGCGCTGCTGGAACGCAACAGCCGCGCCGTCACGCTGACCGAGGCCGGGTCGGTGCTGCTGCGCGAGGGCCGGGCGGCCCTTGACGCGGTCGACGCCGCCGATCGCCGTACCCGCCGCGCCGCCCTCGCCGCGACCGGTCAGCCCGGCCTCGTCCTCGTCACGAAGGCCGGGGCGTCCACCGAACTGCTGTCGAAGCTGCTCGACACGTACGCCGCCGAACCCGGCGCGGTCGCCGTCGACGTGTTCCTGTGCGGGCCCGGCGAGCAAGAGCGGCTGCTGCGCGACGGGCGGGCCGACGTGGCGCTGCTGCACCGGCCGTTCGACTCGACGGTCGGGTTCGACACCGAGGAACTGTGCACGGAGGGGCAGGTCGTGATCCTGCCGGCCGCGCACCCCCTCACCGGCCGCGCGCACGTGCGGATGGCGGACGTCACCGCGCTGCCCGGCCTGCCGATGCCGCGCTGGCCCGGCCCCGACGGCACGTACCCGGACGGCCCCGGCCCGCAGGTCCGGGACCATGCGCAACTGGTCCAGCTGATCGCCCTCGGCCGGGCTTCGGCGGTCATGCCGGAGAACTGCCGGGTCCATCTGCGCCACGACGTCGCCGCCGTGCCGGTGCTGGACGCGCCTGCGGTGACGACGGTGATCGCGTGGCCGCCGCACAGCCGCTCCCGGGCCCTCGCCGGACTGGTCCAGGCCGCGACCCGCCTCTAGCTTGAGTTCTACCGTGTTCCATAACGCCCATCCCGGCTCATGGGACGCAGCCACTATGGCCGACCGCTCCTCGCGGACCGGCGGGCGTCTAATGATCTGCGTGCTGCCCGTGCGAGGTCTCGGGCTGCCGTATCCACGCGGCCAGTAGCCGAAGCGCCTGTTCGGAGCTGGAGCCTGCCTCGGCGGTGTAGACACTCAGCCGCTGGTCCGGGTCGGCGGGCAGGGTGAGGGACTCGTAGTTGAGGGTGAGCGGGCCGACGATCGGGTGGTGGAAGTGTTTGCTGCCATGCGTGTGCCGATGCACGTCCTGGCCGGCCCACCAGCGGCGGAAGTCCTCATCCGTGATCGAGAGTTCGCCGACGAGTTCGGCCAGCAGTGGATCGTGGGGATGGCGTCCGGCGTAGAGCCGGAGCGAGGCGACGATGTCCTGGGCGTGGGTGTCCCAGTGGGTGTACAGCGAGCGGGCGGTCTCGTCGCAGAACATGAACCGCACCAGGTTCCGCTCGCGGTGCGGCAGCGCGTCGAAGTCGGTGAGCAGCGCGCGTGCCATCTGGTTGGACGCGAGTACGTCCAGCCGCCGTCCCAGCACAAGGGCGGGGGTGTGCTCGAGGATCCGGAGCAGGTCGCGCAGCCCCGGGCGGACCGGCTGCGGACGCGTCGCCGTGCGGCGGGGCCTGTCCGCGGCGGGCTTGGCGAGCTGGAACAGATGGGTGCGTTCGACGGGATCGAGGCGTAGCGCGCGGGAGATGGCGTCCAGCACGGTCTCGGAGACGTTCAGCCGGCGTCCGCGTTCCAGGCGTACGTAGTAGTCGACGCTGACGCCCGCCAGTTGCGCGATCTCTTCGCGGCGCAGTCCTGGCACTCGCCGAGAGCCACCGTCGTCGGACAGGCCCGCCTGGCGCGGGGTGATCCGTGCCCGCCGAGAGCGGAGGAACTCACCGAGAGCTGTGTTGCGGTCCATGCCGTTCACGATAGGACCCAAGGTCGCCCCGACGGCCCGCGAAAGGGGGACTGGCGGTCCCCCGGTCCGGCCGTTCCCGGGGCGAAGCGGACCCCCCGCAAGCCGATCAGCAGCCGATTCCGGTGCTGAAGTGGAACGTGTCGAGACCGACCGGGGCCTGACCGCCTCGGTCGGCCTCTGTTCGCATCGCACGAAGGGAACTCCTGTGTCGGACACCAAGACATTCCTGATCACCGGCGTCAGCACCGGCCTGGGCCGCGCACTCGCGCGCGCGGCGTTGGCCGCGGGCCACCGGGTGGTGGGCACGGTGCGCACGCCCGCCGACGCACGGGCCTTTGAAGCGCTCGCCGGCGACGCGCACGCCCGCATCCTGGACGTGACCGACCATGACGCGGTGGACACGGTCGTGGACGAGACCGAGCGTGACCTCGGCCCGGTCGACGTACTCGTCGCCAACGCCGGGTACGGCCATGATGGCCTCTTCGAGGAGTCGTCGATGGATGACCTTCGCCGTCAGTTCGAGGTGAACGTCTACGGAACCGTGGCGGTGATCAAGGCCGTGCTCCCGCACATGCGGGAGCGCCGTTCGGGCCACATCATCGCCGTCACCTCGATGGGCGGGCTGATCACCATGCCGGGCCTCAGCTTCTACCACGGCAGCAAGTTCGCGGTGGAGGGCATCCTCGAAACGCTCGGCAAGGAGGTCGCCGATTTCGGCATCCATGTCACCGCCGTCGAGCCGGGCAGTTTCCGGACCGACTGGGCCGGCCGCTCGATGATCCGCGCACCCCGTGTGATCGCCGACTACGACGAGCTGTTCGAGCCACTGCGCGCCCGGCGCGTCCACGGCAGCGGGCGCCAGCCGGGCGACCCGGACAAGGCCGCGGCCGCGGTGCTGCGAATCGTGGCGGCCGACCAGCCGCCGACGCGCCTGCTGCTCGGCACCGACGCGCTTCGGCTCGTCCAGGCCGGACGCGACGCCTTCGAGCGCGAGATGCTGGCATGGGCCGAGCTGTCGGCCTCCACCGACTTCGACGACACCAGCCGGTCCGCCTAACGTCACTCGCTGTCGGGCCCCCGGCGCGGGGCCTCGACGGCGGCGGTCATCACCAAGCCGGCCCGCGCCTGGTCCACCACAGCCGGACCTGCTCGTAGCCGTTCACGCCACCCCGCGCCTCCTGGTAGCCGGGTGGAGGTTAAAACTCAAGCTCCAGGGCGGGCGCGGGAACCCGGCGGAGCGCTGATCGTTGATCACGTATGGCGCTGAAAGAGCTCTACCCGGCGATCGATCCGTACGACTCGGGCCTGCTCGAGGTCGGGGACGGCGACCGGATCCACTGGGAGGTCTGCGGGAACCCGGCCGGGAAGCCCGCGGTCTTCCTGCACGGCGGTCCCGGCGGCGGACTCCTGCCCTGGTTCCGCCGGTTCTTCGACCCGGCGGCGTACCGGATCGTGCTCTTCGACCAGCGCAACTGCGGTGCCAGCCGGCCGAACGCGGGGGACCCGCGGGTCTCTCTGGAGCACAACACGACCCCGCACCTGATCTCCGACATGGAACGGCTCCGCGAGCATCTGTCCATCGGCCGCTGGCTGGTCTTCGGGGGAAGCTGGGGCAGCACCCTCGCCCTCGCGTACGCCCAGGCGCACCCCGATCGCGTCACCGAACTCGTGCTGCGGGGCATCTACCTCGTCCGCCCGTCCGACGAGGCCTGGGCGTTCACGCCGACCGGCGCCGCCAAGCTCTTTCCCGCCGAGTGGGAGGCGTTCCGGGACGCGATCCCCGTCGCCGAGCGGGACGATCTGGTCGCCGCGTACGGCCGCCGCGTCGGCGACCCGGACCCCGCGGTGCACCTTCCCGCGGCCCGCGCCTGGATGGCCTGGGAACTCTCGGCCAACACCCTGCTCCCCGTCGAGCCGCCGGCGCTCGACGACGCCGCCGTCCTCGCCGCCGCCCGCATCCTGCACCACTACATCGGCAACGGCGGCTTCCTCCCCGAAGGCGGTCTGCTGGCGGGCATCGATCGCATCCGGCACATTCCCGCCGTGATCGTCAATGGTCGCTACGACATCAAGACCCCTCCCGACCAGGCATGGGAACTGCACCGGGCCTGGCCCGAGGCCGAGTTCCACGTCGTCGAGGACGCGGGCCACGGCAGCGCGGAGCCCGGGATCCGTCACCTGCTGATCGACGCCACCGACCGTTTCCGCCCCTGAAGCCCCACGGAAGGACCCGGCGGGGAGCCGGCGGGAGCCGGCGGGGAGCCGGAACGGCCACGCCGGAGGCGGCAGTCTTAGGCGCTTTTCAGCCGCCCCTTAAGGGCGCCTTAACGGCGGCCGCAGAGGGGTTCCACGGCCGTACGTTGGCACCGCCCTGCAGGCGCACGACCGTAGACCCCCGCTTCCCTGGAGGCACCCCCTCATGAGTCCACACCCCACGCGACGGCGGCGGACGAAGCTGCCGATCGTCCTCGGCCTCGCGGCCGTCCTGGGCGTCGGCGGCGTCGCCCTCGCGACCGGCGGTACGAGCACCGGTGGCCTCACCGCGGCCACCGGATCGGCCGACACCGCGTCGGTCAAGGCCGCGTTCCGCTCCGTCTCATCGTGGGACTCCGGCTACACCGGCCAGTACACGCTGACCAACACCGGCACCGACACCGTGCACGGCTGGGACCTGTCCTTCGACCTCCCGGCCGGCGCCAAGATGACCAGCCTGTGGAACGGCGTCTCCCACCAGGACGGCAGCCACGTCACGGTCAAGAACGAGAGCTGGAACGGCGACATCGGACCGGGCCAGGCCCGGCAGGTCGGATTCACCGTGGACGGCAAATCCGCGTCCCCGACCGCCTGCAAGGTGAACGGCGGCTCCTGCTCGGGCGACGGCGCCCCCGCACCCTCGCCCACGCCGACCAAGACGCCGCCCACGACGGAACCGCCGACGAGCACCCCGCCGTCCTCGTCCGGCGGCGGGGGATTCGCGCCGTACGTGGACGTGGGCCTCTACCCGCCGTACGACCTGACCGGCGCGGCGAAGAACGGCGTGAAGACGTTCAACCTAGCGTTCATCGTGGCGGGCGGCGGGTGCACCCCGAAGTGGGGCGGCTCCCAGGCGCTCGGCGACAACGAGGTCGCCAAGAAGATCGACGCGCTGCGCGCGGCCGGCGGCGACGTCCGTGTCTCGTTCGGCGGCGCCAACGGCACCGAACTCGCCCAGGCCTGCGGTGACTCCGGCCAGCTCGCCTCCGCGTACAAGCAGGTCATCGACACGTTCAAGCTGAAGAAGGTCGACTTCGACGTCGAGGGCGCCGCCATCGCCGACCAGGCGGCCAACACCCGGCGCGCCCAGGCGATCGCGTCCCTGCAGAAGCAGGTGTCGGGCCTGGACGTGTCGTTCACGCTGCCGGTCCTGCCGTCCGGGCTCACCCAGGACGGCGTGAACCTGCTGAAGAGCGCCAAGCAGAACGGCGACTCGGTCTCGGCCGTCAACATCATGGCCATGGACTACGGGGACGGCCAGGCCCCGAACCCCAGCGGCAAGATGGGCGACTACGCCATCCAGGCGGCGACGTCCACCGAGGCCCAGGTACGCGGCGCGCTCGGCGTGAGCAACGCGTGGAGCAAGATCGCCGTCACCCCGATGATCGGTGTGAACGACACGAACACCGAGGTGTTCACGGTCGCCGACGCCAAGAAGCTAGCGGCCTTCGCCAAGCAGAAGAACCTCGCGTGGCTCTCCATGTGGTCCGCCACCCGGGACAAGCCCTGCCCCGGCGGTCCTCAGCAGTGGGCGAGCGCGACCTGCAGCAGCATCGCCCAGAACGAGGGCGACTTCGCCAAGGCCTTCACCGGCTGATCCTCTGAGCTCCCCGCTCACGTGGCGGGCCGTGCGGCGCGGCACGGCCCGCCACGTCATGCGTACGGGCCTACTCGGCCGTCACCGACGAGCCGGGCACGAACGGACCGAGGATCGCCTGGCGAACGCGTGCGGACGGTCCGGGGATCGCCTGGCGAACGCGTGCGGATGGGCCGGGGAATCGCCTGGCGGCGGCGCCCGATCAGCGGGCCATCGCCGCCCGCAA
Organism: Actinoallomurus acanthiterrae; assembly: GCF_054775715.1. Taxonomy (NCBI): domain Bacteria; kingdom Bacillati; phylum Actinomycetota; class Actinomycetes; order Streptosporangiales; family Thermomonosporaceae; genus Actinoallomurus; species Actinoallomurus acanthiterrae. Next base: position 11,558,394 of record NZ_BAAHCO010000001.1, on the reverse strand, counting down.
CTGCTCGCGATGCGCTCGGGCCGTGACCATCAGCCCGTCCAGCGCGTCTCGGGTCCGGATGAGCTCCGTGATGTGGTCGGACAGCCGGTCCCGTTCCTGCGCCATCCGCTCCAGCGCGGCGTCGGAGTTCTCCTCGCTGGGTGAGTCGACGCATGGCAGCAGTTCGGTGATCGTGCGGCTGGACAGACCCGCGGCGTACAAGCGCTGGATGAACGTGACCCGCTCGATGTCGTACTCGGTGTAGTGCCGCTGTCCGCTGGCGCTGCGGGTGCTGGCGAGCAGCCCCTGCTCTTCGTAGTAGCGCAGGGACCGGACGCTGACTCCGGCCCGTGCCGCGAGCTCCCCGATGCGCACGTCGCCTCCCGTTGTGAACCGCGACACAAAGCTTGCCTCTGACGTCAATGTCAGGTTCTAGCGTAACCGCCGTACCCGAGATCCGGGTGCCGTGGACCACGAAGGAGCCCCGACGTGACGACCCTTTTCAGCAGCCATCGGCTCGGCGACCTGACGCTGCCGAACCGGGTGGTGATGGCCCCGATGACACGGGTACGGGCCGCCGCCGGCGGTCTGGCGACGCCGTCGATGGCGACGTACTACGCCCAGCGAGCGACGGCCGGCCTGATCGTGTCCGAGGGCGTGCAGCCGAGCGCGATCGGACAGTCCAACCCGGGCACGCCGGGGCTGCACACCGATGAGCAGGTCGCCGCATGGCGCCCCGTGACCGCCGCCGTGCGCGCCAACGGCGGGCGGATCTTCGCCCAGCTCATGCACGGCGGACGGGTCTCGCATCCCGACACCATCGGCGTACAGCCGGTCGGCCCCTCGGCGGTCCCCGCCGTCGGCCACGTGTTCACCCCGACCGGGCCCCGGCCCGCACCGACGCCTCGCGCCCTGGACACCGCCGAAATCCCGGAGCACGCCCGGTCGTACGCCCAGGCCGCCCGCCGCGCCGTCGACGCCGGCTTCGACGGCGTGGAGCTGCACGGCGCCAACGGCTACCTGATCTCGCAGTTCCTCTCATCGAACGCCAACCTGCGCACGGACGGCTACGGGGGCTCGGTGGGCAACCGGATCCGGTTCGCCGTCGAAGCGGTGTCCGCGACCGTCGAGGCCGTCGGCGCGGCCAGGACCGGCATCCGCCTCTCCCCGGGCGGGACGTTCTGGGGCGTCGAGGAGAGCGATGTCCCCGAGCTCTACACCGCCCTGCTGACCGAGCTCGCCCGCCTCGACCTGGCCTACGTCCACCTCGAGGCCACCGCCGACGAAGAGGTGCTGGTCGGCCTGCGCCGCGCGTGGCCGGGCACCCTCGTCATGAACCCGGTGCTCCCGATGGGACCGAAGCAGACCGGACGGGACGACGCCGACCACTGGCTCGGGCTGGGAGCCGACCTCATCAGCTTCGGTCGCGCCTTCATCTCCAACCCCGACCTGGTCGAACGACTGCGCACCGGCCTCCCGCTCGCCCCCGTCGACGAGGCCACGTACTACCAGGGCGGCGACGCGGGCTACCTGACCTACCCGGCGTATCAGCACGCAGCCTGAGACGGTCACCCATCTGCACATGCGGTACCGCCGCCCGCGGGCAGCGGACGGCGGCGCCGGTTTCTCGTCGCGCGCAGGTCCCGGCCTTACCGGATGCGCGCCGGTCCCGGTCTCACTGGTCGATGGACGCCCAGAAGCCGCAGCGGTGCTCACGGCCGAGGTCGACCGGGTGGATGCCGCCGGAGCCGGGGGCGAGCGACAGGACCCGCTCCGCGCCCGCGGCCGAGCGCGCCCACGCCGGTGCCCCGCCGCCGTTCGGGTCGCCGGTGCGGGCGAACCGCGTCCAGTACCCGATCATCTGGTCGGACAGCCGGCCCTGCTCCGCCGTGAGCGGTCCGCGGAACTGCGCGTCGTCGAACAGGTACTGCACCTCCGAGGCGTGGAACGCGCCCGTCGGGAACCCCGGCGCGGGGGTGTCGGTGGCCCACGGCGCGTGCTCGTCGGCGAACTCGTACGCGTAGGTCGGCACCCGCGTGCTCAGCGCCCGGTCGGCCTGGCGCGCCGTGCACGCCCAGCTGTAGTCGGTCCAGACGGTGGCCAGCGCGGTGCTCGCCGAGCCGTACTTCGTGACCGGGTAGGCGGCCAGGACCTTCGCCGCCTTCTCCTTGCCGAAGAAGCCCTCGATCTCGCCGCGGTAGTCCGCCTCGGTGGTCGCGTGACCGGTGAAGTACTCGAGCGCGGCGACGAACGTCCGGTGCTCGTCGCGCGTGGTGCCGTGGATGACGGGCACCTTCGCGAACCGTCCCGTCTTCAGGGCCGTCGCCGGGTCGGTCGGCAGCACGCCGCCGCCGGACACCGGCCCGAACCCCTGGCCGCCGTCCGAGGCGTCCAGCAGAGCCGAGACCGGCTTGCCGCGCAGGCAGGCCGCGACGTCCGTCGCGTCGGCACAGCCGAGCTTCGCCGCGACCGACGTGCCCTGCCGTTCGGCGTCCGCCCGCGGCCGTACGACCCAGTTTCCATCCTTGTACGGCCACTGGGTCGTGAGGGCGCAGGGGCCGCTCTGCGCGATGGCACGCTGGAACAGCCCGGCCGAGGCAGGGGCGGCCAGATGCGAGCAGACGCTCATGCCCCCGGCCGACTCGCCGAACAGCGTCACCTCGCCCGGGTCCCCGCCGAACGCCGCGGCGTTCCGCCGGACCCAGCGGAGAGCCGCCTGCTGGTCCTCCAGACCGAAGTCGCCCGACAGCCGCCCGCCCCGGTCCAGCGACGGGTGGGCGAGGAACCCGAAGACGCCGAGCCGGTAGTTCAGGGTGACGACGACCGCGTCTCCCTTGGTCGCCAGGCGCTCGGCCCCGTACAGGTCGCCGGAGCCGGAGTAGAAGCCGCCGCCGTGGATCCAGACCATCACCGGCAGCCGCCGTCCGGTGGTGCGCCGGGGCGTGGTGACGTTGAGGTACAGGCAGTCCTCCGCCTCGCTCGGCGCGTCGCCGAGGAAGCCCGCCGTCTGCGCGCAGGCGCTGCCGGGTCTCGTCGCCTCCCGCGTCCGCGTCCACGGGGCGACGGGCCGTGGCGAGGTCCAGCGCAGGGGCCCCACCGGCGGCGCGGCGTACGGGATGCCCGCGAACGTTCGGTGGTCGGCGGCGACGACGCCCCGTACGGGTCCCTCCGCGGTCCGCACCACCGCGGCGTCATCGTTCCCGGCGGCCATCGCCGGCACTGCCGTCGCGGAGAGCGCGACGAGGCCGAGCCCGGCCGCACCCGCCACGGCGACCCTGCGCGCCCTCGGTCTCGCGGGGTCTCGTTGTTCCGGCATGAACGCCACCTCCACAGTTCGCGATCGACGTTCACGACTCTGCGGCAGGACGCCCGTGGAGTCAGTGGGCCTCGGTCCCGCTTCGCGGACGCACTGCCGTCACCTTGACGGGTGCACCCACCACCACCCCGGCACCGCTTCAAGCGGCGCGACGCACCGGGTGCCGACCGGAGAACGTGTGCGCAAGCCTGGATACGGCCATCCGGAGGGCGGGCCGGTCAAGCCGGGAGAGCCGTCCTGGACGGGGCGGGACGGCGGCGATTCAGGAGTCCCTTAAATTAGGCGACATGCACCATGCTCACCAGGGATAATCGGCAGTATGTCCGATCCCGTGCGTGTTCGCGGCTCGGTCGTCATCCCTGACGCCGAGCTGCGCTGGCGTTTCTCCCGTTCGTCGGGGCCGGGCGGACAGCATGTCAACACCAGCGACACCGCCGCCGAGCTGTCCTTCGACGTGGCCGGGTCCGCCGCACTCCCGAAGCCGTACAAGGAACGCGCGTTGCAGCGCCTCGCCGGGCGCCTCGTCGGCGGCGTCATCACGATCCGCGCCGAGGAGCACCGGTCACAGCTGCGCAACCGTGAGGCGGCCAAGGCGCGGCTGTCCGCCCTGCTCGCCGAGGCGACCGCGCCGCCGCCGAAGCCGCGCCGTCCCACCAAGCCCAGCCGCCGCGTCCACGAGCGCCGCCTGGAGAACAAGCGCCGCCGCGGCGACGTGAAGCGGGGTCGCTCCGGCCGCTTCGACGCCTGAACGTCCCGCTCCGTACCCGGACCGATACCGGCGGTCCTACCTGCGGATTCACTCCGATTGCCAGATTGTCGGTGCCACCCGGCATCATGGTCCGGCCAACCCAAAAAACCCCGGCTAACTGCCCATGTGGGCGATTGATGATTGGAAGACCGAAGTGAGCACTCTGCCATCACCTGAGCTCGCGGAAGATCCACCGCTGGCACCCGCACCGCCGGCCGGGCTCGATCGAGGCGTGCTCGCGGTCGCCATGGTCGTCGTCCTCGGCGCCATCATGTCGATCCTCGACGTGACCGTCGTCAACGTCGCGATCAACCACCTTGCCGGGGCGTTCAAGTCCCCGCTCTCCACCATCCAGTGGGTGGCCACCGGCTACACGCTCGCCCTGGCCACCGTCATCCCGCTCACGGGGTGGGCGTCGGCGAGGTTCGGCACGAAGCGGCTGTACATGATCTCCATTGCGCTCTTCGTGGCCGGATCGGCGTTGGCCGGCATGGCGTGGTCGGCCGAGTCGCTGATCGCCTTCCGTGTCCTACAGGGCCTCGGCGGCGGCATGATCATGCCGGCCGGCATGACGATTCTCACCCAGAAGGCCGGGCCGTCGCGGGTCGGCCAGGTGATGAGCGTCGTCGGGATCCCGATGCTGCTCGGGCCGATCGGCGGACCGATTCTGGGCGGCTGGCTGGTCGACGACGTCTCCTGGCGATGGATCTTCTTCATCAACCTGCCGATCGGCGTCCTCGCGCTGTTCCTCGCCGCGAGGATCCTCGAGCGCGACACCCCGCGCCCGGGCGAACGCCTGGACGTCCTGGGCCTCATCCTGCTGTCGCCCGGCCTGGCCTCGCTCATCTACGGCCTGGCCACGGGTGCGCAGCACAGCGACTTCGGCAGGACCGACGTCCTCGTCACCACGATCGCCGGAGCGGTGCTGGTGGTCCTGTTCACGCTCCGCGCGCTGACCGCCGCCAACCCGCTGATCGATCTGCGGCTGCTGAAGCGGCGGTCCGTCGCGGCGGCCTCGGGCACGATGACGCTGTTCATGTGCGCGTTCATGGGTGCCATGCTCCTGCTGCCCCTTTACTACCAGGTGGTGCGGCACGAGACCGCCTTCTCCTCCGGCCTGCTGCTCGCCCCGCAGGGGATCGGTGCGATGGTCACCATGCCGGTGGGCGGCAAGCTCACCGACAAGATCGGCCCCGGCCGGGTCGTCCTGATCGGTCTGGTCGTCGTGGTCGCCTCTGTGGCCGGCTTCACCGCGGTCCTGCAGGCCGACACCTCGTACTGGGTGCTTGGCAGTGTGCTGTTCGTGATGGGGCTGGGCATGGGCATGACGATGATGCCGACCATGGCGGCCGCGATCCAGACGCTCGTGCACGACGAGGTGCCCAAGGCCAGCACCATGCTGAACATCATTCAGCAGGTGTCCGCCTCCATCGGCACGGCGCTGATGTCTGTGCTGCTCGCGAACACCCTGTCCGACAAGCTCGGCGGCTCGGCGGGTGGCGGGCTGTCCTCGGCCCAGAAGGTTCCGCCGCAGATCATGCAGAAGATCATCGGTCCGATGGCGGACGCCTTCCAGAGCACCTACTGGTGGGCGGTGGGCCTGCTGGCACTGGCGTTCATCCCGGCGCTGTTCCTGCCCCGCCGCAAGCCGACCGGCACCTCGGCGGACACGCCGATGCCGATGCACTGACCCTCGCTCAGCGCACGTCCCGGCCCCACGGTCTCGAACCGTGGGGCCGTCGTCGTCTCCAGCCCCGGATCCCGCCGCCGCTTCCAGAACGGCCCGCACTGCCGCGACCGCTACACATTCGTCGCCGGTATAGATTCATTTGCAACATCAGTGTTGCATCTACTAGTTTTCCAGTGTCGCTTATGTGGCAGCTCTTCTTCTGGAGGTCTAGATGGACACCCGACTCACCGGCCGAACCGCCCTGGTGACCGGCGCGAGCCGCGGCATCGGGCTGGCGACCGTCGCCGCCCTGACCGCGGAAGGGGCCCGTGTGGTCGCGGCCGCGCGGACCGTCACGCCCGAGCTGAAGGAGACCGGCGCGATCGCCTTGCCGGTGGACCTGGCGACGCCCGACGGGCCCGCGCGCCTGGTCGAACAGGCGCTCACCGAGCTCGGCGGTCGTCTCGACGTACTGGTCAACAACGTCGGCGGGGGCGACGGCGGCCAGGATGCCGCCCGCGGGTTCCTCGGCTTCGACGACGGCGACTGGCTGTCCCTGTTCGACCTCAACTTCTTCGCGGCCGTCCGTACGACACGCGCCGCCCTGCCGAGCCTGCTTCGCACGCGGGGCAGCGTCGTCAACATCTCCTCGAACGGCGCCCGCATGCCACATGCCGGGCCGATCCCGTACACGACGGCGAAGGCCGCGCTGACCGCGTTCGGCAAGGCGCTCGCCGAAGAGTTCGGGCCGCAGGGCGTCCGGGTGAACACGATCTCGCCGGGCGCGGTTCGCACCGCGATGTGGGAGGCGCCGGACGGCTACGGCGCGGGATTGGCCGACATGCTGGGCGTGTCCCACGAGGACCTGGTGGCCGGGCTGCCCGCCCAGCTGGGCATGACGACGGGGCGGCTGGTGGAGCCGGCGGAGGTCGCCTCGCTGGTGACCTACCTGGTGTCACCGCACGCCGGGAGCTTCAACGGCGCCGACCTGGTCATCGACGGCGGGGCCACGAAGGCCGTCTGACGCCCAGGGCGACGACCACGCTCTGTTCGTGGCTACCGCTGTCCTGGATCGGGCTCGACCGGCGACGTGGCGAGGGTCGTCAGCTCCAGGTCGATGAAGGCGCCGATCATCGCGCGGTACGTGCGCTCGACCACGTCGGGCGTCGCACCCAGGTCGGTGGCCGTGGCCCGTACCCGCTGGACGACCTGTTCCACGCGCTGCGGTGCCCGTACGGCGGCGTCGTCGGTCTTGAGGCGGCCGGCCCGGCGTACGAGATTCTCCCGTTCGGCCAGCAGCGCGACGATCCGGCGGTCGAGCTCGTCGATCTCGGCGCGGACCCCGTGGATCTCGTCGTGGGTCATGGAGGGACTCTCCTCTGGTCGGCTCCCGAACGCGGAGACGGACGCGATCCGCCTCGGCTCCGCGGCGGCCCGGATCAGCTCCAGTCGGCGGAGCGGACGGCGCGGAGGGCCGCCTTGCGCGCGTCGCCCTTCAGGGTGTCGACGTAGAGCCGGCCCTTGAGGTGGCCCATCTCGTGCTGGAGGCAGCGGGCGAAGTAGCCGGTGCCCTCGACTCGCAGCGACTTGCCGGTCATGTCGACGCCTTCGACGACGGCGTGACCGTGCCGCGGGGTCGGGAAACGGAGGCCGGGCAGCGACAGGCAGCCTTCGTCGTCCTCGACGATCTCGCCGTCGGTGGCGATCAGCACCGGGTTGACCACGTGGCCGACGTGGTTGCGGCCGGCGTCGTCGTCGCAGTCGTACACGAAGACCTGCAGGGAGACGCCGATCTGGTTGGCGGCCAGCCCCGCGCCGTCGTTGGCGTACATCGACGCGAACATGTCGTCGATCAGCCGCCGCAGGTCGTCGTCGAAGGACCGTACCGGGTCGCATTCGGTGCGCAGCACAGGGTCGCCCATGTAGCGGATCGGGCGGACGGTGCCCACGCCGTCGCGTTGTCGTCTCACAGCTCAGGACTGTAGATGATCAGGCCGGTGACCGGCCAACATCACCGGCCTGATCAATTCACTCCGCGGTCTGGTCGCCGGTGGCGGGGAAGACCTGGACGTTGCGTTCCTGGGGCTGTTGCGGCTGCGGCTGCGGCTGGGCCGGGACCTGGAGCGGCATCTGGGCCTGGTGGTGACGGCCCCCCGGGGACTGCTGCGGCTCGGGGTGGGCGGCGGGCGGGTCCTGCTCGCCCTGCGGCGCGACGGCGTTGGCGACCATCTGCTCCAGCGGGCCGGCCTTCTCCTCCTGCTCCAGGAGCGTCACCAGCGTGTCGGTGATCTCGTTGAGCCGGGTCAGCGCCTGCGTGTGCTGCTTCGTCAGCTGGGAGAGCCGCTCGGTGGCGCCCTCGTTGATGACCGAGGAACGGCGCTCGGCGGTGGTGAGCGTACGTTCGGCCTCCGTGCGGGCCTCGGTGACCAGGCTGTCCGCCTCGTTCTTGGCCGCGGACATGACGCGCTCGGACTCCTGCTGAGCCGCCGACAGCATGTGGCCGGCGTTCTCCTGAGCCTGGGCGATGGCGTGCTCAGACCTGCTCTGGGCCTCGTCGACGACGCGCTTGGCCTCGCGCTCGGCCTCCTGCTGGATCTGGGCGACCTTGCGCTCGGCCTCACCCAGCTTCGACTGGGCCTCTTCTTCGGCGAGGTTGATGATCTGGCGAAGCCGCTCGCTGAGGTCGTCGCCGGTGGGGCGCCGGGCCTCGCGGACCTCGGACATTTCCCGGCGGGTGCGTTCGACCTCGTCGAGGGCGCGCGACAGCCGTGCCTCGAGCTCGCGGATCTGGTTGCGGGTACGGGCGATGTATTCGTCGACCTGACGGCGGTTGTAGCCGCGCATGACGATCTCGAACGACTCTTCGCGGACTTCCTCGCGGAAGAGGTTCGGCAGGATCTCGGCTTCGTTGCTCATTGCCCTAGGGGGTCGAAGGAACGTCTCTGACGACTCTCGAGGGTTCCCCGTCTTTCGCGCAAGGGGAATGCGGCTACTCGCACGAATTACCGGCCCATCGGTGCGACAGCGTGAGAGTCTTCCCAGGATAAATATCGCAAAATGTCGCTTATGGGAAATATGGCGCGCCGACCGGCCGGAGACAGCACGGTATCGGGGCGGGGGCGGCGCGGCACTGGGCGGGGGCGGCGCGGCACTGGGCGGGGGCGGCGCGGCACTGGGCGGGGGCGGCGCCGCATTGGGCGCGGTGTCCGGCGCGGGGACCGTGGCGTGCCCGCTTCTAGACTTGGCGACCGTGACGGATTTCTTCCATGGCACGCTCGGCGAACATCGGCCCGACATCCACCCGGAGGCGTGGGTGGCCCCGGGCGCCGTCGTCGTCGGACGCGTACGCCTCGGCCGGGCGGCCAACGTCTGGTACGGCTCGGTGCTGCGCGGTGACGACGAGGACATCATCGTCGGCGAGGAGTGCAACATCCAGGACCTGTGCTGCCTGCACTGCGACGCCGGCATGCCCGCCGTCCTGGAGGACCGGGTCAGCCTCGGGCACAAGGCCATGGTCCACGGCGCGCACATCGAGACCGGCTCCCTGATCGGCATCGGGGCGATCGTGCTGAACGGCGCGCGGATCGGCGCCGGCACGCTGGTCGCGGCCGGCGCGCTCGTCGGCCCGGGCAAGAAGATCCCCTCCGGGGTGCTCGTCGCCGGGGTTCCGGGAAAGATCGTCCGGGAGCTGAACGACGACGACCGGGCGGTGCTCGCGCACACACCGGAGACGTACGTCCGCAAGGCGGCCCGGCACCGCGACGCCCACTGGGCCTGACGCGCGGAGCCCGTACGCCGGTGGCGTCAGGTCCCGGTCCGCGCGATCGGACGTCGCCCGTGGCTCAGCGCTCGCGCTGCCCACTGGGCTGACGCGGAGACGCACGGACCGGGCCCCGTACGCCCGCGGCCCGATCCGTGCGATCGGAGGTGGGCTCAGTGCCCGCGCTGCGCCCCCGTGGTGCTGCCGGGCGCCGAGTCCGTCCAGTCCTGCGCGGCCACCGTCGAGGAGATCCACACCGAACCGGGGGCCAGGCCCGCCGTGGTGCCGCTCGGCCGCACGACGACGATCTCCTCGCCGAGGGCCCGGCCGGTGGAGGTGTCGAGGATCAGGCGGTGCTGCTGCACGCCACCGAACTTGGTGTGCTCGACGATCGCGATCGCGGTGCCCGGCCGTCCCTGGGCGTCCTTGACCGGACCGACCGCCGTCACCGTCTTCAGGTCCGCGAGCATCCGGAACGCCGCGCCCCGGACCTTCGGGGTCACCGGCATGTCCGTGATCAGGCCCTTGACGACGGTGTACAGCCACAGGTCCGAGGACATCGGCTCGCTCGACGACTCGGTGCCGTGTCCGGCGTACCAGCGCGTCAGGGAGGCCTTGAGCCGCTGCGGGTCGGCGGGCAGCGCACGGAGGTCCTTCATGCTGACGTTGCGGCCGAGCCAGAACACCTTGTCGCCGTCGACGAGCGGGGCACGGTTCACGCTGGGCCGGCCCGGCTGCGTCGACAGGGTCATCGGCTCGAGCTTCGCCCTTCCGGCGGGCTTCGGCGCCGGGGCCGAGAAGGTGCTCGGGGAGCCCGCTCGCTTCCACGCGGCCACGTCCGAGGGGCTCTCCGGCCCGGCGCCGAGCCGCTGATCGCGGCTCCACTGCTCCTGCCGCGGCCGGCTCGGCGTCCACTGCTCCTGCTGAGACCGGTCGACGACGGTGTACCCGCCGGCCACCCGGTAGGCGTTCCGGTTCACGGTCGTGGTGTGCCAGTACCCGCCGACCTTGTCCGCCTGCCCGTCCGCCTCGGTCGCGGCCGCGAGCAGGATGGAGCGGGCGCTCAGCGTCACCGTGGATCCGCCGGTCCGGGGCCCGGCCGGCCGGTCGCCCGGCGTACCGGTCGCGGCGATCGCGACCGCCGCCGCTGCCGCCGCGGCGGTGAGGCCGAGACCGCCCGTCATCCACATGGTCCGGCGGGCGGGACGCGTGCGACCAGGGGCTCGCGCGGCCGTACGGAGCCGGTCACGCCCCATCGCGACGACCGCGTCGTCGGGTGCGGGCTTGTCCAGCAGCGAACGGACCATCCGCAGGTCCTCATCCATGGGGGAGCTCCTTCTCGAGTGCGCTGCGAAGCTTCTTCCGGGCCCGGTTGAGGCGCGAGCCGACGGTCCCGTACGGGATCTTCAGTGCCTGGGCGACCTCTTCATGGCTGAAGTCGGCCAGGGCGACGAGCAGCAGGACGTCCCGCTCCTTGCGGGTGAGCGCGGCGATCGCGCCGGCCAGTTGTGGCTGGAGACCGGCTGCGGTCACCGCCGTGACGACCTCGTTCTCGTGACCGTGGTCGGCGGGGGCCGCGGTCGCGCGGGCGAGGGTCTCGTAGTGCCGGGACTCGACGCGCCGGTGCTGGGCGACGAGCCTCGTCGCGATGCCGAACAACCACGGCCGCAGCGCCCCGCGCGCCGGGTCGAACCGGTCGCGCTTGCGGAACGCCACGAGGAACGTCTCGGCCGCGATGTCGTCCGCGACCTGCGTGTCGAGCCTCCCCGCGACGTATCGGTGGACGTCGCCGAAGTACCGGTCGTAGACCGCGGTGAACCGATCGGGATCTCGCCGGTACTCCCGTACGAGGTCGGCGTCGCTCAGCTGCCCGACCCCGTGGACACCGGCCAGGCCGGTCACGTCTTGATCTCCGTCATGGGCGCCTTCCGGGCGAGGTGGTGGGCGGTCACCTGTACTCCGCGCCTTCGCCCGATCGCTTTCGCTCCCGATCGAAGATCTCCGCTACGGCGTTCCGCCGTGGTCGCTCGGGAAAGTGCCCACGGCCGATGGTCGGGGCGGGCTTGGCGTGCCGTTTACCATTGCATGGTGGTCTGGGGGCAGGCGTACGGCGAGGTGCCCTCGGCCGCCGCCCAGGATCCCTTCGCGGTGGTCGAGCGGGACACGCGCGCCATGGTGACGGCGGGCTGGTGGGCCACCACCCCGCCCCTCCAGCGGCAGAACCTCACCGCCGGGCGGATGCTCGTCCTGCCCGACGGCACCTGGTGGCTGTTCGGAGCGTGGGCCCGCTGGTACCGCTGGCTCCCCGCCGACGGCCAGTGGCACCTGTGCCCGCCACCCCGGCTGCCGATGACGCGGACGTCGGCGCGCCCCCTGTCACAGGGCATGCCGGTGCCGCGCATCCCACCCCACCTGGTGCCCTCCGGCCCCGACTTCAGCCAGGAGCCGCCGCAGGCGCTGCCCTTCGTGGACGTCGACGTACGGCCCGACGTGACGTCCCGCGTACGGGCGACCGTCGAGTCGGCGGCGGCGCTCCCGCCTCTCGACTACCCGCACTGGTGGGGCGCCTTCTCCTCGTCCACGCCGAGCACCGTGGCCGTCGGCTGGGGCGTGATGCTGTGGTCCGCCGCCGCGCCGGTGTTCTACTCCGGCCTGGACGCCCAGCTGCTCGACATCTGGTCGCCGTACCGCGCCCGGCCGCTGCCCGACGTCGACGGGCCTCGCTGGCTCACCCCGCCACCGCTGGAGTCCCTGGTCGGGCTGTACGCCGAGCGGCTGCGCGCCCATCGGGTGGACGCCGCCGTCGTCATCCTGCGCACGATGTGGGCGATGGCCAGCGCCCTGCGCCAGGACGCCCGCTTCCGGCCCCGTGCGGACGCGCTCCTCGCCGTCCTCGGATCCACCCTGCACAATCCCACGGTCGACTACGCCGCCCTTCCGTACGGCGACCAGGCGATCGTCCAGCAGTGGCTCACCCGATGCCCGCCCGTCCTGGCGCCGGCGCTGCGCATCGAGGCGTCCGCGGGCGAACACTTCCGCAACGCCTTCTACGACCTCGCCCTCACCCTCGCCCCGGTCGCCGGCGATCCGGCCGAACAGGGATACGTCGAACCCCGCCTCATCGCGGCCGCGCTGCTGGCCGCCGACCTCGCGGTCGTCCGGCGCGACGTCGCCGCACAGGTCATCGGCTGGCTCGACCCCGAGACCCGCCGCACGACCCAGGCGATCCTCACCGGCCCGGACCACCCGCTCCGGCGGTTCTGGCCCCAGGACAACCGGCTCCCGCCCCTCCTGCGGCGACGCGTCGAGAAACTCCGGCCCAGCGCGCGGGGCGCCCTCCTGGCCACGATGTACGCCCTGGACCTCGCCTGGTGCCGACTGGGCGGCGGCATCCCGGCCCGGCCGCGTGGCTTCCCCGTCCCGGTCGCGATCCTGTCCGAGATCCTCGGCCCCGACCGCGCCCGCTCCGCCGCATCCGCCGACCCGGTGACGCCGACGCCCGGCCTCGCCCCGCTCGCCCGGCAGTACCCCGCCCGCCAGGCACCCGCCGCACCGCCCGCAGCCCCACCCGTCGCCCACCAGCCACCCACCGGCCCGCCGGGCCAGGCACCCACCTGGGCCCCACCACCCGCCGCAGCGGCCGGGTCCGCGGGGACGATGGCCGATGTCGGTCCGCCACAGGTGGCCTCTTCTGCGGCGGCGGGGTCTGCGGGGACGATGGCGGATGTCGGTCCGCCTCCGATCGCTCGACCTGCCGCTTCGGCGGGCAGGGACGCCTTGCCGTCAGGCGCAGGCTCGGACGCGTCGTTTGGGACCGCCGATCCGCCGCCGGGGGCGGCGGGGTCCGCGGAAACGATGGCCGATGTCGGTCCGCCACAGGTGGTCTCTCCTGCGGCGGCGGGGTCTGCGGGGACGATGGCGGATGTCGGTCCGCCTCCCGTCGCTCGACCTGCCGCCTCGGCGGCCAAGGACGACGCGTCGCCGGGCGCTCGGTCCGACGTCTCGTCCGGGACTGCCGATGCCGATTCGCGGTCGGCGGCGGCCGGTCCTCCGGGGACGATGGCCGATGTCGGCCCGCCACAAGTGGTCCTTCCTGCGGCGGCGGGATCTGCGGCGACGATGGCGGACGTCGGTCCGGCGGCTCGGCCTGCCGCTTCGACGGGCAAGGACGCCGCGCCGTCGGGTGCTCGCTCCGACGTCTCGTCCGGGACTGCCGATCCGCAGTCGGCGAGTTCCGGACCTGCGGGAATGATGGCGGACGTCGGTCCCGGGACTCCGTCTGCCGCCTCGGGAGGTACGAAGGACGCTGCGGCGTCGAGCGCTCGGCCCGGTGATGCGGCCGGGGACGCGGACGCCGATCCGCCGTCGGCAGCGCCCGGTTCTCCGGGGACGGTGGCGGAGGTCGGTTCGGCGGCTCCCTCTGCCGCCGCGATGGGAGATACGAAGGACGCTGCGGCGTCGAGCGCTCGGTCCGACGATGCGGCCGGGGACGCGGACGCCGATCCGCCGTCGGCAGCGCCCGGCTCTCCGGGGACGATGGCGGAGGTCGGTCCGAGGACTCGGTCTGCCGCCTCGGCGGACAGCGACGCCGCACCGTCGGGTGCTCGCTCCGACGTCTCGTCCGAGACGGCCGATCCGCAGTCGGCGAGTGTCGGACCTGCGGGAATCATGGCGGAAGTCGGTCCGGCGGCTCCGTCTGCCGCCACAGAGGGCGGTACGACGGACGCTGCGGCGTCGGGTGGTCGGCCCGGCGACGCGCCCGGGGAAGCGGACGCCGAATCACCGGCGGCTGCCCCGCCGGCTACGCGAGTGTGGACTGCCTCGGAGGAGTCCGGCCCAGCGTCGAGCGAGCCGGGTTCTGCGTCCGTGTCGCCGGCCACCCGGGCATGGGATCCGTCGAGTGAGCCCGGGGCCGCGTCTGCGCCGCCGGCCACCCGGGCGTGGGATCCGTCGGGCGAGCCGGCGACCGCGTCTACGTCGGGCGAGTCGGGTTCTGCGGCTGCGTCGCCCGCCACACAGGCGTGGCGTCCGTCGGGCGAGGCCGGGCCTGAGGCCGTGCCGTCGACCAGGGTGGCGTGGGAGCCGGAGCGGGTCGGAGAGGCCACCATGCTCGACCGGCCGTCCGGTCCGGCCGGGCCACCCGACGCCACGTACATCGACGCCCCCGGCGGTGGTACCCGAGTGGACGCCGGAGGGGTTCCGATGGTGGGTCCGCCTCAGGCGTACTCCGGTCCGCCCGTGCCGCCAGGTCTTCCGGTGCCCTTCGTGCCGCCCACGTCGGCGGGTGCTCCCGTGCCGCCCGCGCCGCTCATACCAGCGGGCACTCCCGGACCTTTCGTACCGCCGGGCCCGGGTGGCGTACCCCCGAACCCAAGTGGCCTACCGCCGGGCCCGGGTGGCGTACCTCCGAGCCCGAGTGACATGCCCTCGCGCCCCGGTGACATGCCGCCGCGCCCAGGTGACGTGCCCCGCCCGGGCGGTGCGCATCGTCCCGGTGACGCGGCCGATCCCGGCAACGTGTCGCGGCCTGGCGGTGAGGCATGGCCCGGTGACGTGGGGCGTTCCGGTGGGGCGCCTCGTCCTGGCGGGGCCGCGCCCGGGGCGCCGGGGCCGCCGCGTACCCGGGTCCTCGGTGAACAGGGGCGCTCCGCGGAGCCGCCGGGCACGCGCACGATGGGGCAGCAGCCGGAGCGGCCGGGCACCATGATCATGTCGCAGACGATGATGGGCGACCTCCTGGGCGCGCCGATGCCCGGGCGTCCGGTGGGCGACATCGAGCCGCCGCCCTCCGGCGCGGTCATGCCCGAGGTGACCGAGCGGTTCGGCATCCGTTTCGTCTCCGGTGAGGACGCCCTCGCCGGGTTGCTCGACGACGTGCGCCGCCGGGCGTCGTCCGGCGAGGAGACGAGCCCGGCGCTCCTGGTCGTCGGTGCCCCGCACAGCGGCCAGCGCCGGCTCGCGAGGCTCGTCGCGCGTACGCTCGCCGACGCGGGTGTCGGCGACGGCTCCGTGCGGACCGTCGACGGCACCGATGCGCACGGCGACCCGGTGCGGGTCTTCGACACGACTCCGGCCGGCGGGAATCCGACCGGCGCGACTCCGTTGTTGTTCGAGTGGATCGACGCGGCTCTGTCGCGGGCGTCCGATCCGGTGGCGTCGGCCTCCGCCGTCACGCGGTCCCGGGAGAGCGGACAGAACGGTGCGGCGCTGGTCGCGACCTGCGAGCCGGGCGCGTACAAGCGGCTGACGACCGACTTCCCGGAGTTGATCGGGATGTTCCGGGTGTTCCGGCTGCCGGATCTGTCCGACACCGAGACCCGGCTGGCCCTCGTCCACGTACTGGCGGACGAGCGGCGGGTGACGGTCAACGCGCCCGCGCTGCAGACCGTGAAGGCGGACCTGCCGCGGCTGAGGGGGTACGGCGACCTGGTGAACGCCCGTCTGGTCGAGGCGTACCTCGACCGGGCGATCGCCCGGCACACCGACCGGTACGGGGCGGCGTCCCGCGACCGCCTGGTGCTGACGCCGGAGGACTTCAGTGGAGTCGCCGAGGAGATCGAGCCGGCCCTGCGAGCCCCGGGGGACGTCGACGGCTTCCTGCGCTCCCTCGACGAGATGATCGGCTTGGACGAGGTGAAGCAGACCGTCGGGGACCTGGTCACCGAGGCGCGGCTCGTGGCGGAGCGGGCGGCGCAGGGAGTGCCCTCCGGTCACCCGAGCCGTCACCTGGTCTTCCTGGGCCGGCCGGGCACCGGTAAGCGGACCGTGGCGGGGCTGATCGGCGGCATGTACGCCGCGCTGAACCTCCTCGACTCCGGGCAGGTGGTGGTGTGCAGCGCCCGCGACCTCGCCGGCGCCGACGCGGCGGCGAAGGTCGCGGCCCAGGTGGACCGGGCGGTCGGTGGCGTGCTGCTCATCGAGGACGCGTCGCTGCTCGACCGGACGTCCGCCGCGGTGACGGCGCTGCTGCGGAACATCGAGGAGCGGCGCGACAAGTTCCTGGTGATCTGTTCGAGTGAGCCGGACGAGATGGACGGCTTCCTGCTCGCCAACCCGGAGTTCCGCGCGGAGTTCGGGGCGGTCGTGGAGTTCCGGGAGCCGACGGACCGGCAGCTCGTGAAGTTGTTCTCGCGTTTCGCCGAACGCGAGCTCTACCTGCTCGACGAGGAGCTCCGCGTCGAGCTGCTGGGGCGTTTCGGTGAGATGCGTGGGTCGCGGGGGTTCGCGTTCGCCGAGACGGTGCGCCGGCTGTTCGACGCGATCGTGGCGCGGCAGGCGGCGCGGCTGGCCGGAGCGCGCGTGGACGCCGCCACGGTGGCGCGGCTCACCGTACGTGACCTGCCCGAGTCATCGGCCGAGCGGCTGCTGCAGCATCTCCACGAGGACCGTACCCGTCGGTAGTCCGAGGTGGCCCCCGACCCACGCCCCCGACCCACCTTGGTGGGTGGCCGCCGAATGGCCCTCTTGGGTCATGTGCCGACGCGGATCAGGCGCGTAGCCTTTCCACAGGTGTGGGGACGAACGGAGGTGGACGCGGTGCGCCAGAACCTCGATATGCGCGTCCATGACCGTGTCGCGTTGGATGAGATCGAGCTGTACTCCGAGATGCTCAGCGCTGTCGCGACGGCGGATCGGCCGTTGACGATCGATGAGATCGACATGGTGCTCGGGATCGGCCACAGCACACGGTTGTGAGCGACGTCACAGTCGGCGCACGCGGGGATGCGCCGACTGCTCACTTCGCGAACGCCCGACCCGGCGACGTCACGCGCTGATCCGGCTCACGATTTGACGAGGCGCGCGATGGCCGCCGACGCCTCCTTCACCTTCTCCTCGGCCGCCGGGCCACCCTCGTTGATCGCTTCGGCGACGCAGTGGCCGAGATGGTCCTCGAGCAGACCCAGTGCGACGGACTGCAGCGCACGGGTGACGGCCGACACCTGGGTGAGGACGTCGATGCAGTACTCGTCCTCCGATACCATCCGCTGGAGTCCACGCACCTGACCCTCGATGCGGCGCAGGCGGACGAGGTAGGCGTCCTTGTCGTTCGTATACCCGTGCATACCGGCCACTGTATACCCCCTAGGGGTAGACCACCAAGAGATCGTTTGAGACGTCCGAAACCGGGGCACCAGGGGCACGTATGGCCCATGGATCCGAGGGATTCGCCGACGGAGCGGACCGCGCGAGGCGTGTTGCGGTGAAGTAACAGGGGGGCGAAGGTTCGCTTTCCCGCTGGTTAGCCGTACCATCCTCTGCGGACTGTTCCCGCACTTCAGGAGAAGGACGTGCGATTCCGACTCACCCCGCGTGAGGACAGCTACTACGACATGTTCGCGGATTCCGCGAACAACTTGGTCACAGGGGCCAGGCTGCTCGTGGAGCTGATCAGCGAAGGGGCCGACCGTGAGGGGATCGCGGAGAAGATGCGCGCCTGCGAACACGCCGGCGACGAGTTCACTCACGCGATCATGCGCAGGCTCAACGAGAGCTTCATCACGCCCTTCGATCGGGAGGACATCTACCGGCTCGCCTCGACGCTCGACGACGTCATGGACTTCATGGAGGCGGCGGCCGACCTCGTCCTGCTGTACAAGATCGAGGAACTGCCCCGTGACGTCATCGCGCAGGTTGAAGTGCTCGAACGCGCGGCCGAGCTGACCGCCGACGCCATGCCGCGGCTGCGCGGGCTGCGCGACCTCAGCGAGTACTGGATCGAGATCAACCGGCTGGAGAACCAGGGCGACCAGACCTACCGGCGGCTCCTGGCCGAGCTGTTCAGCGGCAAGTACGACGCGCTGACCGTCCTGAAGGTCAAGGAGGTCGTCGACCAGCTCGAGGCCGCCGCGGACGCGTTCGAGCACGTCGCGAACATCGTCGAGACGATCGCGGTCAAGGAATCGTGAGCATCGTGTCGTCAGAGCGGTCGACCACCATGCGATGTCCGTCCGCAGCGAGGAAGGGAACGCCGGCGTGGAGTTGACGGCCCTCATCGTCGTCGTGGGCATCGCGCTGTTCTTCAACTACACGAACGGCTTCCACGACGCCGCGAACGCGATCGCCACCTCCGTCTCCACCCGGGCGCTCACCCCCCGAGCGGCCCTGGCGATGGCCGCCGTGATGAACCTCCTCGGAGCGTTCCTCGGCACCGGCGTCGCCAAGACGGTCGGCAGCGGCATCATCGATCCGCCCAAGGACATGCACGGCCTGTCGATCGTCGCCGCCGCACTGATCGGCGCGATCGTCTGGAACCTCATCACCTGGTACTTCGGCCTGCCGTCCTCGTCCACGCACGGACTGGTCGGCGGCCTGATCGGGGCGGCCCTGGCGGCGTCCACGACCGTGCTGTGGCACGGGGTGTTCTACAAGATCGTGCTGTGGATGGTGCTGTCGCCGCTGATCGGCCTGGTCCTCGGCTACCTGATCATGGTCGCGATGCTGTGGATCTTCCGGAACGCCACTCCCGGCAAGGTCGGCCGCCGGTTCCGTATCGCGCAGTCGCTGTCCGCTGCGGCCATGGCCCTCGGTCACGGTCTGCAGGACGCCCAGAAGACCATGGGCATCATCGTGCTCGCGCTGGTCACGACGGGCTACCAGGCGAGCGGCGACTCGCACGTCCCGGTCTGGGTGATCCTGGTCTGCGCGGCCGTGCTCTCCTTCGGCACGTACGCCGGCGGCTGGCGCATCATGCGGACCCTCGGCCGCAAGGTGATCGAACTCGACCCCCCGAAGGGCTTCGCCGCCGAGGCCACCGCGGCCAGCATCCTGTACGCGACCGCGTTCATCTGGCAGGCCCCGGTCTCCACGACTCACACGATCACCGCGGCCATCATGGGCGTCGGATCGACCAAACGCCTGTCGGCGGTCCGCTGGGGCGTCGCGGGCAACATCGTGATGGCGTGGGTCCTCACCATTCCCGCGGCGGGGATCGTCGCCGCGATCGCGTACTGGGTCATGCACCTGTTCGCCTGACTCCGGAAAGCGGTGACCGGCGGCACGACGGGCCGCCGGTCCGCGGGCGGGGCCGACGGCCCCGCCCCTGCCGTTTCCATCAGCCGAAGCGACCGGTGATGTAGTCCTCCGTGGCCTTCTCGCCCGGGTTCGTGAAGATCTTGTTGGTCTCGTCGATCTCCACCATCCGGCCCGGCTTGCCCGGCCCGGCGAGGTTGAAGAAGGCCGTACGGTCGCTCACCCGCGCCGCCTGCTGCATGTTGTGGGTGACGATGACGATCGTGTACTGGTCCTTCAGGTTGGCGATGAGGTCCTCGATCGCCAGCGTGGAGATCGGGTCCAGCGCCGAGCACGGCTCGTCCATCAGGAGCACCTGCGGCTCGACCGCGATGGCGCGGGCGATGCACAGCCGCTGCTGCTGACCACCGGACAGGCCCGCCCCCGGGCGGCCCAGCCGGTCCTTGACCTCGTTCCACAGGTTCGCGCCGCGCAGGGACTTCTCCACGATCTCGTCGAGCTGCCCCTTGCGGCGGACGCCGTTGAGCTTCAGGCCCGCGACGACGTTCTCGTAGATCGACATCGTCGGGAACGGGTTCGGGCGCTGGAACACCATGCCGATCACCCGGCGCACGGCGACGGGGTCGACGCCCGCTCCGTACAGGTCCAGGTCGTCGAGGAGCACCTTGCCCTCGACGCGAGCACTCGGGATCACCTCGTGCATCCGGTTGAGGGTCCGCAGGAAGGTCGACTTGCCGCACCCGGAGGGGCCGATGAACGCGGTCACCGAGCGCGGTTCGATCGTCATCGAGATGTCCTCGATGGCCCGGGTCTTGCCGTAGTAGGCGTTCAGCCCGGAGACCTCGATCCGCTTGGCCATGTGGGGACTACTCCTATCGGGTAACGGGCTTGCGGAGGCGGGCGATGAGGCGCGCCGCCAGGTTGAGCACCATGACGAAGAGGATCAGCGTGAGCGCGCCGGCCCACGCCCGGTCGATGGCGACCTGCTGCGGCAGCTGGGCCTGGTCCCAGACGAACAGCGGGAGCGACATCTGCGGGCCCTGGAACGGGTCGTTGTTGATGGCGGTGGTGACGAACACGGTCATCAGCAGGGGCGCCGTCTCGCCCATGACCCGAGCGACGGCCAGCATCACACCGGTGATGATGCCGGTGAACGCGGTGGGAAGCACGACGAAGCAGATGGTCCGCCAGCGCGGCACGCCCAGCGCGAACGAGGCTTCGCGCAGGTCGTTCGGGACCAGCTTGAGCATCTCCTCCGCGGCCCGGACGACGGTCGGCATCATCAGCACCGACAGCGCCATCGAGCCGGCGAAGCCCATGTACTCGAAGCCGAGCAGCAGGATCCAGAAGGCGAAGACGAACATGCCCGACACGATCGAGGGCACGCCCGTCATGACGTCCACGAAGAAGGTGACGACCTTCGCCAGCCTGCCGTTGCCGCCGTACTCAACGAGGTAGACCGCGGTGAGGACGCCGATGGGGATGGCGATGACGCTGGCCAGGCCGACCTGCTCGATGGTGCCGATGATCGCGTGGTAAGCGCCACCGCCGGCGTCGCGGGGGCCGATCGCGTTCATCGAGTGGCTGAAGAACGTTCCGTCGAACCGCTTGAGGCCGTTCTTGACCACCGTCCACAGCACGGCGACCAGGGGGATGACGGCGAGCGCGAACGCGACGCAGACCAGGACGAGGGCGAGCTTGTCCTTGAACTTACGGATCCCGGACGGGCGGCGAGGTTGACGGTGCTCACACGAATTCCTTCCGGCGTGCGATGACCGCCCGGGCGGCCATGTTCACGATGAGGGTGATCACGAAGAGCACCAGGCCGGAGGCGATCAGCGCGCTCTGCCCGGTCTTCCCTGCCATCGCGAACGTGTTGGCGATGTTGGCGGCGAAGGTGTTACCGCCCGGCTTCAGCAGGTGCAGGCTGATGCCCGCCGCCGAGCCGAGCACCAGCGCGACCGCGATCGTCTCGCCGAGCGCGCGGCCGAGCCCGAGCATCGAGGCGCTGATCATGCCGGAGCGTCCGAACGGCAGGACGGCCATCCGGATCACCTCCCAGCGGGTCGCGCCGAGGGCGAGGGCCGCCTCGACATTGGGCCGCGGCACCTGCAGGAAGACCTCACGGGTGATCGAGGAGATGATCGGCAGGATCATGATCGCCAGCACGATGCCGGCCGTCAGCATGCATCGCCCGCCGACGGAGTCGCCGCCGAACAGCGGGATCCAGCTCGCGTGGTCGTGGAGGAAGGTCGCGACGGTGTTCATCTTCGGCACGAAGAACTGCAGACCCCACAGGCCGTACACGATGCTGGGCACTGCGGCGAGCAGGTCGACGACATAGCCCAGCCCGTCGGCCAGTCTCCGCGGCGCGTAGAAGGCGATGAACAGCGCGATGCCGACTGCGACCGGCGTGGCCATGATCAGCGCGAGCACGGACGACAGGATGGTGCCGAAGGTCAGTTGCGCGATACCGAAGCGTGATTGTGCGGCGTCGGGGTTCCACTCCTGCGAGGTCAGGAAGTTGGCCTTGTCCGCTCGCAGGGCGGGCAGGGCCTTCACGATCAGGAACGCCGCGATCGCCGCCATGATGGCGAGGAGCAGGATCCCGGAGCCCTTGGCGGACAGACCGAACACCCGGTCTCCCATGCGCCCGGTACTCATCTTGCGGGCTCTGCCGCCCAGAGCGCCGGTCGCGCCCTGTTCGAGGGTCTCGCTGGTCATTCGACCTCCCGTGCCCACCGGTTCACCCTGTCGTTCATAGAGATCTCTTCACTACGTACATGCGGCCGAGCCGGTACGGGTCACCCGCACCGGCTCGGCACTCTGCTCGGTCAGGACAGGCCCTTAACGGCGGCCTGGACCTTGGTCAGGATCGCGTCGGGCAGCGGCGCGTAGCCGAGGCCGCTGAGGACCGACTGGCCCTGCTGGCTGGAGGTGTAGGTCAGGTACGACTTGACGAACTTCGCCTGCTGGTCGGGAAGGCCCTTCTCGCAGACGATCTCGTACGTGAACAGAATGATCGGGTAACCGTCCTTGGTCTTGTAGTCGACCTTGAGGGAGAGGTCATTGCCGGTCCCGACGATCTGGGCGCCCGCCGCACCCTTCGACGCGGTGTCGGGGGAGGCCTCGACGAACTGGTTCGCGCCGTTGCCGACCTTCGCGACCTGCAGCTTGCCGTTGGTCGCGTAGGACATCTCCGTGTAGGAGATCGCGCCGTCGGTCTGCTTCACGACCGTGGAGACACCGTCGGACTTGGTCGCGCCCTGGCCGCCCGGAGCGGTCCACTTCTTGCCACCCTCGAACTTCCAGATGTCGGGGGCGGTGGCGGTCAGGAACTTGGTGAAGTTGTCCGTCGTGCCGGAGTCGTCGGCGCGGTGCACCGTCTTGATCGGGCTGCTCGGGAGCTTCGCCTGCGGGTTGTCCTTCTTGATCGCGGCGTCGTCCCAGGTCTTGATCTTGCCGGCGAAGATGCTCGCGAGGGTGGTCGGCGACAGCTGCAGGCCGTCGACGCCCTTCAGGTTGTAGACGACCGCGATCGGGCCGATGACCATCGGCAGGTCAAGGGCCTTGCCGGTCTTGCAGCGCGCGTCGGCGGGGCCGTGCTCCTCGGGCTTCAGCGCCGAGTCCGAACCCGCGAAGGCCACCTGGCCCTGCGTGAACGCCTGGATGCCGGCACCCGAGCCGTTGGCGTTGTAGTTGAGGTTCGCCCCGGCGCAGTTCTGCTGGTACCCCTTGGTCCACTCGCTGATGGCGTTGGCCTGGGCGGTCGACCCGGCGGCGTTGACCTGGGTCTTCACACAGTCACCGCTCGCGGCCGTGCCGCCACCGGTGCTGGTCTTGCCGCCGTTATTGTCGGTACCGCACGCGGTCAGCGCGAGCGCACCCGCAAGGGCCACTCCGCCAAGGGCGGCCAGCCGTGTGCTGTTGATCACCGAAGATTCTCCTCAAGGTTTAGTCGTGCGGGGCCCCGGTCTGTCTCAGGCCGGGGGGCACCGTCGACCCGACGCTAAGGAGGAGAGATGACCACTCACTCCGATCCAGATGAACGGAAGGTGAACGCGGTAGTGACTTCTCGCAAAAGAAGGGGTTCCTTGCGGCATCCGTATGGTTAACACGCCTGAATGCGGCCCCGTCAGAACCGATCGCCGTTCGTGGCCGAGCCGGTGCGGGGCGAAGGAGCCGGGGCGCGGTACATCGCGTCCGTGGCGAAGTGCTCGAACCCGAGCCTCTCATAGAGCCTGGTCGCGGGGGTATTCGACTCGTCCGCGTAGAGCATGACCGTCGGCAGGCCCAGCGCCTTCAGGTGGTGCAGACCCGCAAGGGTCAGCGCCCGGCCCAGCCCGAGTCCCTGCGCCGCCGGGTCGACGCCGACGACGTAGACCTCGCCGACCCCTCCCTCGTGGACCTTGGTCCAGTGGAAGCCGATCAGCTCGCCGTCCCGTTCCGCGAGGAAGAACCCCTCCGGGGAGAACCACGGCTCGCGCTCCCGGCGCTCCAGATCCGTACGGGTCCACGCGCCCTGCTCGGGATGGTCCGCGAACGCCCGCGCGTTGACCCGCACCCACGCGTCCTCGTCCGCGCCCACGTCGAACGTGCGCAGCCGTACGCCGTCCGGCCACGTCACCTCCGGCAGCGGCGTGTCGAGGGGCCGCCGCATCTTCCACAGCGCCCGGAACCGTACGAAGCCGAGTGATCCGGCCAGCGCCACCGCACCCGGCAGCTCCCCGTGCGCCCAGACCCGCAGCGACCCGGCCTGCTCGAGCAGCGCGGTGGCCACGGCACGGCCGTGCCCTCGTCGCCGGAAGGCGGGGTGGACCACGAACTCGGCGGCGTCGCCGTCGAGGACGCCGACCCCGGCCAGTTCCTCGCCGTCGCGGGTGAGCACCGCGCCGCCGCCGTCGCGCAGCCGCAACAGCGCACTCTCGCCGAGCGGCCGTACCCCGTCGGCCTCGGCCGCCGCCTCCACGACCGCCAGCGCGGCCCTGACCTCGTCATCCGTCAGCAGTTCCCGCGTCATCACGTCCACGAACGGCAGCGTAACCCTCCGTCGTCTGACCATCGATGTCAGGAGATCTGTCCGCACCCGTTCCATCGGGGGGTCATGGTGCCATACGATCAGGCCCTCACCTGCGCGGAAGGCGGTCTTCGTGGGCGATCCCGGACTCCCGATCATGGCCGGTGTGCTCGCCGTGCCCGTCGGAGTGCTGCTCTTCGTTCTCCTGCTCGCGATGATGGGGCGCCGCTGGGCGCTCGCCGGGCCGGACGAGGCGTTCGTGGCGGAGTACGACGCCGGGTACGAGGACGACGATCTCGAACTCGAGCCCGCGCCGTCGCACCGACCGGCGTACGACCCGTACGGCTCCTCGTACGCGGAGGCGGCCCGTGACCGCCACGGCCACGGCGAGCCGGCCCGCGACCCTTACGGATTCACCCCTCAGGAGACGTACGCCGAGCCGGCCCGCGACCCGTACGGATTCGCCCCCGAGAAGACGTACGCCGAGGCGCCCGACCGGTACGCCGAGCCCCGAGACCCGTACGGCACGCGGGACCAGTACGCCGAACCCCGCGACCCGTACCCACCGCGCGCGAGCGACCCGCACGGTTCGCCCGCGCGTGAGCCGTACGCGTCGCCCCGGTCGGGCTCGTCCGGCGTCTCCGACTGGGAGCCGTACGTCCCCGCCCAGCGACGCCCGCAGGAGCGGCCCTCTCGGCCCGACTACGGCCCGGCCGCCGATCAGTACGGCGGAGGCTCCTCCTGGCCCGCAGCGGACCCGTACGGATCGTCTCAGGACCGGTACGGCGCCGCTCGCGACTCGTACGGGTCATCTGACACCTACGGCCGCAGGGCCTACGACGACCCGCCCGCGTACGGGGGGCCACGGCACGCCCCGCCCGAGGACCCGCAGGACTTCCCGTACGGCCCCTACGGCTCTCGCTGAGCGCGCTTCTACGGAAGACGGCCGAGCCGAGACGGAGACACGATGTCGATCTTTGAATTGCTGATCATCCTGGTGCTGCTGGTCGGCATATTCACCTGCGTGATCGTCGCTATCGCCTCGAGCGCACGTCGTAACCGGCAGCAGCCCGGTCCGTACGGCCCCGGCTCGCAGCAGCCGCCCTTCCCGCCGGGTCCGAACGCTCCGTACGGTCCGCCGCCGCAGGCGGGTCCCTACGCCCCGGGCGGGTATCCACCGCCACAGCCGGGCGGTCCCTACGGGCCGGCTGGACCGTACCCCGCAGGACCGCCACCGGAGGGACCCGGACCGGCCGTGCCGCCGAGCTGACCCTCACCGGCCGTCACTCAGTGGTGGGCCGGTACCTCTTCCTCGGTGGGCGGCCGGTGGTCGGCGACGAAGCGGTAGCCGACGTTTCGGACCGTTCCGATGAGCGACTCGTACTCGGCGCCGAGCTTCGCCCGGAGCCGCCGGACGTGGACGTCCACGGTCCGGGTGCCGCCGAAGTAGTCGTAGCCCCAGACCTCTTGCAGCAGCTGGGCGCGGGTGAAGACCCGGCCGGGGTGCTGCGCGAGGTACTTGAGCAGCTCGAACTCCTTGAACGTCAGGTCGAGCACGCGCCCGCGCAGCCGCGCGGTGTACGTCGCCTCGTCGATCGTCAGCTCGCCGCTGCGGATCTCCCCGGGCACGTCCTCGGGCTCGGCGGCGGCCACCCTTCCCAGCGCCAGCCGGATCCGCGCCTCGACCTCGGCCGGTCCGGCGGTCTGGAGGAAGACGTCGTCCAGCCCCCATTCCGGTGTGAGCGCGGCGAGTCCGCCCTCGGTGACGATCGCGACCAGCGGAGCGTCGAGACCGGTGGTGCGCAGGAGGCGGCAGAGGCTCTTGGCCTGGGCGAGGTCCCGGCGCGCGTCCACGAGCACCAGGTCGCACGGAGGCGCGTCGATGAGGGCCGAGCCCTCCGCCGGTGCGACCCGAACGGAGTGCAGAAGGAGGCCCAGAGCGGGCAGGACCTCGTCAGAGGGTTCAAGCACGTTGGTCAGCAACAGCAGGCTACTCATACGGCCTCCCGATCTGGTGGCCCTAAAAAGACGTCGAGGATCCGAGGGCGACGCTGCCCGGATCCCTAGTAGGCGAGGATATCGGACAGAGGGAAAGAGCTCACTACCGGAGTGGTGTAGACCACGGGAGAGAGAACATGGCGAAGGGCCTGATCAGGTACTGGGCCGCCGCTCGCGCGGCGGCGGGGACCGCGGAGGAGCCCTATGACGCCGCGACTCTGGCGGAGGCGCTGGCGACCGCCTCGGCCGGGCGGGGAGCGGAGTTCGAGCGGGTGCTCGCCCGCAGTTCCTTCCTGGTGGACGGCGCTCCGGTCGGCACGAGGGACCCCGCCCGTGTGGCGCTGCCCGACGACGGCACGGTCGAGGTCCTGCCCCCGTTCGCGGGCGGGTGAGGTGGTCCTCGCGGCCGATCCGGTGTTCAGCCGATCTCACCATTCAGTGTGATTCGACGGACGCCGCGCCCTCGATAGGGTGTTCGCCTACCGCCGATCGGGAGAGACATGCGCAAAGCACTGGTGACCTGCCTGATTCTGCTGGTCGTGCTCGGCGGGGTCTTCATCGCCGGCGACATCATCGGCCGCCGGGTCGCGCAGAACGAGATCGCCAAGAACGTCCGTGCGCAGTACACGCTCGACCACACCCCCAAGGTGTCCATCAAGGGCTTCCCGTTCCTCACCCAGGCGCTCGACGGGCGGTACGACGAGATCGACGTCAACGTCGGCGAGCTCACCGAGCAAGGGGTACGGCTCACCGACACGACGGTCGCGCTGAAGGGCGTCACCGCGCCGATGTCCGACGCGATGCACGGCGACGCCTCGAAGATGGTCGCCGACACCGCGACCTCCACGGCGACCATCGGCTACGACGACGTGAACAAGCAGGCGCCGAACAACATGAAGGTCTCGGCCCAGGGGTCCGAGCTGCAGGTGCGCGGCCCGTACACCGTGCTGGGCGTCACCCGGACCGTCACCGCGACCGTGACGGTGGAGCCGTCCGGCCGGAGCGTCCGCGTGGTCCCGCAGAAGGTCAAGGCGGGCGGGATGGCCGTGCCGGTCGGCCTCGTCCGTCAGGCGTTCACCTTCACGATGCCCGTCAAGGGTCTGCCGCTCGGCACGCGGATCAGTGACGTCCAGGTCAAGCCCGAGGGCCTGCGCGTATCGACCACCGCACAGAACGTCAAACTTTCGAGCCTGAACGTCCACTGATCGGTGTGAACCTTCCGTCCCCGCCGTACGTGTTCTGAGTGTGGGACCGACTGCGGACGATCGGCTGCTGCGCGCACTGTACGCGGAGCACGGTGGGCCGCTCCTGGGCTACGTCCTGCGGCTGACCGGCGGCGACCGTCAGCAGGCCGAGGACATCGTCCAGGAGACGCTGCTCCGTGCCTGGCGTCATCCGGGCGCGCTGGTCGGCCGTCCCGTACGGCCCTGGCTGTTCACGGTCGCCCGCAACCTCGTGGTGGACGGGCACCGGGCGCGAAGATCGCGGCCGCCGGAGACCGGTGAGGAGGCGCTCGCCGCCGTGCCGGCGGGCGACGACATCGACCGTGCCCTCGAGTCGTGGACGGTCGCCGAGGCGCTCGCGGACCTCAGCGTCGAGCACCGGGCCGTGCTGGTCGAGACGTACTACCGCGGACGTTCGGTCGCCGAGACGGCGGCGGTCCTCGGAATACCGCCCGGGACGGTCAAGTCACGGACGTACTACGCGCTACGGGCGCTGAAACTGGCATTGGAGGAGCGGGGGTTGGCGCCATGATGCGGAACACCCAGTGCGCCGATCTCCGGGCGTTGCTCGGGGTGTACGTCCTGGGCGCGATCGACCCCGCCGAACGCGCCGTGGTCGACGCCCACCTGACCCACTGCCGCCGGTGCCGCGACGAGCTGGCGGGCCTGGCGGGCCTGCCCGCCCTGCTGGGCCGGGTGACCGAGGAGCAGATCGCGCAGGTCGCCGCTCCGCCGCGGGAACTGCTCGAGTCGATGCTCGGCCGCGCCGCCGCCGAGCACCGGACCCGGGACCGCCGGAGCCGCAGGTGGCTGGCGGTGGCCGCGGCCGCCGCCGTGATCATGGGAGGGGCGGGGGTCGCGGGAGGCCTCCGGCTCGGCGAAGACCGGCCGGTCGCCACTCCCACCCCCGGCTGGACGGCCACGCCCGGCCCGACGGTGGCCGGCGGCACGACCGTACGGGGCAAGGACGCCGCGACGGGCGTCAGCGCCCAGATCACCATGTGGTCCAAGGAGTGGGGGACGGCCTTCACGGTCCGCCTGACCGGGGCGCCGGCGGGGTCCCGGTGCCGGCTGGTCGCCGTCGACCGGGACGGACGGCGGGACGTCGCGGGAGGCTGGCAGGTGGAGTACGAGGGGTCCGCCGAGTTCGCCGGATCCTCCATGATCCCCCGGGACCGGATCGCCGCCGTGGAGGTGCGCACCGTCGACGGCAAACGGCTGCTCAGCGTACGGGTCTGAGACCCGCGAGAACACCCGGATCCGGGCCGAGTGGCGAGGCCGCGGCGAGCTGCGGGAAGGCCCGGAGACGGGCGAGCGGCGACTTCACGGAGAGTCGCGGGAATGCCGGGGGCCGTGCGCGCCTTGTGACAGGTGATGACCGGCGTATACGTCGCGGTGGCGGCGCTCATTTTCGCCACGGTGTTCGGCCTGATCTGGCGGCACCGCAATGGTGTGCTGCGCGCGCGGAAGGATGGTGACGTGGAGCGTCTCGACGCCGCCGACCTCGGCGCCGACCTCGGCGACCGGGCGACCCTGGTGCAGTTCTCCTCGGCGTTCTGCGCGCCCTGCCGCGGGACCCGGCGGGTCCTCGGCGAGGTGGCCGAAATGGTCGACGGCGTGGCGCACGTGGAGCTCGACGCGGAGGCCAACCTCGACCTCGTACGGCGACTGAACGTCCTGCGCACCCCGACCGTGTTCGTGCTCGACGCCTCCGGCCGGATCGTACGCCGCGCCTCCGGCCTGCCCCGCAAGGTCGACATCATCGCCGCTCTCGGCGAGGCCGTCGCGTGAGGCGCGTCCCGGGCGCGGCGCGGCCCCTGCGCCCGGCGGATTCAAGATCCTTCTGCGGGCGTCAGCCCAGGTCCTGGGGTGTCCTGGGGGAGTGTTTCACGTCTCGATGGTCGAGACGGGGTTTTACGCGGAGCGAGACGGCGCTTACCATCGTGTCCGTGCGTTCCTGGACAGAGCTGCTGACGAAGCGACGGGCGGTCGATTTCTGCCGCGTCGCCACCGCGCTCTGTCCTGCGGCCTGAGGCAGTTAGCCCGTCCAGCCCGTCGCACCACCGCAGTCACCAGGAGCATCAGCCGATGCAGGTCGACCCACGGGGTCAGCGTTTCGGCGCGACCCTCACCGCAATCGTCTTGATCGTCGTCCTCGTGAGCAGTAGTTGGTTGCTACTGGCGGCCCAGGCCGTCGTGTTCCTCGTCGGAGTCTTCTTCGGTCTCCGTAACGCCCCGTACGGCCTGATCTACCAGGCACTCGTCCGACCCCGGCTCGATGCTCCCCGTGAGCTCGAGCCGGAGGCGCCGCCGCGCTTCGCACAGGGAGTGGGAGCGGCGTTCGCCCTCATCGGGGTGGTCGGATACGCCGCGAAGGTTCCGGCACTGGGGATGACCGCGACGGCGCTCGCGCTCGTCGCGGCGGTCCTCAACGCCGCCTTCGGGTTCTGCCTGGGCTGTGAGGCTTATCTGCTCATCCGGCGGCTCGCTCCGAGGCGGGCCGCACCGTAGGCCGGGTTCTTTCCAACAACACGGCCATGCCACGAACACCCGAAGAACGATCCGCCGAACTCCACCAAGGAGGACCAACGCATGAGCCGCTCCGACGTCCTGGTCGATTCCGACTGGGTGCAGGCTCACCTCGACGACCCGGGTGTCGTCCTCGTCGAGGTCGACGAGGACACCAGCGCCTATGAGAAGGGCCACATCCGTGGCGCCGTTCGCATCGACTGGAAGACCGAACTCCAGGACCCGGTCCGCCGCGACTTCGTCGACAAGACCGGGTTCGAGAACCTTCTCTCCGAGAAGGGCATCGCCGGCGACGACCTCGTGATCCTCTACGGGGGCAACAACAACTGGTTCGCCGCGTACGCGTACTGGTACTTCCGGCTGTACGGGCACCAGAACGTCAAGCTGCTCGACGGCGGCCGTAAGAAGTGGGAGCTGGACTCCCGGGAGCTCGTCGAGGCGGTCCCGTCGCGGCCGAAGACGGACTACGTCGCCCAGGAGCAGGACCTGACGATCCGCGCGTTCCGCGACGAGGTCGTCGACGCCATCAGCTCGAAGAACCTCGTGGACGTCCGCTCGCCCGACGAGTTCTCCGGCAAGCTCCTCGCTCCTGCGCACCTGCCGCAGGAGCAGGCGCAGCGGGCCGGCCACGTCCCGACCGCGCGCAACATCCCGTGGTCGAAGGCCGCCAACGACGACGGCACCTTCAAGTCCGACGACGAGCTGCAGAAGCTGTACGAAGAGGCCGGCGTCGACCTGTCGAAGCCGACCATCGCCTACTGCCGCATCGGCGAGCGCTCGTCGCACACCTGGTTCGCCCTGCACGAGCTGCTGGGCCTGCCCGACGTCAAGAACTACGACGGCTCCTGGACCGAGTACGGCTCGCTCGTGGGCGTGCCGATCGAGCTCGGCGACGCCAAGTAGCCGGTCGTCGCACAAGGACGCGCATCCCAAGGAGGAACAAATGAGCGACAGTTGCGGAGCGCCGGCCCAGACGGCGAGCCTGCCTGCCACGGTCGACCTGGCGAACGAAGCGGTCATCCAGGGCACGGTCGTACGCGAGGGCGCGCCGGTGTCCGGCGCCTACGCGCGCCTGCTCGACGCGACCGGGGAGTTCACCGGTGAGGTCGTCACCAGCGACGAAGGGGTCTTCCGCTTCTTCGCCGCGCCGGGCGACTGGACGATCCGGGTGCTCGCCCCTGGCGGCGTCAGCATCGACTCGCAGGTGACCGCTGAGACCGGTGAGGTCGCCAAGCTCGAGGTCGCCATCTAGGCGCAGAGATCGAAGGTCCCGCCGTCACGCTCGCGTGGCGGCGGGACTTGTCTTTTTAGGTCGGCCGGTCTCCCGACGGTGTTTCAGACCGGCTGGTCTCCCGACGGTCTTTCAGGTCGGCTGCTCTCCCGGCGGCCGATCCCGTACACCTTGCCGCATGCGCTCGAGGATCTCGAACTCCTCGGGCGTGAGGTTCGATGCCACGTTGAGGGTGCCGTCGCCGCTCCGCAACGTGATCGGCGGCGGTGCCGGGTCGCCGGAGACGGTGAAGGCGGGGGAGCCGCCGCCGTCGGCGGCCGGTGGCGCCTGCCGTTCGCCGCCCGATGAGCGGTAAAGGTGTCTCAGCGCGCGTTCGGCCGAGGCGTCGTCGACCTCCGGGCATTCGTATCGCGCGGCGGCGATGTGCGCGCGGAGCTCGGGATCGGGTGCCAGCCCGTGCACTTCCAGGTAGTAGGTGACCGTGTCGGTCCAGATCCAGCCGCCGTCCGTCCGGAAGCTTTGCGGCACGGCCTTGCCACGTGAGCGGTCGACCCGGTCGATCTCCAGGGCGGTGGTCGTCAGGATGGGCCGCCCGGCCCGCAGATAGTCCGCCAGCCGCCGGCGCTCGGCGTCGTCCTCGACGATCGGGTGGTCGGAGTTGAAGAACGGCTCACCGGTCTCCGGGTCGGCACCGTCGAACGTCCGCGCGACGGGCACCGTCGCGACGATCTCGAGGTAGCCGTTGCTCCACCCGCGAAGCCCGTCGAACGCCTCCCGCGGGCTCCATCCTCGCGTCTCCGACATCTGCTCGACCATTCGGCGAACGCCGCGGGGAGCGGCGAGCAGCTCGCCGTCGGCCGTCAGCTCGATCGTCCCGAGCTGACGGCGGTCGCGTACGTTCAGGACCGCGAGCACTTCTGGCGCTGCCATGGTTTAAGTATCGCTCTCGGATTCCTGGGTTCGGTTCTGTGCACCACGGGCGCCGACGTGGATGGCTCCCGCAGCGTGGAGGCTGGTCAGAAGCGTCCAATCGGTACTCGGGTCCAGCCATATCTGCCGGTCGGCGGGCCCCTCCGGCCGTGCCGCTGACCCGACCGGCTCATAGAACGAAGTGATCAGTACGAGCGGAACGGGCGCATCCCATCGGAGCGGGCTCGGTTGGACATCCCTGCGGCCGAGGATCAGTGCGCGTTGCTCGGGCGTGCAGTCCTGCAGCATGCCGCCGGCGGCCAGCCGCGCCTGCAGCCTGACCTGGACGTCCAGTGTGAGGCGGAGACGGGCCGCAGCGCGTTCGTCGTCGTTCGCCAGCGCCGTGTACGCGGGGATGAGCATCTCGATCAGCTCGACGACGGCGTCGGCGTAGCCACGGAGGCTGCCACCCGCATAGATCATCTCGTACGCGTATGGACGGCCATTCGCCTTCGTAGGCGCGGTCGGAGGGGCACCCGCCGCCTCCGTGTTACGAACGCTGACTGCCATGGGAAGAGATTCCTTTTCAGGTGTCATTACGCAGCCAAGCTCCAGCGGGTGATCGCGAACAGTGCGGTGGCCTGTTCCTTGTCGATGGCGCGGTGGAAGATGTCGTCCATCAGACGGCGGAAGGACAAGCTCTCTGCCGGCCCGATCCCTTGCGGATGTTCGTGGTCCGCGCCCAGCCTACGCTCCTCGAGATGGGCGCCCAGGGGGTCGCGCAGCCCGCCGTTGGGCGGCAGGAGGCCGTTCGCCTGCCGGAAGGCCGCCTCGGTGAGAGCCAGCGACAGCTTGACCCTCGTCTGGATCACCGCCGGGTCGAGGGAGCCGTCCCACATGCGGAATTCGATGTGGTCGGTCTGCTTGCCCTCGTGCATCCCGCTCATGTTGACGGCGAGGCTGTGGCCGTCGTCCCCGGCGGTGACCTCGCCGATGGAGGCGTAGCCGGTCGTCAGCTGTTCATTCGGCTGGCAGTATGCCACGCCGCGGTGTTGGTAGGCGTCCGGGTTCTGGCCGAGCCTGAACAGCGTGTCCATGTAGGAGTCGGCCATCCGCATGACGCTGTGGTGATTTTCGACGATGTGGTCGTAGTCGTGGGTGCTGACATGAATATGTCCACCCGTCGAGAAGTCGACCTTTCCGCCGTGCGACGTGACGATCTCGCACACCTTGGCGATGGCCTGCCAGGTCTCCGGCTCGTCGAAGAGGATCGGCGACACGAGCTCTCCGGCGACGCTGTCATCGAACTCGACCCGCCAGGTGTTCCTGGCGTCGCTGTAGCCCGCCTCCTTCGCGGCGTGGTAGCTGTGAACGTCGGCGCTCTGAGCCAGACCATGCGCATGAAGGTCTCGAGCGATGGCATTCAGCATTTCCGTGGAGTTGGCCGCGGGCCCGCTGATCTCCAGTTCGAGGCCGAAGGCGCGACCGCCGTCACGGGCCCCCAGACCACCCGTGGCGTTCTCGTACAGGTAGGGAACGACCGGCTCGCCCCGTTCCGCGCGAGAGAGGGCCCGCAGATAGTCCTGCCGGAATGCCTCGTGGTCCGCGGTGTAGGACACCTCGGGTTCATCCGGCCACCGTGCCCAGGCATCGACGCGTGCCTCCAGCGACCGGAGGCGTTCCATCGCGAGCTCTCGCTCGCCGTCGCCGTACCGAGTGAGAGGAGAGACCTCCTCACGGGCGTGACCAAGCTCCGCGTCGGCCGCGAGGCGGGACTCCTGAACCGCGTCACGGGCGCTGTGCGCCGATGCGTCGCCTCGTGCGTCGGACATGGGCCCCGGGGGATCCTCGGCCGCAGAAGTGGTCGTCGCGTCGGGCGGGCGGTCCGCCGGGGCGTGCGCACTCGGCCCCGGGTCCGAGGACTCTCGGTGCCGGTTCAGAACGTCGACCAATTCGGTTCGGGCGGCCGCCCTCTCCGGCGCGTATCCGCGTTCCTGAGCGTCGGTGTAGAGCTGCGCGAGATCTCTGAGCGAATAGTCGAGGCCCATCTCCTCGGTCATACGCGCCAACGGGTCGACGGCGAAGGGCCGAGATCCGCGGTCCGAACCGACGATTCTCGCCATTTCGCCCAGCGCCCGCGCGGTGGAGTCCGACACGCCCTCGACGCCGTAGCGTTCGGTGATCCGGATGCCGTCCCACAACGGGTCCGTCGCGCGCAGCCGATCGAAAGCCGCGATGAGCGCATCACGATCGGCGGCCTCGGCCGGCCGGAATCCGTGATTCTCGGCCTCGTCGAACATCCGAATCAGACGGTCGGTCGAGTAGCCGAGGCCGAGGTCATCGGCCAGGCGCAGCAGCGGGTCGATGCCCTGCCGCCGGTCACCCCGCAGCTGCGGATCGGTGCCGATGATCTCGTCCAGCCGCCCGAACTTACGGGCCGTGTTGGCGTCGACCTGCGGCATGCCGAGATGCTCTGCGACCGACAGTCCGTTCCACAGGAGGGGATCAGACTCGGCGAGCCGGTCCAGGATGGCCATGAACTCCTCATGATCGGCGGCCCGCGCGGGTTCGAAACCCTGCTTCTCGGCTTCGACGAAGGCAGCGGCGAAGCGTTCGATCGAACGACCGCCACCGCCGGCCTGAGCGCCGAGGCCCGTCAGTGCCTCACCCGGTGAATGGCCGTTTCCGTCACGGCCCGATCGGTAGATCTCATCCATGTGACTCAGCGCACGCGCGACCGAGTCGTCGGCAGCCGTGATCTTCAGATGGTCCGCGATCACCATTCCCTCCCACCGGCGGGGGTCGGACCGGCGATGCGCGTCCAGAGCGGTCAGCAGCGAATCGCGGTCGGTGACCGTGGCGGGATCGAGACCATGCGCGCGTACGTCATCGAACAGGTGCCCGAGGGCACGGAGCGCCGTACCCATGCCCACGTCGTTCGACAGGACCAGGAGAGGATCGTCGCGCAGACCGTACATGAACGAACCGCGTACGGAACCGAGGATCCCGTCCACCTGCGCGAGTGCCCGCAGGGTGGAGGTGTCGCTGTCGGAGAGGAAGTCCAATTCGTCGATGAGGGCCATCCCGTCCCAGACATGCGGATCCGCCGCCCGATGGCGGTTCAACGCGTCCACCAGCCCGGCTCGGTCAGCGGCGCCGGCAGGGTCGAATCCGTGCGCCTGGGCCTCGTTGAAGAGCCTCCCCAGGTTTCCCACGGCCAGGTCGTCCAGTCCCACGGACGTGGCGAGATCCGCCAGAGGGTGGCCTACCGACATGCCGTGCGCCGACGTCCCTGCGTCTGCTTCGAGAATGCGGTTCATCCGGGCCAGCGCTCGGAGTGAAGAGTCGCTCGGATCGGAGATGAAACACTCCCGGGCGACCCGCCTTCCTTCTACCAACAGCCGCGCGTCCTCCCGCGAGCCGCCTGGCGCCGGCTGCGTCTCGGCCGTCGGCCGAGCGGGCGGGTCGGACGACCGGCCGTCCTGGTCGGGAGAATGCCGGTCACCCTGGTCCGGCCGGAGGGTCGAGCCGCCGCCGGCGGGGTCTTGCGGACCGGTAGGCCTCGGCGGTGCCGGGGGAGCGGTCGGCCCGTCATCCCCATCGTCCCGGTTCTCTCTGGGGGGTTCCACGGCGCCGTGGGCCGGGGCAGACTCCGGCCGGTTGGCCGGGAGGTCATCGGAGGCCAGAAACGAGGTCTTTCCCTTGGCGTTCTCCTCGATGTGTCCGAAGCGGTCCATCATCTCCTCGTACCAGCCTGGGTGCTTGAGCCGTTCGAATTCTGGGCGCAGCGCTTCGAGCCTGCTCCTGATCAGCGCGACATCGCTGCTGGACAGCTCGTTGTGCTTCCAGACGTATTCGTAGTGCCCGTCGCTGACTTTCACGAGGTCCGCGTAATGCTCGGCGAACGAGTTCGCGGTGGTGTCGATGGCTCTATCGTGGAAGGCCAGGTTGTGGTCGATTCCAAAGACGTTTCCGTCGATGATGATCCAGTTGCCGTTGTGCCGATCGTTGTTTTGGATCAGGATGTCGAGTAGACCGAGGATCTTGGCGCCATGGGTGTTCTGATAGCCGAGATGGTCCAGGTCCGAAGGGTCCCAGGAGTCCGGATGCTGGGCGAGCGCAGTGTCGCCGTCCACGTGGTCCATGAAGAGGACACGGTCACTCTCCCGGTACACGCGTGGCACCGGCGCATCGACGGCGCCGCCCACCAGCGCGCCGAGTTCCTCGCGGTCGCCCTGGTCCTCCTTGCCGGCCTTCAACTCCTTGCGGACCGCGTGCGTGTCGTCGTTGAAGGTGACGAGCTCCACCCGCTCGGACCCCGTGGCGTGACTCGAGGCCGTGTCGGCGCGCCCGAGGAGTCTGGTCTGGGCAGGGTCGATGCCGGTGGCGACGCTCCGCGCGAGTTCCTCGCGGCGCTGAGCGTGTGAATCCGTTCCGACTGGATGCTCACCGGGCTCCCGGCTCTCGGGTGCGCTCCGCCGCTGGTGGTACGGATCTGCCGGGGGCTCGTGCGACTCGGATGGCCGGGACCCGTGTGAATCTGCCGGGGGTTCGTGCGGCCGGGGCTGCTGGGACCCATGCGGTTCGCCCGTGGCCGGTCCGGGCTCTCGCGTCCCGCCGTCCTTCGGGCTCGGCACCGGCTCGTGGCCCGTCGGCGCCGGCTCGTGGCCCGCCGGAGGGGCGTGGCCCCCCTCGGGAACGAAGATCCGCCATGCGCCCTCTGGGGGGTAGATCACGCGAGGGCGCCCATTGGCGTCGAAGGTCATCGGCTCGGAGACGTGGGCGGTGCCGTCCGTCGAGTACCAGACCTCTTTGTCCGGGGCTATGACGATGAGGCCGGTCTCGTTGGCGATGTCCTGCGCCAGGCCATGCCGCTCTTGACCACTGTCGCAAGCTCCTGAACGAAGGAGGACCAGGCGGCTGTCCGCCGGTGGATCCGCGAGCGCGGGCTCGTGGCTGAGCAGCGTTGCGATGTCCTTACCGGTGAGCGCTTCGTCGCCGACGAAGCCCACTACGGGGTCCGCGTGCATGTCGATGTGGAAGACACCATCGATCGGTTTGATGCCTTGCGAAATCTGGATGTTGTAGTTGTGGTCGTCGTCGCCCGGGTGGAAGTAGGCCACGCCGGCGTCGGTGGGCTCACGGTATGTGTGAACCTGCTGCAGACGCTCGTCCATGGGTCGCCGAGGAGCGTCGATGCCGGGATGCCCCACCGTGCCAGGCAGCGGAGAGCCGTCGGCCGGTAGCTCCGCGAGGAAGATGCGGTGGATCGGCCGCCAACCCTTACCATGCATCGGCAACGTGTAGTGCTCTTCGGCCAGCACGCGGAAGCGGGTTTCCGGGTGGAAGAACACTCGGTCTGTGATCACGGCACCACTGCGGGAGTGGACCACCAACTCGACGGGCTGTCCGTGGTCGGGGGTATGGGCGGCCTCTGCGTCCAGCACGCCGTGCATCGTCACGTCGGCGCCGGGGACCAGTTCGGCCAGCCGGTCGGCCGGTAGCGATGTGTAGTGGTAGACCGTCTCCCGATCGGCGACCGGGCAGGCGCTCAGTCCCTCACTCGCATCCTGGGCCCACGCCTGGGCTTCGGCGCGTACCTGGGGGTCGTCGCTGGCCAGCGCCTCGTTCAGGCGGCGGACGCCATCGTCGTCGAGGAGCCGCTCGACGGCGTCCCTCTGGTGCGGTGGAAGGTCTTCGAGGACATCGGGGCCGCCGTCGAGAGCGTCCGCTCGGTGGTCACCGACCTCATCGGTACGGCCGGTGCCGTCAGTCGTGCCGGCGGGGTCCGGCTCGCCGGTCGGCGTCGACCGCCGCGCGTCGGAGCCGTCGGCAGTGCGAGGCTCCTGGTCGGTGTGGTCTCCCTTCGTCCGCTTGTCGTGGACGCCTTGCTCGTCGGTCGGGCGCTGATCCTGTTCAGGAGACGGCGTCGGGTCGTCGTCTCGGCCTCGCCGGAACCTGAACCGGGCTTCGTTCGTCGTGGGCTGATCATGCCCTGTGGGCTCTCGCCCAGCGGCATCCTGATGCCCCGCCGGGGGCGTGCCGGCGGATGGCGGCTCGTGACCGGTAGGGCCGCCCTCGGACGGATGGCCGGCCGGGCCTCTGCCGGCGGGCTCGTGTCCACCGGACAGGTGCTCGCTGGCCAGGTGCCCGGGAGGCGGCTCGTGCGGTGGGTTCCCATGCGGCGCACCGTCGACCGGGTCCGTCGATGGCGGTGCCGCGTCCTCCGCTCCTGCCGGCGCTTCGGGCTCCGAGGAGGCGGCGTTCGTGTGACGCCGGGGGAGAGGCTCTCGCGGGCTGGGATCCGGGACGAGATAGGGCTCGGTGCCGGTGGTATGCCGGCCGAGCTCGTCGAGCCGCTCCATCATGCCGTCGTACCAATCGGTGCGGCGGAGGCGGTCGAACTCGGGCTTGACGTCCTGCAACCGCTGCCGTACGTCGTGGATGTCGTGGGATGACAGGGGGTTCTCGTCGGCGAATTCGGGTCGGGCCGGACGGTCTTCCTTCAGATAGTGCGCAGCGAACGGATTGAGCTTGGGGCCCGGAAGCAGCCCTCCGAACGAATCGCTGTGGTCAATGGCGTAGATGTGGTCGTTCTCATCCACGTGCCAGTTGGGGGTGCGGTCCGGGTTCTGGACGAGCACGTCGAAAACACCGAGCATCCGGCCCTCGGGGCTGTCCGCCCACGCCGGCTGGTGCTCCTCACCGACGACCCCACGGGAGTTCCGGCCGCCGACCTCGTCCATGTAGACGGTGAGCCCGTCCTGGTGCACTCTCGGTACGCGTACCCCGAGGGCCTCACCGACTCGGGAGGCGAGCGTCTCGGCATCCGCCTCGCGCGGGAACCGGAACTGTTTACGGACCGCAGTGGTGCCATCGTTGAATGTCACCCGGTCCACGTAACCCGGTCTGCCGACGATCAGCGGCTCCTCGTGGCGAACGCCCGATGCGACGCTGTCGGCCAGCGACCGGGCTGACGGAGCGTGGTCCGCTGCGGGGCCGTGGTCAACGGACGGCGTGCCATCCAGAACCGTCGGCTCGGCCCTGCGCCCAGGGGAATCCGAAGGGGGCGTGTCTCGCGCCCCGTCCGTGAGGGAAGCGGACCGATGCGGCTCGGCGATGGTCCCTGCTCGATTCTCTCCGCTCGGTGGCGCCTCGGCGGGATTCTCACCGCGTGGCGTCTCCGGGGGCGGGCCGGACCGGTCGTGTGCGCCCTCGGCGGGAGGGACGTCCTCGGCCCGCTGCCCGTGGTCCGGCGGATTGAGGAAGTCGTTGATCGACTTGCCCGCCGTCGGCGTGTGGACCTCGGACGTGATGGGCGCCGAGGCGTCGCCGGGCTCGTGTTCCGCGAGACGGGTCGGGTCGGGAGTCGCGTGCTCCGGGACGGATCGGGTGGCAGGCTCCGAGGGCGGGGCGTTCTCGCCATCGTGCGCGGAGCCCGTGGCCGGCCGGTCGGGTTCCGGGGCGCGTCCCCCGGGCTCCTCGGGTCGGCCGCCGGTGCCGTCATGCGGCTGTGAGGGGTGATCTCCCAAGTCGCCATAGAGCGGGTCGGTCCCCGTGGCATGTTGTCCGAGCTCGTTCACCCGGCCCATCGCCTGGTCGTACCAGTCGTCCAGTCGTCCGAGTCTTTCGAACTCCGGGCGCAGACTTTCGAGCGCCTGGCGCAGGTAGGCGACGTCGGAATGGGTGAGCGGACTATCGATCATCCGGTAGCCGCCCAGCCCGTTGGGTTCGGCGAACTTCTGGACGAAGGGGTTATCGAGAGGATTGGCGCCCATCGTGTCGAAGAAGGCCAATGCGTGATCGATCCCAATGACGTTGCCGTCAGGACCGATCAGGAAGTTGTCTCTCCGGTCGCCGTTCCCGACGATCAGGTCCAAGAGCCCGAGCCGGCGGCCCTCCGGGCTGTTCCAGTACGGCAGATCCGTGCGGTACTCGTAGTCCTGGTGCACCTCTCGGATCGGCTTGCCGTCCGCGTAATCCATGTAGATCGTGCGATTGCCGTCGGTGATCGCCCGTGGCACCGGCGCGCCGATCTTCTGTCCGAGCATGGACGTGAGCAGCTCGCCATGCAGGTCTTCCGGTGTACGGACCACCTTTTCGACGACCTGCCGGCCGTCCGCGCAGGTGAGGAGCTTGACCGATACTGCTTCGTTGCCGCCACCGAGTTTCAGTTCATGCACCGGCCCCGACTCGAAGCTTTTCTGCAGAGACTCTGGTGTAAGCGGTGAATGACCCTGCGGGGACCGTCCTTCCGGCGACTGGTCACCGAATGCATCGATTCTGGGGGAGCCGCCGACGGCCTCGGCCCGGCCGCCGTCGGCCGCACCATGTCCTGGAGGGGGAGCGGCACCCGATGCGCGGGGGTCCGTCGGCACGCCGACGACGCCCGTTTCGCGGACCTCGGGGCGTGAAGCGGTGTTCGCCGGCGGGGTCGGCTCGCCGCGTGGTGTAACGGGCTCGCCCGGGCGAGGCTGTCCCGGGGTCTGACCGGCAGGGCGGTCGTCGGTGGCGTAAGGGGCGGGTTTCGCCCGGTCGGTGGGAGTCGCGGTGGACGGGGGGCCGGACTCGGCGGGCTGGGGCCGGCCGCCGGTGGGCCCCTCACCGGGTCTCGTGCCGCTGCCGCTTCCGCCCGGCCTCTGGCCCTCTCCGGCTCCTGGGCCGGTCTCGCTCGGCCGGGGGCCGCTGCCGGTCGTTCCTTCGGGACGGCCGGGGGTCGCGCCAGGCTGTCGTCCGGTCCGGCCGTCACCGTTCAACATCTCGGCGATGCTCGGCCGCGCCGAGCTGCCAGGGGGTCCGGTCTCCGGCGGTCGTACCGGGAACGCGGCCGGGCCGGGCTGGCCCGGCGTGGCCGGCCCGCGGTCGGAACCGCCGGTGTACCCCTCCTGGCCGCCGAGGACCGGCCTACCCTGCCCGCCTGTGGACGGCGACTCGGACAGGTTGCCCGTCCCGCCGCCTGTGGGGGATTCCGGCCTGCCCGGCAGACGCGAGGTCGGTGCCATGCGTGCCGTCGGACGTCAGAACGTGGCCCCCGCCTCCACCCGGCGGTGGTGGGGGTGGCCCGTCATCGCCGTGCGACGACCCGCCGTGTGATGATCCCCCCGACGACGGAGGTGGCGGGGGTGGCCCATCATCGCCGTGCGATGGTTTGCCCTGTGATGACCCGCCAGACGGTGGGGGCGGTGGGCCCCCGTCATCACCACCGCCGGTGGGCGTAGCGCCGCCGTTGCGGAACCGCCCGGCTGCGTACTGACCGGCCTCTTTAGCACCCCCGAGTCCGGCCATGCCGAACCCGAACGCCGCGGCCTGGCCGACGTTCATGTGGTCGCGGTCGAAGATCGCCTGACCGGCCAGGTTCCCCGCGGTCCCGGTGGTGCCCGCGAAGCCGAACCGGGCACCGACCCCCTTCATCCCCGGCGCGCCCATCCAGTCGGCCAACTTGGTGGTCAACGGGTTGCCCTGCCGGGCCACCACACGCCCCGCGGCACCCATCACCCCACCGGCGACCGCGCCCATCCCGACCGACTTGCCGAACTCTCCCCAGTTCCAGCCCTTCTGAACACCCTCATGAATCCGCGCGTACTGCCCCGCCGCGTCCATCCCCCCACCGAACCAGGCACCGACCCCGGCAGCCGTCATGATCTGATGGCGGCCCATCCACAACGCCACCCGCTGAAGGAACGTCTTCAACGCGAAACCCTCAGCCTCCGACGCACCGATCGCGGCGGCCTCCGAAGCACCGGCGGTGATGAACGACCACGCGAACCCGATCGCCATCGTGATCACTACGAACGCGCACGAAAGCTCGAACTGCAACCGCGCCGCCCGCTTCTGCGCCTGCAAACTCCCCACCCACGACGCCAGATCCCGCAGAGACTGTTCCAGGAACCGCAGCCCCCCAGCCTCACCCCCACCGGACAGGGCCTGGGCGAACGTCTTGAACTTGTCGGTGGCGTCACCCGCGTTGGCGCTGACGACCACACCCGCATGATCATCCAGTTCGGACGCGCCCCGGCTGAACGCGTCCGCGCACGTGGTCAGCGCCGACTGGATCCGGCCCAGACCATCCATGCTCCCGTCCGGCCACTGACACCCACCGACCAGCATCTCCAGGAAGAACAAGCCCTTCTGCACGATCTCCGGCAGCGTGTCGAACTCCCCCACCGGCTGATCGAAATTCCCCTCCGGCAACCGATACGGATCCTTGGCCGCCACCGCGTCCTGATCCGCACCCTGCGGCACGTCACCCCCGACCGTGGACGCCGACTCGGCCAACTTGTACTGGTGACCGGCAACCGTCAACATCCCCCCGGTCGCCCGCACCAGATTCACCGCATCAGCAAGCGCCGCCAAACACCCGTCCCGCGCCGTACCAAACCCCGCCGAACCCTCACTCCCATTCAGGAACGCCTGACCGATGTCATCGTTCCCCCAAGCCGCCCCCGCCCCCGACAACTCACCCACCAGCGTGTCCACCGCCGTGGCCAACGTGTCGGACAACCCCGAAAAACCCCGACCCGACTTCCCCCACGACGCGAAATCAATATCGAGATCAGTACTCACCACTCACCCCCGTCAACATCGCCCGCACGAGCCCACACGCCAGGGGCGCTCGTTGCCGGTCGACCTCGTAAATCTCGGGCGGACGCGTCGAGAATCGCGGTCCATTCCCGAGGAAAATGCGCCTCAGATTGTCATTCGCCACTCCACTACACCCGCACAGTGCTCGCGTGATCGTGAAATAGTCCGGGAGTGCTCGGCCTGCTGATGGTTCTTCGTCATCATCGAAGGGGGCGGCTCGCTGGGCATCGGCTTGTGAGAGACCTTCGGGTCGAAGTGGATGTCCTGCGGTCGCCGTCTGGGGCCGACGGCGACCGTCACCAGGCCGTCGCGGCGGGTCGCCGTCGGGCTGACCTCGTCGAGCGCGCGGCGCATCTCCTTCGGTCGCTCGACCTGCCGGAGGTAATTCTCCAGCAGCTCTTCGAGCGACACGCGAAGCTCCGCTACTCATGCCCCTCCGATAATGTCG
This sequence comes from Actinoallomurus acanthiterrae, assembly GCF_054775715.1. Lineage (NCBI taxonomy): Bacteria > Bacillati > Actinomycetota > Actinomycetes > Streptosporangiales > Thermomonosporaceae > Actinoallomurus > Actinoallomurus acanthiterrae. The sequence goes on along the minus strand of NZ_BAAHCO010000001.1, from coordinate 11,515,017 downwards.
AAACGCTTGACGCTTAGAACAGACTCGTCAGTCGCGCGATCGGTTCCCCTTGTCCGCTTTGTCCCCGCTGAGCATAAGCTAGTCGCCTTCCTCCCGCATCGCGTGCGGCCGGGCCGGTCGTGACGCTGAGACCACCATGAACGCCCCCGAGACCATCGTCAACGTCCCCCTGGATCCGCTGTGAACCCGGAATCGCAAGCCCTTCCATCGCCGAACCGCGGGCCGGTGGGCCGCTCGGTCCTCGCCACGTCCCCGGTGATCCTGCCGTGGGCCACGCTCCGGCTGGCCGGCCGGTTCGTGCTGCCGCTGGCGCTCTGGTACACGGTCGGTCAGGCGCTCCGGTACGCGCTGTTCTACAGCGGTTATCGGTTCGGGCTGCACAACGCCGTCGTGCCGGTTTTTGTGATGAGCTTCACCGTGCTGGCCGCCCTGTCGGTGACGGTGCTCATGGTCCACAGTGTCAAGGACGGCCTGCCCGCGGTCCGACAGCACGAACTCGACGAGTCCCTCACCTCATGGGCGGTGCAGGACGAGGAGACCATCCTCGACGCGCTGGCGCGCGCGTTGCTGCCCTTCATGATCTTCTACCTGGCCTGGAACTGGTACGTCGACGACGCACGGGACTACGCGCAGAGCGTCACCGGCCGCGGATTCGGAGAGCAGGGCCTCGGCGGCCAGATGGACGCCTTGAAGTCGATCGGCGCTCTCCAGGATCACCTGTACATCGCGATCGCACTGACCGTCGCTTTCCTCATCGCCAAATTCGTCGCCGAGCGCGTGGTGGAACCGCGGTGGGCGCGAGCGGGCGGGGTGTTGATCGCCTTCTGTGAGGTCAACTGGACGCTGTTCGGCCTCTTCACCGTCAACCAGGCCCGGAACGCCGGCACCAACTGGCTGCAGGGGCGGGTCGCGTGGGGATGGCTCGCCGACCTCACCGGCCCCCTCTTCGGCTGGGTGAGTGCGCTGTGGCCGTCCCTCAAGGAGGCGGTGCTCGGTTCGCTCGTATGGCTGGTGATCGCGGGAGTGATCCTCGGTGTCGACGCCACCGAGGAGGCCGCGCTCGGCAGCGGCCGGCTGGCCCGGCGGATCATCGCGGCCAGCGGCATGGACCGGCCGCGTACGCCGCTCGAGGTTTTCACCCGGGAGTTGCGCGACAAGTGGCTTCCGACGGTGTACGGGGTCCGTATGGTCATCCGCGCGGGAATACTCCCGTTCGGCGTTTTCTGCGCCCTGTTCATGGGTCTGGAGGTCGTCGCGGATCTGGGGAAGCGGGGTGTCTACGACCTGCTCGGCCCGCATCCGGTCGCCTGGTGGGAGGCGCGCCTGTCCCTCGTCGACTTCGGTGTCGACTTCGTCCATCAGGCGCTGCGCGTGTGCCTGATGGCGGCGGCGTTCGACCTGGTGGTGGCCCGCGTCAATGCGCGAAAACGAGACCGTTCAGCGACTGGCCCGCCTTCGTCGTCGACTTCTGCGATATCGCCAGTAGCACGGAGTTGACCAGGGCGGCCGGTACGTCGGAGGTGACCGCGATCTGGGCGGTACGCCCCGCGACCGGGTCTGGTCCGAGCGGGCCCCCCGTCCACTCGTGCCCGGCGCCGTCCCGCAGCCGGTAGCCGGTCGCCTGGACGTTCTTGACCCCCTGGGCGTCGAGTGGCCGCACCTGCAGGATCAGTTTGATGTGCACGGCACCGGCCGGTGTCGTCGAGTCCCTCGGGGGCGTGGTCGTGTCCCGGCCGAGCATTCTCCACTGGGCGTGGCCGAGCACTCCGGTCTGGCCGAGGCGTACGGTCGTGTCGCGCTCCGCCGGCTGTATGTTCGCGGCCTGGTGGCCGTCGTCGATCCATTGGACGGTGAGCAGGCCGGGCGCCAGGACGAGCAGCACGGCGGCCTCGATCAGGCGCCGGCCGCGCCGTCCACCCTCCGCCCGTGACATCACCGCCGGTTCGGACGGGTGGGCTCCGGAGTCCAGGGGCTGCAGCGCGTCGGGCACCGTGTCCTCGAGCGGATCCCGCGCCACGGGCGCGCGCGGATCCCGGGTCGTGTGCTCGTACGAATCCCGGACCGTGAACTCGTACGGGTCCCGGGTCGTGTGCTCGTACGGGTCGCGGGGTGCCCGCGAGCGCGCCGATCGCTGATCGTATGGGTCGAACGTCATGTCGTCTTCAAGACGTAGTCGCGGGGAGCACGGCCGATCAGATCCGCCGCCTTTCGGGCGTCGATGCCCAGGTCCACGTCGGCCTCGGCGCTCAACTGGTTGAGCAGGTTGGAGTCCCCGACGATGAACCGCGCCCCGGCCAGCCGGTCCTTCGGGATCTCGAAGACGTACGACGCGGGACTCCAGAACATCGGCTCGTAGCTGCCGGAACGACCGGAGATGTCCGGGCGGCCGCTCTCGTCGTACGACAGGCCACCGGGTGTGGTCAGCCGGACGTGCCCGGGCGTGAACGGCTTCTGGTTGCTCTTGATCCGCAGGTAGACGATGACGAAGAGGCCGGGGCTGGGGACGGCCGTCCGCTTGACGATGCTGTCCTTGACGATCGCGGTCGCCACGTCGACCCGGTCGACCTGGACGCTGAAGACGCGGTTGCTGACCACGGCGCCGATGCGGCCCCGGCTCGCTATCGGGTCGAGCATCTTGGCGTCCTGGCGCGGCTTGTCCCCGTGCAGCCACATGGCGGCGGCCATGAGCGCCACGGCGACGAGCCAGGAGGCGGCCCTGACCAAGGTCTTCATGAGGTCGCCCCCGGCCGCACCGGAAGGGTCACCGTCGCGGTGACGGGAGAGGTGCTCGTGACGCTCCAGGCGATCTCGTTCGTGCTGAACGCCTGGCCGTACTGCCACGCGCGCAGCGCGAGGGTGACGGACTGCGGCGTCGTCGTGTCCGGGAGCGGCCACACCAGCTGGACGACCACCGGGAGCCGCGGGTGGATCTCGGTGGTCGTGCCGCCGAGGAGGTCGCCGTTCGACTGCATCAGGTCCGGCTGCACGTACTTGCCGGGCTTGGGCTCGGCGACGACTCCGCTCAGGAACGAGCCCACGCCCCACGAGCGGTTCCCGGTGTTGGTCACGCGCGTCCGTACGACCAGTTTGTTGTCGGCCTTGCCGAAAGCCCCGAACTTGAACCGGCCCGCGCGGGCGTCGAGGACCTGCACCTTGAAGAGTCCCTGATCCACCGTCGCGCCCGGGGACACGGTGGCGGGCCCGCTCGGCCGGGCGCCCAGGCCGCCGAAGGCACTGGCCAGCGCGATCGCGACCGCGGCGACGCCGACCACGCTGAGTAGCACCGTCGGCCTCCGGCGCGGTGCGGTCTCGGAGTGGTCGTGATGGGCCACGAGGACTGATGCTAACGGGCCGTCTGCCCGGAATGACCGCGATCGGAACCTGTCGTCGCGTCGATCGTCTAAAGTGCGACTCTGGTCGGTGCGTTCCCGGGGGAGGCGAGGCATGCGGGCGGTACGACTGGCGGGGCTTGCCGTCGCGGGCTCGCTGGCGCTCTCGGCGAGCGTGTGCGCACCGGCGGCCCTCGCGCTTCCCGGCCGGGCCAAACCGTCGCCATCCGCCCATCCAAAGTCTCCGACAAAGTCGGCCACCAAGCCCACCCCCGCCCCGACGGTCACCAAGACCAAGATCAAGACGGCGACGCCCGTCCCTCCCTGTCCCACCCCGCAGTCCTTCCCGGCGTCGCGCGTTCAGCAGGTGCCGTGGGCGCAGTCGAGGCTCGACTTCACCAACGTCTGGAACATCACCCGGGGGAAGGGCGTCACGGTCGCCGTCGTCGACAGCGGTATCGATCAGACGCACCCGCAGTTGGCCGGCCGGGTCGTGAAGAGCATCGACCTCACCCACACCCACAACACCGACTGCTACGGCCACGGTACGGCGGTCGCAGGCATCATCGCGGCCCAGGACGAGCGCAACAGCAGGTCGATGCCGTTCGTGGGAGTCGCCCCCGACGTCCACCTGATCTCGGTCAAGATTCAGAACCAAGAGGCGTCGAACGACGACGGCACGCTGCTCGCCAAGGGCATCATGCGGGCCGTGGACGAAGGGGCGGACATCATCAACGTCTCCGCCACCAACACCGACTACCCCCTCCTCCGGCAGGCGGTCGAGAAAGCGCGGAAGAAGGGCGTCCTGATCGTGGCCTCGGCGGGGAACACCGACCCGACCAAGAAGGCGAGCGAGCAGCAGGCCTACCCCGCGTCGTACCCCGGCGTGCTCTCCGTCGGAGCCATCGGACCCGACGGTCCGTTGTCCGACTTCTCCAACACCACCTCGAAGGTGGACGTGTCCGCGCCCGGCGACAGCATCATCAGCACGGAGGGCGACGGCTACGTCGGCGATCTTCGGGGCACGAGTTACTCCGCGCCGTACGTCACTGGCGTCGCGGCTCTGGTCAAGTCCGAAAAGCCGAACCTGACCGCGCCGGAGCTCCTCAGGCGCATCGTCGCCACCGCCGATGGCAGCGTCGGGGCCGGCAGCGGCGGCGGGATGGTCAATCCGCGTGAGGCGGTGACCGCGCTCATCAGCGACACGGGCGGCCCCTCCACGTCACCTCGCGTGGGCGCCCAGCCGATCGACATCGGCGGTCCACCGCCGGTCGATCACCGGACCCGTGATGTCGGTGCGCTGATCGCGGTCTGCGCCATCGGCGGTGCGCTGCTGGTCGCGTTCGCGGGGGTCGTCGTGCCGCTCGGCGTGCGCCGAGGCTGGCGACCGGGCCGCGCGAAGCTCCCGCCCGACGACGACTCGACCTGACAGGGCGTTTCCCCTCCGCGAGATCATCGCCGTTCCGCGACCGTGCGCGGGCGTCACGTCGTTCATGCGGGCGGTTCACGGCCGGTGGGGACGAGGTCGAACCGGCCCTGGTGAAAAGCCCGTGCCGCACCGTAACCGTTCCGTCACATTCGTTGTTACTTGATCGATTCACCTGTGACTTACCCATTGCCTCGCAAATTCGGCAATGGTTTACTTGCCCGAAACGCAGTTAACCTCGTGGACATAATCCGCGAGGAGTCGAGTGAGCACGCACGGGGATCGGGCCCGGTCCCACCGGCTGTTTGGCGGACACAGGATCCGGCCGAGGTGGTGATAGCGCAGGGCGGCCATTGGTGAACGACCGCATACCCGCGCCGACCACGCGGTAAACGTCCGACCGAATGCATGACCCGGCGTGACCCGTTCTAGAAGTCCATCGCCACTGGACGGTCGAACGACACGGGCGATCGGCCGACCCTCGGCCGAGTCGGCCCGGTGCGGGCGACGTTTGACGGGGGTGAGTGGTGAGTACTGATCTCGATATTGATTTCGCGTCGTGGGGGAAGTCGGGTCGGGGTTTTTCGGGGTTGTCTGACACGTTGGCCACGGCGGTGGACACGCTGGTGGGTGAGTTGTCGGGGGCGGGGGCGGCTTGGGGGAACGATGACATCGGTCAGGCGTTCCTGAATGGATCTGAGGGTTCGGCTGGGTTTGGTACGGCGCGGGATGGGTGTTTGGCGGCGCTCGCGGATGCGGTGAATCTGGTGCGGGCGACGGGTGGGATGTTGGTGGTGGCCGGTCACCAGTACAAGGTGGCCGAGTCGGCGTCCACGGTCGGGGGCGACGTGCCGCAGGGTGCGGATCAGGACGCGGTGGCGGCCAAGGATCCGTATCGGTTGCCGGAGGGGAATTTCGATCAGCCGGTGGGGGAGTTCGACACGCTGCCGGAGATCGTGCAGAAGGGCTTGTTCTTCCTGGAGATGCTGGTCGGTGGGTGTCAGTGGCCAGACGGAAGCATGGATGGTCTGGGCCGCATCCAGTCGGCGCTGACCACATGTGCGGACGCCTTCGGTACGGCGGCGGGGGAGTTGGACGCTCACGCCGGTGTGGTGGTGAACGCGAACGCGGGTGAGGCCACGGACAAGTTCAAGACGTTCGCCCAGGCCCTGTCCGGTGGCGGTGAGGCCGGGGGGCTGCGGTTCCTGGAGCAGGTGTTGCGGGGGCTGGCCTCCTCGGTGGAGGGACTGCAGGCCCAGAAGCGGGCGGCGCGGTTGCAGTTCGAGCTTTCGTGCGCGTTCATTGTGATCACGATGGCGATCGGGTTCGCGTGGTCGTTCATCACCGCCGGCGCCTCTGAAGCCGCCGCGATCGGTGCGTCGGAGGCTGAGGGTTTCGCGTTGAAGGCGTTCCTTCAGCGGATCGCGGTGTGGGCGGGCCAGCATCAGATTTTGAGCGCGGCGGCGGTGGGTGCCTGGTTCGGGGCTGGAATGGACAGCGCTGGGCAGTACGCGCGGATTCATGAGGGCGTGCAGAAGGGCTGGAACTGGGGAGAGTTCGGCAAGTCCGTCGGGATGGGTGCGATCGCCGGTGGAGTGATGGGGGCCGCGGGGCGTGCGGTGCCAGCGTTGGCCGGGCGGGGTAATCCGGTGGCGACGAAGCTGGCCGATTGGATGGGCGCGCCGGGGATGAAGGGGGTCGGTGCCCGGTTCGGGTTCGCGGGCACCACGGGTACGGCGGGGAACCTGGCCGGTCAGGCGGTCTTCGACCGTGATCACATGAACGTGGGTCAGGCCGCGGCGTTCGGGTTCGGCATGGCCGGGTTCGGGGCCGCCAAGGAGGCCGGCCAGTACACGGCAGGCCGGTTCCGTAACGGTGGCGATGACGGCCAGGTGCCCGTGCCTCCGGTTTCCGACAGCGGCATCCCCAACGACCGCCCCACCTACCCCCACAAATCCGACACCGGCGTCGGTTACGACATCAAGGGCGAAGCCCACGACAACCCCAACCCCACCAACGTCAGCGGGCCCGTCCACAACATCACCACCCTCCCCGAACGCCCCACCAGTGGTGGCACCGGCGGTACGCATGGCACCGACCTCGCGTCTGTCGGCAGGCAGGAATCCTCCGGTGGCGGCGGGACGGGCCACTCGCTCGACTCACCGCTCACGGGCGGGCAGGGCAGGCCGATCAGCGGCGGTGACGTCGGCGGCACCGGTGGTCCCGACCGCGGGCAGACGCCGCCGGGCCAGCTCGGCCCGGCCGCGCTCCCGGGACGACCGCCTGAGGCCGGGCCCCCCGGCGTCCGCCCCGGTGAGTCGGCACGCCCGAGCATCGCCGAGGCGTTGAACGGCGACGGCCGGACCGGAAACCGGCCCGGCACCAACCCCGGCCATCCCGACGGAACCACCGGCAACGCCCCCCGGCAGCACGAGACCGGCCCAGGAACGGGAGAAAGCCCGAAGCCGGGCGGAAACGGCCACGGCACAAAACCCGAAGAAGGGTCCACCGGCACCAGGCCGGACGACCCCACGGCCCCCACGGGGCGGACGCCCCACGCGACGTCCGACCCGGCCGGCATGGCACGGAACGCGATGGACGAGGCGCGGCGGGCGGTCGTGCCGGACGGCATGCCGCTGCGGGACGGCGGTGTGCGGGTGACCGGCGCCGACGGCCGGTCGGTCCACCTGCCGTACGAACGCCTTCGCGAGGCGCAGGACCGGCTCGCGGCGCGGGCGGCCGAGGGCGTCACGAACGAACGCCTGTGTGCGGAGGCGGCCAGGTGGCTGGGCGCCGAGCTCGCCCGGTCGACCGGTGGGCATCCGCTCGAGGGCGGGCTGGACGCCCTGCACCGGCTCGCCGAGAACTCCCCGGAGACGCGTCCGGTCGCCACCGAGCTGGCTCACCAGACCCTGGCGGCCCACCCGGAGCGGGCGGACCTGGCCGCGAACTGGCCCGTGAGTGAGACCAGGCCCGAACCGAGCCCGGTGATGCGGCCGGGCATGCACGAGCCGGCGGCCCAGGAGCTCGTCCACCAAGCGGACGAACTGGCCTCCGCTCTGTCCACTCCGGTCACGCCCGATCCGGGCGCGTCGCAGGCGCCGCGTACCGGGCCGGGGAGTACCCCCGGCGGCGTCCATTCGGCACCGGACGCGGCGGGGAGCACGGTGCCCGCGCCGGACCGGCCGGCACACCTACAGCCCCTGAGCATCGACGAGGTCGGGTCGGCGATCGCGGAACTGCGGCCGGCACATCTGGGCCGTGGAGTGACCGGCTTGGAGTGGAATCCGGACACGGCGACGCTGCGGGTGCGGACCGAGTCGGGAGCGGTGCACGACTTCCACGTGAGCGTCGGCGATACGGACGGAGCGGCGGCGCGGACGCGGGTCGGCGCGGACGGCCGGACGCACGAGATGACGTGCGCGCCGTGGATGATGTCGAAAGAGGCGGCGCAGGCCGCCCACCTGTCGCCCGAGCGGGTCGCCGAGGCCGCGGACGAGCTGCCGCGGACGGTGCTGCACCAGATGACCGACACGCTGCAGCGGGTCTCGGCCGCCGAAGCGAGGGCCGGCCACGGCATCATCCGCCGCTGCCTGGAAGCGGTCGGTCCCGGACGGCACGGGGACCGGTCGGCGTCGGGCTACAACCAGCACCGATACCTCGCGGACAAGTACCTGCACACCACCGACCCGGTGGAGCAAGCGCACTACGTACGGGAGATCAACGACCTGGCGCGTGACATGCACGCGAAGGGCCGTACTCCTCCGTCACCGCCGTGGGTCAGCGGAGCCGACGGCATCCGGCCGGCCGAGCGGCCGGCCACTTCGACGACGCCGGAGGCCGCCAGGGTCGCCGAGCTGACCGACCAGGTCGGCAAGGTCCGTGAATCGCTGCGGAACGACATCACGGCGCTGGAAGACCGGGTGGCCGAGCACCGGAAGCTGGCCGACGAGGCCGGCAAGGACGTGCAGGCCGCCTTCGACAGCGTCACCAAGGCCGCGGGCGAGCGTGACCACGCCGCGGCCACCCGCGCCACCGACGCGGTCGCCGACGGCCGGGCGGCGCTGGACCGGCAGGTGCGCCATACGGAGATCGCCGACGGGTACGACAAGGCGCTGAAGGAGGCGCGGCAGGCCGACATCTCCTACGACGCGGCGCAGCGCTGCCTGAACCAGCTCACGGAGCATCCGGACCCCGCCACCGCCAAGACCACCGCGGCCGCCGCCGCCATCCTCGTCAAGAGGGGCGCGGAGGAAATGGCGTCGTACGGCCATGCGATGGACAAGACCATGCCGCCGGACGCCGCCCTGGCCGGCGGCGAGATCATGGGTCCGCTGGCCCACCTGAACGGGCTCACCGAGACGACGAACAAGTGCGTCGAAGCGGCCGGTTCCACCAGCAGGTTCGCTCCCGACGCGCTGGAGAAGACCCTGCGCGGGAGCACCCACGACCTCCTGTCCGAAAGCGGCGTGCTGGTGCCCCTGGACGAGTCCGGCGCGTTCGTGCGGATCCAGGCCGAGGTGACCGACCTGGTCGAGGTCAAGCCGGAGATGGACCCCGCCGAGTCGATGAGCGGAGGATTCGCGGAGGGCGGCCACGGGCACGGAGCGACCGCCGCGCACACCCAGACCACGGCGGTCTCGGTCGACTCGTCGAAGCTGGCCATGCTGATCCCCGATGGCGTCCACCCGATCCTGGACGGCGCCAAGGCGGTGCTGAAGAACTTCGGTCCCGGCGTCGAGGTCGACGTCGGCCGGGGCCGGTCGGTCAGCGGAAACGGCCTCCAGCACGGGCAGCCCGGAGCGGTCGTCGACATCCGGAACGGTGAGGTGCGGGTGCTGGACGGCCGCGTCACCTACAAGGTGTCGGTGATTCCCGGGCATGACGTTCCGGAGACACCGGTCACGCATGTCACCGAGGGCACCCGGGAGGACTCCCCGACCATGCAGGTGCTGCTGTCCAACAGCTTCACCGGACGGGACCTGCCGGAGAGCGTGCAACTCCCCGCAGGCGAGGGCACCGGGAAGATGCCCCACCACCACGTGGCCGAGCTGAGCGGCCTCGAGAAATGGCACGACGACGTCGTCGCGGCCATCACCCAGGAGAAGGGCGAGGTCGACCCTGTCACCAGGGACCAGCTGCGGAACATCCTGACTCAGGAGGCCAAGGAACATCTGGGGCAGATGGTCAACAAGCCGAACGGCGAGCGTCGGGCCATCCCCGGCACGGACCTGGCCGTACGGTTCGAGGCCGAACTCGACCTGGGCAAGTTCGTCGCCATGCACTCCAGCAAGGTGGACTGGATAGAGAAGGTCGACGTCGGCCTCTCGGGCACGTCCGGAAACCAGTCGTTCAACGTGTCCAAGCAGGTCGGCGGCTCGATCCCGCTCCCCATCGACAAGCTGTGGGGCGGCGCCAAGGACCTGATGCCCGGACCGCACGAGGTCAACGTCGGCATCAGCGGGAAGCTGAACGGCAGCCGTGGCGTCACGCACTCCGAGTCGGTGAACGTCGGCGGCACGTCGGTGGCGGTGTTCGTCGAGCGCTTCGTGGGGCGGACCCAGGCCGAGCTCATCCAGCCGGGCGGAGTGGTGGTCAAGGCCCACCTCTATTCGCTGTCGGACAACCGGCCGCTGGGAACCGTTTCTGGGGACCTCGGCGGATTGATCCGGCTGTCCGCGAAGGATGCCGCCGAGGCCGGCATGCCCGTCGACGTGGCGGCGGTCAAGGTGGACCAGTCGGGTGCGATCGTCCGCAACCCCGACGGTTCGGTGGCGACGCCGGAGGACCACGGCCCGGTCGCGCCGTCGGAGCGCAAGGGCATCCCGGTGCACATCGGCGACGGCCCCGGCCAGCTGCGCGGGGCCGGGTTCGCGCTGGTCCGGGACATCACGGGCATCGGCGAAGCCGTGACCAAGGCGATGCCGATGATGCGGGATCTAAAACTCGTCCCGAAGCTGGACGGCAACGAGATGCCGATCGCGCCGAACCATCCCGATCGGCTGGAGTTCCTGCACGAACTCGCGAACCTGCGGAGACTGGAGGACTTCCCGGAGCGGTTCTTCGATCCTCATTACGACCAGCTCTGCCAGGAGGGCATGGGCTTCGAGCTGCCCAACGGGCACTCCCTCACGGTACGGCTGGAACAGCGCTTCGACGAGTTCACCGATCTCGGCCCGGACGGGTCGAGGAACCTCGTCGGGCTGAACATCGACTCTCAGTCGTCCAGCACCGGCGTCAACGACTCGGTGTCCTTGTCCGGCGGCGGTGGCGTCTCCGGCGCCTGGAAGAACTTCGGCGACCACAAGGCCGGCTTCGACGCGAATCTCGGCGGTAGTGGCGGAGTGAACCGCGGCCACTCCGAAGGCCGGTCGGACACGGCCTTCGTCAACCACGTCGGGCTCAAGGAGCTCAAGCAGGTGCGCCTCTTCGAGGGGAAGCACGAGGCCGTCGTGGAGATCCGGGACCGCCACCAAAAGCTGGTCGGCCGGTTCACCGCGGACGGTACGGCCGCGGTCAGGTGGCCGAGCGAGATCCTGCCGGATGCCCAGGCCCGGCCGGCCGAGGTGGAACGTCTCCAGTCCCCGGAGGGCACGCAGCCGACGCCGAAGAAGCTGGCGAAGGACGCGTACTGGGAGCAGATCGACGCCGGCCCGGTGCTCAAAGACCTCGGCGAGAAGGCGCCCCCCCGAGTGCTGGCGACGGAGGGCGCCAAGGCGTTCCTCAGCTCGTCGAGTCTCCGCGGCGCCAAGGAGAAGTTGCTGGGGAGCGGATACGAGACCAGCGTGGTCGTCGACCCGCATGGGCCGCGGCCACGCAGCTACACGATCAAGGCCGAGGTCGAAATGGGGCCGTCCAAGGTCACCGATGCGCACGACTCGGTGACCGGAGACGTCAACCTGACGGTCGAGGGCACGTCGACCTCCTCGTCGCACACGAAGGGCGGGAACGTCAGCGGCTCGGCCGGCGGCGGCCACCATGGTGCCGACGGATCGAGCCTGGACGGCGGCGCGGACCTCACCCGGTCCGGAAGCACGACGACCGGAGAGTCGAAGAACTCCTCTTCCGGGCTGGAACGGCTGGACATCCAGGTCGGCAAGGATGTCGGAGTCCACGCGAGCGCACACCTGAAGATCACCGTTACCGACGACCGCACCGGCAAGAGCTGGGAGTCGTCGGGTGACGTCGGGGCACGGCTGGCCGTGCGCGAGAACGACATGCTCGCGATGCATCTGAACGACGAGTACCACCTCCCCCTGGATCGCATGTCCGACCTCGTCGAGCGGCTCGGCAACGGTGCCTCCGAACTCGGTCCGAACCTCGCCGTCAAGGTGGTCGGCCGGTACGCCGAGGACCTGCGGGCGGCCATCCACTCCGGCGAGGAACTGCCGCCGTTGGCCCAGTCGCACACGCCGGAGTTCCTCGGCGACGTGCTGGAGAAGGTGACGGGAGTCGGCCACGATCTGACCGGGACGCCCGAGGAACACCGCCTGAACGAGGTGGCCACCCACGCCGCGGATCTGGAAATGCCGCCTGTGGAGGTAGCGGTGCCCGAGGCGTACGAGAAGGGGGTGGGCATGAGCCTGTACGACCACGTCAGCCTCGACAAGCCCATCCATACCGCGGTCCTGGAGGCGGTCGAGAAGAACTCGCCCGGCGCGCTGGACCGGGACCCGACGCTGCGGCAGGCGCTGTCCCAGATGTACGAGGGCGCACGCTGGGAAGGCCCCAGCGACAACATGTTCGACCCCTGGGGAGCCAGGGACGACGTGCGGGTGGTGGACGAGACCGGCCGTAGCCACATGGTGACCATCAGGGTGAAGGCCGAATGGAACGGCCGGCCGGTCATGTACGACAAGATCCCCGGGAAGGTGCCGATCTTCCAGGCGTACGGCTACAAGGGACACGGCGCGACCAAGTCCCTCAGCCAGTCCCTCGGCGGTGACGTCAACGCGACTCACGGCACTGCTGCCGGCGGCTCGGTGAACGGCTCGGTCGGGACCGGCCGTAGCAGGTCCGTCACCACGTCCGTCGGTCACGAGAACATCAGAGTGAAGCGGCTGATGTGGACGGACGCCGACAGCCCAGCGGCGAACGCCGCCAAGGCCACGAACGAGACGGGGAAGCGCAGCCTGCTCGACGACAAGACGGGCATGGCACAGCTCGAGCACGCGGTCAAGATCACCGTCACCGCCGAGACCGTCCCCTTGGAGCCGGGACAGGTGAAGCCGCCGAGCGGGGAACGCCCGGCCCCCATCCCGGTCGAGGTGCACGGCACGGTGGGTCGCACACTGCCGGCGCGGATGGTCCGGGACGCCGCCGAGCCCGGCCCTTCGGCGGCCGACCACGTGCCCGATCACCGGCCGCTCACGATCGGCAGCGACTTCGCCGTCGAGCGGGTGGCGCCCGAAGGCCCACACCAGGCCATGCGGGAGAACTTCGTCGACCTGCTCGGCAAGGGATCGGAGTGGGAGGTCGACAGGCGACTCGAGCACGAATGGTCGGCGCTGCAGCGGCAGGGCCGGGTCGAGCAGATGATGGGCGAGGACGGCTACCCGATCCGCGTCAAGGTCGGCCGGCACGAGGTGGAGGCCGTCGTCCGGATGGAGCTGTCGGACCCGCGGATCCGCGACGTCGGCGGCGCCGAGCTCAGCCAGGTCGACCGGCGGGAGTACACCGAGTCCTCGTCCGCGTCGCGGAGCGAGCTGCTCCCGCCGAGCCGCAGCGTCGGAGTCAGCGGCGAGCTGGGGCTCGGGGTCAAACAGTCCTCCGGCGCCCAGGCGTCCAGGTCCATCTCGGACAGCGGCGGCGCCCGGTTCGAGCACAACGTGTTCGCCACCACCAACGAGGCGCACAGCGGCGGTTTCACCGCCAAGTACCGGATCACCTTCAGCCGGGACGGCAAGTTCATGCACGAGGCGGTGACGCACGGCGGCGTCAACCTGACGGTCGCCGGGCATGAGCTCGCGGACGCCCGGGCACGGCAGGAGACGACGCCGCCGCCCGAGATCCCGGACGGCGGCGCGCCCGCCGTGGGACCGGGCGGCGTGCGGCCGGCGGCTGGGAGCCGGTCGAGTTCGATCCGGCGGAGCCGTCGGCGCCACTGCGGCGAGCGCTCATCGACGCCCGCATGGACGACAGAGCGGTCTCGATCGAGGTGCCCGGTGGCCCGGACGGCGTGCGACGCTACACCGCCTTGCCGGACGGCACGCTGCGCAGCGACGACGAACCCTGGATCGACGGAGGGTTCGCCGACGGGTTCGGCAGGTTGCACCCGGCCCTAGCGGTCACGGCGGACGAGCGGGGGATCGATCTGCACAGGGTGTTCAACCAACGTGGTGAGGGCACGTTCGCCGACAAGGTACGAGCCGAGTTCACCGCGCGGGGCATCCCGATCCCGCCGGAGGCGGCCGCGCCGGCCACGCTGACGTCTGGGGCCGGTGGCCGGCCGAAGCCCGGGCAGGGCGAGGTGACCGGCGAGGGCAGCGTGTCGCCGGGCCACGCGCCGGGAGGCGGCGCGTGACTCCGCCGCGAGAGCGGGCCGCCGCCCCGACGGGTGACGGCACGATCGTGGCGGGCCGTGATCCCGGGCGTACGCCAGGCGTGCGGCGGGCCGGAAAGGGGGACGGACCATGCCGTTCGCGGTAGCGCGGACCCGGGACGAGGCGCACCTCTACCTCGACCTGCACCCGTGCGAGGACTGCGGGTCGGTGGACACCGCCTGGGACAACGCGCTGGTCGACGTCGGCGGCGAGCTGGCCAACCGGTACGCCGGCACCTGCGCGAGCTGCGGCCGGCCGCGTGAGTACCTGTTCGGCCTGCCCGAGCGGGAGACCGTGCCGGTCGGCTTCCCGACGTTCGGCGGTCCGGAGCCGTCACAGCTGGTGGATGCGGGACAATGGCTCTGGGTGGCCGACCTGTCCGCGGAGGGGGCCGCGGCGACGGAGGACCCGGAGGAGGCGCGAGCGACGCTGGCCATCGCGACCGCCGCCGTGGCGGAGATCCTCAAGTTCATGGGCGCCGGTGCCGAGCGGGTGCCGGAGCGGGCGTTCTGGTCGGAGACCGGGCGGCGCGTCCGCGACCAGGACCCGGCCCGGTTCACCCACGCGCGGCTGGTCGAGCTCCGGGAGGATCTGTCCCGGCAGGGGGCCGGCACCGGTACGGCACGCGAGCGAGGAGTGGGCTGAGACGTTGCGATACGCGAGGACCCTGGTCGAGGCGTACCTGTACTTCGACCTCGCGGCGGCCGAGTCCGGCTCGGCCGGCGACGTACGGGCGCGGACGACCCTGACCGAGGGCCAGGACGCCTGGACGCTTCGCCTCGAGGGCGCGGACGACGCCGGCCAGGGCGATGACGCCGGCCAGGCCGGTCAAGACCATGGGGGCGGCCGGATCCATGACGCCCTCCAGGGCCACGACGCGGGCCGGGACCGGCCGGAACCGATCGAGGTCCGGGTGCGCTACTCCACCGAGGAGGCGGCGCGACGCAGGGGCCTGCGGTTCGGCACGGACACCTCCGAACTGATCGACGCCGGTCAGTGGATCCAGCTCAGCACGGTCTACGCGCGGCGGGCACTGCGGGAGGGCATCGCGTACGCCCAGGACCCGTCGGAGGAACGCCACCGCGCCGTGGTCGCCGACTGGGAGTTCGCCCGGGACGCGGCGATCGAGGCCGCGAAGCACCTGCCAGAGGGCGCCGACGAGGTCCCCGACGAGGCGTTCTGGACACCGCTGGGCGCCGAGACCCGCCGCGCGGCCCCGGATCGCTTCACGCGCGACCGGCTGGATCGGGACATCGCGTTCTACCAGCAGAGCCTGGAGGACGCCCGCCGCCAACGCGGCGGAGCCGCCTGACCGTACCGAGCGCCCGGCCCCCGGGGGTCAGGAATAGCGCTTGAAGATGTCCTCGAACAGACCCATGGCCTTGGACATGGCCTCCTTGGGGGACCCGGGCCCGTCCGGACTCCCGGCGCCCCACTGCTCGGCCAGCTTCGCGGGGTCCCCGAACGCCGGCTTCATCAGCTCGTTGGTCTGGTCGGTGAGGTCCTTGAACGCGTGGCCGGCGGCCTCGAGGACGGCCGCGGCGAGCGCTTCGGAACCGAGCTTCATGGCCCGCGGGTCGATCTGCAGGCTTTTCAGGGCGCCACCCGGCGCGACCTCGACGACCACCTTGCCGTCCGCGGCCTCACCCCGTCCGCGCGTCTCGGCGAGTTTCTCCCGCATCTCCGCGAACCGCTCGGCCTCCTCGGTGAGCTGCTTACGAACGCCTTCCATACCCTTGCTCGCGTCGACGGCTCCCTCATAGGGGATCATGTGACTCCCTTTCTCTCGGCGTGGCGCGGCGCGGGATCTCAGGAGTTCTCCGGCTCCAGGTGAGCGGTCTGGATGAGCCGGTGCCCGGTCCGCCGTTCGACGAAGGTGCCGCGGCCCGGCGGCAGTGGACTGGGCCGCACGTCGAACAGCGCGCCTTCGTCCTTGTTGCCGGACATGATAAGCGCGGGTGAGGCCATGTCCTTCAGCCGCTGGATGATCGGGTCGTACAGCGCCCGGCCCGCACCGCCCATATTGCGCCCGAGGACGACGTGCAGACCGATGTCCCGGGCCTGGGGGATCAGGTCGGCGAGCGGCTGAAGCGGGTTGCCCGACGGCGTCGCGACGAGTTCGTAGTCGTCGATGACGATGAACAGGTCCGAGCCGGTCCACCAGGAGCGGTTCCGCAGCTGGTCGGGGGTCAGGTCCGCCGGCGGGAGCCTCCTGATCAGCGCGCCGTGCACATCCTTGATCAACTGCGTCGCGGCCGTCGACGACGCCGCATAGCCGATGCGGTGCTCGGTCTCCGCGGCGTCCAGGAGGGACCGCCGGAAGTCGAGGAAGACGAGCCGCGCCTCCTGCGGCGAGTAGCGCTCGACGATCGAGTCGGCGATGATCCTCAGCAGGTTCGACTTGCCGCTCTCGTTGTCCCCGAACACGACGAAGTGGGGATCCGCGTCGAAGTCGAGCAACACCGGACCGAGGGTGTCCTCATCGATGCCGATCGGCACGCGGCGGCCCGTCTCCTGCGCGCTCGGCAGGGCGGCCGGCGGCAGCGACGCGGGCAGCATCCGCACCTTCGGGGCGGCGGGACCCTGCCAGGACCCGGCCACCGTCTCGACCAGTTTCTGTACCCCGTCGGAGAGGTCCTCGGTCGTGGACCGGCCGTCGATCCTGGGCAGCGCGGCGAGGAAGTGCAGGCCCTCCCGGGTGATGCCACGTCCTGGGCGCCCTTCGGGGACGTTCGCGGCCATCTTCCGGTCGAACTCGGACTCGTACGGGTCGCCGAGCCGCAACTCCATCCGCGACCCGAACAGGTCACGGATGTTCATCCGGAACTCCGACCACTTGTTGGTGGCCGCGACGACGTGGATGCCGTAGCCCAGCCCGCGCGCGGCCAGATCGGTGACGGTCGACTCGACCTGCTCGAAGTCCTGGCGGACGATGAGCCAGTTGTCGACGACGAGGAAGACGTCGCCGAAGCCGTCACCGGGGATCTGACCGGACGCGCGCATTCGCCGGTAGGTGGCCATGCCGTCGATGCCGCGTTCGGCGAAGTAGCGTTCGCGCTCTTCCAGCAGCCCGGCGACCTCGGCCACCGTCCGGCGTACGCGGTCGCCGTCCAGACGCGTCGCCACGCCGCCCACGTGCGGCAGGCCGTCGAGCGCGGCGAGGGTGCCGCCGCCGAAGTCCAGGCAGTAGAACTGCACCTCTTGCGGGGTGTGCATCAGCGCCAGCGACGTGACGATCGTGCGCAGCACGGTCGACTTGCCGCTCTGCGGTGCGCCGACGACGCCGATGTGGCCGGCGGCCCCGGACACGTCGAGCCACATCGGATCGCGGCGCTGGTCGAAGGGGCGGTCGACGATGCCGACCGCCGCGTGCAACCGGCCGCGGCCGTCCCATCCCGCCGTGGTGTAGCCGTGCTCGGGCGTCACCTGCAGGTTGGGCAGCATCTCGTCGAGCGCGGACGACTCGTCCAGCGGGGGCAGCCAGATCTCGTGCGCCGGGGGGCCCTGGCCGGCCAGGCGCCGGACCACGATGTCGAAGAGGGTGTCCTGGTTCTTCTCGTCCTGCTCCGGCTTGGCCGGCTGGGGATCCTCAAGGATCTTCGGGCGGATGTAGTCCGGCACGAAGGGCACGATCTGCTTGACCACGCGTGGACCGGTCTCCTGGCGACCGGCGTGGCCCTCCGGGTTGTACGCCCCGGAGACGTACGCCGCCTTGAACCGGATCATGGCCTCGGTACCGATCTTCAGGTAACCGTTACCGGGCGCCTGCGGCAGTTCGTACGCGTCGGGCACGCCCAGCACGACCCGGGACTCCATCGCCGAGAACGTCCGCAGGCCGATGCGGTACGACAGGTGGACGTCCAGGCCGCGGAGCTTGCCCTCCTCCAGCCGTTGCGAGGCCAGCAGCAGGTGCACGCCGAGCGACCGGCCGAGGCGGCCGATCATCACGAACAGCTCGGCGAACTCGGGCTTGGCGCTCAGCAGTTCGGAGAACTCGTCGAGGACGACGAACAGCGTCGGCATGGGCTTGAGCGGCGCGCCCTGCTCCCGGGCCTTCTCGTAGTCGCGCAACGAGGCGTAGTTCCCGGCGGCCCGCAGCCACTCCTGGCGCCGCACCATCTCACCGTGCAGCGCGTCGTACATCCGGTCGACCAGGGGGAGCTCGTCCTCCAGGTTGGTGATGATGGCCGAGACGTGCTGCAGACCGTCCATGCCGAGGAACGTCGCGCCGCCCTTGAAGTCGACGAGCACGAAGTTGAGCACCTCGGACGAGTGCGTCATCGCGAGCCCGAGGACGAACGTGCGCAGGAACTCGGACTTACCGGAACCGGTGGCGCCGATGCACAGGCCGTGCGGGCCGAAGCCGCCCTGCGCGGCCTCCTTGATGTCGAGCTCGACGGGGCGTCCGTCGACGTCCACGCCGACGGGTACGCGCAACCGGTTGCGGGGCGCGCGCGACCGCCACGTGACCCCGGGGTCGACGCTGTAGGGGTCCTCGACTCCGAGCAGCGACGTGAGGTTCATGCTGCCGGACAGCGCGTCGTACTCCTCGCCCGCCGCCTCGCTGGCCCGCAGCGGCGCGAGCTGACGGGCCAGCCCCTCCGCCTGCACGAGACTGAACTGGTCCGGTTTGCCGATCGCGGTGGGCACGTCCTTGCCCGTACGGTCGCGGTTGAGCATCTGCATCCGGTCGGGCGTGATGTTCAGCCGCAGCATCGTGTTGTCCGAGGTGGGGCTCACCGAGCCCGTGAGGTCGATCACGCAGACGCCGTCGATGCCGTCCGCACCGATCTGGGAGTCGGGAGTGACCATTCCGCCGTCCACGACGACGATGTGGTACGGCAGGTCGTCCTGGGTCAGGCCGGGGCTGAACCTCGGCCGGTCCTTCACCTCCTGGCCGAGCAGCGACTCCAGCTCCGACAGGCTGCGTGTGATCAGCCGGACCGGGCCGGCCGCGTCGTTCTCGCTCGGGTGCATGGAGTGCGGCAGCCACTTGACCCATTCCCAGTGCGCCATGCGCTCCGGTGACGCGCACACGCAGATCCGCACGTCGTCGGGCGAGTGGAACGACGCGATCTGGGAGATCATCGCGCGTACGAGGCCGCGGGTGGTCTCCGGCTCTCCCATCGCCTGGATCCGGGCGAACGACGCCAGCGAGACCGCCACCGGCAGCTCGGGAACGGTCGAGTGGGCGCGGACGAACCTGCGCAGCGCACCCGCCGTCATCGGCTCCAGGTCCTCGACCGGCTTCGTCTCGGGCACGATCAGCTGCACGGCGAGCTTCTGCGGGCCCGTCCCGATGCGGACGTTGGCGAAGTCCTCGTCGCGCGCGCGGCGTTCCCACAGCCGGGCGCTCATCACGAGGGACCACAGCGAGTCGGGAGCGGGACTGTTCCACTCGAGCGCCTCGCGTTGCTGCTTGGCCGCCCGGCGCACCTTCCGGCGCGTCTGCGCGAGGTAGCGGTAGTAGTCGCGGCGCTCGCCGTTCAGCTTGAACTTGCGCTCGCCGGCTCCGCGGCCGAGCTGGCCCAACATCATGCCGCCCATGGCGAGGGCCATGCCACCGCTGCTGACCAGCGACAACGGATTCGTGACACCGCCGGCCGCGACCATCAGGCCGCTCATCCCCGCCATCGCGGCCATCGGCAGGTACGTCATGACGACCTGGAACCCGCCGCTGGTCACCTCGGGGATCTCCGGTGGGGATTCGAGCAGGATCTCGCCCTTGGGTATGGGCGGAGCGGGCCGCCTTTCCTGGCGACGTACCAAGATCGTACTCAACCGATGCCTCCGCGGCCGTTACCCTGCTGTGGCCAGATCTTGTAAGTATTCGGGGCCATCCTATGAAGAGTGTGACGCATAGGCAGCCCGAGCCGTGTAGCCGAAGAGGATGGAAGACCGGTGAGCTCGACGGCAGGAACGGAACTGAGCAGGGTGACGATCGTCGCCCCGCAGCGCCGGATCGACCTTTCGCTCCCGGCGGACGTCCCGCTGGCGCACATGCTGCCGACGCTGTTGCGCGTCGCCGGTGCGAACATGGCGGACGCCGGTCTGGCCCATTCCGGCTGGGTGCTGCAGCGACTCGACGACGCGCCGTTCGACCCGGGGCGTTCGCTTTCCCAGCTCGGGATCCGCGACGGTGAGGTGCTGTACCTCCGGCCGGGGATGGCGCAGATCCCGGAGATGTCCTTCGACGACGTCGCCGACGTCATCGCCACGGGGATCAAGGACCGCTCCGACCGGTGGCGGCCGCACAGCACGCGCAGCTACGGTCTCGGCGCGGCGGGGGCCGCGCTCGCCGTCGGCGTCGTCGCCGTCGCGTTGTCGGGCCCGCCGTGGACCGCCCCGGCCATCGCCGCCGGCATCGTCGCGCTCCTGCTGCTCATCGGCGGCCTGGCCGTGTCCCGCGCGTTCGGTGACTCAGGCGCCGGCGCCATCCTCGGCTACGCCGCCGTGCCGTACGCCTTCCTCGCGGGCCTGCTGGCGCCGGCCCGGCGCGGCGTCGAGATAACGCACGTCGGCGCCCCGCACCTCCTGGCGGCCTTCGGCGCGGCCATGCTGGTCGCGGTCATCGCGGCGTTCGCGGTCGCCGACGGAGTGCCCGTCTTCCTCGGCGTCGCCATCGCCGCCGCCATGGGCGCCGTGGGCAGCGGCCTCTCTTACGCCTTCCCGAGCCTCCCGGCGCCCGGCGTGGCGGGGACGGTCGCCGCCGTGGTGATGGCGTTCACCGCCTTGATCCCGACGCTGTCGTTCCGCCTCGCCCGGCTGCCGCTGCCGCCCGTGCCGACGAGCGCGGAGGACCTGCGACGCGACACCGAACTGGTCGAGGGCCGCGCCGTTCTCAAGCGCACGGTCGTGGCCGACAGGTACGCGACCGGCCTGGTCGCCGCCGTGGCACTCGTCGCCATGGGCGGCATGCTCTTCCTCGCCTCCTCCGACAAGTGGTCCGGTCCGACGACGGCGGCGGCCATGGCGATCTCGCTGCTGCTGCGCGCCCGGATCTTCCGTGGACGCGGCCAGCGCGTGTGGATGCTGACCGCGGGCCTGGTCGGGCTCGGGGCCCTCGACATCGGCCTGGCGCTCCGCGGCGACCAGGTGACCACGCTCGCGGGCGTGCTGCTCCCACTCCTCGTTCTCGCCGGCGTGGTCGTGGGCATGGCCATGTGGCTGCCCGGCCACCGGCCGACCCCGTTCTGGGGGCGCGCGGGCGACATCGTCGACATGCTGGTGATCATCTCGCTGATCCCGCTGGCGCTGGCCGCCCTCGACATCTACTCCACGATCCGCGGCCTCAAGGGCTGAAAGGGTTATCGATGCAGACCCGGCGCGATCTCTACCAGGCCCACAAGCTGATGATGCAGCGGGTCGGCCTGGCGCTGCTGCAGGGGGAGCCGGACGTCTCCGAGTCGCCGATGCGCCGGCTGTCCGTGGCGGCGTTCTCGGGTGCCATGGTCGCCGTCCTCCTCGCAGCCGTCTTCGGTGTCATGGGGTTCATCTCACCGGGCGGGGCGAAGGGCCTCGACCAGGGCGGCATGGTCATCATCGAGCGCGAGACCGGCACGAAGTACGTCTACGACACGAACGGCAAGCGGATGCTGCCGGTGCTCAACTTCGCCTCGGCGAAGCTCGCCCTGAACTCCAGCAGCACCCAGCAGCGCGTGGTGTCGCGGAAGTCCCTGGCGAAGTTCAGCCGCGGCCCGATGATCGGCATCCCCGGCGCGCCCGACTCCCTCCCCGACCCCGACCACCTGATCAAGAAGCCGTGGTCGGTCTGCGTCCGCAACGGCAACACCACGGCCGGCGGCACCCGTTCGGTGACCAGCCTCGTCGCCGGCACGAACGTCGGAGGCGGCTTCATCGGCGCCGACCAGGCGGTGGTCGTTCAGGTGTCGGGCCAGTCGTACGTCATCTGGCACAACCAGCGGATGCACATGACGCTGCCGCCGGATCAGGCGAGCAGCGTCACCAAGGTCCAGCCGGCCCCGGTCTCGCGGTCCTGGCTGAACCCGATCGACCCGGGGACGGACTTCGTCGCTCCACCGGTGGGGAACCGCGGCCAGGACGTGTCGGGCGCCGGCAGCGTCGGCCAGGTCTTCAAGGTGCCCTCGGGTGCCTATTACGTCCTGTTGTCGGATGGCTTCGCGCAGGTCTCCGGTACGCAGGCCATCCTGCTCCTCGCGGAGCCCGACACGAAGAGGCTCGCCTACCACGGTCAGGCCGCCGTCGCCCGGGACACCGACTTCGGCACGGTGACGTCGAAGCCGTCGAGCCAGCACCTGCTGGACAGCCGGCTGCCGCCGACCCTCCCGGACTTCGTGCCATGGGATCCCTCGGTCCCGCTCTGCGCGGTCTACTCCGACACGGACAAGGGTTCGACGTCGGCCAGGCTCTCGATCGGGGGCTCGCTGCCGAACATCCAGGCGACCACCGCCGACCAGAGCACGACCGTGGACCAGGTCATCCTGCCGCCGGGTGGCGCCGCGCTCGTCGGTCTGCTGCCCGGACCGAACCAGCTGAGCGCGATCAACTCCTGGTACGTCGTCAACGACGCCGGCGTCTGCTTCCCCCTGTCGTCGAAGGACACCGCGGAGAAGCTCGGCTACAAGGTGGCGAACGCCGCACCGATCCCCAAGGGCGTGCTGCAGCTGATGCCGACCGGGCCGACCCTCGATCCGGCCAAGGCGCGCCAGCCCGCCCCGGCCCCTAAGCCGAACGGTTGAGGATGGACATTCAGCGCCTAATCGGGTTTAGACGCAGGACCGCTCAAGACGGTTCCATGTCGGCGAACGTGATTATCGCCATGTCGTCTCACCGGCTATGAGAGATGTTCGGATCTGGGAGATAATCGCAGGTCAGGGGGCTGTTGACCGGCCGTCGCCCATTCGTCGACGTGTCGTAACCGGGCGATAACATTATTCGCTAATGGCCGGGTCGACTGGATTTCCGTGAGTTGCTAGACAGATCGCGACAAGAGCCGTAAGATTATGCCCGATTTAGGGTAACGGGGTGTTCTCTAAGCCGATCGTTCTTCCCGCTTGGGTGGCGCGTCTGCGGTGGTGGGACGCTGAGTACCGCACGTAGCCGATCACATGGAGGTGACGACTGTGGCGACTGAGTCGGCACAGAATCGCGCGGCGATGAGGGTGGCAGCCGGTCACATCGACGACATCGCCAGCCAGATCAAGGGCCAGCAGATCAACCTCAACGGCCACAAGGACGCCGTCCTCGTGGGCTGGAAGGGCGATGCCGCAGGCGCCTTCGGCGCCGCGTTCACCGCCTTCGACGAGGACATGACGAAGGTGCTCACCACGCTGAACCGCCTTCACGAGAGCCTGGTCCACAACGAGATCAACTACCAGAAGAACGAAGAGACTCAGAAAGAGGCCGTCAACAACATCCACCAGTTCATCAACGGCTTCTGACGGATCTGACACTGGCGGAAGGGGACCCTGATGTCCGATGAGTTCACCCAAGTAAACTTCGCCGCGCTCAACACCGGCGAGCAGGATTTCGTCGCCGTCCACAACGCCGTGGTGGGCCTGCTCGAGGAGCTCGACGGGCAGCTCCAGCAGAACCTGGCACAGTGGTCCGGTGACGCCCAGGGCCAGTACCACACCGCCAAGGCGCAGTGGACGGCCGCAGCGAACCACATGACGACGGCCATGAACAAGCTGGCCGCGGTCATCGGCACGGCGCACGAGAACTACACGGCGGTCGAGAAGGCCAACGCCCAGATGTGGTGACGGCCTCGACCGAGTTCGAGAGCGAGACGTCATGACGATGGCCCCGGTCGGCACCGCGCGACCGGGGCCATCATCGCCTGGCGGCGGAACCGCGTTGAGCCGGAAGCCGTCTGAGTAACAGTACGCGGGAACGTCGCTCGCGCATCGTGACCGCTGCTGAACCATTACGTACTGAATGTCTGGGCCGCCGACCGGCCGGAGGAACGAGATGGGCCACTACACAAACGACGGAACCTATGTCGAGGTCACCGGCGGCAAGGAACCCATAACAACTACCCATGAGCCGAAGACCCACAATCCCGGCGACCCGTCCCATTACTACCAGGGGCAGGACGGCAAGTACTACTACACGCCGGACGGGAACGCGCCGGACGCGCACGACAAGGACGTTCCCGAATTCCGTAGGCTCAAAGAAACGCCGCCGCCTTCCCAGTCCGATGCCAAGCCGCCCGAGAAGAACGAATCGTGGAAACACGAGGCGGACAAGGGCTACAAGATGCATCCGGACGGCCTCAAGGACCTGGCCAAGAAGCTCCGGCAGGACCTCAACGACCTCAAGTACACCATCCAGCAGCAGGCCCAGCAGGACATGGCCGGCGTGGGAGCGATGGGCACCGGCTACCCCGCCGCGGAGGATTACAACAACCTGGCGAAGTCGGCGTCAGGGGCGTTCTCGCAACAGTGGAACGCAGTGATCTCCACCTACGAGAACGTCATAACTCTGCTCACCACCACTGCGGACAACGGTCAACAGGGTGAGGACGACACTCACCACGCCGTCACCAAGAGCAGTGGCAAGAACAAGGCCATTTAACGGTCCGGTCCGGTGCGAGGATAACGATGAGCGACGAAAACGAGAACGCCCTCTGGGTCAAGCGGATGTGTGCGGAGACGCACGATGAGACGGGTGCCGACTTCGACACGGTAAAGAACCGTTTCAAGAACCTGAAGCCGGAAATCGCCACCAAGGCGGGGAGCGCCTACGAGGCCGTGGCCAAAGAGCTCGCGGAGAAGGCGAAATTTCTCACCGAGAACCACGCTCCCGCGCTGATCGAGGCCTGGGGTGGTCCAGCAGCCCAGCAGGCACTCGACCAGATGGCGAAGATCCACAAGACCAACAACGGCTTGTCGGACCAGAGCATCAAAGTCGCGCAGAGCTACAATTGGTACGGCAATGAGATCCTCCCGTGGTACAAGAACCTCGGCGACAAGATGTCGGACGGTCTCATCCACACCGGCGGTGACGACAAGCAGGCCCGTAAGTTGATGAACAGGCTCAACGGGCGGGCTGCGCAGGCGCAGAACTACTTCCCCGACCAGGCCACGACCGACCTTCCGACTCAGAAGGAAGCGTCGCCGTACCAAGGCGACCCGAACGGTCCGGGTGGTCCCAACGGTCCGGGCTCTCCGAACCTAGGTGGCGGGGGCGGCAAAGTGCCGGGCGGCGGTATGCCGAAGAGTCACCTACCGACCAACGATCCCTTCGGCAACCCATCCCACAACAAGAACCCGTATCTTCCCACGGGCGACCACAGCAATTTCCCCAACGGGAGCCACCTGCCGAACGGTGACGGAAGCAAGTTCCCCAACGGGAGCAACATTCCGGGCGGTTCGGGTACACACCTCGCCGGTTACGACCCGGCCGGCCTCCCCAACGGTGGCGGCCTCCCCGGCGGCGGCACCGGCCTCAGCGGTGGTGGCACCGGCCTCGGCGGCGACCCGTTCGGAGCGGGACCCGGTGGTGCGGGCGGTGGCCTCGGTGGCGCTTCGGGCCTGGGAACCATGGGCGCCGGAGGCATCGGAGCCGGTGGCCTCGGCACCGGAGCCGGAGCGAACGGCGCGGCCGCGGCCGGGCGCATGGGGCCCGGTGGCATGATGCCGCCGATGCACCCCGGCCACGGCCAGGGCGAGAAGGAGCGCGAGCGCTCCACGTGGCTGCAGGAGGACGAGGACATCTGGGGCGGCGACGGCGACGCCGTGCCAGGACAGATCGGCTGAGCGTCCATTCGTGAACGACGGCGCGGCAATGGGCGGGCGTGGCGAGAGCCGCGTCCGCCCATGCGGTTGTCTTGAGACCGGTGAGTCAATCGAGGTGAGCCAGTGCGACGGGTGATGCGATCAGCGCTTGCGGTCTTGGCGAGTTGTGCCCTTCTGGCACCCCTCGGCAGGCCCGCCGAAGCGACTCCTGGGCCTCACCCGGAAGAGTGGTGGTTCGATTCCTTCGCCATGCAGAGCATCGTCTGGCCGCTGACCAAAGGTGCAGGCGTCACCGTCGCCGTACTGGACACCGGCGTGAACGCGGATCTGCCCGAGTTCAACGGTGTGGTGCTGCCGGGTGCCGATTTCAACGGAACCGGTACGGACGGCCGACGGGATACGGATCCGGAGAGCGGCCACGGTACCGGTATGGCGAGTCTGATCGCCGCGCAGGGCGGAGGACCGACCAACTGGGTGGGGATCGCCCCTGAAGCCAAGATCCTCCCGGTCGTCGACCGAGAGACGTCACCCGATGTGGAAGCCCGGTCCATTCGATATGCCGTGGACCATGGGGCGAAGGTCG
Source organism: Actinoallomurus acanthiterrae (assembly GCF_054775715.1). Lineage (NCBI taxonomy): Bacteria > Bacillati > Actinomycetota > Actinomycetes > Streptosporangiales > Thermomonosporaceae > Actinoallomurus > Actinoallomurus acanthiterrae. The sequence continues at coordinate 11,488,417 of NZ_BAAHCO010000001.1, read as the reverse complement.
TCAGCATGTCGCACACGGACATCGCGACCGCCTACCCCGATCATTGTCCTCCCCAGGTGCTCGACGCGGTCGCCTACGCGGCGAAGAAGGATGCCGTTCTCGTCGCCGCCGCGGGGAACGACGGTGACGGCGGTAACGACCCTCAGTATCCAGCCGCCTGTCCCGGCGTCGTGGCGGTCGGCGCGTACGACCATCAGGGCAATCCGTGGGCGAAGACACAGCGGCAGGACTACGTCACGACCGCCGGTCCGGGCGTCGACGTGGGTTCGATCGGCAAGGACGGCAGGCTCTATCACCACGGGTACGGGACCAGCCAGGCGACGGCGCTCGTCGCGGGCGCGGTGGCGTTGATCCGGTCGAAGTTCCCCGATGAGTCCGCACGGCGGATCGTGCAGCGGATCACGGCGACCGTCACCGATGTGGGCCCTGCCGGCAAGGACGACCAGACGGGATACGGAGCCCTCAGCCCGCGTAACGCGTTGCGGGCGAGCGTCCCGACCACCGCCCCCAACCCGGTCTACGAACGCCTGGACAAGGCACTCGCCGCACAGAGCAGGACACCGGGCACCGGCGCGAGCACGCCAGCCGCGTCGCCCAAAAAGAGCTCGTCGTCGCTTTCCACCGTCCTGACCTTCGTCGTCGTCTTCGCGATCATCATCCTGGGCATCGTGATCGCCACCGTCGTCAAGAGCCGCCGTCGGCCGCCATCGCCTCCGGCACAAGGCCCCTTCTCATCCGGCTACGGCCAGTACCCGGCACAGGGGCCGCCGCCGTCATTCGGACCGGCGGGGACGCAGGAGCCGCCACGCGACGGATCGAGACCGAGCTTCGAGCCGCCGGATCACGGACCACCCGCCGGATACGGCCGATAGCGGCGAACGGCGCGCGGACGTCCGGTCCGTCCGCGCCGTTCCCGGTAGGGTCTGCTGGCATGGTCCGAGCCGTTGTCATGCTCCCCGTGACCTCGGTGCGCATGGCCGGTCGCCATGTGGTGTCGCTCGCGGCCTGGTTCAGCGCGGGATACCTCGCCCGTTACCTGCTGACGTGGGCCGGTGTCATGGTCGGCCATGGGCAGTACGAGCAGTGGCGGCGGATGGCGGCGACCCTCGTCTTCACCGCGCTCGTCACCGTGACGCTCGCCACCGTGATCGGGATGCTGTGGACGATCCGGCGGCCGGACGACGAGTCGTTCGTCGACGCGATCGGCCGGGCGTTGTTCCCATTCGTCGTCATCTACACGGCCTGGGGGATGTACACGGACGACGTGCGGCTGTTCAGCCGGGTCGATGTCGAGCACAATCTGCACAGTGCCACGCACGGTGCGGTGGCCGGTCAGGCGCTGTTCATCTCCGACGTGTGGATCTCCCTCCTGGCCGCGGCCGTCGCCTGGTCGCTCCGGCTTCTGCTCGAGCGTCGTCGCGAAGATCGGTGGGCCTGCCCGGTGCTCGCCTACACCGAGACGGCGTTCAACCTCTTCGCGGTGTCGTCCGTGTTCCTTCTCGCCGGGAAGGCCGCCGACTGGGTGACGAGCCGGCGGTTCTGGCCGGCCTGGACACCCATGGTCCGGCGGTCGGGTTCGGGCTCGGCACGTTCGCCCTTCCGCTCGTGTGGTTCGCGATGGCGGCGGTGGTCGAGGGCATCGGCGTCGAACCGGACGACCATCGGGCGGCGCTCGAGGGCACCCGCCTGCACCGTCTGGCCGTGGCGGGCGATCGCCACCGGGTGCTGGTCGGCCTGACGAGTGGTCTGCGCGAACGCTGGGTGCCGCTGCTGCACGCGACGCGTCTGGTCCTGCGGGCCGGAGCACCCGCTCTGGGCCTGTTCTGCCTGTGTTACGTCACGGTGGACGCGGCCGTCGCGTACGCCTTCCGCGGAGCGCTGTACCTGATCGGACCCGACCACGACCCGGCGGCCTGGAAGCCGATCCTGGTCCCGCTGGAGTTCACCCGCGAGCTGCTGAGGAACGTCCTGCACGTCGCACTGCTCGCGGCCGCCGTCGGCCTGGTACGTGCGGTCAGCGACGAAACCGAAGCACCGGAACCGGCCGCGGCTCCGGCTTGAGCGGGGAGTGGCGCACCTCGGGTTCGACCTGGTCCGCGATGCCGGCCGGAACGTCACCGCGCAAGGTCGTCGTCTCGGTGCGTCCAGGGGTGAAAGCGCCGCTCAGGTCCTGTCGCAGCATCCATCGCCGGCCGCTCCGGTCCCGTACGTCGAAGGCGACCTCCAGGGTCGACTCGCCGGCCTGGTCGAGCGGGGTCTGGGCGAGCTGGACGCGGACGCCGGTCGCCGTACGACGAACGCTCAGCAGTCGCCAGGAGGCGTGATCGAGGACCCCCGAGCCACCGGGCGGCAGGGTCGTCACCGCCTCCCGTACGCGATGCCGTTCGTAGTAGCGAAGCTGCTCCCACAGAGGGGCGCCGACGGCGAGCGGCAGGAGGACCGCGAGCGCGACGGCGGCGCGGGCGGTCACGAGCCGGCTCCTGGGATGGTCACCCGCTCGGGGGCGTGCGCGACCAAAAGCCGCGCCCGTGCCTCTCCGATTCCCAGGGCGATCTCCGCCTGCGCGGTCAGCTCGAAACCGTAGGGCGGGAAGCCGCCCGGCGGATCCTTCTCGTTCACCGGGCGGTCGGAGACCACCAGGGTGGATCCGGCCAGTTCGGATGGGGGGACTTCGAAGACGAGCGGGCCCCGCCGCCAGAGTCCCGGGCCGAGGGCGACGGCGCTCAGCGGATCGCCGTCATCAGCGATCACGTTCTTGACACTCTCCCGGTATTCGTAGCCGTTCCGCGTCCGCAGGAACGCGGTCGCCAGTCGCGCCGGAATCCGCCGGATCGTCGCGGCGGCGGTGACGATGACGAAGACGCCGTCGGGACGGAGGATCTCCCGCCCGTCCGGTGTCGCCGATCGGGCGGCCGTGACGCCCTCCACCCGCACCGTGAACGCGCCCGCGGTGACGGGCGCACCGGAGCGTCCGGCGGAGGCCAGCGGAGCGTACCGGTGGTCGTAGTCGTCCGGTGTGTGGGCCTTCACCCACCCGGCGACGAGCACCAGCACGAGCCCGAGGAGGATCGCCGCGACGCGTCTCACAAACCCTCCCGGCGGAGCGGCAACGGCACGGCGAACTCGGCGGCCTGGTGGGACTTCGGATCGGCGGGCTTCCGCGACACCCACTCGACGTGGCCGTAGAAGAAGTCCTCCCGGTGGTCGTACCGCCACAGCGCGAGGCGGGCGTGGAAGCCCGGCGGGGGCATCGTGCCACGGGGCAGGACGTACCTCAGCACGACCGTGACGGGCACACGCGGCGGCAACATGTTCACGTCCGCGCCCTGGCTGTTCGCCTGGGCCATGGCCGCGGTGAGCGGGGGACCGCCGGCGGACTCCATGGACAGGGCGTTCACCGTGAAGTCGTCGAGCAGCACCGACCGGTGGTCCTTGTTCTTCACCCGCAGCGTGACGATGAGGGAGACGACGCTGCCGCGCGCCGCGCGGCGGAGCACGGCGTCGTTCACGGTGACGTCATAACGGCCGAGGTCGACCGAGTCGGCCGGCGGGTCCGCGGCAGGGGAGCCGCGCGCAGGCCGCCGGTCGCCCACAGCCCGGCGAGCGACGCACCGGCCAGCGCGACGGATGCCGCCCACAACAGCGGGCGCGTCACGCTTTTCCCCAAGGGCCGCGAAATCGGCACGGCCGTGAGGCTACCGAAATCTGCTGTCTGCGGTCAGGATGACCGACTAGACGGCGAGCGGAGTGATCGCCCCGGAGGTCCGGTCCGCGAGGAGAGTGCACGAATGATCCATCACGGTGTGGCGTTCCCGCTGATCCGGCTCGTCGTCTACCTGGTCATCTTCGGCGTGATCGCGGTGATCGGCGTGATCGTTCGGTCGTCGAGGCGACGCAGGATGGCCCAGTACGGCCAGGCTCCACAGCAGGCGTGGCAGCAGCCGGGGCCGCCTCCCGGGGCGCCGTACGGTTCGTGGGGCGGCCAACCACAGCAGCCGTACCCCGGGCAGCCACCGGCCCAGGGGTACGGTGCTCCGCCCGCACAGGGATACGGAGACCCGGCAGGCCCCGGATACGGGGCTCCGCCGCCACCCGGGCCGGGAGGGCAGCCGTACGGTCCCGGCGGTCCTCCGCCCCCGGGTGAAGGTGGACAGCCACCGCAGAACCCGCCGTACGGTCCCGGCGGTCCTCCGCCCCAGGGTGAAGGTGGACAGCCACCGCAGAACCCGCCGTACGGTCCCGGCGGTCCTCCGCCCCAGGGTGAAGGCGGACAGCCACCGCAGAACCCGCCGTACGGCTCCTGGTGACCGCTCGGTGAGGACGGCAGGCGTCGGCGTGAAATGCTCTCGTACGGCCGTACGATCAGTGATCGTCGGTGCTGCGGGGCTCTAATCGGCCGGTGGCGCGCCTGCCGGTTGAAACAGACCCCCGTTTCGGGCGAAGCTTTCTACGCTTGCCACAGGAACACTCAAGGAACACGGGGCGTGGTCGATGTGACTGCTCGCGAAACCCGGTTACTGCAACCGGGCCGCGTGTACGTCGGCTGGCGTTACGCGCAGGTACATGACGACCCCGGGCCGCCGCCGAAGCGTCCGACTCCGCCCGAGGTCGAGACCGTCACGCCCGAATGGGTGATGCCGAAGCAGCGGGAGGACAACCTCTTCAACCGCCCTCTCAAGACCGTGATCGGTGCGGCGGGGGTCGGTGCCCTGCTGTTCGTGCTGCTGGGAGCCACCGGGACGCTGCCGTGGGCGTTCGCGGCGGCCGGACTGGTGGCGTGCGGACTGGTCGCGGCGATCATCGCCTACCCCATCTGGCAGGGCGAGAAGTCCTTGCGCGCCCAGGCGGTGGAGGAGAGGGAACGTCTGGAGCGCCGGCGTGAGGAGCGCCGGCGCCAACTCGAGGCGGCCCACGCCGAGCACGCCCGCGCGTACCGGGAGTGGCAGCACCGCCGAGAGGTGTTCGAGTCGCAGCACGAGTGGTACGCGGTGACGTTGCCGCAGGGCGTCGACCGAGTGGACGTCGCCGGCGGCACGCTCGCGGGCTGGTCGGCGATGGTGACCATGATGGGCGCGGCGCGGCTCGCGGCGGGGTCTCAGGTCACCGTCCTGGACCTGTCCGAGGGCGCGGTCGCCCGGGAGCTCACCGAGCTCGGCAACGACCAGGGCGAGCGGCCGCAGGTGTGGGTGCTGCCGAGCGACCTGCCGCAGCTGGACCTGACCCATGGCCTTGGCTCTGAGGAACTGGCCGACGTGCTCTCGCTCGTGGTGAGCGTGAGCGAGGAGCAGGGCAGCGCTCGTGACCTGTCCTTCGACAACGCCATCCTCGAACGCGTCCTCGGCGTCTTCGGCGGGCGGGCGCCGATCCCGCGGATCACCGCGGCGCTGCGCGCGCTCGCCCAGGTCGGCGACCCCCGCGACGACCTTCGCGCCGGTCTCCTCACCGATGAGCAGCTATCGAAGATCACGACGATGTTCGGCCGCGGTGCCGCGGACCGTGTCGTGATCGAGCGCGCCTGGGCGCTGGAGTCGCAGCTGCGCAAGCTGGAGAAGCTCGGATCGAGCCCGACGCTGATGCCGCCCAGCCGGCTGCGCGTCCTCGCGACCGACCGCCGCGCCGGGGTGCTCACCAACCGCGTCCTCGGCACGTACGTCACGGCGGCGCTGACGCACGTGCTGCGCAACTCCCCGCAGGGAAAGCCGTGGGAGCACACCCTGCTGGTGTGCGGCGCGGAGAAGCTTCGCGGTGACGTCATCGACCGGCTGATCGACTCGTGCGAGGCGACCTCGACAGGGCTCGTGCTGATGTACCGGTCGATCGGTCCGCACGTGAAGGAGCGACTCGGCCGCGGTCACGCGGCCGTGGGCTTCATGCGCCTCGGCAACGCGGAGGACGCCCGCATCGCGGCGGAGCACATCGGTGCGGAGCAGAAGCTGGAGGTCGCCGAACTCACCGAGAAGGTCGGTGACGCCGTGAGCCTCGACAAGGACGATTCGTACGTCAGCACGGTCGGCCCGTCGGCTCGGCTGCCGGTGTTCAACGGCAACGAGCCCACGGACGCGGCGCTTCCCGACGGGATCGGCCGCGCCACCGCGTGGGGGGAGAGCACGTCCGCCGCCGCCGAGGCGGGGAAGGGCGCACGCGAACTCGCCGTGGAGCCGCAGGAACTGCAGCAGCTTCCGCCCACCGCGATGATCTTCACGCACGCGGAGACGTCCGGACGGCGCATCCTCGTCGTCGACGCCAACCCGGGCATCATGACGCTTCCCACGGCCAACATTCAGGAGTACGAAGAGGCCACCGACCCGTCGCGGGCCCGCCACGCCAAGCCGGACGTCCTGCCCGACGACGGTACGCGCCCCGGCCCCAACCTCGGCCCGCCGCCGGAGCGTCTCGACTTCCGCAAGAAGAAGCGTTAGGCCCCCCGCCGGCGCCTACGGGTGGTTCGCCTGGGCGGCGGCTGAATTCTTGTTGAACGATCGGCCTCCGTACGCCGAACGCCGCCTACCTTCGGGTGCTCCAAGTCGCGTCTTCGCAGGTCATGACCCTTGATGAGCGGGCTTTTCCGGTGGGCGCCGCGCGTTGACAGATCACCTGGTATCGGGACGATGGGCCAGGAAGATCAGGGGATCTGGAGTCGGGGAGACAATGCAGACGCCCGTGCAGGACGTCATCGCCATCTACCGGGAATGGCTCAAGGAACTTCGGCCGCTGCCGCACGACATCCGTGACGCGACCGCGACCGCGACCGGCCAGACACACGCCGGCCACGCCGTCACGATCGGTGCGCGCGCCAATACGCGCGACATCCGCTTCGACCCCCTGCCCTCCAGGGCATGAACGCCCAGCAGCCGGCCGCACGGCGATACCCCTGCCGAACCGGGGGTGAGTGGTGACCGTCGATCTTCAGGTCGATTTTGAGTCGTGGGGGAAGTCGGGCCGGGGTTTTTCGGGGTTGTCCGACACGTTGGCCACGGCGGTGGACGTGTTGGTGGGTGAGTTGTCGGGGGCGGGGGCGTGCTGGGGGAACGATGACATCGGTCAGGCGTTCCTGAATGGGAGTGAGGGTTCGGCGGGGTTCGGTGCGGCGCGGGACGGGTGTTTGGCGGCGCTTGCGGATGCGGTGAATCTGGTGCGGGCGACCGGGGGGATGTTGACGGTTGCCGGTCACCAGTACAAGTTGGCCGAGTCGGCGTCGACGGTGGGTGGGGATATTCCGATAGGTGCGGATCAGGATGCGGTGGCGACCAAGGATCCGTATCGGTTGCCGTGGGGTGGTTTCGATCAGCCGGTGGGTGAGTTCGATGCGCTGCCGGAGATCGTGCAGAAGGGCTTGTTCTTCCTGGAGATGTTGGTTGGGGGGTGTCAGTGGCCGGACGGGAGCATGGGTGGTCTGGCCCGCATGCAGTCGGCGCTGACCACATGTGCGGACGCCTTTGGCGAGGGTGCCAAAGAGTTGGACACTCACGCCGGCGTGGTGGTGAACGCGAACGCGGGTGATGCCACCGACAAGTTCAAGACGTTCGCCCAGGCCTTGTCGGGTGGGGGTGAGGCCGGGGGTCTGCGGTTCTTGGAGCAGTCTCTGCGGGATCTGGCGTCGTGGGTGGATGGTTTGGCGGCGCAGAAGCGGGCGGCGCGGTTGCAGTTCGAGATCTCGTGCGCGTTCGTGGTGATCACGATGGCGATCGGGTTCGCGTGGTCGTTCATCACCGCCGGTGCCTCTGAAGCCGCGGCGATCGGTGCGTCGGAGGCTGAGGGTTTCGCGTTGAAGGCGTTTCTTCAGCGGATCGCGTTGTGGATGGGTCGTCATCAGATCATGACGGCGGCGGGGGTGGGTGCCTGGTTCGGTGGGGGGATGGACGCGGCGGGGCAGTATGCGCGGATTCATGAGGGTGTGCAGAAGGGCTGGAACTGGGGCGAGTTCGGTAAGTCGGTGGGGATGGGTGCGATCGCCGGTGGGGTGATGGGGGGGCTCGGGCGTGCGGTGCCCGCGTTGGCGGAGCACGGTAGTCCGGTGGCGACGAAGCTGGCGGATTGGATGGGTGCGCCGGGGATGAAGGGGGTTGCTGCCCGGTTCGGGTTCGCGGGCACTACCGGAACGGTGGGGAATGTGGCGGGTCAGGTGGTCTTCGACCGTGACCACATCAATGTGGGTCAGGCCGCGGCGTTCGGGTTCGGGATGGCCGGGCTCGGGGGCGCCAAGGAGGCCGGCCAGTACGCGGCCGGCCGCTTCCGTAACGGCGGTGAACCCACCACCGGTGGTGGTGATGACGGGGCCCCGCCACCCCCACCGTCTGGCGGGTCATCGGACGGCAAGTCGCCGCACGGCGATGACGGGCAACCGCCACCGCCACCCGGCGGGTCACCGTCGGGTGGCTCGGGCAATCATTCTGATCCGGGCCCATCGTCTGCCGGCCAGACGATCCCGGGCGAGGTCCTCAACGGTCACGACACCTCTACCGGCGGCGGTGACAACTCCCAGGGCGGCACGTCGGGCCATCAGACGCAGGGGACGAACCTTTCGGGCCTCGCGGCCGGGGACGGGCGTCCCGCGGAATCGCCCGGCGCCACCACGGCTCCGCCGGCCTCGCAACCCCTGTCCGCCGGCCCCGGGGACGGTGGCGTGGGCGCCGGCGCAGCGCAGGGCCCCGACGGCCCCTCGACCGTGGCGATCCAGCCGGGTGCTCCGGGGGCGCGAGCGGCGCTCCCGCCGCGTCCGGGTGAGCCGGTGGTCCGCGGCAGCGGACCGGCCGAACCGTCGGCGGGGGGCACCGGCCGCCGTGACATCGGCTCTCTCCTGAACGGAGACGGCTCCGAGCGGCCTCGTCCGGCGAATGCGGGCACAGGCACCTCCGGCCGGGAAACGACCGAGCTCGACAGACTGCTGAACCACTCACCCGAACGGACGGAGGACGGGGCGGCAGATCCGTCCCAGCCGGCACCCGGTTCGACGCCGGACGGTCCTGCCACGCACGCGGAGCCGGGTGAGGGCCGACCCACGGAGTCGGGTCCGCCGCTGGAGCCGGAGTCGTACGGGGACACGGCGCGGACGATCACGCAGCAGGTCGGACAGCTCGATGCCGGCTCCTCGCACCCGACAGCGTCGGCTGTGCCGGACTCGCCCGCGGCCCAGACCACGCACCCGGCCGGAACCCCGGGCAGGGAGACGACGGCCACCCCGCATTCGGAGGTGACCGCGCAGGTCGACAGGCTCGCTGCTTCCCTGCGGCGGGACGTCGGGGCCCTAGAGGATCGCGTGGCCGCCCACGAGGCACAGGCGCGAGAGGCGGGAGCAAGGGCCGAAGCCGCCCTCAACGAATCGCTGACGGCGTTGGCGGAGGGTGGTCCCGGGGCTCGGGAGCACAGCGACAGGGCACTCGCCGAGAGCAGGGCCGCACTGCGCGACCAGGCACGTCACACGGACGACGCCGCCTCCTGCCGCAAGGCGCTGGAGAAGGCCCGTGAGGCGCAGATCGGCTACGACGCCCTGCGGAATTCCCTCGAACACCTCACCACGACTGAGCACCCTTCGGAATTCGAGGCGCAGGTGTCCGCCGACGCGGCGAGAACGCTCGCCGAGAACGCGCAGCAGCGACTTACGGCCTACGATGACGCACGGTCCGAGGCCCCGGCGCCTCATCCGTCTCAGAGCACCGACCACGGCGCGCGTGGGGACGCGACGGCGTTGGAGGGCACCCGCCTCCCGGGCGAGCCGGCGGAGGCCGGCCGAAACGAGCCGTCCGGTACGTCGCCGACCTCGCACGCCGATCCGTCCAAGCCGGTCGAGGAGCCGCACAGCGAATCGACCAGCGCGCCGCCCACCGAGTCGACTGGCGCGCCGCGCAGCGAGTCGACCGCGCAGCCGCGTACCGAGTCGACCGGCGCGCCGCGTACCGAGTCGGCCGGGAAGCCGCGTACGGAGGCGGAAGGGCGATCGCCGGTCCCCCACGGCGAGGCTGAGGAGCCGGCCGGAGAGTCTCCGGTCACGCACCCCGATACGTCCGAACCGACCGGGGAGTCCTCGGGGCACGACGGGCCGTCCGAGCCCACCGCACCGCGAACCGAGTCCGGTGGCGAGGAGCCCGCGCCGGAGCCGCCGCCCGAGATCCACCCGCCTCGGTACACCGACTACGGCGCGCTCGGAGACGGGACGGCGGTGGAGGGCGCCCGCCTGCCGACCGACCCGGCGGAGGCCGCGCGGCAGTGGGCCGCGTGCCTGCCCGAGCATCTTCCCGCGAAGCTACGGGCCGAGGTCGAGGCGTACGTCCGCGACATTCTGAGCGACCCCAACCCGGACCGCTGGACCGACCTTCTGCAGGACGGCATCGCGTTCGAGTCGCGCGGACACGTGGTGTGGATCAAGCCGAAGCTCGACACGTACACGCATGTGGAGACGCCCGAAGGCCCGCGTCGCTACACAGTGTCCTTCGGCGGCTCGGGTGCGGGGGCGAAGGAGAGCGGGCGCGTCCATCGGGACGAGTCCGGTGGCGTCGTCGAGATGCTGGACAACTCCGATGGGCTGGAGAGGGTCAGTCTGCCCGGCCCGAGCGTGGGCAAGGTCTCGGGTCACGCGCACGGTTCCTCGACCGAGGTCATGGCCGGTCACAAGTCGGTGGCGTTCAAGCACGACTTCTTCGACTGGACCGTACGACTCGAGGCTCACGTCAACGGGGGCGAGCCGGGGTACGGCGGCGTCGTTCACGACCTGTCCCTGAGCGTTCCCTTCCCGGAGCAGTTCCACCGCGAGGGACCGCATGTCGACCCCGGTGACCGGCCGCCGGCGCCGCGCCACAGGGTGACGTCGGACCGGGCGCCCGAAGTGCGCAAGCACGACGTGGTCGTCACCGCCGTTCAGCGAGACCAGTTGGTGACGGAGTTCCAGCGCCGTGCGTTGCAGGCGGGCGTGTCGCCCAAGCGGATCGCGGAGATCGTCAACCGGGATATCAACGGACATCTCGGCCAGCAGGTCCTGCTGAACCGGAGCCGGGACCTGCTGAACGGCGAGCTGACGACCCCGGACACCACCGTCACGTCGCGCGTCCTTCGTCTCGAGCGTCTGCCCGAGAGCGACACGCCGATCCGCGACGCGGTGCTGCGCGACGACCAGGGCCTGCTGACCACGACGAACGACGCCCACCAGTTCGGCCACAAGTGGGGCGTCAACTTCGGGCTGAAGCTCGGCATGGACAACCCGGCGGCGAAGTTCTTCGCCCGGATCGGCGGCAACTACCAGGGCGGCAAGAACCACGTCGTCTCGTACTCGCATACGACCCTGCCGAAGATCACGCTGGTGCGGAAGGCCGAGGTCGCCCGGTACAACGCGATCGTACGGATGGAGGTCGAGACCCGGTTCGGCAGCTTCCCGGTCGACGTGCCGATGGAGCTGGCGGTACGCGCGAGCGACGCTCCCCAGTTCGAGACGGACCTCCTCGGAGGCGTCAAGACGGAGGGTCTCCTTCCTCCGGGCTCCGGTGAGCACGCCATCGACCCACCGTCCCAGGAGCCGTCTCCTACGGGCGACCCGGCCGCGGCGCCAGGCCACGGGCTCCCCGCGCACGCCGAGAAGTCGGTGCCGGTCGCGCCGCACGAGCCGCACCCCGCGGAACCGGCGCATCTCGCGGCGGGTCGCGGAGCCGGGATGGGCAAGCTGACCGGTCTCCCGGGAGCCGACCGCGTCGTCACGGACCTGCGCGCCGCGATCGACCAGGCACTGCCCGACCTCCCGGAGTCCGTACGGCGGCAGCTGGCGCAGAACCTGGACGCGCGGTTCGGCCGTTCCGCCTTGGAAGGCCGTTCGCTCGCCGACCTGCTGCATGGCGACACCCACACGATCACGGTCGGCAAGCACACGATCGAGATCGCCCACCGTGCCCAGCTGGGCGAGCGCCGGAACGTCGAAGAGTTCGACATGACGGTGAACGACCGGAAGGTCGCCGGCTCGGGGACGGCCGTCGGACAGAACAGGCATTCCGGCGGCGGTGCGGAAGTCGCCGGGAACGTTCGGGTCCAGACGGGGAAGGTCGGCGTCGACGCCCCCAAGGTCGCCCTGCACGCCGGCGGGAGCAAGTCGAAGTCGGTGACCTTCCTGGGCGGCAGCACGGAGTACCGCCGGACCGAGACCGACGGGCCCGTCACCCAGGTCACCAAGGAGATGCGGCACCACGTCCGGATGCGGGTGCACGACGGGCGGAAGGAGCTCACCGACCAGTCCTGGGCGGTGAGCGGCGACGACGTCTCCGCTCGCGTCGTGGTCCCGCAGGAGCACACCCCGGCGGCCAGGGTCACGCCGGATGAGGTCGCGAAGGTCGGCCAGGTCGACCGGGTGGACACGCTCCCCGACGACCACATCGACTTCGCAGGCCAGACCACCGCAGTCTTCCCAAGCTTCTCAGCCTCGCACGACCTGCCGTTCGAGGTGGCGCGGGTCGAGGCGGAGGCGAACGGCCGGTCGGCGCCGACCGATCTCCTGGATGTTCCGCCGGAGATCCTGGACGCCACCCGGCCGTCGACGCTGGAGGCGCACTTCGCCGAACTGACCTCCCGGGACGGCTGGCGGATCCAGGTGACCCAGCCGGACGGCAGCAGGCACGGCATGACGCTGCGGGCGACCTTCGGCATGCCGGAACACGCCACCGCGCGTACGGGCATCGAGATCGAGCACTACCGGGCGGCCAACTCCCGGATGAAGGACGCGGCGAGCACGGACCTCCGCGCCGAAGGCGAGCTGAAGGTCGGGATCCGCGGCAAGCTCACCGTCGGCGGCGTCGAGGTCAAGGGCGTCGGCGAGGTCGGCGGGATGGCCGAGGTCGATCGCCGGACCGGCAGCAGTGAGTACACCGGTGCGAGCGACGTGATCCGGGGCACCTACAGCAGCGACGGGCTGACGCACTCTTTCAGCGGCTCGGACCTGCACCTGTCGGTCACCCCGGACGCGCCGGCTGGGCACCACCCGAAGACCAGTTACCTGCTCGTGCACGACGGCGCGGACTTCATGATGCCGGACCGGATCGCCCAGGATCACCACCTGGACCACCTCGCGACCGCGCCGGACGTCCACGGCCAGGACGGCGAACCCGTCGTGCCCAAGCCGGTCGGCGAGCCGCGGACCTACCGGCCCGACCTCGCCATCACCTCCGCGCACGTCGAGCACTTCGACGGCCAGGCGGTGCTGCCGAAGATCGTGGACATGCTCGACGCCCGCGATCGTCTGCCCAAGAGCGGTCCAGCGAGGGAAGCGGCTCTGGAAACCCTCCGTGAGGCGTTCGGCGAGCCGGCCCTGGCCGCGAACATGCCGAACCTGCGCCGCGGCGTCGTCCAGTGGCTCCCGATCGAGTCGGGGTTCGGCTTCACTCTGCATGAGGGCATCCGCGTCCGGGCGGAGCTGGAAGGCGGGGCGCACACGGCCGAACGCCCGGACGTCAGCCACATGGCGCGTGTCCAGGGGCTCAGCGGATCCGAGACGTCCCATGGACACGGCTCCGGCTACGGCGGGAAGGGCCTCGTACGGGGCATGGCCGAGGGTGAGAGGGGCTCCAGCGGCGGAGGCCAGATCGGTGGCGGACGGGTCCACCGGTCCGAGACCGAGCACAGCGACGGCACCGGCGAGAAGGACATCGACCGGCGCCAGACGCGTGAAGGCTCGCAGGAGTTCACGCACGGACTCCGGTACGAGATCGAGGGCGTCGAGACCAAGGACCCGCCGCACGGCCTCGAGCACGGCATCAACGCGATCCGGCGCGGCGCGGACACGGTCGCGCGGCTGACCGGCAACGACGCCGCCGCGCGGTACTTCGACCGCGTCCGCTCGGCCAAGACCGAGACCGAGACCGCCACCGTGGGGGGCGGCGTCCGGCTGGTCATCCCCCACCACCTCACTACGGTCGCCGGCGAGGGCGAGCACGTGCCCGGATGGGCGCCGGTCCGCAGCGAGTTCGCGCGATGGCAGACGCACACGGCACCGACGGAGGTCAACGGCACCCTCGGCGACATGGTCGGCCGCATCTCCTTCCCCGGGGCGGAGGTCGTGCACGAGTTCGCCCCGCTGGCGGCGCTGCCGCCGGAACGCCGCGGCCCGACGCCCGCGGAGACCGACCGGCCCAGTGAGTTCGAGCTGAGCAGGCCGCAGGGGATGAGGCTGTGGAAGCAGACCGAGCCGGCGACGATGCTGTCGCAGGTCAAGTCGCTGCTCGACCACTCGTACACGGTGGACGGCCTGCGACCGGGCGAGAAGATCACCGTGGGCATGAACGTCACCTCGCTGAAGGAGGACGCCCAGGCGCTGCTCAAGCGGCGGGAGTACTCCCAGACCGCGACCAACCAGCGGGACGGCGGAGTGCACGGGACGGACTCCAGCGTGCGAGGCGGAGGGTCGGGCGGCACCTCCGGCGGCCACGGCCTCATGGTCTCCCACGGTCAGGGGAAGGGCTCGGCCGTCGCACACGAGGCGGACAGCGTCAACATCCGCGAACGCAACATCGAGGTCACCGACCAGAACATCATGTACGGCGCCGACGTCGTCCTGGTGTTCCACCGGGAGGGGGCCCCGGACCTGCTCGTCGACGTCTCGGACGCGCTGCACATCAGGCTCACCGCGGACGACGCCGCCGCGCTGGAGCGACAGCACCCCGGCCTGATCCGCCGACCGGCGGGCATCGAGAGCCGTACGGCGGAGGCGCCGGGCAACCCTCTGTCGTCTCTGCTGAACCCGGAGACGGAACCGGCCCAGCAACGTCGCGGCGACTGACCCGCCGCGGGCGTCACCGGCCGTACGGCCGCCCCGCGGATACCGAGGCCGAAACGGCCGGGCGGGCCGTGCCGCCGTCGCCGGTGGCGGCGGTACGGCGCGCGCCGGCCGGGCGCCGTGCGCGCGAAACGCGGCGCGGTGGCCGACTATGGCCGCGAGGTCGCCGCGTGCGGCGGCTGGAGTCGCCGATCCATGACGTCTACAGTTCTCGATCACCGGTCCCACCGAAGCCGGATGTCGGTGGGGCCGGTGACCCCAGTGCACTCTCCGCTGGTGGCGGTATCTCATGCCCGGCCCGCCCGGCCGCCGGCGCCTTCCCGAACGCTCCTCGTAGTCCATTGACGCCGCTCTGGTGCCGGCCGTACGTTGGCCGATACCGACTGGTCGGTATGTACGCCATGGGAGGCCCTCCATGCCCACTGTCGAGACCGTTCGCGGCACCGTCGACGTCTCCGCACTCGGCCGGACGCTGATGCACGAGCACGTCTTCGTGCTCGCCACCGAGCATGTGCAGAACTACGGCGCCGCGGCCTGGTGGGACGAGGAGGAACGCGTCCAGGACGCGGTCGCCAAGCTGCGGGCGGCGGTGGCGAAGGGGATCACCACGATCGTCGACCCGACGGTGTGGGGCCTCGGGCGGTACATCCCGCGCATCCAGCGGGTCGCCGAGCAGGTGCCGGAGCTCAACATCGTCGTCGCCACCGGCCTCTACTGCTACGACGACGTGCCCCACCAGTACGAGCACCGGGGACCGGGCCTCCTGGTCGACATGCCGGAGCCGATGGTCGAGGACTTCACGCGCGACATCGTCGAGGGCATCGCGGGCACCGGCGTCAAGGCGGCCTTCCTCAAGTGCGTGGTCGAGGCGAAGGGCCTCACGCCCGGCGTGGAGCGCATCGCCCGCGCCGTCGCCCGTACCCACCGCGAGACGGGCGCGCCGATCACCGTGCACACGTCCAGCCCGGCGCAGGCCGGGCGCCTCGCCGTGGACCTGTTCGCCAAGGAGGGCGTCGACCTGTCCAAGGTGGTCATCGGGCACGCCGGCGACACCAACGACCTCGACTACCTGATGGAGCTGGCCGACACCGGCGCGATCCTCGGCATGGACCGGTTCGGGCTCGACGTCTACAACACCACGCCGGACCGCGTCCGTACGATCGCGGCCCTGTGCGAGCGGGGTTACGCCGACCGGATGGTGCTCAGCCACGACGCCAGCTGCTTCATCGACTACTGGGCCGGCGCCCACGACCAGGTGCGGTCCACGATGCCGAACTGGCAGTACGAGCACATCAGCGACGAGGTGCTGCCCGCGCTCCGCGAGCTGGGCGTCTCCGACGCGCAGCTCGACCAGATGCTCGTCGGCAACCCGCGGCGCTACTTCACCCGGGGGATCTGATGTTCGACGCCTCGGGAGTGGTGCGCGGCTCCGACGGGATCGCCCGGTACACCGGCCTGCCCGACAGCGTCGTCCACATGCTGCGGGCGGCCGTCGACGCGAACCCCGGCCGGGAGGCCGTCGTCGAGACCGGCGGCGGCCCGCGGCTGACCTACCAGGAGCTGTGGGACGCCGCGGCGCGGGTGGCCGGCGGCCTGCGGGCGGCCGGCGTCGGCCGCGGCGACCGCGTCGCGATCCGGTACGGCAACGGCGTCGACTGGGTGCTGGCCTTCTTCGGCACGCAACTGGCCGGTGCGGTCGCCGTCCCGGTCAACACGCGCTTCGCCGAGGAAGAGGCGCGCTACGTCATCGACGACAGCGGCGCGGCGTACGTCGCCGAGGGCCCGCTCCCGGACGGCGCCCCGTACGCGATCGAGGACCTGCGGCCGGACGACCCGGCGGCGATCTTCTACACCAGCGGCACGACGGGCTTCCCGAAGGGCGCTGTCACCACGCACGCCAACTTCCTGTCCAACTGCGAGAGCTGCCGCCGCGCGAAGCGGATCCAGACCGGCGACCCGACGCGGAACCTCGTGTCCGTGCCGCTGTTCCACGTGACCGGATGCAACAGCCAGCTGCTCCTCACCTGCCACCTGGGCGGGACGACGGTGATCATGCCGAAGTTCGAGGTGCGCCCCTTCCTGGCGGCGATCGAGGAGGAGCGCGTCGACGTCCTCACGAGCGTCCCGGCGATCTACTGGCTGGCCGTCAACGACGCGGCGTTCCCCACGACCGACGTGTCGACGGTGCGCTACCTGTCGTACGGCGGGGCGCCCATCGCCCCGGAGCTGGTCGGCCGGATCAAGGACGCCTTCCCCGCCGCGCGGGTCGGCAACGGCTTCGGGCTCAGCGAGACCTCCAGCCTGACGACGTACCTGCCGCACGAGTACGCGGCGGCGCACGCGGACTCGGTCGGCTTCGCCGTGCCAGTGTGCGACCTGCGGCTCGACCTGCTCGACGGCGAGCACGAGGAGGGCGAGCTCCTCGTACGCGGCCCGAACGTCGTCGCCGGGTACTGGAACAAGCCGGAGGCCACCGCGGCGGCGTTCGTCGACGGCTGGCTGCACACGGGCGACATCGCCCGCATCGACGCCGAAGGCCTCGTCCACATCGTCGACCGGGCGAAGGACATGATCAACCGGGGCGGGGAGAACGTCTACAGCGTCGAGGTGGAAAACGCCCTGGCCGGTGCGCCCGGCGTGTTCGACGCGGCGGTCGTCGGCGTGCCCGACGAGGTGATGGGCGAGAAGGTCGGCGCGGTCATCGTCCCGATGCCGGGCACCGACCTCGACGTCGACGCGGTCCTGACCCACCTGCGCGAGCACCTCGCCGACTTCAAGGTGCCGCAGTACATCGCCGTACGGACCGACCCGCTCCCGCGCAACCCCGGCGGCAAGCTGCTCAAACGACGCGTCCGCGACGAGACCAAGTGGGGCGGCCCCCTGCGCTGAGTGGCGCGTCGGGTGGGGGAGCCTGGCTGCGCCGAGCGTCCGCGACGGGTGGAAGAGCCGCCCGCGCTGAGCGAATGCGGCCGGGCAGGGCGGCCGATGCCGTGTCGGATCCTCTGGCATGGCGGGCGTGGCCCTGAAATCCTGCTCGGGTGGCAGGTGTGATCGGGGGGCTCCAAGGGCCGTGGTACCGCATTCAGGCGATCCTCTCGCCCGCGCACGCGGCGTCGGCGGAGTGGGACTTCGTCACGGTGCTGCCGGCCGTGCTGTCGGCCGCGCAGGGCCGGCGGCCCTTCGTCGTGGGGTGGATGTCGCGGGGCGGCGGCGCGCCGCTCCAGCTCATCACCAACGCCGGGCCGCTGCACCTCACGCACGACCGGCAGCAGGGACTGCTGTTCCCGCACGGCGCGCGCGGCGTACCGATCGGTGAGGAGTGGCTGGACGACGCGGCCGCGATGACGTGGACGCGCTGCCCGGCGCGGCTGGCGCCGCCGCTGGCCTCCTCGCGGGCCGGCACCGGGCCGGGCCTGTTCGAGTCGACGCTGGTGACGCTCATGGACCGGCCGTTCGGCTGGCTCGTCATCGCCGACCAGTGCGGCGAGCAGGTGCTGCGCGACCAGGTCACCGACCTGCAGTACGAGCTGCAGATGCGGCGCCGGGGCGACGACGAGCTCGCCGTCGAACGCCTGGAGCGCCGGCTGGCCGAGCTCGACGCGTTCCAGGAGGCGGGGCTGTGGAACGTCCGGGTCCTGGCCGGTGCGGAGTCGGTCCAGGCCCTGGAGCAGATCGCGCCGGTGCTCGTCGGGTCGGTGGAGCTGAGCCATCACCCGTACCGGCTCCGCTCCGGTGAGCGCGCCGTGCGCTTCCACGAGTCCCTGCACGTCGACACGCAGGACCAGGACCTGCGGTCGCCGTTCGTCGCGACGGCCGGCGCCCTCTCCGCGCTGGCCGGACTGCCGCGGCGCGAGGTGCCGGGGCTGCGGGTGCTCGACGCCGGCGACTTCGACGTGACGTCCGAGGTCGGCGGGGAGGAGGACGTGGCCGGGGTCGCCCTCGGCGCGATCCTCGACGGCCAGGACCGCGGGGTCGGGGCCTTCACGGTGCCGCTGCAGACCGTCAACCGCCACGTCTTCGTCACCGGGTCGACCGGGTCGGGCAAGTCGCAGACCGTTCGCCACCTGCTCGAACAGCTCACCCGCAGCGGCATCCCGTGGCTGGCCATCGAGCCGGCCAAGTCCGAGTACGCCGCGATGTCCGGCCGGATCGGCGCGCCGGTCACCGTCGTCAACCCGTCCGACCCGGCGGCCGTGCCTCTCTCGGTCAACCCGCTCGCGCCCGAGCCCGGGTATCCGGTGCAGGCGCACATCGACATGGTGCGGGCGCTGTTCCAGGCGGCGTTCGACGCCGAGGAGCCCTTCCCGCAGATCATGTCGCAGGCGCTCCAGCGGGTGTACGAGGCGAACGGCTGGGACGTCGTCACCGGCCGGGGCCGCCCCGGATCCCCGATCGAGCCCGCCATCCCCACCCTCGAACAGCTGCAGAACGCCGCCCTCGACGTGATCGGCGACGTCGGCTACGGCAAGGAGCTGATGGCCGACGTGAAGGGCTTCGTCGACGTACGGCTCCGGTCCCTGCGCATCGGCTCGGCGGGCCGGTTCTTTCAAGGCGGCCACCCCGCCGACATCGAGGGGCTGCTGAGCCGCAACATCGTCCTGGCCATCGAGGACGTCGCCAACGACGAGGACAAGGCGTTCCTGATGGGAACGCTGATCATCCGGATCGTCGAGCACCTGCGGCTGCGCGCCCGCCGCGGCCGGACGCCGCGCGGCCTCGGGCACGTCATCGTCATCGAGGAGGCGCACCGGCTGCTGCGCAACCGCGGCGAGAACAGCGCGGGCGCGCACGCGGTCGAGCTGTTCGCCGGGATGCTCGCCGAGATCCGCGCGTACGGCGAGGGCATCGTCGTGGCCGAGCAGATCCCCACCAAACTCGTCCCCGACGTCGTCAAGAACACCGCGCTCAAGGTCGTGCACCGGCTGCCCGCATACGACGACCGGCACATCGTCGGGGCCGCCATGAACCTCGACGACCAGCAGTCCCGCGAGGTCGTCTCCCTGCGTCCCGGTGTGGCCGCGGTCTTCGCGGACGGCATGGACCGCCCGGTGCGGGTCCGTGTCCCGCTCGGCGAGGACCGCGAGCGCGCGCTGCCCGGCCCCGTCCCGCCGATCGCCGGCCGCCGGTCGGCCGCGTGCGGCTGCGAGTGCCGCGACGGCCGGGCGTGTTCGCTGTACGAGCTGCGCGAGGCCGACCTGCTCGCCTCGGCGGGCGCGTGGGCGTGGCTGCGGGTCTGGGCCGACGCGCTGGTCCTCGCGTACGTCGTCGACCGCCCGACGCCGGCCGCGCCGGCCGACCTCCGCCCGGAATGGGCGGCGCAGCCCGCGCGCCTGCGCGAGTGCATGCTCGCGACCGTCCTGGAGCGCGCGGTCGGCCGCCGCTCGGAGGCACTGCGCACCGCGTACGCTCCGGAGAAGCTCACCGCGACCGTGGCCGGTGCGGCGGATCGCCTGTTGGGCGGCGAGCCCGGCCTGGCGGGCGTCCGGCCGGGCGCCGAATGGGTGATCCCGCAGCTGCGCTGGCTGCATGAGATGGACCGGCTGTTCCAGCCCGGCCAGGGTGTGCCGGACAAGTACGCGCCCGCTCCGCCGCTGGACTACGAACTGCCGGGGCTGCGGGAGCCCGCCGAGCCGCTGTTCGGCCACCGCGTCCGCGCCCTGCGCCGGCACCCCCTGTCGATGGCGCTGGAGGCGAACGGGCCCATCGCCCGTACGGCGATCCTGGGCGGCGACGACCACGCCGAGTTCGACCGTGACCTCGCGGTGGTGGCGGTCGGCGTCGACGCCGACGAACGGCTGCGGCACGTCGCCGAGACGATGCGGGCGGCGTGGCTGCCGCACGTGCTCTCGTGGCCCGAGCAGCTCATCGACGGCCTCGCCGACCCGGACGGCCCGCCGCCTTTCGCCGGCTGACTCCCGATGTCACGATCGGAGATCAACTCCGGGCTTCGGCCGATACCGGGAGTCGTCGGGCGTTTACCATCCCCGCATGGTTGCGGAGTCGGTGCGGACCGAGAGCCATTTCCAGCATGCGCGACGGGCCGCGATCCCCGGGGTGATGAGCAACGCGACCCGGTACCTCTGCGCCGCCGCCTACCTCGACGAGGGCTTCTGCCGGAAGGTCATCGGCGAACTGGTCGACCCCGAACACCGCGCCGTCGTCCCGTCGTACGGCTTCGACGTCGGCCCGGTCATCACGCACTCCGTCCGCGCCCGCCGGCTGCAGCTCATCCGCGATCTCGTGATCTGGGCGCTCCTGATCGGGTGCACGGTCATCAGCCCGTTCGCGTTGTGGAGCTACCTCTCGACGGCAGTGCCGTTCGCCGTGACCCGGCTCGTGCCCTGGCGGCGGTTCGGCTGGCGGCGGCGTTTCCAGATCGCCCGGAGCCTGGCGGTGCTGTACGTCCTGTTCTGGACGTTCGGCGGGCTGGTGGTCCTGGTCTGGGCCTACCTGGTCTACGGGCTGGCCTCGGGGTACACGACGGACGGGCGGCTGCCCCCGCCCTCGGAGCTGTGGGGCGACCTGTCGCTCAACCTCTCGTGCGCCGTCCTGCTCTGGATCGCGATGCTGGTCATCCCGTTCGGCTGGCAGGTGCTGATGTTCCGGATGATGCGGACGGACCTCGCCCCGGGTAGCCGGACGCCGCCGCTGGACGTTCTCACCCCGCGCGCGCGGCGCCGTGCGGAGCGGCTGGTGGACGCCCAGGTCGGCAACGTCACGCTGTACTCCGGCGACAATCCCTTCATCGGGTCGGGCGCACCCGACTCCCCCTGGGCCAGAGCGTGGTCGATCGTCGTGGAGCTCGACCGGCCCGCCACGCCGGACACGACGGCGAAGGCCGTCGACCCGGTCGCGCTGCACGAGCACGTGCGCCGCCGGCTCATGGCCATGAGCGAGGAGTGGCCGGCCGCCGACAGCGATCGACCGGACCGGTCCGACCCGCGCCGGCGGCTCCCTCCGAACGAACGGATCGCCGGGCTCAACATCGACTACCACGTCGTGGCGCGCGGCGCCTGCACGCAGTACCCGCGCGCGTCCGAGCCCGGCTTCAGCGTGCCGGACTACGCCGGCCACCCCCTGATCGACGGATCGGTGGGCATGCCGTACTCCAAGGCCACGGACGCGTGCCGGGAATCGATCGTCCGGCACCCGCAGGGCGGCGTCCGCTGCTATCAGCGCGTCACCATCGGGGCGGAGGGCCAGGCGGTCCGTGACGCCGCCGACCGGATCATCGCGCCCGCCGAGGACCAGGACATCGTCGTGTCGGTGTTCATCTACCTCGCGGTGGAGGGGCACATGCTCTACGCGCAGTTCGTGGCCGACGTGCTGCCTCCCATTCGCCGTGAGTACCACCTGATCGACCACCTGGCCTCGTGCACCGACGCCTCGCTCATCGCGATGGCGATACGGCGCCGCTGGCTCTCCGTGCTGAGCGACGGCGTCCTCGGGCCGTTCCGGGCGATCCGTACGCTCGGTCAGATGGCGGCCGCCCGACTCCAGGACGACCAGCACCCCGAGCGTCTCACCGCGTACGACTACGGCGCCCGGCTGAGCGTGCGGGAACTGGCCGCCGAGGACACGCTCCCGACGTACCTGCAGGTCCTTGACGCGCACAAGTACTCCCGGCTCGTCGAGCGGCGCCTGAACGAGGCCGTGCTCGACCATCTGCAGAGCCAGGACATCGACGTGTCGGCCTACCGCATGCAGGTCAACCAGATCGTCGAGCAGAGCGTGATGATCAATGGCGGCAACTACGGGCCGATCAACACCGGGGCCGGCTCGCAGGACAACCGCGACATGACGATCATCTAGGAAAGGACGGCATGGGCGACTTCTCCATCAGCGGCGGTAACTACGGGCCGATCAACACCGGCTCGGGAACGCAGGACAACCGCGGCATGACCATCGGCTCGGCGGAGTCCACCGACGCCTTGGCGCGCCTGGAGCGGCTGCTCGACGAGCACGCGCCCCGGCTCGAGGAGGGCGAGGAGGCCCGTGAGGACCTCGCCGACGTGCGCGAGCAGGCCGGCAAGGAGAAGCCGGACAAGCGCCGGCTGACCGACACCCTCAAGCGGCTGTCCGAACGCGTCGCGGCGGTCGGCGCGCTGGCCACCGCGGTGAAGGAGGTCGCCGACAAGCTCGGCGTGCACCTGCCCTGACGGCGTCCTACAACTCGCCCCACGCGTAGACGGGCAGTCCCTGGCTCTGCGCGATGGGGCTCCACAGGGCGACGACACGGCGTTTGGCGGGGCCCGCCTTGTCGTTGGCGGCCATGGCGGCGTCGTGGTTCGCGGACTGCGGAGGGGCACCGCCGTCGCATCCCGCGGCCTGCGCCTCCTGGGCCCAGGCGACGTACGCCTTGTCCGCGTCCAGGGAGCTCGAGTAGGCGTCGATCATCGCCTGCTTCAGGTCGGCGCCACCGGGCAGCTGGTCCGTCCGAAGCTGCCGGGCCTGCGTGAGTTCGCTCTGCCGTTCCTGGACGACCTGCTGGAACGCCGGGGCCGCCGAGACGAGGTCGTCGCAGGTCGCCATGCTGACGGACAGCCTGTCGTGCGCCTCCTTGCCTGCCTGCAGGATGGCGTTGACCGCGGCGGCCTGGGCCGCGGGACCCGACGCTGAGTCGCTCGCCTGCGGAGTGTCGGGCTGCACTCCGGTCGGTTGACGCGTGCCGGCCTCGGGGCCGGTGCGGCGTTCCGCCGGATGGGAGCCGTTGGGGAGACCGACGGCGAGTGCCAGGCCGACCGCCGTCACGGTGACGAGGCCGGCGGCCACCAGGGGAATCGTCCACCGCCTCCGCGCGCTCCCCTCAGAAGTCTTGCGGTGCCCGTGCCGCTCCCCCTGCGCGGCCGCGTCGTAGGCGGTCGGCGGAGCCCCCCAGTGCCGCAGACCGTCGGCGTCCAGGTAGGCCGTGTCCGACGACGGGGCGCCGCCGCGGAGGAATTCCTCCGCCTGGGCCGCCATGCGCTCCTCAGTGGGGGCTTCGAACGGCGCGGTCGAGGCGTCGAGAGGCGTCTCGACCGGCCCGTATCCGACGGTCTCGCCATCCTGCGGCTGGAAGGGTCCGCGCTCTGATGGCGGCGTCTCATACCCCGGAGGTGGATCATCGAACCCTAGGGGTGGGGTCTCCAGTCCTGAGAGCGGGTTCTCCAGCCGTGTCGGCCGGATCTCCGGCCCAGAGGGCGGGGTCTCCACTCCCGGCGGTGAAGCCTCCTGCCCAGGCGGTGGTGAGGCCGCCTGCTCGGGCGGCTGTGGGAGCGCCGGGAGCGACGCCCCGCAGCGGGTACAGGTCGGACGCCCCGAAGGCGTATGGCTGTCGCATGCCGGACACTTCATGCACTGCCCCCTTCCTCGGAAGATTCTGCCGACTGACGATCACATGTGGAGCGCCGTAGGACACGCCTCTGTCACGAAGTGTGCGAAAGGCGCGGTGAAGAGCCGGGGGCGGAGCCGGCGGCCCCAGACTCCGGGCGCTTCATCGAGGGCTGATGACTGTCGGTGCCGTATCGGATACTGCACGTCATGGGGAGATGGGCCCTCGCCGGGGCGGCGATGCTGACGGCGGTCTGCGGTGCCTTCGCCTGGGACGCCGGGCGCCTGCCGGGAGGCGGCGCGGCGCGAGAAGCCGGCCGCCGGGGAGCGACGTGGCGGCGGGTACGGCCGGACCGGGGCCGCCACCCGAGGCGCGGACCGCCGTCGTGGTGCGGGTCGTCGACGGGGACACCCTTCTGCTGCGGATCGGCGGTAGGCGGCTGCGCGTCAGGCTCATCGGAGTGGACGCCCCGGAGACCTGGGCGCGCCGGGACTGCTACGGCGCCGAGGCGGCCCGCGCGCTGCGCCGGCTGGTCCCCGCCGGCTCCGAGGTGCGCGTCATCGGTGATCGCGAGCCGTACGACCACTTCGGCCGGCGTCTCCTCCACCTGTGGACGAGCGGAGGCCGCCTCGTCAGTGCGGCGCTGGTCCGAGCCGGATTCGCCCGCGCGCTGGCCATCCCGCCCGACACCCGATACGCCCCGCTTCTGGGCGCGGCCGAGGCCGCCGCCCGCCGGTCGGGCGCCGGTCTTTGGCGGGCATGCCGCTGAGCCGCCAGAGAGCGGGAACTTTCTCCGTACTCCGTACGTCGTATGCTGTACGGAGTTCGGATGAAAGGATTTCCATGCAGGTCACCTCTTCGGCGGTCTCGCTGACCGTCGACGACGTCGCGGCGTCCGCCGCCTTCCTGACCACCCACTTCGGCTTCAAGGAGGCGATGGCCGCCGAGGGGTTCGCCTCGCTCTGCCGCGACGACGCCGCCATGGACGTGATCTTCCTGAGGCGGGGGATCGAGGTCCTCCCCGAGGGATTCCGCGACCGGCACGCGGCCGGGATCATCGTCGCGCTCGTGGTCACCGACCTGGCCGCGGAGGAGGCCCGGCTGCGCGCCGAAGGGGTCGCCATCACCATGCCGCTGCGCGAAGAGCCGTGGGGAGAGCGGCTGTTCCAGGTCACCGATCCGAACGGCGTGATCGTTCAATTGGTCGAGTGGGTCACTCCGAGCGGGCAGGGCGACTGACCGAGCCTTCCACAGGCTGTGGAAAACCCTGGGGGCTTCGCGCGTGCGGCGCCGTACCGTGCCCGCGTGCGGAGCCCTCCCCGCAGAGGCGGTGGCCGGGTGTGGCCTGACTCTGGTGTTGTGGCTGTGGCGCTATGGACGTGATCTTCGGGGCGGCTTAGCGTCCGGCTCATGTTCTGCTGCCGGCCCGGCCGTCGTGAGCTGCTGCGCCTGAGCGCGATCGTCTCCGGGTTCTCCCTCATGTCGATGGTCGGGGAAGGTCGGTCGTTCGCGTCCGACGTCCGGCCGGTCAACCTCGAACTCGTCACCCTCACCGAGACCAGCGCGATCTTCACCTGGTACACCGGCGTGGCCGGCACCGACGACGGGCTCGGGCGGATGCGGCCCGCCCCGGCGGACGGGGAGATCCTCTGGGGTACGCGCCCGGACCGGCTGACCCGCACGGCCGGCGGCGCGGCGCACACGCCGTACCACTACGTCGAGGTCACCGGCCTGGAGCCCGGCCGGACGTACTACTACCAGGCGCGGTCGCGGGGCCGGACGGCGTCGCCGACCCCCGTGGCGGGAGCCGCCGGGACGCCGCTGACCGGCGGCACCTTCTCCTTCACGACACCGCAGCCGCCGCCCGGCCGCTTTCTGTTCTCCATCGCGCTCTGCAACGACCTGCACCTGGGTGAGACCGTGGCGGGGCTGATCGGCGGACTGCCGATCAAGGGCATCTCCCAGGTCCCCGGCCGGCCGCCGTACCCGGAGATCATGGCGAAGGCGCTCGTGAAGGACGCGCGGCATCGCGGCGCGACCTACCTCTTCGCGGCCGGCGACGTGTCCTCGGAGGCGGTGCCGGGCGACCTCTCCACCGCCAAGGGCATCCTCGACGGCTTCGGCGCCTACCGACGCGACTACTTCGTCGCCCGCGGCAACCACGACCGCGCGCACGACGGCCCCGCGTACGCCTCCTGCCGGGTCGGCCAGTGGCAGGGGCACGACTGCTTCCGCGACGCGTTCTCCGACGGGCCGACGTACTTCACCCACGACCTCGGCGGCCTGCGGATCATCGGCCTGGACACCTACGACAAGCCGGGCAACGGAGGGGACGCGGGCGGCCTGTCGCGTGAGCAGTTCGCCTGGTTCGAGACCGCGCTGAAGGAGCACAAGGAGCAGCCGACGATCGTCTTCGGGCACCATCCGCTGCTGTCCCTCGACGATCCG
Organism: Actinoallomurus acanthiterrae; assembly: GCF_054775715.1. Lineage (NCBI taxonomy): Bacteria > Bacillati > Actinomycetota > Actinomycetes > Streptosporangiales > Thermomonosporaceae > Actinoallomurus > Actinoallomurus acanthiterrae. Next base: position 11,461,919 of record NZ_BAAHCO010000001.1, on the reverse strand, counting down.
CTGGCGGTGAGCGGCGGCACCTCGCTGGAGGTCGGCCAGACCGCGTCGATCATGGCGGCGTACGAGCGGACGCCCGGGGTCTTCCTGCATCATGCGGGCCACACCCACCGGAACAAGCGCACGGTGCTCCCCGGCAGCCGGCACGTGACCCAGCAGGAGGTGGGCGCGGTCAAGGAGTATCCCGGCGGGTTCAACCTGCTGCGCGTTCACAGCGGCGGGTACGCGCTGAACTTCTACAAGACCCGCGACGAACTCGCCAGGGAGTGGAGCGAGCGCAGCCGGCAGGAGATCAACGGGCTGTGGCCTCAGTTCTCGTTCGGGCCGTCGGTCACCGACCGCAACAGCGTCACCGCCCGGGACCTGTCCGGCATCCGGGCGGCCCGGTGACCGCCGCGGCTCAGTAGACGAGGGCCTGGACGCCTTCGGCGGTGACCTCTTCGACGAAGGACGGGGCGCCGGCGATGCGGATGCCGGGCAGCACCTCATCGTCGGTGATGTCCCGGCGCGCCGCGCACTGCGTGCAGACCGTGATCCGGCCGGCCGACAGCACGATGCCGATCAGGTCCTCCAACGGGGTCGCGTGCGGCAGCTCGAGCTCCTTGGCCCGGCCGGGCAGCGCGAACCAGGAGGATTCGCCGGTCAGCCACAGGGATACGCTGACGCCGCTGGCCACGGCGGCCGCGGCGACCGTGAACGCCTGGTTGCAGCGCTCGGGTGCCTCGGCGCCCGCCGTCACCTTGATGACGAGTGATCGTGCCATATCCGGCACACTAGTCCTCCGAGCTGGAAACCGGCACGGTCCTTGAGATGATCAGTGGCCGCAGCCCGCTCTTGGCAAGGACAAGGTCCCCCAGTTCGGTACGGGCTGCGCCGACGACGCGCAGCGGCTCCCCGTCGGCGATCACGCGCTCCTCGACGACGAAGCCGATCGTCCGCTCCCGGTGCCGCGGGCGAGGAGGGGCGCCCAGCAGGGCCGCCAGGCGCGCGATCAGCGGGCCGTGCGGCGCGTCCTCGAGCTCCGCGAACGCCGGCTCGCCCAGCTCCAGCTCGGCGCCGTGCGCGTCGACGCGTACGGCGGCCGTGTCACCGCCCACGTACAGCGGCCCGCTGAGCTGCTCCGCGACCTTGACGTTGCGGACGACCCTGGTCGGGCCGAGCGGCCCCGGCCGCCACGCCCAGTACCGCTCGAACACGGTGACGGCGTACCAGACGCAGGGCAGCCCCGACAGCGGCGCCGTCACCGTGCCGCCCGGACCGGTGACCGCGCGCCCGGCGACCTCGCGCGGTCCCCCGGGGGCGTTGTCGACGAGAGGTTCGGCCTTGTTCATCGTCCGCCGTCTGCGCGCCTTGCCGATCGTCTTGGCCATCGCGTCCGCGCCCGCCTCGACGCCGGCCGTGATCAGTGCCATCAGCGCGTACAACGGTCCTCCTTGAACGTAGGAAGATCAGACGCGATACGGGACCGAATGGTTCACCGTGATCGCGAATCGGATCAGGCTACCCCTGATCACCGCTGTTCACGCAGAGCGCGCGGCTCACCCGTTGATCAGGCTGATCGCGAGCCAGGCCAGGCCGCCGGCGATGACCGCGCCGCCCGCGACATAGCCGATGAGGAAGCGGAGCCGCAGGGACGACGACAGCTGTTCCTCCGAACGCGTCGAGATGATGTACGGCCCGGCGCCGGGCAGGCGCATGACGAGCCCGCCGCCCTCGGCCACCGCCGCTCCGAGGACGTACATCGACTGGCCCTGGGGGATGATCCACTCCTCGTAGCGGTGGCCCTTCACGTTGCTGAAGTTGACTCGCAGGTGCAGCCCGAACAGGTTGACGTCGCGCCCCGCCGGCTCGTAGTGCGACAGGGACTGCGCGGCGCGGTCCACCTGCTCACCGTCGTGCAGGATGACGATCTCTCCGGTGGCGTCCCGGACGCCGAAAGGGCCCCCGTGCGTCTCGTCGTGCACGGTCCGCTCGCGCGTCGTCGTCCGGCGCTCGCCGTCCCGATACTCGTGGTGCTCATAGCGGACGGTCACCTTCGTCCGGTGCCATACGCACGGCTGCCCGGAGAACGGCGCCTGGACCGGCCCCGCGGGTCCGGGCGCGGCCGTTCCCTTGACCTCGCACGTGACGGGCCGGTCGTACTCGGCGATCTCGGCGCAGCTGCGCGTCGGCGTCACGCCCATCGCGCCGCGTTTGCGCTGCTGGAAGTACGCCCAAACGACGATCAGCAGGCCGACCAGAACAACGATCAAGGGAATGAACACGTGAGAACCTCCAGGGGGCGATTCGGGCATCGTCCTGCGGCCGGCGAGGTGTCGTCGCCCAGGCCGGGCCCACTACGCTGGCCGAACATGGAACCTGAGCTGCATCCCGACCTCGAGCCGTTGGCGTTCCTCCTCGGAGACTGGGAGGGGGCGGGGGTCGGCGGCTACCCGACCGTCGAGAGTTTCCGCTTCGGACAGGAGCTCTCCTTCAGCCACATCGGCAAGCCGTATCTGATCTACACGAGCCGTACGTGGCGATTGGACGATGAAGGCAACCTCGCGGCTCCCCTCGCGCGGGAGAGCGGTTACTGGCGCGCGCACCCCGGCGGAAAGGTCGAGATGGTGCTCGCCCACCCGACGGGATTCGTCGAGATCTACGTGGGGCAGGCGGGGTTCAACCGGGTCGAGCTGGTCACGGACGTCGTGGCGCGCACCGAGACCGCGAAGGAGTACACCGCCGGCAAGCGGCTGTACGGGCTGATCGGCGAGGACCTGGGTTACGCGTACGACATGGCGGCGGAGGGGCAGAGTCTGCAGTCGCACCTGTCGGCACAGCTGAAACGCGTGGCCTGAGCAGGAGAGCGGTAGCCGGAGCCGGGCTTGAGCTGTCGGTGTCTCATGAACGGTCCATTTAAGCGTGTGCAGGAGCGTGGGCCACCGGGTGGATGGACGCCGCAAATGTAACTGGAACGCAGGCAAATGTAACGGCTACCCGGTTATATTTGGCGTGTGACCGTGGACCTGAACGACTTGGTGAAGCGCCTGCGCACGGCCGGCGGCGACTCGTCGGACGTGGAGGTCAAGTCGGCTGCCGGCGGGCTGCCGCGGTCCTTGACCTCGACGCTCAGTGCCCTGGCGAATCTTCCAGGTGGTGGCACTATCATCCTGGGGCTCGACGAGGCGACAGGGTTCCGGCCGGTGCCGCTGACCGACCCGCAGAAGCTCAAGCAAGGCCTGGCCGTGAAGGCGCGCTCGTTCACCCCGCCCGTTCGGCTCACAATCGAAGACGGGATAGTCGACGGGAAGCCGGTCGTTGTCGCCCGAGTTCACGAGTGCGATCCGTCGGGCAAGCCATGCCGGGTGACCGGATCGGGTGCGGCCTACCTGCGCGGATACGACGGGGATTTCGAACTGTCGGCGCTTGAAGAGCAGGCATTCCTCGCCGCGCGACGCCCGCCTACGTTCGACCGAGCGCCGGTCGCCGGCGCCACATCCAGTGACCTCGACCGTGATCTCGTGGAGGCGTTCGTACGCTCGGTGCATGAACGGGATTCCCCGGGGCTGGGCCGTTTCAAGGACAGCGCAGAGCTGCTCCGTCGTGCGGGGGTCACGACGCCCGACGGGACGCCTACGGTCGCCGGTTTGCTGTCCCTTGGCGTGCACCCGCAGGAATGGTTCCCGCGGTTCGTCATCCAGGCATCGGCGGAACCGCTGCCGACCGACCCGGCGGGATCCCGCGCCCGCAACCAAGCCACCATCACCGGTCCGATCCCTCTGATGCTTGACGAAGCGCTCGCCTGGGCCCGACGTACCTTCGACACCACGATCGTTTCGGCGCCGGATGGCACCGTCCACGACGAACCAGCCTTTCCCCTCATCGCTTTCCGGGAGATCATCGCCAACGCGCTTGTTCACCGCGACCTCGACCACTGGTCGGCAGGTATGGCCGTCGAGGTACGTCTACGCCGTGACCGCCTCATCGTCTCCAACCCCGGCGGTCTCTATGGCATCACCGTCGAGAGACTCGGCCGCGAGGCCGTGACCTCTGCCCGCAACGCCCGGCTCGTCGCCATCTGCCAGCACGTCCGCACCCCCGACAGCGGAGCCCGCGTCATCGAGGCCCTCGCCACGGGCATCCCCATCGTGACCAGAGCTCTGGCTGAAGCGGGCCTCCCACCCGCGCACTACGCCGACGCCGGCATCCGCTTCACGGTCGTCCTCCGGCGAGCCGCCTTTGCAGGCCGGCCCGGCGGTGACCTCAATGAGACAGAGCTGCGTGTCTACGACGCACTCGTAACCGGTGCCCACACCGTGGCGGAACTCCAGCGTCTGCTGAACCTCACCGCCCCCAACATCCGTAAGGCCCTCCGCAAGCTGCGCAATCAGGGACTCGTCCAACAACTTGGTGGGAGAGGCCGGCCCACCACCTACCGCCGACCAGCAGACTAGGGGCTCGTGAACGCCGTCGGCGTTACCGGCGTCCGCCGAACTCCCACTCGTGGACTTCGATGGCGGCGTACCGGCCCGCGGCCAGGACGGCGCGTGCCGCCTCCGGATCGGGCGCCCTGACCAGCGCCGCCGTACCCAGCCAGGTGGTGCCGTCGTCGGACAGCAGCGGCCCGTAGGCGATCAGCTCGTCCTGGTCGGACGGAACGGCGAGGTCGGCGTCCTTCTCCGGGCCGAGGCCGAGCACCAGGAACCGGTCGCCGCCGGTCCGGCCGCCGGGGAACTCCCACATCGTGCGCCCCAGCAGGTTGCGCCACCGGCGCAGCAGCACGTCCCGGTACACCCCGGCCTGGTGGTTCGGCTCGTCGAAGGCGAACGCGCGGGCGGCGGCGGCATCGGGCAGGTCGACGATGTGCACGCTGCCGGTGGGCGTGTCGTCCGCACTGATGAAGGTCGGGCCGCGGGCGATCAGCTCTTTCTCGTACCGGTCCATGTAGGACCAGTGCTCTTCCACCAACTCGTCGCGCAGCGCTTCGGAGCCGGGCCGGTCACGGTGGTAGCAGAAGAACTCCATGGCCCCGCAGTCTTCGTGTCGTTGGGAGAAAAGGAACTCTTTGGGAGAAAAGGAACGACCCCCGGGCTGCTCCTGCTGGTGCAGGGGTCGACAGGACTGGGTCGACCGGCCACGGGGGTCGGGTGTCTGCCTGGTATTCGCCGGCCGCGTCCTCGGCCGGTCTACCTCACCCGCTTTGGGGCGGGGCTGAGGCGGGGACTGCGGCTAACGGACAGCCACCTCACGAGTCCTCGTACTATGCATACTTTCGGACCACCTCCTTTCCCGCTTAGCCCGAACGTTAGATCAGCGGCCACGGACGAGGCAAGGGGATTTTTCGCGGTCCGTCCCGCGAGACCCCCGCAGGACGCCCGGCGGGACATAAACTCGGCCTCGTGGCGGAACCATGGCACGAGGAGCTGAGAGCGCGGGGCTACCGGGTGACCCCGCAGCGCCAGCTCGTGCTGGAGGCGGTCACCGCGCTGCGTCACGCGACCCCGGAGGAGATCTGCACCGAGGTGCAGCGGACCGCGCGCGGCGTCAACATCTCCACGATCTACCGGACGCTGGAGCTGCTCGAAGAGCTCGGGCTGGTCAAGCACACCCATCTGGGGCACAAGCCGCCGACCTACCATCTGGCCAGCGAGGCCGATCACGTCCACCTGGTCTGCCGGGGGTGCGGCGAGGTCTACGACGTGACCCCGACCGTCGCCAAGGGCCTCGTCGACGTCCTGGAGCAGGAGTACGGCTTCGAGACCGACGTGCAGCACCTCACCGTCTACGGCCGCTGCCGCGACTGCCGGACGACGTAGGCTTGCGGTCATGGACAGCCCGCTGTTGAGCACGCCTGGGGCCGTACCGGCCGATCCGCCGGACGAAGGGGTCGCCGCGCACTACGGCGAGCCGTTCGCCGAGCAACGCGCCCTCGCGTCGGGGGCGGCGATCGTCGACCGGAGCAATCGCGGCGTCGTACGGATCGCCGGCGCGGACCGCCTGCGGTTCCTGCACAGCCTCACCAGCCAGCACCTGGAAGCCCTGCCGCCGTACGCGCCGACCGAGGCGCTGCTGCTCAGCCCGCACGGCCACGTCGAGCACCACCTCGCCCTGGTCGACGACGGGGAGGCGGTGTGGGCGCACGTCGAGCCGGGCGCGGCGCCGGAGCTCGCGCGCTTCCTCGACTCGATGCGGTTCATGATGCGCGTCGAGGTCACCGACGAGTCCGACGCGTACGCCGTCGTCACGCTCACCGGCGCCGAGCCGCCCGCCGGCGCCCTGGTGACGACCGACGGCCTGATCGTGCCCCGCAAGGAGCTCGACCGCGACTGGCAGGCGCGCCCGGCCGGGCTGTGGGCGTACGAGGCGCTGCGCATCGCCGCGCACCGGCCCCGGTTCGGGCTCGACACCGACCACCGGACCATCCCGCACGAGGCCGGCTGGATCGACGTCGCCGTGCACCTCGACAAGGGCTGCTACCGCGGTCAGGAGACGGTGGCGCGGGTCCACAACCTCGGCCGTCCGCCCCGGCGGCTGGTGTTCCTGCACCTCGACGGGAGCGTCGACCGGCTGCCGGCGCACGGGGAGCCGATCGAGGCCGGCGGCCGTACGGTCGGGTTCGTCGGCTCGGCGGCCCGCCACTACGAGCTGGGCCCGATCGGCCTCGGCCTGATCAAGCGCAACGTGCCGATCGACGAGACGCTGCTGGCCGACGGGGTCGCGGCCACGCAGGAGGTCATCGTCGACCCGGACACCGGAGCCAACGCCAAAATCGATCTTCGACGCCGATAAGCCGATAATCACCCGAACCTGGATCGCGATGGGCGGCGCTCATGGGAAGGTTTTCTCCGTCGGAAGAGACCTCGGCGAGGAAAGAGAACATGGGGCGACGGCGGCGGCGGGTGCGGGAGCCTGCCTACGTCTGGTGGATCGGGTTCGGCGTGCTGCTCGTGGCCGCGGTGTTCCTGACGTCGTGGCGGCTCGCGCTGATCGCGCTGCTGGGGTGGTGCCTGTATGAGTTCTCGCTGGTGCCCACGGTCTGCCGGGTGATGACCCGGCAGGGGTTCGCCTGCCACGAGCCGATCCGGGGGCGGCTGTTCGCCTGCTCCGCGGCACACCAGCAGGTCAAGAACGACGCCCTGTGGAGCGCGGTCCGGCTGCCGAACCCGTTCCGGCGGGAGTCCGTCCCGGACCCGAACCGCGACACCGGGGTCGTCGTCTACTCCCCGAGCGTCCGCGCCCGCCTGGCGGAGAACGACCGCAACGTGCTGGCCCTCGCCGCCGCGGGCACGGTCGTCACGGTCGTCTTCGCGCTCCTCGGCCTGAGCTCCTAGGGCGCGTCCCCACCGGACACGCCCTAGACCTCGAGGATGAGCGTGATCGGGCCGTCGTTGACGAGGGCGACCTTCATGTCGGCGCCGAAGACGCCCGTCTCGACGTGGGCGCCGAGGCGGCGCAGCTCCGCGACCACCTCGTCGACGAGCGGTTCGGCGACGGGGCCGGGCGCGGCCGCGATCCAGGACGGGCGGCGGCCCTTGCGCGTGTCGCCGTAGAGGGTGAACTGGCTGATCACGAGCAGCGGCGCGCCGAGGTCGGAGCAGGACGCCTCGGGGCCCTCGGCGCCGTCGAACACCCGCAGCCCCCACAGCTTGGCCGCGAGCTTCTTCGCCCGCTCCGGGGTGTCGTCGTGCGTCACCCCGACGAGGGCCAGCAGGCCCGGTTCGTCGATCGCACCCACAACGCGACCCTCGACGGTCACGCTGGCCTGACTCACACGCTGGACGACTGCTCGCACGCCACCGCATTCTGCCGCACGCGGCACCCGCCGGAAGAACCCACGCCTTTACGAAAGATCTTCTCGCCAAATCGGCCTTCGACTTGAAATCATGCTGTCCATGGTCAGAACGCTGATAACAGTTGCGCCGACCGGGGCGGAGGCCGAGAAGGCCAAGGCTCCTGCGCTCCCCGTCACGCTCGACGAGCTCGTCCAGGCGGCCAAGGAGTGCGAGGCCGCCGGCGCCGCCGTGATCCACGTCCACATCCGCGACGACGAGGCCCGGCCCACGCTCGACCTCGCGCGCCTGCGCGACACGGTCGCCGCCCTCCGCGCGAGCACGAACCTCATCGTGCAGCTGTCCACGGGCGGCGCCGTCACCGACCCGTACGAGCATCGGCTGCGGGTCCTCGACGCCGAGCCGGACGCCTGCTCGCTCACCTGCGGCACCGTCAACTTTGGCGACGACGTCTTCATGAACCCCTGGTCGTTCATGGCCGAGCTCTACCGGCTGACGCAGGAGCGGGAGGTCGTGCCGGAGTTCGAGCTGTTCGACCTCGGCCATGTCGCGTCGCTGCACCGGCTGCTGGACACTTACGGACCGCCGTTCGGCGGACGGGTGCACTGCGACCTGGTCATGGGCGTGCCGGGCGGGATGCCGGGGGACGCGCGGACGCTGGTCGCCGCGGTGGAGGCGCTGCCCGCCGGGGCCACGTGGTCGGCGACGGGCATCGGCCGGACGACCCTGCCGGTGATGTACGCCGCTCTGGCGGCCGGGGGTCATCTGCGGGTGGGCATGGAGGACACGTTGAGCTACGCCAAGGGGCGGCCGGTGACGGCCAACGCCCAGCTCGTGGAGCGTGCGGCCACGTTGGCGCGGATCGCCCAGCGGGACCCGATGCCGCCCGATGAGGCGCGGACGTTCCTAGGCGTGAAGGACCGCTGAAACCGGTCTCAAGGGGCGCGGTGGATCAGGACTCGGCCTCCTTCAGGGCCACGTCCAGGGCCTGGATGGTGTTCTCCCACTCGATGTGGTCGTGGCGGTCCGCCATGTCGCGCAGCCGCCCCGCGACGTTCCGGTAGAAGTCGGCGAACGCGGTGACGCCGTCGAGGGCGTGGCCGGCCGAGGCCTCGTACCCGGCCTGGCCGTCCGCGCCCTTGTAGAACTTGGTCCCCAGGTCGTCGCCGCCCCAGAAGTTCCCGATGGCGTCCAGCCGGCTCCGGGCCTGGCCGAGCTTCGCGTGGATGTCGACGCCCTCGTCGTCCAGGCTCTTGGCGACGGACCGGATGTAGGCGGGGTGGATCTCCAGCGGGGGCAGGACGAGCCGCATGCCGACCCGGAGCCGGTTCGGGTCGTCGCCGATGACGTCCCGGTTCGCGGCGTAGATGTCCTGCCATCGGGAGCCGTCCTCGAACACGTCCTCGGCGATGTCCCACAGTGAGCCGTGGGGAGTGCCCGGTCCGGTGGTGGTGACGTACGTCGGCGGGGCCGGGGGCAGGGTGGGGGGAGTCACGTGGGCGCCATCCAAGGGGGCTAACCGGCGGGCTTGTGGGCCATGGTCGTGTAGAGGATCGTCCGCAGGATCGTGTCCTTGGTCGTGGGGACCAGGTCGTCGCCGCGTTTGCCGTTCAGGTAGCCATACGTGGGCCCGTATCCGACGCTGCCGCCCACCATCCGGTTCACGAAGTACTGCACGTCCGGGTTGCTGATGATCTTGCTGACGGGCTTGGCGGCGGCGTCGAAGGCGCCGTAGAAGGCGACGGAGGCGACGAACTCCTTCATGACCTCGTCGAAGTTGTCCCCGAACGAGCCGACGTCCTCGCCCCGCGCCGCCTTGACGCCGTCCATCACGAGCACGTCGCCGACGGCGAAGAACGCGCTGCCGATGGAGTACTCCGCCAGCTTGGCGAGCAGCATCCGGGCGATGGCGCTCTCGAGCAGCTTCGCCAGGATCCCCGCCTGCGCACGTCTCAGCAGGAACTGGGAGATCTCGTACGCGGCGCCCGCCATCCAGGGGAACATGGAGATGAAGAGCAGACTGGCGAAGTTGGCCAGGGCGAGGGTGTAGAAGGCGTACTGGGCCTTCTCGACGAGCGACGCGAACTCCTCGCACGCCTCGCTCATACGCCGGCACAGGTCGGCGAGCCGGGCGGCCTCGCCCTCGGCCGGTGGGCCGGGCGAGACATGGTGCTGCCAGAAGTCATTGAAGGCGTTGATGCCCTCACCGGCGTTGTTGATGACGACCGCCCGTGCGGCGTCGTCGCCGTACTTCCCCCACTCCACGACGTCGGCCACGAGACCGGCCCACACGGCGCTCGCCTCACGGGCCTTCCCCGGGTCGCCCTCCGGATAGTGGACGGTCAGCATCGAGAAGACGAAGAGTGCGATGTTGCCGCCGACGAACAGGCCGCCGCGCGCGCCGCTCAGCCCGGCCACGGGCGCTCCCGGAATGTGGTCATCGGGACGGGCCTCCGGGGGGTGGGTCGGCGGTGAAGTCGGGGAACATGGCGCTCGTCTTGGTCGCCGTTTCGTGGTGCAGGAGATCGAGGGCGTCGTTCATCATCTCGACGACCCGCGCTGCGAGTTCCTCCACGGGGAGGCGTTTCACCCGGGGATCGAACGTCAGGGCGTGGAGGCGGCCCTGGCCGCCGACGGTCAGCCGGATCAGGCCGTCCTTGCTCTGGGCCTCGACCGCGAGAGCCGACAGCTCCTCACGCACCTGCTCGGCGCGTGCTTCGAGCTTCCGAAGCTCCCTTTCGAGCATCTCTCCGTCGAAGTCCATAAATACCCTACTTTTTCGACCATAATTCTCGGAATCGTACTGGTGATCGAGTCCATGATCAACCTGTCGCGGGCTGCCTGACGCGGGGCGCAGGGCGCGCGGCGACTCGCGTAGGGTGTCGAAGTGCTGGTAGCGGCCGCCGTCGGCGTCGCCTCGCAGGCCGACGCCGACCCCCGAGGGCGTCCACGACCAGCCGACAGTAGCCGACCGTCGACCCCCGAAGAGAGTAGATGCACCCCGTCCTCGTCGAAGTGGAACGTTCCGGTTTCGTGGAGTCCCGGCATCGTGGCTCGGTGGCCGCCCTGGCCGCCGACGGCTCCCCGGCGCTACGCATCGGATCCCCGGACGAACCGATCTTCCCCCGGTCGGCGAACAAGCCGATCCAGGCGGTGGCGATGGGCCGCAGCGGCCTCGCCCTCGAGGGGGAGCTGCTCGCGCTGTCGTCGGCCAGCCACTCCGGGGAGGACTTCCACGTGGCGGGCGCCCGCAAGATCCTCGCCGACGCGGGGCTCACGCCGGACGCCCTCCAGTGCCCGCCCCAGTGGCCGCTGGACCCGGACGTCGCCGTCCGCGCCGAGAAGTCACGGCTGCGGATGAACTGCTCCGGCAAGCACGCCGCCATGCTCGCCACCTGCGTCCTCAACGGCTGGCCGACGGAGTCGTACCTGGAGTTCGACCACCCGCTGCAGCTGGCGGTACGGGACACGGTCGAGGAGCTGACCGGTGAGCGGATCGTCGCGATCGGCGTGGACGGGTGCGGCGCGCCGCTGTTCGCCGTCTCGCTGACCGGGGTGGCGCGGGCGCTGCGCGCGATCGTCACCGCCGAGCCCGGCACGCCGGAGCGGCGTCTCGCGGATGCGATGCGCGCCCACCCGGAGTGGACCTCGGGCACGCACCGCGACGAGTACCGGCTCATGACCGCCGTGCCGGGTCTGCTGGTCAAGTGCGGGGCCGAGGGCGTCGACGCGTTCGCGCTCGCGGACGGCCGCGCCGGCGCCATCAAGGTCGACGACGGGGCGATGCGCGCCCGGACCCCGGTGACCGTGGCGACGCTGCGCGCCCTCGGCGCCGAGGTCCCCGACGAGCTCGCCACCGTGCCGCTGCACGGCGGCGACGCGATCGTCGGCGAGATCCGCGCCGTCGGAATCTAGGACAGGCTGCGGAACTGGCGTGAGGCGGAGATGGCGCCGGACGTGGCGAGCGTGAAGGTGCGCATCGACTCGGCGAAGTTCGACAGGTCCCACTCGGCCGGCCCCTCGTACCAGTAGAGGTTGTCCGAGGGACCGTCGTTGCCCGCGCCGACGTCGGCGACCGTCTGCGCCCAGCGCTGGACCACGTCGAACACGACCGCGTACGGCAGGTAGTGCGAGAACAGCGCCACCCGGTGACCGGCGGGTGCGTCCGGCAGCTCGCCGCGGAACAGGTGCGCCCGGAAGCCCAGCGTGTGCGCCAGCACGGTCGCGCCCCGCGAGGTCTTGGCGGGCATGTACTGGCCGCCGACGGCCAGCGCCGCGCCGGCGATGATGCCCGCCAGGCCGACCAGGGCGAGGTTCGTGTAGATGGCGAGCAGGATGGTCCCGACGACCCCGAGGCCGGCCAGCACCATGCCGATCGTGGTCCAGCGGGTGCGCTCGGAGTCGGGCCGGCGGGTGAACCAGCCCTGCCGGACGACGTCCTCGTACAGAGCCTTGCGCACCGCCGCGAGCTGGTCGGCGAAGGTGCCGCCGAGCTCGGACAGCTGGACGACGTCGCGCCCGGTGAACAGGGCGTCGTAGAGGATCCGCTCGTACGGGAGAAGGTCGTCGGCCGGGCGTTCCATGCGGCGCAGCTGCCAGTCGAGGCCGTGTGTCTCGCGGGGCAGCTCCTCGATCAGGATGTAGCCGCGTACGGCCAGGTCGATGATGGTCGCGGTGACGTCGACGACGTCGGCCTGCTCGTCGATGAGGGTGCCGATCTGGCCGGGCCGTACGCCGTCCGGTGGGGCGAAGCCCGTGGAGTCGAGGGGGGCCTGGTCGCCCTCGGCGGCCTTCTTGTTGACGATGCGCGCGTCCCTGCCGCGGGTGACGTACAGCAGCGCGACCCCGCTGAGGAGCAGGACGAGCAGGCCGAGCAGGGTGCCGCCGGTGACTCCATTGACGGTGAAGGCGGTGGCGACCGTGTGCCGCTGGTCGATGATCGGCTTGCCGGAGGTCGTGCCCGGCGGGTACCCGATCATGACCGTGACGTAGTCGCCCGGCTCGAGGTCCTGCTGCCGGAAGTCGGCCAGCGTGTGGGTGTGGTTGGTGAAGAACTGCGTGCAGCCGACGGTGCTCTCCGGCTCCCCGGCGAAGCAGTTGAGGTTCTGGACGACGGCGCTGGACTCGACGGTCACGCGGGTCTGCGTGACCGGGACGTGCCATCCGCCCGCGGCCGTCCAGGTCAGCTGCTCGCCGGTGCGCAGCGCGGTGAGCGTGCCCTTGACCGTGTAGGACAGCTGGGCCGTCCGTCGGCCCGTGCCGCCGCCACCGGCGACCTGGAGCACCGCGTGGTCGCCCTGGTTCTTGAGCGTGCCGCCCTGGACGTTCCCGACGTCGAACCGGCGGTCCTGCCGCTCGTCGAGGTGCTTGCGGCGGATGAGGGTACGCGCGGGCGCGGCCCCCTCGTAGACGACCGTCTCCTTGACCTGGAGCGTCCCGCCCGGCGTGACCGTGATCGCGACGGTGTCCTTGTCGACCTGTCCCGACGCCGCCGACGCGGAGGCCGCGCCGACGAAGAGTCCTGCGGCGACGAGGGGGGCGGTCAGAAGCCGCGTGCGAACCCGCATGGGCGCACAGCGTACCGGTGAACCGCCGACCGAACGTGACCTGCCGATGTGACGATCATGAACCGATCGGTGGTCGTTCCCGTACAAGTGATCGAGTTTTCGGCGGTATGCGATGATTCTTGCTCCGGTCGCCCCTCCTGCGTGGAGCCGGCGTGCCGGTTTCAGGGGAGGAACGGAACAGTAGTGCAAGGTCCCTATCGGCGACGCCCGCCGGACGGCCCGGAGCCGCAGGGTCCACCGTCCCGGCTGTGGCGTCGGCCGGCGCGGGACATCGGCTACCAGCCACCGCGCCGCCCGCCCCGGCGGCGCAGCGCGGCCGGCACGATCGTCGGCGCGCTCGGCGGCGTCGCCGGGCTGTGCACGGTCGCGATCGTCGCCTACTCGCTGGCCGGCCCGGACCGGCCGGCGGCGGGCGCCGACACCGCCCAAGGGCCGTCCCGCGCGGGCAGCAGGCAGGCCGCGTTCGCCGGCCCGCTCTACCGCAGCGGAGCGCTCGACCCGGTCGGCTGCAGGCTCCCGGCGATCCGGAAGGACGACGAGGACTCGATGCGGGGCTTCCTCGACCGGCTGTCGGACTGCCTGGACGACGCGTGGCGGCGGCAGTTCGCCAAGGTGGGTCTGGCCGGCTTCGCCGCCCCGAGCCGGGTGTTCTGGAGCGAGTCGGGCAGCAGCCCGTGCGGGTCGTACCCGGCGCCCGGCGCCGCCGCGTTCTACTGCCCGGCCAACGACACGATGTACGTCGGCCTCGGTGACGTCGTGGAGACCGCGGACGGCGAGCCGGTGTCGCACTACGCGGTGTACGCCCGGGTGATCGCGCACGAGTACGGCCACCACGTGCAGGAGGACGCGGGCATCCTCGAGTACGGCCACCAGCTGATGGCCGGCTCGGCCGCCACGGCCCGCGACGAGGCGAGCCGCCGGATCGAGCTGCAGGCGCAGTGCTTCGCGGGCGCGTTCCTGTCGGCCCAGCGCGACAGCCTCCCCATCACGTCCTCGCAGTACCGGGCGGTGCTGGCCGACGCGCGGGCGCGCGGCGACGACGGCCAGCCGGACGACCGGCGCGACCACGGCTCCGGGGCCCACTACGCGGGCTGGGTGGCCCGCGGCTACACGCAGCACGTCCTGTCGTCCTGCAACACGTGGACGGCCACCCCCGCGGACGTTTCCTGACAGGAGGAGAGTGAATGGCTGGACCGGGCTCATGGGGACCCCCGCCCCAGGGACACGGTCGGGGATACGGCCCGCCTCCGGGCCACGGCCAAGGATCCGGCCAAGGCTATGGCCAAGGATCCGGTCAGGGCTATGGCCAGGGATCCGGCCAAGGCTATGGCCAGGGGTACGGCCGGCCCCAGGGCTACGGCGCGCCGCAGGGCCACGGTCCTTCGTACGGCCCGCCGCAGGGTCCGCCGCCCCGGCCGCCGTACGGTCCCGGGCGCGGCGGGCCGCAGTACCCGGCTCCCGGCTATGGCTACCGGCCACCGCCCCGGCGGCGGAGCGGCGGGGGTGTGCGCGGCATCGGCGTGCTCGGTCTCCTCGCCATCATCGGGGTGGTCGGCGCGGTGGCCTCGAAGGTGATCACCAGACCGGGGTACACGCCGGCCCCGCCCTCGGCCGGCGCACCCTCCGCGCCGAGCCAGAACGCCGCCACCAGCACGCTGTACAAGGTCGGCCGGCTGCCTTCGGACGGCTGCCAGGGCCGGCAGATCACCCAGGGCGACTCGCGCTCGTTCCGGCTGTTCCTCGACGGGACGACCGACTGCCTGGACCGCGCCTGGGGCCAGGGCTTCGCGCACGCCGGCATGCGGTTCTCCGCGCCGCACCGGGTGTTCTGGTCCACGGGCGGCCAGAGCCCCTGCGGGACCTACCCGTCGCCGGGCGTCGCCGCGTTCTACTGCCCGTCCAACCAGTCGATGTACATCGGCATCACCGACGCCCAGAAGGCGGCGGGCGGCCTGCCGGTGCGCTACAACGTGGCGTACACCCGGGAGATCGCCCACGAGTACGGTCACGCGATCCAGGACCAGTCCGGCATCCTCGAGTACGCCCAGCAGGCCCGGTCCGAGGCGACGAGCACCACGGCCCGCAACGCCGTCACCAAGCGCAGTGAGCTGCAGGCCCAGTGCCTGTCCGGGCTGTTCCTGGGCTCGGTGCGCTCGACGTTCCCCGTCACGCCCGACCAGTGGGCGATGGCGCTGAAGGACTCGTACGAGCGCGGCGACGACGGGCGCCCCCTCGAGCAGCGGGACCACGGCACGGACGCGCACTACCGAGGGTGGGTCCAGATCGGTTACAACCGGGGCACCACGTCGGCCTGCAACACCTGGGCGGCCTCGTCCGGCTCGGTGAACTGAGCGTTCCCGGGCCCGGCCTACGGTTCGAACGGCCGGTACGCGCGAGCGGCCGCCTCGATGTGGGATTTGGCGGCCGTCCGGGCGGCCTCGGGATCCCCGGCCCGGATGGCGGCGACGATGGAGCGGTGCTGTTCGGTGATCGAGCCGGCCCAGTGGGGGTCGTCGAGGTTGGCGACGGTCGTGACCGCGATCCGGTCCCACACGCGGTGCAGGCAGTCCTCGAGGAAGGGGTTGCCGCCGGCCTTTCCGATCGCACGGTGCAAGGCGAGGTTCGCCTGGGCGGAGGCGCGCGGATCGTGCGCCTCCACCGCGTCCTGAACCCGCTCGACGGCCTCGTCGAGGGCGTCGACCTCGGCCGGGGCGAGCCGGCCCTGTGCCTGCCGCGCGGCGGCCAGCTCCGCCGCCAGCGCCTCCAGGTCGGCGCGCAGCACGAACAGATGCGCCGTCTCCTCCGGGGTCAGCGCGGCGACGGCGACCCCTCGAGCGGCCGGCACGACCAGCCCTTCGGTCAGCAGCCGCCCGATCGCCTCGCGCACCGGCGTCCGGCTGACCCCCAGGTTCTCCGCCAGGGCGGTCTCCGTCAGCCGCTGGCCGGGGGCGTACTCCCCGTTGGCGAAGCGACGGCGCAGCGCCGTGTAAACCGCCTGGGCGCTCCCGGGGTGGGATTCGAAGGACGTGGTCATACCGACAGTATACACTGCATACAAATATTGATCCGCTGCGTAATCGCCGTGAATGCGGCCGAGTATGGGAATGCCGTGGTCAACGCACGGCGACCGTCGGTTCCGGAGACGATTCGCTCGCCGGACGAGCCCGGCGGTACCAATCGAGAATCTGCGCGCCATCCCAGAACTTCACGTCCCGGTGCGCGCGAATGTGCTGCAGCGCCTGTTCGAAATACCTCAGGCGATGCGGCGCCCCCATGATGTACGGGTGCACGACCAGGGCCATGATGCGGGCCGACTCGGCGGAGTCCTTGTAGAGCTGGTCGAACTGGTCGACGGCGCGCTGAAAGTACTCTCGGGCGGGATGGTGCTGGATCAGCATCATCGCGACGTCGTTGCACTCTTGCGTGTACGGGACGTTCACGATGGGAGAGGTACGGGTGGCCAGCTCGACCGGCTGGTCGTCGAGCACCCAGTCGCACACGTACTCGTACCCTTCCTCGACGAGTATGTCGGGTGTCTCCCAGGTCTCCGTGAGCCCGGGGCCGAGCCACCCTCGTGGCCGGGTTCCGGTGGCGGCCTCGATCGCGCGGGTGGTGGCCTGGATGTCGGCGCGCTCGTCCGCGACCTTCTGCATGTTCTTCTGGGTGAACCCGTGGCCGATGAACTCCCATCCGCGCTCGCGAGCCGCCTGGGCGATCCGCGGATAGTGCTCGACGGCCTGGCCGTTGATCGCCAGTGCCGCGCGCACTCCCTGGCGGTCCAGGGCGTGGAGCATGCGCCAGAACCCGACGCGATTGCCGTACTCGTGCCACGCCCAGTTGGGGATGTCCGGGGCGGGGATGCCGCCGGCGGGGTCAGGACGGTCCGGGGCATGGGATCGGTGTCGGACCAGGTCTCGACGTTGACGATGACCCACACGACCATCCGGCCGCCGTCGGGCAGGGTGAGGGCGGGCCGGCCCTCGATGGGGTCGTACGCGAGACGTTCGCTAGGACGCACGGGTCTCTCCTTCGGTGATCGTCACGGTGAGGGTGGGCAGGCCGGTGATCCGTACGTGGACCCGGTCGCCGGGGAGCACGGGGGCGACCCCGGCGGGGGTTCCGGTGTAGATCAGGTCTCCGGGCATCAGCCGGTAGGAGTGGGAGAGGTGGCTGATGATCTCGGGAACGTCCCAGATCATCAGCTTCAGGCTCGTGTGCTGCCGCTCTTCGCCGTTGACGCTCAGCCGCAGCTCGCCCGAGCCGATCGAGGCCGCCTCGTCGGCGGGGAGGATGGGGCCGCAGGGCGCCGAGTGGTCGAACGCCTTGCCGGCCTCCCACGGGCGCGCCATCTCCCGGCATTCGCGCTGCCGGTCCCGGCGGGTCAGGTCGATACCGGCGGCGAATCCGAAGATGTGCCCGTACGCGTCCTGCGGGCTGATGCCGGAACCCTCCGCGCCGATGGCGACGACCAATTCGCCCTCGTATTCGAGGTCATCGGTCTGCGGCGGATAAGGAATGGATGAACCGTCGGGCACGACGGCGTCCGCCGGCTTCTGGAAGAAGAACGGGTCGTCGCGTTCGCTGCCCTCCGCCATTTCGCGGATATGGTCGAGATAGTTGCGCCCGACGCAGTAGACGCGGCGGATCGGAAACGGCTCGGGCCTGCCGACCACGGAAAGCGTGGCCTGGGGGATCCGCCAGAGCGGAGCGATGGTCATGGGATCAGTTCTCCTGGGACGTGTCGATCGTGCTGAAGGTGTGGGGGCGCAGGGCGAGGGCCAGGACGGCGCCGAGCACCGAGAAGCCGCCGAGCTGGACCATGGCCGCCGCGGTCCAGCCGACGGTCGAGACCAGGCCGCTGAACAGCAGCCCGGCGGCGCTGGCGGCGACATAGATGCAGGTGACGAACAGCCCGGCCGCGCGGCTGACGCCGTCGCGGTCGACGGACTTCACCAGGTAGCCGGCCGCGGCCACGTACACGCCGCTGCTGGCGAAGAGCCCGAACAGGAACGAGAACGTCCCCTGCCAGGCGGTGGACCCGGGGCCGAGGAAGAGGGCGCAGCCGGACGCGGCGACCCCGAGGTTCAGCGTCGCAAGCACGACGCGGGGGCTGAACCGGTCGACCAGGAGCCCGCCGGCCGGGGAGGCGAACGCCGCCAGCCCGGACAGCCCGACGATGAACCCGGCACCGGCTGAGCCGAAGCCCAGCTGCTCGCGCAGATAGCTGGCGTACAGGCCGATGAAGGCGAAGTCGGTCAGGCCGAAGAGCATGGTGATCACGGCCAGCAGAAGAGGGTTGCGGGACAGGAGCGTGCCCGCACCACCGATGTGCGCGGCCGCGTTCTCGGACGTGTCGGCCTCGGTGAGCCGTGGCGAGACCAGCACCACGATGACGATCGCGAGGGCGACGCCGAGGGCGGCGTAGGCGAGCATCGGTGCCCGCCACGTGCCGTACCCGTCGAGCAGACTGCTGCCGAAGGCCGGGCCGACGACCGACCCGGCGGCGAAGGCCACGTTGATGCTGCCGATCGCGACCCCGCGGCGGGTCGAGAAGGCGCTGGACGCCACCGTGATGATCGCGGCCAGCTGGAGCGCCTCCCCGAGCCCGGACAGGACACGCCACAGCAGCATGTCCACGAACCCGGTCGAGGCCACGGTCAGGGCGGTGGCGGCCGAGAACACGAGGGTCCCGGTGACGATCGTCCACTTGCGCCCGAGCAGGACCTGGATCCGCCCGGCGGGCAGGCCCGCCAGGCCCATTCCGAGCGCGAACACGGTGGACTGCAGGCCGGCGGCCTCGATGCTGAACCTGTACTCGGCGCGTACCTCGACGAGGAGCACCGGGAAGACCATGCGATCCATGGCGTTGACGGCGTAGGCCAGCAGGAGCAGGCCGAACATGACCACAGCGGCGGGCGGGGCCAGGGTCGCCCTCGAGCGAGGCAGCGTTCGGGTGGCGTTCATCATCGGTCGCCTTCGGTGCGACCGGTCGCCGCCGGGGTCCAGTCGCCGGCCGCGGCGGCCCTGCGCAGCAGGGCGTCGCGCCGTACCGTGGCCGTGGTGACGGGATCCTGCTCGCCGTCGAAGGCCACGGGCTCGCCACGCTGTCTGAGGATGCGTCCGTCGGCGACGACGGTGTCGATGTTGTCGATCTGGCCCGTGTACACCAGCGCCTCGACCGGGTCGCCCGAGGGCACCAGGTTGACGTCCGAGGTGCGCAGGAGCACGAGGTCCGCGCGCTTGCCCGGGGTGACGGAGCCGATGACGTCCTGCAGCCCGAGATCCCGCGCGCCGTCGATCGTCGCCATCTGGAGCAGCCGGCGTGGTGTGACGGTGCCGGAGCCGGTGCGGGCCGCCTCGACCGAGATGATCGCGCGGAGGTGCCCGAGGATGTCCGCGCTGGTGGGCATGGCCAGCGTGTCCAGGGACAGCGACACCGGTACGCCCGCGTCGAGCAGCTCGGTCACCAGCGGGAACCCCATCGTCCGCAGCTCGGTCATCGGGCTCAGCGACACGCGGGTCCCGGTGCGGGCCAGCGCCCGGATGTCCTGCTCGCTCGCGTGCACGGCGTGGACGATCTGCACGTCCTCGCCGAGCAGCCCGAGGTCTTCGAGGCGGGTCAGGCCGCAGCTCCGGCAGCCCTCCTCACGCATGCACCGGTCGCAGTGCATGGTGATCGGCAGGCCGAGCGAGCGCGCCGTGGCCCACTCGCGTTCGTACACCTCCGGAGGTGTTCGGTAGGGCCCGCGTACGGCGATGCCGAAGTCCAGCCGTCCGTCGAGACGAGAGCCGGGCCAGCGCTCCCGCAGCGCGGACAGGTCCGTGAGGTCGTTCGGGGTGTCCGGTGAGGCTGAGTCGGGCGGGCCGTAGGAGAAGCGCCCCCGCAGGCCGGAGTCGAGGTGGGCCTGGACGTTGGCGTCGGCGTCCTGCGGTCCGCGAACGTTGTGGTCGAAGTTGTGCACCGTGGTGATGCCGCCGTGGATCGCCTCGGCCAGTCCGAAGCGGGCCGCCCAGTAGAAGTCCTCCACGTCCAGGTGCGCGCCGAGCGCTCGCTTGACCGTGAAGTAGTCCCTGCCGGGCCCGTCGCCGACCGTGCCGCGCAACAGCGAGTTCCACAGGTGCCAGTGCGTGTCCACGAAGCCGGGCAGTGTCACCGTTCCGGCCCCGTCGATGACCCGCACGTCGCCGTGCTCGCGGCCCGCGTCATGGGGGCCGGCGTGGACGATCGCACCGTCGCGAATGAGGACGTCGGCGCACGGGATGTCCCCGACGGCCGGATCCATGGAGACGAGATGGGTACCCGCGATGATGAAGTCGGTTCGCTCCGGGAGCATGATCACCTCAAGAAGAAGGCGGTGGACAGGATCAGGCCGACGGCGACGACGAGCCGGCGGAGGTGGCGCGAGGGCACGCGCCGGGCGAGGACCACGCCGCTGCGGCCGCCGGCCAGACCGGCGAGTGACATGACCGCGACGGGCCCCCACTGCACGGGGCCGAACACCGCGAAGCACAGGGCCGAGACCAGGCCGACGACCAGCGACAGGGCACCCTTGACGGCGTTGAGGCGGTGCAGGTCCTCGGCCACGAAGGCCCCCAGGATCGCGAGCATCATCACGCCCAGTCCCGCGGCGAAGTAACCGCCGTACACCGAGACCGCGAACTGGGCGACGAAGAGACCGCGGCCTCCCTCGGCCGCCCTGGCCCGCGCGAGCCGCCGCGCCAGCACCCCCTGCAGGGCCAGGGCGATGACGGACGCGAGGACGAGGTACGGGACGACGGCGGTGAAACGCTTCGCCGGCACGCTGAGCAGGAGGACCGAACCGCACGCCGCGCCCGCGACGGTCACCCACGCGAGCCGGATGACGCGACCACGGACGACGGCCAGTTCGTCGCGGTAGCCGACGAGCCCGCCCACATAGCCGGGCAGGGTCGTCAGCGCGCTGGTGACGTTGGCGGCCACCGGCGGGTAGCCCATGGCCAGCAGTGCCGGGAACGAGATCAGGGAGCCGCCGCCGATGACCCCGTTCACCGCGCCGGACAGGAAGCCCGCCACGGCCAGCACCATCAGCTGTAGAGGATCCGGCACCGCTTCCCCCTCTCACCAGTATCAACGCGACGTGGACCGTTCTTAGTATGCATTGCATGCAATGCATGTCAACAGTTCGCCTCGTCCTGTTCCGCTCGACGCCAGACGCGATGTGACTCGTTTCACCGCGAAGTGCTTGCAGCTGCGCTTGCAATAGCAAGCACGGCGGCGCACAGTGGAGACATGGCGACTTCCAAAGTCGGCTCCATCGGGGAGTACATCCGAGAGCAGCGCAAGCGGGCCAAGGTCTCGCTGCGCCAGCTGGCCGAGGTCACGGGCGTTTCGAACCCCTACCTCAGCCAGATCGAGCGTGGGCTGCGCAAGCCGAGCGCGGAGATCCTGCAGCAGATCGCCAAGGGTCTGCGCATCTCCGCCGAAGCCCTGTACGTGCAAGCAGGGATCCTCGACGAGCGAGAGGCCGACACGGACGTCCAGGCCGCGATCAGGGCGGACGCGGACCTGTCGGAACGTCAGAAGCAGGTGCTGCTCGACATCTACGAGTCGTTCCGCCGGGAGAACGAGTCCAGCGGGAAAGCCGCCACCGAAGCCACCTCATCGAATGAAGGGTGAAACCTAGACATGCCGAACATCACCGAGAAGCTGCGCGACTCCAAGGCCTTCTACGTCGCCGCGGGCGCCGGCGACCTCGCGGTCGAGAAGATCCGCGAGGTGCCGGAGCGGATCAACCGCCTGCAGGAGCGGACGGACCCGAAGGACCTGGGCGGCGTCGCGCTCGGCTACGCGGCGCGGGTCGGCGGCCGGGCCGCCGAGGTCGTCGACGAGCTCGCCGAGCGCGGGAAGAAGATCGTGAGCCGGGTCGAGCGGCAGAAGTCCACGCAGCAGCTGGAAGAGTCCGCCAAGTCCACGACCCGCAAGGCCAAGACGGCCGCCGGCTCCGCCAAGGAGACCACCAAGGCGGCCGGCAAGGCCGCGAGCGACGCTTCCAAGAAGGTCGGCAACTGACCGTCGGCAGCGCGCGTGTACCGGGAGCCTGGGCGGACGTATCCGCCCGGGCTCCCGCATTTCCGGCCGCGACCATCGGCATGACCGCAGCGGAACGCATACGCTGGGGCCGTACGTGGTGACATTCGACGCGGCGCTCGTACGACGCCGCCCTGGTACAGGGGGTTGATCGTGCTAGGTCCAGCCCAGAGTTTTGTCGGCAATCTTTTCTGGGTCGTGGCCATCGCCGCCTTCATCGTCGAGGTCTGGGCGTTCGTCGACGCCGTGCGACGGCCGGCGGGGGCCTACTCGGCCGCGGGGAAGCTCACGAAACAGCTGTGGCTGATCATCCTTGGCGTCGCGCTGTTGTTCGGCCTGGCCGGGGCGGTCAGGTTCGTCACGATCATCCAGATGCTGCCGGTCATCGGCTTCATCGCCGCCGCCGTCTACCTCGCCGACGTGCGGCCCGCCGTGCGGCAGTACGGGCGTGGCGGCTCGTCCTCCTCGGGCCCGTACGGCCCCTGGTGAGCCGCCGGCCCGTCAGGGCCGGTCGAGTTTGAGCCTGCGAAGGTCGGCGACGAGCCGGTCGGCGATGTGACGGGCGCCCGCGGCGGTGGGGTGGGTGCCGTCGGGCAGGATGTACTGCGGCGCGTTGCCGGTGCCCTTGGCGCGGTCCCCGGTGATCCACTGTTCGCTCAGCGGATCGATGTACGGCACCTTCGACTCCGCGGCCACATTGCCCAGGGCGTCCCGGATGGCGGTGACCTCCTTGGGCGGGGCGCCGCCGCCCCACATCGGGCCGATGAGCAGGAGCCGCGCCGTCGCCCAGCGCTGGTGCACCGTGCCCAGCAGCCCCTGGGCCGCCTCGCCGACGTCCGCCGCCGGATGCCGCCGGTCGTTGTGGCCGCCAGAGACGATCACCAGGTCGGGTGCCGGGCGCCAGGCGAGCTGCTCGGTGAACAACCGCGCGAAGTCTTTGCCGATCTGGCCCTTGGCGATGAACCCGGTCTTCCGATAGCCGCCGATGATGACCTGCCAGCCCAGGGTCCGGGCGGTCTCGGCGGCGTACGTCTGCTCCGGCGTCTGCCCCACCTTGCCCGCGGTGTAGCTGTCACCCAGGAACATGACGACGGGCGCCTGCGCCGCGTGCCGTTTCGGCGCGCGGGACGGGCTCTCCGCTCGCGCCCGGCGCTCCGTACCGCCGCAGCCCGCGAGCGAGAGGAGAGCGACGGCCGCGGCGACGCGGCGTACGGCGCGTCGTCTCAATCCCGCTCCTTGAGGTCGGCGCCCGAACGGACGTCCTAAGCTGATCTCCATGACGACGACGCACCGGACGCAGCGGCTTGAGCTGACCGACCAGACGCTGCGCGAATGGGAAGCGGTCGTGCTCGACTCGGGACCCGGGGGGATCGTCCTCGACCGATCGGCATTTTATCCGGGTGGAGGCGGCCAGCCGCCGGATCACGGGGTTTTGCTCTGGCAGGGTGTGCAGACGCGGATCGTCGGCGTCCGCAAGGGCGACGATCTCCACCTCCTTCCCCACGAGGACGACCCGGTTCCGCCGGCCGGCACGGCCGTGCGCGGTGCGGTCGAGGACGAGCGGCGGACGAGCCTGATGCGGACCCACTCCGGGCTGCACATCCTGTGCGGCGTCGTCTTCCGCGACTACGGATGTCTCGTCACGGGCGGCAACATGGAGCCCGGGCTCGCCCGCATGGACTTCAACCTCCCCGAGGTCCCGGCCGGTTTCAAGGAGGCCGTCGAGGCCGCCTGCAACACCGAGATCCAGGCGGACCGGCGCATCGACGTCAAGTCCCTGCCGCGCGCCGAGGCGTTCGCGATCCCCGACATCATCCGGACGGCGACCAACCTGGTGCCGCCGGAGGTGGAGGACGTCCGCATCGTCGACATCGTCGGGCTGGACACCCAGGCCGACGGCGGGACTCACGTCGCGTCCACCCGGCAGGTCGGCCGTCTCCAGGTCGCCAAGATCGAGAACAAGGGCCGGGGCTTCCGGCGCGTCCGCATCAAGATCCTCGACTGAGCGGTCGCCGCACGACATTCCCCAGGCATTCGACCACGGTCTGAACCGTTGCCCGGCCGTAGCCCGTTGCGCGAGAGTTCCACCGTCGGGTTTCACCGGAGGTCCGTGGCCGTACGCGGGGCTCCGTCGGTGTGCGTCAGGATCGTTGGGCGGCGACCTGCCGGACCTGTCTTCGCGACAGGGGCACGCTGAACACGCGGACGTCGTCGACGGCGCCCTGCCAGCCGTCGATCAGCGAGCCCTTGAACAGGGCGCGGCCGATGTCGAGCGGGCCGCTCGCGCGGGTGATGGTCGTACGGTTCCGGCAGGAGCTGCGTTCCCCGTTGACGTAGAGGCAGATCCGCCGGTCGGCGGGATCGAAGACCGCGGCGAGATGGGTCCACCGTCCGGGGGCGGGGCGGCTGCCGCCGAAGGCGGTGTCGTCGCCGTTCGCCCATCCCGTGCCGCGGTCGGGGATCATGAACGCCCAGTCGGCGTGCTCGGCGTCGTAGGCGAGCAGGACCACGTCGGGCGCGGCACCCGCATGATGCACGGCGACCACCGTGCCGGAATCACGGGTGTTCTGCAGGAGAACCCACGCCGTGATCGTGAAGGGCGCGTCGGTGCGGATGACGGGACCGTCGGCGACCGCGTGACCGTTCCCGCCGAGGCTGAGCGCGTGGCCGGGCGGTGCCGTCGTACGGGTGGCGTCGCCGCTGATCCGCAGGTTCATGCCGTGGCCGGAGGCGTCCAGCGCGGTCCGCCCGCCGGTCTCCTCGAATCGCCACCAGCCGACCGGCGTCGGCGGCGGTGGCACGGCGGCACCGGTGCCGACGCGGGCGGGACGGGGCGGCTCGTCCGGTATCGCGCGCGACGCCGCGCTCACCGCGAACAGGACGAGGAGGATCGGGGCCAGCACACCGGCGCGGGCCAGCAATCCGGCACGCCGGGAGCGGCTGAAGGGGCCGTACGCGCGCCGGTTCGGGCCGGCCGCCTCCGGGTGCGTGGTCGGACGCGGCGGCGGGGCGTCGGCAGGAGCCGCTGACGATGCCTCTGGGGGCCGGGCGGTGCCGTTAGAGGCGGCCGACGGTGCCTCTGAGGGCCGGGCGGCGCCGTCAGAGGCGGCTGCCGGCGCTTCGCCGGGCGGCCGGGCGGTGTCCTCGGCGGGGGCATCGGGTGCGGCCGGAGATGGCCCCACGTCGTTGGCGAGTGGCGGCGGCCCCGCCGTGAAGCGGGAGGGGGAATGCGCGCCGACGGCGAGGGCACGGCGGACCTCCACCCACGCCGCGACCGTCTCGCCGGGACAGCCGCACGCCGAAACAAATCCCTTGACCAGCTCTTCCCGAGGGAGCGACTCACGTTTGAGAGCCGAGGCGATCGTGCTGTGCGGCAGGGCGTATCCGTGCTTTGCCGCTTCTTTCTCCAGCTGGCGATAGGTCAGGCCGGACCAGGCTTTGAGCCGCCGCAGCTGCGCGACGAAAACCGCAGCCGTATGCGCGTCGTGAGGATCCGGGGCGGAACTCTCCAAAGACACACACGTGAACTTACCGGGTGCCACCGGATCAAGCGGCTTGTTGGACTCTACGCGCTCGACGGTGAGGCGTCATGTCTGTTTTCGGCCACAATCTAAAGCCTTGCCGCTACTGCCGGTGATTGCCAGAGTCTGTGACGCACGGCATTCCGGTGCGCGGACGGTTTTCATGAAAGCCGAAATCCATTTTCGGCTATCTGGAACCGGCGGCGCCCGGGCCCATGGAGATTCCAGAGGAGGAATCAATGCGTAAGCAGATCGTGGGGTTGCTCGGCGCGGCCTCGATCGCTTCGGCCGCACTCGTCGCCACCGGCACCACGGCCGACGCCGCGACGTCGACCGCTCCGGCGTCCGCCGGTCAGGTGTCCGCGCAGGCCAGCAAGGTCGGCGGCAAGATCTCCCGCGCGGAGGTCATTCAGCGTGCGGCCTACTGGTACAAGAACCGGGCCCACATCAAGTACAACTGGCAGGGCTCGTACCGCGACCCGCAGGGCAGGCGGTACCGCACCGACTGCTCCGGCTACGTCTCGATGGCCCTTCACCTCTCGAGCAGCCTCAGCACCGTCACGCTGCCCGGCGTCGGGACGAAGATCAGCCGCAAGAGCATGAAGATGGGCGACTACACGGGCATCCTCGGCGCGGGCACCGGCGGCGCGGCCGGCCACGTCCGCATCTTCGAGAAGTGGGCCAACAAGGCGCACACCGCGTACTGGGCGTACGACTTCGGCTCGACGCCGGTCAAGCACAAGATCTACTACTTCTCGACGGACAAGCCGCGCGGCGGCCACGGCTGGACCGCCTACCGCTACAAGAAGGTCTTCTGAGCCCTTCCCCCTCGATGGCCTCGGCGGCGTGTCCCGCCGAGGCCATCGGCCGTTCCCGTCGCTCGGAGGCAGGTCACATCGCCTGCCGGTTCAACCCTTCGGGTAGCACGGGGTGCTGCCCGGCGAGCGCCCCCGAGCTTGACGTGAGCAGGGTGAGTCCCAGGTCCGTGATCTGGTGGCAGACGGAGTAGCCGTCACGTCGGGTGGTGATGAGGCCGGCCTCCCGGAGCACCTTGGTGTGGTGGCTCACCGAGGCGGGGGAGATGCCTGCGGCCTTGGCGATGTCCGACGTACTGCAGCCGGCCATGCTCGTCTTGAGCACGGTGGTCCGCGTGCGGCCGAGCAGTCCTTCCAGGGGCTCTCCGCGGGTCGCGTCGTCGGCGTCGACCTTCTCCAGCCACGAGCGTCGGCTGACGGGGAAGACGAGCAGGGGCGGCAGGTCGGGATCCCGGAGAGTCATCGGGTGGTGCCGGCAGAAGAACGACGGGAGGAGGACGAGGCCGCGTCCGTTCAGGGCGACCTCCTGGTCGACGTAGTCGTCGATGAGAAGCACCGGATGCTCCCAGCGCGCGTACGGGTGGAGCGCACGCAAGGCGCGTTCCACGCCGTGGTCGGCCAGCGTCTGGACGAGCCGTGAGCGCTCGGCCTCGATGTCGCGGGTGATCTGCCGCCAGTGGGGCGCCAGCGCGAGGGTGAAGAACCTCTGCAGGTCGTGGGCCACCCGCCGGACGGCCGCCCTGGCGTCGAGCGACTGCGCGATGTAGGGCTTGCGGCCGTGCCGCGCGAATTCGGTGAAGTCGCGGGCCAGCCGATCCGGGGTGGTGGCCAGGACCTTCTGCAGTCCCTCGTGCAGGGTGGCCGTTCCGCGCGTCGGGGTGATGAAGTCGGCAGAGTAGCCATGCGGTGGCGCGAGCTCGAATAGCGGGGAAAGCGATTGTGGCATCAGGGGACGGGTGCGCCGCCGCCATCCGTCCAACGCGATTTCCTCGTTGCGTTCCTGGAGCGCGTGCAGACTCAGCAGGATTTCCCAGAGCACGTCCGCCGATGGGGCAACGGTGGTGCGGGCGAGATCCTCAGGTTCGAAGTGGATCCGCAACATTGACAGCCCTCCGCGTCGATATTGAGCCCTTGTCCGGTCGACGCCACTAGATCTATAGAAGCGCCGCGGCGTAGGGCAAGACTGAGGCTGTTCGACCCTGTTCGAATCCGTTCGAAGGGGGCGTTGACGAGACGGGACACCGCTGTGAACTGTGGGAATACTTCAGTTGTCCAGCGGCCGGCAACGGCGTTCGAGTCTGTCCCGGGACGGACGTGGGACCGGGCTGGGACATTTGATCGGCTCGGGCGACTTCCCGCTCACCGTGAGCGTTTCAGCTGTCACACTGTTCGACGCGCTCGGGCACGGCAATGCATTAGATGGATTTCCAATGCGCCGAAGTGTCAGCGGTTCACGGCACCGGGCGGGTGAGGGCGGGGACGGAGCCGAGGCCGTGCTCGACGATGGCAAGGGCGCGGTCGACCGCCGTACGGGTCGCCTCCGGGGCGTATCCCTGGGTGCGGCAGTGGGCGATGACGGCGTTCATGCCGCCGACGAGCGCACCGGCGATCACGATGGCGTCGATCTCGTCGATGTCGGGGCAGAGCTCGGTCAGCCGTTCGACGATGTGCTGTTCGGTGTCGTTCATCCGTTTGAGGGCCCTCGCCTGCAGGGAGGGACGCTCGAGGATGAGCTGGACCTGGATCGCGCCGTACTCCCCGTGCGCGGTGGCGAGCGCTTCGATCATCTCGAACACGATGCGGCGCATGGACTCCAGGGGAGTCTCGCCCGCGGGCCGACGCGCGACGCCTTCCCACACCTCGGTCAGGCGTTCGTCGATCTCCGCGAAGACGACGTCCTCCTTGGACGGGAAGTAGCTGAAGAACGTCCGTGGGGACACGTCGGCGGCCTCGGCGATGTCCGCGATCGTCGTCTCCTCGTAGCCGCGCTCGGCGAACAGACGGAGGGCGGCACCCGCGATCGCCCGCCTGGTCTGGAGTTTCTTCCGCTCCCGCAGGCCCATGTGATCCATCTCACCAATATATACACTCACTGCGACTTTGCAGGCGTTGCAAAGTTTCACTTCTCGTGCTGTTCTGGGGGATATGTCGGGGATTCTGGGGAGACTGGGGCGGTTCTGTGCCCGCCACGCGCGGTGGGTGATCCTGGTCTGGCTCACCGTCGCGGTCGGCGCCGGAGTCCTCGGAGCGGTCCGGGGCGGCACCTTCGTCCAGCAGGACCGCCTCCCCGGCACCGAGACCCAGCGCTCCATCGACCTGCTCCGCACGAACTTCGCCGAGGTCACCGGGCCGACGGCCACGATCGTCTTCCATCCGCAGCGGGGCGTGTCGCTGTCCGACTGGCGCGTCGCGCTCCAGGTCGGCAAGGCCATCCAGCAGGTCGGGGCGCTGCCCCGCGTCGCCATGGCGGAGAACCCCTACGGCGGCACCGGCGGCGCCAAGGGCGCGAACGCCGTCGTCGCCGTCGCGCATTTCAAGGGCACCGCCCGCGACCTTTCCCTGGCCGACCTGCACGCCCTCGAAGAGGCGACGAGCCGGCCCGGCAGGCCGGCGTCGACGTGGAGTTCGGCGGCATCGTCACGACGATCCTCAACCAGCCGAAGGCGGGTCCCAAGGAGGGCATCGGCGTCGTCCTCGCCCTCGGAGTGCTGCTGGCCGCCTTCGGATCGTTCCTCGCGGCCGGCGTGCCGATCGTCGTGTCCCTGTGCGCGATGGCGGTGGCGTACTCCCTCATCCACGTCGGCGCGTCGATCTGGCAGGTCCACCCGACCGCGCCCATGGTCGCGGCCATGCTCGGCCTGGGCGCGGGCATCGACTACGCGCTGTTCGTCGTCACCCGCCACCGGCAGCAGCTCGCCGAGGGCATGGGTGTGGAGGAGTCGGTCGGCCAGGCGCTGGCGACCTCCGGACACGCCGTCGTGTTCGCGGGCGGCACGGTCCTGTTCGCGATCTGCGGCCTGTGGTTCTCCGGCATCACGTTCGTCGGCATCATCGGACTCGCGACGGCGACGGCCGTGGCCTTCATGGTCACGGCGGCCCTCACCCTGCTTCCCGCCGTGCTCGGCGCCCTCGGCACGAACATCGACCGTTACCAGCTGCCCCGCATCCGGCCCGACCGCTCGACGCACCGCTGGGAGCGCTGGGGCCGCCACGTCGACCGGCACGCCTGGCCGTACGCGATCGTGGCGACGCTCGTGCTGCTCTTCCTCGCGCTACCGGTGCTCAGCCTGCGCTTCGGCATCATGTCCGACAGCACACTGCCGCACTCCGCCAGCGCCCGCCGCGCGTACGACGTGACGGCGAAGGAGTTCGGCCCCGGTTGGTACAGCCCGTTCGTGGTCGTCGCCACCGTCCCGAGCCCCGAGCTTCCGCCGCAGGCGGAGGAGAACACCAAGACCGCCAAGGGCTGGACGGCCCTGCGCCAGGAGCCGGGCGGACGGCTGGCCGTCAGCCCGAACGACAAGCCGACGCCGAACCCGGAGGCCCGCCGCCTGGGCGATGACCTGCGGCGCGATTTTCAGAAGGTGCCCGGCGTCGCCTCGGTCGAGGCCCCGGTCGTCATCGGTGACAGCGTCACGATCAAGGTCGCGCCCACCACGCCGCCGCAGGCCGCCGCGACCGCCGACCTCGTACGGCGGCTGCGGGCGTCGGTGATCCCGCCGGCCGTGGCCCGCCATCCGGGAGCACGCGCCTACCTGGGCGGAGAGTCGCCGGCGATCATCGACATGGCGACCATCGTCAAGCAGCGCATGCCATACGTCATGATCGTCGTCGTCGCGGTCGCGCTGGTGCTGCTCGTCATCGCGTTCCGCTCGATCATCGTGCCGATCAAGGCCGCGGTGATGAACATGCTGTCCATCGGCGCGGCGTACGGCGTGGTGGTGGCCGTCTTCCAGTGGGGCTGGGGCATCGACCTGATCGGCCTCGACCAGCCGACGCCGATCGTGTCGTTCGTGCCGCTGTTCATGTTCGCGCTGCTGTTCGGCCTGTCGATGGACTACGAGGTCTTCCTGCTGTCCCGCATCCGCGAGGAGTACCTCCGCACCGGCGACCCGCACGGCAGCGTCGTCACCGGCATCGCCTCGACCGCCCGGCTCATCACCTCGGCCGCGCTCATCATGATCTGCGTGTTCCTGAGCTTCCTGCCGCAGCCGGACTCGATGGTCAAGATGATGGGCCTCGGCCTGGCCGCCGCGGTCGCCGTGGACGCCACGGTCGTCCGCCTCGTCCTGGTCCCGGCGTTGATGAGCCTCCTCGGCCACGCCAACTGGTGGTTCCCCGGCCGCCGCCGCCCGACCCCGCCGCGGGCACGCCCCGAGGAACGCGCTCTCGAACACGTGTGAGCATCGGTTCGGTGGCTTTCAGGGCTCGTGGCGGGCCCGCCGGGTCGATCGGCGCGGGCATATCCTCCCGATGTCGGGTCATCGAGCGGTGAGGACGTGCGCCCACGGCTCATCGATGTCGGCCAGACCCAGCACGGCGACCACGTTGTCGAGCATTCCGGCGCCGAACCAGCGCCGCACGGCGTCGTCGTCGCCCAGCAGCTGCCGAACGGTGTCAACCTGCTTGGCGTAGCACCGACGCACGGCCTGCCCTACCAGCGGCTCGCCGGCGGCACAGTTCGCATGCATGAGGAAACGCAGGATGGTCCGGTCCGCGACGAGCGCGGCGTAGGCGCCGCGCGCCGCATCCAACGCCGCCTCGGAGTCCGGTCCGGCCCCACCCGACGCCGGCACGTGCGCGACCAGGGTTTCGGTCATCACGACGGACACGTGGTCGACCGCCGCCGCGAACAGTGCTTCCTTGTTCGGGTACAGGCGGTAGAGGTACGGCTGAGAGATGCCGACCCACTCGGCTATCTCGTGCGTCGTCGTTCCGTAGAAACCCTTCCGCCCGAAGCAATCGATCGCGGCGGCCACGATGGCCCGACGTCGTTCGTCGCTCTTCGTGCTGGTACCGGCGGCAGGCATGGGCGTCAGTCAAGCACGGCTCCTCCTCAGCCTCCAAAAGTCACGCTGAGGTCGGGGTCGGACGGTACGTCGTGTGGTGTGAGTGCCTCGATCGCCACCAGCGGGTTCCAGTAGTCCAGGTAGTGGGTGATGCGCGCGTCGTCATCGGTCCGGACGACGGAGACGCACGTCTGCTCGTACGGCTTGCCGGTCGGCAGCGCCGTGCCCTTCGAGCGGAATTCGGCGATCACGAGACTCGGATCGACCGTCTCGTGGAACACCAGGTCGACGAACTCCACGTCAAAGGTCTCGGGAAAGTTGCTCATGTGTGCGAACAGTGCGTCTCGTCCCGTTACCCGTCGGGGCACGCGCAGGCGCGAACGGGAACTCGAGCACCGCGTCCGGGGCGAACAGCGTCACCCATTCGTCGGTGCGTCCTGCGGCGGTAAGGCGCAGATGCTCGGTCACGGTGTGCTGGGCGGCGGCGCGGCGGTTGGCGTCGTCTTCCTCGGCTGTCATATCGACTCCTAGGTTAGTGATCGACCTATAACCTACCATCCCACAGCAGCCGCATCCCTCTCCTGATCCCAGTCGTCAGGCCGGGGTGAACCTCACCGGGAGCGCCGACAGGCCGCGGAACAACGGCGACGGCCGCCAGGTCAGCGCGTCGGTCCGCACCGTGAGGAAGACGTCCGGGAGCCGGTCGAGCAGGACCTCGATCGCTGCCTCGGCGATGACCTCGGCGATCTGCTGGGCCGCGTACGGGCACCGGTGCGGGCCATGGCTGAACGACATGTACGCCTGGTTGCCGATCGAGGTCAGGGGGTCCATCCGTACGAGCGGGTCGTGGTTGGCCGCGGCCAGGCCGAGGATGAGCAGGTCGCCCTTGCGGAGCTGCCGACCGCCGAGCTGGACGTCGCAGGCGGCGAACCGGCCCGGGAAGTTCTGGGTCGGCGTGTCCTCCCAGAGCACCTCGTTGAGCGCCTGGCCGACGCTCCGGCGTCCACCGAACAGGGTCATCCCGAAGCGGTCGTCGGTGAGCATCAGCCGCAGGGTGTTGCCGATCCAGTACGCGGTGGGCAGCTGCCCGGCGTTCATCAGGTGGAGCAGATCCTCGGCGATCTCCTCGTCGGTGAGCCCGGCCGGGTGGGCCAGCAGCCGTGATGTGACATCGGAGGCGGGGTTCTCCCGTCTGGAGCTCACCAGTCGCCGCACCGTCTCACGGACGCGCCCGTAGGCCTCGTTCGCGCCCTCGCCCGCGGCGTGCGTCGTGTAGACCTCCCGGACCAGGTCGGCGGTCTCCGCCTCCGGCACGCCGATCATCCGGGTCACGACGGGCAGCGGCACCCCATCGGCGTACTGAGCGATCAGGTCGGCCTCACCGGTCCCGGCGAACGTGTCGATGAGCCGATCGGCGACCTGCTGGGCCTCCGTCCGCAGGGTGAACTGGTCGACATCGGCGAGCGCGGCCTCGAGCGCCCCGGAACGCCGCTCGTGCTCGCCGCCCTCGGTGAACATCATGGTGGGCTGATAGCCGATGAGCGGGAGCAGCGGCCAGTCGGCCGGGACCCGATCCCAGGCGTTCCAGCGCCGTGGGTCGCGTCCGAAGATCTGCGGATTGCCCGTGACGTACTGCACCTCGCGGTAGCCCAGCACCAGCCAGGCGGGCACGTCACCGTCGAGCAGGACCGGCGCCACCGGGCCGTGCGCGCGCCGCATCTCGGCATACAGATCCGCGGACTTCCGCTGGAACTCCGGTCCGTACAGCGGGATCCGGGACCCGGCGAGCGGGTCCTGGGATGGCGACGGGTTCGTCATCGGGCACTCCTTGCGATACCGGAGGAGCCTGTGGCACAGGCCCATGCGGCGGGGGTGCGGGGACAGTAGCGCCTTTTCATGACCTTTGGGTGGATTTGAGAGCTTGATCCCGCCCCGACCGATAGTCACGGCGGGGGTCAGCGGAGTGAGCTCTCGATCTTCGCGGGCAGGGGTCGGGGTGTACTTGGTGCTATTTGAGTAATTGATTCGTCACTGGGTCCTTCGCTCTCGCCAAATATCATTTAGGTGGATACTGGCGGGGTTTCCTGGCGGATTCGCCCGGGGAGGTATTCATCCGGGGAATTCATGAGTTGTAAGACGCCGCGACTGCCCGTTCTGCTGCTCGGCGGGGCGGTGACCTTGTCCATGCTCGGTCTGACGGCGATTGATGCCGGGTCACCGCATGCCGTATTGGCGGACGCCGACACCGGGGGCCGGTCCCTTCCGATCGCACCCAAGCTCCACATTCTGCGGAATCGGCCGGGGACGGCGCCGGGCATGATATTGATAACTCCGCAAAGCCTGCCACCCGCGCCGCGGGACGGTAACGAGATCCTCGACGGGCAGGGCCGTCCGGTGTGGTTCAGGCCGGTCCCGCCCGGAAAATTCGCGACCGACCTGCGCGTCCAGCGCTACCGCGGACAGCCGGTGCTGACCTGGTTTCAGGGCACCCTTCTGAGCAAGGCGTTCGATTACCGCGGCGCGGCGTACATCGCCGATACGCACTACCGCGTCATCGCCACGATCAAGCACATCGAAAGCCCGCACGAGATTCAGCTCACTCCGAGGAACACCGCGCTGCTCATCGATGCCCGGAATCTGCGAATGAATCTGACCTCGATCGGTGGCACCAGAAACGACCTCATCCGCGACGGGATCCTCAAGGAGGTCGACGTGGCGACCGGCAAGATCCTGTGGCGCTGGAGCAGCCTGGATCACATACCGATCAGCGAGAATTACGATCCCAAGATCGATTCGCGAGAGCCCCGTCCGTACGACTACCTCCACCTCAACTCGATCGAGGAGGACCGCGACGGCAACCTGCTCATCTCGGCCATGAACACGTGCACCATCTACAAGGTCGACCGGCGGACCGGGCGAATCATCTGGAGGCTGGGCGGGCGCGACAGCACATTCCGGCTCGGACCGGGCGCGCGGTTCTGTGGGCAACACGACGCGCACTGGGTCGGTAAGAACCTGATCAGGATCTTCGACAACGGAACCCTCAAGGACCGGCACGGGGCGCGTGTCGCCTGGATCAAGATCCATCCCGGGCGCAGGACCGCCACGCTCGTCCGGCAGATCGTCCAGCCCCAGCACCGGTCCGTCAAAATCCAAGGCGGCGCGCAGGGTCTGCCGAACGGCGACACCGCGGTCGGCTGGGGCTCGGTCGGCCGGATCTCGGAGTACGGCCCCGACGGAAGCCGATTGTTCGACGCGTCGCTGCCCAGGGGCCAGATCTCGTACCGGATGTACCGGACGCCGTGGAACGGCCGACCGTGCACACCACCGACCGTGATCACTCGGGGCAGCACCGTGCACGCGGTCTGGAACGGCGCGACGGGCGTCGCTCACTGGCGCGTCCTCGCCGGTCCGGCACCGAACGCCGCGAGACCGGTCGCCGAGGCGGCGTGGAACGGACTGGACACGGCCATCGCGCTCCCCGGCACCTCGGCTTCGGCGCCGTACGTCCAGATCCAGGCGCTGGACGCCGACGGCGCGGTGCTCGGCACCGGCGCTCGTGGCGGGCCCCCCCGGACGGTGGCGCGGCCGGGAGAAGACGGCTGCTGATCGGCCTGGCCGAACGCATCGACCGGCTCGAGGAGATCGCTTGGTCTCCCCGGCACCACTGGAGGCCGTTATGCCCACCGCGCGGATCACCAGAATCGCGTTCACCGCCCCGCCCCTGGTCCGGATGGAGGAGTTCGCCGAGTTCTTCGCCGGGCGACGCCGGCGGCGACAACGTCGCGGAGATCGTCCGCAACTCGGCGATAGAGACGAAGGGGATGGCGGTCAACCCGTTCGCCGATGATCCTCGTGGCTGGGGGACCGCCCGCCGGATGCAGGTCAGCCTGACGGTGGCCCGGGCGCTCGGGCGAGAGGCGGTCCGGCAGGCGCTGGCCGGTGACGGCCTGCGCCCCGACGAAGTCGGCGTCCTGGTCACGGCCACCACCACAACGCACTCCGCGCCGGGCTTGGACGCGCTGATCCACGAGGTGGGAATGCGGCCCGGCACCGAGTTCCAGTCGCTCGGCCCGATGGGCTGCTACGCCGCGCTGCCCGCGCTGTCCACGGTCCGCAACTGGGTCGAGGTTCATGGCCGCCCGGGGGTGCTCCTCTGTACGGATCTCTTCTCGCCGTACCTCGCGCCACCGCCGTACGACAAGGAACAGGCCGTGGTGCTCACGCTCTTCGGGGACGGCGCCGCCGCGGTCGTCGTGCGCCCTGGAACAGAGCACGTCAGGGGACTGGACATCCTCGACACCGAGACGCTCTACGTGCCCGAGTTCGCCGACGACCTGCAGGTCCACGTCGGCGATCGCGGGATGCGCATCCGCCTCGCCCCGACCATGCCCGACGTCACCGCGGCGGCCGTGGCCGGCCCGACCGACCGCCTGCTCACCCGGCGCGGCCTCTCACGCGCGGACGTACGGTGGTGGGCGCTGCACCCCGGAGGACGCCGGATCATCGACCGGGTGGCCGAAGAACTGGCACTGCCGGCGGGCTCGACGGACGCCTCGCGCGCGGTGATGCGGGAGTACGGCAACACCGCCGGACCGGCCGTCATCTGCGTACTTAAACACCTCCAGGATTCCCGCCCGCTCGCGCCGGGAGAACACGGCGTCGCCCTGGCGTTCGGGCCGGGAGCGACGGTCTGGGCCGTCCTTCTGCGCGGCGCCTGAAGTTTCTTTGTGGAAAGGAGCTTCCATGCTCGAGGTCATCGGCGCCGGTTTCGGCCGTACCGGCACGCTTTCGCTGAAGATGGCGCTGGAACGGCTCGGGTTCGCCCCCTGCCATCACATGCTCGGGCTGTTCGAGAAGCAGGATGAGATCCGGCTGTGGCGGAAAGCGGCCCGCGGCGAGTCCGTGGACTGGGACGAGGTCTATCGCGGATACCGCTCGACCGTGGACTGGCCGGGCGCCCGGTTCTGGCGCGAGTTGGCCGAGCACTATCCGGCGGCGAAGGTCATCCTCACCACCCGCGACCCCGAATGCTGGTACGACAGCGTCCTCGGCACCATCCACCGCGCCGCGATGGACGACTCGCCTCTCGCCTCGCCCGTCCTGGCCGAGCTGCGGGCGATGTCCCGCGAGGTGGTGTGGGACGGACTGTTCGAGGGGCGTTTCACGGATCGCGATCGCTCGTTGCGAATCTTCAACGACCATGTCGAGGCGGTACGTGGCCGACTGCCCGCGGACAGGCTACTGGTCTTCGAAGTGGCTCAAGGGTGGGAGCCGCTGTGTGAATTTCTCGGCAAGCCGGTGCCGGACGAGCCGTTCCCCCGCCGCAACCGCCGGGAGGAGTTCGGCTCCCTGCTGCGAGAACGTTATCGATGATCGAGCGTGTCCGAACCGGATCCTCCGCCGCGCAATGGTTCCATCAAGCAACGGAAAAGCTTTATTTCTATAGGGATTATTTCGTTGACTTGAAGGGTAATGCGATGTCGGGTGGAGCGTATAGCGCATTATGTCGGTTAATTTCCGATCATGTGCAACCGCCTTATCCGGTGATCGAGCAAAGAAGGTGTGTTCGATGAGAATTCAGAAGCGGATGGCTCTTGCCGCCTCAGGAGCGGCCTTCGTCGGAACGATGGCCCTCGGCCTGGGCGCCGCCGTACCCGCCGGCGCGCAGGTCACCGCAGCGCCTCACCGTGCCAGTACCGCGTTCAGCGGGATCCGTACCGACGGCGGCTACGGTTACGGTTACGGCTACGGCCGCCACCGCGGCCGCCATGGCTACGGCTACGGCTACGGTTACCACCGTCCCCGTCACGGCTACCAATACGGCTATCAGAGTTCCCGTCACCGTCACGCCTACACCTACTGAGCGTCGTTCCAGGAGGCAGGGGTCCCGCGCGACACGCGCGGGGCCTCGCGCGTGTCAGGCCCCTGGGGCCGTGTCGAAGGACGGTCGGCTCAGGGGCCGTCGAGCGCCGCTGCGCGTGGCCTCCGCGCGAAGGCGGCCAAAATCTACGCTCGTTTTCCACCAAGCGACGGTGAAACCTCATTCTTTAGAAGCCATGGGGTTGATTCGGGGAGTCATGCGATGTCGTCTGGAGTGTGGATGGCACGGCATATCGGTTGATTTCCGATCGTGTGCAACCGCCCTATCCATTGATTAAGCAAAGAGGTGTGTTCGATGAGAATTCGGAAGTGGATGGCTCTTGCCACCTCAGGAGCGGCCCTTGCCGGAACGACGGCCCTCGGCCTGGGCGCGGCCGTACCCGCCGGCGCGCAGGTCACGGCGGCACCTCACGGTGCCGGCGTCACCGCATCTCACCACGACGTCGCCGGGCACATGCTCAGCGGGATCCGTACCGGCGGCTGGGGCTACGGCTACGGCTACGGAGGATATGGCTACGGCTACGGAGGATATGGCTACGGCTACTAGCCAGTGCTGCTGACGACGGTCACCCGGTGATCGCTAGAACCGGCCGAACGTCGGAGCGCCGTTCCAGGCAGGAACCGAGGTCCCGCGCGACACGCGCGGGGCCTCGCGCATGTCAGGTGGCGCCGGGCACGAGAACTCGTCAGGCGCGCTGGGGCATCGTGTTCCGGTAGTGCTCGGCGATCTCGTCGCTGGTGGTCAGCCACACGTCGGGCTGTGCGGCGAGGTAGGCCAGCGCCTGGTCGAGGTACTTCGCGCGGAACGCCTGGCCGATCACGAACGGGTGCAGCGCCAGCGCCATCACCCGGCCGCTGTGCTCCGAGTCCGCACGCAGCTGCTCGTACTGGTCCCGCACGACCTGCACGAACTCCGGCCCGGTGGTGCCCTTGCCGAAGAGGCCCAGGTCGTTGAGCTCCACGGTGTACGGGACACTGATCATCCCGGGCACGTTCAGCGGGAAGGGCTGGTCGTCGTTGGTCCAGTCCAGCACGTACGTCAGGCCGAGCTCGGCGAGCAGGGCCGGGGTGTCGAACGTCTCGGTCAGTCCCGGTCCCATCCAGCCGCGCGGCCGCCGGCCGGTCGCCTCGGCGATGGTGCCGACGACCTCGGAGAGCAGGGCGTGTTCCTCGTCGCGTGTCATGCCGGTGTGCAGGATCGAGTTGGTCCGCCCGTGCGCGAGCCACGCCCAGTCCCGCTCCATACCGGCCTTGATGATCTGCGGGTAGTGGTGGACGACGTCGGAGTTCAGCAGCACACTGGCCCGGATACCGTGGCGGTCCAGGCTGTCGAGGACGCGCCAGATGCCGACACGGGGGCCGTAGTCACGCCAGCCGTAGTTGAGCGCGTCGGGAACCAGTTCGGCGGTCCCGGGCCAGATGCTGGTGGAGGGGCGGTCGATCAGGAAGTGCTCGACGTTGAGTCCGATGTAGACGGCGACTCTGGCGCCGCCGGGCCAGCTGATCGGAGAACGCTCGGTGATGGGACTGTAGTCGTACAGCTCGTTGGCAGATCGCATAATCCAACGATCGGGTGTGCGGCGAGCCGGAACGAGATCGTTGTTCTCACCGATCGGTGCGCGCGGCTCACCGATGGAGGGGATGGCTCGCGTTGATGGAGCGGCACGAGATCGAGGCGTTCCTGACACTCGCCGAGGAGCTTCATTTCCGGCGCGCCGTGGAACGGCTCGGGCTGGCCCACGGCCGGGTCAGCCAGATCATCAAGCAACTCGAACGGCGCCTGGGCGTGACGCTGTTCGACCGTACGAGCCGCCGGGTCGCGCTGACCCCGCCCGGGCAGCGACTCCGTGACGACCTCGCCCCCGCGTACCGGCAGATCCAGGAGGCGGTGGCCCGGACGATCGCGTACGGCAAGGGAGTGACGGGGACGCTGCGCGTCGGCTTCTCCTCACAGTGGGCGGGTGACGCGTTGCTCGAAGCCGCCGACGTGTTCCGCCGCCGCCACCCCGACTGCGCGGTACAGGTCCAGGAGGTCCAGCTCACCGACCCGTTCGGGCCGATGCGCGCAGGTGAACTGGACCTGCAGCTCACCGAGTTCCCCGTGCACGAACCGGACCTGGTCGCCGGGCCAGTGATCTTTTCAGAACCACGCGCTCTCATCGTCCCCGCGCGCCACCCCTTCGCCCGCCGCGAGTCGGTGTGCCTGGAGGACCTCGCCCGTACCTCGGTGGTGGCCGTGTCAGGTTCCATCCCGGACTACTGGCTCGACCACCACTATCCGCGGGAGACACCCGAGGGACGAGCGATCGCCCGCAGCGCCTCCGCCGTCTACTGGGCAGAGGTCCTCTCACTCGTCGCCATGGGCCGTGGGGTGTCGCCCGCCGCCCTGCGCGCCGCGCAGTACCACGGACGCCCCGGCATCGTCTTCGTCCCGTTCCGTGACGCGCCGCCCATCGAGTACGGACTGATCTGGCCGCGCAGCGGTCACACGGCACGCGTCCGCGCCTTCGCCGAGATACTCCGCCAGATCGCGCCCTGACCGTACGAGCCGGCGAGCCCGCAGGACGTCGAGCGCGATCTCCCCCGGGCAGGGGAACCGGCTCCCCCTCATCGGTGACGAGTACGGCCGTACGGACTGCGATCTTCGGAATCGATGGACAGCCGTCACCGAAGGGATCGAGCCGAATGACCACTCTCAGCCAAGCGCCTTGGGCGACGCGGCTGCGCGCCGCCTGGGCGGCCGCTCACAGTTCCGTGGCAGGGGTGCCTCGCTGGGCACGGATCGCCGCCTACAGCATCCCGTTCACCGTGCTTCCGTCCAGCCTCTGGCGGATCGCCGCGGTCACCTTCCACGCGCCGATCGCCCACGGTGAGCAGGGCAGCGGCGAGCTGCCGTCGTGGCTGCCGATGGAGCTCTACGTCGTCGTACTCTCGATCTTCTCGGAGCTCCTGGCCTTCACCGCCGTCGGGCTGATCTCCGCGTGGGGGGAAGTCTTCCCCCGCTGGGTCCCGGCCCTGCGAGGCCGGAAGGTGCCGGTACTCGCCGCCGTCATCCCGGCCGCCGTCGGCGCGGGGATCCTGACGTTCATGTGGACGTCGGCGATGACCGTCGTGTCCTTCGGACGTGACGTGCACGGCCGTCCGCTCGCTGCCGACTTCCCACTGAACCTCCACGACTGGCGGGGCGTGCTCGCCGTCGCCGCCTACGCACCGCTGCTGCTCTGGGGCCCGCTGCTGGCAGCGGTCACCGTCGCGTACTGGAAACGCCGACGCCAGAGCCCGTCGCTCACGCCGGCTCGGGCAGGGGGTGTATAGAAGATCGCCCGCTTGCGGCGTCTCGGATGCACCTACGGCCGCAACACGCCGTCGGGCAGGTCAAAGAGGGCACCGGGTTCATCGCAGGTCTGGGAGTGAAAAATCCTCGTCCCCAGCCGGGTGGCCTCGGAGCCGACATACGCCTGCAACACGACCAGTGTCACCACCACCGCCAGAAGCGCGGAACGCAGCACCCGACGTGAGGGCAGCGCGTAGGAAGGCTTTGGCATCGGAAGTGATCACCACTATGGGGAGGCCAGCCTGAGCAACTCGGCGTCGACCCACGCGCTCTCCGCGATCAGCTGTTCGATGACCGCCAAGATGGCACTGGGCCGCTCGGCGACATGTACGCCTGGACGGCCGACCAGTGCTTTCGCCCAGTCGTTCCGCTCGACGACCAGCCCGGTGAGAACCACCGGGCGGCCATGCTCCACGGCCGAGCGCGCCTGGATACGAGCGCCGCTCTGCTCGCCCGCCTCGACCACCACGGTGGCGACCCCGTAGCCCGACATAGTGGCGTTTCTCATCGGGAAGTTGGATTTCTGGGGCGGAGTATCCGGCCAGAACTGCGATAGCAGGAGGCCACGTGACGCGATCTCCTCGTGCAACGCCCGGTTGGCGGCCGGATATGCCTTGTCGATGCCCGTGCCGATGACGGCGACGGTGCGGCCATCCGCATCGAGGGCTGCGCGGTGTGCGGCCGTCTCGATCCCGCGGGCCAGCCCTGCCAGAACGGTCACATTGCGGGCGACCAGTTCTTGCGCGAGGTGGGCGGCGATGCGGAGCCCACGGTCGGACGCCTGGCGGGAGCCGACTACGGACACTGCGACCTCATCGGACAACGGAGTTCCGCGGGCAAAGAGCACCGGCGGCGCCTGATGAATGCCCCGAAGCCGCGAGGGATATTCGGCATCGAGGATCGCCAGTAGCCGATTCCCCTGCCTCATCCACCGATCGATGTCCTCGGCGGCTGAGCGTAGGGGATGGTCTTCGCCTGGCAGTGCCGTCAGCGTCGCCGGTGCGGCCGCGTCCCATACCTGCAGGGCACTGCCCGCCTCGAGTACGTCGGCAGTGATCTCTGACCAGTGCATGCCATCGGGGCGTGTGCGCAGCAGCGCAACGAGCGCTGCTCGTTCCCTGCGCATGCTCCCGTCCATATCACCAGGGGCGCGGAGGCGAGCCGTTTCGGCGAAGCCTTGCGCGATCTCAGAGGTGCGCGTGTGGCGACGGCGCTGCGGGATCACAGACCACCGATCTCAGCTTCGATTGCCGCCATCTCGGTTCTGGCTCGATTTTCGTGAGTGAACGGCTCCGGACCAGGCGAACCCGTCCGCCCACCGCCCCGCCTCCCACGGCCCTTTGCTCTGCTTACCCTGAGTACACATCTGGCACGGTCCACCG
Source organism: Actinoallomurus acanthiterrae (assembly GCF_054775715.1). Taxonomy (NCBI): domain Bacteria; kingdom Bacillati; phylum Actinomycetota; class Actinomycetes; order Streptosporangiales; family Thermomonosporaceae; genus Actinoallomurus; species Actinoallomurus acanthiterrae. Next base: position 11,419,575 of record NZ_BAAHCO010000001.1, on the reverse strand, counting down.
CCTACTCGGCGTAAGCAGAGCAAAGGCCTTCGGGAACACATGCAGCCTTGCCCGGGGTCTGGGCGACCGTTACCGCGACCGCCACGAAATGTGAGTCAAAACCGCCATCTCCTCGGTCGAGATGACGCCGGTCCGCTGCTCATAGTCGGCGATCGTGCGACGCAGCTTCTTCCGAGCCATCCAGCGCCCGCACGGGGTCAGCAGACGATCGGGTTGTCCGGCGAGTCGAGCCACACGTACTGACTCTCGGGCGTGACGGTCAAGCCGTACCGGCTGCAGTCGGGCTTTCCCGCTTTGATCCATCTCTCCTCGGCCTCCTGCATGACACATGGTTGTACGCGCTGATCCCGCAACGGCATGAACCAGGAGGGTCCGACGAAACGGCCCTCCGCGGTTCCGTCGGGTCGTACGACGAGGCGGCATAGCGGCCAGTCCGGATGGAAGGTCGGTGCCCAGGGAACGAGGATCATCCCGCCCGGCCGCACCTGTTCGACCCAGGCGATGGGCACCGTGTGCGCGGCGGCGGTCGCGACGATTCTGTCGTACGGCGCGCCCTCGGGATGGCCACGCTCACCGTCTCCGGTGATCACCTGTACGGGATACCCGGCCTTCTCCAACGCTCTGCGGGCGTGTTCGGCGGCTGCCGGGTCGATCTCGATGGAGGTGACGTGCTCGGTGCCGAGCAGGTGGGACAGGACGGCGGCGTTGTATCCGGTTCCGGTGCCGATCTCCAGAACCCGCATGCCCGGCTGGAGCTCCAGGGCGTCGATCATGCGCGCCATGATGTGCGGGGCGCTACTGGAACTGGTCGCTTCGACGCCTCTGCCCGTCGTCGCATCGCACAGCTCTGCCGGGAGGGTGGGGTCGAAAGCGGTTCGCGTGATGATCGCTTCGTCGGCCGTCACGAGTTGCTGCCAGCGCTCGGGGGCGTCGGAGCGGCGTAGCGGCACCAGCCAGCCGTGATCGCCGCGTACGAAGATCTCGTCGGGTATGAACAACCCCCTGGGAACGGCCGCGAGGGCCTCACGAGCGTTCATTGCTTCCCCGTTCCGTTGCACAGGGCACAGGGTGCCCAGAACCTCTCTCCGTCGTTGGTCTTCCAGGACCCGCCCTTACCGTTGCAGGCGGAGCAGTCCACTGTCTTGCCGTGCTTGCCCATGAGCAGCGTTTCCTTTTTCAGTTCGGTGGCGGTCAGCGTGACGCCGGGGGCGGGGATGAGAGCGTGGACGGTCTTGTCGAGCTGGGTGTAGGTGAGCCAGCGGGCTGGGGCGTACGTGTCGACGATCCCTAGACCCCAGCCGTTCGCCGGCGCGGGATTCGCCGAAAAGGGGCGTGGGTCGGGGTCGGTGACGTACAGGTGCACGTGGCGGTCGGTGGCGAGGATTCCGAGTCGCAGGGGGAGGTCGTTCGGTTCCCAGCGCCGTACCTCGGTGGCGGCGCGCCGGGCGTTCGTGACGAGTTCGGAGACGACCAGCACGATGTCGTCCGCGTGGCCGGGATCGGTGACGTGGTCCGCGATGACGTCGGCGGCGAACCGTCTGGCCTTGGCGACCGACGCGCGGCTGACGCTCAGCGCGACCCAGGACGGCCGGAGGACCGCCGGAGCGGGCGCGAGGGCGGCCAGCGGGTCTGTACCGACGTCCGGCTGGCCCGTCGCGAATTGAAATGCGTCGAAGGTCATTATCGTCACCCATCGCTCTTCTCTCGCCACTTTCCGTGTTCGCCAGACAGCATGCGCCTCGTCTGGCTACGTTGACCAGGCGAGCTAGCGAGATTCAACAAAAGGAGTCACAGTGCGCTACCGCAGCGGATTCGATCCGGACGGCAACTTGTGGGACTTAATCGCCTTCGACCTCAGGAGGCAGCGCCAAGAACGCGACATATCTCTCGCCGCCGTCGGTGGGATCATCGGTCGGGACCGGTCTCTGGTCGCCTACGTTGAATGCGGCAAGACCAAGCTCCAGGAGAAGCACGCGGTCAAGATCGATGATGCCTGGCGCACCGGCGGTCTCTACAGTCGCCTCGTCAAGTTCGCCAAGCTCGGGCATGACGTCAGCTGGTCCGCGACCTACTTGGAGTTGGAAGCCGACGCCGGCGAACTCCGTAGTTGGGATCTTGGCTGGATACCCGGCCTCTTCCAGACCGAAGGCTACGCACGTGCCACGTTCGACGCAGCGGGCACTGAGGGAGCGGAAGCGGGCGCCAAGGCCCGAGTCGAGAGACAGCAATGCCTGAACCGCACTCCTCCGCCCCGGGTGTGGGCGATCATCGATGAGCGCGTCATAACCCAGCCGGTCGGCTCCGCCGAGATCATGCGTGACCAACTCGCCCATCTGATCGAGTTGGCGAAACGTCCGCATGTCAGCGTGCGGGTGGTGCCGCAGTCCGCCGGGGCTCACGCTGGCCGGGACGGATCATTCAATATCATCACCATGGGGGGAGTGGATTCGGTTTACACGGTCGCTCCCGGCGGTGGGCGGCTCATACAGGACGCAACCGAGACAAATTGCTACCGAGTGTGGTTCGATCTCATCGGCGACGTCGCGTTGCCCAAAAACGCCTCGTTGGATCTGATCGTAGAAGCGATGGAGCGATTCTCATGACGACCTGGCGAAAGTCCAGCCACAGCGAGAGCACCACCACGCAGGGCAGCTGCGTCGAGGTGGCTGAGCTGATCCGTACTGACGAGCGCGACTGAGCTTTTCGAGTCGTTGGCGCCCATTCGTTACCACTCGCTGGATGACGACAGCGGTCGTTGGGACGGTTTTCCGTTTCGGGACGGCGATATCGTGATCAGCACCCGGACCAGGAGCGGCACCACCTGGACGCAGATGATCTGCGCGCTGCTGATCTTCCAGACTCCCGACCTGCCCGCCCCGCTGGGGCGATTGTCACCGTGGCTGGATCACCTGACGATGCCGCGTGACGAGGTGTACGGGCTGCTCGCCGCGCAGCGGCACCGCCGGTTCATCAAGACGCACACGCCGCTGGACGGGATCCCCATCGATCCCCGCGTCACGTACATCGTGACGGCCAGGCATCCGCTCGATCTGGCGGTGTCGCTCTACCACCACACCACGAACATCGACATCGCCCGGATGTCGGAACTGACCGGCAATCAGCTGCCCACCAATCCGACGGCCCCGCGCAAGACACTGCGCGAATGGCTCCTCGCCTGGATCCGCTACGACACGGACCCCCGGCAGAACCTGGACTCACTGCCCGGCGTCCTGTTCCATCTGCGCGACGCCTGGGCGCGGCGCGGTGAACCCAACGTGCTGCTGATCCACTATGACGACCTGGCCCGCGACCTGGAAGGACAGATGCGCAGGCTCGCGGGACACCTGGGAATAACGGTGCCCGAACCTGCCTGGCCCGGGCTCGTACAGGCGGCCACCTTCGAGCGGATGCGGGGCGAGGCCGATCGCTTCGTCCCCGACGGCGGGATCATCAAGAACACCGCGTCGTTCTTCCGGCGGGGACGGCCCGGTGCCGCCGAGGAGGTCCTCACCGACCATGAGATCGCCGGCTATCACGCCCGCGTGGCGTCGATGGCGCCGCCAGACCTTCTCGCCTGGCTCCACGCGCCGGGCGACCCCCCGAAGACCTGATGATCACGGAGTTAGGATTTAGAGCGTGCTCGAAGTCAAGCAGCAGCCGGAATCCGGATACGACCGCTCCATCCCCCGGGAGGGCCTGAGCATCGCCGAGGCCGCTCACCGCACCGGGGTCAGCGTGCACACGCTCCGCTACTACGAACGCGCCGGCCTGGTAGTAACCCCCGTCGAACGCACCCACGGCGGCCGGCGGCGCTACCACGAGTTCGACCTCAGATGGATCGTCATCTGCACGAAGCTGCGGGCCACCGGCATGCCCATCAAGACCATCCGCCACTACGCCGAACTCGTATCCGCCGGGCCCGGCAACGAGCAGGAACGGCTCGCACTGCTGGAGGCCCATCGCGCCGAAGTGACCGCCAAGCTCGCTGAGATTCAGGAGAACCTCAGGCTCATCGACCACAAGATCGACACCTACCGAGGCAGTCTCGCGGCCGGCGACGCCGACCGACTCTGGGCGCCCACCCGCTGAGCACTCCGCGGCACTAAGGCCCGTGTCGAATGTGTCGGTCACGGTCACTCGTCGATGGGCGCGAACAGGACGTCGCCTCGTAGCGGGATCGCGAGCCGGCGCAGAGGGCCAGTTCCCAAGCGCACGCTCAGGACTGGTCCGCCACGGCAGCGGTGAAACGCGCCACGAGCGCCGCAACCGCGGCACGCAGTTCCTCCCCGCCGTCGACGCGGAAGGTGAACGGCACCCTCGCGAGCCACTCCTGTGCGTACATGTCCGGGTTGCGTGTGCTGCCGACCAGCACGCATCCGTCCCCCAGGGGCTCAAGGCGCCCCATGGGCGGCCGGATCCACGGGGCCACCTCGGTCAGGGGGGCGTCGAACACCACGCGGGTGGAGAACTCCCATCCGAGGCCCAGGTTCTCCTCGAGGGCCGCTACCGGGTCGAGGCCCTTGGGGGGATCGAACCCCTGCTCGGTCGGCTGGACGGCGCGGACCCGGTCGACCCGGTAGGTGCGGATCGCGTCCGCGCGATGGGAGTGGCACAGCAGGTACCAGCGCCCGTAGCGGACGACGATGGACCAGGGATCCACCTCCGCCTCCCACTCGTCGCCGGCCTCGCGGCGGTACGTGACCAACACTCGGCGCCGGGTCACGACGGCGTCGACGAGTTCGCTGGTGATGGCCGGATCGGGGCGGGCCGAGTACGGGTCCGGTGCGGCCGACGCGTACTCCCGCAGCATTGCCGCCTGCTGGCCGACGCCCTGTGGAAGCGCCTTGACGACCTTGCCCAGGGCGGTGCCGACCAGGTCGTCGGTGTCGGCCGCGGTCGGCTGGCCGCTGAGTACCGCCATCACCAGGCCGAGGGCCTCGGACTGTGTGAAGTGCACAGGCGGCAGCCTCGTCCCGCGCCCCAGCCGGTACCCGCCATGCGGTCCCCGGGCCGACTCCACGGGGATGCCGGCCTCTCGGAGGATCCCGACGTACCGGCGTGCGGCTCGCTCCGTGACGCCCAGCCGCACGGCGAGTTCGCCGGCCGTCGTACCAGGGCGGGTTTGGAGGATCTCCAGGGCGCGCAGCGCACGCGCGGTGGGGCTGAGATCGTTCGGCACGGGAGCAGGCTAATCCGCTCCGCTGAACTCCACGGTCAAAGGAGTCCGGGGCTTGGCCCCGGACCCGTAGGGCGAGGGCGACCGGGTCTGGTTTCCACGCGTGGACCGGAACCGGACCTCGCCCAGGGCGCTTGGGTGGTCGCCGGAGGAACCGGCAGTGGATCGTCCGGATCTCCTCCTACGGTGACATCCATGAAGCTGGAGAAGGGGAACTGACCATGGACATCCTGCTGATCGGTGGCCTGTGGCTGAACGGATCCGTGTGGGGGCGCGTCGCGTCCGCGCTGGAGCCGCTCGGCCATCGCCCCGTGCCGATCACCCTCCCGGGCCAAGGGGACGGCTCTGTGTCCGCCACGCTCGACGACCAGTTGGCGGCGGTGCTCGATGCGGTGGACGCGGCGCCCGGCAAGCCCATGGTGGTCGGGCATTCCGCCGCCTGCACGCTGGCCTGGCTGGCCGCCGACCGGCGGCCGGAGCGGCTGGCCAAGGTCGCCCTCATCGGCGGTTTCCCGACCGTCCATGGCCAGCCGTACGCCGACTTCTTCGAGGTGAGAGACGACGTCATGCCCTTCCCCGGTTGGGGTCCGTTCGAGGGGCCGGACGCCGCCGACCTCGACGACGGGGCCAGGCGAGAGTTCGCGGCTGCTGCGATCCCCGTGCCCGCAGGCGTGGCCAAGGGAGTAGTGCGGCTGGTAGACGAACGGAGATTCGATGTTCCGGTCGTGGTCGTATGTCCGGAGTTCACGCCCGCGCAGGCGCAGGAGTGGATCAGCACCGGCGACGTCCCGGAGCTCACCCAGGCCAAGCACATCGACTTTGCCGACATCGACTCAGGCCACTGGCCCATGATCACCCAGCCTGTGGAGCTGGCCCGGATCCTGGCCGCGGCAGCCAACGCGGCCTGACGGGGCCCGGCCCTAACGCGACTCGCCCCTGGAGCGACGGCCATCGTGCTCGGCCGAGTCCAGCGTGAGGACCGAGGGCAGGCCGCTCTCCGGGTGCAGGCGTAGCAACTGGTAGGCCATGCCGCCTCGGCCGGCGAGCAGGCCCGGGGAGTACGCGTCGCGGGCCAGTCCGCTGGCGGGGCCGTTGTCCTCCAGGCTGGTGACGACCCGCGCGTCGAGCCCGGAGCGGTCCACGTCAGCCGGGGCCCGGTCGAGTGTCAGGGCGTGGTCGAACAGCTCCCAGCAGCCCAGGTCACCGTGGCACAGGGTGTGGTTCCAGTCGAACCCGCGCCGGGCGGCCGGTCCGACCGCCCGTCCGACGAGGGCATCCGCCCCGTCCCAGCCGCGCCGTGCCAGGTCGGCGGCGCCGATCCCGATGCCGACGGCGCCGTGGCACCAGGCGGCCGAGGCCACCTTCTCCTCGGGTTCGCGCAGGTCGAGCCAGCCGTCGACGGTCGGATCGAAAAGCGTCTCCTCGAAGGAGAACGCCGCCCGTGCCGCGTCGGCGAATCGCGTTTCGCCGGTCGCCAGGGCGAGACGGGCCAGCGCCCATCCGATGCCGGTCGAGCCGTGGGCGAACCCGCCCAGTCCATCAGGCCAGCGGCGGGAGGGCCAGCACATGGATCCCGCCTTCTGCCGGGCGCCCGCGATGATCCGGTCGCCGATGACGACGGCATGGCGCGTCCAGTCGTCTTCGCCGGTCACGGCGGCGAGTTGCAGCAGCGGCACGATCGCTCCGGCCATTCCGGTCAGCACGTCGTACCTGTCCTCGGCCGTGACCGCCTTGGGCAGCAGCCCGGCGAGCGCGCGGGCGCGGTCCAGGCCGTCCGGGCCGGCCGCGTCCCAGGCGTGCAGCGTCAGCCACGCCCAGATCTGCGAGCCGAGTCCGATGTACCCGCCTGGCGGCGGTGGGCGCAGCCGGGTCTCCTCCAGGCGGAGGGCGGCGTCCTTGTCCTCTGCCGCGCGTACGGTGCGCAGCACGGCGTCGAGCAGCCCGGCCACGTCGTCGACGTCGTCCGCCCGGCCGGCGGTGTTCTCCCGGTGGTACGCGGCGAGCAGGACGGCCACTCCGGTCAGGCCGCCGTAGACGTCCGGGCCCAGTGGCTGCACGGCCCAGCCCGCCGGGCCGAGCACCGGCGCGATCCACGTGACGGTGCCGTCCTCGGCGCGGAGCGCGGCGTCGCGAAGCTCGCGGATCAGCGCCGCCACGACCCGGCGTCGCCTGCGGTCCAGGTCGTCGCGGCGCGGACGTTCCACCCGCATCCCCGGGTCGCCCGGCAGCCATCCGTCGTTGAGGTACGCGCTGACCAGCGTCGCCCGGATGACGTCGCGCTCCAGCCGGAGGTCGGCGGTGCGCCACCGTTGCAGCGCGGCCGCCACGAGGTCCTGTTCAGGCAGGTACGACGTGCCGCGCGGGCCGTCCAGCCGTCCGCGGCGGGGCGTGGTGGCGAAGAACGGCACGTCCCCGTCGAACAGGTCGGCCACCTCCGCGGCGACGACCTCCGGATCGCCGGGCGCACCGGGAACGTGCCTGGCCATCGCGGTCAGCAGCTCGGCGGCGCGGTCCGCGGCGGCACCGGGGTCGTGCAGCGACACCGGATGCCACAGCATCCGCCCCAGTTCGGTGTACGCCTCGGTGGAGCGCAGCACCACGCGGATCGGGCAGTCGGCGAAACGGGCGAGCAGCGGTTCCAACGCGCGCGCCCGGTCGATCGACCGCAACGTCTCCGTCGTCTCGGCGAAGCCGTCGAGGACGCGTTGCCAGTGGTCGGCCAGCACCGGTTCCGGGCTGGGATGGCTCGCACCGATCGTCGGCTCGACCGACCGGGTGCCGATCCGCGCCTGGTCGCTGCCCGCGTCCACGATGGCCGGCAGGTCGGTGATCGGCTGTTCGCCGGGAAGCGCTCCCACCGCGGAGGCGTCCACGCCCCGCCAGCCCAGGGCCGTTCCCCGGTTGGGCAGCATCCCGGTCCGCAGCACGGTCGTGCCGACCAGCGCGCGCGCCCGGTCGGGCGCGAGCCCGAGCCCGGACGGGGGGATCGGATGCACCGGCGTGAACAGCGTTTCGCAGTCCACCACGACCGGAACCGGCCCGCAGGCGATCACGTTCTCGGCATGCAGGTCGCTGCCGCCGAGCAGCCGCATCGTGCCCAGCCAGTGGCCGATGCCACGGTAGAACGCGGACAGCTCCGCGACATCCGCGCAGTATCGGTGGGTCACGAACTCGGCCCAGCCGTATCCGTCGCGCGGCACGACCCGGGGGACCCGGATCCGCGTTTCCTCCGGGACGTCGCGGAACACCTCGGCCAGCATCTCGCCGAGGACCACGTCCACGCTCACCGGCCGCGGCTTGTACACGACCGTGCCGGCGTCGAACTCCAGGAGGGCGACCGTGTGACCGCCCCGGTGGCTGTCCCCGGCGCCGAAGGCGATCCGGGACAGCGGCCCGGGTTCCGCGCCGAGCAGCCGTGCCGTCGCGTCCCGGTCGGCGGCCAGCCGACGGGACAGCGCCAGCGCCGCGTCACACCGCCTCGACAGGACCGTACGTAGGCGGTCGGGCAGCGGCGGGTAATGCCCGGACAGGGACTCCCAGTACTGCGGAGACGACGACATCTCCGCGAATTCGGTCCAGCGCGCCGCGGGATCACCGGCCGTGAGGCGGCCGGTGATCCGTGCGGCGTTCAGCTCCAGGATCAGGACGCGGGCGACCTTCCGATGAGCGGTCTCGTACAGCGCCGCCGCGGTGCCGTCCCGGATCGCGGTCCGCTCGGACTCGGTCAGGCCGGGGACGGATCCGAGTCGTTCCCAGAGTCCGTCCAGGGCCGGTTCGACCAGGCAGCTCAGCGATCGCGCGAAGTCACCGGCAGCAGGGCTCACGTCAGTGCTCACCATCCGCGTCCAGGAGTGGGCTCAGCAGCAGGGGTGGGTGTGCGAGGCGCTGCACGCGCTGCAGATGCCCGTGTAGCTCGTCTCCGCCTCGATGAGGTCCGCTTCCGCGAACGCGCCGGCCGCGTACAGCGGCCCGGCGGGGTTGCCGTCTCCGGCGGTGGTCCGCCACTGCTCGGCGGTCTGCTCGGCGATCTGAATTTCCTTGACGGTCATGCGTGTCTCCCGCGCGTCCAGCAGGTATACCGATAAATGATTTGGTCCGAATTCGCGCACTCAGTACGCGATTATCGGTGGTCCGGAATTAGGCGGTTCAGCAGCACCAGATGGTGTGCGAGGCGCTGCACGCGCTGCAGTGGCCCGTGTAGCTCGTCTCCGCTTCGACGATGTCCGCTTCCGCGAAGGTGCCGGCCGTGTAGAGGGGGCCGGCGGGGTTGTCGTCCCCGGCGGTGGTCCGCCACAGCTCGGCGGTCCGTTCGGCGATCTCGGCTTCCTTGACGGTCATGCCTTACCTCCGGCGCGTCCATTCGGCGATCAATGATTGATCACCAATGCGGCTCATCGTGGCATCGGCGGAATAGAACACGAACTGACCGTTTGGTCCCGCAGTCGTCCCCCGCAGTTACGTTTCCATGGCGGAACGGCTATACGGCGCGGTAACGAATTATCGTAAGAGCGGGCCGCTTAATGGGGTTCGCCGCGCATTTAGCGCGTCACAAATGCCGGAAATGGACCGTTACGTTGCGTCGCCGGCCTGTGGATCCGCGGGCGTCAGGCCGGGATGGCGTAAAGGATCAAGGGGAGGACGGCGACGAGGGTCGCGCCGGCCAGCATGGCACCGCGCAGCGGGCGCGGGAACGGTGCCGGGGCCAGCAGCCGCCGGACCCGTACGAGGATCGGGCTGGTCTCGTCGGCCGTGTCGATGCCGGTGACGCCCAGGGTGCCGGCCGGGGTCGGGGCCGGGCGGGCGGCGGCGAACCGCAGCAGGGCCGTCGCGAGCTCCTTGTCCGGGCGGTGGCGGCGGGCGCGGTCGTCGGCGGCCATCTCGACCAGCAGCTCCACCGCGTCGAGGGTACGGCCGACGATGCGTGCCTGCGGGAAGATCCGGCGCAGCGACGTGAAGGGCAGCAGGACGAGGTCGTGGCGTTCGCGGACGTGCGCGCGCTCATGGTCGAGCACGGCGGCCAGCTCGTACGGGCCGAGGATCTCCAGTGTGCCGGCGCTGACGACGACTTTGGAGGAGCGTACGCCGGGGACGCAGTAGGCGGCCGCCGCCGGGTGGTCGAGCACGAGCGTGCCGGGCATCTCCGGGTCGCCGTGCGCCACGAGGGCCAGCAGGGCCCGGTGCCGCCGCCGCGCGCGGACGACTCCGGCGACCGCGACGAGCAGCATGGCGATGAGAACGAGCATGAAGGTCAGGCCGGCGGCGACCGAGGCGATCCGGATCGGCGACAGGGCCCGCGGGTCGGCGAAGAAGCGCGCGACGCCGCCGACGACGCCCTCGCCGTACGGCGCGACGCCGAGGCCCAGCAGGGTGCCGATGGAGGCCAGGCCCCAGGCCAGGCCGAGGGCCTGCCAGAGAACGATCGCGGTGCGCGGCGTCCGCCACGTCCAGCGGGCGCGCGTCAGCCGGTGCGCGCCGAACGCGCTCGCGACCGCCACCAGGGCGAGTAGGGCCGTGCCGGTCATCCCGGTTATGTCCCTTCCACCTCGTCGAGCACGCGGCGCAGCAGCTCGACCTCGTCACCGGAGACCGAGCGCGCGAAGTGCGCCAGCGCGGCGTCGCGGTCACCGGTCATGTTGAGCGCGCCCAGCATGAGCTCGGCGACGTACGCCTCTTTCGTTGCCACCGGACGGTAGCGCCAGGCGCGTCCTTCCCTCTCACGAACCAGAAAACCTTTTTTGGCCAGCCGGTCCAGGACCGTCATGACCGTGGTGTGCGCGAGGTCGCGTTCGTCAGCGAGCACCCGGCCGACCTCACGGGCGGTCGCGCCGTTCTCCCGCTCCCACAGGACTTCCATGACCGTACGTTCGAGCTCTCCGAGACCCTTCACGGGATGCATCCTATCGTCCGTAGTACTACGAGCCGTAGTACTACGATACGTAGGCTTGTCTCCGCACCGGGCCGCACCCAGGGCGCCGGCGCCTGGCCTGGTTCACTACGGGCATGGATCTTGACGAGGCGCAGCGGTTCGCCGAGGAGTGGGTCGCCTGCTGGAACTCCCACGATCTGGACCGGATCATGAAGCACTACGCCGACGACGTGGTGTTTCGCTCGCCGTACGCCGCGCGCCTCCTGCCCGGCTCCGACGGGACGCTGCGTGGCAAGGAGGCGCTGCGCGCGTACTGGGCCGAGGGCCTGCGTCACCTCCCCGACCTCCACTTCGAGGTCGTGGGCGTCTACGCCGGCATCGACTCGGTGGTCGTCAACTACCGCAACCAGGCCGGGCAACTCGTCAACGAGGTGCTCATCTTCGATGGCGACCTGGTCGTCTCCGGCTGGGGAACGTACGGCCCCCAGCCCGCCTGATCCTCCGTCGGGCGAAAACCGGTTGTACGGCCTGGAGCGGTGTGGGTACGGTCCGGGCCATGGATCTGCACGAGGTGGGGCGGCGAGCTAGCCGCGCCGAGTCGGGGGACGGGTAGTCCCGGCCCGGCCCGGCTCGGCGTGTGCGTGCCATCGTTCCGCCGACCTCGTGAGGCTGTTCCATGCGATCCACCGAGATCCGTTCCGTCTTCCTCGATTTCTTCACCGCGCGCGGGCATCGCCCCGTGCCCGCGAGCTCACTGGTCTCGCCCGACCCCGAGTTGCTGCTGACCAACGCGGGGATGAACCAGTTCAAGCCGTACTACCTCGGCCGGAGTGTTCCGGACTTCCGCCGGGCGACGACGTTGCAGAAGTGCGTGCGCACCGGCGACCTGGACAACGTCGGCCGTACCGCCCGGCACGTCACGTTCTTCGAGATGCTCGGCAACTTCTCCTTCGGCGACTACTTCAAGGAGGAGACGATCGCGTGGGCGTGGGAGCTGGTCACCGAGGGGTTCGGCCTGCCGCGCGACCGGCTGTGGGTCACCGTCTACGAGGACGACGACGAGGCCGAACGCCTGTGGCGGAGGCTCGGGGTGCCCGGCGAGCGCGTCCAGCGGCTCGGTAAAGAGGACAACTACTGGTCGATGGGCATGGCGGGCCCGTGCGGGCCGAGCTCGGAGATCCACTACGACCGCGGCCCGGCGTACGGTCCCGACGGCGGCCCCGCGTCGAGCGGCGAACGCTACCTCGAGCTGTGGAACCTCGTCTTCATGCAGGACGTTCGCGACGAGGACTTCCGCATTGTCGGGGAGCTTCCGGCCAAGAGCATCGACACCGGTCTCGGCGTGGACCGGCTCGCGCTCGTGCTGCAGGACGCGCCCGACATCTTCCACACCGACCTGATGCTCCCCGTACTGGAGACCGTGCGGGACCTGGCGGGCTACGGCGACGACACCTCCCTGAAGATCGTCGCGGACCACGCGCGGACGGCGGCGTTCCTCATCGCGGACGGGGTCCTGCCCTCGGGTGACGGTCGCGGGTACGTCCTGCGGCGGCTGCTGCGCCGGGCGATCCGGCACGCGCGGCTGCTGGGCGTCGAGGACGCGGTGCTGCCGGCCGTGACCGCCGCGGTGGTGGACCTGCACGGTACGACCTGGCCGGAGCTCGAGACGGCGCGTCCGCTGATCGAGAAGGTGGTGAGCGCCGAGGAAGACGGCTTCGCGCGCACCCTGCGGCAGGGGTCGCGGATCCTCGACACCGCGATCCAGGAGCGCCGGCTGTCGCCACGGCTGGCGTTCGACCTGCACGACACGTACGGCTTCCCGTTCGACCTGACGGTGGACGCGGCGCGGGCGGCGGGGCTCACCGTCGACGAGGACGCGTTCGGCGCGCTGCTGGAGGAACGCCGCCGGCGCAGCCGGTCCGGCCGTACGGAGCCGGGCCGTGGGTCCCGCGCGGCGACCGGGACCGCGTTCGTCGGGTACGACGCGACGCGTGCGGAGGCGCGGCTGCGCACGATCCTCCGCGACGGGGTGGAGGTTCCGGCGGCGGTCGAGGGAGAGGAGGTCGAGGTGATCCTCGACCGGAGCCCGTTCTACGCGGAGGCGGGCGGCCAGGTCGGCGACCGCGGCCGCATCCGTACGGCGTCCGGCGCGGTCCTCGCCGTGACCGACACCCGGCCGGGCCACGTCCACGTCGCGCGGGTCGAGTCGGGCGAGGTCGTACCGGGCGAGGTCGAGGCGGTCGTGGACGCCGAGCGGCGCGCGGCGGTGGCGCGGTCCCACACGGCGACGCACGTCCTGCACGCGATGCTGCGGCGGGTGCTCGGCGAACACGCGGCCCAGCGGGGGTCGCTCGTCGACGCGGGACGGCTGCGGTTCGACTTCACGCACTTCGAGCCGCTCGCGCCCGAGCGGCTGCGGGAGGTGCAGACCCTGGTCAACGAGCACCTGCTGGACGACCCGGAGGTCCGGGTGTGGCACGCGGACCGGGCGCGGGCGGAGGCGGCCGGGGCGATGGCGCTGTTCGGCGAGACGTACGGGGAGCACGTGCGGATCGTCGACATCGGCGACTTCTCCCGCGAACTGTGCGGCGGCACCCACGTCGGCCACGGATCGCAGGCGGGACCGGTGCACCTGGTCGGCGAGTCCTCGATCGGCTCCGGCGTGCGCCGGATCGAGGCGCTGACCGGCGTGGACGCGCTGCGGCACCAGGATCACGAGCGGGCGCTGCTCACCGAGCTCGCCGACCTCCTGCGGGTGCGCCCGGACGAGGCGCCCGGACGGATGCGGCAGCGGCTGACCGAGCTCGCGGAGGCGCGCCGCGTGCTGGAGCGGCACCGGCGGGAGGAGCTGACGACCGAGGCGGTACGCCTGGCGAGGCTCGCCAAGCGCGTCGGCCAGGGCTGGCTGGTCGTCCAACGGGTCGCCGGCGTGGACGCGGACGAGTTGCGGCCGCTCGCGGCGGACGTCCTCGAACGCCGCGGCGGCGTCGTGGTGCTCGGCGCCGAGATCGGCGACCGGGCGGTGCTGGTCGCGGCGGTCAGCCCGGACCTCGGCGCGCCGGCGCGTACGGTCCTGGCGTCCGCGGCGACCGCGATCGGCGGCGGCGCGGGCGGCAAGGGCACCGTCGCGAACGCGGGCGGCCGGCGCGCCGGGCGACTGGACGAGGCGCTGCGCCTGGCGGCGAGCTCGGCCCGCGACCTCCTCGGCGGCGGCTGAGCCCGTGGCCGCTCCCGGTTCTCGGAGAAGGGCGGGGAGCGGCCCGGTCGCGCTGTGACCCGTCAGGCGTGGCCGCCCATCACGCGCGGGGCGCGCATCCGTACGGTCGGCAGGTGTTCGCGGACCAGCAGGCCGCTGGCGGCCAGCACCCAGAGCGCCGCGAGGACGCCGGGGACGTACGTCTCCACCCATCCGCCGGGCACCAGTACGCCTCCGGTGATTCCGAGCGTGAAGGCGGCGAGCAGCCGCAGCACCGCGACGATTCCGGCGAACCACGCCATCCACATGGGGAAGACGTGCGTGCGGGCGATGGCCACGGCGGTGGCGGCCAGCGTCAGGGCGACGGCGATCCCGGACACCGTCCCCACGATGATCATCGTGGCGTACGGCGCGGGGGAGAACAGCAGCAGCGCCCGGTACTCGGTCATGGCGTAGGTCATCCCGGCGAACACCGCGATGGCCATGAAGGCGATCGCGGAGACGAGGATGAACCCCGCGAGGACGACAGTGGGGGCGTCGCTCTTGTCGTCCGCGCGCCGGAACGCCGTGGACAGGGCCGCGCCGAACCACAGGAACAGGGAGATGGCGATGGCGTACAGCACGGTGCCCCACATGATCTGGGCCCGGTGATCGGCCAGGTACATGGCGACCACCCCGGCGGCGTCCGTGAGGTGCGGCATGCCGCCCATCACGATCCGCCCGGCGACCGCGAAGATCACCGCGCCGATGCCGGCCAGACCGCCCCATCGCATCTCATGGCCTTCGCCCATCAGAATCATCTCCTCGGTGGAACGACCAGTACTCCAACGGTCGTCCGCCCGAAATGCCGTTTCTATGGCGAAAGGTGGTTATTACCGCAAAGACGGCATCAAGGAGATCTATCGCGGGGCGACGGCCGACCAGGGGAGGGTGACCTCGCCGAGCCTCCACCGGGCCCGGCCGCCGAACGGCGGCGTCGTGACCACCGGATGGTCACGGGTGAGGAGCTCCACCGCCGTCACCCAGCGCTGCCGCGGCCCGAACACCGACTGCGGCGCGGTGGTCGCCCACGCGCGGTCGAACGCGGTCAGGAGCTCGTGGACCCGCTCGCCGGGGACGTTCCGGTGGATCAGCGTCTTGGGGAGCCGCTCGGCGAGCTGGGACGGATGCGACAGCGTCGGGAGATGGGCCGCGAACGTGATCGTCCGCGGCACGGACACGCCCGGCCGATTCCCCGTCTCACGGCCTTCCAGGGTCACCCAGGCGGCCCGGCGGCCGATCTCCCCGCACGTGCCCTCGACGAGAACACCGTCGGGGGACAGCCCGGCGCACAGCCGGTCCCACGCCGCCCAGGCCTCGGCCTCCCCGTACTGGCGCAGCACGTTGAACGCCCGGATCAGCGTCGGCGGCCGGTCGACGGGCAGCTCGAAACCGCCGAGACGGAACGACAGCCCCTCGCGTTCGCGCGGTTTCGCCGCGGCGACCCGGTCCGGATCGATCTCGACGCCGACGACCTCGACCCGGGGATGCACCGCCCGCAGCCGCCCGAACAACTCGGCCGTCGTGACCGGCGACGCCCCGAACCCGAGGTCCACGACGAGGGGCCGGTCGGCCCGCCGCAGCAGCGGGCCGTGGACCGAGGCGATCCAGCGGTCGGCGCGGCGGAGCCGGTTGGGCGCGGTCGTGCCGCGGGTGATGACGCCTTCGGGCCGTGGGGGACGGGGCACGCACCCAGTGTGCGGTGCCTGACGGACCGCCGCGACCAGACGGTCAGACCTTCAGACGATCAAACGCGGTGCACCTTGTGGGCGGCGGCCTGGGCGCGCGGCTTGACGTCGATCCGGTCGATGTTGACGTGCGACGGGCGGGTGACGGCCCAGCCGATGCAGTCGGCGACGTCCTCCGCGGTCAGCGGCTCGGGTACGCCCTCGTACGTCTTGTCGGCCTTCTCCGCGTCGCCCTTGAACCGGACGAGGGAGAACTCGTCCGTCCGGACCATCCCCGGCGCCACCTCGGTGACGCGCACCGGCTTGTCGTACAGCTCCAGGCGGAGCGTGTCGTTGACGGCGGCGGCCCCGTGCTTGGCCGCGGTGTACCCGGCCCCGCCCTCGTAGACGACGTGCCCGGCCAGTGAGGTGATGTTCACGATGTGGCCGTCGCCGCTCTCGATGAGCTTGGGCAGCAGCGCTTTGGTGACCCGCATCAGCCCGAGGACGTTCGTCTCGAACATCCACTGCCAGTCGGCCGGATCCGTCTCGGCGACCGGGTCCAGGCCGGCCGCCCCGCCCGCGTTGTTGACGAGGACGTGGCACTGCCGCAGCGACGCCGCGAAGGCGTCGACCGACTCCTGGGAGGTCACGTCCAGGGCCACCACCGCGACGGCGTTCCGCCGGCCCGCGGGGTCGGCGCTCTCGATCTCCGCCTTGAGCTTCTCAAGACGGTCGACGCGGCGCGCGGCGAGGACGACGTCGAACCCCTCGGCCGCGAGCCGGCGGGCGGTGGCCGCTCCGATTCCGCTGCTTGCTCCGGTGACTACTGCTGTTCTCCGCACGATCGACATCCTCTCAGGCGCACTGCGTACACCCCCGGGCCGGGGGAATGCGGTGATGTGGCCGATAAGTTGTTGTAACGGAGGTGGTGTCCGTGTCGGGTCTCGCCCGGGTCGCGACGATCAGTGTTCACACGTCGCCGTTGGAACAGCCGGGGACCGGGGACGCCGGCGGGATGAACGTCTACATCGTCGAGGTCGCCAAGCGCATGGCGGAACGCGGTGTCGAGGTCGACGTCTTCACCCGGCACACCTCGCGGACGCTCCCCCCGGTCGTCGAACTGGTGCCCGGCGTGAACGTCCGGCACGTCGCCGCGGGTCCGTTCGAGGACCTCGACAAGTCCGAGCTGCCCGGCCACATGTGCGCGTTCACCTCCGAACTGCTGCGCATCGAGGCGGCGCACGACCCCGGCCACTACGACATCATCCACTCCCACTACTGGCTGTCCGGCCAGGCGGGGTGGGCCGCGCGACAGCGCTGGGGCGTCCCGCTCGTTCACTCCATGCACACCCTCGCGAAGGTCAAGAACACCTCGCTGGCCACCGGTGACACGCCCGAACCCCTGGGCCGCGTACTCGGCGAGCAGCGGGTCGTCGACTCCGCCGACCGGCTCGTGGCCAACACCGCCGAGGAGGCCCGGGAGCTCGCCTCGCTGTACGACGCCGACCCCGGCCAGGTCGCCACCGTCGCCCCCGGAGCCGACCTGTCCCGCTTCACCCCGCTGGACGGGGCACGGCGCCGCCTGGGACTCCCGGAGAACGCCGTCGTCCTCCTGTTCGTCGGCCGCATCCAGCCGCTGAAGGCGCCCGACGTCCTCATCCACGCCGCCGCCCGCATGCTCGAGGACGACCCGGGCCTCCGCGACCGGCTGGTCGTCGCCGTCGTCGGCGGGCCCAGCGGGTCGGCGCGTTCCCGCCCCGAGGAACTGCGGAGCCTCGCCGTCCGGCTCGGCGTCGCCGACGTCGTCCGCTTCGAACCGCCCTGCCCCCAGGACGAGCTGGCCGACTGGTACCGGGCCGCGGACGTCACCGTCGTCCCCTCCCACAGCGAGTCGTTCGGCCTGGTCGCCGTCGAGTCGCAGGCGTGCGGCACCCCGGTGGTCGCCGCGTCGGTCGGCGGGCTGCGCATCGCTGTACGGGACGGCCGGTCCGGTGTCCTGATCGACGGCCACGACCCGGCCGACTACGCTCGCGTGCTGCACGGCCTGATCGGCACGCCCGGCCGGCTGCGCGCGATGTCGGACGCGGCCGTCCGCCATGCCAGGGGCTTCGGCTGGGACGCCACGGCCGACCGGCTCCTGGAGGTGTACGCCGAGGCCGTCGAGGCACGGACCATGGCCGTCTCCGCGTAAGGGAGGGCACGATGAACGCCGACGAGGCGCTCAAGGCGATCCTGGACGAGCAGGAGCTGGAGTACGAGCGGCCACGCCCCGGGGCGTACCTCGTGAAGCTCCCGGGCAAGCACAAGCTGGCCACGATGACCTGGCTCATCGCCGGCGACCACAGCCTGCACGTCGAGGCGTTCTTCTGCCGGCAGCCCGACGAGAACCACGAGGAGTTCTACCGCTGGCTGCTGCGCAAGAACGGCGGGATGTACGGCGTGGGATTCACGCTCGACCCGGTCGGCGACGTCTACCTCGTGGGACGGCTGCCGCTGTCGGCGGTGACGCCCGAGGAGGTCGACCGGATCCTCGGCTGCGTGCTGACCTACTCTGACGACAATTTCGACCGCGCGTTGGAGCTCGGGTTCGCCGAGTCCATCCGGCGCGAGTGGGACTGGCGCGTGAAGCGCGGGGAGAGCGTGGCCAACCTCCGGCCGTTCGCCCGGATCCTGCCCGACGCGGCCCGCGACGGCGCGGACTCCGTCGCCTCCGGCCCTGCCCTGGGTTGAGCCTCAAACGAGAACAGATTCTAGTTTGATGTGCATATTGCGCACCATTGGTGGCTTTAAGTAGCTAAACTACCTGGCGTTGCGGCGTACCGGACGGAGGGGCGTGGAGTGACGGATCAGGACGACTGGGCCCCAAAGAGTGTCGACCTGAGCACCCCGAACGCCGCGCGGATGTACGACTACTACCTCGGCGGAAAGGACAACCTGGCGCCCGACCGCGCCGCCGCCGAGGCCGTCCTGGAGATCGCCCCGGAGATCCGGGTCGCCGCCCGGCAGAACCGCGGCTTCCTCGGCCGGGCCGTCCGCCACCTCGCCGAGGCGGGCATCCGCCAGTTCCTCGACGTCGGCACCGGGCTGCCGACCCAGAAGAACGTCCACGAGGTCGCGCACGGCGTCGCGCCCGAGGCCCAGGTCGTCTACGTCGACAACGACCCGGTCGTCCTCGCGCACGGCCGCGCCATCCTCGCCGGATCCAAGAACGTCGACATCGTCCAGGCCGACCTCCGGCAGCCCGAGGACATCCTGAACAGCCCCGAGGTACGCGATCGCCTCGACTTCGACCGGCCGATCGCGATCCTGCTCGTGGCGATCGTGCACTTCCTCCAGGACTCCGACGGCCCCGACGAGCTCGTCGCGCGGTTCCGGGACGCCCTGCCGCCGGGCGGGTACCTCGTGCTGAGCCACGTATGCGGGGACGCGCTCCCCGACGCCGTCGCGCCCGTCATGGAGATCTACCGGCGCTCCTCCACACCGATCATCACGCGCAGCACCGAGCGGATCCGCGGATTCTTCGGCGACCTGGAGCTGGTCGAGCCCGGGCTCGTCAACGTCTCGGCGTGGCGCCCCGACACGGTGGAGGCCAAGCGGATCACCGAGAGGTATCCGCAGGGGTACTTCCTGGCGGGGGTCGCCCGCAAGCCCTGAGCTAGGCTCCCTTGCCATGGCGACATTGGTACTTCTCAGGCACGGCGAGAGCGTGTGGAACGCCGAAGGCCTGTTCACGGGCTGGGTGGACGTCGATCTGTCCGAGAAGGGGGAAGAAGAGGCGGTCACCGGCGGTGAGCTGCTGCTCGACGCCGACATCCGGCTCGACGTGGTTCACACCTCCGTGCTCAAGCGGGCGATCCGTACGTCCAACATCGCGCTGGACGCCGCCGAGCAGCTGTGGATCCCCGTACGACGCTCCTGGCGGCTCAACGAGCGCCACTACGGGGCCCTGCAGGGCAAGAACAAGGCGCAGACGCGCGAGGAGTACGGCGACGAGCAGTTCATGACCTGGCGCCGGTCGTACGACACGCCGCCGCCGCCGATCGCCGACGACGACCCCCTGTCCCAGATCAACGACCCGCGGTACGCCCTCCTGCCCTCGGAGCTGATCCCGCGGACCGAGTGCCTGGCCGACGTGGTCGACCGCCTGCTGCCGTACTGGTACGACGCGATCGTCCCGGACCTCGCGGCGGGCCGCACGGTGCTGATCGCCGCGCACGGCAACTCGCTGCGCGCGCTGGTCAAGCACCTCGACGACATCTCCGATGAGGAGATCGCGGGGCTCAACATCCCCACCGGCATCCCGCTGCTGTACGAGCTGGACGACGACTTCGAGCCACTCAAGAAGGGCGGGGAGTACCTCGACCCGGAGGCCGCCAAGGAGTCCATCGCGGCCGTGGCCAACCAGGGCAAGAAGTAGATCCTTTACTGGAAAGCACAGATCCCGGCAGCGGACTCGCTGCCGGGATCCGTTCGTCTACGGCGATTATTCGGCGATCTCGATGTCCGCCGCGTGCTCGCCGGTGACCAGGTAGACGACGTTCTCCGCCACGTGGACGGCGTGGTCGGCGAACCGCTCGAAGTAGCGGCCGGCCAGGGAGATGTCCACCGCCGGCTCGACCCCGTGCTTCCACTTCGGCGACAGCAGCGCGTCGAACAGCTTGCGGTGGAGCCGGTCCATCTGGTCGTCGTCGCCGTCGAGTTCGAGGCCCATCTCGACGTCGTGCGAGGCGATCACGCTGCCGGCCTTGGCGATCATTCGCTCGGCGATCTGGCCCATCTCCAGGACGGTGGCCTGCAGCTCCGGCGGGATGGCCGAGTCGGGGTGACGTCGGCGGGCGGTCTTGGCGAGGTGGACGGCGAGGTCCCCCATACGCTCGATGTCACCGGCCATCCGCAGCGCGGCGATCAGCATGCGCAGGTCGCGGGCGACCGGCTGCTGCCGCGCCATCAGGTCGAAGACCGTCTCCTCGATCTCGGTCTCGAGCTTGTTGACCTGCTCGTCAGTGCTGATGACCTCTTCGGCGAGCCGCAGGTCGGAGTCGAGCAGGGCCGTGCTGGCCCGCGTCATCGCCGATCGCACCAGCCGCGTCATCTCCACGAGCTTGTCGGAGAGCCCGTCGAGCTCCTCGTGGTAGGCGTCTCGCATAAAGATCCTTTATTCGGGCGTGGATATCCAGTTCGCAGCATCGTCGGATGCTATGAACGGTTGTGTAGTTAGAGGTTAACTTTTGACGAACGTCCTTGCGGGTGCGCTGGTCCGCGAGCGGACCTAGGCAGAGGGCCGCCTACGATCCAAGATGTGAATGTGGAGGTAGTGGCCGGCCTGGCGGGTGCCGTCGGGCTCGTAACCGGCCTGGTGGCAGGGCTGGCCGTACGTGCCAGCGAGCGCTCCCAGCGACCGGTGGATGCCCCCACCCCGCTGTCGAGCCTGCCGAGCGGTGTGGCGTCCGTCCTGAGCGTGCTCCCGTCCTCGGCGGTGGTCATCGACGGGGACGACCGCGTCCTGCGCGCCAGTTCGGCGGCGCGGGCGTTCGGTCTCGTCAGCGGCGACCGGCTGCTCGTCGACGAGCTCATCGCCATGGCGCGGCTCGTCCGCCGCGACGGTGAGATCCGCGAAGAGGAGATCGAGGTCGTCCACGGGCGCCGGGAGGGCCGCTGGTTCTCGGTCCGCGTCGCGCCGATGGGATCGCACGGCCTCGTCCTCGTCCTCGCCGAGGACCTGACCGAGTTCCGCCGCGTCGAGGCGATCCGGCGCGACTTCGTGGCCAACGTGAGCCACGAGCTGAAGACGCCCGTCGGCGCCCTGTCCCTGCTGTCGGAGGCGGTCGAGGACGCCGCCGACGACCCCGAGGCCATCCGCCGCTTCGCGCAGCGCATGCAGCACGAGTCCGCGCGCCTGACCAACGTCATCCAGGACCTCATCACCCTCACCCGCCTGCAGGGCGGCGAGGCCGTCGAGCGGCCCCGGACGGTCGACCTCGACGACGTCATCCACGAGGCCGTCGACCGCTGCCGGCTCAAGGCGGAGCCCAAGGAGATCACTCTCGCCATCGGCGGTCGCGACGACCTGACGGTCTACGGCGACGAGGAGCTCCTCATCACCGCGGTCCGCAACCTGATCGACAACGCCATCGCCTACAGCCCCGAACGCACGAGAGTCGTCGTGTGCACCCGGTTGGCCGACGAGAACCACATCGAGATCAGCGTCACCGACCAGGGCATCGGCATCCCGGAGGCCGACCTCGAGCGCATCTTCGAGCGCTTCTACCGCGTCGACCCCGCACGATCCCGGCAGACCGGTGGTACGGGCCTCGGGCTCGCCATCGTCAAGCACGTCACGACCCGGCATCGGGGGGATGTGAACGTCTGGAGCAAGGAGGGATCCGGCTCGACCTTCACCATCCGCCTTCCGCTACCCGCCACCTCCGCACCCGCGAAGGAAATCACTGAGCAAGACACCGTACGGGAGGCCCCCTAGTGACCCGAGTGCTCGTCGTAGAAGACGAGGAGTCGTTCAGCGACGCGCTGTCGTACATGCTGCGCAAGGAGGGTTTCGAAGTCGCCGTCGCGGCGACCGGGCCGGACGCCCTGGAGTCCTTCGACCGTTCCGGCGCCGACCTCGTGCTGCTCGACCTGATGCTGCCCGGGCTCCCCGGCACCGAGGTGTGCAGGGAACTGCGCACCAAGTCGACCGTCCCCGTGATCATGCTCACGGCCAAGGACAGCGAGGTCGACAAGGTCGTCGGGCTGGAGCTCGGCGCCGACGACTACGTGACCAAGCCCTTCTCCTCCCGTGAACTGGTCGCCCGCATCCGCGCGGTGCTGCGCCGCAGAGGCGACGGCGAGGAGCTGGCCCCCGCGACGCTGGAGGCGGGACCGGTCCGCATGGACGTCGAGCGGCACGTCGTCACCGTCTCCGGCAACGAGGTGCCGCTGCCGCTCAAGGAGTTCGAGCTCCTCGAGGTGCTGCTGCGCAACGCCGGGCGCGTGCTGACCCGCATGCAGCTGATCGACCGCGTGTGGGGTGCCGACTACGTCGGTGACACCAAGACGCTGGACGTCCACATCAAGCGGCTCAGGGCGAAGATCGAGCCCGCCCCCTCGACGCCGCGGTTCATCATCACCGTGCGCGGGCTCGGCTACAAGTTCGAGCCCGACGAGTAAGACGGCACAGGCCGGGCGTCTCCGCGGCGAAGCCGCCGGAGACGCCCGCTCTCAGAGGCGTGTGGCAACGCGAAAGCCCGCCGCTCCGGTACGGAGTCGGCGGGCTTGACGCGTTCTCAGGAGGACGGGCTCGCGGCGGGCTTCTTGGCCTTCGCGTGCTTACTCGCCTTGGCGGCCGGGGTGGCGGAGCCCGCCGGGGCGGCCCCGCCCGCGGTCGGGCTCGCGCTCGTGCCCGGGGTCGGCGGGGCGCTCGGGGTGCTCGGCGCCGGCGGGTAGGTCGCGTAGTAGCCGGCCCGCGGGACGACGGGGACGTCGATCGTGAGGGCGCCGGCCTGCTGGAAGTGCAGGGTCAGCCGGATCGACTCGCCGCCCGTGAACTCCCTGGCGAGCCCCCTGAGGACCACGCCCGGCGTCGCCTCCGCGGGAGCGCCGCCCGTGCTCGGGGTCTTCGGCGTGACGCCCGTTGCCGGGGCGCCCGCGGTCGGGGTGCCGGTCGGCGTCGTGCCCGGCTTGGCCGGGGCCTTCTTGGCGCCCTTGGTCGGCGTGCCGCTCGGAACGCCGCTCGGCGAGACGCCCGGAGTCGACGCGCCGGGCGGCTGCTCGCCGGTGGCCTGAGGGTTCGTGGAGATCAGCTGATTCGGCGGCAGGTCCAGCCCGCCGCTCGCGATCTCGACCGACTGGGCCGAGCCCGCGGCCTCGACGCCGACGAGCTTGTCCGCCGAGGTGCCCTTGACGACGATCCAGGCGTAGAACGGCGCGGAAGCCCCCACCGGCAGTCGCTGGCCGGGCTCGGGGCCGAGCACGAAGGCGTTGCGGACGTCGACCCGGCCCACGGAGGCGTTGACGCCCTCGGTCAGGCGGGTCGGCAGCACCGACTGCGGATGCTGGCCGGCGGCGCAGGCGGACACCATCGGCGCGACGGCGAGGGCGCCGGCGATGGCCATGGCGACGGCCCGGCGGCGGTTGCGGCTCACGGCGTCGTTCTCTCCTTGGACAGGACTAGGGTTTTCCGAGGCGCGCGGAACGCCCGAATGTGAAGCGTAGCGAGGCTACCCGCGTGGGCCCGACGGGGGGCCGGTTTCGCAGGCACCCGAAGATCGGGGAGTCCGCAGGCGGATCGCCGCCGGCCGTACGGGGATCGCCGTCGGCCGTACGGGGAAGCCGGCCGTACGACGGCTATGGGGTGCGCAGTGTCCGCAGGTCCGGGGTGAGATCCCGGGTCGGCTGGACGCCGCGGACGACATCGCGGACGATCCCGTCCGTGCGGACGAGCACCGCCGTCAGCCCCGCCGCCCGGTAGGCCGTCGACAGCAGGCGATCGGGATCCTCCGCGGGGATGGCGTCGCCTCGGGACACCGTGTCGGCGAGCCGCCGTACGTCGTCCGCGTCCCGGCCGGTGCGGCCGTCCGCGATCATCCACGTCTGGAACCCCTGGCCCACGGCCTGCTGGGCGAGACGCGTGACGGTGGCGTCGCAGTGGCAGTCGCGCGGCACGATCAGGACGAGGCCGGCCACGTTGATCAGTGTGTCGACCGGCATCTTCCGGCCGTTCACGACCACGTTCCCCGTGGGCAGCGCGCCGCCGGCGTCTCCCGGGCGGTGCCGCACCACGCCGGTCGGGGGGACCTGGATGGCGTGGTCGGTGGGCCGGGGCGAGACGACCGTCATCAGCACTCCGCTGATGAGCGCGACGAGGACGGCGCTGGCGATGAACGGAGCGGCGATCCCGTAGCGGGTGAATGGGCGGGCGAGTCTGTGCCACCGCTCGCGGCGGCGTCGTTGCCGCTGCTCTCGGTGGTAGGCGATCACATCGCGGTCGAGCTCCCGCGCATCGTCCGGGACGACGATGTCGACCTTGGGAAGCCCATAGTCGTCAGGGTCGCCGTTAAGCCCCACGCCACACCTACCTTCTCGGACCGCTGCCGGCCCCACCCCGGGTCGGCGCCCCCCGTGCACAGGAGATCACCGGCCCGTGTCGGCTCGTCCATCTCCAGTATGAGCCGCTTCAGGCGCTGTGTGAGCGGTGTGGCCCAATCCAATCCTCATAGCCGGGTGTTACACCGAATTCCAGCTTTGTCAATACCCTAATTACCCCGCTGACCTGCACATATGTCCGGATGGTCGGTTCAGCAGGTCCCTGCAGCGTGCTACCCTTATCCATAGCGGAAGGGGTACTTGTCACATGACTTTCAAGGTCGGCGACACTGTCGTCTACCCCCACCATGGGGCTGCTCGGATCGAAGCCATCGAGACTCGTGCCATCAAAGGTCAGGACAAGACCTACCTGGTCCTGAAGGTCGATAAGGGCGATCTCACCGTTCGCGTTCCCGCGGAGAACGCCGAGCTGGTCGGCGTCCGCGACGTCGTGGGCCAGGAGGGGCTGGAGAAGGTGTTCGAGGTGCTTCGCGCACCATACACCGAAGAGCCCACGAACTGGTCGAGGCGCTACAAGGCGAACCTCGAGAAGCTCGCGTCCGGCGACGTCAACAAGGTCGCTGAGGTTGTCCGGGACCTGTGGCGGCGTGACAAGGAGCGCGGCCTCTCGGCCGGTGAGAAGCGCATGCTGGCCAAGGCACGGCAGATACTGGTCAGCGAGCTGGCGCTGGCCGAGAAGACCAACGAGGACAAGGCCGAGGCCCTCCTCGACGAGGTCTTGGCCAACTAGCGCCTTGGCGACTCGGTTTCCACGGGTGGGCGTCGGAGTCGACGTCCACCCGTTCGCTTCTGGCCGCCCCTTGCGGGTGGCCGGCCTCGACTGGCCCGGTCAGGGCGACGGTCTCGACGGGCATTCGGACGGCGACGTCGCCGCGCACGCGGCGTGCGACGCGCTCCTGTCCGCCGCCGGTCTCGGCGATCTCGGTGCGATCTTCGGCACCAGCGACCCGCGCTGGGCGGGAGCCTCCGGAGTGGATCTCCTGCGAGAGGTCGAACGCCTGATCACGGCCGCGGGGCACACCATCGGCAACGTCTCCATCCAGGTCGTCGGGGTCCGCCCGAGGGTCGGTCCGCGGCGCGCCGAGGCGGAGAAGGCCCTGAGTGAGGCGCTGGGAGGCGCCCCGGTCAGCGTGTCCGGCACCACGACGGACGGCCTGGGCCTCACCGGCCGCGGCGAGGGCCTGGCCGCCATCGCGACCGCCCTCGTCCTCGTCTGACCGCCGACAGACCACCGGAGACAACAGGCCCGGCTGCGGCGCGGTCGCAGGTCTCGACGGAGTTCAGCAGATCACCGGGAGCACGGTGCCGGTCACCTCGCCGAACCCGATCGGGACGCCGTCGGGTCCGGCGGCCGTCGCCTGGATCCGTACGGTGTCGCCGTCCTCCAGGAAGGACCGGCGCTGCCCGTCGGGGAGCACCAGCGGGTCCCGGCCGTCCCAGGTGAGCTCGATCAGGCTGCCGCGTTCGTGCCGCGTCGGTCCGGAGACCGTTCCGGAGGCCATCAGGTCGCCGGTCCGCAGCGCGGCGCCGTTCACGGTGGCGTGGGCGAGCTGCTGTGGCGCGGTCCAGTACATCGTCGCGAAGGGCGGGCGGCTCACGACGTGGCCGTTGAGCTCGATCTGGAGCGTCATCTCCAGGCCCCAGGGCTCGTCGGTGCGAAGGTACGGCAACGGCTCCGGGCTCTGGGTCGGCGGGCCCGTACGGGCGCTCTCCAGGGCCGCCACGGGCACCACCCAGGGCGAGACCGACGTCGCGAAGGACTTGCCGAGGAACGGCCCGAGCGGCTGGTACTCCCACGCCTGGATGTCCCGGGCGCTCCAGTCGTTGACGAGCACGAAGCCGAACACGTGGTCGCGGAACCCGGCCGTCGGCACCGGCCGGCCGAGCGCCGAGGGCACGCCCACGACGAAGCCGACCTCCGCCTCGATGTCCAGCTTGACCGTCGGGCCGAACACGGGGCCGTGGTCGCCCCGGCGCTGCCCGCAGGGCCGTACGATCGGCGTCCCCGACGGCACTACGGTGCCGGCCCGGCCGTGGTATCCGATCGGCAGGTGGAGCCAGTTCGGGGGCAGCGGGTCCGCGCCCGGCCGGAAGATCTGGCTGACGTTCGTGGCGTGGTCGCGCGAGGAGTAGAAGTCGACGTAGTCGGCCACGTCGAACGGCAGGCGTATCTCGGCCTCGCTCAGGGGCACGAGATGCGGCTCGACCTGGGCGCGGTACGCCGCGTCGGTGAGCAGCGTGGTCAGGCGGTCCCGGGTCGCCTGCCAGACCGCGCGCCCGGCGGCCATGAAGGCGTTCAGCGTTCCGGAGGCGAACCATCGCCGGTCGGCGAGCAGCCCCGCCGCCGCGAGCGCGGCCAGGTCCAGCACGTGGTCACCGATGGCCACACCCACGCGCGGCAGCTCCCCACGCCGGGAGAACACGCCGTACGGGAGGTTGTGCACCCCGAATCCGCTGCCGTCGGGAACGGGAACCCAGGTCTCCATGATCCGTACCTTCCCAGGTCTGCGCGGATTCGATCCCGAAGGATCCGGCGTGCGCTCAGTCGCGGGGCGGCGTCGGACCGCTGCGGAACTTGCTGGACGGCGGTGTCAGGTCCTCCTCCTGCCGGGGAGCTCCCGGGGCGGCCGGCCAGGACGCCTCGTCCTGCCCCTCCCACGACCGGGCGTCGCCGGCGTCCGGGTCCTCGGCCCGGTCCTCGGCGTACGCGTCCTCCTCGTCGCCGGCCTGCGCCGCGTCGGCCACACCGGCTATCGGGATGCCGTCCGGGTCGGTGTCCGCCAGCCTGATGCCGTCGGGCTGCGTGTCGCCGAGCGACCGCCCTCCCTGCGGTGGCCCGACGAGCCGTACATCGGTCGGCAGCGAGGTCCGGGCCACCCAGCGCGGCGGGGGCTCCTCCTGCTCAGGGTCCACGGGCGTCTCGTTCACGGGCACGTTCACCTCCGGGTCGGGATCGGCCACGACGCCCTCGGCCGGGTCGGTGCCCGTCCGGGACACGGTCTCGGAGTCCCAGGCGTCCTCTGTCATGGATACCGTCCCGGAGCCTGGGGCGTCGTCCGCCAGAGGTACGGTTCCGGAGCCTCGCGCGTCGTCCGTCAGGGCTACGACCCCGGAGCCTCGAGCGTCGTCCGTCAGGGGTACGGCCCGGGAGTCCCGGGCGCCGTCGGTCAGGGGTGCGGTCTCGGCGTGCCGGGCGTCGCCGGGCAGGGGATCGGTCCTGGTGTCCCGGGCGTCGGGCGCCGACTCGGGGGACAGGTCGGGACCGGGCTGCCACGCGCGATCCGCCTGCCGTTCCAGTTCCGGCGAGAGCAACGGTCCGTCCCGGAGCGCGGCCGGCTCGCGGTCGGGCTCAGGAGCGGGTCCGAGCGCGCGTGGTGCCGCAGGACGCGGCAGGGGGCGGGTGTCGGCGGGTTCCTCGTCGAAGAGGCCCGGAATGAGCGCTCGCCGGGTGTCGGCCGGCTCGGCGTGGGCGTCCGCCGGCTCGGTGCTCGGCGAGGCGGTGTCCGGCGAGGCGGTCGTGGCCGGCGGGGAGTCCGGGACCGGCGGGACGGCGGCGTCGCGCCGACGGGTCCGTACGACCTGTTTGATCATGGCCAGCCACAGCCATACGGCGATCGCGAGAATCACCCAGGGGGCGGCCGCGACCCCGCCCGACAGCCATGGGCGCGACAGGTGGCGATAGCCGTGGACGGCGCGCTCGACCCCCGCGGCGCCGGCGCTGGCGATGAGCACCAGCAGGAGCAGCCACCGGACGGTACGCGCCCACCAGGGGGACCGGCGCGCGGTGAGGATCGACAGGATCACGACGACGATCAGTCCGTCGACCACGCCGGGGTACAGGAACGCCCAGTGGCGCGCCGCATCGCCCTGGACGGCGAGCGCCCGCAGGTCGTCATAGGAGAGCACGAACGTCGCACCGGCCAGCGCCGCGACGCCGAGGCCGCCGGCAGCCGTCAGCAGCCGCCGCTGCGCCGTGGAGTACGGGGCGGGGGAGTCAGTCATAGCAGGGAAACCAACCATCGGCTCGGAGGGTTCCCCTATCTTGACCGGATCAACGCGCCCGTGCCCTCATCGCCGTGCCGCGTGTCGCCTGAGACGGTTACGGAGTCGTACATGATCGGGCGAGCCTTGCGATTCCGGTGCCGGGAGCGGACCCCGATCGAATAGCCTCATACGCGTGAGCCTGCGCCTCTACGACACCGGTACCCGTAGCATCCGCGAATTCGTCCCGCTCGAGGCGGGCCGGGCGGGGATCTACGTCTGTGGTGCCACGCCGCAGGCCGCCCCGCACATCGGGCATCTTCGCTCCGGCGTCATCTACGACCTCGTGGTCCGCTGGCTGCGCGCCTCCGGCTACGACGTCACCTTCGTCCGGAACATCACCGACGTCGACGACAAGATCATCCGGGTGGCCGCCGAGACCGGTGTGTCGTGGTTCGCGGTGGCAGAGGCCAACCAGCGGGTCTTCGGCCGCGGCTACGACACCCTCGGCTGCCTGCCGCCGACCATCGAGCCCCGCGCGACCGGGCACGTCCCCGAGATGATCGTGCTGATGCGCCGCCTCATCGAGGCGGGCCATGCCTACACCGTCGAGGGCGACGTCTACTTCGACGTCGAGTCCTGGGCCGATCGCTACGGCGCGCTGTCCAACCAGCGGCTCGAGAACATGCGGCCGGCCGGGGACACGCCCAACGAGGCGGCCAAGCACGACGCTCGGGACTTCGCGCTGTGGAAGGGCGCCAAGCCAGGCGAACCGAGCTGGGAGACCCCCTGGGGGCCGGGACGCCCCGGCTGGCACCTCGAGTGCTCCGCGATGGCGACCAAGTACCTCGGGCCGACCTTCGACATCCACGGCGGCGGCGTCGACCTGATCTTCCCCCACCACGAGAACGAGCTCGCGCAGTCGACGGCCGCCGGTGACGGGTTCGCCCGGTACTGGCTGCACAACGGCCTGCTCACGGTGAACGGCGAGAAGATGAGCAAGTCCGTCGGCAACGTCGTGCTGCTGACGGATCTGCTCGACCGGGCCCGCCCGGTCGAGGTCCGCTACTACCTCGCCGCCGCCCACTACCGCTCGATCATCGACTACTCCGACGAGGCCCTGCACGACGCCGCGCTGGCGTACCAGCGCATCGAAGGATTCGTGACGCGGGCGGTGGAGCTGGCCGGGCGCGTCGAGCCCGGCACGCCGCCCGCCCCGTTCGTCGACGCGATGAACGACGACCTCGGCGTTCCGCAGGCCCTGGCGGTCGTCCACGAGGCCGTCCGCGAGGGCAACACCGCGCTCGCCGCCGGCGACAAGGACGCCGTGACCCGCGTCCTCGGCGAGGTGCGCGCGATGCTCGACGTCCTCGGCCTCGACCCGCTGTCGGAGCAGTGGGAGGGCGAGGGCGGCGACCTTCGCGAGGTCGTCGACGCCCTCGTGTCGGTGGCCCTCGAGCAGCGCCAGGCGGCCCGGGCCCGCAAGGACTACGCCGCGGCCGACGCCATCCGCGACGGCCTGACCGCCGCCGGGATCCTGATCGAGGACACCCCGCGCGGCACCCGCTGGGAGCTCAAGCACTCCTGAGCCCGTCCCGATTCGCGGCGTGACGCGGGTCCCTGAACCGATGTGGGTCCCTCGATCCGGTTGCGGTACGGCGCTCCGGGGGACGTACCGGTCGAGAGATCTGACGGGTCCGAGCGGCCGCCCCGGCCGGGGCCCTGCCTGCCGAGGTGGTGCACGTGTTCGAGCGGTTCGCCGATACCGCACGCCGTGTCGTCGTTCACGCCCAGGAGGAGGCCCGCTCGCTCGAGCACGGCCATATCGGGACCGAGCATCTCCTTCTCGGTCTGCTGCGCGGCGACACCGACGGGGCCGTACGGGCCCTCGCCGCCGCGGGCGTCGACCTCGACGACGCCCGCCGCGACGTGGAGGCCATCGTCGGACGGGGCTCGCGGGAGCCCGAGAGCGACATCCCGTTCACCCGGCGGGCCAAGAAGGTCCTCGAGCTGTCCCTGCGCGAGGCACTGCAACTCGGCGACGACTACATCGGCAGCGAGCACATCCTCCTCGGCCTCATGCGGGAGTCCGACGGGGTCGGCGCTCGTGTCCTGCAGCGGCGCGGCGTCGACGTGGCCGAACTCCGGAGCGCCGTCATCCTGGACCTGCAGAGCCGCCGGACAGGTCGCCCGCAGCCCGCACCCCGGGCGGCAGCGGGTGGCGAGGGCCCGGCCGGCGAACGGCCGCTCGAGAAGGCCGGCGAACGGCCGCTCGAGGCAGGCGAACGGCCGCTCGGTGAGGCGATCGAGGCCATTGGAGAGCGGCTGGCCGCCATCGAACATCGGCTCGAGCGCATCGAGCGGCTCCTACGGGACGGTTCGGGTCCTGGGGCCGCGTAGAGTCTGTGCTGGGGCGACAGATCGCCCGGTGCGCTAGCGGAGGGCGAGGATGTCGAAGCGTCGCAAGAAGGGGCCGAGTCACACCCCGAAGGCCGAGGATCGGCACTGGTACGGCAAACGCCAGACCGCCCGCGCAGCCAAGTCGGCGACCCGAACCGGCACCGCCACCACCGCCGGCGCCCGGCGTACGCCCTCGTCGTCCCCCACGGAGCGGCCGGCCCGGCGATACGCGCCGGAGGGCCCGGAGCTGGTCACCGGCCGTAACCCGGTCGTCGAGGCGCTGCGCGCGGGCATCCCGGCCAGCGCCCTGTACGTCATGACCGGGGCGTCGGACGATCGCGTCCGCGAGTCCATCAAGCTCGCCACCGACGCTGGTGTCCCGCTGCTGGAGGCGGGCAAGGCCGAGCTCGACCGGATGACCGACCGGGCCGTGCACCAGGGCATCGTCCTCCAGGTCCCCGAATACCGCTACGCACACCCCGACGACCTGCTGCGCCGCGGCACCCCTCCGCTCGTCGTCGCCCTCGACGGCGTCACCGACCCGCGCAACCTGGGGGCGATCGTACGGTCGGCGGCGGCGTTCGGCGCGCACGGTGTGCTCGTGCCCGAGCGCCGGGCGGCGGGAGTGACCGCCGGGGCCTGGAAGACCTCCGCGGGCACCCTCGCCTCCGTCCCGGTCGCCCGCGCCACCAACCTCGTACGCGCGCTGAAGAGCTACCAGAGCGCCGGTCTGTTCGTCGCCGGGCTGGATGCCCGCGGCGCGGTCGGCGTCGGCGACCTGGAGGCCGCGAGCGGCCCGCTCGTACTGGTCGTGGGCTCGGAGGGCAAGGGCCTGTCGCGGTTGGTCGCCGAGACGTGTGACCTGGTGGTCAACATCCCGATGGGCCCGAGCGCCGAGTCCCTCAACGCCGGCGTCGCCGGGGGCATCGCGATGTACGAGATCGCCCGCCGTCGCTCTCAGCGGTAGTCAGCGACGGGGGCGTCCTTCTTGTCACCGAAGTAGACCTCTTCGAAGAACCGGCTCGCCTCCGGCTGGGAGCCGTCGAGGTCGGTGAAGCCGTAGTGCTTGGCCAGTACCCCGGACGACAGCGCCTTGCCGGACCAGCGGGCCACGTCCGGGTCGGCGGCCAGCGCGGCCACCGCCCGCCCGATGTAGCGAGGCGTCTCCGCGATCGCGAACCACTTGTCCTTCGCGATCCCGTCCCGCCAGTTCTCCTCGGTGACCTCGAAGTGCTCGAGCATCTCCTCCGAGCGCAGGAACCCGGGCGTCAGCGACAGTGACGTGACACCGTGCGGGGCCAGCTCCTCGTGCAGCATCTTGCCGAGCCGCGTGATCGCCACCTTCACCAGGTCGAAGAACATCGTTCCGCGATAGCGGTCGTTGAACATGTCATCCCCGTCGGTGATCTCCACGACCAGCCCGCGGCCCCGCCGTACGAGCAGCGGGAGGGCCGTGTGGAGCGTGATCAGGTGGGTCTCCAGCCCGTTCCGGACCGCCTGCAGGCCCTTGTCCAGGTCGTGCTCCCAGATCGGCTTCCACTCGATCCACTGGTCGCCGCCCCACGTGTCGTCGACGAGGACGTCCAGGCGGCCGTCCTGCTCCTCCTCGATCCTGCGCACGAGTGCTCGGACATCCGCCGGCACCATGTGGTCGCACCGCACCGCGATGCCCCGGCCGCCCGCCTCCGTCACCAGCTCGGCGGTCTCCTCGATCGTCTCCGTACGGCCCAGCGGACTGCGTGACTCCCGCGTGCTGCGGCCGGTGACGTACACCGTGGCCCCGGCCGCCCCCAGCTCGACCGCCATACCCCGCCCGGCGCCCCGGGTACCCCCGGTGACCAGCGCGACGTGCCCTTTCAATGAACCGGTCACATGCCCTCCTCGATCGCTCCTGCGCCTGAACCGTGGCACCACCCGGCCAGAACCGCGCCGACGTCGGCGCGCATCCGGTCGCACAGACCACCGGCCGGCCGCGCCGACCAGTGCAGCGCGGTCCCGTCGGCGACCGCGGTGAGAATCCGAGCGGCCGCCGGTACGGGCGGCGCCCCGGGGATCCGTCCCTCGCGCGCCGCCCGATCGAGCAGCGGGACGAGCCCCTCCTCCAGCGCCGCGTACAGCTCCGCCAGCAGCCCGCGCAGCTCCTCATCGGCCAGATCGACGGCCAACTGCGCCAGGTTGTTGGGGGCCGTCTCGGGATCGTCCAGCGGCGCGAAGACCCGGACCAGCACGTCGACCACCGCGGCGACCGGATCACCGGCCTCCGCCGCCACCGTGCGCATACCCTGCCGCGTGCTCTCGACCGCCGTCCTGCTCATCGCGGCCAGCAGCCCATGCTTGGACGTGAACCGCTGAGCCACCGTCCCGACGGCGACCCCCGCCTCCCGAGCCACGTCCGCCAGCGTGAATCCCGGCCCCAGCCTGCTGATGACCACACCGGCGGCGACCAGCAGGCGTTCATCCGTAATCTTCCTCGGCCGTGCCACGCCATTATTGAACCACGGTTCATTAATGCCTCGCCAGCGCCCCGCTGGCCGACGCGGCCGGAGAGTCCGACCCGCGAGCGCGTCTGAGTCGCGGCGTATACGCGCTATCGTGGTGACGCTGCAGTAGCAGCGCCGCCTCCGTAGCTCAGCTGGCAGAGCGTCCGCCTTGTAAGCGGCAGGTCGCCGGTTCGAATCCGGCCGGAGGCTCCCACTCTGACCAGGAAAAAGACCTCGGGCGATGATCGACCGAGGCCCTGGTTGACAGCAACAGTGACAGCAACCGCTACTTACGCTCATCTGCTGAACAGCGGGGGATGTGGGGCGACGGCATGCCAGGCATGGTCTGAACGTCGACTTGAGACATCCATCCTCCGTCGTTCGCGAGCCAGTACCAGACGCCGGCGCTCGGTAGCTTCACGAAGCAGTGAACCCACACGGTGGTGCCGCCGATGATGGCGCTGTGCGAGTAGCCCGGAGGTCCACCGGGCGAGTCTGCAGGTCGGATGAACTGGGGATCTCGGCCATTCGCGAGCAGCGCGTGATCGCCTTGGTCTTCTTTCGACGGGTCGAGCCACTGATGGTAAGCGAAGGCTCCGAAGGGGATCGAACTGGCTATGGCCAGCGCGAGCCACAATGCGTTGACCTTCTTCCTCAGCGTCCTAGCGTCCAAGGCTCGTGTGATCAACGCGGCCACGCACGTGATCGCGGAGCCAGCCAGGAGCATGATGAACCAGGGAACTTTTGCGATCCCGACGACCGCCGCCACTCCAGATGATGCGATGCCGACCCCAAGCACCGCTAGATCTTTGTGTGTCCACAGGGCGGTGTTCCGTTTACGCTTCGCGATCGGGCCGCCGCTGATATTGCTTGCTCCCGATTTAGCAACCTTGGAAGGCGTGACGTCGTCCATCTCACCTATAAGACGAAGGTGCCCGGAATCTCGTTCCCCCGGGCACCTTCAGTCACAATACGGGTTACCTAGCCGAGAGCATCCCCCAGCTTTCCGAGCGCCTTGCGCTTCTCACCGAGCGCCGCGTGAGCATAGATCGTCATCGTCACCTCGATATCGCTGTGACCGACGATGTCCCGGACGATGTGCGGCGGGACGCCGAGGGCCAGGAGCAGCGACACGCAGGTGTGCCGGATGTCGTGGAACCGTACTGCCTCCACGCCGGCCTTTTCGCGCACGCGGCCCCAACTGCGGCGGAGGTTGTCCGGTTCCATCGGGGTGCCGACGCGGGAGGGGAACACCAGCCCATGCTCTTGCCAGCCCTCGCCCGCCGCTTCCCGCTCCGCCTGTTGCCGGATCTTGTGCTCACACAGAGCCATGATGCACAGCTCGGGCAGTGGCACGGTACGGACCGACTCATCCGTCTTGGGTGGGACGAAACGCAGCTCTCCGGCGATCCGCTGGACCGTCTGGACCACTTCCAGGGTCGCGCTTTCGATCCCGCTTCCCGCGCATGTCTCGCACTCCGTGCCGTCTGCCCCGCCGCCCTCACCGTCGCATGTGTCGCAGGACACCAGGTCGACGTCATCCCAGCGCAGCCCGAACAGCTCTCCGCGCCGCAGGCCAAGGCAGAGCGCCAGGACGTACAGCGCGTAGAGCCGTTCGTCCTTCGCCGCGTCGAGGACGGCGCGCGCCTGGTCGACGGTCAGTCCCCGGTTGACCTTGTACTTGGGGGTGCTGACCTTGACGAGTTTCGCGACGTTGCGGGGGATGACCTCTTCGCGTACCGCCGTCTGGAGAGCGTTCCGCAGTACGGCGTGGACGAACTGGACCATGCGGATGGACAGCCGCGAGCCACAGCACTCCGGCACCGGCTTGGCGCAGCAGCGCGGTTCTTCACGAGCCGCATCCCAGCCGTTCCGGCAGCACGGGCACGACTCACGAAGCCGCGTGATCAACATTCGAACGTCCCGCGCCGTGAGCTTGTCGAGGCGCTTCTTCCCGAGTTCGGGGATCAGATGCCGGCGAACAACACCCTCGTATCCCTGGTATGTCTTGGGCCGCCGTTCGGCACGGACGACGTGGTCTAGCCAGTACGTGAGATAGCGCTCGACAGTCCAGCTTTCCGAGGCCACCGGGATGCCCGCATCCGCCTTGCGAAGCAACTCGGTCAGCTTCTTGCGCGCCTCCTCGTGGGACCGGGCATAGCCCTGTACCCGCTTCAGAGTTCCCGCCGTGGTCGGGACGTAAGCGGCGTAGCCGTACCGGCCGTCCTTGCGGGGCCAGATGCTCCCTTCCCCGTTGCCGCGCTTACGGCGGCTTTTCGACTTCCTGACGTTTTCCGGCTCGTCGGGATACGCAGCAACAGCGGTCTTGGACATCAGGCAGCTACCTCCATGAGTTCGTTGAGGCATTCGGTGATCGCCGAGGCGGGGACGAGGCGACGGCGGCCGATCTTGATGGTGCGGAGTTGGTTGGAGCGGATGAGGTTGTAGAGGGTCCAGCGGCTTACGCGAAGCCGCTCAGCGGCCTCGTCGACGGTCAGGACGATGTCGGTCATGCGGCACTCCCTTGTGAGGGGATGGGGTCGAGAGGGGGTAGTGGCTTGCCGCTGAGCGCGGCGGTCAGGAACGCTTCGCCGGGCGTGTGGCCCTGGCCGACGTAGTCCCAGTGGGCGATGACGAGCACCTGGTCCTCGTCGAAGAGGGGCAGTCGGCCGGTGGTGATGTCGTGTTCGCGCTGGTTGTAGGCCATGCGCGCTTCTCGGAGCGCGCTGAGAGTGGTCGAGTACCGGCGCGACTTGGTCGAGAAGTGGCCCCGGAAGCCGAGCATGTGCGCCCAGTCGGCAAGCCGAAGATCGGCCATCTCCTCCAGCGACCCGAGACGCCGACACTCAGCGATCAACCGGCGTGCATGGTCGCGGACGTCGAGCCGGTCCAGGTCATCGGTTGGGCGGATGCGCCGGTCGAGGGTGCCGACGCATTCAGCTACGCGCCGTCGAGGTAGCCGACGCCACCCCGCACACCCGACAGGTCATCCAGGCAGCCCACGATGACGGCCGCGTCATCGCCGCCGTCAGCAACAACTCCCGCGAAGCCGTGACCACCTACCTCACGACCGCCGGCCTCGCACCGTTGTTCACCGCGATCATCGGCCGCACCGACCCAGACCCCCGGCTACTCAAACCCGACCCCCACCTGATCGACCAAGCCGTCAAAGAACTGAACGCAGCCCCCGCCGACTGCGTCTTGATCGGCGACTCCCTCAGCGACCTCGAAGGAGCCCACAACGCCGGAACGCTCAGCATCGGCTACGCCAACAAACCCGGCAAACGGGAACGCTTCACCACCGCCGGAGCCGACGCCATCATCACGACCATGGCCGAACTCCTCCCGCCCCTCAGCCAGCACCAGCCGGCCACCGACTGAACGCGAGACAACGAGGCAGCCGCGAGCCTCAGACGAGACACCAGCGTTCTAGGGGCCAAACGGCCAGGCATGTGTCTAGTCCCAGTTGATGCTTGACGCGTCCGTCCCTGCAGATACTTGACAGATGATCTAGGAACTCCGCGTCAACGCGGCAGGAAGACCAGGCAGCAGGCAGGGAAGGCAGAGCGGTTGATCAGGAGCAACGATCTACGACCCGTATGGATCGCACGACTCATAGCAGAGCTGAGCGCTTTCCTGCAGGAACCGATCGAACTCGTCGAACCCATCGATGAGTGCCTTGTGGATGACGATGCGTTCTCCTGTCTGATCCGTAGCTCACCTCCGCAGGGCGAAGCGTTCCAGCTCTGCTGGGAAGGCGTGCTGGGGATGGAACCGATCGACGGGAAGCCTTTCACCAGCGCTTCGCTCTTCCTGTACAGCAGAGACCGCAGACTCGCTGTGGCCAGCCACAACGGCGGAAGCTATCTATGGATCGTCTACGAGGGCTCGTTGGAGCGGGGCGGACGGTGGAGTAACCCCCGATGGCAGCTGGACGAGTTCGACGAATACCTCATGTACGACTCCTATGACGATGACTGAGCGCGAGGGCGTAAAGCATCTGGTGGGACTGAAGTGACAAGCATCTACCGGGACACGACACAAACGGTCGGGGACGCCGGATGAGAACTTTCTCTACGTCTTCAAGGGCGCCCCGCAAGCGGGCCGCCGGGGAAGCCGTCCGGCCCTCGGGCCGGGCGTGCGGCCTCTGCGGGCCGGTCCCGTCCCGAGACCGGTCGGCCGCCCTGCACCATGCGGAACACCACTGAAGCCGGAGGAAGAGCCATTCACCGGGCGGACCGTTCTCCACGTGTGTCAGTCCCCCAGCCGCGACCGGCGCGTCAAGGTTGGCCAGGGGTAGCTATGGGGTCACGCAAATAGGGATGGATCGCCTGGATCTCGTTAGGATCTCGGTTTATGACGGCCTCAACGACGGACATCCGCCGCCAGATCCGCTTCACCGTGTGGGGCCTCGCGAGCACCTTCGCGAGCTTCGCATGTACCTTCGCCCCCTGGCAGCGGTACGCGGCGGATCGGACCGACGCGGCCAACGGCTGGCAGCTCGCCCCTCTCGACGCAGAGGCTCGGCTCGTACTGGGGGGCGTTCTCATCACCTGCGTCTTGGCCGTAATCGCCACCGCGGAGGCCCGTGGCGTGTTGGCTTTCGCGACAGGGGCTGCCGCGTGCGTTACTGAGCTTCTGGCAGCTCACTACCACCACAAGCTGAGCACCCCAATCGACAGGCCGCACTACGGCTTCAACGTAGGTTTCAACCTAATGATGATCGTGTTGGCGGCCCATATCGTGGTCTTCTTCGCAATCGCGCGTAGCCACAGCCGGAGGGCCTTGTCAGCCCGAAGGGAAGCCACCAGTATCACCGACCGGCTGCGCTCACGCTAACCGTGAATATGTCGGAGACGTCTGGCTAAAGGCCGTGACGATCGCTGTGGGTGGTTGCGCGTTCCACAGGGTTGGGGCGATCGGCTGCCGCCCCCGCTTCCGTTCCTCGGGCCGTGGCCGGCCCTGCGGTACGGGTCGGGGTTGCCCCCGAATTACGGCGGTGCTGTCGCAGGTCAGCGCGATTGCTGTACAGCACAGAAGTACAGCAACACCGCCGTACGGCACCTGTCGTGATCACACGCCATCACACGTTGGAGCAGGGCGAGGCAGCGCCGACCTTGATTCTGCCGAGAGTTCGGGACGAAGGGCGGCGGCAACGCCCGCTGCTAACAGCGGCTCTGGACAGGCCCGGACGGCGGTGGACGACGGAGCGGACCGGCAGCAGGTCAGGGGACAGATTCGGACGGCTGTGGACGCTCCCGATCTTGCTACGGATCAGACGGCGCATTGCTGAATTGAGCTGTTGATGGATCAAGGCGGCGGCGCAAGCGCCGCCGCAGGCCGCCCGCTCCGGCACGCCCTACGGGCGTGCGGCGTGGGCGCCGGTCCCTCCGGCCGTGCCGGTCGGGCGGCCGACTGGACGAAGACCCAACCCGGATTTCCTCCAGCGTCATCGACTCCGGACTGTTCTCGCGAGACGGGCGCAGGGCCGCCGGCAGATTCGCATTCGCTCGCCCTACGGGTGGCCTACTGCCATCAGACGGGAGCCCGGCTTAGGAGACAGAACGCCCGACTCGGAGTCGATCGCTGAGGCCTCCGCCCGCAGGCCCGGGGCAAGCGTCTTTCGCCACGAGAGCCCCCTCCGGCGGACACAGAGCGAGCCCCGAGCTGTTGCAGGACTTGCGAGCCGAAGCCCTTGGGGAGCATGCAGACGAGGTCGTAGTGACGGTCGACTGGCACCAAATGCATCTTCCCCCCTGCAGCGACCGCTGCTTCCCGAAGGAGCCGACGTCACGATCGACGGACGTCATCTGCGTTACGGGATCACCGAGACCCTGTCCTGAACCCGGCGAACTCGGCCCTCGCGCGGACGGCCGACGTCGGCCGGACGTGATCACCCTTACCCCGAAAAGGATGCGGTCGTACGGTTGACCGAGCGCACCGCTGGGGGCTCCACCGCCCCCAGACCCCCGCGCACCCGCCCGCGCGCTCCTGTCTATCCCAACATCGCTCCGTACGCGCGGACGAGCACTCTGGACCGATGCGCAAAGGTGCGGACAGGCAGCAGGTAAAGCGGTCGTCAAATTCGGATCCGTCGAGAGCGGCGGTGCCGCTCGATCATCACGTTGGTGGCCGCATCCGGAGGGGCGTTACGAACGTCTGCGGCGAACTCCTCAAAGGTCCGCATCAGATGGGTGCCGGTCGTGGGATTGATCTCGCGTTCCCGCTCAACGTATGGAGCGATGGCGCCCCATGCATGTGCGACTCTGACATCGAAGGTTGTGGCCACACTATCGGCGACGATGTTCAACAGCCGGAGCATACCGATGCCCTGGAACAGTTAGGCCACGTCGTAAATGGCTCGGCGAGCATCGATGGGCAAGCCGGAGATCCCGAGTTGGGGGTCGTGTTCGGCGCGAAGTTTGGTGCACACGTAATGATAGTGGTCGTGGAACTCCAGCGTCCGCAGGCTGTCGAGGATCTTGGTGTAGTACGGCAGGAGATTCGCCCGGCGCTGCTCACCACGGTGTTGTAGGGCCAGGTAAGCCGAGCTAACGAGGGCGGCCACAGACAGCACGATTGCGATGACGTTGTAGACCATCGGATTTAGGCCTCTCGATCCAGAACCATCGTTGAAGATAAGACCCCTCGATGTCGCTACAGGTTCCAGTCTCCACCAGACGGGAATCAGGTCAGTGCCTCAGGGGTCACGCTTGAAGTGATTCTCTCAAGCGCGGGGGTCTCAAGCTAAGGCGGAACGTCCGGTGGCTCCCTCGCCCCGAGCTTTCGAGGATGCGCGGCGACCAGAACCGGTCAAGGTCCGTGCGCAAGATCCTTTGTAAGACTGGCAAAGCATCTTCCGTACTCCCTTGACCGAACCTGCCCGCCGCTAGGTGCGGCTTTCGTCGGGGCGGGGGGAGGAAGGGTGGGAAAAGCAAAGACCAGGCGTCCCCTCCCGAGCGCAGGTCTGGAGCACGATCACGGCGGTACGAAACATTACGCTTCGGACCTGGAGCCGTGCCCGCTACGTGCCCGTCAGAGGGGACGATCACGGTCGCCAGCGGTCATCAACGGGGAGAATGCCGCGAAGGCGCAGGTCAGTCGCGCCGCAGGTGATCGATAATCAGCGGGAGAGACTTCCCAAGCTGGTTGCGTGGCTGGATTCCCGTCACCCGCACTACGCCGCCAACGTCCAAGCCGGGAACGATGCCCAACACACCCAGCCGGAAGGCAGGGGAACTCTACGGTTGGAACCGTGGAACATGACCTCGACTATCAAGACCAGGTCTTCAT
Source organism: Actinoallomurus acanthiterrae (assembly GCF_054775715.1). Taxonomy (NCBI): domain Bacteria; kingdom Bacillati; phylum Actinomycetota; class Actinomycetes; order Streptosporangiales; family Thermomonosporaceae; genus Actinoallomurus; species Actinoallomurus acanthiterrae. The sequence goes on along the minus strand of NZ_BAAHCO010000001.1, from coordinate 11,378,375 downwards.
CAACTTCCGGGACTTCTTCCGGCGCTCGCCGGATCACGCGTTCCGCTGGGTTGATCTCAAGCGATTCTGCCTGCCTCGGCCAGCGCAAAGCGATACGCGCATCCTGGATGCCTTGATCAGACACGACCACTTCCGGGACGACTACGCAGGGGGCGGGGTCGACCCGGTTGGGACTCGACACGGCCCCTACTGGCTGGATCGCATCTCCGCCGACGCGTACGAGCCTGTCGATGAGACGACCGCGACGTACGCCTTCGACTTCTGGGTCGGCCAGTATGGCGAGTTGCCCCAGGCGCTGAAGGTGGCCTTGGAGCGGGACGTCCATGCGCTGGTGCGGGCCGCCACAAGCCGATACCGCCTCAAGACCCTGGGCGAAGGCGCGCTGCACGACTGGGGCGGCGTGCACGGTGAGTTCCACGAACTGGTCGTGATCGACCGCACTACCAGCAGCTTGGCTCTGATCGTCGCTGCTGACGACTAAGACCGCCGCGGCGCCACGCAACTCCGTCCGGGCCATTAGTGGGCCATTAGCCCCGGTGATCAAGGGTCAACAGCGGTCACTCGCGATCACTCGGACGAGCAGGTCAGCGCCCAGGACGGCCCGGAACCAGACGATTCCCAAGCTGGTAGCGCGGGTTCGACTCCCGCACCGGTTCCACTACGAAGGCATGCGGCAGGGACCTGGTGCAGGGTGCCGATGGCTGCCAGCAGATTCGCCGAAGGCCAAGATCCGGAAAATACGCGGAATGCGCCGGTGACATTGAGGGAGCCGACCAGGGTTCCATGCAGGTCAGCGGGGGAGCAGCGCCGAGATCCATGGCGCACTGTAAAGCCGCGGGTACCAGCACGGGTGACAGCAGCGCTGACAGCAACGACAGCGACCACCGACGCCCACGGCCGTACGCAGGACACCGTCTACCTCGGTGGATGCGTCACGAGCAGGGGTGTCCGTATTCCTTGTAAGCGGCAGGTCGCCGGTTCGAATCCGGCCGGAGGCTCCCATCTGACCAGGCAAAACGCCCCGCCTCTGATCACAGAGACGGGGCCTGAGTGTCTAACTGAGCGACTACGGCTCGAAATCCACCGGGAAGATGGCGTCCATCGCGCTCAATGAGCACTCAATGCCCGGAGGTCGTATCACCAAGCATTCGGTACGCGGGAAGCCGTTGGCGGCCACCGAGCCGGTACGAGATACGCACGACCGGCTCGGGCTCGCTTCAGCGTCTCGTCCGTGTCACTGGCACTAGGGCCACGCCGCTAATCTTCGTCGAAGTCATGCTGATGATGATGATGTCTGAACTGATCATCATCATGCTCGTCGTCTACCTCGTGGGTTCTGAGGTGAGCGGACGCACGGCCGGCTCGGGCATGGTCATCGTCGTCATCCTGGAAGTGGCTGCGGCTTCTGTCATGCTCGGACTCGTCATCATCTTGGTCGTGCTGGTGTTTCCGATTAACATCGATATTCGATCTGTCGGCCTTCGCAGGATGCACCCGGAGAACACCGGCGGGTTTACCGGAGGGCCGCAACTGCACTGCGTATGCGGGCGCTGCGGCTACGCCGATTGCGGCCGCCAGCAGAGAGCCGGTCGTGATCATCGTCCTTAGAGTCATACGCTCCCCCTTGAATAGGGTTGGCGGCGCACTATGCCACCCGCATCGCCACACCTCGCCATTGATACCCGCAAGCGCGGCCTCGGCGTCAATCTGGCAACATCTTTGCGGTATATCTACATCTTGGACTCGCGTACATACTGCTAATTAGTGCGCGACCTTTCGAAATCCGCACTCGTCCGAAACTCTCCATAAAATGGAATAATTGCCCGATGAGTGACCGATGCTTGGATTGTCCCGATGGCGCTTCCTCGGCCTGCGGCGGCCATGTAGGTCGCCGGAGGCTCGGGATTCCTTCGGGACGAAGAGGCTGACTCGCGCCGTTGCGCCGCTGACCTCCCAGCTCCCGACCGAGTGTCCCCCGTGTCCCCCAACTGTCTGTGACCTGCGAAAACCCGGGGGACACGGTGAGGGACACAGTGCCCCTCGGTATCCCCCTCGACTGCCTGAGGCTGGAACAGCGGGGGGAGTTGCCCCGTAATGCTCCAGCCCTCCGGGTGACTAACTGCGTGACAACCACCACGAACGACGGCGGACACCCCCGCTCGGTGAGGGAATGCCAGACCAGCCAGCAACGCCTGAAGTGCTGGTGACATGTCCCCATAAGTCGCCTTGTAAGCGGCAGGTCGCCGGTTCGAATCCGGCCGGAGGCTCCCATCTCACCAGTGCAAAGACCCCGAGCGAAGATCGCCCGGGGTCTCCGTGACGGCAACCGTCACTTACCTCGGCAGCCAGCGCCCCAACGGCCGCACGATGAAGCGGTGGAAGCGTGCTGCATCAGGTCACCTTCCACAGCCGTGCTGTCCTGTCGTTGCTTCCGACGGCCAGAGTCGTACCGTCCGGGCTGAACGCCACACAGATGGCTTGACCGGTGTCGGCGAAGGACGCGGCGGCAGCGCGGGCGGTCGCCACGTCCCACAGCCGCACCGTGCGTTCCGAACTGGCAGTCGCCAGGGTCTTGCCGTCCGGGCTGAACGCGACGGAGTTGACAACGCCGGCACTCCCGGCGAGGGTCGCGATGCGACCAGTGGCCGTGTCCCGCAACCGCGCCAGCTTGTCGCTGCTGCCGATGGCCAGGGTCTTACCGTCCGGACTGAACGCCACCGATTGGACAGCGGAATAGCCGCCGCGAACGGCGGGAAAGGTGAGGGCTGCGAGGGTGCGGGCGGTGGCCACGTCCCACAGCCGCACCGAGTTATTGCCACCGCCGGCGGCCAGGGTCTTGCCGTCCGGGCTGAACGCCACCCAGACGACGAACCCGGTGTTGGCGGTGAGAGTGGTCGTGGTGCGGGTGGTAGCCACGTCCCACAGCCGCACCGTACCGTCCCAACTGCCGGTGGCCAGGGTCTTGCCGTCAGGGTTGAACGCGACGGAGTTGACAGCATCGGTATGGCCGGTGAGGGAAGCTGCGCGGGCGGAGGCCACATCCCACAGCCGCGCTGTGCCGTCTGTGCTTCCGGTGGCCAGGGTCTTGCCGTCTGGGCTGAACGCCACCGAGTAGACGAACCCTGTGTGGCCGGTGAGAGTGGTCGTGGTGCGGGCGGCGGCCACGTCCCACAACCGCACCGTGGTGTCGTTGCTGCCAGTGGCCAGGATCTTGCCGTCCGGGCTGAATGCGACGGCGTCGACGTTGCCGGTATGGCCGGTGAGGGTGATGTCCTGACCAGAGGTGGCGGCGCTCTGACGGGGAGTGGCATTGCCGCGCCTCGAATGCTCAGGCCAGATCCCTGCCGCTGCGGAGACGCCGGCCGTGATGGCTCCCAATCCGCCGAGCAGCACCGTACGGCGTCCCGGCCAATGCGGGGCAGAGCGTTGCGGTTCGCCGTTCTCCCTGAGTGTCGATGCCGGCTCCGACGAGTTGACGCGGTCCCGGGTCGTAGGCGTGGAGCCTCGCCTGGCTGAGGTAGCGATGGCGGGCGCGTCGAGGTCGGCGAAGACGGTTTGGAGCGTGTGCCGGACCTGGTGTGCGGTGGCGGGCCGGTCGGTCGGGTCTTTGGCCAGTAGTCGCTGGAGCAGGTCGTCGAGGCCAGCAGGCAGGTCAGAGCGTAGGTCGTGCAGATGGGGTGGCGGGGTGACCAGATGTTGGTGCATGAGCGCGTGCTGGCTGGGGCCAGGGAAGGGCGGGCGGCCGGTCAGGAGGGTATGCAATGTGGCGCCGAAGCAGTACAGGTCGGTGCGGGCATCGACGTTTTCGCCTCGCCACTGTTCGGGTGCCATGAACGCTGGGGTGCCCAGAGCTCCGCCGGTCACGGTGAGGTGGGTGGTGGCTTCGGCGTAGCGGGCAATGCCGAAGTCGCAGATTTTCACGCCGCCGGTCAGCTGTATCAGGTTGGCGGGTTTGATATCGCGGTGCACCACGCCGTGGTCGTGGGCGTAGGCGAGCGCGTCGGCGACCTGGACCATGAGCTCTAGCGCCAGGCCGGGAGGCAAGCCGTTGGGGTGCTCGGCCACCAGGACCTTGCAATCACGGCCATCCAGCAGTTCCATCACGAAATAGGGGTGCCCATCGTGGTCGCCGATGTCGTGGATGACAGTGATGCCTGGATGCTGCAGCGCGCCGGCGGTGCGAGCCTCGTGGCGCAGCCGGGCGATCAGCTTGGCCTCGGTGTCCACGTTGGCGAGGAGGATCTTGATCGCGATCTTGCGGTTCAAACTGTCATCGTGGGCGGCCCACACCTCGCCCATGCCGCCACGACCTAGCCGCTTGACCAGCCGATATCTGCCGCCAAGCACGCCACCACGCTCCACCCGTCCAGCTCCCATCTCCAACTCGGCGCCAACCGGCCCACCCTCGCGCGGGCCACCGGCCCTGCGAACCGGTTCATCGGTGACACTGCCATGCAAAAAAACATCGGTGTTCGCTTGACTAAAGCAGATGATTTCAGGAAACCGTCCTTCCGTGAAGTGGACCGGGCGCCGTCGGCGTCGACGAGCAAGCAGGAAGTCACGGTTCAAGGCGGCGGCCTGTAGCGCCGCCGCCTTGAACACGGGTTCGTAATTTCGTCGAGCGCTTCATGACCCCTCTGCGAAGATGTGGCCGGTGGGATGGGAAGCACTCGAGCAGTGGGGTGACGACGTAGTTCGCATCGAACCGCTCACTGGCGGAGTCGGCGTCAACGAGGTGTGGAGCGTGCGCGTCAACGGGCACCTCGCGGTCGGTCGTCTCGGCCAACGCAGCGACGCTGATCTCGCGTGGGAGACCGACCTGTTGCGGCACCTCCACCGTGAAGGGATGACGGTGCCGGTGCCGATCCCAACCACGGACGGCCGGCACTTCGCCGACGGTCTGGTGGTGATGACCTACGTGGGGGGCAGATCGCCCGAGACCGAAGCCGACTGGCGTCGCGTCGCCGACACACTCCGCCAGCTGCATCGGTTCACGCACGGCTGGCCCCAACGCCCGGGCTGGCGATCGTCGACCGACCTTCTCCACGCCGAGACCGGGACGAGGGTCGACCTCGGCGCGATGCCGCCTGAGGGTGTCGTTCGATGCCGGGCAGCGTGGGCGCGACTCACCGGTCGCACGACGTGCGTCGTCCACGGCGACCCCAACCCACGCAACATCCGCATGACCGCGGATCGCGTCGCGATGATCGACTGGGACGAGTCGCACGTCGACGTCCCCGACCTCGACCTGGCACTGCCGCACAACGCCGCCGGTCTCGACGACGACGCGTACGACATCGCCGCGCAAGCGCGGGCCGCATGGGAAGCCGCCGTCTGCTGGGACCCCAGCGGGACCGACCAGTTCGCAGTCAGGCGGCTCGCCGAAGTTCGAATGGACTGAGCAGCAGCGAATCGAGAGAGCGCACCTAACGCTGCACGACCGCGCACGTCCCAATGCAGCGACCCCCGCCGCGAGGAGACCTGGTGGCCGCACTTCACCGCTCAGGGCGAAACAGATCTTGCTTGGCCACCCGCTTAATCTCGTCGGGGACCTTCACGCGTCGCGTCACGGCAGAGTAGCGAGGCGCCGACCCATAGGGCGGGGCCGGGGTGCGGCGTAGGTACGCCTAAGTTCCCCAGCCCCTGTCTAGCGGTGAACTGACCGCGCCATTACGTAACTCGCTGATCAAGGCGAAGTTGCGGGTATCTTCGGAATGGGGCGGACCCGGGTCCAGGTGCAGCCGCCGGTGAAGATGTAGGCCACCACAAGCGGATCGTGGCTGATGTAGTAATAGCGTGGGCCAGGTGGTTCGGGCCGTTCGGGCCGGTCCGCCACGTCGGCAGCAAGCGCCGGCAGCCTGTCATGCGCGAATTCCACGTCCGTGTCGCACCCGTGTTGCGTGGTCATGTACACGCCCGGCTCGATGTCGCCCGCCCGGTACCTACCGTCGGTGATCGTAGATGCCTTTACCTGTGCAGAGCTGAGCCCGGCAAGAAGAAGCACCAGCGTGCAGCCGGCACCGAAAACTGTCGCCCTTCGACCGATTGTGATCTTCACTGGTTGTAGCTTACGGAGCAACCGTGCCCATGAGGGCGACAAGGCTATGTGCGGGTGGTAGCTGTGTGTTGAGGAGGCAGGTCGGAGGGTCGTTGCTTACCGCCATGAAGAGGACTATGGCGCGTCCGCTCCCGTTCGCAGTTTGATCACGTAGTCCAATGAGGAGCGCCCAGCCTCGTGGTATCCGGTCGCGGTGCACGATCCATCGGGCGTTCCCCCGGGTCACCGCGCCTGCGGGGAGTGAATGCCATCTCTCCTGGCCGCCGGTTCCAGGCGGACATTGCGGACGGGCGACCAGGACACGGTTCGGGACGCCGTGTTTGGCGATGGCGTGTTGTAGTCGGTCCGGATGGGTCAGGATTTCGAGATTGTTCTTTAGGGCGGAGTCGAAGGTGATGCTGACGGTGCCGTCTGAGTTTGAGGTAACCGCGTAGGCCGGTGTCTCCTGGTTGGTGAAGATGCCCCCGAGCGCGACCGCCGCCGCTGCCGTCGGGACGGCGATGACGGCTGCGAGAAGCCGCCGGTTGCGAAGCTTGTGTTTGGGAGGTTGCGGCGTGTGCAGTATCCGGCGCAAGGTGGCGGAGGCGTCCTTGCCCGATGCGGCGTGTTCGTAGGCGTCCGGAGGTACCGGGTCGGCCATCCGGAACAACGCGGACGCTTGTTCGACCTGCGGGTTCATTCAGCGACCTCACTGGCGTTGTGAACGGACATCGGAAGGATGTTTCCGGGCGAGACTTTGTTTTCGTGTGTGGCTGGACCCTCTGAGGGCTCTGCCGCAAGCGAGACGGCGGCGGGCACGGCGCAGCCGCACCTTGTATGCGGTGGTCGAACAGCCCAGGACGGTGGCAGCTTGGGCTGGCGACAGTTGTTCCCACTCTGCGAGTCTGAGCGCTTCGCGATCGCGTTCGGACAGCGCGGCCACCACGGAGTCGAGGTGTAGTCGCTGGAGAACCTGGTCGGCGTGGTCCGCCGAGATCGGTGTGGGTGAGGCCGTGGCCACTCGTTGGGTGAGCCGGTTCCGCCGGAATCGGGATCGAAGGTGATTGGCGCTGACTTTGCGGGCGATGCCGTACAGCCATGGCAGCGGATCCTTGTCATGGAGCCGGTGCAGGCGACGCCACGCGATGGTGAACGTCTCGGCGACGACATCGGCCGCGTCCTCTTCGCCGACTCGACGGGCAGCGAACCGCATGAGCGGCGCATAGCAGCTCATATAGAGCGTCTCGAAGCGTTGTGCGGCTTGGTCCACGGTTCCTCCGGACTTGTCCAATGCTTAGGGATTGTCCGGCGGGCGGCGACTGGTTACCGGAGCCGAGCACGAACACGCCTTCGTTGGAGGCGCTCCGCCTCGGATCGCCACGCTGACCAAGAACGCGGTGACCGCGAGCACGGGACATGTACGGGATGACTCAGCCCATCAGCGAGATCTCGGCTGCTATGAGCCCTGGTCAGCGAACGCATGAAGCGAAGATCGCCGACCCTCTGGAAAGCCCTCGGAACTAGGGAAGCTGACGGCAGCGACGGCAACCGGGGACGGCCACCAGCACGTCCGACGCCGTGTCTAACTGAGCGACTACGGCTTGAAATCCGCCGGGAAGATGGCGTCCATCGCGCGAGCGCCGTCCTGCATGACAGGGCGGATCTGCTGCGGTAGACGGTCTCCGTCACCACGGGGTTGGTGCGCCCGGCCAACCGGGAGATGTTCTCCAGCGGGACGTCGTGAGCTGACAGCAGCGAGACGAAGCTGTGCCGCGACTCCCGTGGTGTCCACTCTGTGCCGACTACTCCGGCAGCTCTGGAGCGTAGAACGATGGCAGCGGCTCGGGACCGGTGTACTTCTGGCATTCGCATGGCAGCAGCTCATTGCCCGTCCACGCGCCATTGTTCCACTTTGCGCGTTCGACGCCTGCCCGGCAGCGTCCCTCGGCTTCGTGGAACGACGCACCGTGCCCGCACTGGCACAACGGTCCACGCTCGACGGCCTTCTGTTCTTGGTTGCGCCGGGGCAGCAGGCGACCGACCGCCATGCCTGTTCCGAAGATCAGCGCTCCGACCAGCATCTCGATCACGATGGCCCACTTCCACTCGTACGGCCTCCGGCGATCATCTCACCTCACCGATGGCGTCACGAGCCTGCCGCCTCTAGCCGCCGAGCCACCAAGCGGTCCCTCCAGGGCTATCGATCGGCGTGTCTCAATTCCCGCGGCCGCACGCTGGACACCGTCTACCGGTGGTACGAGGATGCGATTCCCCTCGCCGAGGCCAGGCAGGCCGAACGCCCCGCCTCTGAGCACGGAGACGGGGCGTGAGCGTCCAGGGGACGTGTCGGCGCGCCAGGTGTGCCTCTCGGCCAGCGTGTAATTACGTACAATTACAGGGCATATCAGTGCGGATCGCCGCTGCGGATGCCTGGCCGTCGTCCATTTCGAGTATTAGTTATAGATGTAAAGCCAGTAAACATATTGGCCGGTTGTCGGGAAAATGCCATACTGGCATCTGTATGGGAAGCCTTCACGCTCGTATGTCTGACCGTCATCCACGCACTCTGATTTGTGCAGATAAATGCTCCCGGTGAAGTGCCATGAAGCCGCATGGGCTGCTTGAGTGGTCATTCCGGTGAGCGCCATGGAGGCGATTCCCGTACTCGCGAGGAGTGTACGTACGCGCATTGTTGTCCCTTCCGTCGACATTGCAGATCTTTCAAGATCATCTTACGTATCTCCCACAAGATCGGCAAGGCTCGCCAGAACATGACGATGCTCGCCATGGGCTGTGTGTCTTCGGCCGGCTCGAAGACCAATATGGGCAGCTCACTGCCGTCGGCGGCGTCATAGATTGCCGAGGACTCGCGACCGAATGCCGTGAGCACACGTGGCTATCGGCTGTCGTGCGGGTTCTTCCGGCGCTCATCCTCGGCTTGTCGGCGCCGGTATTCCGCGGCTCTGGCTTCGTAGTTCTTGTGTTCCTGCTCGTGATCTGGGGGAAGGTGCGGAGCGTCGGGGGACGTCGTCGCGAAGAACCGCTTGAGCGCGTTGTTCGAGCTCACGGCCAGTTCTCCGGATCGGGCGAACATCGTTGCCTCGTAGCGTGAGATCGCCTCGTCGAGGCCGGCCTCTTTCCTGATGGCGTGCGCGAGTTCCGCGCCATCGAGCAGCGCGAGGTTCGTGCCGTCGCCCTCGTCCACGGACGAGAAGACGCCGAGTCCGCTCTCGACCGGATCTTCACCCTTCTCGACAACGGATGGACAGGTACGGCAACGGAACGCGGCCAGTGCGGCGGTGCCTGATTACGCCAGCGGACGAATCGTGTTGACGATCTGCCGCAGCGTCTTGTCGTTCACGCTCCCCGGACCGGTGCTGTCGGAGTAGACGTAGAAGGTGACCGGTGCACCCTGCCGTGAGGCGAATGTGGCGACGTACACCGTTCCCCCCTTCGGCTCGCACGGGATCCCCTTGCTGCCCTTCGTCTTGGCCACGACCTTTTGCACCGCAGCCCGGAGGCCGCCGATCGTCGCGTGCTCCGGGAGAGGTTGCTCCGTCTGGGGAAGCACGCCTCCGATCTGGTAACCGAAGTTCGCCCATTGGAGTGCGTTGTAGGTGGCGGTCGGCTCAAGGGACTCCAACTGGCCCGATGAGGCCGAGGTGATGCCCGTGCCACCGAGCAGCCCCGACTGGACGATCGAGCAGTTTTAGTTGGAGCCCCTCTTGCTGATGGCGGCAACGCCGTGTGAACCGACGGCGGTATTCCCGCTGGCGTCGCTGAGGCCCACAAAAGTGCTGGGCTCCTCGATTTTCCAACCCGGCGGGACGTTGTACACCACGCCGAATTGGGGAGCGACCACGACCTGCCAACCTGGGACCTGCGGTGGCGACTTCGGGCTGACACCGGGCGGCGCCGGGGCTGCGGTGGACTTGCCGGCCACCGGGTGCGACGGTGCCTTGGCGGCCGTACCGCCGTGCACGAGATACCCGCCGGCCGCCGCGGCCGCCACCAGCACGGCGGCCCCCGCGATCTCCGCCAGGAGACGCCCCCGGCCGCTCTTCTTCGCGGCCCCGATCGTCGGCGGACTGTCGTTGACAGTCGCGTCCGGCCTCGAGGGATTCGCCTGTGGCCAGTTGGCGGTGGGCTGAGCGGCGGGCCTCGTCGACTCGCGGAGAGCCGCGAGGGCGGCGGCCGCGCTCTGCGGTCGTACGGCGGGGTCCTCAGCCAGGAGATCCAGCACCAGACGGTCGAGGTGCGGCGGCACATCGGCCCGGCGGGACGCCGGGGGTGCGGGGGGCGACTGGGTCGGCGGTACGCCCGTCAGCAGTTCGTAGAGGACGCATCCGAGGGCGTACAGATCCACCCGAGGGTCGGCGGCATCCGCCCGCGTTACGCCGACGCCCAGGTTGCGGAGCTTCACGTCCCCGTTGTCGAGCAGGAACAGATCGGCGGAGGTGAGGCCACCGTGAACGACGCCCTGGGCGTGCGCGGCCGTCATGGCGTCGAGGGTCTGCTCGGCCACCCTGGTGACCTGCTCGACGGGCAGTCCGCCGCTCTGCGTGGCCAGAACCGTTTTCAGGTCCTGTCCTTCGAGATGCTCGGTCACGAGGAACACCGGGGACTCGGCGGTCCCGATGTCCAGCATCGCCTCGACCGCGGGGTGCCGTACGGCGGCCGCCTTCTCGGCCCGAAGACGGAACGCGGCGACGCTCGCCTGGTCGGTGGCGGCCGGCGCGGCGAAGGTCTTGACGGCGACGACCCGGTTCAGCCGGAGGTCGAACCCGCGCCATACCTCACCGGCCCCGACGCCGAGGCTGCCGATCACCGCCTCGAGACGGTACCGCCCGGCCAGTGTCTGGCCGGGTTGCTGTCCCAAGGTGCTGCGCATGATCGTCCCTCATCGCTTCCAGTAAACGCCCTGGTTGTTGCCAGTGCCGTAGGGTTCCTGGCACCACTGCACAGTGGTGATGTCCCGGGATCCGGGGTTCAGGATGACCGTGCACGCGTCGTAACGGGCTCCGTGATGGAACCCGCCGTCCTTGATGACGCCCGGGCGACACTGGCTGGGGTATGCCTTCGTATCGGTCGACGTGATGACCTCGTCGACGACAACGCCCGCGGAGTCGATCCCCTGCATCTGGTAGGTGGGATCAAGGTCCAGGTAGGGGTCGTCGGGACCGAGATTGGTCAGCGAGAAACGGACGTAGTACGGGGTCTTGTTCTTGACCGAACGCGACAACGCCAGGTTGGCCAGGTCGGCCTTCGAACCCTTGACGATCGAGGTCACGGTCAGCCCCACCGCATCCGTACGCGACCCCTGGACGACGGGCACCTTGGCCATCTGACCGATCGAGAACTGGGCACCGGGACTGGCCTGACCGGGCACCGTTTCACCGACCGGATGGAGCGTCGGAAGTGCGGTGGAGGACGGATGCGCCGCACCCGTTGTCTTCGACTTCGCGCCGTCGCCACCGAAGGCGTTCGGCAGCGCGAAGGCCCCGGCTACGACCAGCGCCGCTCCCAGCACGCCACCGACGGCGGCGACGACGCCCTTTCTGCTCTTCCGCGTCTTGATGGCAGAGGACGTGCCGACCGTCGTCGTCTCCAGGGCTTGATCCACGGTAGGCGGCTGCGGGCGCAGGTACGGCGGCGGGCCGGCGGGGTACGACGGTGTGCCCGGACCGGCGCAGGAAGTCCCGTACGGCGGCGGCGCTGACGGGCCTGTGGTCGGCCGGTTTGGCCAACAGGTCCAGGACCAGCCGTTCGAGATGAACGGGGATATCCGGACGGTGCGAACGCAACGGCACGGGCGCCTCGTTGAGGTGCTTGTACATGATCGAGGCGATTCCCGAGTCGCCGTCCGCGTCGAACGCGGGCCTCCCCGTGAACAGCTCGTACAGCACCCCGCCGACCGCATAGAGGTCGGCGCGGTAGTCGGCCGGCACGCCGCGGAATTCCTCTGGCGCCATGTAACGAGGCGTGCCGATCAGCCCGCCGGTGGCTGTCAGCGTCGTACGGTCGGCCAGCCTGGCGATGCCGAAGTCGCAGACCTTCACCCGGCCGTCCTGCTGCAGAAACAGGTTCGCCGGTTTGATGTCCCGGTGGACGACACCGCGTGCGTGCGCCACCGCGAGTGCGTCGGTGATCTGCTCCGCCAGTCCCACCACCTGGTCGATCGGCAGCCCACCGGGATGCGCCGCGATGACCCGGGCCAGGTCGGATCCCTGGAGGAGCTCCATCACGAGGAACATCACGGAATCGTGGGTGTCGATGTCGAAGACCGTGCAGATGCCCGGGTGCTGCAGGCCGGCGGCGGACTCGGCCTCCCGGCGGAACCGCGCGACCCCGTTCTCGTCCCGCGCCATCTGCGGCGGGAGGATTTTGATCGCGATCGGCCGGTTCAGCGCGAGATCGACCCCTCGCCACACCTCACCCATGGCGCCCGCGCCGATGGGGACGTCCAGCCGGTAACGCCGGGCCAGCAGCAGCCCAGCCTCCAGGCTCAGCTCACCCGGCAACGCCTCTCCCCGAACGATCTTCAAACGGCTGCCCGACATTCCACCACGAAAAGCATTGAAGGTGAAAGCCGGGGCGGAGAATGCACGGAATCCGTCGACGGGCGTCAAACGGATCGTCAGGGACTCCGCACAGGTCAGGAGCGGCCTAGGCTCCACGGCGCGCGGTAGACCGTCGGCGTTCCTGACCCTCGGTTCGACGAGGCGTCCAGCGGGCGAGGGATGCGCCTAGTGGACGATCTGGCCCGCGGTCGTCCAGTCCGTGGTGATGGCCTTCTGGGCGGCGGCCAGTGTCACAGTGCCCGCGCAGACGGCTTTGTACAGAACCTGGAGTACATGCTCACGCCCGATTCTGCCGGCGGCCGTGGGTCGCTCACGCGTCGGCAGTTTCGGGATCTGGACATCATCGGCGTGTAGCGGCTCCAGCGGGGCTTCCCGAAGACGCACGACAGTCCATCCGCTGTTGCGCAGCCTCGTCGCCTTGCGCTTGTCGTGCGCATCGCGGCCACGGTGCCAGTAGGAGCCGTCGAACTCGACGATCAGCTTCAGGCCGGCCTCGACCATGTCGCAGTGGAGCCAGCGGCCACGATCCTGCACGCTAAGAGGAGCGAGTCCAGGGAGAGCTAGTTGCAATTCCTCGCGGAGTCGCGTCTCTTGCGCCGACGTGGTGCGAGGCACACACCCAGGGCAGCCAGATCCGCCGTTGATGCGAGCATTGGGCGGAGTCCGCCACTCATGCCCAAGCGTGCAACGCCACCAGACATCGCGATGGCTGTTCGGGGTGACCTGGTAGGGACGAAGCTCCCGGTTGCGGGTCGGATGCCACTGCGCAGAGACATCGGGGTACAGGGAAGCGAGGTCGTTTCCGTATCCGACCTTCTTGCCTGCACAGTACGGGCAACCGCTGCCATGCCGACGGTTCAGTGGCCTTGTCTGATACGCGTGGCCGACGGGGCACTCCCACCAGACCATGATCTTGCTGCCTGGGTTGAGACTTTCCGGTGTCAGATCGCCGTTCAGCCTCGGATGCCAATCTGTGGCAAGATGCGGGTGAATGTCCGCAAAAGAGCACCCTGGACGGGCTCGCCGTTTCTCTTCTTCGGTCGCGCGCCTACCGCATGCGGGACAACCGGCTCCTAGGTTGCGGCTTCCAACCGCAGCTTGCCACTCATGGCCACAGGTGCGACAACGCCACCAGACCTTTTGGTCTACGCCAGCAAGGATCTCATTCGGGGTTATCGGAAGGTTCTTCGCCGGGTGCCATTCTTTGGCGAGATCGGGATTCTTGAGATCCAGAGTCCTGCACCGCCAGCACGGTCCCTTGCCTGCGACCCGCTCCCTTACGGCTGCCTGCCACTCGTGTCCCTCGCCGCATCGCCACCAGACCGAAGCATGGGATCCGGCGATGACGTTCGCGGCATCATAGGGGTGATTGCGTGTGGGATGCCACTGAGCTGCGACCTCAGGGCTTACCGTCGCCAACGACTTGTCCGGCGGTACGACCGGAGGGCAAGTAGGGCATCCCTGTCCAGCCCACTTGTTCCTAACCGGCGCCTGGTACTCGTGTCCCGCAGAACACCGCCACCAAACGACGCGCTTCGACTGCGCCCCCACCCGCCACGGCGTCAGGTCGCCGTTGCGAACAGGATGCCATTCGCTGACCACACCTGGACACTTCTCTGCGAGCGAGCAGCCGACCGGGACAGATAGCGAGTAGTTCGGCACATGCCAATTTTCTCACAAGGTATGCCCGATTGAAGCCATTCAGTAGCTCCTAGTCGGTAGCCTGAAGCGCCGTTGTCCAGTCCGCCAAGATGGCTTTCTGTGCTGCTGCCAGAGTCACAGTCCCAGCACAGACGCGCTTATAAAGCTCAAACTCGACACGATCCTTGGGGTTCGGATTTCCGGGTTCGGGCCACAGGTTGTGTGGGTCGGTCGGGTTGCCGCCGAGGCTGAGCGGCAGGAAATGATCTTCCTCGTAGGAGCGCGGGTTGGTGTCGGCGTAGCCGTACTCGCGGATCTGCTGCCGCTTCAGCGCGTCGGTGTAGGCGACGGGTGGGCGGATCGTCTTGGTGTAGCCGGAGACGCAGACCGTGCTGTGGATGTTCGCCTGGGTCACGGCGGGGTTGAGGGCACCCGGGGTGCAGTGCGGGTCCGGATGGGTGGTGGCCGGGTCGAGGCTGGAGGCGTGGCAGGACCCGGGCGGGAGGGTGCCGGTCGGTTCCGGAGCGGCGGTGTCGGTCGGTGTTCCCGCAGGTTGCGAGGAGCCGGTCCGGCCGCCGTGCGATGAGACCTGCGAGGCGGTGGAGCTGCAGCCGGCCAGCAACAGGCACGTGGCTATTGCGGCCGTGGTGGAGCGAAGCATGAGGGGGACCTCCCAAATCGGGAATGTCCATCATGCAGCCAGATGAGTGATCGAGCCCGATAAATTGCCTGAATCGGACTTATTCGCGTCACAGGTTCTATCGGGTCGATATCGCGGTCGCGCGTTTCCGTAGGCCCCGTCTGTTGACCCTCAGGCCCCGGCCTGTCCCGATACATCCACGACGTCATCGTCGCCAACGCGGACCGCGCCGTGAGCCGACCCCCGCAGGAGCCGCAGGACGTCAGGCTTCGAGGTCCTCTTTGCGGATGTACCAGACGTGCCAGGCGATCAGGCAGGCCAGTGCGGCGAACCACACCACGGTGGTGACCAGGGAGATGAGGTCGATCGGCAGGGTGTAGACGAGCACGATGTGCGCCACCGCGTTGGCCAGCAGCACGGCGCCCCAGACGGCCGTGTCGACGCGCAGCCCGCGCCGGAACCGAGCATCCGTGTCCCAGCGGGCCGCCCACGCGGCCGCGCCCTCGGCGCCGCGCTTGATCTCGGCGATCGTGCGGCCGAACGTCAGCTGGGCGGGCTTGCCGACGACGACCGTGACCAGCATCCACGCGCCGAACAGGCCGCCCAGCGCGGCGGTCCAGCCCTCCCGGATCGCGAGCGTACGCGGGTCGTCCGACAGCAGGCCGAGCACGACGGAGAGCACCAGGACGCTCAACGTGACCAGGGCGATGAGGTCGATCCGGCGGTTGCGCGCGATGGTCCACACCACGTACGGCGCGGCCACCAGGACACCGGCCATCAGCGCCCACCACTGGTTCACGCCGGCGGCGCGCAGACCGTAGAACAGCACCATCGGCACGACCACCTCGAACACGACGGTCATCACGTTGGCGCGGATCACCCGGCGCAGGCCCATGTCGGGTGCGGGCTTCTGCTCGATCATCATGCGGATTCCCCCTCGGGGTCGGCTGCGGTCGCCCGCACGTAGAGGTCGGCGAGCTCGCGGCCGATGCGGGCGAGCTCGGTGGGTTCGGGTGCGGCGGCGGTCGCGGTGACGACGACGGAGTCGAGACCACTGATGAAGGCGATCGCCGTGGTCCGCGTGTCCAGGGGACGGAAGACGCCCGCCGCCTGTCCGGTGCGCAAGTGCTCCTCGACCATGGCGAGACGTCCGTTGACGGCGGCGCTCTGCGAACCGGAGTTCTTCACGATGTCGATCAGCGCCCGGACCTCGGCGGGGTGCTCGCCGACGAGGGCGATGTTCGACTCGACGTAGGCGCGCAGCTGTGCGACGTGGCCGTCGGCGGCGTCGATGTGCGGCTGCATGAACGCCTCGGTGACCTTCTCGATCTCGGCGACGCACGCCGTGAGCAGGTCGTCCTTCCCGGCGAAGTGGTAGCTGATCATTCCGGTGCTCGACAGGCCCGCGTGCTTCGCGATCCGGCTGAACGACGCCTTGGCGTAGCCGACCTCGGCGATCACCTCGATCGCTGCCGTCACGATTTGGGCCCGTCTGCCCGACTCGGTGAACGTTCTTGCTCGCATGAGCAAAATTTAGCTCGCTCAAGCAAACTCGGCAAGCCGTTCGCTCCAAGGCCGCGACTGTGATCTCAGGCCCTTTATAGACAGAATCGTTTGTTTGATGTCGATCGGCCGGTACGATCGCCGTCGTGCGCACCGATTCGGACGAGCTCTTGGCGGGGCGGTATCGGCTGCTCGACGTCATCGGCCGAGGTGGGATGGGTGTCGTGTGGCGGGCCCGGGACACCGATCTCGACCGTACGGTCGCGATCAAGGAACTACGGCTCCCCGAGGGCGTCGACGACGGTGAACGGGTCACCTTCTACGCGCGCCTGGAACGGGAGGCCAGGGCCGCCGCGCGGCTGAAACACCCAGGAATCGTCACGGTCCACGACCGGCTCACCGTCGGCGGCCGGCCGTGGATCGTCATGGAGTACGTCGAGGGCGGATCCCTCCACGACCTCCTCGGCGAACACCAGCGGCTGGAGGTCGGCGCCGTCGCCGCTCTCGGGGTGAAGATGCTGACGGCGCTGCGGGCCGCGCACGCCGCAGGGGTCGTGCACCGCGATGTCAAACCCGCCAACGTCCTGTTGGAGGGCGACCGGGTCGTCCTCACCGACTTCGGCATCGCCACCCTCGAAGGCGACAACACCCTCACCCGGTCCGGGGCGATCCTCGGCACACCGGCCTTCATGGCCCCCGAACAGGTTCGGGGACAGGACGCCACCCCCGAGACCGACCTGTGGTCGCTCGGGGCCACCCTGTACGCGGCCGTGGAAGGGCAGGTGCCGTTCGGCGGAGCGAGCGCCGGCGGGATCTTCGTCGCCATCGCCACCGAGGACCCGCACCCGTTCGTCCATGCCGGACCGCTCACGGCCGTCCTCACGGGGCTCCTCGACAAGGACCCGGCGCGGCGGCTGAACGCCGACGACGCCCACCGGCTCCTCACCGAAATCGGCCGTGGCGCCGCACCCCTGCCGACACGGGCGGCCTCTCCACCGCCCCCGCACGTACCGATGTCACCGCCGCCGCATGTACCGATGTCGCCGCCGCGTCCACCTCCGGTGCCAGTGCCGCCCACACGGCCTGTGGCAGGTCCGGCCGGCGCTCGGCTGCCGAGACCCCACGTGTACATCGGGGCTGCCGGGGCCATCGTCGCCGCCCTTGTGGCCACGTCGGTGCTGGCGCCGGACTCCGGGTCCGGCAAACCCCGTACCCCGGTCACCACCGTCGCCACGACACCGGCCTCGTCGGCTCCCGTGTACACGCCACCGGCCCCTGCCACCAGCTATCCGGTCGCCCCGGCGCACACACCGATGAGCGCCGACGCCATCAACCGGGTGTTCAAGAACTACATGAACGGCCTCGCCGACCACGACATGACGGAGTTGCGGACGGCGACCTGTCCACGGCTGCGCTCCACCCTGCTCGGGTTCGCCCTCAACGGCTATTACGTCGGCCGGTGGAAGATGAAGCCGTACACCATTCCCCCGGACGCGGACAAACTCAGCGTCGAGGCCAATTTCACCCAGGAGGACCCCGACACCGGGAACAGCGCCGGCGACATCGACAACCAATGGATCGTCGAACGGGACTCCGGCGGCCGGTACTGGGTGTGCGGGTGGCTCAACTACAGGGGGCAGTAGCGAGCCGTCAGGGTCTTGTCCATCGTGGGCAGTACTCGACGTCACTGCCGGGCAGGGCCGTACGGCGGGTCCGCGCCGCGGGCCGTCGCCGAGACCGCCGTCGGAGGATGTCCGATCCGTTCATGCCGGCTGGGATCGTCCTGCCTAGCGTGTGAGGCATGACGAATCCCAGACTCGCGGTGATCTCCATCATCACGGACGACATGCCGGCCGCCATCGCCTTCTACGAATCGTGCGGGCTCCAGCTGAGCAGCGGAGGCCCGGCCGAGCCGCACTCGGAGTTCGGTGGCGCGGGCGTCAAGGTCATGCTCGACACCCGAGAGGTGGTCACGGCGATAGACCCGCACTGGAAGCCGCCGAGCGGCGGACACGCGATGGCGCTGGCGTTCGACTGCGGGACCCCGGACGACGTGGACGCCACGTTCGACCGGATGGTCGCGGCGGGAGCAGGGATCGCCAAGAAGCCGTGGGACGCGTTCTGGGGACAGCGCTATGCCGTCATCACCGATCCCGACGGCAACCCCGTGGACCTGTTCGCGGCGTTGGGCTGAGGCTCATCGAGTGCCTGCTGGTCCCGCCACAGGTGGGACGCGTCGGCGTAGCCGGCGTCGGCGGCCGCCCCCGCGCGGGTGTGGCCGTCGGCCAGGAGACGATCGGCCTTCCGCAGTCGAAGCACGCGTTGCAGGTGCTTGGCGCCGTAGCCGTACCACTGCCCGGCGAGCCGCTGGAGTTGCCGGGGGGAGTAGCCGGTTCGCCCGGCGATCTGGGCGATGGAAAGCCCCGAACTCAAGTCGGCGGCCACGCGGATCGGGCGTTGGTCGATCACGAGGTCGGCCACGGCGTCGGCCGCGAGGTCGACCAGCGCGGCGCCCGGGTGTTCGGCGGCGGCCAGTCGCGTCTCCCACCGTCGAGCGTCGAGCCCGATCACCGAGTCGAGGCTGACGACGCTGTCGACCAGTTCGTCCGCTCCGGTCCGCAGCAGCTGCGGCAGGACTCCCGGCCGGAACCTCAGCCCGAGCAGGCGTCCCCCTTGGCCCGGCGCGAAGACACGAGCCTGCGAATCGGCGCCCGCGACCAACAGCGTCTCACCGGTCCACAGCAAGTCCATGCAGCCGTCCGGGACGATGACGGACTCGTCACCGGTGAAGGCGTTGCGCCAGATCGTCCCGTACGCAGCCGGCGCCGCACGTTCCTCGTACCGTCTCGCGCCTGTCACAAGACAGAACCTAGCGCGGCGGCGGCGTTGCTGGTGAATCAGGAATTTAAATAAGTTACTGATATAGTTTCCCGCACCCACCCTGGTCCGGGGTGGGGGCGCGGGGGCGACCGACGTCTCCATGCGTCTCGGCGGCTTCGGTTGGAGGAAGCGATGACGAGCCAGGAGACCACCCGATCGCGCGGTGCCGAGGCCCGGCCTTTCCCCGCCGCGGGCCGGCCGTTTCCGCTGGAGCCGACGCCGATCCACGTGGCCGACGACGTGCTCACCGACCTGCGGCAGCGCCTTGAGCTGACTCGGCTGCCGGTCGACGCGGGCAACGAGGACTGGTACTACGGCGTGAACAGCGCGTACCTGCGGGAACTCGTCGACTACTGGCGCACCGGCTACGACTGGCGCACCGCCGAGGCCGCGATCAACGCCTACGAGCACTACCGCGTCGAGGTCGACGGCGTGCCGGTGCACTTCATGCGCAGGCCCGGCGTCGGGCCGAACCCGACACCGTTGATCCTCACGCACGGCTGGCCCTGGACGTTCTGGCACTGGTCGAAGGTCGTCGACCCGCTGGCCGACCCGGCGGCGTACGGCGGCGACCCGGCCGAGGCGTTCGACGTGATCGTCCCGTCGCTGCCCGGATTCGGGTTCTCCACGCCGCTGCCGGACGACCCGGACATGAACTTCTGGAAGATCGCCGAACTCTGGCATGTCCTCATGACGCGGGTCCTCGGCCACGACAGGTACGCCGCCACGGGCTGCGACGTCGGAGCCCTGATCACCGGTCAGCTCGGGCACAAGTACGCCGATGAGCTGTACGCCATCCACATCGGCTCCGGCCTGAAACTCGACATGTTCAACGGCGACCGGGCCTGGGACCTCAGCGGCGGCCGGCCCATTCCCGAGGGCCTGCCCGCCGAGATCCGTGACCGGCTCGTCGAGCTCGAGAGGCGGTTCGCCGTCCACCTCGCCGCGCACATGCTCGCGCCGAGCACGCTCGCGCACGGACTGTCCGACTCGCCCGCCGGGATGCTCGCCTGGATCCTCGAGCGCTGGGTGAAGTGGAGCGACAACGGCGGCGACATCGAGACCGTCTTCAGCAAGGACGACCTGCTCACCCACGCCATGATCTTCTGGGTGAACAACGCCATCGGCACCTCGGTCCGCACCTACGCCAACAACAACCGGTACCCGTGGACCCCGTCCCACGACCGGCGACCGGTCATCGAGGCGCCCACCGGCATCACCTTCGTCGGCTACGAGAACCCGCCCGGCGTCAGCACCGACCAGCGGGTCCGGCACTTCCTCGACAGCGACCGCGCCGACTGGTACCACCACGTCAACCTCACCGCGCACGACCGCGGCGGTCACTTCATCCCCTGGGAGATACCGGACCAGTGGGTCGACGACCTCCGGCGTACGTTCCGCGGCCGCCGCTAGACGACCGGGCTGTCACGGGTCGGGCCTATCGGACGGTCTTCCGCCACAGCCACGACTCCACGGACAGTCCGAAGAAGCGGCGCTTCCCAGGACGGCGCGTGCGGGCGACGGCTCAGCGCGAGCGGAGGCGAGGCTCCCGGAGGTCCTCCGGTACGACGGCCGGCCAGCGGCCCAGCATGGCGTCCTTGACCTCGTCCCGGGCCATCGTCATGCACCTGCCCGCCCGTTCGGCGCGTTCGTCGTGCCGTCTGGCGGTGTTCGCCTTGATGGCGACACTGGCCAGTGAGACGAACAGGTCGACGTCGCTGTCACCGTCGATCTGCACGCGGATCCAGTCGCCGCCAGGGGCCATCTGCACCCGACCGGACTCCAGCAGGGGACGGCGGAGACGCCCGATGACCGGCCAGGTGAGCCGCAGCTCCGCGGCCCCATCGGCGTGCAGGTGCGCGAGCTGACGACCGCCGACGTTCAGCGCCGTCCCGAGACCGCAGGCCGCCCTTCCGCTGCGCACCCCGGGCCACGCTGCCACCCGCGCCATCGCGCGGTCGGCGTACGACGTGGTCTCAACCTTCTTCACCCGCATAGGAGCATGTTTCACCCTGGAGGGCAGTGATCGGTAGTCCTGTGGCAAAAGACACGTTGTGGGACGGATACCTCAAGGTCATCTACGGTTCAGGTGAAGCCCCGACAGCGGGTCGCAGATCGGAGCTCTTTCCCGTGCGAAGCCCGTGCGGGGCGGTCGTTCGGGGGCGGGTTCAGGCGCGCTCGGCGGTCAGGCTGCCCGAGTCGGTTCGCAGGTACAGCCGGCGCGGGGCGGACGAGTCGTGGGGGACCGCCGAGACCTTCCTGTTGCCGCTGTCGCTGCTCGCGTCGACGTTGTACGGGCCGCCGGGGACCGTGATGTGGAGCGATCCGGAGTCGGTGGTCGCGCGTACGTCGGTGGGCGCGGCGGCGAATTCCAGCCGGAGGCTTCCAGAGTCGGACGACGCTCGTACGGTCGTGGATCGCAGGTCGATGGCGCGGACCGACCCCGACTCGGACGCGATGTCCAGCGTGCCCCGCAGGTCCTCGGCCGCGACCGAACCGGAGTCGCTGTGGGCTCGGACCGCGCCTTTGACGGAGCGGACCTTGACGGACCCCGAGTCGCTCTCCGCGTCGACGGCCGCGACTCCGCTGATGTCCAGCGTGCCGCTGTCGGCACGGGCCCGTACGGTGACGGAGGCGGGGACGGTCAGCTCGTAGTCGATTTTGCACCGCGAGCAGTCCTTGGTGAACGTCAGGGTGCCGCCGTCGAGCCGCTGCCCGGGATGCGGGGTGCCGTCCTGGTAGTGGACGATCCGGTGGATCCGCACCCCGGAACCGCCCGTGGTGATGGTCACGCGGCCGTCGTCCGCGTTCACGTTCACGGCCTTGACCGGTCCGCTGATGTCGGTGTCGGCGGTCAGTTCGTGGCGGTAGCCGGCGAAGTGCACGCCGACGCCGCACCCCGGGAGGGCGGCGACGGCGAGGAGGGAAAGAGCCAGGCCATGTTTTCTCACGGACGAGCTCCTCCAGGTCGGTTGCATCGCACGCTACTGGAACGCGGCACCGGACCCTATGGGGGCGGCAGGCGTGACGCGGGTGGGGTTATCCCCCCTACGCCGTCAGGTCTCGGACTCGCCGTCGGGTTTGGCGGGAGGCGGGTCCGCGGCCTCACCCGAGGAGCTCCACGACGTGGACCAGCCCGGACCGGTCTCCTCGCCGAGCAGCGGAGACCCCCAGTTGCGGGTGTCCTCCTTCAGCCGGTCGAACCCGCGGCGGATGCTCTCCCAGCTTTCGTCCGCGAGCGGCGTGCCGACGTCGGAGGACGAGTCGATCGGCGCGTTGCTCAGCGGGTCGGGGCCGCCGCCGGACCGGACGTCCGGGCCGAACGCCGGGAGCGGATCGCTCGACGTCGTGGCACCGCTCAGCGGCGTACGGGACGCGGGGGCGGACCGATCCGGTTCGGACGGTACGGGGCCGGAGGAGGCGTCGGCGGTCGGGAACGCCTCAGTGCGCGCATCCGGCCTGGCCGCTGACGGACCGGCAGCCGACTGGCCGGAGGGCGCAGGACCGGCCGCCGGCGGACCGGCGGACGAAGGGCCGGAGGGCAAAGGAACAGACCAGGCCGCGTTCTCGTCGACCGGGGGCACTCCAGGGCCTCCGCCACGGGGCGGCTCCGCGGCGGCGGGGCCGGCGGCCGGCATCGGTCCGGTCGGGGGCTCGGCGGGCGGCCGGTCGGCGGGAGCGGACAAGGGCGATGGTCCGGTGGGGGACCGATCGCCGAAGGGTGCGGAAGGCGACGGCCTGGCGGGAGCGCCGGACCCGGTGCCGGGGAGCGGGGCGTCCGACGATGGTTGCTGCCACGGTGACGGCTCCTCCGGACGCCGGGGCTGCGGCGAGGCGTCGGTCTCGCCTCGCCGCCACGCGGAGGCGTCCGTGGAGCGTTCCGGCGCCGAGTCGGACGCGAGAGGTTCCCAAGACGATGATGGCTCGGCTGGCCGAGGCTCCCAGGGAGACGGCCGTTCGGTCGATCGGGGCTCCCACGGCGAGGAGGGTTCGTCCGAGCGTGGCTCCCAGGGAGAGGGGCCCGAGGGCCGGCCCTGCCGCGGGGAACGCCCGGTCGAGCCCGGCCGCCACGGGTCGGCCTCGGAACGTGAGGCGGCGGCGACCGGTGCGAGGTCCTCCTCCTCGGCGGCCCGGTCGGCGGCGAGACGCCGGCGGCGCTGCCGCCAGCCCAGGATGAGGCTGAGGACGAGCAGGGTGCCGCCGCCGCTCAGGACGGCGACGAGCATGAGATCGAGCCCGCCGCCCTTCGCCGAGGATCCGGTGGGAGCGGGCGTGGTGGACGACTCCGGCTGCTTCACGCCGGCGCCCCCGTGCTCGGCCTTGTTGATGCGGGCGGCCGTGCGCAGCGAGCCCAGCGCGTCGGCCACGCCGGTGCCGATCGCGGTGTTGCGGCCGTCGGCGGGACGGTGTGTCGCGCCCTCCTCGAGCGTCTGCTTGACCTCGTCCGGCGTGAGGCGGGGATAACGGGCCTTGACCAGGGCACTCATGCCGGCCACGAGAGCCGCGGACGAACTGGTACCGGTGCCGAGGACGTAGCCGTGCCCCGCGACGTCGGCGCTGACGATCTCGACGCCGGGTGCCGAGACCGACACGTACGTGTGGCGGTTCGTGAACTTGGTCGGCTTGAAAGCGCGGTCGACCGCGCCGACGGCGATCACTCCCGGGTAGGCGGCCGGATAGTTGCGCCGGTTTCCCGTGGCGCCGTCGTTGCCGGAAGAGGCCACGAGCACGACGCCCTTGCCGAGGGCGTACTTGATCGCCGCCTCTTCGAGCGGGTTGCCGTTGTAGAAGAGCTTGCCGCCGCCGAGCGACATGCTGATGACCTGCGCGCCGTGGTCGGCGGCGTACCGGATGCCCTTGGCGATGGCGTCGCGCGAGTGGGTGACCTGCGCGTGGTCGTCCCGCATCGGATCGTTCAGTTCCCAGGTGACCCGGATGTTGAGGATCTTCGCCTCCGGCGCCACGCCCATGATCCCCGCGTTGCCGCCGGCGCCGTGCCCGTGGCCCGCGATGAGACTGGCCATCTCGGTGCCGTGGCGGCCCCAATAGCGGTTGCCCGGTTTGCGCGCGTGCCCGGTGAAGTCGGGGCCGTCGACCACACGGCCGGTGAGGTCCGGCTGGTGGCCGTCCACACCGGTGTCGAGCACGGCCACGGTCACGCCGTCGCCCCGTGAGTACTTCCACGCGCGCGCAAGGTGAAGAGCGCTCAGTGTCCACTGCTGGCCGCGGTACAGGTCCACCGCGGCCGTACGGACGGCCGGGCGGGCCGGCGAGGCACGGCCGACTGGGCCGCTGGGACGGACAACACCGCGACGGCGGCGCTGACCAGCAATGCGGAGACGAGGCGAGGAAAGGTGCGGCGGGGCTCGGATACGGGCACCGGTTTCCTCCCCGGTATCGGCGGCGGGCGTCATTCTGCCACGGAGGAATGCGGAACGCTCTCGCGATCGACGGCATTTCAGTGCGCTTGGGACCCGAGGCGTCACGGAGCGTGGCGGGAGTGCCAGGTCAGGGGCGCGCGCCGGCCTGGGTACCTTTCTCGTGGTCGATACGGACGCTGTGCCCGGTCTCCGCTCGTCGCGCGTGGTACGTCGCGCGCCCTTCCTCGGCGACTTCTGTCTGCTCCACGCGGCGTACTCCCGAAGCCTCCCGCCGTATGACGACCACCAGGGCGACCCGAGCGCACGATCGAGGCATGGAAACGATGATCCTCGCCGGGCACGGTCCCTGGCACCACGAAGGCGGCCCTGGTTGGTGGCCCGTCATCCCTCTCGCGTTCGGTCTCTTCTGGCTGCTCCTCCTCGGCGGAGGCGGCTATCTGCTCTGGCGGCGTACGAAGTCGCCGGCGAAAGCGGAGTCCGTCCTCGCCGAGCGCTACGCGCGGGGCGAGATCGACGAGGAGGAGTACCGCGAGCGGCTCGCCGTCCTGCGCGCCTGACTCCGTCATGGTCGGCGGTCGGGCGGGCGGTGCTTCCTGAGGTCGCTCGGCTCACCGGGTGTGGTCTCGTGGGGCCGTCCTGACTCCGTCATGGCCGGCGGTCGGGCGGGCGGTGGTCCCTGAGGCCGCTCGGCTCACCGAATGTGATCTCGTCGGGCCGTCCTCCCCCCGCCACGGACCGTCGGCGGTCGGGCAGGCGATGCTCCCCGAGGCCGCGCGGCTCACCGGGGCGTGGTCTCGTGGGGTCGTTCGGTGTCTGGGGCCGTGGGGGCGTCCTCGGGCCGGTCGGCGGGCGGGCCGGCCGCTTCGAGGAGCCTGCCGGCTCCGGTCTGGTCGATGGGGATGCTCGCCGCGGCGTCGCTGAATCGCCGCAGAAGGCGGGCGAACTGGATGCGCTCCTCCGGGGTCCAGTCGGCGACGAGCTGGCGGATGAAGTTGCGCCGGAACTCATCGGCCATCTGCTTGATCTGCCGGCGGCGTCGGTCAGCTGAAGGTGGGCGCGCCGGGCGTCGACGGGGGACGCCTGGCGGGAGACGAATCCCCCGTCGATGGCGTGGCCGACGAGCCGGCTCGCGGTTGACGGGTCGACATCGAGATGCTCGGCGACGGCACCGACGGTGACGTCACCGTGCTCCTCGTTCTGCCGGCAGATGGCGTAGATCACCATCAGGTTGGACAGTTGGATGCCCTGTCCCTGCTCGCATTCCTCACGGAGCCGCCGTAGCAACTGCGGTTTGATCCACAGCCTGCGCAACTGGAAGGCGGCCTGCTCGATCTCCGCGACGCTCGCGTCGATGTCGGTACCCACACCGTCACAGTAATTGAGCCGGTGCGCCGAGCCCGCATCCAACGAGATCATCCCCACCAGAACGCCGTGGCGATGATTCCGTACAGCACCATCAGCGTCGCGCCCTCAAGCCAGTTCGACTCGCCGTCGAGCACCACCAGAACGGTGATCACCACGGCCATGATCAGGACGGCGATCAGCAGCGGGGAGAGCACCAGGGTGAAGGACGCGCCGACCAGCGGAGAGAGCAGGACGAGCGCGGGGGCGACGACCAGGGCGATCTGCAGTGGGCTCTGGAGGATGACCGACAGGGCGTAGTCGGACTGGTTCTTGAGGGCGAGCTGGATGCCGACAACGTTCTCGACGGCGTTTCCGGCGATCGCCACGATGACGAGACCAGCGAACGCCTGAGAGATGCCGAGGGAGTCCATGGCGGGCTCCAGGGCGGCCACGAACCAGTCGGAGACGAACGCCGCGCCGACTCCGGTGACCGCCAGCATGGTCAGGGCGACGGCCATAGGCCACGACGGCCCATGGGGGGCGGAACCCTCCGAACCGCCGGCCTTGTCCGCAACGGAGGCGGTCACGGCCGCGTCGGTCTTCTCCGCGGTGCTCTCGCCGGTGTCGGCGGCAGCCGGTGCCACCTCTCCGGTGCCGGCGGCCGGAACCGTCTCTCCGGCCCCGGCGTGCGCCTCACCGGCCTTCTGCCGCTTGATCGCGCTGGGGAGCGAGGCCACGAACAGGCCCAGCAGCAGGACCGACACCACGACGGACAGGTTCCGTTCGTGCAGGGCAGCCTTTGTGGCATGCGAGCCGAGCGCCGCGGTGAGGGACGGGACCAGCAGCGCCGCCACCGACAGCGTGAGCAGCATCGAGAGGGTACGGGCGGCGTCGCTGCCGAACTTCTGCGGCCCGTGCTTGACGCCTCCGAGCAGGAAGGCCAGGCCCAGCACGAGCAGGACGTTCGCGAGGATGGAACCGACGATCGTGGCGGTCGCGACGTCGTACAGCTTCTTCTGCAGCGCGAACAGGACGACGAACAACTCAGGGAGATTCCCCAGCGCGCTCTGGACGACTCCGGTCGCGCCCGCGCCGAGGCGGTCGCCGAGCGCCTCGACGCTACGCCCGACCAGGCTGGCCAGGAGCGCCAGCGCGAGTGCTGCGACGACGAAGGGGACGACAGTGCCGCCGATCTTGCCGAAATGTGTGACGCCGGCTGCGACGGTCGCCACCACCGTGGCGATCATCAGGCGCCAGTCCGAGCGCGAAAATCCCATGCGGGAGATCATGCCGTAATCGGACCTGCGGTTTTGACGGTTTGTTGACCTTCAGCGCATCGATGGGGCGGTGACGGAGACGCGGACGTGCGCCCCCGGCGGCAGGCCCAGACGCTGGGCGGCGTTTCCGGAGTTCACCGCGATAGCCAGGCATCCCACGGAATCGACGTAGGCCACCAGCTCACCGGGCGCCGCCGAGGCGAACGTCTCGCCGTACGGCACGGTGAGGGTGCGGCGCCCGAGCGTCATGGTCAACGACGTGCCGGTCACCGCGCCGATCCGGTGCAGGTCGTCGCTGGTCACGGAGAGCTGGACGTTCCCGAACCGGTCGACGGTCAGCACCTCGCCGTCGGCGGTGCCCTCCTGGACGCGGCGCGTCGGCCGGGGAAGCATCACGAGGTCGGCGGCGTCGAACTCCGTGCCGACCGCCGCGACGTCCAGTCCCGCCACGAGATGCGCCGCCACCGGCGAGAACATGTCCCGGCCGTGGAACGTGGCCGACAGGGGCTCGAGCCACAGTTTGGAGTTGGTCAGCTCGAAGGCCCGCGCTCCGCTGTCGGGCAGCGACCACGACAGCAGCCCGTTGTCCGGCCCAACGAAGATCCGGTCACCCGCCGCGACCGCGACCGCCCGCCGCGACGTGCCCACGCCGGGATCGACGACCGCCACGTGCACCCCCTCGGGGAGGTATGGCACGGTCTGGGCGAGGATCGCCGCACCACGGCGTACGTCACCGGGAGGGACGAGGTGGGTGATGTCGACGATTCGCGTGCTGGGTGAGATGCGGGAGATGACTCCGTGACAGGCGGCGACGAAGCCGTCTTCCAGCCCGTAGTCGGTCAGCAGCGTTACGCAGTTGGTGAGCGCCACGGTTGAAGAGTACGTCGAGGCCGGTCCCGGAGAACACCGCCAACCAGCCGCCGATCACGCGTAGCATGACAGCCCCCCGACCCGTATCAGAGGGGACCTGATGCAACCGGCGAACGCCCGGGGCGATGGCCCTGACAAAGACAAGGACGGCCGCCTGACCCAGCGCGACCGGGAGATCCTCGACTTCGAACGACAGTGGTGGAAGCACGCGGGCGCGAAAGAACAGGCGATCCGCGAGCTGTTCGACATGTCGTCGACCCGCTACTACCAGATCCTCAACCAGCTGATCGACCGGCCGGAGGCCCTGGAGCACGACCCCATGCTCGTGAAGCGGCTCCGCCGGCAGCGATCCGCGCGGCAGCGCCAGCGGGCCGCGCGCCGGCTCGGCATCCGGACCTGACCTGCCCGAAACGGGCCGGGAGGCCGGTCGGGGTCGGTCGGCCGGGAAAGACGCGCCGTCCCAGCGTCCGACCGGTTCCCGGGCCATGCCGACGGTATGGCCCCGGTGCTCCGCCGCCCGCTCGACGCTGTACGCGTGCGGGCCGGACCATACGGCGCTGACCGCGCAGCACGTCGTCGTACGCGTGCGGACGGCCGGATCACCCGGCAGTGACCGCGCAGCACGTCGTCGAACGCGTGGGGATGGCCGGGCCACCCAGCGGTGACGTCCGTCGTACGGCGACCGCGGCCAGGGCGTCCCGGGGGTGACCTCGATGCCCGCTTCGCGCGGCGCCACCACCGCGACGGTCACCTCGATGCCGCCTCACGCGGTGCCACCATCGCCACGGCGGCCGTGTGGGTCGGCGGGGATTCTGGCGTGAGGTGACCGTGGTGGCCGTGCCGGTCGGCGGGGATTCTGGCGTGAGGTGACCGCGGCGGCCGTGTGGGTCGGCGGGGAATCCGGCGAGCCGTGACCGTGACGGCCGTACGGGCAGCGGCCGTCGATGGCGCGTCGTAAAGTGGCGTGACCGGCCGATGACGGACCGTACGCCGCCGTTACCGGCCGCGACGGGCTCGCCAACCGAACGAGAGGGACGATCGATGAGCGCCGCCGCCCTGGAAGCCCAGACGACCGCCGGAGCCGAGGGCTTGTCCGCGATCCGTGCCCGCCCGCGGCAGGCGCTGATCGGCTTCGATTTCGACGGAACACTCTCGCCCATCGTCGACGACCCGGCGGAGGCGCGCGCTCACCCCGGTGTCGCGCCGGCGCTGCGCCGGCTGGCGCCGCTCGTCGGCACGATCACCGTCATCACCGGCCGTCCGGCCGCGACCGCCGTCGAGCGCGGCGGGTTCGAAGGCATCGCGAACCTCCTGGTCCTCGGCCAGTACGGCCGGGAGCGCTGGGAGAACGGCGTCCTGGAGGTTCCGGAGCCGCCGCCCGGGGTCGCGGAGGTCCGCGCCAAGCTTCCCCAGATCCTCCAGAACGCCCCGGAGGGCGTCACGATCGAGGACAAGGGGCTCGCGCTGGCGGTGCACACCCGGCGCGCCGCCGAGCCGCAGGTCGCCCTGGACCGGCTGCGCAGCATCGTCGCGGCCCTGGCCGAGCGCACCGGCCTCGCCGTCGAGCCGGGCCGCTTCGTGCTGGAGTTGCGCCCGCCCGGCATGGACAAGGGTGGGGCGCTGCGTGCGCTGGTCGCGGAGCGTGGCGCTTCGTCCGTGCTGTTCGGCGGCGACGACCTCGGGGACCTCGCGGCGTTCGACGCGATCGACGCGCTACGCAAGGAGGGCGTCCCCGGGGTGAAGGTGTGCAGTTCCTCCGACGAGGTCACCGCCGTGGCCGAGCGCGCGGATCTCGTGGTCGACGGCCCATCCGGTGTGGTCACTGTGATCGAATCGCTCGCGAGCGAATTGGGGTAACGGTAGAGTCGTCGCCCCAACCGTCCGACAACGGACGAAATGCCCGATTCCGGGTATAGGTGACGACCGAAAGGGTAGCCCGGTGGCCATTCGCAAGGAGACCATCAAACAGCAGGCGAATGAAATGGTGGTCCAGGCCATGCAGCCCGGCGACCAGATCGTCAGCGGCGTGTACGCCATCACCGGCCCGAGCCCGTGGCTGATGAACCAGCTCGGCCTGCTCGGCCAGTTCTTCATCGACTACTACTTCGTCGCCGTTACCCGTCAGCAGCTCATCTTCGTCAAGATGAACCGTATGACCAACCGGCCCAAGGAGGTCGCGTTCGCCGCTCCGCTCCAGGCCGTGCAGATCTCCGACTACAAGCGCAACGCGCTGTGGAGCTCGTTCCGCTACGCCGTGCCGAACGCGCCCAAGCCGATCCGGCTCAACGTCCACCGGATCTGGCGGCAGGAGCTCGACACCCTGGTCGGCGCGTTCGGCGTGCCCGCCGCCTGACCTCGTCAGCGCGTGCCTGACAAGTCCTGCTCGTAACGAGCGTCGTCCGGGTAGCCGGACAGCGGATTTGTCAGCCACGCCCGAGCGCGGGTGGGTGCCTCCGGCCCCGCCAGGGAGGCACTCACCCGCCGAACGCCTCCGGTCGGCCCCGTGGCCGCCCGGAGGCGTTCCATTGCCCGGGTCAGTCCCCGTCGTCGGCGAGGATGCCGTAGAGGCGGCGCCGTGCGTCGTTGATGACGTCGAGGGCGCGTTCGCGCTGGTCCTCGTTGCCGGCGTGCATGACCTGCTTGATCGCCATCATCAGCTGGCCCATCGCGGTGTGGACGTGCGTGGCGGCGGCCCCGGCGTCCTCGGTGACCTCCGCCCACGGCGGCGTCCGCCCGGCCGACTCGGCCTCGCCGCGGCCCTCGTCCGTCAGCGCGAACAGCTTTTTGCCGGACGACTCCTGCCCGGAGATGAGCCCTTCGTCCTCCAGCAGCTGCAGCGTCGGGTACACCGACCCTGGGCTGGGCCGCCAGATCCCGCCCGTGCGGCTCGCCAGCTCCTGGATCATCTCGTAGCCGTGCATGGGGCGCTCGGCCAGCAGCGCGAGGATGGCGGCCCGCACGTTGCCGCGCTTCATGCGGCGCCCGCCGCGCCCGCCGCGGCCGCGCGGACCGAACCCGGGCCCGAAGCCCGGCCCCCAGTCACCGAACGCCGCGCGTTCCTCGCGGTGCCGTGATCCTCTGCGCATGACCTCTCCCGACGATGTTCGACGATATATCGTACGGTCGGTCAGCCCTTGGTCTGGATGCTGTCCAGGATCTTCTTGGTCAGGTCGGGCGGTCCGGCCAGCTTCACGCGCACCCACATCGCGTACTTCCCGCTCGCGTCCTTCAGGCCCACCTCGTTGATCGTGATCGTGCCGCAGTGCCACGGGTTGATCTGCCCGCTCAGCGTGCCGTGGTGGTACGGCTGGGCGGCGCCGGCGGTGCACTTGAGGCGATGCCGGCCCAGACCCGGCGGCGGGAGAGTGGCGTTCAGGTCGTGGGTGAGCCCCGCGAAGACGCCCGGCGTCGGGACGTCGTCCTTGACGAACTGGGCGTAGTCGGGGGTGGCGCGCAGCGCGGGCGCTTTAGCGCGGTCCGTCACTCCGATCGGCCAGGTGGTGTGCTCGGTCTGCAGCTTCCACGTCGGCGGCACGCGGATGCTCAGGCGGCCCGTCACGTCGGTCACCGTGACGAGGCCGTCCCCGCGCTTGGGAGCCGGCTTCGAGGAGCCGGTGAGCTTGCCGATCGCGAAGGCGCCCCCACCGCCGACGACCAGCACCGCGGCGAGGCCGGCGACGACGATCAACCGCTTTCGGCTCGGCGAGCCGGGGAGTGATCTGCCGCCGGTGTCGCCGGAGTGGTGCGACCCGGGCGTCTTGGAGCCGGCGCCGCGAGGTCCTCCGATCGGCAGGTCGACGACCGTGTCGTTGCCGACGCCGGCCGGAGGAGGCGGCGTGTTGATCGTCCGGTCCCGCGCGTTCTCGTACGGCGGCGCCGAACCCGGATCGTCCAGCGGCGGGACCCGGACCGTACGGTCCGACGGCGATCCGCCGCCCGGGTGGTTCGTGGGGCCGGGGTCGTCCGGGCCCGAGGGGGCCCAGAGCGTCCCGCCCTCCGGATGGTCGGTGGAGGCGGGGTCGTCCGGGATCGAGGGAGCCCAGAGAGTCCCGCCCGGCGGCGGCCCGCTCTCCGGACGGTCGGTGGAGCCCGGGTCGTCCGGTACCGGGGGGACCCGGATTGGCGGTGGCCCGCCCTCCGGGTGATCTGTGGGGCCGGGGTCGTCCGGTACCGAGGGGACGTGGAGCGTGCCCCCCGACGGCTCTCCGGAGCCGGGCGGGCCCGCCGGGCCGCCGGGCGACACGCCCGGGGCCCATCCGCCGCCCGATCCGGAGTCCATCGTCGTCGCCATGTCGCCGGTCTCGGCGCCGTCGCGCGGCGTCGCGTCGTCGATGGACATCAGCGGGACGCTCAGGGCCGCCGCGAACGCCTCGGCGGACGGCCAGCGGCGCTCCCGATCGCCCTCCAGGGCCCGCATCACGATCTCGTCGACGGCAGGGGGGAGGCCCGGCCGCGCCGCGCTCGGCGGAGCGTCCACCGGCGCCGGACCCGGAGGATCGCCGGTGAGGAGGTGGAACGTCAGCGCGCCCAGCCCGTACACGTCGGCCCGGACGTCGAGGCCGCCGCCGAAGCGGGCCTGCTCGGGCGACATGTAGCCCGGGGTGCCGACCGGCATCGTGAACGCCCCGGAGGCGTGCGCGAGCGCCTTGGCGAGCCCGAGGTCGGCGATGAGCAGGCGTTCGCCACCATCGGTGGTCGACTGGAACAGGACGTTCGACGGCTTGAGATCGCGATGGATCACGCCGAGCCGGTTGATGACCTCCACGCCGTGGGAGATCTCGATGGCCAGCCGCAGCGCCTCGGAGACCGAGATCTGCCGCTCCCGCATCCGGTCCGCGAGCGTGCCGCGATCGGCGTAGGACATGACGAAGTAGGGCCGGGAGTCCTCGAGCTCCCCGATGTCGTGCACGCGCACGAGGCGTTCGGAGTCGGCGCGGCGCAGGATCCGGGCCTCTTCCAGGAAGCGACTTCGCACGTCGAGGTCGTCGATCAGCCCCCCGGCCAGCACCTTGACGGCCACCAGGGCATCGAGCAACTCGTCTCGGGCGAGCCACACGGAAGCGAAAGCTCCGGACCCAAGAACACGATCGATTCGGTAACGGCCGACGTTCGAAGGCATGGACACCCCCGTATCATGCCCAATGCGGGGCGATAGCGAGGGCGAGGCGGCTTCATGGCGTATGACGAGCGGACCGAAGAGCTGGCACAGCGGGCCGCTAAGGGTGACACATCAGCACTTAATGAACTACTCAGAGTAATCGAATCGGACGTTTTGCGTCATTGCTCCCGGTTCCTCCCGTGCCGGCAGGACGCAGAAGAGGCGTGCCAGGACGCGCTCATGCAGGTCGCGCGCAACATCGGGCGATTCGAGGGCCGTTCGCGGTTCAGCACGTGGCTGCACGTGGTCGTGGCCAACTCCGCGCGCTCGACGTACCGCTCGCTCAAGCGCCGGTCCGTGGAGCAGGCGGGCGAGCTGCCCCAGCAGCGCCCGGATCCGCACCGTACAAGCGTCATCGCCGGTTCGCGCGTGGACATCCTCGATGCGATGGAGGATCTGGAGCGTCGCAAGCCGGACCTCATCGAGGCCCTCGTGCTGCGCGACGTATCCCAGCTGGAGTACAGCGAGATCGCCCAGCAGCTCAACCTCCCCCTGGGCACGGTGAAGTCCCGGATCCACGAGGCGCGCAAGCAGTTCCGGCAGTCGCTCGGCGACGACTACAGCTGACCGTCCAGGGCGGCGAGCTGGGCGCCGAGCCACTCCTGGGGCGGCAGGGCCGTCGCGGCGGCGGTCAGCCGGGCGCAGCGCTCGGCGCGCTCGTCGGGCGGCATGAGCAGCGCCTGGTTCAGCGCCTCGGCGGTCTGTGACACGTCGAACGGGTTGATCATCAGGGCGTCGTCGTCCATCTCGGCGGCGGCGCCCGCCTCCCGGGACAGCACAAGGGCGCAGCCCCGCTCGGACAGCACCGGCCCTTCCTTGGCGACGAGGTTCATGCCGTCCCGGATCGGGTTGACCACGAGGACGTCCGCCAGGCCGTACGCCGCCAGCGAGCGCGGATAGTCGTCGTTGACCTGCAGGATCAGCGGCTCCCACGTGGAGTCCCCGAACTCGTCGGAGATCTCGGCCGCCATCCGCTGCACGGCGGCGGTGTACTCGCGGTACTCCGGCAGGTCGTGGCGGGAGGGGTAGGCGAAGGCCAGGTGCACCACCCGGCCGTGCCACTCCGGGTGCTTGGCGAGCAGCTCACGGTAGGCCGCGAGCCCCCGCACGATGTTCTTGGACAGCTCCGTACGGTCGATCCGCACGATGAGCCGGCGATCGCCGACCTGCTCGCGCAGGGCCTTCTTGCGGGCCTGCACGTCGGGTTCGGCGGCGCGCGCCCGGAGGGAGTCGCCGTCGATCCCCAGCCCGTGCACGCCGACGCGCGTGACGCGGCCGGCGTGGGTGACGGTGCGCGCGACCGGGTCGACCTTCGCCTGCAGGACGGCGGCGCAGCAGTCGATGAACGCGTCGGCCCAGCGCTGGGCGAGGAAGCCGGCGTGATCGGCGCCCAGGATGCCTTCCAGCACCTCCCGGCCGATGTCGTCCGGCAGCAGACGGTAGTACTCCGGCGGCGCCCACGGCGTGTGCGAGAAGTGGGCGATCTTCAGGTCGGGGCGGCGCTCGCGCAGCATCCCGGGGGCCAGCGTCAGGTGGTAGTCCTGGATCGCCACCTTCGCGCCCGGCCGCGCGTCCCGGGCCAGCGCGTCGGCGAACGCCGCGTTGTACGCCTCGTACGACTGCCAGTCCCGCCGCGACCGCGCGTCGAAGTGCGGCGTGTTCGGGCTGTCGTACAGCATGTGGTGGACGAACCACAGTGTGGAATTGGCCACAGCGTTGTAGGCGCGGTGGAACGTACCGGCCGGGATGTCCAGCATGCGGACGGCGCCAGCGCCGGCGCCGTGGGCGTCCAGCCGGCCGTCCTCCGCGCGGCGGGCCGCGGCGCGGTCGGCGTCCGACAGCGCCGCGCAGATCCACAGGATGTCGCCGCCCAGTCCGGCGAGGGCCGAGACGAGACCGCCGCCGCCGCGTCGCATGGACAGCGTGCCGTCGTCGGCGAGCGCGAAGGACACCGGACCGCGGTTGGAAGCGACGAGGACCTGCGAGTCACCCATGGAGGGAGCGTAACCGGCCGAGGTTAAGGAGGGTCCAAGAAGGTCGAATGGCGGGCGGTTCGGGACGTCATCCCGCAGATACGTCATCTCGCCGCCGGGCCTCGTGAACCGGTCGCGGACCGCTCCTCACGGGTCCCGGCGGTGTCTCGCGACCTGAGACGCGCTTGGCGGAGAACCGGTCAGTCACGTATACAAGTCAACAGACAACTTCATAAAGCTCATCCAGAGGGGTGGAGGGACCGGCCCGTTGAAGCCCCGGCAACCCTCCCGGAGATGCGGTTCTACGCGTGCTGGGCACGTTCCAACTCGCGCTGACAGCGAGGCCGCCCGGGACAGGTGCCAACTCCGGCTCGTGACCAAGGTGGCACGGGAAAGATGAGGAGAGAGGCCTCGCTCCATGTCGCAGTCCGCCGCCCGAAACCTCGGCCCCGCGACCGCACTGACGTGCCGTGAATGCGGTGAATCTTACGATCTGGGCCCTCGCTACGCCTGCGAGCTCTGTTTCGGCCCCCTGGAAGTCTCCTACGACCTCACCGGCGTGACCCGGGAGCGGATCGAGTCCGGCCCACGCAACATCTGGCGCTACCGCGGCCTGCTGCCCGTTCCGTCGAACGTCGTCGACACGCCCAACACCGAGCCCGGCTTCACCCGCCTCGTACGCGCCGACAACCTCGCCGAGTCGCTGGGGCTGCGGTCGCTGTGGGTCAAGGACGACAGCGGCAACCCGACCCACTCGTTCAAGGACCGGGTCGTGGCGGTCGCGCTGGCCGCCGCCCGCGAGCTCGGTTTCAAGGTCCTGGCCTGCCCGTCCACCGGTAACCTCGCCAACGCGGTCGCCGCCGCGGCGGCGCGCGCCGGGATCCGCAGCGCCGTGTTCGTGCCGTCCGACCTCGAACGCCAGAAGATCGTCACGACGGCGGTGTACGGCGGGACGTTCGTCACCGTCGACGGCAACTACGACGACGTCAACCGGCTGGCCTCGGAGCTCGCGGGCGAGCAGGAGGACTGGGCGTTCGTCAACGTCAACGTGCGGCCGTACTACGCCGAGGGTTCGAAGACCATCGGGTACGAGATCGCCGAGCAGCTCGGCTGGCGGCTGCCCGAGCAGATCGTCATCCCGATCGCGTCCGGCTCCCAGCTCACGAAGATCGACAAGGCCTTCCAGGAGTTCATCAAGCTGGGCCTGGTCGAGGACCGGCCGTACAAGATCTTCGGTGCGCAGGCGACCGGCTGCTCGCCCGTCTCGGCGGCCTTCAAGGCCGGGCTCGACGTCGTCCAGCCCGTCAAGCCGGCCACGATCGCCAAGTCCCTGGCGATCGGCAACCCCGCCGACGGTCCGTACGTCCTCGACGCCGTGCGCCGCACCGGCGGGGCCATCGAGGACGTCTCCGACGAAGAGGTCGTCGACAGCATCGCGCTGCTCGCCCGCACCGAGGGCATCTTCGGCGAGACGGCGGGCGGCGTCACGCTGGGCTCCCTCCGCAAGCTGCTGGCGAGCGGCGCACTCGACCCCGAGGCCGAGACCGTCTTCATCAACTCCGGCGACGGCCTCAAGACCCTGGACGCGGTGGCCCCGGTGGCCGTGCCGTCCGCGAACATCGCTCCGACCATCGAGGCATTCCGAAAGGCAGGTCTGGCGTGAGCTCGATCAGTGTCCGCATCCCGACGATCCTCCGGAGCTACACCGGCGGTGAGGCCGAGGTGAAGGCGACTGGCTCGACCGTGCGCGAGGTCGTCGCCGACCTGGAGGCCAACCACTCCGGCATCGCGGCGCGCATCCTCGACGACAACGGCAAGATCCGGCGGTTCGTCAACGTCTACGTGGGCGAGGAGGACGTGCGGTTCGCCGATGGGCTCGACACGCCGACGCCGGACGGCGTCCAGATCTCCATCATCCCGGCCGTCGCCGGCGGCTGAGCCCTCCTCGGGGGTGACGCCCCGTGATGAAGACGTACCCGCGATCCCCGATGGTCGCCGAGTCCACGGACTTGGTGACCACCGGGGATCGTGTGTTGGGTAGCCGAAACGACCGAGGTGGAGGCTCCTACTCCGCTCTCTTGCGGGGCAATTCGGGCTCGCGTATACGGATTTATCGGTAGGTGTCGCTAGTTCCGCCTGCGGGATTCTCTTTTTGACCGACATCGGCCGCGCGCAGTTCTCGGGTAAAGGCTGTTCCACGGACGGTAGCCGTGTGTAGGGTCGGCGATGGCCGCCGCAGCCGAGTCGGCGGGCGATCGGCGGGTTCCGCAGTGGTCCGGCGGGCTCGAATCAGTGGCCGTGGCCAATGGTCGCGGGAATTGCCCTGGTGGGAGTTGTTAGGAATGGCGCAAGGCACCGTCAAATGGTTCAACGCGGACAAAGGCTACGGCTTCATCGCGGTCGACGGTGGCAGGGATGTGTTCGTGCACTACTCGGCCATCCAGTCCGATGGCTACCGCAGCCTCGAGCAGGGGCAGCGGGTGGAGTTCGAGATCACACAGAGCGACCGGGGTCCCCAGGCGGACGCGGTCCGGGCGCTCTGAGTCCCATAGCCCGACGGAGGCCCGGCGCTTCGGCGCCGGGCCTCCGGCCGTCTGAACACCTCGCCCACTCGGCCGGCCGACCGCGCAGGGCCCGCTTCGGCCGTACGGCCCGCTCCGGCCCGCGTACGGCCCGCGTACGACCCGCTCCGGCCGTGCATGACCCGCTCCGGGCGCCGCCGTGCGGTCCCTGGGTTACCCGGTCGTACGACGCCCCGGTGTAGGCGGTGGACCTGGCGTTATAGCGTGCTGGGGAGAGCTCCGGCGCGAAATGGCGAGAAGTTCACCCAGGTGAGGGCGGACCGCGCTTGCACTCTCGGGGGCAGAGTGCTAAACAAGCGGTTGGCACTCTACTATTGAGAGTGCCAACGAAGTGATCGAGGCGATGAGGCCTCGTGCCCGGCGACGGCATGGAAGTCGCCGGACGTGGTCGTCCGTCGCGGGCGTCGACTCGATCCAGTGATAGCCACCCCGTTCCGGGAGGATCTGGAGCTTATGGCTGCAAAGATGATCGCGTTCGACGAGGACGCGCGACGCGGCCTCGAGCGCGGCATGAACCAGCTTGCCGACGCCGTGAAGGTGACCCTCGGTCCCAAGGGCCGCAACGTCGTTCTGGAGAAGAAGTGGGGCGCCCCCACGATCACCAACGACGGTGTATCCATCGCCAAGGAGATCGAGCTCGAGGACCCGTGGGAGAAGATCGGGGCCGAGCTCGTCAAAGAGGTCGCGAAGAAGACCGACGACGTAGCCGGTGACGGCACCACCACGGCCACCGTGCTGGCCCAGGCGCTGGTCCGCGAGGGCCTGCGCAACGTGGCCGCCGGCGCCAACCCGATGTCCCTGAAGCGGGGCATCGAGTCCGCCGTGGAGCGCGTCAGCGAGGAGCTCTCCAAGATCGCGAAGGACGTGGAGACCAAGGAGCAGATCGCTTCCACGGCCTCCATCTCCGCGGGCGACCCCTCGATCGGCGAGATGATCGCCGAGGCGATGGACAAGGTCGGCAAGGAAGGCGTCATCACGGTCGAGGAGAGCCAGACCTTCGGTCTGGAGCTCGAGCTGACCGAGGGCATGCGCTTCGACAAGGGCTACGTGTCGCACTACTTCGTGACCGACCCCGAGCGCATGGAGGCCGTCTTCGACGACCCCTACATCCTCATCGTCAGCTCGAAGATCTCGGCCAACAAGGACCTCGTGCCGGTTCTCGAGCAGGTCATGCAGAGCGGCAAGCCGCTCGTCCTCCTCGCTGAGGACGTCGAGGGCGAGGCCCTGGCCACCCTGGTCGTCAACAAGATCCGCGGTGTCTTCAAGTCCGTCGCCGTCAAGGCCCCGGGCTTCGGCGACCGCCGCAAGGCCATGCTGCAGGACATCGCGATCCTGACCGGTGGCCAGGTCATCAGCGAGGACATCGGCCTCAAGCTGGAGAACACCACGCTCGACATGCTCGGCCAGGCCAAGCGCATCGTGGTGACCAAGGACGAGACCACCATCGTCGATGGCGCCGGCAACCCCGACGACATCGCGGGCCGCGTCAACGAGATCCGCGCGGAGATCGAGAACTCCGACTCCGACTACGACCGCGAGAAGCTCCAGGAGCGCCTCGCCAAGCTGGCCGGCGGCGTCGCCGTCATCAAGGCCGGCGCGGCCACCGAGGTCGAGCTCAAGGAGCGCAAGCACCGCATCGAGGACGCCGTTCGCAACGCGAAGGCGGCCGTCGAGGAGGGCATCGTGCCCGGCGGTGGTGTCGCGCTGCTGCAGGCGAGCGCCAAGGCCTTCGACAAGATCGAGCTCGAGGGCGACGAGGCGACCGGTGCGGCGATCGTCAAGCGCGCTCTTGAGGAGCCGCTGAAGCAGATCGCGGTCAACGCCGGCCTCGAGGGCGGCGTGGTGGCCGAGAAGGTCCGCAACCTCGAGCCGGGTCAGGGCCTCAACGCCGCGACCGGCGAGTACGTCAACATGTTCGACGCGGGCATCATCGACCCCGCGAAGGTGACGCGCTCGGCGCTGCAGAACGCCGCGTCCATCGCGGCGCTGTTCCTCACCACCGAGGCGGTCATCGCCGAGAAGCCGGAGAAGGAGAAGGCTCCGGCCGGCGACCCCTCCGGTGGCATGGGCGGCATGGACTTCTGAGTCCACTCGCTCAAGGGGCGGTCCCGTGTGCTGGGACCGCCCCTTTCGCATGCCCGGCGGCGGGGCGAGGCCGCGTACCAGCGATCAGCGTTTCAAGAGCCTGCTGTCGAACTCGGCGTCCACGAGCCGCTGGTAGGCGGCGGTCACCTGGTCGGGGAGGTCCTGGGCGATGGCGAAACCGAGCTTGGGATATTCGATGAGGCGCTGGAGGTCGCCGACGAGCATGTCGATCACCAGGCGTTCGTCGCCGATGGACTTGACGTAGTCGTCGAAGCTCAACGGTTCGGACGCGCAGACGGGCTCGACCTGGGGCCAGAGCTTGCGGCAGGTCGCGTACGCCCGTCGTTCCATGTACGGCTTGCTGATCAACAGCACCGAGGAGATCTTGACGCCTGCCTGCTGGAGCGCTTGGCGGGACAAGGTGATGTTGTCGCCGGTGTTCTTCGCGCAGGGTTCGGTGATGATCGCGGAGCGGGGCACGCCCAGAGTCATGGCGTGTTCGGCGTAGTGGACGGCTTCCCCGCGCGGGAAGCGCTTGGCCGTGGTGGGGCTGTTGGCGCCGCTGAACACCAGCACCGGGAACAGTCCGGCGCGGTACAACTCGGCGGCGAAGGTCGCCACTCCCAGGTCATGGCTGCCGAGGCCAATCGCCGCCGAACATGGCCGGGGCCGGTGATGCATCCGGTGGTAGTCCCAGATGAGCTCGGCGTCGGCGCGCTGGGCGTCGCTGACGGCGATTCGCGCGTCGGTCACGAAATCTCCCTTTCGGTCATCGTCGTACGTTGATCCCGTTGGAGTGCTCCGCCTCATGGCGGATGGCATCGATGCTGCGTAGCTGATGGTTCAGCCCGCAGCCACGGGCGAGCCGGCTCGTCTCCTCCAGCAGGGCAAGGCCCTCGTCGCGGGTGGCGCGATCGGACACCAGGATGTGCGCGTACGCGGTGTTGAGCCGTACGCGCTGCATGAGCGTGTCCTGGGAGCCGCCGCCACGGGCAGTCTCGATCAAGCACAGCGCCTGATCGAGGTCGCCGACGCCGCGGTAGGCCAGTGCGAGCTTTTGATGGGCCACCGACCAGTCCTCGGCTTCATCGAGGTCTTCAAAGGCATTCGTCGCCTCGGCCATCACGCGGGCGGCATATTCATGCTGACCCGCTTTGCTCAGTGCCGTCCCCACCCACAGGAGGGAGCGGGTGCGGTCGCGGCCACTGAGCCGCTCATCGTCGGCGAAAAGCTGATAGCGGCGCGCGGCACCATGGAGATCACCGGCCATCTCGTCGATCACCGCCAACGACAATGAGATCTGAGCGATCCGGCGTGGGATGCCCAGATCGTTGAACATGCTTAGCGCCCTCCGGTAGGAGCGCTGTGCCGATCCGGGGCCGACCAGCGTGCCCTGATCGCGCTGCACGTCGCCGGCCAACGCGAGCGAACGGGCATGGAGATACAGCCCTCGGGCGTCGAGCCGGTCGGCGGGGAATCGGAGTAACCAGCGGTTGATGAGAGCGGTGGTCGCCGGGAAGTTCTGCCGACTCAGGTAGACGGCGGCTCGTTCGATGTCATCCGCCCAGGATTCGTAATCCCACGAAAGCACGCCTGCCTCACTGACCGGTGTACCGACCATGGTGCCGGTTTCGGCCAGCAGCAGCTGAAAGCGCTGTTGAGCGGCGGTATCCGCGCGGTTCAGCGCGGTGTCCAAGATTGCCTGAGTGTCGGGGCGCGGCACGATGGTGGCCTGCAGTTTCTCCCATTTTGCAACCGTACGAACGTTGACCCCAAGTTCCTCGGCGAAGGCCCGAATGCTCATCCGGACGGCCCGGCGTAGCGCTCGGGCTTCTCGACCAGTCCAGTGACGCACGGTTGGCATGCGTGTACCACCTCCTCTCCGCTCCGATCGAAGCATGACGCCACCGCTTGATGCATCGAAAGTGCAACGCGAGTACAACACCTGGCCGTTTCGGCCGCGTCCGGCGGCGTCGATGCTCGATTCCAGCACAGGACGGGGCGGATCCCGACAGGGAGTCCGACGAGACAGGGGACAACGATGGTGAATGGAAGCGGCCATAGCCGGGATCTGTGCAGTTTGGTCGACCTGTGCCGGGAGCTGGCGAAGCTCGACGTACGTGTGGGGGTAAGCGACGCGCGGCCGGCGTTGTCGGTTCGCGGCGATCTCACCGCCCGGAAGGTGTGGGTCGAGATCGACGCCGGGTCGTTCGTGTGGCGGCGAGACGATCTGGCGCGGCACCCGGCGGACGATCCCGTTGGCGCGGCGGCGTGCCTGGCCGACTACCTCAAGAACCGCGACGCCGGATCCGGCCGTCGGCCATGAGAACCGATGAGGCCTGGGAGCACGCTCCCGCCGCGACCCACCTGCCCGGTGGCCCGGCCGGGACGACGAGGGCCGACCCGGTCATCGTGCTTCGGCGGCGGTTTCCCGGCCTGGTGTTCTGGTTCGGCATCCGTACGCGCTCTTGGTGGGCGATGGTGCGGGTCGCGCAGGGATGGCGTCTGGTCGAGGCCATGGACGCCGACGAACTGACCCGTGCGGTTCTGGCGGCGGCCACCTGGCCGTATCCACCGGCGTGGCGACCGGCACTCACCCCGAAGCGTTCGGGTCGTCTCGTCTTGGCGTCCGACGAGAAGGAGAGCTCCGTGGGGATATCGGACAAGCGGCGGAGGAACGCATGACCGCGCTGGAGGACTTCGAACTGTCGCGGGTGGACGCGTTCTTCCGCAAGATCACCAGTCGATACGGAATGCCCGAGCCGGTGTCCGTGCTGGTGATCACGCATCTGCTTGGCGAACGGCCCGCATTCCTGCGGGCGGTCGGGCGGCTGGCCGAGATCGCCGCAGTCCTGCCCAAGCCGAAGTCGATCGACGCGCAGGCGCTGGAGGAGGTCACGGCTCTCTTGCCGGTGGACGGTCTGGAGCGTGCGGCGTTCGCCGATCCGACGCGTGCGCTGGAGTATCTGGAGTCGCGAGCGGCCGGTCGGCGGATCGTGTTGCTTGACGTCGGTGGGTACTTCGCGCCTGGCCTGGAGCACGTGTGCGCCAACTTCTCCGGCCAGGTCATCGGAGTGGTGGAGGACACCGAGAACGGACACCAGCGGTACGAGACGCTGGACAAGCTGTCATGCCCGGTGTTCAGCGTCGCCCGCTCGCCGCTCAAGGACCCCGAGGACTACCTCGTGGGACAGTCGGTCACCTTCTCCGCCGAGGCACTGATCCGAGCGCGGGGCGACATCCTGCAAGGCCGCCCGGCGGCGGTCATCGGGTTCGGCAAGCTGGGCCGGTCGGTGGCGGCGATGCTGCACGCCAAGCACGTCGGCGTCACTGTGTACGACTCCGACCCCATCCGGCGGACACAAGCCCTCTCTCAAGGGTTCCGCACCACCTCTACCCTGGCCCAGGCCATAGCAGGAGCCGGAGTGATCGTGTGCGCCACCGGGAACCTGGCGTTGCGCGAAGACGACTTCGCCAGGATTCCCAACGGTGCGTACATCGCCAGCGTGACCAGCAGCGATGACGAGCTCGAGCTGGGCGCACTCGACGGGCTGTACGAGCGGACCCCGACCGAGGAGCACATCACCCGGTACGCCCGAACCGGGCACTACTTCTACGTGCTGGCCGATGGGAATGCCGTCAACTTCCTTCACGGCGCGAGCGTGGGTGCTTTCATCTTCCTTGTTCAGGCCGAGATCCTGGCGGCGCTCGGGTCGTTGGCTGCTGCCGGCCACGAACCCGGACTTCATGAACTGGACGCGACCGAACGCAGCCTGATCGCGGCGACCTGGCTGCGCTACTTCGATGGGACGTCATGAGTATCGGCACCGAGGAGATCCGTTCCACCCTGGCCCGCTACCTAGACCGCCACCCCGACGAGGCCGACCATCTTCGACCCCTGTCCGAGGCGTTGAAGACCGGAGCCGAACTGCCCTCTCGCAAGGAGTTCGATGGCGGGCATGTCACGTGCGGAGCCGTCGTCATCGACCAGGACCGTCGCCTGCTGTTGATCCAGCACAAGGCACTCGGCCGGTGGCTGCTACCCGGAGGTCATCTGGAGCCGGGGGATCTTAACCTGCTGGGTGCGGCTCTACGGGAACTAGAAGAGGAGACGGGCATCTCCTGGCATGACGCGGTCGCTCAGTCCGGCCATGACGTCATCCCGATCGATATCGACCTCCACACCATTCCGGCCAATCCGGCCAAGGGCGAGCCTACGCACTGGCATGCGGATTTTCGCTGGCTGCTCCGGGTGGAGGACCCGAAGGTCGTACTTCAGGCCGAAGAGGTGGATGGCTACGCCTGGCGGCCTGGTACCGACGCTCCGACCCCAAAGTTGGCCGCCAAGCTCGCGAGTCTGTGATCCAGCACCGTAGCGTCGTGGCCCGGAATTGCGAGTCCATCCGGAGCGTCAGCCGTCGCCTCGGCCGGAGGCCGCGCGGGCGGTGGCGACGGCGAGGGGAGCGCAGGCGAGGATGCCGAGCGCGGCCGGCACCGTACGGCGCAGGCCGCGTCGGGAGACCGCGCCCTCTCGTACGGTGCTCCGCAGCACCGCGACGCCGATCGGCA
Organism: Actinoallomurus acanthiterrae; assembly: GCF_054775715.1. NCBI lineage: Bacteria > Bacillati > Actinomycetota > Actinomycetes > Streptosporangiales > Thermomonosporaceae > Actinoallomurus > Actinoallomurus acanthiterrae. The sequence goes on along the minus strand of NZ_BAAHCO010000001.1, from coordinate 11,333,854 downwards.
GGTTGAGGCTCACGGCGGTGACGAGGCCGGGTGCGTAGCCGCGTGCGACGACGGCGGCGGGTACGTGGGGGAGTGCCACGTTGAGCAGCATCACCCCGGCCATGCCCGCGGGCAGGTACGGCTTCCAGGCGGCCGGTCGGCCCGTCGTGCCGACGGCGACCGCCGCCAGGCCGAGCCCGGAGATCACCGCCATGAGCCCGTTGAGGGCGCCCTGGTCGAGCGGCCGGCCTGGTCGAACCGGCCCGCGAGGCTCGGAAGGCGGCGCATGGTGAGCGCCTCCTCGGTGTTGTGCAGCGCGAACGCGCCCGCGAGCGCCCAGGACCACCGCTTCCATCCAGCCATGATCATCTCCTTAACGAAACTGCGAGTAGCGTAAATAGCGTTCGGCATAATACGCAACTGTGAGTATCGGAAGGCCGCGGGACGCGGCTCGTGACCGCGCGATCCTGTCGGCGACGCTGGAACTCCTGGCCGAGGGCGGCTACCCCGCCCTCCGTGTCGACGACGTCGCGCGGCGAGCCGGAGTGGCCAAGACGACGATCTACCGTCGGTGGCCGTCGAAGGGCGAGATGGTCCTCGACGCCGTCGCCGTGCAGCTCGGAGACAGGTCGGTCGAGGAGACCGGCGACCCCCTCGAGGATCTGCGGCGACTGCTCGAGGTGACGTACGAGCGGCTCGCCGAGACCGTCGCCGGGCGGGCGCTCCCGGCCCTCTCCGCCGAGCTCATCGCGGATCGTGCGCTCGCGGAGGAGTACCGGCGGCGCTTCGTCCACCCGCTGCGGGACCACGCGCGGACGCTCATCCATCGGGCGGTCGACCAGGGGAGACTACGCGGCGATGTGGACCCGGAGCTGCTGATGGACGCCGTCGTCGGACCGGCGCTGTACCGGCCGATCGCCCTCGGTGTTCCGGCCCCGGCCGCGTCGGCTTCGGCGATTTTCGACCTGGTGATCAGCGGAGCCGGCCATACGTAAGCGTAGGTAACGTAAAAATCGTAAGCTTCTGCCCGTGGATCTCTTCAACTCCCCTGTTCTACTCGTCGAGCAGCCCAAAAAGGTGTTCGCGGTCGAGTCGAAGTACACCGTCTTCAACGCCCAGGGCCAACCGGTCGCGATCGTCGGCGAGCCGAACCTGTCCGGGGGCAAGAAGGCGATGCGCTTCATGTTCTCGGATCTTTCGAACAACACGCGGCACACCCTGCACGTGATGCGTCCTGACGGCGTGCCGATGCTGATCATCGACAAGCCGTTCGCCCTGGCGACGCCGAAGGTCCAGATCACCTGGCCGAACGGCCAGCCGATCGGCGCCATCCAGTGCCATTTCGGGCTCAAGCCGCGCTTCACGATGCTGGACCCGCAGGACCGTCAGCTCGGGGAGATCCGCGGTGACTTCTTCGCCTGGGACTTCAGGGTCACCGACTGGCAGGGCGTCGAGATCGCCCAGGTCAACAAGCAGTGGGAGGGCCTCGCCGCCGCGTGGTTCACGACGGCCGACCGCTACGCCGTCCAGATCCCGTACCAGCTGCCCGACCCGCTCCGCAGCCTCGTCATCTCCACGGCCATCACCATCGACGTGGTCCTGAGAGAGAACAAGAAGTAACCGCAAGTCGGCGGACCGTTTGAAATCCTGAATCCGGCCCACCCGTTGACCGCATGATCATCGAGAATCCCTCTCGTGATCATGCGGAAGGCCGTCTCGTGGTCGTACTTCGTCGGCTCGGCGCTGTCCAGCTACCTCGGTCCGGCGTTCACGGTGGTGATGTTCGCGCGGCTGGCCCCGACCGGCACCGGGGCGCTCCGTATCTGGAGCGGTGCTCTCGTGCTCGCCGTGTGGCGGCGCCCGTGGCGGACTCTGCGGGCCGCCGGCCCGGCCGGACGCCGCGTGATCGTGGCGTGGGGCGCCGTCCTCGGTCTGCTCAATCTCGCCTTCTACCAGGCGATCGCCATCCTGCCGCTGGGCACCGTGGCCGCGATCGAGTTCCTCCCGGTGATCGTCCTGGCGACGTTCGGTGCCCGCACACCGCGGAACATCGCCGCCGTGCTCGCCGCCACCGCGGGCGTCGTGGTGCTGACCGACGCCCGGCTGACCGGGGAACCGCTCGGGTTCCTCTTCGCCTTCGTCGACGCGCTGACGTTCGCGCTCTACATCGTGGTCGCCCACCGGGCCGCACGGCGGCTGCCCGGGCGGCTCGGCGGCATCGACGGGCTGGCGGCGGCGATGCTGGTCGCCTGCGTGGTCACCGCGCCTTTCGCCGTACGGGACGTCCTGCCGGCGCTCGCTGGCCCGCGTCCTCTCGCCGCCGCCTTCGGCGTGGGCGTCGCCTCGGTCCTGCCGTACGTCTGTGACCAGCTGGCGATGGCCCGGATGGCGCGGTCGACGTACGCTCTCCTGCTCGCGCTGTTGCCCGCGACGGCCATGGTGGTCGGCGTGGTGGTGCTCCGGCAGTCGCCCTCGCTCCTCGACATCGCGGGCCTGACCGCCGTGATGCTCGGAGTCGCCGTCCACGAGCACGGCCACGATTCCGAGACGCCGCCCGCGGAACAGCCGATCGAGGAGGCCACGCCCGCCTCGCCCGACCTGGTCGGCTCATAGCCGGAAACCCTGGATCTCCGTACCGATGCGCGGGGCCGAGTGGAGGGTCTATGCGGTGTGCGGTCCGCAGTGCTTCCAGGTCAATGCGAGCTCGGTGCGGTTGCTGCATCCACTGGCCCGCATCGCGCTCGTAAGGTGCTTCTTGACCGTGCTGGTGGTGATGAAGAGGGCAGCGGCTATCTGCTGGTTGCTGAAGCCTTCGGCGACCAGCCGCACGACCTCGGTCTCCCGGGGGGATAGCCCGCTGTCGCCCAGCGAGACCGGCATCGCTTGGGTGTAGTGACGAAGAAGGTTTCCCAGGTGGCGGGCCAGTAGACCGGCCAGCGCGAGGTCGCGTGGGCCGAATGCTCCGGATTCGGCGTCGATCAGGCCCATCAGCGCCGTCGCATCAGGAGGGGTTGCCAGCCGCGTCACCAATTTGGCGCGGATGCCGTTGCTCATGAGGAAATCGTCGAGGTAGTGCTGCACCGGCGCCCGGCTCGGGACCGGGAGGTCATCCAAGATGACCACGGATTGTTCCCGTAGCTTCACGAGTGCCTGCGGCTGAGAAAAGATGTCATTGCGCCAGTAGTGTTCCTGGTACTGGTTCAGCAGGCGCGTCGCTCTGCCGTATGCCATCCCCGACGGGTCGGCGAAGCACTGCGGTAGGTTCGGTCCAACAAAAAACGTGGCGTTACGGTAGCCCAGGTGGCGTGCCAGACCTTCCAGCGTGGCGATCCGAAATTCCGCGAGGGTGGTCGCTTGTTCGCAGTCTTCCAAGAGCCGTAGCACGCGATCAAGGTCTCGCGCGGTCAGGGTCGCTGCGGCCAGCGGACGAATAGCAGGCGCCATGGCCATATTGTGCCATTCGTCCGTCGACGACATAAGTGCCGGTATCGGCCATGCGCGACAACGTAGACCCACGCGTGACCGAGCGGCTCACCTGGCACCTTCGGGTTGGGGTCGGCTGCCGGATCGGACGCCGGTTCCACCTTCGGACCATTGACATGTCGGTCATTGTTTCAGTTCGGATCGGCCCGGCTACCGTCCGGAATCGTGGCCGCGCATCGAACCCTTCAGACGCTCAGCGCCGCGCTGTGTCATCTCGGCCCAAAGCCGGCGGGTCTATACCGACGTGGGTGGGTGCCGGCCTCGTGCTTTGTCGGGAGCTGCTGAATTCGCCTTTTGGCCCATGGTCGATTCTCAGGGCGCTCCAATAGCGTGAGCCTGCACGAGAAAGGGGAGTCAACATGCACAGTGCACGCAGTGTCATCCGCAGGTCCGCAGTGCTGATGGCCACGGTGGCCGCGGTCGGCTTCGCCGGCGCCGTCTCGGCGCAGGCCGCCTCCGCCAAGTCCGTAGCGCCGAACTCGCTCAGCTGCCATACCTGGTACGGCGACGACAATCGGGGTCACGGTCAGTGCACCGGGACCGGCTTCTGGACCCTGCACGTCACCTGCAATCCCTTCGGATTTCCGGAGCGCACCGCGTCGACAAACACCGTGAACGGGACAAGCGAACTGGCGCTCGGATGTGGCGTCGTCGGCGTACAGAACATCTGGATCACCTTCTGATCTGACGACCGATGCGTAATAAAAGGATCGAGCCATGAAACTCTCACTGTCGGCCACGGCCGGCGTACTGACCGGAACGGCTCTGGCCGCCATGGTTGCCGCGTCCGCGTCCGCGTCCGCGCCCGCATCCGCGGCAACGTCCGGACATCGGATCGTCGTGCACGTCCTCACCGGGAAGGCGGCCGAACGTCCCTTCGCCGCAGGCGGTGGCTGCAGCTCGAAGGCGTACACCAACTTTGGTTGGATCAGCGCCTGCGTATCGGCCTCCGGAGTCAACGTAATTCCGAATGTATGGATCGGAATCACCGGTAATAAGGGCCCCGGCTGCTACGCCCGGATTCGGCTCATGAATGGCTGGAACGAGGTTCAGTCCGACACGACAGCCCCGTGCACGAACGGCTCCCACGAGGGGTATCTACGGACCGAGTACCTCGGGGACTTCTACACCAACGGCATTCTGGCCAATGACGCAAACCAATGGGTCAGCGCAAACAGCCCGTCCGTCTCGATGCCCTAGCGCACTGAGTGCGTATCCGGAAGCCGTGCGCGTGACCCGGTCGTAGCCGTTCGGCGGGGGCGTTGATCGTGGCCTCGCTGGGTGTTCGATCGAGGTTGGAGCTTCGATGGACAGCCTGGCGAGGTCATGGTCAATATGCGTCCGGTCAGCGTGTTCGTCCAAGGCGGTCGGGTCCGTGCGATGAGCCCTGCCTGCTTCCGCGCCGGCCCCGCCGGGACCGCTGCCGTCATCGAGCGTGTCTTCGACTGGTAGGCGCACCGTTACGGAAGGCCGAGTAGGTCGGCTATGCGGTCGACGGTGTGGTCGAAGAACGCGTCGGCGGGGTCGAGGGTGTTGGCGTACTGGCCGAACAGTTCGAAGGTGACCATGCCGAACAGCTGGGTCCAGGCGACGGCGCCTCGAACGATCAGGTGGCCGGGGATGTCCGGTCCGATGAACGCGGCGATGCGGGCGGTCTGCTCGGTGAGGGCCGGCGGCATCGCGTCCTCGTCGCTCGGGCCGGTCAGGGCGCCGGCCTCGTGGGCGTCGCGGATGATCGACATGATGGCGATGGGTATGCGGGACGCGGAGTCGATCGTCGTCTCGGGGGCCTGGTATCCCGGCACCGGGGAGCCGTAGACCAGTGCGTACTCGTGGGGATGCGCGGTCGCCCAGGCGCGTACGGCCCGGCAGATCGCCTGCCAGCGGGCCCGAGGGCCGGTCGCGGCCCGGTCGGCGGCCTCCACCTCGTCGGCGAGTGCCGAGTATGCGTCGATGATCAGTGCGGTGAGCAGGTCGTCGCGGCTGGCGAAGTAGCGGTACAGCGCCGAGGAGACCATGCCGAGCTCGCGGGCCACGGCGCGTAGCGACAGCCCTTGGGCGCCGGAGACCGCCAACTGGCGGCGCGCCTCGTCCTTGATCTCCCGGGTCAGTTCGGCTCTCGCTCGCTCGCGGGCGGTACGACTCGCGCTCATGGGCACAGTCTGACAGGGATGAGATCGGTGCACAAATTCGAGAGCAGTGCTCTTGCGTCACAGGCAACCGCGGTGCACACTGCTCTTAAGTGAGAGCACTGCTCACAAAGGAGCCGAGATGACCACCGCCGCGGAGCCCCGTCACGTCCAGGCCGCCGGGTTCGAGATCTACTTCAACAAGTTCGTCCACTTCCTGACGCGGAAGGGGATCAGCCTCTTCGGGACGCGGGTCCTCGCCGTGCGGGGCCGCACCAGCGGGGAGTGGCGCACCACTCCGGTCAACCTGCTGACGCACGACGGCGTGCGCTACCTGGTCGCCCCGCGCGGACACACGCAGTGGGTGCGCAACATCCGCGTCGCCGGCGGGGGCGAGCTGCGCCTGGGCCGCCGGGCCGAGGCGTTCACCGTCACGGAGCTACCGGACGACCAGAAGGCCGTGCTGCTGCGCCACTACTTCAAGCGGTGGGGCTGGGAGGTCGCCCGGTTCTTCGACGTGGACATCAAGAACGCCGACGACGAGCTGCTCGCGGCCGTCGCGCCGAGCGTTCCGGTGTTCCGGATCGACTGACTCAGATCTCCTCGTCGGAGGAGTAGACGGCGTCGGCGTCGACGATGCGGTAGGCGTAGCCCTGCTCGGCGAGGAAGCGCTGCCGGTGGGCGGCGTAGTCCTGGTCCAGGGTGTCGCGGGCGACGACCGAGTAGAACCGCGCGCCCTTGCCCGAAGCCTTCGGGCGCAGGACGCGGCCGAGCCGCTGTGCCTCCTCCTGCCGCGACCCGAACGTCCCCGAGACCTGGATCGCCACCGAGGCCTCGGGCAGGTCGATGGAGAAGTTGGCGACCTTCGAGACGATCAGCACGGACAGCTCGCCGCTACGGAAGGCGTCGAACAGCCGCTCCCGCTCCTTGATCTTCGTCTCGCCCTTGATCACCGGCGCGTCGAGGCGCTCACCGAGCTCGTCGAGCTGGTCGATGTACTGGCCGATGACGAGCAGCTGCTCGCCCCGGTGGCGCTCGACGAGGGCCTCGACGACCGAGGTCTTGGTCGCCGTCGTGGAGCAGAAGCGGTAGCGCTCCTCCTGCTCGGCGGTGGCGTAGGCGAGGCGTTCGGAGTCGGTGAGCGTCACCCGGACCTCGACGCAGTCGGCGGGGGCGATCCAGCCCTGGGCCTCCATCTCCTTCCATGGCGCGTCGTACCGCTTCGGGCCGATGAGGGAGAACACGTCGCCCTCGCGGCCGTCCTCGCGGACGAGAGTCGCGGTCAGGCCGAGCCGCCGGCGGGTCTGCAGGTCGGCGGTCATCCGGAAGATCGGCGCGGGCAGCAGGTGCACCTCGTCGTACAGGACGAGGCCCCAGTCGCGTGCGTCGAACAGCTCCAGGTGGGAGTAGACGCCCTTCCGGCGGGTGGTCATGACCTGGTACGTCGCGATCGTGACCGGGCGGATCTCCTTCTTGGTGCCGGTGTACTCCCCGATCTCCTCCTCGGTCAGCGAGGTGCGGCGCAGCAGCTCCTGCTTCCACTGGTGCGCCGAGACGGTGTTGGTGACGAGGATCAGCGTGGTGGCGGACGCGTGGGCCATCGCGGCGGCGCCCACGATCGTCTTGCCCGCACCGCAGGGCAGCACGACGACGCCCGAGCCGCCGTGCCAGAACGACTCCGCGGCGTCACGCTGGTACGACCGCAGCTCCCAGCCGTTCTCCTGCAGGCTGATCGGGTGGGCCTCGCCGTCGACGTACCCGGCCAGGTCCTCGGCCGGCCAGCCCAGCTTGAGCAGGGCCTGCTTGAGCGTGCCCCGCTCGCTGGGGTGCACGGCCACGGTGTCGTCGTCGACGCGCTGACCGAACATCGCCTTGAGCTTCTTGGCCCGCAGCACCTCTTCGAGCACGGCGCGGTCCGACGACGCCAGCACCAGCCCGTACGTCGGGTGTTTCTCCAGCCGCAGCCGGCCGTACCGGCCCATCGTGTCGGTGACGTCGACGAGCAGCGCGTGCGGCACGGGGTAGCGCGCGTACGTGATGAGCGCGTCGATCACCTGCTCGGCGTCGTGGCCCGCGGCACGGGCGTTCCACAGCGCGAGCGGGGTGATCCGGTACGTGTGGATGTGCTCGGGCGCGCGCTCCAGTTCGGCGAACGGCGCGATGGCCTTGCGGCATTCGTTCGCCAGGTCGTGGTCGACCTCGAGCAGCAGGGTCTTGTCGGACTGGACGATGAGCGGGCCGTCGGTCACGGGATGCCTTTCTGGGGTGGAACCTCAGTGTCCAACAGTCGGAGCCCCCGAAAGGCTTCCCGCGCGGGTTCGGTCAGTACGTACCGCTGGTGTTCGACGTGTGATCGGCGAACGTGCCGATGCTGTACAGCACCACGAACAGGACGATGGCCAGCACCACGTTGAGGACGACGCAGACCCACGACCACAGGGTCAGCTGCTTGGCGGACTCCGGGTCGCTGTTGTTCCGGTTCATCGCCATCGCGGCGAGGATGATGCCGGGCAGCCAGGCGATTCCGCCGCAGCAGAGCAGAGCGGCGACGATGTTGGCGACGAGGGCCCCGACCGTACTGCCGTTGGAGCCGCGGGCCGGTGCGCCCGGTGGCCCGTAGTAGCCGTAACCCTGCTGCTGCCCGTAGGTGTTCTGCTGGGCGTACGGGTCCTGCCAGCCGGGTTGGGTGTTCTGCCAGCCCTGCTGGCCATAGGAGTCCTGCCCGTACGGGTTCTGGCCCTGTTGACCGTACTGCCCATACGGGTCCTGCCATGTCACGGTGAGCCCCCAGGTCGACATTCCAAGGATGTAAAAGGCACGCCAAGCATGACGGATAAGTACGACTCATCCGATCACCGTTTGGTTCCATCTTGCCGTCCCGAAAGTCGATTGTCCGAAGGACCTTCCGGTTCGACGAGGAACAGGCCCAGTACGAGGGCGGCGACGGGGACCGCGCCCAGGCTCAGGAAGACGCCCTGCGGGCCGTACGCCTCGGCGATGAGGCCGAACACCGGGGAGATCAGCCCGCCGACGCTGACTCCCAGGCCCAGCGTGACCCCGGCCGCCGTGCCCGGCCGCGTCGGCAGGTAGTCCTGGCCGAGCTTGACGAGCACCGCGAACGGGATGTTCAACGCGATGCCGCTGAACACGGCGAACAGCAGCGGAACGACCGGGCCCGGGGCCAGCCGGAGCCCGACCAGCGCGGGGATCGCCAGCGCGCCGCCGATCTGCACGGTGCGGACCAGTCCGATCCGGTCGGCGACGCGGCCGCCGAGCAGGGTGCCAGCGACGCCCCCGACGAGGAAGCAGGCCAGCGCGGCGCCCGCGACCTCGCGCGAGGAGTGCAGGTGCCGGATCCAGTACAGCTCAATGAAGGTGTTGACACCGAAGAAGGCCACGGACCGTACGATCTCGATGCCGGTCAGCACGAGGAACGGCGGCCAGCGGTCCGTTCCCGTCCGCGCCGCGGCGGACGCGGTCCCGGCCGTTCGCCGTCCGTGCCGGAGGAGGACGAAGGCGATCAGCAGGGCGGGCGGGATGAAGAGCGCGCTCGCCCCGACGCCCATCGACACCAGCGCGGGCGTCGCCAGGACCGGAGCGAGGAAGAATCCGACGCTGCCGCCCGCGGCGAACAGGCTCATCGCGGTGGTGCTGTCGCCGGCCGTCTCCCGGGCCCCCTTCCCGGCGGCCGGATGGAACATCGCCACGCCCAGCCCGGAGATCAGGATCAGGCTCCAGACGAGGGCGTAGGAGCTCACCAGGCCGGACAGCCCGAACCCGAGCCCGGCGACCGCCACGCCCAGGGCGGCCAGCCGGCCGAGCCCCCTCCGGTCCACCGCGACGCCGATGAACGGCTGGGGCACCGAACTGCCCAGCGTGGCGGCGAGGGTCAGCCCGGAGGCGGCCACGTAGCCGTAGTGCCGGTCCAGCACGAAGTACGGCACGCTCGCGGGGACCAGGCCCTGATACAGGTCGTCGACCGCGTGCGCGACCGCCCACACCCACATCCGCCGCAACGCCGAGGACGGCACGGACGGCTTCGGCATCTCCGTACGGGGCGCTCCGTCGCCGACACGGGTCCCTTCGGTGGTCATGATCGAGGTCCTGAGTGACACATGGGCTCAGCATCGGGGCCGGTACGGGGAGCGGGCTTCCGGTACTCTGCCAACAAATGTCGGTAACCCGCCAACATCTCACCGGCCCGACGCGCAAGTCGTTGCAGCACGGCGCCTGGATCGACTGGCACGACCACGCCCGGCACCAGCTCGTCCATCCGAGCCGGGGCGTGCTGCAGGTCTCCACGAGCGCGGGCTCATGGGTCGTCCCCCCGCACCGCGCCGTGTGGATCCCCGCCGCCGTGGCCCACGCCCACCAGGCGTACGGTCCCACGCAGATGCGGACCCTCGTCTTCGACGCGCGGGTCAACCCGCTCGGGCTCGACGTGCCGACCGTCCTGGCGGTGACTCCGCTGATGCGCGAGGTGATCATCGCGCTCAGCGACGACGACGAACTGACCACCCGCCAGCGGCGCAACCTCGAGGCGGTCGCCCTCGACCAGCTGCGCCGGGTCGAGGCACTCCCGCTGTGCCTGCCGACACCGGCCGACCCCCGGCTCCGCGACGTGGCGGACATCCTGACCGCCGACCCCACCGACCAGCGCTCCCTCGCCGAACTCGGGCGGGCCGTCGGCGCGGGCGAACGCACGCTCAGCCGGCTCTTCCGCGAACAGACGGGGATGACCTTCCCGCAGTGGCGCACCCAGCTGCGGCTGCACCACTCCCTCACACTGCTCGCCACCGGAGCGTCGGTCACCACCGTCGCGGCCGCCAGCGGCTTCCGCAGCCCCAGCGCGTACATCGAGTCGTTCCGCCACGCCTTCGGCGTCACGCCGGGCCGGTACGCGGGCGGCGCCGACCCGCGCTGACTCTTTGCCGCCCTACGGGTTGGCGATGGGCGCGGCCCGGTTACGCATCACGGCGTGACGCAGGTGATGAGTGTGGGGGAGCGCGAGGCGTTCCTCGCGGGAGTACGGCTCGGTGTGCTGAGTGTGACCGAGAGCGGCGGAGACCGGGCACCGGTGACCGTGCCGATGTGGTACGCCTACGAGCCCGGTGGGGAGCTGTACTTCATCACCGGCGCGAAGAGCCGCAAGGCCGAGCTGATCCGGGAGGCCGGCCGGGTCACGCTGTGCGTGCACAACGACGACCCGCCCTACCGGTACGTCACCGTGGAGGGGCCCGTCACCGCCGTCGACGAACCGGCCGGGGAGGCCGAACGCGCCGCGCTGGCCCACCGTTATCTGGGGCCGGAACTCGGCGAGCGGTATCTCCAGAGCACCAGCGGAGAGGGCCTCACGCTGGTCCGGATGCGTCCCGCGCACTGGTCCAGCGCCGATTTCGGCAAGCGCGGAGCCTGATCCGCCGCGCGCTTCGAATCGTGCTTCCTCGCGACGATGCGGCCGTGAAATGGAAAGGGTCGAGGGGCCGTATTCGGGGGCCGACGGCCCCTCGACCAATTTCGGCGCGGTGAGCTGATGGATTCCGGCATCAGCGTGTCCCAGGTGCGCTAGCGGACGTTGTTATAACGGCGCGCCGAGAAGCTGGCCGTGTAGGACTTCGACCAGGTGCGCTGGCCCGTCTTGACGCTGGGGTTGGCCTCGTCCCACACGACCGCACGGCCCCCGCTCGCCCATTTCATGAAGATCGCGACGTGGCCCTTCGACGTGCTCTTGGGGTTGCGGGTCAGCACGTCACCGTACCTGAGCGACTTCTTGGAGATGGCGTGGGAGTAGCTGAGGAGGCTGCCGGTCCATTGGGACGTGTGCAGCCCCCAGGCCATTGAGACGTAGCCGGAGCAGTCCTCTCGGTAACGGCCGTAACTGTTGCAGTAGTAATGCTTCTGGTTGTACGGGACCTTGCCGAACCAGCTGTGGGCGCGGGTCTTGATCTGCGCTCGGGTCAAGTGCAGGTTGCTGCGGGGGTTGCCCTTGCACGCCTGGGCCGTGACGTCCGTGGCCTTCACGGCGGCCGGTGCTTTCGCGGCGGCCGGGGCGGCGACGGTGGCGTGTGCGGTCGCCATTCCGGTCAGGGTGAGGCCGGCCGTTATCGTCGTCGCTGCCAGGGTCTTTACGGTAATGCGCATCTGAACTCCCGTTGTGGAGAGATGACTATGGGCATTACGGTCGGCCGACCGCTGCGAACCCTGCCTGCTGTGACAGGTGGGTCGCAAGTGCAAAAGAGTTACATTCGTGTGCGTTCGGTGACATTCGCGGATTGATCATGGAATATCAGCACTGAATGCGAGTGGCCGAAAACGGCCACGGCGGCCGGGTTTGAGAGTGGAATGAGCCGTTGACCTGGGCATGCGGGTCAGGGCGAGCTGTCGACGTCTGTGCGGCGGGTGCTGCGGGCCAAAGCGGGCTATTGACGTCTGCGCGGCCGGTGATGTGGAGCAGGACGAGCTGCCGGGCTCGGCGACGTCGGTGTTGTGGGTCAGGAGGGGCCGTCGACCTCGGCGACGCCGGTGATGCGGTGCAGGGCGAAGCGCTGTACGGCGGCGCGCGTCGCGTCGTACGCGGTGAGGAACCCGCCCTCCACGCGGGCCGGCTCGATGATGCGGCTGGACGCCTGCCCCTGCTGGTCGAGGTAGCCGATCCACACGCGGGAGCCCCGGTCGGCCGCCTGCCGGAGCTGCTTGACCATGGCCATGGCAGGGGAGCGCGGCGGCGAACCGCTCGGGACGGTGGCCCGGGCGGCGCTCTCGCCCGCCCGGAGCGCGCGGACGGCCGCCGTCACGACCGACGGGTCCGGGCCGGCCACGGCGACCTGGGAGTGGTGCGCGGGTTCGTACGTGCCGTGTGTGGTCTCGGCCCGGCGTGCGTCGAGACGGGTGACGACGACGGAGCCCTCCGGCGACTCGGCCACCGGCGCGTACCCCAGCGCGCGCAGGGACTCCAGCAGCTCACCGCGGGAGATCCGGGAGGCCAGGACCGTCGGCGCGAGCCGGTGGAGCCGCAGCTGGTCCGAGCGCCGGTCGGCGAGGATCTCGTCGAGCACGGCAGGGTCGTCGCAGCGGACGTACGCCGAGGCGACGCCGACCCGCAGCCGGCCGTGCCGGCGGGCGACGTCCTCGATGAGGTAGGTCAGCGGCTGCGGTAGGTCGGTGGTCGAATGCCGTTTGAGCAGGTCGATCAGCTCGGCCGCGCCGCGACCCGCGTCGAGGGCCCGGCGTACCGACTCCGGGGTGAAGCGGTAGACGGTGGCGCCGCCGGTGGACTCGACGTCGGCGGCGAGCGCGAGCTCGCGGGCCAGGTCGCTGACGAGCGGGCCCGGGGCGACCGCCGTCAGGTCGGCCTGGATGAGCACGTGGTCGACCGGCTCGGGCAGCACGGCGGCGAGCGCCTTGGCCGCGTCGCCGCCTGCCAGGAGCGCCCGGGCGTGGCCGGAAAGGGCGCCGAGGCCGGTGACGCCGAGCACCTCGGCCTCGCGAAGGGTCCAGCCGACGAGGCGCTCGCGCAGGGTGCCGCCACGGCGTGGCTGCTGCCACGTGAGGTAGGCGAAGACGTCCTCTGCCCTGGGCGCGGTCCCCCGCTCGGCGTCACCGAGCGCACCGAGCACCGAGCGCCGCACCTGCGGGGCGCTCACCCGTACGGCCTCGTCGGAAAGCGCGTTGATGAGCCGGTCGCGGTCGTCACGCTCGCCCGCGAGGCCGGCTGCCCGGTCGGTCAGCAGCCAGGCATTGGCCAGGTCGGTCCAGCGGCGCTCGATGTCCCGCAGCCGCCACAGGTCGTACGACTGGGTCGGCAGCCACTCGGCGCCCGCCGGGCCGTCGTGGTCGCCGTCGCGGGCGAGGAGCCCGGCGGCGTACGCCACCTCGATGAGCAGGGCGGCCGTCCACTCGGGCACGTCGAGCCGGGTGGCGGTGGCGCGCAGGTCGCGGATGCCGAGCCCGCCGCCGCGCAGCACGCCGGGCGGGTCGACGCCCCAGTGGTCGAGCAGGTCCTCCATCGTGCGCACGAACGTGAACGCCTGGCCGCCGGCCGTACGCTCGACGAGCGACTTCGGGCGGGCGGTGCCGTCGAGCGGCGGCGGTGCCGTCCGCAGCTCGGCGAAGACGCGGCCGCCGCGCAGGTGCAGCCCGACCTCGCGGGGCAGCGTCACGGTGCGGTCGTCGGTCGCGGCCAGCAGGCCGCGTGCGAGAAGGCGCTCGATGGGGGAGGCGGCCGTGGCGAGGCTGACGGGCCGGCGGGCGCCGTCGACCCGGCCGACGGGCGGCCCCCAGGCGAGCCGGTCGAGAGCGGCCCTCGCCTCCGGGCCCGCGTCCTCGATCAAGGCGGCAATCCGGCCCGGGATGTCGTCGACCGATTCCAGGCCGAGGTCGTCGAGCAGCTCCGCCAGCCGCTCGGAGGGATAGGAGGCGAACGCCTCCCGGAGCGACGGGCCGAGTCCGGCCGGGTGCGGAATGACCTGCCGCCCGCCTGGGACCACCCGGAGGGCCTCGTCCTCACCCCACACCAGGGCCAGGGTGCGCAGCCGGTCCACGGTCTCCCGGATCCGGATGTCGGCCTCTGCGGCCTCCGCAGTCGGCACGGCCGTCAGGAGGTCGTCGTAGGCGATGGGCGTGGGGAGGACCAGCAACGCCTCGAAGACGTTCAGGGCGAGCCGGTCGAGGCGGTCGAGCGCCCGCGACACGGCGGATGCCGCGGACGCCCGGGCGGCCAGCGCTCCCATGTCGGCGGGCACGGGAGTGATCAACTCGGGGCGAGCCGCGAACAGGGCGCGCAGACCGTCGTCGTCGCGCGCCCGCAACCAGTCGGCGTAGGTCTCCGTGCTCACGACGACAACGGTATTCGCGGATGACGACCTGATGGTCCCGCACGGTCGGCTCGACCATGATCGAGAGCGTCAGGGGGCGGTCCCGGCCCCTGCCTCGGCCAGGCGGCCGGCGGGGAGCCGGCCGCTCCTGTTCACGAAGGTCAGCGCGGTCGCCGAGCAAAGGCCGAGGACCAGCAGCACGAGCCACGGCAGGCCCGCCACGTTCAGGGCGCGCGACAGACCCATCGCGGCGGCGCTGAGCAGGTTGCCGAAGACGGCGCTGACTCCGGACAGCAGGTTGTTGACGCTGTAGTACGTCCCGATCCCGCGGTCGCCGGCGAGGTCGGCGATGGTGGCCATCTCGAATGGGAAGACCATCATCGTGCCGACGGTCAGGATCGCCGCGCACAGCATGATGGGGAGCAGGCGGACGAGCGGCCCGCCGTGCGCGGGCGGCAACATCAGCGGGACGAAGGCGACACCCATGATGATCAGGCCGCGCACCATGACCTGGCCGGGTGTCCAGCGCCGCTCGCACCACAGCGTGAGGCGTACCTGTCCCGCGAGACCGAGCAGGGCCGACAGGACGAACAGCGCCGTGATGCCGACGCGTCCTCCGGACACGTGGCGTACCTCGATCGGCAGGCCGAACGAGAGCTGGTAGACGAGCGAGTACGACGCGAACATCGTCGCGGCGAAGGCGAGGAACACGCGGTCGCCGAGCGCCTCCCGCCACTCGGCCCAGAGCGGACGCGCCGAGCCCGCGTGGACGCCGGCGCAGGGCGGCAGCAGCCACCACTGCACAAGCGTGAGAGCGACGAAGACCCCGGCCGCCGCCGTGCACAGCGTTTCGAACCCCGCGTCGATCAGCAGGATTCCGGCGATCGGGCCGATGAGCAGCCCGACCCGGCGGCAGACGCTCGCCAGGGCGAACGCCTCGACCTTGCGGTCGCCTTCCACCTGCGCGAGGTACGCGCGCCTGGCGGGGATGAACAGCGCGCGGGCGAGCCCGCTGAACACCGCCGCCCCGATCAGCCACGCCACGGCCGTGGACAGGCCGAACAGCGCGCAGCCCAGGGCCTCGAGCGCGCACCCGACCACGAGGACCGGCTTGTAGCCGACACGGTCGCCCAGCGTGCCGCCGACGGCGAACAGGCCCTCGCTGAAGTGACGCAGCCCCAGGAGGAGGCCGACGAGCCAGACCGCCAGCCCGATCCGGTGCGTCAGGTGGTCGGCGAGGTACGGCGCGAGCATGAGAAGCCCGGCGGTCTCACCGCCCTCGTTGACCAGCAGCACCTTGGCGGGGCGGCCCATGGACATGAACCCCCGCACCGTGGCGATCACCGTTCTTCCCCTCGTACGGACATGGCACTCCGATTCGGACTGCGCGGGCGGGCCGTCGGGGGGACGGAACTGCGGCGTGGGCTCCTCGGCGCGCGTGATGGCCGACCACACTATGGAGCGCCTTCTTTACCGTGCGTGACGAGTGGCGAAGTGGAGGGAGAGCCCTTCCCCGGCCGCCAATCCTCACTGGCCACTGCGGTCACGCCTGTCCCAGGGGAAATGATTACCTCTGCTTAAGAGGTAATATCCGGACTTATGGGCAGGGATGGCGTTCGGCTGGGCGGCGATCTCATGGACGTGACCATGGCGATGCGCCGCCTCGTACGGCGCAGGCTGCGCGGCGTGACACCACCACCGGACCTGCGCCCGGCCCAGGTCGAGCTGATGCTCGTCGTCGACCGCCATCCCGGCGTGAGCGTGACAGCGGCCGCGCGCGAGCTCCGGCTGGCCGACAACTCGGTGAGCACCCTGGTCAACCAGCTGATCCGGGCCGGAATGCTGCGCCGCGAGACCGACCCGGACGACCGGCGGGCCGCCCGGCTGGAACTCACGGCCGCGGCACGCCGCCGCATCGCCGACTGGCGGGACCGCCGGGCCCACCTCGTCGGGGCACGACTCGACGAACTGTCCGACGAGGACCGGGCGTCGATCGCCGCAGCACTGCCCGCCCTCCGCCGCCTCCTCGCCCGGCTGGCGGAACCGGTGGACGAAACCGACCGCCTGGCCAGGCCGTCCCTGGAGTCGGTCGGTACCGGTGGCCCTGCGGCGACATCGGCGCAGCCGCCGGACGATGAGGCCGGCCGCTCGGCCGTGTCAGGCGGTACAGCGGGCCGGCAGGCCGTTTCAGACGCCGTCGGTCGCCCGGCGGCGCCATCCGCGCACGCGTCTTCCGACGGGGGTGACTCATGAGCGACGAGAGCGAACCGGCGGACCGGCCCGCGGTGGTGTGCCGGGGGCTGCGGCACGCCTTCGGCGGCAACGTCGCGGTCGACGGCGTCGACCTGGAGGTGGCCGAGGGGGAGGTCTTCGGCCTGCTCGGCCCGAACGGGGCGGGCAAGACCACGACCATCCGGCTGATCACCACGCTGCTGCCCGCCACGCCCGGCATGGTGGAGGTGTTCGGGCTCGACGTGGCACGCCACCGGATGGCCGTACGCCGGGCGATCGGTTACCTGCCCCAGCAACTGTCCGCGGACGCCGCACTGACCGGCCGGGAGAACGTCGAACTCTTCGCCCGGCTGTTCGACGTGCCGCGCCGCCATCGCCGGGAACGGGTCGAGGATGTCCTGTCCGCGGTCGGGCTCGCGGACGCGGCCGACCGGCGCGCGCAGACGTACTCCGGCGGAATGATCCGGCGGCTCGAACTCGCTCAGGCCCTCGTCAGCGCCCCGCGCCTGCTCATCCTCGACGAGCCGACCATCGGCCTGGACCCGGTCGCGCGCGACGGGGTCTGGGAGCGCATCCAGGAGGTCCGGCACGCCACCGGGATGACCGTCCTGGTGACCACCCACTACATGGACGAGGCCGACCAGCACTGCGGCCGGATCGCGCTCATGCACCGAGGCCGGATCCAGGCCCTCGGCACCCCGACCGAACTCAAGTCCGGGCTGGAACCCGGCGCCACCCTCGAGGAGGTGTTCCGTGCCTACACCGGAGACCGGCTCGACGAGCCGGGACACGGATTCCGCGACGCGCGCCGCACCCGGCGCACCGCCGGCCGTCTCGGCTGAGTCCGCGACCTCGGGGCCCCCGATCGCTGCGGCCGAGCCTGTGCCCTCGGGACCGCCGGCCGTCTCGGCTGAGCCTGTGCCCTCGGGACCGTCCGCCGGTTCGGCTGAGTCTGCAGCGGGGCCACAGGTCGGTTCGGCTGAGCCGGTTCCCTCTGGGCCGTCGGTCGGTTCGACTGAGTCTGCCTCCCGGCCGCCGGCCGTCTCGGCTGAGCCTGTTTCCCGACCGTCGGTCGACTCCGCTGGGTCGGCGACGTCGAGACCGTCCGTCGGCTCGGTTGAGTCTGGGATCTCTCGGCCGCCGGTCGACCCCGCTGGGTCCGCGAACTCGGGACCGCCCGTCGGGTCCGCTGAGTCCGCGACGTCCAGGCCGCCGGTCGGCTTGGACGAGCCGCCGGCCCGCCGGGCCGCCTGGCGCCTGCCGCTCGCGCGGGTGACCGCGATGTGCATCGTCGAGCTGCAGAAGATGCGGCACGACCGTACGGAGCTCTACACCCGCGCGATCCAGCCCGCGCTGTGGCTGCTGATCTTCGGGGAGACGTTCTCCCGGATCCGGGCCATCCCCACCGGGCAGGTGCCGTACCTGGACTACCTGGCGCCGGGCATCCTCGCTCAGTCCGCCCTCTTCATCGCGATCTTCTACGGCATCCAGATCATCTGGGAACGCGACGCGGGCGTGCTGGCCAAGCTGCTCGTCACGCCGACCCCGCGGGCGGCGCTGGTCACCGGAAAGGCGTTCGCCGCGGGAGTGCGCTCCCTGGCCCAGGCCGTGGCCATCATGGTGCTGTCCGCGCTGCTCGGCGTGGCGCTGACCGTCAACCCCGTGCGCTGGCTCGGGGTCGTGGTGGTCGTGATGCTCGGCACCGCGTTCTTCTCGTGCCTGTCGATGACCATCGCCGGTCTCGCCATGTCCCGGGACCGGCTGATGGGCATCGGGCAGGCGATCACGATGCCGTTGTTCTTCGGGTCGAACGCGCTGTACCCGGTGAGCATCATGCCGGGCTGGCTGCGCGCCATCAGCCACGTCAACCCGCTGAGCTACGAGGTCGACGCCCTGCGCGCCCTGCTGATCGGCACACCGGGGCACGTCCCTCTCGACATCGGGGTGCTCGTGGTGGCCGCGGCGGCCGGCATCACGGCCGCGTCGGCGCTACTGGGCCGGCTCGTCCGCTCAGCCGGCCCCGGCCCGACCGATCCGGCCCGACCGATCCGGCCCGGCCCGACCCGACCGATCCGGTCCGGCCTGGCCCGGCATGGCCAGGTCCGGCCTGGCCTGATCCGGCTCGCCCGACCGGAGGTGGCACCGGTCCGTCCGATCCGGGTGTGGTCGCCCGACCTGATCCAGTCGACCCGAGGCGGTCCTGGTCCGCCCTATCGAGGCGGCTCCGGTCCGCCCAGTCGGGTTCGGCCGTCGCCGGTCGCCTCGCGGGACCGGTCGTCTGGCGTTACTGGACGGCTTCGGCGGCCGTGCCGACCAGGCCCATGGCGAGGCGGGACCAGCCGTTGATGAAGCGTGCTTCGTCGATGCGGTTGGGCGCCGCGTACAGGGCGTCCTGGGCGAGCCAGTAGTTGACGATCGCCCCGCCGAGGGTGAGGGCGACGGCGTCCCAGTCCTCGTCGATTCCGGCCATTTCCGGCTGGCCGGCCAGCCACTTGCCGAACAGGTCGTAGAGAGGGTTGGCGATGCCCTCGCGCATCTCGGCGACGAGGTTGGGGAACTTGTCCAGGTCGCGGAAGAGGACCCGGATGAGGTCGGCCTCTTCCCGCATCTTGGCCAGGCCCGCCGACGCGGCCGCGCTCAGCCGGTCGGCCAGCGGCTGGTCGTGGATGTCGACCGACCGCTCGAAGATCGCGGCGATCTGCTCGGAGGTGCGGGCGATGTGCTCGCGCACCGCGGCGGCCAGGACCTCCTCCTTGGAGCGGAAGTGGCGGTAGAGCCCACCGGCACCTGGGGACAGGCCCGCCGCGGCCTCGATCTCCGCGACGGATGTCGCGGCGTAGCCCCGCTCGGCGAACAGCCGGAGCGCCTCGGCGACGATCCGTTCTCGGGTAGATCTTTGCATTTTCGTGTGCTCCTCCGAGAAAGAGCGTAAGCCATGGAACGGTCGGCCGATGTCGTACGGATTCGTCATCTCACAGGGCGTGACAGTGCGCGTACGGAGGCGACGGTCAGCGAATCCGCCGGATCAGCCCGGCGACCACCCTTCCGGCGATGAGGTACACGACGGCGGCGATCCCGTAGTTGACGAGCACCGCCACGCGTTCGTCCTTGGGTGTGAACATGTCCCGGAACTCCCACGCGAATCCCTGCGCCCGCTCGTTCACCGTACGGACGATCGGGTTGCCGGGATTGGCGGAGAACACGACGAAGGCGATGTGCAGGGCCAACACCACCGCGACGACCGTCGCGGCGACCGCGACCACGGTGGCCGCGACGCCTGCGGCTCTGGCCAGGCCGCTTCGGAGCGGATCACCGTTCGGCCGGTGTCGTCCGGCCTGCGGAACGGTCCGGTCGGCGGAGGACTCGTCTCGGCCGGAATCCTGAGCGACATTTCCCGACTTACTGCGCCATCTCGCCATTTTATTTTCTTACTCTCGGGATCGGGTTGCCGTATGTGTGGTTCGGGGGACGGCCACTGGGTATATCCGCATCACGTAACCGCAGTTACGGGCTTGTAATTAATGCGAGCCCGGCCGGTGACCAGATCAATAGATCCAGATTTCGCGCAGACTCCGCGCCCTCCCACTCGGATCCCGTCGCATCGCCACTACCGGGAGGGCGCGGGCACGCGTGTCTCGGCATGGTACGTACCCTAAGGCGCGTGCTCGCTGTGGGATTCGATCTGGACATGACCCTTGCCGACACCCGTACGGGGATCGCCGCGGCCTTCGAGAGGCTGTCGGCGGAGACCGGGGTGCCCATCGACACGGCCGCCGTGACCTCGCGCCTCGGCCCGCCGCTGGAGACCGAACTCGCCTACTGGTTCCCGCCCGAGGACGTCACGGAGGTGGCCGCGCGGTACCGCGCCTTCTACGGCGAGGTCGCCGTGCCCCGTACGTCCCCCATGCCCGGTGCGAGCGCGGCCGTCGACGCCGTACGGGCCCGGGGCGGGCGCGTCATCGTCGTCACCGCCAAGAACCAGCGCGACGCCGAGGCGACCGTCCGGTTCCTCGGCCTGAACGTCAACGCCGTCGCCGGCGGGCTCTTCGGCACAGGGAAGGGCTCGGCGCTGAAGGAGTTCGGCGCGACGGCGTACGCCGGGGACCACGTCGCCGACATCGACGCCGCACGGGCGGCGGGCGCCCGCAGCGTCGCGATCGCCACAGGGCCGTACGATTCGGAGGCGCTGCGGGCCTACGGAGCCGATATCGTGTTGCCCGATTTGCGGCGATTCCCCGACACTTTGAACGAACTGATCAACCCTGGTTCCTCGTCGAGGCAATAGCCTTGATGTGACCCGCCCGGACAAGAGCTAGCAACGAGGTCCCCTGTGCCCACTGGCAAGGTCAAGTGGTACGACGCCGACAAGGGATTCGGCTTCCTCACCCGCGATGACGGTGGTGAGGTGTTCGTTCATTCCTCCGCGCTGCCCGGCGGTGTGACCTCGCTCAAACCCGGGCAGCGCGTCGAGTTCGGGGTCGTTGAGGGCCGCAAGGGGCAGCAGGCGCTGAGCGTCCGCACGCTCGACAACCCCCCGTCGGTGGTCAAGGGCAAGCGCAAGAAGCCCGACGAGATGGTGGAGATCGTCGAGGACCTCATCAAGCTCCTCGACGGCATCTCCACCACTTACCGCCGGGGCAAGCACCCCGAGGGCAAGATCGCCAAGAAGATCGGCGAGGTCCTGCGCGCGGTCGCGGACGACCTCGATCCGCAGTAGTCACGCGGTCGTGTCGGCGACGCTCGGCTCGCCCTCGGTGGCGCGCTCGCGGCGTCGTACGGCACGGCGGCTCCTGGACCGGGATGCCAGCGTGAGCAGGGACAGCGCGAGCGCGCCCGCCACCGCGGCGAGGGCGAGGTGGCCGTTCGAGGCGACGATGGACATGCCGAGCCCGGTCAGCCCGCCGACCACCCAGACGAGCTGGTGCACCGTCTCCGTCACGGCGAACGTCGACGACCGGACCTCCTCGCCGATCTCCCGCTGCACGATCGCGTCCAGGCCGAGCTTGCCCAGCGACTGACCGAGCGCGCCGACGAACGCCACCACGAGCGCGGCGATGAGGCCGAAGAACGCCGCGCACACCGCCGCCGTCACCGTCGCGGTCGCCAGCGTGCCGAACACGATCGCGCGCGGCGCCCGCGCCTTGACGAGCGCGCCCAGGCCGGTTCCGGCCAAGCCGCCCGCGCCGGCGGAGGCCGCCAGCAGACCGAGCGCGACGTTGGGCGATACCGGCTGGACGAACCCCTTGGTCCGCAGCAGGAACGCCAGGTAGAGAATCAAGAACCCGGCGAACGCCCGAAGGGCCGCGTTGGCGAGCATCGCCTCCCCGACCACCGGCCCGACCCGCAGCAGGGTCCGCCAGCGGCCCCGGTCGCTCGTCCCGGCCTCCTCCGAGCCGTCATGCCGGGCGTCCGTGTCGGGCGTGTCGACGTGGGACGGCAGCCGCATGGCGGAGATCGCGCCGATCATGAAGACGACCGTCGCGACGCGCAGGGCCCAGCCGGCGTTCGTGACGGCGACCAACCCCGCCCCGAGCGGCGCCACGATCGACGCGGCGACCAGGCCGGAGAACGAAGCACGGGCGTTCGCGGTGACCAGGGCGAGGCCGTCGGGCAGCACCCGCGGCGTGACGGCGCTGCGCGACACCCCGAACGCCTTCGACAGCACGAGCGCCCCGAACGCCGCGGGCATCAGCGTCACCGGATCCTTGTGCAGGACCGCCCCGGCCATCCCCCAGCACAGCAGGCCGCGCGCCAGCATCGTGCCCGCGATCGCGATGCGCCGGGCGTGGCGCATGTGATCGAGCACCGGCCCGATCAGGGGCGCGACCAGCGCGAACGGCGCCATCGTCACCAAAAGGTAAAGGGCGACCTGGCCACGGGCCTGCTGAACGTCAAGGTTGAAGAACATCGTGCCCGCCAGCGCCACCGCGATCAGCGCGTCCCCGGCACTGTTCAGCGCGCCAAGCTCGATCAGGGCGCCCAGCCCGCTGCCGCCCGCGCCCCCGGCGTGCGTGGCCCGGCGGGTCGCCCGCCTGGCCTTCTGGGCCACCCCGCGCATCGATCGTCCCGTGGCGCGCGTGCGTGACCACAAACTCATGCCGTCAAGTCTGCCTCTTTGCGGCGAACCCATGCCCATTGATGAGCGACAATCGTGTATGTGAGTCCTGTGCGTTCCACCAGTCCGGCCGCCACCAGGCGGAGCCGTACCCCTGTGATCGACGCCATCGCCGCCGAGGCCGTCGATCTGGCACGCGCGGCGGCCGAGGATACATCCCGGCCAGAGTTCGTCGGCGAGCACCTCGGCATGCTCCCCGAGGCGGAACGGGTCGTCACCCACTACTTCGCCTGCCTCGACCCGGCCTACCGGGGCTGGCGCTGGGCCGTCTCGGTCGTCCGCGCCTCCCGCGCCAAACACGCCACCGTCAGCGAGAGCGTGCTGCTGCCCGGCGAGGACGCCATGCTCTCTCCCGAGTGGGTCCCGTGGAGCGACCGCCTGCGCCCCGGCGACCTCGGCCCCGGCGACCTGCTGCCGACACAGGCCGACGACCCGCGCCTGGCGCCCGGATTCACGAGTACGGAGGAGATCGACGTCGAGCTCGGCTGGGAGCTGGGCCTCGGCAAGGCCCGCGTGCTGTCCGCCGAGGGCCGCGACGACGCCGCCGGCCGGTGGTACGGCGGGGAGTCCGGCCCCGAGGCACCGGTCGCCCGCTCCGCGCCGGCGCAGTGCGCGACCTGCGGCTTCTTCGTGCCGCTCGCGGGCTCCCTGCGGCAGGTGTTCGGCGTGTGCGCCAACGAGTACGCCCCCGACGACGGCAAGGTCGTCTCCGTCGACCACGGCTGCGGCGCCCACTCCGAGGCCGTCGTGGCGCCCCCCTCGGCCGAGGTCGCACCGCCCATCGTCGACGAGATGGGCTACGACGTGGTGCCGTCGGCGACACTGACCGACGAAGAGGCCCTCGGCCACAGCTGACCGTCGCCCGGCAGGTCGGATGGGTGCAGGCGCGCGGGGTCGGCCCGCGCACCGCATTCCCGGCCGGTCGCCGCGCTTGACGCGGCGGCGGTGGGTTCGCGAGCGCGGCCGACCGGCCGCGCGCAGGGCGTCGGGAAGGTCCGGCAGCAGTGGAGAGGCACGAGATGGACGACCGGTTCGGCACTGCGGCGATCCGGGCCCGGGTGCTGGACGCCTGGGCGGCGTCGCCGGCCCGGTTCCGCGAGGACGCCAACGCCGAAGAAGATCACACACGGGGTGGCTACCGCGACCGGGTGATCGTCGAACTGGCGCAGAACGCCGCCGACGCGGCCGCCCGCGCCGGCGTTCCAGGCCGGATCCGGTTCACACTGCGCGACGGTGTGCTGAGCGCCGCCAACGTCGGCGCGCCGCTGGACGCCGCCGGGGTCGAGGCGCTGAGCACGCTGCGAGCCTCCGCCAAACGCGACGAGGCACACGCGGTCGGCCGGTTCGGCGTCGGGTTCGCCGCCGTCGTCGCGGTCAGCGACGACCCGTCCATCGCCTCCGGCGGTTCGGCGGTCACCTGGTCGGCCGAACGCACCCGCGAGGCCGTGGCGCGGATCCCCGGTGCCGCCGCCGAACTCGATCGGCGCGGCGGCCACGTGCCAGTCCTGCGCCTACCGTTCGCCGCGCCCGTCGAGCCGGCTTCGCAGGCCGCGTCCGCCGCGCCGGTTCTGGGGGCCGCGTCCGCCGGGCCGGGTCCGGAGGCGGCGCCTGCGGGGTCGGCTCAAGGGGCGGTGCCTGCCGGGTCGGCTTCGGAGGCGGTGTCCGCTGGGCCGGTTTCGGAAGGCCTGCCCGCCGGGTCGGCTTCGCAGGCCGCGTCCGCCGGGTCGGTTCCGGGGACGCCGTTCGGTGGGCCGGTTCCGAACGTCGCGCCCGGTGGGTCGGTTTCGGAGGGGGCGACTGCGGAGGCCACGCCCGCTGAGTCGGTTCCGGGAGCTGCGCCGGCCGGGTCGACTCCGGATGCGGCGCCCGCTGCGGTTCCGGCGGGGTATGACACGCTCGTCCGCCTGCCGTTGCGCGACGCGGACGCGGAGACGCTGGTCCGGCGGCTGCTCGCCGAGACAGGCCCGGCCCTGCTCCTGTCCCTGCCCGCCCTCGCCGAGATCGCCATCGAGGTCGACGGCGAGGTACGTACGCTGCGCGCGACCTGGGACCCGCCGGCCGAAGGGGCCGCGACCGGTTCGGTCACCGTGAACGGCACGACCTGGCGCACCGCCGAGGCCCACGGTGAGATCGCGCCGGACCTGCTGGCGGACCGGCCGGTCGAGGAGCGCCCCTACTGGCAGGTGCGCTGGGCCGTCGCCGACGAACCGCTGCCCGACGACGTGCCGGCCGTGATCCACGCGCCGACGCCGAGCGACGAGCCGCTCGGCCTGCCCGCGCTGCTCATCGCATCGTTCCCGCTCGCCCCCGACCGGCGGCACGTCGCCCCCGGACCGCTGACCGAATTCCTCATCGAGCGGGCGGCCGAAGCGTACACCGCGCTGCTGCCGCCGGATCCGCGCCTCCTCGACCTGGTGCCCGGCCCGGTCGCCAAGGGTGAACTGGACGCCCGGCTCCGCCGCGCGATCCTCGCCCGCCTCCCCGACCTACCGCTCCTGCCGACCGTCCCCGAGACCCGCGGACCGGACCTCGGCGAGGACGCCGCCGAGGCGGACCCTGCCCGCTCCGGGACCGAGCCGGACATCGCCCGGACCGACGGCGAGACGTCCGTTGCCGGCTCCGGGTACGAGGCGGGGCCTGCGGCCGAGGCGGGGCCTGTGCCATCTGGGTACGAGGCGGGGCCTGCCTGGTCCGGGGGTGAAGCGGGACCCGCGCCCTTCGGGGCTGAGGCACGACCCGTGCGGCCTGAGGACGAGGCGGGGCTCGCTCAGTCCGGGGCCGAGGCGGGGCCTGTGCCGTCTGGATACGAAGCGGGGCCTGCGCGCTTCACGGGTGAGGGGCACCTTGCCCGTTCCGGGGGCGGAGCTTATCTCGGCCGGGCCAGGGGTGATGCGGGGTCTGCGCGGGCCGGTGGCGAGGCGTCTGCGGCGGGGGACCTGCCGTGGACGGACGAGCCGGTTCGGGTTCGGGGGCGGGATGCCGTCGTCGTGGACGGTCCGGGGGCGCTCACGGGTGTGCTCGCGGAGGTCGTTCCCGGGCTGCTGCCCGCCGGCTGGCGGCCCGCCATCCGGCCCTGGCCGCGCTCGGCGTCCGCCGCCTCAGCATCGCCGACGTCGCCGACGTACTCGCCGGGCTGGACCGCGAGCCCGCGTGGTGGCGGCGCCTGTACGCCGCGCTGGACGGCGCCGATCGTGACGCGCTCGCCGGGTTGCCGGTGCCCCTCGCCGACGGACGCACCGTGCGCGGTCCGCGTGGCCTGCTCGTCACCGACCCCGAGGGGCTCGACGCCCTCGGCCTGCGTGTCGTCCATCCGGAGGCCGCGCACCCGCTGCTGCTGCGGCTCGGTGCCATCGAGGCCGGGCCGCGCGCCGTCCTCACCGACCCGGCGACGCGTGGGGCGGTCGCCGCGTCGTACGACGAGGAGGACCCGGAACCGATCTGGCACGCCGTGCTCACCCTCGTCTCCCGCGCCCACGTGCGGCCGGGGGAGGAGCCGTGGCTGGCCGAGCTCGCGCTGCCCGGCGACGACGGCGAGCCGTACCCGGCCGGTGAGCTGCTGCTGCCGGACGCGCCGCTGGCGCTGGCCGAGGTGATGGTCGACGACGCGCCGTTCGGTGTCGTGGACGCCGGCCTGGTCGAGCGGTACGGCGCGGAGGTGCTCGAGGCCGCCGGCGTGCTGCGGACGTTCGCGCTCGTCCGGGGCGAGGACGCTATCGAGCCGGAGTTCCACCTCGACGGCGAGGAGGAGTGGGCGGAGCAGTTCGACGCCGGGTACGTCATCCCGGAGTTCACGGCAGTGCGCGATCTGGAGTTCGTCGCAGACTGGCGGGAAGCGCTCCGCCTCCTGGCCGAGCCGGACCTTCGCGCCGCCGTCGTCGATCCCGTCCGCGTCGTGCTCGCCGACGGCCGCCACGTGGACGTCCCCTCGTACACCGCGTGGTGGCTGCGCCGGCACCCCGTCCTGGACGGCCGCCGGCCCGGGGAACTGTGCGTGGGCGAGGACCTGGCCGACCTGTACGACCCGGCCCCGGCGGATCTGGACCCGCGCGTCGCCGTGGCGCTCGGCGTGCGGACCACGGTCGACGCGCTGCTCGCCGAGCCCGACGGCCCGGCCGAGCTCCTCGACCGCCTCGCCGACCCGGCCCGTACGGTGTCCCACGAGCGGCTGCGGGACCTGTGGGCCGCGCTGGCCCGTACGGACCTGGACGTCGAGCCGCCGGACCACGTACGGGCCCTGGTGGACGGCGCGCCGGAGGTCGTCCCGGCCGAGGACGCCATCGTCGTCGACCGCCCCGACCTGCTGCCGCTGCTGCGCGGCCAGCCGCTGCTGTTCGTCCCGCCGCATGTGGCGGACGCGCTCGAGCTCTCCCTGGGCGGCGAGGAGGTCCCGGGCGTCGTGCAGTCGGCGGGCGAGGAGCGTCCGGTGCCCGCGGTGGCGCGGGCGGTCCTCGCCGAGGCGCCGGAGACGTACGTCCACCACGAGCGCCTTGTCGTGGACGGTCAGGAGGTCGCCTGGTGGTACGCCGACGGCACCGTCCACGCGAGCGGCCCGGCCGGCCTGGCCCGGGGCCTGGCGTGGGCGTGCGACCGCTGGCCGGACCGCCTGCTCACCGAGGCCGCCCTCCGCGACCCGGAGCACCTGCCGGACCTCCTCGCCGAGGACGACCTGGGCGCGTCTTCGGCTCTGTAGGGGCCTGTTCGGCCGAGAGAAATGGCTGGCAGGGCGAACCTTCTCCGTGCTTGCATGACCGCATGGTGTCCACCGACCGCTTGGTCGCTTTCGCGGCCATGTCCTTCCTGCTCATCGTGATTCCCGGCCCCAGCGTGCTCTTCGTGATCGGGCGGGCGCTGGCGCAGGGGCGTCGCGCCGCCCTGACCTCGGTCGTGGGGAACGCGCTCGGCGCCTACGTGCTCATCGTGGCCGTGGCATTGGGAATCGGGTCCATCGTGGAGCGTTCCGTCCTCGTCTTCACGGTGCTCAAGCTGGCGGGCGCCGCCTATCTGGTGTACCTCGGCGTCAAGGCGTGGCGGGCGCGTGGTTCGCTGCGGGCCGCGTTCACCGACGGCGGGCCGGCGCACGGCGGCCTGCGCACGCTCTGGGAAGGGTTCGTGGTCGGTGTGTCGAACCCCAAGACCATCGTGTTCTTCGCGGCCGTGCTGCCGCAGTTCGTCGACCGTGGTCAGGGGCATGTCGCGATCCAGATGCTCGTGCTCGGGCTGGTCTTCGACGCCATCGCGCTCACCTCGGACACCGTGTGGGGTCTGGTCGCGTCCACCGCGAGGAATTGGTTCGCCCGCTCACCGCAGCGCCTCGCCGCGGTCGGCGGGGCCGGTGGGCTCGCGATGATCGGCCTCGGCGTCGCCGTCGCCGCGACCGGGCGCAAGGACTGAGATATCGCTGCCCGACCCAGGCATCAGGAGCCGTCGGCGGTCAGGGCGTCGAGCCAGCGGATCAGGCGGTCGCCTTCGCGGGTCATGATGTCGGGGTCGCGCAGGGCGTTGGCCAGGAGCGACATGCCCTGGTAGGCGGCGACGAGCGTGACGGCGAGGTCGCCGGGGTCGAGGAGGCCGAGCGCGCGGAACTGGTGTTCCGCCCAGTCCAGCAGCACGCGGATGACGCGGCCCACCTCCCGGTCGAGGGTGCCGTCGGCGCGTTTGTCGAGTTCGGCGGCGAGAGTGCCGGTGGGGCAGCCGTAGCGGGCGGCGAGGTCGCGTTGGCTCACCCACGCGCCGACCAGGGCCTTGAGGCGGTCGAGGGGGTCGGGGAGCTTGTCGAGCTCGGCGGTGAGCTCGCCCAGGTTCCCCTCGTGTTCGGACAGGGCGGCCTGGACCAGCTCGTCCTTGGTCTTGAAGTAGTAGTACACGTTCCCGACGGGGACGTCGGCGGTCTTGGCGATGTCGGCGATCGTGGTGCGTTCGACCCCTTGCCGGTGGAGGACCTGAGCGGCCGCCGCCGTCAGTCGGCGGCGTTTGTCCGTGCCGCGCACCCGGGACTTCGTTGAGTCAGTCACCCAACTAACTATAGTCGGCCGCCCTGGGAGTCGTCTTCGACGGCGTCGACGCGCTGTTCCCGCAGTGCGGCACCACCGCGCACCGAACCAGGACTTGGGGCCCTTGTGGGCCGCTCTAAACCGGGACTTCCGGCCCTTGTCCCTCGTTGACGCAGCCCCGTAGGTTTCGGCTGTCCATTTCGTGAGATCTTCGGGGATCGCAGTTGACACGGACGATTGCGGCAAGGTGCGACGGGCTGCTCGTCGCGGCGCTGACCACCCGATGACCCGAGGTCGTCGGTGAAGCGCACGCCGGGGGCGGGTGGTGATCAGCCGCTCGACGGCGGTCGGCATGACCCCGTACCGGTGGCATGTCGGTGACGCACGCAACCCCGGCACCGGACGACGACTCGGCGGCGGACATTCGTGCCGACCCCGAAGGTGATCCGATCAGGGGCAGCCGGTTGCGCCTGCGCGCCGTCACCACGGCGGTGGGGTTGCAGTTCCGGGCCGCCCCGATCGGCGGGTGGCTGCTCCTGGGCGTGACGGCCGTCTCCGGCGTCGGCCCCGCCGTCATGGCGTGGCTCGGCAAGCTGATGTTCGACGAACTCGGGCGCGGCGCCCACGCCGACGCGGGGCGAGCGGTCACGTTGGGCGTGGCGATGGCGACGACCGGCGCGCTCCTCGCGGTCCTCACGCAGGTGAGCGGATTCCTCGACGAACTGGTCCGGCAGCGGCTCGTGGTGACGATCGAGCGCCGGCTGTTCGCCAAGGTCAACGAATTCCGGGGGCTGCGCCGGTTCGAGGACCCGGAGTTCCACGACCGGCTGCGGCTGGCCCAGCAGGCGTCCCAGGACGCGCCGCACAACATCACGACGTTCGGTCAGCAGGTCGTCCAGGCCGTCGCCTCGATCGGGGGCTTCCTCGGCGTGATGCTCGCGGTGTGGCCTCCGATGGCGGCACTGCTGCTCGCCTCGGGCCTCGCCGCGCTGATCTCACGGCTCGCGATCGCCCGCCGTCAGGTGGCGGTCTCCGAATCCGTGTCGGCCAAGTACCGGCGCCGGATGTTCTACCGTTCACTGCTCACCGAGCCTCGTGCGGCGAAGGAGATACGCCTCTTCGGACTGGGCGGCTTTCTCCACGGGCGGCTGGTGAACGCCATCTCCGGAGCCACGGAGGCGGAACTGGCGGTCGTGCGCCGCAGCACGTTGATCCAGTCCGGATTCGCCCTGCTCAACGGAGTGGTGACGGGCTTCGGCATCCTCGTGGTCGTCGTCGGAGCGGCTCACCAGCGCTTCACCGTCGGCGACGTCACACTGTTCATCGCCGCGGTGGCAGGCGTGCAGGGCGCGTTCACCGGTGTCGTCTTCCAGGCGGGGATGGCGGCCGAGGCGGTCCGGCTGTTCGACCACTACGTCGACCTGATGGCCGACGGCGACGACCTCGTGACGGGTCACGAGCCGGCACCGCCCCTGCGCGGGGGCTTGGAGCTCCGCGACGTGTGGTTCCGGTACGACCAGGACGGCCCGTGGGTGCTGCGCGGTGTCGACCTGACTCTTCCGGCGGGCTCGTCGCTGGGTCTGGTCGGCGTCAACGGCGCGGGCAAGAGCACCCTCGTCAAGCTGCTGTGCCGGCTCTACGACCCGGAGCGCGGGGCGATCCTGTGGGACGGCGTCGACCTGCGGGACATGGACGTCGACGCCCTGCGCCGCCGCGTCGGCGCGACGTTCCAGGACTACATGACCTATGACCTCACCGCGCACGAGAACATCGGCCTCGGCGACCTGCCGCACGCCGAGGACGGCGATCGCGTCCGTGCGGCGGCCCGGCTGGCCGGAATCGACGCCACGTTGCGACGCCTGCCGCACGGCTACGACACTCAGCTGAGCCGCGTCCACCTCGACGAAGAGGACGACAGTACGGGCGTGACGCTGTCCGGTGGGCAGTGGCAGCGGGTCGCCCTGGCCCGCTCGCTGATGCGCTCCGACGCGGACCTGCTGATCCTCGACGAGCCCAGCTCGGGACTGGACCCCGAGGCCGAGCACGAGATCCACCGTGCGCTCGCCGAGTACCGCGCCGGACGGACCAGCCTGCTCATCTCGCATCGGCTCGGCGCGCTACGTGACGCCGACCTCATCGCGGTTCTCCAGGACGGACGAGTGGCCGAACTCGGGAGCCACGACGACCTGATGGCTCTGGACGGCGGATACGCCAGGCTCTTCGGCCTTCAGGCCGCGGGTTACCAGCCTGCGGGCGCCGCTCGGCCCGCGCACGGCGCGAATAACCGGAACGAGGAGAGTCTGTGATGCCTTTCGAGAACACGGTCACCCGCCGGCCGTACGGTATGCCCGTCGTCGCCGGGGTGACGACGGTGCTCTGCGGTACCGCTGCCGTGATCGTCCTTCGATCGCTCCAGGCCCGGTTGGCGCTGGTCCGGGTGGTGGGCAGCAGCATGGCGCCCACCTTCGCCGACGGTGACCGTCTGCTGGTGCGCCGCACCGTACGACCTCGGCGCGGGGACGTGGTGGTCTTTCGCAATCCCGCCAAGAAGAGGGAGCCCGACCCGCCGTGGCTGGTGAAGCGTGTCTCGGCCGTTCCGGGAGACCAGGTGCCGGAGGAGGTGCTCGCCGCGGTCGGTGCGGCCCCCGGTGCGGTGGTGCCGCTCGACCGTCTCGTCGTACGTGGCGACGCGGAGCGGAGCCTGGATTCCCGGCAGTTGGGTTATATCTCCGCGGCCACAGTGCTGGGGACGGTGCTACGGCCCCTGTGAGGACCATCGCATTGATCGTGGAACGGAACAGGCGGCCCCCCATCGGCACGTGCTTTCCGGGGAGCCGCCCTCACAGCCGGTTTATCGGCTATCGCCGACTAGCAGCGGACGTCCTTCTTGCAAATGCCATTGCAGTCGTGGACGTACTTGTATCCGCCCTTGCAATAGCACTTTTCGCCGTGCTCCGGGACGCACGCGCCGGCCGACTGCTCCTTGAGGACCGCGCTCAGCAGCCTGTCGCTGACGGTGCCGAAGAAACGAGTCATCTGCAACCTCCTAAAAAGGTCGGGAAACGATTAGGTGCAATCTATGTCGTTTCGCGGACCAAGATCAAGTCTTGCGTACGAATTAATTTTGAGTTACCTATTGATGTGGCTGGTTGTTTTATTCGTTGCATTGATCGACAGCGGTCGGTAATTGATTTATCCAGTATTGTATTTTTGAAAGTCGCTCCCCTCGGAGAGTCACCCATGCCCTACGTAGTCGCGGCCCTGATCGTCCTCACTGTGGTCTGCCTGTTGAACCTCCTGCTGACGTTCGGCATCATCCGCCGGCTCCGTGGGCAGAGCGGCGGGCATCACGATTCGCCCGGTGACCTGACCCTGCCCGCGGGCGCGGTCGTACCGGAGTTCACCGCCACCACCACGGCCGGCGGCACGGTCTCGCGGTCGACCGTGAGCGGCGGCGTCATCGCGTTCTTCTCGCCCGGCTGCGGTGCCTGCGCAAAGCAGCTACCGCGCTTCACCGACCTCGCGCGCACGCTCGCTGGCGACGAGGACGTGCCCGTCCTCGCCGTACTCCACGGCACGATGGAGGAGACCCGGGATCAACTCGCCGCGCTGTCACCGGTCGTCGAGGTCGTCGTCGAAGAACCGGACGACCCCATCGGCAGCGCCTTCGCCGTGACCGGCTACCCGTCATTCGTGCTGATCGACGGGGACGGGAGGATCACGGCGACGACTTACACGCTGGACCGCCTCCCGCTCCCGGCCACGACCGTCTCCGCCGCGCGAGCCGAATAGGCGACAGCGGGACCGGCGCCGCTAGGAGCCGCGTCCCCAGGACCACAAGGCCTCCATGACTGGGGCCAGGGCCCGGCCCCGGTCCGTCAGCGTGTACGTCACGCGCGGCGGCCAGGCGGGGGTGCGGTGACGTTCGAGGACACCTGCCTCGGTCAGCTGCGCCAGCCGTTCGGAGAGCACTTTGTCCGACAGGCCCGTGAGAGCGGCTGCGAGCTGGGAATAGCTCAGCTCATCGGAGCTCAGGAACTCGCGGAGGATCAGCGGGGTCCAGCGCCCCCGGATCGCGGCGAGGGCGACCTCGACGGGACAGTTCGGGTCCGGCTCGGGCGTGGGGCCGGAACAGGCGTCCAACAGCCCGTGACCAACGCCTTGGTGAGTCACGAGTGCGCCTCCTAGCGTCCTGCCGGACAGTGCTCGGCGAAGAGTGAGGAACGGTCATGCGCGTACATCATCTCGACTGCGGATCCCTCCGTGTGATCGCGCCGGTCGGCGAGGAACTGCCGCCCGCGCGGGCGGTCTGCCACTGCCTGCTGATCGAGACGGACGCCGACGGCCTGGTCCTGGTGGACAGCGGCTTCGGCGGTGAGGACACGGTGAGTCCCCGCGAGAGGCTCGGCGCGGACTTCCTCGTCTTCGCCGAGCCGGTCCTCGACCCGGCCCAGTCCGCGGCCCGGCAGGTCGCCCGGCTGGGCTTCGAACCCGCGGACGTACGCCACATCGTGCTCACCCACCTGCACCGGGACCACACGGGCGGCCTCCCCGACTTCCCGCACGCCACGGTCCATCTGCACGAGGAGGAGTACCGGGCCGTCACCGATCCGGCCGCCGAGCACCATCGGGCGAGCGTCGAGCGCTTCATGCCGGCGCACCGAGCGCACGGCCCGCTCCTGACGCCGGCCCGGAGCCACCCGGGCGACTCCTGGCTGGGGATCGAGCACGTCGCCCGCCTGGACGGCCTGGCGGCGGAGATCCTGCTGGTGCCGCTCCCCGGACACACGCCGGGGCACAGCGGCGTGGCCGTACGGTCCGGCGACCGCTGGGCGCTCAACGCCGGAGACGCCTACTTCTACCACGGCGAACTCGAAGCGGACCCGCCCGTGCCCCACCCCGAGCTGGACCTGGTCCAGCAGACCGCCCAGGTCGATCCGGAGGCCCGGCTGGACGCCCTGCACCGGCTGCGCGCCCTGCACCGCGAACACGGCGACGAGGTCGACGTCTTCTGCGCCCACGACCCCTGGGAGTTCCAGAGACACGCCCTGTGAGGGGTGCGCGAACGACGGTGGGTCGGGTCGGCTGCTCGCCCACGCACTGCTGTCGCGAGGTACTCCCGCGTCAGCCGGTCGCGTGGTCGGCGGCGTGCCTTTCGGCGGCGGCTTCGCGGGCCCGCAGGAGGCGCGGGATGTACCAGCAGCCGAAGGCGCCCATCGCGAAGCCGACCACGCAGACCCAGCGCCACCAGTGGTCGCGGGCCGGGAGCGGGATGAGCAGGAGCACGATGAAAGCCACGGCGAACGCCCCCGCGCCGACGGCGGCGGTCAGGACGTCGTTGGTCTTGATCGGCTCCGTGACGTGACGTCGCTCGCGGCTCATGGAATCAGCGTAACCGGCCCAGGTGATCGGCGAAGTACGGGGCGGCGACGCCGTTTCGGGGTGGTCTGGGCGCCGGCCGGGACAGTGGTCTGGGCGCGGGCCGGGACATTCGCCGGTCCATGCAGGTCCCAGGGGTGTCGCGCGGGGATGGGGTGCGTTACCTTCCGGGACAAGTGCTCGCCGGAGGGTTCGTCGACGGCCGGGCTCGGTGATCGGTGGCACGCTGTGCCGTTCTCCGGGAGGAGGGTCAGAGTCGTACGCATTGCTAACGACCTTGCGGAATACGAGTCGCCCGCGTATCGTTAGCAAGAGTAATGACTCATGCTAAAGAACATGCCAACATCACAGACCAGAAGCCGTGCGGGCCTGGCAGCAGCCCTGCGCGTCTCCGTAAGCAGGCTGTCACGACGAATGCGCGCTCAGTCGGGGCAGTCCCTGAGCGTCACCCAGCTCGCCGCACTCGGCGCGGTCTCGCGGCACGCCGCGCTGACGCCGGGGGAGCTGGCGGAGCACGAGAAGGTACAACCCCCGTCGATGACACGGGTGATCGCCGCGCTGGAGGAGCGGGGCCTGCTGACACGCAGCCCGCATCCGACGGATCGGCGGCAGGTCATCCTGAGCGTGACGGAGGAGGGCGAGAAGCTCCTGAAGGAGGAGCGGCGCCGCAAGGAGGCGTGGCTGGCCCAGCGGCTGGCGGAGCTGACCCCGGAGGAACGGGAGATCCTGCGCCAGGCGGCACCGATCCTGGAGCGCCTCAGCAAGGTCTGAGCCTGTTCCGGTCGCTGCACAACCGCAACTACCGGCTGTTCGCGGCCGGTCAGGTCGTCTCCAACACCGGCACGTGGATGCAGCGGGTCGCGCAGGACTGGCTGGTCCTCGACCTCACCCACGGCAGCGGGGCGGCGCTCGGCATCACGACGGGCTTGCAGTTCCTGCCGCTGCTGCTGTTCGGCCTGTACGGCGGCGTGCTGGCCGACCGGTACCGCAAGCGACGCGTGCTCATGGTCACCCAGGCGGTGATGGGCGCGCTCGCGCTGGTGCTCGGCCTGCTCGCGGTCACCGGCAGCGCCCAGGTGTGGCACGTGTACGCGCTGGCCTTCGGCTTGGGTATCGCCACGGTGGTGGACAACCCGACCCGGCAGACGTTCGCGGTGGAGATGGTCGGGCGCGCCGACCTGTCCAACGCCATCGCCCTGAACAGCGCGATCTTCAACATGGCGCGAATCCTCGGCCCGGCGGTCGCCGGCGTGCTGATCGCCGCCATCGGCACCGCTCCGGTCTTCCTCGTCAACGCCGGATCCTTCGGCGCCGTGCTCCTCGGCCTCTACCTGATGCGCGAGGACGAGCTGCACCTCCGGGAGCCCGTCCCCCGGGCGAAGGGCCAGTTGCGCGAAGGGCTGCGGTACGTCCGGCAGCGCCGCGACCTGGTCATGGTGCTCACGCTCGTGCTGTTCGTCGCCGCGTTCGGCATGAACTTCCAGATGACGACCGCACTGATGAGCCGCCAGGTCTTCCACAGCGGCGCGTCCTCGTTCGGCCTCGCCTCGACCATGCTGGCCGTCGGCGCGCTGTCGGGTTCGCTGCTGGCCGCGCGCCGCAAGAACCTGAGGATGCGGCTGCTGTTCGCCGCCGCGATGGTCTTCGGCGTCCTGGAGATCGTGGCCGGCCTGATGCCGGACTACGTGTCCTTCGTCATACTGCTGGTGCCCACGGGCATCGCGCTGCTGACCTTCAACACGGCCGCCAACGCGGTCATGCAGCTGAGCGTGCCGTCGGAGATGCGCGGCCGGGTCATGGGCCTGTACATGCTCGTGTTCGCGGGCAGCTCCCCGATCGGCTCGCCGCTCATCGGCTGGCTGGCAGAGGTCTTCGGACCGCGGTCAAGCATGATCATCGGTGGCGTCGTATCCCTCGCGGCCGTCTTCGGGGTCGTCGCCGTCATGGCGCCGCGGCCCGCGCTCGACGCCGTACGGGTCGGCAGATTGAGGGAGCTTCTGGCCACGAGGTGAGAGGCCGGGCTTCGTGAGGTGAGAGGGCGGCCTTCGTGAGGCGAGATGAGAAGCTGGCCACTGTGAGGCTTTTCGTCGCGCTGCTGCCGCCGGAGACCGTGCTCGACGAGGTGGACGCCGCGTTCGCCCCGCACCGCGCCGCCCACCCGGACCTGCGCTGGACGCGCCGCGCGTCCTGGCATGTGACGCTGGCGTTCTACGGCGAGGTGGACGAGCAGATCGTGCCGCGCCTGCTGCCCCGGCTCGAACGCGCCGCCGGGCGGCATCCGCGGCGCGAGCTGGCGTTCGCGGGCGCGGGGGCCTTCCCCCGGCCCGCGTCGGCCCGGGTGCTGTGGACGGGGATGGAGACCGACCTGCGCCGCCTCGCCGACTCCTGCCTGGCCGCCGCACGCCGCGAGGGCGCCGACGCCGACGAGCACAAGCGCTTCCACCCGCATCTCACCGTCGCCCGCGCCCGCGACCCGGTCGACCTGCGACCGCTCGTCGAGGCGCTCAAGCCGTACGAGGGCAGCCCCTGGACGGCCGGTGAGATCCACCTCGTCCGCAGCCACCTCGGCCGCGAGGTCCGCTACGAGACCCTCCACTCGTGGCCGCTGGCCGAGCCCGGAGACGGGTGACGCATCCCCGTCCACCAAGCCGCGCCCTAGCCGTCGGTCGAGTCCGGTGACCGGTGGCGCCTCCCGTCCGCCGAGCCTCGGCTGGCTGTCGGTCGAGTCCGGTGACCGGTGGCGCATCCCGCCCACCGAGCCTCGGCCGGCCGTCGGCCGAGTCCGTGACACGCCCCGTCTACCAGGTCCCTCCTGGTCGTCGGACGTAGCCCGGCGACGCGTCCCATCCGCCGGCCACTCCCGCCCGCCGGTCGAGTCCGGTGGGCGGTGACGCATCCCCGCCCACCGGACCGGCGTTCGCCGCTCAGCCGCCCACGGCGTATGCGTGGATGATCGTCTGATCGGCAGAGTTCCCCGCGCCGTCGGTGACGGTGGCACGGAGGGACACGAATCCCGACGCGGGGGCCGGCACGCGGCGACCCAGCGGTCTCCCGATCGGGTGAGGGGAGTCTTGGTCCAGGTCTTCCCGTCATCGGTCGACGCGAAGACGGTCAGGGACTTCACGGACTTCTCCGCCGACCCGGGACCGTGCTCCACCCAGAGCGGGATCCGGGTCGTCGAGCCCGGCTTGGCGCGGTTCTGATCGTCCAGCCCCCGTGGCGCGTAGCGCACCGCCATCAACGGCAGCGCCCGTCTGCCGGACGTCTCCTCCGAGGAGAACACGTACTTGGCCGTGACCTGGCCGGACAGGTTCGTGTACGCCCCGGCGCTCCGCTCGGCGGAGACGTCCAACTCGTACTTCGCGGATCCGCTGGGGACGTCGGCGGTCAGCGGGTCCCAGATCGAACCCTGCTGGATCACCTTTCCGCCGCTGGAGAGGGTCACGGTGCCGTTCGCGTTCCCGTCCCAGCCGTAGTGATCGTCTCCGCCGGACTCGGAGAAGAAGTAGTCGCCCAGGCCATAGAAGATCGTGTTGCCGGTTCGTGTCCCGCAGGTCGCGGGATCGGGCGTACCGTCTGCCACGGTTTCGCACCGTGGCAGCGCCGGCCCCACCACCGCGGCGTTCCAGACCTCGCTCTGGCCGCCGGGCCGGTAGGCATGCGGATCCATGGTGGAAACGCCGTACAGGAACGGCCAGGAGGCGTCCGGCCGGTCGTAGTTGAAGTTCCGCCACCACCGGACATCGGGGTTGGCGGTGAGGTACTCGGTCGCCGTGAACGGCAGTGCGAACTTGTGTGACACGCCGAGTCCGGACCAGCCGTCCGGTAGGACCACCCCGATGCCGGTGAAGGCAGAGGTAGCGTTGTCCTGGGCGCGGTATTTCGTGGTGACGCGGGCCATGTCCGCGGTCTTGGCGGCGTAGATCGGGCTCTCCGGGATCTCGCCCTTCCGGTAGTCGGCCACCTCGTAGCGGAAGGGACTGGGGTTCTGGTCGGTCGCGTCCTTGGCGAAGAACGTCTGATGGGCGATGTAGGAGAGACCGCTCTCCTTCGCCGGAATGACGGAGACCGCCGAGGGCGGCAGGAACTGCTGGACCATGTCATAGTCGGCGTCGCCACGCTGGTAGCTGAAGCCGACCTCCCCGGAACCGGTGGCCTCGGCGGCCGGATTGTCGACCGTGATCTTCGGCTGGACGGCCTTGCGGACGTCCAGGATCGCCTCTCCGCCCTTGTCCGTGATCGATACGGGGATGTTCGCGAGAGTCCGGGCGTTGGGCTCCTGCGACGTCGGAGCCTCGAGTTGGCCGGTCACGTTGTAGTCGCCGACGGGGAAACGCCCGGTGGCGGTGCCTCCGCCCGTCCACAGGAACTCGTGGAAGGGCGTGTTCTGGCTGTGGAGGAGGAGCAGCGCCTCGGCCGGGTTCCCCGACCGGTCGAACGCCTTGACGGTCAGGTTCGCCGACTCCGGCTCGACGTACGCGCCGAGTACGGTGCGCACGGTGAGGTCACCCGACGTCGCCGTGAGGACGCCGCCGTACGCTCCCGTCTTCACCTCGTCCGGGTCGAGAGCGACCTTGACCTGCGCGGTCCCATGGGCCGGGAGCGTCACCGACGTGGCGTCCGGCTGGAACATCCCCTTCTGCGCGGCGCCACCCTCGTACGACGTCGCGTCGACCGCCAGTTCCAGGGTCACGGCCTTGTCGGAGTCGTTGGTGTACGTCACGGCCTGAGGTTCGGGCTTCTTGCCACTGGGCAGGTCGAACGACAGGCCGCCCGTGGACGCCGTCACCGGCTGGTCCACCGCACGTGCGA
Organism: Actinoallomurus acanthiterrae; assembly: GCF_054775715.1. Classification (NCBI taxonomy): domain Bacteria; kingdom Bacillati; phylum Actinomycetota; class Actinomycetes; order Streptosporangiales; family Thermomonosporaceae; genus Actinoallomurus; species Actinoallomurus acanthiterrae. Next base: position 11,294,922 of record NZ_BAAHCO010000001.1, on the reverse strand, counting down.
CATCGACGCGCCCCGCCCCCTGCTGGTAGACCGTCGTCTTGGCACTGGGCTTGGCCGATCCCATCAGCGCGGCCTTGAGCTGCGAGCCGGTCCACGTGGGGTGCTGCTGCGCGAGGATGGCGGCGAGCCGGCCACGTGCGGGGTGGCCATCGACGTACCGGAAATCTCCCCGTAGGGCTCTTCGCCGCCCGCGTCGTCGACCGGGATGGCCGCCTTGATGTCCACGCCGGGCGCGGTGATGTCGGGTTTGACCGCGTAGTCGCCGACCCGGGGGCCGCGGCTGGAAAAATAGGCGAGGTCGTCGGAGCCGTCGACCGCGCCGACGGCCAGGGCCGCGTCCGCGGTCGCGGGGGAGGAGAGCATGCGGTCGCCTCTCAGCCCGTCGTTCCCCGCGGCGACGACGAACAGGGCGCCGGTCGAGGCCGTCAAGGAGTCGACCGCCTGCTCCAACGGATCGGCTCCCTGGAAGTCCTGGCCGCCGAGGCTCATGCTGACGATCTTCGCCTTGCCCGAGGCCCATTCCATGCCGGCGAGGATCCAGGAGTCCAGCCCCTCGCCGTCGTCATTGAGCACCTTGCCCATCACGACCTTGGCATCCGGAGCGACACCCTTGTACTTACCGCCCGAGGCGGCACCGCTGCCCGCGATCGTCGAGGTGACGTGCGTGCCGTGACCCAGATGGTCCTGGACGTCGTCGGGCCCGCCGTCGGTGAAGCCCCTGGCCTCCGTGACGACGTCCTTCAGGTCGGGGTGCTTCGTGTCGTACCCGGAGTCCAGGACGGCGACGGTCACGCCCTTGCCGGTCAGCCCCTTCGCCCAGGCGGTCGGCGCGCCGATCTGCGGCACGCTCTTGTCGAGCAGCGCCTTGCGCTTGCCGTCGAGCCAGAGCTTCGCGACGCCGCCGGCGAGTTGCGCGCCGGACCGCGCGCCCGCGAGGTCCTTCCAGAACGGAGTGGTCCTCGTCTTGGGCACCCGTACGACGTCGATCTTCGTCTTGGCGAACGACCGCGTGACCGAGGCGTCCTTCAGGGCCGTACGAGCGCTGCCGGGCCCGCGTTGGGCCAGCAGCGGCACGTCCTTCCGGTGGGCGTCGTCGTATCCCCACGCCACGAGCTGGGTCAGGTCGAACATCCGCTCGTCGACCCTGCCCGTGCCCACCAGACGCTGCGCGTCGGACGGGATCACGTACAGATGCCCGTCCAACCGCATCGTCGTGAAGCGGATGCGTTCCCGCCCGGCCCCACGGTCGATCTGCCGGAGAGACAGGGCACCGCGTTGCTCGCCCAGCGTGACCACATCGCCCGTGACGAGCGTGACCTTCTCCGTTCCGCTACGCGCGGAAGCGGCCGCGCCGGGCGCCGCCGCGGCGAACGCCGCGGGTACGCCTGTGGGCGCCATGATCAGCCAGCCGGTCAGACCGGCCGTCAGATGTCTCCATCGAGTTCGTCGTCGCACCTCGGCACCGCTTTCCGCCGGAGGTACGGTCGTGCCCGCCCGGGCGCGAGCACCTGGTCGGGCGGGCCACGGTCGCCACCGGCACTTTTCTGGACGATCGATCACTCGTTATCCGCCGATCGGCGCTGCCCGGTTGCCTCTTTTCGGGACGACTCCGACCCGATGCGACACGAGCGGCCGCCCTCGGCGCGTACGACCAACATCCGTGGGGTGGTGGCACGTGGCCGTGTCTGACCGTGGGGTGGTGGTGCGTGGGCGTGTCCGGTCGTGGGGTGGTGGTTCGTGGGCGTGTCCGGTCGTGGGGTGGTGGTTCGTGGGCGTGTCCGGCTGTGCGGTGGTGGTTCGTGGGCGTGTCCGGCTGTGCGGTGGTGGTTCGTGGGCGTGTCCGGCTGTGCGGTGGTGGTTCGTGGGCGTGTCCGGCCGTGCGGTGGTGGTACGCGGGCGTGTCCGGCGTGATGAAGACGAACGGCCCCGAGCTGTCGCCCGGGGCCGTTCACGATGATGGGTTACGCGTCGTCTCCGCCGTCACGCCGTCCACGGCGAGCCGGTGATGCGCTCGTAGAGCTCGATGTAGCGGGCGCGGGTGGCCGCGACGATGTCGTCCGGGATCGGCGGGCCCGGCGGCGTGCGGTCCCAGTCGGTGACCGTCGACGACCAGTCGCGGACGAACTGCTTGTCCAGTGAGTGCTGCGGACGGCCGGGCTCCCACGCGTCGGCGGGCCAGAACCGGGAGGAGTCCGAGGTCAGCAGCTCGTCGGCGAGGACCAGCGTGCCGTCCGGCGCCCGGCCGAACTCGAGCTTCGTGTCGGCGATGACGATGCCGCGCTCGGCGGCCAGCGCCGCCCCGCGACGGTAGATCTCCAGGGTCGCGTCGCGGAGGCGCTCGGCGGTCTCCGCGCCGATCTCCCGCGTGACCTCGTCGAAGGTGATGAACTCGTCGTGCCCGGTCGCCGCCTTGGTGGTCGGCGTGAACACCGGCTCCGGCAGCCGGGACGCCTCGACGAGGCCCGGCGGCAGCGGCACCCCGGAGACCGTCCCCTGCTTCTGGTACTCCTTCAGACCCAGGCCGGTGAGGTAGCCCCGGGCGATGAACTCGACCGGCAGCATCTCCAGGCGCCGGCAGCGGATCGCCCGCCCCGCCCACTCGGCCGGCACGTCGTCGGCGGAGATCACATGGTTGGGCATCACGTCGGCGAGCTGCTCGAACCACCACAGCGACAGCTGCGTGAGGATCTTGCCTTTGTCCGTGATCGGCGTCGGGAGCACGACGTCGTACACGCTCACCCGGTCCGTCGCGACGAGGATCAGATCGTCGCCGTCCGCGTAGACGTCGCGGACCTTGCCCGAATGCACCAGCTCCATGTGTTCTCGCAATCTCACGCCCACGGCCCCGCTCGGGCCTACTCACCGCTACCTGAGAACGTACCGGTCGCGCAGGTGAGCGTCCCGAGCGGGGATGGAGTGGCGCGCGGCGGGGACCGCGACGGAGCGGCGCGCCGCAGGGTCGCCACGGAGCGGGGTGTCGCGGGGGCGCCATGGAGTGGTGCATCGCGGGGGACGCCGGAGCCGAGCGGTCCGCATCGGATCCCGGCGTCGCGGCGGAGCGTCAGGCGGCGTGGCCGCCGTCGATGGCGAACGCGGCACCGGTGACGAAGCCGGCCTCGTCACCGGCGAGGTAGGCGACCATGCCGGCGATCTCGTCGGGCATGCCGTAACGGCCGACGGCGGTGAGCCTTCGCTGCTCGTCGGCGAACGGGCCGCCGTCCGCCGGGTTCATATCGGTGTCGACCGAACCGCAGTTCAGGACGTTCACCGTGATGCCGCGCCCGCCCAGCTCGCGCGCCAGGCCCTTCGTGAGGCCGAGCAGGGCGGACTTGCTCATGGTGTAGACGCTCAGCCCCGGAGCGTGCACGTGCGAGGTCAGTCCGCTGCCGATGCTGATGATCCGGCCGCCGTCGCCGAGATGCCGGACCGCCGCCTGCGACGCGAGGAACACGCTGCGTACGTTCACGGCCAGCGCCTGGTCGACCTCCTCCAGGGACAGGTCCTCGACCGGGCCGACGACACCGATGCCGGCGTTGTTCACCAGGATGTCGAGCCGGCCGAGGTCCGCCGCGACGCGGTCGACCGCGCCCACGACCGCCTGCGGGTCGGCCGCGTCGGCCTGGACGGCCATCCCACGCCGACCGGTCGCCTCGATCTTCGTGACCACCTGCTGGGCCTGCTCGTCGGAGTTCACGTACGTGATCGCGACGTCGGCGCCCTCGTGGGCCAGCCGGTAGGCGATCGCCGCGCCGATGCCGCGGCTGCCGCCGGTGACCAGAGCGACCTTGCCGTTAAGACGGGACATGCTCATTCTCATTTCTCAGTAGTGGAACGGGTCAGGGTGTCGTTGACGGCGGCGGTGTCCCAGTAGAAGGGCCGGAACTCGGTGATGAGGCCGTCCCGGACCGTGATCAGCTGGAGCACCGTCGTCTCGAGCGACCGGCCGGTGGCGCGCGCGGTCAGGCGTCCGTGGTTGGAGACGATGACGGTGTCGCCGTCCACCCACTGCCGGCGTTCGAGGAACTCCAGCGACCGCCAGGCCTCGCTCATCGCGGCCATGAACCGCTCGATACCGTCGTGACCACGCCACACGCCGCCGTACGGCAGCGTCGGCGCCTGGTGCATCACGACGCCGGGCGCGAGATGCGCCGCCATGCCGCCGAAGTCGGCGACGCCCGGCCCGCCCGCCGTGATGTAGGCGGCCTCCGCAGCGAAGAACGCGTCGAGCACGGTGAGGACGTCGTCGTGACCGCTCATCGGCATCCGGACCCTTTCTAATGACGTCGACGTCGCGGCCGGACACCCCCATGACGCACCGGTCCCGCGCCGTCGCCCCATGAACCCCACCCGGCCGGGATCGGTTGCACCCGACGCCCGAACTCGTCGAAGAGCGGGAGCGAAGCTCGGCGGGGGACGGGTTGCGGGGCTTGCGCGGAGTGGACGCGGGGCGCGTGGGGGACGGGTTGCGGGGCTTGCGCGGAGTGGAGGCGGGGCTCGCGGAGGACGGGATGCGGGGCTCGCGCGGAGCGGACATAGGGCCCGGCGGAGAACGGACGTAAGGCGCGGCGGAGGACGGGCGTAAAGCTTGGCGGAGGTGGCGTCACCGGCGGCGATGTGCCGCGAAGCGGCAGGTTCCGCGGCTTCTGCGCGCGCATTGCGTGTGTCCCGACGCCTGGGCGAAACGTGGACGGCACGCGGCGACGCGGTCTATCGTGATCAATGATCGGCCGGGGCCTGACGGGTCGCCGGTCGGGACAGGACGGGTCGGGCGGTCGGCGGGGGTGGGCGTGAAGAGCCGCACCTTGCTCCGGGGACGGCTGCTGACACTGCTGGCCGGATTCTTCGGCTTCGTCATGACCGCCGTCCTGGCGGCGATCCCGGGCACCGCCGTCGCCGACGTCATCCGCGTGGGCAGCGGCGAGACCGCCAACGCCGCCGGAACCGGTGGCTCAGCGGCGACCGTCGCCGCCCTCGACCGGAGCTCCGGGCGTTCCCGCGCGGCTCCGGCCGGCACCCCCCACGGGCCGCGCCGAGGCGTATCGGCGTTCGTCCGCGTGGTGGAGGCCGGTGCCTTCGCCGTTCCGAACGGGTCCGCCGCGGCGGACGCGATCGAGAGGGCGTCGTTCGGGACGGCGGCCGTCCACCCGGTCGCGGATCGCGCCCACGTCGGGCGTACGGCGCCCGTCCACTTGCTCGATCGTGCCTGGGCTGAGCGTACGGCGGCTGTCCACCTGCTCGCGGATCGCGCCTGCGCCGGGCGTACGGCGGCCGCCCTTGCGGTCGCGGATCGCGCCCACATCGGGCGTACGGTGGCCGTCGACCTGGTCGCGGATCGCACCGGTGCCGGGCGCGGGACCGTCGCGTCACGCTTCCTGGCCGGTGACGCGCCTGCGGCCGACCGGGCCGGTCCTGGCTCCGCCGTACCGGCGGCATCCCTGGATCACGTCCGGACGTCCCGGCGCGTGGCCGCCGTCGTCGCGGCGCACTCGGTGGCGCCGCCGGCCGTCTTCACCACCGCGGTCAGCCGCCGCGGGCCTCCCTCCCACACGGGTTCCTGACGTTCCCGTTCGTCGTCCGTGGCGTCCTCGTGAGCGCCGCGGCGTTCCCGTGTGGAGGCATGTCATCTCTCGTATCACCATTCGGCGGGCACATCCGGTGCTCGTCCGGTCACGCGCATTCTTGTACTCGAATCCGTCCGCCCGTCCTATCGGCCGTGAGACGACCGTTCCCCTCGGCCGCAGGACGGCCTTTCCCCTCGCCTGCGGGAAGGCCGTTCCCCTCGGCCGCGGGACAACTCTTCCCCTCGGCCGCGGGACAACTCTTCCCCTCGGCTGTGGGACGGCCCTTCCCTTCGGCCGCGGGACAACCCTTCCCTCCGGCTGTGGGACGGTCCTTTCCTCCGGCCGCGGGACGGCCGTTCGCCCCGGCTGCGGGACGGCGGTTCGCTGGGAGGGCGGATGCTGACCGCCCTCGTCCAGGCCTGCCGGACTCCTGATCTGCGCCGGAAACTGCTGTTCACGCTCGGCATCGTCGTCGTGTTCCGGCTCGGCCAGAACCTGCCCGCGCCGGGCGTCGACGTGTCGGCCGTCAAGGCGTGCGCGCAGGCCGCCGCCCACGGGGGCCGCGCCGACGTCTTCAGCATGATCAACCTGTTCAGCGGCGGAGCGCTGCTCAAGCTCTCGGTCATGGCGCTGGGCATCTACCCGTACGTCACGGCCAGCATCATCCTGCAGCTGCTGACGGTGGTGATCCCGCGTCTGGAGGCCCTCAAGAAGGAGGGGCAGGCCGGCACCACCAAGATCACTCAGTACACCCGCTACCTCACGGTCGCGCTGGCGATCCTCCAGGGCGCGACCGTCGTGGCGATGGCGGCGTCCGGCAACCTCTTCCCCGGCTGCGGGCAGCGGATCCTGGGCGACCCCGGGACGCTGACCGTCGTGACGATGGTGGCCTGCATGGTCGCCGGTACCGCCGTCATCATGTGGCTGGGCGAGCTGATCACCGAGCGGGGCATCGGCAACGGCATGTCCATCCTGATCTTCACGCAGGTGGTCGCGGTCTTCCCGACCGAGTTCTGGAACATCTACACCAGGAAGGGCGGGTTCATCTTCGCGCTGGTGACGGTGACGAGCCTCGCGGTGATGGCCGGCGTCGTCTTCGTCGAACAGGCGCAGCGACGCATTCCCGTGCAGTACGCCAAGCGGGTGGTCGGCCGGCGCGCGTACGGCGGTACGTCCACCTACATCCCGCTGAAGGTCAACCAGGCCGGAGTCATCCCGGCGATCTTCTCCTCATCGCTGCTGTCCGTTCCGGCGCTGGCGGCCGAGCTGTGGCCCCGGAACACCTTCCTCAACCGCACCCTGGCCCCGCTCACCCGGCAGGACGACCCCTGGCACATGGTCACCATGTTCGGGCTGATCGTCTTCTTCACCTACTTCTACGTCGCGATCACCTTCAACCCGACCGAGATCGCCGACAACATGAAGAAGTACGGCGGGTTCGTCCCCGGTATCCGCCCGGGGCGGCCCACCGCCGGGTATCTCGACTACGTGCTCACCCGGATCACCGCGCCCGGGGCCCTCTACCTGGGGCTGATCTCGCTCATCCCGATGGTCGCGCTGTCGCTGTTCGGCGCCACGCAGGACTTCCCGTTCGGCGGGACCAGCCTCCTGATCGTCGTCGGCGTCGCGCTGGACACCGTGAAGCAGATCGAGAGCCGGCTGCAGCAGCACAACTACGAAGGATTCCTGCGGTAGACACGATGCTCGGTGAAGGGGCCGTACGAGGCGTTGATCGGCCCCTTCGCCCATCCGCTACTGGCGGCGGAGGGCGCGGGTGATCGCGGCGGCGATCGTCGTGGCGAGGATCCAGCCGACGATGATCAGGCCGTACATCAGCCACTGCGACCACCCGGGCGGCGGGGCGTACGCCTTCCGCTGCCCGAGGTCGATGATCGGCAGCAGCAGGTCGAGCGTATAGAAGAAGGGGCTGAACGGCGGCGCCGGGCCGGATGCGGCGGCCACAGGGTGGCGCACGTGGAACGCGATCGTCCCGACGACGAGCATGAGGCCGAGCCAGAGGGCGGCCCGCCACGGGCGATAGCCGTACCCGACGGTGAAGTCCTGCAGATACCCCCAGAGCCGTACGGGCAGCGGCAGGCCCGCCCGGCGGCGGCGTTCCTTCGCGAGCAGGACGTTGCGGGCGTAGGCGTCGTTCCCCACGTTGCGGTAGGTCTCCGCCAGCTGCTCGTACGGCTGGGGCCGGAAGCCCGGTGGCGCCCGGTCGAGGCAGGCCAGGCCGGCGTCGACGCTCGTGGAGGGCTCGATCGCGTTGTACGTGAGGCCGTCGAGCCGGAGCTCCCCGGGCAGGGTCTTCGGCTCGTACTCCAGCAGGCCGAGCCGGGCGTACCGCAGGTCGACCACGCCGCTCGGGCACTCGGCCGGCCGGAGCTTCAGCTCACGTGCCGTGAGCCACCAGCACCCCAGGCTGAGGTCGGCGCTCTCCCGGAAGCGGGAGCCCGAGAGGTTCAGCGGACCGGTGATCCGCGCCCCCGACAGGCGAACGGCGCCCTCGACGAGCAGCCGGCGGCCGTACAACCCGTCCGCGGTCAGCCCGCTGGCGTGCAGCCCGACGTCGTGCGGGTTGCGGATCCGCGCGTCGTCGACGATGAGGGGGCCGGTGATCCGCGCGTTGAGCAGGTGCACCTTGCCGTCGGCGGTGAAGCCCGCGCCGCACCGCATCTCGCCCCCGACCGTGACGTGGGCGGCCTGAAGCGCGCAGCCGCCGGGGTTGTTCAGCCGCGCGCCGTCGAGGTCGAGCCGGCCTTCGACGGTCGCGCCGTCCAGGTCGATCGAACCGTTCGCGGAGAAGGTGCCCTGTCCCAGGAGGTCTCCGCCGACCACGATCCGGGGCGCCGCGAGCGCGCACGCCTTCGGGTTGTCGAGCGTGGCCCCGTGCAGGTCGACGCTGTCGCCGACGCGGGCACCCGGGAGGCGCATCTCGCCGTCCACGTGGAAGCCCTCCCGGCACAGCAGGTCGGCGTCCACCCGCAGCCGGTCCGCCTCGAAGACGGGCCGGCCTCCGCTCCGGCCGCCGAGACGCGCGCCGTCCATGAAGAGGGCCCCGGCGATGTGCGTCGCGATGAGCCGGACGGTCCCGTCGATCAGCGCCTGGTTGAGGAGCAGGTGGCCGTCGATGAACGCGGTCGAGGCGTGCAGCCCCTCGCATACGCGCGATTCCGCCAGATCGATCTCCCGGCAGCGCAGGCCGTGGAAGTTCAGCAGGTCGGTGATGTGGCACGAGCGCAGGCTGAAGGGGTACGACACGGCGGCGAACCGGAGGTCGAGCTCGCCGACGATGCGGGCCCCGGTGAGCCGTACCGCCGGGACGCCGGCCCGGCTCGGTGATCTGGTGCTGACGAGGAGCTCGCGGATGACCTCTGCGCGGATCGTACGGTCGGCTCCCCAGGAGGCGCCGTGGCGCGGGTCGCCGTTCCCCAGCGTCACCCGTTCGCCGGTCGGGAACGCGTCCCACAGCCTTCGCTCCGACGAGGTCAGTGACTTGATCCGCACACGCGCACCCCCGTCGAAGATCGTTCGGAGCGCCGCGAACATCACATCCGTGGCCGAACCCGGCCACCCGACCGGACAACCGGCCGGGGGAGCGGGTGGCGCGGCAGTCGGCGCGCTCGTTCGCCGACGGTGCACGGCCCGTGGAGCCGACCGGGGGCTTGGACTCCCGCGAAAGCGGGCGGCCCGGCCGGGAGATCAGGAGTCGGGGCGGAGGCGGTGGTCGAGGGCGGTGTGACGGCGTCCGGCGCCGGCCGTGCGGACGGCGGCGGCCAGGGCTCTGGGGGAGCCGGCCAGCACGACGAGCTTCTTGGCGCGGGTGACGGCGGTGTACAGCAGGTTGCGCCGCAGCATCATCCACGAGCTCGTCGTCAGCGGGATGACGACGGCCGGGTACTCGCTGCCCTGCGAGCGGTGGATCGTCACCGCGTACGCGTGGGCGAGCTCGTCCAGCTCGGCGAAGTCGTAGTCGACGCTCTCGTCCTCGTCGGTGAGTACGGTCAGCGTCTGCTCTTCCAGCGACATGCCGGTGACCACGCCCACCGTGCCGTTGAAGATCCCGGCGGCGCCCTTGTCGTAGTTGTTGCGCAACTGGGTGACCTTGTCGCCGACGCGGAACACCCGCCCGCCGTAGCGGCGCTCGGCCTTCCCCTCGCGGTGCGGCGTGAGCGCCTCCTGCAGCAGCGTGTTGAGGTTCCCCGCGCCGGCCGGGCCACGGTGCATCGGGGCGAGCACCTGGACGTCGCGGCGCGGGTCGAGCCCGAACTTACGAGGGATCCGCTCGGCCACGATCTCGACGGTCAGCTCCGCGGTGGGCTCGGCCTCCTCGCATGGGAACAGGAAGAAGTCCGGGAAGCCCCGCGTCCGCGGCGACTGCCCCGCGTTGATCCGGTGGGCGTTGACCACGATCCCCGACTGCTGGGCCTGCCGGAAGATCTTGGTCAGGCGTACGCGGGGGATCACGTCTGCGGCCAGGAGATCCCGCAGCACCTCCCCGGCGCCCACCGACGGGAGCTGGTCGACGTCGCCCACGAGCAGCAGGTGCGCGCCGCGCGGAACGGCCTTGACCAGCTTGTTGGCGAGGATGACGTCCACCATGGAGGATTCGTCGACGACGACGAGGTCCGCGTCGAGCGGGTTGTCGCGGTCGAACTTCGGGTCGCCGCCGGGCTGCAACTGCAGCAGCCGGTGCACCGTCGCGGCCTCGTGACCGGTCAGCTCGGCCAGCCGCTTCGCCGCCCGCCCCGTGGGCGCGACCAGCACGACCTTGGCCTGTTTGGCCCGCGCCAGCTCGACGATGGACCGTACGGTGAAGCTCTTCCCGCAGCCGGGCCCTCCGGTGAGCACCGCGACCTTCTCGGTCAGCGCCAGGCGTACGGCCTCCTCCTGCTCGGGGGCCAGGTCCATTCCGGTCCGCTGCCGCAGCCAGCCGAGGGCCTTGTCCCAGTCGACGCCCTGGAAGGCGGACAGGCGATCCTCGCCCGCGCTCAGGAGGTCCAGCAGCCCGTTCGCCAGCGAGCGTTCGGCGCGGTGGAACGGCACCAGGTACACCGCCGGCACCTCGCCCTCACCGGCCGCCACGCGCTCCCGGACGATCTCCTCCGCGGCGACCGCCTCCTCCAGGCAGGGGCCGACGAGCTCGCGCGGCACCTCCAGGATCTTCGTCGCCTCGGTGAGCAGGTTGGGCTCGGGCAGGTAGCAGTGGCCGTCGTCGGCCGCCTCCGACAGCGTGTACTGCAGCCCCGCCTTGATCCGTTCGGGGCTGTCGTGCGGGATGCCGACCGCCTGGGCGATCGTGTCGGCGGTCTTGAACCCGATGCCCCACACGTCGGCGGCCAGCCGGTACGGCTCCTTCCGCACCACGGAGATCGACTCGTCGCCGTACTGCTTGTAGATCCGCACCGCCAGCGACGTCGACACACCGTGCCCCTGCAGGAAGACCATGACCTCCTTGATGGCCTTCTGCTCCTCCCAAGCGGCGGCGATGCGGTTGGACCGCTTCGGGCCCAGCCCGTACACCTCGACCAGGCGCTCGGGCTCCTCCTCGATCACCCGCAGGATGTCGGTGCCGAAGTGCTCGACCATCCGGTCGGCCATCACCGGGCCGATCCCCTTGATCAGCCCGGAGCCGAGATACTTGCGGATGCCCTGCACGGTGGCGGGCAGCACGGTCGTGTACGAGTGCGCCTCGAACTGCCGGCCGTACTTCGGATGCGACGTCCACCGCCCGGTCAGCCGCAGGCTCTCGCCGACCTGCGCGCCGAGCAGCGGCCCCACCACCGTGAGCAGGTCCGAGCCGGTCCGGTCGGTGGCGACCCGCGCGACGGTGTACCCGGTCTCCTCGCTGGCGAAGGTGATCCGCTCGAGCACGGCCTCCAGGACCCGCGTCCCGGGCTGAGAAGACGCCGCCTGTGGCTCCGACACGTGGACATACTGCCCCAGATCAATGACAGATCAGGCGACCTCCCCACACGATCAATGAGGTTCGAACTACGCTGAGTTTCGCAACCAGGTGGGAGAGGACACACAGTGTCGGTATCGTTCACGGAGAGTCACGGTCGTTGGACCGTCGACGCTCTCCGCCGACTGCCGGAGGACGAGTTCCACCGGTACGAGATAGACGATGGTGTCCTGATCGTGAGCCCCCGTCCAGCATTCCCCCATCAGCTGGCCTCCCTGGAGATCGCCGTTGTCCTGCGAGAGCCGGCAAGGGCCGCCGGGCTTGAGGTCGTCCAAGAGGTCGAGGTCGTCACGCATCGACGGGACGACTGGCTGAAGGTGCCCGACCTCGCGGTGGTGGTCGGGGATGCCGCCGACGCGGAACCGCAGGAGTTCGAAGCGGCCGACGTGGTGCTGGCCGTGGAGATCAGCGGAAGCAGGCAGAGCCGCAACCGGGACTTCGGGGAGAAGCTGGAGTCCTACGCCGAAGCCGGCATCTCGCACTACTGGATCGCCGAACTCATCCCCGTCCCAAGACTGACCGTGTTCGAACTGGTCGACGGCGCCTACCGGGAGGTCGTCGCGTCGGAGAAGCCGATCAAGCTCTCCCGGCCGTTTTCCGTGGAGATCGACCCGGCTCGGATGCGGAGGGCGAAGGGGCGCTGACCGTCCGTTCGGGGGCGGCGACACCTGGGGACGGGGGCTGCGCGATTCTCGCGCCGGAGCGCATAGGCTCAGGATGTGAATCGTGCTCCTCGATGGCTGTTGCCGACCGTGCTGGCGGCGCTCGTCTTCGCCGTCGTCCTCGGCACGCTCCTCCATTGAGGCGGCCGCGCCGGGGCAGGTCACCCGGTCGATCGGCGCCGGCCAGGGCGCGTACTCTCGCGGCTCTCCTGGCCATGGGCGGGCCGCTGGTGTGGGCGGTGCCCGCCAGGGCGGCGGCGCCCGTACGGGCCCTCGCCGAGGGCGCGAAGAAGCTCTGCACGGTCGACGACCCGCGCATCGACGAGTCCAGCGGGCTGGGCGCGAGCCGGCGCCATCCCGGGATCGTCTACACGTTCAACGACTCGGGCGGCTCCAATCGGCTGTTCGCGCTGGGGATCGACGACTGCCGGGTCCGGGCCGCGATCACGCTCGGCGGGGCGCGCAACCGCGACTGGGAGGCGATGGCGGTCGGCGAGGACGGCTACCTCTACGTCGGTGACATCGGCGACAACCTCAAGGATCAGCCGTACTCCACCATCTACCGCATCCCCGAGCCGAAGACGATCCGTACCCAGACGGTGCCCGCCACGAAGTACCGGATCAAGTTCGAGGACGGACCGCACAACGCCGAGACGCTCATGGTCGACCCGCGGACGAGCCGGATCTACATCGCGAGCAAGGAGTTCGGTGGATCGCTGTACGAGGGGCCGAAGAAACTGAGCACCAGCGGTTACAACGTCATGCACCAGGCCGGTGACGCCCCGCTGTACGCGACGGACGGGGCGTTCGCGCCGGACGGGCGCACCTTCGTCATCCGCGGTTACTGGGACGCCGAGATCTACACCGCGCCCGGCAAGGAGCTCACCGGCGTCAAGGTCCCGGACCAGAAGCTCGGCGAGGGCATCACGTACACCGCCGACGGCCGGTCGTTGCTGTTCAGCGGCGAGGGCGTACGGCAGCCGCTGTGGCAGGAGCCGGTTCCGAAGGAGGCGCTGCCGTCGCTCTCGCCGACCTCGAAGCACCGGACGACACCGGCCCGCGGGGCCGGTGGCGGAATGCACAAGGGCCGCACGGTGCTGGGCGTAGTGATCGTCGGGGCGCTCGCCCTGGCCGGTGTGGCGGTGTTCGCTCGCAGACGAGCGTCATGACGAATGGGACGCTGACATGTCACGATCTGTTCTCGTGGACCTCGAGCTGATCGGCCTTCGGGCCCCCGTGCGGCGGTCGCGCCCCGTCGCGCCCGGCCCGTTCGCGCTGTTGTCCCTGCTGGTGGCCCTTCTACCCATCCCGCAGCCCGCCGTGTGGCTGGGGGCCGTCGTCGCCTGCAACCTCATGCCGTGGCTGCTCGGCCTGCGGTCGCGTCGCACCGGCGTCTGGCGGCTGTCCGAGGCGGGCCTCGAACGCCTCGCGCCCGACGGCTCGGTCGAGGAGGCGTACGAGCGGGACCGGATCGAGGAGTTCACGGTCACCGCGGACGACGAGGTCTTGACGATCTTCCACAAGTTCGGGTCGACCGCCGCGGGCACTCTGACCGAGATGGGCTTCGACCCGCTCACGTTCTACATGACGGCCCGCAGGCTCGGGATCACCACTCACGTCGTCGACGGCGACCGCTCGGTCTTCGACGAGGGCGACCTGCCGTCGGAGGAGGACGCGCCGCGCGCCCTCGGCCGCCGCGCCGAGCAGCGCCTGCGCGACCAGGAGGCGACCCTGCTGGCCGTCGCCCACGAACCGTACCCCGCCGCGCAGACCACGCCGACGACCCTGGACACCGCGGTGACCGGTCGGCGGCGCTCCGTCGCGCTCGGGATCCTCCTCTCGCTGCTCGCCCTCACGATGGTCATCCGATCCGCCCTCGACGGCCTCGGGTTCGGCGACCGGCTCATGGGCGGCCTGTGGGCGGTCGTCGGCGCGGTCGCGGTCCTCGGCGCGCGCCGCCGCCGGCTGACCAGCGCGCCGCTCTCCTGGGCGATCACCCCGACCGAGCTGCGTGTCCGGCACGCGACGGTCGCCGAGTGGCGGGTACGCGCCGACCACGTCGCCGCCGTGGTCGTCGGCCCGGGCACGGCCGTCGACCCGATGACGGGCCGGCTGACCGGACGGCACACCGTCGCCACGGTGTTCGGGCACCGCCTGCAGGTGCTGGCGCGCCTGCCCGCAGAGGGCCTGGACGCCTTCCAGCTCACGCACGCCCTCAGCGAGCGCGGCTACCAGGTCGTCACGCCCGAGCAGGGCGTGCGGCGGCCGTCCCAGTACGGCCTCGCCGGGCTGCCGGACATCTTCGCCCGGGTGCCCGGCGGCCGCCTCGTCGTCGACGAGGACGGCATCGGCTGGGCCGACGGAGCGGGCGACGTCATCCTGCGCATGCCCCGCGAACGCATCGGCGGCATGGAGCTCCTGACCGTCGACGGGCACGCCTGGCTGCGGATGTACGACGACGACGGCGACGAGTTCCTCGCCGCGCCGCTGTCGATGCTCCGCATCTCCCGTACGGACCTGCGCGAGTCCGCCCGGCGGATGCGGCTCCCGATCACCGACGCGGAGTACGACGCGTACGTCAACGCCGCCTTCCACGGCTCCATGACCCGCATCGAGGCGGCCCTCGAACCCTCCCCGGCCCTCACGGAGCCGGAGACGAAGACGCTGCCGCCGGTGCAGCTCGACGTGCCCCGGCGTACCCGCGTGCTGGCGTACGCCGTCACCGCGACGCTCTGCGAGCTCGTCGCGGTGCTCGGATCGGTCTGGCTGCGCGACGAGCTCGGCGGCTTCTGGACCGCGCTGTCGTGGGCCGCGCCGACCGGGCTCATCCTCGGGCTCGCGGGCACCTGGCTGTACGACCGCAACCGGCCGCAGCTGCGCATCTCCTCGTCCGGGATCTCGTCGGTGACGCGACTCGGGCGTACGGAGTGGAGCGTTACACGGCAGGCGCTCGGCGGCGTGGGCATCGACGAGTCCGAGGCGCCGAGGCTGGTCGTGTGGAGCCCGGTGGGCCGGGTCCTGCGGCGGGTGTCGTTCCCGCCGGACCTGGCCGAGCTGCGCCGCGCCTGCGAACGCCACGGCCTGCCCTGGGGCCCGCCCGACGCCGGCCACGGCGCCGCCCCGCCCCCGGAGCTGTGACCGTTAAACCCTGACACGTCCCCCGGGACCGGGGCGATCACCATCGCCTGCCGGCGAGCTCGGATGTCAGGGGGTGCGCAAATCAGGATTCGATCGGGCCATGCAGGTATCAATCCCCGGGTTGTACGGCGCGGTGGGGTTGAACAGGGCGTAGGAGTACGAACAGCAGGGATTATGGCATTCCGCCTCGGTCGGATAGTCGGCACCGTACGGGGCCTCGAGGCCGACCGGCACGTACGCCCCCGGTGGCAGCTTCGGCACCGTGTCGTAGGTGTTCACCAGGCGGAACGTCTGCACGCCCAAGTCGGTGTAGTAGGCCTGGAACTTCGAATTCCCGACCTTGGGACTGGCCTGGTTGTAATGCATGATGTTCTTGCCGGGAATTCCCGCGGAGCATGCCATCGGTACGGTCAGAGTCGCCAGGGTCGAGCCGAGGCTGTGCCCGGTCACGATGAGTTTTCCGCCGCTGCCGGCGATCCCTGAGAACGTGCCCATCAAGGCGCCGTGGTCAAGACCGTTGAAGACGGCATAGAACCCTTCCGCTACCTGGATGTCGGTAATGGGCGAGGTCGTCGGTGGAGTGTAGGGCACCGGCTTGTACTTGCCGTCCATGATGAAGTCGTCGCCGGTCTGAGATCCACGGAAGGCGAGGAACGCCGTTTTGGTATCAGGCCCATAGGCGAATATCGCAAATGGTTCGGTGGTCGTTTTGCCTTCGGGGGTGAAGGTGCTCCAGATGGGGCCGGTGAACTTCCAGTGATCAACTGGAAACCTCGAGTTGGTGATAGGGCAGCTGTCGGAGGGTTTCCAGGAGAACTTGCCGGGGCTCGGCTTGCCGGCGGCCTTCCACTGTTCGCACATGTCGCTGGCTACGTTGACGACAAACGAACAGATCTGGGCGATGTTCAGGTCATAGCCGGGAGGAGGTTTGAGTGGTGTTCCATCTCCGTTGTACAACCGTACCACCTCTTCGATGTCGGTATTTGGGAGTGTTAAGCGCGACGTTGAGCTACCATCGTGCCTTTCCTCGGACATTTTCTACCCCTTCGGTTCGGTGTTACCAGGAAGTCCGCGCGTTTTTGCCCTCTATGTGCCATATCTATGCAGGTTGGCGACCAGCGGTAAATGCAGTACTTCCGGCTCTCGCCCCGTTAAGGCCAGTACGAGGGTGGCCGGACGTAGGTGCCCTTGGGCATCGACGTGTCCGAGACGCCGAGGCCGGTCGTGGGGAGCCCGGTGGGCAGGGTTCCGCGGCGGGTGTCGTTCGCGCCGGACCTGGTGGAGCTGCGCCGCGCCTGCGAGCGCCACGGCCTGTGCCCTGGGGCCTGCCCGAACGCGGCCTCGGCGCGGGTCGGCGCCAGGCGAGGTGGGACAGCTGTCTCGCAGGCTCGGCAGCGCAGGATGCCGGGCCGGGGTGATGCTACTGCGGCTTCGTGAGCCACTCGTCGAAGGTGGTCGGCGCGATACGGGCGCCCTCGCCGGGCAGGAGGACGTCGCCGGCCATATCCGGGCCCAGCAACGACGACCACGTCGGCACGAGCTTGACCGCGTGTCCGCGCGCGTCGTTGGTGCGCCGGGCCATGTCCACCAGGTCCTGCGGCTCCGGGCCGGCGACATCGCGGTAACGCCCCTGCGGCGTACCCGTAGCGATCTCGGCGAGGACGTCGGCCACATCCGCGGGCGCGATCGGCTGGACGAGCAGCGGTGCGATCGTGGCGACGCCGTCCTGTTCGGTCCAGCTCGTCGCCGTCACGGCGAAGTCGTGGAACTGCGTGAAACGAACGATCGTCCACGGCACCGGGCCCTCGGACACGAGGCGCTCCTGCTCACGCTTGCCGGCGTAGTGCGCGTTGCCTTCGATGCGATCGACGCCGACGATCGAGAGCAGCACGTGGTGACGGACACCCGCGCGTTCCTCGGCGGCCAGCAGGTTCCGGGTGGCGGTGCCGAAGTACTCCACCGCGTCGTCCCGGTCGGCTACCTCGTGGCTCGTGGCGTCCACGACGGCGTCGACGCCGGTCAGGGCGGCGTCGACGCCGTCCGCGGTGATCAGGTCAACGCCGAGGGAGCGGCTGATGCGCACGACCCCGTGGCCGGCCTGTTCCAGGGCGGCGACGGTGCGGGCCCCGATGTTCCCGGTTGCTCCGGCAACGGCGATTCGCATGGTGCGCATGGTGATCTCTCCTCCGTCACTCGTACTCATCCTTCCCCCGTGATACGGTCGGCGCCGCCGTGCGCTGCTGCGAACTGAGGAGGTGAGACCGATCAACGCTGTGACAGGTCGGGCCTCCCTCCCCTGCATGGTCTAGGGGTGCCCGCAGAAGGCATCCCGAAAGGCGTGAAACGCTATGCGGTTCACCTCTGAGACGTCGTCCGACGGTGTCTCCGAAGAGCTCTTCACCCTCGGTGAGATCCCCGGCGTGCTGTGGACGCCGGAGGGTGCTGCCGGTACTCGTCCCTTGATCTTGATGGGACACGGCGGCGGTCAGCACAAGAAGGCCCCCGGCATCCTGACCCTTGCGCGCCGCTTCGTGGCCGAGTGTGATTTCGCGGCAGTGGCGGTCGACGTGCCCGGCCATGGCGACCGGCCGATGGAGCAGGAATACAACCGGATCGCGACCGAGAACCAGGCTCGCGTGGAGGCCGGGGAAGAGTTGGCTCCGCTGATCGCCGGCTTCCATGCGCTCGTAGCCCGCCAGACCGTCCCGGAATGGCAGGCGGTCCTGGACGCGGTCCAGCAACTCGAGCATGTCGGCGCCGGTCCGGTGGGCTACTGGGGGATCTCTCTGGGGTGCGGACTCGGCGTTCCGTTCGTTGCCGCCGAACCCCGGGTCCGCGCAGCGGTGCTGGGACTGGGCGGGGCTCTGGCCTCGGCCGGGGCCGCCGCGCGGATCACCGTCCCGGTGGAGTTCCTGGTGCAGTGGGACGATGAGCGAGTGCCGCGGGCACAGAGCTTGGCACTGTTCGACGCCTTTGCCTCAGCCGAGAAGACGCTGCACGCCAACGCCGGCAAGCACGGGGAATCTCCGGCCTTCGAGCTGGACAGCACGCTTCGGTTCTTCTCCCGGCACCTCGCCTGATTCCGCTGCCGTCCGCGACGCGCCGATCGGCATCCGTTCCGATCGGCGCGTCCGGCGAGTCTTGGTCGGCTTGACCGAGTTAGGGCCAGTCAGCCGACGGCCGGACGTAGGTACCCTTGCCGGGAACCGTCCTCAGATACCCGAGCCGTTCGAGATGCGACAGTGCCCGATGGACGGCCCGCTCGTCGACCTGGAGTATCGGGGCGAGCTCCTCGCCGGAAAGGATCTTCCGGTCGGGCGGCCAGTCGCCGCAGACGATGCGGTCCCGCATGACCTCTGCGGCTCGACGGGCGTTGACGTCGTCCGCCGATCGCCCGGGCGTCCTCGCGGCCAGTTCCACCTCGTCGATCCGCCGCAGCAGCCGGGACACGGACGTCTCGTCGATGATCAACGAATCGGCGGTGATCGCGGAGAAGGCGGTGAACGCCTGCCGCCAGGCCGACCAGATGATGACCCACCCGCCGTACGTGCTCTGGAGGCTCGTCGCGACCCCTTCCGCGTGGGGGTTCCGGCCTGCGCCGACCAATGCCCGGCGCCGCGAACGGTCCGTCGAGCGCGTCACCGGTCCTCCTGGCCTGCGGGGTGAAGCGGCCCGTCGGCGACCCGCAGGACGCGAGCGATCTTCTCGGCCGCCTGGGAGATGTCGTCGGCCGCGCAGAGCGGCTCGTACTCCGGTGGCGATTCGCGGGTGGGGCCGGACCACTGCCAGAACCACAGCAGCCGCCCGTCGCCGTCGGCGCCGCACATCACGGCCTGGCGCAGGCCGGGACTCAGGATCTTCGCGCGGTGGTCGCCGTCCGGCGGGTCACCGGCGGGGTTGGTCGCCAGCACCCAGGCGCCACGGGATACGCGGGCCCGCAGACCGCGCGCGGCCAGCGCGGTCGCCAAGCGTTCGGTGAGCTGCGACGTACGCGCCTCGACGGATGCCGGGGTTACCGGACCCACGCCGGCTCCACAAGGCCGTCGGTCGGCCGTATCCGCCCGTCAACTCCCTGGTCCGGCAGATCCTCGGCTGGGAGAAGGGCGAACACTTCCCCCGCGACTGGACGGCGGCGTACGCCACGGCGTTCGGCGTGACCGAGGTCGAGCTGTTCGGACTTTCGTCGCATTTGGGCCTGGCCGGGAGCGGTGACGGCGGCGCACCCTCGGAGGCGAGGGAGGTGGATCCCACGAAGCGCCGCGACGCTCTACGCTCAAGCAGGGGCGCGAGCTGTACGTCTGGGCCGCCTGGCTGTCCGAACTGCTCGCCTGGCTCGCTCACGACCTCGGCCACCCGCTGACCGCCGAGGCGTACGCGATCGACTGCTACGAACACGCCGACCAGGCCGGCCACGACGAGCTCTGCGCCTGGGCCGCCGACGCCCTCGCCTCGATCGCCACCTACACCGACCGCCCCGACCGGGCCGTCGTCGCGGCCCGCAGAGGCATCGCCAGAGCCCCCGACAGCCACCCGATCGCCATCCGCCTGCGCGCCAAGGCCGCCCGGGCTCACGCTCGTCTCGGCCAACGGGCCGAGTGCGAGGATCTGCTCCGAGGAGCCGAAGAGCTGCACGACCGCCTGCCCGCCCGGCCGCCCACCCGCTTCGGTGCGGACACCGGCCCACTCGCCGCGTACGCCGTGACGGCCTATCCCGCGTCGGCGTTCATCTGGCTTGAGGACTACGAGCAGGCGAGACGTCATGCGGAACGCGCGGTGGCCGTTCACGCGTCGGCGTCGTCGACGGCCCGTCTCCGGGCCACGTGGCCATCGCACGTATCGATCTGGGGATCGCGCTGTGTCACCTCGGCGCTCCGGATGCGGCCGCCGCAGCCGGCGCGACCGCACTCGCATCGCCGCGCGTCTTCGAGTCACTGCGCTCTCGCGCCGGGGATCTGGACGCCACGCTGACGGCCCGCTACGCCGAGAACCGGCACGCGCGGGACTTCCACGAGCGATACCTCCAGCTGAGACGGGCGCCGGTCGGGCAGTCGAGGTGAGCACGGAAAGTGCTCGGCCCCGCCCGACGCCTCCTCTCCAGGCCTTTTCGTCTCAGCGGAAAAGTCTCGCCTCAGTAGACGGCGTCGTACGCGACGAGCCGCAGTGCGGCGAACCGGATACCTGTGGGCCACCAGCACCACCGCTTCTGTGCTGCCGCCGAACAGCACGCTATGCGGGCGAGGTCGCCAACCGATCTCTCGGTCTGAGCCGGGTCGGTGATACTTCCACGGCTGATACTTCCACCGGTGGAAGTATCACCGATGAGCGAAAGGCCTATGGAGCAGCGGCTCGCAAGCCTCGTGGCGATCTATGACGAACTGACAAATTAGGTATAAAGTGTCAGCATGTCCACCTCGATGGAGGCGAAGCGGGAGCAGGTCGTGTCCGCTGCGCTCGGTGCGTTCGGCAGGTACGGCTACCGCCGTACGTCGATGGACCTCATCGCCCAAGCGGCGCGGATGTCGCGGCCGGCCGTGTACCAGCACTTCAAGAACAAGGAAGAGATCTTCCGTGCGGTCGGGCAGCTGATCGCCGAGCGGGTCACGGCGGCGGCGCGAGAGGCGGGACAGGTCGGGCGGCCGGTCGCGGAGCGGCTGTACGGGACGCTGGTCGTCAAGCTCGACCTGTTCGCGGGCACGATCGACGCCGAGTTCCGCGCGGAGTTGTTCAGCGAGGCGGCGGGCATCGCCCAGGACGTCGTCCGGGCCTTCGAGGACGCCTACCGCGACGTGGTCGAGGCCGTGCTCCTCGACTGCGCCGACGAGCTCGGCCTGCTCGGTCACGCGTTGTCCGCCCGCGACGCCGCCACGCTCCTGCTCGACGCCCTGGCCGGGATCACTCAGGCCCGGGAGGAGCCGGAGGTCCTGCACGCCCGGCTCCGGCAGCTCGTCGAGCTGACCGTTCGAGGCCTCACTGGCACCCCCGAGAAGAGATGATCACATGAGCCTGGTCCTGAGCTTCATGGCCGGAGTCTTCGGTGCGAACGCCACCCCGCACTTCGTCAAGGGCATCACCAAGGAGCGCTACCCCTGCGTTTTCGGCAGCGGTCCGCTGGTCAACCTGGTCGCGGGCTGGGCGATGTACGTCATCGCCGCGCTGACGGCGGTCGCCGCCGACATGACCGCCCACCCCGTGCCCGCCTTCTCGGCCGCCGCCGTCGGCGTGCTGGCCATGGGAGTGTTCCACGCCACCATCGGGGCCTTCGGCAAGGGCCGGCCTCGACCCCAACGCCTCAGTGAGCTCCCAGGGCCCGCCGTGTGGCGGCGGCGAGGGCGGTGCGGGGGTCCGGGGCGGTGTGGGGAGTGCGCCAGGCGATCACGTGGTCGGGGCGGACCAGCAGGGCACCGTGGTCGCTGATGCCGCAGGCGTCCGCGGGCCGTGTCGTCGCCGAGGCGATCTGGCGGGGCAGGAGTATCGCGTCGAGGAAGGCGCCGTGCGGATCCAACTGGTGTGCGGCTTGTACCCAGGGGCGTCCTTCGGGTCCGGCGAGAAGCAGGTAGCGGCCGTCGCGGACCAGGTCGAGCGTGGAGCCGGGGCTGTTGAGGGGCAGGTGCGGCAGCCGGGTGCCGGGCTCGCCACGCCAGCGGTCCGGCTCTTCGGCCGCCGGTAGATCGGCCGGGTCGTCACCGGCCATGGGGTAGCGGTAGCCGATGGCCACCGCCGCCTCACTGAGCGGCGGATGGTCCTCGATCGGGACCTGGGCGCGGTCGCGGGCGCGCAGCAGCGCCTGCTCCACCGTGATCCGGCCCACCGCGCGGCGCTCGGGCTCGTAGTCGTCCAGCAGCCGCGGGTCCGCGTGGCCGCGAAGGACCGAGACCAGTTTGGCGGTGAGGTTCCAGGCGTCCTGGATGCCGGCGTTGGCGCCGAAACCGCCGGTCGGCGGGGTGACGTGCACCGCGTCGCCGAGCAGGAAGACCCGGCCGGCACGGTAGGAGTCGGCCACCCAGCCGCCCATCTGCCAGGGGCGGCTCCCGGTGAGCGTGAAACGCGATGCCGGCAGCCCGAGCGCGCGTGAGACGATCCCACGGCACCGCTCGGCATCGAACGTCGCCGGATCGGTGAGCGCGGGATCGTAGGTCACCGACACCGTCCCGCGGTCCTGTGCGGTGTTCCACGACAGGAACGCCCGCTCGGGCGGGCCGGTGAAGGCCAGGGCGAGCCGGCGACCCTCGAGCACCTGGCGCAGGTCGGCTTCGAAGCCGATCTCCATGACGTGCGCGAGCACCTCGGTGCCGCTGCGGCCGATGCCCAGGCTCTCGCGGACGGCGCTGCCGTTCCCGTCCGCGGCCAGCAGATAGTCGGCCGCCACGGTGTACGTGCCGCCGTCGGCATGGCGTATCAGGGCCACGACGTGGTCGTCGTGCCGGCGCAGTTCGAGAAGGCGGTGGCCGAAACGCAGGTCGGCGCCGGCGGCGCGGGCGTGCGTGCGGACGACCTCCTCCAGGTCGGCCTGTTTGACGAAGGCGCTGGGGCACGGCGAGACGCCGCTGAAGTCCTCCGCGGCCGGCAGCCGCCAGCGCCGCAGCTCCGGGCCGGCGAGCGAGGCGACCACCGCGGCGTGGTCGGCCGGCGGGAGACGGTGCTGGACGGCATAGACGTCCTGGTCGGCCCCGACACAGCGGTACGCCTCCATCGTGCGCGGATAGAACAGCTTGGCGCGCAGCCGGGTCGAGACCGCCGCGTGCTTCTCGACCAGGACGGGGGCGATGCCGCGGGCGGCGAGGAACAGCGCCGCCGAAGCCCCCACGACGCTGCCGCCCACGATCAGAACCGGAATGCGTGCGGACGGCGAAGCGGTGGCGGCCGCAAGGTCGGCGTCGGACATGAGGAACCTCCACAAACGAAACAGAACAGACCTGTTCCATTATTACCGCAAGCCGGGATCAAACGAAACAGCCCTGTATCGTTACCGGAGTGAACGCGGAACTCCCGGGCCGTCGCGGCGGGCGGCAGCGCGACCCTGCCACCGACGCGGCCATCATCGACGCGGTCCTCGACATGGTCGCCGCCGGCGCCACTCTCACCGGCCTGTCACTGGTGGCCATCGCCAAGCAGGCCGGAGTCTCACGCAACAGCGTCTACCGGCGCTGGAAGACCAAGGACGAGCTCTACCTCGACGTGCTGGAGACGATCAACGAACGACGGCCCTCGCCGCCCGGCACCGGTACCCGCGACGACCTGGCCGTCCTCCTCCGGGCCCTGGCCGAGCGCGTCGTCGACAAGCGGGCGAGCAGCATGCTGCGAGCCCTCAACGCCGAGGCCGCGAGCTTCCCCCGGCTGCACGGCCGCTACTTCGCGGAGATCGTCGCCCCCCGCCGGGAAGCGATGATCCAGGTCCTGCGACGCGGCGCGGAACGAGGAGAGATCCGCCCGGACCTCGACCCCGACCTGATCTCCGAACTCCTCGTCTCACCTCTCCTCGCCCGCATGGCATCGGGCAACACCGACCAACTCATCCCGGAACAGGCCAGCCGACAGATCATCGACCTGGTCCTCGACGGTGCGGCGGCCACACCGGGCTGACGGCGAAGAACGGGGCGGCCACACCCGACTCGTCAGGCCGGCCTCGCCGGGCGGCGCTCGGGGCGCCTACGCCGGCCGCGTAGAACATCGTGGCGCCGGTCAGCACGAACAGCCCCGCCGCGATCTGCACGGTGACGCTGAGCGGCGGGTGGCCGGGCCCGTCCGGGAGCCGCGGGTCGAGCAGGCCCAGCGGGTCCTTGCGGAGCGTGACCCGCTGCGGTGACGTGAAGTGGTCGTCGCAGTTCTCCTGCTCGGAGACCGTGTGCCGCTCACCGGTCGGCTCGACCACCGTGCAGTACATGTCGGTCCCGCGCCGGTTGTGCCGGTCCTCGACCTTGGTGACGGTGGCGTGAGCCGGCGTGCCCAGAGCCTTCATGTACAGCTCGTACAGGCCGGGCCCGGCGAAGAGCGTCAGGGCGAGGCCGCTGCAGGAGACTACGACGGCGGCTCCGGCGCGATGCCAGACCCCGCCGGCGAGGATGGCGGCGACGGCCCAGGTCGCGAGGGCGACGATCACGCCGACGACGATGAGGCCGTGCGGATACTGGGCGAGCCACGCCCCGAGGACGAACAGCACGGGGACGGCGCAGGCCCACATCAGGGAGCTGAGCAGCCGGCGGGCAGGGGAGAGGGGCCGGTCCGCCGTCACGGGCGGAACGGTGCCGGGCGATCCCATCTAAAGGCGCTCGACGACGTGGTCGACGCAGGCGGTGAGCGCCTCGATGTCGTCCGGGTCGATCGCCGGGTACATCGCGATGCGCAACTGGTTGCGGCCCAGGCTCCGGTACGGCTCGGTGTCGACGATGCCGTTGGCGCGCAGGACCTTCGCCACCTGGGCGGCGTCGACGCCCTCGAAGTCGATCGTGCCCACGACGTTCGAGCGCTGGGCGGGGTCGGCGACGAACGGCGTCGTGTAGGAGGTCTTCTCCGCCCAGGTGTAGAGCCTCCGCGCGGACTCGGCGCTGCGCCCGGTCGACCAGGCCAGGCCGCCCCGCTCCAGGAACCACTCGATCTGCTCGGCCATGAGCAGCAGCGTCGCGACCGCGGGGGTGTTGTACGTCTGGTCCTTGCGGGAGTTGGTCACCGCGACGGTCAGGTCGTAGAAGTCGGGGATGTAACGGCCGGAACCGGCGATCTCCTCGATCCGGGCCAGCGCGGCCGGGGACATCAGCGCCAGCCACAGCCCGCCGTCGGAGGCGAACCCCTTCTGCGGCGCGAAGTAGTAGACGTCGGTCTCGGCGACGTCCACGGGCAGACCGGCGGCGCCGCTGGTCGCGTCGACGAGCACGAGCGCCGACCCGGCCGGCCGCTCGATCGGCATGGCGACGCCGGTGGAGGTCTCGTTCTGGGTGAAGGCGTGAACGTCGACGGAGTCGTCGGCGACCGGGGAGGGATGGGCACCCGGCTCACTCTCGATCACCGACGGGTCGGCGAGCCACGGGGCCTTCTTTGTGACCTTCGCGAACTTCGAGGAGAACTCCCCGAACACCAGATGCTGCGACCGCTCCCGTACGAGCCCGAACGCCGCGGCGTCCCAGAACGCCGTCGTGCCGCCGTTGCTCAGCACGACCTCGTATCCCTCGGGCAGCGAGAACAGCTGCGCGAGTCCTTCGCGGACGCGCGCGACGAGCGACTTGACCGGCCGCTGCCGGTGCGAGGTGCCGAGGTAGGTGGCGCCGGACGCTGCCAGGGCGGCCACCTGCTCGGGACGGACCTTCGACGGCCCGGAGCCGAAGCGGCCGTCGGCGGGCTTGAGGCTGTCGGGGAGCACGATGTCGGTCACGTCCAGCAAGACTAGTTCAGGCGCGGCGCCGCGCCGCGGCCTTTCCACAGCTTGAGACGCCAACCCCCTGTCAAGACCGGCGGCGGAGCACCCAGGCCACCAGGCCGAGCAGGCCGAGCGCGCAGCCCACGGACACGGTGGCCGGATAGAGCCACGGGCGGCCCGCGCGGTGGGCGTCCAGCGCCGCGCCCCCGGAGTCGTACGACAGCAGCGCGAGGGCCCCGGCCATCACCCAGCCGACGATCTTCCAGGAGAGCGCGTCGCGGCTCTGGGAGCGCTCGCGCCGCTCGCGATCCTGCCGCAGCAGCTCGACGTCACGCTCGTCGGGTTCCTCGTCGCGGGGGCCGGTGTACATGGCCCCATCCTCCCTCCGGCCCAAAGGCGAACGGCCCGTGAGGCTTGAGCGTCACGGGCCGTACGGAACGTCCTCAGTGCTTGTCGAGCACCTCGGACGCGCCGTCGACGTCGGCGACCGAGCGGGAGGCCGGGCCGACATACTTGGCGCTCGGGCGGACCAGACGGCCGGTGCGCTTCTGCTCCATGATGTGCGCGGCCCATCCCGCCGTACGGGCGCAGGTGAACATGGCCGGCATCATGTGCGGCGGAACCTCGGCGAAGTCGAGGATCACTGCGGCCCAGAACTCCACGTTCGTCTCGATCGGACGGTCGGGACGGCGCTCGCGCAGCTCGGCCAGCGCGGCGTCCTCCAGGGCCTTGGCCGCCTCGAACCGAGGGGCGTTCAGCTCCTTCGCCGTACGACGGAGCACGCGGGCACGCGGGTCCTCGGCGCGGTAGACGCGGTGGCCGAAGCCCATGAGCCGCTCGTGGTTGTCCAGGATGTCGGTCACGACCTTGCGGGCGTCACCGAGCTGCTCGACCTTCTCGATCATCGGCAGCACACGAGCCGGGGCACCGCCGTGCAGCGGGCCGGACATCGCACCGATCGCACCGGAGATCGACGCCGCCACGTCCGCGCCGGTGGAGGCGATGACGCGAGCGGTGAAGGTCGAGGCGTTCATGCCGTGCTCGGCGGCCGAGACCCAGTACGCGTCGATGGCCTTGACGTGCTGCGGGTCCGGCTCACCACGCCAGCGGATCATGAACCGCTCGGTGATCGTCGTGCCTTCGCCGACACGGCTCTGGGGGACCATCGGCAGGCCGAGGCCGCGGGCGCTCTGCGCCACGAACGACAGGGCGGTCACCGACGTACGGGCCAGGTCCTCGCGCGCCTGCTCGTCGCTGATGTCCAGCAGCGGACGCATGCCGTACGCCGGAGCGATGATCGGCAGCGCGCTCTGGACGTCGACGCGAACGTCGCCGGAGTGCACCGGCAGCACGTGCGGCTCGGCCGGAGCCAGCCCGGGGGTGAAGCTGTTGTCGACCAGCAGGCCCCACGCGTCACCGAAGGAGACGCGGCCAACGAGATCTTCGATGTCGACTCCCCGGTACCGGAGAGCCCCGCCCTCCTTGTCCGGTTCCGCGATCTCAGTCTCGAAGGCCACTACGCCCTCGAGGCCGGGTTTGAAGTCGGACATGTTCTGTCCTGCCTTTCGTCCCCTTGATGTACAGACGCCAATTGGTAATTGAACCGCTTCATCGGCGCTGGTCCGTACCCGGGGGGGTGTGAGATGCGCAATTCTTTCCGTTTGAGCAACTCTCGCGGGAACCTTGTCGCGTCCTCCCCGCCCTCACGCGAGAGGATGTCCTGTCGTGGAGCACCATGATGTCGCAGCCTTCCGAGAGTCCTACATGGGCGTGGGCCTGCACGCCCGCGACCTCGCGCCCGATCCGCTGACCCAGTTCGGCACCTGGTTCACCGACGCGGTCGGGGCGGGGCTGACCGAGCCCAACGCCATGGTGCTGAGCACCGTCGACGCCGACGGCCGGCCCAGCGTACGGACGGTCCTCCTCAAGGGGTACGGCCCGGACGGGTTCCGGTTCTTTACGAACCACCGCTCCCGCAAGGCGCAGGCGATCGCCGCCGATCCCCGGGTGGCCCTGCTCTTCCCGTGGCACCCGCTGCGCCGCCAGGTGATCGTCGAGGGCACCGCCGAGCACCTGCCGCGCGAGGAGTCGGCGGCGTACTTCGCGACCCGGCCGTACGGCTCGCGGCTGGGCGCCTGGACGAGCGACAACCAGTCCGCGGTCATCACCGACCGCGCCGCGCTGGAGCGTCGTTACGCCGAACTGGAGGAGCGCTGGCCGGACGAGGTGCCGCTCCCGGACTTCTGGGGCGGCTACCGGGTGAGGCCGACGAGCGTGGAGTTCTGGCAGGGACGCCCCGACCGGCTGCACGATCGGCTCCGCTACCGGCGCGCAGCCCCGGGCGAAGAGGGCGAATGGGGCATCGAGAGACTTAGCCCGTGAGCCCCGACCCCGACACCCCCTCGCCTGACCTGCGTTCCACCACCGACGATCAGCCGTCCACGGCCCGGCGGGCCGCCCGGTCGACGCGCCTCGGCGCGCTCGCGCGGCGGGCCGCCATCGACACGCGCCCGCTACGGCATCCGGCGTACCGGCGGCTGTGGATCGGCCAGGGAGTCTCGTTCGCCGGGTTCGCGCTCACCTCGGTGGCGATCTCCGTCCAGGTGTACGACCTGACGAAGTCCTCGTTCTGGGTCGGGCTGCTCGGCCCGGCCAACCTGATCCCACTGATCGTCTTCGGCCTGTGGGGCGGGGCGGTCGCCGACGCCATGGACCGCCGGCGGCTGCTCATCATCGCGTCCCTGATCACGTGGGCGTCCACCCTCGGCCTGCTGGTCCAGGCGCTGCTCCACGTTGGGAGCGTTCCACTGATCATCGGGCTGGTCGTGGTGCAGGCGGTCGGGGTCGCCATCTCCTCGCCGACCCGGGGCGCGGTCATCCCGCGCCTGCTGTCGGTCGAACTGGTCCCCGCGGCCAACACCCTGAACTTCACCGCCTCGCAGATCGCCACCTTCGCCGGCCCCGTGCTGGCCGGCGTCGTGATCGGGCACGGCGGCTACGCGATGGCGTACGGGATCGACGCCGCGCTGTTCACGGTCGGGCTGTACGCCACCGTCCGCCTGCCGTCGATGCCGCCGCTCGGCGAGGAGACGGGGCGACCCGGGCTGCGCTCGGTCATCGAGGGCCTGCGCTTCCTCGCCACCCGGCCGGTCCTGATGATGTCGTTCGTCGTCGACATCATCGCGATGGGCGTCGCCATGCCCAGGGCACTGTTCCCGGAGGTCGCCGAGACCCGCTTCGGCGGCGAGGAGGCCGTGGGCTGGCTCATCGCGGCGATCGCCGTCGGCGCCGTCATCGGCGGCCTGCTGTCCGGCTGGATCGGCCGGATCCGCCGCCAGGGCATCGCGCTGATCGCCGTCATCGTGGTGTGGGGCCTGGCCGTGTCGGCGTCGGGACTCGCGCACTCACTGTGGCTCGCCGTCCTGTTCCTCGCCCTCGGCGGCGCGGCCGACCTCGTGTCGGCGGTGTTCCGGCAGACGATCCTGCAGACGTACGCCCCGGACGAGATGCGGGGACGCCTGCAGGGGGTGTTCACGGTCGTCGTCGCGGGCGGCCCCCGGCTGGGAGACCTCCGCGCCGGAGCGCTCGGCGCGGCGGTCGGCGCGACCGCGTCCTGGGTCGGCGGCGGACTCGCCTGCGCGGTCCTCGTCGTCCTCGTCGGCCTGGCCGTGCCGTCCTTCCGCCGCTACACCGCGGACCGCTAACCCGGCCTCGGGAGCGGCGGGGCGGCTGGGTCTCGCGGGAACTCGCCGGGGCAGAGCATTGCCCCGGAGCGACCGGCGCACTACCGTTCGCAGCGCCCACATGATCATCCGTACCCGCCCGGAGATTTCATGCAGCGACGCCTGCGAGCGGCGATGACGCTCGCCCTGATCAGCCTGCCCGCGACCCTGAGTGTGACCCCCGCCCACGCCGCCCTCCGCACACCGTCGGCCATCGGCCGTACGCCGGGGACCGTGACCCGGGAGGCCGCTGCGCGTACGCGGTGGGTCGCGACCCGGGCGTCGGAGGCCAGGGCTCGTACGTCGTGGGCCGCGGCCCGTACGGCGGAGGCCGCCGTCCGTACGCCCGGGGTCGCCGATGTCGACGGTGACGGGTACGGCGATCTGGCGATCGGGGCGCCGCGCGCGTCCGGCGGCAGGGTGGCCGTCGTGTACGGCTCGCGCGGTGGTGTGAACGTCAAGCGCCATCAGGTCCTCGCCCCGCTCCGGTCGGGAGGCGCGTTCGGCACGGCAGTCGCGACCGCGGACTTCGACGGTGACGGGCATGCCGACCTGGCAGTGGGCGCACCCGGACACGGCACGATCGAGATCTTCACCGGGAGCCGCTCGGGGCTGACCCGGCACGCGGTCCTGACCCCCGGAGATGGGGCGGGGCGGGCCCTCGCGGTCGGCGACGTCGATCACGACGGGCACCCCGACCTCCTCGCGGCGACGAAGTCCGCCCTCCTGGTGATCGGGTTCGCCACCGGCGACGCGAAGGTCGTGGCCACGATCAAGGGCAGGACCGCGGCGCACGTCGCGCTGGCCGCCGGTGACGTGAACGGCGACGGGTACGCCGACGCGGCGTGGAACGCCGACGGCCGCCTGCGTCTCCTCCACGGATCGAAGACCGGGCTGCGGGCGGTGTCCGGCACGGCGAGCGTCGGGTCCACCGGCGGCCTGGCGATCGCCGACGTCAACGGCGATCGCCGCGGGGACGTCGTCGCGGGCGACCCCGCGGGATCCCACGGCGGGCTCGTGAAGATCTATCCCGGCGGCGACCTCCGGCACCCGCGGGCGTTCTCGCAGGACTCCAGCGGCGTGCCCGGTACCGGGGAGAAGGGCGACGAGTTCGGCGCCGCGGTCGCCGCGCGCGACGTCGACGGCGACGGGCGTGCCGAGGTGGTGGTCGGCGCTCCGGGCGAGGACATCGGCAAGCGCCGGAACGCCGGGGCCGTCACGGTCCTGCGCGGGAACGCGCACTGGAAGCTGGGCTCCGGGTCGTCGGCGTTCAGCCAGAACACGGAGGGCGTGCCGGGCGTCGCGGAGACCGGCGACCGGTACGGCGGCGCGCTCTCCCTCGCCGATCTCGACGGCGACACGAGGCTCGACCTGGCCGTCGGCACCCCCGGCGAGAACGGCGGCGACGGCGGCGTCTCGATCTACCCGGGCCAGGGCATCGCCGGCATGACCGTCTTCGGCGGCAAGTCCACCGGCGTGTCCGCCGCCAAGGCCGCCTTCGGCGCTTCCGTCGCGGGCTGACCGCCCGGGGGAGCAGCGCCCGAGGCCGATACAGGGCAGGGCCCGGCCCCGAGCGCAGGGCTTGGCCTGGTACGGCGCCTGGCCTGGGCGGGGCTCGGCCTCGATGCGGGGCTCGACGCCGGTGCTGGACCCGGCACTGCTGCAAGGGCAGGCGCTCGTGCAGCGCGACGTCGGTGCGGCACCCGACGTTGGTGCGGGGCTCGGCGTTGGTGCAGGCCCGGTCCCGATGCAGTGCCCGGCCCTGGCGCAGTGCCCGGCCGTGGCGGGGTTCCCGGCCTTGGCGGGGTTCCCGGCCTTGGCGCAGTGCCGGGCCGTGGTGCAGGGACCGGCGCCAAGGGCGAGGACTGGCTCTAGTGCAGGACGTCGGCGGCGACCTTCAGGTCCGAGACCAGGCCGGCGTACGCCGCGTCGCGGTCGTCGGCGCGCAGCACGGCCGACGGGTGGATGGTCGCGACGTAGAAGCCGTTCTGCGTGGCCGACTCGTCGTCCAGCGGCGGACGCGGGATCAGCTGGCCGCGCTGCTTCGTCACGCGGAAGGACGGGCCGAGGAGCGCCTTGCCCGCCGTCGCGCCGAGCACCACGATCACCTCGGGGTCGATGATCCGCAGCTCGGCGGTGAGCCAGGGCTTGCACGCCGAGATGTGCGCCACATCCGGCGTCTGGTGGATGCGGCGCTTGCCCGGCCCCGACTGGCTGAACCGGAAGTGCTTGACGGAGTTGGTGACGTAGGCGTCGCCCCGCTCGATCCCCGCCTCGGCGAGGGCCTTGTCCAGTAGCCGCCCGCCGGGCCCACGAACGGCGCGCCCTGGCGGTCCTCCTGGTCTCCGGGCTGCTCTCCGACCAGCACCACCCGTGCGGCCGGGCCGCCTGATCCGAGCACGGCCTGGGTGGCGTGCTCGTACAGGTCGCAGCCGTGGCAGTCCTGCACGGAGCGGCGCAGCCCGTCGAGATCCGCCCCGGCCGGGACGTAGTGTTCGGCACCTTCGAAACGTGTCATCGCGCGCTCAATCTACCCAGGGCGGGCCGCCCGAAGCGGCCGGGAAGAGCAGGTCCCCACGGGACGTTCAAAGAATGAGGACATGAGGATCGCCCCCTGCCCTTTTCGGTTCCCCAACCGTCGCTGATCCGCCGTAGCATGGGGCGAGACTGGAGGAAGCCTTGACCGCACACGGCTTGATCGACACCACGGAGATGTATCTCCGTACGATCTTCGAGCTCGAAGAAGAGGGCATCGTCCCCCTTCGCGCGCGCATCGCCGAGCGGTTGTCGCAGAGCGGTCCCACGGTCAGCCAGACGGTCGCGCGGATGGAGCGCGACGGCCTGGTCCGGGTCGAGGGCGACCGTCACCTGGAGCTCACCGACACCGGCCGGTCCCTGGCCGTGCGGGTCATGCGCAAGCACCGGCTCGCCGAATGCCTGCTCGTCAACGTCATCGGCCTGCCGTGGGAGGACGTCCACGTCGAGGCCTGCCGCTGGGAGCACGTGATGTCGGAGGAGGTCGAGCGGCGGATCGTCGCGCTGCTCAGCGGCCCGTCGACGTGCCCGCACGGCAACCCGATCCCCGGATTGGCCGAGCTCGGCGCCACCGCCGAGGCGCCGGAGGCGGAGCCGCTGGCGCTGATGACCGATGTCGCGACCGAGAGCGGGGTCCCCGTGGTCGTGCAGCGGATCAGCGAGCAGGTCCAGGGCGATCGCGCGCTGATGGTCCAACTCAAGCAGATCGGGATTCAACCGGGACGAGAGGTGACGCTTGCGGCCGGCGACGACGGAATCCGAGTGACGCGTGACGACGAAGCCGACAGTCCGTCCGCCGAGATTCCGCACCGCGTGGCGTCTCACGTCTTCGTGTCGAAGCGCTGAGTTGCCGCCGTTCGGCGTATCCCGGCGCGGCGTTCGTCGTTCAATATGTACGGGGGGACGATTGTCCGGGGGGCCGAGTGAGTGATCGCAAGGTGACAGGCCCATGACGCGCCGACGTGATTCGCACGTCGACGCGCTACTGCCGCCGAAGACCGTGCTGGACGCCATGGAGATGGCGGTCATCGTCTGCGACCGGTACGGCAACGTCATCTATACCAACCCCTTCACCGAGACCCTCCTCGGGTTCGGTGGCCCGGAGTACATCGGCCGGTCGTGGCTGTCCCTCGGCGTCGCCGAGGAGGACCATGAGCAGGCCAAGGAGCTGGGCCGGCGCGTCCTGCGCGGCGCGGTGTGGGAGGGGACCTTCTGCAACGTCCGGGCCGACGGCAGCACCGTCTACACCCGGGCGTACGCCGTGCCCCTGCGTCACCCCTCCGGCAGCGTCGAGGGCCTGGTCATCTTCGGCCGGGAGGCGCTGCGCAGCAACCAGCGCGACCAGGACCGCTACGGCCTGCTCGAGCGGATCGGCGAGCGGCTGGCCGGCTCGCTGGAGCTGCAGCAGACCCTGCGCCGGGTCGCCGACACGCTCGTCCCCCAGTTCGCCGATCACTGCTTCATCGACCTGTTCAGCGGCGACCAGCTCGTCCGGCGGGTAGGCCGGGCACGCCGGCGCCTGGACCCCGCCGCCGGGCACCTGGCGGGAGATCGGCGACACGGTCGAGTACCCACCCGGTCACTTCTGCGCGAAGGCGATGACGCGCCGCGACGCGGTGCTGGTCGACGACGTCGTCGCCGACCGGATGAAGGCGCCGACCCCGGCGAGCAGGCGGCTCGGCGAGGAGGTCGGCGTGACCTCGATCATCGCGGCGCCCCTGCTGGCGCGCGGGGAGCTGCTCGGTGTGATGAGCCTGGCCCTGTCCGGCCTCACCGTACGGCCCGACCCGCACTACGACGGATTCGACCGCGACCTCATCGGCGCCATCGCGAGCCGGGTGGCGCTGGCGATCGACAACGCCATGCTGTTCGAGGAGGAGCGCGAGACCGCCCTGGCGTTCCAGAAGCAGCTCCTGCCCGGGGACCGGCCGCCGCCCCTCGACGGGCTGGAGATCGCCTGGCGGTACGAACCGGCCCGGCCGCTGGAGTCCCACGGCCAGGGCATCCAGACGCAGGTCGGCGGCGACTGGTACGACGTGATCCCGCTGTCGGCGGGCCGGGTCGGCCTGGTCATCGGCGACGTCGAGGGCCGGGGCGCCCGCGCCGCCGCCGTCATGGGGCAGTTGCGGGCGGCGCTGCGCGCGTTCGCGCAGGACGACAAGCCGCCGGCCGACATCCTTCTCAAGCTGGACGAGTGGGTGCGCACGATGAGCACCCCCGTCCGGTACGCCAACGGCGCCACCCCCGGCGGCCAGGAGACGCCACTCGTCTCCGTCACCTACTTCGTGTACGACGCCTGGTCCCGCCACCTTTCCTTCGCCAACGCGGGCCACCAGCCGCCGCTGCTCGTCCTCGACGGCGAGGTCGGAGAGCTTGAGGCCAGCGGCAGGGGCGCCATGCTCGGCGTCCGCCAGCCGGGCGTGGGCGGCGACATCCGGTTCGAGGAGGAGACCCGCGAGCTGCCGCCCGGCAGCACGCTGGTCCTCTACACCGACGGGCTGATCGAACGCCTGCCCAAGGAGGACGGCGACCACCACAGCCGGGAGCAGGCGCGCGAGCAGTTGTACGAAGCGGTCCGCAAGGCGGCCCGCGGCGACGTCGAGTCGATCGCCAACGCGGCGTTCGAGGCCGTCCCCGGCGAGATCGACGACGACGTGGCCATCGTCGTGGTCCGCACCGCGCCGACCCGGCTGCAGGTCGAGGAGCGCACCTTCCCCGCCGAGCCGATCATGGTGTCGGAGGCGCGTCGGCTGGCCGCCGAGACGTTCGCCGACTGGGGCATGCTGGACGAACAGTCCGACATGGCCTGCCTGCTGGTCTCCGAGGTGGTCACCAACGTCGTGCTGCACGCGGCCAACTCCCCGGCCCCACGCCGCGAGTTCGTGCTGGAGGGCGCGCTGGGCCTCGACGGCCCGGGCGGCTTCGACGACCCGTGGGAGCTGCCCGACCTGACCCGCCGCGAGCCCGCCACCAAGGAGTTCACGCTCCGGCTGCGGCGAGGCGGGAAGGCCGTCTGGGTCGAGGTGCTGGACAAGGACATGCGCCTGCCCCGCATCAGGAGCGCCGGGGAGACCGACGAAGGCGGCCGTGGCCTCTACCTCGTCGACCAGCTCGCCGCCCGGTGGGGCTCCCGCCCCACGAGCGACGGCAAGGCAGTGTGGTTCGAGATCCCCCTCAGGTCCTGACCCGGCCCACGGGTCGGCACCCCGCACCACCGGGGCGCCGTGGCACGCCGTCGCGTCCGGACGCCCACGTCACTCCGCCCACGTCACTCCGCCCACGTCACTTCGGTCGCGTCACTCCGCCCACGTCACTTCGGTCGCGTCACTTCGGTCGCGTCACTCCGACCGCGTCACTTGGGCCGCGTCACTTCGGTCGCGTCTTGGGCCGCATCACTTCAACCACGTCCACCGTGTCCCGCGCCGGCGCGGTCGCCGTCGAGGCGCCGACGGCTGATCAGTCTTCGGCCGATTCCGCCGCTTCGGTGCCGAAGCCGTTCAGCGACCGGCGTTCGTCGTCGGTGAGCGTCTCCTGGAACACCGTGATGTGCAGGCCCGCCGGGGCGTCGAGGCGCGCGTTCAGTGACTGCCAGGGGGTCAGCGTGGGCGGGGCCACCTGTTCGGCGCCGGCGGACACCAGGCGGTCGGTCGTGGCCTGAGCGTCGTCGACCTCGAACGCGACCCGAATCTTGGGCGCGACCTGACGCCCTACCTCGACGTCGTCGATGTACCGCTTGTGCGCCGGGTTCGCGATCTCCAGGGTGGCCCGGCCGACGTCCAGGATCACGACACGGGCGTCCTCGTCGCTGGAGAAGGCCGCCTGCTCGGGGAGGCCCAGCGCGTCGCGGTAGAAGGCGAGCGCGGCCTCGTAGTCCTCGGCCTCGACGACCAGGCGAAGCTGGCGGACGGGCGAGGATCCACGATCATCTGTCATGGACCACGGAGTCTAAGGCGTGCCCGGTGGCACGCCTTAGGGTGGAGGCATGCTGGCGTGGGAGGTCCGGCAGCCCGGGCCGATCAGGACCGAGCCCCTGCGGGCGGCGGACCGGCCGGTTCCCGAGCCGGGGCCTGGAGAGGTGCTTCTGCGCGTGCGCGCCTGCGGGGTGTGCCGGACCGACCTGCACGTCGCCGAAGGAGACCTGCCGCCGCACCTGCCCGGCGTGACGCCCGGCCACGAGATCGTCGGCGAGGTCGTGACCCCGGGCGAACGCTTCGCGGTGGGCGACCGGGTCGGCGCGGCGTGGCTGCGCGGCACCTGCGGGATGTGCAAGTACTGCCGGCGCGGCGACGAGAACCTCTGCCCCCGCTCGGTCTACACCGGCTGGGACGCGCACGGTGGATACGCCGAGTTCGCGGTCGCCCCGGAGGCGTACATCTATCCGCTGCCCGGCGACCGGGCCGACGTCGAGCTCGCACCGCTGCTGTGCGCCGGGATCATCGGCTACCGCGCGCTGCGCAGCGCCGCCCTGCCGCCCGCCGGACGGCTCGGCATCTGGGGTTTCGGCGGGTCGGCGCACCTCGCAGCGCAGGTCGCCATGGCCGAGGGCGCCGAGGTCCACGTGTTCACCCGGGCGGCGGCGGCCCGCGCTCTGGCGCTCGAGCTCGGGGCGGCATCCGCGCAGGACTCGTTCGATCCGAGCCCTGAGCCGCTCGACTCGGCGATCATCTTCGCACCCGCTGGCGAACTCGTCCCGGCCGCCCTCGAACGCCTCGACCGCGGCGGGACCCTCGCCATCGCCGGCATCCACCTCACCGACATCCCGGCCCTGAACTACCAGGCCGACCTCTTCCAGGAGCGCCGGCTCCGCAGCGTGACCGCCAACACGCGCGCGGACGGCGAGGAGTTCCTCCGGCTGGCCGACCGGCTGCGGCTCAAGGTCACGGTCACGCCCTACCCCCTGACCGAGGCGGACCGCGCGCTGGCGGACCTGGCCGCCGACCGGGTCAACGGTGCGGCGGTGCTGCTTCCACCAGACCCCCGCTGACCGGCTCGCCCGCGCGATCCCTCGGCCGGTCTGCCGTTATGCGACGCTGCCTACGTACGGTCGGCGCCGACGGCTTCGTCGCCTACGTGCGCCGCACCGGCCGTCGCCTACGTACGGTCCGCGCCGGCGGGTTCGGTGGCGTCACCTGCGTTCGGGCCGCGCCGGTGGGCGCGGCGGCGTCGCCTACGTTCGGGCCGCGCCGGCGGGTGCGGCGGCGACGTAGGCCCATGACTGGGTGAACCACAGCTCCCGGCCGATCAGGCGAGGGCGCGCTCCGGTCTTCGGGCCGCCGTCGAGCTCGGCGGTCAGCTCCTCCCGGATCCGGTCGCCGTTTCCGGCGTCGGCGAGCCACGGATCGATCGGACGCTCGATGGTGAACACCTCGAGCCGGCGCGTCTCGCCTCCGGCCTCGTGGACCAGGCCCATCAGCTCGCCGAACGTGTGCGTCGTCGTACGGGCCGGGTCACGGAGGCGTTCGATGCGGCCGCTGTCGCCGGCGCGGGTCCGTACGAGGTCGGCGATGATGAGCCGTCCGGAGCAGACGCCGAGGAGCCGCCGGATCAGGCCCACCGGGTCGGGTGCCGGCGTCAGGCGGGCGGTGATCAGGGTGAACGGCCCCTCGGGCAGGGCGGTGGCGTCCGCGCTGGTCACGTGCTGAACCCACGGGCCGAGGAGCGGCGCGACGTCGGAGGCGCCGCAGGTGACGTCGAGACAGGTGTCGTCCGGCCGGGGTTCGGCGAACTCCACAAGTCTGCGCACGTGACAGGCGGTTTCGGTCGCGTGCGCGCTGGCTTGTGGCATGGGCCCTCCCGGGCAGAGCGATGCTTCGTAAGCGATAAGACGCAGCACCGGCACCTTGGGTTCGGTGACGACACTACTTTCCGGCCTGGTGTTGCCCCCACATCATGAGTGCGACGATCACGAAGACGACCATGAGCCCGATGACGCGATCACGGGACATGCCGAGCCCGATGCGTTTCGCGACGCGGCTGACGATGAATGCCACGAGGATCGCCAGTAGTGCAAGCGTTACGACCCCACTCACGCTTCTTCTCCTCCGGTCCGACCCGAACCCAGACTAACCCGGTGGAGCCCCGCGCTGCATGACGCCGCTCATCCGCGGGTACGGCGAGGAACATTACAGATGGTAATGCGACAGTTACCGACAGGGGGAGACATGCAGCGTCATCCGTACCTGTGCGCGCTTCCGGCGGCGGCTGCGATCGTCACGGCGGCCGTCACCGTCACGGCGGCCCCGGCGTCCGGCGCCGGTGCCGCGCGGCCGACGTCGGTGACGGTCGCGCCGGCGTCCCGGGCCCCGGTGTCCGCTCAGGACCGCACCTGGCTGCGAGAGGCTCATCAGGCCAACCTCGCCGAGATCGACGTCGGCGGGCTGGCCCAGAAGAAGGGCGCGACCCCGGCGGTGCGCTCGGCCGGCCGGATGCTCGTGACCGACCACACCGCCTTCGACGGCAAGGTGACCCGCTTGGCCGAGCGTCTGGGGGTGTCCCTGCCCAAGACGCCCACGCCGGCCGACACGGCCGTCGCCGACCGGCTGAAGAAGGAATCGGGGAAGACCTTCGACCAGGACTTCCTCAGCGCCATGGCGAGCGGGCACCAGAAAGTCATCGCCGACACCCGGACCCAGATCTCCCAGGGATCGTCCCCCCGGGTGATCGCCCTGGCCAAGAAGGCCCTCCCCGAGCTGCGCACGCACCTGGCGATGATCCGGAAGGCCGAGACCTCCGGCTGAGCGGTCCTCACACGCTCACCTTCGCGGGGGCGGAGTCGGTGAGCAGGTCGTCGAGCGAGGCCAGGAGCCGGTCCACCGGGACGGACAGGGGCTGGTAGACGAGCCAGCCGTCGGAGCGGGACCGCCGGGCGCGGAGCCGTTCCCGGAGCCGGTGGTTCGTGTCGCGCAGGGCGTCCCTGCCGGCCGGCGGCGGCCATGGCGCGTTCAGGTAATGACACCGATACGTCCGTACGGTGTCGGCGCCGTGGTCCAGGACGTCGCAGCAGAGGGCGACGAACTCGTGATCGGGATCGGGCATCCCGGCCCTGATGGCGTCGACGCGCGCCCGGTGCAGGGTCGACGTCCGCTTGGCGACGACCTCCAGCGGCAGGAGGACGGGGGAGGGATCCGCCGGGGAGTCGCCCATCCGGCGGCGGGGGTTCAAGCGGAGACTCTCGTGACCCCACCTGATCGCCGCCCAGGCCTCCTCGACCCGTGTGGACGTGCGGCCGGCCCGGCGGAGGCACTCGTTCGCCGCGTCCGCGTCCCACGTCTCGCGCAGTGCGGCGGCCGCCCCCTCCAGCACCTCGGCCAGCTCGCCGGCGACGGAGTCGATCGCCCGCCGGGCGTCGCGCAGGTGGACCGGCGGGAGGACCAGCGCGTTCACCGTGACTCCCACGACCGTCCCGAGCCCGGTCTCCAGCAGCCGGGAGAAGAGCTGGTGCAGGGAGGGGTCCCCGGAGGTGAGCACCAGCATCGCGGTCGTCGCTCCGTAGATGCCCTGGTCGCCGAACTCCCGCCAGTACGCCAGCGGCACGGTCACGACCAGCACGAGCGCCAGGGTCAGGGTCCGGTCGCCGAGCAGCACGTACCCGCCCGTCGCGCCCAGCAGTCCGACGACGACCGCGACGAGCTGCTGCACGGCCTTGACGACCGAGCGGTAGACGGTGGCGTGCACCATGACGAGGGCGACCCAGGGCGCGAGGTACGCCAGCGGCGCCTCGAGCCACAGCGCGGCGATCACCCAGGCGAGGAGCGCGGCGGCGGTCGCCTTGAGCGACTGGATGGCGATGTCCCGCTCTCGGCCGGATCCGCGGACGGCGTTCGCGGCCGAGCGCAGCAGGTTCCGCAGGGGCCGGCTCAGCCATTCGGGCGTACGCGGGGGTGGCATCCAGCACCACCTGCCCGAATGCCGGGGGTGTTTAACGTGTGATCTCAGGGAACACGAATCGGTGGTTTCGCGCCGATCAAGGAGGCCAGGGCCCGCCGCGGAAGGGAGACCACATGTCGGCAGACGCCCGCAACGCGCAGGGACAACGGGACGAGCGTGGCCGATGGGCGATCCTCGGCGCGCTGATGCTCGCCATGCTCCTCGCCGCGCTCGACCAGACGATCGTCTCGACCGCCCTGCCGACGATCGTCGGCGACCTCGGCGGGTTCAGCCACCTGTCCTGGGTAGTGACCGCGTACATGCTCGCCACCACGGCGTCGACCCCGCTGTGGGGCAAGCTCGGCGACCTGTACGGCCGTAAGGCGCTGTTCATGGGCGCGATCGTGATCTTCCTGGTCGGGTCGGCGCTGTGCGGCATCGCGTGGAACATGAACTCGCTGATCGGGTTCCGCGCCCTCCAAGGACTCGGCGGCGGCGGCCTGATGGTCCTCGCCCAGGCGATCGTCGGCGACATCGTGCCGCCCCGGGAACGCGGGCGCTACCAGGGCGTGTTCGGCGCGGTGTTCGGCGTGTCCAGCGTCGTCGGGCCGCTGCTCGGCGGCCTGTTCGTGGACCACCTGAGCTGGCGGTGGGTCTTCTACGTCAACCTGCCCATCGGCGTCGTCGCGCTCGCCGTGATCGCCGCCGTGCTGCACACCCGTACGGTCCGGGAACAGCACCGGATCGACTACCTGGGCACCGCACTCCTCGCGGGCGCGGCCGTGTGCCTCGTCCTCATGACGACCTGGGGCGGCACGCAGTACCCCTGGGCGTCGGCCGAGATCATCGGGCTCGGCGTCGCCGCCGTCGTGCTGGGCGTGGCCTGGTGGTTCGCCGAGCGGCGGGCCGCCGAACCGGTACTGCCGCTCCACCTGTTCCGGCGCTCGGTGTTCTCGCTCGGCTCGGCGATCTCGTTCGTGGTCGGCTTCGCGATGTTCGGCTCCCTCACCTTCCTGCCGATCTTCCTGCAGGTCGTGCACGGCGTCTCGCCGACGCTGTCGGGCGTGCACCTGCTGCCGATGATGGCCGGAATGCTGGTGACCTCGATCGTGTCCGGCCAGCTCATCGCCCGCACCGGCAGGTACAAGGCATATCCGCTGGTCGGCTCGGCGGTGATGACCCTCGGGCTGTACCTGCTGTCGGGGATGGACGAGCACGCCTCGACGCTCCTGACGAGCATCTACTTCTGCGTGCTCGGCCTCGGCCTGGGCCTCATCATGCAGGTCCTCGTCATCGCCGTGCAGAACGCCGTCGGCTACGAGGACCTCGGGGCGGCGACGTCCGGTGTGACGTTCTTCCGGTCGATCGGCGGGTCGTTCGGCGTCGCGGTGTTCGGCTCCATCTTCGCCAACCGCCTGACGGAGCACACCGCCGACGCCCTGCGCGGCGCGCGCCTGCCCGCCGGCTTCGACCCGGCGGCACTGCGGGCGAACCCCAAGGTGCTCGGCTCCCTCCCGCAGGAGACGGCCGCGAAGATCCTGCACGCGTACGCGGCCTCGATACAGGACGTCTTCCTCTGGTCGGTCCCCGTCGCAGTGCTGGCCTTCCTCCTGACCTGGTTCCTGCGGGAGAGCCCGCTGCGCGGCACCTCGCGCGCCCCCGACCTCGGCGAGGGGCTCGGCGGCGCGCCGACCGAGCGCTCCTCGCGCCACGAGATCGAACGCGCGCTCTCCCAGCTCATGCGTCGCGATCCGCGGGCACGGGAGATGTACGCCCGGCTCGGCGCGCGGTCCGGCGTGAACCTGCCACCGGGCAGCATGTGGGCGCTGTGCCGCGTCGCGCGGGACGGCACCGTGCCCGGTGCCGAACTCGTCGCCCGCGCGGGCGTCACCCTGGAGGAGGGCCGCCCTTCCGTCGACCGTCTGGTGGCCGACGGGCTGATGGAGCGCTCCGACGGCCTCCTGCGGGTCACGGACGCGGGGCGCCTCGTGGCCGACCGGCTCGTCGAGGCCCGCCGTGACGGGCTGGGGCACCTGGTCGACGGCTGGA
This sequence comes from Actinoallomurus acanthiterrae, assembly GCF_054775715.1. NCBI lineage: Bacteria > Bacillati > Actinomycetota > Actinomycetes > Streptosporangiales > Thermomonosporaceae > Actinoallomurus > Actinoallomurus acanthiterrae. The sequence goes on along the minus strand of NZ_BAAHCO010000001.1, from coordinate 11,253,073 downwards.
GCCCCGACGAGCACCCCGAGCTCGCCGACCTCCTGGACGGCCTCGCCCGCGACTCCCTCGGCACCGACGACGACTCCGTGCTGCCCGACCCCCAGGCGGTACAACACTGAATCACGCCTCCCGCGGCAGGGCCAGGAGGAGGGCGAGACCGGCGAGGACGAGGACCAGGGCGAACGCGCACCCAGCCGCGAACGCCTGGTCCCAGCCGCGGGGGACCGCCCGGAACGCGACGACGCCGACCAGGGCGACGCCCACCGAGCCGCCGACCTGCTGGGCCGTGGCCAGCACACCCGAGGCGGTGCCGACCTGCTCCTCCCGTACGCCCTTCAGGGCCACGTTGAGCAGCGGCGTCTGCACCAGCCCCATGCCCGCGCCGAGGACGACCGTCGCCGCCATGATCGAGACCGTGGTGTACGACTCCAGGAGCAGCACGGTGAGGCCGGCCGCCGCGATCACGGCCCCCACGACGAGCAGCCGGCGTCCGAGGAGCGGGACCAGGCCGGCGGCCAGCGACCCCGCCAGGAAGGCCAGCGCGAACGGCGTGAACGCCAGCCCGGCGCGCAGCGCGGTCAGTCGTAGCCCCTCCTGCAGCTCCAGGGCCATCACGAAGTTGAAGCCGTTCACCATCACGTACCAGGTCAGGACGATCACGACGCCGAGGGTGAACGGGCGGTCCCGGAACAGCCGCGGGTCGACGAGCGGGTCGGCGACCCGGCGTTCCGCGGCGGCGAACGCGGCCAGCGCGAGGGGCGCGGCGGCCAGGCAGAGCCACGTCCACACCGGCCAGCCCAGCTGGCGGCCCTCGATCAGAGGCAGGACGAGGAGGATCAGCGCGCCGCTGAGCAGGACCATGCCCGGCCGGTCGATCCGGCCGGCCGTGGCGGCACGCGACTCCGGGATCAGGACCCGGGCGGCCAGGAAGATCGCCGCTCCGAGGGGCAGGTTCACGAGGAACACCGCGCGCCAGGGCAGCGCCTGGAGCATGACTCCGCCGAGCACCTGCCCGGCCACCGAGGCCATGCCGAGGACCGCGCCCATGACCGCGAACGGCCGGTCCCGGCGGTCCGGCGGGAAGAGCACCTGGACGAGGGAGAACGCCTGGGGCAGGGCGAGCGCGGAGCCGACCCCCTGCACGAGCCGGGCGGCGACCAGGAAACCGGCGTCCGGCGCGAGACCGCTCGCCGCCGACGCCACGGTGAACAGCGCGACTCCCGCACAGAACATCCGCCGCCGGCCGTACCGATCGCCGAGCCGCCCGCCGGTCACGAGCGTGACGGCGTAGGTGAGCTGGAACCCGGCGAGCACGAGCTGTCCGACGGCCGGCGACGCGTGCAGGGCGCGTTCGATCGCCGGGACGGCCACCAGCACCTTGAACAGGTCGCTGATGGTGAGGAAGACGCCCGCGTACGCCGCGATCAGCGCGGGCCACGGCCGGATCCGCGTCCGTTCGGGGGCTTGCGTGAGAGCTGTCATGTCTCCCACGATGGGAGGAATAGTAAACGGGTACCAGATGTGCTTCATCCTGGTATAAGGAGTACCGCCCAATGTCCAGCCGTGACGAGCTCGCCGCCTTCCTCCGGTTCCGCCGCGAGCGCCTCACCCCTGAAGACGCCGGCCTGCCCGGAGGCGGGCGGCGCCGTACGCCCGGGCTGCGCCGGGAGGAGGTCGCCACGCTCGCCGGCGTCAGCACGACCTGGTACACCTGGCTCGAACAGGCCCGGGACGTCACGCCCAGCCGGCAGGTGCTCGACGCGCTCGCCCGCACGCTGCAGCTGTCAGCGGCCGAGCACGACTACCTCTTCACCCTGGCCGGTCAGCCGGCCACGCGGCGGCCGAGAAGGCCGACGTGCATCCGACGATGCGGGCGTTCGTCGACTCCCTCGACCCGCAGCCCGCCTACATCGCCAACGAGACCTGGGACGTCCTCGCCTACAACCGGGCGCAGGCGGCGCTGATCGCCGAGTACGACGAGCTGCCGCCGGAGCAGCGCAACGTGATCTGGCTGATGTTCAACAGCCCCGAGATCCGCGCGCGCATCGTCGACTGGGAGGCCGACGCCCGCTCGATGGTGGCCAAGTTCCGGGCGGCGGCCGCCGAGCAGGCGGGCAACCCGCGCATGCGCGCGCTCACCGACGACCTGGTGAAGAGCAGCCCGGAGTTCCGCGACCTGTGGGCCGGCCACGACGTCCGCGGCCACGACCCGGCCCGCAAGCGCATCGACCATCCGGCCGTCGGCCTGATCGAGCTCGACTACGTGAAGCTGGAGTGCGTCGGCCGCCCGGGGCAGATCCTCACCGCCCACCTCCCCGCCGACCCCGAATCCGCCGCCAAGCTGAGGACGCTGGTCGAGCAGGGGCCGGGACGAGCTCATCGCGGCCGTGAGTGAAATGCACATGCCGGGATATGTCGGCTAATATCTTTTGTACGGGAGTCGGTATGGCCGATCCCGTCGTCGGCTGATAACGCGCCCGCCGCCGCCCGCAACCCCCCAGCTTTCGGGATAACGCATTTCCGCCGCCGTTCCTACCTTGGAACTCGTCGAGATTCTTCGACCTCCAAGAGAGGAAATCTCATGCGAAACATCGGAATCCCCATGCGGGTCGGATTCAGGACCGCCGTGGCCGCGACAGTCCTGGGCGGCGGTCTGATCGCGTCCATCCCCCCGGCCAGCGCGGACTCGGCCCGCAGCGTCGAGGTGTTCCTCAACAACCTCACCCGCTGTGACCTGACCCTCGTCACCACCCGGCTCGACCACGGCGAGTTCGAGGTCCGGCCGCCCCAGCTCATCCTGCTGGGCGACCAGGGACGGTGGGAGTCGGTGTCCTCCGGAATCGCCACCGGGACCGAGGGCGAAGCGGACTACTTCACCCAGTCCTGCCGGAATCCGGGCAACAACAACAAGCGGATCCACTTCCACTGGGACAATCCGTTCATCGGATCGAACTCCTATGACAGCGCCGGCACCGACGGCGCCTTCCGCTCCAACATCGTCGGCGGCTCCGGAAACCACGCGGGCGTATCCGTGAGTTTCATACCCGCCTGACGGATCCGGCGGGAGATGCCGCAAAATGGCATCTCCCGCCGGCCGTTGGAACTCGTCGAGATTCTTCGATCTCCAAGAGAGGAAATCTCATGCGAAACATGGGAATCCCCATGCGGGCCGGAGTCAGGACCGCCGTGGCCGCGGCCGTCCTGGGCGGCGGTCTGACCGCGTCCATCCCTCCGGCCGGCGCCGCCTCGGCCCGCAGCGTCGAGGTGTTCCTGAACAACCTCACCGGCTGTGACCTGGCCCTCGTCACCACCCGGCTCGACCACGGCGTGTTCCAGGTCCGGCCGCCCCAGCGCATCCTGCAAGGCGACCAGGGACGGTGGGCGTCGGAGGCCGTCGAGCTCTGGGCCGGGACCGAGGGAGAAGCGGACTACCTCACCCAGGCCTGCCGGATCGCGGCTGACAACGCCAAGCGGATCCATTTCCACTGGAAGAATCCGTTCATCGGAACGAACTCCTATGACAGCGTCGGCACCGACGCTGCCTTCCGCTCGACCATCGCCGGCGGCTCCGGAGACCACGCGGGCGTGTCCGTGACTTTCGTGCCCGCCTGATGGGTCCGGCGGGAGATGCCGCGAACGGTATCTCCCGCCGGCTTCACGAGACCACCGTGCGCTGCGGATCGCCCCGGGGACAGACGCGGAGTAAGCGCTCAGTACGTGGTGATCTCGTCTCCGACTACGATGACCCGTGGGTTCGTGGGCCACTTGGCGGCCATGCGCGCGTGTACTCGGACGATCTCTCCGAGGGTCTTGCTCCCTCCCGTCGCCGAGACGACCGCGTGGGCCTGTCGCAGCCCCACCGATGCGGCGTCGGGTTCACCGCCGGCGGCGAAAGCGGCAGCGGCTCGGACGCGGTACCAGGCGACCCATTCGGAGTCGCGTACGGCCGGGGACAGGGCCTCGATGGCGTCCGAGATCGTGTTCGCCGCACGGAGGTAGGCGGTCGGGTCGTCCGCCAGGTAGACGAGGGTGAGACCCCTCTGCATCCCGAGGATCTCCGGCCCGTAGAAGTACAGGGAGTCCGGGTCATCGCCGGATTCGCCGGAGGCGATGACCTGTTCGGCCGCATCGATGGCATGTAGCGCACCGTTCGTGTCGCCCATGATCGCGAGTGCGCGGCCTCGTTGCTGGATCGCCACCGTCCGCGTCCCGGTAGCCGTGGCCATCTCGGCGGCCGCGTCAGATAGGGCGGCCATCGAGCCGATATCACCGGTCACCCATGCCAGGTGCCCTCGCATGGACAGGGCGGTGGCCGTCAGGTCTGCGTCGCCTGCCTGGATACCGAGCCGTAGTGCCTGGTCGTACAGGACTCCCGCGGCGTCGTGGCGGCCGGTGGCGGTGTGGAGCCAGCCGTTGAACTGCGATGTTCCGGACGCGGTGGCGGCGAGATCGTCGGCCAGAGCACCACGTGCTTCGCGGAGAAGCCGAAGGGTGAGCTTGAGTTGTTCGTTGGCCGGCTCGATGATCGCAGCAGACCCGATCATGTCTTCTATGCGGCGCTGGCCGGCAAGAGTTCCGCTCAGGTCGGCTACGACGGCGGCGTCGATGCGTGATGGATTGCGTGCGGCTCGGATCAGCCTCTCTTCGTCATCAGGGGTGCGCTGCCGGCCGTCGCCGTCCCCGATTACGGCCGAGACCTCGCCTCGCCGAACTGCTCTGGTGATCGAGACGGCCTCTTCCAACATGCTCAACTCGACACCGAGCGCGACGGCTAAAGCGGGGAGATGAACGGTCGGGATCCGGCCACCGCGTTCATATCGCGAGATATCCCAACGGGTCAGGCTGGATCCTGAAATTTCGTTGACTCGTTTCGCAAGGTCAGCCTGAGACAACTGCGCTTCGGCGCGTAGACGCGCGAGGAATAGGGCAATCGGAAGTCGCGTCTGCTCGTTCATGCGGCGGCTTTCGTCGGCTGCTGTGGGCCCATTGCAGGCCCACAGTCGGGGCTCCTCTCAGTATGCCTTGGCGGGTGTGAAGTGGGACGCACAGTTACCCACTCGACACGCATACAGAGGAGTCAGGGATGGGAGAGGAGACCCCCGCCCGGAGAACCTGGAGCCATGCTCAGAAGGTCGATCGGCTGACCGAGTTGTGCCGGGAGTTGGTCAAGCGCGGAATCCGGGTCGAGATGAGCGACGCCCGCCCGGCCCTGTCAGTGCGCTTGAGCCTGACGACACCCCGTGTCTCGATCCAGATGGTCGACGGGGCGTTCGTGTGGCGGCGCGACGACACAGACCGGCACGAAGCCGACGACGCGCCCGGGGCAGCTCACCGAATCACCGCATATCTGAAAGCGCGCGACGGGGACGACGTGTGATGACGAGGCGGCTGCGGCGGGGGAGCGTCTTCCTCTGTCGACTGCGGTTCGGATGGAAGCGTCCCGCCCGGCCTAACTGCGGCTTGTCATGAACACCGATCCGGCATGGGTGATCTCTCGACGGTTCCCGGGGCTGGTCTTCTGGTTCGGGCGATGTACCCGGTCGTGGTGGGCGCTCGTCTGGGTTCCGTCCGGATGGCGGCTGGTCGAGGCCACCGATGCCGACCAGCTCACCCGCGCGGTGCTCGAGGCCCGCACGTGGCCGTGGCCTCGGATGGCAAGGGTGCCCGGCGGCGGGGCTGAGCGGCAGCCGCTGGGTGAATTCGCATGCGATGATATGTCGCCTAATATCCTTTAGGTTGATTCGCCAATAGCCGATCGTGTCGTTCGGTCGATAAACCCGTCCGCTGCCGGCCCGCAACCCCCCAGCTTTCGGGATAACGCATTTTTGCTGCCGTTCCTACCTTGGAACTCGTCGAGATTCTTCGACCTCCAAGAGAGGAAGTCTCATGCGAAACGTCGGAATCCCCATGCGGGCCGGAGTCAGGACCGCCGTGGCCGCGGCCGTCCTGGGCGGCGGTCTGATCGCGTCCATCCCCCCGGCCAGCGCCCACTCGGCCCGCAGCGTCGAGGTGTTCCTGAACAACCTCACCGGCTGTGACCTGGTTCTCGTCACCACCCGGCTCGACCACGGCGTGTTCCAGGCCCGGCCGCCCCAGCGCATCCTGCAGGGCGACCAGGGACGGTGGGCGTCGGAGTCCTCCGGGATCTGGACGGGGACCGAGGGAGAAGCGGACTACTTCACCCAGTCGTGTCGGAATCCGGCTAACAACAACAAGCGGATCCACTTCCACTGGGACAATCCGTACTCCGGATCGAACTCCTATGACAGCGCCGGCACCGACGGCGCCTTCCGCTCCAACATCGTCGGCGGCTCCGGAAACCACGCCGGCGTGTCCGTGAGTTTCATACCCGCCTGACGGATCCGGCGGGAGATGCCGCGAACGGCATCTCCCGCCGGCTTCACGCGATCAGCTGAAGATCGTCCGGATCGGGGTCGGGACCGTGTGTGGAGGGCTCCGGCACGCGCGTGCGACGGGACCCCAGGGCGGCGGCGGGGAGGGCGGCGGCGATAAGGCTGATGGCGGCGAGCGTCGCGAAGCCGTACCGGGTGTCCGAGTGGTCGGTGATCGTCGCCACGACGAGCATGACGGCGACGGTGCCGGCGAGGGCGCAGGCGTTGGCGACGCCGAAGACCCGCCCGATCCGGTGCTCGGGGGCCGAGGCGAGCAGCAGCGCCCGTGACGCGATGCGCGCCTGCCCGAACCCGCACGCGCCGACGAGCACCAACGGCATCAGCCCGGCGACGCCGTACCGCGGCTGCAGGACCAGCATGCCGTTGCACAGCAGGAACCCGGTCAGGGCGATGCGCAGGTCGCCGAACCTTCGACCGACCAGGCGGTACGCCGCCGCCGCGAGCAGGAAGCCGGTGCCGCCCAGGGCGTCGACCAGGCCGAGGACCGCGCTGCCGCGATGCCATTCGCTGACGACGAGGACGGGCAGGAGCGCGTTGAAGACCGTCACGACGACACTGCCCTGGGCGTACAGGAGGATGAGCCAGCCGGTGGCCACGCGCCGGTCCGCCCCGGCGGGCGCGTCGTGCGGGCCGGTCCCGAGCTCGGGGTCCGGGCGCGCGGGCCGGCGGCCGACCGCGAACACGCACAGCGCCGACGCGACGAACGTCCCGGCGTTGAACGCGAAGAGCGGCACGGCCCCGAACCACTGGACGGCGAAGCCGCCGACCGACGCCGACAGCAGCATGCCGGCCTGCATCGCGATCTCGTAGTTCGCGTTGAACCGGCGCAGCTCGGCGGGCCGGACCCGCTCCTTCATCAGGCCCGCGCTGACCGGCACGAACAGGGTGGCGACCACCGCCAGCGCCAGGTTGGCGGTGTAGATGATGACGTTCGTCGGCACACCGGCCGCCAGCCCGACCGGCAGGGCCAACGCGGCGAACGCGCCGGCCAGGTCGCAGCAGACCCAGAGCGTACGGCGGTCGAACCGGTCGGCGAGGCGGCCGAAGAAGGGGGACAGCACCGCCTGGGGCGCGGCGACCGCGATGAACAGCCAGCCGACCGCCAGCATCGTCTGCTCGGCCCGGACGAGCAGCAGCGCCGCTGCGATCAGCTGGATGTTGTTGCCCAGCGAGGTGATGAAGGTGGCGGGGATCAGCAGGCGCTCGGCCCGCGGGATCCGCGCGTCGTTGTGGGGGTGCACGGCGTCCTCGGCGAGTGTGGTCGATCGGCCGCGGTCGGCGGCCGTACCGATGATCGCCGGTCCGGCTGACATCTCCTGTCAGTTATCCGCCTGGCCGATTCGCGCCACGTACTTGCCGGCGCCGCGCCCGTCGGCGAGCAGCTGGTGGGCGGCGGGGACGTCGGACAGCGATCCGATCTCGGTGACCGGGACGTGCAGCCGCCCCTCGGCGAGGAGGCCGAGGACGCGGCGCAGCGCCGCCGCCACGCGGTCCGGCGCCGTGACCGCCAAGGCGCTGATGCTGAATCCGCTGATGGCGACGTTGCCCGCGCGCAGCCGGTCGAGGCCGGGGAGCGCGGCGGTCTGCCCGCCGCCCGCGTTGCCGAACAGTACGACGCGTCCGCCCGGATCGATCATCTCGAGGTCGGCGTCCAGTAGTGCCGTGCCGAGCGGGTCCAGGACGACGTCGACGCCCCCGCCGGCGGCCGCGCGCACCGCCTTGGCCAGGTCGCCCTCGCGGGCGACGGCGGCGTCGTAGCCGCTCTTCAGGGTCGCGGGGATCTTGTCGGCGCGGCCCACGGTGCCGACGAGCCGTCCGCCGCCCAGCGCCGGGACGAGCTGCGCCACCGCGCCGCCGACGCCTCCGCCGGCCGAGTGCACCAGTACGGTCTCGCCGGGGCTGAACCGGGCGGCGTCCGTGAGCAGCAGCAGGGCGGTCGCGAGCATCAGCGGGGCCGCCGCAGCGACGGCCGACGGAACCTCCCCGGGGACCGGGACGGTGAGCGCGGCCGGTGCGAGGGCGACCTCCGCCAGCCCGCCGGCCCCCGGCAGGAACGCGGCCACCCGCTGCCCGGCGGTCAGGTCCGTGACGTCCGCGCCGACCTCCCGGATGGTCCCGGCCACCTCCTTGCCCGGGGCGAAGGGCCAGGACGCGTAGCCGGCGTCGCCGCGGCGGGCCATCACGTCGATGAAGTTGATCCCCGCGTGCGTGACGTCGACGGTCACCTCCCCGGCGCCGGGGCGCGGCGCCTCCACGTCCCGGATCTCCGTACGGTCGGGGCCCTGCGACGGCTCGGTCATGACAAGAGCACGCATGACGTCTCCTCGTTCGTATTTCGACGTTCGTCGTACGACGAATGTCGTATCACAGTTGTACGATGGTTGTCGAAAGAGAGGTCGTCCCGATGCCCCGATCGCAACGCCGTACGCTGACCCATCCGGAGGTCGACGAACTGGACGTGCTGGACGTCCTGCACGCGCTGTCGGATCCCACGCGGATGACGATCGTCCAGACGCTGCGCGCCGACCCGGAGCGGGCCTGCGGCACGTTCCCCGTGGACGTGGCGCCCTCGACGCTCACGCACCACTTCCGGGTGCTCCGCGAGGCGGGCGTCATCCGCCAGCGGGAGGACGGCAACCGCCGGTGGACGACACTGCGGCGGGACGACATCGAGGCCCGCTTCCCGGGGCTGCTCGACGCCGTCGTCACCGCGTACGAGCGGCAGGCGTCGCCGCCCGTCTCAGCGGCGGGTGGTCCTGCTCAGCCGCACTGATCGCCGTCGCAGGCGGCCGGATCCGGGGAGGCCGCGGCGCACCGCTTTGATATCAGGCCGGATGAACTGGCACCACTGTGACATCTGCATCCCGCTCCAGGAACCAGCGCTGAAGCTGTCCATCATCGAGCTCAGTATCGCTCCCGACCAGGCTCGGGCCGACGATGGTTCCCGAAAACCCGGTCAATTGGATATCCGCAACTTTGCAGTTAATGAACAAGGTACGCTCGGCCTTCGCGTCCCGCAGGTCGGCGCCGGTCAGGTCAGACTTCACGAAGCTCACCCCGCCAAGGAAGGCGTTGCGGAAGTCGCCGGACCGCAGATCGGCGAATTCGGCCTCGGTGCCCGAGAGCCACGCCTTGACGAAGCGCGCACCTTTACCTGAGGCTCCGAACAGATCGGCGCCCATCATCTCCACGTTGGTGAACTTCGCTTCGACGATTGACGACTCCGTGAAGTTGGCGCGATTCAGCGTACAATCGGCGAAAGAGACTTTATCGAGGGTTGCTTCGGTGAAGTCCGCGCGGGAGAGGTCCATGCCGCGCAGATCCGCGCCACGGAAGTCAAGATGTGCACCGATCAGGATTGCATCTTCATCTTTCACGCGTCGTTCGATATAGGCGGCCAATGTCTCGCGGGCCGCTTCGTTGTGCGGCCATGACTGGATTGACCCAGCAGATGGCCTCGAGGCGTTGTTAGGGGTACCAGATGACATTGCTTCCCCATCCTCGGCGGGCGATCATGGCCTTGATTTGATCGATATTTGCTTGCGAAGCGTTCCGCGTATCAATGATCGGAGTGCGGTTTTTTGCAAACTGCGCTTCTAGTTTGCTTTCAAAGTTGTCGACCTTGAAGTTGCTTGATGACGTCACTTCCTTAACGTCATAATAAGTATTTGTGCTGGGCGAGTAGAAGTCGCCTTGACCTCTTTCTGGCGGACGCTGGAAGTCGTCGGGGACGCGGCCGTCTTGTCGCAACGACAATGCGGTCTTCGCTTCTTCGCGAGCGCCGTCGTCAATTGCGTATGTGCCGTCCCTTTTCAAGTGATCCGGGTCCTTTTGAAGCTCGTTGTAGAGATCCGGGTCCTCTTTTGCCAGGTCCTCACGGTATTTAGCGAGCTCCGCCTGCTCTGCTGGGTCCAGCTCCTTGATAGGGGTCTTGCCGTCTCCGAGGAGCCTACGCCCTTCCTCGGCGGCCTTGCCCAGTCCGGAGGCTTCTCGTTCTGCCTTCGGTAGCACTCGGGCGAGGTCTTTCAGCGCGGTGCCGACAGTCTTCATGCGGGCCACGACCGCTGCGATGAACTGGCGGAGCAGGGCCGTCGCCCGTGCGGTGATCCCTCCGGCTTCGGCGGCTTCGGCGGCTTGGCCGGCGGCTTCGCTGCCGCCCGCGGTGGGGGCGGCGAAGATTGCGGCGAGTACCTGGCCGATCACGAAGGTGAGGGCGAATTCGGCCGCCAGTTCTTCGAACTGGTGCTTGAGGTCGCGGATCGCCTGAGCCTGGTCCCAGCAGGCACGTTCGGTGTTCTCGCAGCCCTGCAGGGTCAGCGTAAGTGAGCCTTTGCCGGAGTCCACCAGCCGTCGCACGTGGGCAGCGAATTCGTCGGCGGCGTGGCCTTCGTTCTCGGCCAGCACGTACGCGGCATAGTGCTGGGTGTCCTCCCAGGCGGTGCGCAGCGCGGTGGCGAGGTCGCGCCAAGCCTCGGCGGCCTGCTCGATCAGGTTGGGCTTTCCGGTGGGGAACGGCCCGAAGAAGGAGGTGGCTCCGTTTCGCTTCCAGGCGTTCGGGTCCGGTGATGCCTCTGGAGACGGCTTCGGCGTCGGCGACGCCGGTTGGGTCGATTTCGGTGGTTCGGGTGGGGCCACCACTGGAGTCGGAGGCCGGTTCGCTGTCGGGTTCGGGGTCGTGCGTGGGAGAGGTGGTGGGGTGTGTTCGGGAACGTCGGGTGGCGGTGGCAGGCCGCCGGTGTTGTGCAGGAGCCGCGATTCTCGGCTCGCGGCCTGGCCGATGCGATTGATGTCGCTGGTGACGTTGGCTTCGGTGACGCCGTAGTTGTGGGCCACATGGCGGATTCGGCTGGCGATCTGTCGTAGATCACTCGCGCATTGCTGCGCCGTGAACAGCAGTGAGTGCTGGGCCGGTCGGTAGGATTCGGCGAAGGCTTCATCGGGCCAGGATGAGCCCCAAAATGACCCTAATCCCTCCAGTCGGTGCTGCGCTGCCGTGCTGGCCTGCGACAACGCCGCTCCCACATCGTCGAACCGGGGGGCGTAATACAACAGCACCTCGACCGAAAATCGAACGGAATCCGATGTCATGCCGTGGCCCCTTGATCCGAATCGTCTGATCTGGACGGCGGGAAACTCTACACAAATGCTCACTCTTTGGCTGCGGGGATTTTAAGGCGGGCTGAGCCGTCCACTGCCGTCAGAAAGACCTCAGGCGATCTTCGTCTGAGGTCTTTCTGTAGGTCACGTGTGGTGGGCAGGCGTCGCCGCCCGTCTCAGCGGCGGGTGATCCTGGTCAGCCGCACTGATCGCCGTCGCAGGCGGCCGGATCCGGGGAGGCCGCGGACCGGGCCCCCACCGGCTCCCCGGCGGCCGAGGAGGCATCTCCGAGCAGGCGCCGGGGGCCGGAGCCCTCCTCGCCCAGCTGGTCGTACGGGTTGGACAGGCGGCACCGGCTCAGCGACAGGCAGCCGCAGCCGATGCAGTCGGTCAGGTCGTCGCGCAGCCGCTGCAGCTGATCGATGCGCGCGTCGAGCTCGCTCCGCCACGTGGCCGACAGGCTTTCCCAGTCCTTGCGCGTGGGGGTGCGTTCCTCTGGAAGCCGGCCGAGGGCCTCCCGGATCTGTTTCAGCGGGATGCCGACGCGCTGGGAGACCCGGATGAACGCCACGCGCCGCAGGACGTCCCGGGCGTAGCGGCGCTGGTTGCCCGCCGTACGGCGGCTGCGGATCAGGCCCTTGGCCTCGTAGAAGTGCAGCGCCGAGACGGCGACGCCGCTGCGCGCGGCCACCTGTCCCACGGTGAGCTCGCCGGCGTCCCATCGGGGGTGTTCCATGCTCCCAACCCTAGATTCCTGAGACCCCGGTCATATGGACGAGTGGGCGGAACGAGGTAACCTCGTACTGACCGAATCATGTTCGGTTCTGATTGGGACGGAACCCCGAGAAGAGACTTGGAGGCGTCGTGGCCGAGGCGTACATCGTCGGAGCGGTCCGTACCCCCGTAGGCACCAAGAAGGGCGCGCTGGCCGCCGTGCACCCGGCCGACCTGGGCGCGCACGTGCTCAAGGAACTGGTCGAGCGCACAGGCGTCGACCCCGAAGCGGTCGACGACGTCATCATGGGCTGCGTCATGCAGGTCGGCCCGCAGTCGCTCGACCTCGCCCGTACGGCGTGGCTGTCCGCCGGGCTGCCCGAGCGGGTGCCCGGCGTCACCATCGACCGCCAGTGCGGGTCGTCCCAGCAGGCGATCCACTTCGCCGCTCAGGGCGTACTGTCCGGCACCCAGGACCTCGTCGTGGCCTCCGGCGTGGAGAACATGGGCATGGTCCCCATGGGCTCCAGCGTCGCCATGGCCCTGGAGAAGGGCATGCCGTTTCCGTACGGAGAGGGCTGGTCCGCGCGGTACGGCGACCAGGAGATCTCCCAGTTCCGCGGCGCGCAGCTGATGTGCGAGAAGTGGGGGTTCAAGCGCGGTGACCTCGAGGCGTTCGCCCTGGAGAGCCACCGGCGCGCCGTCCACGCCATCGAATCAGGCCACTTCGACCGGGAGACCGCGCCCATCGCCGGCGTGACCAAGGACGAGGGCGCCCGCCCTGACACCTCGCTGGAGAAGATGGCGGGCCTGCAGCCGCTGCGCGAGGGCTGGGAGCTGACCGCGGCCATCGCCTCGCAGATCTCCGTCGGCGCCGGCGCGCTGCTGATCGCCTCGGAGGAGGCCGTACGGGAGCACGGGCTGACGCCCCGGGCGCGCATCCACACGCTCGTCGTCGAGGGCTCCGACCCGGTGTACATGCTGACCGGGCCGATCCCGGCCACCGAGAAGGCCCTGCGGAGGGGCGGGCTGTCGATCGACGACATCGACGTGTTCGAGGTCAACGAGGCGTTCGCGCCGGTCCCGCTCGCCTGGGCCCGTGAGACGGGCGCCTCGCTGGAGAAGACCAACCCGAACGGCGGCGCGATCGCCCTCGGCCACCCGCTCGGCGCGACGGGCAGCATCCTGATGACCAAGCTCCTGCACGAGCTGGAGCGCACCGGCGGCCGCTACGGCCTGCAGACGATGTGCGAGGGCGGCGGCCAGGCCAACGCCACCATCATCGAGCGCCTCTGACGTGACCGACGAAGGGCGGGTCCCGGCGGGGCCCCGCCCTTCGTAAAGAAGCCCACAACCCACGCGTGTGGCGTCCGCGCACGGCGTACGGCGTGCCCCACGATGGCACGCGTCATGGTCCTCACTGAAGAAGAACACCGGCCGCTGTACTCCGTCGGGCAGGCCGCCGCGATGCTGGAGACACGCCGGAGGTTCCTGCATCGTCTCGATCGGTTCGGCGTCGTGAGCCCTCGGCGCACCCCCGGCGGCCATCGCCGTTATTCGGCGTACGAGATCGGCCGGATCCGGCGCGTCATCGAGCTCGCCGACGACGGCGTCACGCTGACCGGGATCCGGCACATCATCGGCCTGGAGAAGCGCATCCGGGAGCTGGAGGCGCAGCTCGACGCGGCCTGGGACCGCGTGTTCCAGCTGGAGAAACGCCCGCCGATCCCGCGGATGCGGCGCGAGCGGATCCCTCCGATCTGACGGCTCACTGGACCGGCCAGGACCTCACCTCGAGGTCGCCGAGCCGGGCCAGGTCCACCCGGTCCTCGTCGGCGAGGACGCCGATCAGCTCCTCCGCCTCGGCCGGCGTCACGTGGCGGCCCCGCGAGCACCGCGCGGCGGGGTCCGGGCTCTCCAGCCACAGCCGGGGCCCGTCCTCCCACATCACCTGCACGATCGCGCCGGACCGGCCCTCGAACGTGGCGAAGTTGCCCTTGCGAGGCCTCAGGCGGATCAGGACGAGGCGGGCCTCCGCGAACGACATCGGGACCGCCAAGGTCTGCTCGCTCCCCCCGGCGTAGTCGCAGTAGGTCACCTGGAGCGGGCCGTCGGACTCCGGCTCGGGACCTCCCGGCCAGGTGGCGAGCCCGCCGAAGCGTCGCTCCCGCCAGGTCATGGGGACGTCGATCCGCGTGGTGTGACTGCCGTTCCACTCGGGAGCCAGGCCGTTCCGGCGCAGCGTCGCGACGACCTCCTCGCCGATCCGCGTCGCGGCGGCGTCGTCTCCATCGAAGGCGCCGTACGACAGGTAGAGCGTCTGTTCCTCGACGGCGGCCTCGATGTCCTGGCGGTGACAGAAGGTGTAGCCGCGCATCGCGGCGCCCTCCGGCACCTCGCCGCCGATCTCGCTGACGCCGCAGTTCTGGCAGCAGGTGAAGTCCGCCCGCGCCACGATGCCGGCGGCCTCGAGGTCCTGGAACGCCCAGAGCAGCCGGTCGGAGTCGAGGATGTCCGGCCAGGTCTCCTGGTCGGCGAGGTAGGCCGCGAACTCCTCCTTGGCGAGCTCGGTGGCCGCGTCCTCGACCTCGTCGGAGTCGGGCGCGGTGTCGAGGTAGTCGACGCACTCCTCGACGATGGTGTCGAAATCGTCGTCGCCGATGGCCAGGGCCACGCGGATGTGGCTCCGGAGCAGGTCGCGGTCCTCGTTGTCGATCATTCGGCGATTATGGCGAACGGCGGTGACACTCCATCGACGGATTCGCGATCTCAGGTTCGGGCGCGGTCGTAGTGCCGTCGTGCCTTGCTGCGGTTGCCGCACCGGCGCATCGAGCACCACTGCCGGTTGCGGGCCGGAGAGCGGTCGACGAAGCGGATCCCGCAGTCGTGCGCGGCGCACACCCGCAGCAGGTCGTCGCCGGTGAGCAGTTCGACGGCGTCGACCGCCAGCACGGCGAGCGCCGCCGCCGTCGACTCGTCGCGCGGCGCGGCGACGGGACGTCCTGCGGCGTCCAGCGCCAGGCGGGGGACCGGCGGCGCCGCCGCGACCGCCGCGTTGATCACGTCCGCCGCCTCCCGGGCGGTGCGGGGAAGGCCATCGCCGGCCTCCGCGCCGTCGCCGGCCTCCGTGACGGTGCCGGCCTCCGCGCCGTCGCTGGCCTCCGCGACGGCGCCGCGGTCCGTGGGGTTCGCGGCCGGGAACGCCAGGAGGTCGATCGCCTCGCGCAGGCGGCGGGCGGCCCGCAGGTCGTCCTCGCCGGGAGCGCCGGGCAGGTCCGCCGTACGCAGCCACGCCTCGAGGTCGGCCGGGGTGCGCAGCGTCTCCCGGCCGCCGAGCTTGCGGTCGCGGACCGTGTTGACCAGGTCGACACTCGGCCGCCCGCCATACCAGAGCCAATCGCCCATAACCCCATCATATGGTTAGAATCGGCTCTAACCGCATAAGGAGGTTAGAGATGGCGATCGCGACGGTGAACGGCATCCGCCTGCACTACCGGCGCACGGGTGACGGGCCGCTTCTCGTCCTGCTGCACGGCTGGCCGCAGACCGGATACTGCTGGCGGCACCTCGTGGGGCCGCTCAGCGAGGCGTACACGGTCGTGGTTCCCGACCTGCGCGGCTACGGGCGCAGCGACCTGCCGACGGACGGCCACGACAAGCGCACCCGCGCCGAGGACCTGCATCAGCTCATCCGCGTCCTCGGGCACGAGTCGGCCACGGTCATCGGCCACGACCGGGGCGCCCGCGTGGCGCACCGCTGGGCGCTCGACCACCCCGGGGACATCGAGCGGCTCGTCGTCATGGACATCATCCCGACGCGCGAGATGTGGCGGCGGATGGACGCCGACCTGGCCCGCCGCACCTGGCACTGGCTCTTCCACCTGCAGCCCGACCTGCCCGAACTGCTCGCCGGAGCGAACCCCGGGGCGTACGTGCGGTACCTCATCGACGGCTGGTCGCACGTGCCGCTCCCGGAAGAGGACATCGCGGAGTACGTCCGGGCGTTCTCACGGCCGGGCGCGCTGCGCGCCGGGTTCGACGACTACCGCGCCTCGGACGAGGACGCCGAGCACGACGAGGCGGACGCCGGCCGGAAGATCTCGATGCCGCTGCTGGCCCTGTGGGGCGAGCACAGCTTCCTGCAGGCGATCGACACCGTCGCGGTCTGGCGCGACTACGCCGAGAACGTCACCGGCCGGATGATCGAGGACTGCGGCCACTTCCTCGCCGAGGAGCGCCCGGAGGCCGTCCTCGAGGAGCTGAGGGGCTTCCTGCAGCCCTCGAGGAGCTGACGGGCTTCCTGACGCGCTGATCCCCGGCGGTCGCGAGGGTCGCGGCGGCGATCGCCGGGGATCGACGTCCGGTCAGCGGGGGGCGGTGTCCGCCCAGCCCATCTCCAGGAACAGTTCGTGCGTGAAGACCGTCCCCGGCTTCATCCCCTGGACCATGACGCCCTGCCCGGACACCAGCACGGTCTCGGTGCCGAGCACCTGATAGGTGCTGGGCCGCAGCAGCAGTTCGACGTCGAACGTGCCGCTCCCGTCGGAGCGCGTCACCGCCAGCGTGGTGGCGACCCGTCCGTAGACGTCCTTGGTCAGGCCTTTGTTGCGGATGCCCGGCGTGCCGGCGAGCGCACGGAAGACGGCGGCGCGCAGTTTCGGCGAGCCGGGTTGCGCCAGGAAGTGCGCGGCGTTGGTGAGTGCGACACTCGGGCCCCCCTTGCCGGGGCTGAGCAGGTACGCCCGCAGCGCCGGCAGGTCGTCCGCGAGCGCCTCGCGCTCGGCCTGGGGCAGATCCGGGTTCGGCGGGCATATCCGCGCCTTGGCGGCGCACTTCTTCCTTGCCTGCGCGAGCATCTTGTCGAAGCCCTTCCGCTCCGCCGGCGTCGTCCGTACGAGATCCCACTTGTCCGGGGCCGCGGTCTGCGTGATGGGCTCACCGTTGGAGATCACGCGCCAGGTCGTCGGCGAGCCCGCGCGCTGCCAGGCGGCCCGGTCGGCGGGCGTCTGCGGGATCGCCCCGGCGAAGCGGCTGCGGAAGACATCGTCGTCCTTACCCGTCCGGGCGATCCACTGGTCGATCTCGTGCCGGGCACCGGTGATCACATAGTCGCCCTTGGCGACGTGGTACGCCTGACCGTCGATCACGTGGGAGTGCCAGTAGCGCCCGACCGGTTCGGACGCGGCCCTCTGCGCGGCGGCGAGCAGTACCTGCTGCGCGGTGAGCTCCGTCGTCGGCGTGGTCCGGGAGGCGGGGGAGCCGCCGCTCACCATGAGAGCGATGGCGGTCGCGGTGGCCACCGCCGCCACGCCGAGCCCGCCCAGCCCCAGCCGGAAGGCCATGTCCCGTTGGCGTGGCCGGGGTTTCGCCTGGGCGAGCACGCGCCGCCGCCCCTCGGCGATCACCTCTGCCGACGGCGGAGCCTCCGCCAGGAAGGTCCGGATCATGCGCTCGTCATCCATCGTTGTCCTCCCCGAGTGCGGCGCGCACCTTCTTGCGGGCCCGGCTCAGCCGCGAGCCGACCGTTCCGTACGAGATCTGGAGCGCCTCGGAGATCTCCTCGTGGGAGAGCTCGGAGACGGCGCTGAGCAGCAGAACGTCGCGCTGCCCCCGCGGCAGCGCGGCGAGCGCCTTGGCCAGGCGTGGCTGCAGGCCCTCGGCGCGGACCCAGTTGATGACGCGGTTCTCGTGGCTGTCGGCGACCTCTTCCGGGCCGAGCTTGGCCAGGGCGCGGTACCGGCGCATCTCCTGCCGCCGGTGCTGCGCTACGAGCCGCGTCGCGATGCCGAACAACCAGGGCCGTACGGCGCCCTTCGCCGGGTCGTACCCGCCGCGTTTGCGCAGGGCGATGAGGAAGGTGTCGGCGGCGATGTCGTCGGCGACGTCCCGGCCCAGGCGGCTCGCGACGTAGTTGTGGATGGCGGGGAAATGCTCGTCGTAGAGCGCGGCGAAGGCGTCGGGCGTGCGTGCGGCCGGCTCGGCGATCCGCGCGCCCTTCACGTTCTGACGTCCATCGTGGGGCACCTTCCGGTGAGCGGAGCTGTCACCGGTACTCCGACGAAGACCCTGAGGCCTTTCCCGCCGCCCGACATGATCGATCCCCGGTGGCCGCCGCACTCTACGGCCCCGGGGATCTTGTCGGTGGTCAGGCGACGGTGCGGTGGACGTTCTCGCGCTCGGTCGGGCCGGGCTCGGCCTCGGCGATCCACGGGCCGGGGATGGACGGGTCGAGCACGCCCTCCTCCAGCCAGGTGTGGCGGCCGTCCAGCACCTGCCTGGCGACCTTCCCGTCGAGGGCGTCGGTGTTGTTCCAGAGCCGGTCGAACAGCTCGCCGATCCGCACCCGCGCCTGTTCGCAGAACGCGTCCGCCAGCTCGTACGCCTCGGGCCGGTCGTCGTCCTTCGCCCGGACGCAGACGGCGCTGATCGCGAAGAGCTCGGCGCCGATGTCGACCATGCGGCCGAGGAAGCCCTGCTTGCGTTCGAGGGCGCCCTGCCAGCGCCCGGCGGCGTAGAACACCGAGCGGGCCAGCTTGCGCGCGGAGCGCTCGACGTAGCGCAGGTGCCGGGCCAGCGGGCCGAACTCGGCGTACGACCCGGGACGCTGTCCCGCCCCGGCGAGGAGCGTGGGGAACCAGGTGGAGTAGAAGCCGCCCGCGCGGCCGACCGCCTTGGCCTTCGCCTTCAGGTCGGCGTCGGGGTCGATGATGTCGCCGGCCACCGACAGGTGCGTGTCGACCGCCTCACGGGCGATGAGGAGCCGCATGATCTCCGAGGAGCCCTCGAAGATGCGGTTGATGCGCAGGTCGCGCAGGAGCTGCTCGGCGGGCACGCCCCGCTCACCTCGCGCGGCCAGCGACTCGGCGGTCTCGTAGCCGCGCCCGCCCCGGATCTGCACGAGCTCGTCGGCGACGCGGCAGGCCATCTCCGAGGCCCACAGCTTGGCCAGCGCCGCCTCGATGCGGATGTCGTTGCGCTCGTTGTCGGCGAGGGTGCTGGACAGGTCGACCATCGCCTCCAGCGCGTACGCCGTCGCGGCGATGAAGGAGATCTTGGTGGCGACGGCCTCGTGCTCGCCGACCGGGCGGCCCCACTGGACGCGCTCCTTCGACCACTCGCGGGCGATCTTGGTGCACCACTTGGCCGCCCCCGCGCACATGGCCGGCAGCGACAGGCGCCCGGTGTTGAGCGTGGTCAGCGCGATCTTCAGGCCATGGCCCTCCTCGCCGACGCGGTTCGCGGCGGGCACGCGGACCTGGTGGAAGCGAGTGACGCCGTTCTCGAGGCCGCGCAGGCCCATGAAGGCGTTGCGGTTCTCGACGGTGATCCCCTCGGCGTTCGCGTCGACGACGAACGCCGTGATGCCGCCCCGGTGGCCCTCGGACTTCGGCACCCGCGCCATGACGACGAGCAGGTCCGCGACGACGCCGTTGGTGGTCCACAGCTTGACGCCGTCGATGACGTAGTCGTCGCCGTCCGGGACGGCGGCGGTGCGCAGCCGGGCGGGGTCGGAGCCGACGTCGGGCTCGGTGAGCAGGAACGCGCTGATCTCGTTGACGCAGCGTGGCAGGAACGTCCGCTTCTGCTGGTCGGTGCCGAAGAGCTTGACCGGCTGGGGGGCGCCGATGGACTGGTGGGCCGACAGCATCGCGCCGATCGCGGAGTGCGCGGACCCGGCGAGCATGAGCGCCTTGTTGTAGTAGACCTGGCTCAGGCCCAGGCCGCCGTACTGCTCGGGGATCTTCATCCCGAAGGCGCCGAGGGACTTCAGCCCTTTGATGACGTCGTCGGGGATGCGGGCCTCGCGCTCAATGATCCGGGGGTCCACCTTCGTCTCGCAGAAGTCCCGGAGCCGCTCCAGGAACTCCTCGCCCTTCCCCCGCTCCTCCTCGTCCGTCCGGGGATGCGGGTGGATGAGGTCGAGGCGGAAGTCGCCGAGGAACAGCTGCTTGCCGAAGCTGGGCAGGCGCCATGACGTCTCGCGTGCCTCTTCGGCGACGCGGCGGGCGGTGCGTTCGTCCACGTGCGCCATGAGGATCACCTCCGTAGGAAGTTACTCCTAAGTTCTACCCGCCAGTAGGTCCCCCATTCGGGGCGATGCGCGGCAGTTCGACGCGGACGACCGTGCCCGCTCCCGGCGCCGAACGCAGCGCGGCGCCCCCGCCGTGCGCCGCCGCGATCGCCGCGACGATCGCCAGCCCCAGGCCGCTGCCGCCGCTGTCCCGAGCGTGGTGGAACCGGTCGAAGGCCCGCGCGGCCTCCTCCGGCGTCATCCCCGGCCCTTCGTCGGCGACCTCGAGGACGACCGCGGAGTGCGTCCGTGCCAGCCGTACGGTCGCCGGGGTGTGGGGTGGGGTGTGCGCCCGCACGTTGGCCAGCAGGTTCGCCAGGACCTGCCGGATTCGCGCCTCGTCGGCCACGGCGACCAGCGAGTCCGGCACCTCCAGGCGTACCGGCCGGTCCGGCTCCACGGCCGTCGCGTCCGCCGCCGCCTCCCGCGCCAGCGACGCCAGGTCGACCGGCTCCGGAGACAGCGCCGAGCCCTTGTCCAGGCGTGCGAGCTCCAGCAGTTCGTCGACGAGGCTGCCCATGCGCGCCGCCTCCCCGGAGATCCGCCGCATCGCCTCCTCGGCGCTGACCGCGCCCTGCTCGTACAGGTCGGAGTAGCCGCGGATGGTCGTCAGCGGCGTGCGCAGCTCATGCGAGGCCTCGGCGGCGAACTCCCGCACCTTCGCCTCCGAGCGCAGCCGCGCGAGGAACGCCTGCTCGATCCGGCCGAGCATGACGTTGATCGCGCCGGCCAGCCGGCCCACCTCCGACGGCGACTCCTCCATCCGGGCGCGCAGATCGCCGCCGCCCGCGATGCCGTGAGCCGTCGCCGCCATCCGGGACAACGGCGCGAGCCCCCGCCGGACCAGCCCGCGGCCGAGCAGCGCGACCAGGCCGAGGATGACCAGCCCCGTGGCCGACTCGGCGACGATGAGACCCGCCACGGTCGCGTGGACGTCGGTGAGCGGGTCCACGATGACGGTGGCGTTCCCGCGCGGCCCCACCTTGGCGATCGCCCGCATCCCCCCGAACCGGAACGGCTTCCCTCGCCGTCCCTCGGCGAGCAGCGGCCCCAGGCCCAGCGCCTGTGCGCGCTTCAGCGCACGGTTCGGATCGGGATAGCCGTTCCCCGCCGCCCAGAACCGGCCCGCCGGGGTCACGTGGAGCACGACGTAGCGGCCGGAGACGCCGTTGTCCACGGTCACGGCCAGCTTGGGGTTCCGCCGTACCGCCTCCAGCTGGTTGTTCACGCGGTGCAGCAGGTACGTCCGCAGCGCGACCGCGCTCGCCAGGCCCATGAGCGTCAGCCCCACCGCCGTGACGGCGAGCAGCCCGGCGACGAGCCGGGAGTTGAGCGATCTCATGCCGGGGGCCGCAGGGCGTAGCCGACGCCCCGCTGGGTGTGGATCAGGTCGGGCCCGAGCTTGCGGCGCAGGTAGCTGATGTAGGTCTCCACGACCGGCGAGCCGGCCGAGTGGTCCCAGCCCCAGACGTTCTCCAGCAACTGCGCCCGGGTCAGCACCCGGCCCGGGTTGCGCATGAAGAACGTGAGCAGCCGGAACTCTGTCGGTGACAGCTCGATCTCGGCGTCGGCCCGGCGCACGGTCCAGTGGGAGATGTCGACCTCGAGGTCGCCCACGCGCAGGACCTCGTCGGCGGCGCCGCGCGGCCGGGCGCGGCGCAGCACCGCGCGTACGCGGGCGACGAGCGCGTCCACCGCGAACGGCTTGGTCACGTAGTCGTCGCCGCCGAGCGTCAGCCCCGTGACGGTGTCCGAGGGCGTGTCGCGGGCCGTCAGGAAGATGATCGGCGTCTCGTCGCCGCCGCCGCGCAGGCGGCGGCAGACCTCGAAGCCGTCCAGGTCGGGCAGCATGATGTCGAGCACGATGAGTCCTGGGCGGTCGTCGTGCACACGACGCAGCGCCTCGGCTCCTGTGGCCGCCGTCACTACGGCGAATCCGTGGAAGCGCAGGGCGACCTCCACCAGATCCCGGATGTTCGGCTCGTCGTCGACGACGAGCACTCGTGGGTTGTCCATCGGCTCCATCATCGCGCCGTTCCCGACCCCCGGGCAGATGCGCCACCGACTCCGGGCCGGTCGCCGCCGACCCCTGCCGGTACGGCGGCCGGCCCGGGGCCGGGGCGGCCGGTCAGCTGTGGGAGGGAGCCGGCGACGTGGTCTCGTTGGCCGGCACCTTCTTCGGGACGATGATCCGTTTCGCCGTACGGGCGCCGCCGGCGTCCAGGCCCGCGACGAAGACGAAGTCGCCCGTGGCCAGCTGCGACACGGTGGACTTGGCCTTGTCCTTGCGGACCCGGGTCTTGTCGTCGGTCTTCCACTGCCAGGTCACGCCGTCGGCACTGCGCACGCTCAGCGTCCCGCCGCTCGTCGCGGTCAGCCGCCCTCGCTGCCATTCGACCTGCGCGAACCCCTTCTTCGTACGGACGGTCGCCTGTCCGTGGACGCCGCGGATGCCGCGGACGCCGCGCATCGGGTGCCGCTTCGCGCCGTGGGCCGCCTTGGCGGCGGGGCGCCCGTTCGCGCCCGCCGACGCGGGAACGGCCAGGTAGACGCCCGTACCGACGACGGCGATGGCGAACGCGGACACGCCGCCAATGACCTTGTTGTTCAACTTCGGCCTCCTTTCAGGTTGCCCCTCATCCAGTGAAGGGGAAGGTCTTGAAGAACCCGGTGGAGGAATCTGGGAGAACCGTGGGAGATGGCCGGGAACGGTCCAAGGCGGGCAGATTGCACAAAGCGCTTGACCCTGCCACGCGTGCGGGGTTCGCTGTCCGTGATGAATGAGACACGGAGGCCAACCCTCATCGTCTCGGTGCAGCGCGCGCTGCATCTCCTGGAGGCGGTGGCGTCGCACCCCGGCGGCGCACCGGCGAAACAGCTCGCCCGTCAGGCCGGCCTGCCGCTGGCCACGACCTATCACCTGCTGCGCACACTCGTCCACGAGGGATACGTCGTACGGACGAGCGACGGGTCGTACCTCCTCGGCGACCGGGTCGACTCGCTCAAGGACGACCGGCGCACCCAGGACCGGCTCGCACGGATCCGGGACGTGTTGACCTCCCTCCGTGACGAGCTCGGCGTGGCGGCGTACCTCAGCCTCTACGAGGAGGGGGAGTTCCGCGTCGTCGACATCGCGGACGGCCCGCGGACGCCCCGGGTCGACCTGTCGGCCGGCCTCGCCCAGACGGCGCACGCCACCGCGATCGGCAAGTGCGTGCTGGCCCAGCTCGACACGCGGGCCCGGCGGGACCATCTCGCCCGGCATCCGCTGATCGATCTGACGCCCAACACGATCACCCATCGCGGCGAGCTCGAACGCCGGCTGGGCTCCCCGCTCGCTCTCGACCGAGAGGAGTACATCCTCGGCACCGGGTGCGCCGCCGTCCCGGTGACCGACGCGTCGGGGAAGACGGTCGGGGCCCTCGCGGTCTCCTGCAGCCCGGCGAGACTGGCGAAGATCGAGGCCTGCGCCCCGCGTCTCCAGGCCGCCGCCGCCCGGATCAATCGAGCACTCACCATCTGAAAACAGCCATCTTGCGGTCAATGCGGATTATCGTGAACCTATGTGGCATGGGCGGCGGCCCCCCACAGATTCCCGCCCCGGGCCATGGTCCGACCTCGATGTGCTCATGGCCACGGCTGTCGCAGGGTTTGGCCTTCCGGCCACCATGGTCCCGGGGCGGGGCACGACTCCACGCACACGCGTTCGTGCACGGTGGCCGCATGAGCACCGGCTGTGGATAGACTTCTCACCCACCTGGGCCTGTCGTCGACTTTCAGCGAGTGATCGCATGCCAGCAGAGCAGAAGAATTCCATCGCACGCTCCCTCCTCGGCCTGCTGGGCAGCAGCAAGCCGGCGCCCGAGACCTTCGAAGGTGAAGATCAGCCGGCCGCCGGAGAGGGGCAGCTGGAGAACCACCTGGGCGGCGATGAGGCGAAGAACTACCGCCAGTACGAGTACGACACGGTGGCCCCGCACGTCGGCAAGTCACTGCTGGAGGTCGGCTCCGGCCTCGGTCACTTCTCCGAGCAGTTCGCGGGCCGCCTCGACTACCTCGTCGTGAGCGACAACGACCCCTACTGCGTCGAGCAGCTGAACAAGCGCTACCAGGGCAACGACGACGTCGAGGTGCTCGACCTCGCGCTGCCCGCCGAGATCAAGATCAAGCGCAAGGTCGACACCGTCGTCATGATGAACGTCCTGGAGCACATCAAGGACGACGTGCAGGCGCTGAAGGACCTGGCCGCGGTGGTCGAGCCCGGTGGCCGCATCGTCATCTGGGTGCCCGGCTACATGCAGCTGTACGGCGACTTCGACCGCAAGGTCGGCCACGTGACCCGCTACACGCCGAAGACGCTGGGCGCGACGGTCACCGGCGCCGGGCTCGGCATCGACATGCTCAAGCCGATCAACTTCCTCGGCGGCATCGCCTGGTGGGCCGCGGTCCGCCGGGGCGGCGCCGGCTACCCCGACCCGAAGCTCGTCAAGATCTACGACCGTACGGTCGTGCCGACCACCCGCCTCATCGAGCGGTTCGTCCGGCCGCCGTTCGGCCAGACCGTCTTCTGCGTCGCGCGCGTCCCGGAGTAACCCGACGCCGTACGGCGGAGACCTGATCCTGTCCTGCGCCGTCCCCGCTCCTCAGGGCCCTGAGGAGCGGGGACGTCGCGCTAATCGAGGACTTTGAGCACTTCCTGTGCCAGCGGCCCGGCGGACGCGGGGTTCTGGCCGGTGTACAGGTTGC
This sequence comes from Actinoallomurus acanthiterrae, assembly GCF_054775715.1. Classification (NCBI taxonomy): domain Bacteria; kingdom Bacillati; phylum Actinomycetota; class Actinomycetes; order Streptosporangiales; family Thermomonosporaceae; genus Actinoallomurus; species Actinoallomurus acanthiterrae. The sequence goes on along the minus strand of NZ_BAAHCO010000001.1, from coordinate 11,228,041 downwards.
GGTCCACGACCGTGTACGGCTTCCAGATCTCGCCACGGGTGAAGTTGACGCCCAGTTTGACCACTTCGTCCTCGAGCAGCCACCTGGCTTTGGGAGCCAGTCCGACGGCTTCCTCTTCGTCGTTGGTGAAGCCCGTGATCTCGTAGCCGGCGAAAGGTGAGACTCCCTTCCGCCGAGTGGCCAACATCGCGACCGGGGCATGGCAGACGATGGCCAGGGGCTTGCCTGAGGCGAGGGCCGCGGTCAGTAGACGGCCCGAGTCGGCGTCCTCCCACAGGTCTTCCATGGGGCCGTGGCCCCCGGGGTAGTAGACCGCGTCGAAGTCTTCCAGGCGGGCGTCCGCCAGCTCGATCGGCCGCCGCAGCTCCTCGGCTGATCGCAGGATCTCCTCTTGCTCCAGAGCGATCTGCTCACTGCCGGCCATCGAGGGACGCAGGCTCATGACGTCCACGTGCGGCACCACACCACCGGGGGTGGCCACCACGATCTCGTGGCCGGCCTCGGTGAGCGCGCTGTACGGGGCGGTGAACTCCTCGGCCCAGTAACCGGTCGGATGCCGGGTGCCGTCCTTGAGCGTCCAGTAACTCGCTCCGGTCACCACAAACAGGATCTTGGCCATATGCGAACCCCCCGTCGCTGCATGAGCGGTATGGCCGTGAATGTGATGTCTGTCACCATATACACCATTCACGGCCCCCAAGACTTCGGGGCCACGTACGGCGCATCGGCGATCACGGCAGCGGCAGCGGGCAGCGCGGTTCGCCGGCGCAGGTGATCAGGTCGTCGCACCCGGCGGCGAGCGCGGTCCGTAGGGTGTCGGCGATGACGGTGAGATCGGCGATCTCGGCCTCCACCTCGGCGAGTTTGTCGCGTGCCCGTTCGGACAGCCCGCTGGCGTGGCGGCGGTGGCCACGCGCCTGGAGCAGTTCGGCGACCTCCTCCAGGGTGAATCCCAGGCGCTGCGCCGCCTTGATCACATTCAGCAGCGTGACCGCCTGCGGCGGATACAGCCGGTGCCCGCCGGCCGTACGCCGCGGCTCGGGCAGCAGCCCGCGCCGCTCGTAGTACCGCAGCGTCTGCGGGTTGACTCCGGCGGCCGCCGCGAGCTGCCCGCTGCGCATCGAGGTCATGTCCGGCTCCCCGTAAGACGGCTCCCCGCCAGGCGGCTTCGCGCACGGTCGGCCAGCGCCCGCAGCACCCCGGCGTGCTCGTCGCCGACCGTGATGTCCAGGGCGAGGTCGCCGCCGGTGGTGGTCAGCGTGAAGGTGAAGAACGAGCAGCACGCGGTCTCCCGTACCGCGAGCTCGGCGGCACGGGCGGCGACCGGCGTCTCGGGGCGCAACCGCATCCGGATCCGGGCCGGCCCGACCTCCTCCAGCCCGGTCACCGCGTCGGCGAACAGCTCGTCGAACTCGGCCACCCGCAGCGGCCGCTCGGCCGTCGGCAGCGTGCACGCCTGCGGCACCCAGTCCGCATCGGCCATCTCCTGATTCGGCTCCATGCCTCGACGGTAAGCCTGTACCCAGGTACCGGATGCAACCTCGCGGGCGAGGACACTGGCGTCATGGATGAGCGAGCGGAGCTCGTGCGCAGGCTGGACTCCGCGGTGCAGGTGCTGCGGCATGGCCGCTTCGGGCTGTACGGCCCGGTGATCCGGGACCGGTTCCTCGGCGGACTGCCTGGTGACGTGACGCCGACCGGGTACCGCGTGCTGCGGTTCATCGAGGTCAGTTCTCCGCCGCCGCCCAGTGTGTCCGATGTCGCCGCCGTGCTCCTGGTCGACCGCGCACGCGCCGTACGCGTCGTCGACCGGCTGGCCGAGGACGGCTTGGTGGCCCGGGTCAGCGACGAGCTGGACCGGCGGATCCGCCGCGTCGCGCTGACCGAGGACGGACATCGCCATCTGCGGTTGGCCGGCGCGCGGCGAGCGGAGCTCCTCGGCGAAACGCTGTCGGACTGGTCGGGAGCCGACCTGGAGCACCTGGCGGCCTACCTCGAGCGGCTGAACGACTCCGTCGCATGCCACCTGCCCTGGCTCGGAGAGGCCTGAGCCGACCGCCGAAATGGTTGTCCGGGTTAACCGCCAGGTCGTCGCCCCAGTAGCGGTCAGTGGCACACTGTTCGCCGTCCGCCGGTACCGGGCTGACCGCGCCGATCTGAAGAGTTGTCCCCATGACGACGACATCGACGGGCGGCGGGCACACCGCGGACAACGGCGAGCAGAGCACGGCCACGGACCGCCCAGGCAGGGTGAGCCGACGTGGCCTACTCGGAGCGGCAGGTACCGGCGCGGCGGCGGGTCTCGTCGCCGTCACCGGCGTCCGGCCGGCGGCCGCCTCACCGATGCTGTGGAGCCGGCCCTCGGGGTCGGGCATGCCGCCGGTCAGCGGCCTGCACCTGCAGTTCGGCGAGGACGCCGCCAGAGAGGTCGTCGTGTCCTGGCAGACCGCGATGCCCGTACGGCGACCGAAGGTCCTGCTCGGCACCCCGGCCGACGGCTTCGGCCGCGAGGTGGCGGCCGAGACGTCGTTCTACAAGGACGGCCAGTCCGGGCAGACCATCTACGTGCATCACGCGAGCCTGAGCCGGCTGCGCCCCGACACCGACTACGTGTACGCCGCGGTCCACGACGGCACGACGCCGGAGCCCGGGTCGTTCCGGACCGGCCCCCGCGGCAGGGCGCCGTTCACCTTCACCAGCTTCGGCGACCAGGGCACCCCCACCGTCGGGAAGCTGAACGGCCCGAAACCGCCGAAGATCACCGAGAAGCAGGTATATCTCAACGACAACCTCGGCTCGCCGTACGCGGGCGACGTGACCACCGCCGTCGAACGCGTCGCGCCGCTCTTCCACCTCATGAACGGTGACCTCTGCTACGCGAACCTGGCCACCGACCGCCTCCGTACCTGGTCCGACTGGTTCGACATGACGACCCGGTCCGCGCGGTTCCGGCCGTGGATGCCGGCCGCCGGCAACCACGAGAACGAACTCGGCAACGGGCCGATCGGCTTCGCCGCCTACCAGACCTACTTCGCGTTGCCCGGCAACGGCGGTGACGCGGAGACCCGGGGGCTGTGGTACGCGTTCACCGTCGGGTCCGTCCGCGTGGTGAGCCTGGCCAACGACGACGTCGTGTACCAGGACGCCGGCAACTCCTACGTCCGCGGCTACTCCGGTGGCGCCCAGCGGCGCTGGCTGGAGGCCGAACTCGCGCGCACCCGCGCGAACAAGAACATCGACTGGATCGTCGTCGTGATGCACCAGGTCGCCATCTCCACCGCCGACCATCCAGGCAACGGCGCCGACCTCGGCGTCCGGCAGGAATGGCTACCGCTGTTCGACAAGTACGGCGTCGACGTCGTCGTCTGCGGTCACGAACACCACTACGAGCGGTCCCACCCGATCCGCGGCCACGCGTCCAGCGACACCATGACCCCCGACCCGGCCGAGACCCGCACCGACGTCGTCGACACCGGCAAGGGAACCGTCCACATGATCATCGGCGGCGGGGGCACCTCGATCCCGTCGACGGACGTGCTCTTCGACAAGCCCCAGTGCAATGTGATCACCGGCGTCGGCCCGGCCGGCGCCAACGGCAAGAAGACCCCGATCTACGTAACGGAACCGGCGCCGTGGTCGGCGGTCCGCGACCGCGTGAACCCATACGGCTTCGTCGCCTTCTCCGTCGACCCGGGCACCCGCCCCGGCGGCCGTACGACGATGGCCGTGACCTACTACGCCGTCACCGGCCTGTACGGCCAGACCACCCCGGTCGACACCTTCACCCTCCAACGCACCCGCCAAGACGGCTGACGGGCCCCGATCGCCGGCCCTGTCTCAGCCGGTCAGGCGGAGGCGGTGGGCGGTGGCGGCGGCCTCGGTGCGGCTTGAGGCGTTCAGCTTCGTCAGGATGTTGGAGACGTGGACGCTGGCGGTCTTGGCGGAGATGAACAGCTTGTCGGCGATCTCCCGGTTGCTGCGTCCCTCCGCCAGCAGGCGCAGCACCTCCTGTTCGCGGGGCGTCAGTCCGAGCGGGGCCTGACCGCCGGGCCCGCCGTCCAGGCGGAGCCGGGCGCGGCGGGCGACCTGGTCGATGTCCGCGCGTAGCGGTCGTGCCTTGAGGCGGTCGGCGATGTCGGCGGCGTGGCAGAGCATGCTCGCCGCGGCGTCGCGGTCTCCGTCGGCGATGGCGGCCTCGGCGGTCCGGAGCAGTGCGTGGGCCTGGGGGTACGGGGAGCCGAGCTCGCCCCACGCGGTTGCCGCCGCCTCCCACGCCGTACGGTCCGCGGCGCCGTCGGCGAGGGCGGACTCCGCGTCGAACGTCGCGCGCCAGGCCGCCATCACGGGGCCGTACGCCGGCTTCGTGGCGGCGATCGCCCGGAGCCGGTCGGCGAGCGTTCGGTCACCTTCCATGACGCAGGCACGCATGCCCGCGACCAGGATCGGCCAGATGTACCGGGCCTCCCGGCCCATGTCGTGGTCTGTGACGGCGCGTACGGTGGCCGCGACGGCGGCCGGGCCGTCGCCCTCGGCGAGACGCCACTCGATGCTCAGCCGCGCGATGGGGAGGAGCTGCTGCGGATAGGGGTCGTCCGCGGCGGAGAGCGTGGTGAGCCTCTCCACCGCCGTGGCCGCCTCGTCCCCGTGGCCGCGGGCGATGGCGATCGCGGCGCGGCACAGGAGCAGCTGAGAGAGCCGCCCCAGGCTCGGGGCCACCTTCTCGGCGAGCTCGATGGTCTCCAGCGCCTCGTCCCAGCGGCCGAGCGCGACTTGCGCGTCGGACGTGTTGTGGGCCGCGATGATCCCCTTCGTACGGGCCTGGCCGAGCGATTCGGCCAGCGTCAGCGTCTGCCGCCCTGCGGCGACGGCCGCCTCGTACTCTCCCTTGATGAAGAGGACGTCGATGGTGTTGACGTGCGCGCGGAGCCGGCCGTCGTCGTCGTGTGCGCGAGCCGCCCGCGCGGCGGCCTGCTCCAGCGCGGCCAGCGCCTCGGCGAAGCGGCCGTGGATCGCCTCCGCGATCGCGAGGTTGTTCAGCGCGTCGGCCGCGGCACAGTCGTCACCGACGCGGTCGGCGAGTGCGAGGGACTCCTCGATGACCGGCCGCGCCTCGGCGTCATCCAAGAGGACCAGAATGCGGCCCATGGGGGCCAGCACCGCCGCCCGCTCCGGCGAGTCCTCCGGCAGCAGGCGCTCGGCTCGCCGCAGGTCGTCGAGAGCGCCCGCCTGCCCTCGGTCGAACTTCAGCCGTGCCCGTCGCCGGAGGATCAGCGCGACCTGCTCGGGGTCGTGCTCCTCGTCGACCTCGGCGAGGGCGGCGCGGACGAACGCCATGCCCCGGTCGGGTTCGCCGGAGGCGCCGGCCGCCTGGGCGGCGCGCCGGAGCACGCCGACATGGTCCACGCCGATCCGGGTCGCCGCGTCCGGCACCCGATCCCACAGCTCGAGTACCCGCTCGAGCATCTGCAGCTGCTCGGCGTACGCGAACGCGGTCTCCGATTCACGGGCCGCCTGCCAGGCGGCCTGGAGGGCGCGTTCGTGATCGTGCGCGCCCTGCCAGTGCATGGCCACCTCGACGGCGCAGCGCCCGCCGGCGCTCAGTGACGGGTCGGCCTCCAGCGCCTCGGCGTACCGGTGGTGGAAGCGGGAGTGTTCGCCGGGAAGCAGCTCGTCGTGGATCGCCTCCCAGATGAGCGCGTGCCGGAAGGCGTACGCCTGGTCGTCGACGACCAGGATGTTCCCGTCCACGGCGGGGCGCAGCAGGGACGACATCGCCCTGTCGTCGAGCCCGGAGACGGCGGCGAGCAGCGCGTGCCCGAACCGTACGCCGGCGACGGCGGCCAGGTGCAGCAGGTCCTGTGCCTCTTCGGGCAGCCGGCGCACGCCCGCGAGAACGAGGTCCCGGAGCGACTCCGGCATCCCGCAGTCGGGACAGTCGGCGGTCGCCTCGACGAGCAGCGGGATGCCGGAACTCCGCTCGTACACCGCGTCGACCACTCTCGGGTCGGGTTCGCCGCCGAGGATGCCGGCGAGCTGGCCGGCGGTCTCCGTGCGGGTCAGCCGGGGCAGGTCGAGCCGCACCACGCCCTCGATGCGCTCCAGCTCCGCGATCACGGGGCGCATGGGGTGGGACCGGTGCAGTTCGTCGGAGCGGAAGGTGATGATCAGTAGGACGGCGGCGTTCCGCAGGCTGCGCAGCAGGAAGATCAGCAGGTCGCGGGTGGACCGGTCGGCCCAGTGGGCGTCCTCGATGATCAGTGCCAGCGGGCGGCGTTCGGCGAGCCGTTCCAAGAGGACGAGCATCTGCTCGAACAGCCGTACCCGGGCGCTGTCCGGATCCGGGTCGGCGGCCGGCTCGCCGAATTCGGGAAGCAGCCGGGCCAGGTCGCGCGCGCCGTCGTGCGGCATCAGCGCGGCGATCTCCGCCGCGCCCACCTCACGGACGAGCTGGCGGAGCGCGGCGGTGAACGGGGCGTACGGGAAGCCGACGGTGCTGAGCTGTAGGCAGGCACCGGTGAGGATCAGCGCCTCACCGCCGATCCGGTCGGCGAACTCCCCGACCAGCCGGGTCTTGCCGCCGCCCGCCTCGCCGCCGATCAGTACGGCGCCGGGCGTCCCGGCCGTCGCCCGTCGCAGGGCGTCGGCCAGGACCACGAGCTCCGCCTGCCGGCCCACGAACGCGGGGCTCACCTCACGTGCGCGCACGCCGTCCAGAATGCCACGCATGTCGGGATCTCAGGCCGAGATGCCGCGCGGTCGCGGTGTCCGGAGGGACAGGCGCCGCCCGCGGGGGAGGCGGAGGAGCCGGCGCTCCCGCGCCGTCTCCCGCCACTCCCGCGTACGCTCGTTCATCAGCGCGTACGAGATGTCGGGGTGCATGGTGTCCTCCTGTGTGAGTGGCTGACACCATTAAGACTCGGTCTAAGACGGGATCCGGCGCATCGGGTGAATGTCCTATCCGAGGCTGCCCGGCCCGCCTAGCAGGCGTTCTCCGGGTCTAAGCACGCCCCTCCACGAGCGCTCAGGGTCTTAGAACCACCCCCACGCTCACCGCCGGGTCAAGGTCACGGGGACGGTGGATCCATGGCCCGGGCTGACGCGCACCGAGAAGAGGTGTGAACCGCTGTCGTAGCCGACCTGACCGACGCTGCCGCCGGAGGCGGTCGCCGACACCGGGCTCGGGGAGTACCCGTGCAGTGTCACCGGGCCGTCTCCCGCGGCGAACGCGACCGTGACGTGGACCGCGCCGTTGTCGGACAGCGCCCGGATCCGCTGCCTGCCCAGGGACACGAACTTGCCCGCGTCGCCGAGGAAGGCGATGCCCGACCTTCCGACCGGGACCACCTGGAGGTAGGACCCGTCGCGGGTCACGTGCGCCGTGTACGGGGCATTGCCGTCGACCGGCGCACCGCTGCCGGCGAAGTAGTCGTACACGTACGCCTTGCCGGTGACGCCGAGGTCGGCGGGCCGGAAGGAGGCGTCGTCGGTCGTCGGGAGGCTGACCGTACCGGCGCTGACGCCGAGGTTGTCGATGTTCGGGCCGCCTGCTCCCGTCGTGGTGGCCCGTACGGTGTCGCCGGCGGAGAGTTCGACCACGACCGGCTGTACCGCCCACGTGTCCCAACCGCCGGTCGGCGCGAACGCCTGCGTGGAGGCCGCGCCGCCGTCGACCGCGACCGCGAGCGGCCGGTTACCGGTGCCGCCGTTGGCGTACCGGAACATCAGCGTGTACGTGCCGCTGGACGGCGCGTCGACGGTCCACTCGACGTAGTCGCCGGAGTCATGCTGGTAGTCGGCGAACCCGCGGCCGGTGTAGCCGGAGTGGTCGGTGCCCACCACGGGCCCGGACAGGGTGGCGTCCTCGGCCTCGTAGGTCGTGTCCGGCTTCGGTGCCGGGATGGTGCGGGCGTAGGCGTAGACGTCAGCCGGCGGACAGCGAGCCGTGCCGGCTACCGGTCGTCGCCACCATCGGGCCGGACGTTCCGGAGGCGTCGCGGACGTAGGTGGCGTCATCGGGGACGATCGGGGTGTCCGGCTTGACGATCGTGCCGTCCGCTTCGGCCACCTTGTTCAGGTTGGCGGCGCTCTCCGTGCCGATCGCGTCGCCGACACCGACCGGGCCGGCGGACAGGTCGGACAGCAGGAGGTTCCGGGTCTCCGTGCTCATCATCACGTCCGTGAAGGGCCACACGCCGAGGGCGCCGGCCAGGCGTGAGGTGTAGAGGAACTCGTCCCACTTGGACCGCTCGAACCGGTCGTTCGAGACCCGGGCGTTGGTCACGTTGTCGTACAGCGTGCTCTGCAGGTAGTCCTGCGCCAGCGCCATGCAGTACTGGATGTCGAGGCCGTTGGCCGCCGCGGCCTTGGCCATGCCGCCGAGGAACGCGGCGCGGTCGGTGAGGTTGAAGTCGGGCTGCGCGCCCGCGCACAGCCAGTCCTGCTCGTAGGTGTCGACCCCGGACGACTTGAGGTAGCTCATCCGGTCGTTCCAGTACGCCGGGTCGGTGATCACGTTCCCGGACATCGTGTACTGGCTCCGGTACGGGCTGGACGGGTCGATCCACCGGGCATGGGTGATCAGGGGTACGCCGGCGCTCTTCTGGAACGAGGCGAGGCCGTCCGGGAACAGCGTGTGTTCCGCCTCATAGCGGTACTGGCCGTCGGGTTTGTCGTTCCAGACGGCGTTCGGGCCCTTCGGATACCACCAACTGTCCAGTTGCAGGTTCCCCATCGGCAGGCCCTTGCTCTTCCAGTCGTTCTGGACCGCCCGCAGCGTGCCCTCGTAACCGAGGTCGGAGTCGTACTTGTAGTAGTAGGTGGCGCCGTTGTCGGTCCAGTAGCCGAGCTTGGCGAGGGTGTTCGTGGAGTTCTGCGCGGGGCGGTGCTTGCCGGACAGACGGGTCAGGGCGTTGCCCCAGGTGTCGTACACGCCGTTGATGCTGGTGCCGTACACCAGGATGCTCTTCTGGGTGAACCCGGCCGGCAGGCCGCCGATACCTGCGGAGACGGTGCTGGTCAGCGCGCCGTTCACGAACTTCACGACGCCGGTGGTGAAGTTCGAGGCCGGAGACAGCAGGTAGCCGCTGTGGGAGGCGTCGAACGCCAGGTACGGGCTGAAGCCCGGATCGCCCGGGGCGTCGAGCCGGTGTCCCGCGAAGCAGCCGTTGAAGCTCTCGTCGTGCGGCAGCGAGGGCCGGGACGACAGTGCGGGGAACGGATCGGCGTTGGCCGCCGCCTGCCGGTACGTGGTGCTGAAGAGCACCACCGGCCTGTTGCCGTAGGCCCGGATGCCGCTGCTCCGCGCCACCCCACCGGCCGTGTAGTCGAAGTCGGTTTCGCGGTAGGCGCCGACACCGTCCCGGCCGGTGACGGTCTTGATGTTGCTGGCGGAGGCGCCGACCGAACCACCGAAGTGGTAGCGCGGTCCACTGGTGTCGATCGTGTAGCCGCCGTCGGCGCGCACCGTCACCGTGGCGCCCGCCGTGGCTGCGGCGGCGCCGGCGGCTCCGCGGCGAGCGCCAGGCTCATCGGAAGGGTGATCGTGAGCGCGCAGGCGACCGCCGTGCGCCGAAGGGATCTTCGTACTGGCTTGCTCATGGGCTCTCCAGCGGGTCGGGGTCCTTCGGCTGCGCACATATGGGGCTTTTGTGAAGTTAAAACGCCTTTTCTGTCATGTCAACGGACTGATAAGTGATGTGTTCGCCGCCATTGATGGTGCGCGAAATCGGCCATTCCGGAGAGGGCATAATCGGCCTGACCGTGCCGCTCGGCCCGGCTCGTGCCGGCGCGGCACCGGGTGCGATGGCGCTTAGACGAGGCCGAGCCGGTGGGCGGCGGCCGCGGCCTCGCCACGGCTGCCGACCTGCAGTTTCGCCAGGATGTTGGACACGTGCACGCTGGCCGTCTTCGCGGAGATGAACAGCCGGCGATCTCCCGGTTGCTGCGGCCCTCCGCGACGAGCCGGAGCACCTCCAGCTCGCGCGGGGTCAGCCCGAGCGTGGACGTGCCGGTCCGCCCGCCGAGGGAGATCCTGGACCGCCGGGCGTGCGCCTCGATCCGCTCGAGGAGCGGCCGGGCGCCGAGGCCCTCGGCGATCTCGGCGGCCTGCCGCAGCCGCGCGGTCGTGTCCTCCCGGGCCCCGGCGTCGTGCGGGTCGTTCGCCTCGGCGGTCCGCAGCAGCGCGTACGCCAGGGGATGGGGCTGCTTGAGAGCCTCGTACGCGTCCGCGACGGCCGCCCACGTCTCCCGGTCGAGCACGCCCTCGGCGCGGGCCGCCTCGGCTTCGAAGAGCAGCGCGTACGCCTGCTGGACCCGGCCGCCCTCGGGGGTCTTCTCGGCGGCCGCCCGCATCCGGGTCAGCAGCCCGGCGGCGCGCTCGCCGCCCGCCTCCGCGCACGCCCGCGCGGCGGCGCACAGCAGCGGCAGGCCGTAGCGCGCGCTGACCGCCGGCTGCAACTCCGTCAGCGCGTACTCGACGGCGTCGAGCGCTCCGGACAGGTCGCCCTCGGCGACCCGCAGGTCGATCCGCAGGCCCTCGGAGGGGAACAGCTCCTGGGTACGAGAGAAGGTCGGGGCGAGCACCGCGTCCAGGGTGCTCACGGCGCGGGCGGCGGCGTCGAGGTCGCCGCGCGCCACCGCGATCACGCCGATGACGCACTGCAGCGAGGCCCGGGTCAGGGGCGGCGGGGACAGCTCCAGGGCGTGCTCGGTGACTTCGAGGGCCTCGTCCCAGCGGCCCAGCGAGACCAGCGGCTCGGCCAGGTTGATGCTCAGGAACGCCCCGGAGGTGCGCGCCACGCCGCTCTTGCCAGCGAGCGCGACGCCGCGCCGCGCGACCTCGACGGCGCGCTCGTGCTCGCCGAGGCCCTCGAGCACGTGGGACTCGTTCGTGGCGATGCGCAGCATCGCCGAGTCGTCCGCGCCGCCCCGCCGATACACCGCCTCGGCCTTGGCCAGCTCGGCGAGGTGGCGTTCGCCGTCGTCTTCGGAGAAGTCACAGCCGGCGATCGTCGTCAGCGCGTGCGCCTCGACCGTCGCGTCGCCGACCGCGCGGGCCGTGGTGAGGGCCTCGACGGCGAGCGCCCGCCCCTCCTCCAGGCCGGTCGGCAGCAGGTACAGCTGCTGGGCGAGGGTCGACAGCACACGCGCCCGTGCCACGCTGGGCGGATCGGCCGGCACCAGCCGCGCCGCCTCCCGCAGGTCGTCGAACGCCTTCGGATGGCCGAGGTGGATCTTGAGCCGGCCGCGGTACTCCAGGACGCCGGCGGCCCGGATGGGATCGTCGATCTCCTTCAGCGCCGCCTTCGCGAAGGCGACGCCGCGTGCGGTCTCACCCGCCAGGTTGGAGGCGTCGACCGCCATCTCCAGTACCCCGGCGTGATCGGCCCCGAGCCGCTCCGCCGCGTCCGGCACCTTGTCCCACAGCTCGAGGACGCGGTCCAGCATGCGCAGGCACTCGGTGTACGCGGTCGCCTCCTTGGCGACCTGAGCGGCCTTCCAGGCGCTGACCAGTGCCCAGGTGGCGTCGTGCGCGGAGTACCAGTGGTGGGCGAGTTCGGCCGCCGCGCGGCCCATCGGGACCAGTGACGGATTCTTCTCCAGCGCCTCGGCGAACCGCGTGTGGGTGCGGGTGTGCTCGCCGGGCAGCAGATCGCCGTGGACGGCCTCGCGCATCAGCGCGTGCCGGAAACCGTACGCCTCGCCGTCCACGACCAGGACGTTCGCGGCGACGGCGGGCCGCAGCACCCGGGACAGCGCGCCGTCGTCCAGGCTCGTCACCGCGGCGAGCAGCGCGTGCTCGACACGGTCGCCGCCCGCGCTGGTGACGCGCAGGATCTCCTGGGTCTCCTCCGGCAGCTTCCGTACGCTGCCGAGGATCAGGTCGCGCAGCGACTCGGGCAGCTCGCCGTTGACCCGGTCGTCGCAGTCCAGCAGGGCCTCGACGAACAGCGGGTTGCCCTCGCTCCGCTCGTACACGGCGTCGAGGGTCCGCTGGTCGAGGTCGCGGCCGAGGATGTCGCGAGCCTGCTCGGCGACGGCGCGGCGGGGCAGGCGGTCCAGGTCGAGCCGCCGGACCCAGTCGGCGCGGTTCAGCTCGGCGAGCAGCGGGCGGAGCGGATGGTCGCGGTGCAGTTCGTCGGACCGGTAGGTGACGATCACCAGCAGCCCGGACGGGATGTTGCGGATCAGGTAGCTGAGCAGGTCGCGGGTGGATCGTTCCGCCCAGTGCACGTCCTCGATGACCAGGACGGCCGGCTCGTCCGCCGTCAGCCGTTCGAAGAGCAGCAGCACGTGGTCGAACAGGCGGACGCGCGCCTCCGCCGTACCGGTCTCGGTGTCCGGCTCGCCGAACTCCGGGAGCAGGCGGGCCAGCCCGGCCGGTGTCCCGCCGGGCAGCAGCGCGGCGATGCCCTCCACACCGATCTCCCGGACCATCCGCCGCAGTACGGCGCTGAACGGAGCGAACGGCAGGCCCTCAGAGCTGATCTGGAGGCAGCCGCCGATGAACGTCCGTACGCCCGGGTGCGCGTCCAGGAACTCCCGGATGAGCCGGCTCTTGCCGACGCCCGCCTCGCCGCCGACGATCAGGGCGGTCGGCACTTCACGCAGGGCGCTGTCGAGGAAGGCGAGCTCATCGGCCCGCCCGGCCAGGACGGCACTGACCCCCTGCTGATTGCGCACGCCCCAAGGATGCCATCCAGCCGGGACAAAACGGACTGTTTATTCGTCCGGCGAACGCTCGTATGGGCGTTCGGGCGTGGTTTCGTCAGTGCGCCGGCCCGGGTCCGTACGCGACCAGCCCTGAGCGGTGTCCAGTTCTGGTGCCCGACCGGGGGGCAGTGGCGGATCGTGCAGCGTCCGTACGGGGCTGCCGTCGAGGACGCCGCGCTGCTGAAAATGGTCGACGGTCCGCGTCTCGGCCGGGGACAGGACGGGCGCGACCGGCGCGCCGGCGGCCGTCAGCCGGGTGATCGCGGTGTCCCGGGGCAGCGCGGCGATCCGCTCGGCGAGGTCCCGGTCGAGCTCCTCCGCCCGGGCCAGCCGCTCGGGGAAGCCCAGGCCGGCGTGGTGCTCGAGCCCCAGGGCCTGGCAGGTGGCCGCCCACAGCCGGTCCTCCGACACGACCCCGAGACCGACCCTCCCGCCGTCCCGGGCCGGGTAGACGCCGTATCCCGGCACGGGCCTGCCCCCGGACCTGGAGTCCCCGGGCACCGGGAGAGTGCCCATCCAGTTCGCCAGAACGTCGGCCATGCCGAGATCGATCCGCTCGCCCCGGCCCTTGCGACACGCGGCCAGGATCGCGAAGGCGGCCATCGTCGCCGCGGCCATGTCCGCGACGGGGAACTCATGGCCGCCGTCGTCCGGCGGGGCGGTGCCCGCGTACGCGCGGTAGTTGACGTCATGCCCCGGCACCGAGGCGAGCGGGCCGCTCGCGCCGTACCCGGAGATCGAGCAGTAGACGACGCGCGGGTTGACCGCGCGTACGGCCTCGTAGCCCACACCGAGCCGGTCGGCGACACCGGGCCGGTAGCCCTCGACGAAGACGTCCGCCTCCGCGGCCAACTGCAGGCACCGCGCGGCGTCGGCCTTGAGATCGATGACGACGCTCTGCTTGTGCCGGTTGAGCAGGTCGAAGTGACCGCGGAACGCCCGCATCGGCTCGCCGCCCGGCGGTTCGACCTTCAGCACCTCCGCACCGAGCTGAGCCAGCAACTGCGTGGCGTACGGCCCCGGCCGCCACATCGTCAGATCCAGCACCCGAAGCCCGTCCAGCAGTCCCATGATCTAGTTATACCAAGCACTTGCTTGGCGCCTTGGGCGTAAATTCCGATAGTGACCTGGCGGCGATTACGCCGACAAGGCCGATGTGATCGTCAAGTACGGTCGCTGATCAGTGGGGGGGCGTCCGCCGGTATGGCGGACGCCTCCCGGCTTTCCGCGACTGTCCACATTTGGGGAAACAAAGGCCGTCCGCTGTTCAGGCGGTGTGTAGATCGTCGTCAATTGTGGAATGCATCCCTCCGAAACTGATCAACACGGGGGGATGGATCAGTGCCCACGAAGACCACGACGCGGTCGACCGCCCGCCGTTCCACGGCGAGCTCGAGCCGCACAGCGAAGACCGGCGCGAAGAAGACCGCCGCTACCAAGAAGCCGTCCGCCAAGAGCACGACGGCGAAGAAGACCACGACCACGTCCAGGGGTTCGGTCACTCCGGCCGCCGCCGCGACGAAGGTGTCGTCCGCGGCCACCAAGGTCTCGTCGGCGGCGTCGAAGATGACGGCGGCGGCGAGCAAGGCCACCAACTCGGCCCAGGCGATGAACACCGCCCTGAAGGCGATGAACACCGCCACCAAGGCCATGATGACCGCCGCCGAGTCGCTCACCACGGCCGCGAAGTCGATGTCGGCGATGAAGATGCCGGCCGCGGCGCAGGCCCGGAGCACGACCAGGAAGGCCACGACCGCCACCAAGACCACCGCGGCGAGGAAACCGGCCGCCAAGACCACGACGGCGAAGAAGGCCACCGCGAAGAAGACGACGACCGCGAAGGCCAGGACCACGGCGAAGGCGAAACCGAAGAGCACCGCGAAGGCCGCCGCCAAGGCGCCGGCGCCACCACCGGAGACCGCTGCCGTCGGCGGACCGGCGTCCGAGCGGGCGGGCGGGTTCCTCAACGGGCTCGTCGGGAACCGCAATCCGCTGTGACGGCGCGGCCGGAGCCCTCGCCGAGGCGGTGACGGCTCCGGCGCGTGCCGTACGGACGCCGCCGCCCGGCCCGATGCGAGAGACCCATGGACAACCGACGATCACCGCTGCCGGGCGGGACCGAGCCCGGCGTGCCCAGGCCCCTCCTGTCTGCCGCTCGCGACGCCGAACTGACAAACTGTCGTCGAGAGGTGATCCAGGGATGCAGGACAACGAGATTCTCGGTCATATCAACGAGCTTGTGGACGAGGAGCACACGCTCCGCGAGCGGCTGCAGAAGGGGGACCTGACCGCGGCGGAGGAGCACCAGCGGCTGCGCTCACTCGAAGTGCAGCTCGACCAGTGCTGGGACCTCCTGCGCCAGCGTCGGGCGCGGCGCGACGTCGGGGAGGATCCCGAGGGCGCCGAGTCCAGGCCGGAGGGCGAGGTCGAGGGCTACCTTCAGTAGGTTCCCACGGGCCAGGTGTGCGCCGGCGCGTTGGTGTGCATGCGGTCGATGTAGCGGCACGTCATGAGCCGCAGCGCCTCCTCGCGGTCGGCGTCGGCCGCGCGGACGGTCTCCGTCTGCCACGTCGCGCCGTTCCGGCCGGTCGCGCATCGCCGTTCGACGATGCCGAGCAGCCGGTCGCGGACGATCGTGTCGACGCCCCACCGGTCGAGGCCGGTGGCGGCCTGCGGGAGCAGGTGCCGCAGGATCAGTTCGGTGACCGGCACCTCGCCGACCCCGGGCCAGAAGACCCGGGCGGCGAGGCCGTGCCGCGCGCCCCGGCGGGCGTTGTCGGCGGCCGCGGCGAAGGGCATCCGCTCCCAGACGGGGTGCTCCTCTTCCGCCAGGGCCCGTACGAGGCCGTAGTAGAAGGCCGCGTTGGCCATGATGTCGGCGACGGTCGGGCCGGCGGGCAGGATGCGGTTCTCCACGCGCAGGTGCGGACGGCCGTTGACGACGGCGTACACCGGGCGGTTCCAGCGGTAGATCGTGCCGTTGTGCAGCGCGAGCTCGGCCAGTTCGGGGATCTCGCCGCGGGCCAGCGCCTCCTGCGGATCCTCGTCCTCGCACAACGGCAGCAGCGCGGAGAAGTAGCGTGCGTTCTCCTCGAACAGGTCGAAGGCCGAGTCGATCCAGCGTTCGCCGAACCAGACGCGGGGCCGTACGCCCTGGACCTTGAGCTCCTCGGACCGGGTGTCGGTCGCCTGCTCGAACAGCGGGAGCCGGGTCTCCCGCCACAGCTCCCGGCCGAACAGGAACGGTGAGTTCGCGCCGAGCGCCACCTGGACCCCGGCGATGGCCTGGGCGGCGTTCCAGGACGCCGCGAAGTCGTCCGGCCCGACCTGCAGGTGGAACTGGACGCTCGTGCAGGCCGCCTCGGGCACGATGCAGTCGGCGGACGTGCTGAGCTGCTCGACCCCGTCGATCTCCAGGTGGAGGTTCTCGCCGCGGGCCGCGAGGACCTGCTCGTTGAGGAGCCGGTAGCGCGGGTTCGACGACAGGGCCGCCTCGCCGACGTCGGACTCCCGCAGCGTCGGGAGGATGCCGATCATCGCCAGCCGGGCGCCCACCTCGCGCGCTCGCCCGTCGGCATGGTTGAGATTGTCACGGATGCTCTGCTCGAGCATGGCGAGCGACTTGCCGGCCAGCGAGGTGGGCGGCATGTTGATCTCGATGTTGAACTGCGCGAGCTCGGTAGCCCAGGCACCGGGATCGGCGATGGACTCGAGCACGGCCGCGTTGCGCATCGCGGGCCGGCCGGTCTCGTCGACGAGATTGAGCTCCACCTCCATGCCGATGGAGGCCCGGTCGTCCTCGAACCGCGAGTCCCGCAGCATCGCCGACAGGGCTTCCAGACAGCGCTGGACCTTCTCCCGGTAACGCCGCCGGTCCTCCTTGGTGATGGCGATGGCCGCCACGTCCCTGCCCATGCAAAGCCTCCGGGGTGTTCGTCCCGCTTTCGCAGGAATGCATACCCCTAGGCCACGATGGTAAGAATCGCGTCCCGGTCTTTCGCGGCGGACGTGGCGAGAGTCTCATAGCGGGAGCGATGTTCCCGGATGGCTTCGGTGATCTGCCCGGCCTCGCGGGTGAGCCGGGCCTTCTCCCGTACGGCGGCCTGGGCGGCCGCCCGGCGGCCGTGCCGCTGCATGAGCCACAGGACCGCCCCGACGACCGTCACCACCCCGGGCAGGGCCGGGAGGACGCCGAGCCCGAGGGGGATCGTGACGGCCAGGAGAACGACGCCGACACCGGTCAGGATCAGACCGGCCCGCTCGGCGAGGGGGCTGGTGGCGTACTCGGCGTCGACCCCGGCCTCCATCTCCGCCGTCGAGTCCGGCCCGTCGGGTCCCATCGACAGGTACCAGGCGCCGACCCGGACCCGGAGGCGCTCTGGAGCCCGGCGGGACGCTTTCTCGGCCAGGTCCTCGGCTGCCGCGGCGATCCAGCGGCGCCCGGCGCGCAGGGCGAGCAGGCGACGGGCCGGTGTGCCCTGCTCGAACATGTCGTCGCGCAGCAGCGCGAGGGTCTCCCCTTCCGGGGCGTCCCACGCCTTCGGTGGCGTCGACGTGCCGTTCTCGATGATCTGCCGCAGTTCGCGGGCCCGGGCGAGCAGGGGCGCCTCGTCGGGGCTGCCCTCGTCGACGAGCCTGGTCAGCAGCGCGCCGAGCTCTTCGGGAACGGTGTCCGCCGTCTCGGCGGGAGGCTCGGCCGCGGGAAGGGTCTCCTCGAGGCGGGTCCGCAGGCGCGCGAGGCGGGCGGCGTATGCGGGAGGCTCGGTCAGCGCGGCCTCGGACTGCAGGACCCTCGGCAGCCAGGAGGTCTCCGCCCGGCCGCTCCCCTCGGAAGCGATCTTCTCCTGCCAGCGCGCACCCTCCGCGGCGGCCGTCTCGGCCGGGAGGCCGTCGACGAACTCGGCCAGCCGTCGCTCGATGTGGGACCGTCCCGTCTCGCCGAAGACGCCCTCGGCGCAGGCCGCCCACAGCAGTCGCCGCACCCGAGTGGAGGTCGTTTCGAGGGGCGGCAGGGTGCGTGCCAGCCAAGGCGCGACCAGCGCGGTTCGGCCCGCCACCGCGAGGGCCAGCGTCAGGAACAGTGCCGTCCGCTCCTCGTCGCGGCGGGTCGCCTCGGCTGCGTGCGACTCGGCGGCCACCTCGTCGCCGCGGAGCAGGGCGTGCAATGCCTCGGCGGCCGGTCCGAGCCAGTAACCCGGGCAGTCCGCCACGTCCAGGAGGGACGGGTCGGTCACTTCCCGCAGCAGCCGCCGGGTCTCGGCGCGGATGGCGGACTCCCGGTCGAACGCCGCGAGCTCCATCCGCAGGTCCGACAGCTCGACGAAGGCGTCGAACGACCGGGCGAGCCGGTCGATCCGCCGCTCGAGCGTGCCCTGGACCGCCGCCAGCTTCGACTGCAGCGTCCGCGACCTGCGGTCCGCGTACTGGTAGGCCGCGTTGACCTCTTCTTGCAGGCCGCGGATCTGACGGTCCTGCCGATAGTCGGCCCAGTCGCTCACGCCGCCTCCTTGATCAGACACCGGCACTGCATCCGCCGGATATGCGACGTACGGCGCCCTCAGCGCGTTCCGCAGAAAACGCGCGTGAGAGGCGTCAGGCGCACGCGTCGCGCGCCGATGGGCACGCCTACGCGGCGGGCGGGCGCATACGGGCGCCCGCCCACGTGCTCGCGATAGATCAGGGGGTGGCGACGGCTACATGCGCTCGGGCGTGGGCACGCCGAGCAGCTCCAGGCCCTTGGCCAGCGTGCGCAGGGTCAGCCCGCACAGCGCCAGCCGCGACGCCTTCGTCGCCTCATCCGGGGCGTCCAGCACCAGGCAGTTCTCATAGAAGGTGGTGAACGCCGACGCCAGCTCGAACAGGTACACGCACAGCCGGTGGGGCTCGGCCGCCTCGCCGGTCTGGTGGACGGCGGCGCCGAAGCCCAGCAGGTGCAGTGCGAGCGCCCGCTCGGCGTCGTGTCCGAGCACGATCGGCCCGGTCGCCTCCTCCGGCGTGAGGCCGCCCGTGCGGAAGATCGAGCGGATCCGCGCCGTGGCGTACTGGAGGTACGGCCCGGTGTTGCCCCGGAAGGAGATCATCCGGTCGAAGTCGAAGACGTACTCGCTGCCGCGCGCCGTCGACAGGTCGGCGTACTTCACCGCGCCCATGCCGACCGCCTCGACGACCTGCCGCCGGGTCTCCTCGTCGAACGGCTCCTTGTGCGGGACCTCGTCGAACGCCACGCCCGCCCGCTCGACGGCCTCGTCCAGCAGCTCGGTCAGCTTGATCGACTTGCCGCTCCGGGTCCGGAAGATCTTCCCGTCCGGGCCCAGCACGCTGCCGATCTGGGCGTGCTCGGCGCTCACTTCCTCGGGCAGCCAGCCCGCCATCCGGGCCACCGCGAACACCATCTGGAAGTGCAGCGCCTGCTGGCTGCCGACCACGTAGATCATCCGGTCGACGTTGATCTTGTCGACGCGGTACCGGATCGTGGCCAGGTCGGAGGTGGAGTAGTTGTAGCCGCCGTCGCTCTTGCGAATGATCACCGGCAGCGGGTCGCCGTCCCGGCCGGCGAACCCGGGCGGGAACACGCACAGCGCGCCCTCGCTGATGACCGCGATGCCCTTGGCCTGCAGCTCGTCGGCGATGTCGCCGAGCATGTCGTCGTAGAAGCTCTCGCCCCGGATGTCGTCGTCGGTCAGCGTGACGCCGAGCCGGCCGTAGACCTTGTGGAGGTAGATCTTCGACAGCTCGACCAGCCGCTCCCAGTGCCGGATGGTGTCCGGGTCGTGGGCCTGGAGCTTCACGACCCGCTCCCGCGACCGCTGGGCGAACTCCGGATCGGAGCCGAACCGCTCCCGGGCCGCCTGGTAGAAGGAGTTCGGGTCCGTCTCGAGGAGCTTGGCCTCTTCAGAGCCCTCACCGACGTCGAGCAGGAGCTCGATCAGCATGCCGTACGGCGTGCCCCAGTCGCCGACGTGGTTGTCCCGGATCACCTGGTGCCCGGCGAACTCCAGCACCCGCGCGATCGCGTCGCCGACGATCGTGGTCCGCAGGTGGCCGACGTGCATCTCCTTGGCGATGTTCGGCGAGGAGTACTCCACGATCGTCGTCTGCGGCGCGCCGGTCTTCTCGACGGCCAGCCGCTCGTCGCCGTACATCGCCTGGGCCTGCCCGGCGATCCAGCCGGCGCCGAGCGTGAGGTTGATGAACCCCGGGCCGCTGATCTCGACCTTCTCGCAGACGTCGGACACGTCGAGGTGCGCCACGATCTCGGTCGCGATGTCGCGCGGCTTTCGGCCCAGCTTCTTGGCGAGCGGGAGCGCGACATTCGCCTGGAAGTCGGCGAACTGCGACGGGCGGATCACCGGGTCGGCGTCGGGCTCTCCGAACGCCGCTCCGAGAGCGGCCTGGACGCGGGCGGCGAGAACGTGCTGCGGGTCGGACATCAAGATCCTCGGTGAGTACGGCTTCGGCAGCTCAGGCTGCACGGTCCTTAAAGACTATCGGCGACCGGCCACAGCCCCATCCGAATTTCGTTCGCGTCACCCGGTCGAGCCGACCACCGTGAACTCCAGGCCGGCCTTCTGGAGCCGGGTGAGGAGCGCGTCACCCATCGCCTGGGCCGTGGTGACCTGGCCCGCCGTCTCGGGCAGGTCGTCGAAGGCCAGGCACAGCGCCGACTCGGCGAGCATCTTCGCGGTCTCCCCATAGCCGGGATCCCCGCCGGACACCTTCGTGACGACCTTCCGGCCGCCGCCCTCGCCGGCGAAATGCACGCTGAACCAGCTCTTGGCGCGCCTCTCGGGAGACGGACCGTCCCCGGGCGTGAACCGCTCGAGCAGCCGGTCGCGTACGGGTCCGACCTGGGCGGCCGCCGCGACGCCCGCCGCCCCGGCGGCCAGGCCGACCGCGGACGCCAGGTGCCGCACCGCCCCGAAGTGGCTGTAGGCGAAGTCGGGGCCGTAGCGGTCCAGGGCCGCCGCCGATCGCCGTACGACGTCGGGGTCGATGGTCGGCAACGGCAGCGCCCAGGCGCCGAGTCCGCCGTTACGGTGCGGCCGGCCCTGAACGGCACGGACCCGGCGGTCCGGCAGGGGAGGCTCCGCCTGGCGCCGTTCACGGTGGATCCGCGCCGCCGTGCGGAAGTGCGCCGCCGCGGTGACCGCGGAGTGGATCGTGCCGCTGGAGGGCGCGCCGCTCGCCTGGACGTAGCCGCGCACCCGCAACAGGACGCCCTCGGGCAGTTGCTGGACCGTGAAGTAGGCGCCGAGGTCGTGCGGCACCGAGTCGAACCCGCAGGCGTGCACGATCCGCGCCCCGGTCTCGGCGGCCCGCGCGTGGTACCTGAGGTACATCAGGTCGACGAACTCCGGCTCCCCGGTGAGGTCGACGTAGTCCGTGCCGGCCTCGGCGCAGGCGGCCACGAGCGGCTCACCGTACGTGACGTACGGGCCGACCGTGCTGATCACCACCCGGGCGGACGAGGCGATCTCCCGCAGGGAGGACGCGTCGGACGCGTCGGCCCGCAGCAGCGGCAGGTCGAGCCCGAGCCGGTCGCTCAGCGCCCGGAGCTTCGCGGGGTTCCGCCCGGCGAGCGCCCATTTCGGGGCGGCGGCCTCGCCGCCCGGCGCTTGGGCCGCGAGGTACTCAGCGGTCAGGGCCCCGGTGAACCCGGTGGCGCCGAACAGCACGATGTCGTAGGGGCGATCCATGGGTCATCCTTACCCCCTAGAACGCCATTCTAGGAAGGCGTCACGGAACGACTGTGGCGAGACACACGCGTCTCCTGGGCGCGGCCGGCTCGCCGCGCCCGCAGATCACCGGCCACTCGCTCGCCCGTCGCCTCGCCGCCCGTGTCATGGTCGCGTCCGGCTCGTGGCCGGCCTCGGCCCGTGATCGCGCCCGGCTCCGGGTCAGGGCTCCTCGGTGTCGGGTTCGCCGTGGCCGCGGCGGGGGAACCGGTGGGGGCGGGCGGCGGCCAGGCCCTCGCCGATCTGTTCGACGATCCGGCCGGCCGCCAGGTCGCGGGCGAGGACGCACGCGGCCGCGACGCCGGTGGCCCGCGAGGCGCCGTGGGCGATGACGACGGTGCCGTTCAGGCCGAGGAGCACGCCGCCGCCGTGCGTCTCCGGGTCCAGGCGGTCGCGCAGCCCGCGCAACTGCCGGCGCTGCAGCAGCGCGGCGACGCGTGCGATCCGGCCGGAGCCGATCGCCGTGCGCATCTCCGTGACCGCCAGCCGTACGGCGCCCTCGACGGTCTTGAGCGCGATGTTCCCGGTGAACCCGTCGGTGACCACGACGTCCACCGCGCCGGTCAGCAGGTCGGTGCCTTCGACGTTGCCGGCGAAGTGGACGCCCGGCACGTCGCCGGACAGCAGTTCGTGCGCGCGGCGGGTCAGCTTGTTGCCCTTGCCCGCCTCTTCGCCGATCGTCAGCAGTCCCACGCGCGGGGACTCGACGCCGAGCCTGATCCGCGCGTACGCGGTGCCGAGCGTGGCGAACTGGACGAGCATCTCCGGCTTGGCGTCGGCCGTGGCGCCGGCGTCCAGGAGCACCGTGGGGCGCGGGCGGGTGGGCAGCACCACCGCGAGCGCCGGGCGCATGACGCCGGGCTGTCCGCGCAGGCGCAGCCGGGAGGTCGCGACGACCCCGCCGGTGGACCCGGCCGACACGAGCGCGGCGGCGTGGCCCCGGCGGATCAGGTGGCAGGCGACCGCCACGGACGAGCGGGGCCGCCGCCACCCGGCCAGCGCCCCCTCGTCCATGGCCAGGGCGTCCTCGGCGTGCGCGATCGGGACCTCGCCGAGCGCGTCGTGCTCGCGCAGCAGATCCCGGATGCGGCGCGCCTGCCCGACGAGCACGAGCCGGACGCCGTGTTCGCGGACCGCGGCGACGGCACCGGCCACGACCTCCTCCGGTCCGTGGTCGCCGCCCATCGCGTCCACCGCGATCCGCGGACCCTCGGCGCGGGCGTCCGCCCGTCCCTCGGCCACCTTCGTGGTCTTCCTTCCGGCCGCTCCGCCGGTCCGACTCTCGGCCACCTTCGTGGTCTCCCTTCCGGTCGCCCCGTCGGTCCGCCCCTCGGCCGGTCGCCCCGTCGGCCCGTCCGTCTGGCTCCCCGTCCGCCCTTGGGCCGGTCTCCCGGTCGGCCCGTCCGTCTGGCTCCGAGTCCGCCGTTGGGCCGGTCTCCCGGTCGGTCCGTCCGTCTGCCTCCCCGTTTGTCCGTCGGCCTTCCTCCCGGCCGGCCCGTCGGGCCGGGTCGCGATCCGCCTCTCCGCGCGCCCGCTGGCGCGTCCCACGGTCCGGCCCGTCATGCGGGGTCCTGACAGCCCTGGCCGAGGCAAGGCCGGCGGACGACCTCACGGCCGTTCACGGTGATCACATAGTCCTGGCGCGGATGGGCGAGCCGGCCTCGTAGGCGACGGCGTCCACCCGGACGGGCTCGCCGCGGTCCGTACGGCCGACGCACCGTACCCGGACGACCGACAGCGTGTCCGCCGACAGGGTCCGGCAGTTCATACGCGAGCGGACGGTGTACCCGATGCCGCGCAGTTCGTCGGCCGTGCCCTTGGCGGTGGCGTTGAGCAGCGAGCTCTCCGACACCCGGCGCACCGGATTCCCGCACGACGCCGCGAGCAGCACGATCAGGACGAGCATGAGCGGTTTCACAGGTCGCGCACCGCCTGGGCGACGACCTCGGGCCGGTCGACCTGCACCAGGTGCCCGACGCAGGGGAGGACGACCTGCCGTCCTCGTGGGCTGAGCGCGGCCAGGGCGGCGTGGGCCTGCCGCCACTTCTCGCCGGTGCCGCGTACGTCGCCGAGCGCGGTGATCACGCACAGGGGGATGTCGGGGAACGCCCGGTGCCGCCGCAGGGTGAGCAGGTCGGCGGCCATTCGGCGGTACGTGGTGTCCTCGGCGAGGAGGGCCCCCAGGACGTGCCCGCGGGTGCAGACGGCGCGAACGAACTCCGGTGGCGCGACGTTCCCGCGCGCGCTCATCATCCGCATCGCCACGCCGTGGACGGTGGGCCCGGCCAGCCGGGCGAAGCCACTCACGCCGGCGACCGTACCGGCGAGGCGGGCGAGGGGTGCGAGGCGGGTCAGCGGACCGGCGTACCTCGGTGTCCCGGGCTCCGCGCTCGGGTCGACGAGGACCATGCCGGTGACCAGGTCCGGGTGGAGCCGCGCGAACGCCTCGGCGTGGAACCCGGCGAACGAGTGCGCGACCACGGTCACGGGCGCGCCCGCCCACCGGGCCAGCGCGGCGAGCCGGTCGGCCTCCGCGCGGAGGGTGCCGGTGTGCCGTACGGGAGGGCTGCCGCCGAGGCCCGGGCGGTCGAAGGCGATCGTGCGGCGCTCACCGTGGAGCAGCCGGACGACGGGGATCCAGTCGAACCAGGCTCCGCCGAGCCCGGCGCTCAGCAGCAGGGGAGGGGATCCGGTTCCGTCCGAGACGACGTGCAGGCGGTCTCCGCCGACGGTGACGATCTCGCCGGGCAGACGGCCGTTCACGGGAAGGTGGCCTTCTCCCGTACGGCCGGGTCCCCGGTCCGCCGGATCGGGCGGGTGACGATGCGTCCGGGGGCGCGGGCGCGGCGCCGCCCGGTGTAGAGCTCGACGGCGATGACGAACAGCCACACCGAGATCACGGTCACCTGGATCCGCTCCATGACGCCGAGGGTCAGGCCGAAGTACATCAGGGGCAGCGTGGCCAGCGCGGTCGTGGTCTCCACGACCATGACCGGCCAGCTCCAGCGGGCGAGGACCGGCCAGCGGCCGTACCGGCGGGCGGCGATCGTGAGGGCGATAAGGCTGACGATGCCGCTGGTGACGACCAGCGTGCTCGTCACCGAGTGGAACTCATGGGCGAAGGAGACCTTCTCGGCCCGCTCGCGCAGCGCGCAGGTCGGGTCGGAGTTGGGCGCGCAGTCCATCGCGAACAGGGAGTCGCCGATCGAGAAGATCCCGAACAGCAGCAGCGCGAGCCAGCCGGCGAGCGCCCAGCCGCGCGGCCGGAGCCGGCGCAGCACGACGGCCGCGACCGTGATCGACAAGGTGCCCGCGAGGAAGTCACAGCCGGAGAAGAGCCCGCGGTAGGGCTGGTCGGTGGCGGACAGCTCGCTGACGTAGCCGTTGACGGCGTCCAGGTGCGGGTTGAGAAGGAACTGCAGGATCCAAGAGCTGTAGACGACGCCCGCGACGGCGGCGAGGGGCGGCACGAACGCCGGCACCGTCCCCTGGTCGCGTGAACGCTCGGACGAGCTCACTCTCACTTCCTTTTCGAATCCCCCCGCTCGACTTCCAGCATAGGTATCCGGACACGGCTGCCGGGGGCCGCCCTGCGGCGGACTTAAGCCGCGAAGTGCGTGTTCTTACGATCCCTGGAAGATTCTGGAGAACACGCCGGCGTCCTCGTCCAGCCCGCTGCAGGTGTCGTTCTTGGCCGTGGTGTCCAGGGTGCAGGGGGTGTCCCGGGTGATCGACCACATCGACAGGCGGCCCAGCCCGCGGGTGGCCGCCCAGCCGCGGATCTGCCGGGCGTCGGCGGACTGGAACCCGGCGCCGGTGTCCGCCACGCCGATGAGGGGCGCGATGCCCATCCGCCGCCACACCGAGGCGGCGTCCTGGTGGTAGAGCCGCTGCAACTGGCCGTGGGCGGCGGTCGCGGCGGAGATCAGGGCAGGCCCGGTGCCGCCCGCCGGGAGGAGGTCGACGATCGAGACGTCGACCCCGGCCGCCGTGGCGCCACGCAGCGCGGCCAGCGCGGCGTCCGTGAGGCCGGAGCGGCGCAGCGGAAGCGTGAAGGACACGCGGAGGCCCGGGTCGTCGTGCTGGAGCCGGGCGAGCGCCTGGGCGCGGCGCCCGGCCGACGCGGTGTCGGCCAGGGCATCGTCGGTCAGGAAGAAATCGATCTGCCGCGTGTCCGTGGCGGCCAGCACGGAGCGGTACCGCGCGGTCAGGTCGTCGACGTCGGGGCAGCCGTGGGCGAGCTCGGTGGCGTGCGGGCCGCCGAAGGAGACGATGGTCTCACCGGGGATCTTCGCGAGCCTCCTGTGGACGATCGGGTCGGCGATCGGTGTGGTGCCGCCCCACGTCGCGGTGCATCCGAGGCCGGCCGCGACGAAGCCGACGGTGTAGTCCCGTACGCCGGTCCGCGCCGCGGTCCTGGCGAAGTCCAGCGGCGGCCAGCTGAGCACGTCGGCGTACGGGGCGAACGTGATCCGGGCGGCGGGCGCGGGCGAGGCGGTCGCCTCCGGCGACGCGGTGGCCGACGGCGCGGCGGGCGCGGGCCGGGCGGCGGTGGCCTGGGTGCGCGGGCGGGGGAGCTCTGTCATCGCCGCGCCGGACCGGGGGGCGGGACCGGACCGGGCCGACGGAGCGGCGTGCTGATCGAGGTGGGTCGCGGCGAGCACGGCGCCGCCCGTGCCGGGGATGAGCAGACCGGCCGAGAGCAGCGCGATCCTGCGGCTCAGCCGGGGTGATGCGCGGCGCTTGCGGTGTCTGCCCACGACCTCTCCTCGTGGGGCGCCAGGGACACCGCTGACCACGGTGACCGCTGTCGCAGGTGGGATCCGTCCCCGGCAGTATGGCGCAGCGTACGTACAAGATCACGAACTGGCCTCCGGCGTGTCGCTGTGGCACTTCCGTGGCTGCTCAGACGTTGATCGTTCAGCGGAGCCAGCCGTTGAGTATCGAAAAGCCCAAGTGCGGGTACCGAATAGGTAAGAAACGGGGCTTAACGGTTCAATAGGGGTTGGGGAGCGTGGCGAGCTGCGGCGTGATGGCGTCGCGGCCTGATCGTGAAGGAGGGCGAACCCCGACAGCGGACGCCTGCGGCGGGTCCCGATGAGACCCGATGTGACAGGCGTCGCGCGCGCGTTTCCCGTCGACTCGGAGGAGTAACGTCAACGTGACCTTGGTCAACGACGCGGCACCGGCCGCGGTGAACACCACCGGCCGCAGGTTCCGCGCCTTTACGGCGAAGCACCTCGGCGAGCTCACCGCTCGCGCAGGTCTGACCGCCGAGCAACGCCTGGCGATCCAGGCGGTCGCGACGGTCCTGCCGTTCCGTACCAACAGCTACGTCGTCGACGAGCTGATCGACTGGTCCGCCGCTCCGGAGGACCCGATGTACCGGCTCGTCTTCCCGCAGGAGGACATGCTCCCCGCGGAGGATGTCGCCCGCATCTCCGACCTGCTGCGCCGGGAGGCACCTAAGGCCGAGGTGGACGCCGCGGCCCGCGAGGTGCGCATGAAGCTCAACCCGCACCCGGCGGGTCAGCTGCAGCTCAACATTCCGACCCTCAAAGAGGAGCCGGTGCCCGGGGTACAGCACAAGTACCCCGAGACGGTGCTGTTCTTCCCGAAGCAGGGGCAGACGTGCCACGCGTACTGCACCTACTGCTTCCGGTGGGCACAGTTCGTCGGCGAACCCGACCTGAAGATGGCGGGCGACGACGTCGAGCGGCTCAAGCGCTACCTGCTCGCCCACCCGGAGGTCACCAGCGTCCTGTTCACGGGCGGCGACCCGATGATCATGGGCGAGTCCGTACTCCGCCGCTACATCGAGCCGCTGCTGGATCTGGAGCAGCTCGAGTCGATCCGAATCGGCAGCAAGGCCATGGCGTACTGGCCGCAGCGCTGGGTCACCGACCCCGACGCGGACGACACGCTCCGCCTGTTCGAGAAGGTCGTCGACGCGGGCAAGAACCTCGCGTTCATGGCGCACTTCACCCACCCGCGCGAGCTCGAGTCCGACCTCGTGTCGGAGGCGACCCGGCGCATCCTCAGCACCGGTGCCGTCATCCGTACGCAGGCGCCGCTCATCCGCACGATCAACGACATGCCCCTGACGTGGGAGGCCATGTGGCGGCGACAGCTGCAGATGGGCATGGTCCCCTACTACATGTTCGTGGAACGTGACACCGGACCACAGGACTACTTCGCCGTACCGCTCGCCCGCGCGTACGAGATCTTCCGGGACGCCTACAAGAACGTCTCGGGGCTCTGCCGCACCGTGCGCGGCCCGTCGATGTCCGCGACGCCCGGCAAGGTGTGCGTCGACGGCGTCGTCGAGATCGGCGGGGAGAAGCTGTTCGTCCTGCACTTCATCCAGTGCCGCGACCCGGAGTTCGTCAACCGGCCGTTCTTCGCCAAGTACGACCCGGAGGCCGTCTGGCTGACCGACCTCCGGCCGGCCTTCGGCGACCGGTTCCCCTTCGAGGGCATCGTCAAGGGCGGGGACGTCACCGCGCACGACGTCGTCGCCGCCGGCCCGTCCCTGTGACCGGCTAGCCCTCCCTGGGCGAACCGCGAAACGGTTGTGGGGCCGCACCCGTGGTGCGGCCCCACGAACGCGTCCGCCCGGAGGGTCGGTACGCCCAGACCTCGATGAGGTCGCCGTCGGGCCGCGCACTCTCCGTGTGCGGTTGCCCGCCTTCCGTCGAGCAGGCCGGCCACGGCCAGGATGAACGTTCGGTGCGGATCGCGGCGATCCGGGTGTCAGGACGAATCCGGGCGAGGGCGGCGGGGCAGGGTAGAGGCATGGACGCCACCGGCCACACGACCAGGAGGGAGCAGCCATGAGCCGGCCCACCCGCCTCGACGTCGAGTTCCCGGCTCCCGACGGCGTGATCCTGCGCGGGACGCTGTACGTTCCCGGCGGGCCTGGCCCGCACCCGGCGATCACCATGGCGCACGGGTACGGCGTGGTGAAGGAGCACGCCATCCTCCGCTTCGCCGACACGTTCGCCCAGGCCGGCTTCGTCGTCCTGGTCCACGACCACCGCACCTTCGGCGCCAGCGACGGCACCCCGCGCCAGGACATCGACCCCTGGCGGCAGATCGAAGACTGGCGGCGCGCCATCACCTACCTGGAATCGCGACCCGAGGTCGACGGCGGCCGGATCGGCCTGTGGGGCTCCAGCTATGCCGGCGGACACGCCCTCGTACTCGGCGCCACCGACCGCCGCCTGAAGGCCGTCGTCGCCCAGGTGCCCACCATCAGCGGCGTCGAGCAGGCCAAACGTCGCGTCGCCCCCGAGAACATCGCCGCCCTGGAGGCCGCCTTCGACGCCGACGAGCGTGCCCAGTTGGCCGGCGAGCCGCCGCGCACCCAGACCCTGGTCAGCGCCGACCCGTCCGTCGCCGCCTCCTATCGCGCCCAGGACGCCATCGAGTTCTACCTCCAGGAACTCCCCGAAGGAACCCGCTGGGACAACACCGTCACCGTCCGCTCCACCCGCAAGGCACGCATGTACGAGCCGGGCGCCTTCATCGACCGAATCTCCCCCACACCACTGCTGATGATCGTCGGCCGGGAGGACACCGTCACCCTCACCGACACCGGTCTCGCCGCCTACAACCGGGCGCTGGAGCCGAAGCAGCTGGTGATGATCCCCGGTGGGCACTTCGCCCCGTACACCACCGAGATCGCTCGAGCCTCGGGCGCGGCCACCGCCTTCTTCCGCAGCCATCTGGCATCGAGCGGGGAGTAACCCGCGGCAGCGAATCACGGGGTCAGTACGCCGAGACCTCGATGAGGTTGCCGTCGGGGTCGCGGAAGTACACCGAGGTGATCGGGCCCTGTGCCCCGGTGCGGCCGACCGGGCCCTCCTCGATCGGCACGCCGCACTCCTCGAGGTGCCGTACGACCGCGTCGATCGGCGTCTCGGTGACCAGGCAGAGGTCCGCCGACCCGGGCGTGGGCCGGGCGGCCTTCGGCTCGAACTCCGCGCCCTGCCGGTGCAGATTGATCTTGTGTGGTCCGAAGTTGAGCGCCCTGCGGTCCGCACCGAACGTGACCGGCTCCATCCCCAGGACCCGGGTGTAGAAGTCGACGGTCCGGTCGAGGTCGGCGACGGTCAGGACCAGGTGGTCCAGGCGCACCAGCTTGATCATTCGCCGAGTCTAGAACGGTCCCGGCGGGCCGGCGTGAGCCGGCCCGCCGCGATCAGGCGGCCGTCAGTGGCCGTACTCGGGGGCGACCTGGGCGCGGGCCAGGGTGTGGGCGGTGATGTTGAAGCCGACGACGGCGGGCGACGCGTCGTCGGGTACGCCCAGCTCCTCGACGTCGAGCGCGTGCACGGTGAAGACGTACCGGTGCGGCGTGCCCGGCGGCGGGGCGGCCCCGCCGAACTCCTTGTTCCCGTAGTCGTTGCGGCCGTGTTCGGCGCCCTCGGGCAGTTCCTTGAAGTCACCGCCGCCCGCACCGGTCGGCAGCTCGGTCACCGACGCGGGCAGGTCGTACAGGACCCAATGCCAGAAGCCGCTGCCGGTCGGGGCGTCGGGGTCGTAGCAGGTGACGGCGAAGCTCTTGGTCTCCGGGGGGAATCCGGCCCAGCTCAGCTGCGGGGAGAGGTTCTCGCCGTTGAACCCCCAGTCGTTGAAGACGTGCGCGTTCGGCATCTGCTCGCCGTGCGCCACGTCGTCGCTGGTCACGGTGAAGGACGGGACCTCGGGCAGGAACTCATGGGGCAGTGGTGGCCGACCCGCCATGGCAAACTCCTCGCTCGGTTCGACGGTTACGCCTTAGTCCTACCAGCCGTGCCCGCTGCGGCCGCGATGATCCTCCCCAGGACGAGGTCGACCGCGGCCGCCAAGGGGACCGCCACCAGAACGACCCCGGTCTGCGCCACCGCCCACGGCCCGCCGGAACCGAGCCGGGCGGGGATCCCGGTGGCCACCGTCGAGTCCACCGGGGCCAACGACCGCGCGTAGACGAAGTCCCCGGCCGACAGGGTGAACGCCAGGACCGCGACCGCGACGATCGCGGGTGCGAGCTGGGGAAGCACGACCCGCAGGAACGCGGCGACGCGACCATGCCCGTCCACGAGCGCCTGGTCCTCGATGTCGGCGGGGACCGCCCGGAGGAAGCCGCCGAGCAGCAGCACCGCCACCGGGATGGTGAGCGTCGGCTGGACGAGCACGAGCGCCCCGAGGGAGGGCCCGAGGCCGAGTTCGTGCGCGGCCCAGGAGAACGGCAGCACGAGGGCCACGGCCGGTGCCACCACCAGGACGGCGATCGCCCGCCCGACCGCGCCGCCCCACCGCGGACGGGTCAGCGCGTACGCCGCCGGCAGCGCGACCAGCAGCGTGAACACCGTGACGAGCACGCCGACGACCAGCGTGTTCCCCACGAACGCGGGGAAGGGCGTCGAGCTCAGGAGGAGGCGTAGGTGCGCCACGACACCCGCGTCATCCGGGGACGACCGCCGGACGGCGGCGACCGCGCTCCACAGGAACGGCACCGCGCACAGGAGCGAGGCACCTGCCGCCGTCGTGTAGAGCGCGGACCTCGCCAGCACATGGCGCACGGTGTACCGCCGCCGCTGCCGGGCCAGCTCCCGCGCCGCCGTCCGCGCGGCCAGCCCCTCGGTGACACTCACCGCGCCCTCCGGAGGCGTACGGCACGGACGGCCGGTCCGCTGGTGGCGTTCATCGTTCCGCCTCTCGGTCTCGTACGACGCGGGTGGCCGACCCGCTGGTGACGCTCACCGGTCGGCCTTCCGGTGCCGTACGGCGCGGACGGCCGGTCCGCTGGTGGCGTTCATCGTTCCGCCTCTCGGTCTCGTACGACGCGGGTGGCCGACCCGCCGGAGACGCTCACCAGTCCGCTCCCCGGTGTCGTACGACGCGGTGCAGGCCCGCTGCTCCGGCCAGGGGCAGCGGCAGGAGCAGGACGGCGATCGCCGCTCCCTGTGCGAGCACGCCGCCTTCGACTCCGCGGGCGTAGGACAGGGTGGCGAGCGTCTGGGGCGCGTATCCCGGGCCGCCGTGCGTCAGCACGTTCACGACGGGGACGTCGGCGCAGACCAGCGTGGCGGTGAGGAGCGCGGCGACCGCGATGGACGGCAGGGTGAGGGGGATCGTCACGTCGAACGCCCGCCGCACCGCGCCCGCGCCGTCGACGCGCGCGGCGTCCCGGACGTCCCGGGGGATCGCCGCCAGCCCGGCCGAGATGACGACCGCGGCGAGCGGCGTCAGCCGCCAGGCCTGCACCGCGACGACCGCGCCCATCGCCACGGCGGGCCGTCCGTTCCAGGTGGCGCCCGGCGGGATCCCGGCCGCGCGCAGGAGCCACCCGGCCGGGGAGCCGGCCGAGTCGAGCAGCCACCGCCAGGAGGTCGCCGACAGCGCCGCCGGTGTCGTCCACGGCAGCAGCACGAGCAGCCGGACGAGCCATCGGCCGCGGAACCGGGCCAGCAGGACGTGGGCCAGGACCTGACCGCAGAGCACCACCAGGACCGTCGAGGCGCCGGTGACCAGCAGCGTGTCGCCCAGCGCCCGCCAGAACACCCCCTCGGACAGCACGGTCGTGAACTGCCGCGCGCCGGTGAACCGGTACGCGGGGTGGCCGGCGGTCGCCGCGGAGAACGCCAGCACTACCGCGAGGACGAGCGGCACGACGACGAGCGCCGCCAGGTACACGACCGACGGCAGCAGGAACACCCAGGTCAGCAGACCCTGCCGGTCCGCCAGGCCGGCCCGGCGACCGCCCGGCGCGGCTTCGGCGGCCATGCCCCTCACCCGCCGATCCGTACGGGCGCCGTCCGGTTCCCGTACTCGGCGTCGAAGAAGCGCACCCGATCACCGGGCACGGCGAACTCTCGGGTCTGCCCCTCGGCGAGGGGCGCGGTGACGGTGGCGGGCAGCCGTGCGATCACCCGGGTCTCCGGGCCGATCCGCGTCACCGTGCCGTACACGTGGCGGTCGCCCGACAGGTACTCGATCCGGTCGACGCGCAGCGGCATGGTGACCCGCCGGTCCGGGGGGATCTCCTCGGCGGGCAGCAGGTGCTCGGGCCGGAAGCCGATGAGCCGGTCGCCGCGCGGCACCAGGTTCATCGGCGGCGTGCCGATGAGCGTCGCGACGAACGTGTCGACCGGTTCGTCGTACAGGTCCTGGGGCGTGCCGACCTGGCGGAACCGCCCGGCGTCCAGTACGGCGACGCGGTCGCCGAGGCCCATCGCCTCGGCCTGGTCGTGCGTCACGCAGATCATCGTGGTGCCGAGGCGCCGCTGCAGCGCCCGCAGTTCGTCGCGGACGGCGGTGTGCGACCGGGCGTCCACGCCGGACAGCGGCTCGTCGAGCAGCAGCACGGCCGGTTCCCGGGCCACGGCGCGGGCCAGGGCCACCCGGCGGCGTTCGTCCCCGGACAGCCGGCCGGGGCGGCGGTCCAGTAGGTGCGCGATGCCGAGCAGGTCGGCGGCCCAGCGGGCCTTGCGCTCGCGCGTGCCGCGCGGCACGCGCTCGGCCTTGAGCGGGAACTCGATGTTGCCGCGCACGGTCTTGTGCGGGTACAGGGCGTGCGAGGCGGCCACCAGGCCGACCCGGCGGATCCGCGGCGGCAGGCCGTTCATGAGGTGGCCGCCGAGGTGGACCTCGCCTGCGGTCGGGGCCTCGAGACCGGCGATGGCACGCAACAGGGTCGTCTTACCGGAGCCGGGCGGGCCGAGCAGGACGACGCACTCGCCCCGTCCGGTCGCCAGGTCGACGCCGTCGAGGGCACGCACCTGCCGCCTGCCGGGGCCTTCGTACACCTTCACCAGGCCCCGTACCTCGACGACCTTCACCGCCGGGTGGACGCGGACGGACGGGCGGGCTCGGAAGGCGGACCGGCGGGACGGGAGCAGACCCGGTTGACGGACCGGGAGGAGATCGGACTGACGGATCGGGAGGAGAACAGGCCGGCGGGACGGCAGGAGAACGGAGAGTCGGAACGGGAGGGATGTCGGGACAGAGGACGCTGATCCGGCATTGGACCTTCCCCGTGCTGAGGTTCCTCCCTTGAAAGTAGATCGATCTTGGCCGTGCGGCCAGCGGCAGTTGACGCACAGGGCCGCATCTGTGGCTTTTCTTCGGTAACCCGTGTGGTCTGTGTGACCAAGACGCTACAGTGCGTGATCGTAAATCGGCCGAGATCTGGGCGTGTGCCGGAAGTCAGGTGGTCGGCCCCCCAGCGACAAAGAGAGAACCGAACATGCGTGGACTCCCCATCGCCGCCATGGCCGCCGTCGGTGCGGTCGCCCTCGGAAGCATCTCCCCGCCTGCCCGGGCCGTACTGGGCCTCTCCGGTGCCCACGGGACGGCGCCGAAGGCCGCGATGTCCGGCATCCCGGCCGAGACCGCTCCCATGGCCGCGATGCGGCCGTCCGCGGTGTTCAACGTCCCCTCCGGATCGGCGGCGGAGCAGAACGCCATCGCGCACCACGTCAACCAGCTGACCGCCGGCGCTCCCCGCGGGGCGCTGATCCAGATCGCGGTGTTCATGTTCACCTCGCGGGCGTTCGCCCAGACGCTGATCGACGCCAAGAAGCGCGGGGCGCGCGTGCAGCTCGTCGTCGACGCGAGCACTCGCGACAACGATGCCTACCGGAGCGTCGAACGCGCCCTCGGCACCAGCCGCAAGAGCTCATCGTGGGTGGTGGCGTGCCATAGCGGGTGCATCGGCGACACGATCATGCACAACAAGTTCTTCCTGTTCTCCCGCACCGGCAGGGCGCGCGACGTCGTGGTGCAGTCCTCGGCCAACCTGACGACGCGCAACCGCGTGAACGCCTGGAACAACGCCT
This sequence comes from Actinoallomurus acanthiterrae, assembly GCF_054775715.1. Taxonomy (NCBI): domain Bacteria; kingdom Bacillati; phylum Actinomycetota; class Actinomycetes; order Streptosporangiales; family Thermomonosporaceae; genus Actinoallomurus; species Actinoallomurus acanthiterrae. The sequence continues at coordinate 11,193,771 of NZ_BAAHCO010000001.1, read as the reverse complement.
TCACGATCAGCGACGCACGGCTCTACCGGGCGTACGGGAGCTACTTCGCCGCGCTGGCGGCCCGGCGTCACGAGCGGGACCACTACCGGGTCGCCCACAGCGGGGGCGTCACGGCGTACACCTTCCCGCGTGCGGGCGACTCGCCGAAGACCGACACCCTGTACGGGCTCCTGGGGCACGTCGGCTGCGCCCGGGGCACCGCGGTGCGCGTCACGACCTTCAACCTCAGCCGTACGGCCGTCGCCGAGCGGCTGTGGTCGCTCTCCCACCAGGGCTGCGACGTCCGCGTCATCTACACGAACCTCAGCGAACGGGCCCACGAGATCCTCGTGCGGGACGGCGGACCGCAGCTGCTGAACAGCCACTACCTGTACTTCGACGAGAACGGCGACGAGGTCGACGCCTTCGCCCATTCCAAGTACGTGCTGATCGACGGCACGTACGCCGGGCGCACCCGCAAGGTCGTGATCACCGGCAGCCCGAACTACACCGAGCCGGCCCTGCGGCACAACGACGAGACGATGATCACCATCGAGGGCGCGGACATCTACCAGGCCTACCAGGGCAACTTCGCGCGGCTCTGGCAGGCCGCCCAGACCCACTACCACCTGAACGGCAGCGTGCCGGACCCCGACGATCCGGCTGCGTCCACCGACGACTGACACGCCGAAGGGGCCAGCCCATCGCTGGGCCGACCCCTTCGTGGACGACTCGGTACGAGCCTGCTGAGAGAAGCCGTTCCCCGGAACTTCCCGGCTTCTCGCGGCGGGCTCTACTTGCCGGTGGCCTCGATGTAGGCGTCGACGACCGTGTCGGTGTCACCGTCCATGACCAGCCGGCCCTCGTCGACCCAGAGCACCCGGTTGCACATCTCCTTGATCGAGTCGAGCTGGTGGGCGACGAGGAAGACCGCGCCGGCCTCCTCGCGCAGCTCGTCGATCTTGGCCGCGCTCTTGCGCCGGAACTTCGCGTCACCCGTGGCCAGCGCCTCGTCGATCAGCAGCACGTCGTGGGACTTGGACGCGGCGATCGCGAACCGCAGCCGCGAGCCCATGCCGGAGGAGTAGGCGTTCATCGGCAGCTGGATGAAGCCCTCCTTGAGACCGGCGAACTTCACGATCTCGTCGTACTTCTGCTTGACCTCGTCGGGCCGCATGCCCATCGCCAGGCAGCCGAGCACGATGTTGCGCTCGCCGGTCAGGTCGTTCATCAGGGCGGCGTTGACGCCGAGCAGCGACGGCTGGCCCTCGGTGTAGACGCCGCCGCGCTGCGGCGGCAGCAGCCCGGCGATGGCCTTCAGCAGCGTCGACTTGCCCGAGCCGTTGGTGCCGATGACGCCGATCGCGTCGCCCTTGTACGCGATGAAGGACATCCCGCGGATCGCGTGGACCTCCTTCATCGACGGGCGGTGCTCCCGGCGCATGATGCGTTTGAGCGCGTTGTTGGCGTTGCCCTTGCCGCCCGCGCCGTACACCCGGTAGATGATGTGCAGGTCGTCGACGACCACGATGGGCTCACGGTTCGGGTCGATCACCACGGGGGGAGCCGACCCGTCGGGTGCTCCGGACACCTTGATCTTCTCCTTGACGGCGTCAGCCACGGCCGTACCTCTCCTCCGCGCGGTGGAAGAACCAGAAGCCCACCACGAACGCGACCACGGCCCAGCCTGCGGCGTAGTACCAGATCATGTGGTTCGTCGTGGCGAGCGAGGCGTGTTCCTTACAGGCACTGGCGGCCTTGGCGACCTGCTTCGGCGTGAACGCCTGAGCGTGGCACTGCTTCTCGAAGGTGCCCTGCATCTTGTGCAGGTCCTTGCGATAGGAGCCCATCAGCGCGCGGCGGGCCAGCTCGACGTAGACCGATCCGGGATTGGCCGCCATGAGCTTGAGAACCCAGCCGGGGACCTTCCCCGCCAGGGCGTACATCGAGAACATGATCCCGGAGAAGTAGAGCCAGGTGCGCAGGATGAAGGGCAGCAGCTGGCTGAGGTCGGGAACGAAGGCGCCGATGCGGGCCACCACCAGGCTGACGCCGATGTTGAACATCAGCTGCAGCAGCAGCACCGGGATGATCAGAACCCACTCCCACGTGGGCCACTCCTGGAAGCCGAACATGATGGCGACCAGCACGGCCATGGCCGCGAACAGCTGCTGCAACTCGACGATCGTGTACGAGAACGGCAGCGTCGCCCGCGGGAAGTGCAGGGCGCGGATCAGCGACATGCTGGTCTGAACCGACTTGGCGCCCGAGGTCACCGACCGCTGAGTGAAGTGGAAGAAGAAGATCCCGATCACCAGGAACGGGATGTAATGCGTCACGTCACTCTTGCGGCCGAGCAGCAGACCGAAGATCAGGTAGTAGACCAGTGCGTTGAGCAGGGGGGTGAGCACCTGCCACAGCTGGCCGAGACGCGACTCGGTGTACATCGCCACGCTCTTGGCGGAGGCGAACGCCCAAATGAAGTGACGTCGCTGCCAGAGTTGGCGGATGTAGGGACCGATGGGGGGACGCGCGGCGCTCTGCTTGAGCCCATTACGCGTGGCGAACTCGGCCAGCGAGGGGTTCCCATTCATGTGAGGGGGCTCCGCGATCGCGCTGACCTGCCCGCCACCCGAGGCTCCGAGCCGTTCCGGGTGACTCATGCGGAGCAGCCTATTGCAGTCCGGGGCGCGGGAACGACCAACCGGCAGATGCAGTGCCAAGAATGTGATCTTTGGCGTGATCCGGTGAGCAACGGGGATACACCGGTTCATGTCCCTGTTGAATCGAGCGAGAGAGCTGGACAAGCGCGCTTTCGGCGCGGTCGCGGCGGCCGAGTTGCCCGGGCTCGAGTACATCCTGCCGCGGCTCTCCAGAATCGCGAACCATTCGGTGCTGTGGGGCGGCGTCGCCGGGGGGCTCGCGCTCACCCGGCAGCCGCGGCTGCGCCGGGCGGCGCTGCGCGGGGGCATCGCGATCGGGCTGGCCAGCCCGCTGGCGAATCTGGTGGGCAAGCAGGCGTTCCGCCGCCCCCGCCCGCTGATCGAGCTGTTCACCTCGGCGGCGCGTCCGACGGTCACCCGGGTCGGGGTCACGCTCATCCCGTCGATCCGCTCGCCGTGGAGGCTGCCGACGTCCCCGTCGTTCCCGTCGGGCCATTCGGCGTCGGCGGCGGCGTTCGCCACGGGGGTCTCGCTGGAGGCGCCGGCGGCCGTGGCCGTACCGGTGGGGATCACCGCCGCGGCGGTGGCCTTCTCCCGTATCTACACCGGCGCGCACTACCCGGGCGACGTGCTGGCCGGGGTCGCGCTGGGCACCGCCGCCGGCCTCGGCACCCGGCTGTTGTGGCCCACCATGCCCCGGTCGGCGAGCGCGCGGTGGGCGATGCCGGCCGAGGCGGTCCCCGGCGTCTCGGAGGACGGCGAGGGCCTCGTCGTGGTCGTGAACCCGGACGCGGGCAACGGTGACGTCGCCCAGGTCCTCAAGGAGCGGCTCCCGGCCGCGGAGATCGTCGAGTCCGGGGCCGACCTGGCCGCCATGCTGAAGGACGCCGCCGGACGCGCCGCGGTGCTCGGCGCCTGCGGCGGCGACGGCACGATCCGGGCCGCCGCCGGCGTGGCCCTCGAGCATGACCTGCCCCTCCTGGTCATCCCCGGAGGGACCCTCAACCACTTCGCGCGGGCGCTGGGCGTCCACACCGTCGCCGACGCGGTCGCGGCCTACCGCTCCGGCTGCGTCGCACGGGTGGACGTCGGCCGGGCGGCGGCGAGATCTTCCTCAACACCGCGAGCTTCGGCGCCTACACCGAGCTCGTCCAGCGACGCGAGCGGCTGGAGGGCCGGCTCGGCAAGTGGCCGGCGCTCGCCGTGGCCGCCGTCCGCGTGCTTCGCGACACCGAACCGGCGGACGTGTACGTCGACGGCCGCCGCAGGCGCGTGTGGTTCGCGTTCATCGGCAACGGCCGGTACGGCGCGCACGGCGTCGCGCCGACCTGGCGCGCGCGCCTCGACGACGGGGTGCTCGACATCCGGCTGATCGGCGCGCGCCGCCACATCAGCCGGACCCGCGCGGTCGCGGCCCTGTTCCTCGGGCACCTGCGGCTGATGCCGGACTACAGCGTGTGGTCGGCGGGCAAGGTCGAGCTCGCCGGCGCCCACGGCTCCCTGCGGCTGACCCGGGACGGAGAGGTCGGTGCCTCCGAGGGAACCGTGACCGTCACCAAGCAGGCCGCCGCACTTGCCGTCTTCGTGCCCTCCAGGACGGCGGCCGGCTGATGATCACGTTGGCGCCGGCCAGGATTCGTGGGTGCGCTGGTCGGGTAGGGCGGCTTGAGGGGGTGGTCACGCAGAGCGACTGCCCGGCTTCAAGTCGATGATCTCGGGCGTTCCCCATCCGGGGGGTCGGACCGGAACGTCAGCGTGCCGGGGGAGCGCCTGAGAGGGGGCTATGGCGAAAGGTGAGGTCATCCATGCAGCGCGAGAGCGACAAGCAGGGTACGGCCCAGGACGAGCACCTCCGGAAGGAGGCGAAGAACCTGATCAGGGGCAGCGGATCGGCGCAGGCGGAGCACGGCGGCACGGGCGCGGAAGCCGCGGCACGTCCGCCGGGGCCGGCGCGGGGCATGTCACCCGCCGACGTCGCCCGCAGGGCGGAGCTCAGCCGGCACCTGCCGCCGAGCGAGTTCCCCGCCGATCGGCGGCGGCTGCTCGCTCACCTGCGGAGCAAGGGCGCGCCCGACTCGGTGGTCGAGACGATCTCCCGGCTGCCCGAGGGCAAGGAGTTCCGGACCATCGGCGAGATCGTCCGTGAGATCGGCCTGACCGCCCCGCATTGAGACGTGGACCATTGACTGCTCCCCCTCCTGGCGGAGGGGGAGTCCCATCGGCCTTGTGGCCGAATCCGGCCTTTAGGCCGGGCGCCTCGCGGCGCGGGTTTCCTGTTTCAGCGCCGACTGCGGAAGGGAGGGCCCTTGCCGTCTGACATCAGCTCCACAGGCATCACCGGGGTTGTGCCCGGCTACGGCTTGACCAGCCGCAAGGATGTTCTTGGCCGCGTTGATGTCCCGGTCGTGCCGGGTGCGGCAGCCCGGACATGTCCAGTGTCGGGTGGAAAGACTCAGCTTGGCGAGCAGGTGCCTGCAGGCCGAGCAGGTCTTGGACGAGGGGTACCAGCGGTCGATGACCACGAGGGTGCGTCCGGCGCGTTCGGCCTTGTACTCCAGTTGCCTGCGGAACTCCCCCCACCCCGCATCGGAGATCGCCCGCGCCAGCGCGTGGTTCTTGACCATGTTGGTGACCGCGAGGTCTTCGATCACGATGGTGTCGGTCCTGCGGACCAGGTTCGTGCTGACGCGGTGCAGGAAGTCGTTCCGGGCGTTGCGGACCTTGCGGTGGGCGCGGGCGACCTTGGCTTTAGCCTTGCGGCGGTTCATGCTTCCGCGCTGGCAGCGGGCCATCCGCCGCTGATAGCGAGCCAGGTTGCGGGCCTTGCGCTCCAGATGGCGGGGGTTGGCGATGCGTTCCCCGTCGGAGGTGACCGCGAAGTCCTTGATCCCCAGCTCGATACCGATGGCGTGCCCGGCTTCGTCCACGGGCTCGGGCGCGTCGGTATCGATGGCGAACGTCACGTACCAGCGGCCGTCCGGATCCCGGGAGATGACGACCATGGTCGGGTTCAGCGCGGACACCTCGACATCGTCAAAAGACCACACGAACCGCAGCGGCGTGGCCGTCTTGGCCAACTGCAGCTCGCCGTCCTTCATCCGGAACGCCGAGCGGGTGTAGTGCGCGGTCTGCCGGGAGCTGCGGTTCTTGAAGCGTGGGTATTTGGCGCGGCCGACGAAGAAGTTCGCGAACGCCGCGTGCTGATGCCGCAGCGTCTGCTGCAGCGGAACCGACGACACCTCCGACAGAAACGCCAGCTCTTCGGTCTTCTTCCAGCCGGTCAAAGCGGCGTCGGTCTGCTTGTAGGAGGTCTTCTGGCCTCGCTGGTGGTACGCCGCGTGACGTTCGGCAAGCGTCTTGTTCCACACCAGGCGCACACACCCGAACGTGCGGCTGAGCACCGCCGCTTGTTCGGGGTCCGGGTAGGCCCGGCACTTGTACGCCGTCCGCATGACCTGCACCTTACATGTGACTCGCGATCGCGTAAGGTGATTGGTCGAATGCCGGTGGACTTTGTTCACCGGCCGTCCCGGCTACGCCGGGCCGCTCATGACGGAGTCCGGATTTCTACCCTGACCTGGAGGCCGGGGCATCCTTCGGGGATACAGGTGAACTTGAGGATCTCGAACCGGAGGCGTCCGTCCGGGCGCCTACCCATGACCGATGCCGCTGCTCCGGCGGCCGCACCGACGGCGGTGCCGTCGCGGGAGCCGGCGGGTCCGGCGACCGGACGTACCCTGGTGTCATGGCGCTGACCGCGGGCACTTACACGCTCGGTCCGCAGACCGGACGGCTCCTGCTCCGTACCTCGCGTAGCGGAGTCGGCCGCAAGGTGGGCCACGACCTGACGATCGAGGTCACCCGCTGGTCCGGTGAGGCCGTCGTCGACCCGGCGGCCCCCGCGAGCCTGTCGGTGACCGTGTCTGCGGAGGCCGACTCGCTCAAGGTCCGCGAGGGCACCGGCGGCGTGAAACCGCTGACCGACTCCGACCGCGCCGAGATCGAGAAGACCGCGCGCGAGAAGATCCTCCGGGTCGCCCAGCACCCGGAGATCACCTTCCGGTCGACCGGCGCGGAGGGCGCCCCCGAGGCGTTCACGCTCACCGGCAAGCTGACGATCATGGGACGGACGCACCCGATCGCGATCCGCGGAGCCGTGGACGACGACCGGGTCCGCGGCGGAGCGGCTGTCGTCCAGACGCAGTGGGGCATCAAGCCGTACTCCGCCCTGCTCGGCGCGCTCAAGCTCGCCGACGAGGTCAACGTGGAGTTCGACCTGACCCTCCCCGCGGCCGACTGATCGCGCGACTCCCCGGCGTCACCGGAGACCGGCGCCCGTCGGCTGGCCGGCAGGCGTTCTCGGCCGGGGCGCGTCCGGCTCAGCGGGGGCGCGCCACTCTGGCCTCGTCCCACACCGGCTGGGCGGACTCGTACACCGTTCCGTCCGCGCCGAAGACCGCGAAGCGGTCGAACGATCGGGCGAACCACCGGTCGTGCGTGACGGCCAGCACGGTGCCCTCGTACGCCTCCAGGCCCTCCTGCAGCGCCTCGGCACTGGCCAGGTCGAGGTTGTCGGTGGGCTCGTCGAGCAGCAGGAGCGTGCAGCCGCTCAGCTCCAGCAGCAGGATCTGCAACCGGGCCTGCTGGCCCCCGGACAGCGTCTCGAACGGCTGATCACCGCAGTACTGCAACTCGTACCGGGCCAGCGCGGCCATCGCCTCGTCGCGCAGCCGGGCGTGCTCGGTCATGAGGATCTCGGACGGGGTACGGCCCTGCAGGTCCGGCCGGGTGTGGGTCTGCGCGAAGAGCCCCGGGACGACCCGCGCGCCGAGCCGGGCGGTGCCCGTGTGCGCGACGTCCTCCCCGGCCAGCAGCCGCAGGAAGTGGCTCTTGCCGGAGCCGTTGGAGCCGAGGACCGCCACGCGCTCGCCGTACCAGACCTCGAGGTCGAACGGGTGCATCAGGCCGGTGAGCTCCAGCCCTTCGCAACCGACGGCGCGCTTGCCGGTCCGGCCGCCGCGCAGGCGGACCTTGATGTTCTGGTCGCGCGGAGGGATCTCCGGCGGCCCGGCCTCCTCGAACCGCCGCAGCCGCGTCTTCGCCGCCTGGTAGCGCGACGCCATGTCGGAGTTGTTCGCCGCCTTCTCCTTGAACATGCGGACGAGCGCCTTCAGCTTGGCGTGCTCCTCGTCCCAGCGGCGGCGCAGCTCCTCCAGCCGCTCGTTGCGGTCGCGGCGCGCCTGCGCGTAGGTCGCGAAGCCGCCGCCGTGCACCCAGACGATCCCGGCCTCCACGGTGACGATCTGCCGGGCGGCGTGGGCCAGCAGCTCGCGGTCGTGCGAGACCAGCAGCACGGTCTTTTGCGTCTCGCGCAGCCGCTCCTCCAGCCAGCGCTTGCCGGGCACGTCCAGGTAGTTGTCGGGCTCGTCGAGCAGCAGCACCTCGTCGGGACCGCGGAAGAGCGCCTCCAGGGCGAGGCGTTTCTGCTCCCCGCCGGAGAGCGTCTTCACGTCGCGCCACCGGGCCCGGTCGTACGGCGTGCCGAGGGCGGCGACGCAGCAGGCGTCCCAGAGCACCTCGGCGTCGTAGCCGCCCGCGTCGCCCCACTCGGTGAGCGCCCGGGCGTAGCGCATCTGGGTGGGCTCGTCGTCGCGCTCCATCATGGCCAGCTCGGCCTGCTCCAGGGCCGCGGCGGCCTCGCGTACGCGCGGCGGAGCGGTGGACACGAGCAGGTCGTGGACGGTCGTCTCGTCGCGGATGTTGCCGACGAACTGCCGCATCACGCCCAGCCCGCCGCTGCGGGCGACCGTGCCGTCCTGTGGCTCGAGGTCGCCGGCGACGAGCCGGAGCAGCGTGGTCTTGCCCGCGCCGTTCGGCCCGACCAGGGCGGCCACCGCTCCGTCGGCGACCCGGAACGACGCGTCGGCCAGCAGCACCCGGCCGTCGGGGAGGACATGGCTCAGATGCGCGACTTCGACGTGGCCCACGGTCGCCCAGTCTCCGGCATCACAGCGAGCGAGCCAACGGATTTTCCGGCCGCCGCCCCGTAGGCCGCCACGCCCATACGGTCGCCATGCCCGCACGGGCGCAGCCCTCGTACGGTCGCCGGCCCCGTACGGCCGCCGCGCCTGGGCGGTCGCGGCGGCCGTACGGTCAGCCCTTGCCCAGGGTGTTCCAGCGGGACGGCGGCCAGACGATCACGAAGGCGCGGCCGATCACGCTCTTCACCGGGATCGTGCCCTGGTAGCCGTCCTGCATGTGGAAACGCGAGTCGGCGGAGTCGCCCCGGTGGTCTCCCATCACCCAGAGGCGGCCGGCCGGGACCTTCACCGGGCCGAACGGCTTGTGGTCGTCCTCGTAGACGTACGGCTCGTTGAGCGGCTTTCCGTCGACGAGCACCCGGCCCTGTTTGTCGCAGCACTGGACGGTCTGGCCGCCCACCGCGATCACGCGTTTCACGAGGTCCTTCTCGTTGGCCTGCGGCAGGCCGAACAGCCCGCCGACCCAGCCGGCCGCGCGCCGCAGCGGGTTGCTCGACTGGGCGATCCGGGTCTCCGGCTCCCACGACCCGGGCGCCCGGAACACCACGATGTCCCCGTAGTTCGGGTCGTGGAACCGGTAGCCGGCCTTGTAGACGAGGATCCGGTCCCCGGTGCAGCCGGCGCAGCCGTGCAGGGTCCGCTCCATCGACTCCGACGGGATGAAGAACGCCTGGACCAGGAAGGTCTTGATGAGCAGAGACAGCACGAGGGCGATTCCGAGAAGAATCGGAAGTTCGCGCCAAAATGACCGCTTTTTGGCGGGCTTTTTCTGCTCTGCCTCGCCTGGGGACTCGTCTGACACGACTCGTACGGTAGACCGAGTCGGGATGTGATCGGTGTAAAGGGTCCGTCATCACGGGGTTGTCCTCCCGGGTTGTCCACGTGACCGTTCCGGGGCCGGTACCCTCGGCTGCGTGAGTCGGGAAGGTGTCACTCCTCAGTCCGAAGACTTCTCCGCCTGGTACAACGAGGTCGTCGTCCAGGCCGAGCTGGTCGATCGCGGCCCGGTGCGGGGCACGATGGTCATCCGGCCGTACGGCTACCGCATGTGGGAGCTGCTGCAGGCCGACCTCGATGGCCGCATCAAGGAGGCCGGGCACGGCAACGCCTGCTTCCCGATGTTCATCCCGGAGTCGTACTTCAAGCGCGAGGCCGAGCACGTCGAGGGGTTCTCGCCCGAGCTGGCCGTCGTGACGGTCGCCGGCGGCAAGGAGCTGGAGGAGCCGCTGGTCGTGCGGCCCACCTCCGAGACCGTCATCGGCGAGTACATGGCCAAGTGGATCGACTCGCACCGCGACCTGCCGCTGCTGCTCAACCAGTGGGCCAACGTCGTGCGCTGGGAGCTGCGGCCCCGCATGTTCCTGCGCACCACCGAGTTCCTCTGGCAGGAGGGGCACACCGCGCACGCGGACGAGGACGACGCGATGCGCGAGACGATGTGGGCGCTGGACGCCTACGCGGGCGTCGCCCGCGAGCTGGCCGCGATGCCGGTGATCGAGGGTGAGAAGACGCCGAGCGAGCGCTTCGCCGGTGCGGTGCGCACCTACTCGATCGAGGGCATGATGCGCGACGGCCGGGCCCTGCAGGCCGGCACCTCGCACTACCTCGGCACCAACTTCGCCAAGGTCTTCGACATCCAGTACCAGGACGACCAGGGCGAGCTGGTGTACGCCCACACCACGTCCTGGGGCATGAGCACCCGCATGATCGGCGGCGTGATCATGACGCACGGCGACGACAAGGGCCTCGTGCTCCCGCCGCGCATCGCGACGTACCAGGTCGTGATCGTGCCGATCGGCCGCGACGAGGTCGCCGAGCGCACGGTCGCCGCGGCGCGCGAGCTGGCGGACCGGCTGAAGAAGGCCGGCGTCCGCGTGCACGTCGACGAGCGCACCCAGCTCCGCCCCGGGTTCAAGTACAACGACTGGGAGATGCGCGGCGTCCCGATCCGGCTGGAGATCGGCGCCCGCGACCTCGACGCCGGCGTGGTGACCCTGGCCCGCCGCCTCGGCGACCAGGGCAAGGAGCAGATCCCGCTCGACCAGGTCCCGGAGGTGCTGCCCGGCATCCTCGAGGACTTCCAGGCGTACCTGTACACCCGAGCGGAGCAGTACCGCGACGAGCACACCGCCGACATCGACGACTGGGACTCCTTCCGCGCCCAGGTCGCCGAGGGCTGGGCGCGCGTCCTGCACTGCGGCCGTACGGAGTGCGAGGACGAGATCAAGGCCGACACTGCGGCCACGCCGCGCGTGGTCCCGCTCGCGGCGCCCGAGGAGACCGGGTCCTGCTTCCGCTGCGGGCAGCCGTCCGCGTACGGCAAGCGGGTCATCTTCGGCCGCTCGTACTGACCTGAACCGCGAAACCGCCCCTAGGGCCTGTCTCGAAGTCCGCTGTCCTACTGCGCGGCGCCCAGGCGGCGCCTCGCCGCGTTGTCGTCGGTCGCCAGCCAACACCAGGCTGACTCCCTCCTCCGCCTTGCGAGGCACCACCTGGACGCCGCTCGCTACGGACGGGGACTTCGAGACAGGCCCTCGTGCACGGCACGGGGGCGGTTTCGTCGTCGGGTCAGTCGATCACGGGCCGCCGGGGCGGAGGGTCGCCCGGCGCGTTCTCCTCCCCGCAGTCGGCGTCGCGGCTCTCGGCCTCCTCCTCGACCCGCGTGGGGACGCGGCGCCGGGTGAGCATCGGCTGTACGAACCACGCCCACGCGGCGACCGCCACGATCGCCGCGGCCGTCACGGCCGCCAGCGTGGAGGAGAAGAACCCCCTTGCGGCGACGGCCACGGCACTGGACATCGACACGGTGAGGGCGATCGTGCCCGCGATGCCGTACCGGTTCGACCGGCTGATCAGTAGGTCCTTCCGGCCGGAGCGGAACAGCATCCGGTGCTGGGCGGCGGGGGCCATCAGGCAGATGGACGCGCAGGCCGCCGTGATCAGCGACAGGTAGAACACCCACTGCCCGGCGTGGCCGACCCGCTTGAACCCGCTGGAGAACGGCAGTGTCAGCAGGAACGCGAACAGGAACTGCACCCCGGCCACGATGACGCGCAGCTCTTGGAGCATCTCGATGAGTTCGCGGTCGATGCGCTCCCGGGGCGTCTCGTCCCGTGCCGAAGATCCGGATGCCGGTGTGGAGCCCATCGAACCTCTGTCAGAGTTCCTCGTCCTCATCCCCGGCGCCGGCCGCGACGCCCGCGAGGACGGGCTCCGGCTCCGGCTCGGGCTGCAGGGACTCGTAGACCTTGACGGTCTCCTGCGCGACCCGCTCCCAGGCGAACCGGGACTGGATCCGGTCCACGGCGCCGATGCTGAGGGCGGTCCGCTGTGTCTGGTCGGCGAGCAGGGTCCGGACCCGGCGGGCGATCTCCATGGGGCGGTCGGCCGGAACGTGGATGCCCGTGACGTTCTCGATGACCGAGTCGAGGTGGCCGCCCACAGGGGAGGCGACGACGGGCGTCCCGCAGGCCATCGACTCCAGCGGCACCCGGCCGACCGTCTCGTACGCCGGAACGCTGATCGTCAGGTCGGCGGAGCGCAGGAGCTTCGGGGCGTCATTGGCCGACACCCGGCCGATGAAGGTCACCCGGTCGGCGACGCCGGCCTCCTTGGCCTTGATCCGCAGCAGGTGGACGGTCTCGTCGGTCTCGAGATCCTCCCGGGCCGGGCCGCCGGCCACGACGAGCTCGGCGCCCGGGATCCGGGCCAGCGCCTGGATGACCGAGGTCACGCCCTGGTGCGGCCGAGCCGCATGAGCGTGACCAGGCGCGCCGCCTCGCCGCGGGGCAGGGACGGGCCGTTCGGGGAGAACTTGCCCACGTCGACGCCGGAGGGCACCAGCGTGACCTGGCGGCGGTGAACGCCCAGCCGTACGAGCTCGGTCCGCTCGCTCTCGGTCGTGGCGACGACCGACCGCACGCTGCGGCCGATGGCCTTCTCCAGGCGGACCCGGGTCGGCGAGACCGGCTGCCCGGTCCGGGCCAGAGTCGTCCCCAGGGTGTGGAAGGACTGCACGACGGGGATGTCGAGGCCGTTCGCACCGGCGATCGCGGCCAGGCCGCTCACCCAGTGGTGGGCGTGGACCACCTCGGGGCGCCGGCCGTGCCAGCGCCGCGCGAGCACCGCGCCGAAGTCGGCGAGGTACGGCAGCAGCTCGTCATCGGCGAGCGGGTGGGCGGGGCCGACCGCCAGCTGCTCCACGGTGACCCCGGGAGCGAACCGCACCCGCTCCCGCGGGTCGCGCCCGTCCTGCCGGGTGTAGACGGTGACCCGGTGTCCTTGCCGACCGAGTTCGCGGGCGAGTTCGGCGATGTGCGGCCCGAGGCCGTCGCCGAGTTCATTGGCGGTTCCGAGGGGGCTGTCCTGGACCGAGACCATGGCGATGTTCATCATCGAGCAACCTCCAGGAAGTTCAGGCGGCCGGGCGCGTCGGTGCCCGCGACGATCTCGGCCCGTCCGGCTCGCGAAAAGACGGAACGGGCGTGACCGGGGATGGGGAAGGCATGCACGCGCTCACGGCCGGAGCAGGGGTCCGGCTGCGCGGGGGAAAGTGAGGGAACCGCGGACGTCAGGCCATTGACCAAGCCTGGATGAGATATACGCATGCACACCCTCCGGAGATCGAGGGCGGAAATGCCGCCCTCCCGTGGTGTGCCTGCGTCTTAGGCACGAGTTCCTGGACCCAATTATTACCTGATGCCCCTGCGTTTAAACAGTCGCCCCGCCGAAGGGGCTCAGACGGCCGATCCGCCAGGCGGTCCTGGCGGGCGCCCGGACGGGGTGGTCGGCGGGTGGTGCCGGCTGGAGTTCGGACCGGGTGGTCGGAGGGCGAATGACCAGGTGAGAAGCTCAGACGGCCGAGCCGGAGACCGCGACCCGGCCGGGGACGCCGCTGGTCTCCCCGGTGACGCGCAGGGCCAGCATCGACACGTCGTCGCGCAGCTCGCCGCCGCAGAACTCGGTGAGCGCGTGCTCGACCGCCAGCGGCATGTCAGCGACCGGGCGATCGGCGTGGGCGGCGAGGATCTCGACGAGGCGCTCGTGGCCGAAGCGGTTCCGCAGTGCGTCGGAGCTTTCCACGACGCCGTCGGAGTAGAGGAACAGGGTGTCACCGATCTCGAGTTCGAGCGACTCGACGCCGACCTCGAAGTCGTCCGCGAACAGGCCGAGCGGGATGCCGCCGCCGCTCAGGGTGCGGATCAGCCCGTCGCGCCGGATCAGCACGGCGGGCGGGTGCCCGGCACTGCCGATCATGACGGCCAGGCCCTCGTCGCGCGGCTCGACGCAGGCCATCACGGCCGTGACGAAACGCTCCTGATCGAGCAGCGTCTCGTTGACCATCGACAGGACCTCGTCGGGCTTGGCGTTCCACCGGGCGAGGATCCGGATGCCGTGCCGGGCGCCGGCGTTCACGGCGGTCGCGTCGTCGCCCTTACCGCACACGTCGCCCAGGGCGAGACTCCAGCCCGACGCCGTGGGGAAGACGTCGTAGAAGTCGCCGCCGAATCCGCTGTCCCGCGTGGCCACAACGTACCGCGCGGAGATCTCGGCGCCCGGGATGGCCGGCAGCTCACTGGGCAGCAGACCTGCGCGAAGCCGCTCGGTGACCTCCGTACGGCGGCGGTAGCGCCGCCCGGTGCGGATCACCAGCGCGAGGTTGCGGGCCAGCCGCTCGACCAGCCCGAGGTCCATCAGGTCGAACGGTCCCTGCTCGCCCGACACGGTCAGCGTGAGCGTGCCCAGCAGGTGCTCGCCGTCGTCCAGCGGCACACAGATCAGCGACGACGCCTCGATCAGCCCGCACACCGGCAGGTCGCCCTCGGTGGTGCCGAGCGTCCTCAGGTCGTCGATGTGGGCCTGCAGCACGGCCTGGCCGCTGTCGCAAACGAAGACGGGCAGCGAGCCGGGGCCCGGATGGACGTTCTCCAGCATCCGGGCGATCTCCGTGGACCGCTCGTCCTCCGGTCCGATCACGACCTGCCGCCGCAGCGTGCCGTTCTGCTCGAGGTCGACGATGACCCAGTCGGCGAGCTCGGCGGCGAGCAACCGCGCCGACCGGCGCATCGCGATCGACTCGGTCAGGGAGTCGTCCTCCAGCAGCATCCCGGTCGCGGTGGCGAGGACGTCCATCCGGTGCACGACCGTGGCCACGGCGTCCGGGGCCGTCACCTCGTGCGACGCCTCCTCCGCCGCCGGCTCGTGCGTCGCCGGGGCGGTCGCCGCGACCACGAGCGGGTCGGGCTCCCCGCTCACCCAGATCCGGGCGAGGGTCACGTCGGCCTGCACCGGGCCGTGCTTGGACAGGAAGCGCACCCGCGTACGGCGTCGCTGCCCCGAGTGGAACACCCCGGCGATGTGCGAGCCGACCGCCGCCCGCGTCGCCATGTCGCAGAACACCGGGAACGGCTTGCCGGTGAGATAGCCCGCCGACGAGCCCAGCAGCGCGCCGGCCTGGCGATTCACCCGGCGGACCGTGCCATCGCGCTCCAGCAGGAACAGCGGCACGGGAGCGTCCTGGAACACCGTGCGCAGCATCCGGCGCTCGCTCTCCGCGGCCTCCGATCTGGCCTCCGTGGAGGCGCGGTCCTCACCCGTGGTGCCGAGCGCCGCCACGGCCAGCTCCAGCTCGACGAGGGCCGCCTCCAGGAGCGGGCCGGAGTCGGCCTCGGGCAGGGCCGCGGCACTGCGGAGCTCGCTCACGCGGGTCCGGAGTTTGGCGGTCTCCTGCAGGAGCGACTCCGTTTCCTGCTGGTCGGACATGGTGCCTCCCAGCGTGGTGTGATCGCGATCCGCGACCAAATCGGACGGCTGTTCGTACTCTAACGGCCGTCCGCTGCTCCGGCGAGACCAGACCGTCCGGAGCCGCCGCCGCCCGGCCCGCTGCCCTCGACGATCCGCCGGGCCAGCGCCGTCAGCTTGACGTGGCGGTTCTGGGAGATGCGCTTGAGCTCGTTGAACGCGGTTTCGGCGTCACAGCCCATCGCGTGCATGAGCACGCCCTTCGCCTGGTCGACGATGGCCCGCGCCTCCACGGCCTGCCGCAACTGCACCGCCGTACGGTGGGCGTCCTCATAGTGCCGGGTGTTCGACACGGCCGCGCCGCCCTGCGCGGCGAGCAGGGCCCCGAGCCCGAGCCCCCGCTGGTCGAGCGCGCCGGGCACCACGCCGTACATCGTGAGCGTCATGATGATCGGGCCGGTGCGGTGCACCGTCGTCGCGAAGCACCGCACCCCGCGCTGCAGCGCGATCGCGGTGAATCCCGGCCACCGGGTCTCGACCAGCGTGTCGCCGCAGAACACCGGGGTCTCGCTGCGCGCCACGTCGAAGATCGGGCCGTCCTGCCGGGCGCACTGGATCTCACTCAGGTACGACAGATCCGGATGGGTGCCGGCCTCGTCGAGCGGCTCGGGATCGTCCCCGGCGGTCCACCGGATCCCGGTCGCGCCCGCGCAGCCCCCCACCGTACGGACCGCCAGCTCGGTCACGCGGCGGAGCGCCGCCGTCTCCGACGCCTCGTGGATCAGGCTCAACCGGGCGATCTCAACGGCCAGCTCGCTGCTGATGTGCGGTCCGTAACCCACACCGTCCACGGTAACCGTCCTCAGTCGCCGGCGCGCTCGCCGCCGGTGGCAAAGGCGGACGCGTCGTCCTCGGAGGCCACGTCCCGGAGCGAGACGATGCCCACCGCGCGGCCGTCCTCCACGACCGGTAGCCGCCGTACGCCTTGTTCGCGCATGAGACGCACGGCGGCGTCGGTCTCGTCGTCGGGCCCGATCGTCACCACGCCGGCGCTGCAGATCCGGTCGAGTCGTGTGCCGCGCAGGTCGCGCCCTTCCGCCACGGCGCGGACGACGATGTCGCGGTCGGTGAGCACCCCGCACACCCGGCCGGCCTGGGTGACGAGCACCCCGCCGACTCCTTGGTCACGCATCAGTCGAGCCGCCTCGGTGAGCGGTGCGTCGAGAGGGAGGGCGGCCGGCTCGGGCGTCATGACGTCGCGTATTTTCTGCGCCATTGCGAACACTCCCTTCGCCCGTCATGCGCCGATTACCCCCGAAGGCGGGTCTTATTCGGCCATGTGGGCGTCCGGAGCCCGGCCGGGGCCGGGACGTCCGCCGACGCGCTCCTCAGAAGTCGAAGATCGAACCGCTCTGGGTGCGCATCACGCAGGTGTTCGGGTACCGCGCGGTGTACTTGACCGCCTCGCCGCGCAGCTGCCCTTCCGCGCTGGTCGTGACCGGTGAGTAGATCATGAAGCACGCGCGGGGGTTCTTCTCGTCCGAGGCGAGCTTGAAGTCGCCGTGTGTCTTGGCGAGGTCGGCGCAGGCCTGCTCGGCCTTCGGATGGGTGCCGCCGACCGGGTCGCACTGCAGCGTCACGGTCTTCGGCGTGGCCGAGCCCACCGCCGTCGTGAGGGTGAGCTGGGTCGGCCCGTGCGCGGCCTGGCCGCCGCCCGCGGCGATCGACTGCGCGGGCGATGCGGCGGCGCTGCCCTGCGGCGATGCGGCGGCGCTGGCCTGCGGCGATGTGGCGGCGCTGGCCTGCGGCGACGCGGCGGCCGGCGCGGCGTCGACGTCGCCCGGAAGCGACGGCGCGCCCGGGGAGGCCCCCGGTGCCGTCCCGGCGCCCGGCGCGATGGATTTGGCCGACATGTCGTGGACGACTGTGCCCCTCGGCGCCGGTCGGACGTGCCGCAGGAGGCGCTGGGAGCCGGCCGCCCTGCCGTGGGCGCCCGTGGCCGGTGGCGCGGGTCTGCTCGCGGCTCCGGCCGGAGCCGCGGAGAACGTCGCTGGGATGGCTGCGGCGATGGAGAACGCCAGGAAACGTCGCATGTGATTTCCCCCCGGAAAGTCCGCCCGATCGGCGGAGCTCAATCGCTCACTGTAGCGCACCGATATCACTCGGTAATCGGATCGGGTGGCGGTACTGGAAGCCGGGGCAGGTTCGCGCAGATAGGATCAGGAGCGTTTCCGCCCCTATACGCCCGGTGTGCGCCGAGAGGAGACCGGTGTCCGAGCAGGACTGGCAGGTCGCTGTGCTCACCGAGCTCGGTACCCCGCTATCCGGGCTCGTCCCCGCCGACCCGACTCGTCGTCCCATGCCCTCGCCCGCGGGCCCGTCGGCGCAGAGTCACGCGCCGACCGGCGGCATTCCCGAGATCCCGTCGCCGGCCGACGGGCCGGAGGAACCACGCCCGGCCGAGAACGTCTCCGTCATCGGGGCACCGGCAGCCGAACCCGCCGAGCGCACCTCGGCCGACCCGCTCGCCGACCGGCCCGTCGCCGGCTCACCCGGCGACGACCGGGCCACCCCGTTCGGCGGTGTCAGCGGCGATCCGGCCGGTCAGGCGGCCCACACGCCCCAGGACGCGACGGCGGCGCAGGAGCCGCCGTCCGCGTGGCCGGCTCTCGCCGTCGAGCCGCCGATCGCGCCGCCGGCTCCGGCGGTCGAGCCGTCGATCGCGGCGGACCCGGCTCCCGCGTGGACGGAGCAGCCGCCGGCGGAGCGGACCACGGCCGAACCCGCCGACGCGCCGGCGCGGCCCTCGCCGTCCTGGGACCAGAGCCCGCAGCAGAGGGTGCCGGAGCAGCCGGACCAGGAGGCACCGCCCCGTCCGCGGCAGCCCCCGGCCGCCGCGTGGGAGCAGAACGTCCCGCCGCAGGCGGACCCGATGCCGCCACAGGCGGAGCAGCCCCCACCCGCCGCATGGGAACAGAACGTCCCGCTGCGGGCGGAGCAGGGCCCATCCGCCGTAGGGGAGCAGAGCGCTCCGCCGCAGCCAGAGCAGGCCCCGCCCACCGGGTGGGAGCAGGGCGCTCGGCCGCGGGCGGAGCAGGGCCCACCCGCCGGGTGGGAGCAGGGCGTTCCGCCGCAGTCAGAGCAGGCCCCGCCCGCCGGGTGGGAGCAGGGCGTTCCGCAACAGGCGGAGCAGGGGCCACCTGCCGAGTGGGGACAGAGCGCTCCGCCGGGGGTGCCGCAGCCGCAGGTGGAGCAGGGACAGCCGGCGTCGTGGGATCCGGGCCCAGGGCAGTGGGATCAAGGGGCGCCGCCCCGCCCGGAGCAGGCGCCGCCTCCCGCATGGGAGCAGGGCGTCCCGCAGCAGGCGGAACAGGCACTCCCGCAGCAGGCGGAACACGCGTCACTGTCGCCGATGAATTCGGGTCCGCCGGTGTCGTGGGATCAGGGAGCACCGCCTCGTCCCGAGCAGGCTCCGTCTGCCCAGTGGGACCAGGGAGCACCGCCTCGTCCCGAGCAGGCTCCGTCTCCCCAGTGGGGGCAGGGGGTGCCGCCTCGTCCTGAGGAGGCCCCGCCTCCCGCATGGGAGCAGAGCGCTGCGCCGCAGGCGGATCAGGTGCCGCCTCCTCTCCAGTGGGAGCTGAGTGTCCCTACGCAGGGGGAGCAGGAGCCGCCCCCGGCGTCGTGGGATCCGGCATCCCAGGCGCAGTGGGACCAGGCCGCCCAGCCTGCGTGGGGTGCCGAGGCGCCGGAACGGCAGGGGGCCTCCGCCGCGCCCGAGGGTGAGGCCTGGGAGCAGTCGGGTGCCGAGGCGTGGCAGCAGGAGCCGGACGGGCAAGCGCCTCAGCCCCCGCGGAACCCGCGCGCGTCCGGCCCGCCGCCGGGAGGGCCGCAGCAGACGGGGCCGCCGGTCACCGGCGGGCCGATGGCCGCCCGCGACCTCGTGCGCCGGTCCGCGTACGGCGACCCCCTCATGCGCCGGATGTCCCGGGGGATGCTCCGCGCCGTGGGGGCGGCCGCCGCCAACGACGTGCGCCAGGCCGCCGACGTGGAGGCCGTGTTGAGCCGGGCGGTCCCGTCCTGCCGGCAGATCGCGGTCACCAGCATCCGGGGCGGCGCCGGCAAGACCACGGTCGCGGGGCTGACCGCGACGGTGATCGCCCAGTACCGGCAGGACCGCGTCCTGGCCGTGGACGCCGACTCGGGGCTCGGCTCGCTGCCGCTGCGGATGGGCGTGGGTCCCCAGCTTTCGCTGCACGACCTGGTGTCGGCACCCCCGCGGTCCTTCGAGGAGACGTCCCGGTACCTCGCCCAGACGACCGACGGGCTGTGGGTGCTCTCCGGTACGGCCGGAGGGCGGATCACCGGCGAGCTGGACCTGGCCACGTTCCGTGCCGCCGCGGGCGCGATGAGCCGCTACTTCGCCGCGACGGTCGTCGACTGCGGGGCCGGGCTGCTGCCGGAGCTGCAGCGCGGCATCCTCGCCGACTCCCACGCCCAGGTCATGGTGACGCCGGGCACGGTCGACGGGGCGCTCAGCGCGCACGGGGCCCTGGAGTGGCAGGCACGGAACGGCTACGACTACCTTCTGCCCCGTACGGTGATCGCGTTCGTGACGCACACGCCGCACGTCGACGCGGATCTGGGGCGCGCGGCGCAGATGCTCAGCTCGGGCGGGCTGCCGGTGGTGCACATCCCGTACGACCGGCACCTGGCCGCGGGGACGGCGGTAGAGTCCGCGCGGATCGGCCATGAGACCCGGGCGGCGGTCATCCGCATCGCGGTCGAGGCGTTCGCCCGGGCGGTCGCCGCGTGAGAACGACCCTGACAGGCCGCAAGAGAACGACTCCGACAGACAGCAAGAGAACGACCCCGACAGGCCGCGTGAGGACAACGCCGACAGGCCGGGTGCAGAACGACTCTCGACGGGTTCCGTGAGAACGACCCCCGATAGGAGGTGAGGCTCTTGACCAGCGACATCGTCGCGTTGGTACGGCACCAGCCCGAGATCTCGACCGTCGTAGAAGGCATGATCGCCTTCGGCGAGTCGCTGGAGCCGTACGACGCGGGGGACGGGGGCGTCCACCTCTACGACGGCGGGGGACGGCTGGCCGTCTCCATCGAGACGCCGCAGCTCGTCCAGGTGCGCGGTGAGGTGGAGCGGCTGCTGGGCGCGGAGCTTGCCGATCGCGTCCGGGTGCCGATCTGGTGGGTCGAGGTGCGCGCGGCCGTGGGCGTGCCGGATGCCGCCCGGATCGCCCGGCGGTTCGCGGATGACATGGTGCACTGGCAGGGCGGCACGGTCTGGGCCGGACCTCCGGGCGTCGAGGAAGGCCCGTGAGCGGGCCGGCCGCGGACGCGCTGACGCCGAAGGCCATGGTGATCCTGCAGGACCGGCCCGTCGCGGCGTTCACGAAGTGGGTCGCGGACGGGCTGCGCTTCTGCAGCGAGACGCGGCGCGGGCTCCAGATCGTCACGGGGCCGGACGCGCGGATCACGGTGCCGCTGCGGCTGGTCCTCACCGGCCCGAACACCCATTGGGTGGTCCGCGCGGACGGCGGCTACTACGACGGGCTGTCCGGCGTCCCGCTCGTGTGGGACGGCAGCGCGTTCGTCACCGACCCGCAGGCCCGGACGTACGCGCCCGCCTACACGGCGCCTCCTGCCGAGCCGGTGGGGGCGCAGCTGACGGTGACGTTCCGGGTGCGCCACACGTCGGACACGGAGATCGGCGCGGCGGCCGAGCAGGTGTGCATGGCGCTGACGGGCGAGCCGCCCGGAGGGTGGGGGATCGCCGAGCCCGCCACGGACGTGTGGCGGCGGGAGCAGTTGAGTGAGCTGTTCTGGTCGCGGGGGGCCGGTGCCACGTGGTTGACGATCGTGGGCGCGGGCGGCCGGCCCGCCGTCGGGA
This sequence comes from Actinoallomurus acanthiterrae, assembly GCF_054775715.1. Lineage (NCBI taxonomy): Bacteria > Bacillati > Actinomycetota > Actinomycetes > Streptosporangiales > Thermomonosporaceae > Actinoallomurus > Actinoallomurus acanthiterrae. The sequence continues at coordinate 11,172,439 of NZ_BAAHCO010000001.1, read as the reverse complement.
CGCTGCTCGTGTCGAAGGCGGGCGAGGCCGTCGAGGAGGCGGTGACGCTCGTCGTCGGGTACGCCGATCCGCGGGAGGTGCCGGTCGGCACGCTGTCCGCGCAGCTCGGCGGGATCGCCGCCGGGCGGCATCTGATCTCGCTGTTCGCCCAGCTCAGCAACGGACGCGCCGATCTGACGACCGTACCGCGCTGGCTGGGGCCGCCCGCTCCCATCGGCATGGCCGTGGGCGGTTCGGCCCCGGGACCGCCGGGCATTCCCGCGCAACGGATCGGGGACGCTCAGTCACCGGCGGTCTGGTACGTGCTCGGCGACGGCCGGCAGCAGGAGGGCTGGCAGCGCTACGAGCAGCTGACCAGGCACCTGCAAGGGGGATTCTCCTGATCGGCCGAAGCCGACCAGCTTTCGGCCGGCGACCGACGGCCGGCGGCCGACGACGACGCGGCGCCTCCTGGGCGCCGCGCGGTAGGACGGCGGGACTTCGAGACAGCCCCTACGCGGCGCGGACGACGGCGACGCGCGGCGCGTACTGCTTGAGCTGCTCGCGCAGCTGACGGCGGCCGCGGTGCAGCCGGGACATCACCGTGCCGATGGGCGTGCCCATCATCTCGGCGATCTCCTTGTAGGGGTAGCCCTCGACGTCGGCGAGGTACACCGCGGTGCGGAACTCCACGGGCAGGTCGCGCAGCGCCTTGATCACGTCGGAGTCGGGCAGGCGGTCCAGCGCCTCGTGCTCGGCCGAGCGCAGGCCGGTGGAGGAGTGCGACTCGGCACGGGCGAGCTGCCAGTCCTCGATCTCGTCGGTGGCGGCGCGCTGGGGCTCCCGCTGCTTCTTGCGGTAGGTGTTGATGAAGTTGTTGGTAAGGATGCGGTGCATCCACGCCTTGAGGTTCGTGCCCTCTTCGAACTGGTGGAAGTTGACGTAGGCCTTGGCGAGGGTCTCCTGGACGAGATCCTCGGCGTCGGCCTGGTTGCGCGTCATCCGCACCGCGCTGGCGTACAGCGGGTCGATGAGCGGTGTGACGTCTCGCTGATATCGCTCGACGTCCTGGCGGCGTGCATCGCTCGCCACAGTCGTCATTTTGCTGCTCTCCGTTGGGGTGCTGACCTGGACGGATCATCCGTCCGCGGTCGGGGGAGCTCCCCGCTGTGCGGGGCCGGGTCGAAGCGCCGGACACGGAGGGTCTCCGTGTAGCTGTCGGCTATGGTGTGCCCGCCAGGGGCCATGAAATCGGATCGCCGATAGGCCGCCGACGACTGCGTCGACTGACCGGCGAGGAGGCTGGACGCCTCTCCCGCGGGGCGCCTACCGGAAGCGTCATTCTAACGCAAGCTCGGCGCACCGGTAAATGAGCTTCGTCACACTCCGTGTTCCCATCGCGGTCTCCTCCGCTCTCCGTTTCCGATCACTCCAGGACCGGCACGAATACTGGGGTTACCCGGATTCGGGAGGAGACAACGTGAGGGATGAACACGGGCGAGCTGCGCGACGCCCCGCACGCTGACGATCTCCTGGACGTAAAAGGGGCGTGGTCACGCGGCGATCACGTCGTGTGACCACGCCCTCGGCGGCCGATCAGCTGGTCAGCCGATCAGCTGCTTCATCGCCGCACCGATGATCTTGTCGCGTTCGGCGGTGGACGGCACCTGCTCCAGCCCGAACCCGAAGAGCAGGGTGTCGGGGGTGGCGACGGCCGCGACGCCGAATCCCTGGGCCCGGTGGAAGTCCTTCACGTTCGGCGGGCTGCCCGCCGGCGCTCCGGGGGTGGACCACGGGCCGAGGCCGCTCTCGAAGCCTTCCGCGTCGAGGGTGCGGGTCGTGGTCGTGACCTTGGTGTCGTCGACGAACGCGCCGGTCCCGCCGGTGGCCGGGTCCGTCACGTAGCCGATCGAGATCTCGACCTTCTTGCCGGCGTACGCCGACAGGTCGAACGACACCGGCTGCCAGCCGTCCGAGTTGCCGGTGAAGGAGTTCCAGGCGCCGCTGGTGCCCGTCGCCGTGCACGGGCTGCCGAGCGTCAGGTAGTGCTTCAGCCAGGGGTGCAGGGCGAGCAGGAAGCCCTGGTCGCAGTCGGACGGCACCGTGTTCTTCGTACGCCCGCCCAGGTCGGGCAGTGTCGTCCAGTCGTCCGCGCCCGCGGTGTGCGCCTCGACGATCACGTGGTCGTAGCCGTTCTCGGTGTCGTAGGAGAACTTGGCCGCCAGCTTGGGCTGCTCGTCGGCCGCGACGCCGGTCAGGTCGACGGTGCGGGTCAGGCGCATGTACGAGCTGTCCGCGTGCGGCCCGGCGGCGTACCAGGACCCTTCGACCGGGTCGAACGGGCCGCCCTTGCTGCTGTACTCCCCGGCCGCCCAGCTCTTGAACTGCGGAAACTGCTTGACCGGCAGGTTGTCGCTGGTCACGTCGAAGTTCCCCGCCTCGTTCAGCGGGTTGTCAGTGCTCGCGAGCCCGGCGGTGAGCCCGGTGAGCGGGGCGCCGGTGCCGCGGAAACCGGTCGGGTTCTGCCGGGTCACCCGGCTGTACGCGCCGAGGTAGTACTGCACGAAGTCGTCGGCCAGCAGCTCGCAGTCGTCGCGCAGGGCGGAGGTGACGACGCAGGGCTTCTCCGGGTGTCCCTTGAGGCCGTAGTAGATGCCGCCGCCGTTCGCTCCGGCGAGCGGGCCGAAGTAGCCGGTCGTCTCACCTGTGTAGAGCAGCTTGCCGCCCTGGTTGAGGTAGTCCGGACGAACAGGGTCGTGTGGACCTCGCGGTCGGCGATCTCCGAGTCGGGGAACTTCTGGCTCCCGACGGGGACGTACTCGTCGGCCGCGTCCTGCGTGAGGCGGTTGTCGCCGAGGTACCAGACGACGCCCTTGAAGTGGCCGAGCACGCCGAGGTCGTGCGGGACGCCGTCCCGGTCGATGTCCCACACCACGGCCTTGATCTTGTTGGCCTTGAGCGCGTCGACGTACGCCTGGGCGTACTTCGGCTTGTTCGTGCCCGGCGGGTAGGTCGGGTTGACGCCCGTGTAGTCCTCGTCGGCGAGCACGAGCACCGAGGCGCCCTTCTGGTCCCGTACGGCGAAGGTGAACGGCGTGCTGACCTTGCCGCCCGCGATGAACCAGGCCTGGACCTTGTCGCCGGGCCGCAGGCCGCGGATCACGCCCCGGTACTCGGCGAAGTAGTTCCTGCTGTCCTGGCCGTACCGCTCGCCGCCCTGCCACTCGTGGACCGACGCCGTACGCGCGGGGCCGCCGTTGATCTTGTAGCGCAGCCGCTTGCCGGGCAGGGACCGGCGGATGACGGACGCCACCGTCTGCGTGGAGCCGTACGACGTAGCGAACGAGTCGACCGCGAAGTCCGGCACCGTACGGCCGACGGGGGAGATCGGGTGGGCCGGGTCGTGGGCGGAGCCGGCGAGGTCGAGGGAGAGCGGGAGGTTCTTCTCGAACTCCTTTTGGATCAGCTTCTCGCTGTCGGGGAACTGGAAGACCTGGGCGGTGCTGCCGCCGCAGTCGGCGGGCGTCCAGTCGTCGTTCGGGTCGCTGTTCACCGCCGTGAGGCAGGTGCTCTGCTCGGGGGTGTAGGTCAGCGTGCCGAGCACCGACTCGGTGTAGCCGTCGGTCTCGCCGTTGGTGGTGTACAGCTGGGCGCCCAGCTCCGGCGTGTAGCCGGGGACGGCCGAGTGGTCGATGTCGCCGAGGACCGCGTCGTGGATCAGGTCGTCCGGGCTGCGGGTGAGCGACTGCCAGCCCACGCCGTGCAGCAGCAGTTGCGCCGCTGAGTGCCAGTTCAGCAGGAACTTCGGGCGGATCTTCTTGTACAGGGCGATCTGCGCCTTGGTCTCCGGCTCCGACGCCGGCCCGCCGCCGCGGTAGGTCTCGTCGGCCGGGGCCGCCGACGAACCCTCGTTGTCGTAGCCCCACTTGTAGGGGAAGTTGCGGTTCGGGTCGACGCCGTCGTTCGAGGTGATCTTGCCGTCACCGTCGTTGTCCCGGAGGTTCTTGCGCCAGAACCGGTTGCCCGGCGTGAACGTGTAGTCGTACCCGTCGACGTTCACGACGGGGATGAACCACAGCTCGTCGGTGTTGACGGCCTTGGTCACCTGGGGATTCTTGCCGTAGTTGTCGAGGACGTAGTGGAGCAATCGCCGTACGGTCTCCGTCGCGATCCATTCCCTGGCGTGCTGAGTGGCCTGGTAGACGACCGCCGGGCGGCCGCCCGGCCGCAGCGAGCGGGCGTTCCGCGTCACCTTGATCGCGGTGATCGGCTTGCCCTGCACGGTGGTGCCGATGTCGACGGCCTGGGCGATGTCGGCGTGCGCCGCCGCCGCGTTCAGGATCTCCTCGCGGATGTTGCCGGGCCCGGTGTACGGGCGGAAGACGTGGTCTCCCTTGGCGGCCAGGGTGGCGCGCTGGGCGGCGGTCCTGCCGTTCACGACGTCGAGCTTCAGGTCGAGACCCTGGGCGCGCAGGCGCTGGGCCTGCCGGCCGCCCATGAGGACCTCGACGTGCACCTTGCCACCGGTGACCTTGCCGGTGTGGAGGTCCTCGTCGTCGAGCCCGGCGCCGTGCAGGGCCCGGGTCTGGGCGAGGGGGATGTCGCCCGTGTACAGGTCGACATGGTCACTGACGGCACCGGGCTTCGGCGGCGACGCGCTCGTCGGCGTGGACTGCAGGCCGACGATCAAGGCCGAGGCGGCCAGGACGGAAAGGAACACGCGCTTCACGGCGACTCCATATCGGCTGGAGGTCCCATGTGGGGTGGCGCAATGTTCCCTCAGGGCCAAGAGCGGTGAAAGACGCCTAGCCGAAGCCGGACGGCCTCATGTGGTCACCGTGGCGTGCAGATCAAACCGTCCCGGTTACGTAATCGCATCGAAACGCAGCGAGTTGGCCTGCGCGGATGTAACGTCGGTCACATCGCGGGTCGGGGGGCCGTGCGTTGGATGCTCGCCTGAGAGGGGGATCCTCGGTGGTCACTCGACAACGCCCCGCCGCCAGGCTCACCGCGGCCGGCGCGTCGCCCCGGCTGCTCGATCAGCACCTGCTCGGGATCACTCCGCTCGCCGTGATCCTGCTCGACGAGCTCGGGCGGGTCACCCACTGGAACCCTGTCGCCGAGGACCTGTTCGGCGCCTCGTACGACGCGGTGGCCGGCCGCCCGCTGCGCTCGCTGCTGCACCTGCCGCAGGAGCACCGGTCGGCGTTCGAGTCCGGGGGTCGCCACGTGCGGCACGTCTGGACCGGCGTGTTCCTGGTTCCCCGCCTCGACGACGGCCGGTTGCGGGAGATCGCCTGGTGGGTCTACCCGCTGCCCGGCCCGGACGGCGCCCGGGGGCTCGCCGTCGCCGCCGACGCCCAGCGGATCCGGGAGAACGGCCCCGGACTGGCGCTCGGCGACGTCCTCATGGCGCCCCCGCCGCGCAGTCCGCTCAGCGGCAACGGCGGCGTCCGCTTCCTGCGCGTCGAGCCCACGCTCGTCCAGTCCTCCGCCGACGCCGCGCTGTTCCGGCGACGGCTCACCGAGATGCTGCCGCCCGACGCCGACCCGGAGGCGATCGCCGATCACGTCCTGGCCCGTGGCTACCCGGCCGTCAACATCAGCGTCACCGTACGCCTGCCGTTCGCGGACCACCGGGCCGGGTCACCGCGGATGAAGCGCGTCCGGCCCACCGTCCCGCCCCCGCACGATCCGCCGGTCGTCGACTCGATGGAGCAGGCGGCGGCCCAGGAACGCCTCGACTTCCTCAACCACGTCGGAGCCCGGCTCGCCGACACCCTCGACCCGGTGCAGACCGCCGGGGCCCTGTGCGACGCGCTCGTGCCCTCGTTCGCCGACTTCGCCGGCGTCCAGCTGCTCGAGTCGATCGTCTCGGACCAGGAGCTGCCGCCCGCGGAGGCGGACGCGTCCCCCAACATCGTCCGCGTGGCCATGCGGTACGACGAGGAGGACGGCCGCTGGGACGACCTGGTCCCGCTGGGCGAGGTGATCCGGCTGCCGTCGGGTCTGCCGCTCATCCGTGACCTCACGACGGGGCACAGCCTCAGCTACTCCCGGATCAGCGACCGCATCAGCCGCCGCATCTCCGCCTACCTCGGCGGCCGCGACCTGCGGGCCCTGCTGCGCGGCCGGGCACTGCTCATCACGCCGCTCATCGCCCGCGGCAAGGTCTTAGGCACGATCGTCCTGATGCGCCGAGGTGACCGGCCGCCGTTCGGCGAGCACGACGTGGCACTGGTCGAGGAGCTGGGCCGCCGGGCCGCGGTCTGCGTCGACAACGGACGCCTCTACCGCCGGGAGGCGCGCGTCGCGGCGCAGCTGCAGCACAGCATGCTGCCCGACGCGCCGCCCGACGTCGCCGGCGCGCAGATCTGCTACCGCTACGTCCCGGCCGACGAGGCCGTCCGGGTCGGCGGCGACTGGTTCGACGCGATCCCCCTGCCCGGCAGCAGGCTCGCGCTCGTCGTCGGCGACGTCATGGGCCACGGACTCACCTCCGCCGCGATCATGGGCCAGCTCCGCACCGCCGTGCGCACCCTCGCCCCCCAGGACCTCCCGCCCGACCAACTGCTCCGCCAGCTCGACGACCTCGCCCGGCGGCTCGGCGACGACTGCCTCGCCACCTGCGTCTACGCCGTGTACGACCCGGTGGCGCGGCGCTGCGAGATCGCCAACGCCGGGCACCTGCCGCCGGTCCTGGTCTCCCCGTCCGGCGAGTCCTGGCTGCTGGAGGTCCCGCCCGGCGCGCCGATCGGCGTCGGCGGCGTCGCCTTCGAGACGGTCGGCTTCGACGTGGAGGACGGCAGCCAGTTCGTCGTGTGCACCGACGGCCTCGTCGAACGCCGCGGCCGGCCCCTCGACGCCGGGCTCACCGCGCTGCGGGAGTTCCTCAGTGGCCCACTCCGCCCGCTCGAGACCGTCTGCGAGACCTTAATCGAGGGGTTCTGCACGGCGGGCCGGCACGACGACGACATCGCCCTGCTGGCCGTGGGCTTCGAGGGCATCCCGAAGGAGGACGTCTTCTCCTGGTCCCTCACGGCGACGCCGAGCGTCGTCCGCGAGACCCGCCGCCTCGCCCACCAGGCCCTGGAGACCTGGGGCCTGACGGCCCTGGCGCCCAACGTCGAGCTCCTGGTCAGCGAGCTGGTCACCAACGCGGTCGTGCACGGCGCCGGCGACGTCGGGCTCCGCCTCATCCGCGCGAACTCCCTGCTGTGCGAGGTCCGCGACGACGGACACGACCTGCCGCACCTGTGCCGCGCCGAGGCCACCGACGAGAACGGCCGCGGCCTGCAACTCGTCAGCGCGCTCGCCGAACGCTGGGGCACCCAGCGGACCCCGACCGGCAAGGTCGTCTGGTTCGAGCACTCCCTGTAGGGAGGTCAGGACTCTTTCTTGGACCGCTCGTTGTAGACGCCGGAGTACTCCTGGCGCGACAGCTTCTGGATCTCCTTCATGATCTCGTCCACCATCGCGCGCCGGGCCTTCGCCGGCGGCATGTCCGCGAACGCCGTGTAGTCGATCGGCTTGCCGAACTTCACGCCCGGCCGGTGCAGGCGGGGGATCGGGATCTTCGAGCCGACTGGCATGATCTTCTCGGTGCCCTTCACCGCGACCGGGACCACGCTGGCCTGGGCGTTCAGCGCCAGCCATCCCACGCCCGTGTGGCCGCGGTAGAGACGGCCGTCCTCCGAGCGGGTGCCCTCCGGGTAGATCGCGAAGGCGTTGCCGTTGTTCAGGACGCCCAGCGCGATGTCCAGCGCGGCGACCGCGGCGCGCTGCTCCGAGCGCGGGACCGGGATGTGGCCCATCGCGTCCAGGAACGCCCCGAGGATCCGCGCCGTGCCCTTGCCCTCGAAGTACTCGGCCTTGGCGATGAACGTCACCCGGCGCGGGACCACGAGCGGGATCAGCACGCTGTCCACGAACGACAGGTGGTTGCTGGCGAGGACGACCGCCCCGTCCTCGGGGACGTTCTCCAGCCCCACCACGACCGGCCGGAACACGATCCGGAGCAGCGGCCGGACCACCCGGTACATGAACCAGTACAGCAACTGTGCCTCCTACGACTCTCCGTCACTGTAGACCCGGCGAGACCGGGAGGCGGACACCTGCGCCTAGTGGATCATCGTCGGGTCGCACTGGTACTGCCTGGTCTGACGCAGCGGACGGAACCCCAGCCGCTCGTTCACCGCGAGCATGTGGGTGTTGTCCTCGGCGTTGTCGGTCTCGATCTCCAGCACGGCGGGCCACTCGGCGCGGAGCCATTCCAGCATCGCCGCCTTGACCCACAGCCCGAGGCCCTTCCCGCGATGCGCGGACACGACCGCCGTGTCGTACTGGATCGCCCGCGTGCCGTCCCCGACCGGGATCACCAGCTCCGTGAAGCCCGCGATCGTGTCGTCGTGCAGGGCGGCCACCGTCAGCAGCGTGTCCCCGCGCTTCTCGACGACCTCGGCCATGTCCCGTACGCGGTCGATGTCCCAGGTGGTCGTGCCGTAGTCCATCTTCCCCGTCGGCATGTCGCCCATCGCGCTCTTGGCCGCGGCGAACGCCTCCGCCAGGTCCTCCGGCACCACCCCGAGCCACCGGGTCAGGTGGTACCCCGCGTGCTCGGTCCGTACGAGCTCCTCGACGCCGCGCGCCTCGGGGACGTTCAGCAGCAGGAGGCTGAGGGACAGCGCGCAGATGAAGCCGTTCGCCTCGAGGAAGGCCGCCCCGGAGGCCTGGGCGGACGCCTCCACGACCAGGCTCCGGCGCTTCTCGTCCCGCGCCGCCCGCGCGACCGTCCGCAGCAGGCGCGTCCCGACGCCCCGCCGGCGGTGCTCGGGATGGACGTGCAGGGTGAACTCCCCGAGGTGACGCCGGCCCTGCCCCTCGAACAGCCGGAGCCGCGCCACCCCCGTCACCGCGTCGTCCGTCGTGGCGACCCACATCAGGTGACGGCTGCCGACCCCGGGCGTGGTGAGCTGGCCGTGCACCTGGTCGAGTGCCGGCGCGGGCTCACCGGGGAAATCGTCTGCGACCGACGCCGCGACGACCTCGTGCCACGCGGCGACGTCGGTGTCGGAAACATCGCGCAGTCGCTGAACCCTGTCCAAGGACGCTCCTCGATCGTTGGTCCACGCTTTCCTATGGACCGTACGCGCCATAGCCCGACCACGTCTTTGATTCCGAAGAGCACCCAGGCCGGTATTCGCGTCGGATTTCTCCGCCCGCTTTCTCCGCCCGCCCGGACGGCGTCGTAGGTCCGCCCGCGACGACGCTTATGCCCTACATGTCGCGTACGCTTCCGATCACGAGCGGGCAGGTCGCAGCGGCGGCCGCCGAGCCGCGGAACTGAATCATTGGATGTGAAGGGTGGACAGCGTGGGCGACCTCCAACGGGTTCTGGTGGTCATCCCGACGTACAACGAGCGGGAGAACCTCGAGATCATCGTCGAGCGGGTCCGCGCCGCCGCCCCGGCGGCCGACATCCTCATCGCCGACGACGCGAGTCCGGACGGCACCGGGAGGATCGCCGACGAGATCGCCGAACGCGACGAGCAGGTCCACGTCCTGCACCGCGCGGGCAAGGAAGGCCTCGGCGCGGCGTACGTCGCCGGGTTCGGCTGGGGCCTGGAGCGGGACTACGACGTGCTCGTCGAGATGGACGCCGACGGCTCCCACCGGCCCGAGGAACTCCCCAGGCTCCTGAACGCCCTGGAAGACAGCGACCTGGCCATCGGATCCCGGTGGGTGCGCGGCGGAAAGGTCGAGAACTGGCCGAAGAACCGCGAGGTCCTCTCGCGCGGCGCGAACACCTACGCGCGGCTGCTGCTGGGCATCCCCGTGCACGACTCGACCGGCGGGTTCCGCGCCTACCGCGCCACGACGCTGCGCAAGATCGGCATCGACGACGTCATCTCCCAGGGCTACTGCTTCCAGGTCGACCTGACCTTGCGCACGATCCGCCAGGGCCTCCAGGTGGCGGAGGTGCCGATCACCTTCGTCGAGCGGGAGCGCGGCGACTCGAAGATGAGCCGCGACATCATCGTCGAGGCCTTCCGGCGGGTCACCGAGTGGGGCGTGCAGTACCGCCTGGCCCGCCTGACCCGCCGTACGTGAGCGATCGCCTGGCCCGTCTGATCCGCCGTGCCTGAGCGACCGCCTGGACCGCCGTACGTGGGTCACCGGCCGGCCCGTCTGACCCGCCGTGCCTGAGTCACCGCTCGGCCCGTCTGGTCCGCCGTTCCTGAGCCGCCCACGCCGCCGTACGTGACGCGGCGTATCGGGATGCCTTCGGTCGGGTGTGCGGCGGGGGTCGTGGCGCGGATTTAGCGGCGCGGCGGGCATTTCTGGCCATTCCGGTTTCGGTAAGTGCATGCGCATATGTGGCGTAACATTGGTATGCGCGATTTTGGGCGCTTCCTCCCCCGCATGAGAAAACACACGTGCACCACGGCCTACCCCTGCCCGGATCCGACCAGGTAAGCGAGAGACCAACCCTCGAACCTCCTCGGTCGTCCGGCGATCGAACCCTGCTCCGCGACCGGTGGTGGCGCGACCCGTACGTGGTCGTCGCGATCCCCGTCGGGCTCTGGGCGATCCTCGTCACACTCCGGCACAGCTGGACCAGCGACTTCCTGCTGCACCTGGCGACCGTCGACTCCCTGGCACGCGACCTCTGGGACCCGGTCGACCCGCTGGTCGGCCAGGCCTCCGGCAGCCCGTACTACTCCCCGTACGCCCTCCTGCTGGGCGTGATCAAGGCGGCGACGGGGCTGTCCGCCCGGACGGTGCTCGAGGCCGCCGGGATGGCCAACGTCGCGCTGCTGCTCTTCGCCCTGCGCCGCTTCTGCCGCCACCTGGGCGGCGGACGCCTCGTGGCGGCACTGGCCCTGGTCTTCACCCTCCTCCTGTGGGGCGTCGACCCCGTCGCGTGGAGCGGCTTCCTCGGGCTGTACTCCCTCTCCTGGATCATGTGCTACCCCAGCGTCATCGGCACGGCGCTCATGCTCCTGGTCTGGGACGCGTTCCTGCGCCACCGTTCGCGACCCGAGGGCGTGGGCGCGCTGGCCACCGTCGCGCTGCTCGGCGCCCTGGTCGTCCTGATCCACCCGTTCACCGCCGTGAGCATGACGATCGGCCTCGTCGCCTTCGTCCTGGCCGACCCGAAGGCCGCACTCCGCGCGCGGCCGATGGGTCTCGCCGTGGGCGCGGTGGCGGCCTTCCTCCTCGTCATGGTGTGGCCCTGGTCGGACGTCTCCACCCTGTTCGGGGCGGCGGGCAGCTTCAACACCATCCACAAGGTCCTGATCACGGACGTCGTCAAGGACGGCGGATTCGCCGCGTACGGCCTCGCCCTCGTCGGCCTGCCCGCACTCGTCACCGGCGGCCGCCGCCCACTCGGCCGCGAACTGCAGATCCTCTTCCTCCTCGCCGTCGCGGTGATCTCCGTCGGCGCGGCCACCGGCTCGTACGGGCTGGCGCGCGCGATACCGGTCGCCATGCTGCCCCTCCACCTGGCACTCGCGTCCTACCTCGCCGAGCGGGCCAAGGGCTGGCGGCCGTACGCGGCGGTCACCCTCATCGCCTGCTGCGTCGGCCTGTACGGCGAGTCGGGCGGCCTGATCCGCGCCTACTCCGGCAACGTCTCCCCGGCCACCCTCCGCGCCTGGGGAGCTCCACCACCCGGCCCGTCGTACGACCGGGTCCTCCACGGCATCCAGCCCGGCCAGGTGGTGATCACGGACGACTGGGCTCTGGACCGCCTCGTCAACGCCAGGGGCGCCTACACCGTCGCCCCCGGCTGGCCGTACCCGTTCGTCGACGAGGCCGCCCGTCTTCGGGACACGACGGCCTTCTTCGCAGCGGACACGGCCCCCAGCGCCCGTCTGGCCATCGCGGAGCGCTACGGCGTAACGTGCGCGCTGGTCACCCGCGACCGCGCGATCCTGCGACGGGACGCCCTCCCCGGCTTCACCGTCACCGCCCGCATGACCTCTCCCCGAGCCGTCCGCCTTTGCCGCTGACCGGGTCGCCGTGGTCGACCGGGGTGGCGTGGCGGGGTCAGGTCGGCGGGGCCGGCTGGATCGGGCGGGTCAGGGGGGCGCTCAGGCGGCGGCCGGTCCGACGCCTCGCCGGAAGCGGTCGATGAGCCGTCCGCCGTAGGCCGCCGCAGCGGGCGCGAGCAGCCACGCGAACGGAATCGCGGGAACGGCCCAGGGGAGCGCGGCGGTCACCGCGAAGAACCCCGCGACCGCCCAGGAGCTGCTCGCCCCCTGCCGTACCTCCGCCACATTCGCGTCCGGCGACAGGATCGACCGGCTACGCCAAGCGACCTCCTTCAACGCCGCCTCGGAGAACAGCAGCGCCGCCTCCGACCCCGCGAACACGCACAGTGCGAGGGGGTTGTCGATGGCGTGCCCGAGCAACGCGGTCGGGAACGGAAGGAGGGCCACGAAGAGCAGCAGGGGCGCATGCCAGGACGTGAACGCCCGGTCCAGCCGATCGACCTGGTCCATGAGCACGTGATGCCTGCGCCACACGGTCCACAGCAGGGCGAAGGCCAGGAAGAACGCGAAGAACGACTCCCACTCGTGCGTCAGGAACCGCCACAGACTGGCCGAACTCTTCAGGGCATCGCTCTCGGGCCGCTTGATCTCGATCACGAGAAGCGTCATGGCGATCGCGAAGATGGCGTCGGTGAACATCGCCATCCGCTCGGGAGTGTCCCCCGGGGAGGGCTCCACCCGCTCGGGAGCGCCCGTCAGGCAGGGCTTCGCCCGCTCACGGTCCACGTCGCCGACTGTCATGCACCATCTCCTCGCCATGCGATGGGTGACGATCACATGGCGGACGGCCTCACGGTGACCGTGAGGGTCACCACCGCCGCATGCCGCGAGTGATCACTGGACGAGAAAAATACCGTCGAACCGGCATGGATCGCACCATATGCCCCTCGTCGGCGAGACCGAGGCACTGAGCCTGTCGGCGGTGCCCAACGCGAGGGCCGGGCGGCTCCTCAGGCCGCGACCATCGGATTCGCGGCAACGGCCAAGGCGACGGACCGAGATCCGACGGTGACGACATCCGCACTCACGTCGACGAAACCGGCGTCCGACGCGAGCGACGCCGCATCCCCGGCCGTCTGCGGCAGCGGCAGGTCCGCGGCGACGAGCTCGGCGAACCGCCCGGAAGGGCGAAACCCAGACGCCAACGGCAGCGTGAAGCCCACCCGCCCACCGGGCCGAAGCGCGCGTCGCCAGTCGGCCAACGCCCGCATACCGAGAAAGTGAAGCGACGAGGCGCACAGGATCAGGTCGAGCCCGCCGTCCGCCACGGGCATCGGCACCGCCGCCCCGACACGCCAATCGATCGCCCGCTCCAGACCGAGCCGCTCGGCGCGGACCCTGCCCGCTTGGATCATCTCCGCCGAAAGGTCGACGGCAAGGACCGGCGTCCCCGTACGGGATCGCGCCCGTGCGACCGCCAGCGCCACCGCCCCGCTCCCACACGCCACGTCGGCGATCCCGTCCTCTTCCACGGGACCCAGGAGAGCGAGCAGAGCCCGGGCGACCTCATCGTGATGATCGTCGTCATAGCCGTCGGCCAGTTCATTGAACGCCCGCGCCATCTGCTCCGAACCCGTCACGGGCACACGGTAGTACGGCGAGGTTCCTCGAGATCATTCGGTGGTGTTCGAACGGGCAGTGTCGTGCAGGCGGCCGGGGCGGCTCCGCGTCTTCGCCGATTCATGCAGGTCGAGTAGGGCGGAAGGGGTTCCGTGCAAGACGGAACCCCTTCGCGGAGCCTGGCTGAATCAGGGGAAGATCCGCTCGAACCGGAACGACGTGCGGCCGTTCGGGTCGGAGAGGATGTCGGCGGCGGAGGTCGCACCGGCGGCGTTGACGCGGGTCGCCTGCAACCTGATGGTCGTCGGCCCGCCGACCCTGACGCGCTCACTGATCGGCGCGGTCGTGTTCACCCCGTACGGGGCCGCGCCGGGGTTACCGTCGATGATCTGAGTGATGAGCCGTTCGCTGTTCGGCAGGACGGCGGCGGCGGTGATATTGAAGAGCCGCGCGACGATGTACGCGTTGACCGGAGGCGTGCCGCTGAGCCGACCGCGAACGTCCAGCTCGAGCGTGTATATACCGGCTGTAGGAAGCGTGACCTGCAGGGTGGAGTTCGCCCAGGTGCCGGACGGGGTCGGCTGGAGGTTGAGGCCGATCGGCAGGTAGACGATGCCGGACGGCGCGAGCTGAGCCTCGGAGGCTGTGGCGATGTCGTGCCTGCTCGTCGTGGCGGTGGAGGTGCCGGCGTGAGCGGAGACGGCGAAGATTCCGAGGAACATGGTGGTTCCGAGGGCGGCGGCTAGTCGACGCATGACGTCCTTCCTGGTCAGGGGCCCTGACGTTCAGCCAACCTCTACCCGCGCCATACCCACTCTATGCACGGAGAGTAATTGGTCTGCAACGGACGGTGTGGCAAACACTGGTGGCATGACCATGAAGGTGCTCGTGCGTCCGGCGACGGCCCAAGACCCGGCGCTCGACGAGATCAGCGACCTGTTCAACGACTATCGGGCGCATTACGGCCATCCTGGTTCGAGCGAGGCCACACGCCGATGGCTGCGTGACCAGCTCACCGAGCGACGCCTGCAACTCGCCGTCGCCATGATCGGTGGCCGTGGGGCGGGTTTCATCACCACGACCGTGGTGCCGGCGTCCCAGACACTGCGTACCTTCTGGCTGATCCGAGACCTCTACGTCAGCCCGGAACACCGACGAAGCGGCGTCGCCCGAGCTTTGATCCAGCACGTCATCGATGCGGCTCGTTCCGGCGGCGCGCACCGCTTGTCGCTGCAGACCGAGACCGCGAACACCGCGGCGCTTCGGCTGTACGCGTCCGCCGGATTCGAATCCGTCACCGGGCTGCGGCTACTCAACCTCAAACTCACCTGAGGCAGTTCTGACGGCAATACACGCCACTGATCGCCCCGATCCGCCAGGCAGTCGTGGTGCGAGGAGAATGCCGCCATGGCTTCGCCCGATCACCCCACAGCCGACGAAGCCGCCGCTCTGGTCCAGTCCGTCCTGGGACTGAGCTGGCGGCCACCGTTGAGTCCCATCGGCGAGGGCGGCGAACACCACTCGTGGTGGGTCGCTGATCGCTACGTGGCCCGGTTCTCGCCGAACCAGAGGGCGAGCCGCCGCCAGCAGCGCGAACTGGCGCTGCGCGACCTGATCCGCCCGTACACAGATGTTCCCCTTCCACGCTCGGCCGCCTACGGCGAGTGGGCTCCCGGCTGTGGCTTCACCGTCGACACGCGGCTACACGGCGCATCCGGTGAGGACCAGCCCCTTTCGGCGGTCGGCGAGAGGCAGCTCGCCATGCTGCTGCGCGGGCTGCGTTCGATTCCGGCACGTGAGGCGGCCACGATCGGCGTACCCGCCGGCAGCCCCATCGAATGGGAGCGACTCACGGCTCATGCCGAAGCGGCTCGGCTCCGGCTGACCGACACCGAAGCGGTTCCCACGACACCGCTGCGGCCACCGATGCCAGGCGGATCGGTGAAGCCCGTACTGGTCCACGCCGATTTCAAGGGAGAGCACCTGGTGGTCCGCCCGGACGGCACCCTCGCCGGCGTCCTCGACTGGACGGACGCCGAACTCGCCGAACCGGCCCGGGACATCGCCGGCCTCGCGATCTCGGTCGGCGGACCTGCCGCGGCGCGCATCGCGATCGAAGCGGGATACGCCCGCGAGACCGCGGCGTGCGGCGTCTCCCTGGCCCGTTGCGAAACGCTGCTCCGCCTCGATGAGCGCCTACGCGGCGGGAGCGACAGCCCGCTGCCTCTGCTGCGCGCACAACTGACCCGCGCCTGGGAGGAACCAGTGAGCCTCCACTGACCCAGGTGGGGTGTCCACGACCGGCTGTGGACGTGGGCCATCTACTGAGTGGATCTTCACTACGCCAGTTGCGTCGACGGCGACGAGTGAACGGCCAGCCAATTGTCGTGCAATATTCGTGCAATGGCTGACCGTTACGTTCGGCAACGTGAACCGCCCAAAGAAGAGGCTCCCCGAATGAACCACGGGTCGGAGCGCGTGGATGCGAGCCGGGCGAGCGCCCCAGGCATTCGCTCCATCGCGGATCTGCTCAGGGCCATGGCTCCGACCGCAGGAGTGTACGTCAGCAATCTGAGTAGGGGCTACTCATGCGGCAGCGGTGTAACTCGGCCCACGCTTAGAAGAATCTCGATCCTTGGGCGGTGAGATGGCGCGTCTCCAGAATGCCGCATGGGCATTGGTCTAGGAGGGCACCAGGTGCCGCGCCGAACGTTACCGCCACCAGAAGAAAGGGACGTGAGACCATGATCGGAAAGAGACGGTTCACCGGCCTGGTAGCGGCCGCCGGCCTGGGGCTTGCCAGCGTTTTCATTCCCTCGGGCCCCGCTGCCGCTGCCACCTACGGCCCGTACGAGTTCATCAGCAATTTGAGCCATCTGTGCATGGACGCCACCAACGCCAGTCTGGACGACGGCGCCCCCATTCAGCAGTGGTGGTGTTGGGCCGGCTCGCCGCAAGAATGGACGATGGTTTATGTGAATCGGGCGTGAAGCTGCAACAGTGGCAATGCTGGGGCGGCGACATGCAGCTATGGTCGGTGGTCACCCAAAGCGCGACGGGCACCGTGCAGGTGCGCAACCTCGCGTCCGACCTGTGTCTCGACGACACCGACGGGAGTAACACCCCGGGCAGCCGCCTCCAACAGTGGACCTGCAACAACCTGGCAACCCAGCAGTGGTACATCCTGCAGTATTGAGCGGAGGCGACGCCCCTCGACGCGTCGTGTCTCGGATCATCATCGCGACATCATCCGAGGCCCGTAAAAGCCCCCGGCGCGTCACGGCCGGCCAAGTCAGGCGACAGTCGCTGGGCCGCCGTTGGCGTGGCCCGCGGAAGCCCCCACAGCTCGCACTGCACCACGTACCCTGGCCGTCGACGCTGACGACGTAGGAGGCACGTTTGCCGGCCCCGCGCGTTGAGCAGCCGACCGGCCGTAGTCCCGAGCGCACGGCCGCCCGTCGACGCGGAACATCGCCGAAATCCGTAGGACGGCCTATCGGCACATGGCCCGTCCGCCCGCTGCGTGAGTTTCCCGGCCGCGTTCAAGTCACCAACGGGATCGACAAGTTCTTGATAATCAGCCGTCGCGGGGCGCTCCCGAACCGCCAGTGAAAGAGCCGAAATGAGCCCTTGGTGGCGTAGGAGGGCTTCGGATCCGCCGTCGCTTGAGGCGTCGACGTTGCCGAGCAGCGGAGATGATGGCGAACGGCCGCCGCCGTCCGCTCCGAGCATCGCGGCGGGGGGATCACAGTCGGTCGCGGTGGGTGGGGCAAGCTTCGCGAGCGGCCACCACGACGATCCCGAGCCCTCGACCGAAGCAGAGTTCGAGCGTGTCTGGGAGTACGCCCGCCGCGCCTGCGAAGCCGGATCCCGATCCCGACCAGACGCCAGTTCATGAAGAGAGACAGGCCGGTTCTCCAGCCTGGATCATTCTCTCGCGGGACGGGCGCAGGGCCGCTGGCAGACTCGCATTCGCTCGCCCTATGGGTGGCCTACGGCCATCAGACGGCAGCCCCGCTCGCGTGTCGGCCGGGATCGAGCTGAACACACGCGTGCGAGGATTCAGCCGTGACGGACCGGTGGCCTGAGATCGACGAGCACATCCTCGAAGGACGGAACATCCCGGCTCTGGTCATCTTGCGCGAAGAGTTCGGGTACTCCCTCCACGAAGCAATCGACGCCCTCAACGTCCGATGGTCGCACCATCGTGCTTAGCGTACGATCCGCCTACGCCACCATGGTTGATCGGGCGAAGCGGTCGGATCGTTAACGGTCCTTCTGAAGAAAGCGTCGTCTAGCGGTACAAGCGTTCGGCTCAGGTCTCGGCGTGCGGCTCGTCGCAAGGTGTGCAGGACGTCATTGAGCAAGGTGCGCGCATGCATGTCGCGCCAGAGGGTGGTCCCTGCTCCGTATGTCAGCCCTCCATCGGGGTGAGGGGTCGGGCCTTGAGCCCAGATGCGGAGGGCACGAGCGACGTGGCCGGGTGGCAATCCGCTTCGTCGCTCGAAGGAAGCAATCTGATGGTTGGTGGCACCGGACAGCCCCTTGATTGCGGGCACATGGCCGCGGAAGGCTGCACGTGGTAGCTGACGTCTGATCTCGCCTGGGGGCCGGCGAGGCATGGCAACTTCCCTGGAGCGTGGAGGCTTCACTACCTTAGCCCGGCCCGCTCCCCGGAGGGTGGGACGACGGCAGACGGGATGACCAGGCCGAGGGTGGAGCGTGCGAGGACGGCACAACCCTTGACGGTGCGCGCTGGTCCGCATCGGACGGTCAAGATCCGGAACATGTCCGGAACGGTCGACGACTGGAGGCGCGGAGCCGGGCGGGTCCGCTAGGCGCTACCAGCGGCAAGCCCTCGTAGCTCAGGGGATAGAGCGACGGTTTTCTAAGGAACACACGCCTTGATCGTCGGGCGTCCGTCGTTGCCCTATTTGATCAGCAAAAACCGGTTCTGACCTGCGTCGGTGCTCTCTACCGCCGCTGTGCTGCCGAGTGTCGTGGACGATCATCGTATGCAGCCGTGTGCCACCGTTCGCGGGCCATACGCGGGCCAGATGCACCGTTCCGGCGTGCTCGTCAGGCGCGGCTAATCTGCGCGATCAACTGACGCGTGCCGTGGGCTCAAAACCACTCGACGGTATGCCTGAGGTCCCGCCATCCTCGGATCATGAGTGTTGAACTTATCCGCGTGCCCGGTCTTTGCGATGCGCCGTATGCGTACGCGTCCGTTGCTTCACCTGCCTCGCTGGTGTACGCCGCTGGTGCATGCCCGCTGGATAAGGACGGGGCGACCGTAGGGGTAGGGGACATCAGGCTGCAGGCGCAGCAATGCATCCTCAACCTCCGCGAAGCCCTGACCGCTAGCGGGTCCAGCATCACCGACGTGCTCAAAACGACGATCTATGTGGCATCCTCTGCACGCACCGATCTTGTGGCTGCGTGGGAAGAGATCAGTGCAGCGTTCGGCGAACACGATGCGCCGAGCACCCTCCTCGGCGTCGCCGTGCTCGGCTACCCCGATCAACTCGTCGAGTTGGAAGCGGTGGCACTGAGGCAGTGCTGAGCGCTCAGCTCCCTTGCCGGGTCATCCCCTCTGCCTCCGTCCCAGGGCAAGCCCAGCAGGCCAGGCCCTACGGGTGGGACGAAGGCAGAGGGGATGACCCGGCGGGTGGAGCCGTGGCGTACTGAGGACGTGACGGCGACAGGAGACGGACGCCTGGACTGTCACAACCCCATGCAGACGGGTCGATATTGGCAGAGGGGTGAGTAGCCGCAGTGATCAGGAGTCAACGACGGATGTGCTGGAGCCGCGCCGTTCGAGCAGAGTAACCGTTACGTCCGGGGCGATCTCACGCTTCTCCACGGGGACGAAGCGCCGACGACGGTAGAGAGTCAACGCCGGTGTGTTCGCGGTGCCGGTTGACACGATCATGCGGTCCGTTGAGACGGCCGCGTCGAGCGCATCGAGCAAGGCGGTGGCATGCCCGCGACGGAAAGCCCGTGGGTGTGTACCACCAACCGGCAGATGTCCACCGTCCCATCGGCCAGGTGGTTTCAGGACACGACACCGGCCAGCCCTTCCTGGTCGTACGAGCCGAGGAAGCGCTCACCGCAAGCAGGCAGTTCTTCGAGCGTCTCATGCATCGGGGGAATGCCATCAAAGCCGATCAAGTCGGCCTCGACCGCGTATCCCGCTTGCTGGCAGAGAAGCACGTCGGCGGCATCGCTCGGGTCACGCACGTCCAACTCGCGGCACTGCTCCATGCGTTACCTCATCTCAGGCGAGCCGATCGGCACCGGCGTCATCGTCGTGACAGCGACACTCACAGACGCTGTCGGACGATTGAGGTCGTCGGTGTACTGGCCGATCTCGGGACAGACTTGATCAGCTTGACCAAGATCGAATTGATAAGGATCCGGTCAGGTGGCAAGCCGGAGCCTCGGGGCCTTCTGGCTCCGAGGCTGGGTGAGGGTAGAGCGTCCGAGTACGGGCTAGTCTTAACCCGACGCCGGAGGGGCGGGCGGATACCAAGATCCGGAACATGCGCGGAACGGGCACCGTCCGGACGCGCGCAGCGGTCAGGCTCCGCTAGGCTCTACCAGCGACAAGCCCTCGTAGCTCAGGGGATAGAGCAACGGTTTCCTAAACCGTGTGCCGCAGGTTCGAATCCTGCCGGGGGCACCCACTTGATCAAGGAAAACCCCGGCTGACCAGCACCAACACAGGTCGCCGGGGTTTCGCATGTGCGCAGCCGTATGCCACCGAAAGCAGTCCCCGGCCGTTGGTCGCGGGATATACGCGGGATGAGAATCCGGGCGTCGGCCCAGGTCAGCCCCTAAAAAAGTGAAGGGCTCCGGGATGAACCGGAGCCCTGTCACCGCAGCGCGCGTCAAGCGGCAAGTGCCTTCTCGATCATGCGGTTGATCCGTTCCTCGTCGCCGTCGAGGCACCCTGCGTAGACCTTCCACAGGACCTCGACACTGTGGCCCAGCCGCCGGGCGACCTCCTTGGGTGGGACGCCGGCGTTGAGGAGCAGCGTCGCGCAGGCGTGCCGGAGGTCGTACGGCCGACCGGCGAGCGGTGTGACCTGTTGCTCGGGGGAGAGGCCGATGGTCCGGGCGTCCTGCCAGATGCGCCACACGGCCGACGCGGAGACGGTTCCGCCGGTCGAGGTACGGAACAGCCGGCCATCCTCGGCCGCCCCGAACGCGTCGAGGTGTTCGCGGAGGATCCTCACCAGCTCGGGCGGGATGGGGACCACGCGCTTCTCGCCGACCGGCCGGCGCTTCAGGCCCTTGTCGTCGTGCGTCTTGCCGCTGTCGGTGTAGAGCCGACCAGGGCCAGGCCGTGACCGAGCGAGCACCAGCCGGCCCCATGCAGCCTTGGGCCGACCGCAGGAGCATTCCCCGTCGCAGACGCACAGTTCCGGAAGCTCACAGTCCTGACGCCGAAGGCCAGTCGCCTCCGACGGGCGAAGGCCGCCGTAGTACATGCAGGCGTACAGCGCCCGGAGACGTCGACCACGGCCGTTGAACCGGCCGACGTAGGTCACCGCGGCAAGGAGCTGTCGCGCCTGGACGGGATTGGCGACAACGCTGCGGTCAACCTGCTCGACCTTGTCGGGCGCCTTCCAGTCGACCTGGTCGATCGGATTGGCGTCGAGCAGCTTCCGCTCTTTGACCGCGTACTTGAGCACGTTGTACAGGACCGCACGCTTCCGAGCGATCGTCGTAGCAGCCGCCGGCGATCTTGAACTGGCTAATCGAAAAGATCACGCGATGGCCGTCTCAGTTTACGACGCCACGCCTCCGATCAGCGGAAACTCCTACACCACCTCCGCGGACGCAACCTCCGCGGTTGTGGGCATCGGCTGGGCTGCTAGGAGCGCGTCGTCATCTGGGAGATCCGCGAGACGACTACACGAGCCACCCGATCGTCGCCACCTTCTGATGTCCGAGAAGCCTAACGAAAGTACCAGCGTCGCTGGAGTGAGTCTCATCCGAGATAGGTGCTCTCACCTGGGAAAATGTGCGAGCGCGCGAGTGCGGTTAGAGTGGTGGCTGTGGGGCGTGGTGCGCGCGTCTCCGCATGATCGTGAGTAGAGCTCCCGGCCGACGAGGCCGGGGGCTCTACTTGTTTTCGGGCAACTCTCCCGTCGACATCACGCCCCTGACGCCATGCGTCAGGGGCTTTGTCGCGTTACAACCCTTATCGATAGGAGCTCAGATGGCGGATTTCGCCGCACATGTTGTTCCATGGTGGGCTATCGTTGTCTTGGGTGTGCTGTGTCTGCTACACAGCGCGCTATGCGCCATCCTGCTATACGCGCTTGCGAAAAGCGCTATCGATAAATCTGAGCCCGAAAATCTCGATAAGGTTGTCCGTGCGATAGCAGCGCTCCGCATGCCGATGCCGAACCTCCGGTTGCCTTCGCCCGGCAAACGCAAATAGCACTGAAAGGCCAGCATGAGCGAGCCGATCGGCAAGTCCGCACAGTCGCATCAGCGCGAGTTGGTGGATCGCTTCAATAAGCTCATCGAAACTCTTCCGACCGACGAGGCCGTTGCCGTAATCGCACATTATGTCCTGGGGGTCCGGTACGCGAAGATTGCGAGCTACCTCAAAGTATCCCCTCGAAAAGCACAGCGTCTAACGGCATTAGGCATGCGCAGAATGCGGGACGGTATTCGCAGGGGAAATCTGTATAGTGAAAGGCCGTTGAATCTCTGGGACTTCAGGGAGCCCGATGTAAAGCAAAACACGTTTGTCCAATGGCTCGCCGATCAATTTAAGGTGCGATCAGTTTGGGCGCCCTATCGTAACTGGATTATTGAACTTATTTCTGGAGTTGAAGCGCGGCCTTGTCTATCGTGTGGCGAGTCCGTGTATCGAAATACTGAGCAGCCGGAGCTGGCGCCGTTAACTGCGGAGCTTGGCCGGCCAAGAAAGTTTTGCTCGAATGCATGTCGCCAGCGGTTTCATTGGTGGAAGCGATATTTGGATGAACTTACGGAACTCGCATACCCGGACTACATGGATGAGCGGTAACGATACGCGGATCGGAGGTTGTCCTGTGTCTATGCTCAGCCAGAGACCAACAGTTCCGGCATACTGGGAGAGCCGTGATCGAGCGGCAGGTCAACGCACAGGTATGGACAGCTGTGGACCTTTTCGATCTTGCTACGGATCAGATGGCGGCCGGCGATGAGGACGGGCGTCTGAGCACTGCCGGTGTCCCCTCGGGCTGGATAGGGATCTGGAACAGTGCCCAGCGCGTGAGTCGGATTAGCTCCTCACCAGTGATATCTGACAGTTGGTCGAAGTCGCTGGGAAGGACGTCGAGCGGGAAATGTTCGAGTGTCTCGTGGCTCGGCTGGATGACCACGAAACACCGGTAGGACGGTTGTGGGTGGGGTTCCGGCAGTACGGCCCGGAGGACACCCGTTGCGTCGTCAGGCAGGTATTCCGCGAGCCACTCAGCCTCCCGGCCTCGCCCGGTGAAGTGCAGGTATCGCGCCTTACTGCTCAAGCTCACCAGGTCATGCTTGGTTACCCGCGTAATGGCGTCTGGGATCTTCACGCGTCGCACTACGGCAGCGTATCGAGGCGTGGATCCATGAACTTCCAAACGGGCACGGGATGTGCGCAGGATGAGCGGGCATCTCGACCACTCACCGCTCGACGTCAGCCCACGTCAGCGGGGGAGCACGACGGAGATCGCCGACCCTCTGTAAATCCGCTGGCGCTCGGTGCGGCGTCTCCTGCTGTACAGCACGGAAGTACAGCAACACCGCCGTACAGCAC
This sequence comes from Actinoallomurus acanthiterrae, assembly GCF_054775715.1. Taxonomy (NCBI): domain Bacteria; kingdom Bacillati; phylum Actinomycetota; class Actinomycetes; order Streptosporangiales; family Thermomonosporaceae; genus Actinoallomurus; species Actinoallomurus acanthiterrae. The sequence continues at coordinate 11,149,033 of NZ_BAAHCO010000001.1, read as the reverse complement.
CTGTCGTGATCGCACGGCATCACACGTCCGAGCAGGGCGAGCCAGCGGTGACCGTGACCGTGCCGGTAGTTCGCATCGAGAGGGTAGGGCAGTGGCGGCCGAGTGCTAACGCTGGCGCTAACAAGCGCTCTGGACGATCTTGGACTGGCCTGGACAAGATGGGGTGCGAACAGCAGGTCAGGAGACGAATCTGGATGGTTGCGGACATGCGTAGCCTGACTCGTAATGAAGAGGTGTGAGCATATTCCCAACAGGTTGTCATCAGGCTGGGGCTGTACGTTCGCCTGGATCTCTTGGCGGCGGGGTGCCTCGGAAGTTGCTAAATGAAGCGGGCAAGTGCGTTGGCCGTGAAACTGCGCTGCGGTTCAACCGCGAGGCTGTTCCGGTCACTTTAGATCGGACTGTATTCACGAAGGCGAGTCGGGCTTCTTCAAGCTGCCTTCGTTGCTGATTCCATGACTCCACATCAGTGACGACGCCATCTTTAATAGAGGCGCTTAGTAGCCAGAATTCACGATCGATCCCGGATGCAGCTGATACAACCTCAGGTTTGCCAACCAGGGAGATAATGTCGAGAGCCTCATTCCATGCTTCCCATTCCATTTGTTTACCTTGGCGCCAAGAGTGCAACAAAGAAAACTGCGTTCGTGTTGATTCGGAGATCAATCGAACGCACGCCTCCAATTCGTTGTCACGTGACCAATGATTTTTTTGAGACCTGTGACTAACTAGGCCTCCGGCGGCGACGCCGAGAAGTGAGACAACCGCGCCTCCGGCGCTAGACACGATGATCGGTAGCCAGGCCGTCATACCCTCACACCGTAAGAATCGATTGCCTATGTCGGTGGTCAGAGTGTCTCGTGGGCGCGACCACACGGTCACTAACGACGAAGTTAGGACAGGGTCACCTGGCGTTCCCCTGTCCGCTCTCAATCGCCGGGCTGATGCTGTCCCACGAGACGACGACATGGCCTGACTCGTGGCATCTACCTGACGACAGGTACGACATCACTCCCGTGTCCGGCTGAGGATGATCGCCGCCCGTACGGCTTCCAGCGCTCGGGCCATAGCCGACCCCGTACGCTCCGGCTCCGCTTGCCGCCGGTTACAGGGCTTCTCAGTGCACGGACACTGCTAACGCTTCTGCTAACAACGGCCCAAGACCACCATGGACAAACCTGGACGATGCAGTGGTCGCGGGACAGGCCAACGGACGAGTCTGGACGGCCGTGGACGTTCCCGATCTTCCTACGGATCATATGATCCGCTTCTGAAGCGGGGCGGCGGCAACGGGTCCGAACGTCTGGGTGACTCGTTCCCTCATCGGGCTTCCACCGGCGACGACCGCGCCAACGCGCGTTGCTCAGCTCGAAGAGCGGACAATCGCTGGTGGAAGGGGCTGTGACGGTTTTGGTCGAGGTTAAGCGGTAGCACGAGCGACCGGATCAACTTGTCCTCAAGCTTCCACGGAGTCTCTGTCACGGTCCACACGACCTTGGCGTTTCTGGCCATCCAATCTGTCAGCTGGGCCTCGCCTTCGTGGCCGAAGGTCATGCGTTTGCCGCTGCCTACTCGGCGCAGGCGGACTCGCAGCTCGTCTGCCAGGAGGCAGCCAAGGGTCAGGCGAAGCGTTGATCCTTCGGCGTTGCCGCGGTAGTGGTAGCGGACCCTGGTGCGGATGGTCTGTCGGCTGGGCGTACGTCCGTTCGTTGGTGGTGCCTTCGGTGATATGCCGACATACAGCAGCACGGCACCGTTCCACTCGTGACAGCCATGGCTTGGCACACCCGATAGCGGGGGCGTGAAGTACCAGGCGTAGACGCCTGGGGACGCTGGGATCGGGCACTCTCGTGCACGAATCTCGGCTGCGGTATGGAGCCGGGGGCGGGGTAAAGCAGGTCTTCCTCAGGCGTCATTGCGCCCGATTTCTAGGTATCCCAGTCATCGTCCCAGTCGTCCGCGTCCTTGTAGGGTTCGATGAACAGCATGCGATACTCATCGGCCGTAAGCTGATTAGGTCGCCAACATTCATGCCAGGCTGGCCGCCCGCCGTGCTGGTTCTTTTCCTCAGCCAGTTCAGCGGCGACCTTCTCGCCTTCACTGCTGCCGAACAGACCTTGGTTCGCCGCCGCGGACCCGATCGCTGCCGTGATCAGCCGTTCAGCGTCGTGGACGTCGACGACGTTAATCCCTGCGTTGCGCGCTCGTTCGATGCGTGGGTCGGTCGTTTCCTCGGCAACGATCACGAGGCGCACGGTCTTTGTGACGTTCGTCGCCACGCTAGCGCCGTGCTCGGCTGCCAGGTTGACCAGTTCCATCAGCTTGGCCGCACTGGTTCTTTGCGCGGAGCTGATCGGCAGGATGCGCCAGCCCTTGAGCGGTCCGTTGCGCTTGGAACGTTCGGCGGCTGCGGCTTCCTCCAGGTCGCGGATGAGGTGGGTGGCGGCCAGGCTCTTGGCTGCGCGCTGCAACTCGCGTAGTTCGGCTGGTGTGACGATGCCGTCGGATTCGGCTCTCTTCCTGGCTTCTGCAAGGAACTGCTCGTGGACTTGGCGTGCCGTGGTTTGGGTGAGTCCGGCTCGGGCGGCGACGATGGCCAGTTGCTCGGCCTCCTCTGCGACGATCTTGCCGTCCGTGAGGGCATGGGCGAGGAGTGCCCGGTATTGGGCCAATCCTTCCGGCCGCGGTGCGGGCGGCGTGGCCATGAGTGGTAGCCGCGCGGTGAGCGTGGCCAGCCATCCCTCGCTGCCGCGTCGGAGCTGTCCAGGGCGAGGAGCGATCAACGCCGTGGGTGGGATAGCGGGCAAGGGAACGGGTGCAGGGCCGTACCAGGACAGGCGTTGGGGTGCTTGGTTGATGAGAGCTGTCAGTACCAGCCCGGTGGCACGGGCGTCTCCCAAAGCAGTGTGTTGCGCGGCTGGCCACTCATCGGTGACCAACGTGGCGATGTCGGGAAGTCGGTAGGTGTAGCGGTCGAGATGAAAGCGGGCGGCAACCATAGTGCACAAGCCAGGAACGCCCTGCAGGCGTAGGCCCATGCGGGCGAACTCGGCTGCCAGGAAGCGTTGTTCGTACTCTAGGTTGTGCCCCACCACGATCGCGTTGCCCAGCCGCGCCAAGACGTCGCCGGCTACCTGACCAAAGGTCGGGGCTCCGGAGACGTGCGCGTCGGTGATGCCGTGGTAGACGTCATTGCGAATTGCGCACTGGGGTGAAATCAGAGTGGCGTACTCGTCGACGACTTCGCCGTTACCTCGCATCCGCACGACCGCGATCTCACAGACCCGCGCTCCCCGTTCCGGGTGCAGCCCGGTGGTCTCTACGTCGAGCACCGCGAAAGTCAGAGCCCTGGGGTCGACGCCTGTGCCGCGGCTCAGCGCACCATAGGTGAACATCAGACCCCCAACTCACGTTTCGCGAACCAACAAGCCGGCCATGCCACGTTGGGTACATCCAATCCGGTAAAGCGTTGACGCCGGGTCACGTTGTTGGGACTACCTACTGACCGCATGTGGACGACTCAGGATAGGGGGGCGTCAACACCGATGGCTGCGCAGGCAGCTGCCGGGGATGGAGGACCTGACGACAATCAGCGCCACACTGGCCCAACTACCGGACGCCCTCGGCTCACCGTCATCGCGCATCGGTCCTGCGTCACCGTCGGCTACGGATTAGAGGGCGCATAGGGTAGCAGGTGACGCCACCTCGCCCCGCCCTAGGTGGCGATATTTCGCGAACGCGGATAGGTCAAGGGGGTTCGGGCGTCCGGTGGGACGGCGGATGCCGGCCCTGCGGGCTGCGCGTACGAAGCGACTACCTCTGAGTACGCCCCAATCCCGAGCGTTTCCGCGTGGCATCGACCGCATTGGCCGCTGTCAGCACAACCGATCCCTGTCGCAAGGTTGCGGACGTGACCGAAAGCATCGGTTGGGTCGTCAGCTTTGATCGCGTACCACGTGCCGGCGCGTTCGCCTTCCGGAAGCGCGACCGCGACTGACGGCCGCATGGGTAGGTAAATCTCGTTTTCGTCGAGACGGATGACGAAGATGCGGTCGAGGTACTCGCACTCATCCGGTTGGGGATGGTGCTTGGCATACCAGGCGGCAGCATCGGTAATCGTTCCCGGGCCCCAAAGTAGGTCCGCTGGGTAGTGAGTGACCTCAAATCGGGAGTCGAAATGCTCTAGACCAGGGTCGACGATCTTCTCATGACCGCGGAACACCGCCCGAACGATGATGCACTGCCACGGCTGGTCATCTGGGTCGACCGCGCTGCCTAGATCCCTGGCAAGCGCGGTGCACAACTGGGTTCCGGCGGTGTTCCAAGCCATCACGATCACATCGCGCGAGATGGGCGCGGGATAGAGCCGCCCGCCCGGAGTGGGGACACCCCACAGATGGTTAATGATCTCGGCGAGGTCACTAAGTGTGCGAGCGGCGTCGACCGGATCGGTCATGTGGTAGCCGCTTGGATGCGCGACAAAGTTACGCAGGTTCGAGAGTGCTTGTTCGATGCCACGATTCCGTTGCCCCCTCAGCAACCCGACCTGCCGTGCCCAGGCTCGCAAGCCTGACAACATGCCGTTGAATTTAATGGAGTGGCCGTCGCCGACACAGAGCCGCAGCTGCGATGCGCGACGACGAACTCATGCACCTGCTCGTAACGCTCAACAGGAACCGGATGGTGAGTGCCGCTGGGATCGAGGAACGTCACCGTGCCCTGATGGAAATCGACGAATCGATCCCGCAACGCCTGCTCAAGCACCAATAGGGCGTGATCGTGAACGAGGGTGAAGACTTCGTAGCACAAGACCCCATATCCAAACACCGTACGCAGGTCCTCGAAACTTCTGCGGGTGCCCTCGGCCACCACCGACGCCAACTTGAACTGGGCGACTACCTGCTGCTGGTACTCCGCGGAGTCTTCAGCGCGCATCTGCACACCGATACCCAAGCCCAGGGGGGTGAAATGCAGCGTGCGCTCGTCGACCTTACGCAGCTCCTCAAGCGACTTGATAATCATGACTCCTCCGACGCTAAGCGAACAGAGCAGGATACGCCGAGCGTGAGACGGGGGCTACCTCTTTAAGGACCATGCGCAGGCGTGGGCGCCAAGCGCTCGTGACGACAACGGTGACGACAACGACGACAACCCACGCCGCACGATCCCGATCGCCGGGCACCGTTGACCCACGGTCGTCGAGCATCGGGCGTGGGCTACCGTCGGCTACGGATATCAGATGGTGTCCGCCCTTGCCGACCATGTCGGTGCCTCTCACTAGGTTGTAGCCGTGCCTATCGAGTCTCCGTATGATGCGGCCGACGTTCGTTGGCAACTCGCCGGCTATCCCGTGCGAGAAGGCCCGCCGACCATCTTTCCGATCACAGCTGAGCAGTTGGATCAGCTGCGTGACATGTTGGACCGGGGGCCGGAGTGGGACGTCGACTGGTATCCAGTTGAGGCGGACATGTGGCCTCGGTTGAGGGAGGTCCTCGGCTGCCCGCGCCCGAATCGCCGGCTGGTCTGGTTCTTGGAGACGGCGGCCACCGAGGCGTGACCCCACAATTCCGCACGGGATATACGCGGGATGGCCGCCCGCCGCGCACCTCGCTGAGGTCGCTACCGCGCAGGTCAGGCCCCGCATGGCCGCCATATCGCCTGTGGATTCCTAAACCGTGTGCCGCAGGTTCGAATCCTGCCGGGGGCACCCAGAACAAGGGAAACACTCCTGACCGGTCAGTCGTCGAGAAGGCCGGGACGTCGTACGGCCAGCGTCACGTCGTCGCCGCGGTCCGGCAATGCGGTGAAGCCGTGCTCGGACATCTCCTCGATCAGCTCTGCGCGGGAGAGGGGCCACATCCAGAACGTCTCGGCGTGCTCGCGCAACCGGCCCGCCCGGCCCCGTACCCAATAGTCGAAGTGGGTGCGAATGCGCTCCCCGTCGGCTGAGGTGAGCATCCGGCCGCCGTACTCGTGTTCCCCGATGCGCACGGTGGGCAGGTCCGTGCCGGCGGCAGAGGCGGGGAGAGAGGCAGGTGGCGGTTGGAGGATGAGCACTCCGCCGGGAAGGAGAGTCTTCGCCACCGCAGGCCAAAAGGTGCGTCGTTGTACGGGCTCAAGGCAGCCGATCACGTTGTGGCAGATCGCCACGTCCGCCACGGCCTTCAGGCCGCTCTCGTGCAGCGCCCGGGCGTGAACGGTGACCCGCATGCGCAGGTTGGCGGGCATGGCGGCCAGACGCGTCATGAGTGCCGTCCGCATGGCCCGGGTCGGCTCGACGGCGTGCACCGCGGCACCGGATTCGACCAGAGTCATCGCGGTCACGGTCCCGGTGCCTGCACCGATGTCCAGGACGCCGGCCCGCGCGGTCCGTACGTCCGCGCCGTACAGCCGGTGGACCCGCGCTCGGTCCCGCTCGGCCTGGAGAACGTCGTAGAACTCAGCGCTCACCGCATATTGGTCCCGTCCGTCACGAGGGGGAGTGCCGGCCTCTGCTTCGTCATTGCACATGTCATTCATGACCGGGCAGAGGGCTCACATGTGACATATGACGTCGGGTTTGAGGCAGGCCGCGGCGGGGCCGGGGGACCGGCGCCGCGGCCTGCCAGGGGCGGCGCGCACGGCGGGACGGCCTGCCGTGCGCGCCTGGCAGGTCGCGAACAGGGGATCGTCGCGACCTGCCCAGGGTGGCGCGCACCATGGGCGCGTGCCTGGCTTACTCACTACGTTCGAGCCGACCAGCCCGCCGTACCCGGTCAGTACGACCTGCATTGGTGACCCCCATGGGCTCGATCTGTTCAGGATCCGGATGGTCGGCGACGGGCAGATATCACCAAGGACCAGACGGTGGCCGCGTTTGTGACAGTTCGTTGGCTGAGGGGACTTGGCCGGGGGGTTCGGCGCTTCCGGCTGGTGGAGATGGTGATGGTGGTGATCAGGACGTTGACGGCCGCGATCGCCGCGACGACGGTGGCCACTCCGATCCGCGGTGCCGCGAGCGGTACGGCGAGGATGACGCTGGCGCCGCCGAGATCCTGGGACCCGGACCAGTCCCAGTCGCTGCAGGCCTTCATGGCCGCCACGCCGGGCAGCGAAAGCCACGAGAAACCCCAGCTCCTTTCGGTCCTCGCCGGTCAGGGGATCTGACGTGATCGGGAGAGACCATCACCACCTCGGGACAGCACAGCGCCCGGCGCGATGAGCGTGATGTACGCAGCTGCGGCGGTGATGCCGATCAGGATCTTGCGATCATTCCGTGCCGGCTTCCGTGGCGTTGGTGACGCCGGCGCGCTGGGTGTCGGCGATTCGCCAGGGAACGTCGGGCTACTCGCGGGCGGCTGAGAGAGGGGACGGGCGCCGGTACCGGCGGATCGGCGTAGTGCTTAAGACGTGCGGTCACCTCGGACGGCAGCCATCCGCGTTGCCCGTCGTAGACCGTGCAGGAGCGTACGACCTCGCCCGGTGATGGGCGATCGTCCGGCTCTTTGGCGAGGCAGCGCTCGATGATCGCGCGCAGCTCCGGCGGGCAGCCTTCGAGGTTCGGCTCCTCGTGCACCACCCGGTAGAGCACTGCGGACTCCGGGCCGTCGCCGAACGCCGCGCGTCCGGTGGCGGCGAAGTAGGCCATGCTGCCAAGCGCGAACACGTCGATCGCCGGCGTGGACGGATGATCCAGCGCCTGCTCGGGCGACATGTAGCGAGGGGATCCGACGCGGAAGCCGGTACGCGTGAGGGGGGCCGCATCGGTGGCACGGGCGATGCCGAAATCGATGACGCGCGGTCCGTCGTCGGCGAGCAGCACGTTGGAGGGCTTCAGATCCCGGTGGATCACTCGGGCGGCGTGGATCGCTTGAAGTGCTTCGGCCACGCCGGCGGTCAGCCGCTGGACCGTGTCGACGGGCAGCGGGCCGGGTGCGGCGACGACGGCGGCAAGAGAGGGCCCCGGGACGTACGCCGTCGCCAGCCAGGGGCGAGGGCCGTTCGGATCCGCGTCGACGAGGGGAGCGGTATAGGGACTGTGCACCCGTTCCGCAGCGGCGATCTCCTGCTGGAAACGGCGCCGCAACTCGGGGTCGTCACAGAGTTCGGGGCGTACGAGCTTGACGGCCAGTCGGCGGCCGCTCCGCGTGACAGCCAGGTAGACCCGACCCATGCTCCCGGCTCCCAGCTGCGCAAGGATCCGGTATCCGCCCACCTCACGAGGATCTTCCGGGGCCAGCGGAGAGAGCACCGGCTGCGTCGGTTCCACGTCCTGCCCATCTCCTTCGTAGTCGCGCAAGATTCTGACCTTTCGAATGTGTTCAGCGAGGTGGCGGTCGCACTGCTTCTTGCTCGGCTTCTTGAGACCACGCCACCGGGGCCGCCTGGGCCGGTCAAGTGAGCAGGCGGGGATTACGGGCCCCCGGAGTATCAGCGCATGCCGCTGATGGAACGTCGTATATCAAGACCGATCCATGCGCACGTCTGTGACGCTCCTGACCCGAGTGTGTCGCAGGTCATGCCGCCTATCCATCTACGGGAAGCGCACCTGGCCGAACGTACGATCATTCCCGGCACGGTCTGGATCACCGGACAGGTCGTCCCCGGTTGTCCTCGCGGCCCGGATCGCCTTTCCCATCGGTCGGATCCACTGGGCGGGGGCGGAGGCCTCGCCACGTTGGTACGGCTGCATCGACGGCGTCGTGCGGTCCGAGAAGCCGCCGCGGACGCAGTGACGCGGGCTGAATCGCACTGACGTCCATGACCGGCCTACCGGCCGACCGACCGGCCCGCCGACCGACCGACCGGCCCGCCGACCGCCGTCGCGGCCTATTGGCGTGTCGCGGCTTGGCGGGCGCGGTGGTTGGCGACGTTGATGCGGTTGCCGCACAGGCCGGGCATGCAGTAGCGGCGGCGGCCGGGCCGGGTGGTGTCGATGAACGCTCCCCGGCAGGTGGGTGCGCCGCACGGGCGGAAGCGCTGCTCGCCGAGGGTGTGTACGACGCCGAGGATGCCGATGCCGCAGATCAGTGAGAGGGCGTCGGCGATGGTCGCTCCGTCGCGGAGTGGGGCGGCCCAGCGTGTGCGGTTCTCGTGGGCGGGATCGGGGATCAGGGTGGCGCCCTGGGCGGGTGAGGTGAGCGTGGCGGCGCCGGCGATGAGGTGGTCGCGGTCGGGGTGGTCGATCAGGTCGCGCACGGTCGTCCGAAGTGCGTGGATCGCGTGGAGGTCGGCCGTGTGTGCGCGGCGGGCGAGTTCGGACAGCGCGCCGGTCCCGTCTCCGTGCAGGTCGGTGAACGCGACGAGGGCGGCCGGGTCGGGCAGGTGGTCGTCGCCGCGCCAGACTTCGGCGGTGGTGTTGACCAGCTCGGTCGCGACGCCCGCCGCCCAGACGTAATCGTCAAAAGCAACTTGCATCCCTTACGAACCTCCCGCTACCGTCGATTAACGGCCACTTTACCCCTTACATGCGTGAAGCCGATCGACGTGACCGCCGCCCGGCTTCGTTCAGGAGATCTCGCCCATGCCAGAGCTGGAGATCGACGCCGTCGTGTTCGACGTGCTCGGCACGCTCGTCGACGAACCCGCCGGTATCCGCGCCGGCATTCGTGAACTCGACCCGTCGCTCGACGATCCCGGGATCGAGCGGCTCTTGTCGCTGTGGCAGCGGCACATCGACCGCGAGCAGCGCCGCGTCCTCGACGGCGGCCGGCCGTACGTCACCAGTGACGCCCTCGACCGGGAGGCCGCCACCCGGCTCGTCACCGACGCCGCCGGAGTCGACGACCCGGCCGCCGTGGCGGCGCTGGCCCGGTCGGCTCGCCGGCTTCCGCCGTGGCCCGACAGCGTGGCGGGGCTTGCCCGGCTCGCCGGACGGTTCCCGCTGATCGGGCTCTCCAACGCGAGCCGGACGGCTCTCCTGGAACTGTGCGCCCACGCCGGACTCCGCTGGCACCAGGTCCTGTCCGCCGAAGACGCCCGGACGTACAAGCCGGACCCGGCGGTGTACCGGCTGGCCGTCACGGTCTCCGGACGACCGCCGGAGCGGCTGCTGATGGTCGCCGCCCACGCCTGGGACCTGCGCGGCGCGCAGGGCCTCGGCCTGCGCACCGCCTACATCGCCCGCCCCGTCGGCGACCCGCCCGCCTCCACGGACCGGTTCGACCTGTACGCCGACGGCCTGGACGACCTGGCCGACCAACTCGGCAAGACCTGATCACGCCGCCTTCGGCGTGGGTCATTCACGGCCTGAGCGGCACGAGCGACAACGGATCGGACGGTGAGCCGTCCGCTGAGGCTGCCACATGGTGCCATTGTCGCCAGGTGTCCAGCCGCTGCGCGTACGCCTTCTCCGCCAACGGGTACGGGTAGGTGCCAAGGAACAGTCGCAGCGGCGGTTCGGCCGCGTCGACGAGGGACAGGATCGCCGTAACGGTGGCGCGTGGGTCGATCGGCCGCCGTCCTGCCGCCGCCGTACGGCGCGCGCTCCGGAACCGTTCGTACGGCGGCAGGGGCTCGGTCCACACGGCGGAGCTGCCGTTCCAGTCGGTCCCGTACGGGCCGGGTTCCACCAGCGTGACGCGGATGCCGGCGGGTGCGACCTCCTGGGCGAGCGCTTCGGTGAGGCCCTCCAGCCCCCACTTGCTCGCGTTGTACATTCCGAGCAGCGGGAAGGCGGTCACGCCGCCGATGCTCGACACCTGGATGAGGTGCCCGCTCCCTTGAGCGCGCAGGATCGGCAGGGCGGCCTGGGTGACCCAGAGGGGGCCGAGGAGGTTCGTCTCGAGTTGGGCGCGGGCCTGTCTCTCGTCGATCTCCTCCACCGCGCCGAACAGTCCGTACCCGGCGTTGTTCACCACGACGTCGAGTCGCCCGAAGTGCTCGTGCCCCCGCGTCACCGCCGCCCGCGCCGCCGTACGGTCGGTGACGTCCAGCGTGAGCGGCAGGACCGCGTCGCGGTGGCGGGCGGCGAGATCACCGAGCCGGTCGGTGTCCCGGGCGGTGGCCACCACGCGGTCGCCGCGTTCCAGCGCGGCTTCGGCCCATACCCGGCCGAGTCCGCGGGACGTTCCGGTGATGAACCAGACCTTGGAATCATGTGCCATGACGCGATCGTGGCCAGGCCGTACCGGGGGCAGCCAGTACCCCGGCACGGTCACCTTCACGGCGGTGATTCCGGCGCGGCGCGGGTTACAGTGCGGCCGTGACGGGCGACAACCGACTCGGTGAGTACCTGAAGGCGCGTCGTGCCCTCGTTCGCCCCGAAGAGGTCGGCGTGGACGGGGGCGGCCGGCGCCGGGTGGCCGGCCTGCGCCGGGCCGAGCTGGCCGCGCTCGCGGGGGTGAGCGAGCAGTACCTGGTCCGGCTGGAACAGGGCCGCGACCGCAATCCGTCCCCCCAGGTACTCGCCGCCCTGAGCCGGGCGCTGCGACTGGACGCGGACGGCCTGGCGCATCTGCACCGGCTGGCGGCGCCGGATCGTCCGCCGGCCGCCCCCGAGGAGCTCGCCGAGGGCATCCAGGAACTCCTCGACGCCTGGTCCGGCGTCCCCGCGTACGTACGGGGACGGCATTTCGACGTACTGGCGAGCAACGCCCTGGCCCGGGCGCTGGTGCCGGCGCACCGGCCCGGCCGCAACCTGGTGCGCGACGTGTTCCTCGATCCGGAGACCCGCGCCTGGTACGTCGACTGGCCGGCGGTCGCGCGCTCCACCGTGGCCGCGCTGCGAGCGGCGGTCGGCGCGGCCTTGGACGACCCGGCGCTGAGCACGCTGGTCGCCGAGCTGTCCGCGGACAGCGAGACGTTTCGGCGGCTGTGGGCACGTCACGACGTCCACCCGACCCGGGACGAGACGAAACTGTTCGATCATCCGCTCGTCGGCCGGTTTCCGATGCGCCGGCACGTACTGCGCATCGACGGCGCCGACGGCCAGGTGATCATCGCCTACCGGCCCGAACCCGGCGGGCCGGCCGCCGCGGCGCTGGCCCGGCTCGCCGAACTCCCGGCGTCCTGATCGGATTTTTTGCCCGCGATGTCGATTCGGCGGTTCCGCCGTTCGACTCAGGGGTGAGAGGGTCCGAACGGGGCCCGGGACTCTGCGGGAGAAGACCGTGAAGTACATGCTGATCATGCGCGCGACCGACGAGGCGTACGCCTCCTTCAAGGACGTCGACTTCAACGAGATCATCGAGGCGATGGGCCGGTTCAACGAGGAGATGATCAAGGCGGGCGTGCTCGTCGCCGCGGAGGGTCTCGACGACGCGGCGCAGGGCGTCGTCGTGGACTACTCCTCCGACCCTCCGGTCGTCACCGACGGGCCGTACGGTGAGGCCAAGGAGCTGTTCGGCGGCTTCTGGATCCTCGACGTCGCCTCGAAGGAAGAGGCCGTCGCGTGGGCCAAGCGGGCGCCGATGAGCGGTCCCGGGCTGAAGACGGAGATCCGTCGCGTCACCGGTATCGACGAGTTCCCGCAGGACAACGAGTGGATTCAGAAGGAGCGGGCGTGGCGGGCGGCAACCGGCCAGCTGTGACCCCACCGGACGGCGGCCGGTCGGCTGTGGTCCCGCCGGGCGGCGGCCGGCAGGCCGTTGTGGCGGTGTGGCGGATCGAGTCCGCGCGCATCGTCAGCACGCTCGCCCGGTTCACCGGCGATTTCGCGCTGGCCGAGGACCTGGCCCAGGAAGCGCTGGCCGAGGCGCTCGTCGCCTGGCCGCGCGACGGCGTGCCGCGTAATCCCGCGGGATGGCTGCTCACCGTGGGGCGGCGTCGTGCCATCGACTCCTACCGGCGCCGCTCGGCTCTCGACGAGAGGTACGCCGCCCTCGCCCGGCATCTGGACGAGGGCGGCGTCGCCTCCGGTGACCCGGGGACGCGCGCGCCGGACGGCGACCTGCTGTGGGATCCGGACCGCATCGACGACGACGTGCTGGCTCTGATGTTCATCGCCTGCCACCCGGTGCTGGCGCGGGAGGCGCAGATCGCGCTCACGCTCCGCGTCCTCGGTGGTCTCACGAGCGACGAGATCGCCCGGGCCTTCCTCGTACCGACCGCCACGGTGCAGGCTCGGATCACGCGGGCCAAGAAGACGCTCGCGGCCGCGCGGGTGCCGTTCGAGGTGCCGCCGCCCGACGAGTGCCGCAAGCGGCTCGGCTCGGTGTTCAGCGTGCTGTATCTGATCTTCACGGAGGGTTCGACCGCCACCTCCGGGAGTGAGTGGATCCGCCCCGACCTGGCCCGCGAGGCGATCCGGATGGCCCGGATCCTGGCGCGGCTGGTCCCGGACGCGTCGGAGGCGCACGGCCTGCTCGCGCTCCTCGAGCTCACCGGCGCACGGTTCCCGGCACGCCTCGACGCCGATGGCGAACCGGTCCTGTTGGAGGAGCAGGACCGCTGGCGCTGGGACCGGGCGGCGATCCGGCGCGGGCGGGCGGCCTTGGCCCAGGCCGGGAGGGTCGGTCGTGGTCTCGGCGCCTATGGCGTGCAAGCGGCGATCGCCGAGTGTCACGCGGTCGCGGCGTCGGTCGAGGAGACGGACTGGGAACGGATCGTGCTGCTCTACGAGGCGCTCGGCCGGCTGGCGCCGTCGCCCGTCGTCGAGCTCAACCGGGCGGTCGCGGTCTCGATGGCCCAGGGCCCGGCGGCCGCGCTGCCCATCGTCGACGACCTGGTCGCGGCGGGCGGCCTCGCCGGCTCTCATCTGCTGCCGAGCGTACGCGGCGAGCTGCTCAGACGCCTCGGGAAGTTCGACGACGCGCGCCATGAGCTCGAGCTCGCCGTACGGCTCTGCGGGAACGAGCGCGAGCGCCGCCTGCTCCAGCGCAAGCTCGCCGATCTGGACTGAGACCGGCGGGGCGACCGTACGGCGCGGCGCCGTCCGGCCGCCACTGCCGAGGGGGTCCCATCACCGGAAAAACCACTCGGCCGCCGGCCCGTACGGCGCATAGCCTGCCGGCCATGGACCCTGGCACGGGAAGCGAGGACGTGGTCCGAGCCGGCTACAACGCCCTGTCGCACCGCTACCGCGGTGACGACGATCCAGCGGGGCAGTACGCCGGCTGGCTGGCGGACCTGCGAACTCGCCTCCCCGAGCACGCGGACGTCCTCGACGTCGGATGCGGATGCGGCGTCCCGGTCGCCCGTTCCCTCGCCACGGCCGGGCACCGTGTGACCGGCGTGGACATCAGCGATGTCCAGATCGAGCGGGCCCGCCGTCTCGTCCCGGACGCGACGTTCATGCGAGCGGATGCCACCCGGCTGTGCCTTCCGGCCGGCTCCTTCGACGCTGTGATCTGTCTCTACGCCCTCATCCACATGCCGCTCGGGCAACAGCCCTGCCTCCTCCGGGGCATCGCCCGATGGCTGCGCCCGGGCGGGTGGCTCCTGGCGATCGTCGGCCAGGACGCCTGGACGGGTGTCGAGGAGAACTGGCTCGGCGGTACCGCCACGATGTGGTGGAGTCAGGCCGACGCGGCCACCTATCGCTCATGGCTCCAGGAGTCCGGCCTGCAGGTCACCCTCCAGGACTTCGTCCCCGAAGGCGACGGCGGCCACGCGCTCTTCTGGGCGCGCCGACCTCCCGGCTCCACCGAGCCGGGCGCCGGGATGCCGTAGCACGCGTGCTCCCGCCAACGACCGGGTCATCGGCGGGGGCGGTGCTGCGAGGAACGTGCCGACTCCGTGTGCCGCCACCGCCGTCCGAGCTCCTCGTCGCTCGGTGGGGACGCGGGCAGCGGCGTGGCCGACGGGTCGGCGCGCAGCGCGTCCAGTACGAGCGTGAGGTAGCGGCGGCGCAGCGCGGCGGTGCGGTCGGCGTCGCCGAGCCGGATCGCGGTGATCTGATCGAAGATCATCGGGATGTCGCGGGCGTCCACGTCCGGCCGCAGCGCGCCGGCGGTCTTCGCGCGCTCGAGGATCTGCTCGGCGAGTGAGGACGCGTCCGCGGCCAGGCGGTGCATCCCCGGGGTCGGGGTGAACGTGCCGGCCAGGTGCACGGTCAACGAGTGCACGTCCGAGTCGATGACCTCGCTCACGAAGGCGGCGAAGGCGTCCCAGGGATCGCTGTGCCGGGCCGGTGCGGACTCCGCGATCGCCATGAACCGGCGCAGGCCGTCCTCGCAGAGCGTCCGCAGCAGCTCTTCCTTGCCGGCGTAGCGCCGGTACAGGGCGCCGACGCCCACGCCCGCCTCCTCCGCCACCGCCGAAATCGGCGCCCCAGGGTCGCGGATGAACACGGCTCGGGCGGCGTCGAGGATCACCCGGTCGTTGCGGGCGGCCTCGGCTTGGCGGCCTCGCAGGCCGGGGGTCTTGGGCTCCATGGTCTCGATTCTAGCTTGAACGGAAGGCTCTGTTCCGATAGAGTTTGAACAGAACGATCCGTTCCGATTAACCTGGAGGTTCGCATGACCGCTACGTCCTGGTCGCTGCTCGAGCAGTCCCACAACGCGCTGCGCGCAGCCGTCGCCGAGGTCCCCGACTGGGCCGCGAAGACGCCGTGCGACCAGTGGAACGTCGCGCAGGTGCTGCGGCACGCCGCCGGCGACCAGCGTGCCTACGCCGCCGTGATCACCGGCGCGGGCGGGCCGGAGGAGAACCCGTTCGACCCCGCGACGGACGCTCCCGGCGACCCGAAAGACCTCCTCGAGACCGCCCTGGACGTCTCGGCGCGGGCCTTCGCCACCGTGACGCCGGACGCGCAGGCCGTCCCGACGCCGCTGCCGCAGGGGTCACTGCCGGCCGAGGTCGCCGTCGGCGCCGCCGCGCTGGACGCCGCCGTGCACGCCTGGGACATCGCGGTGGCCACCGGTCGCCCGTCGCCGCTGAGCGCCGACCTGTCCGAGCGCCTCCTGCCGGTGGCCGAGGCCCTCGCCGAGCCGCTCCGCGGCTTCGCCTACGCGCCCGCCCTCGACCCGCACCCGGCCGACGACGCCACCACCGCACTGCTGCGCTACCTCGGCCGCGACCCGGAATGGGCCCGCTGACCCGTACGGTGGCAGGACCGTTTGCGGCGGCACGGTGCCAGAGCCGATCGGCTCGAGGACCTGTCCAGTGGCTCTGGCCGTGGACGCCGCGTAGCCGGACGAAGGTCCACCGGCCCCGCTAGGCCGCCGCTGGGTGGCCCTTGAACACCTGCCGGGTGTGCCAGGCGACGTGGTCGGCGGCGAGGGTCGGCCGGCCCGGTTGCGGAGCGGTCAGACGGCGTCCGGTGAGCGCGTGTACGGCCTGGCCGGTTTCGCTGCGCGCGACGTACAGCTCTGACACGCGGATGCGAAGCTCGCTCGTCAGCCCGAGGACTCCCAGGTCGAACAGGGCGTGATGCAGGGCGCACAGGGCGAGCGCGTTGTCGATCTCGTCCGGCCCCTCCTGGCTGTGCCATCGGACGTGCGCGGCCTGAAGGCCGACGGGGTTGCGGCCGAGCGCTCCGTCGAAACCGCACATCGCGCACGCGTAGGCGTACGCGCGCAGCACCTGCTCGGCGAATCCCGCCTTGCGGCCGCGTCCCCCGGACGCCGGGGCGGCGGCCGTCGGGTCGAGGGCGGCGAGGTCCAGGCCGACCGCCGTGCAGATCAGCTCGGCCAGGGCGGGCGTGAAGTGACGGTCGAGAAGCACCCGTACGGCCGCCGCCATGGTGGACGGCGTGGCCATCAGCCGTTCCACCGGGGGCCGTAGCCGTCCGGTCGCCGCGCGGTCGAGGAGCCATCCGCGACGTTCCGGCGCGTCCGGGCCGATCTCGGCGCCGCCGCCGTCCCGCAGTTCCCAGAGCTCACGCTCGAGGTGGACGAACGGCATCGCGGCGCGCTGCCGAGCCGCCGACGGACTCGCGACGGGCGGGCCGAACTCGTTGATGAGGAGGCTGACCGGCTCCTCGGCCTCTTCGTACGTGATGGCGCTGCTCCCCGTGGCCGTCAGCCGCCCGAACAGCCACAGCAGCAGCAACGGCTTGTGCGGGGCGCGGACGCCGCCCACGTTCGCCCGGCGCAGGCCGGCCAGCCGCTCCAGCAGATCTTCCCTCCGCACCCACGCCACTGTGCCACGCCGCCCAGACGAAATCGGGTGATAGTGGGGAGTTCTCGGCGGACAGGGCTTTCCGCTCGGCGATGCGCCGGTCATCGGCCCAGGATGACCTGAATGGTCATCGGCAGGCCGTAGCGCTGGTAGGTGAGGATGATGCGATCGCCTGGCGAGTACCGCGGGAGCAGCGCCACCAGGGCCCTGGTGTCGCTGACGGGGGAGCCGCCGAAGACGGTGATGATGTCACCCGGCTGGAGGCCGGCCATGGCGGCCGGACCTCCCGGGACGACGGCGGGCCTGCCGTTCGTGCCGGCGGTGGCGATGCGTGCGCCGGGGCCGGGATAGGTCGTGTCGAGCAGCACGCCCAGGGTCGCTCTTCCGGTGCTCGGACCGGTGGTGGAGGCGGACGAGGTGGTGTCCGGCCCTGTCGCCGTGGTCGAGGGGACGGCCGTCGATCCGCCCGCCGCGGCGGCGTGGCCGGAGTGAAGCCGGTACGCCCACAGTGCCACGGCGCTCACGGTCACGACCGCCAGCAGGAAGAGCACGCCGAGCAGGGCGAGCGCGGCCGTGCTCGTACGGTGCCGGGGTACCGGTAGGACCGGTCGCTCAGTCAGCGGCTTCGTGGCCGTCGGCCGGTCGTTCTCGCGCGGGGGTCCGGCGGCATGGTGCCCGGAGATCACGGCGTCCAAGGCCGCCGCCGCGTCGGCCGCGGTGGCCCGCGCGTTGGGATCCTTCGTCAGCAGTGCGCGCAGCAGCGGGGTCAGCGGTCCGGCGCGCAGCGGAGCCGGCGGATCGGCGGTGAGCACCGCCGCCAGGACGGCCCAGGCGCCGGAGCCCGCGAACGGCCGCCTGCCCTCGACGCAGGTGTACAGGGTCGCGCCGAGCGACCACAGGTCGGACGCCGGTGTGGCCTCCATGCCGTTCGCCTGCTCCGGTGCCATGAACGCGGGAGTGCCGAGGCGCTCGTCGGCTGCGGTGAGCGACGAGTCGCCCGTCATGCTGGCGATCCCGAAGTCGGTGATGATCACGCGGCGGTCGGTGACCAGGACGTTGGCGGGTTTCAGATCGCGATGAACGATGCCCGCGGCGTGCGCCGCACGCAAGGCGTCGAGCATCTGGGCGCCGATCGAGGCGACCTGGGATGGAGGTAACGGCCCGTCGGCGGCGACGATCTGCTCGAGGGATCGCCCGCGGACGAACTCCATGACGACCATGGGCGTGCGTTCGTGCTCGATCATGTCGAAGACCGTGATGATGCCCGGATGGTCGAGCCGGGCGGCCGAGCGCGCCTCCCGTATCGCCCGCCGCATGCGGACCGCCCGCTCTGGTCCTTCGAGGTTCGAGGGGAGGATCAGTTCCTTCACCGCGACCTCGCGGTCGAGCACGAGGTCCCAGGCCCGCCAGACGGTGCCCATCCCGCCTTTGCCGACCTGGGCGGAAAGCCGGTAACGCTCGGCGATCAACCTGTTCGCCCCGTGTTCCACGACACGGACACTAACCCGTACGGCCCGAGAGAAATGCGCAGATCGCCGCACTGACGTCGCTCGGCTTGCGGTCGCGGGGCACAGCGGGGCTCGCGGTCAGCGCGCTCGTGTGGTGGCCGGCCGGGACCGGTCCTCTCGCTTGCGGGCGCGGTAGGCGGCGGCGTTCACCATGTGGCGGCACTTGGTGGAACACCACTCTCGGCGTGACCCACGTGAACGATCGATGTAGACCTGCGTGCACTCGGGCCTGCCGCACTCGCTGAGCAGCGACGCGTCCGGCCCGGCGAGGATGTCGATCGCGGTCCGCGCGATGGACGACAGAGCCTGGTCGGGGGTGGCCTCGATCCGTCGCCCGGCGGGGCCGAGCTGCGGGATCGTGCAGGGGGTGCGCGCCGTGGCGTTCACGAGCGAGAGCGCGTTCTCGTCGAAGCCGTCGTTCGCCAGCTTCGCGGCGACGAGCGAGTAGACCGCCTCCCGGAGCGCCACCGCCTTCGGGACGTCGGCCGGACGGGAGCTCGTGTCGCCGTCGACGATCCCCGACTCCCGGAACCACGCGTCCAGGCTGCTCGGCGACGTGAGCATCTCCCGTGGTGTGGCGTTGCGCCGGGCGCGCAGCGTTCCGACGAAGTCGAGTGCCGGGTTGCCGCAGGGGAAGGCGTGTTCCATGTCATCAGTTTGACCGATGACGATTCGACGTGCAAAGCTCGTCATCAGTTGAACCGATGATGCGGTCGAGCCGCCCCGGTCGGCGTCGAACGCTCCTTAGCGGCGTTCGACGACCGGGCGCCCAGCCGCGCCATCGGCTGAGAACGTGCCCGAAAGGCGGTCACCATGGACAGGCGGACCTTTTCGAAGATGCTCACCGGAGCGGCGGTCGCGGCCTCACTGCCCGTCGCGGAGAGGGCGGCCTCGGCGGCGACGCTCGACCAGACGAAGCGCGCATCCCTGCTCACGGGCGGTTCGGGGACGCACACGTCCTTCGGCTCGCTGAAGCAGGTCGATGCCGGCGTCCTGAACATCGGATACGCCGAGTCCGGCCCTGCCGACGGTCCCACGGTCGTGCTTCTGCACGGCTGGCCGTACGACATCCACAGTTATGTCGACGTCGCGCCGCTGCTGGCGGCGGAGGGCTACCGGGTGATCGTCCCGTATCTGCGCGGCCACGGCACGACGCGCTTCCTCTCGAGCAGGACGTTCCGGAACGCCCAGCAGTCGGTGATCGCTCTCGACATCATCGCCCTGATGGACGCCCTCAAGATCGAAAAAGCGGTCCTCGCCGGTTTCGACTGGGGGTCGCGGACGGCCGACATCATCGCCGCACTCTGGCCGGAACGCTGTAAGGCGCTGGTCTCCGTGACCGGCTATCTGATCACCAACCGGGAGAAGAACAAGCTCCCGCTGCAGCCCGCGGCCGAATGGGCCTGGTGGTACCAGTACTACTTCGCCACGGAACGAGGCCGGCTCGGCCTCGAGCGGAACACGCACGACTTCACCCGGCTCATCTGGAAGAACGTGTCCCCGACATGGGATTTCGACGACGCCACGTTCGACCGGACCGCGGCGGCCTTCACCAACCCCGACTACGTCAGCATCGTGATTCACAACTACCGATGGCGTCTGGGCCTGGCCGAGGGCGACCCGCGATACGACCACCTCGAGAAGCGGCTCGCGGCAGGTCCGGTCATCGCGGTGCCGACGGTCACCCTGGACGGTGAGCTCGATCCCTTCACGCCTCCCGGCGACGGCGCGTCGTATCGCGGCAAGTTCTCCGGCAAGTACGCGCACCGGACGCTGAAGGCCATCGGCCACAACGTGCCGCAGGAGGCACCCCGGGCCTTCGCCGATGCCGTCGTCGAAGCCGATCGTCTCTAGTCGGTGGGTGCCGGGGCGCCGTCGCGAATTCTCGGATGAGGCCCTGCGATCCGTGGCGTGGACTACCCCTTGTAGGGGTCGCCGTCGGGCAGCCAGGCGTCCGGCTCATGGATGCCGAGGTCGCCGATGCCGTCGGTGAGAGCGTCCGCGGCGGCGAGCACGGCAGAGCGGACCTCGGTGCGGCGCCAGACGAGCGACCAGGTCCAGTAGACCTTCGGGGCGATCACCGGGCGCTGGACGAGGTCGGGCGGCAGCGGGGTGGTCTGTCCTTTGGGGCAGTTGACGATCGGGCGCCGGCTGCGGCGGACGTGGTCGAAGAAGGCCGGGCCGGTGACTCCGCCGTCGGAGATGCGCATCTCCTGGGCGCCGGTGTCGCGGACGAGCTGCTCGGCGAAGAGGTTCCAGGACTCCCAGGACGTGGTGTCGTCGTCGAGGAGGACGGCGGTGTCGCGGGCCTCGACGTCGCCGGTGTCCTCGCCGGTGGAGACGGCGTAGAGCCGGTCGGCGCCTAGCAGTCTGCCCTGCAGACCGTGTCGAGTGAGGTCCGTCGTCCGTACCCAGCACACCGCGAGATCGAGGCTGCCGTCGGCGACCCGGGCGGCCTGGGCGTGAGAGGGAGCGATCCAGGCGTCGACGTGGAGCCGGGCGACCGCGGACGTTCGGGCGGCCAGGTCCGCGGGCACCCAGTTGACGTAACCGAGCCGTACCGGCTCAGAACCGGCGATCCCGGCCGCACGCCGCTGGAGGTCGTCGGCGCGCTCCAGCAGGGCGCGGGTGTGCGGCAGGAGGGCCGCGCCGGCCGGCGTGAGGGCGACCGAGCGGCGGTCGCGATCGAACAGCCGGACCCCGAGGTCGCGTTCGAGCGCTTTGATCTGCTGCGACAGAGAAGGCCCGGCGATCAGCAGCCGCTCAGCGGCCCGCCCGAAGTTCAGCTCCTCGGCGACCGTGAGGAAGTACCGCAACTGGCGCAGCTCCACTCCTGCATGTTAGGCGCCTGGGAGGTTGCGCCTATCAGCAGGGAGGAAGCCGGTCGTGGTGTTTGCCCTGGTGACAAGCGCACGCTGGACCCAGGGAAACGCCACAGCGCGTCCGGCATCGCCCAGGTGCCCGCCGACAAGCATTGAGGAATCGCCATGAAGGAGTTCTTGGTAGAGATCACCACGACCGTCCCCGAGGGTACGGATCCGGCCGAGGTCGAGCGCCGCCGCGCCGCCGAAGTCGTACGGGCCAAGGAACTGGCCGCCACCGGCCACCTGGCCCGGCTGTGGCGCCCGGTAGGGGAGCTTCGCAGCATCGGCCTGTGGCGCGCGGATGACGAGATCGACCTGCACGAGAAGGTCCTCGGAACCCTGCCCCTGCGCCCGTGGATGACGCTCGCGGTCACCCCCGTGGAGCCCCATCCCAACGACCCGGGCACGCGCGACGCCACCTGACCGACACGACCTTTCGCCCTGATGCCCGCGCCGACGGGCATGCGCCGGAGCGCGGTCGGCAGCGCCATCGGCCGACCGACGGCACGCTCCTCGCACGAAGCACCGTACGGCGGCGAGCCGCCGGACATGCCGTGCGACGGAGAGCCGCCCGGCATTCCGTACGGCGGGGCGCGGCCCGGCATCTCGTACGGCCGGGCGCGGGCCGGGCATCCCGTACGGCAGCGAGCGGCCCGGCATCCCGTACGGCGGGGATCGGCCCGATATCCCGTGCGACGGGGGCGCGGCCCGGCATCTCGTTCGGCGAGGCCTGCCCGGCACCCCGTACGGCGGGGAACGGCCCGATATCCCGTACGGCGGGGCGCGGCCCGGCATCTCGTACGGCGAGGCCTGCCCGGCATCGCGTACGGCGGGACGCGGCCCGGCGTCCCGTACGGCCGGGAGCCACCCGACACCCTGTACAGCGGCGAGCCGTCCGGCATCCCGTACGGGCCCGCCCTCTCGAGGAACATCGTGATTGCATCGTCCCTGCAGCACCGCACCACGCACGGCGCCGTGCACCGCTCGGCCTGGATCCACGTCATCCAGGCCGCCGCCGCTCTGGCGGCCGGAATGGGTGTCGGCCGCTTCGTCTACACCCCGATCCTTCCGCTGATGCACGCCCAGGCCGGCCTGTCGGCCGGTAGTGGCGCGGATCTCGCGACCGCCAACTACGTCGGATACCTGGCCGGAGCCCTCGCCGGCATCTTCCTGCCGCGGCTGATGCGCTCTTCGGTCGTCCTGCGCGGCTCCCTGCTGGTACTGGCGGTGACCCTCGCCGCGATGCCGTTGACGGACACGACGGCGCTGTGGCTGGCGCTTCGGCTGTGCGCCGGCGTGGCCAGCGCGCTGATCTTCGTCATCGCCGTCGGCTCACTGCTCGACCGGTTGCGCGACCACCCCGCTCATCTGCCCGGCTGGGCCTTCGGCGGGGTCGGCGCCGGCATCGCCCTGTCCGGGCTGCTGGTCCTGCTCCTGCGCTCGGTCGCCGACTGGCGTGCCGCCTGGTGGGCGTCCGCCGCGCTGGCCGCGCTGTTCGCCGCCGCCTCGTGGAAGCTGGGCCCCGAACCGGCGCCCCTGACCACGCCGTCCCCGGAACCAGAACAGGCGGCGTCGCCGCGCACGCACCGTTGGTTCACCGCGCTGTTCGCGTCGTACACGCTCGAGGGCATCGGCTACATCATCGCCGGGACGTTCCTGGTCGCCGCGATCGAGCAGAGTTCTCCGGGGTGGATCGGCAGCGGCGCCTGGGTACTGGTCGGAGCGGCGGCCGTCCCCTCCTGCGCGCTGTGGGCGTGGTCGGCCCGGCGCTGGTCTCGTCCCGACCTCCTGCTGGCCGCACTGGTCGTGCAGGCCATCGGCATCGCCCTGCCCGCCCTGGTCGGCGGGGTGGCCGCGGCGCTGATCTCGGCGCTCCTCTTCGGCGCCACGTTCCTCGGCGTCAGCACCATCGCGCTCGCCACCGGCGCCCATCTGCGATTCCCCCGCTCGGTCGCGCTGCTGACCGCCGGATACTCCGTCGGCCAGATCCTCGGACCGCTGGTCGTCGCCCCGTTGCTCCACCACGGCTACCACCAGGCACTGATCCTGGCCGCCGCCGTGGTCCTGGCCGCCGCGATCGCGGCCGCCGTCCTTCGGCTGGGATTCCCGCACCGCATGCCTGTGCCGAGTCCTTCGGCCGCGGCCGACTGATCGTCCCCCGGTGACACGGTGGTGAGTCGCGTCATCGGCTTGACAGATGACGCTCGCCGATGCGAATCTCGTCATCAGTTAAACCGATGACGCACCTTCGACTCCCGAGTGCGTTCGTTCCGGAAGGGCATCGCCATGGCCTCCAGCTACACCGCCGTCGTCACCGCGACTCGAGAGGGCCGTATCGGAGGCCGCGCGGCGGCCTCCGACGGCCTCCTCGACGTCACGCTCGCCGTTCCCAAGGAGCTCGGCGGCGCTGGTGGGGGCACCAACCCCGAGCAGCTGTTCGCCGCCGCGTGGTCGGCGTGCTTCGTGGGCGCGCTCAAGCGTGCGGCGGCGCAGCGGCGCGTCCGCGCGGAGGTGCTGGGTGTCACGGCCGAGGTCACCCTGCACCACAGCGACACGGACGAGTTCGACCTAGGCGCCGTCCTCCGTATCGAGCTCAGCGGTGTCGACCAGCGGACCGCGGACGCGCTCGGCGCGGATGCCCACCGGCTCTGCCCCTTCTCCAAGGCCACCCGCGACAACATCCCGGTGTCCATCGAGGCGACCGTCGTCGCCTGACCTGATCCGTCAAGGCCCGGCGAGGACGAGTGCGACGCCGGCGGACGGTCCGTCCCTTAAGGAGGATCACGATGTGGCGTTCCAGAGTGCTCATCACGATGTCGGTGGCCGTGATCGCGGTGGCCGTCACGCTCGGCTGCTTCGCCGACATCTTCTGAACGCGCGCCGCAGGGAAGGGCGATGAGCGCGCGGTTCAGGAGGAGGCGGCGACCACGGTGCGATGGGTACGGGGGTCGTCGATCAGGTCGAGGATGACCGTGGCCAGGTCGGCGCGGGAGGTCTGGGCGCCGACCCGTCCGGTCGCGCCGATGGAGGTGCGGGGGCGTCCGGTGGCGGGCCGGTCGGTCAGCCGAGTCGGGCGTACGGCGGTCCAGGCCAGGTCGCTGTCGGCCAGGAGCTCTTCCATCCGGGTCATGTCGGCGTACGTGTGGCGCATGAGGCGGTGCAGGCCGCGGGCCAGCAGCCGGGTGGCGGCTCCGGCGTCGGCCGGCGTGCCGAGCCCGGCCGAGGAGATGACGATGAGGCGCCGGCCGGGCTTCATAGCCGAGATGATCTCGCCGGTGCCGGTCGAGTAGACGGTGGTCGGCCCCCGTCCGGCGGCACCGAGCGCGGAGATGACGACGTCGTGCTCGGCGAGCATTCCGTGCAGCGAACCGGGCGTCCGGACGTCGGCGCCGACCGGCGTGAGGCGAGGATGAACGCCGGAGAGGGCGGCGGGCCGCCGGGCGATCGCGGTGACCTGGTGGCCGAGGGCCAGGGCCTGGTCGACGATGATCCGCCCGGTGCGGCCGGTCGCGCCGATGACGGCGGTGGAGACCATGGGAATCGTGCTCCTCAGCCGGCGGCGGGCTTGGTGGCGGGCTGGAACCTGAAGGAGATGGCCTCCATCAGCCCCTTTCGCTGGGTCTTCTGGACGGCGGCGATCCGCCAGCCGCCGCTCTCCCGGACGAGCGTGTAGGTGGCGATCTTGCCGAGCTTCTTCGGCCTGCCCTTGTGGACGTCGCCGCGGGTGACGACGACGGCCGTGTCTGCGCCGTGGAAGCGGACGTCGACGATCTCGATGGCGAGCCGGCTGCCCTTGAGGAAGCTGTCGAACAGGGCCTGGTGGGCGCGGCCGATCTCAGGTCCGCCGCGGTAGACGGTCCCGACGTAGGTGACGTCCGTGGCGTCGTCGGTGAACAGCTCGCCGTACGCGGTGCCGTCGCCGCGGTTCCAGGCGTCCTGGCTCTGCTCGAGCAGGGTGCGGACGGCGACGAGATCGGCCTCGGCGGCGCTGGTGACAGTGGTGTTCATGGCTAAGCTCCAAATATCTTCTCTAAGGAAGTATCTGCACTGAGGAAGATATTAGGCGGCTGAACGATCACGTGTCAACGCCGGGTCCCGGCTACGCCCCGGTCAGCTCGATGGGGGTGGACGGGTCGTCGTGATCCCGCTGGGTGGTCTCCACCTCGTCGTCTTCGGGCGGCACCACGAGCTCTGCCTTCACCCAGCCCTGGCGGTCCAGGGCGGTGAGGAAGGCGTCGACGAGCACCGGGTCGAACTGCGTGCCGGCGCCGCTCCGGAGCTCGCCGATCGCGGTCTCGATCGGCAGGCCCGGACGGTACGAGCGGGACGAGGTCATCGCGTCGAAGGTGTCGGCGACCGCGATGATGCGCGCGAACTCGGGGATCTCCTCACCGGCCAGCCCCATCGGATATCCGGTGCCGTCGAGCCGCTCGTGGTGGTGCATGATGCCGCCCAGCGCCTCGTCGAGGAAGTCGATGCCCCGCACGATCTCCTCGCCGCGCATGGGGTGCAGTTGTACGGCGGCGAACTCCTCCTCCGTGAGCTGGCCGGGCTTCTGCAGCACCTTGGTCGGCACGCCCAGCTTGCCCACGTCGTGCAGCATGCCCGCGTAGCGGAGCCGGTCGATCCGGTCGGTCCGCATGCCGACCTGCCGGGCGATCATCAACGACCCGTAGGCGACGCGCTCGCTGTGGCCGCGGGTGTAGTAGTCCTTGGTCTCGACCGCCTGGCACAGCGCGGCGACGGTGGCCGCCTGTGCCCGCTGCTGGGCGGCGATCTGCGTGAACGCCCACCGGGCGATGAACAGCGGCATCAGCACCAGGACGGCGGACAGGCCGCCAGCCGCCGGCCAGATGCCGGCGATCAGCAGCCCGATCATGCCGAACGCGAGGCATCCGGGGGCGACCAGGCGTCCGGTCACCAGCACCTCTCGCCAGGTCGCCTGGCGGCTGATGAGCAGGACGGCGGCCATCAGTGCGAGGTTCACGGTGACGAACGTGATGAGGGCGCCGACGAACGGGCCGAGCACGTGCCGGGTCCAGTCGGCCTCGCCCCAGCGGTAGGTGTGGCCGCCGAGGCACAGGAAGACCGCGCCCGCGGCGTACCCGCTCAGGGCGTACTGCGCGGCGTTGAAGAGCCGTTTGACCAGGCCGATGTCGCGTCGGCCGGTGAGCATCGCCGTGGCGCCGATCAGCGTCGCGCCGACCGGGCCGGCCAGCACCACGGCGGCCAGGCCCGCCGAGAAGCTCATCGACACGCGGGCGCGTTTGATCGTCAGCGTCGCCGCCGACGACTCGGTGACCAGGAACAGCGCGGCGAGGATGGCGAGCCTGGGCCAGCACAGGCCCGTTAACGAGGACGTGGCGATGACGCCGAACGCCAAGGCGATGACGCCGCCGGCATAGGCCCGTGCGGCAAGCGGCAGTCCGCGCATCGCGACCTCCGTAGGGGGTGACTGTAGTCACTCTGTCACAGATCGTGATCGTCCGCGATGGGCCGCGCGGCCATCCTCCTGTAACGCACCGCGCCCGGCCGGTCACCCCGGCCGGTCACCCCGGCCGGTCACCCCGGCCGGTCACCCTGGCTGGTCCCCGCGAGCGGCTGTCGTCGGTGGTGGAGAACTCCCTCGCCCCGATCGCCGGCGTCCTTCTGATCGTCAGCGCGGGCGGTGGTTTCAAGCAGACCCTCATCGACATCGGCGTCGGTCAGATGATCGTCGACTTCTCCAAGTACTGGTCGATCCCCGCGCTCGTCCTGGGCTGGCTGATCGCGGTCGCCATCCGGCTCGCGACCGGCTCGGCGACCGTCGCCACCGTGTCGGCGGCCGGCCTGGTCGCGCCGCTGACGGCCGGGATGTCCACGTCCCACGTCGCCCTGCTGGTGCTGGC
This sequence comes from Actinoallomurus acanthiterrae, assembly GCF_054775715.1. Taxonomy (NCBI): domain Bacteria; kingdom Bacillati; phylum Actinomycetota; class Actinomycetes; order Streptosporangiales; family Thermomonosporaceae; genus Actinoallomurus; species Actinoallomurus acanthiterrae. The sequence continues at coordinate 11,121,793 of NZ_BAAHCO010000001.1, read as the reverse complement.
GGTGGGAGCCGGGTCGCTGTTCTTCAGCCACGTGAACGACGCCGGGTTCTGGCTGGTCAAGGAGTACTTCGGGCTGACCGTCGGCCAGACCGTCAAGACCTGGTCGGTGATGGAGACGATCATCTCTGTCGTCGCCTTCGGCCTCATCCTCGCCCTGTCCTTGATCCTCTAGTTCGTCGGGGACGAGCGGCGCGATCTCTTGGAGCGCGGCGTGGCCTGGAGCCGCGGGAGCGCGCTCGGCCGCCGCCGGAACACCGCGTTGATCAGGTGGTCCTTCGAGGCGGCGGTGGCCGTCGCGACCCCGGCACGTTGCGTAAGGCGCGCCGAGATGGTGCGAAATTCTGCCGTTGATGCGAATGAGGCCATTTGGCTCCGCTATGGTCTGCCCTGATACGGGGGGCTGCAGATACGGAGGAAATGTGCGCCGTTACCTTGTGGTCGCCGGCTTGACGATGCTCGCGATCACCGCTTCGGCCTGTGGCAGTGGTTCCAAGGCGGGCGACAAGAAGGACGCCGGGGCGGTCGCGCCGCGCGACGTGGCGGTGAGTCCCACGGTCACCCCGCACAAGGTGGTCGTCTTCATCGATCGCAAGAAGAGCGCCGAGACCATGACGACGGCGGGCACCGTCCGGGAGGTGCTCACCCAGCTGAAAATCCAGCTCGGCAAGTACGACCTGGTCACGCCCGCCGCGGACGAAGCCCCGACCGCCACGATCAAGGTGCTGCGGCTCCTGTCCGCGCCGAAGACCAAGAAGGTCGCGATCCCGGCGTCGACGGTCGAGAAGAAGGACAGCAAGCTTCCTCCCTTCAGCCGCAAGGTGACCCGGGAGGGCCGCTCCGGCCTCAAGCTCGTGACGACCGCGTACGTGAAGCGGCACGGCAAGAAGGTCGAGGCCGTCATCGACCAGAAGATCAAGCGCAAGCCTGTGTCGCAGATCGTCTCGCTCGGCCCCCAGGGGGCCGGCACCGGCTCGGCGGCCCGGCTCAACTGGGCGGGGCTGGCCAAGTGCGAGTCGGGCGGCAACCCCAGGGCGGTGAACCCGGCCGGCTACTACGGGCTCTACCAGTTCAACCGGCAGAGCTGGGCGACGGTCGGCGGCTCGGGACTGCCCAGCGACGCGTCCGCGGCCGAGCAGACCTACCGGGCGCAACTCCTCTACAACCGGGTGAACGGCCGCTGGCAGGGTCAGTGGCCGAACTGCGGTCACTACCTGTTCAGCTGAAAAAGCGTCACGGGCGGGGTGCGGGGGGAGCACCCCGCCCGTAAGCAGGGGGAAGGGGCAGGCCTGCGGTGATCGCGGGGAAGGCTCGCGGGCGGGGTGCCGGGGGGACGCACCCCGCCCGGAAACCGGGGGGAAGGGGCGATCAGGGATTCGGCCGCCGGGGACATGTGCGGACGGCCGACGATCTTCTGTTCTCGGAGGCTCCGGGATCCGGGGTCCGGCTCTCCAGCAGGCGTTCCCGTGACGTTAAGAGACGTGTTCAGGCACGTCAACGGCCCGCTGTCGACAATGTCGAACAGCGGGCCGCGACATCCGAGCCACACCGGTGTTTCGGCGCGATTGCGTGCTTCCGGGTAAACCTCCGGTAGATGTGATGTCGGTCACATAAGGTGGTGGAGGTGGACGATCCGCAGCAGCCGGCGAGCCGGCGGTCCGGATCGGCCAGCGTGAGCCGCCCGCCCGATCGGCGGGCCTCGTTGGCGCAGCGCACCAGCGCGCCGAGTCCGCGCGCGTCGCAGAACGACAGACCGGACGCATCGATGACGACATCGGGCCCGTGCCGGATGATCACCTCGAGCACGAGGTCTTCGAAGGCGCTCGCGCAGGCGATGTCCAGCTCGCCGTGGACCGAGACGACGGGAGCCGCCCCCGGACGTACCCGCACGATCGTTCTGAGCGCCGGTGCGAGGCGCTGCCAGCCTTCCGGTATGGCCATGATCCAACCTGAAGTAGGCGGATAGGCCAGCGGCTTTCCTGCCATGAATGTCCCCGGATCAGAAGCGACGGAGCACGCCCCGCCCCCCCGGCGCGGCGCTGAGCGGCCGTATCGGCCCGATCTCCGCCTGGTAAGAGAATGGTCGCTGGACGGCAACGGGCGACACTAGGGCCGAAAGTCCCATAGACGGTAAAGCCCCAGATCATGCCCTACGCTGACCGCCGTGTCGGAGATCATCGATTACGGACGGTTCATCGATCGGCTGCGGCGGGTGATGCCGACGTGGGACGACCGCGGGCGCATGACCCCCGACGAGTTCGCCGCGCACCTGGCGGACACCGGCCCGCGCTGGGAACTGCTGCGGACGTTCCAGGAGGAGTGGGGATACGAACCGCCCGGCGGCGAACCTCGCTGGCCGCGCTGGTCGGAGGACGAGCACCGCGCGTACGTCCGCCGCCTCAAGGCCGAGTCGACCGGCGAGGAGGACGACGCGTTCGCCGACGTCGACCTGGCACTGCCGATCCCCGCGGCGCTGGACGAGTGGTGGGACCTGCCGTTCAACTCCTTCACCTACCAGCCGCGCCTGTACTGGACGAATCCGGTGTGGCCGCCGACGGTGCGCCCCGACCCCACCGGCTACGGCGTCTCGGACGGGCTGCCGCCGGACAACCCGTTCGTCGGGCCGGACGACGACCACCGGGTCTGCGTGTTCAAGGCGGAGTACGAGTACTGCAACGAATGGGGGTACCCCGCCGCCGACGCCGCGCTCGCCGACCCGAAGGTGCTGGTCAGCGTCGAGGGCGGCTGGGTGATGCAGTCCCGGTCGATCTCGGAGTTCTTCCTGCAACTGGCCGTGATGCGGCTGCCCGCGCACTTCGGCTGGAGCGTGCGCCTGTACGAGGCGGCGCCCGAGCTCGAGGACCGGATCCGGCGGACCTTCCCGGAGCTGGGCCTGCTGCCCTGGCGCGAACTCGGCAGCCGGACCGTCGCCTACGGCGCCCCCGACGCGATCGTCTACCTCGACGACGGGGGATACGTCGACTTCCCCTTCATGGTGCACGCCCGGACCCGTACGGCCCTGGCGGACCTCGCCCGTACGCTCGGCGTCGACTGGAGCGACGAAATCGAGTCCCCTCCGGCCGACGCACCGGATCCTCAGGACAGCGCGGAGCCGCCCGCCCCCGAACCGCTGTCGCTGCGCCCGGGACTATCCGATCCCGACGGGCGGTGGACCGTGGAGGCCGTCTCCGACCGGCCGCCGCCGCCCGCCGAGCCCGAACTTCCGGCACCCCTGCGCGGCGCCGGGCCGACCGGCGGGCCTCACCGCCTGGACCGTGGACCCGGACGCCGGCGTAGCGGCGGGGGACGAGGCAGGCGGCCTGTACCTCTGGCCGACCACCCGTCCGGACGCCTCTGGCACGGACGACCCGGCTCCAGATGACGCGGCTCCGGGCGTACCGGGTCCGGGCGATGCGTGCGACGCGGCTCCGGGCGACGGGGCTTCGGGCGTACGGGTTTCGGACGATGCGCCTTCGGGCGACGAGGCTTCAGACGGCTCGGCTTCGGGCGACGAGGCTTCAGACGGCTCGGCTTCGGGCGCCGCTGGAACGGTCGAGCCGGCTCCGGAGGACCCGGCTCTGGGCGAAGGGGCGCCGGCCGACTCCGCGCCGGACGCCGGTGCGGAAGGCGCGCCCGCGGAGGCGGACCTGGCGGGCCCGCTCGTCCGTACGGCCCACGACGCGGGGGTGACGGCGATCGCCTGCCGGCGGTTCGAGGGCTTCGGCGTCACGGTGGTGAGCGGGGACGAGACCGGGCTCGTGAAGTTGTGGCTGCCCGAGGACGGTGACTGGGGGCCGGCCGGGATCGGGAGTCAGAGCGGGCCGGTGGTCGCGGTGAGCGCCGAGCGCCTGCCCACCGGACCCGCCATCGCGGCGGCGTGGCGCACCGGGACGGTACGCCTGTGGGACATGGGCTCCGGCCTCGACGCGACCTTGAGCCTCGGGTCCGGCATCGAGATGCTGAGGCTGGATCCGGGAGGGACCCTCACCGTCGGTGGTTCGACGGAGAGCGCCACCGTACGGCTCGACGTCGATCTCCTGTGGCCGCAGCGGGAGCTGACGGAACTGCTGGACCGGTTCGCCTGGGAACGGCTGGAGGGGGCGCGGGGCCGGCCGCCGGGTTCCCGGACCGGATCCTCGCCGCGGCGTCCGCCGATCCGGCGACCGCCGAGGCGGCACTGCCCGACCTGCGCGCCACCCTGTGCCAGGAAGGGACGGTCTTCCCGGTGACCGTCGCGGCCGGCCCGTACCTCGTGATGCTCGCGGCAGACCCGGACAACCGCGTCCGGCGTCCTCTGCTGGCCCTGCTGACGGAGATCGTGCGGGCCGCCGCCGCACCGGCGGATGAGGACGCCGCGCCGTGGGCCGAGCACGTCCGCTCGACGATCGAGGAGTGTCTCCCCCTGGTGGCCGAGCTGCTGGAGGACGCCGACCCGGGAGTCCGCGAGGCGGCGGAACGGCTACTGGCGGAGTTCCCCGACGGGGAGACCGGTTCATTTCGATAGAGGCCAAAATCCCGGAAAGTGACGATCGCGTGAACCAGTCGATCATGTCCGGCGTCTCCTTTATGAAGGGACGCTTACGGAAAGCGCGCCGCCTCGGAGCCTGCGATCTCAAGACGTTCGCCTGAGCTGAGTCGGCGGTGCGCCGCGGTGAGCGCCGAGCGTCCCTTACCGAATCTCACTGAGCGGTTCACCGAAAGGGTGAAGATGCGACGAATGCTCGTGGGGGCCAGCGCGGCGGCGCTGGCCCTCGGACTTGGCGTCGGTACGGCGCATGCGGCGACTCCGGCCTGGCGGATCACCCAGCTAATGAATCACTACGGAATCGACGACCTGGCGATCGCGCCCACCGGGAGCGCCTGGGCCGTCGGCGGGCGGACCACCGCGGGGAAGACCATCCCGATCGTCCAGCACCTCTCCGGGACGACCTGGAAGGACGTGAAGCTGCCCGCGACGTGGAAGATGACGTTGAAGATCGTCGACGCGTCGTCGAGCAAGAACGTCTGGGCGTTCGGCGAAGACGGCTCGATCGTGCACTGGAACGGCAAGAAGTGGTCGTCGGCGAAGTTCAGCGGGGGCTTCCACCCGACGGACGCCGCGGCGATCAGTGCCTCCGACGTGTGGGCGGTCAACGGCACGACGGCGGCCCGGCACTGGAACGGCAAGAAGTGGGCGAGCGTCAAGCTGCCCGCCCAGGTCGGCTCCATTCACGCGGTGTCCGCCAAGAACATCTGGGCGGCCGGTTCCATCGGCATGACCAAGGCCGCGGTGATCCAGTGGAACGGCAAGTCGTGGAAGGTCGCCAAGACCGTCACCCTGCCCAAACCGAGTGACGACGCGACCACCTCCTTCATGGACGTCGCCGTCTCGGGCAAGAGCGTCTGGGCGGTCGGCTCGCAGTCGTGGGAGTGCGGTGTGGACGGCGACGACACCTGCTACAAGCCGCTCGCGCTTCGGCTGACCGGGACCAAGGCGAAGACGTTCGTCGCGACGAAGGGCGTCGGCTACACCAAGGTGGCCGCCGACGGGTCGGGCGGCGCGTGGATCCTGCAGGGCGCGTGGAACCCCACGTTCGTCCACGCCACGGGCGACACGCTCGCCTCCGCGACCGCGCCACGCCCGGCCGGCTACGACGTCAACCTGACCACGCTGAAGAACCCGACGGGAACGAAGACCGTTTGGTCGGCCGGCGGATCGTACCCGCAGGGCGACCCGGACGACCCGATCGGTAAGGGAATCTACCTCCGCGCCGGCTGACCATCCGCCGACCGGCCGCACCGGCCGATTCTCCGTACGGGCCCGGGACCCACGTCCCGGGCCCGTACGTCGTCGAACGGCTGCCGGCTTCCCCGGCGAGGAGCCCGGTTCGTCGCGATAGAGGCGAAATCCCCGGAAAGTGACGATCGCGTGAACCGGACGATCATGTCCGGCGTCCTTTCAGCGAAGGGACGCTTACGGCAAGAGCGGGCACGCCGCCTCGAACCCACCCTGCGATCTCACGACGTTCGCCTGAGCTGAGTCGGCGGTGCGCTGAGCGCCGAGCGTCCCTCACCGAATCTCACTGAGCGGTTCACCGAAAGGGTGAAGATGCGACGAATGCTGATGGGGGCCGGCGCGGCGGCGCTGGCCTTCGGACTCGGCGCCGGAACGGCGCACGCGGCGACTCCGGCCTGGCGGGTCACCCAGACCACGAAGCTGCCGGGTGACGATCTCATCAACGACGTGACGGTCGCGTCCAGCGGCAGCGCCTGGGCCGTGGGCCAGCGGACCGTCAGCGGGAAGTACCGGCCGCTCGTCCAGCATCTGTCGGGGGCGACCTGGAAGGACGTGAAGCTGCCCGCGAGCTGGTCGATGCCGCTCAAGGTCGTCGACGCGTCGTCGAGCAAGAACGTCTGGGCGTTCGGCGAAGACGGCTCGATCGTGCGGTGGAACGGCAAGAAGTGGACGCTGTCGAAGTTCACCGGCCGCTTCCACGCGACCGACGCCGAGGCGATCAGCTCCTCCGACGTCTGGGCGGTCAACGGCACCACGGCGCGGCACTGGAACGGCAAGAAGTGGGCGACCGTGAAACTGCCGGCGAACGTCGGCTCCATCCAGGCGGTGTCCGCCAAGAACATCTGGGCGGCCGGTGCCATCGGCGCCGCCAAGGCCGCGGTCATCCACTGGAACGGCAAGTCGTGGAAGGTCGCCAAGACCGTCACCCTGCCCAAGCAGACTGACGACGCGACCACCTCCTTCATGGACGTCGCCGTCTCGGGCAAGAACGTCTGGGCGGTCGGCTCGCAGTCGTGGGAGTGCGGCGAGGATGGCGACGACACCTGCTACAAGCCGCTCGCGCTTCGGCTGACCGGCACGAAGGCCAAGACGTTCGTCGCGACGAAGGGCGTCGGCTACACCAAGGTGGCCGCCGACGGATCGGGCGGCGCGTGGATCCTGCAGGGCGCGTGGAACCCGGCGTTCATCCACGCCACGGGCGACACGCTCGCCTCCGCTGCCGCGCCGCGCCCGGCCGGGCACGACGTCAACCTGTCCACGCTGGAGACCCGCCCCGGCACGAAGACCGTCTGGTCGGCCGGCGGCTCGTTCCCCCAGGGCGACCCCGACGACCCGACCGGCGACGGCGTCTACCTCCGCGTCGGCTGAGCGTCCGCTGATCGGCCGCGCGGGACGGTCACCCACAGACCGATCACGCCGCCCGATCGTTCACTGACCGGCCAGGTCGGTACTGACCGCCAGGCATCGATCGTTCGCTGGTCGATCGCACTGGCCGGTCATTCGGCCGCGCCGGTTGATTCTCCGTACGGGCCCGGGACCCACGTCCCGGGCCCGTACGTCGTCCAGGCCCGTTCAGTGGTCCGCGAGCCGACCCAGGAGGGGGACCGCGCGGGCCAGGGCGTGCTGTTCTTCGGGGCTGAGTTCACCGCTGATCGCCTCGGCCAGCCAGTCGGCCCTCCTGGTCCGCTGACTCTGCAGCGCGGCGCGTCCCGCGTCGGTGATGGTGAGCAGATTCTTGCGGCGGTCGTGCGCATGCGGCCCGGAGGAGATCAGGTCGAGGGCGATGAGCTGCCCGACGGTACGCGCCATCGACTGGTGCCGGACGTGCTGCCGGTCGGCCAGTTCGCTCGTGCTCATGGGGCCTTCCCGGTCGAGGTGGCCCAGGACGGCCGCCTGGGCGGCGGGCAGGTCCGTCCGGTCGCGGGCGCGCCGCACCAGCCGTCCGACGACCAGCCGTAGTTCGCGGGCGATCTCGTCGACGTCCACTTCGCTCACACCGGGAATCTACAGCCTTGCTGTATATTCGGCGGAGATATACAGCAAAGCTGTACAAATTCGGAGTGAAGGGACGTCGGACATGAGGCTCACGAAGCTGGGACACGCCTGCATCAGACTGGAGAAGGACGGTACGACGCTGGTGGTGGATCCCGGCGGCCTGACCGGGCCGGGAGCGCTGGAGGGCGCCGACGCGGTGCTCATCACCCACGAGCACTTCGACCACTTCGACGAGGGCGCGCTCCGCGCCGCGCTCGACGCGTCGCCGGGGCTCCGCGTCTGGACCAACGGCGCCACCGCCGCCAAGCTCGAGGGGCTGGGCGGCCGGGTCACGGCCGTCGGTCACGGTGACGCCTTCGACATCGACGGCATCGGCGTGGAGGTGTACGGGGAGTGGCACGCGGTCATCCACCCGGACATCCCTCGCATCGGCAACGTCGGGTTCCTCGTCGACGGGAAGATCTTCCATCCTGGTGATGCCTTTACCGCGCCGGAGCGGGCGGTTGACACCCTCATGGTGCCGATCAGCGGGCCCTGGCAGAAGCCCGCCGAGGCCATCGACTACGTCCGCTCCGTCAAGCCGGCCCGCGCCTTCTCCGTGCACGACGAGATCCTCAGCGAGGTCGGCAAGACGGTCGTGAACGGCCTTCTCGGCGAGAACGGTCCGGGCACCGGCGCCGCGTACGACCGGCTCTCGCCGGGCGATGTCGTCGAGTTCTGACGCGGGCGGCGGGGACGTCTCGGGCGTCCCCGCCGCGATGCGGTGACATTGCCGAGGCCGAACGTGACCGTTGCACTTGGTTCACTCTCTGTTAAGAGCGCCAAAATAGGATTTTGGGGATAAACGCCGTCGCCGCACAGATTGCGGGATCTATGGGCAACTGGTCGTTTCTGGTCGTGGCCGTCGTGATCACGGCCCTGGCGTTCGACTTCACCAACGGCTTCCACGACACCGCGAACGCGATGGCGACGTCCATCGCGACCGGCGCACTGCCTCCCCGCATCGCGGTGGCGATCTCGGGGGCGCTCAACCTGGTCGGCGCGTTCCTGTCCACGGAGGTCGCGAAGACCATCTCCGGCGGGATCGTCAACGACTCCCTCGTCAAACCGTCGATGATCTTCGCGGGCCTGGTCGGCGCCATCGTGTGGAACCTCGTGACCTGGCTGCTCGGCCTGCCGTCGAGCTCATCCCACGCGCTGTTCGGCGGCCTCATCGGCGCGACGTGGGTGGGCGCCGGGGTCAAGGGCGTGCACTTCGACACGGTGATGGAGAAGGTCGTCATCCCGGCGCTCGCCTCGCCGCTGATCGCGGGCGTGGTCGCGATGACGGCCACCTACCTGGCGTACGTGATCACGTCCCGGGGGGACCGGGGCAAGGTCGGCCGAGGGTTCAAGGGCGGGCAGATCGCCTCGGCCTCGCTCGTGTCACTGGCGCACGGGACCAACGACGCGCAGAAGACCATGGGCGTCATCACCCTCACACTGATCTCCGCGGGCATCCTGTCGCACGGCGCCGGCCCGCCGTGGTGGGTCGTCCTGATGGCCGGCCTGGCGATCGCGCTCGGGACGTACATCGGCGGCTGGCGGATCATCCGGACGATGGGCAAGGGGCTCACCGACATCGAGTCGCCGCAGGGCTTCGCGGCCGAGACCTCCGCCACCACGGTCATCCTGGCCTCGTCCCACCTCGGGTTCGCGCTGTCCACGACGCAGGTCTGCTCCGGCGCGATCCTCGGTGCGGGGGTCGGCCGCCGGCTCGCGGAGGTGCGCTGGAGCGTCGCGGGCCGGATGGTGCTGGCATGGGTGTTCACGCTGCCCGCCGCGGCGGCGGTCGGCGGGGTCGCCGCGGCAGTGGCCGAGCAGGGCACCGTGGGGATCTCCGTGGTCTTCCTCGCGGCGGTCGCCGTGGCGGTCGCGATCTACGTGATCTCGCGGCGGAACCCGGTGCACGCCGGCAACGTGAACGAGCAGCGGTCGACGACGGTCCTGCCGCCTCCGCAGGCCTCCGCCGCCTGAGAGGGAGTACACGATGAACATCAAGTGGAACGCCCTCGGCGAGGTGGCCGCGGTCTCCTTCGCCGTCGGGGTGGCGATCGTAGTGATCTTCGCGGTCGGCATCCTCGCGTGGACGGCACGTTCGCCTGAGGGTGCCCACCACGGCCAGGGCGGCAACACGACGCTGGCGACAGCGGCGGCGGGACTGTGCTTCCTCGCCTGCGCGGTGATCGTCGGCTACGGCATCTATCTGATCGTCCCGCAGTTCCACTGATCTCGTCTCGCAGTGGGGCGGTGGCCCGGTCAGGGTCGATGCCGCCCCGCAGGCGGGCGGTCCGGGCGCGGGCCGGCGCCGCCTACACGCGCTCACCTACCTGGCCGAGCAGACCGACGCGGACGTCGTGAGCTTCGACGGCGGGTTCGGCAGGTGACCGGGCCGGAGGCCGGTTGCGGGGCAGTGCCCGGGTCGACTGCGGAGTGGATCATGCGGTGCACGCCGGCGCGCTGCTCCGGCGACGGGGCGGCGTCGCCTTACTCCGGCGACGAAGCGGCACTGCCTCGCGGCTGCGGTGACGGGGCGGCTTCGCCTTGCGGCTCCGATGATGGGGCGGCTTCGCCTTACGCCGGCGGCGAGGCGGCGTCGCCCTGCGCGTCCGCGGCGATGGCGGCGAACTCGGCGATCAGCGGGGTTCGACGGGCGCTGTCCCAGGCCAGGCAGACCTGGTTCGGCGGGATGTCGGCGATCGGAACGTACGTGACGTCCGGCCGGGTGTAGAAGGTCACCACCGACAGCGGCAGGACGACGATGCCGTGCCCCGCGGCCACGTGTTCGAGCTTCTCCTCCACGGCGTGGAACGTCGGCTCCGGGCGCCGCCCGCCCGGACGCCGGAGCTCGGTGGCGAGGTCGCGCCACTCGGGAACGGCGTCGGGGTCCTGGAGGAGGTGTTCGTCGGCGAGGTCGGCGATGCCGATGACGTCCTTGCCCGCGAGGCGGTGGTCGGCGGGCAGTACGGCGACGCGCGGCTCGGTGAGCAACGGCCGGATGCGCAGCCCGCGCTGGTCGACCGGCAGGCGCACGTACCCGATGTCGACCCGGCCGTCGCGGATGACCTCGATCTGGTCGTCCCAGGTCGTACGCACGACCTCCACGGCCAGCCCGGGGTGGCGCTCGCGCAGTGCCCGGACCGCCGGAGTGACGATCAGCCCGGGCATGAACCCGACGACGAAGGCGTCGGCGCCGCGGGCGGCGCGCGCGACGCGGCGGCGCAGCGCCTCCGCCGAGGCCAGCAGGGGACGGGCGTCCGCGAGCAGTTGCTCGCCCGCGGGGGTGAGCTCGGTGGCCCGCTTGCTGCGCACGAACAGCTGGGCCTTCAGCTCCTCCTCGAGCGCCCTGATCTGGCGGGACAGTACGGGCTGCGCGATGTGGAGGGCCTCGGCCGCCCGCCCGAAGTGCAGCCGTTCGGCCACCGCGACGAAGTAACGCAGCTTCCGTAGGTCGACGTCCACCAGCGCCTCCTCGGCTACCTGATACCTCGAGGGTATTACAGACGCGGCAGGAGGTCTTGGACGCCGGCGGCGGTACGGCGACATCGTGGAGGGGTCGGCAATCCCGTCTGCGAAGGACCGCATCATGGATCTGCAGGGTCAACGCGTCGTCGTACTCGGCGGCACTTCGGGCATCGGACTGGCCACCGCGGAGGCGGCCTCCCGGCAGGGCGCCGTGGTCACCGTCGCCTCCAGCAGGCAGAGCAGCGTCGATCGCGCGCTCACCCGGCTGCCGGACGGCTCCGACGGCCGCGTCGTCGACCTCGCCGACACGCGGGCGGTGGCCGCGCTGTTCGACGAGCTCGGCGAGTTCGACCACCTGGTGTACAGCGCCGGCGAGCCACTGACGCTGATGCCGCTGGACACGCTCGACCTGGACGCGGCCCGGAACTTCTTCACACTGCGCTACTTCGGCGCCCTGGCGGCGGTCCGCGCCGCGGTGCCGCACCTGCGCAAGGACGGTTCGATCACTCTCACCACCGGCGTGGCGAAGGACCGGCCGGGCCCTGGTTGGGCGGTCGCGGCGAGCATCTGCGGCGCCATGGAATCGCTGACCAAGGCCCTGGCCGTCGAGCTGGCACCGATCAGGGTGAACGCCGTGTCACCCGGCGTCGTACGGTCCCCGCTGTGGTCCGGGATGGGCGAGGCGGACCGCGAGCGGATGTACGCCGAGGTCGGCGGCGCGATTCCGGCCGGGCGGGTCGGCGAGGTCGAGGACATCGCGCGGGCGTACGTGTTCCTCATGACGGAGCCGTTCGGCACCGGAACCGTCCTCACCGTGGACGGCGGGAGCGTCCTCGCCTGAGCCGGACCACCGTGACGACGGCGCCCGCCAGGCCGATCACGCCCACGACGACCGCCAGGTGGACGCCGTACGCCTGGGGCAGCCGCGACGGATTACCGGCCTGGCGGCCGAGTCCGAGGACCATCGGCAGCGCCACGGCCGAGACCGAGCCCGCGAGGACCAGCGAGACCCGGACGGGCCCGCGGTACGGCTCAGGGATCCGTCCCGTCAGCGCCGCAGTCGCCAGCAGTATCGGGGCCAGCAGCAGGTCGTGGGCGAGGGCCGAGGCCACGAACCAGACGAGCCAGCCCACCGGGTGGGTGTCGGCGGCGTCGGCGAGCAGCCCGACGCCGCCGACGCCGATCAGCGCCGCGCCGAGGCCGTAGACGACGAGACGGCCCTTCATGACCGGCTCACCACCAGCCGGGCGATCCACTTGGTCTGCAGCACGCCGGGACGGTCGGGCGCGATCAGGCGGCACGGGTACCCGTGATCGAGCGACAGCGGCTCGCCGTTCAGATCCAGGGCGAGGAGCGTGAGCTCGTCGTGCCAGTGCGGAGGATCCACCTCCGAAGTCCGATATCGCCCCCGCGCCTCCAGCGACTCCACCCGTACGTGGGCGTCCGCGCCGACGCCCGCCGCGTGGAGGACGTCACGGAGCCGGACGCCCGCCCAGGTCGCCTCCGCGCTCCAGCCCTCGACACAGGCGATCGGCAGCCGTACGACGTGGCGGGGCATGGCCCGCAGATCGGCGAGGGAGAGGGACAGCTCGCGCGCCACGTCACCGGTGACGGCGAGCCGCCAGGCCGGATCCCGGGTGACGCCGGCGGCCGCCGCGGTCTTGTTCACCGGCAGACGTTGCGGTCCCACCCCCGGCCGGCGCGGTGCCAGCAACGCCAGCCCGCCGAGCGGCGTGAACGTCTCCCCGACGGTCACCAGCCCGACCAGGCCGCACGCCCCCGCCACGGTGGCGAGAACGCCCCGGCGGGACGGCCCCACCGGACGGGCGGCCGGCCCCTTGGTGCCCCACAGGCCCCGCACCTTGGCCCACTGGTTCGCGACGTGGATGAGGAGCGCACCGTAGACGATGTACGCCGTCCAGTAGTGCGCCGCAGGGAAGAAGAACGGGAACGGATAGAAGTACGCGATGTTGAACAGCCCGGTCACCAGCTGGAACAACGCACCGGCGACCAACGGGAGGACCAGCGCCCGTTCGATCGCGTGCCCGGCCGAACGCACCGGCGGCCACTGCCACAGCTTCGGATAGACCGTCCACAGCTTGGCGAGCAGCAGCGGGATCGTGGCCAGGCCGCCGATCACGTGCAGTCCCTGAGTGAGCCGGTAAAGACCGACCGGCCGGGACGGCCAGACCGCCCAACCCGGCGGATGCTGCATAAAGTGACTGATCAGGCCGGTAACGAACGCCACGGTGAAGCTCACGCCGAGCCCGATACCGAGCCACGCGGCGGTACGCTCATCGCCCGCCCGGCCCCCGAACCGCCGGAACGCCCCGAACAGACGGGAAGCCCCGAGCTGACGGAACGCGGCGAACTGGCGGGACGCGGCGACCCGGCGGGACGCGGCGAACCGGCGGAACGTGCCGAACTGACGGGACGCGGCGGACCGGCGGAAGGCGCCAAACCGGCGGGACGCGGCGATCAGCCGGTCGGGGCGAGGTCCGCGAACCATCGCTCAGCCTCCGTCCAGACCTCGGCGACGCGTAGCCCGGCCTGCTCCGCGTACCCGCCGATCGCGTCCCGGCCGACGTGCGCCCAGCGGAACCAGCCGCTCGCCCGCCGCCCGTCGCGCAGCCGTATCCACTCGGTGCGCGTCACCGAATGCAGCTCGACGACGGCCCGGCCGCCCCGGTGCAGGAGCGCCTCGACACGGTGCAGCAGCACCACCGGGTCGCCTCCGATGCCGATGTTGCCGTCGGCCAGCAGCACCGTCTCCCAGCGACCGGTGCCCGGGAGGTGGTCGAACACGTCGCGGACCAGCGCCAGCCCGCCCGCCGCGCGCGTCATCTCCACGGCGTACGGAGTGACGTCGATGCCGAGCGCCGGCAGGCCGCGCTCGGCGAGTGCGACGGTGAGCCGCCCGGGGCCGGACCCCACGTCGAGCGTCGGCCCGGCGCAGCGGTCCAGCAGCGCGTCATCGCCCGGCCGTCCACCGCACCACTGGTCCACCGGCAGGCGTTCCCGCCGCCCGCCGACGTGCTCGATCTCCACTGCCCCGAACCCTGCGAGCGAGCCCTCGTACAACCCGCCGATCACCGCGCTGCCTCCTCCATCGAACGACTCGACGGGGCCGCGGGCCTCACGGAAGCCGGGAACCGCCCACCCATCCGACCGCCCGTACGGTCGGCGCGAGCCGGGCTGTCTTCGTTCGGGCGGTCGTTCGGGAGGCTCGCGGGCGCCTGGGTGTCGCCTCGTTCTTCCCCGTCCGCTCGGCCGGGGCGACGCTTGTCCGGCTGGTCGTTCCGGTCGGGAGGAGGGGTGCACGGCAGGCCGCGCCCCGGGCTCGGTACGGCCAGGGCGGCAAGTGTGGCCGCGAAGCGTGTTCCGGGGGCCTGCGCCGCCACTCGTACGGCGTCGGCGGCGGTGTCGACGTCGGTCAGCGTGTCGAGCGTGGTGACGCGCATGCCGCGCAGCCGAGCGCGCTGGTGCGCCCCCGTGTCCGGGCGGGACATCGGCACGCCGAGGAACAGCCGGGGATCGGGCTCGCGCAAACCGATCAGCCAGAAGCCGCCGTCGGCGGCCGGTCCGAAGACCGCGTCCCCGTCGTCCAGACACCGTGCCGCCCGGGTGAGCGCGGCGGGAGTGACCTGGGGCGTGTCCATGCCGACCAGGACCGCGGCGCCGCCGGCGTCGGTGAAGGCGTTCGCGAGCCTCTCATCCAGGCCACCGCCCCGCTGTGGGATCACCTCGAACCCCTCCGGCAGCCATGGCCCCGGACGCCCGGCGAGGACCAGCACGCGCCGCGCCGCCGGGGTCGCGGCGACGGCGGCGAGAGTGTCGGCCAGCGCGGCCTCCGCGAGCGAGGCCGCCTGTTCGGGCGTGTACGGGGGTGTGAGCCGCGTCTTGACCCGGCCGGGCACCGGTTCCTTGGCGATGACCAGCAGCGTCGTCGAGCTACCTGCGGCCAGGTCGTCTTCCGCCTCAAGGGCCGTCATACCGTCTCCAGCACGCGTCGCATGTCCTGGATCGCCCTCAGCGTTCCCCGTACGGTGCCGGTGACCTTGGAACGGCCGGTCCGCGGGTGGTAGGCGACGTCCGTCTCGACGATGCGCCACCCTGCGGCGCGGGCCCGCAGCACCATCTCCAGCGGGTATCCGGACCGCCGGTCGGTCAGCTCCAGGTCCAGCAGGCGCGCCCGCCGCGCCGCCCGCATCGGTCCGAGGTCGCGCAGACCGGCGCGGCGCGCGACGACGGCGTTGCCGAGCCGGGCATGCGGCGGCCAGGCGCGGAGCGAAACCGGACGCCGCCGGCCGAGCGCGAGATCGGCCCCGGACGCGCGGTCCGGAGCGCTCGCCCTCATGGTGGCCCGATCCCACGGCCCGCGGTCGAGAGCATCCCTGCTCGCGGCGGTGCCGTCGGGTGGCTGGTTGTCGCTACCGGTGAGGAGGCCGACGACCTTGGGCAGGTCGGCGGGGTCGAGGGACGCGTCCGCGTCCATGAAGCAGACGATCTCGGCGCTCGCGGCCAGCAGCCCGGCGTGGCAGGCGGCGCCGAACCCACGACGTTGCTCGGGGACGACCAGCGCACCGTGCTCCGCGGCGATCTCGGCCGAGCCGTCGGTGGACCCGTTGTCGACCACGATCGGGCGATAACCGCAGGGCATCCTCGTCAGCACCCACGGCAGTGCGGCTGCCTCGTCGAGGCAGGGCAGTACGACGTCGATCATGTCGGCGACGCTACGCCCGGACCTCGCTGATCGACCCTTACGGAGTGATGACGGGGATCCGTCGCAGGTCCGCCCGTGATCAACCTCGGCGTCCCGGTGTGTCAGGTGGACGCCGAACCGAATCATCCGTGGCCAACCCTTACAGAGTGATGACGTGTACGGCGCATCCCCACTGGTCAGCCCTACTGTGAAGATGTGATCAGCTTCAGCGGGCCGGTGACGTCACCCGGCGGCGAAGAGCGTTCCGCCGACCCCTTCGGTCCCTCGGGCGAGCCGGGCCGGGCGGCCGGACGGTTCACCGGCCGCACGGTCGTGTACCGCCGCGCGGCGCTCGCGGTCTGGGGCGCGATCATCGTGGTCGGGTTCGGGGTCGGCGCGATCCTCCGGAGCACCGGGCATCTCCCGGTGGACCGGTTCCCGCCGTTGCACGCGGACCGCCGGCTGCTGATCGGCCCGCTGCTGCCCGCGGTGGTCGTGGGGCTGGTCACGGTCGCGGTCCTGCCGGTGGCGGCCCGGCGGCTGCCGTGGGGGACCGTGCTCCTGACGGCGTGGCTCGGATCGGCGCTGTGGGCCGTCGCCCTCCAACTGCCCGACGGCCTCGCCCACCCGCTGACCGCCCCGACCGAGTACCTCGCGGGCCTGCACACCATCGGCGACGATCCGCTGCGCTGGCTCCGCGGGTTCGCGGCGGCGATGCAGGCGTACCCGACGCACGTGAAGGGCCATCCGCCGCTGCCGACCCTGATCCTCTGGGCGCTCCAGCGGGCGGGGCTGCGCGACGCGGGCTGGGCGGCGGCCTTGGTGATCACCGTCGGAAGCTCCGCCTCTGTCGCGATCGCGGTCACCGTACGGAGGCTGGCCGACGCCGACGCGGCCCGCCGGGCGGTGCCGTTCGTCGTCCTCGCGCCCACCGCCCTCTGGGTCGCCACCAGCATGGACGCCTTCTTCCTCGGCGTCGCAGCCTGGGCGGTGGCCCTGGCCACAGTTGCCACCACGCGGCCCACTCCGGACGGATTCGAACCCGTGGCCACCACACACGACGAACCGGCACCCGCGCGTTCAGCGTCTGGGGCCTCCGTGTCCGGGCATTCCATGTCCGGGGACTCCGGGTCCGCGCGATCCGCGCCCGGGCAATCCGTGCCCGCGCGTTCAGCGTCCGGGGACTCCGCGTCCCGAGGATTTCCACAGCTCTGGTCTACGCCGGGGGACCGTGGGCCGGGCGCGCGGGGATGGGTGGCGCTCGGGTGTGCGTTCGCGGGTGGGCTGTTGCTCGGTTCCCTGCCGTACCTGAGCTACGGGCTGCTGCCGATGTTCGCGCTGCCGCTCGCCGTCCTCGTCCTGACGCGGCCGCCCCGAGTGGTTCTCGGCGCGCTGGTCGCGGGGTGCGTGGTCGTGCCCGCCGCGTTCACGCTCGCCGGGTTCTCGTGGTTCGCGGGCGTCGCCGGGACGCATATGGCCTGGGCGGCGGGCGGTGGAGCGCGCGCCCGGCCGTACGCCTACTTCCTCGTCGGTGACCTGTCCGTGCTGGCGCTGCTGATCGGTCCCGCGACCGCCATGGCCCTGCCCACCGTGCTCGGACACGCGGTCGCCCTCGCCAGGAGCCGGTGGCGTGGGGCGGGTCGCGGGCCTGTTGCCGCCGAGAGGTCCGGCGTTCCCGTGTGGACGGGACGGCTGGGGTGGCCGGTCGCCGCCGCGTTCGTCGGGATGGTCGCCCTCGACCTGTCCGGGGTCACGCGTGGCGAGGTGGAGCGGATCTGGATCCCGTACGCCGCGTGGATGACGATCGCGCCCGCCGTCGCCCGCCCACCGGCCCGTACGCTGCTCCTCGTGCAGGTGGCCACCGCCCTCGTGATCCAGGCCCTGGCGAGGTCGCCATGGTGAGATCCGAGACCGGCCGCGTCCTCGTGGTCGACGACGATCCGACCGTCGCCGACGTCGTCTCCCGCTACCTCGTACGCGACGGGCACGAGGTCGTCTGCGTCGCCGACGGGCACGCCGCGCTGCGCGCCGCCGAGGAACAGCCTCCGGACCTGGTCGTCCTGGACCTCATGCTGCCCGGCATCGACGGCCTGGAGGTGTGTCGGCGGCTCCGTGAGCGCTGGCCGGTGCCGATCGTCATGCTGACCGCGCTGGGTGAGGAGACCGATCGTCTCGTCGGCCTGGAGACGGGCGCGGACGACTATGTCACCAAGCCGTTCAGCCCGCGTGAGCTGGCCCTGCGCGTGCAGTCCGTCCTGCGCAGGGCGCGCGGCGCACTCGCGCCGACCGGTGAGACGATCACCGACGGCGACCTGACCGTGGACGCCGCCGCCCATGAGGTACGGCTCGGCGGGGAGGAGATCTCCCTCACCGCCCGCGAGTTCGACCTGCTGGCGTTCCTGATGCGCCATCCGCGGCAGGCGTTCACCCGCATGGACCTGCTCCAGAAGGTCTGGGGCTGGGAGTTCGGCGACTCGTCGACGGTCACCGTCCACGTCCGCCGTCTGAGAGAGAAGATCGAAGAAGACCCCACCGCGCCCCGGCGGATCCTCACCGTCTGGGGTGTCGGCTACCGATACGAGCCGCTCACATGATTCCTTTCACCGCGTTCGCCGAGGTGGTGGCGTACGCCGCCGGAGCCGCGCTGCTCGTCGGCGCCGCCGGCGTCTCGGCGCTGTACGCCCTGCGCGGGCGCTCCATCGTCACCTTGGTGGCAGTCGTCTCGGCAGCCACCGTCCTGGCCACGGTCGCCGGCATCGTGGCGATCACGCTGAAGATGCTGATCAGCGACCATGACCGCTCCGTCACGCTGACCGTCACCGTGATCGGCGGGCTCGTCGGGCTCGGGGTGTCCCTGCTGCTCGGCCACCGGCTGATCGGCGGCACGCGTTCGCTGCTGGTGTCCGTGCGGCGGGCGGGGGAGAGCGGACGGTTCCGCCCGCCGGAGCGACGGCTGCCCGCCGAACTCGCCGAGCTCGGCACCGAACTGTCCACCGCCTACGAGAACCTCGACGCCGCCCGTGCCCGCGAACGCGCCTTGGAGAGCAGCCGCCGCGAACTCGTCGCCTGGGTGAGCCACGACTTGCGTACGCCGCTGGCCGGGCTGCGGGCCATGGCGGAGGCCCTCGAGGACGAGGTGGTGGCCGACAGGGCGACGGTGCGCCAGTACCACGCGCAGATCCGGGCGGAGACCGACCGGCTCACCGCGATGGTGGACGACCTGTTCGAACTGTCGCGGATCCACGCCGGGGCGCTGCGTCTCTCGCGGCAGCGGGTCGGCCTCGGCGACCTGGTGTCGGAGACGGTCGCCGGGACGGAGCCGCTGGCCCGGGCCAAGGGCGTCCGGCTGCGCGGACAGGCGCAGGGCGCCCTGCCCGTGGAGGTGGACGCCGCCGAGCTCGGCCGGGCGCTGCGCAACCTGGTGGTGAACGCGATCCGGCACACGCCGGAGGACGGCGGCGTGGAGATCGTGGCGGGCGCGGAGGAGGGCATGGCGTACGTCGCGGTGTCCGACGCCTGCGGCGGGATCCCGGACGAGGACCTGCCGCGCCTGTTCGACGTCGCCTTCCGAGGCGAGGCCGCCCGTACGCCGGGCGGCGGGGCCGGCCTCGGCCTGGCCATCGCCCGCGGCATCGTCGAGGCCCACGCCGGCCAGATCGGCGTCTCGAACGCGGGCCCCGGCTGCCGCTTCATCGTCCGCCTCCCTCTCGGCGTCTGATTCGCGGGCCGGGTGCCACTTCGTCGTCGGCCTCGCGCTGGGCGTTTGATCGCCGGGGCCGACCTGAGACAGAGCACCGACTGCGGCCCTTCCCGCTCCGCACGCTCCGCTGTCCGGGCCCGCCCGGGGTCTCCGCTCAGCGGTGTGATCTCCAGAACCCGCATTGATGCTCGGCCGACAGGTCCACCGGGGCGATGTGGTCCGCGCGGAAGGACAGTACGGTCCCCCGTCCGTACTCCGACCACTGAGGACCAGGGGCGCCGGTCCGGGCGAATCGGGTCCAGAAGCCGATCAGCCGGTCCGCGAGGATCCGCCGGTCGCCCGTGAGCGGCGGGGGATTCGAGCCCTGGTAGGCGCCGTCGAGGAGGTAGGGCAGATCGGAGCCGTGGGACGCTCCGAACGGGAAGTCCCCGATCGCGTAGTCGGTGGGTTCGGCGAACTCATAGGCGAACACCGGTGACCGCCGGGCCGCGGCGTCGTCTGTGGCAGCCTGCGAACAGGCGCCGAGCATGCGGCCGTCGTCGGTGAGAAGCGTCGCGAGCGCCAGACTCGGCGTGGCGTAACGGTCGAGCGGGTACGCGGCGAGGATCGCGCGGACCTTTCCCGGTCCGTACAGCGCGCGGACGGTGTCCGGGTACTCCTGCGCCGTGAGCGGGTGCCCGGCGGCGTCGTACCTCGCGGCGACGAACGCTCGCATCTCGTCCCGGGTGCCGCCCAGCATCAGCGGGACATGCGCGGCGCGGCCGAGGCGTATCGCCGCCGCAGGCTGAAGCGGTAGCACCGGGGTGCCGGTGACCGGGAGCCACGGCAGCTCCGCGATCCGGCGGTGGACCGTGAAGACCCGATCGTCGCCGAGGCCGGTGAGCTCTTGGAACGGCTTGGCGCGGAGGCACGCGGCGGCGGTCTGTGGATTCCGGCAGCCGAGGTTCGCGGCCGTCCGCAGACCACGCCGCCGGGCCACCGCACGGGTGAGCAGCCTGTTGTCGCAGGGGCCGCTCTCCACGATCGCCTTGGCGAACAGGCCCCGAGCCCCCGGCGCGGCGAGCTGCGCGCAGGTGCCGAACGCACCGGCGGACTGGCCCCACAGCGTCACGTTGCCCGGATCGCCGCCGAACGCCGCGATGTTCCGCCGGACCCATCGAAGCGCGGCCTGTTGATCGGCGAGCCCGAAGTCGCCGGCGTACGGATCGTCCAACGCGGGATGGTCGAGGAAGCCGAGTGCCCCCAGCCGGTAGTTGAACGTCACGGCGATGACCGATCCCCGGGTGACGAGGCGGGTCGGATCGTACAACCCGCCTGAGCCGCCCGTGAACCCGCCACCGTGGACGAAGACCATCACCGGGAGCCTGCCGGATCGCCGGCGGGGCGTCTCCACGTTCAGGAAGAGGCAGTCCTCGCTGCCGATGACCTTCGCGGGCCGACCGGATGACGATGGACACGGCGAGCCGGGTCTGGTCGCGTCTCGTACGCCGGTCCAGGCGGGGGCGGGACGGGGCGCTCGCCAGCGAAGCGGACCGACCGGCGGGGCGGCGTAGGGAATCCCCTGATAGCTGCGGTGATCGGCGTTGATGGTGCCACGGATCAGACCATCGGAAACGCGGACAGCCGCCTCATCCGCACTCGACGAACCGGCCGGTACGGCCGTGAGCGCTCCGGCGGTCAGAACGGCACCGCACAGGACGCGGAAGATGGATCTTTGCATGGGGAGACGCTCGCCGGTCCAGTCCCACAGGCGCGTCGTACGCGGGGCGTATTCCGGTCTACCTCTCGCGGGGGGTGATGGACCGTCGGGCCCGGCCGCGTGCCGGCGTGAACGGAGATCCGCGGGTGAAAGGCGGGGGAGAGACCGCGTCGGCCGCGCAGAACATGGCAGGTCCCGTCAGACGGGGCCGCGCAGGACATGGCCGGTCCCGCCGGACCGGGCGGGGCATACGCCACCGGACGTACGGGCGGTGTCTCCGGACAGGTGACGACTTCCGCAAAGAACGTGGCGATCTTGTTGGTCATGCCCAATTCACCGATCCGTCATGGTGCGTCGCGACCATGGACCGGCGCCCTCAGCGGACTGTGCCACGTGCTGCTCTTCCTCGCCTCGCTGGCGCTGCCCGGCATCCTCGGGCAGCAGGGCGGTGCCGGGATCGTCACGCCGTACTCCACCGACGCGGAAGTGGCGCACTTCCTGTCCACCGCTCCGCGGGACGTCCTGCCGGTGGCCGCGTTCTGTCAGGCCATGAGCGCGCTGGCGCTCCTGCTCTTCGCCGCCCGTGTTCCCGATCACCTGCGCAGGATCGATCCGCAGAGCCCGCAGGCGGGCGCGGCCCGCACCGTGGGAACCGTCGCTGCCGCCCTCCTGCTGCTGTCCGCTTGCGCGCAGTGGGTCCTGAACCGGCCCGGCACCGGCTCGGACCTGCATGTTTATCGGGCCGTCATGGACCTGACCTTCATCACCGGTGCGGGACCCCAGGTCGCCACGACCGGTCTGCTCTTCGGCGCGGTCGCGGTCGCGGCCCGCACGACCCGCCTCCTGCCCGGCTGGCTGTGCTGGATCGGCATCGTGGTCGCCGTCATCTCGGCATTGTCGATGCTGTCCCTGCTGGGGAAGGCCGCCACCCCGCTCATCCCGATCGGCCGGTTCTCGGGCATGCTCTGGCTCCTCGGCGCGAGCATCGTCCTGCTGCGCCGCCGGGCCGCCGTGTCCGGCAGGGCGAGCGTCGTGGAGGAGCCGGTGTGACCAGGACGCCCGCCGACGCCTTCCGGGAATCCCGCACGCCGCGACGCCGACGGCTGTCGCCGACGGCTCGCAAGGTCACGGTGATCGTTCACCTGATCGCATCGATCGGCTGGCTGACGCTCACATTGTGCGTGCTCGTCCTCGGCGTGGGGGCCCTGACCACCTCCGACGCCGATACCTTGCGCGCCGTCTACCGTGCGATGCCGGTCCTCGGTGACGCGCTGATCCTGCCGCTCAGCGTGCTGTCCTTCGGGAGCGGAGTCGTCCTGGCGATCGGCACCGCGTGGGGGCTGTTCCGGTACCACTGGGTCGCCGTGAAGTTCTGGCTCACCCTCGCTGCGATCCTGGCCTCCAACTTCGCCCTCACCGACCGGCTGCACGAGGCCGCGGACGCGGTGGCCCGTCATCCCACCGGTTCCATCTCCTCGATGGATCTGGGATTCCTCCCGTACAACCTGGTGATCATCCCGTGCGTGGGGCTGGCGCTGTACACCACGAACGCGGTGCTCTCCGTGGTCAAACCCTGGGGCCTGCGGGCGAAGGCGACCAGGGCCTCGACCCCATACCGCGATCGGCGGCGAACCACCCATCACCAGGCCGGCTGACGCTGTGCCCGGCCGTCCGCGTGGGCCCATCGACGTCGACGCGGCCTGTGGCGAGACCGGCTCCGACCGGCCCGCGCCGGCCGGTCGGAGGCCGCTCGGCCGCGTCGGCCCGCCGGCGTCGACGGGGGCTCAGGGGCGTGTGGCGAACTCGGCCATGCCCTCGTCGAAGGGGACGGCGGCCCGGAAGCCGAGTTCCGTACGGGCGCGGTCGGGGGAGGCGGCGACGTGGCGGACGTCGCCCAGCCGGTACTGGCCGGTCACCACGGGATCGGGCCCGCCGTACACCTTGGCGAGGGCGATCGCCATCTCGCCGACCGTGCGTGGCTCACCGCTCGCGATGTTGTACGCCCGCAGCGCGCCCGCCGGTGATCCCTCCGACTCCAGGGCCAGGACGTTGGCGCGGGCGACGTCCCGTACGTGGACGAAGTCGCGGCGCTGCCCGCCGTCCTCGAAGACACGGGGCGGCTCGCCGCGTTCGAGGCTGGAGCGGAAGATCGCGGCGACGCCCGCGTACGGGGTGTCGCGCGGCATCCGCGGCCCGTACACGTTGTGGTAGCGCAGCGCCACGACGCTCCCGTCGGTCGCGCGGGCCCAGGACGCGGCGAGGTGCTCCTGGGCGAGCTTGGAATCGGCGTACGCGTTGCGCGGGTCGACGGGCGCGTCCTCGCCGACGGCACTCGGCGTCAGCGCCGCGCCGCACAGCGAGCAGCGGGGCTCGAACCGGCCTGCGACGAGGTCGGCCTCCTCCCGGGGACCGGGCCGTACCCGTCCGTGCGCGGCGCAGTCGTACGCGCCCTCGCCGTAGACGACCATCGACGACGCCAGCACGAGCCGCCGTACGCCCGCCCCGGCCATGCCGGCGAGCAGGACGGCCGTGCCGAGGACGTTCGTCGAGGCGTAGGCGGGCAGGTCGGAGACGTCGACGCCCAGCCCGACCTTGGCCGCCTGGTGGCAGACCGCGTCGGCGCCGAGGAGACACCGCGCGACGGTCGCGGCGTCCCGTACGTCCTCGCCCGACCGCAGGTCGAGCGGACGCACCTCATGGCCGTGCTCCTGGAGGGTCTCGACGATGTGGGATCCGATGAACCCGGCGGAGCCGGTCACGAGCACGCGCATGCCCGCACGGTAACCACGGCCGGGCGGCCGGAACCGGAACGGCGGCGAGCCGTCCGCATTCCGTAAGAATCACCGCGTATGCGATCAGGCGGCGACTTCGGCGTCGAGGTTGCCGGCGATCCGCTCCAGGAGGTTCATCAGAGTGTCGTAGTCGTCGGTCGAGAGGCCGTCGACGACGCGGGCACGGGCGGCGTGCATGCGCGTCGCCACGCGGGCGTACGCGTCCCGGCCGGTGTCGGTGAGCGTGAGATCGCCCTCGTCGGTCCGGGTGACCCAGCCGCGGTCGGCGAGTTCGTCGACGTACGGCCGCATCGTTGGCTCCTCGTCGGAGATGAACGGCGCCATGGCGTGGTCCAGCCGCTCCGGGCCGATCGGGCCGGAGGAGATCGTGTTGAGCACCTGCCAGAACCGCCGGTTCAGTCCCTCCTCGGCGAGCACGCGGCGGCCCATCTCCTCGATGCGCTGGTCGATGTGCTTCACCCAGTAGCCGAACGGGCGGGTCTGTCGTACCTCGGGACGCTGCTGCATTGATACCTCTACTTCCATGTAAAAGTGCATGTATTTGTAAGCTAGCATCCATGAACCCGAGGCAACAAGAGGCGCTGGCCGCCGTGGAGCGCGCCATGGTCGCCATCCGCCGCAGCCAGACGCGCCGCGCGATGAGCAGGCTCGGGCGGGATCTCGACGGCGTCACCTTCGATCCGACCGTCTTCGGCGTCCTCGACGCGATCGAGGGGATGGGACGGCCCTGCACGGTCACCGAAGTGGCCGCGGCGCTCGACGTCGACCAGCCGAGAGCGAGCCGCCTGGTGGCGCGCGCCGTCGACGCCGGCCTGCTCGTCCGCCTGGCCGACCAGCGGGACGGCCGCCGTACGCCCGTCGCGCTCACCGACCGTGCCCGGGAACAGCTCGATCGGATTCATCGGTTCCGGCAGGAGACGTTCGCGCGGGCGATGGCCGACTGGCCGGACGACGACCGAGCCACGTTCGCCCGGCTGCTGACCTCGTTCGTCGAGTCCTTCACCACGCTGACCGCGGCGCCCGGCGCCGGTGAAACTTTCAGCGGGGATCGGCCGTCTCCCGGCCGGTCGGCGGACCGGTGACCAGCGCGGGCGCGCGCAGCGGCCGAGACCGCCGGGCCCGGTGCGTGCCACGGCTTTGACGCATGATCCGCCGCGGCGGAATCTGCTCCTGATCGGGAGACCCCTCAGGAGGTGCGATGTCCGGCGAACGACGAATCGGCGCGGTCGTCGCGGTGTCACTGGCGTCGATGACGCTCGGCGGCCCGGCGTCGGCGGCCACGGTCGTCACCGTGGCCCAGGACGGCAGTGGGAACTACACCACTGTCCAAGCCGCCGTGAACGCCGCCCCGTCGAACGGCTCCGGCTTCGAGATCGACATCAAGCCGGGGACGTACCGGGGCACCGTCTCGGTCCCGTCCGCCAAGACCCACGTCACCCTCAAGGGCCTCGGGTCGAGCAGCAGCCAGGTCGTCATCGTCGAGAACCACGCGGCGAGCCAGTACGGGACGCAGGGCAGCGCGACGGTGTCCGTGTCCGCGAACGACTTCAAAGCCACGAACCTGACGTTCTCCAACGACTACGACGAGGCGAAGAACGGCAGTTCGCAGGCGGTGGCCCTGGACCTCAACGCGGACCGGGCCGTCCTGGACAACGTGCGCGTCCTCGCGAACCAGGACACGCTGCTGCTGTGGACGGCGAGCACGAGCACGGTCGGCCGCTCGTACATCCGCGCGTCCTACATCGAGGGTGACGTCGACTTCATCTTCGGCCGGGGGACCGCGGTGTTCGACCGGTCGGAGATCCACTCGCTGAGCCGCGGCTCGTCGAGCAACAACGGGTACGTCACCGCGGCGGCCACGAACAAGGCCAACCCCTACGGCTTCCTGTTCTACAAGTCGACGCTGACGAGCAACGCCCCGGCCAAATCGGTCTACCTGGGCCGCCCCTGGCACCCCTCCAACGACGCCAACGCGGTGGGCCAGGTGCTGTTCCGCGAGTCCACGCTCGGCGCGCACATCCGCAACGACCCCTGGACGGACATGTCCGGGTTCTCGTGGAAGGACGCGCGCTTCTCCGAGTACGCGAACACGGGCGCCGGCGCGGCGGTCAACTCCAACCGGCCGCAGCTGAGCGCCTCCCAGGCGCCGTCCTACACGCCGGCCCGCTACCTGGCCGGTTCCGACGGCTGGAACCCGGTCTACTGACGGAGGCTGACATGCCGAGACCTCGACCGCGCAGGTGGCTGCCCGCCCTGAGCGCGCTGCTGTTCGCCTGCGCGTCCCCGGTGGCGGCCGGGTCGCCCGCCGCCGCGGCCCGACCGGCGTCCCCTGGCGGGACCGTCCGGGCGGCGACGGTGCCACCCCCGTCCTCGCCGGTGACCGGCAACGCGACCTGGTTCACCGGGCTCGGATCTCCGTACGGCGGGTGTGGGCTGCCGCAGGCGAACATCGACAGCCAGGACTTCGTCGCGCTCAACGTCTTCAACACCCCGCACGACTACAACGGCTATCCCCGCCCGATTTCGGCAGCGGACGCGGCCCGCATGGGCATCTTCGCCAACGGCCAGAACTGCGGCCGGTACGTCCAGGTGACGATCGGCGACTACTGCACGGGCGTCAACGACGGAGCGCCGAACCAGGCGTTCTGCCGGAACGGCTCCTGGGTCGCCGACGCCTACAACGGCGCGACGCTGACCATGCTGGTGGCCGACAGCTGCGCCGACAGTAACGCCTGGTGCCGCGACGATCCGTACCACCTCGACCTCGCGCAGGCGTCGCTGAACCGGTTCGCCAAGAACGGCGCACCGGTCGGCGACATGTACCCGAACCACTGGAACAACCGGCACATCAGCTGGCAGTTCGTCTCCGCGCCCGGCTACAGCGGCGACATCAAGATCGGGTTCCTACAGGGCGCGCAGGTCTGGTGGCCGGTCATCGCCGTCTCGCACCTGCCGAACGGGATCCACGGCGTGCAGTACTACGACGGGAGCACCTGGAAGAACGCGACGATGGACAGCGACATGGGCCAGGCGTACGTCATCGGCGGAACCGCGACGGCCGGCCGCGACTTCCGGATCCGCGTCCTGGACGCCTCCGACACGCTGGTCGGCGGAGGCCGCGTCTACTCCTTCTCCCTCCCGTCGTCCTGCCCGAACTCCTGCGGCCCGGCGTACACCCCGGTGACCTACACGACGAGCATCGGCTGACCCCGCTCATCGCCGCCGTCGTCGGCAGCGGAAGGCGGCAACGGCGGCGGCGATGAGACACCGCCGACGGCGAAGTGGCTTCCGGTTCTCGGCGCGCAGTGGCGCTTACCCGCCTCCCGCACGTGCCCGTACCGTCGTCGTGTGATCGTCTTCGCGCACCTCAGCGACACCCACCTCGACGGCGCGGCGCGCGCCGCCGCGCGTACGGAGGCCGTCATGGCCTACCTCGACCGGCTGCCGTACGACCTCGACGCCGTGCTGGTCACCGGGGACATCGCCGACCACGGCCTGGCCACCGAGTACGAGGAGGCGCGCGCGGTCCTGGCGTCGCGGCACCCGGTGCTGACCTGCCCGGGCAACCATGACGTCCGCGCCCCGTACCGGCAGGTGCTGCTCGACGAGCGGCCGCTCCGGGCCCGGTCAACCAGGTGCATCGCATCGCGGGGGCGGTGTTCGCGATGTGCGACTCCTCGATCCTGGGGCGGGACGACGGCCGCCTCGACGACGAGACCCTGACCTGGCTGGAGGGAGTGCTCGCCGAGACGCCGCCCGGAACGCCGGTGTTCGTCGTCTTCCATCACCCGCCCGTCGTCCTGCACGCCCCGTACGTCGACGCGATCCGGCAGTTCGGCGAGGACCGGCTCGCCGAGCTCATCACCCGTCACCCGGACGTCGTCGCCGTCCTGTGCGGCCACGCCCACACCCCGGCGGCGACGACGTTCGCGGGCCGGCCGCTGCTGGTCGCACCTGGGGTCGTCTCCACCGTCCGCCTGCCGTGGGAGACCGGTCCGCAGGGTGGCCTCATCGACCACGACATCCCTCCCGCGCTCGCCTTCCACGTCCTGGACGACGAGGGGCGGCTGACCACCCACTACCGGGTGGTCGTCGCCTGACCGTCATGGGCCGGTCACCTGCCAGGTGACGTCGTACGGGGCGAGGAAGCCGAGGAAATCCGCCGGGTCGAACGCCTGCGCCGGGGTCAGCGCCCCCGCCCGCCTCTCACCGGAGCCCCGGCCCTCGCGGGAGCCCCGGCCCTCGCCGGCGGCGAGCCGTCGCGCCCCTTCCACGGCGATCACCGCCGTGAGCCCGTACGGGTCGGGGCCCGTGACCCAGCCACGCGCCCGGCCGCCCCGGCCGTCGTCGGCCTGGACGACCATGAGCCACCGGGCGGCGCGGCGGGCGTCCTCGTCCGGCGTCTCCGGGATGCTCTCCACGACGTCCGGCGTCAGCGCCAGGAACGCCCCGGCCACCTCCGCCGCCACGACACTCCGTACGCGGCGCGCCGTCACGTGGCGCGGGACGGTGGCGACCCCCGGCAGCGGGAACGGCGTGACCGGCACCTCCTCGTCCGCGCCGGGCACGACGAGCGACGCGGGCGCGTCGTCACCGGCCGGGACCCAGGCGCCGTCGACGTAGTCGAGCGGCCCTTCGGCGAACACCTCCGCCATCGTTCGCGCGGTCCCACGTGAGGCCCCACCGGGACGCCGCATGTCGCCGATGAGCAGCTCCTCGACCGGTGAGACCCGCTCGGCCGTCAAGTGCGCGATCAGGTCGCCGGGGCCGCCGTCGTCGGCGAGTCCCGGAACGACCGCGACTCCGGCGCGTTCGGCGTCGGCGTCGTACGTCGACAGGATCTTGTTGATGTACCGCTGCTCGCCGGTGGTGTCGACGTAGTGCCGGCCCGCCGCGATGGCGGCGCGCACCACCGGCTCGCCCCGTGACGTGAACGGCCCCGCGCAGTTGACCACCGCGTCGCAGTCGCCGAACGCGCCGGCCAGCGCCGCGGGGTCGTCCAGGGCCGCGACGCGGACGTCCCCACCTCCGGCCTCCGCGGCGGCCTTGCGCAGGCGTTCCTCGTTCCGGCCGACCAGGACGGGGGTCATGCCCCGGCGGCGTACCTCGGCGACCGCGAGCCGGCCGGTGAACCCACTGGCGCCGTAGACGGCGATCCTCATCTCGTTCTCCCTGAACGTCTCGGGCGGGTCGCGGCACGTCCGCGACCTCGCCCGAGAATCACCGTAAGAATCGCGAGCGGCCGATCCCATGCCCGTACGTCCGCGTTCCATATCCGATCGTCTCGTTCGAGCGCGGTAGGCCGTACGGTTGGTGCATGGACGTGCTGAGCGACGCGGTCGCGGCGATGCGCACGGGCCGGCCGCACTCGGCGCGGACCCGGCTGTGCGCCCCGTGGGGAGTCAGGTTCCAGCCACAGGAGGGCGCCGGGTTCCACGTGATCCTGCAGGGCTCCTGCTGGCTGATTCCGGTACACGGCGAGCCCATCGCGCTGAACGTCGGCGACGTCGCCTTCCTACCGCGCGAGCTCGGTCACGGGATCGCCGACACCCCGTCACGGGGCCTGGCCGATGTCCACCTCACGTACGACGACCTGGCGCACGGCCCCTCCCTTGGCGTCGACGGGCCGGGTACCCCGACGGAGATGCTGTGCGGCGCGTACCGCCTCGACCACTCGCGCGCCCATCCGCTGCTGACGGAGCTGCCCGACGTCGTCCACCTGCCCGCCCGCGTCGGCCGGCATCCCGCGCTGCGCACCGCGATCGACCTGCTCGGCCACGAACTCGGCGCCCGTCCCCGTCCCGGCGGGGACGCCGCGCTGTCCGGGCTGCTGGACCTGCTCCTGCTGTACATCCTTCGCGCGTACTACGAGGACCAGCCCGATGAGGTGACCGCCGGCTGGGGCGCCGCGCTGCGGGATCCGGCCGTCGCGGGCACACTGCGCGCCGTCCACGAGGACCCCGCCCGGCCGTGGACGGTCGAGTCGCTCGCCGCCCAGGCCGGGCTGTCGCGGGCGGCCTTCGCCCGGCGCTTCACGGCCATGGTCGGCTCGCCGCCGCTGGCCTACCTCACGTGGTGGCGGATGACGATCGCGGCCCGGCTCCTCCGCGACACCGACCTGCCGCTCCGCTCCGTGGCCGAACGCACCGGCTACACCTCGGAGTTCGCCTTCGCCAGGGCGTTCAAGCGTGAGTTCGCGACCGCCCCGGGCCGATACCGCGCGGGTTCACCGGACGCGCTCACGGGCTGACGAGGCGCTGCGGGTTCGCCGGGCCGTGATCGCTCGCGGGCTGCGGACGTGCTGCGGCGTTTCGGGTGCCGCGGGCTCGTCGGGCGCACTCGCACATGGCCGACGGCGTTTCGGGTGCGCGATCATCGCTCACGGGCCGACAGCGCGCTGCGGCGCTTCCGGGTGACCTCCTGGCCGATCGCGAACAGTAGCCACGCGAACGCCGTGCCGTCGTCGATGATGCCGACGGGCAGGAACACGTCCGGGATCAGGTCGACGGGGGAGAGGATGTAAATGACGACGGCGATCATCGCGATGATCTTGCCTTTGCTCGTCCGGTACATCTGCTCCTGCACCCGCGCCTGCACACCGCCCCGGATCGCCCCGGAGGAAGACCGCGCTCCGGCGGCCCGGGGCGTACGGCGCAGTCGCACGATGCCGACGACGAGCAGGACGCCGCCGACGACCATCCCGACGATGCCGACCGTGCGAACGTCGAGAGTCCCGACGTCACCGCCGACGGCGAACGTCAGGATCGCGCCGACGAAGAGCACGAGTGCACCGAGCCAGGCCATTGCTCCTCCGGGGGGTTCGAGGACACAGCGAGTATCTCCCGGTTTCGCCCGCCTATGCGCACGCGGGGCCGATGGTCAGCGCATACCGCCCGCGGCGAGCACGTGCTCCCCGGTCAGCCATCCGGCGTCGTCGGAGGCCAGGAACAGCGCGACCGCCGCGATGTCCTCGGGCAGACCGACGCGCCCCAGCGGAGTGGATCCGACGAAGGTCTTTTCGAGATCCGAGCCCAGGACCCCGGTATGGGCCGTGCCCGGGGTCGCCACGAGTCCGG
The DNA here is from genome assembly GCF_054775715.1 of Actinoallomurus acanthiterrae. Lineage (NCBI taxonomy): Bacteria > Bacillati > Actinomycetota > Actinomycetes > Streptosporangiales > Thermomonosporaceae > Actinoallomurus > Actinoallomurus acanthiterrae. Next base: position 11,090,552 of record NZ_BAAHCO010000001.1, on the reverse strand, counting down.
GATTGACGGAGTTGACGCGGATCCCGCGGGGCCCGAGTTCCTTGGCGAGCACCCGAGTGATCGCGTCCACGGCGGCCTTCGAGGCCGTGTAGACCACGGTCTCCGGTGGGGTCATCGTTGTTCCCGCCGAGCCGATGTTGATGATGCTGCCGCCTGCTCCCAGATACCGGACGGCCGCGCGGGTCGTGAGCAGTACGCCGAGGACGTTGATGTCGAACTGCTTGTGGAAGGACTCTTCGGTGAACTCCTCGATGGCGGCGAACTCCCACACGCCCGAGTTGTTGACCAGGATGTCGAGCCGGCCGAACCGCTCGATGGCATCCTCGATCAGCCGCTCGGCGTCGGCGGCCTTGGACACGTCGCCGCCCACGGCGACGGCCTTGCCGCCCGTGCCGGTGATGGCGGAGACGGTGGCCTCGGCCGCTGCCCGGCTCGTGGCGTAATTGACGATCACGGAGGCGCCCTCCGCGGCGAGTGACGTGGCGATGGCCGCTCCGATTCCCTTTGAGGCACCGGTGACCACCGCGACGCGCCCTGTGAGCTTGCCCATGGACCTTCTCCTCCTCGTTCGCGTTGCGACCGGACCGGAGGGGGACGGCGACACGGGGAGACGGCTTGCGATGCCTCTACCCATCGGCCTTCCCGGCGGGACGCCGGGTCACTCACCGAGGAGGCGTCCGTGGTCCCGGCTCGAAGGGAAGCCGGATCACCGACCGAGGCCGGGATGGGAGCGTGCGTCGTCCCAGGCCCGAAGGGAAGCCAGGTCACCGGCCGAGGCCGGCGATGGGGAGCGTGCGTCGTCCCCGGCCCGACGCGTCAGCGGACGCCGCGCGGGCGGAACTGGATGCTGATGCGGGGCCCGCAGGGCTTGGCGGTCTTGGGGACGGCGTGCTCCCAGGTGCGCTGGCAGCTGCCGCCCATGACGATGAGGTCACCGTGACCGAGGTCGTACCGCAGGGTCGCGCCGCCCCCGCGCGGACGGAGCGTCAGCGCGCGGGGCGCGCCGACCGAGATGATCGCCACCATGGTGTCGTGCGTGCTGCCGCGCCCGATCGTGTCGCCGTGCCAGGCGACGCTGTCGCGGCCGTCGCGGTAGAAGCACAGCCCGGCGGTGCGAAACGGCTCGCCGAGCTCGGCGGCGTAGTGCGCGTCCAGCGCGCGTTTCGCCTCGTCGAGTGCCGGGTCGGGCAGCGGCTCGTCTTCTTCGTAGAACTTCAGCAGGCGGGGTACGTCGACGACCCGGTCGTACATGTGCCGCCGTTCGGCGTGCCACGGGACGGTGTCGCGGAGCCGCTCGAAGAGCGTGTCCGCCCCGGTCACCCAGCCCCGGCGCACGTCGACCCAGGCCCCATGGTCGAGGACCGTACGGTGCACCGACGAGCCGAGCGGGCCGAGGCCGCTCTCGTCGTCGAAGTCGAGCAGCGACGCCTGGAAAGCCCCTGTCATACGACGAGTCTACGCACTCGTTCAAACGCATGTTCGATCATTTGGCCTGAAGGTCCAGGCGCCAGTCGTTGCAGCGCATCGGGTGCCCCGGCGGATACTCGAAGTCGCAGGGGCCGAGCAGGGTGAAGCCGAGCTTCCGGCAGATCGCGTTGGACGCGGGATGGTCGACGGACGGATACGCGTGCAGGAACCGGTGCCGCCGTTCGGCGCGGGCGCGCTCGACGACGAGACGGCCCGCGGCGGTGGCCAGCCCCCGGCCGCCGAACTCCGGCAGGATGCCCCAGCCCGTCTCGTAGACGGTCTCGCCCCGCCACTCGCGCTCCCAGTATCCGATGCTGCCGACGGCCGCGCCCTCCGGGAGGACGACGCGGAACATCCCGCCGGACCCCTCGTCTCCCGGCTCCAGGTAGCGCCGGTGGCGGCGGAGGACCTGTTCCTCCGTCTCCGGGCCGCCGAGGTGCTCCGTCATCTCCGGGGCGTTGATGCGCCGGAGCAGATCGAGGTCGCCCTCGCCCCACGGCTCGATCCGGACCTCGGGGGCGTGGGTCGGCTTCGGCACGTCATCGTCCTTTCCCGGGTGGTCCTGCGGCGTCGGGCCGGCCGGGGCCGCCGTCGGCTGCGAGAACATGGCATCTCAGAACCAGGCCAGTATGCTCCTGGAAAACTAAGTATGTCACTGTAAATCTCCAGAGCTTGGAGCCGATGATGACCGACGGGGCCGATGCGCGCGACGACCGTGACTCCGGGCCGGGCTCCGGGCTCCGGCCGCGGATCGGAGACCGGCTGCGGCGCGCGCGACGGCAGCGGGAGCTGACGATCGAACAGCTCGCCCACGCCACCGGGCTGACCAAGGGATTCCTCTCCCAGGTCGAACGGGACCGGGCCAACGTGTCGGTCGCCTCGCTGCTGCGGATCTGCGAGGTGCTCGGTGTACGGGTGGGAGAGCTGTTCGACGACGGGGAGTCCGGCCTGGTGTCGGCCGACCGTCGGCCCGCGCTGCACTTCGGCGGCAGCGGTGCCCAGGACTTCCTGCTCACCCCCCGTACGAACCGGACCGTCCAGGTCATCCAGTCGACCGTGGCGCCGGGCGGGAACAGCGAAGGGGACGGAGATCCGCCCTATCGCACCCGCTCCGACGCCCAGTTCATCCACGTCACGAAGGGGGAGTTCGAGATCACCCTCGACGGTGAGGTGTTCCGCCTCAGGGCCGGGGACTCTCTGACCTTCACCGGCCGGGAGAAGCGAAGCTGGCGCAACCCGTCGGCGGAGGAGGACGCCGAGCTGCTGTGGATGCTGACGCCCTCCCTGTTCTGACCCAGTGCCGTGCTTATTTGATTTTTCGGGTGTAGACGACGCGGTCGACGAGGCGTTCGTGCTGGCCGGGGTCCTTTTGCCGTCCCGCTCGCGGCAGGCCTCACGCCCGCCTGCCCCGCGGCAGCGTCAGTGTCGCTCCCGCCGTCAGTACGAGCCCGGCCGCCGCGACGAGCATGCTCCAGCGCATGCCGGCCAGGAATGTGTCCGCCCCCGCCACCAGCGCCCCGAAGGCCGCCACCGCGATCGCTCCACCCACCTGGCGGCCGGTGTTGAGCACGGCGCCCGCGGTGCCGGCCCGGTCCGCGGGCACCGCGTCGAGCAGCATCGCGGTCAGCGCCGGCACCGCAAGCGCCCCGCCCAGGCCGACCGGCACCATCAGCAGTGCCACCGCCCATACATCGGTGTGCGCGCCGACTGTGGTCAACGCCGCCAGCCCGGCCGTCCCGAGCAACTGTCCCGCGACCATCGGCACCCGCGGGCCGAACAGCCCCGCCAGCTTCGCCGATGCCAGGTTCACCAGCGCGACCAGTGCCGTCATCGGAATGAACATCAGGCCCGTGCGCAGCGCGGACTGCCCGCGCTCCTGCTGCAGGTACAGGCTGAAGATGAACACCCCGCCGTAGTAGGCGGCATTGAGCATGAAACCGACCACCAAGGAGACCGCCACCACCCGCGAGCGGAACAGCGGCAGCGGGAGCATCGGGTGCGCGCTCCTGGCCTGCGCGGCGAGGAAGGCCACTGCCGCGGCCCCGGCCGCCAGCAGCGACACCACCACGGGTGGCCGGCCGAAGCCCTCGGCGCCGCCCTCGATCACGCCGTACGTCAGCGCGCCCATCGCGACCACCGCCGTCACCTGCCCGACCACGTCCAGCCGCGAGGGCAGCCGCGGGGAGGCCGGCACGCGGGCGAGCAGGGTGAGCGCCAGCAGGCCCGCCGGGAGATTGACGAAGAAGATCCACCGCCACCCGACGGAAGCGGTGAGTGCCCCGCCGAGCACCGGCCCGGCCGCCACCGCGACCGCGCCACCCACGGTCCAGAGGGCGATCGCCCGCGCCCGCTTCGCCTGATCGGGAAAGCCCTGCCAGACCAGGGCGAGGGACGCCGGCATCATCACCGCTGCCGCGGCCCCCTGCACCAGTCGCGCGACCACCAGCACGCCGAGCCCGGGCGCGAACCCGCACGCCGCAGAGGCCAGCGCGAAGAGCACCAGCCCGCCGGCGAACGCCCGCCGGGCCCCGATGCGATCGGAGAGGGCGCCCGCGGAGAGCATCAGGGCAGCGAACATCAGCGTGTATCCGTCCACCACCCACTGCAGGCCGGACATGCCACCGCCGAGGCTGCGGCCGATGTGGGGCAGTGCGACGGTGACGATCAACGCATCCAGCGAGATGAGGAAGAAGCCCAGCATGGCGGCGCCGAGCACCACGGGAGATCCGCCCCGGACCGCCTCCGGCGCCGCGGCAGCGGTGCGGGCGGCAGGGGAGGGCGTGGGCAGGGATTTCATCGGGTCACTCCTGTGACGTTTGCTTTTCGCGATGGTCGCGGTCGATGGTGGGGGTCAGGCGTCGTCGAAGTCGGTGCCGCGCGAGACGGGCTCCCATTCCCGGAGCTCCTCGCGGATCGCGTCCGCGTGCGCGACGAGGGCGTCGACGGCGTCGTTGCCCAGCGGCAGGCGCAGCGGCGTCTTCTCCGCGTCGAGTGCGGTGAGGATGGCGGCGGCGGCCTTCTCCGGGTCGCCGGGCTGCTGCCCGTGGGCGCCGGCCGCCATCGCCCGGGTGGGGCCGACCGTCTCGGCGTAGGCGTCCATGGGCGCCGACTGGTAGAGCGCGCCGCCGAACAGGCTCGTACGGAAGGCGCCCGGCTCGACGATCAGCACCTTGATCCCGTACGGGGCGGCCTCCTGCGCGAGCGCCTCGGACATCCCCTCGAGGGCGAACTTGGTCGCCGAGTACGCCCCGAACCCGGCGAACGACAGCTGCCCGCCCATGCTGCTCATCTGCACGATGGCCCCGGATCGCCGGTCGCGCATGTGCGGCAGCACCGCCCTGGTGAGCGCGGCGGGGCCGAAGAAGTGCACGTCCATCAGCTCGCGGAACTCCCGGTCGGTCGTCTCCTCGACCGCGCCGATCTGGCTGCGGCCGGCGTTGTTGACGAGGACGTCGATCCGGCCGTACCAGAGCATGACCTCGGCGACGACGGCGGCGACGCGGGCGGTGTCGGTGACGTCGAGCTGGACGGCGTTCACCCGGTCGGGATGGGCGGCGACCAGGTCGTCAAGGACCTCCGGCTTGCGGGCGGCGGCCACCACGGTGTCACCGGCGGCCAGCGCCGCCTCGGCGATCGACCGGCCGAAGCCGGAGGACGCACCGGTGATCAACCAGACCCGGCCGCTCGCCGCACGCGTGTTCTCAATGCTCATTTCGCTGACTCCCGTCGACGTGCTGATGTCTCCGTTATGTCAGCGGATGGAGGAAGCCGTCCAAGACAGAAGATCGTTTGAGCGATAAAGAGCGTTTATCATCGCAGCGTGGAGCTGCGTCAGTTGCGCTACCTGGTCGCCATCGACGACGAGGGGAACGTCGGCCGTGCCGCCGAGCGGCTGTTCGTCAGCCAGCCCGCCCTCTCGTACGCCCTCAAGAACCTCGAGGCGGAGTTCGGCGTACGGCTGTTCGACCGGCACGCCGGCGGCGTGACCGCGACACCGGCCGGCCGCGACGTGATCACCGAGGCCCGCCGTACGCTCCACCAGGCCGAACGCGTCACCGCCGCCGCCGAACGCCACCGCAGGGGCGCGACCGGCGTGCTACGGGTCGGGTTCGAAGCGAGCGGCGCGGGGGAGCTGACGACGCGCGCCCGCGCGGAGTTCGCCCGCCGCCATCCGGGCGTACGGGTCGAGCCCAAGCGGTTCGACTGGGGCGAGGAGGCGGCGGCGCTGCGGGACGGCCGCGTCGACGTCGCCTTCGTCTGGCTGCCCGCCGACCTGACCGGAATGCGCAGCGAACTCGTGCACACCGAGCCGAGAGTGGTCGGCCTGTCCGCCGGGCACCCGCTCGCCGGGCGTACGGAGATGTCGATCCTCGACGTCAAGGACGAGCCGCTCATGTGGACCGAACGCGCGCCGCGCGCGTGGGTCGACTGGTGGGCGGTCAACCCTCGGCCGGACGGATCGGCCCCGCGCTGGGGGCCGACCAACGACAACGTCGAGGAGATGCTGGAGCAGGTCGCGGAGGGCATCGCGATCTGCTTCGCGCCCACGAGCATGGCCCGCTACTACGCCCGGCCCGACCTCGCCTGGGTCCCGCTCACCGACGTCGAACCGCTCCGCGTCGCACTCGCCTGGCCCGCCACCACGGACAACCCGCTGGTCCACGGCTTCGCCCACGTCGTAGCAGAACTCGCCGCCGACCCCCCGTAGAGCCCGCGCTCACCGGGCCGCGCGGTGGACCCGCTCGACGCTGCCGACCAGGTCGGACAGGTCGGGCAGGACGGCGTCCACGATCGACGGATCGTCCTTCTCGCCCAACCGGTTGATCCACACCCGGGGAATGTTCAGCGCATGGGCCGGCCGCATGTCGTGGAAGTAGCTCTGCGCGATGTGAACCCAGTTGTCCCGGGTGACGCCGAAGGATTCCGCGAACCGGTGGAAGTGATCGTGGGCGGGCTTGTAGCCGCCGACGTCCTCCGCCGTCACGACCGCGTCGATCGGGACCACGAGACGACGCTGAGTCTCGCCGATCACGTCACGGTCGCAGTTGGTCAACAGGGCGATCCGCCAACCGGCGTCGCGCAGTCGCGCCAAGGCCCGGCGGGTGTCGGGGAAGACCGGCCAGTAGGGGATCCCCGTGGCCAGCACCGACGCGTCGTCCGGCAGCAGATCGAGTCCCGCCTCCCCGGCCGCCCGGCGTAGCGACTCCGTGAGGACGTCTCGGTAGCGCATCGCCGGGAAGTCGCGCTGCACCTCGGGCTCATGGCGGTTGTAGATCTCCAGCAACTCGGCACCGCGACCGGGGAACAGCAGCTCAGCGCCGGTGGCGATCCCGTGCCGCCAGTCGACCAGGGTGCCGAAACAGTCGAACGTCGCCCAGCGGATCTCACTCATCGTCGCCTCCTGGGTGGAAGAACAGGACACAGTCAGTCTGCGGTGACCTCAAACCGGCACGCCGCTGACCGAGAACGGACTGGCGACGGAGTTCGGCGTGGCCAGGCCGACGGTGCGGTCGGCGCCGCAGGAGCCGGCCGCCCGGCACCTGGCACAGCGATCCGGCCGGTCGCCGCAGGTGCTCACGTTCACCCCGGACGCCGTACGTGACCTGTTCTTCGTGCGTACCCTCTGGAAGCGGAGGCCGTACGGCGGATCATCGCCGAGGGCCGATCGCTCGCGCCTGCCGAGGAGGCCCTCGCGGCGTTCAATAGGCGACATTCAGGAGAGAGGTGTTGAAGGCAAAGTCGTTCCCGGCCCACCCAGCCTCCACCTCGATCCGGCCGTGCGCACGGAGGGGCACCGCCCTCGTGGCGAGCACCGGTCGGGTGGTGGTGGTCTCTCGGTAGTTCTCGCCGTCCTTCGAATGGTCCGTGAGCTCCGTGGCGTACGTGGCGATCGAGACGTTGGTCCGGTACATCCGCTTGTCGTACTTCGGGTCCTTCTTCAGCAGGGCCCACGCAGTTCCGCAGACGGCGGACCGCATGACGATGAGGGTGCCGCCCCGCTTACCCCTCACGGCGCCCATGTCACCGATGACGGGGAACGCCCGTACGACCGTGCTCTGGTACTCACCGTGCGTGGTGGCGCACATCTTTATGCCCCGGCCGGTGTTCGCCGGAACAACGGTCGACATGGAGAGGGACACCTTCGGGTCGCCGGACACGGACCTACCGGGCCCGCCGGCGGTCACCTTGGCCGCCGCGGCGGCGGTGGCGCTGGACGCCGATATGGACGGAGCGATGGCGTTCACCGTGACCGCGACCCCGGTGGCGACGACCGCCGCGATCAGCAGGGGCTTTCGCCGCCGATTCTTGGTGTCCATCCGTATCTCCCCGAGCTCGGATGAGCGCGGCACCGCACTCATGATCATGGGTCTCATAAGTGAAGATGTCCTGCAGACCCCCAAAGTTGCTCGGCCGCGCCGAGAAATTTCGGCGTCCTGCGCACCGAAACGTTTAGGCCCAGGTCACGCGCGTCACCGCCACGCGAGCCACCCCGGTCGGCGAGCTCAGACGAGGCGGTCCGGTCGGCGGACGCGAAGCCGCTCGCGGGTCTCGGGGGGTCTCTGGATCACCGGCCGGGCTGGGCTCAGTTGTGCGTCGCGTCGTTCTTGTACGACACGTATGACGCCGCCTGCGCCGGCGTACCGGTCACGATCAGCCCGGTCAGGCCGAGCGCCGCGGCTCCTATGATCGTTCGCTTCATTGAGCGTTCCTCTCTCTACGGGGAGTGACGCTCAAATCTCCACTCCAAGATCAACTCGGCAGTGGCCTATTAATGATCATGGAACGGCGTGGCAGTGAACGGCCGATGGACGGCCGCTCACCGCCACGTGGACGGATGTCGTACGACCGGGAGAGACGCCGGACGCTCGTCCGGTGCGATCGCCGGTCAGGCGCGGTCGTCGCCGGTGAGGGACAGCACTGCGACCTCGACGCAGTCCCCGCCGTTGTCACCGCTGCGACTGGCCTTGCGCCAGACCGCGACCTGGACGCAGTTCCCGCCGTTGTCGCCGCTGTGGGTGGACGTGCGCCACTCGGGGGTGTGGGTCAGCACCATCGTTCCTTCGCCGTCCTCGTGATCAGATCGAGGGACTGATCGATCGGCAGCGCCCGCGACCGGATCGACTCGAACCGTTTGGTCAGCGTCGCCACGTCCGCCGGCTCGCCCGTCGTGATCCCACGCGCTGCCGTCTCCACGTACGCTACCTCCCTCCGATCGTCGAGTGTGGCGAGCACGAAGGACCCGTTGACACCTCGGTGCAGCCCGCAGGGGAGGATCTGCACGCTGATCCGCTCGGAGACCACCGTGACCAGGTGCTGGAGCTGCTCGCGCATGACCTCGGGGCCGCCGACCTCGCGCCAGAGCACGGCCTCATCGAGCACGCAGGTGATATAGGGCGGCTCCGGCTCGGTGCGCCGGAGGATCTCCTGGCGTGCCAGCCGGGCGCGCACCGCCTGGTCGTCGCCGTGCAGCAGGGCTCGCGCGTATGCCTCGGTCTGCAGGAGGCCGTAGACCAAGGCGAGCTGGAAGCTGCGCAGCAGGTCGGCGGCGGACTCGTAGATCGGCCAGTCGAACCATGGCGGGTGGACGCTGCGTTTGAGGAGGCCGTCCCAGAGGCGGGAGAGGATGCCGTTTCCGTCGAGGGCGTTGTCCATTGCGACGGCGAAGTCGCGGAGCGGCATGTCCTCGGCGCGCTCGACCGAGCCGATGTGGGAGCCGCTGTAGTTGGCCTTCGACCCGGCCTGGTCCTGGGACAGGCGGGCGCGCTCGCGCAGGTAGCGCAGCTCCGCGCCGAAGAGGGCGAGGGGCGAGGACGACGGGTCGAGGGGGTTGGGTCGGCGCGGCATGAGCCACCTCCGTTGGCGGGTGTTCGCAACCGGCGGGGGCCGGTTGACCGACATGTAACGGAGTGTAGAGATAGCCATTACTCCATGTGAGTCCGTCGGCGAGCCTGTGGAAAACAATTCCGGTGCACAGGCGGTGGGTGAGCATGGACACGACGATCGGGGGAGTCGCTCCGCGGGTCGTACCGGCCGGCGGGTGCGCGGCCTGGCTTCTGCCCGCAGGGCCGACGGGGGCGGGGTTCGCGCGGAGCGTGCTCAAGGCGGTGTTCGGCGAGCTGCGGATGCCCGCCGTTACCACGTACGACGCCGCCGTCGCCCTCTCCGAGCTGGCGACCAACGTCCACCTGCACGCCTACGGCGGCCAGGTCCCGATGCACCCGCCGTTGGCGGGCCTGCCGGAGCTGTGGGCGTACGTGCGATGGCGCGCGCGGCCGGAGGTCGTCCTCGCCGTGTACGACTCGGCGCCCTGGCAGGGCCCACTGCCGGACGGGCGGCTGCGGCCGTCGCCGGACGCCGAGGGCGGGCGCGGGTTCGAGGTGGTGGACGCGCTGACCGCCGAGTACGGCGGCGAGTGGGGCGTGCGCCGGACCCGGTCGCGGCTCGGCGCGGGACTCGTTCCAGGGAAGGCCGTGTACTTCACCGTGCCCGTACCGGCCGGGCTCGTCGCCCCGAGGCCGAGCCCGGCGCGGCGGACGGCGGAGGAGATCCACGCCCTGCTCGCCGCCCGGGGCCTCGGACCGCTGCAACTGGCCATCGGCTACGGCATGGCCGTCATCTGCGTCCGCGCCGGGGTGCACGTCTGGGTGCGCGAGGGGTCGATCTCCTACCGGGTGCCGGGCCTGGGCACCGTACGCCACCCGCCGTACGACCGCGTCGAGGTGGTCGAGCGCATCGTCGGACACTGCGCGGACCTCGATGCCACCGACGCGACTGATCGCCGTCGCTGTTGACTCCCTGCCGTCGGCATGGCCGGTCGATTGCCCGAATCGTTGGGGTTCGCGCGTCAACGGCGACGGCAATGTGTCGCTCGCGCCGAACGGTGAGCCGTGCAGGGCCACCGTTGGCCACACCCGGACACGGTGAACCGATCGATCATGGCCACCGTCCAAGGGGCCGTCCGCGACGCCATGGAGGAGAGTGCGATGGGTCGATTCCCCCGAAGAGCGCTGCGAGGCATGGTCCGGTTGATGACGGTGCCCGCATTCGCCGTGGTGCTGCTCTTCGGCGGCCAGGCGTCGGCTGCGACCCCGGAACCGTCGGTGAATCCCTCGGAGACGTCCTCCGCCGCAGTGAAGATCACCGACGACTCGCACGTGTTGTCGCGGGCCGACCGTTCCTCGCTGCGGACCACCGCCTCCCTCTTCGGCTCAGCGAACTCGGACCCGATCTCGATCTACACCACGACCGACCTGGCCCGGGACAAGGACGCCTTCGACCAGCGGTACGGGAACCTGCGCGGATCGGCGCCGAACAACGTCGTCATCATCGCCGTGAACACCAAATCCCGGCACATCATCGTCACCAGCGGGACCAGTTCCGGGCTGTCGGACTCCATGGCCGACACGGCACGTGAGGACTTCACGAGCAGCTTCCAGATGGAGCCGAATTACGGTAAGGCGCTGAACTCCGCACTGACCTACATCGAGACCGCGTTGCATCTGCAGGCGACGTTCTCGCCGCCCGAATCCGTCGGTGCCGGATCGAAACATCACGGTGGTTCCGGAGCACTCCTCGCCGTGGTGCTGTTCATCGCGCTCATCATCCTGATCGGCGTCGCCGCCAAAGGTGCGGGAGCGCGGAGCTCCGGCGGCGGATCGGGCGGCTGGCGGTATCGGAGCTACGAGGATCAGTCTTCGTATGTGGACTCCGGCGCCGCCTTCAGCGCCTTCGACTCGGGATCGTCCAGTGACTTCTCCAGCGGAGGCGGCGATTCCGGCGGGTACACGTCGGGCGGCGATTCGGGTGGCGGCACCTCGAGCGGCGACTTCTGAACGACCGCCACCGCGGCCCCCCGGGGTGGCCGCTCCTACGAGCGGCCCAGACCGCGGAGTGCGGCCTGCATGGACTCCTCCGTGGTGCCGCGCCAGGCCACGAAGCCGTCCGGCCGTACGAGTGCGGCGTCGTCCATCGTGCCGAGTTCGTGCACGTCCATCCCCAGCGCGGCCGCCTGCGCTCGCCACCGCCCGCCGCCGGTACCGGTGAACAGCGTCCAGCGCGAGCCCGCCAGGTCCACGGTGGAGACGCGGCCGGTCCCGGCGGAGTCCACCCAGCGATGCGGGAACCGGTGGCCGGGGCGGACGGCGTCGTCCAAGGGGTCGGATTCGGTGGTGTCGTACGGCGGGTAGGCGTAGCACATCATGCCGCGCAGGTAGTCGGCGGCGAGCTTCTCGTACAGGAGGTTCGGGTCGCCTTCCAGCGACAGGTAGCCCTGATGCATCCGGCGGGAGACGGCCAGGGACGCCTGAGCGGCGGCACGGCGTTCGGGCTCGTAGGTGTCGAGGAGCGCCGGGGTGAACTCTCCGCGCAGGACGGCGGCGATCTTCCAGGCGAGGTTGTGGCCGTCCTGGATCCCGGTGTTCATGCCGAGCCCGCCCGCCGAACTCTGCACGTGGGCCGCGTCCCCGGCCAGGAAGACTCGGCCCGCCCGGAAGGAGGAGGCCATGCCGATGGCGGCCTCCCAGGCGTTGACGGCGTGCAGTTCGATCGGGATCGTGTCATCGCCGATCACGGCCCGCAGCAGCGCGACGGTCTCGGCCTCGGTCAGGTCGGCGAGGCCTTCGGGCTTGCCGGGATAGTCCATGAGGTGCGAGGACCACTGGTCCCGCCCGTTCTTCGACATCAACGTGGCGTACACCGCGTCGTTGCGGACGATGCACATGTGCGTGCCCCATTCCCGCAGGAAGGGGCCGAGGTCGGCGCGGAAGAAGGCGGTGTTGGGACGCGAGATGACCTCTCGATCGGGCACCGTGATGTCCAGCCGCGCGCGTACGTCGCTGTTCGCCCCGTCCGCGCCGATCACATACTCGGCCCTGACCTCCCAGTGCTCGCCCGTGGCGGCGTCCGCGATCCGCGCGCGTACGTGGTCGGCCTCGGGGGCGAGGTCGACCAGCCGTGCGCCGAACCGGACCTCGCCGTCGCGGCGGCGCAGTTCGTCCAGCGCGAGGCGCTGCACCTGGTCGTGCGTCAGGACGAGACGGGGATTCACCGGGCTGCAGGTCTCGAGCATTCTGGAGTACCGCTCCGGCAGCCCGCCCTCGTGCAGGGTGACGCCGAGCCCGTGGTCTCTGAAGACCGTCCGCATCGGCGCGCCGCCCTCCCAGCCGACGTCCGTCAGCGCCCGCTCCAGCCCGATCGAGCGGAACACCTCCAGCGTCCGCAGGCTCGTGCTCGCGCGCGGCACCGCCGATATCGAATCCCGCTTCTCGACGACCAGAGGCCGAACGCCCCAGTGGGCGAGGAACAGGCCCGTCGACAGGCCGACCGGCCCCCCGCCCACCACCAGCACCGGCACATCCTGAACACGCATCGAACGCTCCCTCTCGCTGTTTCCCGAATGAGACCTTCACCCTGCACGCTCAAGCCGACTTGAGCGCAAGATGGCGGCATGGGACACGAGCGCTACTCGATCAGTCAGGTCGCCCGCTGCTTCGGCACGCCGGTGTCGACGCTGCGTTACTACGACGACCTGGGCCTCCTGCCGGCCGCCGAACGCCGGGGGAACGTCCGCCACTACGGCCACGCGGAGCTGCGCCGGCTCGCCCTCATCCAGCGTCTGCACCAGCACGGCCTGGTCAGCCTGGCCGACACCGCCACCCTGATCAGCGACGACCCTGACCGGCCCTCCGGACGCGAGGTGCTGACCGGTTCGATCGAGGCGATCAAGCGGCAGATCGATCACCTGCGGAGCGCCCAGAAACTCCTCGAGCACCTGCTGACCTGCCCGAGGGCCGACCCGGTCCGCGAGTGCACCCAGCTGCGCGCCGAACTCGGCCAAGCCGTCGACGACGCACTCGCCCGTTGATCATCTAGTAATTTCAGTACATACTGAACAAGCTAGATAGTTGTGGAGGTAGGGATGGCCGAGTCGCATGCCGACGGCGATCGGGTGCTGGAGTGGGTCGAGCGGGTGGCGATGTTCTGCGCCGACGAGTACGGCGTGCCGCCGATCGCGGGACGCGTCCTGGGATGGCTCATGATCTGCGACCCGCCCGAGCAGTCCGCGGGTCAGATCGCGGCCGCGATCGGGGCGAGCCGGGCGTCGCTGGCGACGAACATGCGGATGCTGACCGACGCGAAGTTCGTACGCCGTCGCACCCGTCCCGGTGAGCGCACGCAGTACTACCGGGTGGACGACGACGCGTGGGAGACGGTCATCCGGCGGCGCATCGCCGGTCTGACCGCGTTCCGCGACATCGCCGCCGACGGCATGGAGCTGGCCGGAGCCGACAGCGCCCGCGCGGCGCGCCTGCGAGCGGCGCACGACGTCTACGACTGGATGGCCAAGCTGTTCGCCGACGCTCCGCAGCCGAGATGACGCCGAAGGCGGTCGTGGCCGGTGGAGGCATCGGCGGGCTCGCGGCGGCGATCGGGCTGCGCCGGGCCGGCTGGTCGGTCACCGTGCTGGAACGGGCGGCGGAGCTCCGGGAGCTCGGCGCCGGGTGGTCGTTCGCGCCGAACGGGGTGCGAGCGGTCGAGGCCCTGGGCGTGGCCGAACGGTTCCGGGCCATCTCGACGCCGAGCCACGCGGGCGCCACCCTGCGGACCCCGGACGGTGCGTACCTGATGCGGTTCCGGCCCGGCCGCGACGTCGCGCTCCTGGCCGACCACCGCGCCGAACTGCACCGCGTGCTGGCCGACCAGGTCCCCGGCGAGTCCCTGCACACCGGGTCCGAGGTGACCGGCGCACGCCTGTCAGAGGGCGGAGTGACGGTCGCCTACCGCACCCGCGACGGCGTCCGGGAGACGACCGCCGCGCTGCTCGTCGGGGCCGACGGGATCAACAGCGCGGTACGCCGGGCCCTGTGGCCGCAGGCGCCCGCGCCGGTGTTCCAGCGGATCCTGTGCTGGCGCGGGGTGACCGCGCCGGGCGCGGCGGAGCCGACCGAGGGCTTCCAGACCTGGGGACGCGGGGCACGGTTCGGGGCGCATCCGCTCAGCGGACGGCGGGTGTTCTGGTTCCTCGCCGTCCGGCAGGCCGAACCCGGCCTGCGCTACGACGACGACCTCGCGGAGGTACGGCGGCGGACCGCCGGGTGGCACGCGCCGATTCCCGCGCTGCTGGACGCCACTCCCGCCGGGTCGGTGCTCTGCCACGACATCTACGACCTGGATCCGCTGCCGTCGTACGTCCATGGCCGGGTGGCCCTCCTCGGCGACGCGGCGCACGCCATGACCCCGTTCCTGGCGCAGGGAGCTGGCCAGGCCCTCGAAGACGCGGTCGTCCTCGCCGCCGAACTGGCCGACGCCACTGACGTCCCCACGGCACTGGCCGCGTACGACCGGGCCCGCCGGCCGCGCGGCCGGCAGGTCGCCCGCATGGCCCGGCTCGACCCGAGGATAAGCCTGTCCACCTCGCCGGTGACCTACCGCCTGGCGACCGTACTCACCCGCCTGGCGCCCGCGGACCTCAGCGGCCGCAAGACGGCCCGCCTGTGGTCCTGGACGCCGCCGCCCGGGCGGCGATGAGACTCAGGGCGCGGGGGCCGGGGCGTCGAGGCGGTCGAGCACCGTGTTGCGGACCTGCTGGAAGATCACCGAGGTGCGGAAGCCGGCGACCTCCCGGCGCGTGCTGAGCCGGTCGACCAGGACGGCGTGCAGGTGCTCGAGGTCCTGCACCGCGACGTGCAGGAGGAAGTCGTCGTCGCCGGAGATGACGAACACGCTCAGCACCTCCGGAAGCCGGGACGCGAAGTCCTTGAACTCATCGATGATTGGCCGGCTGGGCACCCGCAGCTTCACCGAGACGAAGGCCTGCACGCCCCGGTTCAGGGCGGGGAGGCTGATGTCGGCGTGGTAGCCGCGGATCACCCCGCGGCGGGTGAGCGTGCGCACGCGTTCCAGGCAGGTCGACGGCGCGATGCCGAGCCTGCGGGCCAGTTCGCGGTTGGACTGCCGCGCATCCGTTTGGAGAAGGCGCACGATTTCAACGTCGAGTTCGTCCATGACCGGATTATCCACCCGAATTCCGGACGAACGTTCGGTGGCAGGCGGAATCCGGCGATCGTATGGCTACCGTCGAGGCGAATCACCCACCAGCGAGGAGGACGACGTGACGCTGCCGACGCGGAGCCACCCGGCGAGGCCGGTCGCCGACGTCCCCGAGCACCGCCTGGGCCTGGCGCAGGGCACCGCGCTGTTCGTCGGGGCCGTCCTGGGCCCTGGCGTGCTGGCCCTGCCGCAGCTGGCCGCCGCGGCGGCCGGGCCCGCCTCGATCCTCGCGTGGGCGGTGCTCCTGGCGCTGAGCGCGCCGGTCGCGCTGACCTTCGCGGCGCTGGGGGCGCGGTTTCCCGACGGGGGTGGGGTCGCGTCGTTCACCGCGCGGGCGTTCGGGCCCCGGACGGCGGCGGTCGTCGGATGGTGGTTCTACGGCATCGTCCCGGTGGGCACGCTGGCCGGTGCGCTGATCGGCGGCGACTACGTCGTCGCGGCCGTCGGGCTGGACCGCTCGTGGGCCGTGGTGGTGGCGATCGCCCTGCTGGCGGCCGCGTTCGTCACGAACCACGGTGGGCTGCGCATGTCCGGCCGGGTGCAGCTCGTGCTGGTGTGCGGGCTGGCCGCGCTGCTGGCCACCGCGATCGTCGCGGCGGGACCGCGGTCGTCGTGGGCGAACTTCACGCCGTTCGCGCCGCACGGCGCGCTCGGCGTGGTGCACGCGGCCGGGGTGCTGTTCTTCGCCTTCGCGGGATGGGAGGCGGCGAGCCACCTGTCGGGGGAGTTCGCCGAGCCGCGGCGCTCGATGCCCCGCGCCACCGCGCTGACCCTCCTCATCGTCGGCGTCCTCTATCTCGGGCTGGTCGTCACCGTGATCGGCGTGCTCGGCGGCCGGGCCGCCACCTCACCGGTACCGCTCGCGCTGCTCCTGCAGGAGGGACTCGGGGACGGGGCCCGGGTCGCCACCGGCGTCGTGGCGGTGATCCTGAGCTTCATCGCGATCAACACGTACGTCGCCGGCGGGGCCAGGCTGGGAGCCGCGCTGGCCCGCGACGGCGCCCTGCCCGCGCCGCTGGCCCGCGGGTCGGCGGCCGGGCAGGTGCCGCACCGCAGCCTCGGACTGCTGGCGGCTCTCACGGCCCTGGTCACCGCCGTCGCCGTTCCGTACGGGCTCGGCCTGGACACCCTCATGCGGGCCACGGCGGCCTGCCTGGCCGCCGTCACGGTGATCGGAATGGCCGCCGCCGTCCGGCTCCTCACCGGCCGCGGCCGTACGGTGGCCGCGGCGGCGACCGTCTTCACCGGCCTGGTGCTGCTGTCCTGCGCGGCCTACCTCGTCGTGCCCGCCGTACTCGCCGTGGGCGGTGCGCTGGCCGGTCGCCGGCCCGGCCACGCCGAGGCCGATGGATGACCCCTTACGGCTTACCGGCGAGGCCCCGCAGCACCTCGTAGACCTGCTGCGGGGTGGGGGGACCGACGGGGAGCGGCCGGGTGGCGGCCTCCGTGCGCAGACCGTCGAGGAGGAAGGCGACACTGCGCCGCCAGGCGTCCGGGGCCGCGTCGGCGGCGGCGCGGGCCAGCAGGGCGTTGGCGCCGAAGGTGAACGCGAGGTCCTCGCCGGTGAAGTCGGGGCGTAGGGCCCCTGCGCGCTGGGCCCGCTCGATGATCCGATCGGACGCGTCCTTCGCCCGGTCGCAGACGGCCATGAGGCGCTCGGCGCCCGGGTAGCGGCCACTGAGGACGTCGGCGACCAGGGGATCGACGACCTGCAGTTCGCAGAGCTTCTCGATGTAGTACGCGAAGCCCTCCCAGGCGTCGTCGAAGGACAGGGCCTGCTTCGCGACCTCGTCGAGGCGGTCCGCCGCCAGGTCGGTCACCACCTCGTCGATGAGCGTCTCGCGGCTGCCGAAGAGGTTGTAGAGGGTGCCGTGGCTCACGCCGGCCCGCCGGGCGATCTCCTTCAGGGGCACGTGGAGGCCGCGTTCCTGGAAGAGCTCGGCGGCGGCTGCTCGCAGCTTCTCCGCGTTTCGTTGCGCGTCGGCCCGCATCCGGTCGTTCCTCCTGGTCCTGGCGTGGCGTTCCCCATGATCGCACCTCCCCGCCGGACATAACTTGACCCCTGGGTCGACTTCCATGCTAACGTGGAGGAATAAGTTGACCATGGGGTCAAGATAAAAGGAGCAGTCCCAATGTCCAAAGTGATCGCCGTCCTCGGGGGCGGCACCGGTCTCGGCGTGTCCGTGGCCCGCCGGTTCGGGAGCGAAGGCTTCCGGGTCGCCCTGGTGGCGCGCCGCAAGGACCGTCTGGACGCGCTCGTCGAGCAGCTCGCCGGCGAAGGCATCGAGGCGGCCGCGTTCTCCGCCGATCTGTCCGACCCCGCCGCGGTGCCCGCTCTCGTCGCGGCCGTTCGCGACCGCTTCGGCCGGATCGACGTGGTCGAGTACGGGCCGATCAGCGGCGACCAGGGCTTCACCCCGGCCGCCGAGCTGGACGCGGCCACCCTGGAGGGGCTGATCCCGCTGCTGCTGCTCACCCCGGTGGAGGTGGTCCGCGCCGCGCTGCCGGAGTGGACCGAGCGCGGCGACGGCGCCTTCCTGCTGACGCAGGGCTACACGGCGGTGCACCCGATGCCCCACCTCAGCGGTGTCGGCCCGGTCATGGCCGCCGCCCGCAACTACCTGTACTCCCTCAACGCCGAGCTGGCCGGCACCGGCGTCTACGCCGGCACCCTCTCCATCGGGGCCATGATCGCCCGCAGCGAGATCAGCGAGGTGGCCGCGGCCGCCTCCGAGTCGCTCGCGGGATTCCCGATCGTCGACCCGGACGACCTCGCCGCGTACTACTGGGACATGTACACCAAGCGCGACCGCGTCGAGCAGCTCCACCCCGAGCCCCCGCAGCCCACCGCCGGATGACCCGGCAAAGCCGGACGCCCCGGGGCCGCGTCGGCGGCCCGAATTCACCGGGGCCGGGGCGCCCGGAGCATCAGGCGTGGGCTTCCGGGCCGAACCAGCGGGTCAAGGCCTCACGGAGGCCGGTCTCGTCGTCGCCCGCCCAGGCGACGTAGCCGTCCGGCCGTCCGAGGAGCGCCTTGGCGGGTGGGGCGCCGACCGGGGTGGCCGTGACGACGTCGACGCGGTCGGTCCAGCCCCGGGCCGCCTTCCGTACGGCCGTGCCGTCGGTGAGGTCGAGCAGGACGGGCCGCGGCGTGGAACAGGTCTCCGGCCGGCTGCTCGCCGTCCGCCGTCTTGACGGTCAGGTCGGGAAGGAACCCGCCGGTGAGGGGATGGGACCCGGCCAGGTCGTAGCGGACCTCGAGCGCGCTGACCATGTTGCCGAGATGGCGGTTGACGGGCTCCAGCTCCATCAGCTCGGCGAACATCTCCCGCAGCGGCGTCAGCCGCGGATCCGGGTTCATGAGCGCGACCTGGGCGCGCGTGTTGTGCAGGACGCGCGCGGCGACGGGACGTCGTTCGGCCTCGTAGGTGTCCAGCAGCCCCTCGGCCGCCCGGCCGTCGATGGCCGCCGCCAGCTTCCAGCCGAGGTTCACCGCGTCCTGGAGGCCGAGGTTGAGGCCCTGGCCGCCGAACGGCGAGTGCACGTGGGCGGCGTCGCCCGCGAGCAGGACCCGGCCCCGCCGGTAGTGGTCGGCCAGGCGGGTGTTGTCGGTGAACCGGGACAGCCACTGAGGCGTGGCGGGGAGCTCGACCTCGCGGCCGACGACGCGCCGGATCGAGTCGGTCATCTCCTGCTCGGTCATCGGGGCCGTGCGGTCGGCGGGCGGTCCGTCGAACTCCACGGTCAGCACCCGGAACGGCGTGATCTGGACGATCCCGCCGTCGGTGCGGTGCCATCCCATCCCCGGGTCCTCCAGCAGCGCGGGCACGTGGACGTCGGCCAGCCGGCCGGTGATCGTCGGGTCGGTGCCGGGAAACGCGAACCCCGCGAGCCCGCGTACGGCACTGCGCCCGCCGTCGCAGCCCACCAGGTATTCCGCGCGCCACACCCGCGACCCCTCCGGACCGTCGGTCTCGACCGTGACCCCGTCCTCGTCCTGGGCCACCCCGGCGATCGCCGTTCCGCGACGGATCTCGGCGCCCAGCTCGACGGCGCGCTCGGCGAGCACCGCCTCGATCGCGGCCTGCCCTGACGCGAGGAGCCTCGGGTACCGCGTCCGCAGGCGATCGAGCCGGATCGTGCGGATCCCGGCGAAGTGCGCGAGCGCGATCGGCGACCGCGCGACCTTGCCGCCGGGACCGGCAAAGCCGCCTCGCTCCTCGAAGCGCTCCACGAGGCCGCGCAGCTGCACCGTCTCGATGCTGCGGGGGTGCAGGCCGAACGCCTTCGAGTACGGCACCGGCTCGAGAAGCGGGTCGACGACGAGCACGTCGACGCCGTGCAGCCGAAGCTCGGCGGCCAGCATCAGCCCGACGGGCCCGGCGCCGGCGATGAGGACCTGAGTGTCCACGGAGGGGCTCCTTAACTTGTTAAGTGACGGGCCTAGATTCTCCTTAACGCGTTAAGCTGTCAACCCGGACAAGGAGGAAACCCATGGCGATCGACCGGGA
Organism: Actinoallomurus acanthiterrae; assembly: GCF_054775715.1. Taxonomy (NCBI): domain Bacteria; kingdom Bacillati; phylum Actinomycetota; class Actinomycetes; order Streptosporangiales; family Thermomonosporaceae; genus Actinoallomurus; species Actinoallomurus acanthiterrae. Next base: position 11,070,525 of record NZ_BAAHCO010000001.1, on the reverse strand, counting down.
TCACGCGGTCCGTACGGCCCTGCGCCTCCTCGACGCCGAGGGCCTCGACAAGCTGTCCCTGCGCCGGATCGCCGCCGAGCTGGACGTCCGCGCGCCCGCGCTGTACTGGCATTTCGCGAACAAGCGCGCCCTGCTCGACCATATGGCCGACGTGATCCTCGCGCCCGCCGTGCCCGCGCTCGCCGGGCCCGCCCACCCCGACGAATGGCCGCAGTGGCTGCTGCGGACCGCCGAGCTCCTGCGCTCGACGCTGCTCGCGCACACCGACGGCGCCAGGATCGCCCTCGGGGCGAACCTCATCCGAGCGGTCGCCCTCGGGATGTTCGTCGAACGCACCGCCCAGGTCCTGCACGCCGCCGGCTTCACCCTCCGCGACGCCTCCCGCGCGGCGGGCTCCTTCACCTGGTTCGTCGTCGGCCGTACCGTCGAGGAGCAGGCGCTTCCGGAGCTCGACGCCGCCGACGTCGAACAGGCTCGGAGGCTCTTCCCGACCATCGCCCATGGCGCGACCGAACGCCAGGCCACCGACGACAACCAGGAGGAGGCCTTCCGGTTCAGCGTCCAGATCATGATCGCCGGATTGCGCGCCATCCGGGGAGACGACGCGGGCGAAGCGCCCAAGGGCCGCACCCCGTGATCACGGGACGGCCCCTGAGCGCACCGTGTCACGGACCGGTCGGTGCCTGGCGGCGCCGGAACTCCTCGAACGGCGTGCGGTCGAACACGAACCGGTTATAGATGATCTTGCCGTCGCGGACCCTGACGTACTCGGCCGCCGGTGCGCTCTTGGCCGGGATCGTCTCCGTGTCGTACATGAGCACGGCCGTGCCCTCATCCCCGAACGCGGCGATCATCTCCGCGCCGATGAGGAACCGCTCGGCGAAGGGCGCCAGGAAGTCCCGGTACGCCGCGATGCCCTCGAGCCGTCCCGCCGGTGCGTCGCACACGACGTCGTCGGCGAGGTACGTCATCGCCAGGTCGAGGTCCTTGCCGGTCCAGGCGCGGTGGTAGGCCAGGGCGGTCTGCAATGCTGGGCTGGTCATGATGTCTCCTTCCGGTGTCACCTCTTACGACACCGGCGAGCGGCGGAACGGAACGGTCGTGGCCGAAATCGAGTTCGACGAGCTGATCGCGGCGCACCGGCACGAACTGCTGCTGCACTGCTACCGGCTGCTCGGCTCGCTGACCGACGCGGAAGACGTGCTCCAGGAGACGCTGCTGGCGGCCTGGCGCGGCCTGGACGGCTTCGAGCACCGCGCGTCGCCCCGGTCGTGGCTGTACCGCATCGCCACCAACCGCTGTCTCAACGCCCTGCGCGACCGTGGCCGGCGGATCCCGCCGGAACCCGTCCCGCCGTTCCAGCCGCCACGGCCCAGCCTGCACGGCGACGTGCCATGGCTACAGCCGTACCCGGACGCCCTGCTGGAGCACGTGCCCGACGCCGAGCCCGGCCCCGAGGCGCGCTACACGACACGTGAGGCGATCGAGCTGGCGTTCGTCGCCGCACTCCAGCGCCTCCCGCCGAGGCAGGCCGCCGCGCTGGTGCTCTGCGACGTGCTCGGCTACCCCCTCAATGAGGCCGCGCCGATGCTCGACGCCACACCAACCGCCGTCAAAGGACTGCTGCAGCGGGCGCGCACCTCCCTCGGCCGGTCCCGCCACGACGAACCGCCCGCGCCAGGGTCCCCGGAGGAGCGGCACCTGGTCCACCGCTTCGCCGAGGCCTTCACCACCGACGACATCGGCGCACTGCTGACCCTCCTCACCGACGACGCGTGGCTGGCCATGCCGCCCGCCCCGCACGAGTACCACGGGGGCACGGCGATCGCCGCGTTCCTGCGGGCGAGCGCCGCGTGGCGCGCGGACCTGCGCCTCGTGCTGCGCCCCACGCGCGCCAACGGGCAGCCGGCGTTCACCTGCCGGCACGTCGGCGCCGTCGAACGCCCCGCCGGGCTGATCGTGCTCACGCTCGCCGGTGATCGCCTCCACGGCATCACCCGGTTCCTCGACGACGAGGTGTTCCGCCGCTTCACACCGGCGCTCGCCGAAACCGGCGGCTCAGCCGGCGACGCGCGCGCCTAGGCGCTCCGGCGCGTTCTCCTCGACGAAGCGTTCGAGATCGGAGAGCGGCAGGCCCGGCGGCGGTGTCACCACGAGCCGGTCCACGCCGAGCTCGGCGTACGCGCGAACGGTCTCCCGGTCGAGGCGGCGTGCGGGGGTGACCGACACGTGGAGCCGCCGGCCGGTCTCCCGTTCCGCCGCCCGCAGGGAGTCGAGCTGAGCGGCGGTGGCACGCAGGCCCAGCATCCAGCCGTACCAGCCGTCGGCGAGGCGGGCCGCGCGCCGGTGCGCCGCCGTGCTGTTCCCGCCCACGACCACCGGCACCGGGCGCTGCGGCGGGCGAGGATGCGCGTCGACCTTCGCGAAGTCGACGAACCGCCCATGGAAGGCCGGTTCCGGGGACTCCCACAGGGCTCGCATCGCCGCGAGGTACTCCTCCGCGCGCTGTCCGCGCCCGGCCGGCGGCACGCCCAGGGCGCGCAGCTCCGGCTCGAGGTAGCCGATCCCCAACCCGAAGATCAGCCGCCCGCCGCTGAGCACGTCCACGCTCGCGAGCTGCTTGGCCAGGACCAGCGGATCGCGCTGGGGGAGGATGACCACTCCGGTGGCCAGCCGGATGCGGGTGGTGTGCGCCGCCGCGAAGGCGAGCGCGACGAGCGGATCGAGCAGGGGAGCGTCCGGGTCGAGCGGTGACGACTCGGTCCGCGGAGACGGAAGCACCACATGGTCGGCGGCCCAGAGCGAGTCATAGCCGAGGCGCTCCGCGAGCGCTGCGACGCGCGCGGCGCCGTCCCGGCTCGCGGCGGCGTACCCGTTCGGCGAGTGCAGCCCGATCGTCGGATCCATGGCGACTCACGCTAGAACCGGAACGCGGCGGACGACCAGCGACGATCTCGCATGCCCGCCATCCCGCCGGCGCATGGGCGGCGCCGCCTCACACGGGCGGCTCACCGTGATGGAGAAGACCGACGGCCCTGCCGGGAATCCCGGCAGGGCCGTCGACGTATGTGTACCGATGTGTGGGTCGCCTCTCGGCGAAAGGCACAACGCGGCTCCAGCCGAACGGTATTCCGCGAAGGCAGAAGGTGAGGCCCGGGGACACCAGGCACATCGGCCACGTGACATGTAACGGGGCGAGCAGCGTCATTGTTCCCGAACGACCAGATTTCTCCGCGACGAGTCCACGACGGTCCGGACGGCTCATCGCCGCCGAACGCGGGGAGATCCCCGGCGGGAAGCGCTGACCTATCATCGGCAGCAGGCGTCACCAACGGGGAGAGGTGTCTGATGGTGAAGGATCTGGACGTTGACGTCACCGACGCCAGCGGGCCCGTGGCGGTCCTTACCGTCAAGGGCGAGCTGAACCTCTACACCAGCGGTGGCTTCCGCACCGCCGTACGGGCGGCGGGCGACGGCCATCCGCACCTGATCCTCGACCTGTCGGGAGTCCCGTTCTGCGACTCCAGCGGGCTGAGCGCGCTGATCATGCTGCGCCGCTGGGCGGGTGAGGCGGGCGGGTCGCTGACGCTCGCGGCGGTTCCCGACCGCCTGGGGCGGCTGCTCGAGATGTCCGGCGTCGACCAGGCGATCCCCGTCCGTCCCACCGCCCGCGAGGCCCTGGACGGGCATCCGCACCGCGACGACCGCCTGTCCACTCCACAGGGCTGACCCACTCACTCCCGCTGGATGTTGGCGTCGTCGCCGGAGACCACGAGCATGCCGTCGATCTCCGCCAGCGTCGTGGCCAGCTCGTTGACCGACCCGGTGCCCTGCACCGACAGCCAGACCGAGACGATCCGGGGATCGTGCTCCTCGTCGTGTTGGTCGATCGACAGCTCGCTGACCGCGAACCCCTGATTCGTGCACTGGGCCATGGCCTCCCGCAGCGTGCCGCGTCCGCCGAGGTAGGCGAGCCGCAGCCGGGAGGGCGCGTACTTCGACCGGGGCAGCCGCGCGGCCAGCGGCGTCAGGCCGAATATCACCAGGAAGTGCCCGGCGGTCACCAGCACCGCGAGCAGCCAGAGACCGGCGCCCGCCGCCATCCCCACGGCGCTGGTCAGCCACACGATGGCCGCGGTGGTCAGCCCGCGCACCACATCGCGCCGGACGAAGATCAGCCCGCCGCCGATGAACCCGATGCCGGAGACGATCTGGGCGGCGACCCGCGACGGATCCAGGGCGACGTGCGCGCCCAGGACATCGGTGAACCCGTACTTCGACACCAGCATGATCAACGCGGAGGCGAAGCCGACGAGGGTGTGCGTGCGCAGCCCGGCGCTCTTCTGCCGGATCTCGCGCTCGAGCCCGATCGCGGCCGACAGCACGAGGGCCAGCGCGAGCTCGCCGACCTGTACCCATCCCTGCCCGGTCGGCTGCCCGAAAAGCGCAGGGGTCATCACCTCAGGCTAATCCCGATCGTCAGACCGGTGGTTCGTCGCCCTTGAGGCTCCGGGTGTCGCGGAGTTCGACGTACGGCTCCTCGCGCGGCGAGTGGCCGGCCTCGATGGCGCGGCTGCGTTCGAGTTCGGCGTTGAACTCCGCACCGAGCAGGATCGCGAGGTTCGACATCCACAGCCAGACCAGCGCGACGACGACGCCGGCCAGGCTTCCGTACGTCTTGTTGTACGAGCCGAAGTTCGCGACGTAGACGGCGAACGCCCCCGAGACGACGAGCCAGAGCAGCACGGCGAGCACGCCGCCCGGGCTGACCCACCGGAGGCCCTGCTTGGCGTTGGGAGACGCCCAGTACAGCAGCGCGAACATCAGGCTGACGACCAGCAGCAGCACCGGCCACTTGGCGATGTCCCAGGTCGTCACGGCGACGGACCGCGCGCCGATCACCTCGCCGACGCGGCGCGCGATGCCGCCGGTGACCACCACGGTCAGTGCCGTCACGGTCAGGCAGATCATCATCGCGATCGTGATGCCGAGGCGGATCGGCAGTGTCTTCCACAGCGGCCTGCCCTCGGGGACGTCGTAGACGACGTTGGACGCCCGCATGAAGGCGGCCACGTAAGCCGACGATGACCAAAGCGCCGCCATGAGCCCGAGCAGCCCGGTCACGCCGGCGACGCCGGTGCCGTGCTGCAACTCGGTCACGGCGTTGATCGCCAGTTGCCGTACCGGCCCGGGTGCGGCCTTTCCGAGCTCCGAGATCAGTCGCTGCAGCGTCTCCCGTCCGGCGAGGCCGAGCAGGGAGACCAGCACCAGCAGGGCCGGAAAGACGGACAGCACCCCGTAGTAGGTGAGCGAGGCCGCCCGGTCGACCAGTTCGTCGCGGCGGACCTCCTTGACGGCCCGGCGCAGCGCCGACCACCACCACCGGACACCCAGGTCGGTCGGCTCGGGAACCTCGCGCTCGGCGTCATCGTCCGAACCCGCCGACCCGGTGTCCTGCTCCGGGTCATCGGCCGGGGCAGGGGACTCGCCGGCGGCCGACTCGCTCATCGTCGCCTCCCTTACATCATCGGCTGCGGTTGCTCGGCCGCCGGGGCGATCGCGGTGGTGCACTCCGGGCAGCGTCGCGCCGCCAGGGGGATCGGCATCGTGCACTCGGGGCAGTCACGTGTGGTCGCCGCCTGCTTCCGGTCGAACAGGTGCAGCAGGCGCGTGACCGGCAGCACGATCACGAAGTAGACGACCGCGGCGGAGATCAGGAAGGAGAACGCCTGGGTGAGGAAGGTTCCATACTTGAACTGGGCCTTGCCGACGTTGAACACGAGGCCGTCGAAGTTGGGCGTTCCCCCCACGACGGCGAGCAGGGGGTTGATGAAGGAGTCGACGAAGCTCTTGACGAGGTTGCTGAACTGGGTCCCGATGACCACCGCCACGGCGAGGTCGACGAGGTTGCCACGCAGAATGAATTTACGAAAGCCGCTCATCACGGGACGCGTTATATCCCACCTGACGTGACCTATTCTCGACGATCCCGCAGAATGTGATCATTCCGCTGCGGAACGTACCACCCCGCCCGTCCGTACGGACCCGTGGCGGACGGGCCCGTACGGGACGGGGATCAGCGGTCGGCGGCGACGGTCTCGGCGGCGGTGGGTTCGGCCGCGCCGGCCCGGCCGTGGCGGACGAACGCCGCGATGAGCACGACGGCGGCGACCACCATCGACCACAGCACCTGCGGCCGCCCGCTGTCGTCGAACAGCATCGTGATGAGGATCGCGGCGATCCCGGCGACCGTGGCCAGGGTCAGGTACGGGAACAGCCACATGCGGACGAGCAGCCGGTCGGGCGCCTCCCGCTCCAGGCGGCGGCGCATCCGCAGCTGCGACACGGCGATCACCGCCCACACGAAGAGGGCGACGGCGCCGGAGCCGTTCAGCAGGAAGAGGAAGACGGTGTCCGGGCTGGTGTAGTTGAAGATCACCGCGAGGAACCCGAACGCCACCGACACCCAGATCGCGACGTGCGGGACGCCGCGCGCGGTGGTGGCCTTGAAGACGTTCGGCGCGTCGCCGCGCTCGGCCAGCGAGAAGGCCATGCGCGACGCCGTGTAGAGGCCGGAGTTCAGACAGGACAGGACGGCGGTGAGGACGATGACGTCCATGATGGTGCCCGCCCCGGGGATGCCGATGTTGTCGAGCACCGCGACGTACGGGCTCTGCTTGACGCTGCTCGCGTTCCAGGGCAGCAGGGTGATGACGACGGCGATGGACCCGAGGTAGAAGACCAGGATCCGCCAGATCACGCTGTTGACGGCGCGGGTGACCGCGCGGCCCGGGTCCTTGGACTCGCCCGCCGCGATCGTGACGATCTCACTGCCCATGAACGCGAAGACCACGGTCAGCAGGCCGGTGACGATCGCGCCGTACCCGTGCGGGAAGAAGCCGCCGCGCCCGGTGAGGTTGGTCATGCCGACGGCGTGGTGGGTGCCGGGCAGCAGCCCGAAGATGGCGAGGACGCCGAGCACGATGAACACGCCGATCGCGACGACCTTGATCAAGCTGAACCAGAACTCGAATTCCCCGTACGAGCCGACGGAGAACAGGTTCGTCGCGGTCAGCAGGATCATCAGGAGCAGCGCCAGGAGCCACTGCGGCAGCGCGGGGATCCAGCCGTGCACGATCTTCGCGCCGGCGGTCGCCTCGACGGCCAGGACCACGGCCCAGAACCACCAGTACAGCCAGCCGATCGTGAAGCCCGCCCAGCGGCCGATCGCGCGGTCGGCGTACGCCGAGAAGGATCCGGTGTCCGGCGACGCGGCCGACATCTCGCCGAGCATCCGCATCACGAGGACGACGAGCAGGCCGGCGATGCCGTACGAGACGAGGATCGCCGGGCCGGTCGTGTGGATCCCGGCGCCGGAGCCGACGAACAGTCCCGCCCCGATGACGCCGCCGATGGCGATCATGCCGACATGGCGGTTCTTCAGCCCTTTTTGGAGGCTTTGATCGGCCATGTACCCCTCCTGTCGCTATGCGTGTTCAGAGCGTTACACCGCGAGCTCAGAGGAGCTTAAGTGGTGATTGGGGGACAATGTCCGGCGCGGGCATGGTTAAAACCCGCCGGGCGCGATCTTCGAACGCGGCGGGTGCGATCTTCGAACCCGTCAGGTCTCGGGCTGCTCCGTCAGCGGCAGCAGCACCTGGAAGCGCGTGTCGCCCGGTTCCGAGGTGACCCGCAGGTCGCCGTGGTGGCGGTTCACCACGATCCGCCAGGAGATGTCCAGCCCCAGCCCGGTGCCCTCGCCGACCGGCTTCGTCGTGAAGAACGGCTCGAAGATCCGCTCGCGCTGGTCCTCCGGGATGCCCGGGCCGGTGTCGCAGATCTCGACGAGCACCTGGTCGTTCTTCCGGCTCGTGCGGATCGTGAGCGTCCCCTCGCCCTTCATCGCGCCGAGCGCGTTGTCCACGAGGTTGGTCCAGACCTGGTTGAGCTCGCCGGCGTACGCCGGGATCTGCGGCAGCGACCGGTCGAACTCCTTGACGACCCGGATGTTCTTCCCGATCTTCCCCGACATCATGATGAGGGTGGACACCAGGCCGTCGTGCACGTCCACCCACTGGAACGGGGCGCGGTCCATCTGGGAGTACTGCTTGGCCGCGCCGACGAGGGTGGAGATCCGGGTGGTGGCGTCCTCGATCTCGCCCATCAGCGTCTCGGTCTCGACCGCGTAGCCGAGCCAGCGCAGGGCCGTGTTCAGGTGCTCGACGCCGACCGCCTCGCGCACCTCGTTCAGGCGGTCCACCGTGATGCCGGCCGGCGCGAAGACCGCGGCGAGGTCCCAGCCGTCGGTGACGCCGTGCTCGTCGAACCAGTCGGTGAGCTCGTCCTCCCGGTCGGCGGTCTGCATCGCGGTCAGCTCGGGCGCGTCGGCGATCTGCTTGACCATCGCCTCCTGGACATCGATGAGGCGTTCGAGCAGCTCGGGGTCGATGTCGTTGCGGGCGAGCAGCGCCAGCTTGTGCCGCATCCCCGCCACCCGCTCCCGCAGCGCGGAGGTGGCCCGGACGGCCGCGGCGGCCGGGTTGTTCAGCTCATGCGTCAGCCCGGCCGACAGCGCGCCGAGTGCGAGCAGCCGCTCCCGACGGCCGACGGTGGCGTCGATGTTGCGCCGCCCGAGGAACATCCCCTCCAGCAGGTGCGCCGCCATCGGGAACCACGCGATGAACCGCTCGCCGAACTCCGCGGTCGGCAGCGTGAGGGCCGTCATGTCGGTGACGGCGTACACCGAGGCCCCATAGCCCTGCTCGCGCCGGTCCGTCATGTAGAACTGCGTCGCGCCGAAGTACGATCCCCGCTGCTCGCTGCGGACGACCTCCACCTCGTCGCCGTGGACCATCCGGCACATGCGCAGCGTGCCGGACAGCAGCACGTAGAAGCAGGTCGCGGGGTCGCCCTCGGCGATGACCTGGCCCCCCGCCTCGTAGTGCTCGATGGACGCGTGCTCGGCGATCCACGCCACCTGCTCGTCGGAGAGCGCCTCGAACAGGAAGAGGCCCCGCAGCTCGGTCGGGGAGAGGGATGCAGTGGTCAACGTTCCTCCAGGTACCGATGCACGAGCGCGACCGCCATCGCGCCCTCGCCGACGGCGGAGGCGACCCGCTTCACCGACTGCGAGCGTACGTCACCGGCGACGAACACCCCCGGCACGGACGACTCCAGGTAGAGCGGATCGCGGTCGAGGGTCCAGCCCTGCGGGCGGTGGCCCTCACGCAGCAGGTCCGGTCCGGTGCACACGAAGCCGTGGGAGTCCCGGAAGATCGAGTCGCCGAGCCATTCCGTACGGGGCGCCGCGCCGATGAACACGAACAGGTGGTTCGTCGGCAGGGTCTCGGTGGCACCGGTGCTCGCGTCGCGCAGCGTCACCCGCTCCAGGTGCTCCTCGCCCTCGACCGCCTCGACCGTCGTGCACACCCGGACCCGGACGTTCTCGATGGCCCGCAGCTGCTCGATCAGGTAGTACGACATCGAGCGTTCCAGGGCCGGACCACGTACGAGGAGGTTGACCGTCCGGGCGTAGCGGGAGAAGAACACCGCGGCCTGACCGGCGGAGTTGGCCCCGCCGACGATGTACACGTCCTCGCCGCTGCAGGACTGGGCCTCGGTCGACGCGGAGCCGTAGTACACGCCCCGGCCGGTGAGGCGCTCGATGCCCTCCGCCTGCAGGGCCCGGTAGGACACGCCCGTCGCCAGGACCACGGCGTGCGTGGCGATCTCCGAGCCGTCGCCGAACGTGATCACCCGGGCCGAGCCGCGGACGGTCAGCCCGACGACGTCGCGCGCGGTGAGCACCTCGGCGCCGAACTTCAGCGCCTGCCGCCGGGCGCGGCCGGTGAGCTGCGCGCCGGAGACGCCGTCGGGGAAGCCGAGGTAGTTCTCGATCCGGGAGCTCTGCCCGGCCTGGCCGCCGGTGGCCTTCTTCTCCACCAGGACGGTCCGCAGGCCCTCGGACGCGCCGTACAGGGCGGCCCCCAGCCCGGCGGGCCCGCCGCCGATCACGACCAGGTCGTAGAACTCCGCGGCCGGTTCGGTCGACAGCCCGACGGCGGCGGCGATCTCCGGGCCGGTCGGAGCGCGCAGCGCCTTGCCGTCCGGCGTGATGACCACCGGGATCTCTTCCTGCGTCGCGCCGGCCGCGTCCAGCAGCCGCGAGGCCTCGGGCTCGTCGACGGAGTACCACCGGTAGGGGACCGAGTTGCGGGCCAGGAACTGGCGCACCTCGTACGACGGACGCGACCAGCGGTGCCCGATGAGCTTGGTCTCCTCGACCGGGCGGTCCCCGACGGCGTGCCAGGTCTCCACCAGCGCGTCCACCACCGGGTACAGCTTCTCCTCCGGAGGGTCCCAGGGCTTGAGCAGATAGTGGTCGACGTCCACGACGTTGATCGCCTGGATCGCGGCGTCGGTGTCGGCGTAGGCGGTGAGCAGGGCGCGCCGGGCGTGCGGGAACAGGTCCATCGCCTGCTCCAGGAAGGCGATGCCGTTCATGTTCGGCATTCGGTAGTCGGCGAGGATCGCGGCGACCGCGTCGCCGCGCAGCTTGATCTCGCGCAGGGCGTCCAGGGCGTCGGCACCTGAGTCGGCCCGGACGACGCGGTAATCGGTTCCGTAACGTCGCCGCAGGTCACGGGCGACGGCACGGGAGACCGAAGGATCATCGTCGACCGTCATCAGGATGGGCATGCTCATAACCCGAATCATTACAGCTCATCGCTTTCCGGACGAGACTTCCCCGGGGCGGGCCGGAGCGGGCCGACGCTGGTCAGCGGCCGGACATGCGATACGTGACGGGCCCGGCGCGCTCGGCGACGGATTCCGGACACGCCGCTCGAGGTGAGGTCTTTCTCACCGTACGGTGACGGTGGCGATATCCAGCGTAATCTCCCCACGTCGACCCATGTCGGCATCTGTTGCCAACTGATTATTCAGAGTCACCCACACGAGCATCGTTACCTGTGGTAGTTATTTGGCTTCCCTCCGAGATAACGGTCTCGCGAGATCCCCCGCTCGCCTCCCCCCTGAATCACGATCTCCTGGAGTATTCGTGACCGATCGTTCCAACCGTCCTCCTCGCGCGCGTGCGGCGGCGCCGTTCGCGGCGATGGACGCGCGCAGCCTGACGACGGCCGCCGTGGTCATCGCGGCCGTCGCGATGGCGGCGACGGGCTGTGGCAGCAAGAGCCACTCGCCGGCGCGGCGGCAACGCGGCGTCGTCCACCGGGAAGCTCCCGCAGACGACGACCTACACGACCGTGAAAGGCCTCGGCCAGGACACCGCCGCCGCCGCGACCGACGGCGCCGTGGTGCACCCGAAGGCCACGGTGCCGGTCTCGGCCACGGCCGGGGGGCCGCCGGTCGCCGCGCTGCCCAGCACCCAGCTCGGCAGCCCCACCTGGGTCCCGGTCGTCGAGACGAAGCCGGGCTGGGACCGCGTCCTGCTGCCCAGCCGGCCGAACCGCTCCACCGGCTGGATCCCGACCGGGAAGGTCGGCCTGGACACCGCCCGCAGCCCGTACCTCATCAAGGTCGACACCTCGGCGCGCAGCCTCACGCTCACCAAGTCCGGCCACAAGCTCGGCACCTGGACCGTCGCGGTGGGCGCTGCCAAGACGCCGACCCCTGTCGGGCGGACCTTCCTGCTGGCCTCGCTCGCGCCCGCCCAGAAGACCTTCAGCCCGCTGATCCTGCCGGTCGGGGCGCACTCCGAGACGCTCGACACCTTCGGCGGCGGTCCCGGCACGGTGGCCTTCCACGGCTGGCCGAGCACGTCGGTGTTCGGCAAGGCGGTCACGCACGGCTGCGTCCGCGTACCCGCGGACGCCCTGAAGAAGCTGTCCGAGGTACCCCTCGGCACGCCGGTCGTCGTCACGGCCTGATCTCACCGCCGGAGCGGATCAGTCTCTCCGCCCGGCCGGAGCGGTCGGCAGCGGTCCGATATCCGGCCTGCCGACCATTCTCACCCCGGGCATCGCGCCCGGTTCTCACCCCGGGCATCGCGCCCGGTTCTCGCCACGGCCCGTCCGGGCACTGTGGCATGTCCTTTTCCGTATGGAATGGAGTCCCACCCGTGCGTTCGACACGTCTGGCCGCCAGCGCGATGGTCATCACCGGTGCGCTGGCCGCGCCTCTGGCCTTCGTCGGCACCGCCTCGGCCACCGCCGGGACCGGCTCGGCCTACGGCCTGGCCGCCACCGGTCTGGTCCGCATCCCCCAGACCCCCGCTGTCACCGCCACCGCCGACAAGAGCCTGGTGAGCCTGCCGGCCAACCCGCTCATCGACGTCAAGGTCCTGCACGTCACCGCCAAGCCCGCCTTCGCCCGCGCCAGCGTCGTCGACCTGCGCGTCGCCAAGGCCGCCCTGACCGCCAGCCTCGTCACCGCCACCTGCAAGGGCGGCCGCGGCGTCTCCCACCTGGCCGAGGCCCGCCTGGCCGGGCACCGGCTCGCCGCCGACGCCGCCCCCAACAGCGCCCTGACCGTCCAGGTCCCCGGCCTCGGCGCCGCCGCCGTCGTGCTCAACAAGCAGACCCGCGCCCCGGGCGGTGGCCTGACCGTCACCGCCATCGAGGTCACCCTGCCGCTGCCTCCTGGCAGTACCCAGACGATCAGCATCTCCTCGGCCACCTGCGCGCCTAGCGGCGGCACGACCACCACCCCGCCCGGCGGCCCGACCGGGACCCCGGTCCCGACCCCGACCGCCCCCGGCACCCCCACCACGCCGCCCAGCCAGGCGCCCAAGCCCACGCCCGTTCCCAGCAACCTTCCCGTCACCGGCTGACGCCGGCCCGACCGTCGACGGTCTCCGCAGGGACTCCGGGTCCCCGCGGAGACCGCTCGCGCTCCCGGAGCCGTTCGGCGGTGAGCCGGCGAGCGCGGCAGCCGGTGCGGACCCTTCCTCCGGCGTAAGACGAGCAGATGGGAGGGAAACGCCGCCGCCTCTCGGCGAGATAGGGGGTAAGGCGCTATTTTTGCCGATCATTGGGCAGTCTGCGGCCTTTCGGGTTCAACGCCCGTTCTTCGCGCTACGGAGGTGCTGTGACGAACCCCCTTGCCCCCACGTCGACGTCATCGCCGGAGGGGCCGGACGGCGCGACGGGCTTCGCGCTGTACGGGCAGCGGTTCCAGCGGGAGCCGGCGGAGCTGTACCGGCGGATCCGGCAGGAGCACGGGCCGGTCGCCCCCGTCGTCCTCGAAGGCGACGCGCCGGCGTGGCTGGTGCTGGGCTATCGCGAGGTCTGGCACGTCACGGGCAATCCCCAGATCTTCGGCCGCGACTCCCGCCGCTGGCACAGCTGGCATCGCGTCCCGCCCGATTGGTCCCTCCGTCCGTACGCCGAGCATCAGCCCTGCTCCTTCCACGTCGAGGGCGAGGAGCACCGGCGGCGGGCCGGCGCCACCGGCGACGCCCTGTCCGCGGTCGACCAGTTCCAGCTGCGGGCCGACGTCGAGCGGATCGCCGACGGGCTGATCGACGAGTTCGTCGCCCGTGGCGAGGCCGACCTGATCGCCCAGTACGTGTTGCGGCTTCCCGTTCTCGCCATCGCCCGGCTGCTCGGCCTGCCAGACTCGGACGCCCCCGCCCTGGCCCGCGACATCGCCGCCTCCGCGGACGAGGGGGAGGAGGCCGTCCGCGCCCACCAGCGCGTGGTCGCGCGGATGCAGCACCTGGTGACCGAGAAACGCGAGCTGCCGGGCGACGACATCCCCTCGAGGCTGCTGGCGCATCCGGCGGGGCTTCCCCAGGACGAGATCCCGACGGACCTGTTCTTCATCCTGGGCGCCGGCCAGCTGACCACCGCGGACTGGCTGGGCAACACGCTGCGGCTCATGCTCACCGACGAGCGGTTCGCGCTGAGCCTCACCGGAGGACGCCGCAGCATCGGCCAGGCGCTCAACGAGGTGCTGTGGGAGGACACCCCCACCCAGAACTTCGTCGGCCGCTGGGCCACGCGCGACACCGAGCTCGGCGGGCGCCGCATCCGGGAGGGCGACATGGTCGTCCTCGGCCTGGCGGCGGCCAACACCGACCCGGACGTGCGCCCGCACACCTACGCCGAGGCGCTCGGCAACCAGGCGTTCATGTCGTTCAGCCACGGCGAGCACGGCTGCCCGCAGGCGGCGCGCGAGGTCGCCGAGGTCATCGCCGAGACCGGCGTCGAGGTGCTCCTCGACCGGCTCCCGGACGTGGCGCTGGCGGTCGACGTCGACGACCTGGTGTGGCGGCCGTCGGTGTGGATGCGCGGGCTCATCGCGTTGCCGGTGCGATTCACCCCCGCGCCCGTCCGCGGCGGCGTCGGCTGAGGCGGGAAGTCGTCATGCCCGTCGTGCGGATGAGAAGTCGAAGCGTCTCCGTTCGCGTCGCCGACCGGGACGTTTCGCCGCCTAGCGCGGTAATCCCTGCGAATAGTGACAAACCGTCCCGCAAGAACTACAGAACCAGTACTATTTGCCTCCCATGCGCGACCTGGCCGCTATACGGGCCAGGACGGACATCGCGGCTGAGGCGAGGGATCGAGATAGAGACGTACGAATACGCGACACGGCAAAAGCGAATCCGCTTCACTTCTTGCCGCTCTCGTCGCCTTTTCGTACGCGGCTCGGCCGAGGACGTCGCCGCCTCCCGCGCCGAACGGCGCGCTCGCGCCGATTTACCGACTATTTGGTGAGTGCGGTCGGACGTCCCCGTTCGTGCGGGTGGACCGGCCCATGGCTCCCGGATGACTCCCGTTCCGATCCAACCGCCGACGAGGACCTGATTCATGTCAGCACACGTTCCAACCCACCAGCGGGCCGAGCGCCCGCCGATGGACCGGGCCCTGCTCGTCCTGCTGGCCGCGGTGATCGTCACCGGGGGCGGCTGCCTGGTGGCGACGGCCTCGGTCCCTGCCGCCGACCGCGCGGTCGTGGCCGCCTACACCGGGGTCGCCGCGCTCGTCATATGCGCCGCGCTCACGCTCGCCGCCTACGGACTCCAGACCGCCCGCATGCTCCGCGACCGGATGGCCGTGATGGAGTCGGACCTCGGCCGGCTCTCCGACCAGACGCTGCCCGCCGTGGTGAAGCGGCTGCGTGACGGCGCGTCCACCGACACCGCCATGTCCGCGGTCGAACAGCCGGGCGACGCCATCCACCGGCGCATCCTCCGCACCCTCGTCGACGAGGTCGGGCGGGGAGAGCGCATGCGCGCGGCCGCCATGACGGCCTGCGCGAACGCCGCCGGCCGCGTCCAGGCGCTGGCCACGAGCATGCTCGCCGACCTCCGCGAGATGGAGAACCGCCACGACGAGGAGGTCCTCGGCGACCTGCTCAAGGTCGACCACGCGACCGCGCAGGCCAGCCGCCTCGCCGACAGCATCGCCGTGCTGACCGGTGCCCGTTCCGGCCGCCGCTGGACCAAGCCGATCGTGATGGAGAGCATCCTGCGCGGTGCCGTCGGCCGGATCAGCGCCTACCAGCGGGTCCGTACGCACTCCACCAGCAGCGTCGCCGTCGCCGGATACGCCGCCGAAGGCGTCATGCACGCCCTGGCCGAGCTGATGGACAACGCGACGAGCTTCTCGCCGCCTTCTGAAGAGGTCCACGTCTACGTCGAAGAGGTGTACGCGGGCGTCGTGGTCACGATCGAGGACGGCGGCCTCGGCATGAGCGCCGCGGCCCTGGAGCGCGCGGAGCGGGCCGTCTCCTCGGAGTCCCTCGACCTGACGACGCTGTCCGGTACGCGCCTCGGCCTCGCGGTGGTGGGCTGCCTCGCCCGCAAGCACGGCCTGACCGTCTCCTTCCGCCCGTCCTCCCGTGGCGGCACCGGCGTGGTCGTCATGATCCCGCGGCAGCTGATCACGCAGGCGCCGGTGGCCGTCGAGGGCACGCCGCGCACCGTCGGAGCGGGCATCCGCCAGAGCGTCGCCGAGCGGACCGGTCCGGACGCCGTCCCGGGTGATCTGGCCATTCCCGAGCGCCGGCGCCACCGCGGTCGCCACGCGCGTGGACGTCCCCGTCGAGGCCGCGGCGCCCGTCGGCATGGACGAGGACATCGCGGCCACGACCGGGCCGCTCAACATCGTCGAGGCCGAAAGCGAGAGCACCACGACCAGTGACGAGATGATCGCCGGACTGCCGAAGCGCCGCCGGGGACAGACACTCGCGGCGTCGACGGCTCCCTCCGCACAGGCCGAGGCGCCGAAGCCCCGATCCGTGAAGCCCGCCTCCGACCCCGGAGCCAGATTCAGCGCCTTCCGCGAGGCCGGTCGCCGTAAGCGCACGAGCGATGACGCGCCCGCCTCCGACACCGATGAGACCTGAATGCTGGGCTCGCCCTGCCAGGCCGGAATGACACGACAAGAGATTGGAGGCAGGGGACGAGTCTCCGGCGCCCGCGCCAGGACCACCGCCCCGAACAACCTATGAAGACCACAGATCGCGATCTCGACTGGCTGTTGGAGAACCTCCTTGAGAGGACGCCGGAGAGCCGGCACGCCATCGTCCTGTCCAAGGACGGGCTGAAGCTCTGCCACACGTACGGCCTGTCCGTCGACCAGGCCGACCAGCTGTCCGCCATCGCCTCGGGCATCCAGAGCCTGTCGTACGGTGCCTCCGCCGAGTTCGGCGACGGCAGCGGCGGGCTCCGCCAGTCGATGACCGAGTTCCACGGCGGGCTGCTGTTCATCGTCGAGGCGGGCGAAGGGGCCCACCTGGCCCTCATCGCGAGCGAGGAGGCCGACGTCGGCGTGATCGGGCACAACATGCACGAGTTGGTCGAGCAGCTCGGCGAGTACCTGGTGGCCGCTCCCCGGCAGACGCAGCAGGGCAGCGCCGCGCGATGACGTCACGGCCAGTCGACAGAGAGGACCCGGACCGGCTCTACATCGTCACGGGTGGGCGTAGCCAGGTCGATGAGAGCTCCATCGACCTGGTCTCTCTGATCGTCAGCGAGTGCGACCCCGCTCCGGGCATGCAGTCCGAGCACGTGAAGATCCTCCGCATGTGCACCAACCCGATGGCGGTCGTGGAGATCGCCGCGGAGCTCGGACTGCCGGTCAGCGTGGTGAAGATCCTCCTGTGCGACCTGCTCGACACGGGCCGGATCACCGCTCGCCACCCGACCATGGCCCCCGCCAAGACCAAACTCCCCGATCCCGCCATCCTGAAGCAGGTGCTCCTTGGACTTGAAAAGCTCTGAACGGGTCACCAGTACGCCGCTGCGGAGCACCGCCAGCAACGGACTGAAGATCGTGATCGTTGGTGGCTTCGGCGTGGGCAAGACGACGATGGTCCGATCGGTCAGCGAGATCCGGCCCCTGAGCACCGAAGAGGTCATGACCCGCGCCGGCGTCGGCATCGACGACGCCGGCGGGGTGCAGGACAAGACCACGACCACGGTCGCCTTCGACTTCGGCCGGATCAGCCTGAACGACCAGATGATCCTCTACCTGTTCGGCGCGCCGGGGCAGCAGCGGTTCTGGTTCCTGTGGGACCGGTTGTTCTCCGGCACCCTCGGAGCGGTCGTCCTCGTCGACACCCGGCGGGTCCAGGACTCCTGGTACGCCATCGACCGGCTCGAGCACCACGGGATGCCGTTCATCGTCGCGCGCAACGACTTCGGCGGACCGGCGCACAAGCTGGAGGACATCCGGGAGGCGCTCGACCTGTCCCCGGAGATCCCGCTGATCGACTGCGACGCCCGCGAGCGTGAGTCGAGCAAGAAGGTCCTGATCACACTGGTGAACCACCTGTACGCTCTGTCCACCGCCGCAGAAGGCACCCCATGACCCAGCAGCCGCTGGAGCCGGGGCAGGTGCTCGTCGAGCATCCGGACGCGGTCCCGCTGTACGGACCGCGCTACCAGGAGAACCCGGCCGAGCTGTTCCGCGAGCTGCGGCGGACGCACGGGCCCGTCGTGCCGGTGCTGCTCGAGGGCGACGTGTTCGCGTGGCTGGTGATCGGGTATCGGGAGCTGCACCAACTCCTGGGCGATCCGCAGCTGTTCGCGCGCGACTCGCGCATCTGGAACCAGTGGCCGAACGTCCCGCCGGACTGGCCGCTCATGGCGTTCATCGCCTACCAGCCGTCGGTGCTGTTCGGCGAGGGGCCGGACCACCAGCGCCGGGTCGACGCCATCAGCGACGCCGTCGGCGACGTGGACCAGTTCGAGCTGCGCGCCCGGTGCGAGGAGATCGCCGACGCGCTGATCGACGGCTTCGCCGGCAGCGGCGAGGCCGAGCTCATGACCCAGTACGCCCGCTCCATGCCGGTGAACGCTGTCGCCAGAATGGTCGGCATCCCGATCGGCGAGATCGAGGTCGTCGGCCGGGACGCCATCGCCGTGCTCAACAGCGGCGACGGCGCCGTGGAGGCCTACGGCCGGCTCGTCGCCGCGATGCAGCGCCTCCTGGAGACCAAGCGTGCGGAGCCGGGCCCGGACGTCACCTCCCGGATGCTGGCCCACCCGGCGGCCCTCACCGACGAGGAACTCGCCTCCGACCTGATGATCGTCGTGACCGCGGGCCTGGAAGCGACGGCGAACTGGATCGGCAACACCCTCCAGCTGATGCTGACCGACGACCGGTTCTCCCTGACCCTCTCCGGCGGCCGCCAGAGCGTCGGCCAGGCGCTCAACGAGGTGCTGTGGGAGGAGGCGCCGGTGCAGAACTCCCTCGGGCGGTGGGCGACCCGGGACACGCAGCTGGGCGGGCGGCACATCCGGGCCGGCGACGGGCTCATCCTCGGCCTGGCCGGCGCCAACGCCGACCCGTACGTGCGGGCAGCCTCGCCGGGAGCCACGCCGGCCAACAACGCGCACCTGTCCTTCTCGCACGGCAGCCACGGGTGCCCGCACCCGGCGCCGGAGATCGCGGAGGTCATCGCCCGTACCGCCGTCGAGGTGCTCCTCGACCGCGTCCCGGACGTGGTCCTCGCGGTGTCCGCCGAAGAACTGGCCTGGCGGCCGTCCTTCCAGGTGCGCGGATTGCTCTCGTTGCCGGTGAAGTTCTCCCCGGTGCCCGCCACGAGGTCATGATCCTTGGCATCCTCTCTGCCCGGCGCCGAGTCTTGATCCACTAAGTCACGCCCAGCCGCCCGCACTGGACGACCTTCACCGCCCCGGAAGGCACCCCATGCCCGAGCTCGACCCGAACGACCTGACGAACCACCTCCTGGGCCCGCCGTCGCCGATCCCGCCGGACGCGGTCCCGCTGTACGGGCCGCGCTACCGGGAGAACCCCGCCGAACTGATGCGCGAGTTGCGGCGGACGCACGGGCCCGTCGTGCCGGTGCTGCTCGAGGGCGACGTGTTCGCGTGGCTGGTGATCGGGTATCGGGAGCTGCACCAGCTCCTGAGCGACCCGCAGATGTTCGCGCGCGACTCGCGCATCTGGAACCAGTGGCCGAACGTCCCGCCGGACTGGCCGCTCATGGCGTTCGTCGCCTACCAGCCGTCGGTGCTGTTCGGTGAGGGACCCGACCACCAGCGCCGGGTCGACGCCATCAGCGACGCCCTCGGCGGAGTGGACCAGTTCGAGCTGCGCGCCCGGTGTGAGGAGATCGCCGACGCGCTGATCGACGAGTTCGCCGGCAGCGGCGAGGCCGAGCTCATGACCCAGTACGTGTACTCGATCCCGGTGATGACCGTCGCCGGGATGATGGGCATCTCGACGTCCGAGATCGCGGTCGTCGCCCGGGACGCCATCGCCGCGCTCGACGGCGGCGAGGGCTCCCAGGAGGCCTACGGGCGAGTCCTCGCCGTGATGCAGCGTCTCGTGGCGGCGAAGCGTGCGGAGCCGGGCGCCGATGTCACCTCCCGGATGCTGGCCCATCCGGCGGCCCTGACCGACGAGGAACTCGCCCTCGACCTCATGCTCGTCGCGATGGGAGGCCAGGAACCGACGGCGCTCTGGATCGGCAACACGCTGCACCTGATGCTGACCGACGACCGGTTCTCCCTGACCCTCTCCGGCGGCCGTAGCAGTGTCGGCCAGGCGCTCCTCGAGGTGCTGTGGGAGAACGGGCCTGTGCAGAACTCCCTCGGGAAGTGGGCGACCCGCGACACACAGCTCGGCGGGCGGCACATCCGGGCCGGCGACGCGCTCCTCATGGGCATCGCGGGCGCGAACGCCGACCCGTACGTGCGGGCCGCCTCGGCGGGAGCCGCGCCGGCCAACAACGCGCACCTGTCCTTCGTGCACGGCAGCCACGGGTGCCCGCACCCGGCGCCGGAGATCGCGGAGGTCATCGCCCGAACCGCCGTCGAGGTGCTCCTCGACCGCGTCCCGGACGTGATCCTCGCGGTGCCCGCCGAAGAACTGACCTGGCGGCCGTCCTTCCAGCTGCGCGGACTGCTCTCGTTGCCGGTGAAGTTCTCCCCGGTGCCCACCGCAAGATCATGATCCGTGGCATCCTCTCTTCTCGGCGCCGGGTCTTGATCCACTAGCCACGCCCAGCCGCCCGCACTGCCCTCACGGCCCCGGAAGGCACCCCATGCCCGAACTCGACCCGAACGACCCGACGCACCGCCCCGTGGGCCCGCCGACCCCGATCCCACCCGACGCCGTCCCGTTGTACGGCCAGCGTTACGACGAGAACCCGGCCGAGCTGTACCGGGAACTCAGGCGGGAGTACGGGGGTGTCGTGCCGGCGCTGCTCGAAGGGGACATCTTCGCGTGGCTGGTCATGGGGTACCGGGAACTGCACCAGATGTTCAGCGACTCGCAGCTGTTCGCCCGCGACCCGCGCATCTGGAACCAGTGGCCGAACATCCCGCAGGACTGGCCGCTCATCCAGTACACCGCCTACCAGCCGTCGGTGCTGTACGGAGAGGGGCCCGAGCACCAGCGCCGGGTCGACGCCATCAGCGACGCCCTCGCCGGAGTCGACCAGTTCGAGCTGCGCGCCCGCTGCGAGGAGATCGCCGACGCGCTGATCGACGAGTTCGCCGGCAGCGGCAAGGCCGAGCTGATGACGCAGTACGCCTACTCGATGCCGATCATGGCCATCTCCGGGCTCATCGGCATCTCCATCGGCGACATCGGGGACACCGCGCGGGACCTCGTCGCCTCGCTCGACGGCGGCGAGGGGGCCCTCCCGGCCTACCAGAGGGTCGCCGGCCGGATGCGGAACCTGGTGGAGGCCAAGCGTGCGGAGCCGGGCCCGGACATCACCTCGCGGATGCTGGCCCACCCGGCGGGCCTCACCGACGACGAGCTCTCCTTCGACACGCTCATCCTCACGCTCGCGGCCCAGGAACCGACGGCGAACTGGATCGGCAACACCCTCCAGCTGATGCTCACCGACGACCGGTTCTCCCTCACGCTCTCCGGCGGCCGCCAGAGCGTCAGCCAGGCGCTCAACGAGGTGATGTGGGAGAACATCCCGGTGCAGAACAGCTTCGGGCGCTGGGCCACCCGCGACACGCAGCTGGGCGGGCGGCACATCCGGGCCGGTGACGGGCTCATCCTCGGCCTCGCCGGCGCCAACGCCGACCCGTACGTCCGGCCCGCCTCGTTGGAGGGCGCGCCCGCCAACAACGCGCACCTGTCCTTCGCGCACGGCAGCCACGGGTGCCCGCACCCGGCGCCGGAGCTCGCCGAGGTCATCGCCCGTACCGCCGTCGAGGTGCTCCTCGATCGGCTTCCGGACGTGACCCTGGCGGTGCCCGCCGACGAGCTGGCCTGGCGGTCGTCGTTCCAGATCCGCGGCCTGCTCTCGCTGCCCGTCACGTTCGCCCCGGCCCCGGTCGCCACCGGGCCCTGACCCACCACTCGTGAAGGTTCCCCGGCGCCGGTCACCGCCGGGTCTTTACCATGTATCTTTCTCGACCAACCGACCCCGACCGACCTCGTATCTCCCCCGACCGACCTCGTATTTCTCCCGACCAACCAACCCCGACCGACCTCCCGGGCTGGGAAGGCCATCAATGACCGAGCTCGAGCCGGCAGCTGACGCGGCGATCCGTCCCCTGGGGCCGCCGTCCCCGGTCCCGCCGGGCTCCGTGCGGCTGTACGGGTCGCTGTACGACATGGAGGACCCCGCTCAGCTCTATGGGGAGCTGCGGAGTGAGCACGGGCCGGTCGTGCCGGTTCTGCTCGACGGGGACGTCCCGGCGTGGCTCGTGGTCGGGTACCGGGAGGTCCACCAGGCGCTGAACGACTCGGTGCTGTTCGGCCGCGACTCGCGTCGCTGGAACCAGTGGCCGAACGTCCCGCCGGACTGGCCCCTCATGGTCCTCGTCGGCTACCAGCCCGGATCGATCCTGTTCAGCGAGGGGTCCGCTCACAAGCGGCGGGCCGAGGTGATGACCGAGGCCATGGCGGAGGTCGACCAGTTCGAGCTGCGGTCCCGGTGCGAGCGGATCGCCGACGGGCTCATCGACGAGTTCTGCCTCGCCGACGAGGCCGAGCTCCTGGCCCGGTTCGCGAACCGGATGCCGATCCTGGCGCTCGCCGGGATGTTCGGCCTGCCCGACGACGAGGTGCCCGGCGTCGCGGAGGACGTGATCGCCATCATCGACGGCGGGGAGGGCTCGCTCGAGGCGTACCAGCGGTTCGCGGCGACTCTGGGCGGCCTCGTCCGGCTGAAGCGCGCCGAGCCCGGGCCGGACGTCACGTCCCGCATGGTCCACCACCCGGCCGGCCTGTCCGATGAGGAACTCGCCCAGGACCTCCTCATCATGACGATCGCCGGCCAGGACCCCACGGCCAACTGGATCGGCAACACACTGCGGCTCATGCTGGTCGACGACCGGTTCTCCCTGACCCTCGCGGGCGGGCGCCGCAGTGTGGGTCAGGCGATGAACGAGGTCATGTGGGAGGAGTCGCCCGCCCAGAACACCTTCCGCTGGGCGACCCGCGACACCATGCTGGGCGGCCGGCAGCTCCGCGCCGGCGACGCGGTCGTCGTCTGCTTCGCCGGCGGGAACTCCGACCCCCTGGTGCACCCGGACCTCGACACCGGCGCGGAGAGCAACCACGCCCACTTCTCCTTCGGCCACGGCGACCACAGCTGCCCCTACCCGGCGCCGGAACTCGGCCAGGTCATCGCGCAGACCTCCGTGGAGGTCCTCCTGGACCGCCTACCGGACGTACGCCTGGCGGTGCCGCCGGACGAGCTCGAATGGCGGCCGTCCTTCCGGGTCCGCGGACTGACCTCGCTGCCGGTGAGGTTCTCCCCGACGATCCCCGTCGGCACCTGACGGCCGGGCGGGGTCAGTCCAGCGGGATCCGCAGGGCGACGCTGCCGCGCAGGTCGAGCCAGGCCGCGGTCGGCGTGCGGACCATGCGCAGGACCACCTCCTCGCAGCCGGGGCAGCGGGCGACCAGCCCCGGCGCGTGGGTGTAGACCCGCAGGTCCGCGACCGGGCCCGTACGGCCGCAGCCCGCGCACCGGGTGTCCGCCGTGGTGACGTCGAAGGTGAAGATCTCACTCAGCGGGCCGGCGAGCGCGTTGCCGTCCTCGTAGTCGTCGATCACGTCAGCCTCCAGTCGGGCCGAATCGCTCGGTCTTGATCTTGCGCGCGTCGTGGCCGAGGGAAAGGAGGATGTCGGCGGCGGTCTCGACGAACCCGGTGGGCCCGCAGACGAAGCAGTCCGGCGCGAAGTCGGCGGGCCATCCGCCGGAGTTCAGGTCGGCGACGGTGAGCCGCCCGGGCGGCCGGGACCAGCCCTCCGGCACCTCCCGGGTGTAGACGTACGCGACGTCGAGGCCGGGGTCGGGGCGGCGCAGCTCGGCCGCGTAGTACCGGTCGGCGGGCGTCCGTACCGAGTAGACGAGGCGGAAGGGCGTACGGCTGCCCGCCTGGCGGCGGGCCCGGACCATCGCCATCAGCGGCACGATGCCCGAGCCGCCCGCCACGAGCAGCACCGGCGCGGTGTCGGCGGGCCGCCAGACGAACCATCCGCCGACGGGCCCGCGGATCTCCACCGGGTCGCCGACGGACAGGCCCTCGGTGAGGTAGGAGGAGACCTCGCCGTCGGGGACGTCCTGGACGGTCAGCTCGACGCGGTCGCCGTCGGCGGGCGCGGCGAGGGAGTAGCTGCGCTGGGCCGTGTAGCCGTCGTCGGCGGTGAGCCGCACGTCGACGTGCTGACCGGCCAGGTGGCCCGGCCACCCGGGGGTGTCGAAGACCAGCGTGCGGGCCGTCTCCGTCTCCGCCCGCGCCTCGGCGAGCCGGGCGACCCGCCAGCTCAGTCGCCCTGGTATCGCTGCTCGCGCCATGGGTCCCCATAGTCGTGGTAGCCGGCGGTCTCCCAGAAGCCCGGCTCGTCCTCGTCCATCAGCGTGATGCCGCGCACCCACTTGGCGGACTTCCAGAAGTAGAGGTGCGGCACCACCAGCCGGGCCGGGCCGCCGTGCTCGGGCGCCAGGTCCTCGCCGTCGAAGCGGTACGCGATCCACGCCTGGCCGTCGAGAAGATCCTCCAGCGGCAGGTTCGTGGTGTAGCCGCCGTACGAGTGGATGAGGGCGTAGTCGGCGGCGGTGTCGACGTCCTCCAGCAGGGTGTCGAGGGACACGCCTTCCCAGGTGGTGCCGAGCTTCGACCACTTGGTGACGCAGTGGATGTCCACCGTGGGCGTCTCGCTGGGCAGTGCCATCAGCTCCTGCCAGGTCCAGCGGTGCTCCTGGCCGGTCTCGGTGGTGACGGTGAACTCCCAGTCCTCGGTCCGGATCCGCGGGGTGGGACCGGCCGACAGAACGGGGAAGTCCTCGGTGAGGTACTGGCCGGGAGGCAGCTTGACGCCCTCGCTCCGCCGCCGGCCGTGGAACCCCGGCGACACGATCCCCATCACCCGACTCCTTTCGTTCGTTCGCTTTCAGGGTGTCGTACCCGTTCTGTTCGACGGCCTATGCCGGTCACCGCCGCCTCGTTCGTCCATTGCCGGTCATCCTCGCTCTAACGACCGTATAAGTCATTGAACACCGCTACTCTGCTCGCGTGAGTGGTCGACATCGGGACAAAAGGGGCGAAATGCGCGCGGTCGCCGTCCGGCGACTGAGCGCACTGACGGCGGGTGCCCCGCGCCGACGGATGGTGCTCGTCGGCGGGATCATCGCCGCGTTCGCCTTGGTCATCGGCGGAATGACCACCATCTTCAGCGGGGGGCCGAACGGAGGGGCGGCCGAGGTGGCGCCGTCCGCGACGTCCCCTTCCAGAGTCTCGCCGCACGTCAGGTCCTCGCTGCGCGAGCAGACCCCGGCCACGGCCGTCCGGACGGAGTCGACGCGGCCCTCGGCGAGCGCGTCCCCGGCGCGCATCGGCGGGACGCCGACCACCGCCTCCGCGTCGCCACCCGGCCGCGACTGCCCGCCCGGGCTGCGCAAATCGCCGCGGAAGTGCAAGACGCGCATCGGTCAGGACCAGGGAGACTGAGCGCGGACGACGGGGAGACGGCTCGAGTCCCTTCCCCCCGCCGCCGGCCGTGGAACCGCGCCGCCTACGCGGTTAGGGCGACGGCCGCCTCGGCGGTGTGGGCGAGGAAGGTAAAGGTCTCTTGGAAATACAGCTGCACGGTGTCCGCGTCGTGGCTGAGGTAGCCGATCGACAGGTCCTGGCCGAGACTCAGCTCGAAGTCGCCGCCGCGCGTGGACAGCAGGAACGCGCCGTCGATCGCGGGCGCCCAGACGATCTCGCCGTCCAGCACCCGGGCGATGTGCTCGTGGATCGGGTAGCCGTGGTCGGTGGTCTCGTTGACGGCGGTGTACGCGTCGGCGCTCAGCACCAGCGCGTACGGGTCGCCGACCCCCGCGAGCCGTAGCGCGCTCATGGCCCGGCTGACCGCGTCGGGGTACTCGCGCACGTCGGACGGCAGGGACAGCACCGGGTTCGAGGCGCTCGCGCGGATGCCCGCGATGCCGCCCTCGGCGTACCCCTCGAAGATCGCGCGGTCCTCGGCGAACGCGATCCGCCGGGCCGCGTCCTTCACCGGCTGCCAGTCGGCGTCCTTGGCCCCGCGTTCGACGTCGTCGACCTGACGCCGGTCCACGGTGAACGGCACGCGGAGCTCGACGATCGGCTGGGACCGGCGCGTGTGCGCGACGATGCCGTCACCTGGGGCGGCGACCCGGTCCAGGTGCCCGGTCGCGACCGCAGACAGCTCGACGCCGCCCGGTTCCGGGACGTCGACGACGCGGCGGCCGGCCACGTGGCGCTCGAACGTCCGCCGGGCCTCGGCCTCCAGGTCGGCCCAGGCGGCGGCGGAGATGGGCGCGAGTTCACGATGCAGATTGTTCAACGGATCCTGCTCCTGTTCAGGCCGCCGATCCCCAGGGAACCGTCGGGCGTGGTCTCCGGCTTGCCGGGGGTCGTGTCGGACGCCGCGCCCGCGTCCGCCCCGACGACGTCCGTCGTGGCGGCGGGCTCGGCGGGAGGCGGGTCGTCGAGGAGGTCGGCGCTCGGTACGAAGAACAGCGTTCCGGTCAGCGGCGTCGAGAAGTCGAGGATCCGGTCGTGGTTGCCCGGGGGATCGCCGATGAACATGTTCTCGAGCATCTTCTCGGTCACGGCAGGCGTGCGGGCGTAGCCGATGAAGTAGGTGCCGAACTCCCCGCGGCCGACGTTGCCGAAGGGCATGTTGTCGCGCAGGATCTGGCGCTCGGTGCCGTCCGGGTCGGTGATCGTGGTCAGCGCGACGTGGGAGTTCGACGGCTTGACCGCGTCGTCCAGCTCGACGTTCTCCAGCTTCGTGCGGCCGATGATCCGCTCCTGGGCGTCCACCGGCAGGGCGTTCCACGCGTCCATGTCGTGCAGGTACTTCTGCACGATCACGTAGCTTCCGCCGGCGAACTCCGGATCCTCGTCCCCGATCAGGACCGCCGCGCTCGCCGCAGGGCCCACCGGGTTCTCGGTGCCGTCGACGAAGCCGAGCAGGTCGCGCACGTCGAAGAACATGAACCCCTGCACCTCGTCCTCCACCGTCACGGCCCCGCGCAGGCGGTTCATGATCAGGGAGGCCAGCTCGAAGCACAGGTCGAGCCGGCCGGCGCGGACGTGGAAGAGCAGGTCGCCGGGTGTGGCCACGGCGTGGTGCACGGCGCCGGACAACTCGCGGAAGGGATGCAGCTCGGCCGGGCGCGGCCCGCCGAAGAGCCGGTCCCAGGCATCCGACCCGATACCGGCGACACAGCTCACTCTGCCGTCCGGCACCCGGAAGCCGACCGACCGCGTCAGCCCCGAAAGGTCGGCCAGCAGCTCGCGGGCGATGGGCTCGCCGCCGGGGTCGATCGTGACCACGAGGAAGACCGCCGCGGTGGTCAGCGGGCTCAGCACCGGCTGTGGGACCCGGCCCTGCGTCGTCTCGGCCATCGCACGACCCTTCCTCGTGGGGATCGGGGCAAGCCTGTCATGGTGGAATGTCCCCCGGTGCGCGCGGGGTGCGCATTCGCCGATTCGAGCTTTTAGGCGGTCCAAGATCGCTACTCTGCTCGCGTGAGTGGTCGACATCGGGATGAAGCGCGCAAAGCGCGCATGGCCGGCGCGCGGCGCGCGCCGGCATCGGCGTTGCGCTGGGTCGCGTTCGGCGGTGGGTCCATCGCCGCTCTGGGCCTGGTCATCGCGGGTGCGACCGTTCTCTTCCAGCATGGCCACGAAGCGAAGGACGGTACGGCGGGCACGATGCCGTCCGCCATGGCGTCCATGCTGACCGCGCCGTCCAACCCGTTCGAGCCGTCCGTGTCGGCGCCGTCCGCGTCGGAATCACCGCGGGCCATACCGGCCGCGAAGGAGACGCACCGGAAACCGGTCGTCCGGACGACACCGACACGGCCCAAGCCCACGTCGACACGGCCACCGGCCGGCGGGCAGCCGCCTGTGACGAGCCCCCCTGGCAAGCCTTCCCCCAAGCCGTCGCGGACCCGCTGCGTACTTCCGTCAGGGATCCCGTGCGACAAGAACCCGATCAGTCCCTAGATGTCGCGGACGTGCCAGTTCATCGGCACGTCACCGGTCTCCGGGTCGGCCGGCGGGTTGGGACCGAACTCCAGGGCGGCGTCGGCGGCGATCCGAATGATGATCGGCCGCAGCTCGACGCCGGACTGCCAGTGGCCGGGCAGTGCGGCCGTGCCGTACCGCGCGCCCAGCAGGTTGCCGCAGATCGACCCGGTCGAGTCGCTGTCGCCGGAATGGTTCACCGCGAGCCGCAGCGCCCGGCGCACGACGTCGACGGGCTCGCTGTCGCGTACGGTCAGTGCGGCGCACACCCCGATGGCCAGTGCCTCCTCGCCGGTCCACCCGCCGCCGAGCGTCTCCAACCGCTCCGGCGTGAGCGCGTCACCCTCCCGGGCCAGCGCGACCGCCGCGTCCAGCGACGCCGAGGTCTCCTCATGGCTCTCGTAGGTCTCCAGCTCCGTACGGGCGGCGTCGAGCGCGTCCGCGAGGTCGGCGCCGCGCACCAGGCCCCAGACGGACGCGGCCAGCACGCCGGCCGGAAGGTACCCGCTGGGATGGCCGTGGGTCAGAGCCGCCGACCTGACGCCCATCGCGAACGCGGCCCGGCGGCATTCGGCGGCGCCCGCCGGTACGCGCGGAGAGAAGGGGAAGCCCGCCGGCGCCGCCCGCATGACCCCGCCGCAGCCCTTCGAGTCGTTGATCGGCTCCTCGACGGTCCCCACGGGGACGTAGGGGCGCTGCCGGGCGGCGACCGTGTGCAGGGCGGACCGGCAGGTCCGGCCCGGACCGCGCCGCTGGTGCATCTCCGGCTGGGCGAACAGCCAGCTTCCGGCGTACACGTCCTGCTCGGGGATCTCCTCGCCCTGGGTGCGGAGCCACCGCAGGTACGCCGCCTGCAGCAGACCGGGGGCGGCGCCGCCGATGCCCTTGGCGCGCTCCCGGATCGACGCCTGGATGAGCGCCTCGGCGGTGAACAGCGTCATCTGCGTGTCGTCCGTGATGGCGCCCGCCCGCACCCGGGCGTCGCCGTACTCGGTCAGCCCCGCCTCGCCGTACGTCGCCCGGATCTCCGCGATCGGCCGGCCCTCGATCGGCGCGCCGAGCGCGTCGCCGATGGCACCTCCCAGCAGGCATCCCAGCATTCGGTCCGGATCGGGAAATGTCATGCGATCGCCCACTCCGATGAGTCTGCCAGGGAATAACCATGAATCGGGCGGTACGGGTCCTTCGGATACGAGTACTCAGCGGGCTTTTTCTCGCTACCCTGACTCCCCGTGGATGGCGTATACGAGGACGCAACGGACACTCCGCGGACGACCATCATCAGCCGTGTGTGGGGGCGGTTCGAGCTGCTGCCGTTCCGCCGCGGCGTGACGCTGATCGCCGTTCTCATCGCCGTGCCCGCCCTCCTCATCGGCGGCCTCGTCGTCCTCCACGGAGGCGGGAAGGGCGACCGGCCCCCGCCTCGTGCGGCCGCCGCGGCGCCGTCGGCGCGGCAGAGCGACCCGAGCGAGATCGACCGGGCGCAGCGCACGTGGGGCGAGTTCGTGGCCTCCCGCAGCGAACGGCCCGCCTCGAAGCCCGACCCGGGGGCCCCGCGCGCGACGCAGAGCCCGCGTTCCCGGCCGGCCCCCACCACGGGCCCGCCCTCCACCCGCTGCCCGCCGGAGCTGAAGAAATGGCCCTGGATGTGGGAGCTGTGCAAACATCGGCGCGGCGGTCACGGACGCCCCTGAGGTCTCCGGCAAAGCATGGAGCACCTCGTCACCTGTAGTACCGTCGATCCGCCGCACTTTCCCCAGTCCCCCGGAGGATCTCCGCGTGCCAAGCACTCGGTCAGCGGCGCTGATGGCGGCGATCACGGCGGTCGTGCTCTTGCTGATTACGGGCGCTGCGGATCAGTCGTCGGCGGCCCAATCGCCATCGGCCGACAGCGTCAAAGCCCTGCGTCAGCAGGCCGAAAAGGCCAAGAACGAGCTGTCCAAGGCCACCAAAGCCTGGCAGGAGCAGAAGAATGAGCTGAACGCCTCCGAGGCCAAGCTCAAGACGACGCTCGCCGGCCTCGGTACCGCCAACGCCGAACTGAACAAGATCCGTGAGCCGCTGGCCCAGCTGGCCGCCAGCGCGTACAAGCAGCCGGGCATCATCGGGGTGCCGGGGCTGATCGGCGGCAGCGACCCCGACGGTGCGCTGGCCGCCGCGACCGACCTGACGATGCTCACCAACGACCAGAAGTCCCTCATCGACAAGGCCGGCCGCCTGCAGAAGCAACGCGAGCAACTGACCGCGTCGGCGCAGGATCTTCAGTCGAAGAACGCGGTTCAGGAGGCGAAGCTCGCGCAGGAGATGAGCGGCCTCAAGGACCGCTCCTCCCGCATCACCGCCCAGCTGACCGCCGCGCTCAAGAAGCTCGATCCCAACACCCGGCTGCAGCTCACCTGCCAGAAGAGCCTCGTCCCCGAGGCGCGGAAGTTCCCCAACGGCCTGATCCCCTCGCGCTACCTCTGCCCGCTGCCCCAGGCCGGCCGGAGCCTCCGCGCGGACGCCGCGCTGGCCTTCTACAAGCTGAACACCGCCTACAAGGCGCATTTCGGCACGCAGATGTGCCTCACCGACTCCTACCGGCCGCTGGCCGAGCAGCAGCGCATCTATGCCAACCGGCCCGGCATGGCGGCAGTGCCGGGGCACAGCAACCACGGCTGGGGCACCGCGGTCGACCTGTGCGGCGGCGTGCAGAGCCAGGGCTCCGCGCAGTTCAACTGGCTCCAGGCGAATTCGAAGACGTACGAGTTCTTCCACCCGGCATGGGCCTACAGCAGCCCCTTCGAGCCGTGGCACTGGGAGTACACCAAGGAGGACACCCCCGACTCCAGCGACTGAGGCGGCACGGCAGCGGTGATGCCGCGACGGCCGGACCAGTCGCCGGGCCGTGGGGGAGGACCGCGTCAGCAGTGGTGCCTCGCTCGCTACGGACGGGGGGCTTTGAGACGCGCCCTAGCCGGTTCTGGCTCGATTTTCGTGAGTGAACGGCTCCGGACCAGGCGAACCCGTCCGCCCACCGCCCCGCCTCCCACGGCCCTTTGCTCTGCTTACCCTGAGTACACATCTGGCACGGTCCACCGCCTACTCGGCGTAAGCAGAGCAAAGGCCTTCGGGAACACATGCAGCCTTGCCCGGGGCCTGGGCGACCGTTACCGCGACCGCCACGAAATGTGAGTCAAAACCCCTAGCCGACGATCGAGACCGACAGGCGGGAGTCGACGGCGGCGCGGGCGATGGCCGCCGCCTGGGCGCGGCCGGTGCGCAGCACGATGAGGGCTCCCTCGTCGGGATCGGGGCCGGGCCGGGGCACGGCGACCACCGGGACTCCGGCCGCGACCGTGCGCGCCGGCAGCGGGCCTTCGGTGCGGGCGGCCAGGAGGTCGACGTGGTCGCCGGCGTGCAGCAGCCGTACGACGGCGGCGTCGGCGAGCCGCACCGGCATGGCGACCGTGCCAGGGGCGGCGTCGTCCAGGAGAGTGCCGCCGC
Organism: Actinoallomurus acanthiterrae; assembly: GCF_054775715.1. Classification (NCBI taxonomy): domain Bacteria; kingdom Bacillati; phylum Actinomycetota; class Actinomycetes; order Streptosporangiales; family Thermomonosporaceae; genus Actinoallomurus; species Actinoallomurus acanthiterrae. The sequence continues at coordinate 11,039,114 of NZ_BAAHCO010000001.1, read as the reverse complement.
GCAGCCGTACGTCGGTCAGCGGCTCGCCTCGGCGGATCGGCCCGGTGAGGGTGCGCCCGGCCGCCCGGCGGACCGCGCCGTCGGGCACGGCGCGGGCGGGCAGGGTGCGCACGCCGACGTCGGTGGCGCTCAGCGTCGCGCCGGCCGGCAGGTCGCGGGCGGCCACGAGGACCGCGACGCCGCGCGGGTGGGGGCGGGCGGCGGCCAGGCCGAGCGCCGCCGCACCGGCCGCGAGCCCCGCGGCGATGAGGCGCCGATGCCGGCTCAGCAGCGTTCTCATCGCCGTCCCCGCGCGCTCGTCTCGGATGGGGGAGCGAAGATCTCGGCTGCGGGAGCCGCGTGATGCCCGCCGGCTCGGGTGACACCACCGGCTCGGCCGCACCCCCTGGTCATGGCAGGTCGAAGGGGAGCTTGAGGCCGTCGAGGGCGTGCGGGCAGGGGCAGTCACGCTCGGCGGACAGCGCGCCGACGATGTCGACGACGAGGCCGCGCAGGCGGTCGACGTTCTGCGCGAAGACGCGGAGCACCTCCTCGTGGGTCACGCCCGCTCCCTCCTCGACGCCGGCGTCGAGGTCGGTGACCAGGCAGGCCGGGATGTAGCAGAGGGCCAGCTCGCGGGCGAGGACGGCCTCGGGGTGGCCGGTCATGCCGACGAGGGTCCAGCCCTGCGCGGCGAACCACCGGGACTCGGCCCGTGTCGAGAAGCGCGGCCCCTCGATGATGGCCAGGGTGCCGCCTTCGACCGGCTGCCAGCCCATGCCCTGGGCGGCCTCCACCACCGTGCGACGCCCGCGCGGGCAGTACGGGTCGGCGAAGGCGACGTGGACGGCGCCGTCGTCGTAGTAGGTCTGCGCGCGGCCGCTGGTGCGGTCGACGAGCTGGTCGGGGACGGCGAGCGTGCCGGGGCCGTAGTCCGGGACGAGGGAGCCCACCGCGCTCGGGGCCACGACCTGGCGGACGCCGAGGGAGCGCAGGGCCCACAGGTTGGCCCGGTAGGGGATCTTGTGCGGCGGGAAGCGGTGGTCGCGCCCGTGCCGCGGCAGGAACGCCACCCGGCGGCCGGCCACCGTGGCCAGGGCGATGGAGTCGCTGGGCGGTCCGTAGGGGGTGTCCACCTGAATCTCCTCGACGTCGTCGAGGAAGGAGTAGAAGCCGGACCCGCCGATCACGCCGATCTCTGCATGCATGAGCCGGACCCTAGCCGCCCGCCGCACCGCCCCGCGAGAGCGCCCCCACAGCCTGTGGACAACCCCAGGCGACCGGGTCCCGCCGCGACTCATATCGAACTCGCGATATGTCTTGTCGGATCGAGCATACGCGTAATATCTTCTCTCAAACAGAGACGACATGTCGCGTTTCAGGGAAGGTGAACCATGTCCAGTCGACTGGCCGGACTCCCCGCCGGCCGCCGTACCAAGTGGGTCGTCCTCGCCGCCTGGCTCATCCTGCTGATGGTCGGCGGCGCCCTCGGAGGCAGGCTGCAGGGGGCCACGAAGAACAGCGCCGACGCCTACCTGCCCGGCGGCGCCGAGGCCACCCAGGTCATCAAGCTGCAGAAGAAGCTGCACCATGAGGACGGGATGCTCACCGTCGTGGCGTACGACCGGCGCGGCGGCGTCACCGCGCAGGACGTGGCGTCCGTGCGGTCGGCGGCCGAGCGGTTGACGGGCGTGCCGCACGTCGGGCCGGTGACCGGCCCGGTCACGTCACGGGACGGCGAGGCGATGCAGTTGCTCGTCCCGATCCAGGGGGACGGTGACGCCGTCCTCACCGCCATCGACGAGGTCCGGAAGGTGGTCGAGCGCGGCCCGCCCGCCGGGCTCGACGTCCGGGTGACCGGCCCGGCCGGCACGATGTCGGACCTGATCGGAGTCTTCAAGGAGATCGACGGCACGCTGCTGTTCGTCACGCTGGGCGTGGTGATCGTCATGCTGCTGCTGACGTACCGCAGCCCGTTCCTGTGGATCGTCCCGCTGTTCGCGGTCGGCTCGGCGTACATGCTGTCGCAGGGGCTGGTGTACCTGCTGGCCGAGGCGGGGCTCACCGTCAACAGCCAGAGCACCGGGATCCTGGCGGTGCTGGTCTTCGGCGTGGGCACGGACTACGCGCTCCTGCTCATCGCCCGCTACCGGGAGGAACTGCACCGGCACGAGGACCGGCACGAGGCGATGCGGCTCGCGCTGCGCCGCGCGGGACCCGCCGTCCTGGCCAGCGCCGCCACGGTCACGCTCGCCACGCTGTGCCTGCTGGTCGCCGAGCTCAACTCCACCAGCGGCCTCGGCCCGGTCGCGGCGGTCGGCGTCGTCTGCGCGCTCGTCGCCATGACCACGCTGCTGCCCGCCCTGCTCACGACCCTGCCGCGCCGCGTGTTCTGGCCGGCGGTTCCCCGGTACGGGGTCCGGTACGTCGCCGAGCCCGACGCGCTGGAGAAGGAGCACGGCGTCTGGGCCCGCGTCGCGGGGTTCGTCAGCGCCCGGCCGCGCGTGATCGCGGTGGGCGGCGTGCTGGTGCTCGCGGCGCTGGCGTTCGGCATGCTGTCGCTGAAGACCGGCCCGGTGTCCAACGCCGGCCAGTTCGTCGGGACGCCCGACTCGGTGGTGGGCGAGCGGGTGATGGCGCGGCACTTCCCGGCCGGGGCCGGCAGCCCGGCGGTCGTGATCGGCCCGGGTGATCCCGGCCTCAGGGCCGCGATCGCCCGTACGCCCGGGGTGTCCGACGTGAGCGCGCCGGTCACTCTCGGGGGCTACGAGCAGTACGAGGCGACGCTGTCCAGCGCGGCGGACACCCAGACGGCGCGCGACACGGTCGACCGGCTACGCGCCGCCGTACGGCCCCTGGGCGCCAAGGTCGGCGGGACCACCGCCGTCAACCTCGACACCCAGCGCGCTGCCGCGCACGACAACAAGGTGATCATCCCGATCATCCTCGCCGTCGTGTTCGTGATCCTGGCCCTGCTGCTGCGGGCCGTCGTCGCGCCGCTGCTGCTGATGGCGACCGTCGTGCTGTCGTTCGCGGCGGCGCTCGGGGTCTGCGGGCTGGTGTTCACGCACGTGTTCGGCTTCGAGGGCGCCGACTCGGGGTTCCCGCTGCAGATCTTCCTCTTCCTGGTCGCCCTCGGCGTCGACTACAACATCTTCCTCATGACGCGGGTGCGCGAGGAGTCGCAGCGGCTGGGCACGCGGCGCGGCGTGCTGCGCGGGCTCACGGTGACCGGCGGTGTGATCACGTCGGCCGGGGTGGTGCTGGCAGCGACGTTCGCGGCACTGGCGACCCTGCCGGTGACCGGAACGGTGGAGATGGCCTTCGCGGTGGCCTTCGGCGTGCTGCTCGACAGCCTGCTGATCCGGTCCCTGGTGGTCCCGGCGCTGGCGTACCAGATGGGCCGGCGCGTCTGGTGGCCGGGCCGCGCGGCGGGGGACCGGCCGCTCGCGTCGGATGAACGGCCGCTGTCGCGGGCCGGGCGCTGATCAGGCCGGACGGGCCCTCGCGGGTCGCGGAGGTGACCGGAGGTCACTGAGCGGCACGACCCGCGGGGGCCCGTCGCGCACGTCCTTCACACTCGGAGCGCCGAGGTCAGGCGACCTTCTCGCCGGACGAAGAACCCGAAGAACCAGACGAACCCGAAGAACTCGACGAACTCGACGAACTCGAGGAGCTCGAAGACTCGGAGGAGGACGTCGACTCCTTCTTCGCCTCGGTCTTGGCGGGCTCCTTCTTCGTCGAACTGGACGAAGTGGTCGCACCGCTGCGGCTGTCGGTGCGGTAGAAGCCCGAGCCCTTGAACACGATCGCGGCCGCGGAGAACACCTTGCGCAGACGCCCGCCGCATGCGGGGCACTCGGTCAGCGCGTCGTCGCTGAACTTCTGCACGACCTCCAGAGGCTCACCGCATTCGGTGCACGCGTACTGATACGTCGGCACGAGTTCCTCCTAGCTGTACACAGCCCTCAAGACTGGCACTCTCGCTCAGTGACTGCTAATGCTACCGGGCGTCGAATCATTCCCGGTGCCCCATGCTCACTGTTCGCCGCGCTCGCCGTACCAGCCCGCCAGCTTCCCGCGCCTGCTGACGGCGCGCAACCGGCGTTCGGCCGCCGGGCGGGCGGCGCTCGTGGCCACGACCAGCAACTCGTCGCCCGCGTGCAGGGCCGTGTCCGGGCCCGGCACGAAGCTCTGGCCCTCCCGTACGACGAGGGTGATCACCGCTCCCTCGGGTAGGCGCAGCTCGAAGATCTCCACGCCGTTGAGGTGGGAGTCCGGCGGGATACGGATCTCCAGCAGGTCGGCGTGCAGCTCCTCCAGCGGAGCGGCCTCGATGTCGATCTCCCGGGCGCGGTCGGGGATGGTCACCTTCAGGACCCGCGCCAGCGACGCGAGCGTCGGCCCCTGCAGCAGGGTGAAGACCACCACGATGATGAACACCTGCGCGAACAGCGCCCGCGCCCCGGGCAGCCCGGCCGACGCCGGGATGGTGGCCAGCACGATCGGCACCGCGCCGCGCAGCCCCGCCCACGACAGGAACGCCTTCTCGCGCCAGCCGATCCCGAAGAACGGTGTGGAGACCAGCACCGACAGCGGCCGGGCCACCAGCACCAGCGCGAAGCCGCAGATCAAGGCCGCGCCGATCTGCGCGGGCAGCTCCCGCGGCGAGTCGAGAATGCCGAGCATGATGAACAGCCCGATCTGGGCCAGCCACGCCAGCCCCTCGGCGAACCCCCGGGTGGCGGGGCGGTGCGGCAGCGGGCTGTTGCCGAGCACCAGGGCCGAAATGTACGTCGCGAGGAACCCGCTGGCGTGCGCCATCGACGCCGCGCCGTACGCGCCGACGGTCAGCGACAGCACCGCGATCGGGTACAGGCCCGACGCGGGCAGCGCCGCCCGGCGCAGGGCGTACGCGCCGAACCGGCCGACCACCAGGCCGATCACCGCCCCGGCGGCCAGCTCGTAGACCAGTTCGGCCACCATGAGCAGCGGCGTCGGCGCGTGGTGGGCGCTCAGGGCGACGACGAGGATGACGACCGGCGCGTCGTTGAAGCCCGACTCGGCCTCGAGCACCCCGGTCACGCGTTCGGGCAGCGGCAGCCGCCGCAGCACGGAGAAGACCGCCGCGGCGTCGGTCGGGGCGAGCACCGCCCCCAGCAGGAACGCCAGCCGCCACTCGATGCCCACGAGCCAGTGCGCCGCCGCCGCGACCACCACGATGCTGACCGCCGTGCCGGCGATCGACAGCGAGAGCGCGGCCGGCACGCCCTGCCGTACGGCCGACCAGCGGGTGGTGAGCCCGCCTTCGGCCAGGATCAGGACCAGGGCCGCCAGGCCCAGGGTCTCGGCGACGGCCATGTTGTCGAAGCGGATGCCGAATCCCGCTTCGCCGAGCAGCAGGCCGAGCGCGAGGTACAGGAGCAGACTCGGCAGCCCGCTCCGGTGCGCCAGGCGTACCGCCACGATCGCCGCAATGACCACGACCGAGCCGAGCAGCAGCCACAGGTCGAGTTTCACCGACACCCCCTTGATCAGGACCTTCTCACAACCGGTCACAGGTGGTGGACGGGGCGTCTTCCGGTACGGAGACCGGGGACGTTCCCGGAACGCGGTCGCGCGGGATTGCGCGACCACTGACGTGTGTTCGCGTGTTCGCCGTAGGCCCGCAGGGCCGGATGGCCCCGGGACGCGGGTCCTAACGGTGGCGGATGAGTGAGTCGAGGCCGTTGACGACGTTCGCCACCGGGCGGCCCTCGACGGCCGCCCGGATGTTGTCGATCACGGCCGTGATGATGTTCAGCTGCGACTGTCTGGTCGAGCCCGCGGCGTGCGGGGACAGCAGGACGTTCTCGTGCCGCCGGAACGGGTGATCGGCGGGCAGCGGCTCGTCGTCGTAGACGTCGAGTGCCGCCCCGGCCAGCCGGCCGCTCTCCAGCGCGGCGAGCACGTCGGCGTCCGGCGCGATGCCGCCCCGCGCCACGTTGACCAGGAAGGCGCCCGCCGGCAGCAGCGCGAGCCGCCGGGAGTCGAGCAGGCCGACGGTCTCCGGAGTGCGCGGCAGACAGACGACGAGGATGTCGGAGCCGGCCAGCAGGTCGTCGATCTCCTTGTAGACGCCGGTGTCCCGGCGTCGCCGCGACCAGTACGCGACCTGGCAGCCGAGCGCCTCGAACAGCCGCGCCGCCTCCGCGCCGATCGCGCCCATGCCGAGCACGCCGACGCGGCGATTCGCCAGCTCGTCCGAGCCGCGCGCGGCGGCCTCCAGCTGCGGCCAGCCGCCCTCACGCATGCGCCGGTCCGCCCACGAGAGCTGCCGGGACAGGTTCAGCGCGGCGCTCAGGGCCCACTCGGCCACGGACCGGGCGTTCGCCCCGGCGGTGTTGGCCACGGGAACCCCGGCGGCGGTCAGCGCGTCGACGTCGAGCGAGTCGACTCCGACGGACGGCATCTGCACGAACGCCAGGTGTGGTGCGGCCGCCACGGCGGCGGCGTCGATCGCGAGCTCGCCGGTGAAGTCGCCGACGACCAGCTCCGCGTCGGCCAGCAGCGAGTGCAGGGCCTCGCGGCTCCGCTCGGCGGGCACGGTGACGTCGGCGCCGAGCGGGTCGAAGACATGGTGGATCAGGTCGGCGCCGAGGGGCGGGAGCGCGAGCAGCTTGAAACGGTCGCTCATGCGCCTGCCCCCGTCGCGGTGAACCGGACGAGGCCGCCCGATGGCGTGACCGCCGCCCGTACCGGCCGGTCGTGCGGCTCGGCGGGAAGGGCGTCGACCAGCTCGGTGTCGTACACCGGCGCGATCGTGAGGATGCCCTCGGCGACGCGGGCCAGCGCCCGGTCGTACGAGCCGCCGCCGCGTCCGAGGCGCACACCCGTCGACGTCACCGCCAGCGCGGGCACGATCACCAGGTCGGCGCTGCGGATCGCCTCCGGGCCCCGTGCGGGCTCGGTGGGCTCCAGCAGGCCGAAACGCCCCGGCTCCAGGGACTCGGGGCCCTCGTAGGAGGCCCAGTCGAGGTCACCGTCCGGCAGCAGCCGGGGGACGAGGACGTACGTCCCGCGCTTCCACAGCGCGAACAGCAGGCTCTGTGTGGCCGGCTCGGTGCCGACCGAGACGTACGCGGCGACGGTGCCGGCCATCTCCGCCTCCGGCAGCGTCAGAACGTTGTCGCGCAACAGCCGCCCGGCGGCGGTGCGTTCGTCGGGTGTGAGGCGGGCGCGGGCCGCCAGCAGATCCGAACGCAGGGCCGTCTTGTCCTCGGTCGTGTCGCGCACGTCTCCATTGTCCCGTGAAATCAGAGTGAGATCTCCGTGAAGATGAGCGCCGCACGGGGGGACCGTCCGCTGAACCGGCCCGATCGACGGTTAGGGTCTTGTCATGGCCGACCACGTATCCGTCACCAAGGCGGTCGTTCCCGCTGCCGGCCTTGGCACGCGGTTCCTGCCCGCCACCAAGGCGACGCCCAAGGAGATGCTCCCGATCGTCGACAAGCCGGCGATCCAGTACGTCGTCGAGGAGGCCGTCGCCGCCGGGCTCGACGACATCCTGCTGATCACGGGCCGTGGGAAGCGGCCGATCGAGGATCACTTCGACCGCGCGTACGAGCTGGAGGAGGCCCTGCGCGCCAAGGACGACCCCGAGCGGCTCGCCACCGTGCGGGAGTCCAGCGAGCTCGCGGACGTGCACTACGTGCGCCAGGGCGAGCCCAAGGGACTCGGGCACGCCGTCCACTGCGCCCAGCGGCACGTCGGGCACGAGCCCTTCGCCGTGCTGCTCGGCGACGACCTGATCGACGAGCGCGACCCGCTCCTGCAGCGCATGCTGGAGGTACGGGAGAGGCACGGCGGCAGCGTGGTGGCGCTGATGGAGGTCGAGCCCGAGCAGGTGTCGCTGTACGGCTGCGCCGCGATCGAGCCGACCGACGAGAACGACGTCGTCCGTGTGACCGACCTCGTCGAGAAGCCGGTGCCGGGGGAGGCCCCCAGCCGGTGGATCATCATCGGCCGCTACGTCTGCGACCCGGCGATCTTCGACGTGCTGGAGAAGACCCCGCCCGGCCGGGGCGGCGAGATCCAGCTCACCGACGCGCTGCTGACGCTCGCCCAGCGGGACCGCTCCGAGGGCGGCCCGGTGCACGGCGTGCTGTTCCGCGGCCGGCGTTACGACACCGGCAACAAACTCGACTACCTGCGCACCGTGGTGCAGTTCGCGGCGGACCGGCCCGAGCTGGCCGACGAGTTCCTGCCGTGGCTGCGCGAGTTCGTGGCGAAACACGATGAAACAGGTAGATGAACATCTGGCGGACATCCTGGGGGCGATACGGGAGCTTCCGCCCCTGGAGCTGGCCCTGCCGGAGTCATACGGCGGCGTCCTCGCCGAGCCCGTCACCGCACCCGTCGACCTGCCGCCGTTCGACAACTCCGCCATGGACGGCTACGCGGTGCTGGCCTCGGACGTCGCGTCCGCGGCCGAGACATCACCCGTGACCCTGTCGGTCGTCGGCGACATCGCCGCCGGCGACCAGGGCGCGTACGGCATCGGCCCGGGCCTGTGCGCCCGGATCATGACCGGAGCGCCCCTGCCCGGGGGCGCGGACGCCATCGTCCCGGTCGAGTGGACCGACGGCGGCACCGCCAAGGTGACGATCCGGCGGTCCGCCACGGCCGGCCACTACATCCGGCGCGCCGGCGAGGACGTCACCGCCGGGCAGACCGTCCTCCCGGAAGGCACCCGGCTCGGGCCCGCGCAGATCGGCATGCTCGCCGCCATCGGCCGGGCCCGCGTCCTCGTACGCCCCCGGCCCCGCGTCGCCGTGCTGTCCACCGGCAGCGAGCTGATCGAGCCCGGCCGCCCGGTCGGGCCCGGCCAGATCTGGGAGTCCAACAGCTTCGCGCTGACCGCCGCCGTCACCGAGGCGGGCGGCGTGGGCTTCCGGCAGGGCACCGTCGGAGACGACCCGCGCGAGGTGCTCGCCAGGATCGAGGAGCAGCTCGCCTACGCCGACCTGATCATCACCTCGGGCGGGGTCAGCATGGGCGCCCGCGACGTCGTCAAGGAGGTGCTGTCGGGGCTGGGGACCATGCGGTTCGAGAAGGTCGCGATGCGGCCCGGCAAGCCGCAGGGCTTCGGCCTGCTCGACGACCGCGTCCCCGTTTTCACCCTGCCCGGCAACCCGGTCAGCGCGTACGTCTCCTTCCAGGTGTTCGTCCGGCCGGCGCTGCGCGCGCTGCAGGGCCTGCCGCCCGCGCCGCCGAGGACCGTACGGGCCCACCTCGCTTCGCCGATCAGCTCGCCGGAGGGCCTGCGGCACTACCTGCGCGCGGAGCTCTCCACCGACGAGGACGGGAATCACCGGGTGGTCCCGGCGGAGGCGCAGGGCTCCCACCAGGTGTCCGCGCTGGCGTCCTCGAACGCGCTGATCGTCGTGCCCGAGGACGTCACCGACCTCCAGGCAGGGGACAACGTCGACGTGCTGGAGCTGCCATGACCGGTTTCTCCCATCTCGACGAGTCCGGGGCCGCCCGCATGGTCGACGTCTCCGCCAAGGAGGTCTCGGCGCGTACGGCCACGGCCACCGGCTTCGTCCGGCTGTCCGCGGAGTGCGTCGCCGCCCTGCGCGCCGGGAACGTCCCCAAGGGCGACGCCCTCGCCGTCGCCCGCATCGCGGGCATCCAGGCGGCCAAGCGCACTCCCGACCTCGTCCCGCTCTGCCACCCGATCGCCATCCACGGCGTCACGGTCGACCTGACCGTCCAGGACGACGGCGTGGCGATCTCCGCGCAGGTGCGCACCGCCGACCGTACGGGCGTGGAGATGGAGGCGCTGACCTGCGTGTCCGTCGCCGGCCTCGCCCTCATCGACATGGTCAAGGCGGTCGACCCCGCCGCTGTGATCACCGACGTCCGCGTCGAGGAGAAGACCGGCGGCAAGACCGGCCTCTGGCGGCGGCCGTGACGGCGATCAGGGCGCTGGCGGTCGAGAAGGCCGACGTCCGGAGGCGGCGGTGACGGCGATCAGGGCGCTGGCGGTGACCGTGTCGAACCGCGCGTCCGCCGGCGTCTACGAGGACCGCTCCGGGCCCGTCCTCGTCGGGCTGCTGCGGGACCTGGGCTGCGAGGTCGACGGACCCGTCGTCGTCCCCGACGGCGAGCCGGTGGAGAAGGTCCTGCGCGACGCCGTCGCCCAGGGCTACGACGCCGTCGTCACCAGCGGCGGCACGGGCCTCACCCCGACCGACCGTACGCCCGAGATGACCCGGCGCGTCATCGAGCGCGAGATTCCCGGCATCGCCGAGGCCATCCGGCTCACGGGCCGCGAGAAGGTCCCGTCCGCGATCCTCTCCCGTGGCCTCGCGGGCGTCGCCGGACGTACCCTGATCGTCAACCTGCCCGGTTCGACAGGTGGGGTGCGCGACGGCATGGCCGTGCTCGGCGAGGTGCTGGGACACGCCGTGGACCAGATCGGCGGCGGCGACCATCCACGCACACCCTGAACGAGGATGGCGTCAGGCCCGTCCCCGGGGAATCATGGGAGTGTGGAACGCATGCGGGGTTGGCCGGCCAACCTGAACGAGGGGCCGGTCGGGCTGCGGCCCTTGCGGCTGCGCGACGCGTCGACCTGGCGAGAGGTGCGGATCCGCAACGCCGAATGGCTGCGGCCCTGGGAGCCCACCAACCCCGAGACCCCGCTGTTCCGCAGCGGCCTCGGCCCCTACCTCAGCATGGTGCAGACGATGCGCCGCGAGGCGCGGCACGGCCTCGCGCTGCCCTGGGTCGTCACCTACGACGGGGCGTTCGCCGGGCAGCTCACCATCGGCGCCATCGTCTGGGGCTCCGCCCGCTCGGCGCAGATCGGTTACTGGGTCGACAAGGCCGTCGCCGGCCGCGGCGTCATGCCGACCGCCGTCGCCCTCGCCGTCGATCACGCCTTCTTCAACGTCGGCCTGCACCGAGTCGAGGCCAACATCCGTCCCGAGAACACCGCCAGCCGTCGGGTCGTCGACAAACTCGGCTTCCGTGAGGAGGGCGTCCGCCGGCGCCACCTGCACATCGACGGGGCCTGGCGCGACCACATCTGCTACGCGCTGACGACCGAGGACATCCCCGGCGGCCTGATGGCCCGCTGGCGCGCCAGCACCCGCCAGGCGTTCCCCCGCTGACGCCTTGATCGCGCGGTGACGCCGCGGATGCCGGAATGTGATGTTCACGCGGGCGTACTCCGGAGACCATTGAGCCAGGTGCCGCACGTCGTGATCATGTCGTTCGGAAACTTTCGGTCAGGAAAGTTTCAGGAACGATCCGATCTCGCGACACACCGCCCCTAATGCTCGTCAACCACTGACGGTGGGTCTTAGCGTGCGGGACGTGAGCGAGCGCGTCTGCGAGGTCAGCCTGCGGCCTGGACGCGTCTACGAGGAGGGCTGATGAGCAGCGCACTCCTCTATCTCGCGATCGTAGCCGTGTGGGGCATCGTCCTGGTCCCCATGTGGCTCCGCCGTGACGGTTCCCGCACCCGGCAGCGCCGCTTCGACGAGGACACCGACACCCTGGCGGAGTCGCCCGCCGAGGTCGCCGACAACGTTGACGAGGCCCCACCCGAGGCCCTGCCCGAGGACCAGCCCGTCCCGGCCCCGCAGGCCCGCCAGGCCGCCCGCAGACGAGCGAGCCGCGCCGCCGTCATCGCCCGCCGCCGACGCCGCACCGTCGGCCTCCTCCTGCTGGTGCTCACCGCCGTCGCCACCGTCGTCGCCGGCGTCACGCCGTGGTGGTTCATCGCGCCCCCGGCCGTCCTGCTGGTCGGCCACCTGACGCTGCTGCGCATCGCGTTCAAGGTGGACGCCGAACGCCGCCGCGCCCGCCACCTCGCCCGCCTTCGCGCGATGGAAGCCGAACGCCGCCGCGCGGAGGAGGCAGAGGAGCAGGCCCGCCTCGCCCGCGAGGCCCAGCGCACCGCCGAGGTCATCACCATGCCCGAGCGGCCGCAGGAAGAGGTCTACGACCAGTACACCGACCAGCGCGCCGTCGGCGACTGATCCGGTGTGATCGGCAACACCAGGTAACCGATGCGCGAGCAGTGCCCAATGTTTGCTAGCCTTACCTCGTCCTTGGGGCTGTAGCGCAGTCCGGTAGCGCACCTCGTTCGCATCGAGGGGGTCAGGGGTTCAAATCCCCTCAGCTCCACCTTCGGACCTGGGACCAGTGTGGTCGCGGCAGAGCCGCTTCCCCTCTGGTCCTTCGTCATTTCTGTCCAGGGGGCGACCCCCTGGAACCCCCGGTGTGGGGGCTTCGCCCCCACACCCCCTGCGGGTTGGGCTTTTTTGATCTTGTGTTGCGCCCTCGGCGGCGGCACGTCGGTCACCGATCCTGCGGGCAATCGGGTCGAGCTGTGGCAGCCCGCCTGACCGTGTCCGCACTCAGGCGGTGACGTGCCGGTGGCCCACTGTCCCGCGCCCCCGGCGTTCGCTGGTCACGGGTCGTCGGCGACGGCGTAGGTGAGGGCTCGGTCGATGGGGAGCCTGACGCCCTCGTCGAAGAGCTTGGCGTATGCGTCCCCGCCCAGCGCCGCCCGGGTGCGCTCCTCGCAGAGCCGGTGGTCGGCGGCCAGGTGCCGCTGGGTCAGGGGCGCCGCGGTGAACCGCCAGATCGCGTGGGCGCAACCGAGCAGCCGGGCGGCGGCTTCGAAATCATGACGGGTGCCGGCGTCCCAGGCGAGGACTTCCAGGCAGTGGGCGATGCCCCACCCGTCGATGTGGGGGGAGACCCGGAGCCTTTCCCGGGCCAGCCAGGTCGCCCGCTCGCGGTCGCCGATCAACCAGTTGGCGACACCGCACAGCCCTAGGGACCGGGCGTACGTCACCGGTGCGCCGGCCCGGTCCGCCATCTCCAGGCACTGCTCGCCGAAGACCCGGGAACGGTCGGCCTCGCCGAGGAGCGCGGTGCCGTACGTCAGGAAGCGCAGGGTCATCCACACGCCCACGCGGTCGTCGAGCACCCGCAGGCGGGTGAGGGCGTCCTCGAAGAAGGTCACCGCACAGTGCAGATCGTCGCAGAAGAACGTGTGCATGCCGCGGAGCATGGTGGCATGGGCCCACGCGGAGTCGTCGCCCAGGCGTTCGGCCAAGGCGAGGGACTGGTCGATCAGGGACTGCGCAGCATCCCATTCGGCCAGCAGGAGAGCCAGCCAGGCGTTCACCCAGAGGGCCTTGGCCCGTGCCGGGCTCGGCTCGGGGTTGAGGGACAGGGTCCGGTCGAGCCAGTATCGCCCCTCCCGATGGCGGACCGCCGTGGTCCAGTAATGCCACAGGGAGCAGGCGACGCGCAGCCCGTCGCCCGCCTGACCGGGCTCGCTGACGCAGAACTCCAGTGCGGACCGCACGTTGGAGTAGTCGGCTCCCAGCCGGTCGAACCCCGCTAGTTCCGCTGAGCTCAGGAACAGGTGTTCCGACTGCCGGGCCACCTCCGCGAAGTGATCCCGGTGACGCGTCCGTACGGCCCTGGCCTCACCGGAAGGAGTCAGGCGCTGGGCGCCGTACTCACGGATCGGCTCCAGCATCCGGTACCTGGCGACCTGCCCGGCCGGCGAAGAGACCAGCACGGACTTGTCGACCAGGCCGGCCAGAAGCGTGAACACGTCCACGTCTTCGATCCCGTCGCCGGAACAGACCTGCTCGGCGTCGCCGATGTCGAAGCCGCCGCTGAACACCGATGCCCGCGTCCACAATCGCTGCTCCGCCTTCGAACACAGGTGGAAGCTCCAGTCGATCGCCGCCTGCATCGTCTGGAGCCGTGGCGTCGCCATCTGCGCCCCGGCGCCCAGGGCCTGCAACGAGTGTTCTCCGAGCCGGGCCAGGATCGCCTCGACGGGCATGGCCCGCACCCGTACGGCGGCCAGTTCGATCGCCAGGGGGATGCCGTCCAGGCGCCGGCAGATCTCGGCGACCTCCGTACGGCTCGCCGCGGTGACGGCGAAGCCCGGGAGCGCGGCGGCCGCGCGCTCGGCGAACAACCGCACCGCGTCGTCGCGTCCCGCCGCGCCCTGCTCTTCCTGCGGAACCGGCAACGGCGGCAACTCCACCAGCCACTCCCCGGCCGCGTGCAGCGCCTGCCGGCTGGTCGCCAGGATCCGCAACCCGGGAGCGGCCTGCAGCAACTCGGTCACCAGGAGCGCGCAGGAGTCCACCAGGTGCTCGCAGTTGTCCAGCACCAGCAGAAGATCCTTCTCCACCAGGAACCGCGTCAGGACGTCCCGCGCGGCACAACCCGACTCACCCGGCACGCCGACCGCGTCCCCGACGGTCTGGGTCAGGAACCGCGCGTCCTTCAGCGCGGCCAGCTCCACCAGCCGTACACCGTCGGCGAACGAACTCGCCGACTGCCGCGCCACCCGCTGCGCCAGCCGGGTCTTGCCGACCCCTGGTCCACCGGTCACGGTCACCAGCCGATGCCGCCGGACGAGCCGCTTCACCAGACTGATCTCGCGGCCGCGGCCCACGAAGCTGGTCAGATCGGCGGGGAGGTTCCCCGCCGGGCGCGCCGAGTGGGAACCGGCCATGGCAGCCCCCTCCCCCCAGCAGTCAATCTAATCCCCATCTCCGGGAGCACGACAGGTCGCCCTGACCGTCTCCGTCTGGATGGACTCTGCGTCCGGTGCCGGCGATCGGGCGGTGAAGAGATACAGGTAAGGGGAGCGGGGACGTACCGAACCGTTCGCGGCGGCCTGAGCGAGGGCGAGCGCGCCGATGGCCGAGTTGCCGCGGGGCGGGGTGAAACGGGCGTCGGGGAGCAGGGAGCGGACGGAGCTCTCGAACGACTCCAGCAGGAGGTCGGCGGCGTCGAAGATCCGTCCCCCCCAGGAGAAGACGGGTTCGAGTCCGGACGCGGCGGCCGCAGCCGTCTCGCCGAGTTGCCGCCCGGCCTCCTTCCAGATCCGCCGGGCGACCGGGTCCCCCGCGCGGGCCGCCGCCGCGACGGGCAATGCGAACGACGCGAGGAGCTGGGCCGCCGAGTCTGACTCGTAGACGAGCGTCACCAGGTCGAGCGGGTGCCCGAAGCGGGCCGTCAGGTGTTCGAGCAACGCCTCCGACCCGCCGACCCGGCCGTCGTGCGCGCGTAGCGCGGCGTGCAGGCCCTGCATGCCGATCCAGGAGCCGCCGCCGTGGTCGCCGAGTAGATGGCCCCATCCGTCGGACTGGTTCCAGATGCCGTCCAGGTCGGTGCCGAGCGTGATGACACCGGTGCCGGCGGCGATGACGACACCCGGCCGGAAGCCGAGGGCGCCGACGTGCGTTGTCACCGCGTCACCGGCGACGACGAGCGTCCCCAGGTCGAACCGCTCCCGAAGGGCATGCCAGAGCGTGCCCGGGTCCCTGACCAGGCCCGGCATTCCGGTGATGCCGATCGCCATCCCGGTGAACCGGTCGATCTTCAGATCGGGTGCCGCGTGCTCGATGACCCCGGCGATCCGCCCGGCGAGCCGATCGAGATCTACCCGGCCTCGGTCGCGTGGGACCGGGGCCGTGTCCTCCCCGGAGCGTCGGTGCGCTCGAGGTCGGCGGGTTCCAACTCTGGAACGCGCTGCTCAACGTCACCCCCGACGTCGGCGCCTACCGGTCCTGGGTGTACGGGCAGCCGGGCGCCACGATCGAGAACCAGGGCGCGAAGAAGGCCACCCAGACGCTGACCGACTGGGTGCGCAAGGGGTACATCCCCCCGTCGGCGAGCGCCACGGCCGACAACGACGCGCGGGCGAACTTCGCCAAGGGCAACAGCGCGTTCCTGGTGACCGGAAACTGGGCCGCCTCCGCTCTGGAGTCCGCGATGGGGGACGACGTCGGATTCTTCCTCATGCCCTCGGCGTCGGGCGGACCGGCGAAGGTCGCCTCGGGGGCGAGCGTCGCGTACGCCATCTCGTCGAAGACCAGGCACCCCAACGTCGCCGCCGCGTTCCTGGACTACCTGAACTCGCCGGAGGCCGCGAAGATCCAGTTCGATGGCGGGTTCATGCCGGTCGACACCAAGGCCGAACTGGGCACGAAGGGGCTGAGTCGGCAGATCGCGGACAACTTCGCGCCGGTGGCGCAGAGCAACGGGATCGTCCCGTTCCCCGACTTCGCGTCTCCCGGCATGATCGACAAGCTGACCCCGGGCGTCCAGGGCCTGATGACCGGCAAGATGACCGGCGAGGCCTTCCTGCGATCCCTGCAGAAGTCCTGGGACGAGCACCATGGTTCATGACGTGACCACACCCGTCTCCGCGCCGCGGGCCACACCGGCCCTCGGCGGGGACGGGCCCGCCGGCGGCCGTGCCCCCCCCGGAGCCGGCGGGTACGTGGCTGGTTCTACGTGCTGCCCGCGCTCGCGGTGTACCTCGGGTTCGCCATCTGGCCCGCGCTGAACACGCTGCGCCTGTCCCTGCTGAAGTGGGACGGTGTCCTGCCCGCGACCTCGGCGGGCCTGGGCAACTACGTCAAGATCTTCCAGGATCCAGCGCTCTACGAGGCCATCCTGCACAGCCTGGTGTTGATCGTCTTCTTCTCGGTCATCCCGATCGCCGTCGGGCTGCTCATGACGGCCCTGCTCATGGGGAAGATACGCCGGGGGATGACGTTCTTCCGGGTCGTCTTCTTCCTCCCGCAGGTCCTGCCGCTCGTCGCCGTCGGCGTGACCTGGCGGTGGATGTACAGCGATTCCGGCCTCGTCAACCAGATCCTCGACCTGGTGGGGCTGCACTCGCTCACCCGGGCCTGGCTGGGCGACTACCACCTCGCGCTGGTCGCGCTCGGACTCATCGGGACCTGGACGATGAGCGGGCTGTGCATGATGCTCCTCCTCGCCGGAGCACAGAAGATCGACCCGTTTCTCTACGAGGCGGCCGCCCTCGACGGTGCCGGGCCGGTTCAGCAGTTCCGCCACGTCACCCTGCCCGGCCTGCGGAAGGAGATCACGATCGCCGGGGTCATCACCACGATCGCGGCCCTGGCGAGCTTCGACCTCATCTTCGTCACCACGAACGGCGGCCCGGCCGGGCAGACCAACGTGCCCGCCCTGCTGGTCTACCGGCTGGCCTTCAACGAAGGCGACATCGGCGGCGCCGGCGCGCTGGCCGTCGTGCTGACCGTGATCGTGGTCGCCGTCGTCAGCACCATCCGGTACGTCACGAGGGAGAAGGGATGAGAACACGCGGCGGTGCCGGTGTCAGGTACGGAATCCTCATCGTGCTCGCGGTCATGGTGCTCCTGCCGTTCTTCGGCATCGTCCTGGCCGCCCTGCACCCCCCAGGTTCGCAGGTCAGCGGGCTGAGCATCCCGGAGCACTGGTCGTGGCGCACCTTCACGCTCGCCTGGGAGCGGGGCCACTTCACCGACCTGATGCGTTCCAGCGTCTTGATCGCGGTCTGCGTGGTGCCGCTCTCGGTGGCACTGGCCACGCTCGCCGCGTACGGGCTGACGATCCTCAAGGTCTGGGGCAATCGGACGCTGTCGGTCGGGTTCGTGCTCGGGCTCACGCTCCCGGTGGAGCTCGTGGTGGTGGCGCTCTACTTCAACCTGCGCGAAGTCGGCCTCACCAACTCCTACCTCGGCATCATCCTGGCCGAGGCGGCGCTGTTCATGCCGTTCGGCGTCTACTGGATGCAGGCGCACTTCTCGAGCGTCCCCGGCGAACTCGTCGAGGCCGCGCGCATCGACGGCGCCAGGGACCTCGTCGTCCTGGTGCGTGTGCTGCTGCCGATCTCCCGGCCGGCGATCACCACGTTGTCGGTCCTGTACTTCATGTGGTCGTGGAACCAGTTCCTCCTGGTCCTGGTCATGATGCAGAACCCGGACCGGCGGACCGCGCCGACGGGCCTGGGATTCTTCGTCGGTCAGTACTCGACGGACATCCCCTTGCTGGCGGCGGCCAGCCTGATCGTCATCGCCCCGATCGTCCTGGTCTACCTGACATTCCAGCGCAGCTTCATCAACGGCATCACCCAGGGGGCGGTCAAAGGCTGACGGTGCATGAGACGTCCGTCGCTTCGCGTGCCGCCGGGTCGGCGCCGTAACCGGACCGTCGGCGTGGCTCCCCGCCGAAGATCCTGATTCGGGTTCGAGGAGCGGATCAGGAGCTGAGCCCGGACCCGCGCCACGGGACGGACCGCTTCACGTGAAGGCGGGCCCGGCCGTAACGTGTCCGCTGCCGATACCGAGGGCGTACGGCTCACAGGAGGTGCTCAGGGTGGCGGACGACGAGGTCGCACGGACCTTCAAGGAGATCGATTACGACGGCGATGGATACATCACCGCGATGGAGTTCAAACTCGCCATGACCCGCCGCCACGAGGCGGTCAGCGGTGACGAGATCAACTCGATCTTCGCCCATGCCGATGGCGACGGAGACGGGCGCATCAACCTCGCGGAGTTCACCAAGGCCTGGAATGCCTGATTCCGCGTACTGACCGTTGGCGATCGCGGCACCTTTCCCAAGCCGGCGATCGCCAGCGGTCATCGGAGCTGGGGTTTAACGGCAGGTAAGACCGTGCCTCCTTCACCCCTGAGATCGTTACCATGCCGCGTGTCAAGGACGATCTTGAAGGAGGTCGGATGAACGTACGCGTCAAGGCCGCTCTGATCGCGGCGACCGCAGCCACCGTCGTCGGCGGGCTCGCCCTGCCCGCGAACGCGGGCACGTACCAGGCGGAGACGGTCCGCGGGAGCTTCCCCTGCGGCGGGGGTTCACAGCAGACGCTCAACTACTCCTACGCGCGCGGCAACGTGACGGTGACCGTGTACTACAACAACCACTGCTCGCACGCCATGCACATCGCCGGCGACAAGCAGACCAGCCACGGGACGATCGAGCAGTTCGCCTGCTTCACGGCGCCGGCGCACAAGAAGAGCAATCACGTCTTCCGGGTGAACGGCCCCGACTTCTCCGACGTCAACCTGGTCAAGCACTGCTGAGCGGCATGACCTGACATCGATCCCGCGCACCGGACGGCGCAGGATCGGCCCGCCCCGCTCGGCTTCGGGGGCGCCGACGGCCCGATTCCCGCCGTGCGGGATCGGCCGATCGTCGCCATGGACCTCGCGACGCCGCGTCGCTCCGCCGGGCGTCCCTCACCTCGGCCTCCCGGCTCGGCCGTACGTTCCTTTTCCGCGTTTTCGTCGACGCGCTCTGGACCGAACTCTTGGCGCGACACTGACCCGCCGCCATCCCACGACGCTCGCCGGAGGTCTTCGGCGCTGGGATCCTTGGGCTCTCGTCGCAACGACCCGCAACCCCCCGACGAGGTCCTTAGTTGCATTATTCGGGATATTTCGGGCATTAAGGGATTCTTTGGCGGTGTTGTTCGTTGCTGAAACGGCGACCGCGCCACACCGCAGTCGTACGGCCGTTCGTGTTCCTTCGGCCGTACGGCGAACCGAGCGGGTGCCCAGCGGGTCTCCCTTAGTAAAGGATCTAGGCTGTCAGGCTGGGACACAGGAGTGCATATGGGACAACGCGCGGTCGATGCCGTCTCCGACGGCGGGGAGGACACCGCCACCGGTGACACCGAGGGTGACGCCACGGCCGAGGACGCCGACGGCGACGCCTCGGGCCGGGACGAGGAGGACGGCTCCGCCGCAGGTGGTTCCGGTGGAGGGTCCGCTGCCGAGACCGACGCCACGGCAGGGGCCGCCCCCGTAGAGACCGGGGCGACGGCGAAACGCGGGCAGGTCGGCGCCGACGGCCGGCGCGGCGCGCTCGCCGGTGACGGCGTCTCCGTCGTGATGGCCGCGGCGGCGCCGAAGCGCCCCCCGGCGGCCGCGGCTGCTGGTAACGGCGCGCGGGTCGCGGCCCCGGCCGATGAGACTTTCGACACGGTCGCCGGCGACGGCGCGGGCGCCCCCGATGCGGCCGACGAGAAGCCAGCCCCGGCCGCCGCCGGTGGCGGTGAGCCGGCTGCGAGCACGACTGACAGCGGCGAGCCGCCCGGCGAAGGTGCGGCCGAGGACGACGCGGTCGCGGACGGCGATGGCGCTTCTGTGGATGACGACGTGGCCGCGAACGCCGGGGACGCTCCTGCCGACGCCGACGCCGACGCCGACGCCGACGACGCGGTCGCGGGTGCTTTGGCGGCCGATGGCGGGCCGGACGCCGCCGTCGCCGACGGTGGTCCCGCGGCCGGTGAGGACGCGGCTTCGGCGGAGGCCGGTCCGGACTCTGACGCCGATGGGGGAGCCGATGACGGCGCCGAGCCGGAGCTCCCCGACACCGGCCCGGCGGACGGGGACGCGGCCGTCGGCGGGAGGTCCCGCCGGGGGCTCGGGTCCGCGCTGGGGCTGACGGTCGCCTCGGCCGTGGTCTGGGGCGTGGCGCACATCTGGGCCGGGCGCCGTGTCGCCGGATTCCTCCTCATGGGGCTGTTCGCGGTCCTCGTCGGCGGGGGAGTCGTCGTCGGCCTGCTCTACCAGCGGGATCTCAAGCAGATCGCGGTCCAGCGGGACTGGCTGGCCGGCATCACCGGCGGCATCCTGGCCCTCGCGCTCGTCTGGGCCGGCATCGTCGTCCGCTCGTACCAGGTCGTACGGCCCCGGGGCATGGCCCGGACCGCGCGGGTTCTCGCCGGCACGCTGGTCGTCGTGCTCGCCGTCGGCGTGTGCTCGCCGCTCGTCTGGGCCGCGCGCAGCACGTACACCCTGCGGGACACGATCGGCACGATCTTCCATGGCGACGAGGCGCGGCCGCAGCCGCCCGTCAACATGGACGACCCGTGGAAGGACAAGCCGCGGGTCAACATCCTGCTTCTCGGCGGCGACGGGGCCGGCGACCGCGTCGGCGTCCGTACGGACAGCATGACGGTCGCGAGCGTCGACACCAAGACCGGGAACACGGTGCTGTTCAGCCTGCCCCGGAACCTCCAGCACTTCCCGATGATCCCGCGGCTGCGCTCCCGCTGGCCCGACGGGTTCACCGGCGTCGGCGCGCCGGGTGACGAAGGGCTGCTGAACGAGCTGTTCCAGGACGCCGAGGACGACCCCTCGCTCGTACCCGGCTTCGACAAGGGACGCCGGGGGCCGGAACTGGTCCGGGAGGAGATCTCGTACCTCATCGGCCAGCCGATCGACTACTACATCCTCGTGAACCTGTTCGGCTTCGCCGACATCGTCGACGCGATCGGCGGGGTCAAGGTGCACATCGCCCAGGACATCCCCTTCGGCGGCCCGGAGGACGGCAGCGCGCCGACCGGGGTCCTCAAGGCCGGCGACCGCGAACTGGGCGGCAAGGAGGCGCTCTGGTACGGGCGTTCGCGTACCGCGAGCAGCGACTTCGTCCGCATGGGCCGCCAGAAGTGCCTGATGAAGGCGATCGCCGAGCAGGCCGACCCGCAGCGGGTGCTGACGCGGTTCCAGCAGCTCGCCGCCGCCGCGAAGAAGACGATCTCGGCGAACATCCCCGCCGAGCTGCTGCCCGCCCTCATCAAGCTGTCGAGCACGGTGAAGCACGGCGCGCAGATCAGGAGCCTGATGTTCGTGCCGCCGGAGTTCCACGTCGTCCGGCCGGACGTCGGCGTCATGCGGCGTGCGGCAACGAACGCGATCGCGGCCAGTGAGGAGACCACGAATCCCGAGGCGTCCGCGTCGGCACAGCCCGCCGGTGCCTCCGCGGCACCGGGCGCGTCCAGTGGTCCGTCGTCGGAGCCGACCGCGTCTCCGGCCGCCTCCGGCAGTGCGGCTCCGGGCGACTCGGCGACTCCGAGCGCCGGTGACCAGCCGTCCGCAGGTGCGTCGCCCAGCGCCCGGACCAAGGACAAAGCGGTGTCGCTGACGGCCGCCTGCGGAGGTTAGAGGTTGCGCATATAGAGGCCATTCGCGCGGTTTTCGTGAACTTTTACCGATTGCCACGATAAGCAGGGCCGTGTGCCTTACCTTGCTATCGGGGCAGGTGGGGGTCATGCGTCGGGTAGGATCCAGCAGTCAACGCCAATGGTCACTTACCGCGTATATTCAATCACTTTGCAAACCGATCGGTGGGGCCGCACGTCCCGGATGGAGACGCGGCCGCAGTGAGCTGCGCTCGCGAGCAGAGGATCAGGAGACTTCATGGCACGGCGTCAGGGTTGGGGGCGTGAGCCGATTCCGGTCGCCGGTCTGTGGCGAGCATTGGGGCTGACGCTCGCCTCCGCGGTCGTGTGGGGTGTGGCCCACGTCTCGGCGGGCCGCCGGGCCGCGGGCTTCACCTTGATGGGTGTGCTGGCGCTCCTGGTGGGCGGGAGCGCGACGGCGGCGCTGGCGTTCCAGGAGAAGCTGAAGCAGATCGCCGTGCAGGGCGTCTGGCTGAACGTCCTCACCGTGGCGATCCTGGCGCTGGCGCTGGCGTGGGCGTCCGTCATCATCCGGTCGTACCAGGTGGTGCGCCCGCCGGGGCTGCCGACGGCGATGCGCATCGCGTCGACGACGCTGGTCGTGGTGATGTCGGTGTTGATCTGCACGCCCTTCGTGTACGCGGCGAACACCACCTATGTGCTGCGGGACACGCTGTCGAAGATCTTCCCCGGCGACGACAACTCGGGTCAGAAGGTCGACGCGGCCAATCCGTGGAAGAACATGCCGCGGGTCAACGTCCTGCTGCTGGGCGGTGACGCTGGCAAGGACCGCACCGGCATCCGCACCGACAGCATGACGGTCGCCAGCATCAACACCAAGACCGGGGACACGGTCCTGCTGAGCCTGCCCCGCAGCCTGCAGAAGTTCCAGCTGCCACCCCGGCTGCGGTCCAAATGGCCGTACGGCTACACCGGGGACGCGCTGAACCCGCAGCATCCGGGCAGCGAGGGCCTGCTCAACGAGCTGTACATCCAGGGCGAGCGGAACCCCCAGCTCGAGCCCGGATACAAGAAGGGGCAGCGCGGTCCGCACCTGACCGAAGACGTGATCAGTTACCTCACCGGGCTGAAGATCCACTACTACGTGCTGGTCAACCTGGGCGGATTCAAGGACATCGTGGACGCCATCGGTGGTGTAAAGGTCCACATCGAAAAGCGGCTTCCGATCGGCGGTGAGATCGTCAATGGCCGCCAGACCAAGCCGCCGACGGGCTACCTTCCCAAGGGCACCCACCACCTGAACGGCGAGCAGGCCCTGTGGTACGGCCGGTCCCGTGACGCCGACGACGACTTCCACCGGATGGACCGGCAGAAGTGCCTGCTGAAGGACATCGGCCAGCAGGCTGACGCCCAGAAGGTCGTCACGCACTTCCAGCAGCTGGCCAAGGCCGCGACCAACACGATCTCCACCAACATCCCGTCCGCGCTGCTGCCGGCGCTTGTGAAGCTGTCCGGAAAGGTCAAGGACGGCGCCGACATCCACAGCCTCCCGTACAACCCGGCCAAGATTCCCGGCTTCCACGTCTACGAGCCGAACGTCCAGATCATGCGGGCGGCGGCGGCCAAGGCGATCGCCGAAAGCGACAATCCGCAGAAGACGGCGCCCACTCCGGCCGACAGCGCGACTGCGAAGAAGAAGAACAAAAAGAAGTCGCCGAGCGTCTCACCCAGTGGGTCGGCGACCGCCTCTCCGGGCTCGGGCGGCGCGGTCTCGCTGAAGAACGTCTGCGGCTGAGCCGCTCCTCACCGCGGACGTCCGGCCGACCGGCATCGAAGGCCGGTCCGCCGGGCGGAACACGCGGAGCGGGCGTCGCGATCAGCGGCGTCCGCGACCTGAGGATCAGGAGAGTGCATGGCAGGTCGTCAGGCGGCGGGGCATCGGCCCATACCGATCGCCGGTCTGTGGCGGGCGCTGGCGCTGACGCTCGCGTCCGCGGTCGTGTGGGGTGTCGCTCACGTGGCGGCGGGCCGCAGGGCCGTCGGATTCACTCTGATGGGGCTGCTCGCGATACTCGTGGCCGGTTCGGCGACGCTGGTGCTGGCGTTCCAGGACACGATGAAACAGCTCGTGGTCCAGGATTTGTGGCTGAACGTCATCACCGCGGCGATCATCGCGCTGGCGCTGGTGTGGGCCTTGATCGTGATCCGGTCGTACCAGGTGGTGCGGCCGCCGGGGTTGCCGACGGCGATGAGCATCGCGTCGACGACGCTGGTCGTGGTGCTGTCGGTGTTGATCTGCACCCCGTTCGTGTACGCCGCCAACGCGACGTACGTGCTGCGGGACACCCTCTCGAAGATCTTTCCTGGTGACGACCACTCCGGTCAGCCGGTCGACGCGGCCAACCCGTGGAAGAACATGCCGCGGGTCAACGTGCTGCTGCTGGGCGGTGATGGCGGCAAGGACCGCAAGGGTATCCGCACCGACAGCATGACGGTCGCCAGCATCGACACCAAGACCGGCAACACCGTCATGTTGAGCATCCCGCGGGGGCTGTACGGGATGGACATGCCGCCCCGGCTGCGGTCGCGGTTCCCGAACGGCTACCAAGGCGAGCCCGGTCCCGGCATAGTGGGCCGGGACCGCGGGCTCCTCAACGAGCTCTACCTCTACGGCGAGCACCACCCCGACCTGGAGCCGGGCTACAAGAGCGGCCAGCGTGGTCCCCACCTCCTCGAAGACGTGATCGGGAACCTGCTGGGCCTGAAGATCAACTACTACGTGCTGGTCAACCTCGGCGGGTTCAAGGACATCGTGAATGCCATGGGCGGCATCGATGTATACGTCCAGAAACCGGCAAACCCGAATCTGCCCGGTCTGCCGATCGGTGGTGATGATCAAAAGGGCACCCCGCCGACCGGCTACCTCCGCCCTGGCAAGCGTCACCTCGACGGTGAGCACGCGCTGTGGTACGGCCGCAGCCGGCACGCCGACGACGACTTCCACCGGATGGACCGGCAGAAGTGCCTGCTCAAGGACATCGCGGAACAGGCCAACCCACAGAAGGTCGTCACCCACTTCGAGAAGCTCGCCGAGGCCGCGACCAACACGATCTACACCAACATCCCGTCCGCGCTGCTCCCCGCCCTGGTGAAGCTGTCCGGCACCGTCAAGCACGGCGCCGACATCACCAGCCTCACCTACAACCCGGACAAGATCCCCGGCTTCCACACCGACCGGCGGGCGGACGCGACCATCATCCAGGTGATGCGCCGGGTGGCGGCCAAGGCCATCGCCGACAGTGAGAACCCGAACAAGCCAAGCGCGAGCCCGACCGCGACCGTCAAGAAGCACAAGAAGAAGACGGTAAGGGCGGGCGTGACGGCGAGCCCCAAGGCCTCCAGCGGGTCCAGTGGATCGGTCTCGCTGAAGAACGCCTGCGGCTGACCCGCCCCTCGCCGCGGAGCCCCGGCCGCCCGGCGGCGGTCCGGGGCATAGCGGTCTGGGAGGCACAATGTGCTGATGACCCGTATCCCTCCGCTGCGTCGGCGCGTGCTCGGGGCGATCGTCGGCGTGGCCGCCCTCGCGGTCGTGCTGTTCGCGATCCCGCTGGCGATCGCGCTGCAGCGGTTGTACCGGGACGAGGCGATCGTGTCGCTCGAACGCGACGCGACCCGGATCTCCGCGGCGGTGCCCGACAACATCGCGAAGCATCCGAAGCCGGTGCCGCTGCCCACCGGCACGTCACGGCACCTCAGCGTGGGCATCTACGACCTCAACGGCAACCGGATCGCCCTCCACGGGCCACGGAACTCGCCGGTCGCGGGCGCCGCGGGGGACGGGCGGGTGCACGAGGCCGTGGAGCACGGCCTGCTGGCCGTCTCCGCCCCGGTCCCCTCCGACGAGACCATCGTGGCGGTGATCCGGGTCGCGACGCCGTACAAGCACATCACCAGGCGCGCCGAGAAGGCCTGGCTGCTCATGGTCGCGCTCGCGATCCTCGTCATCGGGCTCGCCGCCGTGGTGGCGCGGCGGCAGGCGGGCCGGCTCGCCGCGCCGCTCGAACACCTCACCCGCGACGCTCAGGCGCTCGGCAGCGGCGACTTCAGCATCCGCGCGCGATCCGTCGGCGTCCGCGAGGCGGACGCCGCGAGCCGCGCGCTGGAGGCGACCGCCCGGCGCCTCGGCGACCTGCTTGAGCGCGAGCGCGCGTTCAGCGCGCACGTGTCCCACCAGCTGCGCACCCCGCTGACGGGCCTCCTCCTGGGCCTGGAGTCCGGGCTGAACGGGGGCGATCCGCGCGCGGTCATCCGCACCGCCCTGGAACGCGGCGAGCACCTGCAGGAGATCATCGGCGATCTCGTCCGCCTGTCGCGGGGCAGCTCGACCGACCGCGGAGCGCTCGACGTCTCGACGCTGCTGGAAGAGGTCCGCGCCCGGACGGCGGTCACGGTGCGGATCGAGGACGGCCTGCCCGAGGTGCGGGCGTCGCTGTCGGCCGTACGCCAGATCCTGAGCGTCCTCGTCGACAACGCCGTCACCCACGGCAAGCCGCCCATCACCGTCGCCGCGGTCGACGTCGGCCAGGGCCTCGCGATCGAGGTCAGCGACGAGGGCCCGGGGGTCCCCGACGGCTATGACGTCTTCCGCGGTCCCTCGGACGGGCACGGCATCGGGCTCGCGCTGGCGCGTTCGCTCGCCGAGGCCGAGGGCGGGCGCCTGGTCCTGCGGCGCCCGTCACCCCCGACCTTCAGCCTGCTTTTGCCTACGAGCGACTATCGTGGCGCCGGTTGATCCCTATGCCCTGTCACTCACACCTCCGCCACCGCGTCGCGCTCGTACCGGTACCCGCGCCCGCGCAGCGTCGTGATCTGCCCGTACGGGCCGAGCTTGCGGCGCAACGTCGACACGTGCACGTCGAGGGTCTTGGTCGGGCCGAACCAGTTCTCGTCCCAGACCTCGTCCATGAGCTGCTCGCGGCTCACGACCTCGCCGGCCCGGGTCACGAGCGCGGCCAGCAGGTCGAACTCCTTCGGGCGCAGCGGCACCTCGCTGTCGTCGATCTGCACCCGGCGCGCCGGCAGGTCCAGGCGCAGCCGGCCCACCGTGATCACCCGGTCGCCCGGTTCGGCGGCCCGGCGGCGCAGGTGGGCGCGGATCCGCGCCACGAGCTCGGTCAGGCGGAACGGCTTCGTCAGGTAGTCGTCGGCCCCGGCGTCCAAGGCGACGACCACCTCGAACTCCTCGGTCCGCGCCGTCAGCACGACGATGACGGCGAGAGGGAGCTCCGCCCGGAGCCGCCGGCACAGCTCCACGCCCTCGATGTCCGGCAGGCCGAGATCGAGCAAGATAAGATCCGGCGGATGCGCGCGCACGTCCGCCAACGCCACCGCGCCCGACGTGGCAAGACCCGCCTCATACCCACTGGCGGACAAGGCCTTCAACAATTCAGATCCGATGATGGCGTCGTCCTCCACCACCAGGATGCGTTCCCGCGTCACACCCCTGATCCTAAGGAACCCTCCAAGATGATCGAGGGTTGACGCAAAGAAGTGTTCGTTTCACCCGAAAGCAGCCGAGAGGTTCTGCAGCATGACAGACGTCAGTGTGATCGTGATCGTCTACAACGACGCCGATCGCCTGCCAACCGCCGTGCGGTCCGTGCTCGACCAATCGCATCGCGACGTCGAGTGCGTGATCGTCAATGACGCCAGCACCGATGCGACCGCGCAGGTCGCCGATTCGCTGGTGGCGGCGAACCCGCACCGGGTCCGGGTCGTGCATCGGAAGGACAACTCCGGAGGCTGCGGCCAGCCGCGCAACGACGGCATCGAGGTGTCGCGCGGCACGTACCTGATGTTCCTCGACAGCGACGACACCCTCGACCCGCACGCCTGCCGCAACATGGTCGCCACGGCGGAGCAGACCGGCGCCGAGCTGGTGTCGGGGTGCTGCTGGCGGGTGTTCCCCGACAAGGGCGAGGAGCGCGCCTGGTACCGCGGGGTGTACCGCGACCGCGCCGTCTACGCCTCGGTGCGGGAGCGGCCGGAGCTGCTGTACGACACGCTGTCCACGAACAAGCTGTACCGGCGGGACTTCCTCGACCGCGAGGGGCTTCGCTTCGTCGAGCGGCTGCACTACGAGGACCTGCTGTTCAGCACGCAGGCGTACCTCGGCGCGCGGATGATCGCGATCATCCCGCACCGGGTCTACAACTGGATGACCTACGAGAACGCCGTCACGCTCTCGATCACCAACCAGCGCGCGGAGGTCCGTAATTTCGCCGACCGGCTGGAGATCTTCAAGCGCATCGACGCGGTGTACGCGCGGTACGGCGCCGACGACCTGAAGCTCCGCAAGGACATCAAGTTCCTCAACCACGACCTGCTGCTGTACATCCGCGGCCTGCGCAGCCGCAGCACGGAGTACCGCGAGGCGTTCGTCGACCTGGCCCGCGACTACATGAGCACCCTCGACCCCCGCGCGTTCGAGGAGGCCCACGAGCTGCAGGCCATCATCGGCTTCATGATCATTAACGGGGACATCGAGGGCGCCGTCTCGGCGGCCGACTACGTGCCCCGCAAGGGCGCCAAGCCCCGGCTGACCGCCCCGCTCGTCGAGCACGACGGCCGTATCTACTGGTCGGCCGACCACCTCGACACCGAGGACGGCCGCCAGGTCCTCGACGTCACCGACCTCGGCATCCACTCCCTGCCGCTCAAGAGCCTCAACCCCGGCGGCTCCCTCTCCGGCATCGAGCGCACCGGCGCGACGTACCGGCTGACCGGCGACATCGTGAACCCGCTCGGCCGGATCGCCGCCGACGCGAAGCTCACGGCGCGCCTGGAGATCCGCGACCGCAGCCGCAAGGGCCGCTTCTTCTCCGTGCCCGCGACGGTCACCCACACCGGCGGCCGCATCCACTGGGACGCCGACGTCCGGCCCCAGCGCGACATCCGGCCGCTCGGCTTCGTCGACCAGAGCTGGGGCCTGCGGCTGCGGCTGTCGGTCGGCGACGACGAGCTCATCATCCGGCTCTTCGCCGACCACGCCATGGACGACATCGCCCTTCCCGTACGGCCGCGCCTGACGCGGCTGGCCGGCGACCACCTGGAGGCGTACGTCCCGGAGTCCGGCGAGATGTCGTTCCGGCTCGTCGCCCACGGACGGGTCGCCCGCGCGTTCCTCGCCGCCCTGCGCGGGTTCACCTCCAGCGGGCGCGGGCGGCGCTGGTGGGTCGGGCTGCTGCGGAGCGAGAAGTCGCTGCGCGACGTCTTCACCCGCCGCAGCACCAAGATGTCGGTCTACAACAAGTTCCTGGTCCGCCTGCCGGTCCGCCGGGACACCATCGTCTTCGAGAGCCACCTCGGCAAGCAGTACTCCGACAGCCCGAAGTACATCTACGAGGAGCTGCGCCGGTCCGGCGCGAAGTACACCGCGATCTGGTCGTACGCCGGCAGCCCGAGCGGCTACCCGAAGGACGCCAAACTCGTGCGCCGCGGCTCCTGGTCGTACTACCTCGCCCTGGCCCGGGCCCGCTACTGGGTCGACAACCAAGGCTTCCCACGTGAGGCCGCCAAACGCCCGCAGACCACCTACATCCAGACCTGGCACGGCTCGGCGTACAAGCTCATGGGCGTCGACGCGCCGGAGACCAAGCGCGGCACCCGGGCGCAGCGGGCCCGCCTGCAGGAGATGGTCGACCGCTTCGACCACTTCCTGGTCCGCACAGAGCAGGACGCCCAGACCCTCGTCAAGGGCCTCGGGGTCCGCGCCGAGCTCATCCGCAGCGGCTATCCCCCCCTCGTCAACCGCGAGGACCCCACCGCGCTGCGCAAGAAGCTCAAGCTCACCGACGGGCGCAAGGTCGTGCTGTACGCCCCGACCTTCCGCACCGACGAGCGGGGCAGGCCCGAGAAGCGCCTGGAGATGCCGTTCGACCTCGAGCGCTTCGCCCACGAGCTCGGCGAGACCCACATCCTCCTCGTCCGGCCGCACTACCTCAACACCGTCGTCGTGCCGCCCAGCCTGAGCGGCACCGTCCGCAACGTCATGGACGTCGACGACGTCACCTCGCTGCTGCTGCTCACGGACACGCTGGTCACGGACTACTCGTCGATCATGTTCGACTACGCGCTGCTCGACCGGCCGATGGTGTTCTTCGCGCCGGACCTCGACGACTACGCCCGCACCCGCGGCGCGTACTTCGACCTCAAGGAGCACGCGCCCGGCCCCGTTGTCGCCGAGCCCGACGAGCTGTTCGCGGCGCTGCGCGACCTCGACCGCGACACGTACGCCAAACAGCGCCACGCCTTCGTCGAGAAGTTCGGCGAATACGACCAGGGAACGGCCGCCAAGCAGGTCGTCGAGCGCTTCTTCACGGGAAACGGCAATGGCTGAATCGCGCGACATCTTCATCGTCTGCAACAACCACGAGGAGCTCGGCGGCCTCCAGCGCTGGGCCCACCACGTCGGCCGGCTGTTCACCGAACGCGGCCACCGGGTGCACATCATCGGCGTCACGCACGCCGAGGAGGTCCACGACTACGGTCGCGACCTGCCGTACGAGCTGCACACCCTGCACGAGACCCCGCCGCCGCCCCGCAAGGGCGGCCGCATCCGCGAGCTGCGGCGCGTCGCCGCCCAGCGCCAGGGCGCCGCGAAGCTCACGGCCCTGTTCCGCACCGCGCGGCCCGGCGGGATCGTCATCGCCGCACAGGTCTGGGCCATGGAGTGGGTCGCCCTCGCCGACACCGCCGGAATGCCGGTCATCGGCATGAGCCACGAGTCGTACGCCGCGACGAAGGGCTCCTCCCGCTTCCCCCGGGTGCAGCGCTACTTCGCCGACGTCGACCGCCTGCTGGTCCTCACCACCGAGGACGCCGACTCCTGGGCCCGCGCCGGGCTGTCCAACGCCGACACGATGCCCAACCCGCTGCACGTCACGCCCACGGCCTTTCCGGACCTCACCGTGCCCGTCATCGTGGGCCTCGGCCGGCTGTCCTTCGAGAAGGGCCAGGACATGCTCCTGGAGTCCTGGGCCAAGATCACCGAGCGCGCGCGGACCAGTCCCTCGCCGAACCGGCCGCCGACGTGGCGGCTGCGGCTGTACGGCTCCGGACCGGAGGAGGAGGCGCTGCGCCGCACGGCCGACGAACTCGGCGTCGCCGTCGAGATGCCCGGCACGACCTCCGACATCCAGGGCGCCCTGACCAACGCCTCGATCTACGCGCTGCCGTCGCGGAGCGAGGGCTTCCCGATGGGCATCCTGGAGGCCATGGCGTACGGACTGCCCGTCGTCGCGTTCGACAGCGCCCCCGGCGTCCGCGAGCTCATCACGCACGAGGTCGACGGCATCCTCGTCACCCCGGGCAACGTCATGGAGTTCGCCGAAGGGCTCGAACGCCTCATGGACGACCCGGACCTGCGCGCCAAGATGGGCGAGGCGGGCCGGCAGTCGGTGCAGCGGTTCTCGGCCGACGTGGTCGTCGACCGCTGGGAGCGCCTGTTCTCCCTCGTCTACCGCTGACGGAGCGGACGCAGCCGGCGAAGCGGCCGGGGCAGGGGGCTTTCCCTCGCGCCGGCCGCTAAGGTCCGCCCGGTGCTCTTCGGGCGCTCCGTGCCGTCGGGGCGCTCACCCTCCTCACCCGCTTCGCGGGCGGCCTCCGTCGTGCCGGAGGCGCGCCCAAAGACGCCGCTCAGCCGCCCACTCCGCTCGCCGCGCCGCGCTCGCTCCCGGGTGCACGGCCGGGCGGGCGCCGACCGTTGCTCCTCCAGGGCCTGGATCGCCAGACTCACCAGGCTGATCAGCAGCGAGCCCGCGGTGTCGGTGTCGAGGCGTACGGTCACCCAGTCGTCGCCCGGCCGGATGACGATCTGACCGGATTCGGTGAGCACCTGGTCGAGCCGGTCGATGAACGGCCGCGTAAGCCGCAGATCCGCCTCGTCACCGGTGTGCAGATGAAGAATCTGGGTGCCGTGGAACGCGAATCCCCGGCCGACGCCGCACGATGGTCGACCAGAGTCCAACCCCGGCCACGCCGTCAGTTGTGCGGCCACTCGTTCGGCTGTGCTCCGGCTTTTCGGAGGGCCTGTCACGGTCCCAGGATCCCGTGTCACCCCTGTTCCCATAAGGGCTCGCGCCTCAATCGTTATCTAGCGTTTTACCGTTCTCTTCACCTTCCCGCCGCCGTCGTGACGCTCGGCGGCCCTTTCCCGGGGAAGGGAAGGATCGCCTCTCTCGGCCTTCCAGCAGGGTCGTACGGTGGACGGGTGATCTCTCGTAGCGACGTCGAAGCGGCCAGGGCCCGGATCGGCTCCCGGGTACGCACGACACCGGTCCTCACGGACGGCGACCGGTGGCTGAAGCTGGAGCAGCTCCAGCACACCGGCTCGTTCAAGGCACGCGGGGCGTTCAACCGCATCCTCGCCGCGGCCGAGCGGGGCGGCCTGCCGGACGCGGGCGTGGTCGCGGCCTCCGGCGGCAACGCCGGGCTGGCCGTCGCGTACGCCGCCCGCGAGCTCGGCGTCCCCGCCGAGGTCTACGTCCCCGAGACCGCGCCCGCCGTCAAGGTGGCCGGGCTCAGGGCGCTCGGCGCCGCCGTCGTCCAGGTGGGCCGCGAGTACGCCGAGGCGTACGACGCCGCCACCAAGCGCGTCGCCGACACCGGCGCGCTGTTCTGCCACGCGTACGACCAGCCGGAGATCTGCGCCGGCCAGGGCACCCTCGCGCTCGAACTGGAGGAGCAGACCGGCGGCGTCGACACGGTCCTCGTCGCGGTCGGAGGCGGCGGGCTCATGGCCGGGATCGCCGCCGCCCTGGAGGGCCGGTCCCGCGTCATCGCCGTCGAACCGTACGGCTGCGCCTCCCTGAACGCCGCGCTGGCGGCCGGCGAGCCGGTCGACGTCGAGGTCTCGGGCGTGGCGGCCGACTCTCTCGGCGCCCGCCGCATCGGCGAGCTCGCCTTCGCCGTCGCCCGCCGCACCGGGGTGACGTCCCTCCTGGTGAGCGACGAGGACGTGATCGCGGCCCGCCGCGACCTGTGGCGCCGCTACCACCTCGTCCTCGAACACGGCACCGCCGCCGCGTACGCCGCCCTCCTGACCGGCGCCTACCGCCCCGCCCCAGGCGAGCGCCTCGCGGTCATCTGCTGCGGCGCCAACACCGACCCATCCGACCTAACGGAACGTGGAACTCTGAACACCACAGAGTGAAATCCTTGTAGCGTGAGCATGGTGGAAAGGCCGAGTAGGGATCTGTATCAGCTGCCTCCTGAGGGATGTTTCACGGCGGAGGACCTTGACTCAATCCCAGATCTGCATCCCCATACAGAACTGATCGATGGCCGTCTAGTCCTGGACGGGCCCCAGACCAATGTCCATATGCTGACGGTCTCTCTTCTGGTGACGGGACTGCGCCGACTCGCCCCACCCGACCTGCGAGTGCGTCAGGATATGACGATCACCATCGGCCGTCGGCAGCGGCCGGAGCCCGACGTTCTGGTGGTCCGTACTGAGGGTGAGACCGGTCTGGATCAGACCACTTATCGACCGGAACACGTCGTACTCGTCGCCGAGGTGGTGTCTCGGGACTCCGCCGAGCGGGATCGGGAACGGAAGCCACAGCTTTACGCCGAAGCGGGCATTCCGCATTTCTGGCGCGTGGAGCACACCGGATGGCGGCTGACGGTTTACGTATACGAACTCGACCCTGCGACGAAGACGTACGCGCTGACCGGGATCCACCACGACCGGCTC
Organism: Actinoallomurus acanthiterrae; assembly: GCF_054775715.1. NCBI lineage: Bacteria > Bacillati > Actinomycetota > Actinomycetes > Streptosporangiales > Thermomonosporaceae > Actinoallomurus > Actinoallomurus acanthiterrae. The sequence goes on along the minus strand of NZ_BAAHCO010000001.1, from coordinate 11,005,596 downwards.
AAACTAACGGTGCCGTTCGACATCGACATCGACCTCACCGAGACCGACCGGCTTTGACAGGTGCCTGCCGCCGGCCCAGGTGAGCGCCTCGCCGTGATCTGCTGAGGTGCCAACACCGATCCCGCGGATTTCGCAGAACGTGGAACTCCGGCCACCGTGGAGTGAGCCCCGATCACAGGCCCTTGAGATCCGACGGGGTGTCCGGCTGGGCGAGGGCGCGGCCGGCGAGATACCGCCGTTCGGGGATGCTGGCCGTTCGGCGCGCGGCGTCCAGGTAGTCGGACGCGGCGCCGTCGTGATCGCCGGCGAGTTCCCTGAGATGTGCGCGGGTGGCCAGGAGCCGATGGTTGCGCGCCATCCGGCCGTCGGACTCCAGGGAGGCGACCAGCTCCAGCCCTGCCCTCGGTCCGTGCACCATCGCGACCGCGACGGCCCGGTTCAGCGTCGTCATCGGATTCGGGGCGGCCTTCTCCAGCAGGTCGTACAGGCCGAGGATCTGCGGCCAGTCGGTGTCGTCCATCGTGGGCGCCTCGTCGTGCACCGCCGCGATCGCCGCCTGCAGCTGGTAAGGCCCGACCGCGCCGCGGGGCAGCACCTCCGAGATCAGCGCGACGCCCTCGGCGATCGCGGCCCGCGTCCAGCGTGTCCGGTCCTGCTCGGCCAGCGGGACCAGGGCGCCGTCGGGCCGTGTGCGGGCGGGGCGCCGGGCGTCGGTCAGCAGCATCAGGGCCAGGAGGCCGGCCGTCTCTCCGTCCTCGGGCAGCAGCCGGCGCAGCAGGCGTGTGAGTCGGATGGCCTCGTCCGACAGGCTCGGCGCGGTCAGGTCCTCGCCCGAGGAGGCGGTGTACCCCTCATTGAAGATCAGGTAGAGGACGTGCCGCACCGCGCCCAGGCGTTCGCGGGCCTCGCCCTGCGGCATCTCGAACCGGATCCCACCGGATTTGATCGTCGCCTTCGCGCGGCTGATGCGCTGCGCCATCGTCGCCTCGGGGACGAGGAAGGCCGCGGCGATCTGCGCCGTCGTCAGTCCGCCCACGGCGCGCAGCGTCAGAGCGATCTGGCTGGGCGCGGACAGCGACGGGTGGCAGCACAGGAACAGCAGTTTCAGCGAATCCTCGCCGGCCGCCGCCTCGTCGGGGTCCGCCATCGAGTCCGCCGGACGGGCGAGCAGCTCGGACTGCGGCGTCGCGGCGAAGATCGCGTCCTCCCGCCGGCGTCGCGAACTCTCGCTGCGAGACTCGTCGATCAGGACGCGGGACGCGACCGTCAGCAGCCAGCCGCGCGGGCTCTGCGGGATCCCGTCCCGGGACCAGTGCCGCACGGCCTTGAGCAGCGCCTCCTGGGTGGCGTCCTCACAGGCGCCGAACCGGCCGTAGCGGCTGGTGAGCGTGCCGAGAACCTGCGGCGCCAGTTCGCGCAGCAGGTCCTCGACGCGCCGCTGGACTCCGTCCGTCACCGGTTCGGCCCTGACCTCAGGCGTCGTTCGCGGACTCGTGCAGGATCGGCCAGACCTCTGTCGGGTTCTGGTCCGCCCACGGCATCGCCGCGGCGAGCTCGTAGGCCCGCTCCTCACTCTCGACGTCGACGAGGTAGAAGGAGGCCATGTACTCCTTCGTCTCCAGGTAGGGACCGTCGCTGACGGCCGGGACCCCGTCCTTGCGCGTCACCAGCTTCGCGGCGGCGGCATCGGCTAGCCCGTACCCGCCGAGCAGTTCCCCGGTCGCCGTGTACTTCTTGTTGTAGGCGTCCTGCTTGGCGATCTCGCGCGGAAAGTCCTCCGCCGGGATGCTGGACCACTTCTCCTGGTTGCCGTAGATCATGAGCAGGTACTTCATCGCGGTTCCTCTCTCCGATGGATCACAGCCCGGCGGGCGGCCGTCGGCACGCCCGGCCACGCTCTCACCGGAGGAACGAAGCCGCCTCCACGTTCTCGACATGCCCCCGCAGGACTTCTTCCTACCGATCCGCCGGGCCCGTGTCGAGAAACCCGGATGGGCCCCGTTCCTCCTGAGAAGGCACCACCCGCAGAACCCAGGAGGAACGTCATGTCCACCACGCCCGCCTCCACGCGCACGTTCGCCGCGTCGTCCGCGTCATTCCTGGCGCGCCGCCCCGTCTGGCAGGTCGGCTACCTGTCCGGTCTCGCCGCCAGTGTCGCCGTCGAGATTTGGGGACTGGCCGCCCGAGCCGCCGGCGTGCCGATGAGGGCCGCCGGCCTCGGCTCGCACCACGCGACGCCGATCACCGTCGGCATGTTCGCGATGGGGACGATGGTCGTCACGTTCTGGTTCACGTTCGCCGTCATCCTCATGGCCCGGTTCGCGAAGAACCCCAGGCGCACCTACCTTCGTGCGACGCTGCCGCTGCTCGCCCTCTCCCTCGCCCCGCCGCTCACGGCGGCGGACACGGCGCTCTCGACCAAGCTCACCCTCGCCGCCGCGCACCTGGTCGCCGGCGCGATCATCATCCCGGCGGTCGCGAGGCGACTGTCGCGAGTGCGGTGACGAGCGCGGTGCCGATGTCCGGGCGCGGGGCCGCTCAGAGCCAGTCGCGTTTGCGGAAGACGAGGTAGAGGGACACGCCGGTGACGAGGAGGATGACGATGCTCGACACGAAGCCCCAGTGCTTGCCGAACCCTGGGTACGGGACGTTCTCCCCGTAGAAGCCGGTGATGGCGGTGGGGACGGCGATGACGGCGGCCCAGCCGGTGAGCTTCTTCATCACGAGGTTGAGGTAGTTGCCCTGCATGGCGATGCGGGTCTCCTGCAGGCTCGTCACGACGTCGCGCAGGCTGTCGGTCCAGTCGGTGGCGCGCAGGACGTGGTCGTAGACGTCCTGGTAGTACGGCGTCATCGGCGCGGGGACGATCTCCAGGTCGCGCCGGAGCAGGCTGTTGACGACCTCCCGCATCGGCAGGACGACCCGGCGCATGAGGGCGAGGGTCTTGCGCAGTTGGTAGCTGCGCTGCTGCGTGCCGGTGTCGGACATGCGCCCGGTGAAGAGCTCCTCCTCGAGGCCGTCGATCTGCTCGTCGAGCGCCTGCACCGCCGCGAAGTGCCCGTCGACGATCAGGTCGAGCAGCCCGTGCAGGAGGTAGGCCACGCCGTACTGGGCGAGGTCCGGCGAGCCGTCCCACCGCTGCAGGAGCCCGTCGAGGTCGAAGCCCGCGTCGGCGCGTACGGTCACCAGCGCGCGCTTCGTGATGAACGCGGAGATCTCCTGCTTGTCCAGCTTCGTGCCGTCGGCGGAGAGGTCGACGGAGTAGGCGTTCAGGAACAGGTGGCCGTCGTACCGGTCGAGCTTGGGCCGCTCGTGGTGGCTGACGGCGTCCTCGACGGCGAGCGGGGACAGGCCGAGCTCCTCGGTGATGAGGCCGAGGCCCTCGGTGTCCGGCGCGCACAGGTCCATCCAGACGACCGTGTCCGGCTCGGCGAGGTAGTCGCTGATCCGGTCGGCGGGAAAGTCCTCCGCCTCCAGCCGTCCATCACGCCAGACCCTCGTCCGCGGCTTCAGATCCATGATCTGAACCACATGCGGGCGTGCCAGGAGTCGTAGCTCACGATCTGGCCCACCAGCACGGGGTAGAGATAGTAGAAGTTGGCCAGCACGGTGAGGACGTACGCGCCGGTGATCGCGGAGCCGAACACCCGGCGTGCCGGCAGGGCGGTGGCCGGGCCGATGATCAGCCCCATCACCAGCACGATGGACAGCACCATGAACGGCAGCATCGGCGTGGCGTAGAACAGGAACATCGTGCGGTGGTTCAGACCGTAGTAGAACCAGGGCACCCAGCCGGCCACGAACCCGAGCAGCGTGACGCCGGCCCGCCAGTCGCGGTGCACCAGCCACCAGGCGGCCAGCACGAGCATCGTGATGATGGACACCCACCAGATGGCCGGGGTGCCGATGTCGAGCACCTCGCGGGAGCACGTGGGGGCGCCGCAGCCGGACGGCTGGGTGTAGTAGAAGGCCACCGGTCGCTTGAGGACCAGCCAGTTCCACGGCCAGGACTGGTAGTCGTGTTTGACCGTGAGCGTGGTGTGGAAGTGCCACATCTGCTTGTGGTAGTCCCACAGCCGGGGCATCGCCTGGAAGAACGCGGTCACCGGGTTGGACGCGACGCGGCCGCGGCCCCAGCCGCCGGCGTTGAAGATCCAGCCGCTCCACCAGGCGACATACGTGATGACGCTCAGCACGACCATGGACAGGAACGCGGGCACGGCCTCCAGGGCGAGCGCCCCGGCGTACGGGCGCTGGACCCCCGCGGCCCGCCGGGCGCCGACCGACCAGACGAGCGTCAGGGCGCCGAACGCCGCGATGTAGTACAGGCCGGTCCATTTCGTCGCGGTGGCCGTGCCGAGGCAGAGCCCCGCCGGGATCAACCACCAGTGCATGACGAACGGGCCGAAGCCGTCGTCGTCACCGCGTTCGGCGATCTTCCGGGCGAGCCGGGCCCGGGAGACGTCCCGGTCGATGACGATGCACGCGAACCCGGCCAGGATCCAGAACATCACGAAGACGTCGAGGATCGCCGTGCGGCTCGTGACCAGGTGCATGCCGTCCAGCGCGAGCAACAGCCCGGCGGCCATGCCGAGCAGCGTCGACCGCGTCATCCGCCGTGCGACCCGCGCGAGGATCAGCACCGACAGGGTGCCGATCAGCGCGGCCGAGAAGCGCCAGCCGAACGGCGTCATGCCGAACAGCCACTCGCCGACGGCGATGATCCACTTCCCGGCGGGCGGGTGCGCGATGAAGCTGCCGCCAGGGGAGAAGATGTGGAGATTCTGTGGGTCCTGGAGCAGGAGCTTGTCGGCGTCCTTGACCGTGTTGTGCTCGTACCCGAACTTCAACAGCGCGTACGCGTCCTTCGCGTAGTACGTCTCGTCGAAGATCACGGCTCTGGGCTTGCCGAGATTCCAGAATCGCAGGACGCCCGCGAATATGGTCACGGCCAGCGGGCCCAGCCACCCGAGCAGCTTGTTGCCGGGCATCCCGGGCGTGAGCCACTGGCGCAGTGAAGGTGGTCTCCTGCGCGGCTCGGGCTGGGCTTCGGGTTCGATTCCTGTCATCGCCACCACCCCGACATCGTACGGGCGTCAGCCGTAGTATTCGCGCACTTCACGGTCATGGAGCGTTCTGGAGCCGACCGAGGACCGCCTTACGCCCGGCTGTGCTCGAAGATGGAGAGGTGGAGAACACAGGGACGCTGACGCTGGCCGCCGCACCGATCGGACGAGTGGAGGACGCGTCGGCGCGGCTGCGCATGGCCCTCGCGGACGCCGACATCATCGCCGCGGAGGACACCCGGCGGCTGCGCCGGCTGGCCGCCGATCTGGACGTCTCCCTGACCGGCCGGATCGTGTCGTACTACGACGTCAACGAGCGGGCCCGCGCCGTCGAGCTCCTCGACGAGCTGCGGGCCGGGCACGACGTGCTCGTCGTGACCGACGCGGGGCTGCCGGGGGTCTCCGATCCCGGCTACCGCCTCGTCACGGCGGCGGTCGAGGCCGAGGTGCCGGTCACCGTCCTTCCCGGGCCGTCCGCGGTCACGACGGCGCTGGTCATCTCGGGGCTGCCCAGTGACCGGTTCTGCTTCGAGGGGTTCCTGCCCCGCAAGGCGGGGGAGCGGGCCGCGCGGCTGCGAGGCCTCGCCGGCGAAGCGCGCACGATGGTGTTCTTCGAGGCGCCGCACCGGCTCGCCGCGACGCTGGCGGCGATGGCCGCCGCCCTCGGGTCCGACCGGCGGGGCGCGGTGTGCCGGGAGCTGACGAAGACGTATGAGGAGGTGCGCCGGGGACCGCTGGGCGAGCTGGCGGAATGGGCGGCCGACGGGGTGCGTGGGGAGATCACGCTGGTCGTCGCGGGAGCGCCGGAGCGGACGGGTCAGGTCGACCTCGCCGAGCTCGCGGTGGAGGTGGAGCGCCGGGTGGGCGACGGGGCGCAGCGTAAGCAGGCGATCGGTGACGTGGCGCGGGAACACGGGGTGCCCAAGCGAGAGCTCTATGACGCCGTCGTAGCCCAAAAAGCGGATCATTGACCGTTATTTGACGTTCTTTTTGGGTAGTCGGCCGTGCGCAAAGCGCCACTTGGTGGGCAAAAATGAGTCGGGTGCGTATTTCAGCGCGTACGCCGATTCCCCCGGGGGTGACGCAGATGCACGAATCCATGATCTCACCTGAGACGTGGACGTACGAGTGCCTGGCGTGCTTGGACGAATGGCACGTCGAATTCGAGGTCGGACACTGCGCCGACGGGCACGGCGGCGAGGTCGTCTACTACCACCGCAACGGCCATCGCTGCACCTCCCCGTGGGCGGAGCTGTTCTGCCCGTCCTGCGGGTCGTACGACGTCAAGATCCTCCCGCCGGGCCGGCCGCGGAGCCAGGCCGTCCCGCCCCAGCGCCACGGAGAGCTGGAGATGATCTTCAAGCTCCGCCGGCTCCACGCCTACTGATCGACCGGGGGCGTGTCCCGTCCTGGCGCGCGGCGGCCCTGTGCCGCCGCCGTCACCCCGCCGCCGGGTACGCGGCAGGGCGCGGGACACGCCTCAGCGCCTGTCTCAAGGCTCTGAGGCGGGCCCTACGCCGGTACAACCTCGCCGGATGAGGGGGAGTCCGTGTCCGGCGTGTCGGGAGTCTCGGCCCCGTCCGACGAGCCGCCGCGGCGGGGGACGATCCGGGCCAGCTTCCGGCGGGGCTCGGCGGAGAAGGTGATCGCCGCGGCGATGCAGGCCAGCGGCACGGTCGGCAGGACGTACCGGTAGTCGAACTCGGCGGTGGCCGGCGGCACGAGCAGCAGGCCGGTCGCTGTGATCCAGGGCAGGAACGCGGCGCCGCCCCACCGCCGCCACATCGGGATCAGCCCGGCCAGGCCGACGATGAGGATGCCGCCCACCAGCGTGCCGGGCAGGTGGACGTGCCGCTGGTAGGTCCGGATGATCCTGGCGTACGGGTCGACGATGTCGGTGCGGGCGTCGCCCTGCTCGTAGGTACGCGCCTCCGAGGCGGCCGTGCGGTCCCTGCTCATCCGCCACGTCGGCAGGGCGGCGGATTTAGTACCGAACTGATACATCTCGTACGTCGCGCGGTCCGGGAAGACGGTCCGCTTCCAGCGGAACGTGAAAAGAAAGTCCTTTCCGACGACTTTCAGATAGTCGAGAGGCTGCGCCATGATCGCGCGCTTGGCGAAGTCGCTGGCGAGCTGGTTCTGATAATCGGTGAACCGCGCCGCCGGAATGCGGTGGAACGGCGAGTTACGGTCCCAGATGGCATCTTGGGAGAAGACCAGCGGCGTGTGCGAGGTCTTGTTGTTCTTGCACAGGGCGTACTCGGTCACCGGCGGTTTGATCTTGTTGCAGTCCGCGAACGCCGAGACCCGTGCGTAGAGGAACACGCCGCTGCTCATGGTCATGCCCGGCTTGCCGTAGTACGACCAGAACCATCCGGCGTAGGCGGCCAGCGGCAGCGCGCAGACCGCGACGGTGGCCGCGATCACCCGCCACTTGACCCGCCGGACCAGGAAGTAGACCACCACGGCGGCCAGCACGGGCGTGCCGACCGTACGCGTCAGCGTGGCCAGCCCCAGCAGCAGCCCCGCGAGGGCGCCGACCTTCCACGTCAGGTCCCGGCCGTGCCACAGCAGCAGTGTGACGATCGACACGAGCAGGAAGCCGAACAGCGTGTCGGACAGGATCAGGTGCTCGAGCTGGATCTGGTAGCCGTCGAACAGCAACGGCGCCGTCGCCAGGCTCGCCCCCCACCCCGGCAGCCCGAACCTTTTGCGCAGCACCGCGTAGATCATCACCGCGGAGGCCAGACCCATGAGGTGCTGGACCGTCGCGACGAGCATGAAGCTGTGGAACGGCTTCATGATCCACAGCATGCCGGAGTAGCCGTCCGGCCGGATCGCATGTGGATACGGGCTGATCGCAACATGAAGATAATCGAAAGAGTCGTTGAACCAGGACGCCGGCCGGTATCCCAGCGTGGCGATCAACCGGAGCAGCGCGCCCATCGCGAGCACCGCTGTAAAAATCTTGTGCCGGCGCATGAGCGCCCACAGCCCCGATCCGCGAACGACCGGCGCCTCTTCTGTCACCTGCTCATCAACCGTTGTGACCTGCGATTCCTCGTCGGATCGCCCACCGGTCACCACGGAAGCCCCGCCCCGCTCTCCGGCGTTCGTCAAGTCCGGACCGACCTTCCTGGACCCCACAGCCCCTATCCTGATATCCCCAGCCTGCCGTCGCACCAGCTCTCCATGTGGAGTTAAAGGTTGCGACTTTGCAACACGAGGTCGCTCGTCTGCAGGCATCATGGATAACACGCGCCACTTGTCGGAACACGACGAGGTTAGTCGAAAAACCCCCAAGCCAGTGCTGCGGGGTGATGGAGGACACGACGTGGAACTCTCCGTAGTGATGCCGTGCTTGAACGAGGCGGAGACGGTCGAGACCTGTGTTCGTAAGGCCCTCGGCTTCTTCGAAGAGCATGGTGTCGACGGCGAGGTCATCATCGCCGACAACGGCAGTACTGATGGCAGCCGGCAACTCGCCCGCGACGCGGGCGCCCGTGTCGTGCCCGTTTCCAGCAAGGGGTACGGCAACGCCCTGATGGGCGGCATCCGTGCCGCGCGCGGCACCTATGTCGTGATGGGCGACGCCGACGACTCCTACGACTTCACCGGCCTCATGCCGTTCCTGGAGCAGCTGCGGGACGGCGCGGACCTCGTCATGGGCAACCGGTTCAAGGGCGGCATCGCCCCCGGCGCCATGCCCCCGCTGCACAAGTACCTGGGCAACCCGGTGCTGAGCTTCATCGGCCGGCTGTTCTTCCGCAGCAAGATCGGTGACTTCCACTGCGGGCTGCGGGGTTTCCGGCGCGACTCGATCCTGCGGCTGGAGCTGCAGACCGGTGGCATGGAGTTCGCCAGCGAGATGGTGGTCCGCTCCACCCTCGCCAAGTACGACATCCGCGAGGTCCCGACCACGCTGTCGCCCGACGGCCGGTCGCGGCCGCCGCACCTCAGCACCTGGCGCGACGGCTGGCGCCACCTGCGCTTCCTGGCGCTCTACAGCCCGCGCTGGCTGTTCCTGATCCCCGGCCTGATCATGATGGTGCTCGGTCTCGTGGCGGGGGTCGCCCTGTCCGCCGGGCCGATCCGGTTCGGCGAGGTCGCCTTCGACGTCGACACCCTCGTCGGCGCCTCGGCGGCGCTGGTGATCGGCTTCCAAGCGGTGATCTTCGCGCTGCTGACCAAGGTCTATGCCATGGAGGAAGGCTTCCTTCCCCATGACAAACGGGTGCAGCGCATCATCGACTCCTGGAGCCTCGAACGCGGCCTCGTCGTCGGTGGGCTGCTCGCGCTCGCCGGTCTCGTCGGGCTGATCGCCTCGCTGTTCCACTGGCAGGTGCACAGCTTCGGGCAGCTCGATCCCCGGCACTCGCTGCGCATCGTCGTGCCCGCCGCCACCGCGCTCATCATGAGCTTCCAGATGATCTTCGCGTCGCTGTTCGTCAGCATCCTCGACATCCGCCGCCGGTCGCACCCGCCGGTGACCGACCCGGCGGACGAGGCCGCCGACGTGGTCGACGCCGCGGCGCACAAGGTCCGGAGCGAGAGCCAGGACGCCGAGCCCGCGACGGAGCAGCGGGACGACGCGAGCGCCATCGCCGACGAGGCGGGCGCCCCGGAGGCCGCAGACGACGCCGAGACCGTGACCGCCGAGGCCGGCGCGAGCGGCGAGGACAAGGCCGACAAGCCCGCCTGACCCACGTCCAAAAGAAGGCCCCGGCGATCCGCCGGGGCCTTTTTCGCGGTGAAAATGGATACTCGCGCGAGATTCGGCGTTCACTCAACCTTTTGGGAATGTTCAGCGTCTCTAATGATCAATCTCGTTGATCATCTAGGGACATCCTTCCGTGACGAACCTGCGCACCCCCGCGCCGCCGCGGCGGTACGACCCGCCGGCACCTCGGCGGCCGCTCAGCGGACACGAATTCTTCGCGGCGCTGCTCACCCTCGCAGCCGGCCTGCGGATCACCACGATGCTCGGCTACCGTCCGGCGCGCGTCTACTACGGGGACTCCTACGCGTACCTGGCCCTGGCCGCGCATCCCAAGCCCTCCTCGGGATTCCAGCCCAGCGGCTACCCGTTCTTCCTCATGCTGCTGCGGCCGTTCCACAGCGTCACCCTCGTCGTGGGCGTACAGCACGCCCTCGGCCTGGCCACCGGCATGCTGGTGTACGCGGTGCTGCGGCGCCACGGGCTCCCCGCCGGGGCCGCGGCCGGGGCCGCCGTCCCGCAGCTGTTCGACGCGTCGTTCCTGCAGCTCGAACACGCGGTACTGTCCGACGCGCTGTTCATCTTCCTCGTCGTCGCCGCGATCACGGTCCTGATGTGGTCGCCAGGACCGACCACCCGCGCCGGCGTCGCGGCGGGTGCCCTGCTCGCGCTGGCCACGCTGACCCGGACGATCGCGCTGCCCCTGTTCCTGCTGGTCCTGGCCCACCTCGCCGTCCGCCGGATCGGATGGCGGCCCGTCCTGGCGACGGCGGCCGCCGGCGCCCTGCCCATCGCCCTGTACGCGAGCTGGTACGCCTCCGTCTACGGCCGGTTCACGCTGGCGGGCGGCGACGGCGTCGCGCTGTGGGCCCGGACCATGACGTTCGCGAACTGCCGCCAGATCCGCCCGCCCGCCGAAGAGGCCCGGCTCTGCCCGGCCGGCGCCCGCCAGGACGCGGCAGGAGAGTACGTCTGGGCCGCCGACTCGCCCATCAACCACTTCCCCGGCGGGCCGGCGGCGGCGAACAACCTCGCGCGCTCCTTCGCGCTGCGGGCGATCGCCGCACAGCCGCTCGACTACGCGGCCGACGTCGCAGGGGACGTGTCGCTGGCGTTCCACTGGACCCCGGCCCGGCATCCGAAACGGGTCACCCCCGCTTTCGGCTTCGCGAGGGGCCGGTGGCCGCTGCCGGACCTTCCGGACGCCAGGAAGGCTCTCGCCTCCTACGACGCCGACGTCGGCGACTACCGGTCGGTGGAGCCCTACGCCGGCTTCCTCCGCGCGTACCAGTACCCCGCCTACCTCCGCGGTCCCGTCCTCGCAGCGATCCTGGCCCTTGGCGCGCTCGGAGCGCGGCGGCGCGCGCTGCTGCCCTGGACCGTCGCGACGGCCCTGCTGGTGCTCCCGGTCGCGGTCCTCGACTTCGATCACCGGTACGTCCTGCCGGTGGTTCCGGTCGCCTGCATGGCGGCCGCGCTCGCCGCGGCGGACCTGCGGACGGGATACCACCGCCGGGGCCTGCCAAAGCGCGCTGTCATCGGCGTGCGATCCCACTGATCGGCTCACCGGCCTGTAATCCGCCGCCCGCCGTACGGGACTACTTCGCGACCGACCTGAACCGACGCGAAGGACGGCAGGAGTGAACGACCCCGCCGAGAGATTCACCGCCCTGTACGACCGGTACTACCGGAACGTACTGGGCTACGTACTGCTGCGCGCCGAACATGGCGCGGCCGAGGACGTCGTCAGCGAGGTGTTCCTGATCGCGTGGCGGCGGCTCGACGACCTGCCCGAGTCACCGCTGCCCTGGCTGCTCGGAGTGGCGCGGAACCTGCTCTTCAAGCAGTACGACGTCGTACGCCGGCGGCAGGTGCTCACCGACCGGCTCGCGGAGGCGGCCGGCGACCAGGACCTGACCGGCCTGGACGTGGCCGAGCAGGTCGTGGAGCGCGACGCCGCGAAGGCGCTGCTGACCGAGCTGGGCGAGAAGGACGTCGAGGCCCTCGTGCTGGCGTCCTGGTACGGCCTCACGCCCCGCCAGGCCGCCCGGGTCCTCGGCTGCACGGCCGCGACGTTCACGGTGCGGCTGCACCGCGCGCGCAAGCGGCTGGCCAAGGCGGCCTCCGCCGCGTCCTCCCGAGGCCGCCCGGCCGCCCCCGGCCGGATGGCGCTGATCAACGAGGAAGCCCGATGAGACGTTCGCGCGAGACCGCAGGAGCCGCCATGAACCGCACCGCCGACCCGATCGACACCCTTCGCTCCCACGTGGACGCCATGGCCGAGGACGGTTACCGGCGGCGCCGGGACATCGACCTGAGCCGCGTCATGGCCACCGCCCGGCAGTCGGTGCGGAGCGACCGCCACGCCCTCCCCGCGCGGAACCGGCGGCCGGTGCTCCTCCTCGCCGGCGCGGCCGCCGCGGTCGTGGCGCTCGGCGCCGCGGTCGTACCGGGCGTGATGTCCGGTCACGCGGCGAAGCCGGGGCACGGCGGGTCCTCGCCCGAGACGTTCGATGCGAAGACCGTGCTGCTGACCGCCGCCGAGACCGTCGCCAAGGAACCGGCGGTGACCCACGGCCGCTTCTGGTACACCCGGATCCAGACGCTCGACCGGGCCAGGCAGCCCGGCAACGGGCCGAAGCCGAAGGGCGTCAGCGCGAACGGAATGCTGAGGTCGGGTCCCTACTACCCGTTCCAGGCCTATGTGAGCATCACGTGGGAGAACTGGGTTCCGTACCGGCAGGGCGACACCACCCGCGGGGTGGACAAGGACATCACGACCAGCTTCGCCTCGCCTGCCGACAGGGCGGCGTGGAAGCGGGCCGGCTCGCCCTCGCTCACGGACATGAAGCCGTACTCGTCCGACAACCATCTCAGGGAGGACCCGTTCCTGGAACTCGGGGGACCGAAGGGTACGTCGGCGGCGGACCTGCCGAAGCTGCCGACCACGCCCGACGGGCTCAAGGCGCTGATCCAGAAGGACTGGAACAGGCAGCCGAAGACCCAGCGGACCGAGCTGTCCGCCTACATCTGTGAGATGGCGGAGAACATCATCAACGCCCCGGTCACGCCCGCCACCCGCGCGGCCGCGTACAAGCTGTTCGCCGCCCAGCCGGGCATCCGCATGGTCGGCAAGATCCGCGACCGGCTGGGCCGCCCCGGGGTCGCCCTGGCCGAGCGGCGCGTGATCTTGTACCCGTACAAAAAGCCTCGGCAGGTCGAGGTCCACGTGATCATCGATCAGAAGACGGCGGAGATCCTGGGGTCGGAGAGGTACGACATCGTCGGGGGCGCCGTCGAGCACACCCCCTCGAGCATCACGCTGCTGACCGCGTCCGGGTGGACGAACCAGCTCGGCACGCCGGCCCGCGGCTGACACGCGGAGGAGGGGCGTGCGGCGCCGGTCGAGGGCCGGCGTCGCACGCCCTCGGCCCGCAGGCGAGAAAGTCCATATCGGAATGAGTCATCGGCGAGTGCCCCGTAGGCTTAGCACATGTCCAGCCGTCACATCCTGACCGCGCCCGCCTGGCCGTACGCCAACGGGCCCCGCCACATCGGGCACGTCTCCGGCTTCGCGCTGCCCGCCGACATGTTCAGCCGCTACCAGCGGATGGCGGGCAACAAGGTCCTGATGGTCAGCGGCACCGACGAGCACGGCACGCCGATCCAGGTGCAGGCCGACAAGGAGGGCGTGTCAGCCCGTGAGCTGGCCGACCGCTACAACCGGGTGATCGCCCAGGATCTCCACGGCCTCGGCATGTCGTACGACCTGTTCACCCGGACGACGACGCGCAACCACTACGCCGTCGCCCAGGAGATCTTCAAGGGCCTCTACGACAACGGCTACGTCTTCAAGAAGAAGACGATGGGCGCGATCTCCCCGTCCACGGGCCGCACCCTGCCCGACCGCTACATCGAGGGCACCTGCCCGATCTGCGGGTACGACGGGGCGCGCGGCGACCAGTGTGACAACTGCGGCAACCAGCTCGACCCGATCGACCTGATCAACCCGCGGAGCCGCATCAACGGCGAGACGCCGAAGTTCGTCGAGACCGAGCACTTCTTCCTCGACCTGCCGGCGTTCTCCGAGACGCTGGGCTCGTGGCTGCAGGGCAAAGAGGGGCTCTGGCGGCCGAACGTCTACAAGTTCACCCGCAACCTCCTCGACGACATGCAGCCCCGGCCGATCAGCCGGGACCTCGACTGGGGCGTGCCCGTGCCGCTGCCGGGCTGGGTCGACCGGCCCGACAAGCGGCTGTACGTCTGGTTCGACGCGGTCATCGGCTACCTGTCGGCGTCCGTGGAGTGGGCCCGGCGCAGCGGCGACCCGGACGCCTGGCGCGCCTGGTGGCAGAGCCCGGACGCCGAGGCGTACTACTTCATGGGCAAGGACAACATCGTCTTCCACTCCGAGATCTGGCCGGCCATGCTGCTCGGCTACAACGGAGAAGGCGACAAGGGCGGCACGCCCGGCTCCCTCGGCAAGCTCAACCTGCCCACCGAGGTGGTCTCCTCGGAGTTCCTGACCATGGAGGGCAAGAAGTTCTCCTCCTCGCGCCAGGTCGTGATCTACGTCCGTGACTTCCTGGAGCGGTACGACGTCGACGCGCTGCGCTACTACATCGCGGTCGCCGGCCCGGAGAACCAGGACACCGACTTCACCTGGTCGGAGTTCGTCCGCCGCAACAACGACGAGCTGGTCGCCACCTGGGGCAACCTGGTAAACCGATCGCTCTCGTTCGCGGCCAAGAACATCGGCGAGATTCCGGCGGCCGGCGAGCTCACCGACCTCGACCGGGACCTCCTGGAGAGGTCGCGCAAGGCGTTCGACGCGGTCGGCGCGGAGCTGGCGCGTTCGCGGTTCAAGAACGCCGCGAACGAGACGATGCGCACCGTCGCGGAGGCGAACAAGTACCTGTCCGAGCAGGCGCCGTGGAAGCTGAAGAACGACGACCCGGAGCGGATGAAGACGATCCTGCACGTCGCGCTGCAGCTCGTCGACGACGCCAAGTCGCTGCTCACGCCGTTCCTGCCGGCGTCCTCGGAGAAGGTCCACCGGATGCTCGGCGGGCAGGGCGAGTGGAGCGGCGCCCCGGAGATCCGCGAGGTCTCCGAGGAGGGCGGCCCGGACTACCCGGTCCTGACCGGGTCGTACGACACCGAGGCCCGCTGGGAGTCGCGCCCGATCACGGCCGGCACGCCGCTGGCGCCGCCCAAGCCGCTGTTCGCGAAGCTGGACTCCTCGGTCGTGGACGAGGAGCTCGCGCGGCTCGAGCAGTCCTGACACATCGTTCATAGACGTCGCGTCACTGGGCAGGGTGCTCACTATGGGGGCGGAGATGGAGACGTCCAACGGGTTCCGGGGAGCGGCCTTCCCGCCGCTGCCCGAGCCGTTGCCGGTCGAGGTGTTCGACAGCCACTGTCACCTCGACATCCTCGAGGTGCCGATCACGGAGGTGCTCGCCGCCGCCCACTCGGTCGGCATCCGGCGGGCCGTGACCGTGGGCTACGACCTGGCCTCGTCGCAGCACGCCGCCGACGCGGCCGCGACGTACGACGACGTGTACGCGGCGGTGGCGATCCACCCGAACGACGCGGGTGACGCCACCGCCGACGTCCTCGCCGACATCGCCAAGCTCGCCGCCCTGCCCTACGTCCGCGCCGTCGGCGAGACCGGGCTCGACTACTACCGCGACTGGGCCGCGGTCGAGGACCAGCAGCGGTCCTTCCGCGCCCACATCGACATCGCCAAGCGCAGCGGCAAGGCCCTCGTCATCCACGACCGCGACGCGCACGACGACGTCCTGCGCATCCTGGCGGAGGAGGGCCCGCCGGAGAAGGTCGTCTTCCACTGCTTCTCCGGCGACCGGGAGATGGCCAAGGTCTGCGCCGACCACGGCTACCACATGAGCTTCGCCGGCAACATCACGTTCAAGAACGCCGCCGACCTGCGCGAGGCGGCGGCCGTGGCACCGCTGGACCTGCTCCTCGTGGAGACCGACGCGCCGTACCTCACACCGGTCCCGCACCGGGGCAAGCCGAACGCCCCGTACCTCGTCCCGCTCACCGTCCGCTGCCTCGCCGAGGTCAAGAACGTCGACCTCGCCGAGCTGTGCACCGCCATCGCCACCAACGGCGAACGCGTCTTCGGCCCCTGGTGAGGGGCAAATACCTAAAGTAGCTGAACGATCACGCTCGACGGTCATACATTCGGCGCCTAAGATGTATGACATGAAGGGTGCGAGCCGTGCTCGTCATCGAGGCGATCGAGTGGGACCACGGAAATCTCGACCACGCGCTGAGGCGTGCTACCAGAGTTGAGGTCGAGTAGGTGTTCGCGAACATGCCGGTGATCCGGCGGAACAGGCGTGGCCGCGCGGCGGATTATGTCGCCGTTGGAGTCACTGACGGGGGCCGGAAGCTGGCTGTGCCCTTCGTGTACGACT
Source organism: Actinoallomurus acanthiterrae (assembly GCF_054775715.1). Taxonomy (NCBI): domain Bacteria; kingdom Bacillati; phylum Actinomycetota; class Actinomycetes; order Streptosporangiales; family Thermomonosporaceae; genus Actinoallomurus; species Actinoallomurus acanthiterrae. The sequence continues at coordinate 10,989,367 of NZ_BAAHCO010000001.1, read as the reverse complement.
CCAACCGTCAGTCCGCGCGGCCGGTGACGGCTTGGGAGGTATGACAGTGAGCGAACGGGAGATGTCGGACGCTGAGGCGGCCGATTTCTACTACGAGCACCGAGACGACCCGGAAATGTGGGGCGAGCAGGTGGATGCCAAGATCTCCCGGAAGCTGGACAGCGTCGTCTCAGTCCGCTTCAACTCCACGGAGATCGAGCGGATCCAGCAGGCGGCCGACGCGGCGGGCCTGAGTCTCTCGTCGTTCATCCGTCGCGCCGCGCTGACGGCACCAGGGGCTGAAGTGCTCGACATCGATCGAGCGCGCAAGGACATGGCCCAAGCGCGTCGATTCGTGCTCGATGCGCTGAAGGCGCTGCACGCGTAACCCCGCGGGGACGGCCCGAGCACTCGGACTCTTGAACGTACGGGAGACTGTGCGTGTGGGTGAACGACTTCTCGGGCCGACCGACGTACGCGAACTGGCGAGCGGGCTTGGGCTGCGCCCGACAAAGACCCTCGGCCAGAACTTCGTGATCGACGCGAACACCGTGCGCCGCATCGTCCGCGACGCCGAGGTCGCGCCGGAGGACGTGGTCCTGGAGGTCGGGCCGGGCCTCGGCTCCCTGACCCTGGCGCTGCTGCCGGCCGCGAGCCGCGTCGTGGCCGTCGAGGTCGACCCGGCGCTGGCCCAGCGACTGCCCGCGACCGTCGCCGAACGCGCCCCCGACCTCACCGACCGCCTCGACGTCGTCCCCGCCGACGCCCTGCGAGTCGCCGAACTGCCCGGCCCGCCGCCCACCGCGCTCGTCGCCAACCTCCCGTACAACGTCGCGGTGCCCGTCGTCCTGCACCTGCTCGGGGCGTTCCCGTCGATCCGGCACGGGCTCGTCATGGTGCAGGCCGAGGTCGCCGACCGGCTCACCGCGGGACCGGGCGGCAAGGTGTACGGCGTGCCGTCGGTGAAGATGGCCTGGTACGCGCACGCCCGCCGCGCCGGGAACGTCGGCCGCGCGGTCTTCTGGCCGGCACCGAACGTCGACTCCGGACTCGTCGCCTTCACCCGCCGCGAGCCGCCGTCCACCTCGGCCTCACGCAAGGAGGTCTTCGCCGCGATCGACGCCGCGTTCGCGCAGCGCCGCAAGACCCTCCGCGCGGCCCTGGCCGGCTGGGCCGGTTCGGCCGCCGCGGCGGAGGCCGCCCTGCGCGCCGCCGGCGTCGACCCGGGCGCCCGCGGCGAGGCCCTCGACGTCGAGGCCTTCACCCGCATCGCCGAACACCGGCCCCCGTCGCCTACGATCGGTTGACCGTGACCACTGTGACCGTGCGCGTGCCCGCCAAGGTGAACCTCCAGTTGAGCGTCGGCCCCGTCCGCGACGACGGCTACCACGACCTAGTCAACGTCTTCCACGCCGTCTCACTGTTCGACGAGGTGACCGTTTCCCCGGCCGACGCGCTCAGTGTCACCGTCGAGGGCCCGGCAGGGGTACCCACCGGCCCCGACAACCTCGCCGCCCGCGCCGCGACCCTACTCGCCGAGCACCTCGGCCGGCGCCCGGACGTCGCCCTGCACATCCGCAAGGACATCCCCGTCGCCGGCGGCATGGCCGGCGGCAGCGCCGACGCGGCGGCGGCCCTGCTGGCCTGCGACGTGTTGTGGCAGGCTCGGCTGGACCGGGAGACGCTGCTCGAACTCGGCGCTCGGCTCGGCAGCGACGTCCCGTTCGCGTTGCTGGGCGGCACCGCTGTCGGGCTCGGCCGGGGAGAGCGGTTGACGCCTGTGGAGGTGTTGGGGGAGTTCCACTGGGTGTTCGGGTACGCCGACGGCGGCCTGTCCACGCCCGCGGTGTACGGCGAGTGCGATCGGCTGCGCGCGGCGGGGGAGCAGGAGAGCGTGTGGCCGCGGGTGTCGGATGACCTGATGGCCGCCCTGAAGACCGGCGACGCTGCAGCACTCGGCCGTGCCCTGCACAACGACCTGCAGCCGGCGGCGCTGAGCCTGCGCCCGTCGTTGGGCGAGGCGCTGGCGGCCGGCCGTGACGCGGGCGCTGTGGGCTCCCTCGTGTCAGGTTCCGGCCCTACGTGCGCCTTCCTCGCCGCCTCTCTGGACCACTCGGCAGAACTGGCCGCAGCCCTGAACGAGTCGGGCCGGTTCGCCGCCGTACGCCCGGCCGTCGGCCCGGTCCCGGGTGTCACTTTGCTCTGAATCGGCGTATCGGCGGGGGCACAAGTCGCGAAACGGTCAGTCCCCCGCTGGCGGGGTCACGGCTTGGCAAAGCACACGGCAAGTAGCCTGGACGTCACCTGTCAGAATCCGTAAAGTTTAGGACGTTTTTGCGATCTGACGGGGTGTGCAGGGGCCGACGCGATGACGCATCATTACGAGCGTCGGTGTCCCTGCTGAGATAGTGCGGCGCACGGGGGTGCTCGCACGAGGAGGCGATGGCTGTTGCCACCGGTGAACGCGAATTCCGTTCCGTTCCAGATGTACAACAGTTGGCCGGGCATCGACGACCCGGGCAAGCTGAGGGTGAACACCGGTCAGATCAGGGTGGCCGCCAAGCGACTTGAGGGTCACCTTGAAGATCTTCTCGCGGCGACTGAGCAGCTGAAACCCCCCGAGCCGGTGGCGTTCGGCCAGTGGGATGCCGCCCTGTCGTTCCAGCCGAGTGTCGCGGCTGGCCACCAGTCCCTCGCCGAGCAGCACAGCCGGGTCCTGCACGCCCTGATGAGCACGATCAAGAAGCTGCATCGTGCGGCGAACGTGTACGACGCCAACGAGGTGGACCTCGAGCGGCGGATTGCCGCGGTGGACAAGCATCTGAGCGTGCAGCCCTCGGCCGACCTGGGCGGCCACGACCCGTCCTCGGCGCCGTCCAAGCAGGAGCCGACGGTGCCCAATTCGTTGAACCCGGACGGGAGAAACTGACGTGGCCGACTCCGAGTCGTTGCCCATGCGCGCCGGCGCTCCTTCCGGAACGCCTGGCGGATACAACGATCCAGCAGACATCGACAAGCTTCTGAGGCAGACAGCTCCCGGCTACATCAAGAAGGCTGGAAAGGATTACCAGACGTTCGCTTCGGCGCACGGGAAGTTCGCTGGTGACATGGTCACTGTCCGCGACATCCTTCATGAAGCTTGGGGAGGAGAAGACGCCGCCGCCGCGCAGTCGGCGCTGCGGGAGATCTGGGCTTCCTCAGCGGCCCTCGACCAGGCCGCCAATGAATTCGGAACGGCGCTCAAGAACCACGGTCAGAACCTCGACTGGTACCAGAAGAGGTCGTACGCGTCGCCGTCCAAGAACCTGGCCGAAGCCCGGAGCTGGATGGCCGGCGCGAACGAGCGCATCGCCCAGGCATGGACAGCGATGCCCTCTGAGGTCAGCACTACCCTCCCGCCCGGAGGATCTCACGGCGGCTATTCTCCGGACGCTGGGGCCGGACCAACAGGTGGAGGCCCCGGAGGAGACCCGGCAGGAGGTCCTGGTGCGGGTGGAGCATCGGGTAGCGGTGGCCACGTGCCAGGATTCGGTGGTGGCGGAACTGGTTCCTCTGGACATGTCCCTGGCGGTGGTGGCCAGTTGCCAGGGACCGGTGGCTCGAATACGAACCTCGCGGGCTGGACGCCGACACCATCTAGCCCAGGGATCGGAGGATCCGGCGGTGGAGCAGGTCCTCTACTGAATGACCCCGGTATTCCCGGAGTAGGTGGCGGATCGCCTACGTCAGGCCTGGGCGGCGCAATGCCACCAGGTGGTGTTGGAAGCATTAACCCATTGACTAGCCGCTGGGGCGCAGGCGGTGCTGCGGCGGCTGCGACCCAAGAGGCTCAAGCCGCAGAGGCGAGCGCTGCCAGCCGAGCCGGGATGATGGGTCCTGCGGTCGGTGCGGGAGCCGATCGCGGTGAGCGCGAACGCGAACGCGCGACATGGCTTGTGGAAGACGAGGATGTGTGGAACGACGGCATCGAGGCAGGTCCCCAGCTCATCGGTGACGGAGCCACCAAAAACGATTCCTCAAGCGAGAGTGACGCGTCGGCAGAAGATGTTCAGCTCGATCTATCCAGTGATAGCGATGATCTCGCAGAGCTTCTCAAGGAGCTAGATCTCGAGGATAGCGGCGAAGATCCGCAGGAGGAGATCGCCAGGCTTCGCGCAAAGATTGAGCGACTGGAGCAAGAGGCGAGCCTTGATCAGAGCGGAACGGGGACCAGTACTCAGGAACCCCGCTGGCCTTTCGAGGAAGATGCGTGAAGATTGTTTGGCGTTTCGCCGCAGGTCTCATCGCCGTCGCTTCGGCGGTAATGCCGACTGCGGCGGCCAGTGCGCTACCTCAACCACGCCATGAAGAATGGTGGTTCTCCGCGTGGGGTATCCAGAGCGACGTGTGGCCGGTGACGACCGGCGCCGGCGTCACCGTCGCTGTTCTTGACACCGGCGTGAACGCTAAGCTCCCAGAGTTGGCTGGAGCGGTTCTTCCGGGTAGTGACACAACAGGACACAAAACCGATGGCCGGCAAGACCTCGATGAAGAGGACTATGGGCACGGCACTGCCATGGCGGCGCTCATTGCTGCTCGTGGTGGAGGGGTCGCGAATTATGCGGGTATTGCACCAGGGGCCAAAATACTACCCGTTCACGTCGCACTACAGGCTGGTGATCAGGTAAATCAGTACGAAGACTATGCGAATGGCATCAGATATGGTGTGGATCGCGGTGCTAAAGTAATAAGCATTTCTCAGGGGGCAAACTCGGCAAATCTAGCCGGCCACTGTGATCCAGATCTCCAGGACGCTGTCTCCTACGCGATCCAACACGACGTCGTCGTCGTTGCATCTGCAGGCAACAACGGGGATGGGACAAACTATCCGAACCTTCCTGCTTCATGCGCAGGAGTCCTGGCCGTAGGGGCGATCGACAAGACTCTGCAGCCGTGGGCCAATACGGAGAGGCAGTCGTATGTCGCTGTAGCCGCTCCGGGAGTCGGGGGAACCATCGGCAAGGACGGGCGATACTTCGCTAAGAGCTGGGGAACAAGCATGGCCACGGCGCTGACGTCGGGCGCCATCGCCCTCATCCGATCGCGTAACCCAGAAATGCCGGCGCGGACCGTAGTTCAGAGACTGATCACGACGGCCCACCCGCTGGGGTCTTCAAAATGGAACGACCAAACGGGGTACGGCGCCATCCAGATCACCGCCGCGATGAACCCCGATCGCTATCCTGTTCCATCCAACGCACCAAACCCTGTGTACGAGGCGCTCGAGAAGTGGCAGGCATCTCGGTCGGCCGCTGAGGGGCCTTCCACGGCAAGGTCAGGCCGTTCGTCGCACAAAGGCGATCGAATCGGAGTAACCGCGATTGCAATCGCTGGAACTATTGTCGTTGTTTTGCTAGTAGGCGGGATCGTCGCGATCCGGAGACGTCCACGTCGCATTCTAAGCAGATCAAGCACCACGCCATGGGGTCCGGGTAATGATTCTCGTGAGTGACAACCGATGAAGGATGCGAATGAGCGTTTCAGGACATGACTCTCCTGCGGTCTCCTCTGGAACCTCGACTGGCCCACAGGTGGGCGACCTCTCGGAGCGTGCAGCCTATGAAGCGCGGAAGAAGCTAACCGAGGGCGTTGCTTGGGTGTACGTGCCCACTACGCCGAGTGTCCGTGTTCAAGGGGATGGACCGCGCCAGGTTGAATTTGAGCTGCGCCAACTTGCCGACGATACTGGTGCACTACCTGTCTTTACTGATCCGGACTTGCTGGTCGCTCAGCTTGGAGAATTCCAGCCTTATGAAAAGATTCCAGTGCTAGAGCTTTTGATTCAAGTATCGGCAGCTCAGGTTCGCGTCATAGTCAATCCAGTGGTGCAAGAAGACGCGGAGCGATGGACTGCTAATCGGCTGGATGCATGGCGGAGGGATAATCAATGAGAGGATACGAACTCGTCTTCGAAGACCTAGCGAAGGCTTCTGCAGAATTCTCTAGACAAGATGACGATTACGCTAACCTTATGCCGTACAAGCCGGTTTGCCAACAGGGTGGCGACGGTGTGATCAATAAGATGCTAAATGTGACATGTAGGCGCTATATGAGATGCATACAGTCCTCGCTCGGGCCGTAAGCGCATTTGTTGATCCAAGTGGCGTCATCCAAAATAGATGTCACAACAAATCCGATTCTTCAAGACGGTGTAGCGCAGTTGACGGTAGTCGATGTCGAAGCGTGGCAGAAGGAGCACCATGAGTGAGCCTAAAGGATATAAGGTCTTCTATGCAGACCTGGTCACAGCTTCTAAAGAGTTCGCTGCACAGGGGCGTGCATATAAGGCGCTGATGCCTGAAGCGGGGCCCGCATGCCCTCAGGGAGGCGATAACGTCATCGATAAAATGCTCGGGGTCACTCTTCAGGCGCTAGGGGAGATGCACACTGTCCTAGCCGAGGCGATGAGTTCCCATTCATGGAAGTTGCAGAACGTTCACGACAAGTATCTAGAAGTCGAAGCGAAGACGACTACCGAGCTTGGAATAATGACGGACCTGGTGAATTCTCAAGCACCTGTCAATTAGTGCATTCTCGCGCATCATCGATAGGGGTCGTCGTGTCCGGTCCATCTCAGCTGCCGAGTATCTCCTACAACTGGATCGGTGGCGACATTAACGGCTTGTCCAATCTCGCGTGCACCTTGTATGAATATCCATCCAAAAGTGGGCAAGTGGTAAGCCGTCTGGACGGAACAGTCAACAGGCTAACTGGAGAGGTGTGGGCTGGGCAGGCTGCGAATTCTTTCAAGGCGAGTTTTGGGCTGGACGCGAGTGATGCCAGATGGCACTCGGGAGTAGCGGTCGCGGTGGCCGGTGTAGTGGATCAACTAGCCGTACGGCTGGCAACTATTCAGTCGATCCTCGAACGACAGGCTTCCCAAGGGGTGCAGGCAGGCTATATCAAGATTGATAATACAGGTCGAATTACACCGATTACCGGGCCTAATACCAACACCTCGGCGATGTCAAAGTTTTTCCGGGACTTCGTGAAGAGTGTAGATAGGGGAAGAAACCAGGCTAGAGCAGCCCGAAAGTCCGCGGCCGCCCAACTAGCTCCACATTATAAGGCCCTTATCGCCGGAATAACAAAATACTCAAAACCCATGTCTCAGGACCCAAATGGCCTGCTGACGTCGGATCAGGTGGCGAAACTAAACTCTGACATTGGAGGGCTGCAATCTGACTATCGTGCAGCAGACGGCGCGTTGCATGCACACTCGAAATCGCATTCGGCAAAAAACGCGGTTGCCGGCGGGGGTATAGGTGGGACTATCGGGACCGGAACTGGCTTGTTGATCGGGGGTACCGTAGGCCTGCTTGGTGGACCATTCGCTGAGGTGACCGTTCCTGCTGGTGCGGCCGCTGGTGCAGGAATCGGCCAAGGGGTGGGTACGGTAGTCGGTGGTGTTGTGGGATGGCTATGGTAGTGAACGGATATTGGTGTCATGCGAATCGTTCTTGACGTAATCTACGTTTTGGGTGCACTCATCACTGGGATCGGTGGGTGTCTGATGCTGACGAACGTGAGGCGATGGCCTAAACTCGTCGGATCGTCAAGTGCGCCGGTCGGCTATCGCCGCGTTATGGGACTCTTGCTGTCTGCCGTATCGTTGGTGCTGGTTATTTCCGTGCTGTGGTGGCCATTCGTATTCGTGCTGGGGCTATTTTCTGGCCCGTTGATTTTTGTTCAGGGTCGCATTAATAGGAGTGTCGGTCTACGCAAAAATGAGATGGATGGCCCAGTTGGCTGATAAGCGCTGTGAAATTCTCGTCGCGATGCGACCGTCCCTGTAAGCGGTGGTGCGGATTAGCGCGGCAGAGGTGTCGCTTTTCGCCCTGGCTTTGGGTGCGGGCGACAGCTAAGACTCTGGCCCCGACGGGCGCCTCTTGGCCGTCACCAGCGGCGGGAATCGGCTCTGGCTGTAAAACATGCCTGAGCGTTACAAACTCGCAACGCTGCACATCGCCGAGCGCACCGACCTTGCCGCGTTCAGTCCCGACGGCAAGACTCTGGCCTGCGGCGGAGGCGAGCCGAACTACTTCACCATGCAACTCTGGGATGTTGCGACCCGCACCCGGAAAAGGACCTACGCCATCCGCTCTCGGCAGGGAGACAGCGGTAACCGGGTCGTGGCGCTGAATTTTGACCCTGCTAGCCGCCCGCTGGCCATCGACGAACGCGACGAGGTTTGGGACATCGCCGTCGGCGAACGCGTCACGAGCCTACGGATCGCGGGCATGTCCGGGCTGAGCACGGCCGGCGTCAGTCCTGACGGCCATACGATCGTGGCAGCCTCCTGGGGCGGCATCCAGTTCGTAGACATGTCGACCGGAGCGGTGTTCGCCACATCGAGGCGCGGTGACGGCTATACAAGCGGCTGGCAGGTCGCCTTTTCGCAGGGCGGCACCCTGGTAGCCGTCTCGAGCGGTCCGTAAGTTCTGCTGTATCGGCTGCGCCGACGGCGCTGAGGCGAGCAGGTACGGACCTCTCAGAAGAACACAGGTCTGCCCGGCAACCTAGTGTGGGGACGGTGGAGGCGCATGGTCTGGGACATGCTCGCTACCTTGCGGCTGACTGCGGCTGAACTCGTTCCATTCTACTTTTAGCTCCACGCAATTTCCGTTGGCGTCGCTGTGGGAGCTCTTCCGCCAGGCGGGGGAGTCGGCTTGCAGGCTCATCCAGCGCCTCCTTGGGGGATCCCAGCTATAGGTCCTTCGCCGCCGAGGCGATCAGAGCCGCTGATTCAGCTGGAGACAGCGCCATCGCCTGCAACGTCCCGTATGTCCGACTGTACCGGCGGACCTCGTGTTCCCTTTGGAGCACGAGGCCAGTTGTTGCTGCCCCCAGATACACCATGCCGAGGTCGTCGCTTGCCCGGAACACGAGCAGGACGAAGTCGCCGGTGAGGGCGGGATGGGCACCTGCCGCGTACGGCAGCACTTGGATCTTGACGTTCGGCAGCCTGCTCAGCTCGCAGAGATGTTCAAGCTGGTTGCGCATCGTCTCTGGTCCGCCGACCTTACTCGTCCGAGACCTCCCTGGCGAGGTCGGTCACTTCGGCCTCTGGATCGCCGAAGAACTCGCCCGAGTCACCATCCACCCGACCACGACCGGCAAGACCGTACGCGCCGAATTCGTCCTCTTCGACCAACCTTCCGTCGGCTGATCGGTCCGATCGTCGGCCTTTCCGGCACCGGGTTCAGTTCGTGAAATTTCGACTGGGAAGACACTCGTTTCATCAAGCCGCAGCGACAGCGCGATAAGCGGTTGGCGCGTCGCCTTCATGAGTGTCGTTCAGCCCCGTGCGTTGTAAGCCTGCGTGGTATGGCGGGTTTTTGGGCTCCGGACCCATTCATGCCGGTATGCATCTATCGTCACATCTCTTGACTTTGTGTATCGAGCTTGTTAAGTTCGCGAGCGTTCAGGGGAAGTTACGGACACATTCGGCCGGAGGCTCACGTCCGGGTCGTTACGTCGTTCACATGCGACGTTCTCTTTATGGGCATGGGGGCTCACGTGGGTGAGATGCTGGACATCATGCGCCGAACAAAGATTCGCGCGTCGTCGCCGGACAAGTCACTCGCCATCATCGTGTCCGGAATGCCCGCCAATATCAAGGTGGAAATCGCTCCCGGCGCACATGCCCGGCACAGCGAACGTTCCTTCGAGCAGCAGGTGAATGCCGCCATCAGGGTGGCAATGGTCGGCTACCAACAGGTGGCGATGAAGGCCTGGCGCAAGGCGGCCAAGGTTCCCGAACCGGAGTCGGCGGCCGGATCATTGGTGGAGCGTCCGCGCCGGGGCGGCGACGCGGGTGAACGCCGACGCCTGTTCATCGAGGAATAGGCGTCGCGATATGGTGATTCGCGCTCTGCGGCTAGTTGCTGGTATCGCGCTGCTGGGGGCCGGGTTGGTCGGATGCCGCGGATCCGGCTCGCCAGACCGCCCAAAGCCCTCTCCAAAGACAAGTCAGCGGGCCGCATTGCCGACATGTGTCGACGTCGTCCAGCATATTCCGCACACTGCCTTCACCGTACAGGACATCAAGAGGTACTCGACGGAGCAGCCATCCGGTGCGTCCGACCGTCAACCTCGCTTCGACCTCAACTGTCCCACCGCGTTCGGCCATCTTCCGGATGGCGGCAACGGAACCGCGGAAGTCCTGCTCACTCGCATGACCGTGCCCTCACTCGACGGAACGCCGCAGGCGAAATACCTCGGAAATCTTATTAAGAGCAAGTTTTACAACAACATATGCCTCGGCGATCGGGTGGACGTCCGAGGTGATCCTCCGGTTGCCGCAAGCTGCTACGACCCGACCATGCCGCTCGCCGGCCGGGCGGTCGTACAGGGCGGCCTGGCGATCGTCGTGGGGGTCAGTGGGGAGCGGTCGGCGGATAGGGATGCCGGGCAGGAGCGCCGACTGCTCGAAAGCGCCGCGCAGGCGGTCGTGGACGCGGTCGCCCGCATGTCCTGATCGGCGGAGGGATGAAATATGGATTCAATGCGTGACAGGTATGAGTGGGCCCTTGACGAACTTTCGCTCACTGTCAGGTCGCCAGGGCGATGGGCGACGCTGCGCCGGAGTCGCACCGGCGTGGTCACTGTGGAATTGCAGCGCGACACGCTGCGCCAGCTCGACGAGCAGCAACTCACAGCGGAACTCCAGGCCGTTTTGAACGGGGCGTATCGCGCTTACCGAGCCCAGGGACGGAAACTCCGCGAACAGATCTTCGGTCCTGACTATGACGACATTCAGAATGCCAGCAGCGTGTAGGCGCGGAGGGACTCCAACGTGGTAACGCTTTCGGTCCAGGTACAGGCTCTCGTCAGCCATGCGTCGTATCGTTATGACGACAGCCTGATCTGCGACGGAATACGGCGCTTCGCCAGGTTCGCCGCGGACGTTCCGGATTCCACTTGGGGACAGATGCAGTGGTCTCGGCGGTGGGCACAGGACTGGGAAAGCGCCACGTCCGCACGTGTACGGGAAGCTCAGACGGCGCGCGACCTCCAGAGCGAATCGGGATCGAAACTGTCCAAGGTGGCGGCGAACTATTCTCATACGGAAATCAGCACCGCGCTTTCCGCTGAGAGGCTGCTGTCCAAGGAGAATAGCTTCCTTCTCCCGTGGATCCAGGCGGCCGAGAAAGGTCAAGGGTCCATATCGACAGCACCCGGACACATCTCACATGGACCGAATTACACAAACGCTCCTGATCTGCCCTATGTGGTACCCTCAGGCGACCCAGGTTCGAACGTGGACCCCAACGATCCAAAAAGTCGCATCATGTTCGCCAGCGCGGACCACGACTTCGATCATCCATTCACCAAGGAACAGGGACACATTGTGCTGGCGGACCGGGCGTTGATGGTGCTCGGTAATACGCCGGGACGGGCGGCCCTTGAAACATTCCTGGATGCCAACGAGCACTACATCCGGGACGCCCAAAACATTGTCAGGTCCAATGGCGCCGCGACGAGTAAGATGCCGCTGGACGACTTCATCCAGGATGTACGCTTCGCCCTCCCCGGCGCCATCCAAAACCGCGCGGAGCTGTTCAACGCGCTCAGTAACGAGTACGGGGAACTCAGCGCAGAGATGACAACTCAAACGAACGGGTTGAAGAGCTGCTGGCAGGGGCCGGGTGCCGAGGCGTACGGCTTCCACGCTGACCGATGCATCAAGTACTTCGACACGCTGAAGGAGCAGGCGGCGTGGGTGGGTAGCGAGGGTATCAAGGCGGCCAACGCGGTCAACAGTCTGCAGAACGCCTACGCCCAGGCCGGTAACGCGAAGGTCGGCAACCTCATCACGGCGCTCAGGGCCTACAAGGACGCCGCCGCCGGTTTCACCAAGGGCTCGACCCAAGAGCCGCTCGCGGCTCTCGTCGACGCGCTGACCGCGATGGCGAACGCCTTCTTCGCGAAATGGCAGCAGGCGAACGCGGACGCCGGCGAGATCCTGAAGATCGACCAGAAGGCGAGCGACACGGCCCCCAACCTCGGAGATGGCACGCACCGGCCGCAGTCGTTCCCGAGCGAGGCTGGCGCGGCACCGTACGACGACTCGAGCCGTTGGAAACAATCCTGACAAGGAATCAGCCACTTCCGGGAACCTCCCGGCCCGTACGCGGCGGTCCCGGTCAGCAGCGTGGTCTTCGTTGCTAATTCTTCAATAGGAACAACAGTCTGAGATATGGGCCTGGTAGTGAACGGACGCGAACTTCTCTAGCAATGGTTTTAGCTGATCGAGATGGAGCCCAAAAATTAATGCTTCGCGTAGTGGGGTACCTGATTTCGAGCCACCGTGCGACGACCGAGAGCATTCGGGGCCAGTGGGTGAGAGTTTTCAGGATGGCCAGCCCGACCAAAAGACAGTCCGGTGGTTCAATCGGTCTGCGTCCACGCTTGTGGTCGGCGCGGTTGTCGTGGGTGCAGCAGTCTGGGTCTCCGTCGGGAAAGACTCGTCTCATCCCCGACCGCAACCGACACGGTCGCTGTGGGCGGCACCTGTCGACAAGCTGTCGGACAAGGCTGTCCTCGACGCATCGGGTCTGGTTCGCACGCTACCGAATGTGCCTAGGGCGATTGCCTCAATCATCACTAACGACATTCGCTCGGGAGAGGTCTTTACTGGAGACGATACCGACAGGAACCCGGGAGACGGGCAAACATTTATTTGGGTGTCTTTCAACCCTAATTTCGGCCGCTACTTGCGCCTCACGGTGCGTCGTAGTCCGGACCCGACTGTTGCGCACGCTAATCTCTTGGTCTGGCGAAGCAATGTGGCAAGCAAGCGCACTGTAGCGGAGTCGCATGTTGTCGAAGATGGTGCAGCAAAAACACTCGCCGGTGTGGGTGACGAAGCTTATACTCTCTCTGTGAAGGAGTGGGCTGCCGTACATCCCGATCGAGATCTCTCGGGCAGGACGTATGATATTGGCGGCAGTTATGTCTGCGCTCGCTTCCGCAACATCCTAGTTTCGATATTCTTTGAAGGGGCGGATTATTCATCTGGAGTTGTTAAAGGGAACGAGGTAAAGGGGAATGATCTCGGGGAAGCTGAGACTCGCCGATACTCTATGAAGCTTATCCGGGCCATTAAAGAGCGTCTTTATTGAATCGTGACTGAACTATCGTTCTGTAAAGCAAGCATTCAAAGTTCCGGAGTAGCTGCGCTCGACCCCGCGTAACGCCCTCACGATCGGCCGCGATGCTGGCGCCCTGGGCTCTCCGGCCACTTCTGGATCGCCGAAGGACTCGCCCGCGTCACCATCCACCCCACCACGACCGGCCTCGCCGAATTCGTCCTCTTCAAACCATCGGCTGCTCGCTTATCGCAGACGAACGCGTAAGCACGCAAACGCCTGCCTAGCAGGCGCGTTCTCGCAGGTGGGTGGAGATCGGGAACCGGTTTGTGTGCGCTGGTTGAGCCTCGGTGGTCGCGTGGCGATCGGTGTGCCTCACGACTCGGCAGACGCCAACGATCAACGGGTGCCATGTGTCGCAAGGCAGACTGCGGGCGGAGAGCGCGAATCAGAGGTGAAACGGATGGCCGACGGGGCTTCGATCGGGCCGGTGGTGATCGCTGTCTGCCGGGAGCGGGATGTCGAGCTGCTCGAACGGTACATGCCCTCGCCGGGGCGGAATCGGTTCCATGCACGGCGGTTCGTCCGTCAGGAGCAGGGCTGGAGCACCTACCTGGTGGCCTGGTTGGACGACGTGCCGGTCGGGTCGGGAGCGATTCTGTGGGACGGCTGTGGAGCGGCCGAGGTCCGGCGACGGTATCCGGACTGTCCGGAGCTCGGCGGGCTTGGTGTGTGGCCTCCCGAGCTGCGATCACGAGGGATCGGGACGGCGTTGATACGCGCGGCCGAGGTCCGCGTTCGCGAACGCGGTCACCGCATGATCGGGCTCGGCGTGAACGACGACAACCATGCCGCGGCTGCGTTGTACCTGCGGCTGGGATATCAGGAGACCGGCTGCCTCTACCTCGACCGGTACGACTACGTCGAGACGGACGGGGGCATCCGGCAGGCCGCCGATCCGACCCGCTTCCTGGTGAAGTCGCTGGATGAGGTTTCGTGACGAGCCGGCCCATGGCCGCTTCCCCTGACGACGCGTCGATCACACTCCGCGTCTCATCTCGTACGTGAGCGTTTCGCGAGCGGGGCGGTCGGTGGCGGATGCCACTACGCTTGAGGACGTCGTGAATCTGATCAATGTTGAAGGCCTGAGCAAGGCGTACGGGCCGTCCCCCCTGCTCGACGATGTCTCCCTCGGCGTGGCCGCCGGTGACCGGATCGGCGTCGTCGGCCGTAACGGCGACGGCAAGAGCACGCTCGTCTCTCTGCTGGCCGGCCGCATCGAGCCCGACAGCGGGCGGGTCACGCATACTCGGGGGCTGCGGCTGGGGTTCCTGACCCAGCGCGATGAGTTTCCCGACGGGGCGACCGTTCGCTCGGTGGTGTTCGGCGATCAGGCTGAGCACGAGTGGGCGGGCGACGCCCGTGCGCGCGACATCTTGGCCGGGTTGCTGCCAGGGGTCTCGCTGGACGCCCCGATCGCGCCCATGTCCGGTGGGGAACGCCGGCGGGTGGCGCTGGCCCGGCTGCTCGTCCCCGAGACCGACCTGCTGATCCTGGACGAGCCCACCAACCACCTCGACATCGAGGCGATCGCCTGGCTCGCCGGGCACCTGAAGGATCGTACGCTGATCGTCGTCACCCACGACCGGTGGTTCCTGGACGCGGTGACCGAGCGTACGTGGGAGGTGGCCGACGGGCAGGTACACCGGTACGAGGGCGGCTACTCCGCGTACGTTCTGGCGAAGGCCGAGCGGGCCCGCATCGCCGCGTCGACCGAGGAGAAGCGGCAGAACCTCCTCCGCAAGGAGCTGGCCTGGCTTCGCCGGGGGCCGCAGGCCCGTACGTCGAAGCCGAAGTTCCGCGTCGACGCGGCGAACGCGCTGATCGCGAACGAGCCGCCGGCCCGTGACACCGTGGAGCTCGTGCGGTTCGCGACGGCGCGGCTCGGCAAGACCGTGTACGACGTCGAGGACGTGACCGTGCGCGTCGGCGATCGGGCGATCTTCGAGCACCTGACGTGGCAGCTCGGCCCGGGGGACCGGGTCGGGATCGTCGGCGTCAACGGCAGTGGGAAGACCACGCTGCTGCGGCTGCTGGAGGGCACGGTCGCGCCGGTCGCCGGGCGGGTCATCCGGGGGAAGACCGTGCAGCTCGCGCACCTGTCGCAGGAGCTGGGCGAGCTCGACCCGGGCCGCCGTGTCCTGGAGACGGTCGAGGAGATCAAGCGCCGGATCACGCTGGGGAAGAAGGAGTTCTCCGCCGGTCAGATGCTGGAGCGCTTCGGGTTCCGCGGCGACGCGCAGTGGACGCCGGTGGGTGACCTGTCCGGTGGGGAGCGGCGGCGCCTGCAGTTGCTGCGGCTGCTCATGGCCGAGCCGAACGTCCTCCTGCTGGACGAGCCCACCAACGACCTGGACATCGAGACGCTGACCGAGCTGGAGGACCTGCTCGACGGATGGCCGGGATCGTTGATGCTGGTCAGCCACGACCGGTACTTCCTGGAGCGGGTCAGTGACCACGTCCTCGCGCTGCTGGGCGACGGCCGGCTGGCGCTGCTGCCCGGTGGGGTCGACGAGTACCTCGACCGGCGCAGCCGTTCGGCGCCGGAGCCCCCGCCCGTACGGGACGCCGAGCCGAAGCCGGCCAAGAACTCCTGGCAGGCGAAGAAGGAGCTCGACCGGCTCGAACGCCGGATCGAGAAGCTCGGTGCCCGTGAGGCGGAGCTGCACGAGCTGATGGCCACCCACGCCACCGACCACGAGAAACTGCTCGAACTCGACGCGGAGCTGAAGAGCGTTCGCGCCGAGCGCGAGGAGAACGAGGAGCAGTGGCTCGTCCTCGCCGACGAGACGTAGGCCGGGACCGTACGGGGGTTGTTCAGCACCGGCCGATGCGGCGATGATCCTTTTCCATGTCGACATGGATCACGCGCTTGGACGGTACGGGTGACGGGCCGCGGCTGGCGGTCAAGGACGCCATCGACGTCGAGGGATCGCCGACGACCGCGGGCAGCCGCGCCGTCGCCGACCGCGCCGAGCCGGCGGCGGCCGACGCCAGGGTCGTGGCGACCGCACGCGCCCAGGGCGCGCGGATCGTCGGCAAGGCGAACCTCACCGAGTTCTGCCTCGGCGCGGACGGCGTGAACCCGTGGTTCGGAACCCCGGTCAACCCCCTCGACCCGGCCCGTGTCCCCGGCGGATCGTCCAGCGGCTCGGCCGTGGCCGTCGCCACCGGAGAGGCGGACGTCGCGTTCGGCACGGACACCGCCGGGTCGGTGCGGATCCCCGCCGCCTGCTGTGGCATCGCGTCGCTGAAGACGACGTACGGCCGAGTGTCCCTCGACGGCGTCTATCCGCTCTCGCCCTCCCTCGACACGGTCGGCCCGATGGCCAGGGACGTCGCCGGGGTCACGCTGGGCATGGGGCTGATCGAACCCGGCTTCGCCCCGACCCCGTACGACCCGGGCATGACCGTCGGCCGGCTGCGGATTCCCGGGGTGGCCGAACCGGCGATCGACGCGGCGGTGGACGCGGCGCTGCGTCAGGCGTTCACGGTGGTGGACGAGACCTGTGCGCACTTCGCGGACGCCGTCCTGGCCAACGGCGTGTTCGTCGGTGAGGAGGCCTATCGCCAGAACGGTCACCTTCTGGAGGACGCGAGCCGGCTCAGCGAACGGATGTACCGGAGGCTGAACGGTCTGGGTGCCGACGCGGAGGGCAAACGGGAGTGGGCCGAGGCGACCCGCACGGCGATCCGGGCGGAGCTCGACGTCCTGTTCGAGCGGCACGCGGTCCTCGCGTTGCCGGTCCTGCCGACCGTGGCGCCGCCGCCCCCGGCCGGAGACGACGATCTCCTGTTGTGCCTGCTGACCGCACCGTTCAACGTCGCCGGGCTGCCGGTGTTCGCGCTCCCGGTGCCACTGCCCGGGTCCCATCTGCCGGCCGCCGTGCAACTCGTCGGACCGGCGGGAGGCGAGGAACTGCTGTGCGGCGCGGCCGCCGCTCTGGAGGCCGCACTCGGCTGACCGTTAGCCCGTCCGGTCGTTGGCCCGTCCGGTCGTTGGCCCGGCTGCAGGGACGCCCGGCCGTGGACGCGGGGACCTGGTCGCTCGATTGAGAGGGCCGGGGCGCGGGAGGACTGTCGGTTCGGTGGTGGGAAGGGCAAGATGATTCCGTGACCTTGGTAATGGCGAGCACACGAGGCCGACCATGACGACGTGGCTGCTCCGGACGGAGGCGCCCGGAGACGGTCCCCGGCTCGCCGTCAAGGACGCGATCGACGTCGCGGGGCTGCCGACGACCGCGGCCTGTCCCGTCATCGCGGACCGTGCCGCGCCGGCCGGAGCGGACGCCGTGTGCGTTGCCGCCGCCCGCGGGCAGGGCGCCCGGATCGTCGGCAAGACGAATCTCACCGAGCTGTGCCGGGCCATCGACGGCATCAACCCCTGGACGGGCACTCCGGTGAACCCGCTCGATCCGCGACGGGTGCCGGGCGGCTCGTCCAGTGGCTCGGCGGTGGCGGTCGCGATCGGCGAGGCCGATGTCGCGCTCGGCACCGACACGGCCGGGTCCGTCCGGGTCCCGGCGGCCTGCTGCGGAGTCACCGGCTTGAAGACGACGCACGGCCGGGTTTCGCTGGAGGGGGTGTTCTCGCTCGCACCGTCGCTCGACACGGTCGGGCCTCTAGGCCGTGACGTCGCGGCGGTCGCGCTCGGCATGGGGCTGATCGAGCCGGGTTTCACACCGAGGCCGTACGAGGCCGGAGCCGTCGTCGGGCGGTTGCGTCCGGACGGCGTCGCGGTCGATCCGGCGATCGACGCCGCGGTCGACGCGGCGCTGCGCGCGGCGGACCTGGCGTTCACCGACGAGCCCATGGACGCCTGGGCCGACGCCCTGTCGGCCGGCAACGCGCTGATCCTGGGCGAAGGTCATCGTGCGCACCGGGGCCTGCTGGCCTACCCGGACCGCATGAGTGTCCGCATCCGGAAGCGCATCGAGCGCGGCGAACGGATCACCGACGGAATGCTCGACGAGGCGTACACCACCCGGGCGGCGACGCGGGACCTCTTCGACAAGCTCCTCGAACGCTACGCGGTGCTCGCCCTGCCGACGATCTCGCAGCGACCACCTCTGATCGGTGCCGAGCGCGAGGTGGACCTGACCGAGCTCACGCTGCCGTTCAGCCTGTCCGGTCATCCCGTACTGACGCTTCCCGTGCCGGTGGCCGGGGATGGGGAGCTGCCCGCCTCGCTGCAGCTCATCGGACCGGTGGGGGGAGAGGAGCGGCTGCCGGCCATCGGAGCGGTGATCGAGGCGGCCCTGCGCCGATGACGTTGCTCACGTTCGGGCACGGCACCGCGTCGCAGGACCGGATCGCCGAGCTCCTGACGGACGCGGGCGTCGCGTTGCTCGTCGACGTGCGTACGGCGCCCGGGAGCCGGCGCAACCCGCACGTGGCGCGGCACGAGCTGGAGCGATGGCTGCCGGAGCACGGGATCGACTACCGGTGGGACAAGCGACTCGGCGGCTTCCGGCGGTCGCCCGCCGACTCTCCCGACGTCTTCTGGCGGGAGGAGATGTTCCGCGGGTACGCCGCCCACATGCGCGGCGCGGAGTTCGGCGCGGCGATCGACGAACTGCTGCGGGAGGACCGGCGGCAGGCCGTGATGTGCAGTGAGAGCGTCTGGTGGCGCTGCCATCGGCGGTTGATCGCCGACCACCTCGTGATGGTCAGGGGCGTGCCGGTCGATCACCTCATGCACGACGGTCGGCTCGTCCCGCACACTCCGGCACCGGGCGCCCGGATCCGCGACGACGGGCTCCTCGTCTACGACGGCGGCCAGGAGCCGCTCATCTGAGTCGAACGCACCGAGCACCGAGCACCGAGCACCGAGCGACGAGGGGATCGAACGTCGCGGGGATCGAACGTCGCGGGGATCGAACGTCGCGGGGACCGAGCGACGAGGGGATCGAACGTCGAAGGCGCCGAACGACGAAGGCACCGAACGACGAAGGCACCGAAGACGAGGGCCGGTCGCCGAAACGGCAACCGGCCCCGTTGACCGATCATCCCCGGTCAGGGTCGGGAGTCGGTCGCGTACGGCGACCGACTCCGGCTATCCCTTGTAGTCCGGGTAGATCGTCTTGCTGTTCACGGCGGTGTAGTGCTTCGACGCGGCGTGGTGGACGCGGTAGTACCAGTCCCGGTCCGGCGGGAACTTCAGCTTGAACGTCACGTTGCCGTTCTTCCCGACCTTCTGGCACGTGAGCTGCTTCCAGTGCCGCTGGGCGGGCTTGCCCTTCTTGGTGGCCTTGTGCTGCAGGCACAGGACCTCGCCCTTGACGGCCTTCAGCTTGTCCTTGACGGTGGTGTAGGCGCCGGCCTTGATGACCAGGTAGGTCCCCGACCCGCCGTCGCCGTCGGCGAAGTGCCACTTGGGTGACGCGCTGGAGGCGTTCGGCCCGACGATCTTCATGTGGTGACGGGTGGCCGCCTCCGCGCTGCCGCCGACGGCGGCGACGGGAACGGCCACGGCCGCGGCGGTGATCGCCACAGCGATGAAGCGTCGCATCATCTTCTCCTTGTTGATCTTGATGGACGTCCGGGTGTGACGACTCAAGATCAACTGGAGTTCGATTGCTGGAGGCCGTGGCCGGATCGGGCCAATCCACGCCTTGGGCGAACAAAGGCGGTGCGGAGATCGACCGGAGACCGGGTCAGGCGGCCGGGTCGGTGTCGAAGGGGACCAGGAGCGAGCGCAGGAGGCTCGCGAGCGTGTTGCGGTCGCCGGGGCTGAGGGAGCCCAGGAGCTCGCGTTCGCGGTCCACGAGGTCGGCGAACGCGGCGTCGACCCGCGTGCGGCCGGCGTCCGTCAGCCGGACGAGGACGCCGCGCTTGTCCTGTGGGTCGGGGCTGCGGCGGACGAGGCCCGCGGACTCCAGCCGGTCGATCCGGTTGGTCATCGTGCCGGAGGTGACCAGGGTGGCGCGGAGCAGCCGGCCGGGACTCAGTTCGTACGGCGCGCCGGCGCGGCGTAGCGCGGTCAGCACGTCGAACTCCCACGACTCCATGCCGTGCGCGGCGAAGACCGCCCGGCGGGCGCGGTCGAGGTGCCGGGCGAGCCGGGAGACCCGGCTGAGGACGTGCAGCGGCTCGACGTCGAGGTCCGGGCGCTCCGCGTGCCAGGCCTCGATCAGCCGGTCTACCTCGTCCTCCACAACGGATCACCTTACCTGTCTTGACGTCGAGATATCCACGTCAGATCATCCGTCTTGACATCAAGAGACCAGCCTCACCGGTGTCCTCCTGGTGGCAGAGATCCGCCGGACACGCCCCAGGGGCCACGGGTGGGAGGGAGATGACGTTGAGCCTCCTGATCGGAGTTCACCACGTGCAGCTCGCGGCGCCTTCGGGCACGGAAGGGCGGATGCGGGAGTTCTACGCCGGAACGCTCGGGCTGACCGAGGTGCCCAAACCGGTGGAACTGGCCGCGCGGGGAGGAGCGTGGTTCCGGGCGCCGGGCATCGAGATCCACATCGGGGCCGAGGCCGGCTTCCGGCCCGCGCGAAAGGCCCATCCCGGGATCCTCGTCCGCGACCTGGAGGCCCTGGCCGCCCGGCTCCGAGCCGCGGGCCACAGCGTCGTCCGCGACGGCCTGCTGCCCGGATACCGGCGCTTCTACGTCGAGGATCCCGTCGGCAACCGCCTGGAATTCCTCGAGCCCGAAGAGGCGGTCTGACCGAACCGGGGGCCTGGTCCTCTGGGCGCCGCGCCGGTGTCACGGGCCGCGCGCCTCGCGGTCGGCGAGCATCTCCCAGTCGGCGAGGACGTCGAGCAGGATGCCGAGGATCCGCCGCAGCTCCTCCACGTGGTCCGCCTTGCGCACCGCGTCTTCGAAGCCGGCTGGGTGTCGAGCGCCAGCACGGCGCCCGCCAGGCTCTCGGTGAGCCGCATCGCGCCGATGTCGCCCTGTGCGTCGGCCGCGGCGCGTGCTCGCCGGACCGCCGCCGCGCGCCCGGTCTCGCCGCCGGCGCGCCCTCGCCCGGCGCGGCCTCGATCGGAACCACCGGATCGATATCGCACTGCCCACCTCCTGGATCCGCCGACGGCGGATCACCGCCCGGTGAGGGCACGGATCCGCGGCACGGGCGCGAGCCCGTCATCGTCGCTTGGTCGGGTACGACCATAGGGATCGGGTGTGACAGAACGACTACATGAAGTGAGAGGGCGGCGCCCGGTCAGAGTGTCCCGGGCTCCACGCCGTTCCGGCGGGCGGCCCGGGCGTGTTCCTTCGCCTCCTTGGCCGCCTCCTTGGCCTCCTTGGCCGCTTCCTTGGCCCGGGCCTTCAGGTCCTTCTGGCGGGCCTTGTGGTCCGTCGTCAGGTACGGCTTCGGCTCGAGGCCGGACAGCCCGTTCCACGCGAGGTTCACCAGGTGGGCGGCGACCTCCTCGCGCTTGGGCTTGCGCACGTCCAGCCAGTAGGTGCCGGTCATGGCGACCATCCCGATGAGGGCCTGGGCGTACAGCGGGGCCGCCTTCGGGTCGAAGCCCTTCTCCTTGAACTCGTCCCCGAGGATGTGCTCGACCTGGTTGGCGATGTCGCTGAGCAGGCTGGCGAACGTCCCCGTGGCCGAGGCGGCGTGCGAGTCGCGGACGAGGATGCGGAAGCCCTTGCTGCTGTCCTCGATGTACTCGAGGAGGGCGAGCGCGGCGCGTTCGATCTTCTGTCGGGGGTGCCCGCCGACCAGCGCCTTGGTGATCAGGTCGAGCAGGCGCTCCATCTCGCGGTCGACGACGACTGCGTAGAGCCCCTCCTTGCCGCCGAAGTGCTCGTAGACCACCGGCTTGGACACTCCCGCCACGCTGGCGATCTCCTCTATGGAGGTGCCGTCGAATCCGCGTTCGGCGAAGAGTGTCCGGCCGATGTCGAGCAGTTGCTCCCGTCGTTCTTTTCCGGTCATACGCTTCCGGCGCGACCGTGGGGGTTCGCTCACGTCCTCAATTGTTGCGGTAGCGGCCGAATCGTTGGCTACGCTCACTGCCTGCTCTTCCCTGGCGGCCCTGGACTCCCGACCGCAGGCGGCGCCGTGTGAGACTGATTAGTTTCGCTTACGATATCCGCTTTGCGGCGAGCCGTTCGGCGTTCGGCCAACGAACGTCGGATACCCAGCCGAACTTTTCGAAGATCCAGATGGTCCGGGCGCTGATGTCGATCTGGCCTTTGAGCACGCCGTGCCGGGCGCAGGTCGGGTCCGCGTGGTGCAGGTTGTGCCAGGACTCGCCGAAGGACGGGATCGCCAGCCACCAGACGTTACGGGCCTTGTCCCGTGAGTCGAACGCCTCGTCGCCCATCACGTGGCAGATCGAGTTGATGGACCAGGTGACGTGGTGCAGCAGGGCGACGCGGACCAGCGAGCCCCAGAAGAAGGCGGTCAGCGCGCCCCACCAGGACATGGTGATGAGCCCGCCGAGCAGCGCCGGGATCAGCATGGTGGCGGCGACGAAGCCGGGGAACGCCTTGCTGATGCGGCGGATGTCCTTGTCGGCCACCAGGTCGGGGCAGAACTTCGCCGGGGAGGTGCGGCCGGCGTCGAACAGCCAGCCCATGTGCGCCCAGACCAGGCCCTTGCTGAGCGCCTTCCAGTCGCCGCCGAAGCGCCACGGCGAGTGCGGGTCGCCCTCCTTGTCGGAGTACTTGTGGTGACGGCGGTGCGTGGCCACCCAGTCGATCACGCTCATCTCGATCGAGAGGCTGCCGGCGAGGGCCAGCACGATGCGCAGGCCGCGCTTGGCCTTGAACGACTTGTGGGTGAAGAGGCGGTGGTAACCGACCGTGACCCCCATGCCGGAGATCGTGTACATGACGGCGGTGATCGCCACATCGCTCCAGCCGAGACCCCAGCCCCAGGCGAACGGCACGGCCGCCACGACGGCGAGGAGCGGAACGACGATGAAGACGGCCAGCAGGACGCGTTCGAAAACGCCTTTGGGCTTCGCTTCGAGGTCGGGTCGGACCTGCGATCGAGGTGGCGCGGACGGGGCTACGGTCATGCGGCTTCCTCCTGCCCATCGGGGAACTTACGGCTACGCAACCGTAACCTACGGCGGCGTAAGTTAGGTAGATACCCGACAGTATTCCCGCAAACATGTCGCGCGAGTCACACGTGGGTTGCCGGTCGGCAAGTCACCGTTTAGCTCCTCATGGGGACATCTTTCACGTGGGGAATCCGCCGGGATGGTCCGGGTGCGAGCGCGGCGACTCTTCGTGATCGAAACCGATGCGCCGTCCGACGGGGCAACCGCTATCGTTAGGCATGCGCGGCGGCAGGAATGCCGCCACGGCGATCCGGCGTGGTGAAATCGGCATCACGGAGGGTTTTGGTCCCTTTATTTCTGGTTCGAGTCCAGACGCCGGAGCACACTCCCCGGCTCGTGCCATCGCGCTGACCTGGGGTTCGCCCGCCCGCCGCCCGGACCGGGGCGCGCGGGCCGCCGACGCGGGCGGTATCCTTCGGGTGTCGGCCGGGTAACGGCCCTGCGACCCCGCCTGTTCGCAGGCCGCCACCTCACCGGAGGTCTCCCCAGGCGTCCGTGGCCCGACTCGAAACCTGTCAGCGACGCCGAGGAGCCTCCTCCAGTGAGCGGAGCGAGCCACCGGGCGATGCCATGTCACATCAGCACCACCGAGCCGTCCGGTGAGGTGGGCGCGTGAGCATGAGCCGCCCCGCAGCCGTCATCGTCCTCGCCGCGGGCGAGGGCACCCGGATGAAGTCCCGCACGACCCCGAAGGTCCTGCACGAACTGGGCGGACGCAGCCTGGTCGGGCACGTCCTCGCCGCGGCCCGCGATCTGCGGCCCGAGCGGGTCGTGGTCGTCGTCGGGCACGGCCGGGACAAGGTCGTCGAGCACCTCGCGGAGATCGCCCCCGACGCGGTCGCCGTGACCCAGGAACAGCAGAACGGCACCGGCCACGCGGTGCGGGTCGTCCTCGAGGCGGTCGGCGCGCTGACCGGCACGGTCGTCGTCACCAACGGCGACCACCCGCTGCTGCGCGGGGAGACCCTGGCCGAGCTCGTACGGGCCCATGAGACCGAGGGCAACGCCGTCACGGTGCTGAGCACCGACATCCCCGACCCGACGGGGTACGGCCGGATCGTCCGGGGGCCCGGCGGCGAGGTCACCGCGATCGTGGAGCACAAGGACGCGGGCCCCGACCAGCGGGCCATCAACGAGATCAACGTCGGCATGTATGCCTTCGACGGAAAGCTCCTGGCGGACGCGCTGGGCCGGGTCACCACCGACAACGCCAGCGGCGAGGAGTACCTCACCGACGTCGTCGGGATCCTCCGCGGGGACGGCCACCGGGCCGGCGCGTACAAGGCGGCCGACTGGGTCGAGACCCAGGGCGTCAACGACCGGGTCCAGCTCGCCCAGGCGCGACGCCAGCTGAACGACCGGATCCTCGAGGCGCACATGCGCGCCGGCGTGACGATCGTCGACCCGATGTCCACGTGGATCGACGTCCAGGCGACGCTCGAGCCCGACGTGCTCATCGAGCCGGGCACCCAGCTGCGCGGCGCCACCCACGTGGCGGCGGGCGCGCGGATCGGCCCGAACACCACGATCACCGACACCTCGATCGGGGAGGACGCCGTGGTGGTCAACGCCGTGTGCGTCTCCGCCGAGATCGGCCCGGAGGTGAGCGTCGGTCCCTTCGCCTACCTGCGGCCGGGCACCAGGCTGGCCCGCAAGGTCAAGATCGGCACGTACGTCGAGACCAAGAACGCCGTGGTCGGCGAGGGCAGCAAGGTCCCGCACCTGACCTACGTCGGCGACGCGGAGATCGGCGAGGGCTCCAACATCGGCGCCGCCTGCGTCTTCGTGAACTACGACGGCGTCACCAAGAGCCGCAGCGTCGTCGGCGACCACGTCAAGGTCGGCAGCGACAACATGATCGTCGCTCCGGTGACGATCGGCGACGGCGCGTACACCGCTGCCGGTTCGGTGATCACGAACGACGTGCCGCCGGGTGCGATGGCGATCGCCCGGGCGCGCCAGCGCAACGTCGAGGGGTGGGTCGAGCGCAAGCGCGCCGGCACCCCTTCGGCCGAAGCGGCGCGCCGCGCCGGCGAGCAGGACGGCCAGGACAGCGAGTAAGGGGACGGTACGGGTGACAGGGATGAAGGCGACGGGCGAGAAGAAGCTGATGCTCTTCTCCGGCCGGGCATACCCCGAACTGGCCGAAGAGGTGGCAGAGGCCCTCGGCGTGGAGCCGACGCCCACGTCGGCGTACGACTTCGCCAACGGTGAGACGTTCGTGCGGTTCAACGAGTCGGTGCGCGGTTCCGACGCGTTCGTGCTGCAGAGCCACACAGCCCCGATCAATCAGTGGATCATGGAGCAGCTGATCATGGTCGACGCGCTCAAACGGGCGTCGGCCAAACGGATCACGGTCGTCGCGCCGTTCTTCGGCTACGCGCGGCAGGACAAGAAGCACCGCGGCCGCGAGCCGATCTCCGCGCGCCTGATGGCGGACCTGTTCAAGACCGCCGGCGCGGACCGGCTCATGGCCGTCGACCTGCACACCGCGCAGATCCAGGGCTTCTTCGACGGCCCGGTGGACCACCTGTTCGCCCTGCCGATCCTCACGAGCTACATCAAGTCCAAGCTCGACGCCACGCAGGTGACGGTGGTCGCCCCGGACGCCGGGCGGGTGCGCGTCGCGGAGCGCTGGAGCGACGAGCTAGGCGGCTGCCCGATGGCGATCATTCACAAGCGGCGCGACCCGGAGGTCGCGAACGAGGTGAAGGTCTTCGACGTCGTCGGTGAGGTCGCCGGCCGCACCTGTGTCGTCGTCGACGACATGATCGACACGGGCGGCACGATCGTGAAGGCGGCCGACGCGCTGTTCGAGGAGGGCGCCGAGCGCGTCGTGGTGGCCGCCACGCACGGCGTGCTGTCCGGGCCCGCCGTCGACCGGCTCAAGAACTCCCGGATCTCCGAGGTCGTTCTCACCAACACCCTGCCGATCCCGGACAACAAGCGGTTCGACAAGCTGACCGTGCTGTCGATCGCGCCGCTGCTGGCCCGGGCGATCAGCGAGGTGTTCAGCGACGGCTCGGTGACCAGCCTCTTCGGCGGGCACAGCTGAGGATCCGAGGTGTTCGGCGACGGCTCGGTGACCGGCCTCTTCGGCGGGCACGGCTGAGAATCCGACCCTCGGCACGAACCGGAACGCCGATCGGCTAAACTTGGGAGACCGTGTGCGTCCGACGCTGCGTTGAAGGGCTCGCCCGCCTTGAGCCCGGCCGTGAGGAGCACCGACGATCTTCGACGCCACGCGCGCCGACTTTGTACTGACAAGCTTCATTTCAGCGAGGAGTTTTCGCCGTGTCCGAGGTACGCATTGCCGCCGAGCCCCGCACCGAATTCGGTAAGGGCCCCGCCCGGCGCGCTCGCAGGGCCGGCAAGGTGCCCGCCGTTCTGTACGGCCACGGCACCGACCCGAAGCACATCACGCTGCCCGGCCACGAGCTGATGCTCGCCCTCAAGACCCCCAACGTGCTGCTGCGCGTGGAGGGCCTCGGGGACGGCGTCGAGCTCGCGCTCCCGAAGGACGTCCAGCGCGACCCGCTCAAGGGCTTCCTCGAGCACGTCGACCTGCTCGTCGTGAAGCGCGGCGAGAAGGTCACCGTTGAGGTGCCGGTGCAGGTGACCGGCGAGATCGCGCCGGGCGGCATGCTCGACCAGCAGCTCGTGCAGATCGCCCTCGAGGCCGAGGCGACCCACCTCCCCGGTGCGGTCGAGGTCGACGTCGAGGGCCTGGAGATCGGCACTCAGATCCTCGCCAAGGACCTCAAGCTGCCGGCCGGCTCGACCCTGGGCGCCGACGAGGAGGCCCTGGTGCTGCACGTGGTGGCGGCGCCGACGGCCGAGCAGATCGAGGCGGCGACCACCGGCGAGGTCGAGGCCCCCGTGGCCGAGGCCGCCCCGGCCGAGCCCGCCGAGCAGGGCGGCGAGGAGTAACAGCGCCCTCCAGGCGCCGGACGCCCGTCCAGGCGCCCAGCACGCTCAGGTGCCGGATGTCTCTCCAGGCGCCCGACGTGTTCGGGTGCCGGAGGTCCGTCCAGGCACCGGGCGTGTCCGGGCGGAGGGCGTCCGCCCACGGTAGGGCGCGCCCGCGCCACCGCCTGGGCCGATGGGACGGCTTCGCGGCCGTTCCCGGCGGCCTGCGCCGCGCCGTCGTTCACGAGTGTGCGAGCGCCCCTTCCCGGGGCGCCCAGAGCCCGTGTGGAATGGGCGTCGGACAGGCCCGGCGGCCCGTTGCGCGCGGGCTTTGACGTATGCCGGTGATGGCGGACCGGAGCGGCGAGCCGCCGAGCGAGCGGAGTGGGCGGCGAGGAACGAGCCGCCCGCGAAGCGAGTGAGTAGGGGAGCGCGACCATGAGCGGGTGGCGAGCCGCCGAGCGAGCGGAGTGGGCGGCGAGGAACGAGCCGCCCGCGAAGCGAGTGAGTAGGGGAGCGCGACCATGAGCGGGTGGCGAGCCGCCGAGCGAGCGGAGTGGGCGGCGAGGAACGAGTCGCCCGCGAAGCGAGTGAGTAGGGGAGCGCGACCATGAGCGGTGGGAACGAGCCCTGGCTCGTCGTCGGGCTCGGCAACCCCGGACCGCAGTACGCCGGTAACCGGCACAACGTCGGCTTCATGGTCCTCGACCTGCTGGCGGCGCGGATGGGCGGGCGATTCAAGGCGCACAAGGCGCGCGCCGAGGTCGTCGAGGGCCGCCTCGTGGGCGTCCGGGTGGTGCTCGCGAAGCCCCGGTCGTACATGAACGAGTCCGGGGGCCCGGTCAAGGCGCTGCGCGACTTCTACAAGGTGCCGCTCGAGCGCGTCGTCGTCGTCCACGACGAACTCGACATTCCGTACGGCACGCTGCGCCTGAAGCGCGGTGGTGGCGACAATGGCCATAACGGACTGCGCTCGATCACCAAGGCGCTCGGGGGCCCCGACTATCTCCGGGTGAGGTTCGGCATCGGCCGCCCGCCGGGGCGCATGGACGCCGCGGCTTTCGTGTTGCGTGACTTCTCCGCGACCGAGCGCAAGGAACTCGACCTGAACGCCGAACGCGCCGCCGACGCCGCGGAAGCGCTGTTCACCGACGGTCTCGAACGCGCGCAGAACGTCTATCACACCGCATAGAACGTCTTTCGCACCGCTGCGTAGTCGACTGCCGCGCAAAGCGTGGTTTCCATCACTCTGTGCACTCTGGGTCTCTATCGTGCCAAGGGTGGGCATCCGGAATACAGCGCCGTTCAGTCGTCCGATGGCTGAAAGGCCGCAATTCGGTACTCACCGTCACTGATAGGACGCGGAGGGCGTTAAACGGCGAAACGTGTGAACCTTTGGTGTCCACGACGCGTCCTGATCCAGCAGAGTCCTGGGGTATTCGGGTGAGGGGTGAGATGGCGGTCGTCGGAAAGGCGTGGCCGGAGGCCCAGCCTGCCCACAACAGTCGTTCGCAGGCCGACTCATGGGCGTTCGGGTACGCACGGCAGGCGTTCTGCGTCGACTTCTTCGCTGCCCTGTTCGCCGGCCTGATCGCGTTCGTCGCCCGATTCCGCTATCCCACGTTCGGTGACCCCTGGAGTACGCCGTACATCGGGCTGAGTCTCGTCCTGCCCTTCCTGTGGACGGGCGTGCTCGGCGTGGGACGCGCGTACGAGCAGCGGCTGTTCGGCGTCGGCTCCGAGGAGTTCCGCCGGATCATCCAGGCCGGATTCTCGCTGACCGCGACGGTCGCGATCGGCGCGTACGCCACCAAGATCGACGTCGCCCGCGGATACGTCATCGTGGCGCTGCCGCTCTCGACGATGCTCGGACTGGCCGGGCGGTACCAGCTGCGCAAGCGGCTGCACCACCGGCGGAAGGCCGGCGAGTGCATGCGCCGCGTCGTGGCCGCCGGCCACCGGGCGGCAGTGGCCGACCTGGTCAAGCAGCTGCGCCGCGAGACCCACCACGGCATGGAGATCGTCGCCGCCTGTCTCCCCCCGATGCTCACCTCCGGCGACGACGCCGTCCACGAGATCGAGGGCGTCCGGGTCGCCGGAGACTTCGCCGGGATCGCCGGCGTCGTCGAGACCGCGCAGGCGGACACCGTCGCCGTCCTGGCCTGTCCGGAACTGGACGGCGTGGTCCTGCGCCGCCTCGCCTGGCAGCTGGAGAAGGACGACGTCGACCTCGTCGTCGCGCCCGCGCTCATGGAGGTCGCCGGCCCGCGTACCTCCATCCGCCCGGTCGCCGGGCTGCCGCTCCTGCATGTCGAACACCCCGAGCTGACCGGCGTCCGCCGGCTCGCCAAGAGCGCGTTCGACCGCACCGTCGCCTGCGGGGCGTTGATCGTCCTGTGGCCACTGCTGGCCGCGATCGCGATCGCCATCCGGCTGGAGAGCCACGGCCCGGCGTTCTTCCGCCAGACCAGGGTCGGCCGGGACGGCCGCGAGTTCACGGTGCTTAAGTTCCGCACGATGGTCGTCGACGCCGAGCGGCGCAAGGCCGAGCTGCTGAAGCTCAACGACCACGACGGGGTCCTGTTCAAGATCAAGAATGATCCGCGGATCACCCGGATCGGGGCCTGGCTGCGCCGCTACTCCCTCGACGAGCTGCCGCAGCTGTTCAACGTGATCTGGGGCGACATGTCGCTGGTCGGCCCCCGTCCGCCGCTCCCCGAGGAAGTCGCCCAGTACGGCGACGACGTACGCCGCCGCCTCGTCGTACGGCCGGGTCTGACAGGTCTGTGGCAGGTGAGCGGCCGGTCGGATCTGACGTGGGAGGAATCCGTACGCCTCGATCTGCGTTACGTGGAGAATTGGTCCTTGACACTCGATCTGCAGATCCTGTGGAAGACCTGGGCCGCCGTGTTGCACGGCTCGGGGGCCTACTGACGTGTAGAGAGAAGTACGTGACCCACGACGACCACGCCCTCGCACGGGACCTGGCCACCGAGGCGGGAGCGCTCCTGCTTCGCCTGCGCGCCGAGTCCGGCTTCGCCGACATCAAGAACCTCCGCGACACCGGTGACCGGGAGTCGCACATCTACCTGACGGAGGCGCTCGCCCGGCAGCGCCCCGGTGACGCGATCCTCAGCGAAGAGGGCAAGGACGACCTCGTCCGCCTCGACGCCGACCGCGTCTGGATCGTCGATCCGCTCGACGGGACCCGTGAGTACGGCGAGGAGGGGCGGGCCGACTGGGCCGTCCACGTCGCCCTCTGGGAGCGGGGCGCGGACGGGACCGGGCGGCTCACGGCCGGCGCCGTGGCACTGCCCGCCCAGGGACGGACCCTCTCCACCGCGGAGCCGCCGCCGTCGCGCCCGCTGAGCGATCCGTCACATATCCGGCTCACCGCCAGCCGCAGCCGCCCGCCGGCGTTCCTCGACGAGCTGATCGAGGCACTCGACGCGGAAGTGGAATTGGTCACCATCGGATCGGCCGGTGCGAAGGTCGCCGCGATGATCCTCGGCGACGTCGACGCCTACGTACACGCCGGCGGGCAGTACGAATGGGACTCCGCGGCGCCGGTCGCGGTCGCCCACGCCGCGAGCGCGCACGCCTCCCGTATCGACGGATCATCGCTGACGTATAACAATGAGGACACTCTCCTCCCGGATATCCTGGTCTGTCACCCGGACCTGGCGTCGACGCTGCTCGCCGGCATCCGGGCGGTCTTGTAAGCGAACTCGGGAGCGGCCCCACATGCAGCGCACTACCGCTGACGCCCGTGACTACCGGACGTCTCAGCTGGACGTCCTGGAATCCGAATCGATCCACATCATCCGGGAGGTCGCGGCCGAGTTCGAACGGCCCGTCCTGCTCTTCTCCGGCGGCAAGGACAGCATCGTCATGCTGCGTCTCGCCGAGAAGGCCTTCTGGCCGGCGCCGGTGCCCTTCCCCGTCATGCACGTCGACACGGGGCACAACTTCCCGGAGGTGCTCGAGTACCGGGACCGTCGTGTCGCCGAGCTCGGCGTCCGTCTGGTGGTCGCCTCCGTGCAGGAGTCCATCGACAAGGGGCGTGTCGTGGAGGAGACGGGCCGGCGGGCCAGCCGGAACCGTCTGCAGACCACGACGCTGCTGGACGCCATCGAAGAGCACCGTTTCGACGCGGCCTTCGGCGGCGCCCGCCGCGACGAGGAGAAGGCCCGTGCGAAGGAGCGCGTCGTCTCCTTCCGTGACGACTTCGGTCAATGGGATCCCAAGAACCAGCGGCCCGAGCTGTGGAGTCTGTACAACACCCGGATCCGCCAGGGTGAGCACGTCCGGGTGTTCCCGCTGTCGAACTGGACCGAGCTGGACATCTGGGACTACATCCGGGTCGAGGGCCTGGAGATCCCGCCGATCTACTTCGCGCACACCCGCACCGTCTTCGAACGCGACGGCATGCTGCTGGCCGACAGCCCCTATTCCAACCGGGGCGACGACGAGCCGGCCTTCGAGGCCATGGTCCGCTACCGCACGGTCGGCGACATGAGCTGCACGGGCGCCGTCGAGTCGACGGCGGTCACCCTGGACGAGGTCATGGGTGAGATCGCGGCCACGCGGATCACCGAGCGCGGCCAGACCCGCGCCGACGACCGCACCAGCGAGGCCGCCATGGAGGATCGCAAGCGGGAGGGCTACTTCTAATGGACATCCTGCGGTTCGCCACCGCCGGTTCGGTCGACGACGGCAAGTCCACTCTCATCGGACGCCTGCTGTTCGACTCCAAGTCGATCTTCGAGGACCAGCTCGAGGCCGTCGAGCGGACCAGCCGGGACCGGGGCGAGGACTACACCAACCTCGCCCTGCTGACCGACGGCCTGCGCGCCGAGCGCGAGCAGGGCATCACGATCGACGTCGCCTACCGCTACTTCGCGACTCCTCGGCGGAAGTTCATCATCGCCGACACCCCGGGCCACATCCAGTACACCCGGAACATGGTGACCGGCGCCTCGACCGCCGACCTGGCGATCGTCCTGATCGACGCGCGCAAGGGCATCCTCGAACAGTCGCGCCGGCACGCGTTCCTGGCCACGCTGCTGCGGGTGCCGCACCTCGTGCTGGCGGTCAACAAGATGGACCTCGTCGACTACGACCAGGCGACGTTCGAGCGGATCAAGGACGAGTTCACGTCGTTCGCGGCCAAGCTGTCCGTCGGCGACCTGACGTTCATCCCGATCTCGGCTCTGCACGGTGACAACGTCGTCGAGCGGTCGGCGAACATGCCGTGGTACGACGGCCCGTCGCTGCTGCACCACTTGGAGAACGTCCACATCGCCTCCGACCGCAACCTCATCGACGTGCGGTTCCCCGTGCAGTACGTCATCCGCCCGCACAAGTCCACCGACCCGGAGCTGCACGACTACCGCGGCTACGCGGGCCAGGTCTCGGGCGGCGTGCTCAAGCCGGGCGACGAGGTCATGCACCTGCCGTCCGGGCTGACCACGCGGATCAAGCGCATCGACACCGCCACCGGGCCGGTGGAGGAGGCGTTCCCGCCGATGTCGGTGACGCTCCTGCTGGAGGACGACATCGACATCTCCCGGGGCGACATGATCTGCCGGCCGCACAACCGGCCGCAGGTCACCCAGGACGTCGACGCGATGGTCTGCTGGATGTCCGACGAGCGACCGCTCGTGCCGCGCGGCAAGCTGGTCATCAAGCACACCACCCGTACGGCCAGGGCGATGGTCAAGGACCTGCACTACCGGCTCGACGTCAACACGCTGCACCGCCACGAGGACGCCGAGCGGCTGCAGCTGAACGAGATCGGCCGGATCAGCCTGCGCGTCACCCAGCCATTGTTCGCCGACGACTACGCCCGCAACCGCGCCACCGGCGGGTTCATCCTCATCGACGAGGCCACCAACGCCACGGTCGCCGCCGGCATGATCATGGAGAACCGCTAGCACGCGGTGGGCCCGGCTCCGCGGGGAGCCGGGCCCGTACGCTCATGCCCGGTGGATGAGCAGCCGGGAATCCGCCGTCGGCGATGAGCTCACCTCAGGCCCGGTGAGTGAGCCGACCGGGAATCCGCCGATCGGCTCACCTCAGGCCTGGTGGCCGGGTGGGAAGCCGCCGGTCGCGATCGGTCCCCACTCCTCGATGTGGATGCGGATGAGCGACTTGCCCTGTCGCCGCATCGCCTCCCGGTACTCCTCCCAGTCGGGGTGCTCACCGGCGATGCAGCGGTAGTACTCGACGAGCCCCTCCAGCGCCTCGGGCATGTCCAGCACCTCGGCACGCCCGTCGAACTGGACGTACGGGCCGTCCCAGTCGTCGGACAGCACACAGATCGACACCCGCTCGTCCCGGCGCAGGTTCCGCGCCTTGACCCGCTCGGGATAGGTGGAGATCACTATTCGTCCCTCGCCGTCGACGCCACAGGCGACGGGGGACATCTGGGGACGGCCGCTCGACCGTACGGTCGCCAGCAGCCCGTGATGCCGCGGGCGCAGGAACTCCAGCAGGGCGTCCCGGTCGACACGCTCGGCGGTCGCGATTCTCGGAGCCACAGAAATCGCCTTTCCGGATGGAACGGTTACTGCGCGACAGACTAAATCTGTACCCTTTCCGGGTGCTGCCCTCCGTCGGAGTGGTGATCCCCACTCACAACCGTCCCGAGTTGCTGCGCCGCGCGGTGGAGTCGGTGCTCGCCCAGGAGTACGACGGACCGGTGCGCGTCGTCGTCGTGTACGACCGGGCGACGCCCGACCAGAGCCTGGCGGGGGACCGGGTCGAGGTGCTCGCCAACACCCGTACGCCGGGGCTCCCCGGCAGCCGCAACACCGGCATCCTCGCGCTCGACACCGACCTCGTGGCCTCCTGCGACGACGATGACGTGTGGCTGCCCGGCAAGCTCGCGGCCCAGGTCGCCGCCCTTCAGGCCGAGCCCGAGGCGGTGCTCTGCAGCTGCGGCATCCTCGTCGAGTTCGACGGCCGGGAGATGCCCCGGCTCGCCGGCGCCGAGCACGTCGGCTTCGACGACCTCGTCGGCGACCGGGTGATGAGCGTGCACTCCTCGACGTACGTGGCGCGGCGCGAGGCGCTGATCGACATCGGCATGGTCGACGAGACGATCCCCGGCGGCCAGGGCGAGGACTGGGACCTGGCCTTGCGCGCTGCCCGGCGGCATCCGATCGTCAACGTCGACCGTCCGTACGTCCGCGTGCTGTTCGGCCAGACCTCGTACTACGCGCAGGCCTGGGAGACGAAGGTCGAGGCCCTGCGGTGGTTCCTCGACCGGTATCCGGAGATCGGCGGCTCCCCGGCCGCCGCCGGGCGGGTGTACGGGCAGATCGCGTTCGGCTGCGCCACGATCGGCCGGCGCAGGGAGGCGGTCCGCTGGGCCGGCCGGGCGGTACGCGCCAACTGGAAGGAACGCCGGGTGCCGTTCGCGCTCGCCGTCGCCTCCGGCGTGGTCTCGGGAAAGCGGGTCCTGCTGACCCTGCACGCCCGCGGCCGCGGCATCTGACCGACCGCAGCCGTCCCCGTACCCGCACGGCCCGTGCGCCGCTGTCCGCGCCGGGTGGGCGCGTCGCCGGGCTCCGGTGTGTCGTGGCCGTCGGCCGGCCGGGGGCACATCGTACGGTGCCCACGCTCGCGTCACCCGGCCGGGCGATCCCGCGCCGGCCGGGCCAGAGTCTGTCTCGAAGTCCCGCTGTCCTTCGAGATAGGCCCTAGAGGTGATCAGGTCCAGGTGACCTTGGGGTGCGCCGCGGTCTCGTCCGCGCTGTTGTCCGCCGGTGCCTGCCGCGTCGAGTCGGCGGGGCGGGCGCCGTCGGTGCGCGGGGCGGCCTCCGCGGACCGCGCGTGCCCGGCGGGCCGTGACCGGCCGGACGACCGGCCCTGACCCGCGGATCGGTCCGACGCGACGGGCCGGTCCTGGCTGGGCGGAAGGGGGGTCTCGTTGGTCCGTACGGAGTCCTCGGTGGACGCGGGCGGCAGCGGCGCGGGGCGATGACGCCGGCCCTTCCGCGGGGGGCTGTCCTCGTCGGACACGGCCACCATGTCCATGACCGTCGGCGGCTCCTCGATGGCCTGGTACTTGCTCGGCGCCGCCGGCGGAGCGGACGGCCGCTCGCGCAACGGCGGCGCGGTCCGCGCCGGCAGCGATGGCCGCGGCGGCGCGGTCGGCATCTTGTCGTCCTGGGCCGGGAGGACGACCGCGCCCATCACCGCGGCGCCCATCCGGTCGATGCGGCGCACGCCGTCGCGGACCTGGGCGTAGCGGGCGAGGGGGATCTCGACCACCATGAGCGCGGCGTCGGCCAGGTCCGCGAGCGCCTGGGCGTCCGCGCCCAGTTCGGTGGACGGGGCCTCGATGACCGTGAACCGGTACTTGTCCCGCAGCGACCCGACCAGCTTGGTCATCTGCTCCCGCTGCAGGAGCTCGGCGGCCAGTTCGCCGTTCGCGCCGACCGTGATGGCGCTGAGGGTGGGCGCGCCGTGGTTCTTGCGGATCACCTCGCGGGCCTCGGCCCAGCCGAGCAGCACCTCCGACAGCCCTGGGCCCTCCGGGAGGCCGAGGAGCTCGCCGGCCACCGAGGAATTCAGGTCCGCGCAGATCAGCAGCACGTCGGAGCCGGTGCGCGCGAGCGCGGCGGCGAGGTTGGCGGCGACGATGCTGCCGCCGCGGCCCGGGGCCGCCCCGGTGACGAGGAGCACGTGGTTGCCGTGGCCGAGCGTGGCGGTGAGGACGTGGGACAGCTCGTGGAAGCTCTGGCCGGTCCGGCTGCGCGCCGGCAGCAGCCCCAGCCCCTCCCGGCCGCGCTTGGCCGGGACGTCCACGAGGACCGGCAGGTCGAGGATCCGCTCGATGTCCTGCGCCGTACGGACCCGCTTGTCCGTGCGGTCCAGCAGGATGGCCAGGACCACGCCCAGCAGCAGGCCGCCCACCAGGCCGCTGGGCAGGTACTTCGCCAGAGTGGGGTCGGAGGGGGCCGACGGCAGCCGGGCGTCGGTGATGATCTGGCCCGGGCTGACGTTGGCGGCGAGCACCCGCAGGTCGGACGCCTTGTTGTTCATGGCCTGCATCTGGGCGACGACCAGGTTCTTCTGCACCTTGTCGGACATCGTCCGAAGCTGCTTGGAAAGGGAGTTGATCTGCCGTTCCAGCGCGGACATCTGGCTCATCAGGATGTTGGTGGCGCTGTCCCGCCGGTCGTCCAGGTAGGCCTGCGCGAACGCGTGGGCGCGGCTACGGGCCCCGTCCGCGGTCGCCGCCTCCACCGTGATGTACAGGACCGTGGAGTTGTTCGGGACGTTCACCGACACCGACGCGCTCAGCTCGCTCGGGGTGGCCTTCGAGCCGAGGCTCCTGGCCACCCGCTCGGCAACGGAGTACGACCGCACGCGCTGCGCCTCGGTCTGCAGGTTGATGTCCTGCTGGCGACCGGACTGGCTGCCGCTGTCCAGCGTGGTCGGGGTGGCGTTGACGACCGTGAAGGCGGAGTAGGTCTTGGGCATGACGACGACGAGCATCGCCGCCAGTGCGACGCCGAGCGCGGCGGCCGCGGCAACGACCCACCAGCGGCGTTTGAGCATTGCGAGATACTCAGCGAGCTCGCGTGAGCCCCCCGTGGCCGTGGCGTCCATCTGACTGCGTGGCCCCTTCGCCGAAGGTCTATGAGACCGCCATAAGATACCTTGCCGAACATCACGGAAACCTCTGCTCGTAAGGGCTCGTTCCGTGTCCAGAATGATTGTTCAGGTAATCGACGTCGGTGATCGCCGATCTGGGGCATTTCGCGGCGCGGTCTCGCAGGTCGAAATCGGTTTTGTATAGGTACTTGGTGTAATCGCCTAGTTCCGTGGCGTGTCAGTTGCCGGGTCCTAAGAACGCCGGCGCACGTGGAAGACGATGAGCCCGATTCCGGTGAGCGCCGCCACCCCGCCGATGACCAAAGCGATCATCGTGACGTTCTGCCCGCCGCCGTTGGTGTCGGCGCCCTGCCCGGCCGGGGCGGTGGCGTGCGCGGCATCGGCCGAATTGGGCAGCGGCACACGCCAGATCGGCTGCCCGGCGCCCTCGGAGTTGACCAGCAACGAGTGGCCGTCGGGCGTGAAGGTCACGCCCTCGCCCTGCTTCTGCCGCGGCAGCAGGATCTCGATCGGGTCCCCGGTCAGGGACTTGGCGACGTCACCGCCGGTGATCCACCAGAGGTACGCGGTGTCGTCGTTGCGGATGACCACGCGGTCGCCGGTGGGGGAGAAGGCACCGCCGGACGCCCCGGTGATCGGGAGGTTCGGGATGACCGCGCGCAGGAGGTTGACGCCCTGCGGGTCCGGGCTCGCCGGCGCGGCCCACAGCGCGGCGCGCTGCTGGGCGTTCTCGGTCTTGTTCACCACGAAGATATGGCCGGTGCCCGGCTGGACCAGCAGCGTCTCGGCGTTGCGCCCCGTAACGCCGTCGGCGTACCGCAGGCGGTAGGTCTCCACGCCGGTCGCCGTGACCTGGCCGGTCGTGTCCGGCGACGGCTCGGCGAACCTGATCACCTCGTAGTCACGCCGGCCGGACTTGTGGTCTTTCTGCCGGCTGAGCAGCGCGTCCCCGATGTCGCCCATGAAGATGGCCCGCTTGCCGTTCCGGAGCCGGACCGCGTTCATGTCCTCCCAGTCCTGGTTGGAACCGGCGGGCAGGCGGACCGTGAACTGCACCTTGCCCTTGGCTCCGAGCCCGAACACGTCCGTGGTGCGGCCCGAGTCCTCGTGGGAGTACAGGACGCGGCCGTTCTCGCTCGTCGCCAGCCCGCTCGCCTGGGTGATGCGCGGGTCGGTGACGACCTCGACGACCTGGGCGTCGATGGGCCCCGGCGCCGCCCCGACGGCGGTCGGCCAGAAGGCGAAGAGCGCGGCCAGGAACGCCGACGGCACGCGATGAAGGCGGATGGGCATGCTGATCCCCGGATCTCCCCACTAAGTCTCTGAGAAGGTAAGGCTCGGGGCTGCCCCCGGTAAACTCCTGCCGCCTGCGAGTCTAAGGAGCTGTCGGTGTCGAACGGGTACGAAGGGGCGGTTCCGGCGATCACGCACGTCGTCGGCGCGCCTCGGCGGGTCTGATCCTCTCGTGGTCGCCGTCAGCACCGTGAGCACGCGGCCGGCGTCCCGGCCCGGCTCCGAGACGTCCTCCTCACCCGAAAAGCCCTCATGGGGGCAGGAGCTTCCCACCTGGCCGCTCGTCGTCTTCTTCGCCGGCTACCCGGTGTGGTGGGTCCTGGGCCTCGGCGGCTTCGCCGCCAGCCTGGCGGCCCTGCCGATGCTCGGCATCCTCCTGCTGCGGCGCGGCATCCGAGTGCCCCCGAGCTTCGGGCTGTGGCTGCTCTTCCTCCTCTGGATGACGTTCTCGGCCACCCAGCTCGACTCCGCCGGACGCATGATCGGATTCGTCTTCCGGTACATGAACTACGCGGCGGCCACACTTTTCTTCCTGTACGTCTACAACTCCGCGCGCCGCACGCTGCCGCTCACCCGGCTCGTCGGCCTCATGGTCCTGTTCTGGATCTGGGTCGTGGCCGGCGGCTACCTGGGCGTCGTGCTGCCGAACGGCTCGATCAGCACGCCCATGCAGAGCCTGCTGCCCGGGTCGATCGTGGGCAACGACTACGTGAGCCAGCTGGTCCACCCGAAGTTCGCCGAGGTCCAGCGGCCATGGGGAGCGCCGAAGGCGTACAACCGGCCGAGCGCCCCCTTCGCGTACACCAACACCTGGGGCAGCCACTTCGCGCTGCTGGTGCCGTTCGCGATCCTCTACATGCGGACGGCGGCGGTCCAGTGGCGTCGCAACGCCGTCACGGTCCTGCTGATCGCCTCGCTGGTGCCCGCCTTCAGCACCCTGAACCGCGGCATGTTCCTCGCGGTCGGTGTCGGCGTCGTGTACGCGGCCGTCCGGTTCGGCTTCCGCGGCCAGGTCAAGTGGCTGGCGGCGGTGCTGGTCCTGCTGGGGATCGGCCTGGCGACGGCCTCGGCCCTCGGGGTGGGGCAGAGCGTCGGCAGCCGCACCCAGTACAGCTCCACGAACGCCGGGCGGACGACGATCTACCGCGAGGCGTTCGAGCGCACTCTGCAGTCGCCGTTCATCGGGTACGGCGCGCCGCGACCCTCCAAAACCCTCAACATCTCGGTCGGCACGCAGGGCCAGGTCTGGAACATCATGTTCTCGTTCGGCTTCGTGGCGCTGATCCTCTTCTGCGCCTGGCTGTGGTCGCTGCCACTGCGCACGCGGGCCGCGCCGGGCGCGCTGATCTGGCTGCACGTCGTCACCGTCATGGCCTCATTCATGGTCTTTTACTACGGGCTGGACGGCTCCCAGCTCGTGGTCATCTTCGTCGCCGCGGCGCTCGTGCTCCGGGAGCGGGCGGCCGGCCCGGATCCCACGCCCGTCCCGTCGCGCGTGACCGGCCTCGCCCGGCTCGCGTCCGCGCCGGGCCGCCCGAGCCCCGTGGCCTGTCCGGCTGGGTCCGGTACACGCCGGGGCCGACCTGGAGCCAGGGCGAAGAGGAGGACGAGTGACCACGCGGACCGGGGCGGCCGAGAGGCGGAGCCGGCGACGAGTGACCACGCGGGCCGAGGCGGCCGAGAGGCGGAGCCGGGGCGAGGAGAGCGACGAGTGACCACGCAGGCCGAGACGGCCGAGCACGCCGAACGTGCCCGGCGCTCGCACTTCCGCGAGTTCGCGCGCGGCGGGATCATCGGGCTGGTCGGCTCGGGCGTGGCGGCCCTCGGCGGCTTCGTCCTGACCGTCGTCGTCGCCCGGGCGCTCGGCCCCGCGCAGACCGGCGTGTTCTTCACGGTGGTCGCCCTCTTCATGATCCTCACCGAGGTGACCGAGCTGGGCGCCGACACCGGCCTGGTGCGCAGCACCGCGCGGCTGCGCGCCCTCGGCCGGGCCGGCGACCTGCGCCGTGTGGTCGTCGCCGCGCTCGTGCCCGTCCTGGCCGTCGGGGCCGTCACCGGGCTGGCGGTGTTCGCGCTCGCGCCCTGGCTGGCCGGGCTCCTCGTCGACGCCGCGCACCACGACGACGCCGTCTTCCTGCTGCGGGTCTGCGGACCCGTCCTGTCCGTGTCGGCCGCCCGCAACGTCGCGCTGTCGGGCACCCGCGGCCTGGGCAGCCTCACCGCGTTCACCGTCCAGGCGAACGTCATCACGCCGCTCAGCCGGCCGGTGCTGGTCATCGCCGTCGCCGCCCTCGGCTACGGCGCGGGCGCGGTCATGGTCGCCTGGTCCCTGCCGATCGGGCTGACCTTCGTGGCGGCGGTGATGATCCTCTGGCGGCTGGTCCGGCGGGCCGAGGCGGCACCTCCGGCCGCGCCGGCGGAGGACGCTCCGCCCGGCCCCGAGGACCCGTCGGCCGTACGGGAGTTCTGGACCTTCTCGGGCCTGCGCGGCGTCGCGGCCATGCTCGAGATCGTCGTCGTCTGGCTCGGCGTGCCGCTGGTCAGCGCGATGGTGTCCAGCCACGACGCCGGCATCTACGCCACCGCGGGCCGGTTCATCACCACGGGGACCCTTGTGCTGGCGGCCACGCGGCTCGCCGTGGCGCCGCAGATCGCCGGTCTGCTCGCCCGGGGGGAGACCCGGCAGGCCGAGGACCTCAACGCGGTCGCCACCGGCTGGGTCGTCGCCGCCTCCTGGCCGCTCTACCTCGCCCTGGCGGTCTTCGGTCCGTTCGTGCTCACGCTCTTCGGCCAGGACTTCCGCGGCGGCGCCGCGGCGATGGCGATCCTCGCCTGCGCGATGGCGCTGGTGCTGGCGACGGGCAACGTGCAGACCGTCCTGCTCATGGGCGGTAAGAGCTCGTGGAACCTCCTTGACAAGGCCGTCGTCGTGGTCGTGATGGTGGTGCTCCACCTGCTGCTGGTGCCGCCGTTCGGGATCGTCGGCGCCGCTGTCGCGTGGGGGTTGTCGATGCTCGTGGACAACGGGCTGGCCGTCGTGCAGGTGCGCTACCTCATGGGCCTGCGGCTCCGTACGAGGACGCTCGCCCCCGTCGGGCTCTGGGCGCTGGTCTGGTTCGGCGGTCTCGGCGTCGCGCTGCGGGCGCTCTTCGGGACCGGCCTGCCCGTGTTCGCGGCGTACGTCGTCCTGGCCGGCTGCGGGTACGGGGCCGTGCTGTGGCGGCTGCGGCACGTGCTGCACGCCGAGGTGATGGTCGGGGCCCTGCGGTCGCGCGGACGCGGCGGACGGGCCGACGAGAACGAGGAGGGCTGACGTGCCGACCGGGTTCGTCGGGCGGGCGAAGGACCGCTCGCCACGCTGGATGAAGGACACGGCCAACGCGATGACGCGGGCGTACGCCGTGCGGACCGCCGACCAGCGCCACCTGCCGGACTTCCTCATCATCGGCACCAAGCGCGGCGGCACCACCTCACTGTGGAACTACCTCATCCAGCACCCGCTGGTCATGCCGATGTATCCGGCCTCGCGCGGGGTGAAGAGCCCCGGCTACTACTACGTCAACTACGGCAGGGGCGACGCCTGGTACCGCTCGCACTTCGCCACCGAGCGGGAACTCGACCGGGTCGAGGAACGCCTGGGCACCCGGCCCGTCACCGGGGAGGCCTGCCCGTACTACATGTACTACTCGCCGGTCCCCGAGCGGGTGCGCGCCCGCACCCCGGACGTGAAGATCATTGTTACGTTGCGTGACCCGGTGAAGCGCGCCTACTCGCACTACTGGGAGCGGGTCGGCGACGGCGTCGAGGACCTGAGCTTCGAGGACGCCCTGGCAGCCGAGCCGGAGCGGCTGTGCGGCGAGCGCGAGAAGATGGCCGCCGACCCGAGATACTACAGCCGGGCGCACGACTTCTACACCTACCGCGACCGCGGGATCTACCGGCCGCAGCTGGAGAACTGGTTCTCGGTCTTTCCCCGCGAGCAGTTCCTCATCATGCCGGCGGAGGATCTCTACGGGAACGAGCAGGCGGCGGTCGACCGGGTGACCGAATTCCTCGGACTTCCTGCACATCCGCTGAAGATCGCCGAACGGCACAACCACCTGCCGGCGCCGCCCATGAACCCGGACACCAAGGAAGAGCTCACGGAGTTCTACCGCCCGCACAACCGGGCGCTCTATGATCTCCTAGGCGTGGAGTATTCCTGGCCCGCGTGACGCGGGCGAGATGACGTGACGACGTCCGTCCGTCGCTTCCGGTTTACCGGCCCGACAAAATTTCTGCGGCTAATTACCGGCAATAGCGGAATGGTTACACTCGTTGACAGCGAGTGCGTCTTGCACTAATTTTGCCACGTTCCTGCGCCAGCTCCCTCTGTGCTGCAGAATTACTAATCCCCCCGAGCCCCTCTGCTCGCCGCACATACACCGCGGGAGAGTTCATGGCATTTCGTCTGCCACCGCGCAAGGCGTCCCTCGCCGTCGGCGCGGCCGCGCTGGTAGCGGCCGCCGGCGTCGTATTCGTCCCCGAGTTCGCCAGCGCGGGCGCGCCGGACGGCAAGTCCTCCAGCGCCGCCGCGCTGTCCTGCTGGGCGATCAAGCAGGACTACCCGAAGAGCACCACCGGCCTGTACTGGCTGAAGACACCCCGGATGACCAGCGCCCAGCAGTTCTACTGCGACATGACCACCGACGGCGGAGGCTGGGTCCTCGTCGGCCGCGGCCGGGAGAGCTGGAACTTCCACTACGCCGGCCAGAGCAGCGCGTCGAACGTGCGCAACACCCCCACCGGCACCGCCGCCTTCTCGCCCGCCACCGTCCCCGGCGACACCATCAACGGGCTGTTCAACGGCGGCTCGATCGACGAGGTCCGGCTGCACCGCGCGAAGAACACCAGCGGCACCGCCTGGCAGGACGTCGACCTGCAGTACAAGAACCTGGCGGACTGGTCCTGGACCTTCGACGGCGGCCTGCCGCTGGAGTCCGCCTCCTTCGACGGCACGAGCTACAGCGGCGGATACACCGACAAGACCGGCAGTACCAGCTCGCTGCGCCCGTACAACTACCTGTCCACCGTCAAGGACACCAACAACGCGTGGAAGAAGGGCTTCGCGTACGGCAGCCTCGACGGCGGGTCGACCAGCGCGAGCAGCTACCTGTACCGGGCCTCTTCCAAGGGCCAGGCCATCCCCTTCACCCAGGTCTTCATCCGGCCGAAGATCACGGCCGCGACCGGTGGACCGGCCCCGGCCGCGCCGAAGCTGGTCAGCGGCAAGACCTCGTCCAGCCCCTGGGGCGTCACGGGCGTCGTCGGCGGCGGCACCGGTGAGGAGAACATCGAGGTTCACGCCCTCGGCGTCGTCGGCAGCACGCTCTACGTCGGCGGCAAGTTCCAGTACGTCCAGAAGGGCGCCAGCCCGGCCGCCGGCCAGAAGGTCGAGCAGTCCTACCTCGCGGCCTTCGACACCAGCACCGGCGAGTGGAAGTCCGACTTCCGGCCCAAGCTCAACGGCATGGTCTGGGCGGTCAAGGGGGCCGGCGACAAGCTGTTCGTCTCCGGCGACTTCACCAGCGTGAACGGCGTCGCCAACACCGGCGGCGTCGCCGCGCTCGACCTCAAAACCGGCGCCCCCGTGTCCACGTGGAAGGCCAGCCTGATCCGCAGCAGCGGCACCCCGCGGGGCCGCGCCATGGACATCCAGGACGGCTGGCTCTACATCGGCGGCACGTTCGACCACATCAAGGGCGGCACGACCATCGCCAAGTCGCCGTTCTGGGTCGGCGGCGCGGCACGCGTCAAGGTGACGGACGGCACCCCGGACACCACCTGGAACCCGTTCTTCGACGCGGGCGTGTACTCCCTCGACGCCAGCTCGAAGGGCGACCGCGTCTACTTCGGCGGCCG
This sequence comes from Actinoallomurus acanthiterrae, assembly GCF_054775715.1. NCBI lineage: Bacteria > Bacillati > Actinomycetota > Actinomycetes > Streptosporangiales > Thermomonosporaceae > Actinoallomurus > Actinoallomurus acanthiterrae. The sequence goes on along the minus strand of NZ_BAAHCO010000001.1, from coordinate 10,945,427 downwards.
CATGAAGCACATGGGCAAGCAGAAGGACGTCGCGATCAACGACTTCGCGATCGTCAGCACGGCGGCGCCCGGCGGCCACATCTCCGGGCTCGGCGACACGAAGTGGATCCCCAGCATCTCCGACCCGACCAAGCCCTACCGCAACACGATCCTCGAGGTCGGGGACCGCGTCTGGATGGGCGGGTCAGAGCACGACATCCAGGTCTACGACCGGGACTTCAACAACAAGATCGGCGGGAACCTCGCCCGCTCGGGCGGTGACTTCCAGTCGACCGTCGAGATCAACGGTGTCCTGTACGCCGGGTCGCACGGCTTCGACTTCGACTACACCGACGGCTGGACGTACCCGGACCCGAAGGTCGGCGGCTACTCCAACGTGCACCGCCTCAACATGGTCGGCGCCTGGAACGCCCAGACCGGCAAATACCTGCCCAACTGGAACCCCATCTTCGCGTCGCGGGCCGGAAACGGCGTCTGGGCGCTCGTGAAGGACAACAATGGATGCATGTGGGCCGGTGGTGACCTGAAGAGCGGTTCGTGGACCGGCTCCGCCTACCAGTGGCTCGGCGGATTCGGCCGATTCTGCCCCTGACCCGATCATTCGGGCCGGGCTCGGTCGCTTCCGCGTCGTGATCAGGGAATCACCCCGCCGGGTGATTCCCTGATCACGCTTAGGGGCGGCCGGAACGGGAGGTCTTGGACGTATGAGAATCGCCAGAGGACGCGGGCGCGGCGTCGCGCTGTCGGCGGTGGCACTGATCGGGGCGGGCGCCGTCCTGTCCGCCTGCGGCTCCGCCAGCGGCAACGACAAGGGCGGATCGAAGTCTCGCGGGAGAGGCCTCACCCTCGCGGAGGGCAGGGCCGGGGTCAACGGCGGATCCTGTGGAGCCGACGCCAAGCTGATGCCGAAGTGCGGGGCGTACTGGGGCATCTACTCGGTTCAGGGCGCGTCGCTCACCTCGGCCGTCACCGACATCGAGGGGAAGGCAGGCCGGCGGTTCGACATCGTCCTGCGCTTCCATGACTTCTCGAACAAGCCGGGACCGGGCGTCTTCCCCGACGACTCCGAACGTGAGCTCGGCCGCTCCCGGCTGCTGTTCTTCGCCTGGGAGAGCAAGCTCTACGGGAAGCAGCAGAGCTACAAGTGGCGCGACATCGCCGCCGGCACCTACGACCGGTCCGTCATCCAGCCCGTCGCCAAGCGGGTGAAGGCGTACGGGCGGAAGGTCTTCATGTCCTTCGACCCGGAGATGGACCGGCACATGACCAAGGGCGAGCTGAAGGGCAACGAGGCGGAGTACGTCGCCGCGGCCCGGCACGTCCACGACGTCTTCGCCAAGGCCGGTGTCACGAACGTCGTCTGGGTCTGGGTCGTGACCGGGGCGCTCAGCGGGGACAACGCCCAGCGGATCCTCCACTCCTACCCGGGCGACGCGTACGCCGACTGGGTGGGCTGGGACCCGTACAACTTCTACAAGTGCCACGGCGGGCAGTGGCGGACGTTCGACGAGAAGATCGGGCAGACGTACCGGTTCTTCCAGAAGAACGGGCTGGGCAAGAAGCCGTTCATCCTGCCCGAGTACGGCACCCAGTTCGACCCGGCGGATCCGAAGCGCTCGCTGCAGTGGTACCGCGAGATCCCCGGCGTGCTGAAGCGGAAGTACCCCAACATCGCCGGTCTGGTCCGCTTCGACGCGGGGCCCGGCTGCAACCTGAAGGTCGACAACGGCCCGGGCATGCTGAACTCCTACGCCGAGACCGGCCGCGACCCGTACCTCAACACCTCCAGCGGGTAACGCTAACGCCGGCGGCGGCTCCGGGGTGCGGCGACGAGCTCGTCCACCAGACGGCCGAAGCGCGCGACGGCGGGCGCGGTCTCGTCGGCCGCGTCGGACACGGCGTACGTCCCGGGCTCGGCGAGAGCGCGGTCCAGGTGGGCGTGCAGATCCTCGGCGGTCTCGGCGAGGGCGACCTTGCCGAACGCGGCGACGTGCCGGGAGAACCGCACCTGGTGGTCGTCGACGACCTCGTCCAGCCGCGCGATCCGCGGCACCACGATCGGCAGGTTGCCCGCCTGCCGGCTCTCCGTGATCGAGCCGGGGCCGCCCTGGCAGACGACGACGGACGCCTCCCGGAACAGCGCCTGCATGTCGGCGTGCGGCAGGAACTCGTGGCACTCCGCGCCCACCGGGGGATCGGCTGGGCCGTGCTGCACGACGCACCGGGCGTGACCGTTGGCGGCGAGCCACTGCTCCATCCAGACCATCAACCGGTCGAACCGGTGATGGTCGGTGCCGACCGTCACGAACACCAGCGGCTTGTCCGTCCCGTTCACAGCAGCTGCCCCACGACGGTCCCCTTCGGATAACGTGCCCGCTGCTCCTCCCACTGCAGGAGGAACAGGTCGGCGATCGGATAGCAGAGGCGGCCGGTGAGCGTGCCCGAGTCGATGCGGTCGTAAACCTCGAGATAGACGGTGCGCCTGCGCATGAGCCGGCCCAGGACGAAGAACGGCACGGCGACGCCCGCACCCGAGCTCACGATCACGTCGGGTTTGTAGCGCGGGAGCAGCCGGATCGCGAGCCACAGGTTCCGCAACAGGTTGGGGATGTTCCGGGTCGTCGGATGGTGGGCCCACGTCACCTGCTCGTCCGCGAGGAGGGAACTGGCGTCGGCCTTCTCGAACGTCACCCACATCCGCTCGTGCTCGGACCACCAGGGTCGGAGACGGTACAGCTGGGTCAGGTGCCCGCCGGTCGAGCACACCAGGAGGACTCTCACCGCTCCTCCAGGACCTCGAGCATCGCGGGGTAGAGAGCGGGGTTCCACCCGCCGCCCAGCCGCTTGAGGTGGTACGTCCGCATGAACATCTCCAGCAGATAGAGCCGTGCGAGCAGCCGGCGATGGTCGGGAGGGACCGGGAGGTCGGTCGGGGTCGGTTGGTCGGGGGGGACCGGGAGGTCGGTCGGGGTCGGTTGGTCGGGAGGGATCGTGGAGAGCTCGTCGGCGGCGGCCGCCCGTACGACGGCGACGGCCTCGGCCAGCGTCCGGCCGTGCAGCACCAGCGCCACCTGGAACCTCCAGTGCAGGAGGTCGAAGCCGACCGGGGCCTCCTCGGCGCTGTGCTCCCAGTCGAAGACGTAGAGGTCCCCGGCGTGGCGGCCCATGTTCCACGGCACCCAGTCGCCGTGCCAGCGGCCGACGAGCAGGGGAGTGCCGCCGTGCTCGCGTTCGAGCTCGTCGCAGTGGGCGCCGATCAGCGCCGCGAGCCGCGGCTCCTCGGCGTCCGCCGCCAGCACGGCCGCCTCCGCCCGCAGCGCCCGCCAGAATCCCGCGTCGGCCAGCTTCGCCGTACGGGCGGCGAAGGGACCCGGGAGGCCGGTCGGGGCCGGCCGGTCGAGAGAGCCCGGGAGGTCGGTCGGGGCCGGTTGGTCGGGAGAGGCCGGGAGGCCGGTCGGGATCGGTCGGTCGGGAAAGGCGTCCTCGTACGGCAGGGCGGGCGGCTGATCCTCGGCCCGGTAGCGGCGGATCCGGAGCGGCAGCGGCGCCGTGACGGTGAGGTCGTAGTCGCGCCAGCGACCGTGGTGCAGCAGCCGCGGCACCCGGACGCCGCCCGCCGCAGCTCCGGCCTCGTCGGTGACGGCGGCGATGGCGGCCGCCTCGCGCCGCGTCATCTCCCGGGTGGCGGGGTTCCAGCCGACCTTGGCGTACCCGACGGGCGCGCCGTCGGCGCCGAAGAGCTGAAGGGTCGGCTTGAGGTTGGGATCGAGCGGCCGGACGCCCACGCCCAGCGCGAGCCGTGGCACGCCGAGCACCTGCTGGAGGTGCGCGCTCAGGAGGTAGTCGCCCAACTCGGCGGCGGGCAGCTCCTCGGGCACGCACACGAGCAGCCGGTGCCGCAGCAGGAGCGGCCCGAGCCCCGTACGGAAGCTGGCGCCGAGGATGGTCCGCGGAACGCGGAGGCGGGCCCAGCGCAGCCCGTTGTAGTGGGTGAGGCTCCCGGCCGCGACCGCGCGGCCATCAAGCGGCACGAGGAACCGCGGCCGCTCCGGAGAGGGGACCACGGCGTACCGCTCGACCACGCGGTGGCCTGCCGGGACGTCACCCGACGTGACACGGACCGGCCACCCGGAGGACTCCGGCTCGGGCAGCCACAGCCGTTCGACAAGTGCGCGGAGCACAGCGCCCCCTGATGCGCTTGATCAACCAGGAAGTGCCCGGTGTCCTGCTTCAACTTTCCCGGCACTTTACCGTAATCGTAGTTTCATCAGCGGCCTCATCACCGCAATTCCGGAACGGCAGTACCCTCGGTCACGGAACGGCAGCGGAATTCACAGTGAAGGGCGCGGGATGGGCATGGGCGGCGGACCGCTGGTCGTGATCGTGCTGTCCCATCGGCACCCGGCGCAGGTCACCCGGCTGGTCGACCGGATCCGCACCGGCACCGACACGGTCGCGGTCGTCCACCATGACCCGAGCGGCGAGCCGCTGACGCTCCGTCCCTCCTCCGACGTCGCCCTCATCCCCGACGCCCGGCCCTGCCGATGGGGGCGGCTCTCCCTCGTCGAGGCGCAGTGGCGCTCGCTGCGCTGGGTGGCGGACAACATCCCGGAGTTCTCCTGGGCGCTGCTCGTCTCCGGTCAGGACCATCCGATCCGGTCCATGACCGCGATCGAGAAGGAGCTCGCCGCCTCGCCGTACGACGCGTACCTGCGGCACTTCGCCGTGACGTCCGATCCGGCGGAGGACACCGACCCCTGGCAGGCGGTGACCCGGAGACGCTACCTGCGCAAGCGACGCCTGCCCCGCACCCACCGGTCGGCGCCGCTGCCGTTCGCGCGGCGTCATCCCTATCGGGACGGCGTCGGGCTGTACGTCGGCGACATGTGGTTCAACCTGTCCGCGGCGGCCGTGCACGGCATGCTCGCCGACCCCCTGGCCGACCGCCTGCTGCGCTACCTGCGGTACGCGCCGATCCCCGACGAGACGTTCATCTGCTCCATGGCGCTCAACGCGAGGCCGGCGCTGTCCGTCGCCGACGACAGCAAGCGGTTCATCCGCTGGGGTCCGGACGCCAGTCATCCCGACCTGATCACCGCGGACCACCTCGACGAGATCCGGGCCAGCGACGCCTTCTTCGCCCGCAAGGTGGACGTCTCCGCGCATCCGGAGATCCCCGACCTGCTCGACCAGATCGCCGCCGAGCGCACGTCGTCCTGACGCCGTCCGGCCCCGTCTCGGCGGCTCGGCGTCTCAGTGCCAGATGTTGACGGCCCGCTGGCGGATCCGGCAGTGCCACCGCGGAGACGCTCCACGCCCCAGGGCATCCGTCGCGTCTCTACCCGGTGGCCGTCGGCGGACGACGGTGCACGGCGTTCCCGGTACGGATGATTAACCCCGGTTTGCCGGACTGGAAGAGTCCCGGGAAGAAGTTGGCCGGACATTCGAACGACCCCGCCGGTCCCCGCTCGTCGCCGGCGGCGACCGGGCGGTCGAGCCCCCGCCCATCAGCATCGGCGGCTGAATCATTACTCGTTCACTGGCGCCGGCTCACCGGCGAATCAGGCATCCGCTCGGCGTCGCGCCCCGATATCGCGGTCGCGGTAGAAGGGCTAGTTCTGGGGTGGTACGCCCGGGAACCAGCCCGCCATTCCCGCCCGGTAGGCGAACACCACGAGCTGGGCGCGATCCCGTGCTCCCAGCTTCGCCATCGCCCGGTTGACGTGGGTCTTGGCGGTCGCCGGGCTCATCGTCAGCCGCACCCCGATCTCCTGGTTGGTCAGTCCCTCGGCCACGAGCGACACGACCTGGCGTTCCCGGTCGGTGAGGGCGGTCCACAGGTCCGGGTCGAACGCCGGCCCTCCCGCCCGTCCCGCGAACGACGCGATCAATCGGCGGGTGACCTGGGGCGCGAGGAGCGCGTCACCGGCGAACACGGTGCGCACCGCCTGCCGCAGAGTCTCCGGTTCGATGTCCTTGAGGAGGAACCCGCTCGCGCCCGCGTGCAGCGCGCTGAAGACGTATCGGTCCAGGTCGAAGGTCGTCAGGACGATCACCTTCACGTCCGGCGCGCGCTCGTCGGCCAGGATCCTCCGGGTCGCCGCCAGCCCGTCGGTGCCGGGCATCCGCACGTCCATGAGGACCACGTCGGGGCGGTGGGCGTGGGTCAGTGCGACCGCCTCCTCCCCGTCGGCTGCCTCCGCGACCACCTCGATGTCGTCCGCTCGCTCCAGGAGGATGCGAAAGCCCGCCCGGACCAGCGTCTGGTCATCGGCCAGCAGCACCCGGATCGTCACGTCGTCTCCTCGTCCGGCGGCCAGGCGGACGCCTGAACGGTCATGTCGTCCCCGGCGGAACGGACCTGGGCGGTCACGTCGTCTCCTCGTCCGGTAGCCAGGCGCGTACCTGGAAGCCCCCTCTTCCGTCGGGCCACTGGAATGGGCCGGCGGTGAACCGGCCGCCCAGACCGGCCGCCCGCTCGGCCATGCCGCGCAGGCCGTGGCCCGGCTCGGCGTGCCATTCGTGGTCTCGCCCGGCACACCGCGTCGCGGGTTCGCCAGGCTCGGCGTGCCCGGTCGCGCGGTCTTCGTGGCCTGGCGGGACGAGTCCGGCCGTGCGGTCGCCGTGGTCTGGCCGGGTGCTTCCGGTCGCGCGGTCGTCGTGGCCGCCGTCGTCGCGCACTTCGAGGGCGAGGCCCCCGTCGTCGTACCGGACCAGGATCTCCACCAGGTCGGCGTCGGCGTGGCGCAGCGCGTTCGTGAGCGCCTCCTGCGCGATCCGGTAGGCCGTGAACTCCACCAGGCGCGACAGCGGGCGGCGCTCGCCCTCGACCCGCACCTCGACGCGGGGGCCGCCGGCGCCGACCGCCCGCGCCAGGTCCTCGAGCCGGTCGATTCCGGGGGCGGGGGGCTCCACGTCGTCCTCACCGGGCTGCCGCAGGACCCCGACGGTCGCCCGCAGCTCGGCCAGCGCCTCACCGCCGGCGCGCCGTACCGCCTCGATCGCCTCCCGCGCCTGGGCGGGCGCCTCGGTCAGCAGTTCCGCGGCCACGCTCGCCTGCACGTTGATGACGGCGATGGTGTGGGCGGACACGTCGTGGAGTTCGCGGGCGATGCGGATCCGCTCCTCGGCGAGGCGCTGGGCGGCGGCCTGGTCCCGGTGCGCGGCGAGGAGCGCCAGCCGCGCCTCGAACTCGGCCCGCCGGGCACGGCGGCTGCGCACGGCGTCGCCCAGCAGGAGCGCGGCGACGAACACCACCGTCGACCCGTCCAGCGCGGCGTCGAACAGGCCGACGCCGCTGTGCTTGGTCCGGGCGAGGGCGTCGGACACGATCGTCCAGCCCGCGAGGGAGAGGGCCGCCCAACGGCGAGGGGCGGCGGCGGCCGAATAGAGGGCGACCCACACCGGGACGGCCGGCGCTCCGCCCGGATAGTCCGCCACGTGGTAGATCAACCAGAGTAGGGAGACGACGCCGATCGTCAGGGCCGGCCGGCGGCCGCGCAGGAGCAGGGTCAGCGCCATCGCCAGCCCGATGCCGTACGCCGCCGTGTCCGGGGTGCGGCCGCCCGGGTCCGGCGTCGCCGTGCCGATGCGGTAGGCGGTCGCCGCCGCGACGACCGCGCACAGGGCCGGCTCCCTCGCCCACGGCGGGACCGCCGTGATCCGATGGCGTGCCCGCGTCAGGTCCACGCCCCCACCGTACGGACGATCACCCCGGGGCGCGGCGCACCGGAGCGCGCATGAAAGGGCCCCGATGGGCCCGTCCACGGTGCCGCCGTCGTCGCTGAGATGCGTCAGGGCGGCGCGGATGCGTCCGCGCCGCCCTGGTTCGAGTGTCGCCTCGCGAGGCGTCTCTGACCGGATCCGGTCACCCGGACCGCAACCGGCCCGAGGACAGGTCGGTGGCCGAGGACGGACGTGCCGGTTCGCGGTCCGCCCGGACCGCCCGGCCGGACGCCGCGCCGTCGCGCGGGAACGGCAGCGGCCGCAGGCCGTTCCAGGTGCGCAGCAGCGACCAGACCGCGATACCGCCGACGACCGCGGCGACCAGCGCCCACGCCATCGGGGTGGTGCCGACGTTGAACATCTTCAGCGCCGACGCCAGCAGGACGAACGCCAGCACCCATCGGATGATGCCGCCCGGTGCCCGGGACGACGCCAGGGACCCGAGGAAGACGCCGGGGATCGAGCCGACCAGCAGCGCGAGGGTGACCGCCAGCTTGAAATCGCCGAACAGGATGTGGCCGAGGGCCGCCGCCCAGACCAGGGGCACGGCCTGGAGGAGGTCGGTGCCGACGAGACGGTTCGCGCTGAGCTTGGGATAGAGGGCGAGCAGCGCCACGATGATCAGCGAGCCGGAGCCGACCGAGGTCATGCCGACCACGAGGCCACCCACTGCTCCGACCAGCATGGTCGGGATCGGGCGTACGGAAATCGACGAGGGGGCCGCCTCGGAGGCCTCCTCGGGCGCCGCGCGACGCGCCGCGCGCCGGGGGCCGCGGTCGGCCATCGTCAGGTAGCTGCGAATGGTCAGGCCGGCGGCGGCGATGAGCAGGGCCACCCCGAGCGCGATCTCGATGACGTTCTCGACGTTGTTGCCGCGGCCGAGGGCCCGGGCGAGGAGCACGCCGCAGAACGCGGTCGGCACGGAGCCCGCGCACAGCCAGGCGACGAGACGCAGGTTGATCGTGCCCTTGCGGAGGTGGACGAGGCTGCCTACCGGCTTCATCACGGCGGCGGCGACGAGGTCGCTGGAGACTGCGGTCAGGGGCGGCACGCCGAAGAAGACCGTGAGCATCGGCGTCATGAGGGCGCCGCCGCCCATGCCGGTCAGCCCGACGACGATCGCCACCAGGAACGATCCGAGCGCCATCTGGTAATCGAAGTGCATCCGTATGCCCTACCCGTTTAATCGGGAAAGTCGGACATTCAGAGTATGCGGTGACGGCAAGCGCGCGCCAGGCAAGGGCGAGGTGTGCGCTCGGTGACTAGTTTCTTACTCTGAGCGCACCCAGCCGCCGGCGACCAGCAGGTCGAGCACCCGCTCCACCGCCGCTTCCGGAGTCAGCTCCGTGGTGTCCAGAGTGAGCTCGGCGTCATCCGGCACTTCGTACGGATCGGAGATCCCGGTGAACTCCGGGATGAGACCGGCCCGCGCCTTCGCGTACAGGCCCTTGCGGTCGCGGCGCTCGCACTCCTCCAGGGGCGTCGCCACGTGCACGAGGACGAAGTCGCCCGTGGCGTTCACCATGCGGCGCACCTCCGCCCGCGTCGCGGCGTACGGGGCGATCGGCGCGCAGATCGCGACCCCGCCGTGCCGGGTGATCTCGGCGGCGACGTACCCGATGCGGCGGATGTTGAGGTCGCGGTCGTCCTTGGAGAACGTCAGCCCGGCCGACAGCAGCCGGCGCACGACGTCGCCGTCGAGGAGGGTGACCGTGCGGCCGCCCCGCTCGACGAGGGCGTCCGCCAGCCCGCGCGCGATCGTCGACTTGCCCGAGCCGGACAGCCCGGTGAAGAACACGGTGATGCCCCGCCCGTGCCGCGGCGGGTGCGCGCGGCGCAGCTCCTCCGCCACCGCCGGCGGCGTGAACCACTCGGGGATCTTCTCGCCGCGATCCAGCAGCGCGGCCAGCTCCGCCTCGGTCGGCTCGGACCGGGCGTGGTCGGCCTCGATCTTGGACAGCGGCCGCCACACCTCGACGCTCTCGTCGTACGCCCACGGCTCCGGCGTGACGAGCTCGATCGGCAGGTCCCCGGTCGCCACCACGAGCGCGGCGCCACCGGCGGGGGCGGCCTCCTCGGAGTCGGCCGTGAAGAAGTGCGTGGCGCCGTACGCGGCGGCGACGTGAGCGGCGAGGGCCAGATCACGGCCCGGCCGCTCGATCAACGGCACCGGGACGACGAGCGAGTCGGCCGGCAGCTCCCGGCGTACGGCCAGCACGGCACGGACGAGGGCGTCGTCGTGCCCCTCGCCGATCAACGGGAGCAGCAGCAGCCGCGCGTCGAGCTTCTCGGCGAGCTGCCGCAACTGGCCCAGGTGCCGCCGGTGCAGCGGCGTGCGGGCCGCGATCGCCAGCGTCGTCGCTCCCGCCAGCTCGGCGCGCACCTCGTGCGGAGACCGGCGCAGCCGGCGGAACGGCCCGTGCTCCGAAGCGCCCAGCGCCTCGACCCGGCCGGCGGCCCGCCACGACGTCGTCGCCGACGTCCGGAGCGGATCACCCTCCGGGAACCCGGGCGGAGAGGCGGCGTCCTTCCATGTCTCCGTCACGTGGAGGACCGCCACCGGCACCCCCTCAGGGTCGGCCAGGACCAGCCGCTCCTCCTTGGCGAGGTCCTCCGGGATCGCGAGCGTGACCGGCGCCGGCCACGGCGTGCCGTCGGCCAGCCGCCCGGCGGCGGCCACGGTCGCCGCGTCCACCGCCCCGAGGAAACCGGTCAGCGGATGGAACGCGCCGTTCAGCAGCAGTTCGAGGTCGGCCAGCTCGGCCGGGCCGGGCGTGAGGCTCGGCATGTCGCGTAGGTCGCCGGCTTCCGTCGTCAACGCAGGCTCCGATCGTCTCTCGACCGATGACCATTGAACTCTACGCTCTGCCCGCGTCACCTCAGATGATGCGGGCGTAGCGATTCTCCGGCTTGCGGATCACCATCGTCGCCTGGCTGTACGCCGAAGTCACGCGATTCCGGGACAAGGCGGCCAGGGCCCGGCACAGCATGGTCGCGACCAGCCCCGACCTGGTCACCGTCTCGGCGGACGTGTGCTCTTCGGTGATGATCAGGCCTCGCATGAGGCAGTACGCCCGCATCCCGGACAGCGACGCGACCCGTTCGTACACCGCCTGCGGCGGGGTCTCGCGCTGCCAGAGCACGGACCGCAGCCACCGCGGCGCGACCCGGTCCAGCCGCCCGAACGCGGTGTCGCGGTCGTGGAACCGCACGAGCAGCAGCCCGCCCGGCTTCAGCGCCGCGACGATCCGGTCGAGGACCAGCTCGGCGTGCGGGATCCGCTCGATCAGGTACGAGGCGTGCACGACGTCGTACACGCGCGGCGGCATGGGCACCGTCCGCAGATCGCCCAGATGCCAGGCGTCGAGGTCACGGCGGACCCGCACCCGTGCGCGGACGCCCGGCAGGTCGACGTCGACGCCGGTGACGTGGCACTCGACGGCGCCCAGCTCGGGCGGGGCCTTCCGTCCGCACCCGGCGTCGAGGACGTGCAGGCGCTCGAAGGGCCTCTCCTCGGCGTACTCGCGAACGCGTTCGTGGAAGAGGTCACCGTCGAAGGTCGGCGGCGTGCGCAGCTCGGTCACGCCCCGGAGCGTAGCTCTCCGCTCGCTCTCCGTGCCCACATTCGGCATTGTGCGTGTCGTGTCCGATGGCGCGCGATGGCACTCGCTCCGCGAGCGCGGTTCGCGGCGCCCCACGCGCCGTCCTCCCTCGTCTGGTCGCTGCGCTCCCGGCGCTCCTCAGTCCAGACGACGCGCGCCGCTCACACCCGCTCGGACGGGGCGCGGGCGGCGTGTGGTACGCGTGGCGCGTAGGCTGGGGACCCCGGGGTGAGATCACTCTCCGGGCCTTCACGCTGCCTCACCCTTGATGAGCCCATGACGCTTTCCGGACTGCTCGACGTCGCCGCCGCCGATCCCGCACTCGCCCGTGCCCTGGGGAGCGCCGACGCCCACTTGGACCTCGTCGCGCCGCCCGCGCTGCGCCCGGTCCTGGGCGCCGCGCTCGCCCGGGAGCGTGGACGCACCGTCCTGATGGTCACCGCGACCGGCCGGGAGGCCGAGGATCTCACCGCGGCCCTGACGAGCCTGCTCGACCCCGTCGCCGTCGCGCAGTTCCCGGCCTGGGAGACGCTGCCGCACGAGCGCCTGTCGCCGCGTTCGGACACGGTCGGCCAGCGGCTCGCCGTGCTGCGGCGGCTCGCCCACGGCGACCCGGAGGACCCGGCGGCCGGTCCGCTGCAGGTCGTCGTCGCGCCCGTCCGGGCGGTTCTGCAGCCCCTCGTGTCCGGGCTCGGCGACCTGGAGCCGGTGCGCCTGCGGGCCGGTGACGACGTCGAGCTGGACGACGCCGTGCGCCGTCTCGTCGACGGCGGGTACCACCGCGTCGACCTGGTGGAGAAGCGCGGCGAGATCGCCGTCCGCGGCGGCATCCTCGACGTGTTCCCGCCCACCGAGGAGCATCCGCTGCGGGTGGAGTTCTGGGGCGACCAGGTCGAGGAGATCCGCTACTTCAAGGCGGCCGACCAGCGTTCGCTGGAGGTCGCGCAGGACGGGCTGTGGGCGCCGCCGTGCCGGGAGCTGCCGCTCACCGCGTCCGTCCGCGAGCGCGCCCGTGACCTCGGCCGCCTGCACCCGGCGCTCGCCGAGATCCTCGAGCAGATCGCTGACGGCGCGGCCGTCGAGGGCATGGAGGCGTTCGCGCCGGTCCTCGCCGACCACATGGAGCTGCTCCTCGATGTGCTGCCAGCAGGTTCCTCCGTCGTCGTCTGCGACCCCGAGCGCATCCGCACCCGCGCCGCGGAGCTGGTCAGCACGAGCCAGGAGTTCCTGGAGGCCTCCTGGGTCAACGCGGCGGCGGGCGGGGAGGCGCCGATCGACCTGGGCGCGGCCGCGTACAAGACCCTCGACGAGGTCCGCGGCCACACGGCCGAGCTCGGCCTCGCCTGGTGGACGATCACCCCGTTCGCGAGCGCGGAGTCGGCGGGCACCGGCCCGACCCGGCGCGAGTACTCCGCGGCCACGGGCGAGCTCACCGAGATCGCCGCCGACGACACCGCGGACGAGGACGGCGGCGGTGCGCTGCGGATCGGGGCCCGCGCGGCGGAGTCCTACCGGGGCGACACCCAGCGGGTGATGGCCGACGTCAAGGGCTGGATTCACGAGGAGTGGCGGGTCGTCCTGGTCACCGAGGGCCACGGTCCGGCCGAGCGGCTGGCCGAGGTCGTCCGCGAGGAGGGCCTCGGCGCGAAGATCGTCGATCTGGACGGGGCGCCGGATCCCGCGATCGTCAACGTCTCCTGCGGCCTTCTCGAGCACGGCTTCGTCTGGGACGACGTGAAGCTCGCCGTGCTCACCGAGACCGACCTGTCCGGGCAGAAGTCCTCGACCAAGGACATGCGGCGGATGCCGTCGCGGCGGCGCGGCGGCGTCGACCCGCTGCAGCTCACCCCCGGCGACTACATCGTGCACGAGCAGCACGGCGTCGGCCGGTACGTCGAGATGGCCAGCCGGACCGTGCAGGGCGCCACCCGCGAGTACCTCATCATCGAGTACGCCAAGGGCGACCGCCTGTTCGTGCCCACCGACCAGCTCGACGAGGTCACCCGCTACGTCGGCGGCGAGGCGCCCAGCCTGCACCGGCTCGGCGGCGCCGAATGGCAGAAGCAGAAGGGCCGGGCGCGCAAGGCCGTCCGCCAGATCGCCGGCGAGCTGATCCGGCTCTACTCCGCGCGGCAGGCGTCGCCGGGGCATCCGTTCCAGGTGGACACCCCGTGGCAGCGCGAGCTGGAGGACGCCTTCCCGTACATCGAGACGCCCGACCAGCTGGCCGCCATCGACGAGGTCAAGGGCGACATGGAGAAGCCGGTCCCGATGGACCGCCTCATCTGCGGCGACGTCGGCTACGGCAAGACCGAGATCGCCGTGCGGGCGGCGTTCAAGGCGGCGCAGGACGGCAAGCAGGTCGCCGTGCTGGTCCCGACGACGCTGCTGGTCCAGCAGCACCTGTCGACGTTCACCGAGCGATTCGCCGCCTTCCCGGTCGTGATCAAGCCGGTCAGCCGGTTCCAGACCGACAAGGAGGTCGCCGAGACGCTGCGCGGCGTCGCCGACGGTGCCGTCGACCTCGTCATCGGCACCCACCGGCTGCTGTCGCCGGAGACCCGGTTCAAGGACCTCGGCCTGATCATCATCGACGAGGAGCAGCGGTTCGGCGTCGAGCACAAGGAGCGCATGAAGGAGATGCGCACCCAGGTCGACGTGCTGGCCATGTCGGCCACGCCGATCCCGCGCACCCTGGAGATGGGGCTCACCGGCATCCGGGAGATGTCGACGATCCTCACGCCGCCGGAGGAGCGGCACCCCGTCCTGACGTTCGTCGGGCCGTACGACGACAAGCAGATCGCCGCGGCCATCCGGCGGGAGCTGCTCCGCGAGGGCCAGGTCTTCTTCGTGCACAACCGGGTGCGCTCGATCGACAAGGTCGCCAAGCACCTCGCCGAGCTGGTCCCGGAGGCCCGGGTCGGCGTCGCGCACGGCCAGATGAACGAGCACCAGCTCGAGAAGATCATGGTCGACTTCTGGGAGAAGGAGTACGACGTCCTCGTCGCCACCACGATCGTGGAGAGCGGCCTGGACATCCCGAACGCCAACACCCTGATCGTGGACCGTGCCGACATGTACGGCCTGTCGCAGCTGCACCAGCTGCGCGGGCGCGTCGGCCGGGGCCGCGAACGCGCGTACGCCTACTTCCTCTACCCGCCCGAGGTGCCGCTGACCGAGACCGCCCACGAGCGGCTCGCGACGATCGCCCAGCACACCGAGATGGGCGCGGGCATGTTCGTGGCAATGAAGGACCTGGAGATCCGCGGGGCCGGCAACGTCCTCGGCGCCGAGCAGTCCGGGCACATCGCCGGGGTCGGCTTCGACCTGTACGTCCGCATGGTCGGCGAGGCCGTGCGCGAGCTGCGCGAGGAGGGCGTCCCCGAGACGCCCGAGGTCAAGGTCGAGCTGCCGGTCGACGCGCACATCCCGCACGAGTACGTCCCCGGCGAGCGGCTGCGGCTCGAGGCGTACCGCCGGATCGCGGCGATCCAGAACGACGACGAGATCGCCGCCGTCCGCGACGAGCTGGCGGACCGTTTCGGAGCCCCGCCCGTGCCGGTGCTGAACCTCCTGGAGGTCGCGCGCTTCCGCGCCCTCGCCCGCCGGGGCGGCCTGACGGACGTCACCCTCCAGGGCAACCACATCCGGTTCTCGCCGGTCAGCCTGCCCGATTCGCGGACCGTACGGCTGCAGCGCCTGTACCCGAAGAGCATCCTGAAGACGGCGACCAATACGCTGCTGGTGCCGGTGCCCAAGACCGCTCCGCTGGGCGGGCGCCCGCTGCGCGATCAGGAGCTGCTGAAATGGTGTACCGACCTGGTGGAGGCGCTGTTCCTCGCGGATCCCGTGGCCAGATGACGAGCCGGGGCGAAGAGATCCCCGGTGCCGGACGTACCCGCGGCCTCCGGGCCGCGGACGACGAATGAGAAGGACGCTCTGTGTTCCGAAAGCCGTTCACCATCACTCTGAGCGCGGTGCTCGCCGGTGCCGCGCTGACCGCCTGCGGCCCCCTCAAGACCGGCGCGGCGGCCATCGTCGGCAACGACCGCATCACGGTCGCGAAGCTCAACAAGACGGTCGACGAGTGGTCCAAGGAACTGCCGAAGTACCCGGCCGCGCAGCAGATCGCCCAGCAGGCCCAGGCGCAGGGGCAGCAGGTGCCCTTCGACCCGTCGTCGCCGCAGCGCAGCGCCCTCTACCAGCTCGTCGACATGAGGGTCTGGGAGGAGGTCGCCCGTAGCGGCGGCGTGAGCGTCAGCGGCGGCCAGGTCGACGCGCTCATCGCGCGCAACGGCGGCATGGCGACGCTCGACGCCAACGTCGTCGCCCAGGGCCTCCCGATCACGTACAGCCGCGACTACGCCAAGTCGGTCCTGCTCCGCCAGGCGGTCATGCAGCGGTACGGCGTGACGACCGCGACCGACCAGCAGTCGCAGCAGCAGGCGCTGCAGCAGGTCGCCGGCAGCTACCAGCGGGCGGGGCGCCGCCTCAAGCTCGACGTGAACCCGCGCTACGGCTCCTTCGACTTCCAGCGCATGTCGCTCGGCCCGGTCTGCCCCACCCTGTCCAAGCCGGATTCCGGCACGCCCAGCGCGACCGGCGGGAACTCGTGCCAGGCCTGATCTTCCTCGCGGCCTCGCCGCGGGTCGCGCCGGGGCAGCTGACCTGGCCGGCCTGGGAGGCCCTGCGCTCGGCCGACCGGGTGCTCACCGGCACGGCCGAGCACCCGCAGCTGCCGTACGTCCGGCAGGCCGGCGTGGAGGTCGAGGTCACCGAGCCGGACGCCGCCGCCCTCGTCCGCGAGGCGTCGTCCGGGACGGTCGTGTGGCTGGCCGACCCCGAGGGCGACGAGACGCTGATGCGTTCGGTCGGCTCGATCCTCGTCGGGCTGGACGAGCCGCCGCAGGTCGAGGTCGTCCAGGGCGCGTACGACCTGCCCGGCGCGCGGTTCCTCGACCTCGTCGCCGTCATGGAGACGCTGCGGCGCGAGTGCCCCTGGGACCGCAAGCAGACGCACGCCTCCCTCGCGCCGTACCTGCTGGAGGAGGCGTACGAGGTCGTCGACACGATCGAGGGCGGTGACCTGGAGGCGCTGCGCGAGGAGCTCGGCGACGTCCTGATGCAGGTGGCGTTCCACGCGGAGGTGTCACCGGACTTCACCGTGGACGACGTGGCCGAGGGCATCGTCGAGAAGCTCGTCCGCCGGCATCCCCACGTGTTCGGCGACGTCACGGTCGCGGACGCCGATGAGGTCAACGCCAACTGGGACAAGATCAAGTCGGCCGAGCGGGGCGAGGGCGCGTCGATCTTCCAGGGCGTTCCGATGGCGCAGCCCGCGCTCTCGCTCGCCGCCCAGCTGCAGCGGCGTGCCGCCAAGGCGGGGATGCCGGAGGAGCTGTTCACCGACGACGAGGTCGGCGCGGACCTGTTCGCGCTCGTCCGGCGCCTCCGCGAGGAGGGCCGCGACCCCGAGGCCGAGCTGCGCGCCGCCGCCCGGCGCTTCCACGACCGCGTCCAGCGGCGAGAAGACGCCGAATAGCCTCCATACGGGCGGTCCGTAAGCTGTCGTGATTCGCCTTACAGGTTTCCGGTGACCGTGTGTATGGGGATGACCGCGAATTGTGGGGGAGGATTCACGGGGGCGATCGGCGCGGATCTCGGATCTGCTGATCGCCGGGGTCGTCACGGGCGTGCTGTCGGCCGTCATCGTGCTGCAGGTCGCGCTGCCCGCCGGTCTGGGCGTGAAGAAGGCCAGGCACACCTTTGAGACGCTGCCCCACGCGCTGATCTCCCCGGTGCTTCCGCAGCGGTCGGTCATCCTGGCCGCCGACGGGTCGAAGCTCGCGACGTTCTACTACGAGAACCGCGTCGAGGTGCCGCTCGACAAGGTCGCCCCGATCATGCGCCAGGCGATCATCGCCATCGAGGACAGCCGCTTCTACCACCACGGGGCGCTCGACGCGAAGGGTATCGTCCGGGCGCTGGTCGCCAACCTCAGCGCGGGCACCGTCATCCAGGGCGGTTCCACGCTCAGCCAGCAGTACGTCAAGAACGCCCTCGCCGAGACGGCGACCACCGCCACGGCCCGCCGGGAGGCGCTCGAGCCCACCGCGGTCCGCAAACTGCGCGAGCTGCGGCTCGCCGTCGCCCTGGAGAATCACCTCACCAAGGACCAGATCCTCGAGCGGTATCTCAACATCGCCTATTTCGGCGACGGCGCGTACGGCGTGGAGGAGGCCGCCCGGCACTACTTCCGGGTGCACGCCGCCGACCTGACCCTCGTCCAGGCGGCGACGCTCGCGGGGATCGTACGGGCGCCGCAGACGTACAACCCGAACCTGCACCCGATGCGCGGCCGGGAACGCCGCGACACCGTCCTCGATCGCATGGCGCAACTGAAGGTGATCACGCCGCAGCAGGTCACGGAGACGAAGGCCCTGCCGCTCGGGCTGCGGATCACCGGCACGCCGAACGGGTGCGTGGAGAGCTCGGCGCCGTTCTTCTGCGACTACGTCCAGCGGGAGATCCTGGCCAACCGGGCGTTCGGCAAGACGGCACAGGAACGCCGGTTCCTGTTGCAGCGGGGCGGTCTGCGGATCCATACGACGCTCGAACCCGGTATGCAGAAAGCCGCCCAACGTGCCCTGAACCACTACGTACCGCCCAACAACAAGTCGGGTAAGGCGGCCGCCGAGGTTCTCGTCCGGCCGGGGACGGGCGAGATCACCGCCATGGCCGTCGACCGGAAGATGGGCGACAGCACCAAGCGGGGCACCCTGTGGGTGAACCTCGCCGCCGACGCCGACCACGGATCCAGCCTGGGCATGCAGGCGGGGTCGACGTTCAAGGTGTTCACCCTGGCGGCGGCGCTGGACAAGGGCATGGCGTTCGGGGACGAGCTCGACGCGCCGAAGTCGTTCGTCCCCACGGGCTTCCGGAACTGCGCCGGGAACCGGGTCGGCGACCCCCGCGTCTCCCTCGGCAACGCGGCCGACGGGGAGGGCGGGAAGAAGTTCACGCTCGTGACCGGCACCTGGCATTCGGTGAACACCTTCTTCCTCACGCTGGAGCGCGAGGTCGGGCTGTGCGCGACGTACAAGATGGCCAATCGCCTGGGCATGCGCCGGGCCACCGGGGAGAAGCTGGAGCAGTACCCGTCGTTCACGCTCGGGTTCAACACCGTCTCGCCGCTGCGGCTCGCGGCCGCGTACGCGGCGTTCGCGGCGCGCGGCCGCTACTGCCGCCCGATCGCGATCACCCGGATCGACGGGCCGACCGGACCGCTGCCGGTGCCCCCCGCCAAATGTCACCAGGCCATCGACAAGGGCGTCGCCGACGCGGTCAGCCACGTGCTCCAGGGGGTGCTGACCAAGGGCACCGCCAAGGGCAACGACATCGGGCGGCCGGCGGCAGGCAAGACGGGGACGGTCGACAACTTCTCGGCCGCCTGGTTCGCCGGTTACACCCCTGACATGGCCAGCGCCGTGTGGGTCGGCGACCCGCGGGGCGGATACAAGCATCCGCTGCGCGACGTGTGCCTGGGGGAGGCCTGCTACGGGGAGGTGTTCGGCGCGGACGTGCCCGCGCCGATCTGGCGGGAGACGATGGAGGCCGCGCTGCGCGGAGTCCCGGAGCACGGCTTCCACGGCCCGCCCGGGGACTACTTCCGGAAGGGGAACGGCGAGGAGGACAAGGACAAGGACAAGGACAAAGACAAGAAGGACAAGGACGCGGCCGAGGATCAGGATGGGACGGAGCCGCGCGAACCGGACGGCCGTAGGTCGCGCCCCATCATCAAGGGCCTGCCGTTCTTCTGGCCGTGGCTCCCGGACTGAGCGTGATATGTGTGGCATTCGCCTCATATGGGGGCATTCAGTGGTGTTTTGTTAGGGCAGTGAGATCCGTCTGGGGCCGGTTC
Organism: Actinoallomurus acanthiterrae; assembly: GCF_054775715.1. NCBI lineage: Bacteria > Bacillati > Actinomycetota > Actinomycetes > Streptosporangiales > Thermomonosporaceae > Actinoallomurus > Actinoallomurus acanthiterrae. Next base: position 10,926,179 of record NZ_BAAHCO010000001.1, on the reverse strand, counting down.
GTCGTACGCTGACCCCGTGCCATCTGGGGGTAGCCCGCAGCGAGACGCCATGGGAATCATCGGGCGTCTCGCGGGCGGCGGTGTCATCGCCGGGGTGCTGGTGGCGCTGATCGCCTTCTCCACCGTCGGGGTCGGCTGCATCGGCGCGCGTGACGGCGCGAACTGGTTCGAGGGCATCCCCGGCGATCTGCGCACCCCGCCGGTCGCGCAGCGCTCGGTGATCCTGGCCGCCGACGGGTCGAAACTCGCGACGTTCTACTACGAGAACCGCATGGACGTGCCCCTGACCAAGGTGGCGCCCGTCATGCGCAGGGCGATCCTCGCCATCGAGGACAGCCGCTTCTACGAACACGGCGGACTCGATTTCAAGGGCACGGTGCGCGCCCTCGCCAGCAACCTCGCGGCCGGGCAGGTGACGCAGGGCGGGTCGGGCATCACCCAGCAGTACATCAAGAACCTTCTCATCGAGACCGCCGACAACGACGCGGAACGCCAGCAGGCTCGGGCGGAGACGCCCGCCCGGAAACTCCGCGAGCTCCGCTACGCCGTGGCGATCGAGAAGCAGCTCACCAAGGACCAGATCCTCGAGCGATACCTCAACATCGCCTACTTCGGCGGCGGCGCGTACGGCATCGAGGCCGCCTCCCGGCACTACTTCGGCAAGCCCGCCACCGAGCTCTCCCTCCCCGACGCCGCGCTCCTCGCCGGCATCGTCCGCTACCCGTACGCCTACGACCCGACGGTCAACCCGAGCCTGGCCACCCAGCGGCGCAACACCGTGCTGGACCGCATGCGCGAGCTCGGCTGGCTGCCGGCCGCCACCGTGTCGGCCGCCCAGCGGGCGCCCCTGAACCTGCACGTCACGTCGACCCCGAACGGCTGCGTGGAGAGCTCCGCGCCGTTCTTCTGTGACTACGTCGAACGTGAGATCCTCGACGATCCGGCCTTCGGCGCCACCGCCAAGCAGCGGCAGCGACTGCTCCAGCAGGGCGGGCTGACCATCCGGACGACCCTGGACCCCCGGATGCAGCGGGCCGCGCAGCGCGCGGTCGACCACTACGTACCGCCGAAGAACTCCAGCCACAAGGCGGCCGCCGAGGCGCTCGTCGAGCCGGGCACCGGCCAGATCAAGGCCATGGCCGTCGACCGGAAACTTGGGCCCGGCGAGCAGCGGGGCAAGACCTGGGTCAACTTCGCCGCCGACTCCGACCACGGCACCAGCATCGGCATGCAGGCCGGATCCACCTTCAAGATCTTCACGCTGGCGGCCGCCCTGGACCAAGGCATGGCGTTCGGTCACCGCCTCATGGCCCCCGACCACTTCACCCCGACCGGGTTCCGCGACTGCGACGGACGATCGGTGAACTCCGACCAGTCGCTGGGCAACGCCGGCGACGGCGAGGGCGGCCGGACGTTCAGCCTCGTCACCGGCACCTGGCACTCGGTCAACACGTTCTTCCTGAAGCTGGAGAAGCAGGTCGGCCTCTGCGACACGGTCAAGATGGCCGAGAAGCTCGGCATGCGGCGCGCCGACGGTTCCGCGCTGCAGCAGTACCCCTCGTTCACGCTGGGCTTCAACACGGTCTCGCCGGTGCGCCTGGCGGCGGCGTACGCGGCGTTCGCGGCGCGCGGTGAGTACTGCAAGCCGATCGTCCTGTCGAAGATCACCGACACGGCCGGCCACGAGCTGAAGGTTCCGAGCGCCGGCTGCCACCAGGCGATCGACAAGGGCGTCGCCGACGCGGTCAACCACGTGCTGCAGGGCGTGCTCACCAAGGGCACGGCGGCCGGCATGGGCATCGGCCGTCCCGCCGCGGGCAAGACCGGCACCGTCGACGGGTTCTCGTCGGCCTGGTTCGCCGGGTACACGCCCGACCTGGCGAGCGCGGTCTGGGTCGGCGACCCGCGCGGCGGCTACCGGCATCCCCTGCGGGACGTCTGCCTGGGCGGGCGCTGCTACGGCGAGGTGTTCGGCGCGGACATCCCCGCGCCCATCTGGCGGCAGACGATGCTCGGCGCGCTGGAGGACGTGCCCGAGCACGACTTCCACAGCCCGCCGGGCGACTACTACAGCGAGGGCTCCGGTGAGGACCGCGTCCACGTCCCGGACGTGCTCGGCCTCAGCCCGTCGGACGCCGCCTCCCGGCTGACCGCGGCGGGCTTCGACGTGAGCTTCGGGCCGCGCGTCGACTCCGACACGTACCCCAAGGGCACCGTCGCGCGTACCTCGCCCGGTGCGGGCGCGTCGGTCGAGCCCGGCGAGACGGTCACCATCTACGTCAGCAAGGGCGCGAAGAAGGGGCCCAAGCCCCCCATCATCGTGCCGCCGCCGGGCGGGCCCAGCCTCCCGCCCGGCGAGCCGACGCCTCCCGGGCTGCCTCCGGTGGGCCGGATCTCCGACGGTCTGTGATCCGCCTCTGATCCGTGCGGTCGTTGAGCCGTGGTTCGCGGCGGCGGGTGTCCACCCGTCCGTACATATCGGGTATATGTCGCGAGTCACCGCAATATGCATATGCGGTGACTATTAGCGCTTAGCGGGTGGGAAGCGCTGAACCGCTCCCGGAACCTCAGATCTGTCCGCAATCCCTTCACTGCGTCGTGACGGCTTTCTACCGTGATCGCATCCTGACGGTATGCAACCACAAAGGAGACGACGTGGGCGCTCCCCCGCTGCAGCCCACCGTGCGAAGCCTCGTACCCGCGCGGATCGATAGGCTGCCCTGGTCACGCTTTCACACCCGGATGATCGCCGCCCTCGGGGTGGCCTGGGTGCTCGACGGGCTGGAAATCCAAATCGCCAGCATCGTCGGACCAGTCCTGCAACACGCTGGAACCCTGCACCTGACCTCGCAAGAGGTGGGGTTCTCGGCGACCATCTACCTGATCGGTGAGGTGGTCGGCGCGCTGGTGTTCGGCCGGCTCTCCGACAAGCTCGGACGGCGCAAGCTGTTCATCGCCACTCTCGGGCTCTACCTCGTCGCCAACGGACTGACCGCGTTCTCGTTCAACTACGCGAGCTTCCTGGCGTTGCGCTTCATCGCCGGAATGGGCATCGGCGGCGAGTATGCGGCGATCCACTCCGCGATCGACGAACTGATCCCGGCGCGCTTCCGCGGCCGGGTCGATCTGGCGGTCAGCGGCACTTACTGGTTCGGCGCGATCATCGCGTCGCTGAGCGAGTACATCCTTCTCAACAAGGACATCCTCCCCGACAACTGGGGTTGGCGGGTCGGCTTCTTCATCGGCCCGATCCTCGGCCTGGCGATCTGGGGGCTGCGGCGCACGCTCCCGGAGAGCCCCCGCTGGCAACTCGCCCACGGGCAGGCGGAAGAGGCGGAGAGGACCGTCGCGCAGATCGAACGCGAGGTCGAGGCCTCCGGCAAGACCCTCGAGCCGGTCGACCCCGACAAGTACATCGAGGTGCGCCCGCAGGAGTCGGTGTCGTTCCTCCAGGTCGCGCGGATCCTGTTCCGGCAGTACCCCTCGCGGTCGGTCCTCGGCGCCACGCTGATGATCAGCCAGTCGTTCCTCTACAACGCGATCTTCTTCACGTACGGCCTCGTGCTCAAGCACTTCTACGGGGTGTCCGACCACGACGTGGCGAAGTACTTCTTCGCCTTCGCGGCCGGGAATCTCCTGGGCCCGCTGCTGATCGGTCGGCTGTTCGACACGATCGGCCGCAAGCAGATGATCGCCGGGACGTACCTCGTGTCCGGCGCGCTCCTCGCGGTCAGCGGCTACCTGTTCAAGATCGGCTCCCTGACGGCGTTCACGCAGACGGCGCTGTGGACGGTGATCTTCTTCATCGCCTCGGCGGCGGCCAGCTCCGGCTACCTCACCGTGAGCGAGATCTTCCCGATGGAGCTGCGTTCCCAGGCGATCGCGCTGTTCTTCGCGATCGCCCAGGTCTTCGGGGCGCTCGGTCCGACGATCTTCGGTTCTCTGATCGGCGACCAGGACCACCCGGACCGGGGCAAGCTGTTCATCGCCTATCTCATCGCGGCGGGCGTCATGGGCATCGCCGGAGTCGTCGCCGCGATCTTCGGCGTGAAATGCGAGGGGGCGTCCCTGGAGGACATCGCCACTCCGCTCAGCTCGATCAAGAAGGCACCCGAGCGGCTCGCCGAGACCCTCGACGACATCGAGGCGGGGCCCGGCCCCGCGCCGGCGGTCTGACGCCGTACTGGCGGGCTGAGAATGCACGGTCCCGCGCCGGAGTCCTCCGGCGCGGGACCGTCGTCGTTCAGCAGGGAAGAGCGGTCAGCGGGGGAGACCGACCGACTTCTCCGGGGGCATGATGACGCCGCCGGAGGGGTTCAGCCGGGCCTTGGCCGCCGGGCCGCGCCAGGCGCGGACGTCGGCGCCGGCCGGGGCATGACGGGCGATGTAGTCGGCGTAGACCGTGAACCAGTCCTGCGCGGTGTACGGCGACCAGCCGTGCTGCTTGGCGCGGCCGTACACGAACGTCGCGTCCGCGGTGGGCGACGTTCGCGCGTCGAGGGTCTGCTGCAGCAGCTGCACGGCGTCGTTGAGGAAGTAGGTGTCGGTGTCGCCGACGTAGACGTAGACCTTGCCCTGGAGCTTCGGGCCGAGCGTCGGCCACTCGGCGGCGAGCTTGGCGCTCAGATCCATCGGCTTCCACCGCGCGGCGACGGCGGGATCGATCGCGCCCGTCCGCTTGTCCCAGGCGAGTGCCGGATAGCCGTCCGCGCCCTGCGGGCCGTACACCGCCTCCCAGATCGCCCAGGCGCCCCCGGACCGGTCACGGTCGCCGCGCGCCAGCTCCCAGAGGTTCTCCTGGGCCATCACGTAGTTGGTGTCGCCGGCGACGTTCCGGCTGTCCGGGCGGGGCGTACGGTCCCAGTCGCGGATCGTGTCGTAGGCGTTCGCGTCGCCGTAGACGTTGACGATCTGGTGACGGTGGAAGTCGACCGGGTCCGGGTAGCCCGCGAACGTCCCGCCGTACACGTCCGGATAGAACACCTGGCTCGCGAGGGCCTCCCAGCCGCCCGTCGAGCCGCCCGCCGTGATCCGCGCCCAGGGCGCCGCGATCGTGCGGAACCCGGCGTCGATCGCCGGGATCAGCTCCTTGGTCGTGGCGTCGCCGTACGGGCCGAGGTTCGCGGAGTTCACCACGTACGAGGAGTCGTAGAAGGGGTTCTCCTCGCGGACCTCGACGCTGATGAACCGGGGTGCGCTCCCCGACATCCACCACTTGGAGAAGGCGTTGCCCTGGTCCTCGCGGAACCCGTGCGGCGCGTTCGTCGTGAAGTGCGCGAAGTGGTACTCGACGGGGTACCGCGTGTTCCCGGAGGTGTCGTAGTCGGCGGGCAGGAGCACGTTCGCGCCGACGTACATCGGCTGTCCCCAGAACTTCGACAGGGACGGGCTGAGGATCTTGATGTGCTTGACGTGGGGCGTGTCCGCCGGGTTGCCCTGCTGGCAGGTGCCGCCGGCCGGCACCGGCTCGGCGGGCGTGATCAGGTGGTCCAGGTCCAGCCGGATCGTCCCGGAGCGCCTCGGCGCGACGTCGATCGTCTGCGGCGTTCCGTACATGTTGCCGGGCGAGTTGAACAGATCCTGTCCGTCGCCGCATGGCATGTGGAGCTTCACGGTCGAGCCGTCGGCGCGGTGGAACGTCGTGTACACGTTGAAGAACGCCTGCACCGTGTACCGCCCCGACGGCAGATCGCGCAGCCGCTCCAGGGGATAGCCGTACGCCTGGCCGTCGACGTACGCGGTGCGTCCGGGCCGCAGGCCGTCGACGTCCCGGCCCCAGAAGGGCACGCCGCCGGTGATGTCGATCTGTTCGCGCGGCTCGGACGTGTCCTTGCGGGAGACCACGACGTACACGCGGCCGTCCGCGGCGGCCTGCCGGAGGGATGAGGGGAACGATACGGCGAATCGCAGCGACGGATGTGCGTCATCGGCGGCGGCCGTTCCGGCCCCCACCAGCAGCATCATCGCGGCCACGCCAAGGACACGAACCCGCACGGGCGTGCCTCCTCTTGATCAAACTTGAGGTTACGGCGTGGACGATGTCATGGATTCGGCTGCTACGGAATGGGCGATCGGTGAATACTCGGTTCTTGGCCGGTTCAGGACGGGTCGAGGCCGCGCCGGGCGCGCAGGGTGCGGTCGGCGGCGGAGAACAGCCGGTCGATCACGATGCCGATCACCAGGATCACGATCATTATCGCGATCATGTCGGGTGCGTCGATGTTCTCGCGGGCGTACTCCAGGCGGACGCCGAGCGACGTGTGATGCCCGATGATCACCAGCAGCTCGCCCGCCATCAGGCTGCGCCACGCGAACGCCCAGCCCTGCTTGAGCCCGGTCACGAACGCCGGAAGCGACGCGGGCAGGATCAGATGCCGGTACAGCGCGAAGCCGCGCAGTCCCAGGATCTTCCCCGCCCGCAGCAGGATCGGCGGCGTGTAGTCGACGCCCGCGATCAGGCCGTTGGCGATCGACGGCGCCGCGCCGAGCACGATCACGAACATGATCGCGCTCTCGCTGAGCTGGAACAGCAGGATGGCGAGCGGGAACCAGGCGATCGACGGCATCGTCTGCAGCCCGGTGATCAGCGATCCGAACGCCACCCGCAGGAACCGCACGCGCGACACCACGGCGCCGATCACCGCCCCGACGAGGATCGCGAGCGCGAACCCGACCACGGCCCGGCGCATGGTCAGGCCCAGCCCCGCCCAGAACGACGACTCGCTCAGATCCTTGCCCAGCTGGGGGAAGACCTGCGCCGGCCCGGGCAGGACGTACGTCGGCTTCCAGCCGCTGAGGACGACGAGTTCCCAGACGCCGATCGCGATGGCCACCGCGGCGAGGACCGGCCACACCGAGGCCCACAGCCGCCGCAGGAGGCCGGGACGGGAGCGCGCCGCCATCTCCAGGGCGTCCAGCCCCGCGATCTGACGGTCGAGCACGTCGGTTCCGGCCGGTGAACCGCTCTTCCGGATGTCATGATCCATGACGGCCGACCTCCTCGCGCAGCCGATCGGTGATCCGTCCCGCGAGGGCCGCGACCTCGCCGGAGTCGATGCGCCGGGGGCGATCTAGCGGCACGGGGAACTCCTCGACCACGCGGCCGGGACGGCTGGACAGCAGGACGACGCGGTCGCCGAGCCGTACGGCCTCCCGCACGTTGTGCGTGACGAACAGCACGGTCAGGGAACGCTCGGACCAGATGCGTTCCAGCTCGTCGTGGAGCAGGTCACGGGTCATCGCGTCGAGCGCGCCGAACGGCTCGTCCATCAGCAGCACGTCGCTGTCCTGGGCGAGGGCCCGGGCGATGGCCACGCGCTGGCGCATCCCGCCGGACAGCTCGTGCGGCCGCTTCCTGCCGAAGCCGTCGAGATGCACGGCCGCCAGCAGCTCGGCCGCCCGCCGCCGGCGTTCGGCCTTCGGCACTCCGCGGGTGCGCAGGGCCAGCTCGACGTTGCCGGCGACGGTCAGCCATGGGAACAGCGCGGGCTCCTGGAACATCAGGCCCACCCGCGCTCCGCCGACGTCGATCGTGCCCAGCGTCGGCCGGTCCAGCCCGGCGACCAGCGACAGCAGCGTGCTCTTGCCGCATCCGGACGCTCCCAGAATGCAGACGAACTCCTCGGGCGCGACCGACAGCGACACTTGGTCCAGGGCCAGGAGCGCGCCGCCGCCGGTGCCGTACGCCTTGGAGACGCCCTCGATCCGCACCGAAGGCGCGGTCGTGCGCCGCGGATCCTCTGTCGTCACAGCCATGTCTTCTCCCTCGCGTGAGCGTCCTGTCAGGACTCGCTCACCGCCGGCTTGCCCTTGGACTTCAGGACCTCGTTGAGCGGACCGAGGTCGTAGATGCCCTTGAGGTCGACGTGGTCCAGCAGGCCGACCGCCTCGGCGTGCTGGGCGCTCGCGTTCAGCGACGACGCGATCGGGTCATTGGTGAAGGTGACGTTCTTGAAAGTGGCGTCCAGGGCGGCCTGCTTGAGCGGCTTGCCGGTCAGGGAGGCCAGTTCGGCGTTCGCGGCCTGCTCCGCGCCGGCCTTGTCGGAGTTGATGTAGTCGGTCGCCTCGACCTGCGCCTCGAGCAGCTTCTTCACCAGGTCGGGGTGCTTCTTCATGAACTCGGTGCGCACGACCAGGTTGGTGATCACGAACTTGCCGCCCGGCCAGAGCGAGGCCTCGTCGACCAGCTTCTTGCCCTTGTCCTCCAGAACCAGCCGGGAGGCGTACGGCTCCGGCACCCACGCCCCGTCGATCTGGCCCTGCGCGAACGCCTGCAGGGTCTGGGAGTTGTCCTGGGGGACGACGTGGACGTCGCCACCGCCGGCCTTGTCCGTCTTGAGGCCCTGCTGCTTGAGCCAGTAGCGCAGGGCGACGTCCTGGGTGTTGCCGAGCTGCGGAGTGGCGATCTTCTTACCGCGCAGATCGGCGGCGGACTTGATGGACGGCTTGACGATCAGGGCGGCGCCGCCACTGGCCGCACCCGAAATGATCTTTATGGCCTGGCCGTGCGATTTCACGAAGGCGTTGATGGCGGGGTTCGGGCCGACGTACGTCGCGTCCACCGCCCCGGAGAAGATCGCCTCGGTGGCGGCCGGACCGGCGTTGAACGTCAACGTTTTCGGCGCCTTGCCGAGGTACTTGGTGAAGATCCCCTTCTGCACGCCGACGAGCGCCGTGGCGTGGGTGATGTTCGGGAAGAAGCCGAGCTTGACGGTGGTGTCGTCGCCGGAGGAGGCACCAGAGGCCTTGTCGCCGCCGCCGCACGCGGTGAGCAGCCCGGTGCCGGCGAGGAGGGCGAGGGCGAAGGCCGCGAACCGCGGTTTCATCGTGACTCCCTATTTTATCTATCGAACAGGTCTGTTTGGTCGCTTAAGTAGACAAGGTGCATGAAGTAAGCGTCAAGTAGCCGCGATATCGGAGTAACCGTCCGGCTACGGGGCGAAGGGGTGCCAGCTGGGCGCTCGTCAGTACGGGCGGCGTTTCCCGTGGCTCGATCCGGCCATCGGAGGTCGCCACCGGACGGGAAAGGCACAACGGGGGTGGCGTTGCACGACCGCCCTACCCGGGTTGGCTAGGCTCAGGGCTGAAACGTTTGGCAGTGATCACAAGGAGCTCAAGTGTCGTCGATCGAGGTCGTACAGGCTCGGGAGATCCTCGACTCGCGTGGTAACCCCACGGTCGAGGTGGAAGTGCTGCTCGACGACGGCAGCGAAGCACGCGCCGCAGTGCCCAGCGGCGCCTCGACCGGCCAGTTCGAGGCGGTCGAGCTCCGCGACGGCGGCGAGCGCTACAACGGCAAGGGCGTCGAGAAGGCCGTGCTCGGCGTGCGCGACGAGATCGCCCCCGAGCTGCTGGGCTACGACGCGGACGACCAGCGCCTGATCGACCAGCGACTCATCGACATCGACGGCACCCCGGACAAGTCCCGCCTCGGCGCCAACGCCATCCTCGGCGTCAGCCTGGCGGTGGCCAAGGCGGCGGCGAACGCGGCGAACCTTCCGCTGTTCCGCTACGTCGGCGGGCCCAACGCCCACCTGCTGCCGGTGCCGATGATGAACATCCTCAACGGTGGCGCCCACGCCGACACCAACGTCGACATCCAGGAGTTCATGGTCGCGCCGATCGGCGCGTCGACGTTCAGCGAGGCGCTTCGCTGGGGCGCGGAGACGTACCACGCCCTGAAGTCCGTGCTCAAGGGCCGCGGCCTCGCGACCGGGCTCGGCGACGAGGGCGGCTTCGCCCCCGAGCTGCCGAGCAACCGCGACGCCCTCGACCTGATCCTCGAGGCCGTCCAGCGGGCCGGCTTCCGGCCCGGCACCGACATCGCGCTCGCCCTCGACGTCGCCGCGACGGAGTTCCACTCCGACGGCGCGTACGCCTTCGAGGGCGGCAAGCGGTCCGCCGAGGAGATGGCCGCCTACTACGGTGAGCTGCTCGACGCGTACCCGCTCGTCTCCATCGAGGACCCCCTGTCCGAGGAGGACTGGAGCGGCTGGAAGGCCCTCACCGACGCCGTGGGGTCCCGCGTTCAGGTCGTCGGCGACGACCTGTTCGTGACCAACCCCGAGCGCCTGCAGCGCGGCATCGACGCCGGATCGGCCAACGCGCTCCTCGTCAAGGTCAACCAGATCGGCACGCTGACCGAGACCCTCGACGCGGTGACCCTCGCCCACATGAACGGCTTCCGCACGATGATGAGCCACCGTTCGGGCGAGACCGAGGACACCACGATCGCCGACCTGGCGGTGGCCGCCGGCTGTGGCCAGATCAAGACCGGCGCCCCGGCGCGGAGCGACCGGGTCGCCAAGTACAACCAGCTGCTGCGCATCGAGGAGCTCCTCGACGACGCCGCGCGGTACGCCGGCGCGGCGGCCTTCCCCCGGTTCAACTGGGAGTGAGAGCCCGCTCCGATGGCCGAGGCGAAGCGGCGACCGCCTGAGCGGAACGCCAGGGACGCGCGGCGGACTCATCTGACGAGTCGCGCCGCGATCCTGGCGGTCGTCGCATGCGCCATCGCCCTGAGCCTCGCCTACCCCGTCCGGGAGTACATCGCCCAGCGCCGGGAGATCGCCCAGCTGCGCGTGCAGCAGCGCGTGGCGCAGGCTCAGGTCGAACAACTCTCCCAGCAGAAGCAGCGGCTCGGCGACGAGTCGTACATCAAACGGGAGGCCCGCCGGCGGCTGCACATGTGCGACCCGGGGGCGAAGTGCTACGTGGTGCTGGGCGGGGGCCAGAGCGGCGGCCAGGACGCCGGTCACAAGCGGCGGGCGCCCACCCCGCCCTGGTACGTCACCCTGTGGCGGTCGGTGGACGCGGCCGATCGCCATCGCTGACCGCGTACCCTTTCAGTCGGCATTCGGACTCGGCGCAGCGCCTGCGGCGGTGCTGGGTCGGTTCCACCGTCGTGCGGTTCGAGTGGCTGTCGACTTCGTCGGTTTCGTCCGGGTGGTCGGCTCGGTTCGCTTGGCCGGCGCGGGTTCCGGCCATGATCGGTTGGAGAGGGTGCACATTCGACAGGGCAGGATTCGGTGGATGCAGGTTCCGGCGGTGCGGGCGTGGGCCGGCAGGCGGGACCTGTCGGGTGACTCCGGAGGACGTACCGGTGATCGATGAACGCGACGTGGCGGCGGTGACCGCACAACTGGGTCGTGAGCCGCGGGGGCTGCGGGCGGTCGCCCATCGCTGCCCCTGCGGGCTGCCCGACGTCGTCGAGACCGCGCCGCGGCTGTCCGATGGCACGCCCTTTCCGACGCTGTTCTACCTGACCTGCCCCAAGGCGGCCTCGGCGATCGGCACGCTCGAGGCCAGTGGGCTGATGCGCGAGATGACGTCCCGGCTGGCCACCGATCCGGAACTGGCCACGGCGTACGAGGCCGCGCATCGCGACTATCTCGACCGTCGCGATGTCGCCGCCGAGGAAGAGGGCGTCGAGCCTCTCCCCGAAGGAACGCAGAGCGCGGGGGGCATGCCGACCCGGATCAAGTGCCTGCACGCCCTCGTCGCCCACGAACTCGCCGTACCCGGGGCGAATCCGTTCGGCGGGGAGGCGCTGGCGGCACTGCCCGAGTGGTGGCGTACCGGTCCGTGCGCGGGGCCTGGTCTCAGCGGTCCCGAAGGTGAACTGTCTTCGGAAACGGGTGACGAAGAGAGTCAAGGACTGTCATGATCTGGGTTGCGCCGGGGGCGGCGGCCGAAACGGACGCCGTGGGGGAGCCGAGCCTGGGCGGCTCGGCCGGAGGTGACGGAGCGCGGCGCCGCCGCGCCGACGAAGTGCGCCGGGAGGCGAACGGATCGTGAGCACAGCGACACGCGTCGCGGCGGTCGACTGCGGTACGAACTCGGTTCGTCTGCTCATCGCCGACATCGCGGACGGTCGGCTGACCGACCTCGAACGGCGAATGGAGATCGTCCGTCTCGGGCAGGGCGTCGACGAGACCGGCCGGCTGGCTCCCGAAGCGCTCGACCGCACCTTCGCCGCCATGCGCGGTTACGCGAAACTGATCGCCGCGCACGACGTCGCCGGCACTCCGATCAAAACGAGGGTCGTCGCCACGAGCGCCACCCGTGACGCGACCAACCGCGAGGACTTCGTCCGGGGCGTCGTCGACATCTTCGGAGTGGAACCCGAGGTGATCTCCGGCGACGAAGAGGCCCGCCTCTCGTTCATCGGCGCGACCAAGGACCTGTCGTCGCTCCGGCCCATGCGCCCGTACCTCGTCGTCGACATCGGCGGCGGCTCCACCGAGTTTGTCTTCGGCACCACCGAGGTGGAGGCCGCGCGCTCGGTCGACATCGGCTGCGTGCGGCTCACGGAGCGGCACCTTCGCTCCGATCCGCCCTCACCCGAACAGGTCGCCGCGGCCGTCGCGGACATCGACGCCGCCCTCGCCAGCGTGCGCTACGGCGAGGCGGAGCCGGAGCCGGCGAGTCCGAACGGGCTCCCCGGACGCGGCCCGGCCGCCGCCGATCCGGCGGTGAGCGCCCGCGTCGGCACCGAAGCCACACCCCCGCGCGAACCCGGCACCGACCGAGCCCCCGGTGACCTCCCCGCCGTTCCCGTCACCGAGGCGCGCACCCTCGTCGGCCTGGCCGGGTCGGTGACCACGGTGGCGGGCATCGCACTCGGCCTGCCCGAGTACGACTCGGAGCGCATCCACCTGTCTCGCATCCGGGCGCGGCAGGTGCACGACGTGACCCGGACCCTGCTCCGCTCGACACGCGACGAGCGCAGCCGGATCGGCGTGATGCACCCTGGACGGGTGGACGTCATCGGTGCCGGAGCGCTCATCCTCGACCGCATCATGCGCGAGTATGCCTTCGCCGACCTCGTTGTGAGCGAGCGGGACATCCTCGACGGCATCGCCTGGTCGCTGGTCTGACGGGATGTCGGACGGGATGTCTGATGGGGTTCCGGACGGTATGTCCGACGGGATGCCGGAGGACATGTCTGATGGGATGCCGGAGGGTACGTCTGACGGGATGAACGCCCCCTTTGTTCCCCCGGGGTCCGGGCATCCCGAGGATCCGGCCACCCCTGAGACGCCCGTCGCGCGAACCTCCGAGGACGTCCGTGCCCTCGCGGCCGCCGCGCCCACGCTCGCCGAACTCGTGGCCCGGCAGTCGGTGTGCCGCGCCTGCCCCCGTCTCGTCGAGTGGCGCGAACAGGTCGCGGTCGAACGCCGCCGGGCGTACGCGGACGAGGAGTACTGGGGACGGCCGGTGCCCGGCTGGGGCGACCCCGAGCCGGGCGTCCTCATCGTCGGTCTCGCACCCGCCGCCCATGGGGGCAACCGCACGGGACGGATCTTCACCGGCGACCGCAGCGGTGACTGGCTCTTCGCGTCGCTGCATCGGACCGGGTTGGCGGCGATCCCCACCAGCACCCATGCCGGCGACGGCCAGCGGCTGCTCGGTGCCCGTGTCGTCGCCTCGGTACGCTGCGCGCCGCCCGCCAACAAGCCGACGCCGGCCGAACGCGCCGCCTGCTTCCCCTGGCTGGCGCGGGAACTACGGCTCGTGGCCGAGACCGTCCGGACGATCGTCGTATTGGGCGGGTACGGCTGGCAGGCGCTGTGGCCGGCGTTGACCGAGGCCGGGTACGCGGTGCCCAGACCCCGGCCCGCGTTCGGTCACGGAGTCGAGGTTCCGCTGACGGCGCCAGGTGGGGGATCGACCCTCCTCCTGGGCTGTTATCACCCGAGCCAGCAGAACACCTTCACCGGGCGGGTGACCGAGGAAATGCTCGACGCCGTGTTCCTCAGGGCCCGGGAGTACGCGGGGTCTGCGGGGGACCGGTCCGGCTGAGTCTTCCCGGCTGGGGCTGCGAGAGCGCGGTGCGCCCGTACGGACTCAGGACGTACGCGTTGAGCGGGAGGACGGGTCTCGCGTCCGCTCCGGGGGTCCGGGTCGAGCGGGCAGGCCGGGCGAGTGACGGGCGGAGCGATGTCCAGTGGAGCCCCCGCTTCCACTGGACAGCCCCCGTGGCCCCGCCGGTCACTCGGTCCAGCTTCTTTCTCCCTCTTTGACGCGGCATCAGGGCCAGTGGTTCGTGCGTGATGTGATTCACAAGGCCGGCTCTCCCATCGTGGATCGTCCAGGAGTACGGTAAAAGCGTAGGTTGTGAAAACTTTCACAAAGTACGGCGCAGTTTCGGGAGGATCCCATGGGTACCGAAACCGGTATGGCCAAGCACGTGCTCATCGTCGGTGGCGGCTACGTCGGCATGTACACCGCCCTCCGACTGCACCAGAAGATGCGCCGGGAGCTCAAACGCGGTGAGTTCGAGATCACAGTCGTCGATCCGCAGTCGTACATGACCTACCAGCCGTTCCTGCCGGAGGCGGCGGCGGGCAACCTCGAGCCACGGCACGTCGTGGTCCCGCTGCGACGTGTGCTCCCGCGAGCGACGATCCTCAACGGCCGCGTCACCCGCATCGAGCACGCGAGCCGCCGGGCGTGGGTCGAGATCGTGGGCAGTGCCTCCGCGGAGGGGGTGGGCGGCGGCCAGGCGGATCGGTCACCGGAGACGCGCGTGCTGTCCTACGACACCCTCGTCTTCTGCCCGGGATCGATCTCCCGAACGCTGCCGATTCCCGGCCTCGCCGAATGCGGCATCGGCTTCAAGACGGTGGGTGAGGCGATCTTCCTGCGCAACCATGTCCTCGCCCAGCTCGACATCGCGGCTTCCACCGCCAACCCGCAGACACGGCAGCGGGCCTTGACCTTCGTTTTCGTGGGCGGCGGCTTCGCGGGCGTCGAGGCACTGGGCGAGCTCGAGGACATGGCCCGCGACGCCTGCGAGTACTACCCGAACATCGAGCCCTCCGACATGCGGTGGACCCTCGTCGAGGCGAGTGACCACATTCTGCCGGAGGTCGGTGCGGACATGGGCCGGTGGACCGTCGAGGCGCTGCGTCAGCGCAGTATCGCGGTCAAGCTCGAGACCCTCCTCAAGTCCGCCGAAGGCCATCACATCGTGCTCAGCGATGGAGAGGAATTCGATGCCGGCACCCTCGTTTGGACGGCCGGCGTGAAGCCCAATCCCGTTGTCAAGCAGACCGACCTTCCGGTCGATGAGAAGGGTCGGGTCAAAGCGACCGCCGAATTGACGGTCGAAGGCGTGTCCGACGCGTTCACCGCAGGCGACACTGCGGCCGTCCCCGACCTGACGAAACCCGGCGCGTTCACCGCGCCGAACGCCCAGCACGCGGTTCGGCAGGCCAAGACTCTGGGAGACAACGTTGTCGCGTCGCTGCGGGGCAAGCAACTGCAGCCCTACAAACACGCATATGCCGGATCCGTCGCGAGCCTCGGCCTGCACAAGGGCGTCGCCCAGATCTACGGGATCAAGATGCGTGGTCTCCTCGCATGGTTCATGCACCGTACGTACCACCTGTCCCGGGTGCCGACCTTCAACCGCAAGACGCGGGTGACCGCCGACTGGACCCTCGCCGTCTTCTTCAAGCGTGAGGTCGTGTCACTCGGTGCTATCCAGCGGCCACGCGAAGAGTTCCAGCTCGCGGCACGGAAAGACTGAGCGGTATTCGGTCTGCATTTAGGGCGCGGCACTAATTAGCGTTATTTTTCGCATTTACTGGGTGGTCCCTTATTGGCGCATGCCCGGTATGATTACGCCGCCCCCGTAGCCCAACAGGCAGAGGCAGACTCCCTAAAAGAGTCGGTTGTGTCGGTTCGACTCCGACCGGGGGCACTGTTGCCTTGACAGTTGTCGACGGCAGAGTCGACATGTTTGGTCCAAGGTGCCTGGGGAGGCTTATCTGCCTGCCGGCACCGCCGGTATCGGTCTGCCGATTCACGACCGATACCGGCCGTGCCGATCCCGGTGATCCATGGTATAAACCGGCGGCCTCCGGCTCTTATGACGTGAGCGCTGCCGTGGGTGTCCGCTCGCGGAGAAGGTTGTCGGTCGCCGGCCGGTCGCCGGTCGCCGGTCGCCGTTGGCCGGCGCTCGGTCCGGCCGACGTTGCGCGGATGCTCTGTGAGGGTCATCGACCCTGTCCGGGGGGAATGCTCGTCGGAGTACGTCGGACCACTCAGCTGTTTCACATGCAGAGTGGTGGGTGACCCGCCGTGGTGGCGGGAACACGGTGACCACGACCGGTCGTTAACGTGATCGACAACGAGTCGGGAGGGTATTGCATGGAGAGTAGAAATCCGGTCTTCTCCCGGCGTGGCGCGTTCGGGCAGCAGGCATCGGGAGCAGCGCCGAGCGCTTACCAGCTCGAGGCGATGTACAACGCGCCCGCGTATGCGCCGCCCCGGACCATGACCATCGACGTCGTCGTCGTGCGTTCGTTCTTGACGCTCGGCACACTCGTCGCGGCCGGCGCACTCGCATGGGTCTTCGTACCGGAGCGCATCGCGAACGCCGTCGCGGTCGCGGCCGTGGTCGTCGGTCTGATCTTCTGGGCGATCCTGACGTTCGGCCGCAAGGTCAATCCGGTCCTCGTTCTGGGCTTCGCGGCCTCGTACGGTGTGGCGGTGGGCGTGATCAGCCACGCCTACAACTCCGTCTACAACGGGGTCGTCCTCCAGGCCGTGGTCGGGACCGCGCTGGCCTTCGGCGCAATGCTCACGGTGTACGCCCTACGGATCGTTCGCGTCACACCGAAGTTCGTGCGTTTCGTGATCGCGGCCGGTCTCGCCCTCGTGGGCCTGATGGTGCTCAACCTGCTGGTATCGATCTTCCACGTCGGTGGCATCGGGATCAGGGAGAACGGTCCGCTCGGCATCATCTTCAGCGTCGCAGCGATCCTCGTCGGCTGTCTCTACCTGTTGCTGGACTTCAGCTCCATCGAGGACGGCGTCCGCTCCGGCGCCCCGGAGAAGGCTTCGTGGCTCGCTGCGTTCGGACTCACCCTGAGCCTGGTCTGGATCTATCTGGAACTGCTCCGGTTCCTGTCGTACTTCTACAGTCGCGACTGACGTACGGCGGCGGAGCCGTGTCACTCGGGCACGGGGCATCGGCGCCGTACGCCGAGCCGGCTCGGTACGCCGTTGCCCGGACGCCCGGTGTCCGGGCCGAGTCGTCGGCCGGATGGAGCAAATACGCTGACGCCCCCGCGCTCGTGCGGGGGCGTCAGCGTCATGTCAACCGTGAAGGTCGGGGCCGGCACGGGTGATCGTCGCCCGGATGACGACCCGGCGATCTCGTTCCATCGCGGCGCGATAGTCATCCCAGTCGGGATGCTCGCCGGAGATCTTCCGGTAGTAGTCGATCAGAGGCTCCATGGCCTCGGGCAGACGGACGATCTCGGCTTCGCCGTCGACCTGCATCCACTCGCCGAAGAAGGCATCGGTGAAGACGCAGAAGGTCACGCGAGACTCGCACATCACGTTGCGCGTCTTCACCGCGGTCTCTCGGGTACTGACGACGACCCGACCCGCGTCATCGACCGCGCAGAGAACAGGTGAGGTCTGCGGGCGTCCATCGGCGTGCGACGTCACCATCACCGCTCGATGGTGCTTCGCGATGAAGTCGAGCGCCCTGTGCCGGTCCACCCTGCTCAGAACCGGATGGCGCGGCGGTGCAGCTCGTGTTCGTGCACGAGGGCGGCTGCGTACCCGTGCGTTAGCCCGTGTTCGTCGGCAAGCCAGTTGACCCGCTCGTCGCATCGTAGGAAGGCGGGGCCGTTATCGATGGCTTCGAACCACTCGGGGAGGTCACGTCCTGTGACTTTCGGGATGCGTGCGATGAGATTCTTGTGCGTCTCCGGTGAGTGGTTCAAGGACATAGGCACCTCCTGGCTGGGCGTGCTGCTTGTGAAGACTCTGCAACAGCGATCCCAATCACACAACCCCCCGAGGGAGACCTTTCTGTCACGGGACGTAGATCCTTGATTGCATAGCGTCCCTGATAAGTTACGAACTGCTAACGAAACCTCCCGGCGACGGTGTCCCGCCGGGGGGTTTCTCGTGAACTGGCCGCCCAGCGGGACGAGCGCCCGGTCCTGCGCCGTAGCTCCCGGGCTCAGCTGAGACGCTCGAAGACCATCGCCATTCCCTGGCCCCCGCCGACGCACATCGTCTCCAGGCCGAAGGTCTTGTCGTGCCACTGGAGACCGTTGAGGAGCGTGCCGGTGATCCGCGCCCCGGTCATGCCGAACGGGTGGCCGACGGCGATCGCGCCGCCGTTGACGTTCAGGTTGTCGATGTCGACACCCAGGTCCTGGTACGACGGGATCACCTGTGCGGCGAACGCCTCGTTGATCTCGACGAGATCGATGTCGTCGATGGTCAGGCCGCCGTTCTTCAGAGCACGCCGAGACGCCTCCACCGGCCCGAGTCCCATGATCTCCGGCGACAGCGCCGACACGCCAGAGGAGACGATGCGGGCAAGCGGGGTGATGCCGAGTTCGGCGGCCTTGGTGTCGCTCATCACGATGACCGCGGCCGCACCGTCATTGAGCGGGCAGCAGTTACCCGCGGTGACGGTGCCGTCCGGGCGGAAGACCGGCTGGAGCTGCGAGACCTTCTCCAGCGTCGTACCGGCGCGCGGGCCGTCATCCTTGGCGACGACGGTCCCGTCCGGAAGTTCGACCGGCGTGATCTCGCGTTCGAAGAAGCCGTTCTTGATCGCCTCTTCGGCGCGATTCTGCGAGCGTACGCCGAACTCGTCCTGCTCGGCGCGGCCGACGCCACGCCGCTGGGCGACGTTCTCCGCCGTCTGGCCCATCGCGATATAGACGTCCGGAAGCGTGCTGTCCTCCCGCGGGTCGCGCCAGGTCTCCGCGTTGCCTTCGGCCCGTTTGGCGGTACGGGCCTGGGCCTCGGAGAACAGAGGGTTCTGGGTGTCGGGAAGACCGTCGCTACTGCCCTTGGCGAACCGGCTGACCATCTCCACCCCGGCCGACACGATCACATCGGCCTCGCCGGACTTGATGGCGTGGAAGGCCATCCGGGTGGTCTGCAGGGAAGATGAGCAGTAGCGGGTGATCGTGGCGCCCGGCACGTTGTCGTATCCGAGGAGGATGGCGACCACGCGAGCCATGTTGTAGCCCTGCTCGCCGCCGGGCAGTCCGCAGCCCAGCAGAAGATCATCGATGTCATTCGGATCCAGCTGCGGAACCTTGTCCAACGCCGCCCGCACGATGCGGGCGGTGAGGTCGTCGGGACGCAGGTCCTTCAGCGACCCCTTGAACGCTCGCCCGATCGGGGAACGAGCGGTCGCGACGATGACAGCCTCAGGCATGATGGAACTCCTCCTCCTTGGCCGACCCGGGCACCGATGGCCCTGTGCCCCGTTCGCAGGCTACTGCCTATCGGCGCTCGAACCTACTGATGGGTAGCCAATCGAAGGGTCATCAACTCGGCAATGCCGCGGGCGTCTGGCTGTCGCACGAACCGCCGTTCATTCATCCGGGCATCTGCGGACACCCTTGCGCAAGGACCGTCGAGTGGCCGGGCGGATGGGAGTCGCATCCGGCGCGCCGTGGCCTGCGCTGAGGCCTGTGTCGCGGCCTGTCCCGTGGCCTGCCCGTGGCCTGCGCTGCGGCTGACGCGTCAGCTGCACCCGTGGCTAGCCGAGCATTCCCGGGACGGTGCCCTCGGCGTCATGCCGACCGTGCAGACCGCCGCGTTCGTCTCGCCACACTCGCCAACCATCGACGGCGCCGGTGTACCAGCCAGGCGGCGGTTCGGTGGACGCGAGCCTTCGACCGGTCATCATGTCGTACGGACATACGGCGGGGATCGGAAAGAACCCCGTGCTTCCGTTGATCTTCAGGGGTGACGGTGTCGTCGTGCAGAACGACCACGCCCGGACGTGCCCGGCGATCAGCCCTCCGGTCCGAAGGTCGTACGTCTGACCGGGATGGCCTGGTCGGAGCAGGCCCAGCGCTGACAGGTCGGCGGGGAAAGCGGGCCACCGGTCGGGGCCGGAGTTCGGCGGTGCCGGGATTGCGGCCACGGCGCGGCCGGTGTGTGGGTTGAACTGGGTGAAACCGCCATAGCGGTCGTTGGGGTCGACGTCACGGGTCAGCAGCGCCACGGCGGGATTGGCGCTCGGGTACAGCCGGAGCGACCGGCGGTGGACCCACTGCAGCGCGCCGTCCTCCATGCGGAGCGAAAAGAATCCGAACGCCGACAGCGGTGCCTCCTGGCGTGCCCGGAAGGGAGCGAGGTAGCCGATCAGGTCGTCGTCGAGGGTGCCGAAGGACCAGCCGCCGGACAGGTCGACCGTGCCGCCGAGAGCCGGCTCGACAGGGAACGACCACAGCGACCGGCCGCTCGCCAGGTCGTGAGCCTCTATTACCGGATGTGCGGCGATCCGGAACACCACTACGCGTCGGCGATCGGCCCATTCGACCTCGGCGACGCCCGGCATGGTCCACGACGTCTCGCCGGTGACGGGGTCGAGTACCGCGAACCGTGCGTTCTTCCCTGCGGTGAACTCCGACAGGCAAAGCGAGTCACCGCACCGCGTAGGCCCGAACGTCGTCCCGACAGGACGCGCCCACCGTTGACCTCCGGTACGGACATCCCGGCCGACCACAGCGGCCCCGGAAGATCGTGGCTCGACGCTTCCCACGACGGCGCGGTCCGGCGGCCCGGCCACGGTCGGCGGCACGACGCCCAGGTCGGCCGGGCGGCCCGACGTCGTGGCCGGCCGAGACCACAGGCGCCGTCCGGTGGCGAGGTCGAAGACGATCGTCCACAGCCGCCCTGCGCCGTCGAGTGAGGTGACCGCCGTGACGCCTCCGCCGACCGCCGGCCGACTCACGACACCGGCGGATGCGTCCTGCCATCCAGCGGCGGCGGAGGTGGGATCAGCCTGACCGGACACCGAGCACCCGAGAGCGGCCGACAGTGTGGCGAGCTGGAGGGAGGCGACCGCGATGCCGCGCCGTGAGCGTCCAGCGTGGCGCCGGTAGGCGCGAGGGGGCGGTCCGGAACACCCGTCACGCCGTCGCCCGCTTGGCGCCATGCTCGTCTCCCGGAGGGGTCGTCCACGCGTGGACCGACGGTAACAACAAATCGCGACGACTGCAGTACGGACCGTGATGATGGTAGGTGAGGTACCTTCTGAGCAGAACTATTGCCGACGACAGGGACGTCGCTGGTGCAAGTGCACAACTCGCTGACGGAGCTCATCGGGGACACCCCCTTGGTACGCCTCCGCAACGTCACGACCGAAGCCACGGCGCAGGTCCTGGCCAAGGTCGAATATTTCAATCCGGGCGGGTCGGTCAAGGACCGCATCGCCGTTCGCATGGTCGAGGCCGCCGAAGAGTCCGGCGCCCTCAAACCGGGCGGCACGATCGTCGAACCCACCTCCGGCAACACGGGCGTCGGACTCGCCATCGTGGCCCAGGAGAAGGGGTATCGGTGCGTGTTCGTCTGCCCCGACAAGGTGGCGAACGACAAGATCGCCGTGCTTCGCGCGTACGGCGCGGAAGTCGTGGTGTGCCCTACCGCGGTGTCTCCTGACCATCCGGACTCCTATTACTCGGTCTCCGACCGCCTTGCCGCGGAGATTCCGGGGGCCTGGAAGCCCGACCAGTACGCCAACACGAACAACCCGCGCTCGCATTACGAGACGACGGGCCCGGAGATCTGGGCGCAGACCGAAGGGCGTGTCACGCACTTCATCGCCGGGATCGGCACGGGCGGCACCATCACCGGAACCGGTCGATACCTCAAGGAGGTCTCGGGCGGGCGCGTCCAGGTCATCGGTGCGGACCCGGAAGGGTCGGTCTACTCCGGCGGCACCGGCCGTCCGTACCTCGTCGAGGGCGTCGGCGAGGACATCTGGCCGGAGACGTACGACCGCGACATCTGTGACCGGGTCATCGCCGTGAGCGACAAGGATTCGTTCACCATGACCCGGCGGCTGGCGCGCGAAGAGGGGCTACTGGTCGGTGGTTCCTGCGGGTTGGCGGTCGTGGCCGCGCTCCGAGTCGCGGCCGAGGCCGGTCCGGACGACGTGGTCGTCGTCCTGCTGCCCGATGGCGGACGAGGCTACCTGTCGAAGATCTTCAATGACGACTGGATGGCCGACTACGGTTTCCTCACCTCCGAGACCGAGGAGCCGCGAATCGCCGATGTGCTCGCGCGGAAGGGCTCCGGGCTGCCGGAGTTCGTGCATGTTCACCCGCATGAGTCCGTGGGCACCGCAGTGTCGATCCTCCGCGAGTACGACGTCTCCCAGCTGCCTGTGATGAAGGAGGAGCCGCCCGTCATGGCAGCCGAGGTCGTCGGCTCCGTGGGGGAGCGTGACCTTCTCGCGGCGCTGGTGAGCGGCAAGGCGGCTCTGGAGGACCCGCTGGGAGACCACATGGCGCCGCCGCTGCCGATGGTGGGGTCAGGAGAAACCGTGAGCAAGGCCGTGAGCGTCCTGGAGAACGCCGGTGCCGCCGTCGTGCTCGTCGACGGCAAACCGGCCGGTCTCATCACCCGGCAGGACCTTCTCGGTTTCCTCGCAAGCGGCTGAGCGCCGCTGCGTGGCTGTTCCACGCGCTATCTGGCTGTACCACGTGCTACCTGGCTGTTCCCGCACCCACGTGGTGAGTTCCCGCGCTGAGTAGTCGTTCCCCGTGAGGAGGCCTATTGCCTCACGGGGAACATTTGCACATGGTGAGAGGCTGACTCTGAACGAGCGGTGCCTGTGCAGCCCTCGGCGCCGACCTTGAGAACCTCTGGTCGTCCGAGCCCGGTTGCTAGCCGTCCGATGGCTCGTCGCGCGGTGGCTCGTCGCGTGGCGGTTCGCCGTCTGGTGGTTCGCCGTCTGGTGGTTCGCCGTCCGGTGGTTCGCCGTCCGGTGGTTTGCCGTCAGGTGGGCCCGGCGGCTTCTGGCGGATGGGACCCGCGCGGTCCTCGTGGTTCTGCTTGTGAAGGTTGTGCCAGCGGCAGAGCGGCTGACCATTGTCGAGGTCGGTGCGGCCGCCTTGCGCCCAGGGCTGTTTGTGGTCGATGTCAGCCCAAGCCGGTGGCCGATCGCAGCCCTCCGCAGCACACGTGTCGTGCAGGGCGAGGTAGATGTCGCGTTGGTCGCTGGAGAAAAGCCGACGGGTCCGGCCCCAGTTGAGTGGCTGCCCGTCGGCGGTGAACCGGTCGGCGACCGAACCGTCAGGCCCGATGAAGATCTGATGGATCCCGGCGTCGTGGCGCTGGATCATCTCCCGGATCTGTGCGGCGGTCAGGACGGTGCCGAACTCGGTGCGGCCCGCTGGAGCCTGAGCGGCCGGCACTTCGGGATCAACGGTGCCTGTGCTGGCGATCACGTGGACCCGCACCGGGGCGCCGCCGCGCTCCCGGTAACCGTGGCGCCCGGCCGCTTTCAACGCGACCTGGCAGGCGGTGACCAGCCCGCGCAGCCGCCGATGGCCGGGGAGGTTCTGCCAGCGCGGTAGCTCGGCGTTCGGCGCGGGCGCGAACGCATCGATCGCCTTCTCCACGATGGCGAGGTCCTCGGCGCCCATCTCGGCGCTGAGGAGTCCGATGCCGTCGATGCCCTGCCCGATGTTGAGGAACGCCTGCCGGTCGATCTGACGGCGGCGTCGCTCGGCGGTCTCGCCGTCGAGCGTCACCGCGATCCGGGTGGCGGCCTTGCGCAGCTGCCCCGGCGTCCCCGCAGAGGCGAACTCAAGAAGCGCCGGCTGGGCGGCCTCCGCCACGCGTTCGGGAGTCCAGGAGTCGGTCATCGTGTCAGCGGCTCGATCGATCCCTTCTGCGATCGTCGCGACATCCCCGAATTCGATTTCACCGTCGTCGAAGGCGGCGAGCGTGTCGGCCAGCAGGGAACGGCGAGCCGCGAGGGTGGCGAGCTGTCTGGCCTCCCATGGACGCAGTCGGCATCGCCGTCCCAGCCACCCGGTGAGGGACGGGCAGCCATCGGCCCCCGGACCGCCCAACGCGTCGAACCTGCCGAGTCTGCGTGCCGCCTCGAGCTGCAGACATCCGATCGCGCGGACGATCAGCGCGCTCTCCTCGCCTATGTCCGCCGCCGTGGAGGCGTCGATGTCACAGGCGGCCAGCATCGCCAGCCCCGCCTGGATCGATTCCAGAGCCTGAGCCGCCGATGCCGCCCCACCCGAGCCCGCCTCGCCGGAATCCACCCCACCTTCCTATCGCCCGTAGAGGCGCCGATGACAGCACGTCGCATCGCCCTGTGGACAACCGACGCCGATTCTGAAGCGGCGCGACCGACGAACTCGGTCTGACTGTCGTGGGTTGAGTCTCAAGCGACTTGAGCCCTCATAGTCGATCGCAGAGCCCGCTGAGGAACAGAGCCGGCTGACGAACAGAGTCAGCTGACGAACAGAACCCGCTAAGGGACCTCGCGCCGAGGACGCCCGGACGCGGCGCCGATCACAGATGCCGACGCAGACCTCGAACGCTGATCCGGATTTGCGGATTGGCCGGCACAGAGAAGCGCATCGATCAGTACAGAGAACCAGGAGGCGTGATGCCCGAAGCAGTCGCATCGTCTTCGGAACACAGGGTGATGTCAGAGAACGTCGAGCTCGCTGTTCGAGATCATGGCGGATCCGGCGATGCGGTCGTGCTGTTGCACGGGGGCGGCCGCAGCATGGAGGACTGGCGGCTGGTCGTGCCTCCGCTGGTAGAGGCCGGACTGCGGGTGGTGACGGCGGACCTGCGGGGGCACGGACGTTCCGGACCGGGGCTGTGGTCCTGGGCAGCCGGGCTTAGGGATCTGGCCGCGGTCGTCGAGGACCGAGGGCTGGATCGGCCGGCCGTGGTGGGACATTCTTTGGGCGGGCTGGTCGCGGCCCTTTGGGCGACGCGACACCCGGAGTGCCCTCTCGCGGTGAATCTCGACGGCCACACCAATCCGATCGGCCCGTTCGACGGGCTCGACGCTGAGACAGCGCGAGCCGCGGAGACGACCATGCGCGACTTCCTCGAGAGCTCCGTACGCCAGGCCGGTGACCCCGCACTGGCACGACTGGTGGCCGAGCTGGGCAACCTTGATCTTTTCGCTACCTACCGGGCGGCGCGCTGCCCGCTGGTGGTGGTCGCATCGGCCGGGCGAGGCATGGTCGAGCTGCTGCCATCCGACGTCGCCGCGGTGTTCCCGGCGTATCAGCGGGGTTTCGCCAAGGAACTGTCCGCAGCGGAGGCCGTAACGCCGCTGCTGTCCGTGGTGGACGTCGACACCGGCCATGATGTGCACTTGGAGGATGCCGATCGGGTCGTCCGCCTGGTTCTGGACCGGCTGGCTCCGGAAGCACGCCGGACGTCGTAGGCCGACGCTCGGACGCTTCGGATCCGCGGGGAATGCGTGAGGCTGGACGGTGTGAACGAGGACGGCTACTTCACCATTGGTCACGTGGCCCGGCTCAGTGGTCTGTCGGTGCCGACGGTTCGCTACTACTCCGACGCGGGGCTGGTTCCGCCCAGCGGCCGGACGGCCGGCGGTTACCGGATCTATGATCAGGAGGCGCTGACACGGCTGGAGCTCGTCCGGACTCTCCGCGACCTCGGTGTCGATCTGGCCACGGTCGCTCGTGTGCTCGCCGGTGCGGAGACACTGCCCGAGGTCGCCGATCGGCAGATCGCCGCCTTGGAAGTGCAGGTACAGGCGCTGCGCGTGCGCCAGGCCGTGCTGCGTCACGTCGTCACGAACGGTGCGGACGCCGCCGACATGGCACGCGCGAACCGGCTGGCCAGACTGTCCGTCGACCGGCGTCGCCGGATGGTGACGGATCTCATCGAGGAGGCGACCCGAGGGCTCGACATGGAACCGGGCTTCGCGGCTCATCTGCGATCGATGCTGCCCGATCTGCCGGAGGCCGCCGCGCCGGAACAGATCGAGGCCTGGGTCGAGCTGGCCCGGTTGGTCGGTGACGAAGGGTTCCGCGCGGACGTTCGGCTGGCCTTCGAGAGACACGCGGCCGATCGTGCCTCCGGCGCCGACGGGGGCGATCCGGCGAGCTGGCAGCGGGCCGAGAAGGCCACCGTCGCGCTCGCGGGCAAGGCGCTCGCGACCGGCATCTCGCCGACGGCTGCGGAGGCCAGGCCCATCGTCGAGGAGCTGGTCGCCGTCTTCGCCGACGCTCATCGAAGCCGCGACGACGCGGACTTCCGGTCATGGCTCGCCGAGCGTCTCCGTATCGGCGCGAATGCCCGGGTGTCGCGTTACCGGACACTGCTAGCCCTGATCAACGGCCGGCCCGCCAAGACCGACCCGGTACGGGCCGCTCAGTGGTTCCTGACCGCGCTCAAGGCGGCCGACAATCCGCCTGCTGCCGACGTCCCATCTCCGGTCGAGGTCCCGCCTTCAGCCAAGGTCCTACCTCCGACCGACGTCCCATCTCCGGCCCACGACCCGTCTCCGGTCGGCGTTCCGCCCCGAAGCGGCACCTGCCCCCCGCCTCCACACCTCACCGTCGATCCGCAACACCCGACGCAGCCCCTGACCAACGGCCCCTGACCAACGGCCCCTGACCAACGGCCCCTGACCAACGGAATCGCCAGAACGGAAGAAGCCCCGGCGACGCGACTGCGTCACCGGGGCTTCACCGTTCCAACTGCGATGAAACGCTACGACCAGCTGTCAATGGCCACGTACGGGCGCGAACCCACTGGGTCAGCTCCGACGATCGGCCATGTCGTACGACTCCATCGCGGGCGGTCCGGCCGGCGAACGGCGTCACCGTGCCCCGGCCACCAGGCCTTGTGCCCCATCAGCGCCGTGATGGACGGCACGAAGAACGCCGACATGACGAAGGCGGACAGGAGGATGCCGATGGCGACACCGAATCCGATCTCCGCCGACATCGAGTCGGGTGACAGGGTCAGCACCCCGAACGTACCGGCCAGGATCACACCGGCCGCCGCGACGGTCGGTCCGGCATGCTGGATGCCGAGCGCGGCGGCGCGCCGTGGGTCGTGCCCCTCGCGTGCCTCCTCGCGCAGTCGCGCGATCATCAGGATGTTGTAGTCCGTGCCGATCGCGAGGACGAAGAGGTACAGGATGATCGGGAGCTGGAACATCAGCCCGTCCTTGCCCTCGATCCCCTGGAACAGCCCGACGGTCGCGCCGAGCGTGGCCGCGAAGCCGAGCAGCACCGCGATCACCAGGTAGATCGGAGCGACCAGCGCGCGCAGCAGCAGCGCGAGGATCAGGCCGATCAGCAGCACCGCCACCGGGAGGATGACCGACAGGTCACGGTTGTTGATCTCGTTGATGTCCGCGAACGCGGCCGTGGTCCCACCGACGAGCACCTTGGTCCCCGGCGGCGCGTTCTGGTGGGCGAGGTCCCGGAACGGACCCTTGACCAGGCTGATCGCCTCGTTCGAGTTGGGGTTCAGCTTGAGGATGACGGTGATCTTGGCGACGGACTGGTCCGTGTTGAACTGCGGAGGCGACACCTGGCCGATGCCCTTGGCGCCCTGCAGCGTCTGGTCGAACTTTTGGACCGCGCTCTTGTCGAGCGGGCCGTTGCCTTGGACGTACACCTCGGTGGGAGCGGTCAGACCGGACGGCAGGCTGGCCCGGAAGTCCTTGAGCGCCTTGGCCGACTCGGTGTTCTGCGGGGCCGCGGCCTGGAAGTCGTAGTCGGCCTTGAAAGCGAGGGCGCCCGCGGCGAGGGCCGCGAGGACGAGGCCGGAGGCGACCGCGGCGACGACCGGGCGGCGCCCGACGCCGTTGCCGACGCGCACCCACAGTCCGGCCTTCGGCTCCTTCTTCCACGACTTCGACGGCCAGAACACGACGCGGCCCATCAGCGACACGACCGCGGGGACGAGCGTCAGCGACGTGATGAACATGACGCCGACGGCGATCGCGAGCTGGGGACCGAGTGCGCCGAACGCCTTGAACGAGGCGAGCACCAGGACGATGAACGCGGCGATGACGGCGCCCGCGGCGGAGGCGATGGCCTCGCCCACCCGCTCGACGCTCGTGATCATCGCGGTCTTCTTGTCCTCACCGGCCCGCAGGCGTTCCCGGTACCGGAAGAGCAGGAACAGGATGTAGTCGGTGCCGATGCCGTACAGCACGACGAGGATGATCGTGTTGAAGCTCTCGTCGAAGCTCAGGTCGAACGCCTTCCCGATGAAGGCGGTGACCGCGTTCGCCACCTGCGACACCAGGACGATCACGATGATCGGTAGCAGCGCCGCGATCGGGCTCCGGAAGATGATCACGATCAGCGTGATGATGAGAACGATCGTCGCGAGTCCGATCAGCGCCATCGTCTGCTGCTGGGACTTCTGGTTGTCCAGGCTGGACGCGAAGTTGCCCGTCACGCCGTACGTCAGCCCGCTGCCCTTCAGCTGGTCGGCGGTCACGCTGCGGATCTGCTTGACGGCGTCCTGGTTCTTCGTCTGCGTCTTGCTGTCGAACCCGTTGGGCAGTCCCGCGACGATGAGCTGAACCTTGTGGTTCTGCGACAGCATCTGCGGGCTGGTGACGACCTGCTGGACCTGCGGGATCGCCTTCGCCTGAAGGGTCTTGACGACCTCGCCGATCTTCTGCTGGTCGGCGGTCGTCAGCGCGCCCCCGTCGCTCCGCTTGACGACGACCATCTCGCGGCTGAACTTCTGGTCACCGGTCGGGAAGGCCTTCTCCGCCAGCTTCGACGCCGCTACCGACTCGTACTTGCCCGGCAGGAACGCCTGCTGGTCGGACTTGGTGGTCATTTTGGGGGCGAACACCACCAGGGCGGCCGCCGCGACGAGCCACGCGACGATCGTCCACCATGGGTGCCGTACGACACCACGCCCCAGCCATCCGAACACGGGTGGCTCCCCTTCGTAGATTGTTCTTGAGTACCGTCCGACTGTAGGCAGCCAAAGCCGTCCTTACCTCCCCTTGGCAGTTGATTTCCGGTCTAGTCCCTATGGCGGAGAGGGTTCATCCCTGGGTAGGGACGACGCGGTGCACTTGTGCCCCTCCCGAGGCACTAACCTCGCGTGCATGGACGGTTTCAACCACGGGGCCGGCTTCGAGACGCTCGCCATTCACGCAGGTCAAGAGGCCGATCCCGCGACAGGGGCGGTCGTTCCGCCGATATATCAGGTGTCCACCTACAAGCAGGACGGCGTCGGCGGCCTGCGCGGTGGATACGAGTACAGCCGATCGGCCAACCCGACCCGTACGGCGCTGGAGGAGTGCCTCGCCGCGCTCGAGGGCGGCGTACGGGGCCTGGCGTTCGCCTCGGGGATGGCCGCCGAGGACACCCTGCTCCGCACCATCTGCAAGCCGGGCGACCACGTCCTGATCCCCGATGACGCCTACGGCGGCACCTATCGGCTGATCTCGAAGGTCCTCACCCGGTGGGGGGTGTCGTACGATCCGGTGCCGCTGACGGACGTCCAGGCCGTACGCGCCGCCGTCCGCCCCGAGACGAAGCTCATCTGGGTGGAGACCCCCACGAACCCGCTGCTGGGCGTGGCCGACATCGCCGCCCTGGCGCACGTGGCGCGTGAGAGCGGCGCTCGCCTCATCGTGGACAACACCTTCGCGTCGCCCTACCTCCAGCGGCCGCTCGCCTTGGGCGCCGACGTCGTCGTTCACTCCACGACGAAGTACATCGGCGGCCACTCCGACGTGGTCGGCGGCGCGCTGGTCGCGGCCGACGTCGAGCTCGCCCAGGAGCTGGCCTTCCACCAGAACGCCATGGGGGCGGTCGCCGGGCCGTTCGACGCGTGGCTCACCCTGCGCGGCGTGAAGACGCTGGGCGTCCGCATGGACCGGCACTGCGCCAACGCCTCGCGGATCGCCGAGTTCCTCAGCCGGCACCCCCGGGTCAGCGCCGTGCACTACCCGGGCCTGCCCGAGGACCCGGGCCACGAGGTGGCGGCCAAGCAGATGCGGGCGTTCGGCGGCATGGTGTCGTTCCGGCATGCCGACGGCGAAGAGGCTGCCGTACGGGTCTGCGAGCGTGCCAGGATCTTCACCCTCGGCGAGTCCCTCGGCGGCGTCGAGTCGCTGATCGAGCACCCGGGCCGGATGACCCACGCCTCGGCCGCCGGGTCGCCGCTGGAGGTGCCGGGCGACCTCGTACGCCTGTCGGTCGGCATCGAGGACGTCGACGACCTGCTCGCCGACCTGGAGCAGGCACTCGAGGTCTAGGGCACGTCTTAGGCGTTCCAGACCATCAGGACGAGGACCACGATCCAGATCAGGGCGATGACGCCGGAGATCGTGGCGACCCGGCCGGTCTCCACCTTGGCGATCTCACCGAGCGGAGCACGTGCGGGCACGGGCCCCGGCGTTTCGGCGCCCGGGCCCGTCTCGGCTTCCGCCGCCGGGCCGTCACCGGCCGCGGTGACGGTCTCCGCGGCCTCGGCCGGAGCGGCCTCCGCGGGCGTCGGGGCCGGGTGCCGCTCGGCGTCGGCGACTTCGAGCTTGTGAACGGCCTTGCGCTGGTCGCGCTCGACGATCACCAGCAGCACCAGCGCGACGATGAACAACGTCATCGACGCGGACAGCCACACCTTGCTGAACTGCCCGTGCGCCAGGAGCGCGCCGAACAGGAAGATGCCCAGAGTGGCCAGGCCGTAGATGCGGGTGACACGGTTGAGGTAGCGCACGATGCCCGGCTCGCCCCGGCGGATGTAGCGGGGCGTCGCCATGGTCGCCGCGGTCAACGGCCCCAGAGTGAAGATCGCGAAGCCGATGTGCAGCGTCAGTAGCAAGCGATCAGCGCTCGACATGGTGCCGACCCTAGCCCGAACAAGCCGATACTCCCAGTAAGACTCACTCTATCTCCGCCGCGATCCCGGCCCCGAAACCGCCGAGACCGGCCGGACACCGCTCGCCGCCACGTCTCACCGAGCGGCCCTGTCGGCGAGCCGGTCACGCCAGGCCGGGACGAGCGCGACCGCCATCAGAGCGCCGGTGAGGACGAACGCCCAGGCGTACCCGGTCCGCCCGGCGAGCACCCCGAACCCCGCGGCGCCGACGCCCATGCCCGCGTCGTAGGCGAAGTTCCACAGCGCGCTGACGGCGCCGTAGCCGGACGACGTCACGCGCGCGTACATCAGCGTCAGGGTGGCGTTCTGCGTGATCCCGAAGCCGATGCCGAACAGCGCCACGCCCGCGACAACGGTGACAGGGTTTCGGGTCTCCGCCGTGACGAGCATTCCGGCGGCCGACGTCAGCAGGCCGGGGATGACCAGTCGCGCGGTTCCGTGCCGGTCGCCGTACCGGCCCGCGAACCAGCGCGCCACCGTGGACGCCGCCGGCTGGACGAACAACGCGACGGCGACCAGGCCCGTGAGCCGCGACGGGACGGCGAGCGGCACGAACGTCACGATGATCCCGGCGCCGAGTGCGGTGGCCGCGAAGACGAGCGTCGGCCGGACGAGGGCGGCCGAACGAGAGGCCGGCCACGACCCCGATCGGCCGTTCGGACCGGGCTTCGCGCCTGGGCAGTCCCGGAACGACGACGAGCGGTGCCAGCGCCACGACGGCGGCGGCGCCGCAGACCGGGGCGTACCCGACGTGCCGGGCGAGCCACACCCCCAGGGGCAGGGCCACGAGCGACGGGACGCCGGACACGATGCCGGCGAGGGCGAGACCCTCACCCCTCCGCTCCGCGGGGATCAACGACACCGTCAGCGCGGCGCCCGCGACGATCGTGAGCGCGAATCCCAGGCCGCGTACGAGGCAGATCACGACGATCCACGCCAGACTCCCCGAGGCGGTCAGGACGAGCGCGGGCGCGCCGAGAAGGGCCAGCCCGCCCGCCAGC
Organism: Actinoallomurus acanthiterrae; assembly: GCF_054775715.1. Lineage (NCBI taxonomy): Bacteria > Bacillati > Actinomycetota > Actinomycetes > Streptosporangiales > Thermomonosporaceae > Actinoallomurus > Actinoallomurus acanthiterrae. The sequence continues at coordinate 10,894,494 of NZ_BAAHCO010000001.1, read as the reverse complement.
ACGCCGCGGTGGCCGTATCGGGCGACGAGCCGTGGGGCCGCCAACTCGCCAACGACGGTGGCCAGCATGAGCGCGCTCGTCGCCAGGCCGGCGGCGCCCGCGCCCGAGGACGCGGTCGCGTAGAGGGGAACGACCGACAGCAGCAGGAAGAAGCTCGCCGAGGCGCCGATCACGGTGACGAAACGCAGGGCCAGCGCCCTGCTCAGGAGAGGTGGTCTCGCCGTCGCGGGCGCGGTCCGGGGGATCATCGAGGTGCTCATGAGCGTGACGGTATGAGGAAGGCGGATCGCCGGTAAGTTCCACTTTCATGCCGCTTGAGTGGTCCAGTTCGTCGCCCGATCTCCTGCTCGCCATCGACCGGGACGGCCGAGACCCCCTGCGCTGCCAGCTGGAACGCCAGATCCGTGACGCGATCCGATCCGGACGGCTGCGGGTCGGCGAACGGCTGCCGTCGTCCCGAGCGCTCGCCCGCGATCTCGGACTCTCCCGAGGGCTGGTGCAGGAGTGCTACAACCAGCTCCAGGCCGAGGGCTATCTGGTGGCGCGCGCCGGCTCCGCCACCCGGGTCGCGGCGGGCGCGCGCGTCGTACCGGCGCCGGCCCCGCCACCGGATCCGCGTCCGCGCCTGCTCGCGGACTTCCGGTGGGGCAGGCCCGACCTGGGCGGCTTCCCGCGTGCCGACTGGTCATGGGCGATGCGGGAGGCCGTACGGACGCTGCCGAGGCCCGCGCTCGACTACGGCGACCCCCGCGGCAGCGCGGTACTCCGTGACGTCCTGGCGGGTTACGTGCGGCGGGTGCGGGCCGCGTCGGCGGGTCCGGAGAGCATCGTTATCTGTTCGGGCTACGCGCAGGGACTCAACGTCGCCCTGCGGGCGCTGGCCCGTACGGGCGTCCGCACCGTCGCGTACGAGGACCCGGGCTCGCCGGGGACGGTGAGCTCGGCCGCGGCCCGGGCGGGCCTGTCGGCGATACCCGTGCCGGTCGACGAGCACGGGATCGACGTCGCCGCGCTCGCCGTGACGGACGCCCGCGCCGTCGTCGTCACGCCCGCACACCAGTGGCCGACCGGGGTCGTCCTGGCACCCGAGAGGAGGCTGGCCCTGATCGAGTGGGCGGCGCGCCGCGACGCGGTCGTCATCGAGGACGACTATGACGCGGAGTTCCGCTACGACCGGGAGCCGGTCGGCGCGCTGCAGGGACTCGCCGCCGACCGGGTGATCGCCATCGGTACCGTCAGCAAATCGCTGGCACCGGCGCTGCGGATCGGCTGGATCCTCTGCCCACCCGCCCTCGCCCGGCAGATCGCCGAGGACAAGAACCTGGACGACCGGGGTTCCCCCTCGCTCGACCAGCACGCTCTCGCGAGAATGATCGAGTCGGGCCGGTTCGACCGGCATCTGCGCCGGATGCGCGGCGTCTACGCGGCGCGCCGGACGGCGCTGGTCGAGGCGCTCGCCGAACACGCTCCCAGCGTCCGGGTGACCGGGCTCGCCGCCGGTTTCCACGCGGTGGCGCACCTTGACGGATCGCTCGACGAACACGCCGTGATCGCCGCCGCCCGGGAACGCTCGGTCGGCCTGTACGGCATGAGCCCATGCCGTTCCGGGCACGAGGGCACGCCGGTGCAGCTGATCCTCGGCTTCGGCGACGTCGGCGAACGCGCGATCAGAGCGGGCGTCACGGCGGTCGCCGACCTGCTGAGGTGACCGGACGGCCGCATCACTCTCCTCAAGAGCACGCCTCGGCCACACGCTCGGCGTCACTCTCCTCAGGAGGACGGCCCTGGCCGCTTCCGCTCGAGAGGACACCCCGCCGCGCGACCGTGTCGCTCCCGGGCTACGCGGACGTGTCCCTCCGGCTGGGGACGGCGCTCCGCCGCCCGCAGTGCGACCCGCGGCCGCCAGCCCGCGCGATGCCAGGCCGCCGGCACACGGCAGTTCGCACGCCGCAGTACGACCCCCGGCCGCCAGCCCGCGCGATGACAGGCCGCCGGCACATCGTCGTGAACAGCCCTGTCACTCCGAACGGCGCCTCGCCCGCGCGGCCGGACAGGTCCCGCCCTGTACCCGCCGCGCGGGGGGCTCAGCCGCTCCGGCCGCGGCGGACGCGGAGGTAGTCGCGGACGACGTACTCGCCGAGCCGGTCGGGCGTGGGAGCGAAGACCCGGCCGCCATTGCGCCGCGCCACCTCCTGGACGAAGGACACGAGGCGTTCGTCGTCGGCGAGCATGAAGATGTTCAGTGTCGCGCGCCGCCGGGTCATCTTGTCCACCTCGGCGAGCGTGAGCTCCAGCGTCTCCCGCGACGGCGGCCAGTCGAACGACGAGCGGCCGTCCCGCAGCAGGTGCGCGGTCGGCTCGCCGTCCGTGATGATCAGCACGATCGGCTCGTGCTCCGGGTGTTTCTCCAGGTGACGTCCTGCGATCAGCAGGGCGTGGTGCAGGTTGGTGCCCTGCACCATGTCCCAGTCCAGGCCGGCCAGCTCGGTGGGCGGGAGCACCCGCGCGTAGTTGGAGAACCCGATGACCTGGATCGCGTCCTGCGGGTACTTGCTGGACACCAGCGTGTGCAGGGCGAGCGCGGTCTGCTTCGCCGATCCCCAGGTGCCGCGCAGCGCCATGGAGTACGACAGGTCCACCAGAAGGCAAACCGCCGCCGCCGTACGGCGCTCGGTCTCGAGTACCTCGAAGTCGTCCACGGTCAGCCGCACACCCACACCGCCGGGCCGGCGCTCGCCGCGCCGCAGCGCGTTCGACACGGTGCGTACGACGTCGATCGGCTGTTCGTCGCCGTGCTGCCAGGGACGGCTTCCGCCGGTCAGCTCGCCGGCCTGTCCCGCGTCGGACTGGTCGTGGTCGCCGCGCCGGGCGGTGTCCAACTGGGCGAACACCCGCCGCAGCGCGGTCTCCCCGAGGCGGCGGACCGCCTTCGGCGTCAGGTCGAGGGCCCCGCCCCGGCGCTTGAGGTAGCCCTGGCGTTCGAGCTCGGCCTCGATGCGGCGCAGCTCGGCGAGGTCGTCGACCGCCTGCCGTCCCAGGGCGCGGCGCACCGCCTCCTCGTCGATGTCGTCCATCCGCGCGCCGGGGTAGTCCTGCCGCAGCGCGCCTTCCAGCTCGGCCAGGTCCGCGAGCTCCTGCAGCGCGGTCGTCGCGTCGCCCATGGACATCGGGTCGTCGCCGGTCATGCGCTCGGACCCGGACCAGTCGAGGTCGGGCCGGCGCTGCCGCAGCGACGAGGACAGGCGTTCCATCTCCATGGCGAGCCCGGCGTCCTCGAGCGTCTGCGCCATGAGCGCGGCGAGCTCCGCGCGCTGCTCGGGGGTGAGCGAGGCGAGCAGCCGTTCGGTGGCCGCGGCCCGCCGCGCCAGTGAGTCGACGAGCTGCTCGAGGTTCTGCGGATCATCCGGGAAGAAGTCGCCGTACTCCCGCATGAAGGCCTCGAAGTCCTCCTGGGTGTGCTCACCCCGGGCGTCCTTCTCGAGCATGCCGTTGAGCGCGGCCATCATGTCCTTGATCCGCTGCATCGCCGCCGGGTCCGGGTCGCTCAGGGCCTGCTTCATGCCGCGGAACTGCGCGTCCAGCACGTCACGGCGCAGCAGGTCTTTTAGCTCCTCGAACGTCTGCCGGGCGTCCGGCGACCGCCACTCGTACGACGCGAGGCGGCGGACCGCCTGCGCGGTGTCGGCCGGGAGGGCGTCCAGCTCGGCCTCCCGCAGCCGCGCCTCGTCGCTCGGGTCGGGGAACAACTCCGCGCGCTCCTGGCCGATCGCCCGGTCGAGCAGGGACCGTGCCTCCTCGAGCGTGCCGTCCAGCCGGCCGCGTCCGCGCAGCTCCTGCCGGCGGGCCCGGACCTGCCGCAGCAGGTCGTCCAGGCCGCGCCGCCGCTGCTCGCCGGGCAGCCCCCGGCGGAGCAGGTCGCGCAGCGCGTCAGCGGGGCTCGTGCCCTCCAGCATCGAGTCGCCCATGGCGTCGAGGGCGGCGCGCACGTCGTACGGGGGCGCGAGCGGGTCCGGCCCCTCGTGGTACGAGCCATAGCGATATCCGGCCATGGCGACCTCCTACGGTCATATCCGGTACGTCGAGGCTCCGTCGGCGGTGTCCTTGGACAGCCGGCGCATCAGGTAGAGCCCTTCCAGCGCGAACTCCAGCGCCGCCGCCGCGTGCCCGGGCGATTCGCCCTCCATGCCGAGGCTGTGCAGGATCCGCGCCAGGCCGGACACCGGGCCGATCCGGTGCAGCAGCTCGGCGGCGGGCACCAGCTCACCGGAGTCGACCGTCGCTCCCCGGTCGAACCGGTCCAGCAGACCGCTGAGGTCGACCGGACCGAGCGTGCGCCGCCAGGTCTCCGCCGTCGCCCGGCGCAGCAGGTGCGCGAGCACCTCGTCCTCACGGCCCTCCTCGCTGACCTCGAACTCCACCTTGCCGAGGAGGGTCGGCACGATCGACGGCAGGTCGCACACGCGGGCCACCGGCTGCTCCTCGCCCGCGATGGCCGACCGGCGCATCGCGGACGCCGCCACCGTCTCGGTCGCGGCGATCGCGAACCGCGCGGACACCCCGGACCGGGTGTCGACCGCAGGGGACTCCCGGACCAGCCGGGTGAACCGCGCGATGACCTCCATCAGGTGGACGGGCACCGCCGCGGAGACCTGGGCCTCCTGGCCGATCAGCACCAGCTCGTCGTCCACGTCCAGGGGGTAGTGCGTACGGATCTCCGCCCCGAAGCGGTCCTTCAGCGGGGTGATGATCCGGCCCCGGTTGGTGTAGTCCTCCGGGTTGGCGCTGGCCACCAGCAGGACGTCCAGCGGCAGCCGCAGGTTGTAGCCGCGGATCTGCACGTCCCGCTCCTCCAGGACGTTCAGCAGCGAGACCTGGATGCGCTCGGCGAGGTCGGGCAACTCGTTGACGCAGAAGATCCCGCGATTCGTCCGAGGCACCAGCCCGTAGTGCACCGTCTCCGGGTCCCCGAGGGTGCGGCCCTCCGCCACCTTGATCGGGTCGATGTCGCCGATCAGGTCGCCGACGCTCGTGTCCGGGGTGGCGAGCTTCTCTCCGTACCGTTCGTCCCGGTGCTTCCAGGCGACCGGGAGATCATCGCCCAGCTCGGCGAGCAACCGGCGGCAGCGCACGCACACCGGTGCGTACGGATGGTCGTTGATCTCGCAACCGTCCACCACCGGTGTCCACTCGTCCAGCAGCCCGCCGAGCGTACGGATCAGCCGCGACTTGCCCTGCCCGCGCTCGCCGAGGAGGACCAGGTCGTGTCCCGCGAGCAGAGCGCGCTCAAGGTGCGGCAGGACCGTGTCGTCGAACCCGACGATGCCCGGGAACCTCGGCTCGCCCGAGCGCAGGCGGGCGACGAGGTTCTGCTGGATCTCGATCTTGACGGGCCGGTGGACGTGGCCACCGGCCCGAAGCTCGCGGAGTGTCGTTGGTCGCGTATTCACTGTCGGCACCGCTCCTCACTCGCTGGACGGCCGGCGCGCCGCGTGCCGCGGCACGCGGTCGAACCTCCCCGGCCGGCCACTCCGCCCGCTACGTCTGGCTCGCTGATGTTCAAGGACCGGCCCTCCTCGTTCGCTTCGCGGGCCGCGTCCGTCGTGCCGGAGGCGCGCCAGGAGACGCTTCCGGCCGTCCGCTCCCGCTCGCCGCGTCGGGCTCGCTCGTGCTCAATGGTCGCTCGACCCTCCTCGCTCGCTTCGCGGGTGGCCTTCGTCGTGCCATAGGCGCGCCAAGAGACACCGCTCGGCCGCCCACTCCGCTCGCTCCGTCGGGCTCGCTCGTGGTTCAAGGATCGCTCACCGTCCTGACTCGCTTCGCGGGCGGCACTGTCGTGCCGGAGACGCTGCCCGGCCGCCCGTTCCGCTCGCCGTGTCCGGCTCGCTGGTGTTCAAGGGGCGACCCTCCTCGCTCACTTCGCGGGCCGCGCCGTCGCCGGCCGCCCACTACGCTCGCTCCGTTCAAGAGTCGCTTGGGTTCGACCCTATGCCGGGATCTTCGCCGCCGCATCCGACCACGGGGCGCGTCGTCAGCCGGAGAGGGGCGCTCCCAGGTGACCGAACATCCGCCTTTACCGGCCGATCCCGGTCGCGTGGCGTCGTCTGTTGCCTGTGGTAGACCGTAATCATCCGCACTCGCGGTGGAGGGGAGGGGGCCGATGGCACGCTTCGGTGACGGGCTGGAGGTCGGGCCGGATCTGGTCGCGGCCGCGGAGTCCGCGGTGACCCAGGCGGTCGCGCCGCTCGACGGTCCTCCGGACCTGGTCTTCGTCTTCGTGTCCGCGCCGGATCCGGACGCCGTCGAGCCCGCGGCGCGGCGGGCGATGGAGGTCGCGGGCACTCCCAACGTCATCGGCTGCGGCGCCCCCGGAGTGATCGGCGGAAGCCAGGGGGTCGAGGGGGCGAGCGCGGTCAGCGCCTGGGCGGCCCGGCTTCCGGAGGCCCGCGTCGAGCCGTTCCGGCTGGAGACGCTGAAGTTTCCCGCTGCGGAGACGGAGTCGATGCCGCGCCTGGCGGTCGTCGGCATGCCGCAGACCCGAGACGACGACGTGGTGGCCGTGCTGCTGGCCGACCCGTACAGCTTCCCCGTGGACGCGTTCGTCGAGCGATCCAGCGAGGTGCTCCCCGGGCTGCCGCTCGTCGGCGGTCTGGCGACCGGGCAGGGCGGTCGGGGCACCACGCGGCTCTTCGCGGACGGGGAGATCGTCGACTCCGGGGCCGTCGGAGTGCTGCTCGGCGGGTCCGTGATGACCTCGACCGTGGTGAGCCAGGGCGCGCGGCCCGTCGGCCCGACCATGGTGGTCACCAAGGCCGAGGAGAACATCCTGTACGAGCTGGCCGGCACGTCCGCGCTGGCCAAGCTGGAGGAGATCGTCACCGACCTGCCGGACGCCGACCGGGAGCTGATCGAGGCTGGGCTGCTGATCGGCGTGGCCATGGACGAGTACGCCGACGAGCACGAACGCGGCGACTTCCTCGTCCGCGGGGTGATCGGCGCGGATCCGGAGGTCGGCGCGCTCGCCACCGGCGACGTCATCGAGATCGGCCGTACGGTCCGCTTCCACGTACGCGACGCCGGCGCGGCGGATGAGGACCTCACCCATCTCCTGGGCGGCCTCGACCTGGCCCCCATCGAGGGCGCGCTGCTGTTCGCCTGCACCGGGCGGGGCCGCGGGATGTTCCCGACCTCGGATCACGACGTACGAGCGCTGCGTGATCTGCTGGGCGGGCCGGGCGTCGGCGGGTTCTTCGCCGCCGGCGAGATCGGCCCGGTCGCGGGACGCAACCACGTGCACAGTTTCACCGCGTCGATCCTGGCCTTCGGGCCCGGCAGCAAGGAGGACCCCGCGTGACCGGCTCCGTTCTCGCCATCGACGTCGGCGGCACGAAGATGGCCGCCGCCCTGGTCGAGCCGGGCGGCCGGATCGCCGCCTACGAGCGGATCGCGACCCCGCAGTCGCCGCACGCCGACGCCGACGGCCTCTGGCGGACGGTGCTGACCCTGATCGACAAGTTCCCGGTCGAGCGGCTCGCCGGCGTCGGGGTGGGGTGCGGCGGGCCGATGAGCTGGCCGAGCGGGAAGGTGTCCCCGCTCAACATCCCCGCGTGGCGGGGGTTCCCGCTGCGCGAGCGGCTTCAGGAGCGCTTCCCGGGCCTGCCGGTGCGCCTCCACAACGACGCGGTCGCGGTGGCGGTGGGAGAGCACTGGCGCGGCGCGGGCCGTGGCCGCGACGGCATGCTCGGCATGGTCGTCTCGACCGGTGTGGGCGGCGGGCTGATCCTCGGCGGCCGCCTGGTCGACGGCGTCAGCGGCAACGCCGGGCACATCGGCCACGTGATCGTCGATCACGAGGGGCCGGCCTGCGAGTGCGGCGGGCGCGGCTGCCTGGAGGCCATCGCCCGAGGCCCCGGGCTCGCGGCCTGGGCGCGGGAGCAGGGCTGGCCGGGCGAGACCGGCAAGGAGCTCGCCGACGACGCCGCCCGAGGCCACCCCATCGCCGTCCGGGCGATGAACCGCGCCGGGTGGGCGCTCGGCGTGGCGATCGCCTCCGCGACGCACCTGTGCGACCTGGAGGTCGTGGCGATCGGCGGGGGCCTGTCCCAGGCGGGGCCGCTATTGTTCCGGCCGCTCGAGGAGACGCTGCGGGCGCACGCCCGGATGGAGTTCGCCCGGCAGGTGCGCGTCGTGCCCGCCGCGCTGGGGCAGACGGCGGGTCTCGTCGGGGCCGCTGCCTTCATTCTCGCCGCCGACCGCTACTGGACCGCGGACTGACCGCGCACGTGCGGGCCGTGCCCCGCCATGACCGTGAAAGACTCTTGCCATGACCGGTACCGTCAGCGCGGATGACGTTCGCGCGGCTCGCGAGCTGCTGCGCGAGGTCACCGTGACCACGCCGATCCTGGGATCCCGGTCGCTGTCGGCCAAGGTCGGCGGCCCCGTCCTGCTCAAATGCGAGAACCTCCAGCGCTCGGGATCGTTCAAGGCCCGCGGGGCGTACGTCCGCATCTCCCGCCTCACCGACGAGGAGCGGGCGCGCGGCGTGGTCGCGGCCAGCGCGGGCAACCACGCGCAGGGCGTGGCGCTGGCCGCCACCCTGCTCGGCGCCCGCAGCGTCGTCTTCATGCCCGAGGGCGCGCCGCTGCCCAAGGTCGCCGCGACCCGGGCGTACGGCGCTGAGGTGATCTTCGGTGGACCGGGTGTGGACGCCTGCCTGGCCGCCGCGAAGGCCTACGCGCGCGACAACGGCGCCGTGTTCATCCACCCGTTCGACCACGCCGACGTGGTCGCGGGGCAGGGCACGGTCGGCCTGGAGATCCTCGAGCAGTGCCCGGAGGTCCGCACCATCGTCGTGCCGGTGGGCGGCGGCGGCCTGATCGCGGGGATCGCGGCGGCCGTCAAGGAGCTCCGGCCCGACGTCCGGGTGATCGGCGCGCAGGCGGAGCACGCGGCGGCGTTCCCGCCCTCGCTGGCCGCGGGCCGTCCCGTGGCGGTGGAGCCGGCCGGGACCATGGCCGACGGCATCGCGGTCGGCCGGCCGGGCGACCTGACGTTCGAGCTGGTCTCCAAGCTCGTCGACTCCGTCGTCACCATTTCCGAGGAGACGCTGTCCCAGGCCCTGCTGAACTGCCTAGAACGCTCCAAGCAGGTCGTCGAGCCCGCCGGCGCGGTCGGCGTCGCCGCTCTCCTGGACCAGCCGCACATGTTCGAGCCGCCCGTGGTGACCGTCCTGTCCGGCGGCAACATCGACCCGCTGCTGCTGTCGAAGGTGCTCCGGCACGGCCTGGCCGTGGCCGGCCGCTACCTGATGTTCCGCGTACGGCTCCGCGACCGGCCGGGCGCACTCGTGACGCTGCTCGGCGAGCTGGCCGAGCTGGAGGTCAACGTCCTCGACGTCGTCCACCAGCGGACCGCCGCCCGGCTGAACGTCGACGAGGCCGAGGTGCTGCTGCACCTGGAGACCCGCGGCCCGGACCACTGCGACGAGGTGCTCGGCCGCCTGCGCGCCGAGGGGTACACGCTCAGCTTCACCTGACCCACGCCGGCCCCGTTCGGGCCACATCCCGGCTTCGGGTTTCACCGGGCGGCTAATCGGTTGTGCCCGATTCGGGCGCCGCGTACGGTCGGGGCGCGATCGCCTGCGCCGGAGTGTCGTATCCACCTGATATCACCGGCGGAGATCCCACTTCCGTTCTCTGCGGGGGACCACGTGTCCGACATCATCGTTGCCGAAGGCCTGGCCAAACACTACAAAAAAGTCACCGCGCTGGACGGCGTGGACCTGCGGGTGCCGGCCGGCACCGTTCTCGGTCTGCTCGGCCCCAACGGCGCGGGCAAGACCACGGCCGTCCGGATCCTCACCACGCTGCTGCGACCGGACGCGGGGCGCGCCTCGATCGCCGGTCACGACGTCGCCCGGGAGCCCGGCGCCGTCCGTAAGATCATCGGGCTGTCCGGGCAGTACGCCGCGGTCGACGAGCACCTCACCGGCCGGGAGAACCTCGAGATGGTCGGCCGGCTCTACCACCTGGGCGGCAAGGCGGCCCGGGACCGTGCCGGGGAGCTGCTCGACCGGTTCTCCCTGAGCGACGCGGCCGATCGGGTCACCAAGACCTACTCCGGCGGGATGCGCCGGCGCCTCGACCTCGCCGCGAGCCTCGTCGCGCGCCCGCAGGTCATCTTCCTCGACGAGCCCACCACCGGCCTCGACCCGCGCAGCCGCCTCGGCATGTGGGACGTCATCCGGGAGCTGGTCCGCGAGGGCTCGACGCTGCTGCTGACCACGCAGTACCTCGAAGAGGCCGACGCGCTGGCCGACGACATCGCGATCATCGATCAGGGCAAGGTGATCGCCACGGGCACCGCGGACGAGCTCAAGGCCCAGGTCGGGGGCGAGCGCGTCGAGCTGACCGTCGCCGACCGCTCCGAGCTGGCCAAGGCCGCCACCGCGCTGCGCGGGGTCGCCACCGACGAGCCGGTCGTCGACGAGGACAGCCACCTCGTGACCGTTCAGGTCACGGGCGGCACCCGCGCGCTCGCCGAGGTCGTCCGCGAGCTGGACAACGCCGGGGTCGAGGCGCAGGACCTGGCGCTTCGCCGTCCCACCCTCGACGAGGTCTTCCTGTCCCTGACCGGTCACGTCGCCGACGAGGAGAAGTGATCCCATGAGCGTCCCGTACGCCGTCGCCGACGCGGCGGTCATCACCCGCCGTCACCTGAAGCACACGACGCGGATCCCCGAGCTGCTGTTCTTCTCGATCATGCAGCCGATCATCTTCATCCTGCTGTTCACGGTGGTCTTCGCCAACGCGATCAAGATCCCGGGCATGGACTACAAGAACTACATGATGCCCGCGATCTTCGTGCAGACCATGGCGTTCGCCACCGCGGGCACCTCCGTCGGCCTCGCCGACGACCTGCACAAGGGGCTGATCGACCGGTTCCGGTCGCTGCCGATGGCCCGGTCGGCCGTGCTGGTCGGCCGGCTGGTCGCGGAGTCGGCGCGCAACACCCTCACGCTGCTCATCATGGTCGCGGCCGGATACGCCGTCGGGTTCCGGTTCCAGAACGGCGTGGCGCCGGCGCTCGGCGGCATCCTGCTGCTGATCGCCTTCGCGTTCGCGTTCTCCTCGATCGGGACGGTGATCGGCCTCGGCGTGAAGTCGGTCGAGGCGGCCAACATGGCCGGGCATGATCTGGATCTTCCCGCTGACCTTCCTGAGCAACGGGTTCGTCGGCATGGACAGCCTGCCCGGCTGGCTCCAGGGCGCCGTCCGCTACAGCCCCGTGACCACGATGAACGACGCGCTGCGGGCCATGTTCTACGGCCACGGGCGGGCCATCGCCACGCCGGTCCTGCAGTCGGTCGCCTGGATCGTCGGCATCACCCTGGTCTTCCTGTTCCTCGGCGTCCGCCAGTACAAGAAGGCCGCCAGCCGCTAGGGACTCGACCGAAGCGAACGACCCGGCGGCCTCGGGTGAGGCCGCCGGGTCGCGGTCGTTCTGCTGCCGTGGTCCCGCTCAGAGGGCGGGCTTGCCCTCGGAGTAGACCCACGCCTTGAACAGCTTGTCCAGGTCCTTGTGCGTGAAGTGCTCGGTGAAGGCGATGAACTCGGCCGTCGTGTCGTTGCCGTAGCGGTGCGCCGCCGGCCACGCCTTGATCAGCTTGAAGAACGTCTCGTCGCCGACCGCCTTGCGGATCTGGTGGATCGTCATCGCGGCGCGCGTGTACACGAGGTCGTCGAAGATGTGGTCACGACCCGGGTCGGCGACCTTGCCGCTCCAGTCGGTCTTCGCGGAGGCGTACGCCGCGTCGAACAGCTGCTGCGCGGTCTGGCCGCCGTGCTGCTCGCTGTACAGCCACTCGGCGTACGTCGCGAACCCCTCGTTCAGCCAGATGTGCTTCCACTGCGCCGGCGTGACGGAGTCGCCGAACCACTGGTGCCCCAGCTCGTGCGCGAGCAGGTCCGCGCTCGGCAGCGCACCGGCGGTACGCCGCGCGTAGACCGGACGGCCCTGGGTCTCCAGGGAGTAGCCGACGTTCGGGGCGAGCACGTCGATGCCGCCGACGGAGCCGAACGGGTAACGGCCGAAGACCTTCTGCTCCCACTCGATGACGTCGGCGGTCGCGGTGTTGAAGTCGCCGGAAGGGGAGGCCACGAAGACCGAGCGGCGGCGGTCGTCGGTGCCCTCCGACGCGGTGGCACGGGCCGCCGCCTTCACCGCGGCCGGGTCGACGGCGGTGATGTTGCGCAGACCGCTCGGCGTGCGCGTGTCCTTGACGTCGAAGTGACCGATCGCCACCATGACGAGCTCGCTGGCGGTCGGCTGCCGGTCGACCCAGCGGTAGGTGGTGGACGACCCGTGCGTGCGGGTGCCGGCGGGCTCGCCGTTCGCGAGCGCCTTCAGGCCCTTCGGCACCGTGATGGTGAAGTCGTAGGTCGCCTTGTCACCGGTGCTGTCGTTGACGGGGTACCAGGTCGCCGAGCCGAACGGCTGCGACAGGGCCACCGCGCCGTCGTGCGTGGCGATCCAGCCCGAGACGCCGAGCGCCTTGTCGTTGATCATCTGCGGAACGCCGGAGTAGTCGACGTCGACGGTGAACGCCCGTCCCTTACGCAGACCGTGCCCGGGCGTGATCACGAGCTCCTGCGCGCCGGTGCGCTTGTACGCGGCCGCCTGCCCGTCGACCTTCAGCTTGCCGATCTTGAGTGGCCCAAGGAAGTCCAGGTCGAACCGGGACAGGTTCTGCGTGGCGGTCGCGAAGATCTTCGCGTGCGCGTTGATCGCCTTGGTGCCGGAGTCGTACGCGAGCGAGAGGCTGTAGTGGCGGGCGTTGTAGCCGCCGTTCCCCATGTCGGGGAAGTACGGGTCCCCGGCTCCGGGTGCGCCGGGCGTGAAGCCGCTCTGAGCCTCGGCGGCGGAAAGGGGGGCGAGCAGACCGGCCGTCGCCACGACGGCGGCGATCGACAGAGCTCGTGGGGTAAGCCTTGCCATTCAACTCTCCAGTTGTCTTCTGAGCACAACGCCCGAGGGGCAACGCGGGACACAGCATGCTCTCTGTCACCACGCACCACAAGGCCGCACCATGGATCACCACGTGGTCGGGCGGGTCTTCCCGTACAGCCACACCTGGAAGAACCGGCCGAGATCCTTGCCGGACATCCGTTCGGCGAGGGCGATGAACTGCGGCGTCGTGGCGTTCCCGTGCCGGTGCTGACTCGTCCAGGCCCGCAGGATCGCGAAGAACGTCGCGTCCCCGACCTTCTGCCGGAGGGCGTGCAGGGTCAACGCGCCGCGCTCGTACACCGAACGCCCGAACAACCGCGCGCGGCCGGGCGCGGCGGGAGGCACGGACCACAGGTCCGGGCTGTCGGCCTGCCGGTAGCGCTGGTCGAACTGGGTCTGCACCGACGGACCGGTACCGCTCCGCTCGCCCCACATCCACTCGGCGTACGTCGCGAAGCCCTCGTTGAGCCAGATATCGCTCCAGTGGGTGAGGGTGACGCTGTCGCCGAACCACTGGTGCGACAGCTCGTGGGCGATGGTGGTGGGGTCGCCGCCCATCGGCCCGCCGTACTCCGGCTTGGTCTGGGTCTCCAGCGCGAAGCCCACCTGGACGTCGTCGACGACGCCTCCGGTGGAGCCGAACGGGTACGGACCGAACACCTTCGCCCACGCGTCGGTGACGCGCGCGGTCGTGTCGTACAGCTTGTCCACGGTCGTGGTCGTGATCGCGGGATCGACGGCCGCGTAGACCGGGATACCGCCGGGCGTACGGCCGGTACGGACCTTGAACCGTCCCACGTCGACCATGGCCAGGTAGGTCGCCATGGGGGAGTCCTCACGCCAGGAGTAGGTCGTCGAGTCACCGGCGGTGTGCGTGCCGGTCGGCCGGCCGTTGGCGATCGCGGTCAGCCCGCGCGGAACCGTGACGCGGAAGCCGAACGTCGCCTTGTCCGCGGGATGGTCGTTGCCGGGGAACCACGTGTGCGCCCCGCTCGGCTCGTCGCCGGTGAAGACCCCGTCGGACGTGGGGAGCCAGCCGTACCTGCCGAGCACCGGATCGTTGATCGCGCGCGGGTTCCCGGAGTACTCCACCTGGACGGTGAAGTTCCCGCCCCGGGCGATCGGCGTACGAGGGGTGACGACGAGCTCGCTGCCGTTCCGGGTGTACGAGGCGGCCGCGCCGCCGACCGTCACCTTCGAGACGGTGAGCCCGCTGAGATCCAGGTCGAAGCGGGTCAGCCGGTCCGTCGCGACCGCGGTGACGGTCGCGGTCGCGGCCAGCTCGGGCGTGGCGCGTGGCCTGATGCGCAGGTCCAGGTCATAGTTCCGTACGTCGTAGCCGCCGTTGCCGTCACCAGGGGTGTAGGGGTCTCCGACGCTCGCGGCCCCGGCGCCCGCGACCGCGGAGGCCGCCCGGGACACGGGTGACCGGGCGGAGCCGCCACTGTCCGAGCAGGCGGTGAGGACGCTGAGGGCCAGCGTGCTGGCAACGATCCGGGACGCATGGCTCACCGACCCAGCCTGCAGGCAAAACGGCGATATGGGCAACTCGGCGCTTTACCCGATCCGGCCCGCTAAGGGGCTTAACCGTATCGGGCGGCGCCTGCTTGGGTGATTTTTTACCGGCCGGTTGCTATCGATCTCCGCTTTGCTCGCCGACCCGCCGACTAGAGATTTCCGCGGCGTTCCTGCTCGCGCTCGATCGCCTCGAAAAGCGCCTTGAAGTTGCCCTTGCCGAATCCGAGTGAACCGTGCCGTTCGATCAGTTCGAAGAAGACCGTCGGCCGGTCCTGCACCGGCTTGGTGAAGATCTGCAACAGGTAGCCGTCCTCGTCCCGGTCCACCAGGATCCCGCGCTTCTGCAGCTCCTCGATCGGCGCGCGGACCTCGCCGATGCGCTCACGCAGCTCCGAGTCCTCGTAGTAGGAGTCGGGCGTGTTCAGGAACTCCACGCCCGCCGCGCGCATCGCGTCGACCGCGTGCAGGATGTCGCCCGTCGCCAGCGCGATGTGCTGCATGCCGGGACCGCCGTAGAACTCCAGGTACTCGTCGATCTGCGACTTCTTCTTGGCGATCGCCGGCTCGTTCAGCGGGAACTTCACCTTTCTGGTGCCGTCGGCCACGACCTTCGACATCAGCGCGGAGTACTCGGTGGCGATGTCGTCGCCGACGAACTCCTTCATGTTGGTGAAGCCCATGACGCGCCGGTAGAACTCCACCCACTCGTCCATCTTGCCGAGCTCGACATTGCCGACGCAGTGGTCGATCGCCTGGAAGTACCGCTTGGCGAGCGGCGCGACGATCGGGTCGATGGCGACGTATCCCGGCAGGTACGGCCCGGAGTAGTCGGTCCGCTGGACGAGCGAGTGCCGTGTCTCGCCGTACGCGGCGATGGCCGCGATCACGACCTTGCCGTGGTCGTCCTCGAGGACGTGCGGGGCCTCGACGCTCCGCGCGCCCTGCGCGATCGCGTGCCGGTAGGCCGCCTCGGCGTCCGGCACCTCGATGGCCAGGTCGATCGCGCCGTCGCCGTGCTCCGCGACGTGCCGGCCCAGGTCGGTGCCGGCGCGGACGGCGCCCTTGACGACGAACCGCGCACCCCCGGACTCCAGCACGTACGCGGCCTCGTCCCGGCTGCCGGTCTCCGGCCCCTTGTACGCGACGCACCGCATCCCGAACGCGGTCGAGTAGTAGTGCGCGGCCTGCCTGGCGTTGCCCACGGCGAACACGACGGCGTCCATGCCCTTGACGGGGAACGGGTCCTCCCGGCGCGCCCGCGGCGCCCGGCGGTCGTCGGTGTGCTGCTCCGGCGTCAGGTCCTTCTGCCCGGCTACGTCGGTCATGGTTACTCCCTGCGCGGTAGTGAGCGACGTTCCCCCACAATGTCGATCGTCGGCTACATAGTGCGCAAGGGGCGTCGATTTCACTGCGCAACCTGTACAGTGCCAGCAGGGAGGCAGAGGCATATCTGTACACCCTGCCCAGGTGGCCGGGAGGGCGACATGATCGATGGCCTGGACGCCCGGCTGATCGGGCTGCTCACGGAGGAGCCGCGCATCGGTGTGCTGGAGTGCTCGCGCCGGCTCGGCGTGGCACGCGGCACCGTGCAGGCGAGGCTGGACCGGCTCCAGGAGCGCGGGGTCATCCGCGGGTTCGGGCCGGAGGTGAACCCCGCGGCTTTGGGCTACCAGGTCGCCGCGTTCGTCACCCTGGAGATCCGGCAGGCCGGTGGCCACGACCCCGTCGCCGACCGGCTGGCGGCGATCCCCGAGGTGATCGAGGTGCACACGATCACCGGCGGGGGCGACATGCTGTGCCGCATCGTCGGGCGGAGCAACCAGGATCTCCAGCGCGTCATCGACCAGATCGTCGACGTGGAGGGCGTCCAGCGGACGTCGACCGTCATCGCCCTGGCCACGCCCGTTCCCCAGCGAACACTGCCCCTGGTACGAGCGGCCGCCCGGTCCTGAGACACGGCGCTGGGCCTGAAGGGAGGGTCCGGCGGACGGGCGTCGGGCCTGGGGCCGACGGCCGGCTTGAAGCGGAGGATCGGGCACAAGACGAGCGTCCAGCCCTGAGACACGGCGCAGGGCCTGAAGGGAGGGTCCGGCGGACGGGCGTCGGGCCTGAGGCCGACGGCCGGCTTGAGACGGAGGGTCGGGCATCAGACGGCATCCGGCCTCGAGACCGGCGCCGGCCTGAGGCGGAGGGAGGATCGGGCGCAAGACGAGCGTCCGGTCCTTAAGACCGGCGTCGGGCTTGAGTCGGAGGCCCGGGCACAAGACGAGCGGTCGGCCCTGAGACCGGCGTCACACCTGCGGTGAGCGTCCGGTCCTGAGGCGAGGGTCCGGCATAAGATCGGAGTCCGGCCCTGGCGAGCGTCATCGCCCGCACGCGGCTTACGCGCGGGCGAGCGATGACGGGTACGACCATCCGGCCGTCTTCAGCGTGGACCTTCTTCGCCCATGCTGGACGCGCCGGCCCAAGGCCAGGATCCGGCCGGCGCCGGACGACCCGAGCCGGTGATCAGAGGTGGGATCAGCCGCCGACGTACGGCGTGGCGTCGATGATCTCGACCTGCATGCCGCGGCCGTTCGGCAGCGTGTACTTGGCCTTCTCGCCGACCTTCTTGCCGTTGATCGCGGCGCCGAGCGGGGACTTGGGGGAGTAGACGTCGATCGGGGCGCCGCTCTCCTCACGAGAGGCCAGCAGGAACGTGACCTCCTCGTCATCGCCGACGAACTGCACGGTCACGGTCATGCCGGGTCCGACCACGCCTTCGGTGCGGGGGGCCTCGCCCACGCGGGCGTTCTGCAGGATCTGCTGGAGCTGGAGGACGCGGCCCTCCTGCTTGCCCTGCTCCTCCTTGGCCGCGTGGTATCCGCCGTTCTCCCGCAGATCTCCTTCGTCGCGAGCGGCCTCGATCTTCTGCGCTATCGCGATCCGGCCCTCGCCCGTGAGGTAGTCCAGCTCAGCCTTGAGCCGGTCGTACGCCTCCTGGGTGAGCCAGGTGACGTTCTCATTGCGGGTCTCGGTCACGGGTACTCCTCATCGACATGAAGTGCGGCCGTTGAACTCTCTAGGCTACCGGCATTTGAACGTGAAGTAGCCGAGGGACGAGAGCTTTATGCCGTTATGACGTTCATGTTTGTTCCCCGGCGGGGAACCCTTTTTAACCTGTTCGGCAGTCCGTGACGGTCACGGATGTGGCGCGTGCGGACGTCGGCAGCTCCTGGTGCCGCTCGACATTGCCGGTCCCCGGCGGGATGGTGATCTCGGCCCGGCCGAGCTCGCCGTGGTCGGTGCCGTACGCGACGATCGCGCAGCGCACGTTCTCCCCCTTCGGCTTGCTGACCTGGTAGTGCACACGCGCCGATCGATCGGCCAGCTGGAAGGAGATCACCTCCGGGGTCACCCCGGGCTTGCCCTCGGAGTATCCCACGATGATCGCCCAGCCCACGGCGCAGACCGCCACGAACACGCCGATGACCCCGTAGGCCACCATGTTGCCCTTACGGGCGGTACTGCTCGTGCTCATCGGCGTCGCGGCGTGGCCGCCTCGGCGCTGGGGCCGAGAGCGAACACCGCGTCCCTCCCTCGAATGTCGGTGGCGGTCGTTACCGTCGTCCGCGCGCGGGAATCTCCGTGCGGGGGTCCGGTGTTCTCCGGAAGAATCCTGCTCGGCGGGAGCGGCCTCCGGTGATCCGGTGGCCGCGCACGCGACGATTACGACCTTACGCTGACGGGGAGCCTACGTTGTCCGAGGTATCGACCGGTTCGGAGCCGCTGCGCCTGATGGCCGTCCATGCTCATCCGGACGACGAGTCCAGCAAGGGCGCCGCCACCATGGCGCGCTACGCCGCCGAGGGGGTCCAGGTGCTGGTGGTCACCTGCACCGGGGGTGAGCGCGGCGACATCCTCAACCCGGCGATGGAGAGGCCGGAGATCAAGGCCGACCTCGCCGCGGTGCGCATGGAGGAGATGGCCAAGGCACGCGAGATCCTGGGCGTCGAGCAGCAGTGGCTGGGCTTCGTCGACTCGGGACTGCCCGAGGGCGACCCGCTGCCGCCGCTGCCGGAGGGCTGCTTCGCCCTGCAGCCGCTCGAGGTGGCGAGCGAGCCGCTGGTCCGGGCCATGCGGGAGTTCCGGCCGCACGTCGTGCTGACCTATGACGACAACGGCGGCTATCCGCACCCCGACCACATCATGTGCCACAAGGTCTCGGTGGAGGCCTTCGAAGCGGCCGGCGACCCGGACCGCTATCCCGGCGCCGGTGAGCCATGGCAGCCGCTGAAGCTCTACTACCACATGACCTTCCACCAGAAGCGGTTCGAGGCCGAGCACGAGGCGATGATCAAGGCGGGCCTCGAGTCGCCGTACGCCGAGATGCTCAAGCGCTGGCAGGACCGCCCGCTCCAGTGGGAGATCACCACGCGGGTGCCGTGCGCCGACTACTTCGAGGTGCGCGATCAGGCGCTGCTGGCGCACGCCACCCAGATCGACCCGAACGGCCCCTTCTTCGCATGCCCGACGGACATCAAGCGCGAGGCATGGCCGACCGAGGACTACCATTTGGCGCGTTCCTTGGTCGATACGGAGCTGCCGGAGGACGACCTGTTCGCCGGCGTCCGGGAAAAGGTGTGTCTGCCATGATGGTTCTCGCCGTCAACGAAGACCAGGTCACCCCTGGCGTGGTGGCCTTCATCATCGTCGCGGCGCTGGGCTTCACGCTTTTCATCCTGATCCGTTCGATGAACAAGCACATCCGGAAGATCGAGGCCCCGAGCGAGGAAGAGCTCCGGCAGGCCGACTGGGAGCGCCGGCAGAAGGAGAGCGCCCGGTCCAAGAAGGGCGCCGACTCCAAGGAGAACGAGCGCGACGCTTGACCTCTCGCCGCACGCGGCGCACCTCCCCGCCACGGCGAAGCGACCGTCGCGACGACCCGGCGTCGTACGGCGGCCGGCGCGCTGAACCGGCAGTGCGAGGCGGCTGGCGCGCTGAACCGGCAGCGCGAGGCGGCCGGCGCGCTGAACCGGCAGCGCGAGGCGGCTGGCGCGCTGAACCGGTGCCGCGAAGGGACCGGCTCCGCGTGACGATCGGTGCCGCGGGGCGACCGGCATCGCGAGGCGACCGGTCCGGCGAACCGGTATCGCGAAGCGATCGATGCCATGAGGCGAGCAGTGCCGCGTGACGATCGGCGCGGCAGGGCGACCGGCATGGCGATGGCACCGGTGCCGCGCGGCGAACAGCGCGGTGAATCGGCACCGCGAGGTGGCCAGCGTGACGAGCGGTGACCTGCCTGTGCGGATGGCGCGAGGCCCGCGCTCCCGAGCGGTCGCGTCAGGTGAGGGGCCGGGTGGCCGGGTCCGGGCGAGGCGGATACCCCGGGATCGCGGTCGACGACGCGCGGTCGCGAAGCCGATCCAGCCAGGTGGCGATCCCGGCTCCGATGACGATCACGGCCAGCCCGGCGACGGCGTCGGCGACGTAGTGGTTGGCCGTTCCGATCACGACGGCGACCATGAAGACCGGGTAGGCGACCGCGACGACCTGGAGCCACCGGCGGACGGTGTTGCGGGCGATCTGCCAGCCGCACCAGGCCGCCCAGCCCACGTGGAGCGAGGGCATCGCGGCGAACTCGTTCGTCAGCCCGCCCAGGCCCTTCGGCGCGCTGGCGTCGCCGGACCACCAGCCCCAGTCCTGGTACTTCGCGAGCGTGTCGACGAAGCCGGGCAGCATCCGCGGCGGGGCCGTCGGAAACAGTGAGAACCCCACGAGCCCCAGCAGGGTGGCCACGACGAGGGTCGTACGGGCCCGCGCGTACTGCCAGGGGCGTTTCTTCCAGAGCCAGACGAGCACGATCGGTGTGACGACGTAGTGCAGGGTCGCGTAGGCGTACGACATCGTGACGCCCAGGACCGGCCAGGCGGACACGGCGTGGTTGACGGTGCGCTCGTGGGCGACGCGCAGCGCCTGTTCGATGCCCAGCACGTGATGCGCGTCGGCGAGCGCCTGCCCGTGGCCGGCGGCCACCAGCATGCGCACTCCGTCGTACATCAGGTACACGGCGAGGAGCAGGAGCACCTCGCGCCACCAACGGCTACGGGACCGGAGGGAGGCGGCCGGAAGCGGGGGCGGTGCCGAATACGCCCGGGGAACTTTCGTCACCAATGCAGGGACCCCCTCCGCCGTCGTACCTCTGGTCGAGGTCTCTCGGTACCCTCCTGAAACGGTGTTATGTGTAACGTACATCTACCTACTTCATTCCCCGCAGGGGCCCAGGGGTCCCGGGGCGTCTCCCGAGGAGGCTCTCAGGGCGCCTTCAGGTAGTCCTCAACTCCGCAGGTCACTATGGAGGGGTGAGTGAAGCGCGTCTCCTGGTGGTCGAAGACGAACCCAACATCCTCGAGCTGCTGTCCGGCAGTCTGCGGTACGCGGGATTCGAGGTGGCGACGGCGACCGGCGGCACCGAGGCCGTCCAGGTCGCCCTGCAGCGCCGCCCGGACCTGATCGTGCTGGACGTCATGCTGCCCGACATGGACGGCTTCGACGTCATCCGGCGGTTGCGCGGCGGCGGGGCGCACATTCCCGTTCTGTTCCTGACCGCGCGGGACGCCACACAGGACAAGATCCGCGGCCTGACGCTGGGCGGGGACGACTACGTCACCAAGCCGTTCAGCCTCGAGGAGGTCATCGCGCGCATCCGCGCCGTGCTGCGCCGTGCCCAGGGCGGCCCGGCCGAGCCTCCGCCCCGGCTGAGCTTCGCCGACCTCGAGCTGGACGAGGAGAGTCACGAGGTGTGGCGGGCGGGCAAGCCCATCCAGCTGTCGCCCACCGAGTTCAAGCTGCTGCGCTACTTCATGACCAACGCCAATCGCGTGCTGTCGAAGGCGCAGATCCTCGATCACGTCTGGGACTACGACTTCCGTGGCGACACGGGCATCGTCGAGTCCTACGTCTCGGTGCTGCGCCGCAAGCTCGACAAGCTCGGCCCGCGTCTCATCCATACGCTGCGCGGCGTCGGTTACGTGCTGCGCCTGCCGCCGGAACGCTGATGACCGACTGGGTACGGAGCCTGTCCGCCCGGACCCCCCTGCGGATCAAGCTCATCGCGACCATGCTGGCGCTGGTCGTCCTGGCACTGATCGCGGTGGGCGTGGTCAGCGTCTCGGCGATGCGCTACTACCTGGTGCGTAAGGCTGACGATCAGCTTCACCAGACGGCAGGCCGTGCGGTCGCGGCGGCCGTTTCCGGCAAGCACCTACCCGGCCCGATCGGCCGATCCGTCGTGCAGGTGCGCGACGCCCAGGGACAGATCCGCGAGAAGAGCCCTCCTCCGTTCTTGGGGCCCGCTCCGCCGGACCCCGCCGTCCCGGACGACCCGGCCTGGCTGGATCAGCACGCTCAGCGGCCGGTGACCGTCGGCGCGGTCCGCGGAGACACCCGCTGGCGGGTGTACGTCGTGCCGGCCACGAACGGCTACATCGTCGTCGGCACCGACCTGACCGATGTCGGGCACACCATGGGCAGGCTCGTCGGCGTCGAACTGATCGTCGGCAGCGTCGTCCTCGTCCTCGTCGCCGGGCTCGGGATCGCCATCGTGCGCGCCAGCCTGCGGTCTCTCGAACGGATCGAGCACACGGCCGCCGCCATCGCAACGGGCGACCTGTCACGCCGCGTGCCCGACGCCGACCCACGTACGGAGGTCGGCCGCCTGGGGGACGCCCTCAACGGCATGCTCGCCCAGATCGAGTCGGCCTTCCACGCGCAGGCGCGGTCCGAGGCCACCGCCCGCGAGTCCGAGGAGCGGATGCGCCGCTTCGTCGCCGACGCCAGCCACGAACTGCGCACGCCGCTCAGCGTGATCAGGGGATTCGCGGAGTACTACCGTCAGCGCGACGACGTCGACCGCGCCGAACTGGACAAGCTCATCGGCCGGGTCGAGGACGAGGCGGTCCGGATGGGCGCACTCGTCGACGACCTGCTGCTCCTGGCCCGCCTGGACCAGCAGCGCCCCCTCGAGACGCGTCCCGTCGACCTGCTCGCGCTGGCCGCCGACGCCGTCCACGACGCGCGAGTGCTGGACCGCGACCGTAAGATCACGCTCTCGGTGCGCAGCGGTTCGGCGTTCATCGTCGCCGGCGATGAGCTACGTCTGCGGCAGGTCATCCGCAACCTCCTGAGCAACGCGCTGCAGCACACCCCCGCCGGCACGCCGATCGAGGTGACCGTACGCTCCGGTCGGCTCGGCGACGCTCCCGCAGCCGCGCTCGAGGTCTCCGACCAGGGACCGGGCATGCCGCCCGAGGAGGCGGAGCGCGTGTTCGAGCGGTTCTATCGCGCGGATCCCGCGCGGGGCCGGGGCGGCACCGGCCTGGGGTTGGCGATCGTCGCCGGACTGGTCCACGCCCACGGCGGCGTCGTGGAGGTGGAGACGGCCCCTGGCAACGGCGCCACCTTCCTGGTCACCCTCCCGCTGGACCCGGACGCGATCGACGCGGATCCGGCCGAGGCGGCCCGCACGTAACAGGCGGCCCGCATGTAACAGCAGCCCGCATGTAACAGGCGGCCCGCACGTAACAGGCGGCCCGCATGTAACAGCAGCCCGCATGTAACAGGCGGGCCTCCGTACCCCGGCCGAGGCCACCGCCGCGCGCCCCTTCGGCCCGGAGACGAGAGCGGCGGGTTCCCGGAGCCGGATCGGACGCCGCCACCGGCATAGACAAGCCGCCGACCCGGCTCGCGGACCCCGCGCGGCGGCTCAGGCCGCGCTCACCACCGGCGCGGAGCACGGCGCGGCCGTGGCCGCCGCCGCGCCTCCTTCGGGGCGGAGGCGAGATCGGCGGGCGCCCAGAGCCGGATCGGCCATCGGACGACGCCGCCGGCCACGCGAGGCTGCCGACCCGCGGCACGATGCCGTGTCCGATGGCCGGTGCGCACGCCGCCACCTGGCTCGAGCCGCCGAGCGCTTCCGTCCGGCGGGCAAGCTGTACGCGGACGCCGGTTGCCCGACGGGCACGGCCCACACGACCGCCTATTTACGTGAGGCCGCCGGCTATACGGGCCGCCGACGATGCGAGGCCCTCGCCGCCTGCGACGACGCGGGGCGGTGCCGAGCCCGGCCGTGCCTCCCGGGCCCGGCCGTCTTCGGCTCTTATCAGGGCCTTATTGGGAGAACTTTCAGGGTCGTCTCAGGAGCGCTCAAGCCCCGGCGGCCATCCTCAAAGGGTCAGACAAAGTACGGACTTTGGGGGACGAAGCAATGGAAACCCACGACCGGCCCGCGGGCGAGCGTCCCGAGGAATCACAGGCCGGGACGACACCATCCGTGGAGTCACGGACGGGTTCCTCGTCCACATCCGAAGCACAGCCCGACGACGTCCGCTCCTGGCCACCGGCCGAGCAGTCACCGTACGGGGAACAACCCGGATCGGGGAACCCGGCATCGCCGGCGCACGAGCCGCAGGGTGGACCGCCGTCGTACGGCCCACCGGGCCCGCAGGCACACGACGGTCGCGACGATCAGCCGTACGGCGCGCCGCAGACGGCCGCGGCGTACGGGCCGCAGGGACCGCAGCCGGGACCGGAGGCACATGACGGCCGCGCCGACCAGCCGTACGGGGCACCGCAGGAGGCTGCGGCGTACGGAGCGTCGGGAGAGCAGCCGTCTCCGGGCGCGTACGGCTCCGGGGCTGAGGTGCCGCCCTACGGGGGCCAGTACGCGTACCACCAGCAAGGAGAGGCGAAGCCGTCCGGCTGGTGGACGGCGCGGCGGAAGGCGGCGGCCGGTGGCGTCGCGCTCGCCCTGGTGCTCACCGGGGGAATCGCCGGCGGCGCCGTCGCGGCGCTGGTCGACAACGGCCGCACCGTGTTCGCGAGCCCGACCGCCGTCCAGCCGGCCTCCAACAAGAGCGCCACCGGCATCGCGGCCATCGCCCAGGCGGTGCAGCCGAGCGTCGTGTCCATCACGGTGACCACCGAGACCGGCCAGGGCGAGGGATCCGGGGTCATCCTGCGCTCCGACGGCGTGATCCTCACCAACAACCACGTCGTGGCCGACGCCGGCCAGGGCGGCCAGATCTCGGTGAACTTCAACGACGGCAAGAAGGCGTCGGCCACCGTGCTCGGCACGGACCCGTCGACGGACCTCGCGGTGATCAAGGCGGCCGGCGTGTCCGGGCTCAAGCCCGCGACGCTCGGAAACAGCGACCAGTTGCAGGTCGGCGATTCGGTGGTGGCGATCGGCAGCCCGCTGGGCCTGGAGGGGTCGGTGACCTCCGGAATCGTCAGCGCGCTGCACCGCACCCTCAACGAGGGAGACAACCAGCAGCAGCAGCAGCCTCCCGGGTTCGGGGGCCGGCAGGGCCAGTCGAACAACTCGTCGGCGACCATCGGTGACGCGATCCAGACCGACGCCGCGATCAACCCGGGCAACTCCGGCGGTCCGCTGGTGAACGCCTCGGGCCAGGTCATCGGCATCAACACGGCGATCGCCACCTCGGGCGGCAGCAACGGAAACATCGGCGTCGGATTCGCGATCCCGATCGACACCGCCCGGCAGGTCGCCGACCAGCTCATCAAGTCGGGTAAGGCCACGCACGCCTACCTCGGCGTCTCGCTGTCCGACGCGGCCGGCGACGAGCAGGGCGCCCTGATCGCGGGCGTGCAGAAGGGAACGCCGGCGGCAGCGGCCGGCATTCAGCAGGGCGACGTCGTCACCCAGGCCGACGGCAAGGCCATCACCGACGCGCAGACCCTGTCCACGGCGATCCGCGGACACCAACCCGGCGACAAGATCTCGCTGACCTTCGTCCGGAACGGCAGCAAGCACACGGTCACCGTGACCCTCGCGTCCAACTCGGGCAGCTGACCCGAGCGACGCGCCGGGCGGGGAACCGCCCAGACGGCCCGGCGGAGGGCGTCCCACGCAGGGACCCCCTTCGCCGGGCCGCCCGCGCCTGTCCGCGTACGCCCGCGTACGCACACGGCCGCCCGCAGCCGCCCCCGCATCCGCGCGCGTCCAAGCGCAGCGCACGCAGCCGAACGCTGGTTCCCTGCCGACGGGATCGCGCACGATCCGTTCGGCCTCGACCAGGCCGACGCCCACCACGACATGGCCCCTCCGAAGACCGGCTCGACGAGCAACCGCCATCGACGCCGACCACTGACCGCCGGAGGTCAGGCGACCGTCCCAGGAGACCGCTCCTATGGCACCGGCCCCGAAAGCCGCTATGGTCACCGGTCCCGAAAGCCGTCCGTCGGGGCGGCAGGCGTCGTGAACCGCACGTACGCCGGGCATCGGTCCCCCGAGGCCGAGGCAGACGTCCGGGGCCGGACGTCGCTGTGAACTCTCGGTCTGCCAGGCTCTCCGGGCACCTCACCGCACGGGCCCCGGGGTTAGGTCGCCTCGGCACCGTGTCCCGGCAAGGTGGCGTCGACGCCGTACGGTCCCGGTGAGGTCGCCTCGACACCGCGTACGGCCCTGGCCAGGTCGCCTCGACACCGTACGGCCCCGGTGGGGGCCGCCTCGACCATCCGAGGCATCGTCGTACGGGCCCTGGCCAGGTCGTCTTAACACCGCCTACGGCCTTGGCCAGATCGTCTCGGCTAGCCGAAGCATCGGCGGCCGGGCGCCAGGACATGTCCGGTGAATCTCTGCCCCGCTGCGCGGCGTCGAGGGCGCGCCTCGCCGCGTTTTCGCCCCACTCCCTGAAAACGCGCGGGGGCGGCCGACCACCGCGCTTCCCCCAGCCGCCCGGGAGGCGGCGGCAGCCATGACCTGGCCGCGTCCCTCCTCCGCCTTGCAAAGCACACTCGGGATCGACGCACGCCACGAACGAGATTCATCGGACGCGCCTCAGGCCCCTATCAGGACGCCGACGCAGGCTGATGTTCCGGCACCGGCAACAGGGCCGGGCCGACCTGGGCTCAGCGTGGGCGGGGCGGCGCGGCCGGCCCGCGACAGGGCCGGACCGACCTGGGCTCAGCGTGGGCGGGGCGGCGCAGCCGGCCCGGCGATAGGACCGGGCCGACCCGGGTCGGCACGGGCGGGAACGACGCGGCCGGCCCGGCGGCATGGCGCGGGCGCCACGGCGGCTCCGGCCGCTGGACATCGCGGTGGGACCCGGCGTGATGTCCGTCGGTCACGGGCGATCGATTCCGTCGGTGCCGTAGCCGGCGAGCCGGAGCACCGTACGGGTTCGGGATGGAACGGAGGCGTCAGGCGCCGGGGAAGGTCCCGTCCGGAAAACCGTCCGGACCGGTGCCGGTCGGCATCACCACCTGGTCGCCGGGGGACAGGCCGCCGGTGACCGCGACGTACCGGTCGCTCCGCACCCCGAGACGCACGGTCCGGGTGATGGTGCGTCCGTCGTGCCGTACGAGCACGGTGGCCGTGCCGCCGGGCTCGGCTTGGATCGCGTCGGCGGGAACGTACAGCGCGCTCTGGGCCTGCGCGGTCACGATGTCGACGGTCGCGCTCATGCCGACCAGCACGCCGGCCGCGGGTCGTCGAGGGAGATGTTCACGCCGACCCGCGCGAGGTTGCCGCTGGTGGTGGCCGCCGGGTCGATGCCGGTGACGGTGCCGGAGTACTGCCCGTTCGTCGACATTCCGAGCCCGATCGTCGCCCGCTGGCCGATTTTGAGCCGTTCGACGTCGCCGAGCGAGAACAGGGCCCGCACCTGAAGGTCGGTCAGGTCGCCCAGCGTGATGAAGCCCCCGGCGCTCGCGCCGACCTGGGAGCCTGCTGTTCCGGCGATCGACAGCACGGTTCCGGGCATAGGGGCCTTGAGCGTTGTCGCGGACAGTGTGCGCTCGGCCTGTCGTACGTCGACCTCGGCCTTGGTGACCTTCGCGGAGGCCTGTTCGGCCGCGCCCGCCTGGCAGCCGCCTCCCTTGCCCGCACCGCCGCCGGGACGGCCACCGCCCGAGCCGGGCTTGCCGCCGTGCGCCCCGTGGCCGCCGGGCTTCGGGTGACCGCTCGGCTTGGGGCTACCGCTCGGCCTGGGATGGCCAGTGGGCCGGGGATGGCCGGTCGGCTTGGGACTCCCGGTCGGCCGCGGCGTGTGGGTGGGGGTCGGGGTCGGGGTGGGCGTCGGCGAGGTCGGAGTCGGAGTCGGAGTCGGCGTGGGCGTGGGGGTGGGCGAGGTGCTGGTGGGCTGCGGGGTGGGGGTCCGCGTCGGGCGAGGACGCCGGTAGCCCGCCGTCTGCACCGTCGCTCCGCCCGCGCCCCCGGTCCCGCCGGCCGCGGCGGTGTTCCCGGACCCGCTCCCCGCCCCGGAACCTCCGGAGCCGCCGGAGCCGCCGGAACCCGTGCACACGCCGTTCAGCGCGTCGGTGTAGGTGCTCTGCGCCGCCGCGAGCGCGGCGTCCGCGACGTCCACCTGCTCGCGGGCCGCGGTGTCGTCGAGACGGGCGAGGACCTGCCCGGCCCGTACCCGGGCGCCCGGTGCGACGTCGATCTCTTTCACCGTTCCCGAGGTGCCGAAGACGAGATCGCGGGTGTCCGCGCTCCGTACGCTTCCCGCGGCGCCCGCCGTCGCCGTCACGTCCCCGCGGCGCACCACGGCGTACGCCGTGCCGCTCGCGTGGGTGTCGCCGACGGCCACCACCCCGGTCGTCAGCATGACCACCGCTCCGGCGGTGAGCCACGGTGGTCTCCGAAGGTCGCGCATGGTCGGCCGATTCACGCGTCGGATCCTGTCGGATGAAGGTCACAGGGACCCGAACCCATCCTCAGAGTTCGCTGAAAGCGGGCTCTCCGACCGAGGCAGGCCACTGCTCGCTCCTCGGCACGGCCGTACGGGCTCACAGAAAGCTTTCAGGGTCGGATCAGGTTCGCCCAAGCAGTCTCCGAAACGCTGTGGCGAGTGAAATCCCTCCTCCATCGCCGTGGCGTGCTGATCAACGGCGCGCTGGCCGTGGTGCTCATCGGCGGTGCCGGGTTCGCGTACCTCTCGCTGGACGATCACGCGGGCGCTTCGTCGCCGGGCCGGATCGTCCGGGTGAGCCGTGGCACCATCGTCGCCTCGGTGTCGGCCTCCGGCACGGTCGCGAGCGCCAAGTCCCGCGACCTCTCGTTCACCACGAGCGGCACCGTCGACAAGATCAACGTCCAGGTGGGCGACAAGGTCGACAAGGGCCAGGTGCTCGCCACCGTCGACGACGCGAACGCCCGCGACAACCTCGAGGCCGCGCAGGCCGCCCTCGACGCCGCCGAGGCCGGTGACACGTCGACGGCCTCCGGCTACTCGTCCTACATGCAGGCGAAGACGTCCTACAACAGCGCCAAGCGCGCCTTCGACGGGACCGAGCTCACCGCGCCGTTCAGCGGCACCATCGTCGCGGTCAACGGAACGGTCGGCGGCTCCTCCAGCGGATCGACCAGCGGATCGGCCGGAACGTCGGGATCGTCGGGCTCCGGCGGTTCCGCGGGCTCCGGCGGCGGGTCGGGCGGCGGTTCATCCGGCGCCGGCGGCTCCGGCGGCTCGGCCGGCTCCTCGAGCGGGTCGGGCGGCGGGTTCATGACGATCGCCGACACCGCCAAGCTCGTCGTCACCGGCAACTTCACCGAGGCCGACGTCGCCAAGGTCAAGAAGGGCCAGCAGGCGGCCGTCACCTTCGACGCCGTCCAGAACGCCCAGGCGGCGGGCAAGGTCACCCAGATCGACCAGACCGCGACCACCTCGAACAACGTCGTGCAGTACGGCGTGACGGTCTCGCTCACCCACCCGCCCACCGGGCTCCGCATCGGTGCCACCGCCACCGTCCGGGTGACCACCGCACGGGCGGAGAACGTGCTGTACGTCCCGACCGCCGCCGTCCGGACCGCCGGGGGCCGCAGCACGGTGACCGTGCTGCAGGGCGGTAAGCAGGCGATCCGGCTCGTGCAGACCGGCGTCCAGGGAGACCAGGGCACCCAGATCACGTCGGGACTGGGCGACGGCGACCAGGTCGTGATCACGTCCACCGCGACGACGGGCACCGGCGGATTCCCGTCGGGCCGCTTCCCCGGCGTGGGCGGCGGAGGCGGCGGACTCGGCGGCGGCCGAGGCGGCGCCGGTGCCGGAGGCCGAGGGTGACCGTCCTCGACGTCCAGGACGTGACCAAGGTGTACGGGGCGGGCGACACGGCGGTGCACGCGCTGCGCGGCGTCCGCCTCACCGTCGACGAGGGCGACTACGTCGCGATCATGGGGGCGTCCGGCTCGGGCAAGTCGACGCTCATGAACATCCTGGGCTGCCTCGACGTGCCCACCGGCGGCCGGTACCTCCTCGACGGGCTGGACGTCGGCGCGCTCGACGACCGGCGGCTGGCGATCCTGCGCAACCGGCGCATCGGGTTCGTGTTCCAGTCGTTCAACCTGATCCCGCGGATGAGCGCCCTGGCCAACGTCGAGCTGCCGCTCGCGTACGGCGGCGTGAAGGCCGTGGAGCGGAGGCAGCGGGCCCTCGCCGCCCTGGAACAGGTCGGCCTCGCCGACCGTGTCGGCCACGAGCCGAACGAGCTGTCCGGCGGCCAGCAGCAGCGCGTCGCCGTCGCCCGCGCCCTCGTCACCGCGCCCGCGCTGCTGCTCGCCGACGAGCCCACCGGCAACCTCGACACCCGCTCCACCGCCGACGTGCTCGGCGTACTCGACCGGCTCAACGCCGACGGCCGCACCATCGTGCTGATCACCCACGAGGACGACGTCGCGCGCCGCGCCAAGCGGGTGATCCGGCTGGTCGACGGGCGCATCGTCGAGGACCGCCGTACGGCCGCCGTGGCGGGTCCGCCGCCCGGGCCGGCGGGGCTGGGGGCGGACGTCCGATGACGCTGGAAGTACTCCGGTTCGCCCTGCGCGGGCTGGCCGCGAACAAGCTGCGCAGCGGCCTGACCACCCTCGGCATCCTCATCGGCGTCGGCGCCGTGATCATGCTGGTGGCGGTCGGGAACGGCTCGTCCCAGCAGGTGCAGAAGAACATCGAACGGCTCGGTACGAACACCCTGACCGTCATGCCGTCCACGGCGGGCGGCCGCGGCGGCGGTGGCGGGGGATTCGCCCGCCTCTTCGGCGGGGGAGGCGGCGCCGCCGGGCGGGCGCAACAGACCGGGCCGCGCGCGCAGGCCAAGACCCTGACGGTCGAGGACGCCCGCGCCCTGGCCGACCCGGCGAACGCCCCTTCGGTCAAGACCGTCTCGCCGGTGGTCACCTCATCGTCGGTGAACTCGACGTACGAGGGGACCGCCCACGCGATCCAGCAGTTCGTCGGCACCTACCCGGCGTACTTCGAGGCCTCCAACGACCCGGTGGCCCGGGGCACGTACTTCACCGACGACGACGTCCGATCAGGCCGCAAGGTCGTGGTCATCGGAAACACGGTGGCCGAGGACCTGTTCGGCACGGTCGACCCGGTGGGCAAACAGATCACCGTCAGCGGCGTGAACTTCACCGTCGTCGGGGTCCTGAAGACCAAGGGCTCGTCCGGCTTCCAGGACGCCGACGACGTCGCGATCGCGCCGCTGCCGGTCGTTCAGCAGAGCCTGACCGGCTACGGGGCGCTGAACCAGATCGTCGTCCAGGCCAAGACGCCCAAGGCGGTGGACACCGCGCAGTCCGAGGTCACCGACATCCTGAACCAGCGGCACGACATCACCGGGTCCAACACCGCCGACTTCCAGATCCTGAACCAGGCGAGCCTGCAGTCGGCGATCAGCAGCAGCAGCCGGACGTTCACCGTGCTGCTCGGCGCGGTCGCGGCCATCAGCCTGCTGGTCGGCGGCATCGGCATCACCAACATCATGCTGGTGACCGTCACCGAGCGGACCCGCGAGATCGGCATCCGCAAGGCCATCGGAGCGCCGCGCGGCGCCATCCTCGGCCAGTTCCTCGTCGAGGCGACCGTGCTCAGCCTCCTGGGCGGGCTGCTCGGGGTCGCCGCGGGCGTGATCGGCAGCCAGTTCAAGGTCGTCGGCGTCCAGCCGGTGATCGTGCCGTCCTCGATCGCGCTGGCGCTCGGCGTATCGGTCGCGATCGGCCTGTTCTTCGGCAGCTACCCGGCCAACCGGGCGGCCAAGCTCCGGCCCATCGAAGCACTCCGCCACGAATAGCGAATAAGGAAGAACCATGCCTGGAACACGGCGCAAGGGCAGTGACGCACCGCTCGATGACGTGCCGCCGGAAGAGCTGCTGCGCACGTCGCCGTTCGACGGGGACCTGGCCGAGGAACTCGCGGCCGCCGAGCCGCGGCCGGCCCGCCGGATCCCCTCGGCCACGGTGCTCCTCGCGGCCGGAGTCCTGGTCGTCGCGGGTTTCGTCGGGGGAGTGCAGGCGGACAAGCACTGGGGCACGAAGCAGTCGCCCACGGGGTTCGCCCAGTTCGCGCGTGGTTCCGGCCAGGGCGGGGGCGGCTACCTCGGCTTCGGCGGGGGAACGGGCCAGCGCGGCGCGTTCGGACAGGGCGGCTTCGGCCAGGGCGGCGCGGCACCCGGTGCCGCCCCGGGCGCAGCCGGCTCAGGGAGCGGAGCGGGCACGACCGGCACGGTCAAACTCGTCGACGGCGACGTCATCTACGTCCAGACGGCCAACGGGATCGTACGCGTGAAGACGACCGGCTCCACCAAGGTCTCCGTCACCAAGACCGCGAAGCTCACCGACCTCAAGACCGGCGCGTCCGTCGTCGTCCAGGGCACACCCGGCCAGGACGGCAGCGTGACCGCCACCACGGTGACCCAGAACCACTGAGAAACGGGACGCGCTCGGCCCCCGGTGCGCCGGGGGCCAGGTCGTGTCCGCCGGACCTCTGAGCGCCGCTCGCCACGAACAAGATCCACCGGACACCCTCCAACGGTGTCCGGTGGCGCCGGCTCAGTTCGCCGACGGCCGAGGGGAGAAGGTCGGCAGCAAGGGACGGCAGACCTTCAACGCCTTGGCGACCTTCGGGTCGGCGGTCTTGAGCCCACCGAGGAAGCCCATGCCCCGCCGCGCCCCCGGCGTACGGTTCGCGTCCGGCGAGCGTACGGCCCCGGGCGTCGGGGTCGGCAGCGTCACGCCGTGATCGCCCAGGCAGCTGCGGAACGCCTGGATCTGCTGCATCCCCTGACGCTGCCCCTGCGGGGCGACCGACCGGCACGCGTCCCGCGCCGCCTGGGGTATCTCGCCGAAGCCGCCGAACCCGCCACCACGCCGCCCCGCCTGACCGGACGGCCGGCCGCTGGGACGGGCGGTCTGGATGTTCACCCCGTGACTGCGCAGGCAGGCGGCGTACGCCGCGAAGCCGTTCCGGCCGGACCCGGCCGACCCGGAGGGCGAGGCCGCAGCCGTCTTGCCGCCGGAGGACCCGCACGCGGCGCAGAGCAGCAGCGTGGCGGCCGACGCCAGCATCGCTCCGCCATGGAGAGTTCGCATGGGGCGCGATGATTGCCGAGCTTCCTGGAGCCCGCCTTCGGCGCACCTGAGAGATTGCGCAATGTCGCCCGCCCAGGCCACATCCACGAGACCATCACCCCGCTGCCCGCTGCCCGCTGCCCGCTGCCCGCTGCCCGCTGCCCGCTGCCCGCTGCCCGCTGCCCGCTGCCCGCTGCCCGCCGCCTGCTGCCCGCGCCGCGGAACCCACCTGGCCTTCGGTCGTGCTCCGCCTCCTCGTTATCGTGCGTGGGTGACGCGTCCGTCTCGTCCAGGAGCCCGCTGATGCCCCATCCGCCGAAGGTGTTCGCCGGCGTCGAAGTGACCCCGCTGTGCGACGCGGTGGGCCCCATGGGCCCCGCCCTGCGCAGACCGCTCGACGAGACCTTCCCCGGAGCGACGGCCGAGCACTGGGCAGCGGTGGACGCCGCCGACTGGGTGCTGCACTTCCACTGTTACCTGCTGCGCGACGCCGCGGACCGGACGATCCTGGTCGACACCGGGATCGGCGGGACCGACGGTCCGGCGGCCACGTGGGCGCCCGTGCCCGGCGGGCTGATGGCAGAGGTCGAGGCGGCCGGGCTCCGGCCGGAGGACGTCGACGTCGTCGTGCTGACCCACCTGCACAGCGACCATGCCGGAGGAGCCGTCGTGGACGGCGTCCCCGCCTTCCCGAACGCGCGCTACATCCTCCAGCGCGACGAACTCGACTGGGTCCGCGGGCCGGTGCTGGACCAGGTCGTACGCCCGTTGGATGACTCCCTCCAGATCGTCGACGGCCTGGTGGAGATGGCCTCGGGGATCACCCTCGTCCCGACGCCCGGCCACACGCCGGGACACCAGTCGGTCGAGGTCGGCCCGCTCGTGCTCAGTGGCGACGTCGTCCTGCACCCGGTCCAGTTGGTCGACCCGTCCATCCGCTACGCGCACGACGAGGACGCCGAGCTTGCCGCGGCGACCCGTGCCGCGCTGCTGACGCGGATCCGTGAACGCTCCGGCACCCTGGGCACGGCGCACTTCGCCGATCCGTTCATCGAACTCCGGGATCCCGCGCCCGGCTCCGTGCGCCCGTAGAACCGACCGAACTCCGGGACCGCGTGCCCGGCTCCGCGTGCCCGTAAAACCGAACTCCGGGACCGCACCCGGCAGCGCCCGTAAACAGTACGTTCCGCTGGCTGCTCGAGCCGATGCTCGCCCGGGCCGGCTTCGAGATCGTCGACGCGGAGTTCAGCCGGTCGGTGTACGGGGCCTACACCCGCGTCAGGCGCTGATCACACTGGCCGCCTCGACTCCGGTGGTCGACGTCGGCTCGCCGGCGACGTCGCCGGCCTTCGTATCGCTGATACTCAGCCTTTGCGGATCAGACCGGTGTACCCGGCGACGAAGAGGGTGGCCAGAGCCCATCCGACGATTTGGAACACCCAGCCGACGGCGACGATCCATTCTTCGCTCGGTTTCGTCGCCGTTAGGTTGCAGCGCTGCCGGGAGCTCGTGTTGACGAGGGGGATGGCCAGGTCGACGCCCAGACCGATCTGGTCGACGAAGGAGCACGGCCTCGGCGGGCTGTGCTCGGTCGCCTGGGTACGGACGGCCGCCGACGTGTGCGCGGCCCCGATCACGACGACCACCGCGAGTACGAAGTTGAGCAGGAGTCCGATCAGTGCCCGCCACGACTGGTAGCCGTATCCCAGGGCCAGCCTTAGTAGGCGCAACCGCAGCCGGGTGCGTCGCGCCAGCCGAGGATCGGTCGACCTGTGATCCTGCTGCGCGATCAGAACCATCCGTGCGTCGTCCTCTCGCCCGGCCGCGCGATAGGCAGTGGCGAGTTGCTGGTACGGCTGGGCCGCATGCCCCTCGGTCCGGTGGCGGAGGAAGGCCAGCCACTCGTCAGGTTCCATCCCATAGGGGATGGCCGGATAGGTCAGCCCGTCCAAGCCGACCGTGCCGCCATCCCGCGCGGCGAAGAAGTCGAGTCGCAGGCTGAGCGCCTTGCCCACCGTCACGAACCTGAGGTCGAGGGACAGGCCGGGACCGGCGACCTCGCCCTCATCGCAGATGAGATGCCCGCCGATCCGGGCGCCGATCAGGGACACCGTCGCATCCGGCCCGACGCGTTCGGCGCGAAGTCCGGAAAGGATGACGTCGTCATCGATCTGAAGTCCGTCGGCGACGAGGCCGTCGAGCTCGGCGTTCTTGCAGTTCAACTGGCCGCGCACCGAGGCTCTTTGGAGTATGACGTCGCCCCGGGACCGTATCGACCGGAGGATGACGTTGCCGCCTATGCGGGTGCGTTCGCCGTCGAACGCCGCTGCCTGGGCGGAGTTGAACACGGCCCTCTCGCAGTCCAGGTTGCCACCGATCTCGGCGGCCAGCAGACGCACCGCTCCGCCGCCGTCCCCTCGCGCGACGAAGGGGCGCCCCGATTTCGCCTGCCGGAGCAGGACGTCCCCGCCGACCCGCATGCCATCGGCGAGCAGACCGGAGTGACCGTCTCCGCTGATCGTGGCTCCGGCCAGGTTGAGCTGGCCTTCGATCGTCGAGCCGATGAGCCGGAATTCCCCCTGACAATGGATTTCCTGAGCGTTGATCCCTTTCTGGACCTGAACACCGTCCGCTCTCAGGTCGCGGATGCGAGAGCCTTGGAGGATGAGACGGGCGAGCTGGGCTCCCTGCAGGCAGAGCGAGCCGGTCAGTTCGCAGCGGATCAGATGAAGCCCGACCGGCAGGGTCACATCGACCAGATCGAGATCGCCGGTGAGGTGCGCGCCGGTGATCTCGATCCCGCGAGGATCGGTCTCGTCCTTGTCGAGTCCCAGGAGTAGCTCACGGAGTACCGAATTACGGATTGTCCGTTTTTCGACCGGAATGTCGCCCGAAAAGTGAATGACCTCCTGTGCAGCCATACGTGTGCGCAGTTCGGTCTCGGCTACGCTATCGTTACTCACGGTGGTGCAGTTTATTCATGTGAATGGTGAGAAGCGGCCTTTTGGGGTAGGGAAGTCGACTCGATCACGTTCGGCCGGCGACGTACGGGCTCGGAGCGATTGGCAGGTGCATCGATGGTCAATGTCCCGTATCGTCCTGATTGGCCGGGCCTGGGAGGCCGCGGCGAGGCGACGTGGGACTACGACCGTCTCATCGCTGGATCCGTAGGGTTGGCGGGCCTCGTCGCCCACCTTCGGTCGTCGGCTCCGGGAGCTCTTGCCTCGGTCCACGCCGCTTCTTCCGCCTTCGACCATCCCGCTGTGAGGAACCGCGCATTCGGCGAGTGGTACATGGCGTCTGCCCTCTGGATCGCATACCGGCAGTCTCTGGAACACACTTTCGCGATCTATGCGGCGCTGGCGGGGAACCTCGCAACCGCGGCGCGCCGCCTTGAGGAGAACGCCGCGAACTATCGTCGTCACGAGCGAGTGATCGAGGCGGCGATCGCCGAAATCAGCCGGCATCTCGCCCCGGGACGGGGCGGCCACGAAATGCGTGAGTGGCAAAAGGTGACGAGTACCGAGAGGTGGGTGCCTCGGTCCGGCGATCCGGCAGAGCGCACCATTCCGGACATCTCACTGCCCGGTTCGGGTGTCATACTGCCATCCCGGCATATGCGAGGAATTCTCGCATCATCCGTCACGCTGCCCGGCAGCGAGCCCCCATTCCTCCATGTCGAGGAGATCGCGGAGCGCCTTCGCGTACTGCAGCGGACCCCGGCATGGGCCGAGCACTATTCGCTCGGCATGATGTGGCTCGGTATGGCCGATCACCTCGATTCGCTGGGTTCGGAGATCTACCGGGTAGCGGTCGAGCTGAGCACGACATGGCACGGCACCGCCGCGTCGGCGGCACAGACGGCTTTGTGGCGGATCGAGGGCACTGCGCGGGGCCTGGGAGGTTTCGCTCGCTCACTCTCCACCACGGCTGAGGAATCGGGGAAGGCGATCGAAGAGATCGTTGCGCCGATCCAGCTGAAGGGTCTTCTCAAGCTGTTCCCCAGCGGCCGCGCCGACGCGGTGACGGACGCCTTCGACCGGCTGAACGAGCGCTACCGTCAGGTCGACCATCGGCGTCCTCGAACGCTGGCGTATGACCTGCCCTTCGGCGGACTTCCCGCTCGGCTTCTGGGCGGATCTGCCGTGGGTGCTCCTCCGGTCTCCCCGCACCGACCGACGCCTGACGCGCCGAGATCGACGTCCCCGACGTTCGCCGACGTGCGGACCTCGCCCATAACGCCAGTGATCGGCGGATCGCTTCAGGGCCCGACGACCGAGAACTGGCGTTCAGATCCATGGTTCGACGACGGGGCGGGTCCAGGCGTCATCGGCTGACCAGGGCCGACTCGGGGGCCGGCCGCCATTCGCCGGGTGCGCGGCGGGCGTGTTCTTACGGACCGCGCCGTTCCGCTCAGAAGGT
Source organism: Actinoallomurus acanthiterrae (assembly GCF_054775715.1). Classification (NCBI taxonomy): domain Bacteria; kingdom Bacillati; phylum Actinomycetota; class Actinomycetes; order Streptosporangiales; family Thermomonosporaceae; genus Actinoallomurus; species Actinoallomurus acanthiterrae. The sequence goes on along the minus strand of NZ_BAAHCO010000001.1, from coordinate 10,857,200 downwards.
GATGTCGCCGTGGAAGTCGCGGGTCCGGACGACGTCGCCGGTGACGGTGTTGCCGACGGCCCCGTCGCCGGCCAGCGCGTGCTCGGCCCGGGCCACCCAGTGGCGGACCTGGACCGCGCCCTGCGGGTCGCGGGCCGAGTCGGCGATCAGGGCCTCGGCCAGGGCCCTGATCGAGTCGGCGTCGCCGGGGCGTTCCCCGAGGCGCTTGGCGGCCTCGACGGACGTGCTGCGACGGCCGAACGCGCGCCGAACGACCGAGCTCAGGTTGTCCCAGAGCTGCTCACCGACCTTGCCGGTAGTCCCATCGAAGATCTTCGACAGGAGAGTGACGAGCGCCGACACCGATACCGGATCCACTGTGCGCCCTCCGACGTTCGGGACTATGCCGACAGACTAAGTCCTCTGCGGACCCGGTGCCCGTGAACCCGCCACGCCGTACGAATACGGTGGGTTCACGGCCCGCACTCCGGGCAGGGGACGCATCGAGGCGCGAGACGCGCGGAGAGCGGACGGACGAGGCACTGAACGCGCGACGGGCGACGCGCCGTGGAGGGCGCGCCCGCACCGGACGCACCCATCGACGGCGGGACCATTGATGAACCGACTGAAGAACGCCACGAGCCCGTACCTGCTGCAGCACGCGGACAATCCCGTCCACTGGTTTCCGTGGGGGGATGAGGCGTTCGAGGAGGCACGGCGCAGGGACGTGCCCATCCTGCTGAGCGTCGGCTACTCCGCATGCCACTGGTGTCACGTGATGGCGCACGAGTCCTTCGAGGACGAGCAGACCGCGCGGCTGATGAACGAGCTGTTCGTCAGCGTCAAGGTGGACCGCGAGGAGCGCCCCGACGTCGACGCGGTCTACATGGAGGCCACCCAGGCGATGACGGGTCAGGGCGGCTGGCCGATGACCGTCTTCATGACGCCCGGCGGCGAGCCGTTCTACTGCGGCACCTACTTCCCCCGGCCGCACTTCCAGCAGCTCCTGCGCGCCGTCGACCAGGCCTGGCGGGACAAGCACGACGACGTGATCGCCCAGGGGCGGAAGGTCGTCGACGCGCTCGCCGGCCAGGCCGCCATCGGCGGTGAGGGCGCCCTGGAGCCGGAGGTGCTCGACGCGGCCGTGCGCGACCTGGCGCGGTCGTACGACGGGGCGAACGGCGGGTTCGGTGCGGCGCCGAAGTTCCCGCCGTCGATGGTGCTGGAGTTCCTGCTCCGCCACGCCGCCCGGGGCGGCGACGGCCTGGCGATGGCCGAGGGCACGCTCGAGGCGATGGCGCGGGGCGGCATGTACGACCAGCTCGGCGGAGGGTTCGCCCGCTACTCGGTGGACGCCCACTGGGCCGTGCCGCACTTCGAGAAGATGCTGTACGACAACGCCCTGCTGGCGCGCGTGTACGCGCACTGGTGGCGGCTGTCCGGCGGCCCGCTCGCCCGCCGCGTCGCTCTGGAGACGTGCGACTGGATGCTCCGGGACCTGCGCACGCCGGAGGGCGGGCTCGCCAGCGCCCTCGACGCGGACAGCGAGAACGCCGAGGGCCGCCACGAGGAGGGCGCGTACTACGTCTGGACGCCCGGCGAACTGGCCGGGGTCCTCGGCGAGGACGACGGGGCGTACGCGGCGGCGCTGTTCCAGGTGACCGGCGCCGGCACGTTCGAGAACGGCATGTCCGTCCTGCAGCTGCGCGCGGACTCCGAGGACGAGGAGCGGTACGCGCGGATCCGGGCCGTGCTGCTGGAGGCGCGGACCCGGCGGGTCCCGCCGGGCCGCGACGACAAAGTGGTCGCCGCCTGGAACGGCCTGGCGATCGCGGCGCTGGCGGAATGCGGCGCGTACTTCGAGCGGCCGGACCTCGTCGCCGCCGCGGAGGACGCGGTACGGCTGCTGCGGGAGACGCACTGGCGGGACGGGCGACTGCTGCGCACCTCGCGCGCGGGCCAGGCCGGGACCAACGCGGGCGTCCTCGAGGACTACGCCGACTTGGCCGAGGGGCTGATCGCGCTGTACGGCGTGACGGGCGAGGCGGCCCACGCGCGGTTCGCCGGGGAACTCCTGGACGTCGTCCTGGAACGGTTCGCCAACGGGCACGGCGGTCTCTACGACACCGCCGACGACGCCGAGCGCCTGTGGAAGCGCCCGCAGGACCCCACCGACAACGCCACCCCCTCCGGCCGGTTCGCGGCGGCGGGAGCGCTGCTGTCGTACGCCGCGCTCACCGGTTCGGCCCGGCACCGGGAGGCCGCCCTCGCGGCCCTCGGCCCCGTGACGCCGCTCGCCCAGCGACACTCCCGCTTCGCCGGGTGGGGGCTCGCCGTGGCCGAGGCGGTGCTCGCCGGGCCGCTGGAGATCGCCATCGCCGGCCCGGCGGACGATCCGCGCACGCGCGAACTGCACCGGGCGGCGCTGCTCGGCGCGCTGCCCGCGGTCGTCGCCACCGGAACCGGAGTGCCGCTGCTGGAGGGCCGGACACCGGTCGACGGGAGGCCCGCCGCGTACGTCTGCCGCGACTTCACGTGCCGGCTCCCGGTCACGGAGGTCGGCGGCCTGCAGGAGCAGATCCGGGCCGCCGCGAAGCGCTGATCGCGGTCGGCGGACACCGGTACCGCATCCGGCAGGCCCATGATGGCGGAGCGCTGATCGCGGTCGCGGACACCGGTACCGCATCCGGCCGGGCCATGATGGCGGAGCACCGATCGCGGCCGGCGGACACCGATATCGCATCCGGCCGGACCGTAATGTCGTGATCGGCCCGCTCTGTAGTCGGACTCATTGGAATCTTTGTCAATATTGATCCGTGCGGGCTTGATCTTTGCGTTACGGCAGTGTTACCTCAGAACGAGCGCCCGCACGGCGTGCCGAACGGGCGGACAACAGTGGCCGACGAGGCGCGTGGGCATCTGGACGACCATCGCGGTCGTAGGTCATAGTCGTACAACGCACTGGGGACGAGGGAGGGCGCCGTGCGCTGGGCGAGCCGCCGCATGCTGCCGACGGTCGTGGGCATTTCACTGGCAACCACCGTCGCCGCCGATTTCGCGATCGTGCTGGCTGGGCCGTTGAAGCCCGTGACGCAGCTCGCCGACGGTCGCTATGTCGCCGCGGCGGACAGCACGAGCTACCGGGTGGCCGGGCTCCAGAAGACCATCACCCCGCACCTCCTGATCGCCTCCCCGCAGTCGCTTCCCGCGGACGCCGTCGAGAAGGTCCGCCAGGCGAAGGACGTCAAGGCCGTGGAGGTCGTCGACGCGGCGCGCGCGTTGGTGGGCGGCAAGCGGGTGGGCATTCTGGGCGTCGAGCCGTCGACGTTCCGCGCCTACACACCCGAGGCGAGCGCCAAGTCCGACGCCCTGTGGAACAACATCGCGGGCGGCGACGTCGCGATCTCCTTCACGATGGGCCAGGACGGCGGCATCCCGCTCGCGTCCCAGACGCAGATCGGCGGCCAGAGCCACCAGACGTCCGTGCGCGTCGGCGCCTACGCCACGATGGGCATCGACCAGGTCGACGCGGTGGTCTCGCACTACACCGCGCAGACGATCGGCATGCCGTCCGGCAACGCCCTGCTCGTCAGCGCCCCGCACGCGAACCTCGTCAAGCTCCGCAAGCAGCTGGCCAAGCTCCTGCCCAAGGGCACCAAGATGGCCACGCTCGAGTCGCGGTTCGACGGCCCGACCGTGCCCGGCGGCGGCGCCGGCTCTCCCGGTCGCGTGCTGACCGCCACGCAGGTCAGCACCGTCATCCGGGCCGCCGAGTCCAAGATCGGCATGCCGTACGTCTGGGGCGGCGAGTCGGACAGCGAAGGCGGCTACGACTGCTCCGGCCTCGTGCAGTACGCCTTCGCCCAGGCCGGCATCAAGATGCCGCGCACGGCCGACATCCAGGCGTTCACCGGCTGGCGGCTGCCGTACAGCCAGGCCCAGCCGGGCGATCTGCTGACGTGGAAGAACGACCCGACCTTCAACGGCGTCTCGCACATCGCGATCTACCTCGGCAACAACAAGATGGTCGTCGCGCGGCACACCGGCACCCTGATCCAGATCCAGGACGTCTACCTGAACAACTTCTGGGGCGCCATCCGCGTCAACCCCCAGCTCTCCGCCACCAAGGCCTGACCCCTGCCGGGGCGACCCCTGGGACCTGCCGCACGCCGCGTGAGCGGCGCACGGCGTGTCACAGGGGGCAGCCCGCGATGAGGAAGTCGACCCCGCGGTCGAGCAGCTCGACGATGTCGGTCTCGCCGTCGGCCTCCACCCAGCCGAGTATGGCCGTCTCCCAGACGGCGATGACGGCCGCGACGAACGCCTGAAGCTCGAAGTCGCTCGCCGGTCGGCCGACCCGGTCGGCGAGCGCCTCGATGATCACGTGCTGGGTGACCTTCGTCTGGTCCCACTGCCGTGACCGCAGAGCCGGGACGGACAGCATCATCCGCGTCCGGTCGAACATCCGCTGCCGGTCCGCCGTCACCATGTCGCTCACCATCTCGCCCATGACGTTGCGCAACGCCTCCACGGGAGGCAGCTCCGGCGGCTGCGCGCGGATAGCGTCGACGATCAACGCGTCGTACTCGTCGGTGAGCACGGTGTCCTCCTTGGTGGGGAAGTACCGGAAGAACGTGCTCGGGGAGACCTCCGCCGCCTCGGCGATCTGCTCGACGGTCGTCGCGTCGTACCCCTGTTCCCGGAAGAGCCGGAGCGCGTGCTCCTGGATGGAGCGCCGGGTCTTCAGCTTCTTCCGTTCGCGCAGGCCGAGACGTTGTTCGAGCGACCGTTCAAGCGGAGACGTACTCATGCGTCGATTGTCCGTTACTCAGGGGGGCGGTGGCACCTCGGCGCGGCAGGAGGATGAGGGCGAGGATCGCCGCGGCCACCATGATCCCGGCCCCCGCTAGGAGGGTGACGTCCATGCCGTGCGTGAACGCCGCCCGCGCCGAGTGGAGCAACTGCGGGTCGTGCAGGCGCCCGGCCACCGCGAGCCCGCCGCCGACCCCGGCCCGCGCCGCCTCGGCGGCCGCGGGCGGCAGCCCGGCCACGTCCACGTGCCCGCGGTAGCCGGAGGACAGCAGGCTGCCCAGGACGGCGGCTCCGAACGCCCCTCCGACGAGACGCACGGTCATGAGAACGGCGGAGCCGACGCCCGCCTGCTCGGCTGACAGCGCGCCCATCGCCGCCGTCATCGCGGCGGGCAGCATCAGGCCCATGCCGAGGCCCGCGACGGTCAGCCAGGCGGCGGCCAGGCCGTACCCCGATCCGGCGGTGGTGGTGGCGCCGGCGACCATCGCGGTGGCCATCACCAGTCCGCCGGCGGCGATGGTGACGCGGGCGCCGAGCCGCCTGACGAGCAGCGCGCTCAGCCGGGAGGCCGCCAGCAGACCGCCGATGAGGGGCAGGAGCCGGACCCCGGATCCCAGCGGGCCCGTCCCGAGGACGGCCTGGAAGTACTGCGGGGCGACGAAGAGCACGCCGAACATGGCGAAGGTCATCAGCGTGGCCGGGACGAGACCCCCGGTGAAGCTCCGGTCGGCGAAGAGACCCAGGTCGACCAGCGGGTGGCGGACGCGCCGGGTCCACAGCACGAAGGCCACGAGGGCGACGGCGCCCGCGGTCATCACGCCCCACACACCAGGGCTCGACCAGCCGTAGTCCTCCTCCTGGATGGTGCCGTACACGACGGCGACCAGGCCGCCGGTCGACAGCAGGAGGCCGGCGAAGTCCGGCCGGGGCGCCGTGGTGGACCGGGACTCGGGGATCAGGACGAGACCGAGCACCAGGGCCACCGCCGAGACGGGGATGTTGATGAAGAAGATCGAGCCCCACCAGAAGTGGTCGAGCAGGTAGCCGCCGATGATCGGGCCGAGCGGCAGGCCCAGGAAGGACGCGCCCGTCCAGGCGGCGAGCGCCTTCGGCCGCTCCTCGGGCGGGAAGACGACGAGCAGCACCGACATCGCCAGCGGCGTGATGGCCGCCGAGCCGACGCCCATGAGCGTACGGGCGGTGATCAGGCCGGCGGGGCTCGAGACGAGCGTGGCGAGCACCGAACCGGCCAGGAACAGCACCAGACCGGCGAGCAGCGTCTTCTTGCGGCCGTACCGGTCGCCGATCAGCCCGGCGGGGATGAGGAGGGTTGCGGAGACGAGGGTGTACGACGCGACGATCCACTGGAGCGCGCTGGTGCCGGCGTCCAGCTGGGCGGAGAGGGTCGGGAGAGCGACGTTGAGCGCGGTCAGGTCGAGGCCGACGGCCAGGAGGATGACGACGAGGGCGCCGAGCACCCACCACCGCCGGGATCCGAGGGAGGTCATGACAGCTTCTCCTCAATGATGGTCTCTATGAAAAGAGAGTAACTGTCAAAAGTGGTCCGCTGTCAACCTCTCGCAGCTCTTGGCGCAGTCCAGGTGCCGTGTAATCATGATTACATGACTACGACAGAAGCAGCGGAGGAGAAGCTCCGCGGATGGTTCTCCGGTCGCCTGCCCGAGGATTGGTTCGACGGACCGCCCAGCGTTGTGCTCGACCGGGAGGAGATCAGCGTCATCGGCCGGCTCGCCGAGCCGGATCTCGCCGAGGGTGCGTCCGACGCCGAGCGTGCGGAGGCCGTCGCCGGGCAGATCCAGCGCTTCCGTGAGGAGACCCGTGACCAGCGGATCGGCATCGCGCGCGAGGCCGAGCACCGCTTCGCCCGCAAGGTCTCCTGGGGCGTCGAGTGCGGCGATGAGAAGGTCATGTTCACCACGCTGTCCGTGCCGGTGATGACCCGCCTCCGCCAGCCCGAGCGCAGGGTCCTCGACACGCTGGTCGACGCCGGGGTGGCGCGCAGCCGTAGTGACGCGCTCGCCTGGTGCGTCCGTCTCGTCGGGAAGAACGCCGACGAGTGGCTGGCCGAGTTGCGTGACGCGCTGTTGCACGTGGAGCGGGCGAGGGCCGCGGGCCCCCAGGTCTGACGTGGAGCCGACGGGGGTGCCGACCTCGGGCCTGACGCCGAACGGGCGCGGGGCACGGACGCCGGGCCCGAGCCGAGCGGGCATGGGGATGCGGGGTCCAGACCCGAGCCGAGCGCGCACGGGGGCGTGGGGTCCAGGCCCGAGCCGAGCGCGCATGGGATGCGGGGTCCAGACCGCGCGCGGGGCGCGGTGCCCAGGCTCGGGCACGGTTCGCGCGCCTCTGCCTGAGACTGCCGAGGCTCGCCCCTCGGCTTCCGCATTCGAGAAAGTCCTAAACGCGCGTGAAACAACGAGGAATTGTCAAGAAGGCCGATCAAGAGACGCCGTTCGGTCCAGACCAAAGGTCTAATCCAGTGGTCTAATCCAAAGGTCTATACCAATTCGCCATAAACGACCTTCCTTCCGCTGACAAGTGCATGACGGGGGGATGTTCAAAATGCCGTACGTGGGTACACTCACGAAATCCCGACCAACAACCCATCGGGTGTCCCCGTGCGAAGGAGCGATCGTGGCGTACGAGGTCAAGGCCAGGTCCGTCGAGTGGAATCCGACCGCGGCCCGACTGCGTGAACTCACCGAGAAGATGCCCAACTCCCGGTTGACCGAGTTCGGCAACGTGGTGGTGAAGGCCCGGGTGGACAGCCGGAGCGCGAAGTCCACCTACATCGTCGAGGACTCCACCAACACCGCCAAGCAGACGATCACCCGTGACGAGTACGACCGCGTCGCGGCCGCCCAGGACGCCCACCTCGCCGGGCGGGACGTGGTCGTGGTGGACGGCCACATCGGCAGCGACCCCGCCTTCCGCACGAAGGCGCGGCTGGTCATCGATGCCGCGAACGCCAACATCGCCGGGATGCAGAAGCAGCTCTACTACCCCGCCGGGGAGGACTACGACCCGGCGACCTGGGACCCCGACACGACCGTCGTGTACACCCCGAACCTCCCGATGGAGGGCTACCCCAACGACCGGCTCATCGCGGTCGACCTCAATGCGAACATCACGCGGGTCTTCAATTCGGACTACTTCGGGGAGTCCAAGAAGGGCGGCCTGCGGATGTGGAACAACATCGTATATGAGCGCGGTGGCCTTTCCCTGCATGCCGGATGCAAAGTGATCCCGGTGGGCGGTGCGAACAAGACGGTCCTCATCGTCGGCCTGTCCGGCACGGGCAAGACGACGACGACTTTCACCACCCAGCTCGGCAGCAAACCGGTGCAGGACGACTTCCTCGCCTTGATGCCGGAAGGTCGTGTCTACACCACCGAGAACGGCTGTTTCGCCAAGACATTCGGCCTGGACCCGAAATTCGAGCCGACGATCTACAACGCCACGGTGAAGCCCGACGCATATCTTGAGAACGTCTCGGTCGACGCCGACGGCAAGGTCGACTTCTTCGACACCTCCTACACCAAGAACGGGCGGACGACCTGGCCGTTCAAGTACGTCGACCCGTGGCCGGCGGACCAGGTGGAGCCCGCCGAGTTCCTGCTGATCCTCAACCGCAACGAGAACATCGTCCCGGGCGTGGCCCGGCTCGACCGGGCGCAGGCGGCCGCGTACTTCATGCTCGGCGAGACGACGGGCACGAGCGCCGGCGGCAAGGACGAGGAGGGCAAGTTCCTGCGGGTGCCCGGCACCAACCCGTTCTTCCCCCGCGACATGGCCGACATGGGCAACCGGATGCTCGAGCTGCTCGACAGCCACGAGCTGAAGGTGTTCGTGCTCAACACCGGACGCGTCGGCGGCGGTGAGGGCGACGACCGCGCCAAGAAGGTGACGATCCCCCATTCGTCGGCGATCGTGCAGGCCATCGTGGAGGACACGATCGAGTGGGAGGACGACCCCGACTTCGGGTACGAGATCGCGTCGTCCCTGCCGGGCGTCGACGACCTCGAGATCCTCCAGCCCCGGCGGCTGTACGAGCGGCAGGGCCGCCTGGAGCAGTACGACGCCATGGTCGAGCGTTTGAAAGCCGAGCGGCGGGAATATCTTTCGTCCTTCGCCGGTCTGGACGAGGCGATCGTCAAATCGATCGGCTGACCAATCCCGGGGATGGGTGGCCCCGGTGGCGGAGCACCGCCACCGGGGCGTTTCACGACCGGCGGCCGAGCACGCGGGACCAGACGTTTCACGACCGGCAGCAGGGCATGCGCGACCAGGTGTTTCACGACCGGCGCCAGGGCATGCGCGACCAGGTGTTTCACGACCGGCGGCACAGCACGCGAGACCAGAAGTTTCACGGTCGGCGGCAGAGCGCAGCCACCGGACGTTTCACAACCGCCGATGGCGCGAAGTCAGATTGAACGTCCGGTCAAGTATCCCGCGAGCTCTCGATTTGCTCCAAAACAGCAATCTACGCTTACTCATGTGGCAGAACTACGCTGCGTCGACGGGTCGCGGCTCGAGGTGATCATGGTCCCGTCCCGGGACCGGGGCGGCACCCCGTACGAGGTGACACTCGAGCTCCGGCGTGACGGGCGGTCGTTCGGCGCGGTGGGCGAGCGCTGCGGGTACTTCCTGGCCACGCTCGCCCGCCGGGTGACCGCCGCGCGCGTCGACGGCTCGCCGGAGGCCGGCTCCTGGCCCGACGACGCCGACCGCTTCCCCGACCCGGCCTCCGCGGACGCGGGCACGCCGGGACGGGACCGGCTCGTCTCCCGCGAGCCCGAGCTCTTCGCGTTCCGCCGCCGGGAGCGTACGGACACGGCCGGCGCGGGCGAGCTCCGCTGTACGCTCCGCACGTCCTGCACCTGGCTGTCCGGCCCGGGGGACCGCGGCGGAGAGTGGCGGCGGTCCCGCAGGGCGGTCGTGGAGGCCTGGGGCTCGGACGGCCACGGCGTACGGGCCGTACTGACCTCCGAGGAGCTCGCCGACTTCCTGGCGACCCTGGTGTACGAGGCGCGCCGGGTGGGCGCCGATTACCGAGACGTCTTCGCGAGTTCACCGGTACGCGCCCGGCATGCGCCCTCCGGGGCGATAATTGACTGCTGATTCCCCCTGGCGTCGATGAAGAAGGTGCGGGCATATGGGCTTGCGAGACCTGGTCTACAAGCTTTACGAGCGACGGCTCGAGACGAGGCTCAGCCCTGACACCACACCGCGGCACATCGGCGTGATCCTCGACGGCAACCGCCGGTGGGCGCGGTCGATGGGCCTCGCCGACGTCGCCAGGGGCCACCAGCGGGGCGCCGACAAGATCTCCGAGCTGGTCCAGTGGTCGCAGGAGACGGGCGTCCAGGTGGTCACCCTGTGGCTGCTGTCGACGGACAACCTCTCCCGCCCGGCGGAGGAGCTCGAGCCCCTGCTGCAGATCATCGAGAACACCGTGGAGGACCTGGCCGGCCAGGGCTGGCGCGTCCAGCCTGTCGGCGCGCTCGACCTTCTGCCCGACAAAACCGCACGTGTGCTGAAGCAGGCCGCCGAAAGCACATCTGACGCTCCTGGTCTGATTGTGAACGTCGCGGTTGGGTATGGAGGTAGACGTGAGATCGCTGATGCGGTGCGCTCACTCCTGCACGAGCACGCCAGCAGGGGCACCAGCATCGAGGAACTGGCCGAGATCCTCGATGTGGAGCACATCGCGGAGCATCTGTACACCCGCGGCCAGCCCGACCCGGATCTCGTCATCCGTACGTCGGGAGAGCAACGCCTGTCCGGCTTCATGCTCTGGCAGAGCGCCCACTCGGAGTTCTACTTCTGCGAGGCCTTCTGGCCTGACTTCCGCAAGGTCGACTTCCTGCGGGCGATTCGGTCCTACGTCGCGCGGCATCGGCGCTACGGCTCCTGAACCGTCTGTTACGCGTTTCCGACAGGCCGATTACGGCCGTGTTAGGAATCGGTGCGCGTCTGTTCTCGGGCGGTTCCATCGGCCTAGCGTCGTACCAGGTCCCCCCGAGGAAAGGGTGCTCTCCCGGGCGACTCGCCTGGGTTGGTGCCCGAAGGAGAACGAGTGGCCACACCTTCCGCCACCCGGCGCACGTACGTCCTCGACACCAGCGTTCTGCTCGCCGACCCGGGGGCGCTGACCCGGTTCGCCGAGCACGAGGTCGTACTCCCGATCGTCGTGATCACCGAACTCGAGGCCAAGCGCCACCACCCGGAGCTCGGCTACTTCGCGCGGAACGCCCTGCGCACGCTGGACGACCTGCGGGTCGCCCACGGCCGCCTGGACGAGCCGCTCCCCGTCGGTGATCAGGGTGGAACGGTCCGAGTCGAGCTCAACCACTCGGACCCGTCCGTCCTGCCGGCCGGATTCCGGCTCGGGGACAACGACACCCGGATCCTCTCGGTGGCGCTGTCGCTGTCCCACGAGGGCCACGACGTCGTGCTCGTGTCCAAGGACCTGCCGCTGCGGGTCAAGGCGGCGTCGGTCGGCCTCACGGCGGAGGAGTACCGCGCCGAGGCGGTCGTCGAGACCGGCCACACCGGCATGGCGGAGCTCGAGATCGGCTCCGAGCAGATGGAGGATCTGTACGACAACGGCCGGCTCGACCTGGAGGAGGCGCGGGATCTGCTGTGCCACACGGGTCTCCGGCTGATCTCGGCGGGCGGCTCCGCGCTCGGGCGGGTGATGCCTGACAAGTCGGTGCACCTCGTCCGGGGCGACCGGGAGGTCTTCGGTCTGCACGGACGGTCGGCGGAGCAGCGGGTAGCACTGGACCTGCTGATGGACGAGGAGATCGGCATCATCTCGCTCGGCGGGCGGGCCGGCACCGGCAAGTCCGCGCTGGCGCTGTGCGCGGGCCTGGAGGCCGTCCTCGAACGCCGCAGTCACCGCAAGGTCGTGGTGTTCCGGCCGCTGTACGCCGTCGGTGGGCAGGAGCTCGGCTACCTCCCCGGCACGGAGAACGAGAAGATGTCGCCGTGGGGGCAGGCGGTGTACGACACGCTGTCCGCGATGACGACGCCGGAGGTCGTCGAGGAGGTCCTCGACCGGGGCATGCTCGAGGTGCTCCCGCTGACCCACATCCGCGGCCGCTCGCTGCACGACTCCTTCGTGATCGTCGACGAGGCGCAGTCCCTCGAACGCGGCGTGCTGCTCACGGTGCTCTCGCGCATCGGCACCGGCTCGCGCGTGGTGCTCACCCATGACATCGCCCAGCGGGACAACCTGCGGGTCGGCCGGCACGACGGCGTCGTCGCGGTGGTCGAGAAGCTCAAGGGCCACCCGCTGTTCGCGCACGTGACCCTCACCCGGTCCGAGCGCTCGCCGATCGCCGCTCTCGTCACCGAGACGCTCGGCGACGTCGGCGTCTGATCCGCGTACGACGTACGGGGCTCCCTCGATTCGATCGGGGGAGCCCCTTTTCGTCACGTGCCGGAGTCGCCCGAATGACCACTGTCATGGTGTGACCAACGTCACATAACGATAGTGGCTCTTCGGAAAACCCTGCTAGGAGTGCAAATTCAGCCGATTGTGCCTGGTGTGACGTGATTAGTCGTGAGATCAGTCACGCCGTTCCGGTTGCGGAGTACCCCCTGTCTTAGAGCAGTGTTATCCGCCGTAAGCACTCCTGCGGGACGCCCCCCGGTCCCCGGCGTGACCCCCCGTACGCCATATGCCGGGAGAAGGCGGCCCGCCCAGGGTGCCGTGAGAACCACGACGGCGCCGGGGTGAAGGCACTCGTACGCGTGCCCATGCGCGTGCGACCGTCGGAAGGACCGCCTTGTACGGAGACCGTTTCGGGTCCCCCGGGCGAGACGATCGACAAGACGGCACGGAGCCTCACGGCCCGTGGGACGACGCTCGTTTCCCCCAGAACCAGCCCTCGTCCGAGGACGTGAAGGTGGCGGGTACTCCCATCGCGCCGGAGCCCGAGCGGCCTGATCTTTCGGGTGCCACTTCCGCCATGCCCGTCTCCGGGATGGCCGAAACCGCCCACGAGGACGAATTCGAGGCCACCCGCCACGACTTCGGCGCTCCCCCTCCCGGCGGCCCGCAGCCTCCGAACCCCTCCGGCTCCGGAGACGACGATTTCGAGTCGATGCGCCGAGGCTCCCGCTCCTCGGGCAACAAGCTCCTCAAGATCGGCGCGATCGCCGCGGCCGCGGCCGTCGTCGTCGGCGGTGGCACCGCCGCGTTCGCCCTCACCGGCGGCGGTGGTTCCAAGCCCACCGCGAAGGCCGCCGACCCGTCCACTTCGGTGCAGGCCCAGGCGCAGCAGCCGGCCCCGCTCACCGACGCGCAGCGCAAGAACATCGAGAGCGAGCGCCGCAAGACGCTGAAGCAGCGCGCCCTGCGCGCCGCCCGCAGCGAGAAGGACCGGCCGAAGCTGCTGGCGAAGGGCGAGCCGATCCCGACCAAGACGCCGACCACCGACCCGGGCTCGGGCGGCGGGGGTGGGGGTGGCGGCGGAGACGCCGTCCCGGCCAACGAGGCCCAGAAGATCGCCCGGAACATGCTGTCGAGCTTCGGCTGGAGCCCGAGCTCGCAGTTCAGCTGCCTGGTCAGCCTGTGGAACCGCGAGAGCGGCTGGAACACCCACGCGGCCAACCCCTCGGGTGCGTACGGCATCCCGCAGGCGCTCCCGGGCTCGAAGATGTCCAGCGCCGGGCCCGACTGGCGGGACAACGCCACCACCCAGATCAAGTGGGGACTCGGCTACATCAAGGACCGCTACAGCACCCCCTGCGGGGCCTGGGGCCACTCCCAGTCCACCGGCTGGTACTGACAGACCCTTCTCCGGCCCGGCGGCCACCGGCCGCCGGGCCTTCCCACGGCTCGCGAGACGCCCCGTGGGAGCCGAATCGCGGCGGATCACCGCCGCACCGCCCCGGATGCCCGGCCGTTCCACACGGCCGGACACGGCGCCCCGCAGGGACGCCGACCGGTCGCCCGGTCGCCTTCACCCCCGCTCTACGAAGGCAGCTCCGGCCGAGGCGGACACCGCTCGTCGCGCGACCGGCGCGGCGGCCGATGAAAGGCCCTTATTGTTCCCCAAGCGCCCACGTGGGCTCTCTGCGGTCAAGGCCGGAGCACTCGCACTCGGCATGTGCCTCACCGTCGGCCTCGCCGCCGAGGCACCGGTCCAGGCCGCGTCGCCGACCACGGCGGCCGAACGCGTCGTCGCCGTCAGCGCGCAGAAGAAGCTGACCCGCAAGCAGCGGAATCAGCGCATCGCCAAGCCGCTCCTGAAGAAGCGCTGGCCTCACCACTCCTCCCGCTGGTACGGCACGCAGTTCAAATGCCTCGCCAAGCTGTGGGACCGCGAGAGCAGTTGGAACCACCGGGCGCACAACCCCTGGTCGGGCGCCTACGGCATCCCGCAGGCACTGCCCGGTAAGAAGATGCGCACCGCCGGCAAGGACTGGCAGACGAACCCGGCGACCCAGATCAAATGGGGTCTGAAGTACATCAAGGGCCGCTACAAGACGTCGTGCGGCGCCTGGTCGTACCAGCACCGCCACGGCTACTACTAGTCCGAATCGAGCCGCCGGCGCATCTCAACACTCCTGATCAGCGGCAAGAAGTCGGTAAAACAACGGCACAAACGCGGCCGGGAGCGGTGTCGAACCACGCGCGGCACGGAAAGTGTCATGGCGTGGTGACGGACCGCACGCGTTCGGCGACGGACCGTCACCGTCACTCCGAAGCGCGAGACCTCGCGTACGGCGGCCCCTGAGGGGGCCGCCGTCCGACGGCCCGGTCGCCCTCGGGCAGCCGAACGGCGGAGTGAAGGCCTGCACGGAGCGCGACCGGCGCCCCGGCTGACGGAAGAGCCGACTTGGATCTCAGACTGACGGGACTCTCCCGGAGCGGCGTGGCCGCGCTCGGCAGTGCCGCCGCCCTCATCACCGGCCTGGCGGGGGAGCCACCCGCCCGCGGCGCCGTGACCGCCCACGCGTGGCCCGCGATGGTGCAGCCCCGGCTGCCGGGGCTGACCATCACGGAGCGCAACCGGATGCTCGCCCTGCCGTTCCTCGTCGAACACGGCTGGTCGTACCGGCAGTACCAGTGCCTGGACCGGCTGTGGATGCGCGAGAGCAGCTGGAACCAGCGGGCCCGCAACCCGTGGTCGGGCGCGTACGGCATCCCGCAGGCCCTCCCGGCGGCGAAGATGCGCACCGCCGGGCCGGACTGGAAGACCAGCCCGGCCACCCAGATCAAGTGGGGGCTGGGCTACATCCAGAGCCGGTACGGAAACCCCTGCGCGGCACTGGGCCACTCAGGGTCCGCCGGATGGTACTGATCCAGGCGTCCCTTCCCGGCCGGCCCCGTCCAAGGGCCGGCCGGAAAGCGGTCAGGAACGGGAGGGACGGGTCATCGCCAGGACGTCGAGAGCGGCGTCGAGCTGTTCGATCGTCAACCGGCCCGCGTCGACGTGCCCGCGCTCGAGGACGACCTCGCGGATGGTCCTGCGCTCGCGCAGCGCCTGCTTGGCGACGGCCGCCGCCTCCTCGTAGCCGATGTAACGGTTGAGCGGCGTGACGATCGACGGCGACGACTCGGCGTACTCGCGGCACCGGTCGGCGTCGGCCTCGATGCCCTCGACGCACCGGTCGGCGAAGAGCCGGGACACGTTCGCCAGCAGGCGAATCGACTCCAGAAGATTGCGGGCGAACATCGGCAGCATCACGTTGAGCTCGAAGTTGCCCGCCGCGCCACCGAACGCGATGGCGGCGTCATTGCCGATCACCTGTGCGGCGACCTGGCACACCGCCTCCGGAATCACCGGATTCACCTTGCCCGGCATGATCGACGAGCCGGGCTGAAGGTCGGGCAGCCGGATCTCGCCCAGCCCCGCACGCGGCCCCGAGCCCATCCAGCGCAGGTCATTGGCGATCTTCGTCAGGCCGACCGCGATCGTCTTGACCGCACCGCTGGTCTCCACGAGGGCGTCGCGCGCCCCCTGAGCCTCGAAGTGGTTCCGGGCCTCGGTGAGCGGCAGGCCGGTGGCCCGCGCCAGCTCGGCGATGACGCGCTCGGCGAAGCCCGACGGGGTGTTGATGCCGGTGCCCACGGCGGTGCCCCCGAGCGGCAGCTCGGCGAGTCGCGGCAGCACGGCCTCCAGCCGCTCGACGCCGTACCGCACCTGCGCGGCGTACCCGCCGAACTCCTGGCCCAGCGTGACCGGGGTGGCGTCCATCAGGTGCGTCCGCCCCGCCTTCACGACGGACGCGAACTCCTCGGCCTTGCGGTCCAGCGCCGCCTCGAGGTGCCGCAGGGCGGGGATGAGCTTCTGTACGACCAGGCCGGTCGCCGCGATGTGGATGGACGAGGGGAACACGTCGTTGGACGACTGCGAGGCGTTGACGTGGTCGTTGGGGTGCACGGGCAGGCCCAGCCGCTCCTGGGCGAGGGTGGCGATGACCTCGTTGGTGTTCATGTTCGACGAGGTGCCGGACCCGGTCTGGAACACGTCGACCGGGAAGTGCGCGTCGTGCTCACCGCCCGCGACCTCCAGAGCGGCCTCCGCGATCGCGTCGGCCATCCCCTTGTCGACCACCTCGAGCTCGGCGTTGACCTTCGCGGCGGCGGCCTTGACGTGGCCGAGCGCGGCGATGTGCGCGCGGTCCAGCCGCTGCCCCGAGATGGGGAAGTTCTCCACCGCCCGCTGGGTCTGGGCCCGCCACTTCGCCCACGCGGGCACCCGTACCTCCCCCATGGAATCGTGCTCGATCCGGAACTCCTGCTCTTCGCTCATCGCCCTCTCCCGAGCCGGTCGATTCGTCCCCGCTACCGACTTTAGAGACGGCGGCACTCCACCGATCGGCGGGGCACCGGGTGCGTCAGCGAGCGAGCGTCCGTACGCCCCTAGGGGAGTCCTGGCGGTCTGCCGCGGCGGCGCACCGTGGAGTCGTGCGCCGGCGAGGGACTCTCGTACGCCCTGGCGCTCCGTGGCGGCGGCGCCGCGGAGGCATCGGCGTGCCACGGGCTCGTACGCCCGACGGGTCACGGCGCTCGGCCGTGGCGGCGCGCCGGGGAGGACTCAGCGTGCCAGGGACTCGTACGCTCCGACGAGCCACTCGATCGGGCCGGTGGCGGCTTCCGGCCCGCGGCGCAGGCGTACCCGGATCCGGGCGTGAGAGGTGCCGGAGGGAAGGCTCAGCGTGGCCGGCATCGTGATCCGGTGCCCGCTCGCGGCGCAGTCGCCGCTCACCGTCCGGCCGGGGGCGCCCAGCGCGTAGGCCGTGAAGGACAGCCGGCGGGCACCGGGCCGGCAGACGACGAGCACACCGATGCGGCGACCGCGGTCGGGAACGCTGAGCGTGATGGCCGAAGTGCCCGGCCAGTCGCCGCCCTTCTTCGCGACCCGGCGCGACACCGGCCGGTCGGACGCGTCCAGCAGCGTGGCGGGCAGGAGGCCCTGCGACCGCGCGGCGGCAGGAGGCGGCGCGGAGGACACGACGGAGGGGGTGCTCGGCGCCGACGTGCCGACGGCGGGCGAACGGCCGTCCGACGGCGCGCCACGGCGGCCGGCACCCCAGCCGTTGAGCCCGGCGAACACACCGGCCCCGACCGCGAGCGCCAGCACGGCGGCCGTCACGGCGGGGAGCATGCCCGGCCGGTCCAGCAGCCGCCGGTGCCGTGCGGACTTCGATCCCGGCGCCTCGGAGACCGCCGGCTGCGGGAGAGGCAGCCATCCGGCCGTCTGCCGCGCCGCCGGTCGTTCCGCCGGTCCGCCCTCCGGCCCTTCGCTCGCCGCCCGGTCCTGTCGCGTGAGGTTCTGGCCGGACCGCCCGAAGCCGGGCGGGGTGGCCTGGGCGGATCCGGACCGGCTAGGGCCAAAGGGAGTCCGCCCCGACCGTTGTGACGGGCCGTGGCCGGGAGGGGGCGTTTCGGATCGTCGCGACGGGTCGACACCTGGTGGAGTCGGCCCCGATCGCCGTGACGGGTCGACGCTGGGAGGGGTCGTCTCGGGTCGTCGCGACGGGTCGAGGCCGGGAGGGGGCGGCTCAGGCCGCTGTGACGGGTCGAGGTCGGCAGAGGGCGTCTCGGACCGCCGCGATGGGTCGTGGCTGGGAGGGGTCGTCTCGGGTCGCTGTGACGGGTCGTGGCCGGGAGGGGGCGTCCCGGGCCGGCGCGATGGGTCGTGGCCGGGTGGAGTCGGCTCCGGTCGCCGGGACGGGTCGAGGTCGGGTGGTACGGAGCGGGATCGCCCGGATCGGCCGAGGCCGGGAGGCGTGGGCTGGGCCCGGCTGGGCCGCCGGGGGCCGGACAGGTCCCGGCTCGACCACTCGTGACTGGACCGCCGGCTCGAGCGCGCCCGCGCGGACTCGGCCGGCCGGGCCGGCAGCGGTGGGGCCGTGGAGGCGGCCAGCAGGGCGGCGGCGCGTTCGGAGGTGAGGCGCCGTGCCGCGTCCTTCTTCAGGAGTCCCTCGAGCAGCGGGCGCAGCGACCCGGCGCGCACCGGAGGGTCGGGCTCGGAGGTGACGAGGGCGCTGAGGGTGGCCATCGCCGTCTCGAAGTCGTACGGGGGCCGTCCTTCGACGGCGGCGTAGAGCGTGGCGCCGAGCGACCACAGGTCGGATGCCGGCGACGCCCGCTCGCCCCGGGCGACCTCCGGGGCGACGTACGCGGGCGAGCCCATGAACGTGCCCGCCTGGGTGAGCGTGGTGGCGCCGTCGTACGTCGCGATGCCGAAGTCGGTCAGCACCACCCGCCCGGAGGTCTCCAGCAGGACGTTGCTGGGCTTGACGTCACGGTGGACGATGCCGGCCTCGTGCGCCGCCCGCAGCGCGTCGAGCAGCTGCCGGCCGATCTCCGCGACGCGTACGGGGGAGATCGGGCCGTCGTCGACGAAGACGTCCTCCAGCGACCGGGCCGGGACGTACTCCATGACCAGCCAGGGGCGGTCGTCCTCGACCACCACGTCGTACATGGCGATGAGGTTCGGGTGGTCCAGCCGGCCCGCGGACATCGCCTCGCGGTTCGTCCGCTTGATGAGGTTGATCCGCTCCCGGGGCCTCAGGCTGGGCGGGAGGTGGACCTCCTTGACAGCGACTTCACGCTCTTCGGTCTCGTCGTACGCCCACCAGACCGTGCCCATGCCGCCCCGGCCGATCTCCTCGCGAAGCCGGTAACGGCCGGAGAGCAAGCGATCCTGGGACTCGGCCACGAAGCGCAAGATACCCGCGTGCGCCGGTCGCGGCACGCGGATCCTTACCGTGATCTTGCACTCAGGTCGGCACCGCTGCAAGATCGGAGCTGACAGGCAGGTCTTGTGTCGACGCCATCGGAAGAGGCGTGGGGATGGAAACCTTTTCGGCTTCGGGGCTCGGCGGACCCACGGTCGTCGCCTCCGGCGTGCTGCCGCTCGAGATCGACGACCCTGTGTCCATCGGGGGACACAGCCTGGTCGCGAGGCTGGGCTCGGGCGGCATGGGTGTCGTCTACCTGGGACGCGACCAGAACGGCAGGCTCGTCGCGGTCAAGACCGCGCGTCCCGAGGACGCCGACGACCCCGACGTGCGTCTCCGCTTCCAGAGCGAGGCGAACTGCGCGCGGCGGGTCCCCGCCGGGTGGACGGCACGGGTGCTCGCCGACGGTACCGCCGAGCGGCCGCCGTACCTGGTCACCGAGTACGTCGATGGTCCCTCGCTGGCGCACATCGTCGACACCGACGGCCCGCTGCGGCCCGAGCAGCTGCGCGCGCTCGCCACCGGCGTCGCGCGGGCGCTGGCCGCGATCCACGGGGCCGGCCTGGTGCACCGGGACCTCAAGCCCGCCAATGTGCTGCTGACCCCGACGGGGCCGCGCATCATCGACTTCGGCATCGCGCAACGCCTCCCCGCGTCGGGCGGGCCCACGAAGGACGGCGTGGTGATGGGCAGCCCCGGCTGGATCCCGCCCGAGCGGCTGACCGGGCGGCCCGCGACCAGCGCGTCCGACGTCTTCGGCTGGGGCTGCCTCGTGGCCTACGCCGGGACTGGCCGCAACCCGTTCGGCCAGGGTGACGGCGACGAAGTGGCGGGGCGGACGATCCACGATCCGCCCGACCTCGACGGGCTGCACGAGCCGCTCCGCCCTCTGGTCACGGAGGCGCTGGCGAAGGACCCGGCGGAACGGCCGCGGACCGCTGAGCTGCTGGCGAGGCTCGGGGGCGATGTCACGGCGCCCACCCAGATCCGCCATACGCGGCGGCCGGTGGTGCCGACCCTGGCCGCCGTCGCGTTCGCGGCCGCGGCGGTGGCGGTGGCCGTCACGGCCACGGTCGGCTCCGGACCCGACGAGAAGGAGAAGCGGCCGGCTCCCGGCAACGGCACCGTTACCTCACCGCACCGAAGCACCCCGGGCGTACACCCCGGTGGCCGTATGCCGCCAGGGCCCGAGGCCGCCCGTACTCCGCCGCCCAGCCAACCCGCCGCGTCGCACACGCCGGCGAGGACGAGCCCGGCCGTGACAACCCCGACGACCAAGGCCGCCAAGCCCGGCCAGACCGGCAACGGCCAGACTGGCAACGGCCAGACCGGCGACAAGGGCAAGGGCAGGGGCAAGGGAAACGGCGGCGGCAAGAAGGTCAAGGTCAAGTAGCCGCCGGTACGACATCGACCGCGACGGCAAGGGCGCCGTGCACTGGAACCGGCCCGACTCACCGTCGATCTGATCTCGTCGCCCGGCGCGCCCCGGAGAGCGCGCCGGACGGCGGTCGCGGGCGGGTCAGCGCCGCCCGATGGTCAGCAGCGGCCCGGTCGTGTCGGCGAAGAAGTCGTCCTTCTCATCTCGCAAGGGGAAACGCGGTAGAGTCCTCGCGTGATCAGTCACCCCCGCGTCCTCGGCACCATCAGACTCAGCGTCGAGCACGATGACACCACCTCCCCAGAGCGCCAGCGAGGCCACATCGAGCACTGGACGCATGGCCCGGCGGTCATGGGGACCATCATCGGCTGGGCTGAGGATCTGGACGTCTCCGGCAGCGTAAGCCCCTTCAAGCGGCCTGGGCTGGGGAAGTGGCTGAACCATCGGGCCGACGAGTTCGATGTCATCTGTGTGTGGAAGCTCGACAGGCTGACCCGTCGGTCCCGTCACTTCGCTGAACTTGTGGACTGGTGTCGCGAGCGCGACAAGGCAATCGTCTCCACATCGGAATCGCTCGACTTGTCCACACCTATGGGCAAGATGTTCGCGCAAATCATCGCTGCGTTCGCAGAAGGCGAGCTGGATACCATCCAGGCGAGGGCGCTGGATGCCTCTCGAAAACTCCGCGAGAAAGGAGCGTGGTTCGGTGGGGTGCTGCCGTTCGGTTTCCGCTTCACCGATCGGGATGACGGCGGGAAGGGGCTCATCCAAGACCCCGAATATGGTCCTCTTCTGCGAGAGTTGTATGAGCGAGTCATGGACGGCACGCCAGTCCATCGACTAATGAAGGAACTGAATGCGTCGGGTACTCCGACGTGGCGTGATCACCTTCGTATCGAGTCGGGGAAGGAATCCAGAGGAACGCTCTGGTCATCGAAGGCGATCCAGCAGGCGTTGATGAGTCCACGAACTGTTGGCTACCTCCTTCACAATGGTGAGGTCGTCGAAGGTGACGATGGGGAGCCTGTGTTCATTACCGACGAGCCAATCCTCAGTATCGCCGAATGGCAACAAGTCGTTAAGAAGCTGACGGCAATTAAGAAGCCTGCTACTCGGACCCCGAAGGAGCCGTACCTTCTCACCGGTGTCGCCAAATGTGGGATCGATGGTGGATCTCTATACGTCAAGCGGAACACGGTTAAGCGTTCCTATAAAGACGAGCCGGACGTCTACCGGGTC
This sequence comes from Actinoallomurus acanthiterrae, assembly GCF_054775715.1. Classification (NCBI taxonomy): domain Bacteria; kingdom Bacillati; phylum Actinomycetota; class Actinomycetes; order Streptosporangiales; family Thermomonosporaceae; genus Actinoallomurus; species Actinoallomurus acanthiterrae. The sequence goes on along the minus strand of NZ_BAAHCO010000001.1, from coordinate 10,835,560 downwards.
TACACCTGTAGGCATGCTTATTCCGGAGTCTCGGAGGAGTGCCGTACGGCCTGCGATGAGACAGTTCTCGATGAGGCCATCGAGAATGCGCTTCTAATAGCTACGGGTGACTCCGAGGTTTATGAGCGAACCGCTACGCCGCAACGGGAGCTTGAAGCCGAACTAGCGCGGATTTCTGCGCGACTTAGTAAGCTTGAAGCGGACTATGTGGCCGGAAAGTACGATGGTGAGGGCCAAGACGAATCTTATCTGCGAATGCATGAGATGATTACCAAGAAGAAGGCGGCGCTTTCGGTGCAAATCGCTCAGCTTCCGGCTTCGGAATACGTAGGTACAGGTAAGACGTTCAAGGAAGTATGGGCTGAGAAGGGGGTAGAGGAACGTCGTTCATTTCTTATCGAGCATGATGTCAGAGTGCTCGTCTGGAAGTCGAAGAGGGGAACGAAAAACCCTCATATCAAAATAGAGATACCTGACATCCCTAGGATGATGACCACTGTCGGCGTTCGTGACGCCTTGGAATCAGACATCATCGTTGTAGACGTCAACATGCCGGAACATCTGAAAAGTATCTCGGTGGAAGACGCGCTGGGGCAGAAGATCAATCCGGCGGGAGGCGAAATCCGTAACGCGAAGCATCCAGCTATCGTGATAAGTCTCGATGATATATCCGGTCAGCCGACTTTCGAAATCAGGAATTAGGCAGGCTTCTCGCCTGCCTCCTGGACTCCGTAAGCACCCCGCTGGCGTTTCACCTGCTCCCGCTTCAGTTTCTTGTCCTCCGCAATGCCGAGTTCGTCGGCCAATCGTTCGAGGTAGTCCTGACCCACTTCGACGCACCGGTATCGGTCGCCACCTTTTGGACCGGAACCCTCGTCGATCTCTGCTAGGCCGAAGGCGACAAGGCGCTTAAGGGACCGTCTTACCGTCTGGGCGTTCAGACCGGTTAGTTTTGAGGCTTCTGCTATCGACACGTAAGAGTCGGGCAGCTTTGCCCAGACCTCGGCCAGCCTTCCCCCAAGTGCCCGCTGTGAAGTGAACACGGGATGCGTTACATCCCTAGTGCATACTCTATCTGTCCCCCCATAGGTTGAGTATGTACTAACTTTGTCACTCATCTCTAGGTTGAAGATGTAAGTATGAGTCTTGCCTACTGGCTCACCCCTAGTGAGCCAGCCTCGGTCTACTAGCCGATTCAGTGCGTTCCGCACTGTGGCTTGGGATCTCCCGGAGTCCAAATGGAGATCCCTGATGCTCGCCATAGGCGAGTAGGAAGAGTGTTGTAGTCCAAGCCTGATCACAGCGAATAGAACATCTCTGTCTGCGCTGCCAGTCTTACCAGGGAACGGAGCCCGTTCCGCGATGTCTCGGTAGCCTGCCATATGTTCGGCAAAGGCTTCTTCATCGAAGCCTGGCCTGATGTCTTCTTCTTTAATCCACTTGGCTACGTTGTCGTAGGTGTCCTGAAGGTACTTAACTGCGAAAGCGGGACCTCTCTCCGCTTGAAGCTCTATCGCCTTGCCGCTCGCAGCATTCCGAGGGTTAAGCAGATCTTCTACAAAGGCATCGCGCTTGATCTGTGCCTGCACTGCACGGCAGGCAATACCGGCGATGAGTCGATGTCTAGCGACGGTGCCATCAGGCATCCGATACTTGCCTGCAACATCCCCGTCTTTCAGAAGACGCCTATAACGCTCTCTCAAGCGCTCAGACGATTGAGGGATTGTCTGGTTAGGACCTAGCTTCTCCAATGCCTCAGAGACCGTCTCAGGCGCTATGAGCGCCACAGGGTGAGCGTTCCTGTGCGGTGCAAGCGGCGGCCTGGTCGCCTGCCTATGCCTGACACTCTCGCCCGGAAAATCGAAGTTAGCTCTGAGAACTTCTCGGAAGTCTTCTTCGGAGATGTCTTCTGGAAGGCGAATCCAAAGATGCCTGTGTCCGTCTCTTCCTGAAGCCACAAAAACGGTCTGTGCATTCAGCCGGCCTTCAGCCCATTTCTTGACCCTGAGACCTAGTTCAACTAGTTCAGGTGAATCCAAGTCGAGCGCTATCAATCCCGGCTTGGGCTCTACTGCGAACGCGAGACCGGTGGAGACTGCCTCTTCGAGAGGCACCCACCCTCCAGCAGTGTTGTCCTGGTTGATGAGGAGGGCTCTACCTCCAGGCTTCGCCACGGCACGGGCGAGCGCCAAGACGTCATCTGCACTGGCCACTTCGGGGGAACCTCCAGTCTCGCCACTCAGGGGAAGCACAGTGTACGAGCGCTCAGAGGGTCACTACGCCACGAAGAAGCCCCGATCCGGAGACGGACTCCAAGCCGGGGCGGTAAGGCGCTCTGCGGACTTCTCAGAGCTTCTGAGGTTCCAGATACCGATACAGCGTCGCCCTGGATACACCCAAGGCTTTCGCGATGCTGCTCACGCTCTCCCCGTTGGCCCGTCGAGCACGCGCCACAGTCAGTAGGTCGTCATTGATGACAGTCGGCCTTCCGCCAGTCCGCCCTTGGGCTTTCGCCGCAGCGAGCCCCGCTTTTGTCCTGTTCCGGATAAGGCTTCGCTCATATTCGGCCATGGCGGCGATGATGGTGAAGAAGAGCTTTCCGTCGTCAGTGGTCGTGTCGATATTTGCCAAGGTGCCTTGGAGCACCTTGAAGCCGATACCTCGTTGGTGCAGCCCATCGACAATGGTCACCAGGTCGATGAGTGAGCGACCAAGCCGGTCGAGCTGCCAGACCACGAGCGTGTCACCTGCTCTGAGGTAGTCCAGGGCAGCACTGAGTTGCGGACGGTCGGCGCTCTTGCCTGACGCCTTGTCCTCGAAGATGCGCGTGCATCCTGCGGCGTTGAGAGCGTCCCTCTGTAGCTGGGCGTCCTGGTCTGTGGTTGAGACCCGGGCATAGCCGACGCGGTGGCGTGTGGGGGTGGAGGAGGTCATGACGGGACGGTCTCACAACTCGTCTCATAACACAAGTGAAGCCAACGAGGTTCTGAGACGGGTTCTGACGCAGGATTCACAAGTCAACGGGGCTGCTGTCCGCTCGTCTCGCAAACCATCGTTTGTGAGACGGCTTCGAGAGCTTGATCTGGCCTCATCGGGGAACTCTGGGGTAATGCCCCCATGGCAAGCTTTTAGGCCCCGCCCGGGGCACCTCCCTTTAACGATGTACGAAATCGGGGTCTAACGTCTCGGATACTCCACCCCAGGGGTAATACCCCTAGCATGCCCAACTGACCCCGTCGGGGGCGGGGTCTTCTATCCATGTACGGGTCTGGGACTTTCCATTAGAGGACATCATTAGCACTGCCATCTGGAGATACATCCTTACCGGAGGGTGTAGTTTCCCGCTGATTGAATGCCGCTATGTATGCGGCATTGTCTGCAAGTACCTGCCTAGCGGGAATGTGAGTGATGCCGTACAACATTCGAGGTCGATTCTCAAGAACCTCATAGAGTTCCGTGAGAGCCTGCTCGTATGAGTCTTGGTCGAATGACGTACGTACCCCTTCAGGCATGGATGGCCCTAAGGCTCTCGGTAATCCGTAGGGCAGCTTGAGATACGTACCGAACTCCGCAGAGGCATTGGCCGGAGTCCCACCAGTAGAACCATTCGCCGTGAATAGCGCCAGCGATAACGAGCCGGTTGGGGTAGTACGAGTTCGGCGGAGTTACCAATAGGTAGGGCGGCCCCGTTCTCGGGAGACCGATTCTTGGCAAATAATCCGATTGGTCGGAGATGACGACCCGTAGGGTCTCTAGGTGCTCTCGCGCGGTCTCGTACTCGTCCACGGCCATATCTGAACGATAGGACGGCCGTTAGCGTGGATCTAGTCGATTCCTGTCATAGAATAAACTCATCCCGGATGGCCTCCAGGATCTCTATAGCTTCCTCTCCTGTCTTGGCGTATCTCTCAAACGTTGAGAAGAGATCAAGGTGATATGAGACGTCTCTAGGGTCCCTCATGATGATGGCACCGTTGAACGTCTCTGCCGTAGCAAGTGACTGGTCATAGACGGTAAAAGTGTTGAGAGGTCCCTCGGGTAGTCGGCTACGGCCGAAGGGGATGATGCCGATTGTAATATTCGGCATTGCGGCAAGCGTAGCAATGTGCCCTAGTTGAACGGACATCACTGCTGGCTCACACAAGGGCCAGCGTAGAGCTAGCTCGGTGAGGAGAAAGATGAACCGCTTGCTGGAGTTATAGAGGATGCTCTGTCTCTCAAGTCTTTTGGCTATTGCCTTTGAATGGTCGCCTGGGATGGTTGCAAGGCTTGCCCTTGCATACTGCGGTGTATGAAGCAAGCCGGTAAGCATGGTCGGCAGGAAAAATCGAATGTGCGAGGCGTTGGCTTCGATGGAAGCTAGTTCGCTTTGTTTGTGATGAAGTCCTTTTCGGAGAGAAGACCTCAGGTCGGTAAATTCCGTGTTCGCCAGTCGGGCTAGAGACTTGATCTGTTCTACCGCCTCCCCGGACACGCCTAGTGCGGAAATGATGCGCTCAACATCGGCGAGAGAGGGGATGACCTTGCCGGTCTCTATCTTGGAAATCTTAGACTGGCTCATACCGCAGCGAACGGCCAGCCGGTCCCCAGTGAGGCCGGCCTGCTTTCGTAGTTCTCTTAGAATCTGGGCCAGCTCGTTTTTTCGTCGACCCAAGTCTTCCTTATCCATGTTCTTCGGTATGCGATGAATCCCCGGCCTCGGCCTGCGCTGAGCCGCTATTGCTAACTATGTTAGGTCGTATATCCGTGTGCGTATCCGTTTCTGGGCGCACTTCGTTCTCCTCTCGCGCCTCCTTTAGTTTGAGTCTGCGTTCAAGTTGGCCCGCGAGAGGTGGATTGTGGGCGCGTAGGTAGGTGAGAGCAACTGTACAGTCATGCTCGTTGAATTCTAGAAGGTCCTGGAGGGCGAACTCCGCCTCGTCATACTGGGCGAGGGTATCCAATCCATTAAGGATAGCTCCCATCCATTCCCCATCCTTGCGAGGCTGGGGGTCCAAGCTTTTCAAATACTCGACAATTGATTGGACCTGAGGGATGGTGACGTAACCGGCGTAGATGGAGTTCGCAAGTATTTCATTTGCGGCTCGCGTATGTACTGCCGCTTGGCAGAGCAATGCAGCGCATGCTACTGATACAGCCAAAACTACCCACATGCGCTCATGAAAGGGAACGATGAAGGTCAGTGTCAACAAAGGAGGCACCACTGCAATCCTTAGATCCGCTTCGGATCTAAGGCGGTCATATTCTTGATACTGAGTTGGCGCTTCCTTCGATAGCTGCGCAGCGCCAAAGCGAATCTTATCGATGGCTGTCTCGATTGGATATATCAGCATCGCTCCGCCTGGCACCCCAGTACTCCCTAGTGAATGCAGGATTGCATCGAATACCAGGCTTCTCGTTGGCTGACTTACGGGTCGCGCCCATCTGGCGAACTTGTTCAGCATGCGAATGGAAAATCGGGGTCCAAGCGGGTTACGTCCTGCCGCCCGTCCGAATTTGTAGGCAAGCCCCGTGATTGCCGCAGGCAGGCGGTACACATTACGGCCGCAAAGGCGAAGCAAGGGCGAGATTGAACTAGTCGCAACCGATCCGAGAAGGTATGCGCCACCAAAAGCGGCGGACGTTGTTAGAGTTGTAGACCATTTGCCGACAGCCTTTGTCGCCACAGATATTGTATGGGTATCCGCAATCAAGTGATGGCGATGGGGCGTAAGTACAAGAACTATGACAGCGAGCCATAGGAGTCCAGATGACAGCGGGGTCCTGATTTCACGGACCCCCGCGAGTAGCGACGACAGAAAGCCCACAAGTCACCTCCGGCGCAGTTGAGCGCTCCTATTCACGTTCGGGAGGGTAGCCGTGCCAGTACTCCCTAAAAGGGACAGCGCCATCAAGTGCGATGTCTCGGTATCGCTTGTACTGCTCGATATCTGGATTCTCGACTAGCTCGCGGCCTATCTGAGTGCCGTCGTGTCGATAAAGCATCTTCACTACGATCTCTTCATCGAAAAACCAAAAGTCATTATCTGGCAGGCCGGCGACCTGCCTTTCTGTGGTGTCGAGAATGCGGATGTCTTCTCCGGCTTGGACGTTGAAGGCGTATCCCCATTCGAATTCGTATCGGAGGTAGTTCGAGAGTGGTCGCTTGACGACGTGGACACGTTGCATGGTCTTACCGGATTGGGTCGCATTTGCGACCTTATCGAGCCATGGGTAATGAAGGTCGGCAGGCGGCTTCTCTCCGGATAGAAACCGCTGGAACTCTTCTTGCTCATCCGTCATGGTGTAGACGGGGTGCAACTCCAGACGGAATGCGGAGCGTTGAAAGTTGGCGGTGTACCTTGCCCAGTCGTCAGCCTTCAAGAGCACGGGCAGCCTCCAAGAGAATGCTTACCGGGATCTCTATGACCGCCTCTCCCTCAGGAGTGCGGATGTCGGTCCGCCGATACCCCTGCACAGGGACCATGCCGTCTGTGGGTCGGTAGACCTTCGGACAGTCGTCCGACTTGCAGTCTCCCGCGATGATCTCGGGCTTGTCGTTGAGGTCCTGTGCCGCCATCGCTGAACCCTCCTCAGGGAAGCCGTCTGTCGGCGACGCTAAGAGGCTAGATTCCTACGGTCAACGGCAACTGGAATATTCGCGATATGGAATATCTAGGACCGCGTGCAGGCGGCTGGACTGCCTGCACTCGACCATGCGTGGAGTCTGGGACTGGATCTTTTTCCGCGGCTCAGGAGCGCTTGGTGGGCCAAAGCGTGACCTGTGTCCCCTCATGGAAGAAGTCGTCTCCCTTGTCGTTCACGACGATGAACGCCGGGAAGTCCTCGACCTCGATCTTCCAGACCGCCTCCATGCCCAGCTCGGCGTACTCCAGCACCTCGACCTTCTTGATGCAGTCCTGGGCCAGGCGGGCGGCCGGGCCGCCGATCGACCCGAGGTAGAAGCCGCCGTGCTTCTTGCACGCCTCGGTCACCTGCTTGCTGCGGTTGCCCTTGGCGAGCATGACGAAGGAGCCCCCGGCCGCCTGGAACTGCTCGACGTAGGAGTCCATCCGGCCGGCCGTCGTCGGGCCGAACGACCCGCTCGCGTACCCCTCCGGGGTCTTGGCCGGGCCGGCGTAGTAGACGGCGTGGTCGCGGAGGTACTGCGGCATCGGCTCGCCGGCGTCCAGCCGCTCCTTGATCTTGGCGTGGGCGATGTCCCGGGCGACGACGAGCGGCCCGGTCAGGGAGAGCCGCGTCTTGACGGGGTACCGGCCGAGCTCGGCGCGGATCTCGTCCATCGGGCGGTTCAGGTCGACGCGGACGACGTCGCCTTCGAGGTCGTCGTGGGTGGTCTCGGGGAGGTACCGCGCCGGGTCGGGCTCGAGCTGCTCCAGAAAGACGCCGTCCCGGGTGATCTTCGCGAGGGCCTGCCGGTCGGCGCTGCAGGACACGGCGATCGCCACCGGGCAGGACGCGCCGTGGCGCGGAAGCCGCACGACGCGGACGTCGTGGCAGAAGTACTTCCCGCCGAACTGCGCGCCGATCCCGAGCTTCTGCGTGAGCTCGAAGACCTGGTGCTCCAGCTCCAGGTCGCGGAACCCGTGACCCGTGGGGCTCCCCTCGGCCGGCAGCGTGTCGAGGTAGTGCGCGGAGGCGTACTTGGCGGTCTTGAGGGCGTACTCGGCGCTCGTGCCGCCCACGACGATCGCGAGGTGGTACGGCGGGCAGGCGGCGGTGCCCAGCGACCGGATCTTCTCCTCCAGGAAGGTCAGCATCCGGCTCGGGTTCAGGACGGCCTTGGTCTCCTGGTACAGGAAGGACTTGTTCGCGCTGCCGCCGCCCTTGGCCATGAACAGGAACTTGTACGCGTCGCCGGGCGCGGCGTACAGCTCGATCTGGGCGGGCAGGTTGCTGCCGGTGTTCTTCTCCTCCCACATGGTCAGCGGCGCCATCTGGGAGTAGCGGAGGTTCAGCCGCGTGTACGCGTCGTACACGCCGCGCGCGATGTGGCGTTCGTCGTCGCCGTCGGTCAGGACGTGCTGGCCGCGCTTGCCCATGACGATCGCGGTGCCGGTGTCCTGGCACATGGGCAGGACGCCGGCCGCCGCGATGTTGGCGTTCTTGAGCAGGTCGAGGGCCACGAACCGGTCGTTCGGCGACGACTCCGGGTCGTCGAGGATCTTCCGCAGCTGGGTCAGGTGGGCGGGCCGGAGCAGGTGCGAGATGTCGTGGATCGCGGTCTCGGTGAGCAGCCGGAGCACCTCGGGCTCGACCTGGAGGAAGCTGCGCCCGCCTGCCTCGAACTCGCTGATCCCGTCGCTCGTCAGCAGGCGGTACTCGGTCTCGTCCGGGCCCTGGGGGAGAAGCTCGGTGAAGGCGAATTCGGGCATCGACGTCCTCGCTGATGACGCGGTCATGGGTGTGGTCCCCAAGACTAGAGCGGCGTGCCGACGGTGCCGAACGCGCCTCGGCCCGGAGCGCCCCTTGCCCTGGCGCGCGGGCGGAGGTATGACGGCAAAAGGGGGAAGTCATGCTGCTCAACGTCTATGCCGGGCCAGCGGGAACGTTCCACCACCCGAGCATCTTCTACATCGTGCTCGCCGTCGTCGGTGTGGCGTTCGTCGCCGGCATCGTCGTGAGCCTGCTCCTGCTGGTGCTGCGGAACATCAACCGCGAGTGGCCGATCCGCTGATCCGCGGCGACGACCACGGCGCCGCCACTCGACGAGGCGGCGCCGGAGTCGGGCGTGCCCGAAACAGGGGCGTACGGTCCGGTCACTGATCACGCTCAGGCCGCCGGGCGCGCGCTGCGGGAGCGGCGCGCCCCCATGTCCGCCACGCCGAGGACCACCCCCACGCCCACGAGAACGGACCCGACGAACTCCGCCGGCCGGATAGAGCGGACGCCCAGGAACACCGTGGTGGCCAGGGCGCTCACGGGGGTCAGCCCGGAGAACAGGCCGGCCAGGTCCGCGCCGATCAGGTTGATCGCGTCGTACCAGAGGATGAACGCGGTGATGGTGACGAACGTCGCCAGGTAGCCGATGCTCAGGGCCTCACTCACGCTCGGACGCCGTACGACGGCGGTGCCGTCCAAGGCCAGGCCGATGGCGAACAGGATCATCGCGGCCGCAGCCGAGGAGTACGCCGACACGAGGATCGGCCCGAACTTCGGCAGCAGCGGGATGGCCAGCAGGGAGAAGAGCACCTGGCCGAAGAGAGCGCCCACGGCCAGCAGCAGGCCGAGCGGCCGGTCCCCGCACATCCCGCTGGTCAGCCCCGCGCCGACGGTGACGATGACGGCGGCGGTGACGAGCCGCGCGGTCGGGCGTCTGCGTTCCATCAAGGGCCCGATGAGCGCGAAGATGATCGGGGCGGATCCGATCACCGTGCCGATCGTCGCGGGGCTGGTGTAGTGCGTCGCGTCGACGACGCAGAGGTTGAATCCCGCCAGCCCGGTGGCGGCCAGGACGGCGAACAGCAGTCCTTCGCGGACGGTCGGCCGGACGAGGAGGGCATCGGGTTCGACGAACGGGAACCGCGTTGCCCGGCGGCGCCTCCGCCACTGGGCGACACCGAGGAGGAAGACGGTGGCCACGGCATAGCGGATGGCCTGGCCGCCGTAGACGGGATAGTGAGCGATCACCGCCGCGACGGCGGCGATGGTTCCGGTGGCGACCATGGCGAGGGCTGCCTGCGCCATGCCACGGGCACGGGCTGCGGACTGTTCCATGACAGTCACGCTAAGTAGCAAATGGTCCTCTCGCGAGGGGCGGCTGAAGATCTTTACAGCGGGCCATGTGTTCGAACGCCGCGCCGCGCCCGCACCCCTGATTCATGGGTTTAGCCTGGTCAGGCCGTTCGGCGGCATCGGCGGACCGCCCGGCGCGGCCCCGCACCGCTCGGTTTCCACGACGTGCCGCTCGCGCTCCGCCACCCACCCGCGACCGCGCCCGCGGAGCGCTCGCCGCCCGCACCCCCGCGTCACGAACACGGCGCCTCCCCGACACGCACTTGTCCCTGATCCGCCGACGGCGTGATCGCCGCCGCCGAGGGGCCCTCCCCCGGCCTCCTGCCCGCTCGGCGGCTCGCCGTTCCACCTCCGAGACCGGCCGCGACACCGCATCCGACGAGGAGCGATCCGGCGAGTTCCGCGCCGCCCGGCGTGCCGAGGCCGAGCACCATCGTGGTGACCGCCGCGCTGACCGGGATGAGGCCGGCGAACAGTCCGGCCCGGTCCGCGCCGATCCGGCCCAGCGCGTCGTACCACAGGACGAACGCCCCCACCGTGACGACGATCGCCAGGTAGGCGAACCCCGCAGCCTCGCCCGGAGTCGGCATCCGCACGACGGCGGTGCCGTCCACGAACAGGCCGACGGCGAGCAGCATCGGGGCGGCGACCGCCGCCGAGTACGCCGACACCCGGACCGGCCCGAGCCGGGGCAGGAGCGGCATGGCCAGCATGGAGAAGGCCATCTCGCCGGCGAGCGCGCCGAGGGCCAGCAGCAGACCGGTGAGGCTGCCGCCCCCGAGCCCGTTGGCCGCCGCCGCGCCCAGCGCCACGACGACCGCGGCGGCCACCAGGCGCGGCGTCGGACGGCGGCGCTCCGCCAGCGGCGCGACGACCGCCAGCAGGACGGGGACGGCGCCCACCACCGTGCCGATCATCGCCGGTGTGGTGTGCCGCGTTCCCTCGACGATGCAGATGTTGAACCCGGCCAGGCCGGTCGCGGCGAGCGCGACGACGAGCGCCCACTCCCGCAGCGTGAGGCGGGAGCGGCGCCGTCCCGTACCGCGCCTCACCAGAGGCGGACCCGCCGGCCGCCGTCCCGTACCGCGCCTCACCGGAGGCGGACCCGCCGGCGGCCGGGGCCACGCTCACGCAGGCGGGCGACGGCCAGGAGGATGAGTGCGGCGACGGCGTACCGCACGGCCTGGCCGCCGTACACGGGAAACCGGGAGATCGCCGCGGACACGGCAGTCAGCGTGCCGACGAGGGTCATCGCGACGGCGGCCTGCACGACGCCGCGTGGACTGGTGGTCTGCTCCATGGGCTGAGACGCTAAGCACTGATTGGTCCGCGAACGAGGACCAATCGGACACCGTCGATGAGGACCATTGTGAAGAAGGGACGCGGGGGTGGACCTGCATCTGACGCTCGATCGCTCCGCCGGACGGCTGGCCGGGCAGCTCGCCGACCGGCTGCGCGACCTCGTACGGCGCGGAGCGCTCGTCCCCGGCCACCGCCTGCCGTCCACCCGCGACCTCGCCGGTGACCTGAACGTCTCCCGGGGCGTCGTGGTCACCGCGTACGAGCAGCTCGTCGCCGAGGGGTTCCTCGTCTCGCGCCAGGGCGACGGCACGCGGGTGGCCCGCGCCCCCGTCCCCGAACCTCCGCCGGCGTCCGGCAGCGCGGCGCACCGGCGCGTGCTCCGGCTCGCCGCCGGCACGGACGCCGGACCGGCCGACCCGCCGGGCATCGCGTACGACCTGCGCCCCGGCAAGCCCGACCTGGCGTCGTTCCCACGGGAACGGTGGGCGACGGTCACGCGGGACGTGCTGCGCGAGCTTCCCCACGCCGAACTGAACTATCCGGACCCGGCCGGCACCCGGGTGCTGCGGACGGAGCTCGCGGGCTACCTGGCGCGCGTCCGCGCCGCCGTGGCCGAACCGGGGACGGTCGTGGTCACCGCCGGGGTCGCCCACGCGCTGGCGACCGTCCCGCGGATCCTCCTGGAGGAAGGGCACCGGCTGCTCGCGGTCGAGGACCCGCTCGCCCATCAGCAACTCCCGCTGATCCGCGCGACCGGCGTGCGCATGGTCGGCGTGCCGGTCGACGAGGAGGGCATCGACGTCGCCGCGCTGGCCCGGACCCGGGCACGGGCGCTGCTCATCACCCCGGCGCACCAGTTCCCCACCGGCGTGGTGCTGTCGCCCAGACGGCGCGCGGCCCTCGTCGAGTGGGCGCGGGCCGTCGACGCGCTGATCATCGAGGACGACTACGACGGGGAGTTCCGGTACGACCGCGAGCCCGTCGGCTGCCTGCAGGGACTCGCTCCCGAGCGCGTGGTCCTGGCCGGGTCGGTGAGCAAGGCGCTGTCCCCGGCGCTGCGGCTCGGCTGGGCGGTCGCGCCGCCGTGGCTGGCGACCCGGCTGCGCGCCGCGCGGGCGCTGTACGACCTCGGCTCCTCGGTGCCGGACCAGCACGTGCTCGCCCGGATGATCGCGACCGGCGCGTACGACCGGCACCTGCGCCTCATGCGGCGGCGCTACCGGGACCGCCGCGACGCGTTCATCTCCGCCCTGACCCGGCGCCTGCCGGAGGTCCGGGTGCACGGCGTGTCCGCCGGGCTGCACGCCTACCTCGAGCTTCCCACCGGCATCGACGAGGCCGAGGTCGTCGCCCGGGCCGCGGCGCTCGGCGTCGCCGTAGAAGGCGTCGCCCCGATGCGTCTGGGGCACGCGAGGCCGCCCGCGATCGTCGTCGGCTACGCCCGCGTGCCGGAACGCAGGCTCGCCGAGGCGGTGAACCTCCTCGCACGCGCCGTATCCGGCACCGGCGGCCCCGAACCCGCGACCTGAGAGACGCCGGGCGGACTGCCCCCCGGTGAGGGCTCCTCCCCGATCGAGGAGACCGCCACCGCCCCCGAGGCCAGGACGGCGCTCGCCGTTCCCGGGCTGAGAGCGACGCTCGTCGTTCCCGGGCTGAGAGCGACGCTCGTCGTTCCCGGGCTGAGAGCGACGCTCGTCGTTCCCGGGCTGAGAGCGACGCTCGTCGTTCCCGGGCTGAGAGCGACGCTCGTCGTTCCCGGGCTGAGAGCGACGCTCGTCGTTCCCGGGCCGAGGGCGACGCTCGTCGTTCCGGGGGCGAGGGCGGTGCGTGCCGTCCCGGGGCCGAAGGCGGCGCTCATTCCGGGGCGAACGGCGCACACCGTAACGGGGCGAGGGGGACGCTCGTCGTACCGGGTGCCGCAGCACCCCCTCCGGTCCCTTACGGCACCGAGGAATCGGCTGTGTCGATCGCTCATCCGCGGGTACGACGTGCTGCGATGAGGAGGACGACAATGAGTCTTGACGAAGCCGCCCGCCAGCTCGAACTCGCCGCCCACGACACCCAGGTCGCCTTTGACTGCATCGGCCTCGGTGACATCGAACGCGCCCACACCCATACGATCACCGCCCGCGCGGCGGCCGACGCGGCCGAGGCCGCACTGCGGATAGCCCTCACCCAGTTGAAGACCCCCGAGGAGGCCGAACGCGCCGGTGAGGAGGCCATCCAGCGCCTCCAGCGGGAGATGAGCCCGCACGCGTCTTCCCCGCCCTAGAGTCCGCCGTCGGCCGCGTTCCCCGCCTTGATGGGGAACGCGGTTTTCCGGCTACGCCTACGATCGCCTTGTGCGTGTGGGACCACAGCCCGTGGAAGGCTCCGGCGGACGCCGCGCCTCGGTCGACGGCCGTCCCGCCCCGGCTCTGCGTGGCCGCGTCCTCGCCTACACGGGCTACCGGGAGACGACCCCGACACCGGTCCGCCGGCGGAGACACCCGCCGGCGAGCTGATCCTCATCCTCGGGTTCGGAAGAGCGCACCACGCGCAGCCGGCACCGGACGCCCACGACCTGCGCCCGTTCACCTCGTTCGTCGCCGGGTTCCACGACCGGCCGACTCTGACCGGTCACGACGGAGGTCAGTTCGGCCTCCAGGTCCGGCTCGACCCTCTCGGCGCCTTCGCCCTGTTCGGCGTGCCCGCCCATGAGCTGAGCAACCGGATCGTGGCCTTGTCGGACCTGTTCGGCGCGGCCGCCGAGCACTGGACGGAGCGCCTGGCGGATCGGCGATCCTGGCGGGCACGCTTCGCGCTCCTCGACGCGCTTCTCGCCGAGAGGATCGCGGCGGGCCCGGTGCCGTCGCCGGAGGTCGCGTCGGCGTGGCAGGCGATGCGCCGCGTCCACGGCGCGGTGCGGATCGCGGACCTGGCCACCCGGACCGGGCGCAGCGACCGGTACCTCGCCGCCCGCTTCCGGCAGCAGATCGGCACGACGCCCAAGAACGCCGCGCGCGTACTGCGCTACGAGCGCGCGGCGCGACTGTTGGCACGCGGCGATCTAACTCCGGCCCACGTCGCGGTGGTGTGCGGGTACGCCGACCAGGCCCACCTGACGCGGGAGTTCACCCGGTTCGCGGCCACGACCCCGGCCGTCGTCCGCCGGTGGGCCGCGTAAGCGGTCGATTTCCTTCAAGACGCGGACATCGGACTCCTCCTACGGTCGTCGCGTCGGTCCGGAAGAAAGGAATCGATCATGTACGACCCGCGACGCGGCTATCCGATCATCGTCCCCTGCGTCCTGTACGACGATCCGCCGGCGGCGGCCCGGTGGCTCTCGGCCGTCACCGGGGTCCGCGAGGTGGTCCGGGCGTCGCTGCCGGATGGCTGGGTGGGTCACGTGGAGGTGGAACGCGACGGCCTGATCATCCTCCTCGGGCGTCGTGGTGGGCAGTTCGCCGGCACGTCGAGCCTCACTCAGGTCTTCGTCGACGACCTCGACCGGGCGTGCGAACAGGCGGTCGCCGGAGGAGGCGTGATCCTGGAACCGCCGGAGGACCGGCCCTGGGGAGTTCGTCAGGCGGTGGTCGCGGACCCGGAGGGGCAGCGTTGGGCCCTGACCAGCCATGTCCGCGACACCGACCCGGCGACCTGGTACGGCAGGATCCTCGGGCCGGTGCCCGGCTGAGCGACCGGTAGCGCCCGCCCCGGCTCCAGGCGACGGGGCGTTACCGCGTCGAGGTCGCGGTCGTCGAGACGGACGCGCGGCCGTCCTGACGACCGGAACTCGACCCTCCGTCAGGGCGTGCCGCGCACTCAGGCGACGGGGCGTTCGGCGACCGCCGGGTTGGGCGCCGCACCGGCGACCGGTGTCGGCTCGAACCCCCGGGCCGTCACGAGGACGACGAGGCAGAGCGCGGCGCCGATGGCGTACGCGAGCCACAGGTCGGAGGCGGCCGCGCCCGCGACCACCGCCCCGAGCACGAAGCCCGCGTAGTTGAAGACGTTGACCCGGGACACGGCGATGCCCAGCCCCGTCGGATCGAGGCGGCCGGCCGCCGAGAACGACGTGGGCACCACGACGGACAGGCCGAGCCCCGCGACGGCGAACCCGGCGATGGCGACGGCGGGGTTCGGAGCGGCGGCCGCGGTGGCCAGCCCGACGCCGCCGACCAGGCCACCCGCCGCGACGACCTTCGCCGCGCCGCGCGCGCGGACGAGCAGGTCCGCGCCGGTCCGGCTCAGCATCATGAAGATCTGGTACGCGACGTAGCCGAGCGGGGCGACGAAGCCGGAGGCGTGCAGGTCGTCCTTGAGGTACTTCGCGCTGTAGCTCGAGGTCGCCGAGTCCGCGATGTACATGCAGGTCACGGCCGCGCCGATGATGACGATCGGCTTCCAGGGCACCCTCTTGGCCGCGGCCTTCAGCTGTTCGTCGCTGGGCCCGGTGGCCTCCATCGCCTTCGGGTACAGGCGGCGGCCGGCCGACACGGACACCACGAGGCCGAGCGCCGCCGGGATGGCGAAGCCGGTCCCCAACCCCATGTCGACCTTGTTGGCGAGTGCGCTCCACAGGCCCGCGAGGATGCCCGCCGCGCTCCACACCGCGTGGAACCCGGTGAGCAGGCTCTTGCCGTACCGCGTCTCGGCGGTCACCGCCTGGGCGTTCATCGACGCGTCCACCGCGCCGACGAACAGGCCGAACAGCGCCGTCGCGCCGTACAGCGCGAGGTCCCCGGGCGCGATCCCGATCGCGACGATCGACAGGAGGACGAGCGGCTGGGCGGCGCGCAGCACCGGGCCGCTGCCGTGCCGCGGCATGAGCGAGCCGGCGAGCACGCTGCCCAGCCCGGCGACCACGGGCACGGCCAGGAGCACCAGCGCGAGGGTGCCGTCGCTGAGGTTGTGCGCCTTCTGGATCTCCGGGATACGGGTCACGAGAGCGGCGAAGGAGAGCCCTTGGACCCCGAACGCCGCGTACGCCGCGCGCCGACCTCGCCGAGTCCGTTGATCGATGTCCGCCGCCACGCTGTCCTCCGGAACGTGAAATACGTTCGCGTCAGCGTAGGTATTGGATCTCGGCAGGTCAATAGACCCGGAGGCGATCCGGCGGAGCGGCCGGGCCGAGGTGACCGAACACTACCCGGGCGATCGGTGAAAGAGAGGTGACCATCCCCCCCTGTGGAAGGCAGACGATGAGACGAAGGACCTGGGCATGGCCGCGGTGATGCGAGCGCTCCCCACGGAGGAGGCCACCGACGCCGCGATCATCGAGCAGTCCTTGCGTGAGCCGGAGACCTTCGCGGCGATCTTCGACCGCTATTACGCGCTGATCCACGGGTACGCCGCCCGCCGACTCGGCGGGAGCCTGGCCGACGACGTGGCCGCCGAGACGTTCCTGATCGCGTTCGACAACCGGACGAAGTACGACCTGTCCCGCGCGGACGCCCGGCCGTGGTTGTACGGGATCGCCTCCAACCTGATCGCCCGGCATCACCGCGCGGAGGTCCGCCAGTACCGCGCGCTGGCCCGTACGGGCGTCGACGAGGTCAGCGAGGGCCACGCGGACCGCGTCGTGGTCCGGCTCGACGCGCAGGCCCACCGGGGGCGGCTGGCGGCGGCACTGGCCGAGATCGCCGACGGCGACCGGGACGTGCTCCTCCTGGTCGCCTGGGCCGACCTGACCTCGGAGAAGGCGGGGGAGGCCCTCGGCATCCCCGCCGGAACGGCACGGTCGCGGCTGCACCGCGCCCGCAAGCGGATCCGCGCGGCCCTGGGCCGGACCGACCCGACGACCACCCGAGAGGGCCGATGACGATGGACGACCTGACCACCCTGCGCGACGCCTGGGACCGCCCGGCGCCCCCGTCGGCGGCCGCGTACGCGGCGGCCCGCGCGGCCCTCCTGGAGCGGGCCTCCGCCCGTACGGCCGGAACGGCGCCCCGGCGTGCCCGCAGGTTCCGGCTGCCCCGGATGGGCCTGCGGATCGCCGCCGTCGGGGCGCTTGCGGTCACGATCGCGGCCGGGGTGACCGTGGCCCAGAACCTCGGCGGCACGGACAAGAACGGCCACCCCCGCCCCGTCGTGCCCGGTCTGCCCGGCGGCCCGGTGGCCAGCGCCCAGACGGTGCTGGCCCAGGCGGCCGAGCACGCACAGGCCCGCCCGCACCAACCTCCCCGCGCCGACCAGTGGGTCTATACCGAGACGCGGTACACCTCTCCCGGGAACCCGCCGATCGGCAAGGTCCAGACGTCCAAGACGCCGCTGAAGACACAGATCCGTCGGACCTGGTACCGGGCCGACGGCAAGAGGTCGGCCTTCTACCACGACGGCAGGCTGCTGATCGGCCCGTCGGGCGGTGGGTTGCCTCCTGTCGGCTATACCTCCTTGTCGGCCCTGCCACGTGACCCGGACGCGCTGCTGGCGTGGTTCCGCCGGCAGGGTGTCCCAGGCGACACCGCGGATGAACGCGACGGCCATGTCTTCGACCTCCTGGGCTCACTGCTCAACAACAACGGTGTCGTGCCGCCGCAGCAGGAGGCGACGGTCTACCGGGCGATGGCGAAGATCTCCGGAGTGACGCTCAACAAGGAGGCGGTGGACGTCGACGGGCGTCCGGCTCTCGCCGTCTCCCGCGTCGACGAGGGCTGGCTGCGGAGCGAGATCCTGTTCGATCGGAAGACGTACGCCTTCCTGGGCCAGCGGTCCATCGCGGTCAAGGACCACACGGGCGATGCCGGCACCGGGAAGTCCGGTTCCTGGACCGTCAAGAAGGGAACGATCGACGTCTTGTCCGTGCGCCTCGCGGCCGGCGTCGTCGACAAGCCCGGACAGCGCCTCTAGCGGACGCCAGACGGAATTCGGGTCCGGCCCGGTCGCGGCCGGACCCGGCCGACGCCGCGGACGGTGCCGTCGTCCTTCAGTCGATGAGGCGGCGGCGCATGCCGCGTACGGCGAGGACCCACATCAGGGCGGCGAACAGCGCGAGCGCGCCAATGTGACCGAGGTCGGCCAGCGGGTGGAAGCCGAACGCAGCGTGCCGGACCAGCTCGACGCAGTGATAGAGCGGGTTGAACCGGGCGGCCGTGCGGGCCCAGCCCGGCAGCCCGTCGACCGGGAAGAACGTGCCCGCCACCAGGAAGATCGGGGTGAGCACCCCGCTGATCACATAGTCGAAGCTGTTGATCGACGGGACGATCGTGGACATCCAGGTGCCGAACAGCGCGAACCCGATCGCCGTGAGGGTCGTGAAGACCGGCACGGCGAGCATGCCGGCGGCCGGGCGCAGGCCGAAGGCCAGTGCGACCAGCAGCGGCACGCAGGAGAACAGCCCGCCCTTGACCGCGATCCACGACGTCTCGCCGGCCACGACCTCGTGCACGTCCACCGGCGCCGCCAGGACCGCGTCGTACGAGTGCTGGTAGGTGCGCCGGATGTAAGTGTTGAACATCCCCGGGAACGCCGACGTGAACAGGGACGCGGTCGCCACGACGCCCGTGCCGACGAAGTCGACGTAGCGGTAGCCGGCGATGCTCCCCAGCAGCGACCCGAACCCGAAGCCGAACGCCAGCAGGTAGATCGTCGGCTCGACGGTCGCGGCGAAGGACGTGGAGGTCCAGTAGCGCCGGAACAGCGCCAGCTCCCGCCGCCAGACACCGCGCACCGGCGCCCACTCGAATCTGCGGAGTCTCGTGTCAGCCAACGTTCTCTCCGGTCAGGACGACGAACACGTCCTCGAGGTTGGCCGCCCGCCGTACGACCCGGTCCCCGTTGCCGAGGGCGTCGGCCAGCGAGGGCGGGATGTGCTCAGCGCGCAGCACCGACACGGTCGGGCCGGTGCGGCGGGTGGGCAGGCCGGCCCGCCGTACGAGGTCCTCGATCTCCGCGAGCCGGCCGGGCGGGCCATGGTGCTCCTCGACGCTGCCGCCGGCGTGGTGGGCGATGAGGTCTCCGGGGCTGCCCTGGGCGACGATCCGGCCGCCGGACATCAGCGCGCAGGTGTCGGCGAGCCGCTCGGCCTCCTCGATGTAGTGCGTGGACATCAGCACGGTGGTGCCCTCGTCGCGCAGCCCGGCGATCAGCCCCCACAGGTCGGCGCGGACCTGCGGGTCGAGGCCGACGGTGGGCTCGTCGAGCAGGACGAGGCGGGGCGAGTGCACGAGCCCGCGGGCGACGAGGAGCCGCCGGCGCATGCCGCCGGAGAGGTTCACGACGCGGGTCCCGGCGCGGTCGGTCAGCTGGGCGATCTCCAGGGCGCGGTCGACGGCCGAGCGCCGCGCGGCCCGGGGCACGCGGTACAGGTGGGCGAAGACCTCGAGGTTCTGCCGGACGGTGAGCTCTTCGTCGAGGTTGTCGGTCTGCGGCACGACGCCCATGAGCGCGCGCGCCTCCTTGGACCCGGCCGGGACGGGATGGCCGAGGACGGTGATCTCGCCCTCGTCGGCGCGGGACTGGGCGGTCAGCATGCGCATCGTCGTCGACTTGCCCGCGCCGTTGGGGCCGAGCAGCCCGAGGCAGACACCGGCCGGGACCTCCAGGGTGAGCCCGTCGACTGCGGTGACCTGCGATCCGTCCTTGTCGCGGTATCGCTTGACGACGTCGCGCAGGATGATCGCCGGGAGGTCCGCCATGAGCCCACGCTACGAAGCCCCACCGACCGCGCGCCAGCGAATATCGTCGAGCCGTGGAGTTGCCGTGGAAACCGAACGACCAGCACGTGCCGGCGCGTGACCTGCGCGCCTCCGACGCCGACCGGGAACGCGTGGTCGAGTTGCTGCGCGACGCCCACGGCGACGGCCGGCTGACCGTCGACGAGCACGCCGAGCGCGTCGAGGGCGCCTACGCCGCCCGCACGCTGGGCGAACTGTCCGAGCTGACCGCCGATCTGATCCCCGCCGAGCAGCAGCCGATCCAGATCGAGCACCGGCCCCTGATAGCCCTCTTCGGCACGGTACGGCGCGGCGGGCGCTGGGTGGTGCCGATGAGCCTGCCGGTGTCCGCGTTGTTCGGCACCGTCGAGATCGACCTGCGGGAGGCCCTGCTGCAGCGCCGGCACGTCGTCGTGCGGGCGGCGATGCTCGGCGGGCGGCTCCGCCTGCTCGTCCCGGAGGGGGTGCGCGTGGAGTTCACCGGCCGCTCCGTCCTCGGCTCGCGGGACCTGCGGGTGCGGGCGCCGTACGCCGACGACGCCCCGGTGGTGGAGGTCAGCGGCGTGGTCGTCCTCGGGTCGGTGGGCGCCCGTACGCCCAAGCGGCGGCGGCGCTGGCGGGTGGCCCGCCGCCGAGCGTGACGGAGCGGCGGCAAGACCAGCAGGTCATGGCCGTTCGATAACGGTTAAGACTCCTAGCTCTGTCTCCTCTTGAACTGGTACGGACCAGCTCCTATCGTTCAGAGCCATGCGCGATTCTGCTCGATGAGCGGCTGAATCGTGCAGAACCTTTCATGCAGGTGAAAGGAGGCGGCGGCGCGAGCCGCACAGCTGTGCCACGCCAAACGGCTGCTCGAAGGGTGAGTCGAGGGGCCGGGCCGGGGGATTGGCGAACCCATCAGAAGACAGTGACCGGGGACGTCGCGCGCACCCGCGTGGCCCCGGAGCCGATGCATAAGCAGAAGGCGGGGACAGGTGAAACGGCATCTCATGGGCGCCATCGCCGCGGGTCTCACGGTGGCCCTCGGTGTGAGCGGATGCAGCAAGGGCAGTTCGTCCGGCGGTGGCGGTGACAATAAAACGATCAGGTTCGTCGCCGCGATCTACGATGACAAGACCAAGGGCCTCTGGGACAGTCTGATCAAGACGTTCGAGGCGCAGAACAAGGGTTACAAGGTCAACCTGGAGATGGTCGACTGGACCCAGATGGACGCCAAGGTCAAGACCTACGTCCAGACGAAGCAGACGCCCGACATTCTGAACTACAACGCGTTCGCCGACTTCGCCCGCGACGGTCTGCTCTTCCCGACCTCGGACGTGTTGTCGCCGCAGGTGTCCAGCGACATCCTCCCGTCGTTCGTCGACGGCGACAAGTACAAGGGCACGCAGTACGCCGCGCCGCTGCTGTCCAGCGTCCGGCTGTTCTTCTACAACAAGGACGTCTTCAAGAAGGCCGGCATCGACGCGCCGCCCAAGACGTGGGCCGACGTTCAGTCCGACGCCCAGAAGATCAAGGACAAGGTGAAGGGCGTCTTCCCCTTGGGCCTGCCGCTCGGCGCGGAGGAGTCCCAGGCCGAGTTCTTCATGTGGGCGATGAACAACGGCGGCGGCTACGTCGACCAGTCCGGCAACTGGGCGATCGACAGCGCGGCCAACGTGGACACGGTCAACTACCTCAAGGGCCTGACCAAGAGCGGCCTCACCCAGCCGAACCCGGAGACGACCGACCGTAAGGACGTCTTCAACGAGTTCGCGCAGGGCAAGATCGGCATGCTGAACGGCGCGGTCTTCATGCCCGCGGGCTTCATCAACAAGGTCAACGCCAAGCTGCCGTACGCCGTCGCGCCGCTGCCCAGCAAGTCCGGGTCGGCGTCCAGCACGCTCGGCGTGCAGGACTTCCTGGTGGCCTTCAAGAACAACGGCGGCAAGAAGAAGGACGCCGTCTCGAAGTTCCTGAACTTCTTCTACCAGACGAACAACGTGGCCAACTTCCAGAAGGAAGAGGGCTTCCTGCCGGTGACCAAGTCGGCCGGCGACGTGATCGGCAGCGCCGTTCCGTACGACAAGCCGTTCATCGACGCCCTGCCGAACGCGAAGTTCTACCCCACGGGCAACGCCGCCTGGGGACCGCTGGCGAACACGATCAAGGAGAAGCTCGGCACCGCCATCACCGGCGACCCGAAGAGCGTCCTGAGTGGCCTCCAGCAGACCGCGCAGAAGAACGGCTGACGGACGGCCCGTGCACGACACCATCGAGACGCGCGGCGCCGGGGCCTCGACCCCGGCGCCCGCGCCGCCGTCGAGGAGCACCCTCCGCCGGTTCGGCCGGGCACTCGCCCCGCTGCCCTGGATCGGTCCCGCCGTCATCCTGATCGGGGCCGTGGTCCTGTGGCCGGTGATCGAGATGGTCCGGACGTCGCTGCTGAGGATCAGCTCGTCCGGGGCGACGCTCGGCAGCCGCGGGACCGGCAACTACCGTGACCTGTTCGACGAGACGGACCTCGTCAGCGTGCTGCTGCGCACCGTGGTGTGGGTGGTCGGCGTCGTCGTGGTGACGATCGTGGTGTCGCTGGCGCTCGGGCAGTTGCTCAACGCCCGCTTCCCCGGGCGGCGCGTGGTCCGCTGGGCCGTCATCGTGCCCTGGGCCGCGTCGGTCCTGATGACCGCGCTGACGTGGAAGTGGATGCTCAACTACTACTACGGCGTCGTCAACAAGGTCCTCCAGGGCCTCGGGCTCATCGACCAGCCGGTGAACTGGCTGTCGCACCCCACGCAGGCGCTGATGTGGATGATGTGGGTCGCGGTCTTCGTCTCGCTGCCGTTCACCTCGTTCGTCATCCTGGCCGGCCTGCAGACCGTCCCGGGCGACGTCTACGAGGCGGCCCGGGTCGACGGCGCCGGCCGCGCGCGGACGTACTTCCGCATCACCCTGCCGCTGTTGCGGCCGTCCCTGCTGGTCGCGGCGATCATCAACGTGATCAACGTCTTCAACTCCTTCCCGATCATCTACGCGATGACCGGGGGCGGACCGGGGAGCAAGACCGACACCAGCACGACCTTCATGTACAAGCTCGCCTTCACCGGCACCGGTGACGTCGGGGAGTCCGCCGCGATGGCGGTCGTGAACTTCGCGCTGATCCTGATCCTGGTGCTGGTGTACCTGCGGGTCGTCGGCTGGCGCGGGGAGGCGGAAGCATGAGCAGCCTGAGCACGCCGCGCCCGCAGGGCCGGGGAAGATCGGCCGGGCGCGACTGGTCGAAGCTGGCCCGCCGGACCATCCTCGCGGGTGTCGGCTACCTGGTCGCGTTCGTCTTCGTGGCGCCGTACCTGGAGATGGCGCTGACCGCGCTCAAGCCCGATCGCGAGCTGACCAAGTCGCCGACCACGTTCCTGCCGAAGCACTGGGACTTCGCCAACTTCGTCAACGTGTGGAAAGCGGCGCCGATCTGGAAGAACATGCAGGTGTCGCTCATCGTCGCCGCCGTGGCGACGCTGATCGCACTGGCGGTGGCGCTGCCGGCGGCGTACTACACCGCCCGCAACCGGTTCCGCGGACGTGGCGCGTTCCTGCTGCTCGTGCTCGTCACCCAGATGTTCGCGCCGACCGCCCTGGTGATCGGCATCTACCGCGAGATGGTGGCGCTCAACCTGACCGACACGCTGTTCGGTCTGATCCTGGTCAACGCCGCCTTCAACCTGCCGTTCTGCGTGTGGATCCTGCACGGGTACTTCTCCAGCATCCCGAAGGCGCTGGAGGAGGCCGCCTACCTGGACGGGGCGGGCAAGGTCAAGGCGCTGACCCGGGTGACGTTGCCGCTGTCCCTGCCCGGTCTGGTCACCGCGGTGATCTACACGTTCATCGGGGCGTGGAACGAGTACGTGGTCGCCCTGACGATCACGTCGTCCCCCGACCGCCAGCCGCTGACCGTGGCCGTCCCCGGATTCGTCACGTCGTACCAGCAGCACTGGCAGTACCTGTTCGCGACCTCGCTGATCGCGATCGTGCCGGTGGTCGTCCTGTTCGTCCTCATCGAGCGTTACCTCATCGGCGGCCTCACCGCCGGCTCGGTGAAGTAGCCGCCGTGGGAACGGAGCGGGGGCGGTCGCGCCCCCGCTCCGTACGTTCAGGAGGCGGCGTCGAAGTCGATCGCGGAGTAGGCCCGGAGCTTGGACAGCCGGTGCTCGCTGTTGATCCGGCGGATCGTGCCGCTGCGGGAGCGCATGACGAGCGAGTGCGTGGACGTGATCCCCTTGCCGTACCGGACGCCCTCGACCAGCTCGCCGTCGGTGATGCCGGTCGCGGCGAAGAACACGTCGTCGGAGGTCACCAGGTCGTCGGTGGTGAGCACCCGCGACAGGTCGTGCCCGGCGTCGATCGCCTTCTGCCGCTCCGCGTCGTCCTTCGGCCACAGTTTGCCCTGGAGGATGCCGCCGAGGGACTTGATCGCGCAGGCGGCGATGATGCCCTCCGGGGTGCCGCCGATGCCGAGCATCAGGTCGATGCCGGTGCCCTCGCGGGCCGCCATGATCGCACCGGCCACGTCGCCGTCGGTGATGAACTTGATGCGCGCCCCCGCCTCGCGGATCTCCTTCACGATGCCCTCGTGCCGCGTCCGGTCGAGGATCACGACCGTCACGTCACCGGCCGAGCAGCCCTTGGCCCGGGCGACGGCGCGGATGTTGTCGGCGACGGGCGCCTCGATGTTCACCACGTCGGCCGCTTCCGGCCCGGTCGCCAGCTTCTCCATGTAGAACACGGCGGACGGGTCGTACATCGTGCCCCGGGGGGCCACCGCGAGCACGGCGATCGCGTTGTTCTGCCCCAGAGCGGTCAGCCGCGTCCCGTCGATCGGGTCGACGGCCACGTCGCAGTCGGCGCCGCTGCCGTCCCCGACCTGCTCGCCGTTGAACAGCATCGGCGCGTCGTCCTTCTCACCCTCACCGATCACCACGACGCCGTTCATCGACACGGTGTTGATGAGCTGGCGCATGGCGTTCACGGCGGCCCCGTCGGCGCCGTTCTTGTCGCCCCGGCCGACCCATCGGGCCGCGGCCATCGCCGCCGCCTCCGTCACGCGTACCAGTTCCAGGGCGAGGTTGCGGTCGGGGGCGTGGGCTTCGGTGGCCAGCGGGGACGATACGGTCGTTTCTTCAGTCATGGCGATCCGGGCCTTTCCTGCGGGCTTTACCTGACGGGTCACCCCGGCGGGTCTCCTCCGATCGTATTTCCGAGCAGACAGGGCGTAATCTAGGGCCGTCATGAGCAGCGACATCGAGTGGCAGGCCGGCGAACGGCCGAAGCCGGCCGGCGGGCTCCGCGCCCGGCGCGTGTTTCGCGTGGCCCCGACCCGACGAGGAGCGCGCCAGTGAGCGTCGAACCGGTTTCGCGTATGTCGGATCGAGGCGCCGCCACGCGGAGCGCGCTGCTGCAGGCCGCCCGCGACGTGTTCTCCGAGGCCGGGTTCGCCCAGGCGGCGGTCACCGACATCGTCGCCAAGGCGGGGGCCAGCGTCGGCAGCCTCTACCACCACTTCAGCGGCAAGGCCGATCTCTACCTGACGCTGTTCGGCGAGTTCCAGGCCCGCCAGCAGGAGCGCACGCGCGAGGCCGTCCACACGGCCCGCGACGCGGGCGAGACCGACCCGATGCGCGTGTTCATCGCGGGCGCGCGCGCCTACCTCGACGGCTGCCTCGCCGAGCCGGACCTGTCCCGCCTGTTCGTGTCCGGTGACGGCCCGCCCGGGTTCGACCGGGTGCTGCACGACCGGCTGCGGACCTGGGCCCGGCGCAACGCCGCGCTCTTCGACGCGGGCGACGGCGACGTCGACGAGGCGCTCGTGGTCGTGCTGACCGGTGCGGTGTCCGGCGCCGTCGCGGAGGTGGCCCTGTCGGAGGACGAGGACGCCTCCCGGCGGCTGGCCGACGACGTGCTCGTGATCATTTCGAGTCTGGAGGGCCGGCGTGAGCGAAGGCCGTGAGACGGCCCCGGTGACGAACGACCCCGTCACCTCCTCGGACTCACCGGCGTCCCCGGTGAGCACCGCCTCCCCGGAGCAGGCGCCGGACGCACAGGCGCAGGCCGGCGAGGGGCCCATCGTCGTGTCGCCGTCGGTGTACCGGCGTCTCATGTCCGGGTTTCCGGGATTCGCGATGGCGATGCTCTCCTGCCTGGTGATCGTCGGGTTCGTGCTGCTGGTCACCCCCCGGCGCAACCCGAACTCGATGCCGCAGGTCGACTACCGCTCCGACGTGAACGGCCTGGTGGCGACCGCGCCGTTCACCGTGCAGGCACCCCAGGGGCTGGGCCCGAAGTGGTATCCGACGAGCTCGCGCCTTACGGGCCGGGCGAACGGCCCGGTGGGCTGGCATCTCGGCTTCTACACGCCGGACAAGCAGTACGCCGCGCTCGAGCAGAGCAATGAGGGACCCGACGGCAGCGCCGGGTTCGTCTCCCGTATGACGAGCCAGGGCAGGCCGGACGGCTCCCTGCAGGTGGCCGGTGCGACCTGGGACAAGACGTTCCGGAAGGACAAGCACCAGCGGTCGCTGGTGCGGCGGCTGCCCGGCGTCACGCTGGTCGTCACCGGTACGGCCTCGTACGAGGAATTGGCCATCCTGGCGGGCTCGCTCAAGCCGCAGCCGAAGAGCCACTCCTAGGATGTCCGTAACCCCCCGGTAGCGGGGAAAGTCATGTAACTTGTGGGGCTATGGGGACCCTACTGATCGTCGCGCTTGCGAAATGCAATGCAGGCACACACCTCCCCATGGAGACACACCAAGGTGGACTCCTCATTCGCAGAACATGAACTGCTTTCGGATTCCGCGGGCGGGCGGTTCACGTCCCTGAGCGGACGCGAACGCACGAGCATGGCGGCGGCCGTCGCCCTCGTCGTCGGACTCGCCCTCGGCGGTGGAGGCTGGCTCGTCTACCGGAACCACACGGCCTGTCAGGACCGGACCCTCACGGTGACGGCCGATCCGGCCATCGCGGCGGCGGTGACCGAAGTGGCGAGCCGCTACAACGCGTCGAAGTGCGCCGACGTGAACGTCGTGACCGGCGACTCCGCGCAGACGGCGCGGGTCCTGGCCGCCGGTGACACGACGGCCGACGCCCGGCCCGACGTCTGGATCGCCGACTCCTCGCTGTGGTTCGACGGAGTGAAAGATCTCGCGGCCCGCTCCGCGCCGTCCGTGGCCTCGTCGCCGGTGGTGTTCGCCATGACGCCGGCCGGTGCCAAGCAGTACGGATCCGCCCTGGTGAAACAGGGCTGGGGCGGTTTCCGTGACGACGAATACCGCCTGCGGCTGCTCGACCCCGAGCCGTCCGCGACGGGGATGGCGTCGCTGCTGGCGCTCTCGTCCGCCGCGGGGAAGGGCACGGCCGGGCTTCAGGCGTTCAGCCGCATGCTGGAGGACGTCAAGCCGTCGTCCGACGCCGCGGATGCCGTCAACGCCCTCGGCGACCAGAGCGAACCGCCCGTGTTGCCCCTCTCGGAGCAGACGATCTGGCGGCAGCGGCAGCAGGGACGCCAGGTCGCGGCGGTCTACCCGCAGGCGGCGCCGGTGCTCGACTTCCCGTACGCCGTCCTCGCCACGGACCGGGGGCGCAGGCGGATCGCGGCCGGACTGCTCACCGCACTGCGCTCGCCCGACGGGGCGGCCCGGCTGCACGACGCCTGGCTCCGTACGCCCGACGGCGCCGCGGGCCGGCTCGTCTCCGCCGGCCTGCCGGCCGCCGCACCGCGCGTGCTCCCGGTGGTGAGCCCCGGAGCGGCGCGCACGATGCGCGACACCTGGCGGAAGATGCGAACGAGTCTGCGGGCACTCGCCCTCGTCGACGTGTCGGACGCCACGCTCGCCCGCCTGGGGTCGGGCACGCGCACGCAGATGATGGCGACGTCGCTGAACAGCGGCTTCTCGTACCTGGACGACGACACCGAGTTCGGGCTGTGGTCGTTCCCCGGCACCGGCTCCCACCCGTACCGGAAGCTGGTCGAGGTCGGCCGGATGCAGGAGATCGGAGTCGGCGGCACCCGGCGGGCGCGGCTGCAAAAACAGATCTCCGGGCTGCGGCCGCAGAAGGGGAGAGACGGCGGCCTGTACGACGCGATCCTCGACGCGTACCACGAACTGTCGCGGGACTACCGGCCCGGCATGCTCAACGAGGTCCTCGTCTTCACCGGCGGCGCCTCCGGCGAGCACGACAAGATCTCGCTCGACCGACTGGTGACCCAGCTCAAGAAGGACTTCGACCCGGAACAACAGGTGAACATCACCCTCCTCGCCTTCGGGAAGGGCATCAAGATGGCGCCGCTCAAGAGGATCGCCGAGGCCACGGAGGGCGTCGCCTACAACGTCCAGAACGATCAGCAGATCATGACGTTGTTCCGGTGCGCCATCGCCCTGAAGGTCCAGGACGACCTGCGCTGTTCCCAGTGACCCATGAACAGCACCCTGTCCTCGCGGCTGACCGTTACCGTCCGGCTGCTCATGTACGCGCGTCTGCTGCTGCTCGCGATGGCCGTGGTCCTCGTGCCGAGCGAGCAGTTCACCCCCACGGTGCTCGTCCCGATGGGCGTCGTGGCCGCGATCTCGCTCGCCGTCGCCCAGGTGCCCCGGCGGCTGCTGCCGTTGCTGGCCCGCAGTCCGCTCACGCTCGCCGTGGACGCCGCCGTGGCCTACCTCGTGCTGCAGGCCGCCGGGGCCTTCGGCCCGTACTTCCTGTTCAGCGTGGTCACGTCGGCCCTCGCCGGAGTGCTGTACGAGTGGCCGGGACTGCTGTTCGTCTGCGCGCTGCAGATCGCCCTGTACGACCTCGCCGCCCGCTCGATCGCGAGCGTCAACCTCCAGGCGGTGGTCGCACTGCCCGTCTTCTACCCGGTGGCGGGGTGCATCGGCGTCGCCGTGCACCGGCTGCTCGTGCAGTTCGCCGAGGCGGAGGAGGCCCGCCGCAGGGCCGAGGTGGTGGCGGCGTCCGCGGAGGAACGCCTGCGGCTCGCCCGTGACATGCACGACTCACTGGCCAAGACGCTGCACGGCGTCGCGCTCTCGGCGGCCGCGCTGCCCGCCTGGGTGCGCAAGTCCCCGGAGCGCGCCGAGCAGGAGGCACAGAACATCGCCACCGGCGCGAAGGTCGCCGTGGCCGAGGCCCGCGAGCTCATCGCCGGCCTGCGGGACGGCGGAGAGAGCCGGCCGCTCGCCGCGGCCGTCCGCCAGATGGCGGAGGACTGGGCGGCGGGCACCGGCGTCACGGTGGTGGTCGTCACCGAGGACGAAGTGGAGCTTCCGCCCGTCCGGCGGGCGGAGACGCTGGCGATCCTGAAAGAGGCGCTGACGAACGTGGAACGACACGCCGCCGCCGACACGGTGCAGGTCGGCCTGACCACGGACGACCGCGGCGTGCGGCTGTGGGTGCGCGACGACGGGAAGGGCTTCGAATGCCCGCCCGAGATGGCGGACCTGACGGCCGACCTGGCGCGGGGAGGTCACTACGGGGTCGTCGGAATGGGAGAACGAGCCAGGCGGGTCGGCGGCGAGCTCACGCTGGCGTCCTCGCCCGGGAAGGGCAGCACCCTCACGGTCAGCCTGCCGGAGGTTCACGGAGCACGGGAGACGGTTCGATGATCAGCGTCATGGTGGCGGACGACAACCCGGTGGTCCTCATGGGGCTCGTGGCCCTGCTCGAGACCGCCGACGACGTCAAGGTGGTCGCGACGGCCGGAGACGGCCGGCAGGCCATCGACCTCGCGCGGCAGCTGCGCCCCGACCTCGTCCTCCTCGACGTGCGCATGCCCGACGTCGACGGGGTACGGGCGGCCCGGACGCTCAGCACCATCACCAAGGTGCTGATGCTCTCCTACAGCGACGACTCCGAGTCGATCCGCTCGTCCATCCAGGCCGGCGCCGTCGGCTACCTCATCCACGGATCCTTCTCCCCGGACGAGCTCGTCGTGGCGATCCGCGACGTCGTCGCCGGCCGGGCCAACCCGCTGTCCGCGGTGGCGGCCCGCGTCGTGGTGCAGACCCTGCAGTCCGCGTCGGGCGCCTCACCGGCGGGCGACGAGTGCCTGGGCCTGTCCACGCGCGAGGTCGAGGTGATGCGGCTCATCACGCAGGGACGCTCGAACGTCGAGATCGCCGACGAACTCGTCCTCTCCGAGAAGACCGTCAAGAACCACGTCAGCCGCATCTACGCGAAACTCGGCGTGCGGACGAGGGCGGCGGCGATCGCCCGCTGGCTGGGCACGGCGAGCTCCTGATCCCCGCGATCGGACCCGGCGGGGGTCAGAAGGGCGCGCTCTCCGGGCGTTCCGCGGGCTCGGCGCGCTCGGCCATGGCGGCCGCGAGCCGGGCCCGGGCCCCCTCGAGCCACTCCTCGCAGATCGCGGCCAGTCTCTCGCCGCGCTCCCAGAGCGCCAGCGACTCTTCCAGGGTGAGCCCGCCCGCCTCGAGCCGCCGCACGACGTCCGTCAGCTCGTCGCGCGCCTGTTCGTAGGACAGCTCCGGTTTCTCCTCCGCCACATTCCCCACCCTAGAGCCTGTCTCGAAGTCCCCGTCCGTAGGACAGCGGGCCTTGAGACAGGCATTGAGGGCGGCGGACCTAGGATTCCGTCCATGCCCCTCGTACGCGTCGCGACCGTCTCCGACATCCCCGAGCTCGTACGGCTCAGGGCGCTGCTCTTCGCCGGCCTGGGCGGCCACGGCTGGGGAGCCCCACCTCCCGGCGAGGAGTGGCGGCGGGCCTGCGCGGACGCGCTGCGGGAGCGGCTCGCCGAGGACACGGTGAAGATCCTCGTCATCGACGGCGACGCCGGCCTGGCGGCGTGCGGCATCGGGACCATCGACCGGCGGCTGCCCAGCCCGTACACCCCGTCCGGGCTGATCGGGCACGTGTACGGCGTGGTCACCGACCCGGCGTACCGGCGGCGCGGCCACAGCCGCTCGATCATGGAGGGGCTGCTCGGCTGGTTCGCCGAGCGGGGGATCCGCAGGGTCGACCTGACCGCCAGCCCGGACGGCGAGCCGCTGTACCGCGCTCTCGGCTTCGCCGAGCACCCCGACCCGACGCTCAGCCGCAAGCGGTAGAGGGCTCTCCCGTCACTTGGACAGGCTCCCGACGAGCAGCAGCATCAGGAACAGGAAGAAGATCACCGGATAGATGTACGCGAGCGGCCGCGCGAACACCGACGGGCCCGGATCCAGGGGTGCCCGGCCGCTGGTCGGCTGCGGGGCCGGCAGGTTCGCGACCTTGCCGTGAGCGATCATGTTGAGCAGCAGGAAGATCGGAGCAAGGACGAACGCGCCGATGCTGCACCAGCCGCCGGCGAGCGTCTTGGCCGTCTGCTTGCGGAACGTCGCCAGACCGCAGTCACGGCAGAACGGCCCGGTCGCCGTCCAGATCGTGTGCATGACTACGGCGCCCACGACACCCCGGAAGGTCACCTGCGCGGCGGGCCCGTTGCCACACACGCGGCAGGTCACGCCGTTGTTGTACGACGCCGCCTGGTAGTCCTGCGGCTCCTGCTGGTAGGCGCCCGGATATCCCTGGGGCTGCCCTTGAAAGCCTTGCTGCTGTCCCTGGTAGCCCTGCTGCGGTCCCGGATATCCCTGGGGCTGTCCCTGGTACGCCTGCGGCTGCCCCTGGTAGGGCTGCTGGTAACCCTGCCCGGCCGGGTACGGCTGCTGGTATCCCGCCGGCTGCCCCTGCGCGGGCGGGTATCCCTGCGGCGCCTGATAGGGCTGCTGGCCCTGGTACGGCTGTTGGTAGCCCTGCTGGCCGTAGGGCTGCTGGCCGTAGGGGCCGGGGGAGGGCTGCTGGTACGGCGGAGGCTGGGTCAACGAAGGTCCTTAAGCGAGGATCTCGGGCCCTTGCCGCTGTCACGATCGGCCCGAAGCGGGAAATACGGGACAAGACCCTATCTTTGCGACCTGTGTGACCTGTGCGCATCCCGTTTCGAAGAGTATGCAACCGTTACTCAGACCGCGTCGACCCGTACCGTGACCCGGCCGTCCTTGAACCGGAGCAGCAGCTCGTCGTCCTTGCTCACGTCCGCCGCCGCGCGTACGACGGACTCGTCGGAGCGCTGCGCGATCGCGTAGCCCCGCTCGAGCGTGGCCGCCGGCGACAGGGCGACGAGCCGCGCGCGGGTGTGGGAGAGGCCGTCCTCCGCCCGGTCCAGCGCCGCGGACAGGCAGCGCCGGGAGCGGTCCCGCAGCGTCGCCACGCCCTCCGACTGACGTTCGATCTCGCGGGCCGGATCGGCGAGCGCGGGCCGGGAGCGCATCCCCGCCAGCCACTGGACCTCCCGTTCGACCCGCCCGGACAGGCATCGGCGCCCCCGGTCGCGCAGCTGCCCGATCAGCGCGAGCTGCTCGCGCACGTCGGGCACGGTCTTCTTGGCCGCGTCCGTCGGGGTCGAGGCGCGCACGTCGGCGACGTAGTCGAGCAGAGGAGTGTCCTGCTCGTGGCCGATCGCGGAGACCACGGGCGTACGGGCGGCCGCCACCGCGCGGACCAGTGCCTCGTCGGAGAACGGCAGGAGATCCTCCAGAGACCCGCCGCCACGGGCGATGATGATCACATCGACGTCGGGGGCGGCGTCCAGGCGGTGCAGCGCGTCGATGATCTCGTTCACCGCGTACGACCCCTGGACGGCGGTGTTCTCGACCGTGAAGCGGACGGCGGGCCAGCGGCGCCGGGAGTTCTCCAGCACGTCGCGCTCGGCGGCGGAGTCGCGGCCGCAGATCAGCCCGATCGTGCCGGGCAGGAAGGGCAGCGGCCGCTTCCGCTCGGCGTTGAACACCCCCTCGGCGGTGAGGAGCTGCTTGAGGCGTTCGAGCCGGGCCAGCAGCTCGCCCACGCCGACCGGCCGGATCTCGGACGCCGAGAGCGCGAACGAACCCCGGTTGATGTAGAAGTCCGGTTTGGCGTGCACGACGACCCGCGCGCCGTCGACGACGGCCGGACCGGCGTTGTCGCACACCGCCCGGGGGCAGACCACCCGCACCGAGACGTTCGCGACCGGGTCGCGCAGTGTGAAGTACACCGTGCCGGCCCGGCGGTTCAGCTCGGTGATCTGCCCCTCGACCCAGATCCGGCCGAGCTTGGCGATCCAGCCGCCGACCAGCTGCAGAACGGTACGGACCGGGGTGGGCGACTCCGGTGAGGTCTCCAACGCCATGGCCGAAGCCTAGCCAATACTTCGCCACTCGATATATGGTTCGGCGTCATGCGGTCGATGAGCGAACCCACGTACTTCATTCTGGCAGCGCTCCTCGACGGTCCCCTGCACGGCTACGCGATCATCAAGCGCGCCGAGGAGCAGTCCGGCGGCCGGGTGCGGCTCGCGGTCGGCACGCTGTACGGCGCGCTCGACCGGCTCGCCGGCACCGGCCTGATCGCCGTGGACCGTGAGGAGACCGTCGGCGGGCGGCCCCGCCGTTACTTCCGGATCACCGAGGACGGCGCCGAGGCCGTCACCGAGGAGGCGAAGCGCATGGCGCGAGCGGCCAGGATCGTGTTCGGACGGCCCGGAACGGCGCTGTCGTGAACGGCCCGGAGCCGCGCGCCGCCGAAGAGCGCCCGAGCAGAGCGGAGCGGTGCTACCGCCGTCTGCTGCGGGCCTACCCGCCCGCCTATCGCGCCGCGCACGGAGAGGAGATCGTCGGAACACTCCTGGAGGTCTCGGCCCGGCACGGGCGGCCGTCCGCCCGCGAGGCCGCCGGCCTGGTGCGCGGCGGCCTGGCGGCCCGCCTCCGCGAACGCACCGCGCACCCAACGCCGTGGTGGGCCGACGGCCTGGCCCTGGGCGCCTTCCTCATCGCCCTGAGCGACCTCACCGCGGACCTCGCGCACCTCGACGGCGGCGTGGGGAACGCCGCGTGGCTGGTGTGTTCGCTGGTCCTGGTCGGGGCACTCCTCCGCGGCCGGTTCCAGGTGGCGCTGACCGTGACGTTGCTCCAGGTGTTCCAGCTGATCTGCCCGCTGATCGGCGCCGCCGGCCTCATGGGCGGCCTCCTGCCACTCTTCGGCCCGGTGAACGGCGGCGCGATGGACCTCATGGGGTACGCACCCATGGCGGTCGCCCTGACCGTCCTCGTGGTGCGCCGTTCACCCAGGCCGCGGAGTCGTTCGTGGTGGTGGGCGGCCGGGGCGGTCGTCCTGCCGGCGGCCTGGCGCGTGCAGGTCCCGTGGGCCGCCCACCGCGAGACGATCTGTACCGCCGACGACATCTGCCGCAGCGTCTGGGTGGTCGATCGGGTCGAACTCTACGGGGACGTCTACCTCGCCCTGATGATCCTCCTGCTGTCCTGCGGGATCTGGGCGACCGCGGTGACCAGGGACCTGCGCTGGCCGCTGGCCGCGGCGCTCTTCCTCCTGGCGAGCGCCGTCCCCAATGTCGCCCTCACGATGACCAGCCCCATCGGCGCGACGCTGATCCCGGTCCTGCTCTGGACCGTCCAGGCCGTGATGGTGGCGGCGATGGTCGTCACGGCCCGCCGAGGCGCCCGCGCCCGGGCCTGAGCCGTCCTCCCGGGCGATGCGTGTCCTGCGGCGGGCCCGGCGGGAGGGCGCCCCGGCGGTTTGCGGCCGGCGGGGTGCCGGAACTTCCGGCGGGGCTTGGGGAATGCCCGCGGCGGGACGGGCGTTCCCTATACTTAGCCAAGCTAACTTAGTCTGGCTAAGTAAGAGAGGATGCGATGGCCGACCCCCGGACGCTGGCCGAACACGTCAACCGGCGGCTCCGTGACCTGGTCCTCATGCTGCGCCGGGCGAGCGCCGGGCAGCCGATCACCACCCAGCAGATGGCCGTCCTCGGCTCGCTGGAGGCCGGACCGCGCCGGATGTCCGAGCTCGCCGCCGAACACGGCGTGAAGCTGCCCACGATGACCCGGCAGATCGGGCGCCTCGCCCGCGACGGACTGATTGCACGGGGCCAGGACGCCGCCGACGCGCGCGTGGTCACCGTCCAGCTGACCCCCGAGGGCCGCGACGGGCTGCTCCAGGCCCGCGAGCGGCGCATCGCGTACCTCGCCGAACGACTACAGGCGCTGAGCGAGGACGAGCGAGCGGCCATCGAGGCCGCCCTGCCCGCCCTGGCCAAGCTCTTCGCCGGCTCCTGAGGAAGGACTCTCGCCGCGATGACCGCACATTCCCCCGAGAACGACCGGACAGGAGGACTACTCCGTCAGCCCCTCTCCGTGTGGGCGACGGCATTCGCCGCCGTGGTGGCGTTCATGGGCATCGGCCTCGTCGATCCCATCCTCCCGGCGATCGCCAAGGGCCTGAAGGCCTCGCCGAGCCAGGTCTCCCTCCTGTTCACCAGCTACTTCCTCATCACCGCGGTGGCCATGCTCGTCACCGGGTTCGTCTCCAGCCGCATCGGCGGGAAGAAGACCCTTCTCATCGGCCTCGCCCTGGTCGTCGTGTTCGCGGCACTGTCCGGGACGTCCGGCTCGGTCGGCGAACTCGTCGGCTTCCGGGCCGGCTGGGGTCTCGGCAACGCGATGTTCGTCGCCACCGCGCTCGCGGTCATCGTCGGAGCCGCCAGCGGCGGCGCCGAGTCGGCGATCATCCTGTACGAGGCCGCGCTCGGGCTCGGCATCTCCACCGGCCCTCTGCTCGGCGCCGTCCTCGGCGGCTGGCACTGGAGGTACCCGTTCTTCGGCACCGCCGCGCTGATGGCGATCGGCTTCGTCCTGATCGCGACGCTGCTCCGGCAGACCGGCACGCCCGTACGGAAGACCCGCCTGTCCGACCCGATCCGGGCCCTCGGCCACGGCGGCCTGTCGACCACGGCGTTCACCGCGCTGTTCTACAACTACGCCTTCTTCACCGTCCTGGCCTACACGCCGTTCGTCCTGCACATGGACGCGCACGGCATCGGCCTGGTCTTCTTCGGCTGGGGCCTGCTCCTCGCACTCTGCTCGGTCTTCGTGGCGCCGGTGCTCCAGCGCAGGCTGGGATCGGTCCGGGTGCTGTACCTGGCGCTCACCGTGCTGCTGCTCCTGCAGGTCGCGATCGCCCGGTCCGGACACGACGGGATCATCGCCTTCGTGATCCTCACGGGGATCCCGATCGGCATCAGCAACACGGTGTTCACCGAGGCGGCCATGGAGGTCTCCGACGCGCCGCGGCCGGTGGCGTCGGCCGGCTACAACTTCGTCCGGTGGCTCGGCGGCGCCATCGCGCCGTACGCCGCGAGCAGGCTCGGCGAGGAGATCGATCCCGCCCTGCCGTACTACACCGGAGCCCTGTGCTGCCTCGTCGGGATGGCGGTGCTGTACACGAGGCGACACCACCTGCGGACCCTGGACCGGGTCGACGTCGACCACGCGTTCCAGGACGCCCGCGCGCTCGCGCGGCACTGACCCCCGGCCGGATCCGGGTAGCGCTCCCGGAGCCGTACGCGGCTGAGCGGATGGAGAGGCGGGCGAGCCGTCCGCGCGGATCTTTGCGGCGAAGGGCCGGAGTGTCCCCCGGCCCTTCGCGTGGGCACTCCGACCCGCTTCCACCCGGGTCGGCGCCGCTGGTTCCCGATGCCCGCCCATAGCACGAGTCGAAGCGAGGGGAACTAACCGGACGCCATAGTGACGTCGATGTATTACACCGCAGTCTCTCCGCGCTTCACGACTGTCGGAAACACTTGTGCACGTTCGTGAACGTCATTCATCAGTTTTCAACACCGTGCGTCAATCTGAAACCGGCACATTATGCGCAGGTGACTCACAAGGGTATGTGCTGGGACAGTTTACGTGGCGACAAACGTGATCATGCGGCATGATGACCGTGAAGATGTTCCCCGGAGATCTTCCACTTCCACGTCCGCTCTTCGGGAACCTTTAACGAAGCACCGCCCATAGCACGGCGAATAAGTCACGGGAACGGAGTATCTCTATGGGATACAAGCCCTCTGTCGGCCTGCCCGGCAAGGTTCCAGGACATCATGATCCGCATCGGGACACCGTCCCGCTCGCCGCCCTCACTATGATCGTCGTCGTGTTCCTCGCCCTCGTCGGCCAGGGATGCTCCCCCCGAGAGGCCGTGACCGTCACCATCGCCCTGGGCATGGGCGCGGCCGAGACGGCCAGACGGCTAGTGAAACACCGGGACCACAGGTCCGGGCGGCGGTAGGCATGTCCGGCCGGCCACCCGCCGAGGACACATCGATCGACAGCCTCGACGGCGACGAGATCCGCGTCCAGGCCATGAAACTGAGCGAGGAGATGGCCCCGTGGCGGGCGAAACTCAGCCTCATCCTGAACGCCGCGGTTCAGTACGAGTTGGATCGCGTGGCGGGAAACGACGGCATTGAGGTCATCGCCTCGGTCGCCTCCATGACCCCGGCGTCGCTTTCCAAGCTGTTAGCGGGCGACTATCGGCCGACGCTCAAAACCTGGACGCAGATCGAGCGAATCCTCATGGTGTGCCAACCCAGCCGAGGAGTAGAGCGGCTCACGGCCGCGAAGCGCTATTTCGAGCGAATCACCGAGCTGAGCGAGAAAAGAGATCGGCTCCTGAATCGCCGTGTCGAACTGGCTCGCCGCTCGAACGGCGGAGAGATCGGCAAGGGGGCCGCGACCGGTCCACGCAGACTCGTGCCCGGCCCGGAGCCGTCGACCGTCGCGAGCCAGACCACGGCCGTCGACCCGGCCGAAGGTAAGCAGGCGGCCGTCAAGGACGAGACGGTGGAGGAGGCCTCCGAGACGGAGCCTCCCTACCCGCCGCCGGCGATCCCGGATCTTCTCGGCCACGAGCAGCGACCCGATCCGCTCCTCGCCAAGACGCCCGCCAAGTTCGTCGCCGCGATGCGCGCCTACCACGTGTGGGCGGGCAGCCCGAGCTACCGGGAGATGGAGCGCCGATGCGCCAAGCAGATCTCCTACTCCACGTTCCGGAACATGCTGAACAGCGACGCGCTGCCCAAACTGCCCGCACTGGAGATCTTCGTGAAGGTGCTGGGCGGCTCAGCCGAGGATCTGCAGGCATGGGCCACCGCATGGCGGCAGATCACCATGGGCGACTTCAAGATGATCGGCCGCGAACGCAAGCGGCCGAGGCCGGAGAACGGAACGTGATCGAGGCCGGGCACCCGCGACAGGCCGCGGCCGGCTCCGCATGACGGCCGGCCTCGCCTGACGAGCCGCCAGGAATGACGGCCCGCCCGGCACGACGGCCCGCCGGGCACGACGGCTCGCTTGGCAGCGACGGCCGGGTCGGCGCGACGGCCTGGTCGGCACGGCCGGGTTGGCACGACAGCTCGCTCGGCACGGCGGCCAGGCTGCGCACACGCCGCCCTCCCCGAGTGCGCCGAACGCGCCCTCGGGGAGGCGCCGGTGATCAAGAGCTCGACCGTGAGGGTGACCCGGCGTACGGTCCGCTTACGGGTTCGCCATGCGGGCCATCGGCTCTGCGCCACCGTCGGTGAGGGCGGCCGCCTCGGCCGCCGGGGTGCGGGTCAGCCCTGGCTTCGCAGCTTGGCGATGCGGTTCTCGTACATGCGCAGGAACTCGGCACGGGCGGCGTGCGACCGCTCGTAGTCGCGCAGTTCGTTGACCTGACGCGCGTTGAGGTTGCGCAGCCGGGCCCGTACGGACGCGATCGAGGCGCCGTCGTAGTCGGGGATCGACAGCGCCTTGCCGGAGGCCGGCGCGGTCGTGCCCGTGCTCCGGGCGGCCTCCGCCTTCGGTGCCGGCGTCTCCTTCGCCGGTGCGGCCTTGGCGTCGGTGGCGGGCTTGGCCGGAGCGGCGGGCGTGCTCTTGGCCGGGGAGGCCTTCTCCTTGGCCGGAGCCGCGGGCGCGGCCTTCGCCTTCGCAGGAGCGGCCGCGGTCTTGCCCTTCGTGGCCGGCGTCGTGCTCTTTCCGGCCGGCGCCGTGGTCTTCCCGGACGTCGCGGCCTTGGCGGCGGGCGCGGCCTTGGCGGGCTTCGCTTCGGCCGGCTTCGCCTCGGTCGCCTTGGCCTCGGCCGCCTTCGTCTCGGCCGTCTTGGCCCGGCGTGTGGCCGTGCCGGACCGCGAGGACGGCTTGGCGGCGTCCTTCGCCGGGGACGCGGCCGGCGTGGCCTTCGCCGGAGCGGACTCGGCCCGCGAGGCGGTCGACGGCTTCGTACGGCCCGCCGCCGGGCGCGTACGCGCGGTCCCGCTCGGCTTGCCCACGGCGATCTCGGAGCTCGCCGCGGACGGCGCGGGGCCTTCCTCGGTGTCCGCCTGCTCGTCGGGACCGGTTCGGCCGGTGACCTTGCCCACGATCCGGCCGGTGATGTCCTCCGCGTCGCCGCGGAGCCGGCCGAGCACGGGCCCGAGGCCCGCCTCACGGGCCTCCTTGTAATCCTTGCGGACACGGTCGGTGAGCAGCAGCGCCTGACCGACGCCCATCACGGCCAGCCGGGCGGCGTGGATGGGGAGCTCGCTGACGGTCTCCCGGACTTGCTCCTTCAGTCGGCGCGGCGATGGTGTCATCGTTGTTTCAGCTCCCTCCAGCCCCGCAGGACGCGGACTGGCCGGTATGACGATTCTGTTATCCACCACTCTGCCCTACGGTGCAGTGGCGTTCACGCGCCGTGGCCGGGTTTTTCTTCGCCCGAAACCGGCGCACTCCGATCACACCTACCATGGAACACATGACTCGTCGGGTTCTTCTGGCCAAGCCGCGTGGCTACTGCGCGGGCGTCGATCGTGCGGTGCAGACGGTGGAGCTGGCGCTCGAGCGCTACGGCGCGCCCATCTACGTCCGTAAGCAGATCGTGCACAACGTCCATGTGGTGAAGACCCTCGAAGAACGCGGCGCCGTCTTCGTCGAGGAGACCGAGGAGGTGCCGGAGGGCGCCATCGTCGTCTTCTCCGCGCACGGGGTCGCCCCGGTCGTCCACGACGAGGCGGCCGGTCTCAACCTCCGTACGATCGACGCGACCTGCCCGCTGGTCACGAAGGTCCACAAGGAGGCCAGGCGGTTCGCCACCGACGACTACGACATCCTCCTGATCGGGCACGAGGGGCACGAGGAGGTCATCGGCACCAGCGGCGAGGCTCCCGAGCACATCCAGCTGGTCGACGGCCCCGACGACGTCGTGAACGTCCAGGTACGCGACCCGGAGAAGGTCGTGTGGCTCTCCCAGACCACGCTGTCGGTCGACGAGACGAACGCCACGGTCGAGGCCCTCCGCGCGCGCTTCCCGAAGCTCCTCGACCCGCCGTCCGACGACATCTGCTACGCCACGCAGAACCGCCAGGTCGCGGTCAAGGAGATCGCGGCCGAGTCGCAGCTGGTCATCGTGGTCGGCTCGCAGAACTCCTCGAACTCCAAGCGTCTCGTCGAGGTGGCCAAGGACCACGGCGCCGACGCCGCCTACCTCGTCGACTACGCCGAGCAGATCGACCCGGCGTGGCTCGAGGGGGTCGACACCATCGGGCTGACCAGCGGCGCGTCGGTGCCGGAGGAGCTGATCGAGGGCGTGCTGACCCGCCTCGCGGAGTTCGGGTTCGACAGCGTCGAAGAGGTCGAGTCCGTCCGTGAGCGGATGGTCTTCGCCCTGCCCCACGAGCTCCGCCGCGACCTGCGCTCGGCGTAGGGGAGTCTCACTCGCCCGCGGGCTCCTCCGCGGGCGGGGCCTTCGCGGCGGGCAGCCGGCCAGGGCTCTCGTCCCACCGGACCGGGTCGTCGTCCTCATCCTTCTTCCGGCCGCGCAGCGAGGTGCGGCCGCGGAACGGGTTGTCGGCCGCGACCCGGGCGCTCAGATCCCGCAGGTTCGCCGGAAGCCCCCGCGGAACGGCGATCAGCACGACGAGCACCGCGCCGACGAAGAGCCACGGCACGCTCGAGGTCAGCTTCGCCGCCACGGCCACCACGGTGCTCATCAGGAACGACTTCTCCCCGACCGACCCGATGAGCGCCGACACCAGCGTCACCAGGAAGAACAGCAGCGGCGGGCTCACCACGAGCGTCAGCAGGTCCGTACGGCGGGTCGCCAGCACCGCCAGCAGGCACCCGACGACGAAGAGGAGGCCCTGCGCCGACGGCAGCCCGAACATTCCGCCGATCACCGCGCCGAGCAGCGTGCACGCGAGCACCACGGTGGCGCCGCCCCGGCCGGTCAGCGTGACGGCCGAGCGGGCCCGTGAGCGCTCCGCCGGGGTCGCGGCCGGAGGCCGCGTCGTCTCACGTCGCCGAGCGGAGACCGTCTCAGGATCTCCGCGCGTGTCCGTTGCCACCAGCCCGCCTCAGGGTCGACAGTGCCTCCCTCCACGGTAACCCGTTCAGTACGCCGCGTCTCGCGACACGACGTCAGGGCAGCAGGCGGATCTGACGGTGTTCCTCGGCGTCGTCGGCTAGCTCCGCGGCGGACGGGGAGCGGGCCGGTTCGTCCACGGAGGCGGGCGGGTCGAGGTCGGCGTCGGTCACGCCC
This sequence comes from Actinoallomurus acanthiterrae, assembly GCF_054775715.1. Taxonomy (NCBI): domain Bacteria; kingdom Bacillati; phylum Actinomycetota; class Actinomycetes; order Streptosporangiales; family Thermomonosporaceae; genus Actinoallomurus; species Actinoallomurus acanthiterrae. Next base: position 10,794,488 of record NZ_BAAHCO010000001.1, on the reverse strand, counting down.
AGCTCGTTGAGCCGGCGCGCGGTGACCAGGACCCGGCTCTCCAGCGACCCGATCGTCCGGTTGTACGCGACGACGGCGTTCGTCAGGGACTTGCCGAGCTGGTCGACGTGGCGGCCCAGCGTCCCGAGCCGCTCGTACAGCTCCCGGCCGAGGTCGAACACCGCGCGGGCGTTCTCCGACAGCGCCTGCTGCTGCCAGGCGTAGTGGGCCGTGCGGAGCAGGCTGACCAGCGTCGTCGGCGTGGCGATGTGCACGCGGCGGCGCATCGCGTACTCCAGCAGCGCGGGGTCCCGGTCCAGCGCGGGCGCCAGGAACGCCTCGCCCGGCACGAACAGCACCACGAACTCCGGGGCCGGGCTGAACGCCTGCCAGTACGACTTGGCCCCCAGGCGGTCCACGTGCTCGCGCAGGTGCCGCGCGTGCGCGTCCAGCCGCGCCTCCCACGCCGCCGGGTCGTCCGCCCCGGCGGCGTCCAGGTACGCGGCCAGGGACACCTTCGAGTCGACGACGATGTTCTTGCCGCCGGCCAGCCGTACGACCATGTCGGGCCGGAGGCCGTTCCCGGCGGTGGCCTGCTCGTCGAAGTCGCAGTGCCGGGTCATCCCGGAGATCTCCACCACCCGGCGCAGCTGAAGCTCCCCCCACCGGCCGCGCGCCTCCGGCCGCTGCAGGGCCCGTACGAGCGTCTGCGTCTCCCGGCGGAGCTGGTCGGAGCTCTGCCGTACGAACTCGACCTGCTTGGCCAGCATGGCGTGCGACTCACGCCGCCCGGTCTCGACCTCGCGCAGTTGCGCCTCGACCTTGTTCAGGGTGTCCCTGAGCGGGGCGATGCGCTTGTCCAGCTCACCGGCGGCCTCGGCGTTGGCGGTCGCCAGGCGGGTCCCGGCGAGTTCGAGGAAGCGCTGGTTGCTCGCGTCGAGGGCCTCCGCCGACAACGCCTGGAACCGCTCGGTCAGCCGCTCCTCGACGTAGGCGAGCTTCTCCTCGGCGGCCTTCGCCCGCGCGGTGATCACCGCGGTCCGGCTCCGCGCCCACGCGACGCCGAGCGCCGTACCTACGACCAGACCGATCACCAGCCCGAGGAGAACGTCCATGCCCGCATCGTGACAAAGCAACACGCGAATGTCGGCTCGACGCGCGGACGAGGCCCCACCCACCGGCGGTCCCGGGCTCCCTCCGCCGGCCGTCCGCCCGGTCCGCGCCGGTGGCCCTGTCCCGGCCCGTGACGGTCCGCGCAGGCCCGTGGACCTCGCGCCGTCCGGGCCGTACGGCCAGTCTCCGAGGGCCCGTAGACTCTGCGTCCGTGAGCCTGTCCATCGGAATCGTCGGGCTGCCCAACGTGGGCAAGTCGACCCTGTTCAACGCGTTGACCAAGAACACCGCACTCGCGGCGAACTACCCGTTCGCGACGATCGAGCCGAACGTCGGTGTCGTGGCCGTGCCCGACCCGCGTCTCGACGAGCTGGCCACGCTGTACGACTCGGCCAAGATCGTCCACGCGACCATGCAGTTCGTCGACATCGCGGGCATCGTGAAAGGCGCGTCCGAGGGGCAGGGGCTCGGCAACCAGTTCCTCGCCAACATCCGGGAGACCGACGCGATCTGCCAGGTCATCCGGGTGTTCGACGACCCGGACGTCACCCACGTCGACGGCGACGTCGCCCCGCTGCGCGACATCGAGACCATCAACACCGAGCTGATCCTCGCCGACCTCCAGACCCTCGAGAAGGCCCTGCCGCGCCTGGAGAAGGAGGCGCGGACGACCAAGGACCGCGACAAGCTCGCCGTCATCGACGCGGCCCGTGCGGCGCAGAAGACCCTCAACGACGGCACCACGATCTACGCCTCCGGCCTCGACCCCGTGCCACTGCGCGAGCTGCACCTGCTGACCGCCAAGCCGTTCCTCTATGTCTTCAACGTGGACGAGGACGAGCTCGGGGACGAGGCGCTGCGCGCACGGCTGCAGGAGCTCGTCGCCCCGGCCGAGGCCATCTTCCTCGACGCCAAGATCGAGTCGGAGCTCATCGAGCTGCCCGACGAGGAGGCTCTGGAGCTCCTGCGGTCCACCGGGCAGGAGGAGCCGGGTCTGCTGCAGCTCGTCCGCGTCGGCTTCGACACGCTCGGGCTGCAGACGTTCCTCACCGCCGGGCCCAAGGAGGCCCGCGCCTGGACCATCCGCAAGGGCTCCACCGCTCCGGAGGCCGCCGGGGTGATCCACACGGACTTCCAGAAGGGCTTCATCAAGGCCGAGATCGTGTCGTACGAGGACCTGGTGGCCGAGAGGACCGTCGCCGCCGCCCGCGCGGCCGGAAAGGCCAGGATGGAGGGGAAAGAGTACGTCATGCAGGACGGTGACGTGGTCGAGTTCCGCTTCAACGTGTAGCAGGGGAGACGAACCTCGCTGTCCGGTAATGCTCCATCGGCTACCGAGTTGTCCACAACCGCGCGGCGGGACTGTGCATCCTCGCTCGGCACTGGAACAATTGACCGCCGTGGTTAAGGTGGTAAACCGAACTCGACCAGACGGATAAGACGGCGCGCCGATCCGGGGGGTAAGGCGCGAGCGGAGGCATGATGGCTCGCAGGTCGTCCGGCGTTGTAGACGCCGGCGCGTCCGGTTTCCCGCCGGGCGGTTACCCGCCCGCCGACCCTTGGGATGCTCCGGACGACAAGGGTCGCCGCGGCAAGCGCCGTGGCGGCTCCGGTGGTGACGGCGGCGACCGTCGCGGCTGGGGTGGTTCCGGCGGACGCTGGTTCATCTACGTCGGCCGGGCCATCCTCTGGGCGTTCCTCATCGTCGTGCTGGTCAACGGCATCCGGGCGCCGTTCGAGCGGTTCACCTCGGAGCGGTCCAACACCCCGGCGACCGGTGACGCCGCCAAGCCGCGGTTTCCGGAGGCGGCGGCGTCCGCGTACGCCCTGTCATTCGCCCAGGTCTATCTGAATTACGACCCGGCGTCGGCGTCGACCCGGCAGCAACAGCTCGCGCAGTTCATCGCCGGTGGGATCGATCCGCAGCTCGGCTGGGACGGCACCGGTAAATCGGTGTTGCAATCCGCGTACGTCGCATCGGTGCGCGCGAGTGACGATCAGCACGGCGTCGTCACCCTTCTCACGCGGGTCAACGGACGGTTCTTCCAGCTCGCCGTCCCCGTCTATGCCAAGGACGGGGCGATGGCGATAACGGGGCGTCCCGCCACGCTCCCGCCCCCTCCCACGGCGTCGGTCCCCCAAGTGGCCCAGGAGCGTGACTCCGCACTGGAGACCGAGCTTCAGCAACCGCTGACGGACTTCTTCAAGGCCTACGCGATCAGCGACGCCGGTTCGCTTCAGCGCTACTCCGATCCTCCCGTGACCGGACTGGGCAACGCCGTCGCCTTCGGCCAGATGAAGGACATCGTCGCCCCACGCGGCGACGTCGCGTCCCGGACGGTGACCGCGACCGTCGTCTGGCAGATTCCCGCTGGTCAGCAGAAGACGGCCGGCGGAACACTCGAGCAGACGTACCAGCTCGCAATAGTGAAGAAGGGCGGATATTGGTTCGTCAGGGACATCCAAGGTTCTACGCTTCCGGCCGGATCATGACATCCCGGCCGCCCGTCCCGAACGCTACGATTCACTCCCCGACCAAGGAAGGCCAGCCCGATGATCCAACACATGTTGGCGATGCTGCCTCAACATGTCGGCGCGGCGCCTAACAACGGTCTGGACACCGACAATCTCGCGAAATGGCTGCGGGATATCTTCGGGCCGCTGTTCCTGGTCGTCGTCTCCATTGTCGCGATCTTCTTCCTCTTCACGCGAGAGATAACGCGATTCGTGCAATTCATTCTGTTGGCGATCGGCATCGGAGTCATCTTCTACGTCCCCAATATCATCGAGACGACGGCCAAAGCGATTGCGACGGCGCTTGGAATCAAAACATCCTGAACACGACCGGTGTCATGCCGGTCTAGTCATGGCTGGTCTCAATTAGGGGAGTGGGGCCCGGGTGGATCTGCCTACGTACACCAATATCTGGCGCATCGAGAAGCGGCTTTACAAGCTCTACGACCTGCGGCTGCCGATGCCGTTGCCGCTGGTGCAGATCGGTGTGTTCGTCGGCGTCTTCCTACCCTGGATCGTCCTGCTCCAGGTGGCCGGCCTGCCGTTCCACGCGCCGTGGCACGTCGTCTATCTCGTGCCCCCCGGCGTCCTGACCTGGCTGGCCACTCGTCCCGTCATCGAAGGCAAACGCCTCACCGAGCTGCTCATCTCCCAGGTGCGCTACCTCACCGAGGCCCGCACCTGGGCCCGGCTGACGCCCATCCACGAGCCGGGCGAGGTCGCCGTCGTCGGCCGCGTGTGGCGGCGCGGCCACGTGTCCGGCGGACGGGTGCACGCCGCGCATCCCGTGGCCGAACCGGTCGAGCGCGCACCCGCGCTGGGGGCCATGGCGACGCCGGCGGTGCCCGCTCCGCCCATGCCCGAGCGCGCCGGCGCCGGAAACACGACGCACGGCGCGTCCCGCCGTCCCGCCGCCGCCCAGCGCCCGCCCGCTCCGAGCCTGCAGCCGACGCCCCACGACGGCACCGCGGTCGCACCGCCCGCCGGCGGCGCCGGCTCACCCCGCCGCGCGTCGAGCCGACGCGGCCGCAGCCGGTGCGCTCCGAGCCCGCCGCCCGGCCCACGCCGATCCGGCCGCCCCGTCCTCAGCCCACGACACCCCAACCGGTCCGCGGCCTGTCGGCACCCGGCACTCCTGCCCCTCCCACGACGCCGGGCACTCCCGCGACGCCGGGCACTCCCGCGCGGCCCGGCGCACCGGCGAGGCCCGGGCTCCCGGCCGCGCCGGCCGCCCACACCACAGGTCCGGCGTCCGCCGAGCCGGAGAGCGCGGACAGGCGCGCGACCGAGCACGGACGTCCCGCGGAGAGCCGTCCCGAGACCGCTCCCCAGGGGCCGGGGCGAGAGCCCGACGCGCCACGCCGCGTGACGCGGCACCGCAGCGCCTCCCACGAGCCGGAGGCGTCGGCGGCCACCACCCGGCCGACGCCGACCCTGCCGCCGTCGGCCCCCACAGGACGGTCCTCGGACACGCCCACCGCCAAGCCCGCCGATCCGGCCGCCCCCGCGCGCCCTGACGCACCGGCACGCCTCGACGCACTGGCACATCCCGACGCGCCTGCTCGCCCTGACACGCCTGCTACTCCGAACCCGCCGGTTCGCCCCGACGCGCCTGCCACCCCGAGCGCGCCCGCTCGCGCCGACACGGCGGCGACGCCGGCCGAGCCCCCCGGCGTCGGCCGGCACGCCGCTCCGTCGGGGCCACCGGCGCATCCCGGCGCCTCGCCCACGACCGCCCCAGGCGGTGCGGGGACGCCGCCACGTCCCACCGGCGCCACGCCCGCGCGGCCCCCGGCGGCCGGTCGTTCCGACCGGCCGGCCGAGACCGGCGAGCCCGGACGGCCGGCCCGGCTGGGTCAGCAGGCCGTGCCGGGTCAGCCCGCCGTGCCGGGTCAGCCAGCCGTGCCGGGGCAGGCCGACCAGGGCGGGCTGCCGGCACAGGTGATCCCGCTGCCGCACGGGCGGCACGCCAAGCCCGCCGACGACCCCGCCGCCCATGGCTCCGCCGAGTCGCCGACCGGGACCGACGCACCGGCGTGGCCCGGCGGCGAACGGCCGGCCGAGCCGGCGGCGGACCACGGCGCGGCGGCCCTGAGCGACGAAGAGCAGTCCATCGCCGAGGCCCGTACCGACCAGATCGTCTGGCCGACGCCGTCCCGGCGCAACCGCGCCCCGCGACCCGACGCGGGCACCGCCGCTCCACCGCTGGCGGACGCGGACGCCGCTCCACCGCGCGTGGGCGGTGCTCCGTCTCAGCCGGAGAGGCGCGCCTCTCAACCACGGCCCGACGCGGGCACTGCTCCACCTCGGCCCGAGAACGGCGCCCCTCAACCGCGGACAGACGTGGGCGCCGCGCAACCGCGGACAGACGTGGGCGCCGCGCAACCGCGGACAGACGTGGGTGCCCCTCGACCGCAGGCGGACGCGGGCACCGCTCAGCCCCAGGTGGACGCGGGCGCCGCTTCGGCTCAGTCGGAGAAGGAGACCGTCCGACCTCAGCCGGAGAAGGACACCGCCCGACCTCGGGCGGACACGGGCGCCGCCCCACCGCACGACGCCTCTCCCGGCCGGCCGGGCGGCCCGCGGCGGCCCCTCGAAGCCGGTCGCACGGGGAAGAGACGACTCCTCCCCGCGAGGCGCGGCCACCGGCCGCCCGCGAGACGTCCACCCCGGCGCCAGGGTGGACACCGCCCGCGCCCGGAGTGCTTCCGTCCCGCCCGGCGACACCGCCGGCGCCTCCGCGGGCTCCGGCGGCCGGGTCGGCGTCGCCGCCCGCCGCGTCGCCGCGGCCGGCCTCGCCGCAGGCGCCCGGCCAGCCGCCTCGTACGCAGCCGGCCAGGCCGGCGCAGGTTCCCGCGGCACGGCCCGCCCGTCCCGCGACGCCGCCACGACAGGGCGCGGACCAGCAGGCCTCGCCGGCCCGGCCTGATGCCGCCGCGGCATCACCGGAGTCGCCTCCCCGCGCCGTTCGCTCCGGCCCCGCCTCACCGGTGCGTCCCGGGCCGATGCCCCAGACCGGTCACGAGGACGAGGGACGCGACGACGGCCGCGGCCGCCGGCGGATCTTCTCGGGCGGCGGCAGCGGCGACGGCGACTACGAGCAGCGCGTACGGACCGCGTTCGCGGGCGCGCGTCGGGTCGTCGTGCTCGGCTGCACCGGCGGAGCGGGGCAGACGGTCACCGCTCTCATGCTCGGTCACACCTTCGCCCAGCACCGCGGCGACCGGATCGTGGCGGTCGACGTCAACCCCGGCCCGGGCGCCATGGCCCGTCGCACCAAGACGGAGACCCGGGAGACGCTCACCTCGCTGATCACCCATGCCGAGCAGGTCACCGGCTACCAGATGATGCGCCGCTACACCTCCATCTCCAAGTCGGGGCTGGAGGTCGTCGCGGCCGGCAAGAACCCGGTCCAGGCCCTCGATGACCGCGACTACGCCCTCGCGATGCGGACGCTCGACCGGTTCTACTCGATCACGCTGCTCGACGCCGCGGCCGCCGTGGTCGCCCGCGTGCTGCCGTACGCCGACCAGGTGGTGCTGGTCGCTCCGGCCAGTTCCGACGCGCCGCGGGCGGTGGCCATGACCTTCGAGTGGCTCGACGGCCACGGATACGAGGACCTGCGCTCCCGGGCCGTCACCGTGATCAACGGAGTGAGCCGCCGCAGCATGGACGACGTGGAGCAGGCCGAGGCGGTTGCTCGCGGGCGATGCCGCGCGCTCGTGCGCATCCCCTGGGACGACCACCTCAGCCTCGACCGCGCCCCGCGCAACGAGCTGCGGTCCCTGCGCGCGCCCACCCGGAAGGCGTACATCGCGCTCGGCGGCGTCGTCGCCGGCGGCCTCGTCCAGACGCCGGGCCGCTACCCACAGCAGGAGGTCTCCCGATCAGCCGGCAGCGTCCTGCGGACGTTCACCCGGTACGGGGGGACGCGCCGCCTAGGGGGTGTCCGACGGAGATCCACCGGACACGCCCTAGCGGCGTGCCGCGAAGCGGCCTGGAGAAGGCGGCCCGCAGGCGACGGGCCGGAGACGCGAGACGACCAGGCCGTGCACGATCAGCATGTTCAGTGAGGACGGGGAGTTACCGATGAGCAGGGCATCCAAGGCCCGCAGCCGGCTGGCCGTGCGGTATTTCGACGACCGGATCCTCCTCACCGACAACGCCGCCTGGGCGTACTTCCGGCTGCCCACGGTCTCGTACGAGTTCACGACGAACGAAGAGCGTGAGGCGCTCGCCACCAACATCACCATCGCGATGGCAGGCATCCGCATGCAGGACGCCGAGATCCACCTGCGGATCGCGCACCGCACCTACCCGGCGGCGGAATGGGCGCTGGCCCTCGACGAGACCTCCGACGGCGGCTCCGGGTGGCGCGAGTACCTCGAGGAGATGTACGCCCACGTCTGGTCCAAGGACTTCTGGACCAAGGAGGTCTACCTCGGCGTACGCCTCGGCCAGCGGGGGGTCGGCGCCCAGCTGTCCGGAGGGGCGTTCAAGCAGCTCTTCGGGCTCTACAAGCGCAGCGAGGAGGCCCTCGGGCTGCACGACGACGCGATCCCGGAGAAGGAGATCGCGCGCTGGACCGAACAGGCCGAGCGGCTCGGCCGCTCCCTCGGCGGCAGCGCCCTCTACGCCCGGCACGCCTCGTCCACCGAGATCGCCTGGCTGTTCCAGCACGCGGCGACCGGCGCCCTGACCGACCCGCCGCCTTCGGCCACCCCCCGCCGCACCTGGGGCGCCGGCGAGATCGAGAGCCTCGTCGAGGGCACGATCGTCAACGGCCGCTCGAACCTCCGCATGGAACAGCCGAGCGGATCGTCCCACGTCGCGTACCTGTCCTTCGCGCGCTTCCCCGACCTGATGCCGTTCCCGGACGGCGAGCCCTGGATGCACTTCGCCGACGCGCTGCCCTTCCCGGTCGAGGTGTCGGCACGGATGAAGCTCGTCCCGCCCGCGAAGGCGTCCAAGGACGTCTCCCGCAAGCTCGCCCACGCCCGCGACATGGACCAGCACATCCGGGAGGCCGGAGCCGAGGCCCCCATCGCGCTGGCGGAACAGATCGACGCCGCGCGCATGCTCGAGCACGGCATCACCAAGGAGCGCCTGCCGTTCGTGTACGGCTGGCACCGGCTCATCGTCTCCGCGCCGACCGAGGAGCTCCTGCAGCAGCGCGTCGACGCGGTCGTCGAGCACTACCGCGACCTCGGCATCGACATCGTCTGCTCGACCGGCGACCAGTTCTCGCTGTTCTGCGAGTCGCTGCCCGGCGATCGGATCCGCGTCAACGCCTACGCCCAGCGGCAGCCGCTCCGGACGATCGCGGGCGGCATGCCCACCGCAACGGTCGACCTGGGGGACCGGCGAGACGACACCTCCTCCGGCTGGGTCGGGCCGTACATCGGCGAGACCCTCGGCCGCGCCCGCTCCATCGTGCACTTCGACCCCCTCGTCGCCGCCGCCCGCAACCGCCCCACCGCCGTCGCCATCACCGGCGAGCCCGGCGGTGGAAAGACCACGCTCGCGCTCCTGCTGCTGTACCAGATGGCACTGCGCGGCGTGACGATCGCGGCGATCGACCCGAAGGGCGACGCAGAGTCCCTCGTCGAGCTCCTGCGCCGGCGCGGCCGCCGCGCCCGCACCCTGCCGCTGGGCTCGGCCGCTCCCGGCCTGCTCGACCCGTTCAGCTTCGGCGACGACCTCGCAGCCAAGAAGACCATGGCGACCGAGACGCTCCGGCTGCTCCTCCCGCGCATGTCCGAAGAGCGCGAGTCCGCCATGATCCAGGCGGTCGGCGCGGTCGCCAACCAGCCACAGCCGTCACTCGGCAAGGTCGTCGACTACCTCGACGCCTCAGAGGACCCCGCGTCGAAGAACCTGGGCGCCGTCCTGCGATCCATGTCGGAGATGCGCCTCGCCCGGCTCTGCTTCGACCCGTCCGGCGGCGACCGGATCGACACGGCCGGCTGGACGACCGTCTTCACCCTCGGCGGCCTCACCCTGCCGGACGTCGCGATCAACCGCGAGGACTACTCCTACGAGCAGCGCCTCTCGGTCGCCCTGATGTACCTCGTGTCGCAGTTCGCCCGCCGCCTGATGCACGGCCTGGACCGCCACCTCCCGAAGACCATCTTCCTCGACGAGGCGTGGGCGATCACCCAGACACCCGAGGGCGCCAAGCTCATCCCCGAGGTCTCCCGGATGGGCCGCTCCCGCAACACCGCCCTCATCCTCGTCTCGCAGAACGCCGGCGACCTGCTGAACGAACAGGTGACCAACTGCCTCTCGTCCGTCTACTCGTTCCGCTCCACCGAGCGCAACGAGGTCGGCAACGTCATGGCCCTCCTCGGCGTCGAGAACTCCGACGAGCACCGCGCCGTACTCCGCAACCTCGGCAACGGCGAGTGCATCTTCCGGGACCTCGACGGCCGTGCCGGCCGCATCGGCGTGGACCTCATCTCCGAGGAACTGCTCCGCTGGCTCGACACCAACCCGACACGCTCCAAGCCCGGTGAAACCGGTGCGCAGGAGCCGTCCGACGCGCATAGTGGGAACCAGCGACCAACCCGTCCCTCCACCGCCCCCCGCGACCCCGCCACAGAGGTCACCCAGGAGGTCCCCCGATGAGGGTGCCAGGCATCCGCCGCCGACGCCCAGCGGCAACCGCCCGACCACCCGGGAAGCGCCGGTCGCTTCTCGTCCTCATCCTCATGGCCCTGCTGGTCCTCAGCCCCCTGGGCATTGCCAGCGCCGATCCGATAGGCCCTAACCCGAGTGACGCCTGCGCGCCCGCCGACCATCCGGCTCCCGAGCAGTACGGGTCGGGTATCGATGGTATGGTCAAGCCGCCGAATTATCCGAGCGATCAGCTAAATAAGGCGGCAAAGGATACACCGGAGCAACTGACCTACTACGACCGGTACGGAACGCGTGGTCAGTCGTGGCATGCGGTGGATATGGGTTGTTCCGATATGCCCGCCATGATCGGGAATAACATCGCGAACACCGTCTTCGTCTTCGCGCAAGCGATCGATCGGACGACCATCACCATCTATCAGTCGGCAGCCTCCGAGGCCCTCCTCGGATGGCTCAAGAAGACGGTCGACGGTGTCATCCGCGGGATGGGGAACACCTTCGGGGCCAAATACTGGTCATGGGTCGTCATTCTCGGCGCTCTGTGGCTGGCCTGGTGGGGTTTGATTCGCCGACGGGCCAGCCGGGTCGCGGAAGGGACCATCTGGATGGTTGTGGCGATGGTCGCACTCATCTGGCTGATCGGCAGACCCGGCGACTTCACCACGCTGGGCACGAAGGTCTCGAACGGGGCGACGGCGGCCTTCAATGCCGCTCTTCCACAGAGCGATACGGATAGCGCGACCTGCATCCCGCAGAAGGAGAACGGTAACGGCAAAGTGCCGAAGCCGGTGTCGAACGATGCAGTGACCCGCAATGCCAACGGTCTTTGGGTGACGCTCGTCTGTAAGCCATGGCTGATGGGCGAGTTCGGCACCGATGATCCGAAAGCTAAGATCGTTCAGGACAATGCGGCCACACTCCTGGAATCTCAGGCTGTCGATCTTCATGAGAGTGTCAGCGGGCAAAAGCCGGACCTCGGGAAAAAGGCCGACGCCTATAAGTCGGTAACGAAGAATATCAAAGATAATTCTCCTGGCACTTACTCTCTCTTCCAGGGGAAAGACTGGCAGTCGCGTCTGGCGGTGGGATTCGGCGCCCTGCTTGCGGCGCTGGTCGCCGGGCTGTTGGTCCTGGTCGTCTCGGTCATGCTGATCATCTTGAAGATCTCGTTTCTTCTGCTTCTCGTCGCGGGGCCGATCTTCCTGGGCATCGGCATCCATCCCGGCATTGGCCGGGTCATCGCAGTGCGTTGGTTCGAGTTGCTCCTGTCGACCCTGCTGAAGCAGGCAGCGCTCATCGGAGTGCTGGCGCTCCTGTTGTGGTGCTACGGGCTGGTCATGGCCGAGAGCCTGCCGTGGGGTCTGCAGATCCTGCTCATCTCTCTGGTCACGCTGGCGGCGTTCGTCTATCGGAAGCCGTTCCAGCATCTGTTCGCGGCGGTCGGTTACTCCGCGGTCGGCTCTCGTAAGGGCGAGCAGCACGTCGAGGAGGCGATCCGGGAGACGCGGAAGCGGACCACCGCGGTCGCGACCGCGGCCGTTCCCGGAGCGGCGGGCTACCGGCTCGGTCGCTGGGGCAAGCGAGACTCCGGCAACCTTGCGGGCGCTCCCGCGCTCAGGGGCGACGAATCGGCCGACTTCGACACGGCGGGTCGTGAGGTGGTCGGCGCGTCCGACCGCCGTGGGCGCGCCACCCAGCTCGCGGCGAAGGCAGCCGGTGCGGCGCGAGGCAGTGCTCCTCCGCTGAACCTGTCCCCGCGGGCCCAAGCCGCCGCATCGCCGCCGGTCGGAAGGGCGAACGGCGGCAGCCTGTGGGGCTCGCGTCCGTCCGGGGCGGCCCGTCCGCCGGCTCCGCGCCCGCCGGCGGATTCACCGGCGCGCGAGGAGCGCCGCCCGAACGCCGCCGCCGGAGGCGGGGGTTCGCGTCCGCCCGCGGCGCCCACAGCCCCGAGCTGGGGGGCTACCGGGAAGAGTGGCGCGGGTCAGGGGTCCGGTACCCGCACACCGCCTCGCGGCCCCGCTGGTGGGGGCGAGAGCGGCCGCGGCCGGTCCGGTGGCGGCGGTAACGACGGCGGGGCGAGTGGCGGTGCCGGTGGCGGCCGGAGCTGGTTCGGCGGCGGGTCCGGCGGCCGTACGACTCCGCGACGAGACTCCGGCGGTTCGGGGGAGCGGCAGCAGAATCCGCCGGCGCGTGGAGCAGCGTCCGGAGCGAGGCCTGGTCCCGCGTCCGGCCCCAATCGGCGTGAGGAGAGCCCTTCCGAGCGGAAGGCGCCGCCGCCGCTGTGGTCGGGCAAGTCGCGGGATGACGGCCCGGCGATGCCGTTCTGGCTGCGTCCGGTGAAGCGCGAGGACGGTGACGACGAACGATGAGGAGCCGATGGACCTGACTGATCGCCAGCGTAAGTTCCTGTTCGCCGCGCTGGTGGTGCTCCTTGTCGCGGCCGGAGTGGTCCTGACTGTCGGCACCGGAAGCGGTAAGCACAAGAACTCGGCGCGGCGGAACGGGACGACCCCGTCGCCGTCCGTGCCGTCGGCGACCGTGCCCGGACTGACGGGTCCTCCGCCGAGTGGTGGTTCTTACGACATCTATTCACTTCTGCCGTTCACGCAGAAGGACTTCAGCGCGGCGGCGGACGTGGCCCGGCGTTTCACCATCGCGTACGGCACGTATCGGTACGACGAACAGCCGGGTGCCTATACCGGGCGGATGCAGGGCATGGTAGGCGCCGATCTCGCGGCGCAACTGCAGCGCGATTCGTCGGCGCCGGGCGTTCTCGAGCAGCGGAAGCAGGACAAGGAGGTCTCGACCTCCGACGCGCATCTGGACTCTCTCCGGGACATGGAGAAAGACCAGTTCATCTTCCTGGTCACCGGAACGCAGCACATCAACAAGGGAGGAAGTTCCAGCGACAGCAGTCAGCAGTACGCCGTCACGGTGACGAGGTCCGGTGGGGGCTGGGTCGTCTATGCCTTCCAGCCGGCCAATGTAGGGGACAAGTGAAGGGAAAGAGATGAGGCTTCGCCGGCACTCGCAGCTCGGCGTCGGCTTGGGGGGGCGGAGTAGTAGCCGTCGTATTGTCTCTCTTCATCATTTCACGCGATCGGATCGGGGTGCGGTCCGCCTGCCGATCATCATCGCCGGAGGCGCTGCGGCTCTGTTCTTCATGAGCCTGGTGTCCATTCCTCTGTTCTTCGGAGCCAACAACCTCTTTCAGAGTGCCACCAGCGGCGGAAACTGCACGGACACCTCCGGTGCCGCCTCGCAGCCCCAGCAGTCCGGCGATGCCAGCAGCATCCCGTCCAACTATCTGGCGCTCTACAAGAAGGCGGGCCAGCAGTACGGCATTCCGTGGAACGTCCTCGCGGGCATCGGGTACGTGGAGACCCACCATGGTCAGCTCAAGGCGCCCGGTGTCTCCAGCGGCGAGAACTACGCACACGCCGGCGGGCCGATGCAGTTCATCCCCGGCACATGGCGGATTTACGGTGTCGACGGTGACGGTGACAACAAGAAAGATCGATACGATCCGGCCGACGCCATTCCCGCCGCCGCCCGCTATCTGAAGGCCAGCGGGGCACCGGACCGAATGCGCGACGCCATCTTCGCGTACAACCACCTGGTGTCCTATGTCAACAACGTTCTGTCCTGGGCGAAGAGGTACGCTTCAGGCAACTTCGGCGTGGTCCAAGCCAGCGGCCCGAGCTGCGTCGATATGAACGGCGCCCCCGTCGCCCCGAGCGCGGTGGCCGCGACGGTGATCGCCTTCGCCAAGGCGCAGTTGGGCAAGCCCTATGTCTACGGCGCGACCGGGCCGAACAGCTTCGACTGTTCCGGGCTGACGATGTCCGCGTACAAGAGCGCCGGCGTCACCATTCCCCGTCTTTCGGATGATCAATATTGGTGGGGGGCGTCGGTGCCCCGAGGGCAGGAGCAGCCGGGCGATCTCGTTTACTTCGAGTACCTGCCGGGGCACACCGGCCCCGGGCATGTCGGCATCGTCTACAACCCCCAGAAAGGCATCATGATCGTCGCGCCGCATACCGGTGACGTCGTCAAGCTCCAGAACTACAAGACCTATCCCGGTGGTGCCGTCGGCTTCACTCGCCCGACGGCTCACAACGGCCACAACGGCCCGACGAAGAGACTCTGAGTGCGAATCGAACGACCGGTACCACCTCTCGTGGTGGGGGCGGCGATCATCGATCGGGGACGGCTCCTGGCGGCGCAGCGTGCTGAGCCGCCGGAGCTGGCCGGCGGTTGGGAGTTCCCCGGAGGCAAAGTCGAACCAGGCGAGACGGAACAGGACGCGCTCGTTCGCGAATGCCGGGAAGAACTCGGGATCGACGTGTCGGTCGGCCGCCGAGTCGGAGGGGACAGCCCGCTGCACAATGGAATGGTGATGCGGGTCTGGACGGCCGCCATCGTCGACGGCGTGCCGGAGGCCCGAGAGCACGTCGCGCTGCGCTGGCTGACCGCGGCGGAGGTGTTCGACGTCCCGTGGCTGCCGGCCGACATTCCCGCCGTCGAAGCCGTGTTGAAGCACCTGAAGGAGTCTTGATGATCGTCGCTTTTTCGGTCACCCCGCTCGGTGTCGGCGAGGCCGTGGGGGAGTACGTCGCCGAAGCGGTGCGGGTTGTCAGGGAGAGCGGGCTGCCCAATCGTACGGACGCCATGTTCACGAGCGTCGAGGGCGAGTGGGACGAGGTGATGGACGTGGTGAAGCGGGCGGTCGACGCGGTCGCGGCCCGCAGTCCCCGGGTCAGCCTCGTCCTGAAAGCCGATATCCGCGAGGGAGTCGCCGACGGCCTCACGAGCAAGGTTGAGACCGTCGAACGGCACCTGAAGGCGGATTCATGAGGGCGATGGCGCGGGCGACGCGGCCGACGCCTGGATGAGCGCGAGGATCTCAGGTCGGACAAGATCGGAGATCTTGTCGTACGGGACCGTGACCACGGTGTCGGCACACGCCCAGACGTAGCCCAGCAGAGGCGGTACGACACCGAACTCCAGTCCCTCTGCCGTCGGCATCACGTCGAGCGCACGCTTTTCCTTGTCGTCGTTGTCCATGGCGGAAGCGGTGAGGGCTCGCGGGACGATCTTTTGATCTCCACCACACAGCGCCCCACCGGGGGCCGCTTCGCCGACCCGCCCTTCGAGATCTTTTAGTCCGGATCGGTTGAAGACGGCATCTCGGAGGATGTCCCGAGGCCTGAGGCGTCGACCGGTGACCATGTCGACGGTGACCGCACGTGTGCCTCCCTCGTCGAAGGCGGTGACGGGCACCTGGCCAGAGGCGGAGAAGTGATACCGCGCCGAAAGCAGCCGAGGCCCGCGCAACCCCAACTCGATGGTGGTCGTAAACCGTGGACGCCCCGATGGCCGAGCATCCGGTCGCCGGGCGATCTCATAACGCTTCAACTGCTGATCGAGGGGCAGCCGCAGGGCCTGGTTGACCGCCTGCTCGATGGCCGGGTCCCGAAGACCGGCGACGTGGACGTATCTGCCCTCGACCGTCATAGGCGGATGCGTGTACGTCCGCTCCAAGGAGGCGTAGGAGATGGTGAACGGCTTCCGAGCGGCCACCGGCACGGGACGCTTCTCATGGCCCTGATGCAGCAGAGCGGCGGTGCCGGCGATGCCCAGGATGATCGCACCGGCGGCACCGACGCCGACCTTGGCGCCGGTCTTGCCGAGCAGAGTCCTGCCCACCGTACGACCGGCGGTCCCGCCCGTCCCGCCGGCGCCTCCCGCGCCCGCACTCGTGCCTCCGCCCGCGCCGCCTCCCGTCCCCGCCGAACCTGCTCCGCTCCCCGCTCCTCCTCCGCCCGCGCCGACGCCGCCGGGGGCGGTGCCGAGGAGGAGGGCGAAGGGCAGCAGCGCGGCCAGGCCCGCGACGGCCTCGGCGAGGCGCCTCCGGCCGTTGCGCTCCCAGTCCGGGCCGTACGCCTCCCTGGCCGCCGACTCCAGTTCGGCCACGAACTCGAGCGCTCCCGGTGGCCGATCGGCCGGGTCCTTCGCCATGCCTCGCGCGACGAGCGGCCGTACCGGCTCGGGGAGATCGTCGAGCGGAACCGGTGTGGTCACGTGCTGACGCCGCAGCGCCGCCTGATCACCGTCGTACGGCCGATGGCCCGTGACGCACTCGAAGAAGACGCAGGTCGCCGCGTAGACATCGGTCGCGGGACCGGCCGGTCCGCCCTCCCACTGCTCTGGCGCCATGTAGGCCGGCGTCCGGCCGGCCGACCGGATTCCCCCGACCGTACGGCGATCCCGAAGTCGGCGACCTTGCTCTGGCCGTCCTGCCCGACCAGGACGTTCGCGGGCTTGTAGTCGCGGTGCACCACCGAGGCGGCATGAGCCGCGGCGAGTCCGAGCAGCGAACCCCTGAGCACCGACAGGGCCGCCTCCGGGCCCGCAGGGCCGTGTGCGTCCAGCACCGCCCGGAGGGATGCGCCGTCGACCGCTTCCATGACGATCGCCGCGTGATCCTCTCCCTCGACGTATTCGTAGAGCCGGGTGACGTAGGGGCTGTCCAGGGTGGCCAGCGTGCGTGCCTCGTCCCGGAATTGGGCCAGGAAGGTCTCGCCACCAAGCTGTTCGGTGTTCAGGTACTTGATGGCGACGACGGTGCCGGAATCGTCATGGCGGGCCAGTACGACCCGTCCGAAGCCACCGGAGCCGAGTTCGCCCAGTTCGGTGTAGCCCGGCACCGTCCAGCGGCTCACGTACGCTCCTCGCTCTCGCGGACGGCCCATCATGCGGCGCGATAGCAGCGGCGTGCAAGATTAATGGGGCGGGACGCCTCGGTGAATGCTCCGGCCAGGATCGAGGCGTCCCACCCATGATTTGACGCGGCGGCCCCTGATTCGGTTGCCATGGCATGTGGGCCGGAAACGGGCCGGACGGCGGCGCGATCGGTGTCCTCCGCGAGCCGAGTAAACTGGATGACGCCGCGCGGATCCCGCGGCGACTCCCACACCACGAAGCGAGACCCGCACGCATGCCCATCGCCACTCGGGACGATCTCCGTAACGTTGCGATCGTCGCTCACGTCGACCACGGTAAGACGACGCTCGTTGACGCCATGCTCTGGCAGTCCGGCGCGTTCCGTGAGAACCAGGACGTCGATGAGCGGGTCATGGACTCCAACGACCTCGAACGCGAGAAGGGCATCACCATTCTCGCGAAGAACACCGCCGTGCTGCACGGCGGCATGACGATCAACATCATCGACACCCCGGGCCACGCCGACTTCGGCGGCGAGGTCGAGCGCGGCCTGTCGATGGTCGACGGCGTGGTCCTCCTCGTCGACGCCTCAGAGGGGCCGCTGCCGCAGACCCGGTTCGTCCTGCGCAAGGCCCTCGCCGCCAAGCTGCCGGTCATCCTCGTGGTCAACAAGGTCGACCGGCCGGACGCCCGCATCTCCGAAGTGGTCGACGAGACGTACGAGCTGTTCATGGACCTCGACGCGTCCGAGGACCAGATCGACTTCCCGATCGTGTACGCCTCGGCGAAGGCCGGGCGGGCCAGCCTCAACAAGCCGGAGGACGGCGGCCTGCCGGACGCCGAGGACCTCGAGCCGCTGTTCCAGGTCATCCGGGAGACGATCCCCGCGCCGTCGTACGACCCGAACACGCCGCTGCAGGCGCACGTGACCAACCTCGACGCCAGCTCCTACCTCGGCCGTATCGCGCTGTGCCGGGTGCACGCCGGGACGATCAAGAAGGGGCAGCAGGTCGCCTGGTGCAAGCACGACGGCACCATCGAGCGCGTCAAGATCACCGAGCTGCTCATGACGGAGGCGCTCGAGCGCAAGGCGGCCGAGCAGGCCGGTCCGGGCGACATCATCGCCATCGCCGGCATCCCGGACATCATGATCGGGGACACGCTCGCCGACCCGGACGACCCGCGGCCGCTCCCGTTCATCACGGTCGACGAGCCGGCCATCTCGATGACCCTCGGCACGAACACCGGCCCGCTGGCCGGCCGCGAGAAGGGCACCAAGGTCACCGCCCGGCTGGTCAAGGACCGGCTCGACCGCGAGCTCATCGGCAACGTCTCCATCCGCGTGCTGCCGACCGACCGCCCCGACTCCTGGGAGGTCCAGGGGCGCGGCGAGCTCGCGCTGGCCATCCTGGTCGAGACCATGCGCCGGGAGGGCTACGAGCTCACCATCGGCAAGCCCCGCGTCGTCACCAGGGAGATCGACGGAAAGCTGCACGAGCCCGTCGAGCACCTCACCGTCGACGCCCCGGAGGAGTACCTCGGCGCGATCACCCAGCTGCTCGCCGTCCGTAAGGGCCGCATGGAGCAGATGACCAACCACGGCACCGGCTGGATCCGGATGGAGTTCATCGTCCCGGCTCGTGGCCTGATCGGATTCCGCACCGAGTTCCTCACCGAGACCCGTGGCACGGGCATCGCGCACCAGGTCTTCGAGGGCTACGAGCCCTGGTTCGGCGAGCTGCGCACCCGCCCGACCGGCTCGCTGGTCTCCGACCGCGCCGGCGCCGCCACCGCGTACGCCATGTTCAACCTGCAGGAGCGCGGCTCCCTCTTCGTCGAGCCCGGCACCGAGGTGTACGAAGGCATGATCGTCGGTGAGAACTCCCGCGCCGACGACATGGACGTCAACATCACCAAGGAGAAGCAGAAGACGAACATCCGGTCCTCGACGGCGGAGACGTTCGAGCGGCTCACCCCGCCGCGCGTCCTCAGCCTGGAGGCCGCACTGGAGTTCGTCGCGGACGACGAGTGCGTCGAACTCACCCCGAACGCGATCCGCCTCCGCAAGGTCATCCTCGACTCGAAGGAACGCGAGCGCACCCGCGCCCGCGCCAAGCGCGGCCAGGCCTGAGCCGTACGGCAGGTGACCGAGTGGGCGCCTCGGTCACTTGCCGAGTTCGCGACGGCGTTCGTTCTGCTGCCGGCTTGACCGCTGACGCTGTGCCACGGGCAGACGCTGCGTCCCCGGTTCGATCCGCCAGCGTACGTCGGCGCTGATGCCCGCCTCGGCCAGATGCCGGCGCGCCTCGTCGAACGAGGCGCACCACTGCTCCTCCCGTTCGACGTCGAGACGACGCTGCTCGTCGCTCTCCGCCGGTTCGGTGCGCAGCAACGCCATCCGTACCTGCCGTGCGTCGTCGACACGGACCTTGACGGCGTGCTGCGGCCAGTCGCCTCGCGTGAGCACCGCTTCGCCGTCCTGAGCGGTGAGCGTCTCGAAGCCGTCGCCGACCTCGTAGCCCAGCGCGCCGAACGCTTCCCGCAGCACCGTGGCGACGTACTCCTGCTCGGCCTGCCGCTGAACGTCCTCGACGAGACGAACGGCCTCGGCCCGCAGCTCCTCGTCGAAACGACGCACGCCGTCCGCGACCTCGCGGAGCCGGACTCGTACGTCTTCCGCGGCCGGATGCGCCTCCAGCTCCCGGAGGAACCGCAGGGCGGCGGCCCTGCCGTCACGGTGTTCACGGGCCCGTTCGTTGGCCTCCTGGATACGAATGCGGACCTCGGTGAGTCGTCCTTCGGCCTCTGACGCGGTGGACGCGTTCGCGGCCTGTTCCGCGGCCTCGGTGACGGCCCGCCGATCCTCGTCGGTGGCGTCCGGTGCCAGTCGTCTGAGGAGACGGGTGAGGTCGGCCGGGGACGCCGTGGGAGGAGGGGCGGCCGCGGAGCGGCCGTCCGCCGGTTTCGCCCGGATCGACGTCGAGACGGCGTCGAAGATACGCCCGGTGGCCGCTTCGGCGATCGCCTCCGTTAGGGACTCCTCAGCCACCGCGATCCGCGTGTCGGCCTCGGTGATCCACGCGGCGAGCTCCTCGGCGGAGCGGCCGGAGAACTCCACGGGAACAGGGAGCTCGACGGCCACGCCATGGCGGCGGGCCGCCTGCGCCAGCGCGGCGATCCGGGCGGTCCGGTCCAGCGCCTCGCCCACCGCCTTCTCCAGCTCCTGCGCCTCCTGCAGCTCTTGCGCCCGCACTTCGGCACGCCCCTCCGCGAGAGCGGCGAGCGCGCCCGCTCCGGCCGCCGCCAGGCCGGCCGCACCCCCCATGACCCGCACGAGCCCGAGAGACGCGATCACCGCCGCGTCCAGGGCGATGTCCGCCTCGACACCGCTGCTCACAGTCGTCCTCCTACAGCCTGTTCCCGGGCCCGTTCATGTGCTTGTCGCCAGCGTTGCATCCGTACACCCGTCACGACGATGTGACCGAGCGGCACCAGGACCAGCACCGCCAGCCAGAGCAGCCACGAGACGGCGATCAACGCGGGGATCAGAATGAGAAGCATGAGGAGAGGCAGGACGCAGAGCAGAACCGCGAGTCCGCAGCCGCGGTTGCCGGTTCTCCGGCTCCTCTGAGACACCGCCTGAGAAGCACCGGACAATACCCGACTCGTCGAACCGAAGATTTTTGCCAGCCCAGACCATGGTCCGGAGGCCGTGTAGTCGGCGCCTAGCTTTGACGCGAGAAAGACTTCGGATCCAGCATCGACGGCCCAGGCAATGGCACCGATCACGAGAAATGGCGCGGTGAAGGCGGAAGTGCCGACCGCCTGGCTGCCTCGTTCCGAAGACGCCAGCCGGACAATGCTCAGGATCACCCAACTACCGCCGATCCAGAGGACGGCCAGCGGGAGGGTCCACAGGACGGCGCGGATCACGGCTGCCCGGCGTCCGGACAGCCGATGCCGTTCGCGCTCCTCCCAGCGCCGATGTCCCTCGGCGGCTCGTTGTTCGGACTCGTATCTCTGGCGAGCTGCTGTCTCGACCTCCAGGACCGCGTCCGGCGCCGTACGCACGAGCGCGAACAGCCGGAGAGGATCGTCACCCGTCTGGTCGGAGAGCCAGGAGAACCAGGGGACCGGTTCCCGTACCGAGTCGCGGGCACGACCGGCCGCTGTGGTCAGCGATTCCCGCGCCTGTTCGGGACGGCCGGCGAGGGCGAGCAGGGTGGCCAGCACGACCGGAGGTTCGTCCAGGCCCCTCGCCCCGGCGTCGGGAAGGCGGCCGGCCGATCGGGGGAGCTGGGAACGCAGCCACTCGGCCTGCCGGTTCCAGGACGTCACCAGTCCCCGCCAGCGATGGTCGATGGCGGTCAGCTCGTCGGTACCGGCGAAACCGGCCAGGACGGGGAGCAGTCGATGCTCCCACAGCGCCCGGGCCGCGCTCGCCGCCGTGCGGTGGTCCGGATGCTGCGGATCGTCGACGATCGCCGCGAGGACCGGGAGGTCGTCGCGGAGCAGGCGCAGCCCGAGGAAGTGGGGCTCGAGGGTGGGATCCAGTCGGCGCAGTAGGTACAGCAGCTT
The DNA here is from genome assembly GCF_054775715.1 of Actinoallomurus acanthiterrae. Classification (NCBI taxonomy): domain Bacteria; kingdom Bacillati; phylum Actinomycetota; class Actinomycetes; order Streptosporangiales; family Thermomonosporaceae; genus Actinoallomurus; species Actinoallomurus acanthiterrae. The sequence goes on along the minus strand of NZ_BAAHCO010000001.1, from coordinate 10,772,942 downwards.
GACGTCGGGCGAGTGGTCGCCGGTCAGGTGTTCGTCGATGAGGCGGATGCGGCCTTCCGGATCGTCGTCGAAGCCGTTCAGCCAGCCGCGGAGCGCCTGCCACGCCTCACTCGGACCGACAGGGGTGTACATCGTCCCGAAGAAGTAACGCGCCGCGGACTCCCAGTCGGCGAGCAGCGCGCGCGCCAGCTCGCCGCGGTCGGTGTACGTCCGGCCGCCGAAGGCCAGCGAACCCGCAGAGGTGCCCGCGGTGAGCGGCGACGTGGCGGGCGGCGTCGGCGCCGCCACCGCGGGGCTCGCCCCGTCGAGCCACTGCCTGACCTCTTCGCCACCCCAGCGCCGACGCGGGTCCCGGGTCAGCAGGCCCTGACAGAGCAGGCGCATCCGCGGATCGGCGATGTCGTCGCAGTCGATGGTGCGGGTCGCGAGATGGTCGACGACCGCCGTCTCGCTCATGCCCGCGAACGGAGTGCGGCCGGTCAGCAGCTCACGCGCGATGATGCCGAGCGACCACCAGTCGCGGGCGGGGGAGACCTGGCCGGACAGCGACTCCGGCGCGGCGTACGCGAGAGTGCGTGACGAGGACGCGAACACGACGCTCTGCTCGATCACTCGGCTCAGGCCGAAGTCGGTGATGGCGAGACGGAGAGGAGTGGTCCCGCGGACCAGGACGTTCTCCGGCTTCAGGTCACGGTGCACGATCCCGACCGCGTGCAGCCGGTCCAGCCCGGCCGCGAGCTGCGCGACGACCTCGGCGACGAGGGTCGGGGGCAGTTGGGCGCCGAGCACCCGCAGGTTGCCCGCCGGGACGTACTCGATGACCTCGTAGTCGCGGCCCTCCGCGTGCCCGGTCTCGATGATGCGTACGACATGCGGGGAGTCGAGCGTCGGCAGTTCCCGCCACACCGAACGGTCGGCCGTGAAGCCTCGCCGGAAGATCTTGACGACGAGCTCCGTGCCCGCCGCGTCGCGGACGTGCAGCAGGTCGGATTCGGCCCCCTGAGCGGGGAGCTCGCCGAGAACGGTGAAGCGGTCGGCGAGGTCGGCGGGAAGCCGGACGAGCGACGGGCCGGGCGCGCCGCCATCACGACGGGTGAGGCCGGCCGGATCGCCCTGGGACGGAACGGTGTCCCGGCGCGTCTCGAACTCTTCGCGCCGTGTCTCGGACGGCCCTTCGGTGCCCGCCACTACCCGTTCCTCGCCCCGTCAGTAGGTGCCTCCGAGAGCCTAACGCCCTCGCCACGGAGAGAAACAGTGATCAGCGCAGCTCCTCCCGTTCTCGTAGCGCCTTCAGATGCTCGGTGATCTTGAACTGGTTGATCGCGAACTCAAGGGTGATGCGTACGCCGACGATTTCGAACAACCAGAGCAAAGGGGCGGCTGGGACCAGGAATATGCCGAAGTACTTGCCCCAGTTGAACTGAAGCGCCCACAGGCCGACCAGCAGCAGGAAGAGCGAAGTCAGGCTGACGAGGAGGAACGCGGCGATGTAGATCACTTTGATCAGCCTGGGCGTGACCATGTGGTCGAAGTTGAAGTCCAGCAGCGCGCCCATGAAGCCCGTGCCGGTGGAGCGGGGCTGGGGGGCAGGTGCCCCCGGCTGGGCATGTGAAGCAGCCGGATCAAAGCCGGGCGGCGGGCCTTGCCAGGGGCCGGCCGGAGGCGGGGGCTGGTTGGGGGGTGGCGCGTAGGCGCCGTACGGCGGTTGTCCGCCGGGTGGCTGAGGAGGGCCTTGGTACGGCTGAGGATCGCCCTGGTAGGGCTGGGGGTCGCCCTGGCGCGGGGGTGGGGGGCGGTGCCCGGGATCGTCGGGGGTGTTGGGCATCTCGGTCTCCTCGGCTTCCACCTGTCAAAGGCTAGAGCGCCGACGGTCTCAGTTCACATGACCAGGCCGTGCTGATCCCGTTTGTCCGCTTCATCCGGTCACTCGACCGCCCCCAAGACGGCCTCCGACAGCATGCCCGCAAACGGCCGCGCCCCGGCCGACGGGGCCGGGGCGCGGTGAGGATCGGTCGATCAGGCCTTCGGTGTCTCCTTGGTGCGCTTCACGACGCCGATCTTGGAGCCGAGCCAGACCAGGGGGTCGTAGCGGCGCCCCACGACGCGCTCCTTCATGGGAATGAGCGCGTTATCGGTGATCTTGATGTGCTCGGGGCAGACCTCGGTGCAGCACTTGGTGATGTTGCAGTAGCCGAGCCCGAAGTCGTCCTGGGCGATCTGCCGGCGGTCGGCGACGTCGGCCGGGTGCATCTCCAGCTCCGCGACGCGCATGAGGAAGCGCGGGCCGGAGAAGTGCTCCTTGTTCTCCTCGTGGTCGCGGATCACGTGGCAGGTGTTGTTGCACAGGAAGCATTCGATGCACTTGCGGAACTCCTGCGAGCGCTCGACGTCCACCTGCTGCATCCGGAACTCGCCGGGCTCGACCTCGCCGCCGTCGAAGGCGGGGATCTCGCGGGCCTTCTCGTAGTTGTACGAGACGTCGGTGACCAGGTCGCGGATGACGGGGAACGTGCGCATCGGCGTGACCGTGACGGTCTCGTCCTCGGTGAACGTCGACATCCGCGTCATGCACAGCAGCCGCGGCCGGCCGTTGATCTCCGCGGAACAGGAGCCGCACTTGCCGGCCTTGCAGTTCCAGCGGACGGCCAGGTCGGGCGCCTCGGTGGCCTGCAGCCGGTGGATGACGTCGAGGACGACCTCGCCCTCGTTGACCTCGACGGTGTAGTCCTTGAGCTCGCCCTCGCCGGCGTCGCCGCGCCAGACCCGGAACTTCGCCTTGTAGCCCATCTCAGTTCTTCTCCTCAGCGGGGAGCTCGCCCTCGGTCAGGTACTTCTTCAGCTCGTCGAGTTCGAAGAGCGAGAGGAGGTCCTCGCGCATCGGCTCCATGTCCTGGCGCTTGAGCTCGACGGAGCCGTCGGTGAGGCGGCACACGAGGTTGAGCTTGCGCCAGTCGGCGGACATCTTCGGGTAGTCGTCGCGAGTGTGGCCGCCGCGGCTCTCCTGGCGTTCGAGGGCGGCGCGGGCGACGCATTCCGAGACGATCAGCATGTTGCGCAGGTCGAGGGCGAGGTGCCAGCCGGGGTGGTAGGCGGGACCCTGCCCCTCCGTGACCGTCGCGCCGGCCGAGGGCGCGACCGCGACGTTGTTCACCCGCTCGCGGAGCTTGCCGAGAGCCTCGATGGCCTGCTCGAGCTCGTCCTCGCGGCGGATGATGCCGACGAGGTCGTTCATGGTCTGCTGGAGCTCCTGGTGGACCGCGTAGGGGTTCTCCCCGGTCTCCCGCTCGTACGGCTCGAGGGCCTCGGCGATCGCGGCCTCGACCTCGGAGTCGGGCACCGACACGGTGGTCGCGGAGGCGTACTCGGAGGCGCCCAGGCCGGCCCGGCGTCCGAAGACGAGCAGGTCGGACAGGGAGTTGCCGCCGAGGCGGTTGGACCCGTGCATGCCGCCGGAGACCTCGCCGGCCGCGAACAGGCCGGGTACGAGCGCGGCGCCGGTGTCGGGGTCGACCTCGACGCCGCCCATGACGTAGTGGCAGGTCGGCCCGACCTCCATGGGCTCGGCCGTGATGTCGACGTCGGCCAGCTCCTTGAACTGGTGGTGCATCGACGGCAGCCGCTTGACGATCTGTTCGGGCTTGAGCCGGGAGGCGATGTCGAGGAAGACGCCGCCGTGCGGGGATCCGCGGCCGGCCTTCACCTCGGAGTTGATCGCGCGGGCGACCTCGTCACGGGGCAGCAGCTCGGGCGGGCGCCGGTTGTTGTCCGGGTCCTCGTACCAGCGGTCGCCCTCTTCCTCCGACGTCGCGTACTTGTCCTTGAAGACGTCGGGGATGTACTCGAACATGAACCGCTTGCCGTCGGAGTTCTTCAGCACCCCGCCGTCGCCGCGAACGGACTCGGTGACGAGGATGCCCTTGACCGACGGCGGCCAGACCATGCCGGTCGGGTGGAACTGCACGAACTCCATGTTGATCAGCGACGCCCCGGCGAGCAGGGCGAGGGCGTGGCCGTCCCCGGTGTACTCCCAGGAGTTGGAGGTCACCTTGAAGGACTTGCCGATGCCGCCGGTGGCCAGCACCACGGCGGGCGCCTCGAAGACCACGAATTTGCCGGTCTCGCGGATGTAGGCGAACGCGCCGCAGATCCGGCCCTCCTCGTCCTTGAGGAGCCGGGTGACGGTCGTCTCGGCGAAGACCTTGAGCCGGGCGTCGTAGTCGCCGAGCTCCCGGTGGTCCTCCTGCTGGAGGGCGACGATCTTCTGCTGGCAGGTGCGGATCAGCTCCAGGCCGGTACGGTCGCCGACGTGCGCCAGGCGCGGGTACTCGTGCCCGCCGAAGTTGCGCTGGCTGATCTTGCCTTCCTTGGTGCGGTCGAACAGCGCGCCCCAGGCCTCCAGCTCCCAGATGCGGTCGGGGGCCTCCTTGGCGTGCAGCTCGGCCATCCGCCAGTTGTTGAGGAACTTCCCGCCGCGCATGGTGTCGCGGTAGTGGACCTGCCAGTTGTCGTTCGGGTTGGCGTTGCCCATGGCCGCCGCGGCGCCGCCCTCGGCCATGACCGTGTGGGCCTTGCCGAACAGCGACTTGGAGATGATCGCGGTCTTCTTGCCCTGCAGCCGCGCCTCGATCGCGGCGCGCAGCCCGGCGCCGCCGGCGCCGATGACGACGACGTCGTACTGCAGCCTCTCGATGTCAGTCACTTGTGGTCGTCCTTAGTTGAAGATCCGCAGGTCGGAGAATGATCCGTGCGCCACGAGCGCGACGTACGCGTCGGCCAGCGCGAGCGTGCCGAGCGTGATCAGGGCGAACTGCCCGTGCCGGGTGTTCAGCCTGCTGATCTGCGTCCAGAGCCAGTAGCGGACGGGGTGCTTGGAGAAGTTCTTCAGGCGCCCGCCCATGACGTGCCGGCACGAGTGGCAGGACAGGGTGTAGGCCCACAGCAGGATCACGTTGACCCACAGGATGATGGTGCCGAGCCCGATGCCGAAGCCGCCGTCCTTGCCGTGGAAGGCGTTGATCGCGTCCCAGGTGTTGACGATGGAGATCAGCGCGGCGATCACCCAGAAGTAACGGTGGGCGTTCTGCAGGATGAGCGGCAGGCGCGTCTCGCCGGAGTAGGCGCCCGGGGTCTTGCGGGCCGGGCTCTTGTCCGGGACCGCGCACGCCGACGGCGTGAGCCAGAACGCCCGGTAGTACGACTTGCGGTAGTAATAGCAGGTCAGCCGGAACCCGAGCAGGAACGGCAGCGAGATCAAGGCGTACGGGATGAAGAACGGCAGGTGGTCAGGGACGAACCTGCCGAAGTCCGCGGCACCCGCGGGGCACGCCTTGCTGACGCACGGCGAGTAGAACGGCGTCAGGTAGTGGTACTTCTCGACCCAAAAGCTGCTGCCCATCATCGAGCGTACGGTCGCGTAGATCACCCAGGCCGTGAACACGATGAACGTGGTCAGCGGGCTGGTCCAGTAGCGATCCGTTCGTAGGGTGCGCGCCGGGATCTGGGCCCGATCCTTGGCCGGCGCGTCAACCGTCGTCTGCGTCATCCGGAGTCTCCATCGAAGGCACATCGCCTGGGAGGGCCGCTTATACTCCAGCCTCTCCTCTGCGGGCGCACTACGTTATTAGGGAGTTGTCACGAGCAAGATACGAGGCGCGAACACGCAATGTGAAACTGCCCACTTACTGACGAGTAACAGGGCTAATTATGCGCCTAATGTGCCGAAAATCGACATATGCGAACTACGGTATCTAATGAGTGGTTGCTGCGCTAGTGTCCGTTTGTGACTCCCGAGGCTAGGATCGTCGCATGGGACAGCGGTCACGCGGGTCGACGGGTCAGCGCACGCGGTCGAGCTTCGGCCAGGGCGCGTACGTCGTGCGCTACGCGTGGTGGAGCCCGCTCGTCCCCACCCTCGTGGGCGCGGCCCTCGTCGCCGGGTTCCTCATCGTCGAGCTGCGGCGCCCGGCGAACGAGCGCTGGCGGCCGGCCGTCCATCCGGGCGTCGGCGACTGGATCAACTTCGGGGCCCGCTGCGTGATGCCGCTCGCGGGCATCGCCCTCTTCGCGCTCGCGATCGTCTACCTGCGCCGTGTCGTACGGGGCCGGGTGGCGTTCGCCATCGCGCGCGACGGCGTCTACTGGTGCCCCTCCGGCAACCGCGCCAAGGGCGAGTGGTTCTCCTGGGACGACGTCGCGGCGATCGAGTTCCACGCGGCCGAAGGCGGCTCCACCGGCCATGGCGCCGTGGCGCTGCTCGGGTACGCGCCGCCGGACGAGGATCTCCCGCGCCTGGTCTCCACCCGCCTCGGCGGCTGGCGGATCGGCCGGCGCCGCCTCATCCGGGCGCTTCGCGAGTTCGCCCCGCACGTCGAAGTGATCAGATGACGAGCGTACGGGCGAGCCGTGGATCGAGATGACGAGCGTACGGACGAGCCCTTGAGCGTACGGACGGGCCGTTAGTCGAGCCGCTGGACGCCCGGCGGCAGCGCGTCGCCGGCCTCGGCGTCGAGCAGGAAGCCGAGCAGCGTCTCGCGGAACGCCCGCGCGGCGTGCGTCGGGTCGACGTCCTTGCGGTGGGCCAGCGCGATCGTGCGCTGCAGCCCCGGCGGGGCCAGCGGAGTGCCCACGAGGCCGGGCCGCCCGGCGAGGACCATCGAGGGTACGACGGCCGCGCCGAGACCGGCCTCGACGAACCGCAGCACCGCGTCCATCTCCCCGCCCTCGACGGCGAACCGCGGCTCGAACCCCGCCTGCCGGCAGGCCGCCTGCGTCGCCTCCCGCAGGTCGTACCCGCGGCGGAACATCACCAGCGGCCGCGACCGCAGGTCCTCGATCCGCAGCGGGGAGCGCTTCGGAGCGTCCGCGTGCGACGAGACGACGACGAGGTCCTCGGCCAGGATCGGCGTCGTCTCCAGGGCCGGGTCCGTGCTCTGCAGCGGCAGGATGATCAGGGCCAGGTCCAGCTGCCCGCGCGCGAGGTCCCGTACGAGGTCGCGGGAGCCGCCCTCCTCGACGCGGAGCTCGATCCCGGGGTAGCGGGTGCGGAAGCGCATCAGCGCGTCGGCGAGCAGCCCGGCGAACAGTGACGGGGTCGCGCCCAGCCGTACCCGCCCGCGCCGCAGCCCCGTCAGGTCCTGCACCTCCCGGCGGGCCGTCTCGACGTCGGCGAGGATGCGCCGCGCGAGCGGCAGCAGCGCCTCGCCGGCCGGAGTCAGCGTGATGTTGCCGCGGGCGCGGCTGAACAGGGGGGCGCCCAGCTCCGCCTCCAGGGTCCTGATCTGCTTGGACAGGGACGGCTGGGCGACGCGCAGAGTTTCCGCCGCTTGTGTGAAGTGCCTCACCTCGGCCACCGCGACGAAGTACGAAAGCTGCTGTAGCTGCACGCTTCATAGCCTACGGCTATGGAAACGAGCGTCATCATGTCTTGGACCGCACGATCGAATCGGACATACCTTCCGGCTTGTGTCGTCCGTGACTCGATCCACGCCGGTGGCCACCCGCTCCCGCCCGAAGGCCCCGTCGACGGCCGGCGGTCCGCTCAAGCGGTACCGCTCGTCCGTCGGCAAGAAGGCCGTCATGGCGGTGACCGGCGCCGTCCTCGTCCTCTTCCTCATCGCCCACGCGATCGGCAACCTCAAGGTCTTCCTGGGCCGCCAGGACTTCGACCACTACTCCCACTGGCTGCGCACGATCGGCGAACCCGCGATCCCGCACCGCGTCTTCCTGACCATCCTGGAAGCGGTCCTCGTCGTCGCCGTGATCCTGCACATGTGGGCGGCGGTCTCCCTGGCCCGCCAGGCCCGCCGGGCCCGCCCCGTCCGGTACGCCGCGCGGCCGAAGGCGCATGAGAACCGCTACGCCACGCACGTCATGCGGTACGGCGGGATCGTCATCCTGCTCTTCGTCATCTGGCACCTGCTGGACCTGACCTTCGGCGCGGTCAACCCGAAGGGCGGGAACGCCGGGGCGTACGACAAGGTCGTCGCGGACTTCGACCCCTCCCGCTGGTACATCTCGCTCTTCTACGTCGTCGCCGTCGTCCTGGTCGGCCTCCACCTGCGCCACGGCCTGTTCAGCGCCGTGCAGACGCTCGGCTGGGGCCGCCGGGGCCGGTACCCCGCCGTCCGCCTGGCCGCCGACGTCATCGCGGCGCTGCTGGTGATCGGCTTCGTGTCCGTTCCCGTCATGGTCACGATCGGAGTGGTGAAGTAGCCATGAGCGAACTGTTCACCGAAGGCACCTCGATCGAGGACGACAGGGCGCCCGCCGGCCCGATCGAGGAGCGCTGGGACAAGCGCCGCTTCGGCGGCAAACTGGTCAACCCGGCCAACCGCCGGAAGATGTCGGTCATCGTGGTGGGCACCGGCCTGGCGGGCGGCTCGGCCGCCGCGACGCTCGGCGAGCTGGGCTACCACGTCAAGTCGTTCTGCTACCAGGACAGCCCCCGGCGCGCGCACAGCATCGCGGCGCAGGGCGGCATCAACGCGGCCAAGAACTACCGCAACGACGGCGACAGCATCCAGCGCCTCTTCTACGACACGGTCAAGGGCGGCGATTACCGCTCCCGCGAGTCGAACGTCTACCGCCTCGCCCAGGTCAGCGTCGAGATCATCGACCAGTGCGTGGCGCAGGGCGTGCCGTTCGCCCGCGACTACGGCGGCCTGCTGGACACCCGGTCGTTCGGCGGCGTGCAGGTCTCCCGGACCTTCTACGCCCGCGGCCAGACGGGCCAGCAGCTGCTGCTCGGCGCGTACCAGGCCCTCGAGCGGCAGGTCGCGGCCGGCACCGTGGAGATGTTCGCCCGGCACGAGATGCTCGAGCTGATCATGGTCGACGGCGTGGCGCGCGGCATCATCGCCCGCGACATGGTCACCGGCGAGATCGAGACGCACACCGCCGACGCGGTCGTGCTGGCCTCCGGCGGGTACGGCAACGTCTTCTTCCTGTCGACCAACGCCAAGGGCTGCAACGTCACCGCGACCTGGCGGGCGCACCGCAAGGGCGCGCTGTTCGCCAACCCCTGCTACACGCAGATCCACCCGACCTGCATCCCGCAGAGCGGCGAGCACCAGTCGAAGCTGACCCTGATGTCGGAGTCGCTGCGCAACGACGGCCGGGTCTGGGTGCCGGTGAAGAAGGGCGACAGCCGGAAGCCGGGCGACATCCCCGAGGACGAGCGCGACTACTACCTCGAGCGCATCTACCCGTCCTTCGGCAACCTGGTGCCGCGCGACATCGCCTCCCGCGCCGCCAAGAACGTCTGCGACGAGGGCCGCGGCGTCGGCCCCGGCGGCCTGGGCGTCTACCTGGACTTCGCCGACGCGATCTCGCGGCTGGGCCGGGAGGCCGTCGCCGCGAAGTACGGCAACCTCTTCGAGATGTACGAGCGCATCACCGGCGAGGACCCGTTCGAGGTGCCGATGCGCATCTACCCGGCGGTGCACTACACGATGGGCGGCCTGTGGGTCGACTACGACCTGCAGTCGACCATCCCGGGCCTGTTCGTGATCGGTGAGGCGAACTTCTCCGACCACGGCGCGAACCGCCTCGGCGCCTCCGCGCTGATGCAGGGCCTGGCCGACGGCTACTTCGTGCTGCCGAACACCATCAGCGACTACCTCGCCAAGGGCCCCTTCGAGAAGATCGGCGACGACCACGAGGCCGTCGCCGAGGCCCGCGAGTCGGTGACGGACCGCATCGAGAAGCTGCTGTCGATCGACGGCGACCGCACCCCCGACTCCTTCCACCGCGAGCTCGGCGCGGTCATGTGGGAGTACTGCGGGATGGAGCGCACCGACGCCGGCCTGCGCAAGGCCATCGACCGGATCCGCGAGCTCCGGCAGGAGTTCTGGACCCGCGTCAAGGTCCCCGGCGAGAACGAGGAGCTCAACCAGAACCTGGAGAAGGCCGGCCGCATCGCCGACTTCTTCGAGCTGGCCGAGCTGATGTGCATCGACGCCCTGCACCGCGAGGAGTCCGCCGGCGGCCACTTCCGCGCCGAGTCACAGACCCCGGACGGCGAGGCGCTCCGCGACGACGAGAGGTTCGCCTACGTGGCGGCGTGGGAGTACACGGGCGGCGCGCCCGTCCTCCACAAGGAGAACCTCGAGTACGAGTACGTGAAGATGACCCAGAGGTCGTACAAATAATGAAGCTCACGCTGAAGATCTGGCGGCAGAAGAACGCCGCCGACGAGGGCCGGATGGCCTCGTACGAGCTCGACGGCGTCTCGCCGGACATGTCGTTCCTGGAGATGCTCGACGTCCTCAACGAGCGGCTGATCCTGGAGGGCGAGGACCCGGTCGCGTTCGACCACGACTGCCGCGAGGGCATCTGCGGCATGTGCTCGCTGGTGATCGACGGTACGCCGCACGGCCCGGAGAAGGCGACGACCACCTGCCAGCTGCACATGCGGAAGTTCGAGGACGGCGACGTCATCACGATCGAGCCGTGGCGGGCGCGGGCGTTCCCGGTCATCAAGGACCTGGTGGTGGACCGGTCGGCGTTCGACCGGATCATCCAGGCCGGCGGCTACATCAGCGCCCCGACCGGCTCGGCGCCCGAGGCGGCGGCCCTCCCGGTCCCGAAGGACGACGCGAACGACGCGTTCGACGCCGCGACCTGCATCGGCTGCGGCGCGTGCGTGGCGGCCTGCCCGAACGCCTCCGCGATGCTGTTCACCGCCGCGAAGATCACCCACCTGGGCCTGCTGCCGCAGGGCCAGCCGGAGCGGTACGACCGCGTCACCGCGATGGTGGACCAGATGGACGCCGAGGGCTTCGGCGGCTGCACGAACACCGGTGAGTGCACCGCGGTCTGCCCGAAGGGCATCCCGTTCGAGACGATCTCCCGTCTCAACGCCGACCTGCTCAAGTCCGTCCGCGGCTGAGCGGGCGGCACCCCGGACTTCACGGCCCGGGAGGAAGGTACGTCCCCCCTTCCTCCCGGGCCGTGATCTGTCACCAGGTGCCCTTCCGGAAGCCCCGGACCGATTCCTGACTGCGGCGGCGCTGTGCCTCGCGCGCCTTGCGGCTACGACGGTGGAACGTCTCGGGCGGACGCTGAAGGCCGTAGATGTCGCCCCACCATTCGCCGGGCACCGGGTCGACGATCAGATCCAGATGCGCCGGATAACGTCGTCCGGCGCCGTCCCTGACGCCCCGCCCGTCCGCCTCGTGGTACTCCTCTAGCGGCTGAACGATGTACCCGTTCATGTCGACCGCGACGAGGAAGAGGCCGGCCACCCCCAGTAGTCGTTGTAACACCTCAAGGCTCGGCGTGCGGTTGCCACTCTCGATCCTGCCGACGAGCGCCGGCGAGACCTTGGCGAGCCGTGCCATCTCCCGCTGGCTCATCCGCGCGATACGCCGGCCGCGCCGGACGAGCCCCGAGATCGGGAAGAGGGTGAGGTGGGGCTCGTCGTCGATGCGTCGAAGTCTCATGGTGCCGATTCTCGAGCGTCCGGAGCCTGCCTCGTGGCCGCACGGACCGGAATGTGGATGGACCGGTGCGGCACCGCCACGCTCCGTCGGCCGTACCACCGCACTCTGCCCAACCTTCCGCGGGTGTTTGCTCTGCTTACTTCGAGTCGGCATTGGTCGTTCCAAGTGCATACTCGAAGTGAGCAGAGCAAACGCTCTCGGGGGCTGTGGTGGAGGGGGCGGCGGGCCGTGGCGTCCGCGGCGGCGGACAGCCGGGCGGCGGCGACCGTGGCGGTAGACAGCAGGGCTCTGAGCGTTCTCATGTGTGGACCGGCTCCGGTAGGGAAATGATCTTGGAAAGAGCGGTCGGGTGGTCCGCGCCGCGCGGTGATCCTCGCAGTCGCGGATGCGGCCCGGCAGGGGCCTGCGGCTCGATCACGAGCCGTACGGTCGCGGTCGCCGCCGGTCGGACCCCGCGCCCCGCGATCGTTGGTAGGTATATTTCAATATCAAAACGGTTGACGTAAAGATCTACCGACGCCGGGCCGTATTGCCCCACGCTAGGGCCGTTCCCTGTACGACTCCGGAGGTGGACGGCCCGATGACCGTGAAAAAGAGCCGCTGGCTCGTCTCCCTGACCGCGGTGGCGCTCGCGGCCTCCGCCTGCGGCGGTGGCGGATCCGGCGGCGCCAAGGACAAGTCCTTCAGCTTCGCCATCACCGAGCCGGAGCACCTCACGCCGGGCAACACCAACGACGGTCAGGGCCTCAACGTCGACGAGGCGCTGTTCGACCGGCTCATGGCGCTCGATCCGACGGGCAAGCCCGTGCCGCAGGAGGCCGAGTCCCTCACCTCCACGGACCAGAAGGTCTGGACCGCCAAGATCAAGCCGGGGCTCACGTTCCATAACGGCGAGCCGGTCACCGCGCAGAGCTACGCCGACGCGTGGAACCAGGCCGCGTACGGCCCCAACGGCTGGGGCAACAACGCCTACTTCGCCACCATCGACGGTTACGACGACATGAACCCGTCGGACGAGAAGGCCAAGCCCAAGGCCGACAAGCTCCGCGGGCTGAAGGTCGTCGACGACCACACCCTCCAGATCACGCTCTCCCGGCCGTTCAGCCAGCTGCCGCTGGTGCTGTCCTTCGCCGGCACCGCGCCGCTGCCCAAGGCGGCGCTGAGCGACCTCAAGGGGTTCGAGCAGAAGCCGATCGGCAACGGGCCGTTCATGCTGGACGGCGCCTGGGAGCACAACCGGCAGATCAAGCTCAAGAAGTTCCCGGGCTACAAGGGGCCGCGACCCGCCCACGCCGACGGGCTCACCTTCAAGATCTACGCCGGCCGTGACGCCGCGTACACCGACCTGCAGGCCGGGAAGGTCGACTTCGACAGCCAGATCCCGGCGGCCAAGGTCCCGCAGGCCAAGCGGGTGCTTGCCAAGCGCTTCCTGAGCGTGCCGAGCGGCACGATGGACTTCCTCGAGTTCCCGCTGTACGACAAGGCGTTCGCCAACCCGGACCTGCGCAGGGCCATCTCGATGGCCATCGACCGGCAGTCGATCGTGGACTCCGTCTACAACGGCGCGTTCAAGCCGGTCGGGTCGCTGCTCGCGCCGATCGTCCCCGGCTACCGGGAGAACGCCTGCGGCCAGGCGTGCACGTACAACCCGCAGGCGGCCAAGCAGCTGTTCACCAAGGCGGGCGGCTTCGACGGCACGCTGCACCTGATGTTCTCCAACGCCGACTCGACGTACGAGCAGTGGATGACGGACATCGCCAACCAGCTCAAGCAGAACCTCGGCATCAAGGACATCGTCTTCGACAAGGTCCAGGTGTCGGACTACCTGACCAAGCTGAGCGACCACAAGGCGACCGGCCCGTACCGCAGCAACTGGATCATGGACTACCCGAGCGCGGAGGACTACCTCACCCCGCGCTGCACGCCGCCGATCCGCTCCGGCTACGACGGTGCGGCCTGCCTCGACCTGATCAAGAAGGGGAACGCCGCCGGTGACCCGCAGCAGGCACAGCAGTACTACCAGCAGGCCGAGGACGTCGTGCTGAAGGACATGCCGCTCACCCCGCTGTGGAACTGGCGGGACCAGGCCGGTTACTCCAACCGGATCTCGGGCGTCTCCGTCGATCCGTACACGATGCCTCTGCTGCGGCTGGACAAGGTGACGGTCAAGTAGCGTGTGGCGTTTCGTTCTCCGGCGCCTGCTGCAGATGGTGCCGGTCGTCCTGGGCACGACCTTCCTGATCTACGTGCTGGTGTTCGCGCTGCCCGGTGACCCGATCCGGGTCCTGGGCGGCGACAAGCCCATGCCGCCGTCGGTCTACCAGGCGCTCCGGCACCACTACCACCTGGACGAGCCGCTGATCGCGCAGTACGGCCGGTACCTGTTCGGGCTCTTCCGCGGTGACTTCGGCGAGACGCTCAACGGCCAGTCCGTCTCGAGCCTCATGGCCTCGAGCTGGACGGTGACGGTGCAGCTCGCCCTCACCGCGTGGATCTTCGAGCTGGTCGTGGGGATCTCCCTCGGCGTGTGGGCGGGGCTGCGTAAGGGCGGGATCGTCGACTCGCTGGTGCTCAGCGGCACGACGTTCGTCATCGCGGTCCCGGCCTTCGTGCTCGGCTACTCCGCGCAGCTGGTCTTCGGGCTCAAGCTCGGGTGGTTCCCGACCGTCGGCATCGACGACGGCTGGCCGTACAGCTACCTGCTGCCCGGCATGATCCTCGGCTCGCTGAGCCTGGCGTACATCGCCCGGCTCACCCGCACCAGCCTGATCGAGAACATGCGGGCCGACTACGTTCGGACCGCCCTCGCCAAAGGGTTGCCGCGCCGGCGGATCGTCGTGCGGCACACCCTGCGCAACTCGCTGATCCCCGTGGTGACCTTCCTCGGGATCGACCTGGGGAACCTCCTGGCCGGGGCGATCGTCATCGAGGGCATCTTCAACCTGCCCGGCATCGGCCAGCAGATCTTCCTGGCGATCCAGGTCAAGGACGGGCCGACGGTCGTCGGGATCACGACCTTCCTGGTCCTGGTCTACCTGGCGGCCAACCTGGTCGTCGACATCCTGTACGGCGCTCTGGACCCGAGGATCCGGTATGAGTGAGACGACGGACACGCTCGCGGTCGCCCAGACCGGATCGGAGGTCGTCGGCGCGTCCGCGTCGCTGTGGAGTGACGCGTGGCGCGAGCTGCGGCGACGCGTGATCTTCTGGGTGTCGGTCGTGATCCTCCTGGCGATGGGCCTGATGGCGGCGTTCCCGGCGCTGTTCACCGACCGTGGGTCCAACGACCGGTGCGACGTGAAGCTGGCCAAGCACGGACCGTCGTCGTGGAACCCGTTCGCGGCCGACGGCCACCCGTTCGGGTACGACACGCACGGCTGCGACTACTGGGCCCAGGTCGTGCACGGCGCCCGCGCCCCGATGATCGTCGGGTTCGTCGTGACCGGGATCGCGCTCACTCTGGCGATCGTGCTCGGCTCGCTCTCCGGGTACTTCGGGCGCTGGCTCGACGCGCTGATCTCCCGGATCACCGACATCGTCTTCGGGCTGCCTCTAGTCCTCGGCGCGCTGGTGATCCTGACGGCGTTCCCCGACCACGGTGTGTGGACGATGTCGCTGGTGCTGGGCGTGCTGTGGTGGCCGACGATGACCCGGCTGATGCGCGGGCAGGTCCTGGCGGTCCGCGACGCGGACTACGTTCAGGCGGCCCGGATGCTCGGTGCCGGCGACGTGAGGATCATGGCCCGGCACATCCTGCCGAACGCCATCGCACCCGTCTTCGTCTACGCCATGCTGAACGTGGGCGTGGTCATCGGTTACGAGGCGACGCTCGACTATCTGGGCGTGGGCCTGGGGTATCCGACCGTCTCGTGGGGGCTGCAGCTGAGCCAGGCCCAGGAGCTGTTCACCGATTATCCCTACCTGCTCATCTATCCCGCGATACTCCTGACGGCGACTGTACTGAGCTTCCTGCTGCTCGGCGACGCCGTTCGCGACGCCCTGGACCCGAAACTGCGCTGATGAACACACCCGACCCCGTTCCGGGGACACCGCTGCTCCAGGTCGAGGATCTGCACGTCGAGTTCCGCATGCGCGGATCGACGGTGCACGCCGTCAACGGGCTCTCCTACGAGCTCCAGGAGGGCGAGACGCTCGCGATCCTGGGCGAGTCGGGGTCCGGCAAGAGCGTGAGCGCGCAGGCCGTGATGGGCATCCTCGACACGCCGCCCGCGTACGTCACCAAGGGCGCCGTACGGTTCCGCGGGACCGAGCTGCTCGGCCTGCCGGAGAAGAAGCGCCGGACCTACCGGGGCGCGCACCTCGCGATGATCTTCCAGGACGCGCTGTCGGCGCTGAACCCGGTGCACCGGGTCGGCGACCAGATCGCCGAGATGCTGCAGGTCCACCGGAGCGTGTCCCGCGGCGACGCCCGGAAGCGGGCGATCGAGCTGATGGACCGCGTGCGGATCCCGTCGGCCGCCACCCGGGCGACCGACTACCCGCACCAGTTCTCCGGCGGCATGCGGCAGCGCGTGATGATCGCGATGGCGCTGGCCCTCGAACCCGACGTGCTCATCGCCGACGAGCCGACCACGGCCCTCGACGTCACCGTGCAGGCGCAGATCATGAAGCTGCTGCGGGACCTGCAGGACGAGATGGCGATGGGCCTGATCCTCATCACGCACGACCTGGGCGTCGTGGCGGACGTCGCCGACCGCATTGTGGTGATGTACGCCGGGCGCGTGGTCGAGCAGGCCGAGGTCAAGGAGCTGTACGCCCGGCCCGCGCACCCGTACACCGAGGGGCTGCTGGCGTCGGTGCCGCGCGTCGACGTACGCGAGAGCGCGCTGACGCCGATCAAGGGCGCGCCGCCGAACCTGGCCGCGATCCCCTCGGGCTGCGCGTTCCATCCGCGCTGCCCGCGGGCGCGGGAGGAGCGCTGCGCCGGCGAGGTGCCCGAGCTGCGCGACGTCACCGGCACCGGGCACGGGAGCGCCTGTCACTACGCGGAGGAGGTGCTCGGTGGCTGACGAGATCCTTCAGGTCGAGAACCTGGTCAAGCACTTCCCGCTCACCCAGGGGGTCGTGCTCAAACGCCAGATCGGGCAGGTCAGGGCGGTCGACGGGGTCTCCTTCGGGCTGCGCAAGGGCGAGACGCTCGGCCTGGTGGGGGAGTCCGGCTGCGGCAAGAGCACCCTCGCCAAGCTGCTCATGGCCCTCGAACGCCCCACCTCCGGCACCGTGCGGTTCGAGGACCGCGACGTCTTCGCGCTGTCGAAGGCGGAGCTGCGGCGACTGCGCCGCCGGGTGCAGATGGTCCTGCAGGACCCCTACACCTCGCTGAACCCGCGCATGACCGTCGGTGACATCGTCGGCGAGCCGTTCGCGATCCACGGCGACCCCGACGGCGGGCGGCGCCGCCGCGTCCGGGAACTGCTGGAGATCGTCGGCCTCGACCCCGACCACGTGAACCGCTACCCGCACCAGTTCTCCGGCGGGCAGCGGCAGCGGATCGGCATCGCTCGCGCGCTCGCCCTCCGGCCCGATGTGATCATCTGCGACGAGCCGGTGTCCGCGCTGGACGTCTCGGTCCAGGCGCAGGTCATGAACCTCCTCGTCGAGCTGCAGGAGGAGTTCGGCCTGTCGTACGTCTTCATCGCGCACGACCTGGCCGTCGTCCGGCACATCTCCGACCGGGTCGCGGTGATGTACCTCGGGAAGATCGTCGAGGTCGGCGACGAGGAGCAGATCTACGACCATCCGACGCACCCGTACACGCAGGCGCTGCTGTCGGCCGTCCCGGTGCCCGACCCGACGCGGCGCGGGACCCCGATCGTGCTCGAGGGCGACGTGCCGAGCCCGACGAACCCGCCGTCCGGCTGCCGGTTCCGTACGCGCTGCTGGAAGGCGCAGGACGTCTGCGCGACGGAGGAGCCCCTCCTGGAGATCAGGGCCGCACGCGGCCCGGACGGGGGGACGACGGGGTCGCTCCACCCGAGCGCGTGCCACTTCGCCGACGAGAAAATCAGTCGCGCCCGATCGTGAGCGCTGGGTAGCGTCGAAGGATCTGCCGTCTCCTGATCGGCGGTTCCCATGCGCTCATTTCCCGTGCCGGACCCCGGCATGCCCGACGACCGGTCGCCCGCGCGCTACCTGCTGTGGGCGGCGCGTGCCCAGGCCGGCACGATGACCGCCGCGGCCGGTTCCGGCGTGGTGTGGATGGCCAGCCAGGCCCTCATGCCCGCCGTGATCGGCCGGGCGATCGACGCCGGCCTGACCTCCCGCGACGCCGGGGCCCTCGTGACCTGGTCCGGCGTGCTGCTGGCCCTCGGCGTGATCCAGGCGACCACCGGCGTGCTGCGGCACCGCTACTCCACGGTCAACTGGCTGGGCGCGGCGTTCCGCACGGTCCAGGTGACGACCCGCCAGGCCGCCCGGCTCGGAGCGACGCTGCCGAATCGGCTCGCGAGCGGCGAGGTCGTCAGCGTCGGGATCGCCGACATCTCCCACATCGGCTCGGCGATGGACATCTTCGGGCGCGGCAGCGGCGCGGTCGTCTCGATCGGCGTGGCGGGCGCGGTCCTGCTGACGACCTCCTGGCGGCTCGGCCTGATCGTGCTGGCCGGAGTGCCGCTGCTGGCCTTCGTGGTGGGCCCGCTGCTGCGCCCGCTGCACCGGTACCAGCAGCACCAGCGCGAGCTGCAGGGCGAGCTGGCCACCCGCGCGGGCGACATCGTCGCGGGGCTGCGCGTGCTGCGCGGGATCGGCGGCGAGCAGGTGTTCGCCGCGCGGTACCGCGAGGAGTCCCAGACGGTCCGCGCGGCCGGCGTCCGCGTCGCGCGCACCGAGTCCCTTCTGGACGGCGCGCAGGTGCTGCTGCCCGGCCTGCTGGTCGCGCTGGTCACGTGGGCGGGGGCGCGGTTCGCCCTGAACGGCGAGATCACGACCGGCGAGCTGGTCGCCTTCTACGGATACGCGGTCTTCCTCGTCGACCCGCTGCGGACCCTCACCGAGGCGGCCGACAAGCTCACCAAGGCGCACGTCGCCGCGCGCCGGGTCGTGCGGATCCTCCGGATGACCCCCGAGCCGCCCGACCTGGGGACCCGGTCCCCGGCCGGCGGCGACCTGGTCGACGGGGAGTCCGGCGTCGTCGTACGGCCCGGGCGACTCACCGCGATCGCCGCGACCGCTCCGGAGGACGCCCAGGCCATCGCGGACCGGCTCGGCCGCTTCGCCGACGGGGCGGTCACGTGGGGCGGCGTCCCCCTGCGGGAGCTGTCCCTGCCGTCCGTGCGCGAGGCGATCCTGGTCGCCGACAACGAGGCGCGGCTGTTCTCCGGGCGGCTGCTGGACGAGCTCGGCGGCCCCGGCGGCGCGCCGGAGCCGGCCGTCCGCGCGGCACTGCGCACGGCGTGCGCGGAGGACGTCGTCGACGAGCTGCCGGACGGCCTGCACTCGGCGGTCGCCGAGGGCGGCCGGGAGTTCTCCGGCGGCCAGCAGCAGCGGCTCCGGCTCGCCCGTGCCCTCGTCGCCGACCCGGACGTCCTCGTCCTCGTCGAGCCGACGTCGGCGGTCGACGCCCACACCGAGGCCAGGATCGCGGGCCGCCTCGGGGGGCACCGCGAGGGGCGCACGACGGTCGTGTGCACGACCAGCCCGCTCGTCCTCGACCACGCGGACGAGGTGATCTTCGTCCGGGACGGCAAGGCCGCGGCGACGGGCCGCCACCACGA
This sequence comes from Actinoallomurus acanthiterrae, assembly GCF_054775715.1. NCBI lineage: Bacteria > Bacillati > Actinomycetota > Actinomycetes > Streptosporangiales > Thermomonosporaceae > Actinoallomurus > Actinoallomurus acanthiterrae. Next base: position 10,753,768 of record NZ_BAAHCO010000001.1, on the reverse strand, counting down.
CCTGCTCACCGCCGAGCCCGCCTACGCCACCACCGTGACCCGAGAGGAGCCATGATCGTGCCGGAGGGGCTCGACGTCACGACGGAGATCGTCGAAGAGAGACTCCAGGGGAAGGACGTCGCGGCGGAAGAGCGCGGTGACCGGACCGACGAGGAGACCCGGCGGCCGGGCGAGGGGCGCGACGCGCCAGGGGCCGCGCGGATCCTGCCGGTCGCCTCGGCCGCCCAGGTGCGGGCGTACGCGCGGCGGCTGACGCTCGCCTATCCGCGAGAGCTCACCGTCGTGCTCGGCCTGCACGGCCTCGCCGCGATCGCCGGGCTGGTCGCCCCGCGCCTCCTCGGTGAGCTCGTGCAGAACGTACGGGACGGGTCCTCGCACGTGACGGTCGACCGGATCGCGATCGCCATCCTGGTCTTCGTCGTCGCGCAGGGCGTGCTGCTGCGGTACGCCGTGTTCATGTCCGCGCGGCTGGGCGAGAAGGTCCTGGCGCGACTGCGCGAGGAGTTCGTCGACCGGGTCCTGGAGCTGCCGCTGTCCACGGTCGAGCGGGCCGGTACCGGCGACCTGGTCACCCGTACGGCACGCGACGTCGACGCCCTCGCCCGTACGGTGCGGCACGCCGTGCCCGAGACGCTGATCGCGATGGTCACCGGCGCGTTCGCGGTGGGCGCGCTGGTCCTCGTCGGGCCGCTGCTGGCGCTGCCGTGCCTCGTCGGGGTGCCGCTGCTGTGGTGCGGCACCCGGTGGTATCTCAAACGGGCCCGCGGCGGGTACCTCTGGGAGAACGAGGCGTGGGGCGGCGTGACCTCCGGGCTCACCGAGACGGTCGACGGCGCGCGCACCATCGAGGCGCTTCGCCTGGAGGGCCGCCGCGTCGCGCGGACCGACGCCGACCTCGCCGGCGCGTGGAAGGCCGAGCGGTACACCCTCGGGCTGCGCCTGGTGTGGTTCCCGCTGGTGGAGATCGGCTACGTGCTCCCGGTCGCGGCGACGCTGCTGATCGGCGGGCTCTTCTACCTCCATGGCCTGGCGTCGCTCGCCCAGGTCACCGCCGCCACGCTGTACGTCCAGCAGCTCATCGACCCGCTCGACCGGTTCCTGTCCTGGGTCGACGAGCTGCAGGTCGGCGGCGCGTCCCTGGCCCGGCTGCTGGGCGTCTCCGAGGTGCCGGCGGACCGCGTGCCGAGCGACGAGCGGCCCGACGGCGAGCGGATGGCGGTCGACGCGGTCCGGTACTCCTACCGGGACGGCCAGGACGTGCTGCACGGGGTCGACCTGCGCCTGCGACCCGGAGAACGGCTCGCCATGGTGGGGCCGAGCGGCGCGGGCAAGTCCACCCTCGGCCGTCTGCTCGCCGGCGTGCTGCGGCCCCGCACCGGGGCGGTCACCGTCGGCGGGGTGCCGCTGGTCGACCTGCCGCTGGAGGACCTGCGCCGCAACGTCGCCCTGGTCACCCAGGAGCACCACGTGTTCCGGGGTACGGTGCGCGACAACCTGGTGCTGGCCCGGCCGGACGCGACCGACGAGGAGCTGGCGCGGGCACTCGACGCGGTGGACGCGTCGTGGGCGCGCGCGATGCTGGACACCGAGGTCGGCACCGGCAACACGGCGCTGTCACCGGCCCAGGCGCAGCAGCTCGCGCTCGCCCGTCTCGTCCTGGCCGATCCCCACACGCTGGTGCTGGACGAGGCGACCTCGCTGCTGGACCCGCGCGCCGCCCGGCACCTCGAACGCAGCCTGTCGGCGGTGCTCGACGGCCGTACGGTCGTGGCCATCGCGCACCGGCTGCACACCGCCCACGACGCCGACCGCGTCGCCGTCGTGGAGGACGGCCGGATAATCGAGCTCGGCGGCCACCACGACCTGATCGCCCGGGACGGCTCCTACGCCGCCCTCTGGCGGTCCTGGCACGGCCAGGGCCACGTCTGACCGGCCTCGCCACGGCCGAGCGGGAAGGGCGATCTCCACGCGCGCACTCACGGCTCCGGCTCGCCGATCAGGTCAGGACGTTCTCCCCGTACTCGAGGCCGGGGGCGAAGTACTCCTCGTCCTCCTCTTCGTCGACCTCGTCCTCCGCCCAATCCTCAAGGAGAGTGTCGATATAGCTGTCCAACTCGGGCAGAGGGCGCGGTCCGTCCAGGCGGAACCGGTAGCCGTCCTCGGGCTCCTCCGCACCGGCGTCCGAGCCGGCGACCGGCTCAGAGAGCGCGGGCAGCGCCGCGGCGATGGAGGTCCGATCGATCCGGATGTCCGTCACCGGGCTCTGCTCCACGGCGCCGTTGCACTCGGCGATCTCCGCGAACGTCCGCCGTGCGCCGTCCTGGTGACCGGCGAGGTGCGGACGCAGGTCGATGCCATCGGTCAGCACACCCTTCTGCACCACCCACGCGGCCACGGTCTCGCCGTACTCCGGCATGGGTGTGCGCCAGTCGTCGGCCGGATCGTAGACACTCTCCAGAATGGCCTCGATCCCTTTCGGTTCGGGCACCAGATAGAGATGGCAGTGCTCGTAGCCGGCACGGTGGAGGGACATCTCGAGCAGATAGAAGCTCCAGAAATGATCACGCATCGGCCGACTCTAGCGGCGTCGACACCGTCGGCCGCAGGAACACCGTCAGGTGTTACGCGCCAAGCCTCTGGGGTCTCGTTCGGCTGAACGGCCTCGGCCGGCGGGGTCCGCGTCGCCCGCGTCAGGAGCGGGGGAGTTTGACCACGCTGACGAAGAAGTCGTCGATCTGCCGGACGACCTTGATGAACTGGTCGAAGTCGACGGGCTTGGTGACGTAGGCGTTGGCGTGCAGCCGGTAGCTGCGGAGGATGTCCTCTTCGGCCTCGGAGGTGGTGAGGACGACGACCGGGATCGTGCGCAGCGCCTCGTCGGCCTTGACCTCCTCCAGCACCTGCCGGCCGTCCATGCGCGGCAGGTTGAGGTCGAGGAGCACCAGGTCGGGGCGGGGCGCGTCGGCGTAGTCACCCTCCCGCCGCAGGAACCGCATCGCCTCTTCGCCGTCGCTCACGATCGACAGCTTGTTGCTGACCTTGTTGTCGTCGAACGCCTCTTTGGTCAGCACGACGTCACCGGGATCGTCCTCGACGAGGAGCACTTCGATCGGGCGGATGATCACGTCGGTCATTGCTCGGAGTTCTCCGTGCTGTCGTCGTCGATGGCGGGCTCGTCGATCGCGGGCAGCGTCCACCGGATCGTGGTGCCCCGCTGCTCCGGCTCGGTTTCCAGCCAGATGCGCCCGCCATGGTATTCGACGATTTTCTTGCACAACGCCAGCCCGATCCCGGTCCCGGCGTATTCGTCCTTGGGGTGCAGGCGCTGGAAGATGAGGAAGATCCGGTCGGCGTACGCGGCGTCGATGCCGATGCCGTTGTCGCTGCAGGCGAACTCCCAGACCTCGTCGGCGCGGCGGGCCGAGACGTGCACGCGCGGCGCCTCGTCGCTGCGGAACTTGATGGCGTTGCCGATGAGGTTCTGGAACAGCTGGGTCAGCAGGGGCGCGTCGCCGGTCACCTTGGGCAGCGGGTCCCAGCTGATGCCCGCGTCCGACTCGGAGCGGGCGAGGCCGAGGTTGTCCATGGCCCGCTGCAGGACCGTCTCGCAGTCCACGACCGCCATGTCGCGGGTCACCCGGCCGACCCGGGAGAAGTTCAGCAGGTCGTTGATGAGCGACTGCATGCGCTTGGCGCCGTCGACGGCGAAGTCGATGTACTGCCGGCCGCGGTCGTCGAGGACGTCGGAGTAGCGGCGTTCGAGCATCTGGCAGAAGCTCGCGACCTTGCGCAGGGGCTCCTGCAGGTCGTGGCTGGCGACGTAGGCGAACTGCTCCAGCTCGGCGTTGGAGCGGCGGAGCTCCTGGGTCTGCTCGTCGAGCTTGGCGCGCGCCTCGGACGCCTCCCGCCATTCCTCCAGGATGTGGTTGCGCATCGCGTCGATGTGCGCGGCCAGCTCGGCGATCTCGGCCGGCCCGGAGACCTGCAGCGGATGCGTCAGGTCGCCCTGGGAGACACGGCGGACCTGGCCGGTCAGCGCGGACACGGGACGCAGGACGGTGCGCCGGATCAGGAGGGTGAGCCCGAGGGCGCCCACGACCAGGGCGATCGCGCCGCCGAGCAGGGTCTCGTACAGCCGGTCCACCTGGTCGTTCAGCCGGTCGGCGGCGCGGTGCTGCAACGCGGCGAGCCGGGTGCGCTCGGCCGCGACCGCGTCGCGGACCGCGGCGAACCGCTGCTCGCCCAGGACCTCGGACGGCTTCCCCGTCTTGGTGATCACCGGGTCGGCGTAGTCGTGCCGCCAGGAGGCCAGCCGGGAGCCGACCTCGGTGAGCCCGGCGCGGGCCGGCCCGGCGTCGTGGGTGTCGCGCAGCAGCCGCGTCGTCTCGGCGATGGCGGCGGAGGTCTCGGCCTCGGCGCTCCGGTAGTCCGCGGGGCCCGTCGCGGCGCCGGTCAGCGTGTACGCGCGCACCGCGCCGACCTCCGCCGCGATGGACGTGCTGAGCCGGCCGGACTGCAGCACGGCAGGGTCGATGTGCCGGAGCAGCGTGGTGCGGGCCGAGGCGCCGTCCCGGACCGCCAGCCCGATGACGGTGCCGACGGCGACGACCGCGAGCAGCAGGAGGACGATGCCGAGGCCGTACCAGTGGCCGACGCCGAACCTGGGTACGCCCTCGGCGTCCACCTGCAGCGTCGGCTGGCGCGGGCGGCGTATCGAGGGAGTCGTCACCGGGGGGCCTTTCCGGACAGCATCACCACGGCGAGGTCGTCGGTGAGCGCCTCGCCGTTGAGGGCCTCCACCTCGGCGACGAGGTGGTCGATGAGCAGGTCGCCGGTGAGCCCCTGGGCGCGCGCGCCGGAGGCCATCTCGACCAGGCCCTCGGTGCCGAGGCGGTCGGGTCCGCCGCCGACGCGGCCCTCGATCAGCCCGTCGGTGTACAGCATGAGCGACCAGTGGCCGGTCAGCTCGACCTCCGCGGCCGGCCATTCGGAGCCGGGGAACAGGCCGAGCGCCGGGCCGTACGCGTCGTCGGGCAGCGCCGTGGCCGCGGTCTCGCCGAACAGCAGCGGCGCGGGATGGCCCGCCATGTGGAATCGCGCGCGCTGCCGGTCGGGTGCGATCGTGACCATGCTGAGCGTCGTGAAGATCTCCTCCGACCAGCGCTCGTGGCACAGGACCGTGTCGAGCGTGCCCAGCAGGTCCATGCCGGTGTGCCCGGCCAGCACCAGCGTGCGCCAGGCCATCCGCAGGCGGACGCCGAGGGAGGCCTCGTCCGGGCCGTGCCCGCAGACGTCGCCGATGACGAGGTGGACGGTGCCGTCGGCGGTCTGCACCGTGTCGTAGAAGTCGCCGCCGAGGAGGGCGCGCTCGCGGCCGGGGCGGTAGCGCGTGTGGTGATGCAGCTCCGTGTCGTCGATCAGCGGGACCGGCAGGAGCCCCAGCTCGATCCGGGCGTTCTCCTCGCTGCGCAGCTCGGCCTCCATGAGCTGCCGCTCGGAGTCCTCGGCGCGCTTGCGCTCCAGGGAGTACCGGATGGAGCGGGCCAGCAGTGGCCCGTCGACCTCGTGCTTGATCAGGTAGTCCTCGGCGCCGGCGGCCACGGCGGCGACGCCCACCGCCGCGTCGCTGCGTCCGGTCAGGACGAGGACGGCCGAGCGCGGAGCCATGTCGAGCACCGCGCGCAGCAGGTCGAGCCCCTCGGCGTCGGGCAGCGACAGGTCGGCCACGACGCAGTGGACGCCCGGGTGCAGCCGCTCCCGGGCCTCGCGGAGCGTGCGCGCCTGGATGATGTGGGCGTCCGGCAGCTCCTCGTCGAGGAGTTCCTCGAAGAGGAAGGCGTCGCCCGGGTCGTCCTCGATCAGCAGGATCTCCAGCTTCCCGTCGCCGGGAACGACCGAGGTCGAATGCTCGATTATCTCGCTCACGTCTCGTCGGGGGTCGGGGTGCCCATCGCACCGTCGGAAGAATGGTGCCCGCTCCGGGGCGCCGGAGCAACGGTCACGCGAGCGCTTCCTTCAGGAACCGTATCTGCAGCAGCAGAAGGTTCTCGGCGACGACCTCCTGCGGCGTCATGTGCGTGACCCCGGACAGCGGCAGCACGCTGTGCGGGCGGCCCGCGGCCAGCAGGGCGGAGGACAGCCGAAGCGTGTGCGCGGCGACGACGTTGTCGTCGGCCAGCCCGTGGATGAGCAGCAGCGGCCGGGTGACGTCGGCGCCTCCGGACGCGGCCCGCGTCAGGTCGGTCTTCTCGTACGGCTCGGGGTCCTCGCCCGGGTGGCCGAGGTAGCGCTCGGTGTAGTGCGTGTCGTACAGCGTCCAGTCGGTGACCGGCGCGCCGGCGATCGCGGCGTGGAAGACGTCCGGCCGGCGCAGGACCGCGAGCGCGGCGAGGTATCCGCCGAACGACCAGCCCCGGATGCCCACCCGCGACAGGTCGAGGGGGAAGCGCTCGGCCGCCCCGCGCAGCGCCGCGATCTGGTCGTCCAGCACCGGGTCCGCGAGGTCCTTGTGGACGGCCCGCTCCCACGCGCCGCCGCGGCCCGGGGTGCCGCGCCCGTCCGCGACCACGACCGCGAACCCCTGGTCGGCGAGCCACTGCGGCTCGGCGAAGGCGCGGCGCGCGGCCATGACGCGCTGGGCGTGCGGCCCGCCGTACGGGTCCATCAGGACCGGAAGCGGATCGTCCCCGGTGTACCCCGTCGGGAGCAACACCGCGGTGCGCAGCTCACGCTCGCCGGCGCGGATCAGGGTCACCCCGACGTCGAGGGACGGCTGTTCGGCGTGCGAGGCGATCCGGCCGACCGGCCGGCCGTCGCGCAGCACCGTCGTCTCCACGCCGAACCGGTCGAGCCGGCTGCCGGTGACGACGGTGGTGCCGCCGCGTCGCCGCGCGCCGAAGACGCCCGAGCCGTCGCTCACCCGGCTCAGGCCGCCGGGGCCGTACGCCCAGGCGTGGATCTCGGTCGGCTCCTCGGAGGCGGTGAACAGGACGGTGTCGCCGTCCACGTCGAGCACCGAGCGCACGTGCAGGTCGTCGGGGGTCACGCGCTCGCCGCCGACGATGAGGCCGCGCGCGTCGTGCCCGTCCTCGGCGGCCCACACCAGGTCGCCGTTCGCGGTGCGGGCGGGCACGCCCGGCACGATGTCCAGCCAGACCGGGTCGGTGTCCTCGCGGACGAGCGTGGTCCGGCCGGTCTCGGGGTCGGCCTCGAGGATCCGCATCGTCTTCTGGTCGCGGGTCTGGACGACGAGCAGGACGCCGCGGGAGTCCCAGCGGGCGGTGACGAGGTACGGGAACGCGGCCCGGTCCCACTCGACCGCCTGCCGCCCGCCGTCGAGCCCGAGGACGACGAGGGAGACGTCGGCGTTCGGCGTGCCGGCGGCCGGGTAGCCGACCTCGCGGGGCGCCGCCGCCGGGTTGGCGGGGTCGGCGATGTGCCACCGGCGCACCGGCGACTCGTCGACGCGGGCGGCCAGGATCGCGGTGCCGTCGGGCGCCCACCAGTACCCGCGCATGCGCTGCATCTCCTCGGCGGCGATGAACTCCGCGAGGCCGTACGAGACCTGCTCGTCCTCCGGCTCGGCCAGCGCGCGGTCGGCGCCGGTGGCGACCTCGATCACGCGCAGCGCGCGCCCGGAGACGTACGCGACGCGGGTCCCGCTCGGGTCCGGGCGCGGGTCGAAGACGGGGACGGCCGCGTCCAGAGGCCGGACCTCCGCGTCGAGGTCGGTGACGAACAGCCGCCCCGACAGCGCGAACGCGGCGAGCGAGAGCCGCTCGTCGGCGGCGTACGCGACCACGCCGCCCGCCTGCTCACGGGCGCGCTCGCGGCGGGCCCGCTCCTCGGCCGGCAGGTCCTCCTCGCCGGGCAGGTCGAGGGCGCGCGGGTCGACGATGAGGCGCTCCTTGGCCTCCGCGCCGTCGCCGGGGACGTCGAGCGCCCACAGGCACGTGACCGGATCGGTGCCCCCTCGTGAGCGGAGGAACACCACCCGTGAACCGTCGGGAGAGACCTGGAAACCGCGCGGGGCTCCGAGCGTGAACCGCCGTGTACGCGCGCTCTGCCGGGGAAAGCTCGTCGTCATGCCTCGATCCTGCCAGGAGCGTGTGAATGCTCCGTGCAAGTCCGCCGGTCATGCGGAAGACTGTTCCCATCCACGTGCCGTTTCCCCCAGGAGTCTTGATGCCCGACGCCCGTCCCCTCAAGCCCGGTGACCCGGACAGGCTGGGGTCGTACGAGATAACGGGTCGCCTGGGGGAAGGCGGCCAGGGGACCGTCTACCTCGGCCGTTCCGCCTCCGGAGACCCGGTGGCCGTCAAGCTGCTCCGCGGCGACCTCGCCCAGGACGACACCGCGCGCGGCCGGTTCCTGCGGGAGCTGGCCGCCGTCAAGAGCGTCGCCCGGTTCTGCACCGCCCAGGTGCTGGAGGCCGACGTCGACGGCGACCGGCCCTACATCGTCAGCGAGTTCGTTCCCGGGCCATCGCTGCAGCAGCTCGTCACCAGTGAGTCCCCGCGCTCCGAGGCCGAGCTCGAGCGCCTGGCCATCGGCACGGTCACCGCGCTCGTCGCGATCCACCAGGCGGGGATCGTCCACCGTGATTTCAAGCCCCAGAACGTCCTGATCGGCCCCGACGGCCCCCGCGTCATCGACTTCGGCATCGCCAAGGCCCTCGACTCGGCCGCGACGATGACCAACTCCGCCATCGGCACGCCCGCCTACATGGCGCCCGAGCAGCTCACCGGCAAGGAGATCACCGCGAAGGCGGACATCTTCGCCTGGGGCTCGACGATGGTGTACGCCGCCACCGGCGCCGCGGCGTTCGGGCAGGACACCGTGATGGCGGTGATCAACCGCATCCTGAGCGAGCCGCCGGACCTCGGCGGCGTGCAGGAGCCGCTGCGCGGCATCATCGCCGCCTGCCTCGCCAAGGACCCGGCCGCGCGCCCGACCGCCCAGCAGCTGCTGATGCTGCTGCTCGGCCAGGAGGGCGTCACGCCGGCCGCTCCGATGCCGGGCGGCGGCCCGCAGACGGCGATCCTGGACCAGGGCGCCGCGTTCGCCGAGACGAGGATGGCCGGCGCGGCGCCGACCACGCCGACCACGCCGGTCACCCCGGCCGCGCCCACGGTCGCGGGCGCCGGTCTGGGCGCGATGGGGGCGGCCGGCGGCCCGCCGACCATGGCGCACTACCCGGGGATGACGCATCCGGGCGCCGCGGACCGCCGTGGGATGTCGCCCCGGATGGTCCTGGCGGCGGTGGCCGGTCTGGTGCTGGCGATGGGGATCGCCGCCATGATCGTCTGGGCGGCCTCGCACCGCGCCAATACCACCGGCGACCACGGACCGGGGCAGACCGTCGAGAGCTCCAGCGGGCCGTCGGAGGGCACCGACCAGCCGAAACAGCCCGCGCCGACCACGCGGCACGAGCCGTCGCACACCCAGCGGCCGACGTCCCACCGGCCCACCGCCACCCATACGGTGACGAGCTCGCCCACGGGCGAGCCGAGCGGCGGCACGACCCCGACCGATAAGCCGACGGGCGGCTCGAAGCCCACCGGAGGCAGCACCGGAGGCACCGGCGACGGCACGGGCGGGAAGGGGCCGACCGGCCAGGCGACCAATCCCGCCGCCGGATAACGTGTTCGGTCATGGCCGACCTGCGCATTCTGTTCGTGCACGCCCATCCCGACGACGAGTCGATCGAGACCGGGGCGACCATGGCGAAGTACGCCGCCGAGGGCGCCCACGTCTGCCTGGTCACCTGCACGCGCGGGGAGGAGGGCGACATCGTCCCCGAGGAGCTGCGCCACCTGGACGGTGACGCGCTGGGGGAGTACCGCGTCGGCGAGCTCGCGCGGGCGTGCGCCGCCCTCGGCGTGACGGACCACCGGTTCCTCGGCGGCACGGGCCGCTGGCGCGACTCCGGGATGATGGGCATGGCCGCCAACGACCATCCCCGGTGCTTCTGGCGGGCCGACGTCGACGAGGCCGCGGCCGAGCTCGTCGCGGTCGTGCGCGAGGTAAGGCCCCAGGTGATCGTCACCTACGACGCCAACGGCTTCTACGGCCATCCGGACCACATCCAGGCGCACAGGGTCGCGTGGCGGGCGTTCGAGCGCGCTGCGGACCCGTCCTTCGGCGCGGGCGCGCCGTGGCGGCCGTCGCGGTTCTACGCCACCGCGGTGCCCCTGTCGGTGCTCGAGGAAGGGGTCGGCCGGGGGCCGTTCCAGCGCGTCGAGTCCGTGTCCGACTTCGGCTTCGGCGTGCCCGACGAGCAGGTGACCACGCGCGTCGACGCCCGCGACCACCTGCCGGCCAAGGAGGCCGCGATGCGGGCGCACCGGACGCAGCTCACCGTCGATCCGCCGTACTTCGCGCTGTCCAACGACATCGGGCAGCCGCTCCCGGGCGTCGAGTACTACACGCTGCTGGCCGGTGAGCCGGGGCCGCTCGGTGAGGACGGCCGTGAGTCCGGTCTTGGTGAGCCGGGGCCGCTGCGTGCGTCCGGCCTCGGGGAGTCGGGGCCGCTGGGTGAGGACGGGCGTGAGTCCGGTCTCGGTGAGCCGGTAGCCTGACCCGCTGTGGACGGATGGACGGGCCCTCACGCCCCTCAGGAGACGGGTGTCCCTGCCCCTCAGGGGCCGGCGAGTGAGCCGGGGCTGGTGACCGGCGCCGCGTACGGCGCGCTCGCCGTGCTGGGTCTGTTCCTCGGCGTGGTGGGATCGTTCGAGTTCTCCTGGACGGCCGGGAGCGTTCCGGTGGCCGCCATCCTGCTGTCCCTCGTCGAGTTCGCGGCCTTCCGCTTCGCGGGGTGGGGGATGAGCGGCCGGCTCGGCGTGGCCGCGATCGCCGTCCCGTGGCTGATCGTCGTCGTCCTGCTGTCGAGCCGGCGCCCGGAAGGCGACCTCATCGTCACCGGCACCACCGGCGGGTACGTCTTCATCTTCGGCGGGGCGATCGCCGCCGTCGCCGCCGCGGTGGCCACCCGGCCGGCGCGGCCGTGGCTCCCGCAGGGCGTCCCGCCGAGGGACTGAACGCCGAGCCGAGCGGGGGAACGGCCCGTACGGCGACGGGACGATTTCGCCGCACATGCTCCGGACCGGGTGCGTGCCCGCGCGGGCGCGCACCCGGGCCTCGGTCAGCCGGTGGCCGCCTCGACCGTCTCGGGAGAGCGTTTCGCGGTCTTGCCGCGGTACCCGCGCATCGCGAGGCAGGAGAGGGATCCGACGAACACCAGGATGATCGGCAGGGTCATCGTCGGCTTCATCGCGCCGACGAACCCGTGCGCGAAGACGCTCTGGGCGGCGTGGGTGATCTGGTCGACGACCTGCTGGGGGAGGTTCCGCGGGAGGTGCTGGGCCGCGCCGGTCTGCCCGGCGCCCACCTCGAGACCGCCCTTGGCGGCCTTCTTGAACCCGTCGATGAACGGGGCGCGGGCCTGGGCGGGGAGCTGACCGGCCCGCTTCACGGCCTCCTCGCGGAGGTGGGAGGCGAGCTGGTTCTGCAGGATGGCGCCCGCCGCGGCGCTGCCGACCACGGAACCGACCTGCCGGATGGTGTTGTTGACGCCGGAGGCCGCGCCGGCCATCCGGGGGTCGACCCCGCGCATGGCCTCGGTGGCCATCGGCGCGAACACGCCGCCGATGCCGACACCGGCGACGACCAGCCCGGGCACGAAGGCCGGCCAGTGGGTGCCGGCGCTGGCGATCAGCACGACCCAGCCCATGCCGATCCCGTACAGCGCGAGGCCGGCCATGAGGATGAACTTGCCGCCGATCTTGTCGGAAAGCCGTCCGGCGACCGGCGCGAGGAACATCGACACGACCGAGGACGGCGCCATCACCAGGCCGGCCTTGAGCGCGCTGAAGCCGAGCACCGACTGCAGGTAGATGGTCAGCGGCAGGAACATGCCGATCATCCCGATCGACACGATGGCGCCGACGAAGTTCATGACCGTGAAGTTGCGGTCCCGGAACAGGGCGAACGGGACCAGCGGCTCGCGGTCCTGCCGGCCGCGCTGCTGCACGAGGAAGACGGCGAACACGACGGCCGCCGCGGCGAACAGGGCCCAGATGACGCCGTTCCAGTCGTACCGCTGTCCTTCGGTGAGGGCGAACACGAGGCAGAACAGCGCGACCGTGGCGATCAGCACGCCGGTGAGGTCGAGACGGTGCGTGCGCTCGACGCGGACGCCGGGGATCACGGTGAACGCCAGGAACAGCACGATCACGCCGATGGGCAGGTTGACGAAGAAGATCCACCGCCAGTCGAAGGCGGTGACCAGGAGCCCGCCGAGGGTCGGTCCGGCGATGGTCGCGACGCCCGCGACCGCTCCCCAGATGCCCAGCGCGGCGCCTCGGCGTTCGGCGGGGAAGGTGGCGATGATGATCGCCATCGTCTGCGGCATGAGCATGGCCGCGCCCAGGCCCTGAACGGCGCGGGCGGCGATCAGCTCGGCGGGGTTCTGGGAGACCCCGCAGAGCAGGCTGGCGATGGTGAAGATGGCCACCCCGCCGATGAACAGCGTGCGCTGGCCGCGCAGGTCGCCCAGCCGGCCCGCGGTGATCAGCAGGACCGCGAGGATGAGGACGTAGGCGTTGACCACCCAGAGGACCTCGTCCAGCGACGCGTTCAGCTTGTCGATCATGCTGGGCATCGCGATGTTCACGATCGTGAGGTCCAGCAGTGTCATGAAGAACCCGAGACTGAGCGTCACGAGGATCGCCCAGGGGTTACCGTGCCATTTCTTCATTTGTCGTTGTTCTCCCCGTTTCGGCGGCCGGGGGGCCGCCACGTCATCCGGCCGTTCTTGATGTCCTCGCTCAGCGCGTTGACGAACGCGAACTCGGAGCGCAGCCGCGCGTTGCAGAACTCCAGCTCGATCAGCGCCACGCGTTCGAGGCCCTGCTTCGCCAGGTTTGCGAGGACCGTGTCGTGCGCTGCCAGCTGCGCCTCGATCCGGACGGCCCGGCGGTCGAGCAACTGGGCCGCCTCCTCTGGCGGCAGCATCCCCAGGAACGACAGCGCCATGTCGAAGATCGGGTACTCCTGCGCGGGGTGGCGCAGGAATTCCCGAAGACGGGAATACGCCTCCTCGCGCCCATGTTCGGTGATCGCGTAGACCGTGCGCTCCGGACGGCGGCCCTCCCGCGTCGTCTCGACGGGCTCGATCAGGCCTTGGCCGGCGAGCCGTTCCACCGTGTGATACAGCGACCCGTGCGCGACCTTGACCACGTGATCGATTGAGTAGTCCCGGATGCGCTGCTGCATCTCGTACGGGTGCATGGGCTCCTCGCTGAGCAGGCTGAGCACCGCGAGTGCGAGAGGCGTGAGCGGTCGTGACATGGCCCCGTTTCTAATCCGTACTGAATAATCCAGTTGGACTATAAGGTCATCGTCTGGCGGCTGCAATCCGATTTATGGCCACAAACAGGTAAAGCGGAGGCCCGGCCCCCGAGGGACCGGGCCTCCGCAGGCGGTCGGCCGGAACGACCGTCACACCTCGGTGAGCACGGCCTCCAGCTGGTCGAGGGCCCAGTCGAGGTCCTCCTGGCTCACCACGAGGGGCGGCGCCAGCCGGAGGGTCGTCTCGTGCGTCTCCTTCGCCAGCACGCCCAGCTCCATGAGCCTCTCGCTGACCGGACGGGCCTTGCCGTTCAGCTCGACGCCCGCCCACAGGCCGCGCCCGCGCACCTCGCGGACGTGGTCGGACGGCAGTCCGCCGAGGCGCGCGTGCAGGTGCGCGCCGAGCGTGCGGGACCGCTCCTGGAACTCTCCGGTCTTCAGCATGGCGATGACCTCGCGCGCCACCGCGCAGGCGAGCGGGTTGCCGCCGAACGTCGACCCGTGCTGGCCGGGCTTGAAGACGCCCAGCACGTCGCGGTCCGCGACGACCGCCGAGACCGGCAGGATGCCGCCGCCCAGGGCCTTGCCGAGGATGTAGACGTCCGGCACGACGTTCTCGTGCTCGACGGCGAAGGTCGTGCCGGTACGGCCCAGGCCCGACTGGATCTCGTCGGCGAGCATCAGCGCGCCCCGCGCCGTGCAGATCTCGCGCACCGCCGTCAGGAACCCGCTCGGCGGGACGTTCACGCCGGCCTCGCCCTGGATCGGCTCGACGAGCACGCCGACGGTGTTCTCGTCGACGGCCGCGCGCAGCGCCTCGACGTCGCCGTACGGCACGGTGCGGAAGCCCGGCGTGAACGGACCGTAGGAGTTCCGCGCGTCCGGGTCGGTGGAGAAGCTGACGATCGTGGTCGTACGGCCGTGGAAGTTGCCCTCGAACGTGACGATGTTCGCCTGCTCGGCGGGCACGCCCTTGACCTCGTAGCCCCACTTGCGGGCGGTCTTCAGCGCCGTCTCGACGGCCTCGGCGCCGCTGTTCATCGGCAGGACCATGTCCTTGCCGGCCAGCTCGGCCAGCTCCGCCACGAACGGCCCGAACTGGTCGTGGTCGAACGCCCGGCTGACCAGCGTCACCCGGTCGAGCTGCCGCCGCACGGCCTCGACCAGCCGCGGGTGGCGGTGCCCGAAGTTGACCGCGGAGTACGCCGAGAGCATGTCGAGATACCGCTTGCCCTCGACGTCCGTCACCCAGGCGCCCTCGGCCTCGGCGATGACGATCGGCAACGGGTGGTAGTTGTGCGCGCTGTGCTCCTCCGACAGCGCCCGCAGCTCCTTCGTGTTCACCGGTGCTCCTTCTCGGACCCGCGGGGTCTCCCGAGTCCCATTGTTCCTGCTACGGGCGGAGTTCGAGAGTGCAGCACTTCGGGCCGCCTCCCGCCTTGCGCAGCTCGGTCATCTCGATCGGGATGACCTGGTAGCCACGCTCCGTGAGCCGGGCGATCAGCGTGATGGCGTCGTCCGGGACGATCACGTGACGTCCGTCGCTGACCGCGTTGAGGCCGAACGCGAGGGCGTCCCCCTCGGTGGCCTCGATCAGCTCGGGGAACAGCGTCTTGAGCTTGATCAGGCCGTCCTCGTCGAAGGCCCCCGGGTAGTACGCCGCCGTGAACGGGTCGATCACGCACAGCGCCGTGTCGAGGTGGTAAAAGCGCGGGTCGACGAGCCGCACGCTGACCACGGGCAGCCCGAAGGCGTCGTGCAGTTCGTTGTGCGCGACCGGGTCCGTACGGAAGCCGTGCCCCGCCACGATCGCGCGGTAGGCGAAGGCGTAGTCGCCCTCGCCCTCGTTGACGTGCTCGGCCGCCCGGACGCGGCGGTAGCCGTGCTCCTCGAACCACGCCCGGTGCGCGTCGGCCTCGGCGGCGCGCTCGGCGTGGCGGAACCTCGCGCCCAGCACCATGCCGCCCACGACGGTCGCGCCGTTCGCGGCGAACACCATGTCCGGCAGGCCCGGGACGGGCGGCAGCACGTGCACGGTGTGCCCGAGTGAGACGTACGTGGCGCGCAGGTGCTCCCACTCGTGGCGGGCCCGGTCACGGTCGACGGGGGTCTTGGGGTCCATCCACGCGTTGATCGCGTATCGGACGTCGAAGTAGGTCGGCGGGCACATCAGGTAGGTCCGTGCCGGCTGCCCCGCCGAGATGCCCGCGCCGTCGCGGGCAAGGGTCTGCATCGTCATCGATGTGGTTCTCCTGGCAATGCGGGCCCGATATCGCGCCCAGGTGGTTGGTGAGGCACCACTCGAAGCGTAAGGTCGGCATGTCCGCAACACCAATAACGGATATGCGCGTGGGAGGGTCTGATCCTTGCGTCTTGACGACCTCGATCGGCAGATCGTTGCGTGTCTGCTGGAGAACGCCCGGGCGTCCTTCGCCCAGATCGGCGACCAGATCGGACTGTCGGCGCCCGCGGTGAAACGCCGGGTCGACCGGCTCCGCCACGACGGGGTGATCACGGGCTACGCCGCGGTCGTCGACCCCTCCGCGCTGGGCTGGACCACGGAGGCGTTCGTGGAGCTGTTCTGCGCTGGGCGCACGTCCCCCGACGAGATCTCCGCGAGCGTCCGCCGGCACCCCGAGGTGGTCGCCGCGTACACGGTCACGGGGGAGGCCAACGCGCTGATCCACCTGCGGGCCCGCGACATCCAGGCCCTCGAGGAGGCCCTGGAGCGGCTGCGCAACGAACCGAACATCGTGCAGACCAAGACGTCCATCGTCCTGTCCCGCCTGATCGGCCGCCCGACCGGCGGGCCGGACACCTGATTACCATGCGGTGGATGAGCTTCACGACGGCTGATCTGTTCGACGAGTACGGTCCGGAGCTGGCGAGCTGCGAGACGCAGTTCCGCTCGTACGGGGCGCGGGAACGGTTCGCGGGGCCGCTGGCGACCGTCCGCTGCCTCGAGGACAATGCGCTGCTCAAGAAGATCCTCGCCACGCCGGGAGAGGGCCGCGTGCTCGTCATCGACGGCGGTGGCTCGCTGCGCACCGCGCTGATGGGCGACATGATCGCCGGGTCGGCGGTCGCGAGCGGATGGGCCGGCGTGGTGATCAACGGCGCGGTCCGCGACGTCGTCGCGCTCCGTGGGCTCGATCTCGGGATCAGGGCGCTGGGCTCGAACCCGCGCAAGAGCGCCAAGGAGGGCACGGGCGAGGCCGACGTGCCGGTCGTCTTCGGCGGGGTGGAGTTCCGGCCCGGGTCATGGCTGTACGCCGACGAGGACGGCCTCGTCGTGGCGTCCCGCCGCCTGCCGGTTTAGGTGAGGCGGCCGAGCTGCTTCGTCAGCAACGCCGTCGCCTTCTTGGCGACCCCGTCCCCGGACGCCTTCGGGCCGACGCGCTCCCAGTACATCGACACCAGGACGACGTTGCCCCGGCTCACGTAGTCGTACACGCGGTAGATCACGTTGATCACGCTGGACGACGGTGAGAACAGCGACTTCTCGGAGCCGCGGACGTGCGACCAGCCGGGCGTCGTCTCGTCCGAGACGCGCCAGGTGTCGTCGTGCGCGAGGGCGACGCGGTCCCCGGAGAGGGTCTTCTGCGGGACGTGCTTCTTGGCCGGGCACCCGGTGACCTTGGCGCGGACGGTCGCGAACATGGCCGACGCGGCGGCCGCGTCCGGGTAGGTCAGCGCGATCTGCCCGAAGTTCGCCCCGCCGTACTTGCTCGTGTTGAACTCGTGGGCCTTGACCTGCGGGCTGCCCGACGGCTTGATCGCCGACAGCGAGCAGGACGGGACGGCGTGGTCCTTCAGGGCCGGCGTGCTCAGCGGCTGCTCGGCGACGTGCGGGTCGAC
The DNA here is from genome assembly GCF_054775715.1 of Actinoallomurus acanthiterrae. Taxonomy (NCBI): domain Bacteria; kingdom Bacillati; phylum Actinomycetota; class Actinomycetes; order Streptosporangiales; family Thermomonosporaceae; genus Actinoallomurus; species Actinoallomurus acanthiterrae. The sequence goes on along the minus strand of NZ_BAAHCO010000001.1, from coordinate 10,736,560 downwards.
GTCGCGGGTCGACAGCAGGGCCGCCGCCACGCGGCCGGGCGCGTAGCTCGGCGCCGGAGACGGGCTCGCCGGCGTCGTACGGGCGGACGGCCCGGCGGACTTCGCCGCCTTGTGGCCGCCTCCGCCGCACCCGGCGAGGAGGACGCCGGCGGCGAGCAGGGCCACGGGGCGTCCGGCGGAGATCCACCGGACACCCCCGAGGACACGCGGACGTGGTCGGAACACCGGTCGCTCCTCCTCTGGCGGCGTGGATCAGCCGGTCTGGGACTGGGTCTGCACCTCGCCGACCGCGAGGGCGAGGTTGCCGGCGGGGCCGTTCATCTGCCCGGCCGGCCCGCCGCCGCTGTCGCATTCGGCGCCCTGGCACGCCCAGGCGATGTCGTAAGTCAGGGTCGCGGTGACCGTGTACTTGTGGCCCGGCTGACTGGCCGAGGACCTGTCGTAGGTGTACCCGCAGTCCGTGCCGCCGGGCGTGCCCGCCGTTGCCCCGGTGCAGGTCACGCTCTTTCCGTCGCCCATGTTCCAGGTCACGTTCCGCAGGGTGGCGGTGACCGTCACCTGCTGATTCGGCACCGTGGCCTGTGCCGTCTTGTTCCCCACGTCGTCCACCCACAGGCCGGTCGTCATCCGGATGTACGTGCGCGGGCTCGGCGCCGTGCTGATCTTCGGGACGGGCAGCTGGAGGTTGTCGCGGGCGTCGTAGACGAGGTCGATCGTGGGGATGTGCGGTGCGGCCTGGGGCGCGGCGCCGCCGGGGGCGCAGACCACCTGGCCGCCCACGGTCGGGCAGCCGAGGCCGGGACCGGTGTCGCCGCCCCCGCCACCGCCGCCTCCGCCCCCACCGCCGGTGCCGCCTCCACCGCCGGGGATGGTGCCGCCGCTGTGGGCGCAGGCGTTGGGGAGGCACATCGGGGCCGCGGACGCCGTCCCGGTCGTCAGGCCGACGACGCCGCCCGCGAGGAGGATCGGCAGGACGGCGATGGAGGATCGTCTGGTCAGCATTTCCTGCCCTCCGTCGCGTCGGAGATCTTGTAGGTGCCGTCGGTGTAGCGCATGATCGCCTGATACAGGTTGCTGCCGTCGTGCCAGGCCGCGAGCCGCTTTCCGGTCTTCGCGGAGAAGCGGTACGACCCGAGGGTCCGCACGCAGTCGATGATCACGACGATCGAGTCGTCCTTGGAACCGCCCTGAACGCGCGGATTCAGCACATTGTGAAATCGCCAGAAGACACCCTGTCGCTGGATGTTCGCGACGTCCTTGTCGATGATCGACAGAAGGGGATCCATGGCGACCGCGTCGAGCCGGCTCGTGTCGTTCGACTCGTACGCCTGCTCGTACATCCGCTGATACTCGCGGTAGGCGGTGAGGGCGGACTGCGGTGTCCTGGGGAGCGGGCCGCCACCGGTCGCCGGGGAGCTCCCCGGGTCCGCGGTGCCCGCCGTGCCGTCGGACTGCGGCGCGGAGGTGCCGGATGAGGAGGTCGTGGGGGAATCCGGCAGGACCTGCCCACTGGGATGGAAGCCACCGCTCGCATGGCCTCCACAGGCTGTGAGCAGGCCCACCAGGGTCAGTGTGCCGACGCACAAGCGGAATCGCATCGTCAATTCCCGGGCATCGGGGCAAATTACCTCATGAGCTTACTGAGACGGTAGGGGCAAGAAAAGAGGTTCCCAAGAACCGGTGGATCGGTCCGGGACTTATCCCGTATTAGAGACGGCTCCCTGATTAGAGGCGACCGACCAGCCGAACCAGGTCAAGCCCCAGGATCATGTCGAGCGCGATCGCCGTCTCGAATTTCGCCCCGGGTGGTACCGATTCGTCCGTCGCGAGCCGGGACAGCGCCGACAGCGCGGCGGGAGTGTCCAGGTCGTCGTCGAGGTGCGCGACCGCCTCGGCCACGTACGAGCGGTCGAGCGGCCGTCCCGGCGACTCGGCCCACCCGGCGACGCCGCGCCGCCACGCGGTGAGCGAGGCGTCGGCCCGGGCCAGGTCCGCCCGGGTGTGGGCGACGTCCACCCGGTAGTGGGTCTCCAGCAGCGCCAGGCGCACGGCGAGCGGGTCCAGGCCGTCCCAGGGCGCCGGGTCCCAGCGCCCGACGGCCTCGCCGACGCGCACGTCGGCCGGTCCCGACGGAAGCTGGGCGGGGCGGATCCCCAGGTCCGGCGCGCCGGGCACGGCGTTCCAGATCCCCACCGCGCGCAGCCGATGGTGTTCGGCGAGCCGGCGGATCAGGTCGCCGACCACCTGGGCGCGCAGCTCTTCGGCGCAGCCCACCCGGAGGACTCCCGGACGGGCCGGGACGACCTCAGCGACGCGGCCGGTTCCGGGGTCGTACAGGCGCACCATGCCGACGACAGTACCCATCTCTCCGCGAACCCGACCTCTCCGCCCAGGACCGCCGGAGGGAACGTTCAGCTCTGCGGAGTGGACGGCACGTGCGGGGCGGGTTGCGGCTGAGGGGCTGGTGGCGGCGGAGGCGTGGACGGTGCCTGGGGGATCGGCGGCTGGACGAGTTCGTCGCCGCCGGGCTTGCGTACGGCGGCGAACCGGAGCCGTACGTAGTCGGCCATCCAGCCGGACTCGCGGCGCAGGGCGGGTGCGGCGAGTTCGTTCACCCGGTCGAGGAGCGGGCCGGCGAGCTCCGGAGGGACCTCGGCGATCAGCTCCGGCGCGAAGAGCCGGACCCAGTCGGCCGCGCCGTCCGGGCACTCTGCCAGGCGGGTGGGCCGGTCGGAGTACTCCATGAGCCGGATCACGAACCCGCCCTCCTCGAGCCGGGCGGCGTACTCGGCCGGGGTGGGGAAGTACCAGGGCAGCTCGGGCTCGGGCAGGCCGAAGACGCGCCACGCCGTCTGCACGGCGGCGATCAGCTCGGCGCAGTTGCCCGCCCCGCCCATCTCCGCGACGAACCGTCCGCCCGGCCGGAGGGCGGCGTGCACGCGGGAGATGACCGCCGAGGGGTCGCGGGACATCCAGTGCAGCGCCGAGTTGGAGAAGACCGCGTCGTATCGCTCACCGGTCGCGAAGTCGTGGGCGTCGCCCACGGCGAACGACAGGTGGGGGTGCTCGGATCGCGCCGCGTTGACCATCTCGACCGATTCGTCGATGCCGAGTACCTCCGCGCCGCGCGCGGCGATCTCGACGGTCATCGTGCCGGTCCCACAGCCCAGGTCGATGATGCGCTCATCGGGCTGAGGATCGAGCAGGTCGAGCAGCGGCGCCCCGTGCGCGGAGACGTACCCGAACGCGGTGTCGTACGTCGCCACGGCCCATTGCATGAGCCGAAACATATAGGACAAAGGTTGCAAGTGCCGTAACGTCTCGCATCCTGGATCGTTAGTAGTGACTCGTGTCACGTCCGTGTCAGGATCCTTCTCCCCGGAGGGTGGGTTATCCACAGACCGGGATGAGGGACTTACGGCGCACGAGCGGGCCGGGACAGGCTTACCGGGAGACCGATCCCCGGAGGCTTTCCATGATCGACCTGACGATTCCCGAGTCCGTGACGGCCCCCTTCGTGGTGGCCACCGCGCATCCGCTCGACGACCCGGAGGCCGCCGCACGCGGCCGGGTGCGACTGCCGTTAGCGGCCGAGTTGCTCGGCTCGTCGCTCCTGCGGTTCCGCAGCCGCCCCGCGGCCGAGTCCGGCTACGCCGACCTGCTCGGAAGCGCAGCCTGGGCGCGTCCGGAGCAGGCACACCTCCTCGACAAGGCCCGGCACCACATCGTCATCACCGGGCACGCCCCGCCCGTCTCGCAGCCCGAGCACGCGCAGGCGGCCCGCGAGATCGCCCGGGTCGTCGCCGAGGCCGGTGACGGCATCGTGTACGACGCCTGGTCCCACCAGGTGCTGCCGCACGCCTTCCGGTTCGGTGCCGAGCATCCCGAGTTCTGCCTGGCCGACGACTGGCTCGCGACCTTCGTCACCGGCGAGGAGGACGGCGATCTGCGCCTCGTGACCGCCGGGCTGCACCGCTTCGGCCTTCCCGAGCTGGAGGCCGTCGGCGTCCCCGGCGGCAACCTGTTCGCGGCCATCACGCTGCTGCGCTGCCTGGCCGTGGGACTGCTCGACGAGCACTGGGCGTGGCTGGCCTGCAACCCCGGCGCACGGCGCCGCCGCATCCCCGACGAGACGCGCGTGGACGGCGCCGACGTGTGGCGCTACTGGGCGGCCGAGCCGGCCGGCGCCGCCGGCGCGCCCGTGCGCGTCCGCCTGCGGCCCGCCCCGCCCGAGGGCGGCGACACCCTGCCCTATCTCGTCGCCGGGCCGCCCGCCGGCTTCGACGCCCCCGCCGCCCTGTGGTGGAACGACGTCGTCGACCTGGCCATGCCGTACGTCCCCGAGGCACCACGCCGCACCGCCGCCTGAGCCGCGGAGCGCGCGCCCGTCCACCACGAACACCAGGAGACGGTCATGTCCCCCTTCGTGCTGTCCGTTCCCGAGGTCGTCACCTCGCACTATGTGATCGCGACCAGCGAGCCGCCCGCCGACCCCTACGCGGTCGTCCCGTGGCGCGTGCCCGAGCCGTTCCGCAAGCCGGCGATCGAGGCGCTCAAGTCCCCGCGGCTCGGCATCTTCACCATCGACGCCGGCGAGGCGACCTGGCGTCTCGACGACGTCCTGGCCTGCGAGGAGGATCGGCGGCGCATCCGCGAGTCCTCCCACCAGATGCTGCTCGTGCACCAGGCGCTGACCGTGGAGCAGCCGCACCGCGAGCAGGTCGCGCGCGCCGTGGCGCGGGCCCTCGCCGACGCCACGGGCGGCGTCCTCATCGACCCGCAGGCCCGGCAGGTCCTCCTCCGCGACGGCCTGGCCCGCGCCGAGCGCGGCTGGTTCCGCATGGGCGACCAGTGGTTCGGCACCCGCTACGACGTCGACGAGGCGGCGCGCCGCCTGCATTCGCCCGGCGGCGACCCCACCGCCTGCGGGTGCCTGCGCATCACCCTCCTCGGGCTGCGGCGGTTCGGGCTGCCGGACCTCGCGATCGACAAGGTCGCCTGCGCCCAGGACCTGCCCGCGCTCAACCTCCTGCGCGCGGTCGCGTCCCGGCTGCTCACCGACCAGTGGCGGTGGTGCCGGGAGCGCCCGGCACGACCCACGCGCCGGCTCGACGACCACCCGAAGATCGAGCCGGACGACTTCTGGGCCTTCTGGGGCGCCACGCCCTACCTGGACGGCCGCCCGGTCGTCACGCGCCTGGTGACAAGCTCGGCCACGACGCTGGAGGTGGCCCCGCCCGACGGCTACGCCGGCACCGTGGCCGACTGGAGCCGAGAGGTCCTCGCTCCGGCGATGCCACCCCTGGTCGGCTGCCCCGCCGACGAGGACTCGGCCCACGCCCGCTCCGCCGGCGGCGCGTGACCGACCGCGTGACGACTGTCGGGGAGCGGGGCGTGATGGCCGGCGAGGCCGGAGCGCGGGGCGGCCAAGGGTGCGTGACGGCCGGTGGGGGTGGGGCGTGACGGCCGATGGGTGGTTCGGCTCGCCGAGCCGAGCGCGTTCGTCGTACGGGTAGGTCGACCGGGCGGTGCTCGTGGCGGTCGCCGGCCACAGCTCTAGAATCCGATTCTGTATTCGTCCGCGGGCGCGAGGAGCAGCAGTGACGTACACCGAGATCGACTACACCGTGGCCGACGGAGTCGCCACCATCACCCTCGACCGGCCCGATCGGCTCAACGCCTTCACGCTCGTGATGCGCGGCGAGCTGATCGACGCCTTCGACCGCGCCGACGCGGACGACGCCGTGCGGGCGGTCGTCGTCACCGGCCGGGGCCCGGGCCTTCTGCGCCGGCGCGGACCTCGAGCGTGGCGGCTCGACCTTCGACTACAAGGCCGCCAAGGAGATGTTCGGCGGCGAGGACACCTTCGAGGACGGCGCGCCCCGCGACGGCGGAGGCACCGTCGCCCTGCGGATCGCCCGGTCCCTCAAGCCGGTCATCGGGGCGATCAACGGCCCGGCGGTGGGCGTGGGCGTCACGATGACGCTCCCGATGGACATCCGGCTCGCCGCCGACGGTGCGAGGTTCGGCTTCGTGTTCGCTCGGCGCGGCATCGTCACCGAGGCCGCGTCGAGCTGGTTCCTGCCGCGGATCGTCGGCATCTCCCAGGCCATGGAATGGGCCGCGACGGGCCGGGTCTTCGGTGCCGAAGAGGCGCTCCGCGGGCGGCTCGTGTCAGCCGTGCATCCCGCGGACGAACTCCTGGACGCGGCCTACGCCCTCGCCGGGGAGATCGCGGCAAACACCTCGGCGGTGGCCGTCGCGGCCGTACGGCGGCTGATGTGGTCCGGCCTTGGCCTTTCCACACCGTGGGACGCGCACCGGGCCGACTCCCGACTGATGTACACGCTCGGGTCCGCGCCGGACGCGGCCGAGGGCGTGACGTCGTTCTTGGAGAAGCGCTCGGCGGACTTCCCGATGAAGGTCAGCCAGGACCTGCCCGCGGAGGTCCCCGACTGGCCGGCCCGGTGACCGGACACCAGCCGCCGCGGGTCCGGTCCGCCATTCCCTGACCGGCGCCCGGACGGTCAGGGGCTCGATCGCGGTGGCCTGGAACATGATCAACGTGTGGTTATAGTCACTCCACATCGTCCGCCTTCGCCGCTTTCCGGGAGAGCCCATGCCCGTCGTCCCGCCCGACCTGTCCGCGTATTTCACGGACGGCAGAAGCTACCGGGACACGGGCACGACGATCGTCGGCGACCCGTACGACTACCTCCAGAAGATCACGGTGGAGCACCTGGGTGAGCTGTCGACGCCGAGTGGGCGGGTCATCGTCTGCGATCCGATGCTCGTCGGTTCCGACCTGCCGACCCTGGCCGAACATATCGAGCCCGGCCGCCATCCGGTCTCGGTGGCGAGGCTGACCACGGCGATGGCCGACTACCCGGAAGGCACCTGGAGCGAGATCGCCGCCATGCGGCTCGTCGTCCGCGACACCCCTGCGGTGGCCTGGGAGGCGGCGCTGCTGGAGGGTCAGGAGGATCCCGAGGTCCTCTACGGCTACCCGGTCGACACCGGCTTGGCCTGCTTCATGGACGCGGCCGCCAACACCGCCTTCGCCCAGCAGGACGACCCGTGGGAGAACCTGACCGAAGCGTCCCGCGACTGGGACGCCGTTCCGGCCGTCGTCGCCGATCCGGCCACCGGCCACGCCATCGCGGTCACCCGCTCGGGCGCGGGTGATGGCCTCTATCCGAACTGGGTCGGCCGCGACGCCGACGGCGAGGTCGCCTGCATCGTGACGACGTTCATGCACGACATCGAGTGAGTGGCCCGCGGGCGAAGCCGATTCCCGGGAATCCACGTGACCGGCCAGTGGGCCAGATCCGGGCGGCTGGGCGCGCTTCCGGGCTCGTGTCGGATGGGCGGCCGGGTGGGCTTCCAGGCGCGTTGGCCGGGTGGCTCGGCGGCGGGGATCAGGAGCGAGGGGCGCGGCGTGGGGGAGGCGGGGGCACGACTTTGCCCGCCACCAATTCCGTCTCGGGGACCGAGACGATCGAGCCGTCCCGGCGGCGTACGGTCAGCCGGCCGTCCACCCACTCCTGTAGCTCACCGACCACGTCGCTGTACGATCCGCTCTCAAGGCGGCGTCGGAGCGACACGCGACGTCCGATGTCGGACGGAGCTATCGAAACGACATACCGGGCGGAGAAACGCGGTCCGATGTGACGCCCCCCATGGTGAAAGCGTTGACTGACAGCAGCAATACTAGGCAATGACACCGCTGCGAGCGTGGCGATGGCCACAGACGTTGAGGAGTAGGACGTGACCTACGTCATCGCGCAGCCTTGCGTGGACGTACTCGACAAGGCGTGCATCGAGGAATGCCCCGTCGACTGCATCTACGAGGGCAAGCGCATGCTCTACATCCACCCGGACGAGTGCGTCGACTGCGGCGCCTGTGAGCCGGTGTGCCCGGTCGAGGCGATCTTCTATGAAGACGACACGCCGGATCAGTGGAAGGACTTCTACAAGGCGAACGTGGAATTCTTCGACGATCTGGGCTCGCCGGGAGGGGCGTCCAAGGTCGGCAAGATCGACAAGGACCACCCGGTCGTGGCGGCGCTGCCGCCGCAGGGCGAGGACGCCTGATCCCACGCGCCCGGTGCCTTCCGGACGCGTGAGGTTCAACACAGGCCGAGGCGTGCCGTCTGCCGTCCATCGGCAGGCGGCGCGCGAACGTTCGAGCGAACGCGCCGAAGCGAGCCGAGTGCCCGGCCAAGGGGCCGGACGCGGAGCGAGTGAGAAGCGTGAGCGCCATGGGCAGGGGGACAGATGATCAAGACGCTGCCGGACTTTCCCTGGGACCTGCTGGCCCCGTACAAGGAACAGGCGCGGCAGCATGCCGGCGGCATCGTCGACCTGTCGGTCGGCACGCCGGTCGACCCCACGCCTGAGATCGTACGGCGGGCGCTGGTGGACGCGGCCGACGCGCCGGGGTACCCCGCGACGTACGGCACTCCCGAACTGCGCGACGCCGTGGCGGGCTGGCTGACCCGCCGACTCGGCATCGAGGCCGACCCGGCCGCGGTCCTGCCGGTCATCGGCACCAAGGAGGCCGTCGCCTGGCTGCCCACGCTGCTCGGCGCGGGCTCCGGCGACACCGTGGCCTTCCCGGAGCTGGCCTACCCGACGTACGACGTCGGCGCGCGGCTGGCCGGCGCGACGCCCCGGGCCGTCGACGGGCTGCTCGCCCTGGGCCCGGAGACCCCGAAGATCGTCTGGATCAACTCGCCGTCGAACCCCACCGGTAAGGTGCTGCCGGCCGAGCACCTGCGCAAGGTCGTGGCGTGGGCGCGGACGCGCGGCGCGATCGTCATCAGCGACGAGTGCTACGTCGAGCTCGGCTGGGACGCCGAGCCGGTCTCGGTCCTGCGCCCCGACGTCTGCGACGGGGACCACCGCGGCCTGCTCGCCCTGCATTCCCTGTCCAAGCGTTCCAACCTCGCCGGGTACCGCGCCGGTTTCATCACCGGCGACCCCTCCCTGGTCGCAGCGCTCCTGGAGATCCGCAAGCACGCGGGCATGATCGTGCCCGCGCCGGTCCAGGCCGCGATGACGGCCGCCTTCGGCGACGACGCGCACGTCGAGGAGCAGCGCGCCCGCTACGCCCGCAGGCGCGCCGTCCTCCGTACGGCCCTGGAGTCGTACGGCTTCCGCATCGATCACTCCGAGGCGGGGCTGTACCTCTGGGCGACCCGCGACGAGCCCTGCTGGGACACCGTGAAGGCCCTCGCGGAGCTGGGCGTGCTCGTCGCCCCCGGCGAATTCTACGGCGAGGCGGGCGCGCGGCACGTGCGCGTCGCCATCACCGCCACCGACGAGCGCGTCGACGCCGCCGTCGCCCGGCTGACCGCCTGATCCACCAGCCGCGCGTGCCCCCGGTCGCGTCCCGCCTTCACCGGGAGTCTCCCGCGGCGGCGGGCGTCGGGAGGGCGACGTGGGCGTGGGTCATCATCCTGACGCTCGGCTGCGCGGCCCCGGGAGGCGTCGCGCTGCTGGCGCACCCGCGGGCGCCGTCCGCCGACGAGATCTCCCTGTTCATCGTCGGTCTCGCGACCGGCGTGTCCTTCGTGGGTTCCGGCCTCACCGCCTGGGCCCTGCGCCCGGCGAACGGCACGGGACGCATGATGGTGGCGATCGGGCTGCTGGTCCTCCTGTCGGGAATCCAGTACTTCAGCGGACGAGTGCCGCTCGCGGTGGGGAACACCATGGGCATCGCCGCGCTGGCCGTGCTGGCCCACGTGGTGCTCGTCGTCCCGGAGGGGAAGGGCCGGCGCCCGCGCGCAGCGGACCGTCGTGGTGTCCGCCTACGTCGTCCACGGACTCGTACTGGCGGTCTGGCTGCGGTTCGGCCGTACGCCGGAGGGCGGCTGCGTCTGCCTGCGGACCCTCCCGGACCTGCCCGGACGGCCGTCGCTCACCATCGCGGCGATCTTCCTCTGGGCGTACGGGCTGCTCCTCGCCGGCACGCTGCTCAGACGGTGGCTCTTCGGGCTGCCCGAGCCGCGCCGGCACGTCTTCGCCCCCGTGGCGCTCGCCGGGGTTCCGGCGGTGCTCGTGCTGGGGGCGCGCGAGGGGCTGTCAGTGCTCCCGGCCGATCCGCCCGGGCCCCTGCGGAACGTCCTCGACACCGTGGCGCTGTTCCTGCTGGTGCTGTGGCCCCTCGGCCTGCTCGCCGGGTTCGTACGGGTCAGGCTGGACCAGGCGGCCGTGGGCGCGCTGGCCGACCGGCTCGGCGTCCCGACGGCGCCCCGGTCGCTGGAGACCTCCCTCGGCGTGGTGCTGCACGATCCGACCCTGCGCCTGGCGTACCGGGTCGGTGACTCGGCGGACTACGTCGACGGCGACCAGCAGCCTGTGAGCCTGCCGCTGCCCGGCTCGGGCCGGTCGGTCACCCCGCTGCGAGGGTCGGCCGAGCCGGTGGCGGTCCTCATCCACGACGCCGGCCTCGACGCCGAACCGGAACTGGTCCGGTCCGCCGCCGCCGTCGCACGGCTGGTGCTCGACAACGAGCGGATGCGCGCCGAACTGGCCGGCGCTCGAGGAGGTCCGCGCCTCACGGGCCCGCATCGTCGAGGCGGCCGCCGCCGAGCGCCGCCGTATCGAGCGCAACCTGCACGACGGGGCCCAGCAGCGACTGGTCGCCCTCGCCTTCGTCATCGGCAGGATCCGGGCCCGGCTCGCGACCGGGGACGCCGGGCCCGGCACCGCCGCCGATCTCGACGAGGCCGCGGAGGAGCTGCGCGCCGCCATCGGGGAGGTCCGTGAGCTCGCGCGGGGCATCCATCCGTCGATCCTCAGCGAGGCCGGACTCGGGCCGGCACTGACGTCGCTCGCGGAGCGTTCGGCGGCCCCGGTCACGGTTCTCTCGGCCCCCGAGGACAGGCTGCCGGAGGGCGTCGAGGAGGCGGCCTACTTCGTGGCCGCCGAGGCGGTGGCCAACGCGCTGAAGCACGCGCGGGCGTCGCGGATCACCATCGCCGTGGCGGAACGGGACGGCCGGCTGACGGTCGAAGTGGCCGACGACGGCGCCGGAGGCGCCGACCCGGGCGGCGGCACCGGATTGCTCGGCCTGTCGGATCGGGTCGCCGCGCTGGGCAGGCCGGCTGACGGTCGAGAGCCCCCGGGGAGCGGGCACGCGAATCGTCGCCGAGCTGCCCGTCCGCGCCCTGGAACCCGAGCAGGGGCGGGATCGCGGGTAGCGGCCGGTGGCCGTGGTGCCTGTCGGCGGGGCCGCCCGCCGGCGGGCGGCCCTGCGGGTAGCGGCAGGCGGTCAGGGTGCCGGTTGGGGCGCCCGTCGGCGGCCGAGCCGCGTAGGCGCGAGGATCGTCGCTGACCGCCAGGGCTGGGGCGGTCAGGAGCGCAGGTAGGCGAGGACCGCGAGTACCCGTCGGTGGTCGTCGGCGGTTTCCGGGAGTCCGAGTCGTTGGAAGATGCGGCGTACATGCGCCTCGACTGTCTTCGGGCTCAGCTGCAGAGAACGGCAGATGGCCTGGTTCGAACGGCCTTCCGCCATCAGCGCCAGCACCTCGAGCTCCCGGCCGGTGAGCCGGGCGACCGGCCCCTGCGCGCGCCCGCGTCCCAGGAGGGGACCGATGAGCGCCGGGTCGACGACGGCGCCGCCCGCCGCGATGCGGGACAGGGCGTCCGTCAGCTCCGCCATGTCGGCGATCCGGTCCTTCAGCAGGTAGCCGATGCGGCGCGGGTCGTCGCCGAACAGCCGTAGCGCGTGGTGGGCCTCGACGTGCTGGGAGAGGACGAGGACGCCGACCTGCGGGTGTTCCGTCCGCAGGCGCAGCGCCGCGTCGAGTCCTTCCAGCCGGAAGCCGGGCGGCATCCGTACGTCCACGATCGCGACGTCGGGCGGGTCGGCCCGGACCGCGGTGAGCAGGGCGGTCGCGTCGCCCACCGCGGCCGAGACGGTGATCCCGGCGTCCTCGAGCAGCCGGGTGAGACCACGCCGGAAGAGCATGCCGTCCTCGGCGAGCATCACGCGCATGGGCCGAGGCTAGGGGATGTCCAGTGGATCTTCGTCCGGCTGCGCGGCTCGCTACGAACAAGATCCACCGGACGCCCCCTTAGACCGCTGTGATCATGCGTTGCTCTCGACGGCCGGTTCGGCGGTCTGCTCCGGTTCGGGACGGGGCTTGGGGCGGAGCACCGAGAAGGCCAGCACGGCGGCGGCGATGCCGCCGAACACCCCGACGATGGAGGTGGTCGACATGGCGTCGACGAACGCGTCCTTCGCGGTCCGGGCCAGCGTCGCGTCGCCGCGTGCCGCCGCGATGGCGAGGGCCTCGCCGATCGAGTGCCGCGCCGGGCCGGTGACGTTCTTGGGCATGGAGGAGGTGTAGGCCGCCGTGAGGACGCTGCCCAGGATGGCGACGCTGAGCGCCTGGCCGACCTGCTGGACGGTGTCGTTGACGGCCGAGCCGACCCCGGCCCGCTCGGGAGGCAGGGCGCCCAGCAGGGTGCCGTAGGCGGCGGGTCCGGCCGTTCCGCTGCCCGCTCCGATGACCACGAGGGCGATGGAGAGCTTGAGGTAGCCGTCGCCCGGAGAGAGCGAGTAGAGCACCGCGAACCCGCCGGCCAGCAGGATGAGCCCGGCGGCGAGCGCGACCCGGGCGCCGAACTTCTTGTCGACCACCACGCCGATGCCGTTGAAGGCCATCGCGGTGATGACGAGCGGGATGAGCGCGGTCCCCGCCTTCATCGGCCCGTACCCGAGTACGAACTGCAGGTACTGGGTGAGCGCCAGCAGCACGCCGCCGGCGGAGAACGACAGCAGGACGATCGACAGGCTGGCGCCGCTGAAGTTCCGGTCGCGGAACAGGGCCAGCGGCAGCATCGGCTCCGGGCAACGCCGCTCCCACACCGCGAAGGCGATGAGGGCCACGACCGCGACGGCGAACCCGCCGAGCGTCTGCGCGGAGGACGAGCCGTCCTTGGCCGAGTTGATGACCCCCCACACCAGGGCGGTGATGCCGATCATGGACAGGAGGGCGCCGACGAGGTCGGGGCGGACGGCGGGCCCGCGTGACTCGGGGATGATCAGCAGCGCGGCGAGGATGCCGAGGGCGGCGATCGGCACGTTGAGCAGGAAGACCGAGCCCCACCAGAAGTGCTGCAGCATGAAGCCGCCCAGGGTGGGGCCGCCGACCGCGCCGAGCATGAGGACCGAGCTCCAGATGGCGATGGCCTTCTTGCGTTCCGTGTCGTCGAAGACGGTGGTGAGGATCGACAGCGTGCCCGGCATCAGGAACGCGCCGCCGATGCCCATGGCCGCGCGGGCGGCGATGAGCTGACCGGGGTTGCCCGCGAAGGAGGCGACGAGGGACGCGCCGCCGAACAGGATCAGCCCGATGATCAGCCCGCGGCGCCGGCCGTGCCGGTCGGACAGGCTGCCCGCGGTGAGCAGGAGCCCGGCGAAGACCAGGATGTACGCGTCGATGATCCACTGGATGTCGGAGCTGCTCGCGTGGATGTCTCGGATCAGCGACGGGATGGCGACGTTGAGCACCGTGTTGTCGATGACCAGGACGAGCAGGCTCAGGCACAGCACGCCGAGGATCCACCAGCGGCGCGGATGAGAGGTCGACATGAGCGTCCGTTCGTACGGTGTGCGATTTTCTCGCACACCGTACCATGCACCTCGAACGCCGTACGATTCTTCTCGCACACTGTACGAGCGGCGGTAGAGTGAGAGGACAAGCCACCCCTGGTGAAGGACGTCGAATGCCGTCGAACGCGGATTCCCTCGCGAGCTCCGTCTGGACCCGGCCGCAGCGCTCGCGCGGTGGCCAGCCGACGCTGAGCCGCGAGCAGATCGTGCGCGCCGCCATCGAGCTGCTCGACGAGAAGGGGCTCGACGGCCTGAGCATGCGTCGCCTCGGCAGCAGGCTGGCCGCCGGCGCCACCTCCGTCTACTGGTACGTCGCGACAAAGGATGACCTGCTCGAGCTGGCCGTCGACGAGGTCATGGGGGAGATCGAGATCCCGGACACCGACGCGGCGGACTGGCGGACCGCGGCCTCCGCCGTGGCGCATGGGCTGCGCGCGGTGATCCTGCGCCACCCCTGGGTCACGGCTCTGTTCGGCGTCCGTCCCTTCATGGGTCCCAACGCGATGCGGATGAGCGATCGGCTGATCGGGTTGCTGACGGACGCCGGCTTCTCAGGCATGCAGCTCGCCTACGCGAGCTCGCTGGTGATGTCCCATGCCATCGGCTCGGCCGCGATGGAGGCCGCGTGGAAGGGGTCGCTCGCCTCGTCGGGCAAGACCCCCAGCGAGGCGGTCGACGAGATACGGCCGTACATCGACGAGGTCGCCTCCCGCTACGAGAACTACGGCGCGTGGTGGGAGGAGAACAAGGAGCTGGACCCCGAGGGCATGCAGGACGACAGCTTCGCCTTCGGGGTGGAGCGGCTCCTCGACGGCCTGCAGTCGTGGCTCGATCCGCGGGACGCCGGAGACCGTCACGACGCCGGCCGACGGTAAGCGTCGATAAGGGTCAGCCCTGAGGAGGTTCGGGGACCGCCTGGTAGATCGGCGCGGCCCCGCGGCGGGAGGGTGAACATCGTTCTCTCCGCCGCGACCGGCGGAGGCCGTCCACGCACCCGAGGGAGGGTGCGGCGTGGCCGCACCCGCCGTCCGGCCGATGCGGCGACGCCGCCGAGCCGATGACGCAGACCACGCCGACGACGGGGACGGCGGTACGCCTGGAAGAGGTGACCAAGCGCTATGGCCGCGGTCGCGGGGCCGTCGAGGCCCTGCGCGGCCTGTCGGTGGCCCTTCCGACGAGTTCGTTCACCGCGATCATGGGGCCGTCCGGATCGGGCAAGAGCACCTTCCTGCACTGCGCCGCGGGACTGGACCGTCCGACCTCCGGGCGGGTGCTGCTGGAGGACACGGACCTGTCGAAGCTCCGGGAGGCCCATCTGACCCGGCTCCGCCGGGATCGGATCGGATTCGTCTTCCAGTCGTTCAACCTCGTCCCGTCGCTCACCGCGAAGCAGAACATCGCGCTGCCGCAGCGGCTGGCCGGCCGCCGTGTGGATCACGACTGGATGCGGGAGGTGGTGGACCGCGTCGGCCTGTCCGGGCGGCTGAAGCACCGGCCCGGCGAGCTGTCGGGCGGCCAGCAGCAGCGGGTGGCGATCGCCCGCGCCCTGGTCGCCCGGCCGGCGGTCGTGTTCGCCGACGAGCCCACCGGGGCGCTGGACCTGTCCACCGGCCGGGAGATCCTCACGCTGCTGCGGGCGGCCGTCGACACGTGGCGGCAGACCCTCGTGATGGTCACCCACGACCCGGCCGCGGCGTCGTACGCCGACCGCGTGCTGTTCATCGCCGACGGGACCATCGTCGACGCCATGGAACGACCCGGCGCCGCCCGGATCGCCGAGCGCATGACGCTCCTGGGAGCGTGACGGCGTGCTGCGACTCGCCCTGAGCACCGTCCGCGAGCGGAGGTTCGGCTTCGCCGGCTCCTTCGTCGCCGTCGTCCTCGCGGTGGCGCTGGTGTGCGCCTGGTTCACCCTCTTCCTGTCGGGGCGGCGCGCCGCGCCCGCCGTCGACCGGTTCGGCGCCACGACCGCCGTCGTGCGCGTGGACCCGGTGCTGGTCGTCACGACCGGCTCCGGCCAGAACGTCGATCGCGAGCGGCTGCCGCTCGACCAGCCGCCGTGGCTGCCTCCGGGCACGGCCGAGCGGATCCGCGGGATCGCCGGCGTGCGGTCCGTCATCGCCGACACCCCCTTCTACGCCCAGGCGGTGGGCCGGAGAGGCGGTCCGCTGCCCGGCCCGGACGGCGGCCCCTCGATGGGGCACCCCTGGTCGGCCGCGGCGCTCACCCCGTTCACCCTGCGCGCCGGGCGGGCGCCCGCCATGCCCGACGAGGTCGTCCTGGACGCGGACCTGGCACGCCGGACCTCCGTACGGCCGGGCGGGCAGGTTCAGGTCGTCACGGCGACGGGCACCCGGAGCATGCGCGTCTCCGGCATCGCGGCTCCGCCGGGCCGGGACGGCCTTCCCGGGCAGGCGGGACTGTTCTTCACGGCCGGTACCGTCCGCGCGCTGTCCGGAGCGGACCGGACGGAGTTCCTCGGCGTGGTCGCCGATCCCGGGACGTCACCGGTGGTGCTGAGCGGGCGCCTCCGCGACACACTGCGCATTCCCGGCCTGCAGGTCCTCACCGGGCGCGAGAGCGCGCGGGCCGGGTCGCCGGAGGTCGGGGACCGGCTGGAGTACGCCACGCTGTTCCTCGGCCCGATGGGCGGGATCGGACTCTTTCTGGCGATCTTCGTGATCGGGGGCACGTTCGGGTTGTCGATCCTGCAGCGCGGCCGGGAGATGGCCCTCCTGCGGGCGATCGGCGCGACGTCCTGGCAGGTCCGGCGGATGCTGATCGCCGAGGCCGTCACCGTGGCGCTGGTGGCCGCGATCCCGGGCTGCCTGCTCGGCGTCCCCCTCGCCCACCTGGTCCTCCGGCTGATGATCGACAACGGGGTCGCGCCGGAGGACTTCCACGTCCATGTCGAGAGCCTGCCGTTCGTCATCGCCACCGGGGCGGGCCTGCTGGTGACGCTGCTCGCGGTGGCGCTCTCGGCGAACCGGGCCGCGCGCGTGCGGGCCACCGAGGCCCTGCGCGAGGCGGCCGCCCCCCGGCGGATCATGTCGGTGCCCCGCTTCCTGCTCGCGCTGGTCGCCCTCGGCGGGAGCGTGCCGATCTTCCTGCTCTCCCAGCACGCCGGGGGTGAGGTCGGGGTCGCGTTCCAGTACCTCACGGTCATGATCCTGATGATGGCGGCGGCGCTGGCGTCACCCCTCCTCACCTGGTTGATCGCGCCGCCGATCGGGGCGGTGATCGGCGCGCTCGCGCGGAAGTCCGGCCGGCTCGCGGACGCGAATTCCCGGACGGGCGTACGCCGGGTGGCCTCCGCCGCGTCGGCCCTGATGCTGAGCGTGGCGCTGGGCAGCACCGCGCTCCTCGTCGGAGACTCGATCGAGTCCACCGCCATCGCGCAGAGCCGGGACCGGGTCGTCGCGGACCGGGTGCTGACCGCCAGGGACGCGCCCGGCCTGCCCACCGCCGTGACCGACGCCGTACGCGGGCTGCCGGGCGTGGCGGCCGTGTCGCCGCTGCGGTCCACGACCTTCGTGTCCGACGTGCTCGGCTCGCCCGACACGCTGGTCGCGCAGGGCGTCGATCCCGAGTCCGTCGGCCAGGTACTCGACCCGAAGGTGCGCGAGGGGTCGCTCGCCGCGCTGGCCGAACCGGGTACCGCCGCGGTCAGCCGTACGCACGCGAACGAGCGTGGCTGGAAGGTCGGTACCCGTTTCCACGGCTGGCTGGGGGACGGCACGCCGGTGGACCTGCGCGTGGTCGCCGTGTACGACCGGGCCCTCGGGCTCGGTGACTTCCTGCTCTCCCGCGGGTCGCTGGCAGGCCATCTGCACGAGAACCTGGACGACGCGATCCTGGTCCGGGCCAGGCCGGGCGCCATGACGAAGCTGGACGGGGAACTGCGGGGGCTCGCCGACCGGACGCCGACGGTGCGGGTGCTGGACGCGGGCGCCTACGCGAGGCAGGCGCGAAGCGCGCTGTCGCAGAGCACCACCAACATCTACATCGTGCTGGGACTGCTCGTCGCGTTCACCGCCATCTCCATCGTCAACACCTGCGTGATGGGGACGGCCGAGCGGGCCAGGGAGTTCGCCCTCCTGCGGCTGGTGGGCGGGTCCCGCGGGCAGGTCGTACGGACGATCTGCCTGGAGACGGCCATCGTCGCGCTGGTGGGCACGGCCATCGGCACGGTGATCGGCCTCGTGGCGCTGGCTGGTGCCACGGGCGCCCTGACCGGCTCCTTCGGCCTCCACGTCTCACCGTCGCGGTACGCGCTCGTCCTCGCGGGTGTCGCGGTCCTCGGCGTGCTGGTCAGCGTCCTGCCCGCGGGGATGGTGCTGCGCTATCGGCCGATCGCGGCTCTCCGAAGCCGGGAGTGATCGGCATGTAAGTGATAAATTACTCGCGAGTCGGTTGGTCAGCCCGAGGGAGGCCGATGGTGCGGCGCGAGATCTTCACGGACGAGCACGAGGCCTTCCGTGACATGGTGCGGTCGTTCATCGCCAAGGAGATCGCGCCGTTCCACGAGCAGTGGGAGAAGGACGGCGTCGTCTCCCGCGACGTGTGGCTGGCCGCCGGCCGGCAGGGGCTGCTCGGCATCGACATCCCCGAGGAGTACGGCGGCGGAGGCGACCCCGACTACCGCTACTACGTCGTGTTCAACGAGGAGCTGGCCCGCGCGGGCGTCCACGGCCCCGGCTTCGCGGTGCACAACGACATCAACGGCGCGTACCTGAACCGGCTCGCCACCGACGAGCAGAAGCGGCGGTGGTTCCCCGGCTACTGCTCCGGCGAGATCGTCACCGCGATCGCCATGACCGAGCCGGCCGCGGGTTCGGACCTGCAGGGCATCCGCACCACCGCCGTACGGGACGGCGACCACTACGTCCTCAACGGGCAGAAGACGTTCATCTCTAACGGCATCCTGTCCGACCTGGTCATCGTGGTCGCGCGGACCGACCCCGACGCCGGGCACCAGGGCATCAGCCTCCTCGTCGTCGAACGCGGCATGAAGGGCTTCGAGCGCGGCCGCAACCTCGACAAGATCGGCATGCACGCCCAGGACACCGCCGAGCTGTACTTCGAGGACGTCCGCGTGCCCCGGGAGAACCTCCTCGGCGAGGAAGGCCAGGGATTCGTCCACCTGATGCAGAACCTCCCGAGGGAGCGGGTGTCGATCGGCGTGACGGCCCTGGCGGGCGCGGAGAAGGCCTTCGAACAGACCCTGGAGTACTGCAAGACCCGCGAGGCGTTCGGCCGTCCGATCGGCCGCTTCCAGCACAACCGGTTCACCCTGGCCGAGATGAAGACCGAGCTGACGGTCGCCCGCGCCTTCACCGACCAGTGCATCACCGAGCACGTGGCCGACCGCCTCGGCACCGAGGAGGCCTCCATGCTCAAGTGGTGGAACACCGAGCTGTGCAACCGGGTCATCGACCGCTGCCTGCAACTGCACGGCGGTTACGGCTACATGAGCGAGTACCCGATCGCCAAGGCGTACCTCGACTCCCGGATCCAGACCATCTTCGGCGGCACGACCGAGATCATGAAGGAGATCATCGGCCGCGGCCTCGGCGTGTAGGCGGCGCCGCCGGTGCCCCGGAGCCGGCGGGCGGGGACGGCTCACCGCCCTCCGGCCGGGCGTCCCGGAGCGCGTCACCGCGGCCCGCGCCCTCGGCCCGCTCAGCGGTGCCGTCGGCCTGTCCGGCCGCGCCGTCGGGTCCCGCGCTCGTGTCGTCGGGTCCCTCACCCGCGCCGTCCGCCCGCTCGGCGGTGCCGTCCTCTCCCTCCGGAGCACCGGCGCGTCGCAGGAGCGGGCTCAGCGCGAGCACGACCAGGAGGTTGACGGCCACCGCGAGGACCCCCGCGTACACCGTCAGCTCGGTGTGCAGGCCCAGGTGTTTCAACGCGTACTGCGCGCTGCCCCAGTGGCGGCGGATCATCCGCCCCGTGGCGACGTCCGTGGCGGGCGTGACGTAGAGCATCCACAGTCCGCTGCCGATCCCGGCCGCCCAGCCGGCGAGCAGCGCCCATCGGTGGAACCGGCGGGTGTAGAGGCCGAGCACCACCGCGGGCAGCGTCTGCAGGACGATGACGCCGCCGACCAGCTGCAGGTCGATGGAGAACTGCGGGTTCAGGACGAGGATGACCGCCACCGCGCCGACCTTGACCACGAGGGACGCCAGCTTGCTCGCCCGCGCCTGGGCGGCGGGCGAGGCGTCCGGCTTCAGGTACTCCGTGAAGACGTTCCGGGTGAACAGGTTCGCCGCCGCGATGGACATGATCGCCGCGGGGACCAGGGCGCTGATCGCGATGGCCGCGAAGGCGACGCCGGCGAACCAGTGGGGGAGCATCGTGTCGTACAGCAGCGGGACCACGGTGTTCGCGTCCGGTTTCCCGCCTGAGGACACGGGCTTGATCCCGGCCGCGATCGCCATGTACCCGAGCAGCGCGAGCAGCCCGAGGATCAGCGAGTACGCCGGCAGCGCCGCCATGTTCCGGCGTACGGCGTCGCGGTTGCCGGCCGCGAGCACGCCCGTGATCGAGTGCGGGTAGAGGAACAGGGCCGCCGCCGAGCCGAACGCCAGCGTCGAGTACCCGAGCCGGGCGCCCGCCGGCAGGAGCGTCCCGTCACCGGTGCCGGGACTGTGGGCGAACTTCGCGTCGGCGGCGGCGAAGACGTGACCCCAGCCGCCCAGCCGTGCCGGGATGTACAGGACCGCGATGATCACCACGATGATGATCAGGGCGTCCTTCACGAAGGCGATCAGCGCGGGCGCGCGGAGCCCGGACTGGTAGGTGTAGGCGGCCAGGACGGCGAACGCCAGGACGATCGGCCATTCGCCGTGCACGCCCGTGGCCTTGAGCACGGCCTCGACGCCGACGATCTGCAGCGCGATGTACGGCATCGTGGCGACGATGCCGGTGATCGCGATCGCGAGCGCGAGGAGGCCCGAGCCGTGCCGGGCGCGTACGAAGTCGGCCGCCGTGACGTGCCCATGCCGCCGCGCGACGGTCCACAGCCGCGGCAGCAGGAGGAAGACCATCGGATAGACGACGATCGAGTACGGAACCGCGAAGAAACCGGTCGCGCCGGCGGCGAACACCAGGGCCGGAACGGAGACGAACGTGTAGGCGGTGTAGAAGTCACCGCCGATGAGGAACCACGTCAGCCAGGAACCGAAATTGCGGCCGCCGAGCCCCCATTCGTCCAGGTGGTCGAGCCGCTCCGCGCGCCGCCACCGCGACGCCGCGAACCCCATGCCCGTGACGAGGGCGAACACCACGATGAGAATCGTCAGCTCGGTCCATTTCATCGTGGATCGTCCCTCGTGGCGCGATAGACGATCACGATCAGCGCGATGGTGACCGGAACCCAGAGCAGCTGGTACCAGTAAAAGAACGGGATCCCGAAGAACTCCGGGCTCCGGCGGTCGTACACGACCGGGATCAACGTGCCCGCGAGGGGCACCAGCAGTAGTGCCTTCATGGATCTCGTTAATGCCCGGCAACCGCCATTTCAAAGGATTAAATCGCCGGTAATCATCACGCTTACATTCCGCCGATGCTGTCATTGAATCAGCGATCGGCAGGGCCGGGCGAAATCGTGAGAATGGCGAGCAGGGCACGTCCGGTCAGAGTCTTCACTCTTTACGCGAGGAATGAATGGTCATGAACGGCGCTGAGAGTCTGTTGCGTACGGCGGCGGCCCACGGAGTCGATGTCTGCTTCGCCAATCCAGGGACCACCGAACTCCCGCTGGTGAGCGCGCTCGACAGGGTCGGCTCCATCCGGCCGGTACTCGGTCTCCACGAGGCCGTCTGTGCCGGTGCCGCGGACGGGTACGGGCGCATGACGGGCCGGCCCTGACGCTCGTGCACCTCGGCCCCGGTCTCGCCGACGGGCTGGCCTGCATGCACAACGCGCGGCGGGCGGGGACGCCGGTCGTCACTCTGGTCGGTGACCAGGCCACCTGGCACCTCGCCGCGGACGCGCCGCTGACCAGCGACATCGCGGCGGTGGCCGCGCCCTTCTACACGTGGACCGGGCGGTCGACGTCCGCGTCGGGGATGGCCGCCGACCTCGCCGACGCCGTCGTACGGTCCAGACGCGGGCCGGTCTGCCTGATCCTGCCCGCCGATCTCGCCGACGAGCACGTCGGTGACTCCCCGAGGCCGGTCCAGGACCCCGCTTCCGGCGAGTCCACGCGGCCGGTCCGGGACCCCGCCTCCGGCGATGCCGCGTGGACGCCCGTCGAGGAGGAGCGCGTCGTGGCCGCCGCCGGAGCGTTGCGCGGCGACGGCCCGGTCGTCCTGTTCCTGGGCGGTCAGGCGCTGTCCCGGCCGGGGCTGCTGGCGGCGGACACGATCGCGCGCGCCACCGGCTGCCGGCTGATCCACGAGACCTTCCCCGCCCGCGTCGAGCGCGGCGGTGGCCTTCCCGCGCCCGTCCGGCTCCCGCACGTGTACGCCGACGCCGCGGCGACGCTGAAAGGCGTGGAGACGGTCATCCTGGTGGGGGCGCGCGAGCCCGTCAGCTCCTTCGGGTACCCGGGCCTGCCCAGCAGCCTGGTGCCCGCCGACGCGGCCGTCCAGTCGCTGGCCGGCGCCCCGCAGGACTCACCCGACGACGCCGTGGACGCCTTGCGGCGCGTGGCCGAGCGCGTCGCCGGCACGGGACGGCCGGCGCACGTCGCACGGGAGAACGGACGGGGGGACCACCCGACCGTCCCCGCCGGATTCCTGACGCCCGAGACGCTGCCCGCCACGGTGGCCGCCGGGCAGCCGGAGGGAGCGATCGTCGTGGACGAGTCGCTCACCGCCGGATTCGGCTACCACCAGGCGGCGATCCCCGCCCCGGAGCACACCTGCATGGTGGCCCAGGTCGGCGGCGCGATCGGGCACGGGCTGCCGCTCGCCACCGGCGCGGCCATCGCCTGCCCCGACCGCCCCGTGATCGCCCTCCAGGCGGACGGCAGCGCCATGTACACCATCCAGGCGCTGTGGACCCAGGCCCGCGAGGACCTCGACGTCACGACCGTGCTCTGCGACAACCAGAGCTACGAGATCGTCAAGATGGAGATGGCCAACGCCGACCGGCCGTTCGGGAACGCGTCCCGGGCACTGCTGAGCCTGGACCGGCCGGCGATCGGCTGGATCGCGCTCGCGGAGGGGCTCGGCGTCCCGTCCATCCGCGTCACCACCGCCGAGGAGCTCGCCGGGGCGTTGAAAGCGGCCCTGGCCGAGTCCGGGCCGCACTTCATCGAGGCCGTCATCCGACACTGACCCGCGCCGGGTAGCTCCGTCATGACCGGGGTAAGGCAAGCGCGTGCCCAGACGAACCTCACCACGGAAGGGGCGTGAGATGCTCGACCGGCGCGATGACGTCGCAACGCCGGAGCGCGCGGACGCCGCGCGACCCCGGTCCGGATCGGTCGTCGATCTCCTCAACAAGGCCGCCACGCGGATGCCGGTGCCCACCATGCTGGCGGGCGCCGTCTGCGTCGCGCTGTCGTCCGTCTTCGTGCCTCTCACGCACGTCTCGACCGGAACGGTGACCTTATTCCGCAGCCTGCTGTCGATGCCGCTGCTGATCCCGATGGCGCTCTCCGAGGCCCGGACCGCGCCTGCCCGGCCGCCGCGTCCACACTGGATGGCCCTGGCCGCGGGCGTTCTCCTGGCGGGCGACATCCTGCTGTGGAACCAGGCGATCGCCGACAGCGGCGCCGGAATCGCGACCGTGATCGTGAACGCCCAGGTGATCCTGGTTCCTCTGCTCGGCTGGATCTTCCTCCGGGAGCGGCCGACCGCGGCGTTCGCCGCGGTGGTACCCGTCATGCTCGCCGGCGTGGCGCTGGCCGGCGGGGTGGTGGGCGGTGGTTCCGGTCGCAACCCGACGCAGGGCGCGATCTTCGCCGCCGCGGCGGCCCTGTGCTACGCGGGGTTCCTCTTCCTGCTGCGCCAGGCGAGCGACGACGACCATGTCGTCGTACCCGTCACCGAGTCGGCGGCCGCCTCCGGCGTCGTGGCGCTCCTCGTCGGCCCCTTCTGGCACGGCCTCGCCCTGCTGCCGGGCTGGCCGGCGTTCGGCTGGCTGGCCGCCATCGCCCTGACCGGGCAGGTGGCGAGCTACCTGCTCATCGCCAGCGCGCTGCCCCGCCTGTCCGCGTCGGTCGGCGCGGCGCTGCTGCTCTTCCAGCCGGTCGGCTCGGTACTCCTGGGCGCCGTCATCCTGGGCGAACGCCCCACGCTGTTGCAGCTCGGCGGCTGCGCGATCGTCCTGGCCGCCCTCTACCTCGCCACCCTCGCCGCCCGCCGCGGCGACTCCGGCGGCGAGCAGGACGAGCCCGATTCCAGCAGTGAGTCCCATCAAAGCGCCTGAATACCCCAAGCGAGCCATAAGCCGAGCGCTGGTCCTTGTTCGTCCTCCGGACGGACAGGGCCGGGGCCTGGGTCGGGGGCGGCCGTTCACAGCATCCGGCCTGGAGCTTCACCGTATTTCGGTCGAGGCGTCGCTGCGGTCAGCCATAGCCTGTGATCATGAGGCGACTCGATCCCGAGAAGGGCTGGATACGCGAACCACGCGATCGCGTTGTTCATGTGGCCGGCGACCTGGTGCGAGTGTTCGAAGAACACTCCGGTGACGACGCCGCAGTGCCCGATGCGAACCCGTGGTACACGGTCGAGTGTGATATGACCTACGCCCCGATCGATAAAAGGCGGTCCGAAGTCGAGGATCGGCTCATCCTCCAGGGAATGGGATGCGGTTTCATGCTTACCTTTCCCACCCGCGCTGAAGCGATCGAGTGGGCTGACGCTCATGCCACCCACGGCTGCGAGGGCCGAGTGCGGCATCAGGACCATATTGACGACTGCGTCGAGTGCGTCTACCGCGACTCTAATCACTACACCCGATGCTGGATCTGCTCGGCCACGCTCAGCACGCCGGTCAACGCGCATTCGTCAAACCTGTTCCGGCATCTCGCGACGGAGCACGGAATCAACCTGCGTGGGAAGCCGGGTCCCCATTAGGGCGGTGTCGGACGGGACTGTAGAGGAAGACGGCGTCGAATCTCCCGGGGCGAAGAAGCCTCAGGCCTGTTGCGGCGTTCTCCGGAACTCCTGTACGGCCAAGGATGCGTCGACGCGTCGACCGAGCCCACCGGTCGCGCTTCAGCGGCGTAGGTCGGCGCTCGCACCCTGCGGCCGCCGGTCGGTCCGCCCGAGCGGGCAGCGTCCGTCACCGTCGCGATTCGGGCAGCAGACCACGGTCAGGTCGATGAAGTTGCCGCCCCGTAGCCACCAGGCCCAGACGACGTCGTTGCCCCGGCGCAGGGTGTCCAGGGCGTTCGCGGCCATCGTCTCCAGGGAGGGGGCCCGCTGTTGCCGTTCGAGGTGCATCCGCTGGTCGGCGATGTCGGTGTACTGCTGCGAAAGCCAGGCGACCGCGTCGCCGGGGTCGTCCCAGGTGCCCTTGACCATCCGGGCGGGCCTGGCCAGCCAGGCGCTGGTCGCCTCGGGCGGGACCACGGCGGTCTGGAACTCGGTGGTACCGGCGCGCCGCGCGTCGTCGAACGGCTTGATCGCCTCGCCGGGACCTCGGTAGAGGTACGCATGGAAGTGCACGGATCAGTCCCTAGGATCGTGGGAGCGTCCCCCCGACTTCGCCTCGGGGGGACGCCCTGTCACTCACTGCATGCCGATGACGGCGATCTCGACGCAGGCCTCACCGTCCTCGCCGGTATAGCCGCCGCATCGACGCGTGGCCTTACGCCATGCCGCTTCGTTCACGAACCCACCTCCTCCCGGTCCTCGGCGTGGCCCTTCACGGACAGTGAAGGGAGACGGAGACCTCGGGAGCGGCCCCCTCAAGCCGCCAGCGAGGTGTCCCTGTCCGCGCGACCGTCCTCAGGGGGGTGAACGGCCGTACGGGGTCTGGACGGGCTTGGGGCCTGAGGGGCTCGTGGAACCCCAGGCACGCCGTGCGCCCGATGCCGTCCGCGCGCGGCGGCGAACTCAATCTCCCGGCATCGCCGCAGGAGTTGCCGTGGGTCGCGGTCGTAGATGATGGTGGGCTCCGCACCGAACTTGGCGAGAGCGGTGTATTCGCGCCGATACCAGCACCACATGACCAGCCAGTCGGGCACGGCGGCCTGAATCCTGGCGAGTTCGGCGCGAGATGGGTCTGACCGCGCAGGTCGACGAGGCCGAGGTGCCGCAGGTCGGCCGGGCTCGCGGACCAGAATGCCGGCGACGGCGAGAAGCCGCCGGATCAACGCTCGGCTCCGGCCGTCTCGTCGGTACGGAGAACGTTGGCGATGCGGCGGGCCGCCTCGTCAACGTTCTCGGCGGGCACCATCGGCTCATGGTCCAGCGGCGCGTCGCGGGTCGGCCCTGACCACTGCCAGTGCCACCACAGGCCGCCCTGGTGCACGCGGAGCACCAGCGGCTGGCTCATGCGAGCGTTGCGGGGATTGCGTACCTCGACGGTTCCGTCTCGGTCGACGGTGACGCTCAGGTTCTGTCGTATGAGAAGGGGCGAGAGTCGTAGGGCCGCCGTCTTGATGACGTCGATCGACGGTGTAGCCGTGGGACGTGCTTGCATCTGACCTCCCGCATCTGTAATTGATCCATCACTTAAAGTGAAGACCTGCGGGTCGGCGTCGTCACGGTGATACTGGGGGACGTACACGGACACGAGAGCTCGTATCCGCGAATCTCCCCGGCCGAGGTGCACGCAACATGTCAGCCGAGTCGAAACGCATTGGCGCGCGCCTACGCTCCGAACGCCTCAAGCGTTGTATGAGTGTCGCCGCGCTCGCCGAGGCGCTCCGTGATATCGCCAGCGAACGTGACCGCCGCAGCATGCCCAAGCTGGAGGATTTACGGCGGACGATCCGTGGCCACGAGTCCGGCGAGCATCCACCCGGCCCGCGGTACCAGATGCTGTATGCCGCGGTGTTCGACCTTCCCGTAGAGGAGTTGTTCAACGCGAGGCGATCGGCGAAGAAGGCGGAAACCGCCGGCCCAGGACGGCTAAAAGCGCTCGGAGACGCGACACCTGACGATGAGATCGAGGCGCTGGAGCTCGCGCGCAGAGCCGCCGCGACCGACGTGGGTGCCGATACGCTCCGGCGACTTCGAGAAGCCGTTGATGACCTGGCGGTCGCCTACCAGCGGACGCCGCCCGCCGAGTTGCTCGAGCGGATACGACAGCACCTGGCCTATGTCACGCAGTTGCTCGACGCCCGAAAGACCCTGACCGAGCATCGAGGACTTCTGGTCGTCGGAGGCTGGCTGTCCTTGCTCGGTGCGACATGCCATATCGACCTGCATCAGCGTTCAGCCGCCCAAGCCCGGCTGCGTACGGCTGCCGGTCTCGCCGAAGACACAGGTCACGCTGAGATGGCGGCCTGGTGCCTGGAGACCCAGGCGTGGCAGGCGCTCACGGATGGCAACTACCGGGAGGCCGTGACCTTGGCCCAGGGC
This sequence comes from Actinoallomurus acanthiterrae, assembly GCF_054775715.1. Taxonomy (NCBI): domain Bacteria; kingdom Bacillati; phylum Actinomycetota; class Actinomycetes; order Streptosporangiales; family Thermomonosporaceae; genus Actinoallomurus; species Actinoallomurus acanthiterrae. The sequence continues at coordinate 10,709,446 of NZ_BAAHCO010000001.1, read as the reverse complement.
GCCCAGATCGTCGCACCCGCCGGAAGCTCGGCCTACATCCAGGCGTCCGCGCAGGAGGGGCGGGCCTGGGCTCGGCTGAGGGCGGCCCGTGAGACACATGCACAGATCGACAGGGTCGCCGCATTGACCGCCAACCTGCAGGCGCCCGACCGGCCAGAGCATCACTATCAGTACGACCCGGCGAAGGCCGACGCCTACACCGCGACGACGCTGGCGTGGCTCGGCGATCCCGCTGCTGAGCCGTATGCGCGACAGGTACTCGCAAGAATGGAGGCACCCGCGAACGGTCGGGTACGGGCACGCCGCGTGGCAGCTGCCCGGCTGGACCTGTCGCTTGCCCTGATCGCGGCCGACAGGCCGGACGAAGCCGCCCAGGAGACCCTGACGGCCGTCACGAGTGGCGTACTCGTGCCCTCGAACTATTGGCGCGCCGCAGAGGTCATCAGTGCGGTGCAGACCGCCGGCATCCCGGAGGCGGTCGAGCTACAGGAGGCCTACAGAGAGCTGTGCCGTCCGGCAGGCGGCTGACGGCCCATTCGATCGAGCCGTTGCGGGTCTCATCGACGAGGCCGAGTCGCTTCTCAGGACGTCGCCCGGCTCACCCACTCCAGGTATGCCTCGGAGCCTCCCAGGGTGGTGAAGGAGACTTCCGGGTTGTCCCATGGATGCGCGGCGATGAGATGCGCTTCCAGATCCGGATAGCGGTCCTTGGTCGTCTTGAGTATGACCTGCCATTCCTCGCCGGTGCCGAATTCGCCGAGATGCCAGAACGCGGTCGCCACCGGTCCGGAGACCTGCCCGGACGCGGCCAGCTTTGCCTTGACCGCCGAGTTCAGCAGAGCGATCGCGGCGTCACGACTTTCCGCGGCTGTCGACACCTGCACGTGTTCCGTCATGCGACGGAGCGTAGACGGGACTGCGACGGGCGTCAGGCGGTGGCGCGGTCGAGGCAGACGGCGGGGCCGGATGGCTGGTCTCGCAGGAAGCGGGCGGCCTCGCGGCGGTGCCGTGCGGGGCTGCCGAGGAGGACGGAGTCGACGGCGGCGCGGCGGTAGAACAGCTGGGCGTCGCAGTCGTCGGTCATGCCGACGGCGCCGTGGATCTGGACCGCCTCGGCGGCCACCCGGCGCGCGGTGTCGCCGGCGGTGGCGACCGCCTCCAGGCCGCTCATCGTCGCGTCGCCGCCGCTGTCGGCGAGCCAGGCCGCGTGGTGGGTCAGCAGCCGGGCGGCCTCGACCTCGGTGGCCGCCGAGGCCAGCCGGAAGGCGAGGGACTGGAAGCGTCCGATCGGCTGGCCGAACTGGCGGCGCTCGCGTGCGTAGGCGACCGTGAGGTCGAGGGCGCCCTGCGCAAGGCCGACCAGGTAGGCGGCGTGCCGGATGCGGGCCGCGGACACGGCCGTGGCCCAGGCGTCCTCGAGCGCGCCCGGCCTGCCGATCCAGTCGTCGGCCGTTCCGGCGGACGGGTCGAAGCAGACCGTGTACAGGTCGCCCTCGGCGATGTCCTCGTGGCGGATCGCCGTGACGCCGGGGGTGTCGCGGGGGACGAGCGCGCAGCGCAGTCCGCCGGGCGTGGTCCCGGCGAGGAGCAGGTGGCCGACGTCCGGCGCGAAGGGCACGAATCGCCGGGTCGTCGCGACGGCGCCGTCGGCGGGCAGCGGGGCGGGGACGGTGAGGGTGCGGTCGCCTCGGTCCCGGGCCGCCACTGCGACCGTCGCGCCCCCGGCGATCCGCTCCAGGCCGGGGGCGCCGGCCGGGCCCGCCTCGCGCAGCAGGTCGGCGGCGAACAGCGTGTCGGGGAGCGGGCTCTGGTAGAGCGCGGCGCCCGCCAGTTCGGCCACGACGATGGAACCGGACAGCCCGGCCTCCTCGCCGCCGTGGGCGGCGGGCAGGCCCAGGCGCACCGCGCCGAGGTCGAGCATCGCCTCCCACATCAGCCGCCGGGCCCGGCCGTCCTCGGCGCTCAGCGGGCGGCCGACCTCCCGGCCGCTCGTCCGGCGGATCGCGGGGGCCAGTTCGTCGGTGAACAGGCGCTCGAACCGCTGCCGGATCTCGCGCTGCCGGTCGCTCGGTGCGAACCGCACGGTGGTCCTCCTCTTCTCAGCGGGCGTCAGGCCGGCAGCTGCAGGCCGACAGATCAGGTCAGCAGCTGCAGGCCGACAGAGGCGATCAGGTACTGCATGATCTCCGAGGTCCCGGCGGAGAGAGTGAAGCCGGTGGCCTCGCGGTGGCCGTTCTCCAGCGCCCCGGTGTACAGCGTCCGCTCGTCCCGGGCGGACAGGACGGCGTCGAGTCCGAGCAGGTCGATCCCCGTGTGGGTGATCCGTTTGAACAGCTCGGTGGTGTACCACTTCGCCATCGCGGTCCCGACGTTGTCGAGGCGGTCCTCGCGCAGCTCGGTGATGACCCGCCAGGAGAACAGCTCCGCCGCGCGGGCCTGGGCGTGCAGGTCGACGAGGCGTTCCGCGGCGTACGGGTCGGCCAGTTCGTCGATCTCCGCGAGGCGGCGCACGATGAGGTCGAGGAGCCGCCTGGCCTTGGCCTGGAACTCCAGGCCGGTGCGCTCCACCGGGATCACCTGGTTGATCACCTGGTAGCCCTCGTCGACCTCGCCGAGGACGTCGTCGCGGGTCAGCCGGATGCCCTCCAGGCTGACGTCGCCGAAGGCGTCGTCGGAGATGCTCGGGATCGTGCGGACGGTCACGCCGGGCGTGCGCAGCGGGACGACGAACAGCGTGATGCCGTGCGCGGCCACCTCGGACTCGGTGGTGCGCGCCGCGCAGAGCGCGAAGTCGGCGAACTGCGACTTCAGGCTGTAGATCTTGCGTCCGTACAGCCGCCACCCGTCGCCGTCGGGTACGGCGCGGGCGCGCAGCGCGCTGAGGTCGGAGCCGACGCCGGGTTCGCTGTACAGCACGCTCGCGGACTGCTCGCCGCGGGCGAGCGGGGGCAGCAGCCGCTCGCGCTGCTCGGCGGTGCCGACCATCTGGATGATCAGGCCGACGATGTCGACGCTGACGATGTGCACCAGGTCGGGCACGCCGTGCCGGATCAGCTCCTCGGTCAGGATCGACTTCTCGACGATCCCGCGGCCGAGCCCGCCGTACTCCTCCGGCCAGTTGACCGCGAGCCACCGTCGCTCGCCGAGCCATCGGTACACCTCTACCAGCCCCGGTTCCTCGCGGGCCGGGGCGTGCCGGATCTCGTCGACGACCTTCCGTACCGAGTCCTGGGACAGGAAGTCGCAGACCTCCCGCCGGAAGGACTCCTCGTCGGGGCTGAGCCCGTACTCCACCGACATCACCTCATTCGCCGCCGGTCTCGCGACCGGCGGACGCCTCGTCCAGGAACCGGCCGAGTTCGGCCGCGAGCGTGTCCACGTTCGGCTGCTGGAGCATCGTGTAGTGCGTGCCCGGCACCGTGCGCTCCACGATGTCGCCCGAGATCAGGGGCTCCCATCCGCCGTCGTACTGACCCTCCTTGGCGCCGAGCGAGACGAGCGAGCCGTCGTAGTGCCCGGGCCGGTAGGTGAGGGCCGTGGCCGCGTTGGCCATGAAGACCTGGATCCGGCGGCCGAGCTCGGCGCGGATGTCGCCGGGGATGCGGCCGGTGCGCTCCAGCGCGTCGACCACCTCGGCGGTCTGCTCGTCGGGGGGCAGTTCGACGATCCGCTCCCAGTCGACCTCGGGCGGCTCCTTGCCCTGCAGGCCGGACAGGTCGTGCGCGAACGACTCCAGCATCTCCGTGTGCGTGGGCGGCTCGTCCAGTTGCGGAGGCACCGCGGAGTCCATCAGCACCACCAGCCGTACCGTCTCGCCGTCGGACCGGAGCTGCCGGGCCATCTCGAAGGCCAGCGTCCCGCCGATGGACCAGCCACCCAGCAGGTACGGGCCGTGCGGCCGGATCACGCGGACGGCCTCCAGGTAGCGGGCGGCCATCGCCGGCACGTCGGGCGGGTCGGCCTCGCCGTGCAGGCCGACGGCCTCGATGCCGTAGAACGGCTGCCGATCGTCGATCAGCCCGGCGAGCCTGAGGTAGGGCACGGCCGACCCGCCGGAGGGGTGCACGCAGAAGAACGGCGCGCGTTCTCCCTCGGCGCGGATCGGGACGAGCCAGCCGGGAGACCCCTCGCCCGGCACCTCATGACCGCCGCCCGCGCGCTCGTCGAGCAGCGACGCGATCCGCCGGATGTCCGGGGCCAGCAGCACCTCGCGGCTCTCCAGCGCCACGCCGGTCTCGTCCTCGACCCGGTTGAGGAGCCGGATGAGGTTGAGCGAGTTGCCGCCTGCGGAGAAGTAGTTGTCACCGGGGCCGAGCGGTTCGTCGCCGAGCTCCAGGACGTCGCGGATCAGGTCGATGAGCGTGCGTTCCGTCGCGGTCGGCGGCCCGCCGGAGGCGCCCTCCGAGCTGGAAGGGCTGGAAGAACCTGGAGCCGGGAGCCGCGACCGGTCGAGCTTCCCGCTGGCGTTGCGCGGGATCTCGTCCAGGGCGATCAGCTCGGACGGCACCATGTGCGCGGGCAGTTCGTCGGCCAGGTCGTCGCGGAGCGCGTCCACGTCGAGCCCGTCCCTGACGACGTACGCGACGAGCCGCTGCCCGCCCGGGCCGTCCTGGGCCGCCACCGCGGCGTCCCGTACCCGCGGCTGGGAGGCCAGCGCGTGCTCGACCTCGCCCGGTTCGATCCGCAGGCCGCGGATCTTGATCTGGTCGTCGGCCCGGCCGACGAACTGCAGGTTCCCGTCGGACCGCCAGCGCACGAGGTCGCCCGTACGGTACATGCGCTCGCCCGGCACGAACGGGTCCCGCAGGAACCGCTCGGCGGTGAGCTCGGCCCGGTTCAGGTAGCCGCGGGCCAGTCCGGTGCCGCCGATGAACAGCTCGCCCGGGACACCGACCGGCACCGGCTCGAAGTGCCGGTCCAGCACGTACGCGCGGTGGTTGCCCATCGCGCGGCCGATCGGCGGCATCGAGCGCAGCGGTTCGGGTGGGCACCGGTAGTCGATGCACGCGACGGTCGCCTCCGTCGGGCCGTAGCCGTTGTGGAACTGCCGGCCGTCGACGTTCCAGCGGTTGACGAGCTCGCCGGGGAACGGCTCCAGCCCGACGAACAGCGCCCGCAGGGTCGGCAGTCTGTCGGGGTCCAGCAGCTTGAGGACGGCAGGAGGCAGGTCGCTGAGCGTGACGTGCTCCGCGCGCATGAGCGCGGTGAGCCGGTCGGGGTCGAGGAGCTCCTCGCGCGGCGCGGCGACGACGACGGCGCCGTGGGCGAGCGCGGCGTACAGGTCGAAGACGCTGACGTCGAACGCCAGGTTGGCGAACTGCAGCACCCTGTCGTCGGCGGTGATGCCGAACAGCTCCCGGCAGTTGCCCACGAAGTTCACCACGCTGCGGTGGCTGATCATGACGCCCTTCGGCGTCCCGGTCGAGCCGGAGGTGTAGATGACGTACGCCAGGTCGTCGGGGCCGGCCGGGCAGGGCGGCGGGCCCGGCTCCTGAGCCGCGAGCGCCTCGCCCAGGTCCTCGTCGTCCAGGAGCAGGACGTCGACGCCGTCCGGCAGCCGGTCGGCCAGATCGCTCGTCGTGATCACCAGATCGGCGCGGGAGTCCTCGAGCTGGAAGGCGATCCGCTTCGGCGGATACCCCGGGTCGAGCGGCAGCCAGGCGCCGCCCGCCTTGACGACCGCGAGCTGGGCGATGGGCGCGTCGGGTCCGCGGTCGAGCAGCAGCGCGACGAGCCGCCCGGTGCCTACCTGCCGGTCGCCCGCGAGGAGGCGGGCCAGCCGGTCGGAGCGCTCGGTCAGCTCCGCGTACGGCACGGTGCGTCCCTGGAAGCGGATCGCGGGGGCTTCGGGCCGTTCGGCGGCCCGCTCGGCGACGAGTTCGTGCAGCAGCCGCCCGTCGGTCGGGTGCGGCAGGGGACGCGGGTTCCAGTCCCACAGCACCTGCCGGCGTTCGTCCTCGCCGAGGATCGGCACCCGGCCGATCGGCCGGCCGGGGTCGTCCGCCGCCGCTTCCAGGGCCGCGCGCAGGTGACCGGCGAGCCGTTCGGCGCGGCCGGCCTCGAACAGCTCCGCGGCGTACGTGATCCGGAGCCGCGCCCCGCCGCCCGAGGTCTCGATCACCTGGAGCATCAGGTCGAACCGGCTCCCGCCGTGGGGGACGGGCACCTCTTCGACGCCCAGCGCGCCGTACCACTCGTGCACCCCATCGACGAGGCAGAAGGCGACCTGCGCCGGCTCGGCGCCGAGCGCGTCCGTGAGGGCCTCGTACGGTGTGTCGCGGTGGTCCAGCGCCTCGGTCAGGGACTCCTCGGTGCGCCGCGTGAGCTCGCCGAAGGCCGGATCGCCGGACAGGTCGGCGCGCAGGGCGAGCGTTCGCGCGTACGGACCGGCCGATCCGCGCGGCACCTCCCCGGTCCGGCCGTCCACGACGACGGCGGCGGCGAAGTCGTCCTGGCCGGTGTACCTGCCCAGGACCAGCAGGAATCCGGCGAGCAGGACATCGCGCGGCTCTCCCAGGCCGCGGACCTTCGCGTACAGCCCGGGAGACAGCGCGGACTCGTGCACGGCCCCGGCCCGGGACCTCCGGGCCGCCCTCGGCGCGTCGGCGGGCAGGTCCAGCGCCGGCAGATCGGCGAGACGCCCGGTCCAGTGCTCCAGCTCGCGCTCGAGGTGCTCGCCGCCGCGGAACGCCCGCTGCCACGCGGCGAAGTCCACCGGCTGCGGGGACGGCCCGCCGAGCCAGGGGGTCCTGCCGCACAGTTCGCCCACGACGTCGCGGAGCGAGAAGCCGTCGATGACGATCCGGTGGGCGCTCACCACGAGCAGCCTCTCGTCCTCCCCGGTCAGGAGGAGGCGGGCCCGTACGAGCGGGCCGGTGGCCAGGTCGAAGCGGTGCTCGGCCGCCTCACGCAGCGCCTCGGCGCACCGCGCGTCGCGCTCCGGTCCGTTGGCCGTACGCAGATCCAGCACGGGGACCGCGTCCGGGCCGAGGTCGCCCGGTGGGGGATCGACGATCTGGTGGGGAACGCCGTGGTCGCTGCCGAAGCGGGTGCGCAGCGTCTCGTGCCGGGCGATCGCGGCCGCCAGCGAACGCCGGATCGACACGGCGTCCGGCTGGCCGCGCAGGCGCACCGCGACCACCTCGACGGCGGCCTCCGGCGGCAGCCGTCCGGCCGCGTCGTCGAACCACAGGCGTTCCTGCTCGAACGTGAGCGGTCGCCGGCCGCTCCGGTCCACCGGAGTGATGGGCGCGGTCGCGTGCCGCGCCTCGCGGCTGCGGCGCCACCGGAGGTCCAGGAGCGCCCGCCGTACGTTCTCGAGTCGGTCTTCCCTGTCCGTCACCGTCATTCCGGTCTCGCCCCTCAGTCGATGTCGCCCAGCGCCTCGCGGACCTCGTCCACCACCGCGTCCGGCGTGATGCCGCTCCGTTCGAGGAGGTAGGGGTGGTCCCCGGCCATGGAGACGAACTCGTCGGACACGCCGACGCGGCGGACCAGCACGGGAAGGCCGGCGAGGGCCTCGCTCACGGCGGCGCCCAGGCCGCCGTGCTCCCAGTGCTCCTCGACGGAGATCACCAACCGGGCGTGCCGGGCGTGCTCGACGAGCGTGGCCACGTCGAGCGGTTTGATCGTGTGCATGTTCAGGACGCTCGCCTCGACGCCGTACTCGGAGAGCCGGTCCGCGGCCAGGAGCGCCGCGTGCACCGGGTACGGGCCGCAGGCGACGAGCGTCACGTCGTCGCCGTGCCGGAGGACCTGCGCCTCCCCGATCCGTACGGGCGGTGCGTCTTCGGGCAGCTGCGGCGTGGCGCCGCGGCCCAGCCGCAGGTAGACGGGGCCGGGCAGGTCGACGCTCTGCCGGAACAACCGCTCGGTGCTCTCCCCGCCGGTCGAGACGAGCACCGTCATGTTCGGGAGCAGTCGCATGACCCCGAGGTCCTCGAGGCTGTGATGGGTGGGCCCGAGGCTCGCCGCGGACAGCCCGCTGTGCGTCGCCGCGATGCGCACCGGCACCGCGTTGTACGCGATGTCGATCTTGACGAACTCCAGCGCGCGGGTGCTCGCGAACGTCGCCATCGTGTTCACCACCGGGATCCGCCCGCTCTTGGCCAGGCCCGCGGCCACCCCCATGAGGTCCTGCTCGGCGATGCCCAGGTTGAAGTACCGGCCAGCGGCCGGGCCGAAGTCCGTCCCGTTGAACAGGCCGGTGTCGCTGTCCAGACACACCAGCCGGGCGTCCTCGGCCATCATCGGCACGAGCGTGTCGCGGAAGACGTTCCGGTCCGGGGGCGTCTCGTCGCTCATTCCTCCTCCTTCGTCGCCTTCCGCAGCGTCGTCAGGGCACGCCGTTGCTGCCGGTCGCTGAACTTCACGAAGTGGCTCCGCACGTCGCCCTCGATGTAGGGCAGGCCGCGGCCCTTCACCGTCCGGGCGATGACCACGGTCGGGCGGCCCTGCTCGGCGGGCGTCGTCAGCGCGTCGAACAACGCGCCCAGGTCATGGCCGTCGACCTCCCGCGCCGTCCAGCCGAACGCCCGCCAGCGCTCGGCGAGCGGTTCCAGGCCGACCACGTCCTCGGTGCCACCGGTGATCTGCAGCCGGTTGCGGTCGATGACCGCGGTGAGCCGGTCCAGCCCGAGGCTGCTCGCCGCCATCGCGCCCTCCCACACCGACCCCTCCTGGAGCTCGCCGTCGCCCATGAGCACGACGCACCGGCGGTCCGCGCCGTCGAGTCTCGCGGCGAGGGTGGTCCCGATGCCCAGGGGCAGCCCGTGCCCGAGCGCGCCGGACGGCACCTCGACACCCGGCAGGTGACTGTTCGGGTGGGCCATGAACGGCGACCCGGCCTTCCCGTAGTCCCCGAGCCGGTCGGCGGGGAAGAAGCCGTACTCGCCGAGCGCCGCGTACAGGCCGATCGCCCCGTGCCCCTTGCTGAGGATGAGGCGGTCGCGGCCGGGCGCCTCCGGGTCGTCCGGGTCGATCCGGAGCACGTGCGAGTACAGCGTCACCAGGATCTCGACGAGCGACATCGACCCGCCCAGGTGGCCGCCGCTCCGCCCGGTGCACATCTCGATGATCCGTTCACGGATCCGCGCGGCGCGCTCCGCCGACTCCGCCAGCCCCCTGGGGTCGCCGTCGGTACGGGAGGGTTCCCGCGGGCCGGCGTCCGTTCCGTCGGAGTCGCCGGCGGCCGGTTCGGTCTCCGGCCGCTCGTCTCCGGCGCCGGCCGCGGGGCGGCGCAGCGGGACGGGCCGCGCGGGCTCGCGCTCGGCGGCCGGCCGCTCGGCGAGCCGGTACAGGGCGGTGGTCAGGACGGAGATCGCGCGCAGGTAGCCGGCGACGTCGGTCGACTCGTCGGCGGAGTGGTCGAGTTCGCTGTCGCCGGGCCCGTAGGTGGCCATCGGCACGTGCCACTTCTCGGCGAGGATGTTGAGGTCCGCGGTCGCGGTCTTCAGCTTCGCCGCAGGGCGTACCCCGTGGGCGCGGATGCCGGCGCTCAGCGCCCGTACGACCGGGTCCGTCCGGCCGACGCGGTGCGCGGCCACCGAGTTGATCACGGTCAGCCGTCCGTGCGGGGTCCGTGCCCGGAGGCGCTCGACGAGTTCCTCGGCGTCGAACCCCGGCGGTGTGCGGATGCTGAACTCGGCGTCCGCCCGGAGCAGGTCGCCGGAGAAGGACACCAGGTCGGCGCCGGGCCGGTCGAACGCGTCGTGGCCGATGTCGGGGCCGAGCAGTTCCAGGAGCTGCGCCCAGCAGCGGCCGGCCAGCTCCGCGGCCTTCGGCACCGGCCGCGTCGGGTGCATCGCCTCGCACTCCACCTCGTACCGGAGGTCGAGTTTGCCCTTGTAACCGAGCACGACCGTCGACCAGCCGCTCGGCTCGCCGATGATCAGCGCGTCCGGGGCCGGGAGCGTGTCGCGGATCGCCGTCGCGCCCCGCGACAGGGCGGTCTCCTCCTCGACGGCGCCGACCACGACGACCCGGCCGGGCAGGTCCGTCGCGCGGGCCGCGGCGCAGACCATCGCCGCGAGGGGGCCCTTGGCGTCCGACGAGCCGCGGCCGTACAGCCTGCCCTGCTCGTACCGTACGGGGACGTCGCCGGGCACGGTGTCCATGTGCCCCAGCAGCATCACCGTCGGCCCGTCGCCGTGGGCGATCTCCCCGATGGCGTTGCCGGCCTCGTCGACGTACGCGGAGAAGCCGAGCTCGCGCATCCGCTCGACGAGGAAGGCGGCCAGCCGTCCCTCGTCGTAGGAACGTGACGGGATCTCCAGCATCCGGCGCAGTAGATCGACCGCGTACTCCTCTGTTATCGGATCGTCCCGGCGGGGGGACTCCTCCGTGCTCGTGTCGGTCACGCCGTCATCTCCTCGGTCTTCTCCTCGTCCAGCACGATCCGGGTCGCCTGTCCCGACAGCGCCCTCCTCAGCGGGTGCGCGCACCGGCCGTCCGCCACCAGCACCCGCCGTACGCCACCGAGGAGCGCCTCACGGGCGGCGACCAGCTTGAGCCGCATCCCGCCGGACACGTCCGCCGGCGCTCCGCCGGGCGGCACCCGGTAGACCGGCACCACGGATCGCTCGTCGGTGACGTCGGCGAGAACGCCCGGCGCGCCCGTGAGCATGACCAGCGTCTCGGCGCCGATCGCGGCGGCGACGGCGGCGAGCGCGCGGTCGGCGTCGGTGTTGACCGGCGTGCCGTCCTCGGCGAGCGCCGGTGGGGACACGACCGGGATGAGACCGGCGTCGAGCAGTCCCGTCAGGAGGTCGCCGCGGACGCCGGTCACCCGGCCGCTGTGGTCGTCGCGGACGAAAACACGCCGGCCGTCGACGACGGCCCGGTGCACGGCCTTGCGGCGGGCCCGCAGGACGCCGCCGTCCAGCCCGGTCAGCCCGACGCCGGGGACGCCGAGCGCGGCGAGGGCGGTGACCAGCCGGGGCTTCACCCGCCCGGCCAGCGCGAGGGTGACGACCTCGAGCATCGCGTCGTCGGTGTAGCGGGCGGAGACGCCGTCGGGTGAGACGAGCCGCCGTCGTGGGACGCCCAGCCGCTCGGCCAGCGCCTCGATGTCCGCGGACCCTCCGTGCCCCAGCACGACGGCCCGCCCCTGGCGGTACAGCTCCGCGACGTCCGCGCAGACCGCTCCCGGGTCGACCGCCTCGTGGCCGCCGCACTTGATCACTGTGATCCCCGTCATCGGACATCCCTTCGGCTCGTGCTCAGTTCGGGTGCAGGCCGGGGAACTCCAGCCCCAGCCGTTCGGGCCAGCCGAACCGCACGTTCATGCACTGGACCGCGTTGCCCGCGCCGCCCTTGACGAGGTTGTCCAGCGCGCCGATCAGCACGAGCCGGCGTTCCTCGGTGTCCAGGGCGAAACCGACGTCGCAGAAGTTCGACCCGGAGATGATCTTGGGTTCGGGCAGCCGGTACAGGCCGCGGCGCTGGGCCACCACGCGGACGAACGGCTCGTCCCCGTAGTACTCCCGGTAGATCGTGCGCAGCAGCCGCTCGTCGATCTCCGCGGCCAGCCGTCCCCGGCACAGCACCTGGACGCCGCGCACCGCGTCGACGCCGGTGGCCGTCATGGTCACCCGCAGCCCGGTCGCCTGGGCGATCTCGGCCTCGTGGCGGTGCCCGATGGGGGCGAACACCCGCAGGACGTTCGCGCGCTCGGGGTGGGCGTCGGCGGGGCCGCCGGACGCGCCGGAGCCGCTCGATCCGGTACGCGCGTCGACGGACACCTCCGGCAGGAGCAGGCCGGAGTCGGCGGCCGGCCACAGCGCGAGGATCGCGGCGGTGGCCATGCACCCGGGAACGCTGATCCGGTCGGCGTCGCGCAGGGCCTTGCGGTGTAACTCGGGCAGGCCTCCGACGAACTCGCCGAGCAGCTCCGGGGCCTCGTGCGGCACGTCGTAGTAGCGGCGGAAGAGCTCCTCGTCCGGCAGCCGGAAGTCGGCGGTCAGGTCGATCACGACGTCGCCGAGCTTCAGCAGCCCCGGCGCCTGCCGCATGCTCTCCAGGTGCGGGACGGCCAGGAACACCACGTCGTACGACCCCAGGTCCTCCGGGTGCGTGAACGTGAGGTCGCAGACCTTCCGCAGGTTGGGGTGGACGGAGTCGATCCGGCGCTTCGCGAACCGGCTGGAGGTCGCCGCGCGCAGCTCGACCCGGGGATGACCGGCCAGGATCCGGATCAGCTCGCCGCCGATGTACCCGGAGCCGCCGATGACCGCGACAGTGATCATGATCAGACCGTCCTTGTCATCACGTGGTCGGCTATCCGGCCGGCGACGTCGACCCGCTCGCCCATCGCCTCCTGGAACCCGGAGAACTCCACACCGGAGTTGACCTCTAGGACCAGCAGCCGGCCGCCGGGCTCTTCGAGAAGGTCGACGCCGGCGATGTCGGCTCCGACCGCCAGCGCGGCGGACCGGGCCAGGTGCTCGAGTTCGGGGGTGACGGGGCAGACCTCGGTCGTGGCGCCGAGCGCGACGTTCGTACGCCACTGGTCGCCGCGCCGGTACGTCGCGCCGAGGACCTCGCCCCCGACGACGATCGCCCGGATGTCGCGTTCGGGCGTCGGCACCATCTCTTGTACGTAGACGACGTGGGACTGCGGGGACGGCAGCGCCGCGACGTGCTCCAGGACGGCCGTCGCGGCGTGCCGGTCGTACAGCGGGGTGACCAGCCGGCCCCAGGACCCGGTGAGCGGCTTGATGACCGCCGGGTAGCCCATCCGCTCGACGGCGTCGAGCGCGGCCTCGGGGGTCAGGGCCAGCGCGGTGCGGGGCACGGGCAGGCCGGCGTCACGCAGCGCGACCGAGGTGCGCCACTTGTCGCCGCACAGCTCGATCGCCGCCGAGCCGTTGACGACGACGACACCGTGCGCCTCCAGGCCGCGCGCCGCGGCTGCGGCACGGACCTGGCCGATCTCCCGGTTGAGGGCGACCGCCCAGCGCGGCGCCTCCGCGTCCAGCTCGTACCAGCAGGTGCGGCTGTCGACGTGCTCGTACTTCACCGCCCGGCGATCGAACGCCGTCATGATGCGCTTCTCGTCGAGGCGCACGCGTGACGCGACGATGCCGACCGGCTCCGCGGCCCCGCTCACTCCCCCCAGTCCTCCTCGACGTCGGGAGCGGTGGCGAGACCCACCGGCGACGTCTTGACGACCTCGAGTTCGGAACCGCATTCCGGGCACTGCAGAATCTCATTGAGCTGGGGTTCGTCCTCGACACCGATCTGAGCGGAGCATTCCGGACAGGTAGGCATTGCTCTCTCTTTCCGTCGACTCACGATCCACGTTAGAGAGAGTCGCCAGAAGGCGGATCGGCCACGCGATGATGCTCTTCCCGCGAGGTTCGTCATGGTGATTACAGCCCTCGAGGATGCTTCGGATGAACTGGGGTAGTACCGATTCCGTTCATGCCGTCCGCCTGCGGGAGCAGCCATGTCAGAGCGATCCTCGCTGCCCGGGATATTGGTGCTGTGGAGCGCCCCGCGCAGCCGGTCCACCGCCTTTTTCCGCATGATGGCCGAGCGCGGCGATTTCACGCCGGTGCACGAGCCATTCTCCTATCTGGCCGAATTCGGATACGTCGAAATCGACGGCGTCCGTGTCACCTCGGAGCCCGAGCTGATCGATCAGCTGCGGTCGCTGGCCGCGCGCGGTCCGGTCTTCGTCAAGGACACGACGGACGAGCGCTATCCGGGAGTGCTCGCCGACCGGCACTTCCTCGCCACCGGCGCCGTCCACACCTTCCTGATCCGGCATCCACGCGACACGATCGCCTCCTACCGGAAGCTCAACCCCGAGGTCGCCCTTCACCAGATCGGCTTCGAGTCCCAATACGAGCTGTACGCCCAGGTCGAGCACGAGACCGGCCGCGAGCCGGTGGTCGTGGACTCCGACGACCTGCTCGACCGGCCGGAGGCCGTGGTCAAGTCGTACTGCGAGAGCGTCGGCATCCCCTACCTTCCCGAGGCGATGACCTGGGAGGCGGGGCACCGTGAGGAGTGGGCGCCGTCCGGGCGCTGGCACGCCGACGCCGCCGCGAGCACCGGTTTCGTCAAGGTCGAGGAGCGGTCCGGCGTCGACGTGGAGTCGCACCCGGTGTACGGCGACTACCTGCGCCACCACCTCCCGTTCTACGAGATGCTCCATGCCCGCCGCCTCGTCGGCTGACCCGGAGGCCGCCGAGACCCCCCGGGAGCGGCTGCGCAAGGGGATCTGGACGGGGCTCGGCCTCGCCTCCGCGTCGTTCGCTCTCGCGATCACCTTCGGAGCGAGCGCCCGGACGCTGGGCTGGGGCATGGTCCCGGCGATCGTCTGCTCGCTGGTCGTCTTCTCCGGCTCCGCGCAGTTCGCGCTCGCCACGGCGCTCGCCGGAGGAGGAGGCGCCGTCCCGGCGGTGGCCGCCGCCGCGCTGATCAACGCCCGGTTCATCCCGATGGCCGTCGCGATCGCGCCGAGCGTTCGGGGCGGCGTCGTCCGGCGGGCGCTCATCGGGCAGGCGGTGGTCGACGGCTCGTGGGTGGCGGCGCACCGCGGCGAGGGCCGGTTCGATCCGGAGCGCCTCGTGGGCGCGACCCTCCCGCAATGGCCGGCCTGGGTGTGCGGCACGGCGATCGGCGCGGTGCTGCACCCGTCGTCCCACATCGTCCAGGTCTTCGCCCTCGATGTGATCTTCCCGGCGTTCTTCCTCGTCCTGCTGATCGACGAGCTCCGCGAGTCCGCGGCGGCGCGACGCGCGGCCGCCCTCGCCACGGTGCTCGCGGCGCTTCTGGTCCTCGTGGTCCCCGTCGGGATGGCGCTGCTCTGCGCCTCGTCGGCGGCCCTGCTCGGCCTCTTTCCCGTCGGCAAACCAGCGGACGAGCCCGTCGAAGAGCCCGAGAGCGAGCGCACCGACCGCTTCGCCGAAAAGGAGTGACCATGCCTCTCTGGCCGGCCATCGTCTCGGTCGCCGTGATCAACGTGCTCTTCAAGGCCCTCGGTCCCACCGTGCTCGGCGGGCGGTCCCTCCCGCGGCAGGTCCGGGACGTCATCGCCCTGCTGGCACCGGCCCTGCTCGCCGCCCTCATCGTCGCCGAGGTCGCGGGCGCGCACTGGAGCAAGTTCGACTGGACCGTCATCGCCGGCCTGGGCGGGGCGGGGGCCGCGCGGCTCCTGCGCTGCCCCGACCTGCCGGCCATCCTGTGCGGCGTCCTCGTCACCATCCTGTGCCGACTGGTCGTCTGACCGCCCGCCGCGACCGACGTCTGTCGGTTCACCGGCCGTCGTCCCCAGCATCTGCCGTTCATCGACGCGCCGTCCCCGGCGCCTGCGGTACGCCGACACGTCCTGACCGGCGACCATCGTCCATGGACGCGCCGTGACCGGAGCCTTCCGTACGCCGACTCGCCGTGACCCGGTGTGCCCGGCGGATCGAGGTCCGAACACGCCATGACCGGCGCGTCCTCGGGATGGGCGCGCCGGTCACGGCTGCTCCGAAGGCCGGTCAGCCGGCCCATTCGGCGTCGGCGATCTGCTCGGCCTCGCGCCACGGCGGCGTGTAATCGAGGGCCGTCGCCTCGGCCGCGATGACGTCGCGGTGCTCCCAGAGTTTGGCGGCCGCGTCGGCGTACAGGTCGAGGAGCGGGCGGGCGTCTGGATGCAGGTGCGCCTTCTGGATGGTGAACGAATCGTCGATCACCCGCAGGGTGTTCGGGTGGTCCTCGCCCCGGTACTTGCGGTCGACGCCCGGCAGCGGCGACTGGAACAGCCGCTGCGCGGGCAGTGGCATCAGCTGGTAGTGCGTCGCCGGGACGCCCTCGGCCCGCAGGGCGCGCATGACGACGGCGCGGAGCGGCCCGGCGGCCTCGGGGCCGAGGCCGAACGGTTCGGGGTCGACCCGGAGCCGCAGGATGTGCCAGACGTGGGTGCGGTCGTCCGGCGCGGTCGGGACCTTCAGCCAGGGCAGCTCCGCGAGCCGCCCGAGGAAGTGCCGGACGTTCCGGTCGCGCGCCTCGGACTCCTCGGCGAACCGCGTCAGCCGGCTCCGTGTGAAGGCGCACTGGATCGCGTTCGGCTTGTGGTTCCAGCCGAGCAGGTGGGAGACGTAGCTGCGCGGCCCGCGCCGGGGGATCAGCTCGCCGAACTGCCGCATCATCGTGGCCCGGCGGTAGAGGTCCGCGTCGTCGGTGGTGACCAGGCCGCCTTCCCCGCAGGTGGCGAGGTTCTTGCTGACGTTCAGGCTGAACGTGTTGATCGCGCCGAAGGAGCCGACCGGCCGGTCGTGGTAGTGCGCGCCGTGGGCCTGGGCGGCGTCCTCGATCACCGTGAGGCCGTGCCGGTCGGCCACATTGAGGAGCTCGGTCAGGTCGGCGGGCAGCCCGTGCAGGTGGACGACCATGACGGCGCGCGTACGCGGGGTCACCGCCGCCTCGACGGCGGCCGGGTCGACGTTGAAGGTCACCGGGTCGATGTCGGCGAACACCGGCACGGCGAACACGTGCAGGGGCGCGATGGCGGAGGCGACGAAGCTCAGGGCGGGCACGATCACCTCGTCGCCCGGCCCGACGCCCGCCGCGGCGAGGGCGACGGACAGCGCCGTGGTGCCGTTGCTGACGGCGACGCAGTGCCGGGTGCCGGTCTCCCGCGCCCACTCGCGCTCCAGGCCCTCGATCTCCTTCTCGCCGGAGGACGCCGCGGTGAAGCGGCCGCTCGCCAGCACGCGGCGTACGGCCTCCTCATCGTCCGCGGTGACCAGCGGCCACTTGGGAATGCGGCGGTCACGCGGAACGGTCCGCGCGCCGCCGAGCATCGCGAGTTCTTCCATGGTCACTCCCGGTCATAGGTCGGCCAGCGCGGCCTCGGTCTGGAACAGCGCCTGCTCGGTCGCGCCGAGGATCGCGTCATGCCGTCGCCGGAGGCGGCGGGCGGAGACGTCTTCCTTGCGCGTGAGAGCGGCGGTGATGCGCAGGGCGGTCCAGTGGTGCGCGACGCGTTCCACGGTCCGGCCCAGTTCGCGGAGGAACGGCGCGTCGAGGGTCCGGCCGACGTCGGTCAGCCAGTCCGCGTGCAGCGCCGTCGTGGCCAGCACCCCGCCCGCCACGACGAACAGCTCGTCGGCGATCTCGTCGCCGCGGACGAGCCGCTGCTCCATGACGCGGAGGAAGCTCTCCAGCCCGGACAGCCCCTCGTGGTCGTCGCCGTCGTCGGGGGCGGTGAACCCGGCGAGGTTCCGCAGGAGACGCGCGGTGACGACCTCCCGGTCGACCGGCAGGATCCGCGTGTGGTCCACCGTCACCTCGAGCCAGCGGTCGGCGATCGGGCTCTCGGCGAAGAACATGTCGCGGTCGTGGTGCGCCTCGTTCCCCGAGTCGCGGGCGGCGGTGAGGACGCCGATCGGCAGGTCGCCGTCGAAATGCGGTGGGACGGCGTCGAGGACGCGGGCCGTCCGCTCGTCGTCGTCGAAGCCGTACACGATGATCAGGTGGTTGGCGTGCACGTCCTGGTACGCCGGGCGGAAGGGCAGCTCGAAGTTGTCCACCGCGACGGCGACCGGTGTCCCGGCGGCCACGCGCTCGCGCACCTCGGCCCAGCCCTGGTCGGGCCCGCCGGGAGTGTGCCACCGGGACGTGACCGGGTGGTACGGCGCGATCGCGGACAGCAGGGAGGCGCCCGGCCGGCTCGGGAAGTAGTACTCCTCCTGCCGGAAGTCGCCGGGCGGGTAGTAGAAGCCCCACGAGGCGCCGAGCGCGTCGAGGGGGGCCACGCCCTGGTGGGCGAGCAGGGTGGCGGCGCAGGCGTGCAGGCAGCCGGCCAGGTCGTGCCGCCAGGGCCGGACGCCGTCGAGAACGACCTTCATCGCGGGTCCACCTCTTCGGCCGCGGGCAGCAGCGTCATGGCGAACACGTGCACGGCCGGGTTGTCGGGCAGCCGCATCGCGACGAGCGGCGTCTCACGGGGCACGGGCACCCGCTCGCGCCAGATCGCCGGGCCCATCCGCTCCTGCACGTGCCGGGGGTAGTGCAGGGTCCGGCAGCGCAGTCCGTGGCGTTCGCCGAAGCGGGGGTCCGTCTCCGGCCAGAAGTCGGACACACGCAGCCACTCGGGGGCGATCGCGCCGTCCGCGTAGTGCAGCAGGACGGGATCCTCCGTACGGCGCTCGGCGGCGGCGACGAGGTACACCCAGTCGTACCGGCCGGGTGGCACGGAGACGAGCTGGCCGGCGCAGCGCACGTTGTCCGCGCCGGTGGGACCGCGCTCGGGGAACCGGAACGGCACGCCGCCGAGCACGGTCGGCGCCTCGGCGGGCAGTTCCTCGGCCGGGAAGGTGTTGCGCCAGATGTTGAAGGCGCCGCCGGACAGGTCCTTCCGCAGGGTGATCCCGGTGTTGTCAAAAAAGAGGACAGGTCGATCAGGATCATCGACCCGGTCGTCTCCTGCCGGACGGACGTCAAGGGTCACCACCTCCAGGGGGCGATCTCCGCCTCGCGGCCCGGCGGAAGCCGCCAGAACGCGAGGAACTCGGGGTGAACGGTGCGCGGGGCCACGTGCGCCGGCACCGAGGCGCGGAGCGGGCCCGCGTACCGCAGGTCCGGCGTCTCAAGGAGCTCGTGCGGGTCGGGCGCGCGCTCGGTGGGCAGGTCGACACCCGCGAGCCGTACGGCGGGCACTCCGGTGCTCACCAGCCGGGCGCCGGCCTCGCGCACCGCCGCCGGAACGCCGTCGGCGCCGTCGACGACCACGGCCCACAGCCCAGAGGGCTCGGTGAGCCAGCAGACGACCGGTGCCGCCGGCGGTGGCATGGCCGCCCAGGGGAAGGGGTCCGGCCGGCGCGGGGCAGCCGGGTCCCGGTCCATGGTCACCTCGGTGAGCGGCTTGTCGGCGCTCGGCCAGTGCGTGGCCACCTCGTAGCCGAGCGCCGCGTAGAACGACGGCAGGCAGCGCTCGACGACGGCGTTCAGCCGGACGCGGGGGACCGCGTTCTCGCGCGCCGCGTCCTCGATGGCGTGGATGAGCCCGCGTGCCACGCCCCGCCTCTTGCCGGCCGGCGCGGTGGCGACGCGGCTGATCTCCCAGTCGCCGGCCTCGCGGACGCGGACCGCGCCCGCGGGAGTGCCGTCCGGGGCGAGCGCCAGCCAGATCCGTACGCCCGCCCGGAGTTCGGCCGCGACCTCCGCGGCGGTGTCGCGGGACCCGTCGGGAGGCGGCAGCCCATGGATCGGGTCCGACCGGGCGTACGCCTGCCGTGTGACCGCCGCGATCGGCTCGGCCCACCGGCGGATCGCCGCCTCGTCGCCGGTGAGGCGGACGAAGGCGAGGTCGTGCGGGGTCGTCTTCAGGTCGGTCATCGCCGTCACCGGTAGCCGCGGAGCAGATCGGTGAAGCAGGAGGCCCCGAACCGCAGCGCCTCGGTCGGGACGCGCTCGTCCGGCCGGTGCAGCAGGCTCCGGTAGCCCGAGCCCGCCGGCAGCATCAGGGGCAGCCACCCGTAGCAGGCGATGCCGAGCCGGGGGAAGAGGCGGGCGTCGGTGGACGCGGTCGTCACCATCGGCACCGGCACGCCGTCGGGGTCGGCGGCGCACAGCACGTCGGCGAGCCGGTCGTAGAACGGGCCGAACTCCGGTTCCGGCATCGCCTCGCCCTCCACGAGCACCTCCGCGTCGAGGTCGGTGCCGACGCGTTCGGAGAGCGCCGCGACGAAGTCCGCCGCTCCGAAGCCGCCCGGGAGCGCCCGGCAGTCGAGGTCGACGGTGATCTCCTCGGGCAGGACGTTCGTCGTCGTGCCGCCCCGGATGACGGTCGCGTTGACCGAGTGCCGCAGGACCGAGCGGAGGTACTGCGCGTCCGCGGCGGACAGCTCGCCGAGGGCGGTCTCGTCGCCCGGGTCGGCGCGCAGCCGGTCGAAGACGCCGGCCCGCGGCCCGGGGAGCGCGGCGCTCAGCTCGCGCAGCATCCGGTCGGCGGCCGGGGTGAGCACAGGGGGAAGCCCGCCGGGTTCGATCGCGCGCAGCAGGCGGGTCAGCCGGCGCAGCGGGCTGTCCGGGAGCGCGACCCGGGACGCGTGCCCGCCCGGCCCGCGCAACGTGATCCGCAGCCAGCAGGCCCGTTTCTCCGCGACGACGATGGGGTGGAGGCGTACGGCGCCGTCGAGCTCGAGGTCGGCCCCGCCGTCCTCGCCCACGGCGTACCGCATCCCGTCGAACAGCTCCGGGCACCGGTCGACCAGGTACCGCGCGCCGACCGCGCTGCCCGCCTCCTCGTCGGGCATGACGGCGAGCAGCACGTCGCCGGCCGGAGTCACCCCCTCGGCGTGGAGCCGCAGCATCGCCGTGAGCATCATGGCGAGGCCGCCCTTCATGTCGAGCGAGCCGCGTCCCCAGACGTGCCCGTCGCGGACGGCGCCGTCGAACGGCGGGTACGACCAGCGCTGGCCCTCGGCCGGGACGACGTCGACGTGGGCGTGCATGAGCAGGCCCGGCGCCGCGCCGCGGCCCGGGAGGCGGATCAGCAGGTTCGGCCGGTCCGGCCGGGCGGCGACCATGTGATGCGGCAGTCCGGCGTCGGCGGCGAGGCCGGCGACGAACTCCACGCAGGCCGCCTCGTTCCCCGGGGGGTTCGTGGTGTCGAACCGGACCAGTCGCTGGGTCAGTGTCACCGGGTCGGGCGCGGCGTCGAGTCGATAAGCCATACGTGGCCCTTCGGTTGACCGAAAATGGTGCTGTGCGGTGGCGGTAAATACCTTGTCAGGTCCGTCACCTGCACCGAATTTGCGGAAACTAAGACGAGCCTAACGCCGGGCCATCGTCGGCCAGGTCAGCCGCCGCATGTCTTCTCGGCGGGGTATTTGGACGTGGCGATGACGACGAATCGCCGTTCTTACTCTATGTAGTCTGAGCGGCGGTTCATGATCAATATCGCGGGGTATGAGAGTGAACTACACGGCGTAGAAACGCGAGGTCGTGCGGGACGAGTGGGCCTTTGCGTCATTTCTGTCGATTTGTGTTTATCTCGGCATTGCTGGGTACAGCGGCCCACGGCAATCTGTGGAGGGCCGATGGGCGAAAAAGATCTGCACCTGTCACATCTGGAAGTGCTCGAAGCACAGGCGATCCATGTACTGCGCGAGGTCGCCGCCGAGCTGCGGAACCCGGCGATGCTGTTCTCCGGAGGCAAGGACTCCGCCGTGATGGCGCACCTCGCACGCCGCGCGTTCTGGCCGGCGCCTGTGCCGTTTCCGGCGCTGCACGTGGACACCGGACACAACTTTCCCGAGGTCATCGAGTTCCGCGACAAGTTCCTCGCCGAACTCGGCATGCGGCTGGTCGTCGTCTCGATGCCGGAAATGATCAAAGACGGCCGGCTCACCGAGCCGCCCGGCACCGTCACCCGCAACCGCCTGCAGGGCACCGCCCTGGTCGAGGCGGTGACCGAGCACGGCTTCGACGCCCTGCTCGGCGGCGGACGGCGGGACGAGGAGAAGTCCCGGGCCAAGGAGCGGATCTTCTCGCTCCGTGACGAGTTCGGGCAGTGGGACCCACGCGACCAGCGTCCCGAGCTGTGGAGCCTGCACAACGCCACGCTGGCGCCCGGGGAGAACCTGCGGGTCTTCCCGCTGTCCAACTGGACCGAGGCCGACGTCTGGCAGTACGTCGACCGCTACGAGGTCGACCTGCCGGCCCTCTACTACGCGCACCGCAGATCCGTCCTCCTGCGCGACGGGATGCTGTTCGCGGTGGGCCCCTTCCTCGAGCCGGCGGAGGGGGAGGAGATCCGCGAGATGGAAGTCCGCTTCCGGACCGTGGGCGACATGACCTGCACCGGTGCGATCGAGAGCGGCGCGGCCACGCCCGCCGAGGTGATCGAGGACATGGCGCGTTCCCGGCTCAGCGAGCGCGGCGCGACGCGCGCCGACGACCGGTTCGCCGAGACGGCGATGGAGGACCGCAAGCGGGAGGGCTACTTCTGATGGAGATGCTCACGTTCGTCACGGCCGGATCGGTCGACGACGGCAAGAGCACGCTGATCGGGCGCCTGCTCTACGACACCGAGTCCATCACCGACGACCAGCTCGAGGCCGTCGCCCGGTCGAGCAGCCGCATGGGGCTCGACGAGACCGACCTCGCGCTCCTGACCGACGGCCTGCGCGCGGAGCGGGAGCAGGGCATCACGATCGACGTCGCCTACCGCTACTTCGCGACGGACCGGCGGAAGTTCATCATCGCCGACGCCCCCGGGCACGTGCAGTACACGCGGAACATGGTCTGCGGCGCCTCGGTCGCCGACCTCGCGCTGCTGCTCGTCGACGTCCGGGCCGGGCTCACCGAGCAGAGCCGGCGGCACGCCTTCCTGCTGTCACTCCTCGGCGTGCCGCACTGGCTGGTGGCGGTGAACAAGATGGACCTCGTCGACTACCGGCAGGCCGACTTCGACCGGGTACGGGAGGAGTGCTCGCGGTTCATGACCCGCCTGCGGGCCCCCGACCTGACCTTCATTCCCATCTCGGCGCTGCGCGGCGACAACATCGTCACCCCGTCCGACACGATGGACTGGCACCACGGCGGCACGATCCTCGACCACCTCGAGTCGGTGCACATCCGCTCCGACCGCAACATGGTGGACGCCCGGTTCCCGGTGCAGTACGTCCTGCGCTCGCGCTCGGACGACTTCCACGACTACCGGGGCTACGCAGGCCAGGTCGCCGGCGGGGTGTTCCGCCCCGGCGACGAGGTCATGGTGCTGCCCAGCGGCATGACCAGCCGCATCGCCGCGATCGACACCGCCGAAGGCCGGGTCGACGAGGCGTTCCCGCCCATGTCGGTGACGCTGCGGCTCACGGACGACCTCGATGTCGCGCGCGGCGACCTCATCTGCCGGCCGGGGAACCGGCCCGCGATGACGCAGGACCTCGACGCGATGGTCTCCTGGATGGACGACACCCCGGTCGAGCCGGGCGCGCGCCTCGTCATGAAGCACACGAGCCGGAGCGTACGAGCCCAGCTGCGCGAGATCGCCTACCGCGTCGACGTGAACTCCCTGCACCGCCAGGACGCCGACTCGCTCGGCGCGAACGACATCGGCCGGATCAGGCTGCGCACGGCACAACCCGTCATGTGCGACGACTACGCCCGCAACCGGACCACGGGCAGCTTCATCCTCATCGACCCGCACACGAACCGCACGGTCGCCGGCGGAATGGTCGACACCCGAACCCAGGACTGAACCCGAACCCAGGACTGACAGGAAGACCCTTGTGTGTAGAAGGAAGACCCATGCGTGTAATCGTCTGTGACCGTCTGTCGATCGTCCGGCACGGACTGTCCGCCCTGCTCGAGGCCGAGGAGGACATCGACGTCATCGACGCGACCGGCAGCGGCATCGACGCCATGGTCCTCGTCCGCCGGCACCAGCCCCATGTGGTGGTCACCGGTCTGGTGCTGGACGGAATATCCGGCCTGGAGCTCGTACGCAGACTGAACCACGAGGACATCGACCCGAAGCCGCGCGTCGTCGTCCTGTCGATGATGGAGAACGAGGAGACCATCACGCGTGTCCTCCACGCGGGCGCGAGCGGCCTACTGGTCAAGGAGGTCACCCGCGAACAGCTCGGCTCGGCCGTGCGCGCCGCGGCCGACGGCCAGACCATGCTGGCCCCGCAGGTCACGACCCGGCTGGTGGACTGGTTCCGCCGCCAGGAGGCGCCGGCCGAGGCCCCGCTCCGGTCCGACGTCGAGTCGCTCACCGCCCGCGAACGCGAGGTCCTCACGCTCTTCGCGCGGGGACTGACGATCGACGAGGTGGCCTCGGAGCTGTTCATCGGCACGACGACCGTACGGACGCACGTCTACCGGCTGCGCTGCAAACTGGGCCTGAAGGACCGGGCACAGCTCGTGTCGTTCGCCTACCGCGCGGGCCTGATGCAGGAGGCCCGGCGGCTCGGGCCGGACCGGAACGGCCCTCCGTCCGGAGGCCGCTTCGACCCGGACGGAAAGGGACGTTCCAACGGCTCCACCGGAGCCCCGCGAACCAACGACGGCGCGGCGCGGACGCCCGACGGGACCGCGCGGCCGCGCAACGGCGCCGCCCGGAGACCCGAGGGCACCGCCCGCAGATCCGATGGTGTCCCACGGACGCCCGACGGCGCGGTCCGTACGCCCGATGGCGTGGCGCGGAGGTCCGAGGGTGCGGCCCGTACGACCGATGGTGCCGGGCGGGCGTATGACGGTGCCGGGCGGGCGTATGACGGTGCCACCCGGGCGCGGCCGGGCGGCCGGGCCAACGGACTGGGAAGGTAGTCCGCCGCACCGCCGCCCGGTCGCTTCCCGGAAGGTCACCGTTCAGCGCCCCGGAAGCCCGAAGGCGTAGAACGTCGTGCCGGGGGTGGCCCACTTGGCGGTGTAGCCGTTCCCCCAGTAGACGGTCCCGTCGACGACCGCCGGCCCGGCGAGTGACGACCCCTGGCCCTTCTGGTCCCACAGGACCCGCCCGGTGGCCGCGTTCAGGGCGTACATGTGGCCGGTCGTCGAGCCGGCGTACACCACGCCGTCCGCCACGGTGAGCGGCGCCTTGTCATGTCCCTTCGACGGATCGGCGGTCTGCCAGGCGAGCTTGCCGGTGACGGCGTCGAGCGCGGCGAAGGAGCCGTAGTCGATGGCCTTGCCGTTCGGCAGCCGGTACGAATGGGAGTCGGCGTTGGACTCGGCGACGTAGACCCGCCTGCCGTCGGTCGCGCTGCCCCACTGGATGCCGCCCTGCTGCCCGCTGGGACCGGGGGCCGCGCTCCAGAGGATCTTGCCGGTGGCCCCGTCGAGCTGCCAGTAGATCCCGCTCTTCTGCCCTGCTCCGACCAGAGCCCGCCGGATGCCGTGGTCGTTCACGACGGAGATGTGCGCGGCGTCGCCGAAGTCGGCGTCCGGGCCGTGGTCGGGGGCGCAGTTGTTCGGCGGCGCGCCGGGAAGGCATCCGGAGTTCCACGAGTCGAAGCTCTTCGCGCCGGTCGCCCACCGGAGCTTTCCGGTGCGCAGGTCCAGCGCGATGATCGAGTCCATGTGGTTGTCCGGGGAGAAGCACTTCTCCGGCGTCCCGCCGGCCTTGCGGCACCTGGTCACGCTGGCGGGGACGGCGTAGTTGTTCCCCGTGGTGATGACGACCGTGTTGTTCACCGGGTCGATGGCGGGGGTGCCGCTCCAGATCGCCGCTCCGCTGTAGCCGCCGGGCTTCCCGCCGTTCGGCGGCTGGAAGTACGTGCGCCACAGCACCTTGTGGGTGTGCTCGCTGATCGCGACCATGTTCCCGCGGAACTTGCAGCACTGATAGGTCGGCGCGGCCGCCTGGTCCTCCTCGCCCGAGGCGATGCCTTCGTAGATGACGCCGTCGTGGACGAGCGGGGACTGGGTGAGCCAGGCCGCGAACTGCGTGTCCAGGACGCTCTTCCAGCGCAGCTTGCCGCTGGCGGTGTCGACGGCGAGCAGCCGGGCGGCGTCGGCCGTGACCGGCGGCGCCGAGCCGGTGGCGTGCAGACCGTAGTGGTCGCCGAGGTAGACGGTGTTCCCGGAGACGGCGGGGCTGGTCCGCGAGAAGCTCTTCTCGTCACCGGTGTACTCCGACACCTTGTGCGACCAGATGACCCGGCCGGTCCGGGCGTCGTACTTCGTGAAGTAGCCGCCGAAGTCCGGCACGTA
Organism: Actinoallomurus acanthiterrae; assembly: GCF_054775715.1. Taxonomy (NCBI): domain Bacteria; kingdom Bacillati; phylum Actinomycetota; class Actinomycetes; order Streptosporangiales; family Thermomonosporaceae; genus Actinoallomurus; species Actinoallomurus acanthiterrae. Next base: position 10,683,781 of record NZ_BAAHCO010000001.1, on the reverse strand, counting down.
GACCGCGCCGCCCACGACCGCCGGGGTCGCCGAGACGTCCCCGTGCATGGTCGCCGTCCAGCGCGTCGCCAACCCGGACACGTCGGACGCGTTGATCTGATTTTCGGCCGGGTTGCCGTGGGTGTCGAGGGTGTTCTGCCCGCCGGACGGCCACTCGTCCGCCGACCCGTTGACGGGGGACCGCGCCGAGACGTCGGAGGCGGAATGGGACGTGCACGCCACGGTGCCCACCAGAGAGCCGAGAGCCAGGAACGCCCCGGCCGAGACGGCCCATGCCCTCGATCTGGAAAATCTTCCCGTTGGATTTCGCATAAGCTCCCTCCTTGACGGTGCACCCACGATAACCGCCATGAAAAAGCGTCTTCCGGGCACGCCGGATATTCATCCTCCGGATGACCGATAGGTAATCATCGCGATGAGGCGGCCGTTCCGGATAATCGGTCCGATGAATCGACGATGAAAACACTTGCGATTCGTTAATGCGGCGCGGGAGGGCGATTATCGTCACGTGCCGATGGCAATCGGCTGGAGGACCTATGGGCGCCGTCACCAGAAGATCGTTCCTGCGGGCCGTCGGTGTCACCGGCGGCGCCGGCGTGCTGTTCGAGACGATGGGCGCGCTCGGCCTGGCGCCGACGGCGGCGGACGCGAAGGGGACCGCGTACGTCCCGCCGAGCCGTTCGGACCTCGCCCTGGCGGGCCGCAAGGCCGCGAAGGTGGTGATCCTGGGCGGCGGAATCACCGGTCTCGCGACGGCGTACGAACTGGGAAAGGCGGGATACGACTGCCGGATCCTCGAGGCGAAGAATCGTCCCGGCGGCCGTAACTGGACGATTCGCGGCGGCACCACCGAACGCGAACTGGGCGGCCACGTACAGCGCGCCACCTTCGCGCCCGGACATTATATGAACGCCGGCCCGGCGAGGATCGCGCAGTTCATGTTAACTCTCGACTACTGTCGTGAACTGGGCGTCCCGATCGAGCCGTTCGTGAATCAGAACGCGGACGCCTACGTCTATTACGAGAATTCCGAGATGCCGGCCCGGCCGATCACGGACCGTGCCGTCAAGGCCGACGTGTTCGGCTACGTCAGCGAGCTGCTCGCCAAGGCGACCAGCCAGGGAGCACTGGACGCGGAGCTGTCCGTCGACGACAAGAACCGGCTGATGGCGTTCCTGGAGGACTTCGGCGCTCTCACCCACACGGGCGGCGAGTGGAGGTACACCGGGACCGAGCGCCGGGGGTACTCCGTCCTGCCCGACGCGGGCGCCCGGCCGGGCAAGATCCTCGGACCGCCGCCGTCACTCCACGACGTGCTCGCGGCGCAGCTCGGCCGGAACCTGTCCTTCGAACTCGGCTGGGACCAGGCGATGATGATGTTCCAGCCGGTCGGCGGCATGGACCGCATCCCGTACGCCCTGGTCGACCGCATCGGCGGCCACCGCATCGAGTACCAGGCCGAGGTGCTGGAGGTCACGGACCTGCCGGACGCGGTGCGCGTGCGGTACCGCGACGCGCACGGCCGGCAGCGGCTCGAGCACGGCGACTACTGCGTGGCGACGCTGCCGTCCTACCTGATGGCGCGGATTCCCACGAACCTGGGTGCGGACGTGACGGCGGCCCTGAAGTATCCGACCCGGACCCATGTCGGCAAGCTGGGCCTGGAGTACCGGCGGCGGTGGTGGGAGGAGGACGAGCGGATCTACGGGGGGATCACCAACACCGACCTGGACATCACCCAGATCTGGTACCCCTCCTACGGGTACCACGGCAAGGGCGGCGTCATCCTCGGCTACTACACGGAGGGCCCGGGCACCGACGCCTTCGACGCGATGTCGCCGGCGGACCGGATCAAGCACGCGGTCGCGCAGGGCGTGAAGATCCACGGCCGGAAGTACGCGACGGAGCTCGTGTCGGGGTTCGCCGTCGCGTGGGACCGCATCCCCCACATCGAGACCGGGTGGGTCGCCTGGCCGTCCTGGACGAGCGGCCAGTACGACCTGCTGAACCGGCCGCACGGGCGCGTCTACTTCGGCGGGGAGTGGCTGACGCGCTTCATGGGCTGGCAGGCCGGGGCGCTCCTGTCGGCCCGCAACATCGTCACCGAGATCCACAAACGTGTCCTGGCCACCCCGCGGTAGGAGCCCGGCGCGTTCCCCTCGCCGGAGGGGGACGTGTCACCGGGCTCATCCGTGACCGTCACGACCGGGCTCCGTCGCGTTAGCCGACGACTGCCACGACCGGGCTCGTCGCGTCAGCCGACCGTCAGGACCGCGTTGCCGCGGATCCTGCGGGCGCGCAGGTCGGTGATGACGTCGGCGGTACGGCTCCAGTCGAGCACCGTGCCGATCTCGGGGTGCAGCCGGCCGCTGGCGACCAGCCTGACGAGCGCGGCCAGGTCCCGGCCGTAGGTCACGTCGGACACCGTGTAGTCGAAGTGCCTGATGGCGGCCTGCCCGGGGCCTTTGAAGAAGTCGAAGAAGTCGAGCGTCACCGGGGTACGGCTGGCCTGGCCGAACCAGACGAGCAGGCCGCCCGGGGCCACCCGCGCGAGCGCCGCGGGCAGGCTGTCGCCGCCGACCGACTCCAGCACGACGTCGTACGGGCCCGTCGCGTCGTTCACCGAGGTCACCAGGTCCGTCGCGCCGAGCTCGAGCAGCCGGGCGCCGCGTTCCTCAGTGGCGCTGACGGCCGTGACCTGGGCGCCGGACGCGGCGGCGAGCTCGGTGGCGTAGTGGCCGACGCCGCCGCTCGCGCCGGTGAGGAGTACGCGCAGGCCGGCGAGCGGGCCGGCCGCGCGGAGCAGCCGCAGCGCCGTGATCCCGGCCAGCGGCAGCGCCGCCGCGGTCACCGCGTCCACGCTGTCGGGCAGCTCGGCGACGCTCGACGTGGGCACGGCGACCCGCTCGGCCCATCCGTAGGCCGGGGGATGGGCCACGACGCGCGTGCCCGAGGCCGGTCCGGTGCCGTCCGCCGCGGCGCGTACGACGGTGCCGGCGACGTCCTTGCCGGGGCGCCAGCCCGGCCAGCGGCGGTCGAGCGCGCCGTCGAGCTGGAACGTCTCACCGCGGTTGACGGAGTACGCCTCCACGGCGACCACGAGTTCGTCGTCGGCGGGCTCGGGCTCGGCGGCCTCACCGAGGATGACCGGCTTGTCGGCGGCTGAACCGGGAAGCATCGCCTTCATTTTGGAACCTTTCGGGGTATTCGAGAATGGGTCAGCCGAAGACGACGGTCTTCGCGTGCAGGGTGTCGAAGTACTCGCGGACCGCCGCGATCTTGCCGTCGCGGACGGTGAAGATCGCCAGGCAGTGCTGGTCGTAGCGTCCGCCGGACCTGCTGAGCGCGCGGGTGTTCCACTCGGCCAGCACCTGGTCGCCCTCGGCGATCACTCCCGTGAACTCCAGCGCCATGGACTCCGGCACCATCCGGGACACCATCGCCGGCACGAACTCGCCGAGGATCTCGTCCGGCCCGGTCCACGTCCCCGACAACGGCAGGTCGCCCGCCAGCGTCCAGGTCGTCTCGGGGGTGAAGAAATCGCGGAGTACCGCGAAGTCGCCGTCGGTGAGGGCGTTCATGTAATCCAGGACAACGGCCTTGCTCTGCGCCGTGACGTCAGCGGAATTCAGCGTTGCGGTCATTTCCCGCGCCTTTCTCGAAGAGTCCCTTTCGGACGTCTCGAACCTAGGCGGAGCCGGTCGGCGAAGGGAAAGACCTCTTGCTTCTCGGCTTAGAACGCAACGGCATAAGTGCAGGTCGGATCCCATGTAGAATGCGTCGCGTGCCAGATCTTCACCGCCTTCGCTGCTTTCTGGCCGTCGCGCGGGAACGCAACTTCACCCGTGCCGCCGAGCAGCTGCACATCGCCCAGCCCGCGCTGAGCCGCCACGTCCGGCAGCTCGAGCAGGAATTGGGCGTACGGCTGCTGGACCGGACCACGCAGTACGTCGAGCCCACCGAGGCCGGCCGGGTGCTGATGGAGCGCGGGGCGGCCCTGTGCGAGGAGGCCGACCGCCTGTGGCGCGACGTGCGCGCCTACGCTGACGGCGAGCACGGCACCCTCACGGTCGGCTACAGCGCGAGCCTCGGCTACGAGACCGCCCCCGCCCTCCTCGCGGCCCTGGCCGAACGGCACCCCGGCATCACGGTCGACACTCGGCTGCTGTCCACGACCGACATCGTCGGCGGCGTCGCCGACGGCACCCTCGACGCGGGCCTGGTGCGCTGCCCGCCGCCCGTACCCGACCTGGTGCGCACCATGCTCAGACTGGAACCGCAGGGCGTGCTCATGCACGCCGAACACCCTCTCGCCGACCGGAGCGCGGTGGCCGCCGCCGACCTCGGCGAGGAGACCCTGCTGGTGCACGCCCGGGAGGCCAACCCCGGCCACTACGACGCGATCATGGAGATCCTGCGCCGCGCCGGCGTCTCCCCGCGGCTACGGCCGCGTCAGTTGTCGTTCGACGCCGCGCACACCCCGGTGGCGCGGGACGACGCCGTCTCCATCGTCGGGCAGTCCGCCGCCGGGAGCCTGCCGTCCCACCTGGTCTGGCGGCCGTTGACCCCCGCGACCACCATCGAGATCCACCTGCTCACCCGCGGCAAGGGCGCCACCCCCGCCCTCTCTCCGCTGCTGCGGACGGCGTCCGCCACGGCCCGTGCCCACGGCTGGCTCCGAACGCCCGACGCGGCGGACCTCAGCGGATGACGATCCGGTCGGCGGCGGCGCCGTCTTGTCGCGCGTCCAGCCGGCGCGGCGGGCCTCAGCGGATGACGATCCGGTCGGCGGGCGCCGCCTTGTCGCGCGTCCAGCCGTCGTGCCCCTGCTCCGCCTGCCAGTGCTTGCCGGCGTAGCGCACCTCGCGGAGCCCGAACGGCTGGGCGTGCGCGACCATCCAGGTCGCCATGGTCCAGCCCGCGCGGGAGTTCGCCGCGGTGATCGCGTCGCCGCCGGTGTCCTTGCGCTTCAGCGCCTTGTCCAGCGCGTCCAGAGCCTGCCGCGGGTCGTCCTGCTTCTTGCGCTTGTTCGGGGGATACCAGCACCGCATCGCGCCGGGCACGCGCCCGGTGTAGACCGCGGCCATGATCTTGGCGTCTTCCTCGTGCCGGGCGTACGCCGTGCCGTCCGCGCTGCGCTGCACCTTCTGGGCCGCCTCGTGGACGGGTATGCCGCTGTAGTCCTTGATCTTGACGAGAGCGCTGAAGAACCGGTTCGCGGCGTACACCGGGTCCTTCAGCTGGTTGACCGTCCCCCATCCCTGCGACGGGCGCTGCTGGAAGAGGCCGACCGAGTCGCGGTCGCCGCTCTCGAGGTTGCGCAGGTGCGACTCCTGCAGCGCCGTCGCGTACGCGATGATCACCGCCTCTTCGGGCAGTTTCTTGCGCAGCGCGACGGCGGCGATGGTCGCGGCGTTGGCCGCCTGGTCCAGGTCGAGCGGCATCACGCCGGCGGTCGTCCGGGCCTCGCAGTTGGTGCCGTGGAGGTAGGGGCGGAAGTGGACGTACAGCGCGATGGCGCCGCCGACGATGACGAGCGTCGTGGCCAATCCGATGATGGCGAGCCGTAGCCGCCCACTCCTCCGACTCACGGCACGAAGGTACCCGGTTCGCACACCCTGCCGGACATCTTGCGCCGAGGCCGCCGCTATCCTCACCGGCATGACCGACACGTTCACCAGCCCGATCTCAAGCGCCATCGATGAGCTGTGGGAGGGCCGGGCCGACCTGAGCCCTGAGGACACCGACGCCCGTTCCGCCATCGTGGCCGCCGTCGATCTGCTCGACGCCGGGCAGGCACGTGTGGCGTTCGTCGACGAGGCCACCGACGAGGTGATCGTCGACGAGCGCGCCAAGCGGGCGATCCTGCTCAGCTTCAAGGTGCTGGGCATGGCTCGGGCGCAGGTGGGCGACTTCCACTACCACGACCGGATCCCGCTGAAGACCCGCCTCGACGGCGTGCGCGTCGTGCCGGGCGCCATCGCCCGCTGGGGCTCCTACCTCGCGCCGGGCGTCGTCCTGATGCCGTCCTTCACCAACATCGGCGCCTACGTCGACTCCGGCACGATGGTCGACACCTGGGCGACGGTCGGATCCTGCGCGCAGGTCGGCAAGAACGTCCACCTGTCCGGTGGCGTCGGCATCGGCGGCGTGCTGGAGCCGCCGAACGCCAAGCCGGTCATCATCGGTGACGAGGCCATGATCGGCAGCCGCTCGATGATCGTCGAGGGCGCCCGCGTGGGCAAGGGCGCGGTCGTCGGCTCCGGCACGAACCTCTCCGCCTCGATGCCGGTCATCGACGTGGAGACGGGTGAGGAGCTCGGCCGCGGCCGGATCCCCGACTGGTGCGTCGCCGTCGGCGGCACGCGCCTGAAGGAGTTCTCCGGCGGCACCTTCGGGATGCCCGCCGTCCTGGTGATCAAGCGTCTCGAGCCGGGCGTACGGCACGACAAGTCGCAGCTCAACGACGTCCTGCGCGACCACGGCCTGAGCGCCTGACGGGCCCGTACGGCGACCGACTGGACATGTACGCGCGCGGCGCCGGGGCCATGCCCCGGCGCCGCGCCGTCATGCCGTCACGCGATCAGGTGTTGTCGGCCAGCGCGAGCAGGCGCGCCGAGCTTCCGTTGAAGGTGTCCTGGTCGCCGGGGAACGTCCCGCTGTCGGCGTACTGCCAGAAGGTGTAGACACCCCAGCCCGCCGGCAGCGTGCCTGCGGAGCTCGACCACTTCGCGATCCACAGCGGGCTGTTCGTGGCGAACGTCGTGTCGCTGTTACCGGTGCAGCTGGTCCACCAGCTCAGGCTGGTGTAGATGACCGCCCACCGGCCGGTCTTGGCGTGATACTCGTTGATGAACGCGTGGATCCAGCTGCGCATCGACGCCTGGCTGAGCCCGTAGCAGGACGCCCCGTACGGGTTGCCCTCCAGGTCGACCGCGCCGGGCAGGGTGTGATGGTCCGCCGACCAGCCGCCGCCGTGGGCGGCGAAGTAGTCGGCCTGCGCCGCGCCGCTCGCGGTGTCCGGCGTGGCGAAGTGGTAGGCGCCCCGGATGAGGCCCACGTTGTAGGAGCCGACGTACTGCTGCGAGAAGTACGGGTTCTGGTACGTCGTGCCCTCGGTGGCCTTGACGTACGCGAACTGCGCGCCGTTGCTCTTGACCGTACTCCAGCCGACGTTGCCCTGGTGGCTGGAGACGTCCAGGCCCGGGAGCCCGGCCACGAGCGGGGCGACGGTGCCGGACCCGCTGCCCTCGAGGCTGGAGCCGGCATGGTCCTTGTCGGGGTGGGTGATCGGGTTCGGCGACGCGCCGGCGGCGGGACCGGCGGCCAGGACGCCTCCGGCGAGGGAGAGCGCGGCGAACATCGTGCTCAGCCGTCGGATGATGCGGTTACGGGGGGACGGGGCCACGGTTCCTCCTGGGGTCGTGTGGCGGGGCGGGAGGGCGGACGGGGTGGCCGCCCCTTTGGCCGGGGCATGCCACGTGCGGGGGCCCGGTGACGGCGGGTGGCCGTGAGCGGGCAGGATCGGGTGACGGCGAGTCGACCGTGAGCGGGGCGGGGCGGGTGACGGCGGGGCGGCGGTCAGGGGCGGGGTTCGGTGGCGCCGATGGCGGGGCCGTGGTCGCCGAGGGTGCGGGGGCCGGGCAGGCCGGATCGTGTGACCGAGCCGGTCCGCGCGGCGGACGCCAGGCCGAGCGTGCTCGCGACGTCCGACCGGAGCCGGGGGAGCTGGGCGTAGAGCGCGTCGCCGGGGCACTGGGTGGTGGAGTTGTAGTCGCGGTGACCGACGATCGCGGTGGCCGGGGACAGCCCGTACAGGTCGCAGAGCCAGGCGAGGGTCTGGACGAGGGCGTCCCAGAGGGCGGTGGGCGGGAGCTCGGTGGTGTAGGTGCCCTCGTTCTCGATGCCGAGCGTGTGGCCGTTCTCGTTGGCGCACTGGGCGCCGAAGACGTTCTTGCGCTTCCCGATGGCCTCGAGCGTGCGGTTGCGGCCCTCCATGACGTAGCCGCCCCGGCTGATGGTCAGTTGCTGCCCGGTGTCGCTCCAGCCGTTGGTGTCCATGTGCAGGTTCTGGCAGTCGCGGGACAGCTGGAAGGCGTGGGCCAGGGAGTAGTCGGTGGAGTTGGGGAACGCCATGTGGTGCACGATCAGGTGGTCGGGCGCGTTGATGATCGTGGCCGGCGAGGTGGGCGGACGGGCGCTCCACTCGGCGCGCGTGTAGACGCGGGGCGCGGTGACGGCCCGCGCGCGCCGGGGCCGGGCCAGGTCGGCCGCGCCGATGAGAGCGGCACCGCCCGCGATGGCGGCCGCCCGCGTGAGCAACTCGCGACGGTGGGGGACGGGGCTGGGGGACGTGAAGGCCATCCCTGGGATGGGGCGGCCGGCGGGGGGTTCCGGCATGGAGGGAGCTCCTTCCGGCGGGGGTGAAAGGGACCTGCTCCCACATATGTAAATATCCAACGAAAGGGCCATCGAATAGGTGGAAAATTCCCCTAACCTCAGCCGTTTTCTTGGCACATCGTCACATCCGCCCAGCTGATCCCTGGTCGACGCTGGTTTCCGGCAGTAGGGCGACTGGCCGGATCCGGGCACCTCTGGCGTAGGCTCATGCGGCATGCGGCTTGATCTGACCCAGGACGTCGCCTCCCTCACCGCGGCGATCGTCGACATCGAATCGGTGAGCGGCAACGAGAAGACGCTCGCTGACGCCGTCGAGGAGGCGCTGCGCGCCCTCCCTCACCTGTCCGTCGAACGCGACGGCGACACGGTGATCGCGCGCACATCGCAGGGCCGGAGCGAGCGGGTGGTGATCGCCGGGCACCTCGACACGGTCCCGATCAACCACAACCTCCCCTCCCGGGTCGAGGGCGACCGCCTGTACGGCTGCGGGACCGGCGACATGAAGGCCGGCGTCGCCGTGCAGCTCAAGCTGGCCACCATCGCCGAGACGACCCGGGACGTCACGTACTTCTTCTACGAGTGCGAAGAGGTCGAGGAGGCCCGCAACGGGCTCAAGCGCATCGGGCAGACCCGCCCCGAGCTGCTGCAGGCCGACTTCGCGGTCCTCATGGAGCCGTCGGGCGGCATCGTGGAGGGAGGCTGTCAGGGCACCATCCGCGTGGACGTCAAGGTCCCGGGCGAGCGGGCGCACAGCGCGCGGGCGTGGATGGGCTCGAACGCCATCCACGGCGCCGGGGCGGTCCTCGACATCCTGCGGGCGTACGAGCCGAGTCGTCCGGTCGTCGACGGCCTGGAGTTCCACGAGGGCCTCAACGCGGTGTTCATCGGGGGCGGCGTCGCGGGCAACGTGATCCCCGACGAGTGCGTCGTCACGATCAACTACCGGTTCGCGCCCGACAAGTCCCTGGGCGACGCGGAGAAGTACCTGCGCGAGCTGTTCGACGGCTACGAGGTGACCGTGGTCGACGGTGCTCCCGGCGCCCGGCCGGGCCTGACGGATCCGGTCGCGTCCGCGTTCGCGGCGGCCACCGGCGGCGAGGCGCGCGCCAAGCTCGGCTGGACGGACGTGGCGAGGTTCTCCGAGCTGGGCATCCCGGCCGTGAACTACGGTCCCGGCGAGCCCAGCCTGTCGCACACACGTGACGAGTACGTGGAGATCCCGCGTATCTTCGCAAGCGAGGAGCGAATGCGGGCCTGGCTCACCACGTGAGCCGCGCCCGGCCCTTGACTCGGGATCGACGCGGAAGGGCGACCTCATGACCCAGGCACTGGCCCAGGGACTGACGATCGCGGAGGCGGCCGAGCGCACCGGCGTCTCCACGCACACCCTGCGCTACTACGAGCGCATCGGCGCGTTCCGGGAGCCGCCGGATCGCGACTCCAGCGGGCGTCGCCGCTACACCGAGCGGGACCTGTCCTGGATCACGCTGCTCACCCGGCTGCGTGCGACGGGGATGCCTATCGCGACGATGCTCCGCTACGCCGAACTGGCGCGGGAGGGCAACGGATCGGCCGCCGACCGCAAGGCCCTGCTCGTCGCGCACCGCGCCGAGGTGGCCACGCGCATCGACGAGCTGCAGCAGGACCTCGAGCTCATCGACCACAAGATCAACGTCTACGAGGAGATCGAGCGCACCCGCTTCGGCCGCTGACGGCTCCGTACGACCGGTGACGGATGCGAGCCGGGTGGCCTCGGCCGTCGCGATCTGCTCACGCGGGCGGCCGCCATCGCGGGCGGTGCCGCTCGCATCGGCACGGTCGTACGACTGGTGATCGGTGCGCGCAGGCGTGACCCGGCGAAGACGTCCGGCGCTCCGTACGGGCGTCGGACGGCTCCGTACGGGCGTCGGACGGCTCTGTACGGGCCTCAGATGCCGACCTGGGAGGGCAGGGGGTCTCCCTCCGCGAACGTTCCGGTGCGCCGGATGACGTGCCAGCGCAGCCGGGCGCCCAGGACGGCCGTGACGAGCGACTGGATGACCACCAGGTACATCAGCTGCCGGTAGACGATCTGCTGGAAGGGCAGCACCCACAGCGTGGTGAGGCGTTCGCCGTCGAGTCGCAGCGCGTACGTCGCGGCCGCCGCCTGGGCGACCGTGAACAGCACCCACGAGCCCGCGACGGTCAGCGGGTCGAGGACGAAGATGCCGTAGACGGCGAAGACGTCCACCACGGGCGCGAGGCACGGCAGGGCGACCTGGAAGAGCGTCAGGTACGGCAGGCAGCGGCGGCCGAACCGGCCGGACCGGCCGCCTTCGACCAGGGCGCGCTTGTGCTTCCACATCGACTGGAGGGTGCCGTAGCACCAGCGGTACCGCTGCTTCCACAGCTGCCGCAGCGACGCCGGCGCCTCCGTCCACGCCACGGCGGTCTCCTCGTACACGACCCGCCAGCCCGCCCGGCAGATCGCCATGGTCAGGTCGGTGTCCTCGGCGAGGGTCTCGGTGCTGAGCCCGCCGACCGACGCGAGTGCCTGCCGCCGGAAGGCGCCGATCGCGCCGGGCACGGTCGGCATGCACTCCAGCACGTCGAACATCCGCCGGTCGAGGTTGAACCCGATGACGTACTCGAGGTGCTGCCAGCGGCCGATGAGACCCTTGCGGTTGGCCACCTTGGTGTTGCCGCTGACCGCTCCGACGCGCGGGTCGACCAGCGGCCGTACGAGGTTGTTGAGCGTGTCGCGCTGGAAGACGGTGTCGCCGTCGACGAGCACGAGGACGTCGTGGCTCGCCTGCGCGATGCCGGTGTTCAGGGCGGCCGGCTTGCCGCCGTTGGGTCGGCAGATGAGCCGGACGTTCGCGAACTCCCGCTGCAACCGCTCGCCGATGACGGGAGTGTCGTCGGTGGACCCGTCGTCGACGATCAGCACCTCGATCGGCGACGGGTAGGCGGTGTTCACGAGGGAGCGGACCGTCGCCGCCAGGCCGACCTCCTCGTTGTACGCCGGGACGATCACCGACACCGGTGGCGGGGCGCCGCCGGCGGTGAGCCATGGTGAGGGCCCGCGGCGGGGCCGGCGCCGGACCCGCCGTACGTGGACGTGCGCGAACAAAGGGAGGGCCATCAGCCGCAGCGTGGTCAGCGCGCCCGCGATCCCGAAGAGGATCCCGAACCACCCGGCCCACAGGTCGGACCAGCGCTGCGCGGCGGTCAGCGCCGTTCCGGTCACTTTGTCGAAGGTCGCGGCGGGCACGTCGGCGGACGGCAGTCGCATCGCCTGGCTCAGCGTCGTGAACCGGTACCCCTGAGCCGACAGCCGGGTCAGCAGCGCGTCCAGGGCCTGTACCGTCTGGGCCCGGTCTCCTCCCGCATCGTGCATCATCACGACGGCGCCGGCGCCCTTCCCGGGCGTCGCGGCCTGGACGATCTTCTCCACGCCCGGCCGCCGCCAGTCCTCGGTGTCCCGGTCGGTCAGCGCGACGACGTAGCCCTGCCTCCCGGCCTCCTGGGCCGCCCGGTACTCCGGCGCGGACAGGCCGTCCGGCACGGAGGAGTACGGCATCCGGATGAGCCGGGTGTTGACGCCGGCCGCGCCGGCGAGCGCCCGCTGGGTCAGGCCGAGTTCGAAGCGGATGCGCCACGGCGGGGAACTGGCCATGTCGATGTGGGTGTAGGTGTGCGAGCCGATCTCATTGCCCTCGCGGAGCGCCCGCTTGACGATGCCGGGATGGTCGGCGACACGCGCCCCGATGACGAAGAACGTCGCGTGGGCCCCGTGGCGCCGCAGCACGTCGAGGATCCGCGGCGTCCATCGGGGGTCGGGCCCGTCGTCGAAGGTGAGCGCGATGGTGCGGCGGGGCGTCCGGATGCTCTTCGGCTCGCCTCCCGACAGGTTCACGACGGGACCGCCGTCCGCGACCGCGGACGGCGCCGAAGCGCTTTTCTCGTAGTTGTGCTGCGTCGACTCCCCGACGACGCCGTGCGCGTAACCGGTCAGCAGAAGTCCCGCGACGAGGGTGACGGCGCCGAGGAAGAGCAGGATCCAGTGACCGCGCGGATCACGCCGGCGGTCCCGGCGTGCCATCAGGGCTTCCTCGGGTTGGGGCTCTTGGTCCGGCCGTAGGCGTGTCCCTTGTCAGGGGCGGTGGTGGCGGATGTCGGCGTCACCGGCGGTGTGGTCGCCCCGGTGGTCCGCGTGGGGGAACCCGACGCGGCGGGTGTCGTGCCGCCCGTGTGGGTGCCGTGGGAGGTGCCGGCCGTCGGCGCTGGGCCGCTCGGCGCCCCGCCGGCGGCGGAGCTACGGTTCGGAAGCGGGTTGTGTCCTCCGCTGCGAGGCATCAGCCCGTCCCCGGCGGCGTCGCGGCCCGACTTCGAGTGCTTCGTCTCGGGCCACGGGGTGAGCGGCACCCGCGCTCCGGTGGCCAGTCCGATCCCCACGAGCACCAGATAGGCGGCGACGACGCACCCGAGCGCGATCCCCACGCGGCGCGCGATCCGCGCCCGACGCCCCGTCGCGTCGACGAAAACGGGGTTCGGCTCGAGCGCCTCAGTCGCTTGGTTCACGGCCGAAGTCTAGAGCCCAACAAAACGACAAACGGCACAAATGGGTTTGTTGTCCTGTAGTTAGGGCGGTGTCCGATTGCTCAAAACCACTTGCGGGGCTGGCTAACGTTGGGCCATGCAACCTGACGAGACGCGGCGCCGGAGGCGGCAGGGCCCCGTAACGCTTCGCGGCAAGGCGATCCCCGCCACGACGACCGACCAGCGGCTGCTCGACTCCCGTGGCCCGTCCGACTGGGTGCACACCGACCCCTGGCGGGTGCTCCGCATCCAGGCGGAGTTCGTGGAGGGCTTCGGCCTGTTGTCCGAGCTGGGGCGCGCGGTGAGCATCTTCGGCTCCGCCCGCACCAAGCCGGCGTCGGAGGAGTACGAACTGGCCGAGCGGATCGGCGCCCTGCTCGTCGAGGCCGGATACGCCGTGATCACCGGTGGCGGCCCCGGGATCATGGAGGCGGGGAACAAGGGGGCCGACGAGGCCGGAGGCGTCTCGGTCGGGCTCGGCATCGAGCTGCCGTTCGAGCAGGGGCTGAACGACCACATCGACGTCGGCCTGGAGTTCCGCTACTTCTTCGTCCGTAAGACGATGTTCGTCAAGTATTCACAGGCGTTCGTCGTGCTTCCCGGCGGGTTCGGAACGCTCGACGAGCTGTTCGAGGCGATCACCCTCGTGCAGACCAAGAAGATCACCCGCTTCCCGATCGTGCTCGTCGGCACGCAGTTCTGGGGCGGCCTCCTCGACTGGATCAAGAACCGGATGCTGCCCGCGGGAAAGGTCTCCCCGCAGGACATCGACCTGATCCACCTCACCGACGACCCGGAGGAGGTCGTCGAGGTCATCAGGCGGGCCCACGAGACCCAGGCCCGCGAGCTGGAGGAGCGCGCCGCCCAGGAGGCCGACGCGCACGCCGGGGGGAACGGAAGCTGATGCGGATCTGCGTCTTCTGCTCCTCCAGCGGCCGCATCGACCGCAGCTACGTCGAACTGGCCGCCGAGGCCGGCGCCGAGCTGGCCCGGCGAGGGCACTCGCTCGTCAGCGGCGGCGCCACCGTGTCCTGCATGGGGGCCGTCGCCCGGGCCGCGCGCGAGGGCGGCGCGCACACCGTCGGCATCATCCCGCAGGCCCTCGTCGACGTCGAGATCGCCGACGACGACTCCGGCGAACTGGTCGTGACGGAGGACATGCGGTCCCGCAAGGGCGAGATGGACCGCCGCTCCGACGCGTTCCTGGTCCTGCCCGGCGGGCTCGGCACCCTCGAGGAGCTCTTCGAGATCTGGACCGCGCGCGTGCTGGGCCTGCACGAGAAGCCCATCGCGATCCTCGACCCGAACGGCCTGTACGACCCGCTACGCGAGCTGATGAAGCACCTGCTGAACGAGGGCTTCGCCCGGCCCCGCATCTTCGACGCGATCGGCTGGGCCACCACCGTCACGGAGGCGTTCGACCACCTGGAACGCTCGCCGGTACGCCTCCAGCCGACCGCCGAGGACTACATCGAGGCCGAACCCTGATCGATCGTCAGGCGAGGCCGCGGCGTGAGACGGCGGGGGGACGGGTTCCGATGATCGACGCGACCATGTCGAGGACCTGACGGGTCGGGTCGGGGTCGGCCGTGCGGAAGACGCGCGCGCCGGTCCAGGCGAACACCGAGACGACGGCGGGATCGGCCTCGTCCACCAGGACGGCGTGACCGGCTCCGGCGAGGAGGTCGGCCTCGTACGGGTCCGTGGCACGGACCAGCACCCCGTCCGGCCGCACCCCCGCCGCCCGCTCCGGCGCCGAGCACAGGAGCGCCGCCCCGGTCGCCGCCGCGACGCCGGCGAAGGCGTCCCCGGCCAGCAGGTCGGCCCCGGCCCGTACACAGGCGACGGCCTGCTCCTCCGACGACGGCGCCACCGCGATCACCCGCTCGTCCGCCCGGGCTGCGCGGACGGCCTCCGGGTCGGCGGGGACCTCGGCGATGTCGGCGCCGTCGACCAGGCCGACCGTCATGATCGCGAATTGCCCGGGGCGAATGATCCGGGTCCCGAGGCGCAGGTCCATGTCCCGATCGTGGCATACGCGGCCGAGCGCGAGTCCGTCCGACCGGGTTGACGCACTGTACGTCATGGTTGTGGCACGATCGGCATATGCTCGTCACCATCACCGTGGCCCTCGCCGCGCTGGCCGTCCTGGCGGCGATCGTCGTCGTGGCCATCGGGGGCGGCGGGGAGCTGTCCGTAGAGCACCCCGACCACCCGCCACTGGCTCTGCCGGGCCGACGTTCCGCCGGCGGCACCGACGCCGCGCTGCTCCGCCTGCCGATGGGCCTGTGGGGCTACCACAAGCAGATCACCGACGAGGCGCTGGAGCGCTTCGCCCATGAGCTGACCGAGCGCGACACACGGATCGCCGTGCTCGAGCAGGAGCTCGCGGAGGCGCGGCAACGCCTGTACGAGCCGCCCGAGCAGTCGCCGTGGCGGCCGTCCATCCCGTCGGCCTCCCCGGCACCGGACGCGCTGACCACGCGCCACGATTTCAACCCGGCGGACACGTCCCCGACCTGGGAAGGCAATTCGCAGCCCCGCCCGCAGCCCGCGGACGAGCCGCTCCTGCCGCAGCCCGCGGACGAGCCGTTCCTGTCGCAGCCTGCGGACGAGCCGCTCCGGGAGCGGGCCGCCGAGCCGCCCAGGGAACGGGCGATCGAGCCGCCGCAGACCATCGCCGACAAGATCGTCTTCGACCCGGCGGCCACCATCGCCGACCGGGACGCCGACCACGATCACGCCGACCACGACGACTCGGGTCACCAGCCGGGCGAGGGCGGCAGCACGGAGCGGGAGCGGGACGCGTGAGGACGAACACGGTCGCGGTGCACGCCTCCGCCGACGTCGCCGCCCCCGCGGAGCGGGTCTGGGCGGTCCTCGTCGACTGGCCCCGGCACTCCGAATGGGTGCCGTTCACCCATGCGGAGGGCGGCGCGGGCGACGGTGCGAGCCTGGAGGCGTGGACCGGGATCGGGCCGCTCGGGTTCCTCGACACCATGGTGATCAGCGAGTGGCGGCCGCCGCACCGGGTCCGGGTGCGGCACACCGGGGCGCTGGTCCGCGGCGAGGGCCGGTTCGACCTGCTCGACCTGCCGGAGGGCAGGTGCCGGGTGACCTGGGCGGAGCTGATCCACCTGCCGTTCGGGCCGCTCGGCCGGGTCGGCTGGTTCGCGGTCGGGCCGATGGCCCGGCTCATGTTGCGGACGTCGCTGCGTCGCCTCGCTACCATGTTCGAATGACTGTGATCGGCCCGGACGGGCTGGCGCGGTGCCCGTGGGGCGTCTCCGCGCCCGACTACATCGCCTACCACGACGACGAGTGGGGCCGCCCGGTCCGCGACGACCGGGGCCTGTACGAGCGGCTGTGCCTGGAGGCGTTCCAGTCAGGCCTGTCCTGGCTGACGATCCTGCGCAAGCGCGAGGGGTTCCGGCGGGCGTTCGACGACTTCGACATGGAGAAGGTCGCGGCGTACGGCCCGGCCGACGTCGAGCGGCTGATGGCCGACGCCTCGATCGTCCGCAACCGCCGGAAGGTCGACGCGGCGATCGCGAACGCCCGCGCGGCCCTCGACCTGCCCGACGGCCTGGCCGCGCTGGTCTGGGAGTACGCGGACCCGGACGCCCCGGCCCCCAAGGACGGCAGCGACGTGCCCGCCATCACCCCCGGCTCCACGGCGCTCGCCAAGAAGCTGAAGAAGCAGGGGTTCCGGCACGTCGGCCCGACGACCGTCTACGCCCTCATGCAGGCGTGCGGCCTGGTCGACGACCACCTGGTGGACTGCCACCGGCGCGGCGCCTACCGCTGAGCGTCCCTCAGGCGGCGTCGACCGCCCTCGGGCGGGCGTGTCGTCGGTGCGGCGTACCCGTGGGCGTCCCTCGGGGTTCTGGCTCGATTTTCGTGAGTGAACGGCTCCGAACCAGGCGAACCCGTCCGCTCACCGCCCCGCCTCCCACGGCCCTTTGCTCTGCTTACGTTGAGTACACATCTGGCACGGTCCACCGCCTACTCGGCGTAAGCAGAGCAAAGGCCTTCGGGAACACATGCAGCCTTGCCCGGGGCCTGGGCGACCGTTACCGCGACCGCCACGAAATGTGAGTCAGAACCCCCACGGGCGGCGTCGACGCCCCCGGTCGCACCTGTCCTCGGCGCGTATCGCTGAGCATCATTCCGCCTTGGCGGCCTCCATCACCGGCACTGCGGCGGCGCGGCGGGCGGGCAGCGCCGACGTCGCCCACATCACGGCGGCCGCGCCGCCGACGGACACGGGCGAGAGGCCACAACGGCAGGTATACCCGGTGCCGGTGCCCACGTGTCGCCGGCCGCCCCTGTCGGCGCGCTCGAGGCGCGTGTGACGCTTTCGGTAACGCCGATCAGACGTCTCTGCGCGTCCCAGGAAATGCAGTGAATGCCCCGATCAGCGGATGAGGGCCCTAGTCTCGGTGCGAATCGCCGCACACCTGACTGAAGGGGCAGAGTTTGCCGATCCGGCTCGACCCCGAACGCCTGATGACCGACCCCGGCAGCAGCCGGATGGTGCGCCTGCCGGGCCGGCCGCTGACCGCCGATGCGGCACTCGCGGCGATCGGCGCCGTATTCGTCGTCGCACAGCTTCTGCTCGGTGCACTGCGTTTCCCGCTGGAGCTGGACGAGGCCACCTACGCCAGCCAGTTCGCGGCCGGCGTGCCACGCTTCCCGTACGCCGCCCACCGCGCCATCGGCGAAGGTCTGCTCGCCGCGCCGCTCACCGCCTTGACCTCGTCGGTGGGCGCGCTGCGGGCCTACATGGTGGCGCTGTCCGGCGTGCTGCTGTACGCGGCGTTCCGGCCGTGGCTGCGGGTGCGGCCCGGCGCGGCCGTGCCGGTCGCCGCCGCCCTGTTCGCCTGCTCGTGGGTGGCGCTGCGGTTCGCCGCCACGGTGCTGCCGAACCTGCCGATCGCGCTGGCGGCGGTGGCCGCGGTCGGCCTGGCCGTCCATCCGGGCCGCCGCACGTGGGCCGGGCTGCTGGTGGCATTCGCGGGCATGGCGCTGATCCGTCCCACCGACGCGGCCTGGGTGGGTATCCCGGTGCTGGCCGGGATGTCGGCGGTGCGGGCATGGCGGCGCGCGGCCCCGATCGCCGGCGCTGTCGTCGGCCTGGCCATCGGGGCGATCGCGTGGCTCGTCGACGCGTACGCCCGCTTCGGCGGACCGGTCACGCGGTTGCACACGATCAACGTCGTCAACGGGTCCAACGGCCTGTACCTCACGCAGTGGCGATACCTGCGGTCGATGAGCGGCAAGGAGTCGTGCCTGCCGCACGCGGCGTCCTGCGGGCCCATCACCGCGACCTCGATGCTGTGGTGGGCGGCGGGATCATGCTGGTCGGGTCGGGCCTGGTGTTCGCCTACCGCGCCCGGCACCGGCCGGCGCTGGTGTTGGCCACCGTCACCGCCGGCGTCTTCGCCGCCGCGTACATCGTCGCGTCGGCCTGGGCGGTTCCGCGCTACCTGCTCCCGGTGTTCGCGCTGCTGGCGGTCCCGGCCGGCGAGGGCGTCGCCGGGCTCGCGCGGCTCGTGCCGGACCGCCGCCTCTGGGCCAGCGCGGGCGCCACCGTCGCTCTGGCCGGCCTGATCGTGTGCGTCGAGCTGCAGCTCGTGCAGGCCGACCGGGCGTCGGCGGCGGCCCGGGCCGGCGACCATTGGATCGTGCGGGCCACGAAGATCCTCGATCGGCGTGGCCTGCGGGGCGGCTGCGCTGTGCTCGGCTTCCAGGCCCCTTCGATCGCCTACACGCAGCACTGCCGGGCCGCCGACATGCACGACGGGTTCGGCGCGCGGAACACCTCAGCGGACGTGTCCGCCGCGAACGTCGCCCGGCTGGCCGGCCAGGGCCTGACGGTCGTGGTCGTGTGGACCGCGCCGCCCGCCACGCCGGGTGTCACCTGGTGGCAGGCGGGCCTGGGCCACGGCCGGCGCCTTTACATCGCCCAATGGCCGGCAGGCCGGGGCGCTTCGGCCGCGATCCTCGCACGGGGGCAGGGGATCGCCGGCCGCCAGTCGTGATCTCGTGGGCCCAGGCGGTCAGACCGGTCACGAATCCCTCCCGGTCCCGCGGCGAAAGGTCGTGCAGGACGCGCACCAGCGGGGCGGACTGCCACCGGCGCGGCGCCCGCGCTGAATGTCATTCCGCCTTGGCGGCCTCCAGTACCGGTACTCCGGCGGCGCGGCGGGCGGGCAGTGCCGACGTCGCCCAGGTCACGGCGGCCGCGCCGCCGACGACCATGGCGAGCAGCCACCACGGCAGGTGCACCCGGATGTACGAGCTGCCGGTGGCCACGTGCAGCAGCGCGACGGTGCCGACGGCGGTCGCCATGCCGAGCAGTACCCCCAGCAGCACGACCGTCGCGGCCTCCCAGCGGACGATCGACCGGATCTGCCGCACGGTCGTCCCGACGGCGCCGAGCATGCCGAACTCCCGCGTCCGCTCGAAGACGCTGAGCGACATCGTCGTGGCCATCCCGAACAGGGAGATCACCAGCGACATCCCGATGAACCCGTAGATCACCCGCAGGCCCTTCTCCATCGACGCGGCGGCGACCCGGGCGTAGGCCGCCGGGTCGTACACCCGCGCGACCGGGACGTCCGCGATGGCCGCTGTGAGGGCCCGCGTGGACGCGGTGCCGCGGACCAGCACGGCCGACGTGCTCGCGCCGGGGTCGAGCGTCGCCATCGTGGCCGGGGCGACGAGCGTCTGGTCGGCGAACACGTGCGACGGGTCGTGGTATCGGCCGGCCACGGTGAGCGTCACGTTCCCGCGCGCTCCGTGCACGACGATCCGGCGGCCCGGCCACAGGTGATACGCCTTGACCAGCGGCGACGCGACTCCGATCTCGCCGGGCCGCAGGGCGGGCAGGTGCCCGCCGAAGCGCAGCACCGGCCGGACGTCGGACGCGCCGGTGACGCTCAGGTACACCGGCGGGCCGGGGTCGTCGACGACCTTCGTCTTCGGCGACACGAGCTCCACCTCCGTGCGCGTCAGCGCGACCGCCGCGGTCACCCCGGGGACGCGCGCGACCCGGGCCGCCGTGTCGCCGGGCAGCGGGGCGGCCCCGTTCGAGGCGGGGCCGTTGCTCGCGATGACGTGGTCGGCGGCGAGCGTCTGCACGCCGGCCTCGGCGCCGCGCTGATGGACGGAGGTGATCAGCAGCCCGGTCGCGGCGACGAGTGCGACGCCGAGCATGAGCGAGGCGGCGGCCGAGGAGACCCGGCGAGGGCTGCGGGTGATCGTGGCACGGGCGAGCCGGCCCGACTCGCCGCTGACGAGCATGCCGAGCCGCCCGACCAGGCCGCCGAGCGGCCCGACGAAGAAGGGCGCGAGCACCGCCAGCCCCGACACGCACACCATCGAGCCCATGAGGATGAGCACCGCGATCGGGATGGTCCGGTCGATCCCGACGGACGTCGGATCGCTCGCGACCGCGAAGACGGGGCCGAAGAACATCCACGACGCCCCGAAGATCGCCAGGGCGCCGACGAGCCGGGGCCAGACCCGTCCCCGCCCCTCCGCGGTGGCCGACCGCAGCGCCTCGATCGGCGCGATCCGCGCCGCCCGGCGGGCCGGCCGCCAGGCCGCCAGCTGCGTGGTCACGACGCCCGCCGCGAAGGGGAAGACCAGCGCGACCCAGCCGACCTGCACTTCACCGGCGGAGATGTCGAAGCCGTCCTGGGCGAACAGCCGCGTGAGGACCTCCGACACGCCGTACCCGGCCACGAGGCCGCCCGCCGAGGCGACGATCCCCAGGACCAGCGCCTCGAGGCGGACCAGCCGCTTGATCTGCCGGGGCCGGGCCCCGATCGCCGACAGCAGGGCGAGCCGCCGGGTGCGCTGGCGGACCAGCGTGCCGAAGGCGTTCGCGACCACGAACAGGCCGGTGAACACCGCGACCGACGCCAGCATGCCGATCACCCCGCCGAGGGACGCCCCCGCCCCCTGCAGGTCGGCGGACTGCCGGTTCCGTACGTCGGAGGCCTTCCGCACGACGGCCGGGCGCATCACCGGGACCAGCCGGGCGCGCAGCGTGGCGGCCGTGACGCCCGGCGCGGCCTTCACCCACAGGCCCTGCCAGGCGCCCGGGCGCAGCCCGGCTGCGCGATGAACGGCCGCGGGTGTGCCGAGGACCAGGTCGCCGGAGGCCACCGCCCCGCGCCCTCGTACGGTGACGACGCCGACGACCCGCACGCGCTGCGTGGAGTTCGGCAGCAGCAGCGTCGTGCCCGAGCCGGGGTGGAGCCCTCCGGCACTCGCGACGTGCCGTACGACGGCCACCTCGTCGTCGGCGGCCGGCGCCCGCCCGGACACCAGGTGGTACGCGTTCAGGCGCGCGTCGGGGATCCAGGGACGGAGCGCGGTCGCCGCGCCCGCCGGCGGCGTCACCGGCTTTCCACGCGCGCCGACGATCGTGATCGGCACGGACGCGTCACCGGCGACCGCCGCCACGCCCGGCACCGAGGCGATCGCGCCGGGCCGTACCTCGCCCTGCGGCACGCTGAACACGTCATCCGGGTCGGCGCCGCGCGGCTGCACGAGCACGTCGACCCGGGCGTACTCGCTGGCGTCCGACCCGGACACCGCCGCCTCCGCCCGCAGCGCGAACTGCAGCGCCCCCGACATCAGGCCCACGGAGAACAACACGGCGAGCATCGTCGCGGTCAGCCGCGCCCAGTCCTGCGCGAACGACCGCCGGGCGATCAGCCACATGCTCAGGCCTCCATCCGGCGCATCACGTCGTGCACCGCGTCGATCGTCGGCCCGGCCAGCTCGTACACGATCCGGCCGTCGGCGAGGAACAGCACCCGGTCGGCGTACGACGCGGCGAGCGGGTCGTGCGTCACCATGACGACCGTCTGGCCGTACGTGTCCACGGCCGCGCGCAGGAACCGCAGCACCTCCGCGCCCGCGGAGGAGTCGAGGTTGCCGGTCGGCTCGTCGGCGAACACCACCTCCGGCCGGGTCAGCAGTGCCCGCGCGACCGCGACCCGCTGCTGCTGCCCGCCGGACAGCTCGGCCGGCCGGTGCGCAAGGCGTTCGCACAGCCCGAGCGCGTCCACCAGGCTCCGGAACCACTCCCGGTCCACCCGCCGCCCGGCCATCCGCGCGGTCAGCCGGATGTTCTCCTCGGCGGTCAGCATCGGCATCAGGTTGAACGCCTGGAAGACGAAGCCCAGCTTCTCACCGCGCAGTCTCGTGAGCCGCGTCCGCGACAGCCGCGTGATGTCCACCCCGTCGATCACGATCGAGCCCGACGTCACGGTGTCCAGCCCGGCGAGGCAGTGCAGGAACGTCGACTTGCCCGACCCTGAGGGCCCCATGATCGCGGTGAACTGCCCACGCGCGAAGGAGGCCGAGACGCCGCGCAGCGCGGCCACGGTGTTCTCCCCGGAGCCGTACGTCTTCACGAGTGAGTCCGCCTGAGCCACCGGCGCCAGGACGGTCGTCTGTGTCATGCCTCAAGCCAATCCGGTACGGGTCTGCGGCACATTGGCGCGATCCGGAGAGCCGGAGTAGGGCTGGCCCCACCCCGCAGGGTCTACCGCGTCTCGGCGTTCCGCTGTAGTGATCCGCGGGCTCGCCGCCGGTTGGCTGGCATCGACCCCGCCCCCGACGCAGGAGCACAGGCATGACGATCATCGTCTCTCCCCGTCCGTCGCCGCCGATCGCAGGCCACCCGGGCGACCCGCGGACGCGTGTGCACCGCGCCGGCCGCCGGGGGTTCGTGCCGGAGCCGCACCTGTACGCGCTGTTCGGCGGGTTCGCCGGTGTCTTCGCCGCAACGGCGGGAACGGCCGCGCATCGCGGCTGGGGAACGGCCGCGGCGGTCGGATACGCGTGCGCCGCGCTGGTCGCCGTCGCGAGCCGGACCGCCGGTAGGGCGTGCGCCTTCGCGGGCGCGGCACTGGTCCCGCTCGCCGTGCTCATCGTCACCGGACAGGCGCAGGAGGAGGTCTCCGTGGTGGCGCGGTCCGGCGCCGCGCTCCTGCGCCACGGCACGCCGTACCCGCCCGTGCCCGGCACGGCGTACACCTCCTACGACCCGTACCTGCCGGGGATGGCGGTGTTCGGGCTGACCGGGCTGGACCCGCGGGTCCTGTTCACGGGAGTGTTCGCCGCCGCGATCACCGCCGGGATGGTGGTGAGCCGGTCACATGGGGGACCGCGTCGGGTCGGCTGCATGGGGATCCTGATCGTCACCCTCGCCTCCCCGCTGGTCGCGCTGCCGGTCGCGGTCGGCGGCGACGACCTGCCCGTCCTGGGGTTCGCCTGCCTGGGCCTGGCGCTGGCCCGGAACCGGCCGGGCGCGGCGGGACTCGCGCTGGGCGCGGCCGGAACGCTCAAGCCGACCGCGTGGCCGGTCCTGATCACGGTCTTCTTCCTGCTGCGAGCGCGGCGGAAGGCGCGAAGGTACGTCATCGCCGCGGCCGCCGTGCTCACCGCCGGGGTAGGGGTGCCCGCCGCGCTGGACCCGTCCGGATTCACGACCAACGCCGTGCTGTTCCCCCTGGGCCTCACGCCCGCGACGTCGCCCGCCGCGAGCCCCCTGCCCGGGCACCTCCTCGCAGGACTCGGCCCGGCCGGGTACACGGTGGCGGCGGCGCTGCTCGCCCTAGCCGCCGTGGCCGTCGGCGTCTCGCTCGTGCTCCGCCCGCCCTCGGACGTCCGCGGCGCGGCGCGCAGGGCGGCGCTCGGCCTCACCTTGGCGATCTGCCTGCTCCCCGCCGCCCGCTGGGGCTACTTCCTCTACCCGGCGGTCCTGGCCGCGTTCGCCACGCTGCCCGGAGCGAGCGCGGGAGGGAGCACACCGTGCGCCGCTGCCTGATCGTCACCAATGACTTCCCGCCACGGCTGGGCGGCATCGAGACGTTCGCGTACGAACTGGCGCGCCGGTTCCCGCCGGAGGAGGTCGTCGTCTACACGTCGCGGGAGCCGGGCGGGGACCGGTTCGACGCCCGGCTGCCCTTCCCGGTCGTACGGGACCGGGCCCGCACCCTGCTGCCGACGCGGGCGGTGGCCGGTACGGCGGCGGCCCTGGTGAAGGGGTACGACTGCGAACGGGTGTGGTTCGGCGCGGCAGCGCCGCTGGGCCTGCTCGCCGGGCCGCTCGGCCTGCCGTCGGTCGCCACCACACACGGTCATGAGGTCGCGTGGGCGGCGCTGCCGGGGTCGCGGCGGGTCCTGCGCCGGATCGGTGACCAGGTGGGCACCGTGACGTACCTGACCGAGTACACGCGGCGGCGGATCGCCGGGGCGTTCGGTCCGCTCCCGCGCATGGCGCGCCTGACGCCCGGGGTGGACGTCTCGATGTTCCGCCCGGACGCCGCGGCCTGGGCCGCGATCCGGCAGCGGTACGGCCTGGGGGAGCGGCCCGTCATCCTGACCGTGTCACGGTTGGTGCCGCGCAAGGGCCAGGACCGGTTGATCAGGGCGCTGCCGCTGGTTCGGCGCGCGGTGCCGGACGCGACACTGCTGATCGTCGGAACGGGACCGTACGAGGGCCGCCTTCGGTGGCTCGCCGGGGACGGGGTCGTGTTCGCCGGCGGGCATCCGCACCACGCGCTGCCGTGGTTCTTCGCGGCGGCGGACGTGTTCGCGCTGCCGTCCCGCAACCGCCTGAACGGGCTGGAGGCCGAGGGGCTGGGGATCGTGTTCCTGGAGGCGGCCGCCGCCGGGCTGCCCGTACTGGCCGGGGACTCGGGCGGCGCGCCCGAGGCCGTACGGGACGGGGAGACCGGGCACGTCGTCGACGGGCGTTCGGTGCCGGACGTCGCCGACCGGCTGATCGGGCTGCTGACCGACCCGGGCGCGATGGGCGAGAAGGGCCGCGCCTGGACGTCGGCCGCGTGGAGCTGGGACCGCTCCTACGAACGCCTGCGCGAGCTGCTGTCGCGTACGGTCGCGTCGTGAGCGACGTACGGCCCACGGACCCACGGGTGACCGTCTGGCGGGCCCTGGCCCGGAACCCGCTGCGGTTCCTGTGCTCCTCGTGGCCGTGGCGGGCGTTCGCGTACCTCGTCACCGGCGTGCCGATCGGGCTGCTGTGGCTGGCCCTCACCGCGGCGCTGCTGTTCTTCGGCGTGCTGCTGACCCCGGTGGTCGCGGGCGTCGGCCTGCTCGCCTGCGTTCCGCTCCTGGCCGTGGCGCTGGCGGCGGTCGAGCGCCGGCGGTTGCGCTGGCTCGACCTACGCGCGGCCCCCTCACCGCACCGGGACGTCCCCCGTACGGTGAGACGGTTCCGGTTCCGGTTCCGGCTGCGGGAGGCGGCGACGTGGCGGGAGCTCGGCTACGCGTTCCTGCACGCGGTCCTGTCGGCCTTCGACGGCGTCGTCGTCTTCGTGTTCGTCGTCGGCGCCGTCGTCCAGGTCGGCGCGCCCGCGTGGGTGGGCGGCGGTGACCGGATCCAGTACGGCTCGGCAATGACCGTCGACACACGCGGAGAGGCGTGGCTGACCGCTCCGATGGGAGTGGCGGTGGCGGTCGTGGGCGTGTACCTCATGACGGTGCTGGCCGGCGCCCGCGTCGCGCTCGCCCGCGCCCTGCTCGTGCCCTCCCGTGACGCCGAGCTGGGGGAGCGGCTCGTCGCGGTGACCGCCTCCCGGGCCCGGATGGCCGACGCGTTCGAGGCCGAGCGGCGGCGCATCGAACGCGACCTGCACGACGGAGCACAGCAACGGCTCACCGGGCTGATCATGACGCTCGGGCTGGCCCGGCTCGACGGAGATCGCGAGCTGATCGCCAAGGCTCAGGACGAGGCGCGCGCCGCCCTCGCCGAACTGCGCGACCTCGTACGCGGCATCCACCCGTCGATCCTCACCGACCGGGGACTGGAGGCCGCCGTACGCGCCCTGGCCGAGCGTTCCCCCGTGCCGGTCGACGTGGACGTCGACCTGCCCGCCCGGCCGCCCGAACCGGTCGAGACCGCCGCCTACTTCGTCGTCGCCGAGGCGCTGGCCAACGTCGCGAAGCACAGCGGGGCCGGTCGCGCCCACGTGTTCGCCCGTCTGCACGGGCGGCTGCTCGTCATCGAGATCCGCGACGACGGCACGGGCGGCGCCGACCCGGAAGGCGGCACCGGCCTGAAGGGCCTCGCCGACCGGGTCGCCGTCTACGACGGGTCGGTCCGGCTGTCCAGCCCGCCGGGCGGCCCTACGATCATTCGGGTGGAGATCCCATGCGGGTAGTGCTCGCCGAGGACTCGGTGCTGCTGCGCGAGGGCCTCATCCAGATCCTCGGCCGGTTCGGCCACGAGACGGTCGCGGTCGCTGACGCGCCGGCCCTGCTCGCCGCCGTCGCCGACGACCGGCCGGACATCGTCGTCACCGACGTGCGCATGCCGCCGGGCCACCGCGACGAGGGACTGCGCGCAGCGCTGGAGCTGCGGAGCGACGATCCAGGGCTGCCGGTGCTCGTGCTGTCGCAGTACGTCGAGCAGTCCTACGCCGCCGACCTGCTGCAGACCGGCGGCGGAGTGGGATACCTGCTGAAGGACCGCGTCGGGGACGTCGCCGAGTTCCTGGAAGGCCTGGAGCGGGTGGCCGGCGGGGGCACCGTCATCGACCCCGAGGTGGTCCGGCGGCTCCTGTCCGGCCGTCGCGACGGCTCGCGCCTCGGGCGCCTCACCGACCGGGAGCGCCAGGTGCTGGAGCTGATGGCCGAGGGCCGCTCCAACGGCGCGATCGCCCGGCGCCTGGTCGTCAGCGAGGCCGCCGTCGTCAAGCATGTCGGCTCGATCCTCATGAAGCTCGACCTGCCACCCGCCCCCGACGACCACCGCCGCGTCCTCGCCGTCCTCACCTACCTCCGCGCCTGACGCTGTCGGTCGGCACGTGGTCGAGCAGGACGGTGGCGGCGATGGCGAGGCGTTCGAGCAGGATCTCGTCGAGCGGCAGGGGCGTACCGTCGCGTTCGAGCCAGACGCGGCCGTCGGGGGCCAGCGCGGGGAGCCCGCCGGTCGGCGGGCGGTGGCGGGGCGATTCGCGCCACGTGGAGGCTTACGGAGTGCTGCTCTTCGGGCCATGATCGAGGGCAGGCGCGAGCGAGGAGACGACATGACCTACGCGTACGATCCCGAGCTGGCCCCCTGGGTCGAGATGCTGCCGGACGTGACCATCGTGGACCCGGTCGAGGCGCGCGCGGACATGCGCAAGAACCTGGAGGCGGTGCCGCCGTACGAGCCCGTGTCCCCCCTCGACGTCCGGGCCCGCACCGTGCCCGGCCCCGAGGACGCTGCGGACGTGCCGGTGCGGATCTACCGGCCGGCCGGGCGCGCCGGCCTCCTGCCCGGGCTGCTGAACATCCACGGCGGAGGCTTCTGTCTCGGCGGCCTGGACACCGAGCACTCCGAGGCGGCGCGGATCGCGGCCGAGGCCGGCGTCGTGGTGGTGTCCGTGGGCTACCGGCTGGCCCCGGAGCACCCGTTCCCCGCCGGGCTCGACGACTGCTACGCCGCGCTGGAGTGGACCGCCGCCAACTCCGGAGAGCTGGGCATCGATCCCGACCGGCTCGGGGTGGGCGGGGAGAGTGCCGGCGGCGGCCTGGCGGCCGCGGTCGCGCTGCTCGCCCGCGACCGGGGCGGCCCGCGCCTGTGCTACCAGTACCTCGGCATCCCCGCACTCGACGACCGGCTCGACACCCCTTCCATGCGCGCCTTCGTCGACACGCCGATCTGGAACCGGCCGAACGCCGAGCTGAGCTGGAAGTACTACCTCGCGGACCTGGCCGGGAAGGACGTGTCCCCGTACGCGGCGCCCGCCCGCGCCGAGGACCTGTCCGGCCTGCCGCCCGCCTGCGTGATGACCTGCGAGTTCGATCCGCTGCGCGACGAGGGCCTCACCTACGCCCAGCGCCTGCTCCAGGCCGGGGTCGGCACCGAGGTGCGGCACTATCCCGGCACGTTCCACGGCAGCTCACTCGTCACCGAGGCCGCCGTGAGCCGGCGGATGATCGCCGACAAGCTCGACGCGCTCCGCAGGGGCCTGCGCGCGGACCAGGCCTGACGGCCGGGAGACATCGGTTCACGGACTGTCACGCGAGAAGGTGCTGGACGCCGCGCTGGAGCCGGCGGACCGGGCGGGCATCGCCGGGCCGTCGATGCGCCCCCCGACCTCGCCCAGGCGATCCGGGACGGCCTCGGCACTCCGGAAGATCACCACGCCCGCTTCACCTAGGCCCTCGAGTCCCTCCTCGGCGGCTTCGCCGCCCGCCTGCGCACCTAGGAAAGGGGCGTCGCGGTGCTGCCGCGGACGATCAGGGAGGGATCGATGACCAGGTGCGGCTCGTCGGGGCTGTTGCCCTCGATCCGGTCGAGGAGCAGCCGGATGCTGGCCTTGCCGACCGTTTCGAAGTCCTGGCGGATCGTCGTCAGCGGCGGCGCGAAGTACTCGGCCTCGGGGATGTCGTCGAATCCGGCGACCGCCACGTCGTCCGGCACGCGTACGCCCGCCTCGCGGAAGGCGCGCAGCACCCCGAGGGCCATCTGGTCGTTGGCGACGAAAACAGCCGTCAGGCGTCCCGCGGCGCCGACGGCCTTTCCGGTGAGCTGCTGCCCGGCCCGGTAGCCGGACAGCGGGCTCCAGTCGCCGAGCACGGGAGGCGGGGGCTCGGCCCCCGCGTCGTCCAGGGCCGCGCGCCACCCTGCCATGCGCGACTCCGCCTCGATCCAGTCCTGCGGACCCGCGACGTGCCAGACGGTGCGGTGACCGGCGGCGAGCAGGTGCTCGGTGATCAGTCGTGCGCCCAGGTGCTGGTTCACCGAGACGCCGGGGATGTCGAGGTCGTGTCCTCCCTCCACGGTCACGATGGGGAAGGGGCGTCGCATCGTCGACAGCGCGACGACCGCCTGACGCTGCGGGGTGATGACGACCGCGCCCTCGACGCCCCACTCACCCAGGTGCTCCAGCGCCTGGGTCAGGGACTCACGGCTCAGCCGACGGAGGTTCACGGTGGAGGTCAGGAACCCTTCGGCGCGAGCGGCCTCCTCGATGCCGGCGAGGGTGCTGGCCGGGCCGAACAGTGCGGTGTTGACGGCGACCACGCCCAGGGTGTGCGTGCGGCTGGTGGCGAGCGCGCGGGCCGAGGAGTTGCGGCGATAGCCGAGGTCCTTGATCGCCTGGAGCACCTCGGCGCGGGTGCTGTCCCGTACGTTCGGGTGGTTGCGGAGGACACGCGACACGGTCTGATGGGACACCCCGACCGCCCGCGCGACATCCTCCATGGTCGGACGGCGCAGCGGAACGTCATCCAGGGGCGAGGACAGGACTCCTCCCTCCGGGTTCACGTCCTGTTCGGTCCATGTTCGCGCTCACAACTTACCGGGGTCAAGCGACCTCATCACGGCAGCGGGACCCGAATTCGAGCGTCGTCGGCATGTGGCTGCCGGAGCGCGACGGGATGCCGTTCTGAAGGCCGGCACGCGGCTTCTCGACCATCCACTGCCGCGCCCATGCGAACACCGCGGAGAGACATCTCGTCGCCGTTCTGCCGCGCGCCCGGCTGAGGCAACGGGTCTCCGGTCAGGCGCTGTGCCGGCGCATCGTGTTCCGGTTGCGCAGGGCGAGCACGATCGCGGCGATGCCGGCTCCGGTGGCGGTCATCTCACCGAGGAGCTGGAGTACGTCTTCGGCGAATGGGACGATCACCGCCGGGTGGGTCAGCCGGTAGGAGATCGCTGGGGCGCCCATGGTGGCGGAGCCGATCAGCAGGATGGCGGCGAAGGCCGCGCCCACGCCTGTGGTCCAGCGGACGCGGGTCGCCGCCAGGGCGGCCAGCGCGAGTGCGGCCAGCGCGACCAGCAGCGGCGGTAGGTAGAGGGGCCCGACGCTGAGCGCCCCGTGGACCGTGCGCGGCCCTGGCCCGGCATCGATGCCCGCACCCGCGAAGCCGATCGCCGCGCCGACCAGGCCGACCGTGACCAGCATTGCCGACCCCCGCCGACGCGGTGTCGCCGCGTCCGCGACCTGCTGCTGTGCCTTCCGCGGCACACGCCGCCAGCTCATCTCACGCCACTATCAATGTGACCCTGTGGGATGTCAAACCTGGCGCAGCGCCACCCCGAGCCCGCGCGACATCCTCCGTGGTCGGCGACGGGGCGCGGTCGTACGGCCCCGCCGAAACATGATCTGTCGGGTCCGTTGACACTCCGTATTGTGAGCGCTAACAATACCGGGGCAGTGCATGCGTAACTCGCTCGATACCACCCGATCGACCCGATTACCCCAGGCTGGGACCGTTCATCCGGCGACGCGCCTCCTCCCGGCGGCCGAGGGTTCGGCGCGAATCCTCGCTCGTCGGCGCGAGCTTTGTTAGCGGTCTCATCCCGAGAGGACCCCACGTCCCGCTGCCCGAAATACGGAGCCCACGGATCCCCAGAAACCGGAAGGCGCCATGTTCACCTCGAATCGCATCGGCTGGCGAAGTCCGGCCGACAGAGCACGCACCCGAGCCGCGCTCGTGGTCACGGCATGTTCGGCGTTGCTCGCCGGCATGCTGACGACCACGGGCGTGGCCGCCGCCGACGGCCCCGCCCTGGCCGGCCACTGGACGCTCGACGAGGGCGGCGGCACCACCGCCGCCGACTCCTCCGGCAACGGGAACACCGGCACGCTGGGGTCGGGCGCGACCTGGACCGGCGGGCAGATCGGCCCCCACGCGGTCCAGTTCAACGGCACCGGCAACGGCAACGTGGACATCCCCGAGCCGGTGGTGGACACCTCGCAGAGCTTCACCGTCTCCGCCTGGGTGAAGCTCGACTCCACTGCCGGCTACCAGACCGCGGTCAGCGTCGACGGTGACCAGATCAGCGGCTTCTACCTCCAGCTCAGCGCCGCGTCCGGCGGGTTCTCCTTCACCCGCCGGACCGCCGACGACTCGAACTCGACCGAGGTCCGCGCGGACTCCGGGGTCTCGCCGGCCGCTGGCACCTGGTACCACCTCGTCGGCGTGGACGACGCCGCCTCCGGCAGGCTGAAGGTCTACGTCGACGGCGCCGAGGGCACCGACGCCGCGTACACCTCGGGGTGGAAGGCCACCGGGCACACGCTCATCGGCCGCGGGAAGTACGGCGGCAACCCGGTCGACTTCGTCCACGGGGCAGTGGACGACGTGCGGTTCTACCAGGGGGCGCTGACCTCCGGCCAGGTGGAGGCGCTCGAGGAGGCCGCGCACTGGACCTACGACGAGGGCAGCGGCACCACCGCCGCCGACTCCTCCGGCAACGGTCGTACCGGCGCCCTCGGGTCGGGTGCGAGCTGGACGACCGGCCGGGTCGGCGCCCACGCCGTCGCCCTGAACGGCACCGCGAACGGCGAGGTCACCTCCCCGGGCCCCACCGTCGACACCGGCGGTTCGTTTTCCGTCTCCGCCTGGGCGAAGCTCGACCAGACCACCGGCGACCAGGACCTCGCGAGCGTGAACGGCTCGCAGGTCAGCGCGTACGAGCTGCGGCTACGTGGCGGGAGGTTCGCGTTCGCCCGGCCGGTCGCGGACTCCTCGTCGGCGGCCGTCGCGTACGCCGCGGCGAGCACCGCTCCCAAGACGGGCCAGTGGTACCACCTGGTCGGCGTGGACGACGTCGCCGCCGGGAAACTGCAGCTCTACGTCAACGGCCTGCCGGCCTCCGCCGCGTATACGTCGCCGTGGAAGGCCACCGGTGACACGGTCATCGGGGCCGGCCGTACGGGCGACTTCCTTCACGGCGCGGTGGACGACGTGCGGATGTACGGCTACGCGATGTCCCCGCACCAGGTGCAGGACCTCGCCGGCAACATCGGCGGCTCGCTGAGCGTCGACGCGGGCAGACCGCTGCACCCGCTGCCGTCTACCTTCTTCGGCCTGATGACCGAGGACATCAACCACTCGATGACCGGCGGCCTGTACCCCGAGCTGATCAACAACCGTTCGATGATGGCCGACGCTTCCAAGCCGGTGCAGTGGTCGGCGGTCGGTGACGCGGCCATCTCGCTCGATCCGGCCAACCCGCTGAACACGGCGCTGACGCGATCCCTCAAGGTCGACCTCTCCGGTGACGCGGGCGTCGCCAACGGCGGCTACTGGGGCATCCCGGTCACCCCGCGGAGGTCGTACAAGGTCTCGTTCTTCGCCAAGGCGAGCGCCGGCTTCACCGGCCCGCTGACCGCCGACGTCGAGAGCACCGACGGCACCAAGGTCTACGCGAGCGCCGACGTCCACGGCGTGGGCGGCGACTGGAAACGGTTCACCGCGACGCTGCGCACCAGGGCGGACGCGCCGACGACCGCCGACGCCCGCTTCGTCCTGTCCACGAGCGGCAACGCCGGCCGGACCCTGTGGCTGGACAACGTCTCGCTCTTCCCGCCCACGTACAAGAACGTCGAGAACGGGCTGCGCCCCGACCTGATGAAGCTGTTCGCCGGGCTCAAGCCCGCCTTCATCCGCGAACCGGGCGGCAACTACCTCGAAGGCAACACCATCGGCACCCGGTTCGACTGGAAGAAGACCATCGGACCCGTCTGGACCCGGCCCGGGCACATGGACGACGCCTGGGGCTACTGGTCCACGGACGGGATGGGCCTGCTGGAGTACCTGGAGTGGTGCGAGCAGCTCGGCGCGCAACCGATGCTGGCGGTCTACGCGGGTTACTCGCTGGACCACACCTACGTGCCCCAGGACCAACTGCAGCCGTACGTCCAGGACGCCCTGGACGAGATCGAGTACGCGACGGGTCCCGTCACGAGCACGTGGGGCAGGAAGCGCGCCGAGGACGGGCACCCGGCACCGTTCAAGATCCGCTATGTGGAGGTCGGCAACGAGGACTGGTTCGACAGGTCCGGCGGTTACAACGGCTACCGCTTCCCGATGTTCTACGACGCCGTCAAGAAGGCGTACCCGTCGATGCAGGTGATCGCCACGACGCCCGTGACGTCACGGACGCCCGACATCGTCGACGATCACTACTACCAGTCGCCGGGCTGGATGAACACTCATGCCAACCTGTACGACGGCCACTCCCGCAGCGGGCCGAAGGTCCTGGTGGGCGAGTGGGCGTCGCAGGAAGGCGCGCCCACGCCGGACCTGAACGCCGCGATCGGCGACGCGTCCTGGCTCACCGGGCTGGAACGCAACTCCGACCTGGTCGTCCAGGAGGCGTACGCCCCGATGCTCGTCAACGTCCACGACGACCGCTGGAAGACCAACCTCATCGGGTTCGACGCGCTGACCAGCTACGGTTCGCCCAGCTACTACGCACAGAGCATGCTGGCGCGAAACCACGGCGACCAGGTGATCGGCGCGACGTACACCGGCGTCGGCGGCATCAACGTCGTCGCCACGAAGGACAGCCGGAGCGGCAGGATCTACGTGACGGTGGTCAACCCGAGCTCGGCGCCCCAGCCGGTCGCCGTCGACCTCAGCGGCGCGGGACACATCGGACCAAGGGGCACCGCGACGGTGCTCAGCTCCGCGCACCCCGCCGACACCAACACCATCTCCCAACCCGCCAACGTGGTGCCGAAGACCACGACCATCACCGGACTCGGCTCCACCTTCACGCACACGGTCCCGGCCTACTCGGTCACCGTGCTCACCCTGCACTGATCCCCACCGGCCCGGCGCGGCGACCGCCGCGCCGGGCCGCGGCCGTCAGTAGCGCGTGTCCAGCGAGACCGGCTCCCAGCGCTCCAGGTCGGCCAGCTGCCCCTGGAGCTTCCGCCGGATCCGCTCCACCGCCTCAGGGCCGAGCGGCAGACGAAGCGGCGAGTCCTCCTCGTCGACGGCCCGGACGATGGCCTCGGCGGCCTTGACCGGGTCGTTCGGCTGCGCGCCGTCCTGGGCGGAGAACCGCTTCCGCAGCGCCCCGGCCGGCGTTTCCGAGTAGTCGTCGATCGGGTCCGCGAACCGCATCGACCGGCCCGCGAAGTCCGTACGGAACGGTCCCGGCTCGACGATCGTGACCCGGATCCCGAGCGGCGCGACCTCTCCGGCCAGCGCCTCGGACATCCCTTCCAACGCGAACTTGGAGGTCGCGTAGATGGCGTGGCCCGGGTTGCCGACCACGCCGCCGACCGAGGACATCTGCACGATGTGCCCGCTCCTGCGGGCCCGCATGTGGGGGAGCACCGCCCGGGTCACGGCGATCACACCGAGCACGTTGGTGGAGAGCACCGCGTGGATCTGCTCGTCGGACAACTCCTCCAGCGCGCCGAGCAGACCGTGGCCGGCGTTGTTGACCAGCACGTCGATCCGCCCGAACTCCTCGATCGCCATGCCGACCGCGGCCGCCACCTGCGCCGGGTCGGTGACGTCGAGCGCGACCGCGCGGACGCGGTCCGGCGCCCGCTCCACCAGGTCCTTGACCGTCTGCGGATCCCGCGCCGTGGCGACAACACGCTCACCGCGGGCGAGGACGGAATCGGCGATCGCACGCCCGAGGCCGCTGCTGGTGCCGGTGATGAACCACACGCGGGCGTCGTTTCCCGTGTCAGGCATGCTTGGATCCTTCTTGGTAGGTTGCTTTGAGCATCAAAGTTTGAGCCTCAAAGTATTTTAGTCCGAAGGATGTGTCCAGTGGCCGCAGAGCAGGACGACCTCCCGCCCGACTCGGTGGGCGCCGACTTCGCGGAGTGGATCGAGCAGATGCCCTCCGGCGTCGACCCCGGCGTCGAGGCCGCCCGCCAGCGGATCGGCCGGATCGCGCGGCAGTTCGAGCGCGTCCTCGAACGCGTCGCCGACCGGCAGGGCGTCACCGTCGGCGACTGGGCCGCGCTGTCCGTCCTGCAGCGCTCCGGCCCGCCGTACGAACGCACGCCCAAGCAACTGGCCGACGCCCTCGGCCTGACCCCCGGCACCATCAGCGTGCGCGTCGACCGCCTCGCCCGAGCCGGTCTCGTCGAGCCGGCGCCCGCCACCGACGGCCGCAGCCGCCCGATCCGGCTGACGGCGGAGGGCCGCCGCCTCTGGAGCGACGCCACCGCGCAACGCACGATCGAGGACCGGCGCCTGTTCTTGCTCGCCCTCGACAGGGAGGAGCTCGACCGCCTCAACGCGCTGCTCGGCCCGCTGCTGGCCCGCCTGGAGGAGGAGTTCGGCCCCGCGCCGCGCCACGACCGGCTGCGCCCCGGCAGCCGATGACGTGGGCGGCTCAGTCGTAGAGTGCGCCGATCAGGGCGCCTTGGCCGGACTGGAGGACGTGAGCCGTCTTCAGGGGTATCCAGAAACACTCGAACGTGGTGGGCTCCCGCTCGCCGTCGTGGAGCTCCTGGCTGCTCCATCGCTCCGGCGTCGGCCCGGTCAGATCCAGGGCGAAGACGTGCCGCCGCTGAATCTCGAAGCGGTACGGGCTGATGTCGTACGTGACCTCGCCCAGCTTCCGGGCGATGGTGAACCGGGTGAGACCGGTCTCCTCCCGGGCCTCGCGGAGGGCGGCCTCCTCCGGCGACTCACCCCGCCGAACGCCGCCGCCGGGGACCTGGATGCCGACCTCCTCGTAGGACTCGCCGACGTGCCGGAAGACCAGCAGCCGTCCGTCGCGGACGACGTAGCAGAGCACCTTGTCCCTGACGACCTTCGCGGTCATGACGCCACTCAGCCTCCGGTGATCAGGAACGCCAGCGTGCCGATCAGCGCCAGGACGACGGCGTCGACGGAGATCATCCTCACGGAGTCGCGAACCCGCAGGCGGCTGATGACCGCACCGCACATCAGCGCGGCCAGACCGATCGCCGCGACCGCGCCGAGCCCCGGAAACGCCATGCCGATCAGCAGGCCGACACCACCCGCCGCCTCGAGCGACCCGATCACCCGCCACAGCTCTGGTGGCAGGCCGAGATGGTCCCGGATCTTCACCGACTCCGGCAGGTCCACTACCTTGACCATGCCGGTCACCACGAAGAGCAGCCCAAGGATCACCGACAGTGTGATGGTCATGAAAGGCATCCTGGACCTCCTGCGCATCGAGCGACTGAACGGTCATCGTCGGTCACTTGAACGGCACTGTTCAACCCATTGCTCGAGCACGAACCGCCTTTTCGGCCGGCACCCGGTCCTTCGCCTCTGCTGCCGATGACCGTCGCGGTGTCACCCCGCCAATACAGTGCCATGTGTGATCGATAAGGAAAGAGCCCAGGGTGGGCGGCAGACCGATGCGGCGATCGAGGCTTTCCTGGCCGGCCGACCGGACGACGCCCGCAGGGTGACCCTGCGCCCGCTCGCCGGCAGTGACCAGAGCGAGTTCCTCGATCTGGTGCGCGTCAGCGGCGACCTGCATCGTCCGTGGATGTCCCTGCCCTCCACGCCGGATCAGTTCCAGGCGTACGTCGCGCGGTACGAGCAGCCCGGCGAGGAGTCGCTGCTGGTGTGCGTACGCGACACCGGGGCCATCGCCGGCATGGTCAACATCAACAGCATCATCCGCGGGCGCCTCCAGTCCGGCGCCCTCGCCTACGCGGCCTTCGCTCCCGCCGCCGGTCAGGGTTACATGACCGAAGGCGTCGACCTGGTGGTGCGGTACGCCTTCGAGCAGTTGCGGCTCCACCGGCTCGAAGCCCAGATCCAGCCCGGCAACGACGCGTCCATCAGACTGGTCCGGCGCGTCGGCTTCCGGCACGAGGGCCGCTCACCGGACTTCCTGTTCATCGACGGCGCCTGGCGAGACCACGAACGGTTCGCCATCACCAACACCATGATCGACATCAGGCCGACGGCTCCCCACCCGACCCTGCCCGAACGCTGAGCACCGGCAGGCCGGGCAGCGGCGGAGCCCGGCTGCGGGCCGCGCCCATGGATGTTCCTCGGCTCCCGACCTACCGGCCTACCGCTGCGCGGCGGTCGCGAACACGCCCCGCGCGGCCGTCCCGTCCGGCCAGGCCCACCCGGCGACGAGGCATCCGGGCGCCTCGTCGGCGGCCTCCGCCGACCGCAGGACGCGGTTGATCCGCACCTCGCCGTCGACAGGGCCGTGCACGATCACGGTCGGGTCCGGGGTGTCGCTCACGCTCTGGCGCTGCGGCACCGCCTCGCCGCGCAGAAGCGCGCGCAACCGCGCCATCACCACCGGGTCGTGGGCACCGTCGTAGATCCACCGTTTGCCGAGCACCCCGTGCTCAGAGGTGCCGATCAGCGCCTCGCCGGGCACGCCCCCCAGCGCCGTACCGCGATAGCCCATCGGCACCAGGTACGCCACCGGCTCCCGCCCGCTGGTGTCGACCACGACCATGAGCTCTATCCCGACCTCGCCCGCCGGATCGTCCAACCGGAACCCGCCGCCCTTGTGCAGCTCCGGCGTTCCCGCACCGCCCACATACCAGCTCTGCTTCGGCAGCCACTCGGTGAGCAGCTCCAGCTTGGTGGGCGTCATGGTGGTGTGGTGGATGAAGGCCATGCGAGTGTCCTCACGCGTGCGTGCTGCCCCGTCTCTCCCGGGCTGTGATCGAACCTATCGGGCAGGACCGATGAGGCCCTGACCTGATGTGCGTAGCGGTGCCGGCGCCGCGGACCAGGCGCTGATCTCTTCCAGCATCCGGGTCAGCGTGTCGGCATGGTGTACGGCCGCCGGCCACCCCGCCGTCGCCGACGGCCGCGCTGAGTGGCCGGCGGGTTTCACCGGGACTGGTAGGCCCCAGCCGACTCCAGGTTGGTCACGGTCGGCGGCTGGGTGCAGATCTTGTTCAGCGCGGTCCGGTAGCGCTGGAAGGAGGGCAGGTGGTGATGGGCGGCCTCGGCCGGGCCGCCGTCGGATTCGATGATGGCCATGAACTGGCCGGTGCCCTCAAGGCGGAAGGTCTCGTAGCGCAATCGCGGCGGTCGGCTGCTCTCCAGGTCCGCGTAGACCAGTCGCAGCAACTCGAGGCTGTGGTCGACCAGCTCCGGCTTGACGGCGTAGCGGATCATCACCCGCAATGTGGACTCCTGATGACACGACGGCACGGGCTGCTTTCGGTGGACAGCCTGTCTTTCATCGGACATGCTGTCTTTCGCCGGACGTGCTGTCAAGCGAACCGGTAGGCTCAAGAACATGCCCCCTACCCGTAAGTACGAGCAGCGGCTGCGGGCCAAGGCCGCCGACCAGACCCGGCGGCGCATCCTGGACGCGGTCTACCAGCGCCTTGTCGAGGCCCCCTCCGAGCAGGTCAGCATGGACAAGGTCGCCAAGCTCGCCGAGGTGTCCCGCTCGACGATCTACACCGTGTTCGGATCACGCGCGGGCCTGTTCGACGCGCTCGGTATGGACCTGCTCCACCGCGGCGGCTTCACCGACATGGTCACGGCCGTCCTGCAACCCGACGCCCGGCGCGGGCTCCGTGATGGGATCACCGGCAACGTGCACATGTACGCGGCGCACCGAGACGTACTGCGCGCCCTGTTCTCCATGGCCCAACTCGACGCCGACGCCGTCGGCGGCACCGTGCGCCGCCTTGAGGACGGCCGCGCCCAGGGCATGAACGACCTGGCCCAGCGCCTCCACGACCAAGGCGCGCTCCGTGACGAGATCACCATCGACCAGGCCGGTCACCTGCTGTGGCTCCACACCGGCTTCGATGCCTTCGACCTGCTGTTCACCGGACGATCACTGTCCACCGACACCGTCGCCACCCTGCTGGCCAACGCCGCCGAACACGCCCTCTGCCGCCCCGCGTGACCGCTTACCTCAGGGCAGCTCGATCACGTCACCGACAGCTCGAGGGAAATCCGCTGGTCCGCGAGTGCGTCAGGTCTCCTATCCGCTGACGACCGTCGCGGAGGGCGGCCGTCGACTCGACGCGGTTACACCGACTCGGCCGAACGAACCACTGAGGGCAGCGGTGCGGTCAATCGACGGGCGCGCCACAGATAGGCGGCGGCGGTGAACATGCCGATCGTGACGACCACGAGCAGGAGCCGGTAGTCCACGACGGACACCAGAGCGGCGCCGGCCGCGATGGAGATCGTCTGCGGACCGCTGATCAGTGCTTCGGCCGCGGTGGAGACGCGGCCGATCAGCGGGCCGGGCGTGCGTCGCTGTATCACCGTGGTGAAGCCGGTGACCATCATGGTCAGGCCCAGGCCTCCGACGACTCTGCCCAGGAGGACGACGGGCAGCCACGGAAAGACGTACAGGGCGTCGCCGAGCCCGAACGCGGCCATGCCGATCGCGATCGCCGCGAGTTCACCCACGCCCCGGGTGAGCCGACCGGACCACAGGCCTCCGGCGATGGCGCCGACGCCCTGCGCCGAGGCGAGCACGCCGATGAACTCTGGCGGCCGGTGCAGGCCCTGGCCGACGACGGCGAACAGTACCGACTCGTTGATGCCGACGACCAGGAAACCGATGGCCGTGGCGATCGTCATGCGGCGCAGTGCCGCCTCGGTCCTGATGTGGGACAGTCCTGTGGTCAGTTCGCGTAGCCAGTACGGGCCCGAGGGCGCCGGCGGCTCCTCGTGCACCCGCATGCGGGCGATGGCGACCGCGGCGACCAGGAAGGTGACCGCGTCGATCGCGGCGACGGCCGCGCCGCCCAATGCGGCGAACAGCGCCGCGCCCGCGAGCGGACCGCCGAGCCGGAGCCCTTCCCTGACCGTCTGCAGGGTGCCGTTGGCGTCGGCCAGCAGGTCGTCGGCGAGCAGTTCCTTCAGCAGACCGCTGAGCGCGGCGGCGATCGTCACCGACGAGATGCCGTAGAGCGCGGCGACCGTGTAGATGATCCAGACGTCGGCGGCGTCGCGTACGGCGAACAGCGGGAGCAGCATCAGCGCCGAGGCGAGGTTGGCGACGACGAGGAAGGGGCGGCGCCGGAAGCGGTCGACCAGCCGGCCGCCGAGCGGCGCCAGGACGTACGGCACCGAGATGAAGAGCACGACCAGTCCCGCCGCGCCGTTGGAGCCGGTGAGGCTCTTGACCCAGATGGCGTACACCAGCATTAAGAGCGCGTCGCCGACCATGCTCGCGGCCAAGCCGGCGAACAGCAGCCGGAACGTGGGGACCCGGAAGACTGCGCGCATCAGTCTTCGGTGTACGGTTCGGCGGGCACGGCCCAAGCGAAGACCCGGATCCGGCGGGCACCCGGGGGACGTTCGGCCGGGTCCCGGCGCTCCTTGTGGCGGCTGACGATCGCGGTGATGGCCTCGTTGAGCTCCTTCAGCTCTTCCACGGTGAGCCAGTCGATGTTCTGGACCCAGTTCGCGGCATCCTGCCATTCGGGCGGGTCGGTGCGCCGCCACGCGTGCCAGTCACGCAGCCCGGCGAACTCCTGCTCGGCGAACTGCGCGCTGAGCGCGTCACTCGCGGCGGCCACCTCGCCGGACTCGTCACTGTCACCCCACGACAGCGGGCGCGGCACCGGCCGCCACGGACGATGCCGCCCCTTGCCGCCGCCGGCCTCCTCGACGAAGCCGTACTTGGCGAGCTGACGCAGATGCCAGGAGCAGTTCGCCGGGCTCTCTCCGGTCATCTCGGCGAGCTCGGTGGCGGTCGCGGTGCCGCGCTCGTACAGGGCCTGGCTCAGCCGCATGCGTACGGGGTGGGCGAGCGTACGCAGCTCACCCGGGTCGCGGAGTTTTCGTTCTGATCGCTCCATGCCCGCGACGATAGCTCTGAAAAGACTCTTTCGAAAGGCTCTTTCGAGAAGCTCCTGCGATCCGCCGAGTACAGTCCGTCGGGTGTCGAGGCAGGGAGGCCAGGCCATGGGTGAGCCGTATCCGCCGATTGAGCCGTACGAGAGCGGAATGCTCGACGTCGGTGACGGCAACCTCGTGTACTGGGAGGCCTGCGGTAACCCGGACGGCAAGCCGGCGCTCGTCGTCCACGGCGGGCCGGGGTCGGGATGCGGCACCTGGATGCGCCGGTACTTCGACCCGGACCGGTACCGAGTCGTCCTGTTCGACCAGCGCGGCTGCGGGCGCAGCACTCCACACGCGAGCGATCCCGCGACCGACATGCGGCACAACACCACCGGCCATCTGATCGCCGACATGGAGCAGTTGCGGGAACACCTGGGAATCGACCGCTGGCTGCTGTACGGCGGCTCGTGGGGCTCCACGCTGATCCTCGCCTACGCCGAGTCCTACCCCGAGCGCGTGTCGGAGATCGTCATCCCCGCCGTCACCACCACCCGGCGCTCCGAGATCGACTGGCTCTACCGAGGCGTCGGGCGGTTCTTCCCCGAGCAGTGGGAACGCTTCCTCGCGGCAGCCCCCGGCACGCCACGCGACGGCGACATCGTCGCCGCGTACGCCCGCCTGATGGAGCACCCGGACGCCGCCGTACGGGAGAAGGCCACGGCCGACTGGTGCGCCTGGGAGGACGCGGTCCTCTCCGGGGAGACCACCTCCAAGCCCTACGGCGACCGTCCCCCGATCGCCCGGCTGGGCTTCGTGCGCATCTGCTCGCACTACTTCGCTCATGGCGCGTGGCTGGAAGAGGGTGTGCTGATTCGCGAGGCCGGCCGACTGGTCGGCATACCGGGCGTCCTGATCCACGGCCGGCTCGACATGGGCGGGCCGCTCGAAACCGCGTGGGAACTCCACCGTGCCTGGCCCGACGCGGAGCTGATCGTCGTCGAGGACGCCGGACACATCGGCAGCGAGACGACGCGCGACCATGTGCTCCGAGCCCTGGACCGGTTCGCCGCCCCGGCTTAACGCATGAGGTCGGCGCCGGTGCAGAAGCGGGATGGCCGACGCGAGGATCATCTGCTTCGCAGATCATCCTTGAGCTTGAGCAGGTAGTAGCCGAGCCCGCTCAGCAGACCCGGCCAGGACACCGGACCGTCGATCACGACATCGCCGCTCTCCCGTACGGTCGCCGGGATCATCGGGGGGAGCTGGCCGCGGACATAGGGCTGTGCGTAGGCGTCGGCGTACGGCCGGGCGAGCGGCTGCAGGCGGGTGGCCGTGGCGACGAGGTGGTCGATGATGCCCGCCAGCCCGCCATGTACCGCCGCATAGCCGCGCAACGCTTCCTCATCTCGCGGATCAGGGTCGTCATAGCGGGCGGCGCCACCGGCGGCGAGCGTCTCGGCCGCGACCGTCAGCGCGTCGATCACGCGAGCGGCGCGCGCGACGACCAGCTCGGCAGCCCTCGGGTCGGGAAACTCACCGTCGCGTGCCCGTTCAGCGAACCGCATGACTTCGGTCATCGGCTCGTCGCCTCCTAGCGGGAAGAAGTCGATCTGCAGCCCTGCCGGGTCCCGCCATTCCAGCCGTCCGTCCGAATCGACGCCGGGACGGTATCCGGCGGCCACACCGCCGTGGTCAAGGGCATCGGCGACTTCGGCGAGCATCGCCGAGACACTCGGCCACACCGGCCTTTCATAGGCGGCCTCGTATTTGTCGTACTCCATCACACAACCGCGGAAAGGGCCGTCACGCAGATCGACGAAGACGGTGACGAAGCCGACGTCCTTGGCGATCGGCAGCCAGTGCCGCGACCACCTGCGGCCCGTGGTGCCGGCTGGTGCGGCGTCGACGTCGGCTTCCTCTCCCCAGGCCTCGTCATCGGTGTCCCACCGAAACCTGTGGGTGTCCAGGGCTTCTTCGAGAGGACAGGACGCATACCTCGGCGGCAGCAGCGCGCCTGGGTGTGAATAACGGTCCATGCCGTCGGCTGCGCGGTACCAGGCCCGCAGGTCGGCTGGAAGCGGGACACCCACCGCCCTCTCGGCCGCCTCGATCGCCTTATCGGTTGCCGGGGCATTCACCGCCTCGGCGGTCGTTGGAGAGTGTGCCCGCAGCCAGGTGCTGATCCGGTCCCAGGAGGACTGCACGTCTGTGATCATGGCGGCGAGATTAGCCATCCCCGCCGACACCACCGACAGGACCTGAGCGCGTTCTTCCGCACCTGGGTCTTCTCCACCGGCAAGCCCCCGCTTCCGGCATGAACACCATCGAGGTGCGCGGGAAGTAGTCCGAAAAGATGGGTGGATCTCAGGCGTTCCTGTGCCGTACGTGCAGATGACCCTCGCGAGGAAAGGAGGGCGGCGCCGCGGGCAGGACCGTGTCGAAGGTGTACCGGCTCTTGTGCGCCACACGGCACGAGGCCGGGTTGTCCACCTGATGCAGGAGTTCCAGACGCTCCAGCCCGTCGCTCCCCAGGGCGTCGAAGGCCCAGCCGGTGAGCGCCTCCAAGGCGCGCGGTGCCACACCCCGCCCGCGGGCATGGGCCGTGGTCCAGTAGCCCACCTCGGCCGACGGTTTGCCGGAGGCCACTTCCTTGAGGACCGCATGACCCGCCAACCGCCCGCGAATCGCATCAGGTCGCATTTCAAGGACCGCGAATCCGAACCGGTCTCCCGCTGCCCAGCCCCGCTCCTGGCGCCGCACCCACCGCATCGCGTCGGCCTCGTCCTCCACGGCCGAGCTGGTCCAGCGGCGCAGTGCGGGATCCCGGTACGCGTCGACGAGGTCGGCGACGTCCTCCACGCACCAGGGACGAAGGACGAGGCCGGGAGCGGTCGGCGTCGCGCCCGCATGCAGGATGACCGTGTCGTTCACCGGCCGATCGTACGCGGCAGCGTTCTGCCCCACTGCCGACGGCCCACTACCGGTCCATCCGGACGCGTACGGCCTCGGCGGCCCAGGTGAACGCCGGCGCCAGGCTCTCTGGAGCGGGCCAGCCGTTGATCACTGCGAGCAGCTCGAAGTGCCGATCCCGGCGCGGGTCGTTCATGCCGTCCAGCCGGAGCAGCAGCAGGCGACGCAGCTCGGCGTTGTCAGGGCGGCCGAGGATGTCGGCATAGCGAGCCGCGAGCGCCGCAACGATCGGATCGGCCTGGTGAGAGGCCGGGGCGATGCCCGCCGCCAAGGCGGGGTCGACCTGGTCACGGACGACTGCGCCAAGGTCGCGGCGCAGGCTCGTGATCTCGCCTTGTG
This sequence comes from Actinoallomurus acanthiterrae, assembly GCF_054775715.1. Lineage (NCBI taxonomy): Bacteria > Bacillati > Actinomycetota > Actinomycetes > Streptosporangiales > Thermomonosporaceae > Actinoallomurus > Actinoallomurus acanthiterrae. The sequence goes on along the minus strand of NZ_BAAHCO010000001.1, from coordinate 10,639,954 downwards.
CCTGTTCGGCCGCGTGGTCCTCGGCCATCCGCCGCACACTGGCACGGAAGTCCGGGTCCAGGGACAGCTCGGCCCACTCCACCCACGCCCGGACCTGTTGCGTCTCGGGGTTGTCGGGTATCTCGGGTGTCATGGTGCGCCTGACCCCCGCGAACGCGGAATCGGCGCCGAGACCACCGAAGACGGCATCGAGGAAATCGCCGATCAAACGTCGGCGTTCGTCCTCGGAGAGCTGGGCCAGCTTGTGCATGAGATCCGTCTCCTCAGCAGTGAGCGCCCGCTCGGCCACCGCCGTCAGCACCGCATGCCGCAGGCGCAGGACGCGGATCTGCACGGCCAGGGCATCGGCGTGCGCCGCGGCGACCTCGGGAAGCGAGAGCTCCCGGTCCACGACCCTGCGGATCGTGGGCAGGTCCAGCCCCAGGTCCCGCAGTGTTCGCACCAGATCCAGCCGCGCGACGGCGTCGATGTCGTAGAGGCGGTAGCCGGCCGGGCTACGGTCCGTCGGCGCCACGATTCCTCGATCGGAGTAGAACCGGATGGTCTTGACCGTCAGACCGGTCCGCCGGGCCAACTCGCCGATCGAGTAGAGAGTGTCGCCGTCCATGCCCCCACCTTGGCGTCTCCCCTTACGGGAGACTCAAGCCCACCGCCCGCCGACGGCCTGGAACCGCGCTGATCTTCGTTTCGTCGAATGCTGGGTCGACGAAGGGGATGGCTCCGGTGGCATTCGGGCGTAGAAGGCTCAGCGTCAGGGAAGCGCTCATCGTCGGCGTTGGCGGCTGGGGGCTCTACCTGACGGTGCTTCTGGTCAGCCAGATGCCCCCCTTCGGGCCATCGCCTCACGACCGGGTCTGCCAGTCGTACCGGGACGACGAGAGGATTCTGTCGATCTCCCAATATCCGAGCGCCGGTCCTCCGCCGGGCGGTACGTACGCCCGCAGCGTCGCGCTGAAGGTCGCCGAACTGCAGCGGCAGCAGGAGCACGACACCCTCGTCACGAGCCACCCGGACTGCTTCAGCGCACAGCAGGTCCAAGCCGCCTCAGCCAGGCTCCGCACTCCCACTCCCTGACCACCAAGACCGGGGACCGACACCCGGCCTCTCCTCAGGAGCCGTCACTTCCCGGCGCGAGACTCCATGCCACCGTGAACCACGACCGCCAACTCGACGCAGTTGTCGCCAGAGTGGCCGCTGTGACTGCTTCTACGCCAGCTGATCGTCATTTGATACCTCTGCAGCTATGACGCAGACCTGAACGCAGTTACCGCCGGAACCGCCACTCCGACTACTCTTCCGCCAGTTGACGAGAATCTGGGGGGTGTTCACAGTGCCTCCTGGATCAACTCGATGCTTTCGCTGACGCTGACGGCCTGTGCGCGGATGAGTTCGAAACGCGTGACAGCTCTTGCTACGTCCTTTTGCTGCTCGATCATGTGTCCTCCGCCCGCTGCATCCGCGTAAGCCACGTCGGAACCCTCATCAAAGCTGAGGATCGAGAAGCCGCCTTCGAGGCCAGGGTACGCGCCGACGGAGGTCGGAACGAGTTGGATTGTTACGTTGTGACGCTCTGTGATTTCGAGAAGGTGCTCCAGCTGTCGGCGCATGATGCCTCGGCCTCCGACCTGTCGCCGGATCACACCTTCGTCCAGAACGACCCATAGACGTGGTGGTGGGGGCTGCTCGCGATAGAGGATCTTTTGACGTTCCAATCGGGCGGCGATGGTCTGCTCGAGTTGCTCCGGTTGCTGTTCGGCCGCGATTACCGCCCGCGCGTACTCCTCGATCTGAAGCAGTCCCGGGATTAGCAGCGGCTCGTACATCCGTATGTCTGACGCGTCGGGCTCCCTTCGCGCGAACGGGCGGAAGAAGTCAGGGAGCTCCTCGCGGGTGATGAGGCCGTGGAGCCAGCCGAAGCGGTCGGTGGTGAAGAAGGCGTCGAGGTCCTTGGCGTGGTCGCAGGTGGGGGAGCGGAACGCCGTCTCGAGGTTGCCGACCGCGGACTTGGCCCAGTGCAGGCGATCGGCCAGCTCGGCCTGGGAGAGCTTCGCGTACTCGCGGTGCTTGCGCACCTCGAAGCCGAAGTAGGCGGTGAGGCTCTGATCCGGTGTTAGGGCTTTGGGGGGTTTTGGCATTTTTCGCATCCATTCGGTGTCCACAAAGCGGAGCCCGCTCACGTGTGGATATGAAGCTGATGCAGAGAGTAACAATGCGGTACGACGATTAGCGGGTCAACGGAGGATTCGGCCGGCGAGAGCCGCGCCGAGAGATGACAGGCGTGGCCCATGGATCACCTTCCGGCGTCCCAGGCGCTGTCGTTCACGGCTACGGAGAGCACCGTTCCCGCCATTCGCCGATGGGTCTCGATCGTCATCGGTGAGTTCGGCCGGCACGACCGCTGTTCCGACGCCGAGCTGATCATTTCCGAACTCGCGACGAACGCGGTCAAGGCCGCACCCGGGAAACTCATCAAAGTGATGATCACCCGCGACGGCGAGGAGAGCATCCTCTCTGTCTGGGACCCGTCCCCCGAACTCCCAGAGGTCGGATCCGACCCGCTCGCCGACCTGGACGACGATGACTTCGACCACAACGGCGGCCGCGGCCTGCTCCTCGTGACCACCGCCGCCACCGCGTGGGGCTGCACAGTGACCCCTGACCAGGGCGGCAAGTGGGTATGGGCGCGAATCTGATGGCGGAGGGCCGGGGGTGAACACTCCCGAAGAGCGCCTTCAGCGCTCACTCGCCGACTTCTAAGCCACCCTCGACGCGCTGCGCTTCACCGGTGTGTCTCAGGTGGCCGAGACACAGCAACTGAAGATTCTGATCGCCAAGTACCCGGACCTCGCACGGCAATTCCTCGCCGACCGCTCAGCGCGGCACGGGCACCCACCCGACGGTGGACTCGGCGACCCCTGACAACCTCCCGCATGGTCACCAGCGCGTATTCCGTGACAGTGGCATTGATGACTACGAACGCGGTCCACTGCGTCACCGTGAGCCATGGCTTTATAGACCGACGATGTACCTCTCTCAACCGTTGTCAGGTCGGTCGATATATGATCAAGGTGACGGATGGGGGCATGTGGTGGGATCTTTCGAGGTCGGGGATCCAACCGTGGTTGAGTATCGCCCTGAGGGCCGTACCACCGCGATGGTTTTCATGGGGGTGCTCGCCGTCGTGGCGGCCGTCTCGGCCTGCGTGGTCACGTTCGGTATCGGCTGGGACGTCTACTGGCACTGGCTGGGTACTTTTCCCTCCCGATACGATAAGACCGAGGCTGCAAGGCACGGCCGTAAGGCATGGCTCCTTACCGTGGGTATGGTCTTCGGCCTACTGGGGGCACTCGGGCTGATCGGCTTCCTTTTCCCCGAATCCCGCACCCGAATCGATGCCACGGGCATCGAGACGCGCGTCCTGTGGCGGCGGCGTGCGTTCGCCTGGCACGAGATCGCCGACATCTACATCCAGGAGTATGCAGCTCGCGGGAGCAGCCGCTACCTCCTTCGAGGCCGCCTGCATTCCGGCAAGCGGTTCTCCCTTCCCGGACTGCTCGGTTCGGATGTGTCGATAGAGGTGCTGCAACAGCTCCACGACGAGCTCGGTCAGCGCATCCAGAGCGGCGCCTGACCTGCGGACGCGAACTCCTGCTCGAATGGTTTGTCGCACCTCAGGTAGCCTGGCCACGCCATATCAACCCTGTCCGTCCAAACGCACAAACTTGTTGTTGTCAATGCGCGGAAAGTGATACTGGATGTTGGATTACGGCCTCGACATGTCCGATGTGGAGCGCGATCGGGCTTTGCCCGACTTGGTGGCCGAAGGAGATGAGCTCGACGCCCTGGTATCGGCGCAGGACGACTGGTCCAAGGCCACGCCGGCAGCGGGGTGGACGATCGCCCACCAGATCGCTCATCTTGCTTCAGCTGATGCGAACGTTCTCATCGCCATACGGACCCCGGAGGCGTTCGACGCCGTACTGAAGCAGGCGGAAGCCGCAGGCAGCCAATACGCTGATCTCGACGCCGCCGCGGGAGCAGCCAAACCGCGATCGGTACTGCTGGAACAATGGCGCGCTGGTCGAACCGAGGTGGCGGCGGCGCTACGTGACATTCCACTGGACCGTGGATTTCCGTGGTACGGCTCGCAGGTGACCGCAGCCCTTATGGTGCCGCTTCGACTGATGGAAACGTGGGCTCACGGGCAGGACGTTTTCGACGCGCTGGGTGTCTCACGCCGTCCGACGGGTCGGCTCCGGCATGTGGCCTCCCTGGGAGTCGTAGGACGAGAGCTATCGTTCTATGCTGTCCAATTGCCTACTCCGGCAGAGCCGTTCCGTATCGAGCTGACCGGTCCCGACGGCCAAACCTGGGTATGGGGCCCAGAAGATGCCAGGCAACGAGTTCAGGGCAGTGCCCTCGACTTCTGTCTTCGAGTCACCCAGCGCAGGTCCCGAGCCGAGACCGACCTCACGGCGGTCGGCGAGGACGCACAGAAGTGGCTGGATATCGCCCGCGTTTTCCTCTGAAGGGGTCAGTCCCTGAGTCCGTGGGTGCGCAGAATTGAGCCACCAGGTATGACCTGGAGTTCCTCGATCGACGCACGGACACGGGGTGCGACAGGAGTCAGAATGGGATTCTGGGGGACGTTGGCGTTCGTCCGTACCGAGCGGTCCGCGCTGGAGCTGGATGCCGTTCTTCAATGGACTCGCTATCCCGATGGCCGGCGTTTGCGGGATGGGTGGCAGTTGGTCGGTTTCCGGCACGACGGCTCGAATGGATGGGAGTCGTTGCTGCCGAACCTGATGGAAGAGACCGGCCGACCGGTCATGGGCGCCTACGTGCTCGACAGTGACGGTGCACAGGTCGTCGGGATGGGACCGCGGACCGGCCGCTGGGCGACCTGGCTCGAGCTGGGTTGGGTGCTCGCCCACCTGGTCATTCCGCCCGCGTACGAGACCGACGACGGGGAGTGGGATACGGACGAGGATGATCCCAAGTACCTGAAAGAGCGTGCGGAGATGCGCGCGTGGCTCATGGCACTGGGTTCTGATCCCACCGAGGCGGCGCCCGCCGCAGTGCGATGGGCGGAGGAAGCCGGCCTGGTCGCCGATGTCACGGAGGTCGAGCAGGCCATGAACGGCCGAGGCGGGTTCGTCGAGGAGCGCTTCTTCGACCTGGTGGAGACGCTGGGAGTGCCCTGGTCTGAGTAGTCATCAGGTGGCCGGTCGCAAACGGTCAAAGTCGGTGATCTCGGGCCGTCCCGGACCGGAACCTTTCCGGATAGGGAGACGTCCAAGATCACCTGGCTTCGACCTGATCTCTCCCAAAGCTCACCACGGGGACTGGACCACCAATGACCGACGACGGCGAACCGCGTACCCGCCCATCGACGACACCGCGGGTGGAGACCGTCATGTCGTGGACGGCCGAAGAACCGGAGACCAGGCAGGGGCGACGATGGCGGCCGTACGCCGTCGTCGCGGCGGTGGTCGCCGCAGTCCTGGCGTTCTGGGGGGCACCGCGCCTCTGGGCGGTGTTCGACGACGGCATGCGGGGGCCGTACGGGCGGTTCCCCCAGCCGGTGGCGGCACAGCCGCCCGTGCATTCGGCGCAACGGGTGGCCTCCGTCCGCGGGTCCACGGTGATCTACGGCGGGCTCGCGATCATGCCCGCTGGTGACGGCGTACGCGCCGTCGACATCGTCACGGGCAGGGTCTACTGGCGCTACACGAGGAGCAAGTCGGCGCCGATCGGGGTCGATCGCTCGACGGGTGATGTCTTCCTCCAGTCGACGGGTGATGAGCTGGTGAAGATCAACATTCGTTCGGGCAAGATCCGGTGGTCCCGAAAGGTGCCCGACATCGGTTCCGACGAGTCCGTCGTGCCGGACGCTGATGCGGCGACGCTGGCGTTCGTCGGCGGCGACGGACTGGCGGGGATCTCCCGTGCGACCGGCAAGGTCCGCTGGACGAAGAAATGGCCCGACACCTGCCCGTACGAGAGCATCTTCGCCCATGTGGCGGTGGCGCCGGGTACCCTCGCCGTCGCCTGTAACAACTATGACGCGAAGGACAAGGCGGTGGTCGGGTTCGATCCGGCGACCGGAGCCACACGGTGGGCGCTGCGCGTCTCACAGTTGTCCGCCGGGACGTCGCGCTCCGGCGGCATGGTCGAGGCCGTCGGTCGTGTCAATGGCCGACTGGCCGTGGCGGTCGGTGACACGACCGACCTTCTCGACCCGGCGACCGGCCGGATCGTGGCGAAGCGGCGGTGGAAGGACCAGGGGGCGGCCGCCTTGGGCGACGGGCTCCAGGCCAACCTCTGCGCGGACAAGAAGGACGGCGCCATCTGCGGAGTCGATCCGGCCACCGGCGGGGAGTTGTGGCGCACGCCGATCCCCGACTCCGGCCACCTTCCTCAGGCCGGCGAGAGCCTCACCGTGGCCGACGGCCGGGTCTACGTCGTGTCCGAGGTCTCCCGGAACGACACGGCCGTCTACGAGTTCGTCGTCTTCGACGGCCGGACCGGCAGAATCCTCAGCCGTATCCCGATCCCCGGCGAGGCGGACTTCATCGAACCTGTCACCGACGGCATCATCACCATCAACCGCGGCTACGCCGCCGACCTGTACGCCGAGCGACCCGATATCCGGAGCACACGCAGACTCCCGTCATGACGACCCGGGCGCCAATGGTCACGGCTGTCTGTCCTGGACGCGCTGCGCGGGCGGCGTGGGAGTGGCGTTGGTCCATCGGGCGCTGACCGAGGTGTAGGTGTTGTGATTTCCGGGCGCGCTCTGGTTTCCGACGGCGAGGATGTTCGCAGTGGCGGGGTCGATGATGAACCGGTCCTGATATGAACCACCCGGGCGGAAGCTCGGGTCGGTGACGATGAGGCCGATTCCTTCACGGCCAAGCGGATCCCGTACTTTCCCCAGCGTCTTGATGCCCGGCAACGTCGCGAGAAGACGGAACGCCGCTGCCCGAACCTTGGGCGGTGTCGGCGCGAGGATGAGCAGATCCCGGACGGCGTCATACATCCCTTCGGTCGGCGTGCGTCCGAGTCTCTTCAACGCGGCCGGATCGATGAGCGCTTGTAGACGGGCCTTGAGCTGGGCGGGATCGGTCGGCAGAGTCGTGATCTCCGTTACCGAGACCCTGTGCCGGGATTCGCCGAGGAAGATGCTGCGCGGGCCTTTGACATAGAGGCCGACCTTGATTCTTTCGGCGATCAGACTCCCCCCTTTCGGGACCGCCGTTCCCGGCGGCCACGGCCATACCGAGTCCGGACCGTCCGACATCGGACCAGGGGGAATCGGGGGTCTGATGAACCGCGTCGGAGAGCCGTCGCGGCGCCATGCGGCAGCGTCGGCCGAGGTCGGGGCCGTGAAGGTCGGGGGACTGCCCTGCATGTACCAGCTGAGGTCTTTGGGCGACCGTGCGATCCAGGCGTTGGTCCGGTCGACGGTCATGTCAAGCCGATACCGGACGCGGCCGTGTTCGACGGTGATGGGTTCGGGGGTGTCGCGGATTTCGGCGTGCCAGTAGCGGCCCGTCGTGGCTGGTAGGTGCTCGGAAGTCGTCGCGGCCGCCAGCAGGATCTGGCGCGCGCTCATCGGCTGATCCTTGGACGATCGGTCCACGCCGATCAGGGCCACGAACGTCGTGGCGGCGACGGCCGTGGCCGCAAGGCCGGCCACCCAGGCTCGGCGGCTTCGCCGACCGCCCGGCCGTCCGACGTTCTGATCCGAGGTCAGCCGCGCACGGCCGGTGGCGACGACCTCGTGGCTCGGGCCCTGCGGTTCCGGCAGCGCCTCGCGAAGCATCTGCAACTCATCCATCGCTTACTCCTCCTCGAATGGGTCAGAGGGGCCCAGTGCCTCGCGCAGCTTCCGCCTGGCGCGGTTCAACCGGGAGCACACGGTCCCGTACGGGATGTCGAGCGCCTCGGCGACCTGCTCGTACGAGAGCTCCGCGAGGGCCACCATCAACACGACGTCGCGATCGCCGGGATTCAGCCGCGCGAGTGCCCCAAGGAGCTGTGGCCGCACCCCCAGTGCGACGATCCGGGCGTCCAGCCCGTCCTCATGGACCTCAACGGTCTCCGCGGCGCCGGCCCGGGCGAGCGCCTTGTACGCGGCGACCTCCCGGCGCCGATGCCGCCTGATCAAGTTGGTGGCGATCCCGTACAGCCAGGCACGCGCGTCGCCGCGAGCACGGTCATAGCGCTGACGCTGCCGGAACGCGGCGACGAACGTCTCGGCCGCGAGATCATCGGCGATGTCCCGGCCCAACCGGCGTTCGACGTACTTGTGGATCTCGACGAAATACGCGTCGTAGATCTCGGCGAAGCGTTCGGGGGCCTGCCAGGACGCCTGAATCACCGCAGCGTCCTCATCCTGAAACCCTCCAGGCGCGCGGCGAGTCAGGCATCTGTCGGATTCAAAACTCATGCGGGGTTCCGCTCATGAACGTGACCCTCCTCTGCGGACAGCTGACACCTGTCTCTTGCCACGAGACCCGTCAACCCTTCACGCCTGAGGACCCCCGATGGTCACGACCACGACTCGACCCCGTCGGTGCCGGCGAGGAACCTCAGCGTCAGGTCGATGCCCTCGATCTCGCCGAGCCGGCCTTCGTTGACGGTACGGTCGCGCGGGCGGTACTCCTCGTGCGGGCGCGTCTCACGGCGGCGGGCGAGGAAGTCTTGGCGGTGATTGTGGCGATGGAGGCGCGGTCCGGCGATGGAATTCGACAGCTTTCGCAGCGTTGTCGCGGGGTGCGAAGGATATTCCATCCACCGCGTGAGCATGGCGCGAATCGAGGGCACGACGGCCGTCGACGTTACGCTGCGATGGGGGCCGGATGCACCCGACGTGGTGCTCTCGTTCGACGACGTCCTCTACTTCGAGGCGGGGACGCTGGGGGACGGATCTGATCTGGTTTTCGAACTAGAGGCCACCGTCCTGGAACCGAGTAACGATCCGTGGCCTGACGGCCTTGGGTGCGATCTCGTCCGCTCCGATTCGCTACCGAACCTAATGTGGTTCCGCAATGGTGGTCCCGAGCGTCTCAGTGTCCTGGCGCCCATCGCCACGGCCTACCGAGAAGTTCGCTAGCGCTGTGACCACATAGGTTCGCCGGCTTGTGGCGCACGGGTTCTCAGAGCGTGCTGCTTGACGTCTCCACCGTCGGCGGATAGCCGTTCCCCTCGCGGCCCCTTGATGGCCTGGATGCCTGTCTACCAACCCAGCTGAGATTCCCCGAAGCGCAGTCCCGTGCCCTGCAACCAATCCCGTGCGGCTTCATCCGAGTTTCGCGTGCCGATGGACAGGTACACGGTGTGCCTGCCCGGAGCAGGTTCAGGGCACTCCTCGGTCCATCTGCTGTTGAGGCACAGTTGGACGCCACAGAGGTTGGAGCTTGGTAGGCCGCGCAGCGCCGAGAACCAGTCGATGTCGATTGACAGAGGGCCACAGGCTGCGACTGCGTCGTCGATCTCCGTCTCGGTGCACTCATCTTGGTCACGGATAGGAAAGGTGGAGGGCGTCTTTCCCTTCATTAGCTGGAACTGCACTTTTTGCGGCAAGGGCCACAGGGAGGCCAGTTCGGGTTGCAGCTCCGTTTCCACCCAGCCAGGGGACGTTTTCCGGAAGCCCAGGCGGTCTAGGGTCTGCCAGAGTTCCTGGACATGCGAGTCCTGGAGGTCCCGCTCTGAGCAAAGGAACGTGCCGCAAGTGAAGTACTGCCGGGCGTAGTGGAACTGTTCCTGTGTGGCAATATCGTTGAAGCTCAGGGCAGGCATGTCCGGCGTCCCGGCACCGAATCGGGCGAGCAGTTGACGTGCGAACAGCAGAGCACTCCGCCCGTCAGGCAATGGTTCCAGCACCTGGTAGAGCATCGATGCACCCATCGGCCCACCTCCTCACCCGCACCATAGTCTTGGCCGGACCCATCAGGCCATCGAGTTAGCACTCAGGCTACGGCCCTGAGTGGGCGGCCGCCCCAGCGGATGCCCTTCTCGTTGCGGATGCGGGCGCGTTCCTTGCGTTCGGCGGCCAGGACGTCGCGGTGGCGGGCGTTGGCGTTGCGCCGGCGCAGGTAGGCGTGCAGGACTCGGGTCTGCACGGCGTGGTTGGAGATTGCGACGGGTGAGGGTGATGACCGGCGCTGGTGATGGATGATGGCTCCTTATGGAGCAGGCCATGGTTGATCGGTCCGGCGAGGCCTCGGGCGGTTGGTTCGGTGTTCGGTGTATTTTTCTGGACGCGAACAATGGAATCTACGAGGAACGCGTCACTCTCTGGCGGGCGGCCGGCTTCGCGGAGGCGATCGCGCTCGCCGAGGCTGAAGCGCTCGAGTATGCGGCGATATTCGACAACGTCAGGTACCTGGAATTGGCGCAGGCTTACTCGATAGGGGAGGAGGAGCCTGGGCATGGTAGTGAGGTCTTTTCATTGATGCGGGACAGCGACCTGGGCGAAGAGGAGTACCTGGACCGCTACTTCGTTACCGGCGATGAGCGGGAAGGCCACCTTTAGCCTCCACCACGCAGAGAGCGCCGCGTCGGGCTACTTCACGGCTCCGCTGGTGATTCCGGAGATGATCTTCCGCTGGGCGACGGCGAACACGGCGACCAGTGGGAGGCTCATCAGGATCACGTACGCGAAGATGAGGTGCCAGTTGTTGAGGTACAGGCCCGCGCTGGCGACCTGGAACAGGTTGAGCGGCAGCGTGTCGATGCGGCCGCCGATGACGAAGAACGCGTAGAAGACGTCGTTCCACACGTACAGGCAGATCAGGATGGTCGCCGTCGCGAGCACCGGCCTCAGCAGCGGAAGGACGACCCGCACGAACACCCGTACCGGCCCCGCGCCGTCGATCTGCGCGGCCTCCTCCAGGGACGCCGGGATCGTACGGACGAAACCGGTCACGAAGAAGATCACCGTAGACAGGTAGATGCCCATGTAGACGCCGATCATCCCCACCGCGCTGCCGGCCAGGCCCAGCTGCCGTAGCAGCAGGACCAGGGTGACGACGGCGGGCGGCAGCACGATGCCGCTGATGCCCAGGGCGTACAGGATCGCGTTCAGGCGCGTGGCGCGGCGGGCCAGGATCCAGGCGGCCATGGATCCCAGGACGAGGACGCCCACCACCGACGGGACGACGACCAGGAGGCTGCCGAAGAACGCCGTGGGTATCCGGCCCTGGTGCCAGACCTCCGCCAGGTTGTGGAACAGCCGCCAGTGGCTCGGCGGCGACAGGTTCGGGGTCAGCGCCTCGCCCTGGGACTTCGCGGCGGTCGCGACGACCAGCCACAGCGGGATCCCGATCAGCAGCGCGACGAGCGCGATCGCGCAGAACGGCTGCAGCCGTCGCCAGATCGACGCGTCGCTGAGCCCGGTACCACGTGAGGTGACGGCGTTCACAGGATCTCCTCGCGCTTGCGCAGGATGGCGATGACGGGGAAGGCCATGAGCGCCACGACCAGGAACAGCATCAGGCTCATGGTGGTGGCCTGGGCGAACAATCCCTGGCCGAAGGTCCGGAAGATGAAGATGTTGAGGATCTCCGTCGTACGGGCGGGGCCGCCGCCGGTGGTGGCCTGGACGATGTCGAATCCGTTCATCGAGCCGAGGAGCGCGGTGGAGACGTTGAACGTGACGGCGGGGGCCAGGAACGGGAACCGGACCGACCAGAACATCCGCCAGCGGGAGGCGCCGTCGATGCGCGCCGCCTCGGTGATCTCCGCGGGGATGGTCTTGAGGCCGGCGAGGTAGATGAGCATGGACAGGCCCATCCACTTCCAGGCGTGAATGACCGACACGGTGACGATCGTCCAGGTCGTGTCCCCGAGCCAGGGGTAGTCGACGTGATGCCCGGCCGCGAAGCCCAGCAGCCGGTTCACGCTGCCGTCGGGCTTGAGCAGCGCCTGGAAGATGTAGCCGACGGCGAGCGCGGACATCAGCACCGGGATGAGGAAGAAGACCCGGGCGAAGCGGTTCACGACGGTGTCGCGTTCGAGCAGGACCGCCAGCGCGAAGCCGAACACGTTCTGGAAGACGGCCACCAGTACCGCGTAGACGACGGTGATGCGGAGCGCGCGCAGCAGGGTGCCGTTGGAGATCAGGTCCTGGAAGTTGGCGAGGCCGACCGGGCGGATCGCGGTCTTGAAGCTGGACCAGTCGGTGAACGCGTAGATGAAGTTGAACAGCGTGGGGACGAAGAAGAAGACCAGCAGGATGAGGAACGCCGGCGCCAGGAACCACATCGGATGCGTGCGATGCGCGTTGCCGCGGACGCGTCGACGCTGACGAGGCGCCTGGAGTGTGAGAGGCCTCTCCCGCACGGCTCTTTCCTTGACCGAGTGCACGTGTCGGACTCCTTCACGGAGGGGGTGCCGGAGAACAGCCCCGGCACCTCCCAGGGACGAGTGATCAGAAGCCGGGTGCTCCGGCGGCCTTGGCGAGCTGCGCGAACTGGTCCTGAGTGGTCGAGGCGACCTTCTCCGGCGACATCTTGCCCGCGATCATGTCGGCGAGATTGAGGTACAGGTCGGGGTTGGCCACGGCGAGGGCCTGCATCGAGCCGACCGAGGTGGGCAGGGAGTTGTGGACGGCCAGCAGGGCCTGCGGCACGCCCGCCGGGTTCGGCACGGAGGGCTCCAGCGACACGGTGTTCTGGGTGGTGGTGAAGTTCTTGTAGTCGGGGCCCATCCAGAAGGACAGCAACTGCCGGGCGGCCGCCTCGCGCTTGGCGTCGCCGGTCTTGAACGCGACCAGGGCGTTGGACTGGTCCGGGATGTACGTGCCGATGTTCCCGGACGGCGCGATCGGGAAGAACCCGATCTTCTTGTCGAGGGTGGCGGTGTCGGCGCTCGCCTGTAGTTCGCCGAAGAAGGAGTTCACCTGCATGACCATGGCGGCCTTGCCGTCGAGCAGCGCCTTGCCCTGGTCCTCGAACTTCGCGGTCTTGATGTTGGAGTTGAACAGTCCCTCGTCGATCAGGGACTTGTACTTCTTGATCGCTCCCAGCACGGTCGGGCCGGTGAACGTCTCCTTCTTCGTGTTGATCCTGTCCCAGAGGCCGCTCTTCGCGGCGTCGGCGAGCTGTACCTGGACCCACCACTGGGTGGCCCACTTGTCGCCGCCCATCTCGTAGAACGGCGTGACGCCCTTGGCCTTGAGCCTGCGGGCCGCGGCGATCATCTCGTCGAGGTTCTTCGGCGTCTGGGTGATCCCGTTGGCGGCGAAGACCTCCTTGTTGTAGTAGACGCCCTCGACCGCCGGGCTGGTGATCAGCGCGGCGTAGCGGGTGTTGTCGAGGAGCCCGGTCATGTCCTTGAGCGCGGGCGAGAGCTTCGGCAGCCAGGGTGCGCCGGTGAGCGGTTGAAGGTTGGCCTTCGCGTTGATCGCCGTCAGCATGGACGCGGTCGGCTGCCAGAACGCCAGGTCCGGCTTGTCGCCGGTGGCGACCTTCGTCTGCACGCCCTGCTCGTACGGGTCGGGGATGGTGACGACCTTGACGGTGGCGCCCGTCGCGGTGTGGAAGGCGTCGATGACCTGCTTGGGCACGGTGTTGCTGTTCTGCGCGGCCCAGATCGTCAGGTCGACGCCGGCGAGCTTGGCCGAGGGGTCCGTCCAGGTCGCCGCGGCGGCGCTGGTCGAGGAGCCGGCACCGGGGTCGCTGCAGGCGGTGGCGGCCAGGCTCAGCGCGAGCGTCGCCGCCACACCGAGGAGGGTCCTTCTTCTCATCACAGATCCTTTTCGGGAGGGGGGACCCCGCCCTGCTGTGGCAGAGCGGTCAATCTAGCGGTTCAGATGCCGTTTTTGCTGGTAGAGCGGATGCGGAGGAGGCGTGCGGCGACCGTTTCGGTGTCGGGTGCCTGGATGGACAAGCGGCCGGTCCGCGGATCGAAGTGCTGGCCGAAGGAGGGGAGACGGCGGGGGAAGAGCGTGTCGATCTCCACCTCGGCGCCCGCCAGGTGCGGCAGGGACAGCGCCGTGCCGTCGGTGGTCCCGCCCCGGTACCAGACGGTGACGTACGTCGTGTCGCCGTGGCGCAGCGCGAGGCTGAGCCAGGGATCCGACCAGCCGGGCAGGCCCAGCGGCCACAGCGGCGTGGCCGCCGCCAGTTCGGCCCGGATGTCGCGGTGGACGGCGACGGCGTCCCGTACGGAGGCCAGCTGCCGGTCCGTCATCCGGTCGAGGCGGCCGGACAGGTAGAGGCGGCCGAGGAGGCCGGTGCACAGGGTGAAGGCGATCTGCTCGTCGCTCATCTCCGGCTGCGGGTACGCCCAGTTGCCGGCCTGCTCGGGCAACAGCGACATCGGCGCCGCCGCGGCGATCGGCGGGTAGCGCAGGAAGTCCTGCTGGTCACTGGTGGACTGGAGCTGCATCCGCGACAACATCGCGTAGTCCATGCGCATCGCCCCGGACGCGCAATTCTCCAGGATGAGCTCCGGATGCCGGTCCAGGACACCATCCAGCCAGGCCAGGTGGGCGCGGTTGTGGGCCAGGAGGCCCGCTCCGGCGCTGTCGGCGTCCAGGTCGGTGCCGACCCCGGGGTCGATGTTGTAGTCGAGTTTGAAGTAGCCGACGCCGAGCTGCTCGACCAGCCGGTTGATCGTCTCGTCCAGGTGCGCGACGGCGCGGGGGTGCCGCAGGTCCAAGTGGTAGCGGCCGTGCTCGACCACCCGTACGCCGCCGCGCTGCAGGAACGCCTCCTCGGGCAGCTTGTCGGCGATCGGGCTGCGGACCCCGATCACTTCGGGTTCCAGCCACAGCCCGGGCACCATCCCCCGCCGCCGGATGTGGGCGAGGACCTCTTCGATCCCGCGTGGGAACCGTGCCTGGGACGGCTCCCACGCGCCGACGCTGTCCCACCAGTTGCCGTCGCCGTACCAGCCGGCGTCGACGCAGAACACCTCGGCGCCGACGCCGGCCGCCGCGTCGATCAACGGAAGCAGTTTCGCGGTGGTCGGGTCGCCCATCAGGGTGTTCATGTAGTCGTTGAACACGACCCGGAGAGCGTCGCGGTCGGGGTGCGGCCGTACGAGGGCGCGCCGGTGAGCCGTCAGCGCGGCGGCGGCGCCGTGCAGACCTTCGCCGGAGACGGCGACCGACACCGGAACGGTGGTGAAGGATCCGCCGGGCTCGAGGTCGTGCTGCCACTGGTGGTCGAGATCGGTCGGGCCGAGCAGCGCGACGTACGCGCCGTCGAGGCGCTCACCGGTCTCCCAGCGCCACGCGCCGTTGTGCTCGATCTGCCAGAGCCACGCGTCGCCGCCCTCCCGGTCGACCAGGCCGCCGGTCGGCAGGTTCCGGCCGGTCGACCAGGCGCCCGTGCTGATGGCCGCGAACCGCCCGCGGCCGTGCTGCCCGTGGAACGGCAGGTCGAGGTCGACCGCGATCTCGCGGAAGGGGCGGCGGCTCCATCGGCCCTCGCCGATCCATTCGCTGGACCCGCGTACGAGGTCCAGCCGATCGACCGGATGGCCGAGGAATCCGGCGGAGAACGACGACACGCCCAGCAGAAGGACCGGCCGGTCGCCGTGGTTGGTCACGCGGACCTGACTCCGTACGGCGCTCACGCCGTCGGCCGACCGGAGCGTCACCTCGACCCGCAGGCCCGTCGGCTCGTCTCGCAACTCGATACGCAGCAGATGCCACCTGCCGTCCCAGGACCGCTCACTGCCGGCGAATTCCAGGCGGCGGCCGATCGTGGTCTCGGAGAACCGCTGCGATATGGCGTCCCGTCCCGTACCGGCGGTGAGGATCTCCACCAGCGGCTGACTCGTGTGACCCGGGGGAGGGCCGGCGTGGCCGGGCGTCATCGTGCGCACGCTCACCGGCCGGCCCGGGGTGACGTCCACGACGAGGGACAACGCCGAGTGCCCCCACGTGATGCTCGTTCCGTCGTCGAACGCGCTCAACTGCTGCTCCTTCTCATGCGGACGGGAGGACAAGGGGATCGGGCCTGTCTTCGCGGGGTCGCCGGGAAGACCGGGACCCGGTCGCTGCCGGGTGCCGTCGGCGCTCGGCGGTGTGCCCGCCATGGAGACGCCGGTCGGCCGCTTTTTCAAGGTCATCAGGGCCGGTCACCGGCCGATCAGGGAACTTCGATCGGCTGTGTGACCGGTCACATGCGGATGAGTGTGACCGGTCACATTTGGAAAGGGAAGGCCCCGTTACCGTCTTGTTACGAGCGGATGTCTAGCGCGCCGTCCGAGGCGGGGCGGTCGACTCCCGGACGACCAGCTCCGGGGCGGCCAGCGCGATCTCCGGGCGCGGCCGGCCGTCGAGCTCGGCCGCCAGGGCGGCGAGGCAGGCCCGCCCCCAGCCCGCGAAGTCCATGCGGATGGTGGTCAGCGCCGGAATCCAGTACGCCGAGCCGGGAACGTCGTCGAACCCGACGAGGCTGACGTCGCCGGGAACGTCCCGGCCCGCGTCGTACAGCGCACGGCGTACGGCCATCGCCGTGTCGTCGTTGCCGCACAGGATCGCCGTCACCGCGTCATCGGCGGCCAGCGCACACCCCGCCTCGTACGCCGATCGGGCGTCCCACCCGGCGGCCACGATCTCCGGGACCGGAGCCCCCGCCTCCAGCAGGGCGCGCCGCCACCCCGCCTCGCGTCCTCGCGTCCCGGCTTCGGAGGGGATCGCCACATGGTGCACCGTACGGTGCCCGAG
Organism: Actinoallomurus acanthiterrae; assembly: GCF_054775715.1. NCBI lineage: Bacteria > Bacillati > Actinomycetota > Actinomycetes > Streptosporangiales > Thermomonosporaceae > Actinoallomurus > Actinoallomurus acanthiterrae. The sequence goes on along the minus strand of NZ_BAAHCO010000001.1, from coordinate 10,623,261 downwards.
CGACAGCAGGTGCCGGGTCGCGTCGGCGGACGCCTGCTGCTCGTCCAGGCAGATCGTCGTACGCCCGGCCTCGGCGAGAGCACCCGGCTCGACCGCCGCGACCGCCGGGACGTCGCCGGGGAGCTGACGCAGCAGCTCCATCCCCTCGGCGTCGAAGGCGATCACCACGACGCCGCCCACGCTCGGGTCGCTGACATGCTCGACGGCCTGCCGGATGTCGCCGGAGCGGGCGGACTCGATCACCTGGACGCCGACGGCGAGACCCTCCTCACGGGCGGCCTCCTCGATGCCCTGAAGCGTGGCGGCGTAGCCGTACAGCGTCGTGTTCGAGGTGACGACCGTGACGGCGCGAGCCCGCCCCAGCCCGAGCGCGCGGGCCGCGCGGTTGGGCCGAAAACCCAGCCGTTCGATCGCGTCCATCACCTGATGCCTGGTCGCCGCCCGTACCCTCGGCGAGTCGTTGAGGACGCGGGACACCGTCTGATAGGAGACGCCGGCCGCCGCCGCGACGTCCCTGATGCTCGGTGCCGCGTCCCGGCGCTTACGGGAGGGGGCCCGCTCAGGAGACGGTTGGCTCACGCCGTCATGGTGATCGGTCGACCGACGCCCGGTCAAACCGGCACCGAGCCGCAGTGTCGGCCGGACCAGCGGTTTCGCCGCCGGTGAGCCGTCGTCCCGCTTTGCGCCGGTATCGGCCTCACGTCGTTGGACCCGGCGACCCCGGCCCAGGACGACACTGAGGCCGAGCGGCAGCGGCGTGAGATCGCCGAGCCCATTCCCCAGCCGGGTCGCGCCGACGGTCGGCCTCGGGAGCCTCGGCGGGTTCTGGCTCGATTTTCGTGAGTGAACGGCTCCGGACCAGGCGAACCCGTCCGCTCACCGCCCCGCCTCCCACGGCCCTTTGCTCTGCTTACGTTGAGTACACATCTGGCACGGTCCACCGCCTACTCGGCGTAAGCAGAGCAAAGGCCTTCGGGAACGCATGCAGCCTTGCCCGGGGCCTGGGCGACCGTTACCGCGACCGCCACGAAATGTGAGTCAGAACCCTCGGCGGCGGGCGAGGGCCTCAGCCGTCCGTGGCGTGTGGCGGGTCGTCGGCGGAGGTCTCCTCGGAACGAGGATCTTTCTCGTCCGGGGGAGAGGACGCCTCCTCGTCGCCGTGGTCGGGCTTCCGTTCGTCCGTGGAGCCGGGCTCAGAGCCGGGCGCCGACTCTGAGCCCGGTTCTGAGCCGGGCGCCGGCTCCGGCTTCGGATCGGCCGAAGTCGTGTCGGGAGAGGCCGGGGTCTGGGGCGGCGGCGGGCCGTACCCGGGCGGTGGGCCGTAGCCCGGCGGAGGGGCGTACCCCGGGGGCGGGCCGTACGGTGACGGTGGGCCGTAGCCCGCGGGAGGGGCGTAGCCGGGCGGGGGAGCGTACGAGACCGGCGGGCCGGTGGGCGGCGGCAGGCCCGGGCGGCGGGAACGGGAATCGGGGCGGGCCAGCCCGGCTGCGGGGCGATTCCCGGCATGCCTGCGGCCTCTTCGTCCGGGCCCGTGGTGATGACGAGCCGGTCCAGGTAGAGGATCTGCAGCGCCGCCAGTGCGATGAACATCAGGATCACCGCGACGATGGGCGTCGTCAGCCCGACCTGGGCGTTGGCGCTGAAGGTCTCGTTCACGCGGACCAACAGCTCGACCGGCGCGGTCCGGTTGCCCGGCGCCGACGCCCACCAGGCTCGGCCAGAGCACGCCCTGCGCGCCGATCAGCGTGATCGCCCCGGCGAGCAGGCCGGCCAGGGGCAGCGCCGGGACGACGACCGTCGCGAAGAACGACGGCGCGGCCGGGGCACCGGTGGCGCGCTGTGCCCGCCAGCGGGCCGCGTGGCGCCGGCAGAAGAGCGTCAGGATGAGGAGTGCCGGGACGCTCACCCAGATCGGCGAGAACAGCGCCGTGAACTTGTCGAGCAGTTTCAGGCTCCGCTCGTTCTCGTAGCCGGAGACGCTGAGCGGGCCGATGCCGACGAACAGCCACGGCGCGAACGGCAGGAGCAGCAGCTCGCTGCGGCGGCCGAGCGGGCGCAGGCCGCCGATTCCAAGCGCCGCGAGGAACGCCACGAAGACGGAGACGAGGGCGTTCAGCAGCGGCGGGACCCAGGTGTTCAGGTAGATCTTGGCGGTGGACGGCGCGGGCGAGGAGCCGTGCCCGTGCCCGCTGGAGAACAGCGCGGAGAGCCAGGGCCACAGGCCGAGGACCGTGATGACGAGGACCACGACCACGGCCAGGATCGCGATCACCGAGCGGGCGGCGTCCGGGCGCGGTCCCGGCTCCGGCGCCCCGCGCCGTGGGGCCGGGGCGAGCTTGATCCCCAGGCCGGTCCTGATCGCGATGAGGGTGGCTCCCACCCCCAGGACCGCGAGGATCAGGCCGGTGATGGTGGCGATGGCCGACCCGAGGCCGAAATTCGCCATGCGGAGCGCCGCGGTGTACTGCAGGCCGGTGAGCGTCTCCGACTTCCTCGAGTCGCCCATCACCCCGGAGAACGTGAACGCCTGCAGGCTCGTCGCGGCGGCGGCCAGCACGACGATCGCCCCCACCGCGAGCATCGCCGGGGTGATCCGCCGGCCCTCGGCGCGGCCGCGCAGGACGGGCAGGAAGACGAGCAGCGCCAGACCGCACACCGCGCCGAACAGCGCCGCCGCCGTGACGAACGGGATGACGGTCGCCGCCTCGTCGGGGGTGTCGATCCGGCCGAAGATCGTGGCGATGCCGCCCTTGCCGGTCGCCTGGCCCATGTGCCAGGCGACCGCGACCGCCACGGGGGAGAAGACCACGAGCGGCAGCGACATCAGCACGCGGCCGACGCGGCGGGGCCAGGTGCCGGCCCGGTCGAGGGCGGCGGCGAGCGCCGGGGCGACCAGCACCGCCACGACGATCGGGACGACGGCGATCGCGACCGAGAAGCCCAGCGCCCGCCAGAAGTCGCCTTCCTTCAGCACGTTGCCGTAGTTGTCCAGGCCCACGAACCGATGGGAGGAGCTGAGGAACCGCGAGTCCTGGAAGCTGCGCACGATGGTCTGACCGGTCGGGACGACCAGCGAGACGAGCGTGAGCACGGCGGCCGGGAGGACGAGCAGCAGACCGGGGCCGAGATGCCGGTCGGCGGCGGGCCGGGCTGCGACGGGTAGCGCCGGGGGAGGTGGGGCCATCGTCCGCTCCGCGTTCTTCCGTTGTGATCGATCTCGGGTGATCGTCAGTGCTGACGGTAACGCCCGAAGGACGTCCTTGTCGCGGGTCCGTCCGCTTATGACCTCTCCAGGCCGCCGAGCCGGACGCTGCGGCGACGTCCCCCGTCATCGGACAGCTTCGTCGCTAATCCGAAAATTGCTCATAAAATACGACCATCATGTTGAATGTCCTGCAAGCGTATGATCGCCTGCATGGCGGATAAAGGAGGAAAATCCGAAAAGGGCGTTCCAGCCCCGCCGTCCGAGCTCCGGGCCGGCACCGGCTATCTGCTGGCGCGGCTCGGTGCCGAGTCACGGCGGCGATGGGCGCGCATGCTCGCCGAGCACGGGATGACGCCGCATCACTACGGCGCCCTCATGACCCTCGACAACCTCAAGACCACCCACCAGCAACGCCTCGCCGAGCTGATCGGCGTCGATCCCCGGAACGCCGTCTCGGTGGTCGACTTCCTGGAGCGCCAAGGGCTGATCGAGCGGACCCGGGACCCCGCCGACCGGCGTCGTCACACCATCGCGCTGACCGCGGAGGGCCGGACCGTGATCAACGGCCTGCGCAGCACGGGCGAGAGCATCGAACGGGACATGCTCGACGGGCTGACCGACGACGAGCAGGCCGCGCTGCACGTCCTGCTGCACCGGCTGTTCGAGCTCACCGTCGACCGATGACCGGAGGCCGTACGGCCAGGGAGCGTTCTCCGCGCCGACGGCACACGCTGCGGGAGGGCGCAGGGCTGACGAGTGCTCTCCGCGCCGGCGCCGTGCGGCCAAGGAGCGCTCCGTGCGCTCCCGGAACGCGCACGGCTACGGCGCGACCTCCGCGTCGGAGGGCCGGGTCATCGGAAGGTACTGGGTCTCGCCGGTCCGGAGGGCGTGGAGCGCGGCGGTGAGGCGGCTCGCGAAGGCGGTGGCGAGCATGCCGACGCCCTCGTCGGCCGTCACGAACGCGTAGTCGTCGAGCTCCTTCTCCTGGAGCCGGATCGGCGGGTCCCCCTCGTACCGGCCGCAGTCGAACAGGAAGTACACGCTCGGGCGCGGACGCTCGCCGTCGGCCCGGACCCAGTCGGAGACGAGCAGGCGCCCCGCCGCGACGCTCAGCCCGACCTCCTCGAGCACCTCCCGCTCGCACCCTCGGTGCGGTGCCTCGTCGGCCTCGACGACGCCGCCGGGGAAGCCCCAGTACGGACGGTAGTTCGGCTTGACGAGCAGGGCCCGCCCGGCCGGGTCGGTGATGAGGCCGCCCGCCGCGACGTACACGGACGGAAGAGAGGCGTACCAGTCCTCGGCCGACAGCCATTCACGTTGCGTCACGCACCCGACGCTAACGCCTTCCGACCGGGCGGGATGCCGGAACCGGCCAGGATCGCCGAGAGCTTTTCCGGCCAGGTGACTACCCGTACGGACGGCGTGCCGGACTCGCTCGTGTCCCCGGTGATCTGGAATTTCTGCGCAAAGCTGCTTACTATGCCGGGGAATCGATCACATTAGAGCAACTCCGGGGGTGAGTGGCTCACACGTCGTGGAGGCGATGCCGTGCGCCGGCTCGTTGGAACACTGACCGGAGTCATCCTCGCCGGGGTGCTGGTGCCCGTCGTACCGGCGGCGGGAGCGCCGAGCGCCGCCGCGAATCCCGCCATCGCGGCGCCGAGCGGCGCGGCGAATCCCGCCCCCGTCGTCGTGCCGGGCCTGCGTGAGTGGCACGGTGCGACCGGGACCTGGCGGCCGCGCCAGGGCAGCCGGATCGTCGTCGGGCAGTCCCGGCTGCGCGCTCTCGCGACCCGGTTCGCGAGCGAACTGCGCGCCGAGGCGGGCGTGCGCGCGGCGGTCACGAGCGGCCGGTCCCGCGCCGGCGACGTCGTCCTGTCGCTCGGCTCCGCCGACGCGCAGCTCGGCGACCAGGGGTACGCGCTGCGCGTCGGCGACACGGCGGCCGTGCGCGCCCGCACCGAGACCGGCGTGTTCTACGGCACCCGTACGATCCTGCAGGCGCTGAAGGCCGGATCCATCCCCCGGGGCGACGCCCGCGACTGGCCGAACCTCCCCGAACGCGGGCAGATGCTCGACGTCGGCCGCAAGTACTTCCCGGTCTCCTACCTCAAGCAGCAGATCCAGCGGATGGCCTGGTACAAGCTGAACCTGTTCCACCTTCACCTGTCGGACTGGAACGGCTTCCGCATCGAGAGCAAGAGGTTCCCCGGGCTGGCGGCCAAGGAGCACTACACCCGGGCTGAGCTGCGCGACCTGCAGGACTACGCTCGCCGCTACGACGTGACGATCGTCCCGGAGATCGACCTGCCCGCCCACTCGGTGGCGATCAGCAAGTACGACCCGAGCCTGGCCTTCACCTGCGACTCGCTGTCCAAGCCGAACTCCTCCTGGGAGGGGCACGACGCGGGCGGCTGGACCCTCGACGTGACCAAGGAGCACACCCGGACGTTCCTCCACGAACTCCTCGACGACATCATCCCGATCTTCGACGGGCCGTACTTCCACATCGGCGGCGACGAGATCCCGCTCGACCCGGCCAAGAACGCCTGCCCCGAGCTCGTCGCGTACCAGAAGGCCAAGGGCTACGCCGCGCCCGGCGACGTCTTCACCGCCTTCGCCAACGAACTGGACGCCCAGGTCCGCGCGCATGGCAAGACCACCCAGATGTGGCAGTGGTGGGACTACAACCAGGCCCACGGCGTCGAGGCGAACAAGGACATCCAGGTCAACGAGTGGCTGAGCAGCCCGGTCGCCCGCGCGCAGGCCGGCTACCAGGTGATCGGCTCCCAGGACGGCCACCTGTACGTCTCGCCCGGCTTCTCCACCTCGCCCGGCGGCTACGGCTACGCCGACCCCCGCCACATCTACGGCGAGTACGACTTCGTCGCCGCGCCCGGCATCCACGGCTACAAGATCTCCCGCTGGTCGGACAAGGCCGAGCAGAACCCGCCGGACTGGTTCGACTTCTTCGCCCGCCGCCCGATCGCCGCGCTCGCCGACCGCACGTGGGGCGCCCCCCGCGACGGCGACTTCAAGGCCTTCCTCGACCGGTACGACCAGGTCGGCCTCCCCGGCGACCGGACGGGCCTGTCCCAGAAGGACTGGAAGCTGGTGTCCGCCTCCAGCCAGGAGACCGCGCACGAGAACGGCGCCGCCGCGAACGCCTTCGACAACGACCCGTACACGATCTGGCACAGCGACTGGTCGGCCAAGCTCCCGCAGGAGATCACCATCGACACCGGGGCCGCCCAGCGCCTCGGCGCCTTCCGGTACATGCCGCGACAGGACGGCGGCATCAACGGCCGCGCCGCCTCGTACGAGCTGTACGTGAGCGCCGACGGGCAGCACTGGGGCGCGCCGGTGGCCAAGGGCACGCTGCCCGACACCCAGCTGGAGACCACCGTCCCGTTCAAACCGGTCACCGGCCGCTACGTACGGTTCCGGGTGCTGAGCGAGCACGGCCCGAACAACACCTACGCCTCGGTCGCCGAATTCGACCTCTACCGCGGCTGACCGGCCGGGGGGCGACACGGACGACCCGGTGGGCGGTGGCGCGCACCGCCCACCGGGCTCCGGCGTCCGGCCGGGGCGGGGTCAGTGCCGATCGGCCGGTGAGGGCGCGGCGTCGGTCGCCGCGCCGAGGGACCATACGCCCGGCAGGTCGGCGAGGATCCGGTGGCAGGCCGCGCGGACCTTCGCCGTCACCGTTCCCGCAGGCTCGAACAGGACCGTGCCGACGGCCGCCCGCAGCTGGGCGGTGTCGCCCTCGACCGGACCGGCCAGGCAGGTGTGTCGCGATGCCGTACAGCGAGGGCCGTACGGCGCCGCGCTCCGGGTCGAAGGACGCCCTCTCGCGGAAGGCGATCAGGAAGGTGCCGGCGGCGAGGTCCTCGGCGACCTCCCAGCCGAGGCGTCCGGCGACGTAGCGGTGGATCTCGGCGAAGTGCCGGTCGTACAGGATCGCGAAGCGTTCGGGCTCCGATCCGGACTGCGCGACCATCACCGACAGGCCGAGTTACGCCGTGACTCAGGGCGGGATCGGAAGCAACCTTTTGGCGGTTCGCCGATCTTATTGGCGTGACGTTCAAGAAAGCCTTGGCCGAATCCGAATCCGAATCCGAATCCGATGGCAGGCTTGGGGCAGACGCCTCCGCGAACGATGTCGCGGAACTGTTTCGCGCCCACCACCTGCCGCTTGTCCGGCTGGCGCTCCTGCTCTTGGGTGATCGGTCCAGTGCGGAGGACGTCGTCCAGGACGTCTACGCGCGTCTGCAGCACCGCCATCGAAAATCATCAGATCCTCCCAAAGATCTCCCTGCCTATGCCCGCGCCGCGGTACTGAACGCCTGCCGGGCTTTGCTGCGCCGCCGGGCACTGATGCGCCGGTTCGTCGAGGTGCCGGAACCCATCTGGTCGGCGGAGACCGACGTACTGATCGCCGAAGATCGCCGACGTGTGCTTCGTGCTCTCGCCCGGCTCGCGCCCCGGCAACGCGAGGCGATCATTCTGCGCTACTACCTCGACTTGTCACAGGCCGAGATCGCCGCATCGATGGGCGTCAGTCCCGGAACCGCCAAGTCGACCCTCTCCCGCGGTCTGACCGCGCTACGCAGCCGATTCCAGGAGGAAAAGTGAACACGATGCCCGATGACCTGCTGCGCGACGCGCTCAGTGATGCCGCCGCCACTGTCACTCCCAGCGGCGTACGGCCGCTCACCACACCGGTCCGGTCGCGACGACGCTGGGCCGTTCCGGCCGGAGTCGTCGCCGTGGCCGCGGCGGTCGCGGCCATCACGTTGATCACGATCCGGCCGTCGGGGCAGACGCCCGCCGCCCCGCGCATGACACTGGCGGCGTACGCTGGCGCCAAGTACGTTCTCGTCGGCGCATGGCCAGGTGGAGCGCCGGTATCGGTCAACGACGCGGCCACGGGAAAACAGATAGGCCAGGTTCCCACGCCACGCGGTACGACGGGATTCTGGGACGCCGCCGGCACCGGCGACAACCGGACCTTCTTCCTCACCACCGTCGAACCCAAGCGCTCCCTCGTCCACTTCTACCGGCTGCGTCTGCGCGCGAACGGTACCCCGGAACAGCTGTCCGAACTACCGCAGGCCACACTGCACGGCCTGCGGGGAGAAGGGCCACACCTGCTCGCCGTCACCAACGGCGGCACCAAACTGGCCTACGTCACCGCTACCGGAGCCAAGGCGACCCACACGAACGACGGGTCGACTCTCACCGACGATTCCCGGATCCGTGCGCGCATCACGATCATCGATCCTGCCAGCGGCGACCAGCGGCGGATCGATCTGCCACAGGGAACCGTGGCCGACGACCTGATCTGGGCACCAGATGGCCGGCACCTCGCCTTCACCGACGAGACCTCTGACGGCCTGCGCATACTCGATCCCGCCACCGGCACCATCAAACCCATCGAATCGGCCTCCGGCGGCGCGCTGCTCGGCGGTGCCGTCATCGCCCCGGACAGCATGCAGATCGTGGCACTGGCATCCAGCGCAGGCAAAATCCGGCTGGTGTGGTACTCCCTCGCCACCTTGAAGATCACCCGTGACGTGGCCCTGGGCCGCGTCCGTACCGACGCCCCGTCGGTGGGACCGGCCATCTCCGGCAACACTGTTCTGATGATGATCGGTGACGACCTTTACCGAGTCACGGGCATCGCCGTGCACAAGCAGCACCTCAAGAAGCACGAGGAAGTCGACATGGGTTCCGAAGGCACCTGGTAGAGCGGCTCCTTCACACAAGGGGTGCGGTCATGGCTTCCTTTCGGCCGGTGACGTTCGTCCCGTACTCGGCCGATCCGGAGATCGCCTTCACGCACCCCCGGCCCGCTCGTCAGCCGTGGGTGCGGAGGGCCTCGATCAGCCACTCGAACGCCGGGACCGCAGCGGGCTGCGGGGTGCGGCCCTGGACGATCGCCAGCAGCTGCCAGTACCGCTCCACCCGCGCGTCGGTGAACGTCTCCAGCTGTTCGAGGATCCGGGCGCGGTGGGCGGGCGGCGTCTCCGGGGCGACGATCCGGTCGAGGACGGCCCGTCCGGCCGCCGAGCCGGGGGCGACTCCGTCCGTCAGGGCCCGGCCGGCGTGCTCGGCGACCCGGTGGTAGTCGGGGCCGTACTCCAGCTCGTCCGCGCCACCTCCCGCGACCGCCATGCCACGGACCCGCTGGCGGAAGTCCTCGTCCTGGACGAGCTCCGCCAGCTCCACCCAGGCGTCCACCTGCTCCGGCGCCGGGTCCTCCGGCAGCTCGGCGGGCAGCTCCCGCATGCTGCGGGCGATGCCCATGGCCGGGGCGTCCGTGTCGATGCCCTCGGTGACGTGGTCGACGAACGCGTCGATGAGTTCCTGCCGTTCCCGCGCGGACAGGCGGGCCAGTCTGTGCATCAGTGTCATCTCCTCGGCCGTGGTCCCCCGGGCCGCCACCGCGCGCAGCACGGCGCGGCGGAGCCGGAGGGTGCGGATCTCCGCGTCCAGCGCCCGGGCGTGCACGTCCGCGATCTCGGCGAGGGTGGTCTGGCGGCGGAGCACGGCCTGGATCGCGTCCAGCCCGAAGCCCAGCTCCCGCAGGGTGCGGACCAGGTCGAGCCGGGCGACGGCCGTCGCGTCGTACAGCCGGTACCCGCCGGCCGAGCGGCCGGCGGGCGTCAGCACCCCCGCGTCGGACCAGAAGCGGATCGTGCGCACCGGCACGCCGGTACGCCGAGCGAGGCTCCCGATGGTGAAGAGCTCCTCACTCATGCGACGACCATGCGGCTTCCAGCGGCTGGAGAGTCAAACCGGACAGGTCAGTGGCCTTCGAAGACGGGCTGTTCCTTCTTGAGGAAGGCCTTGGTGGCGTTCGCGTGGTCGGCGGTCGCGGCGCAGGCGTCCTGAAGCTCCGCCTCCTTGGCGAGCGCGTCCGCCAGGTCGGCGGTGGCCGCGTGGTCGAGGGCGGTCTTCACCGCGCCGTACGCGGCCGTGGGCCCGGCGGCCAGCCGTTCCGCGAGCTCCCGCGCCTCCGCCTCGAGCCGGTCGGCGGGTACGACGCGGGTCACCAGGCCGAGCTCGAGGGCTTCGGCCGCCCGTACCGGCTCGGCGAGCATCAGGAGCTCGGTCGCCCGGGCCCGGCCCACCAGCCGCTGCAGCGTCCACGACAGGCCGCTGTCGGGGGCCAGCCCGATCCTGGTGAACGCCGTCGCGAAGGACGCCTTCTCCGACGCGATCCGGAAGTCGCAGGCCAGGGCCAGGGAGAGCCCCGCACCCGCCGCGACGCCGTTGACCGCGGCGATCACCGGCTTGGGCATCTGGGTGATCGCCAGCACGATCGGGTTGTAGTGGTCCTGGATGGTGCCGTCCAGACCGCGGCCCGCCTCCAGGTTGGCGGCGTGCTCGCGCAGGTCCTGCCCGGCGCTGAACGCCCGGCCGCTACCGGTCAGGATCACCGCCCGCGCGGCCGAGTCGTCCCGCGCCCGCTCCACCGCCGCCCGCAACGCCGTCTTGGTCTCGGCGGTCAGGGAGTTCATCGCGTCCGGGCGGTTCAGGCCGATCGTCGCAACGCCGTCCACCAGGTCGTACCGCACGCTCTCCGCCACGTTCAGGCTCCTTTGCCCGCGCCCGGCACCGGGGCGCAACGTCGTCCGAATCCTCCAGGCAACGATCGACGACGCCGGAGGCACCAGGCAAGAGCCGCGCCGCAGCTCGCGGAAATCGAGCCCACCGACCTTTGGACCTGGCCCTTCGGCCTGCGCATCCGGGCCCACGGGTCTTTGGACCTGGCGCTTCGGCCTGCGCATCCGGATCCACGGGTCTTTGGACCTGGCCCTCCGGCCTGCGTATCCGGATCCACGGGCCTTCGGACCCGACCCTCCGGCCTGCGCATCCGGGCACACAGGCCTTCGGACCCGACCCACCGGCCTCCGCATCCGGATCCACCGGCCTCCGGATTCGGACGACCTACCGGCCCCGGGATCCGGGTCCGGCGGCCCCCGGATCGGGGCCGCCGTCGGTCGTGGAGGCGGCCCCTCGGCAGGTCTCAGCATGATCTCGAAGCTGATCGTTACCACTTAGCGCCCGGAAAACGGGATAATGGACCACCACCAGTTGACTTGAAGCGGCAGACGGGTCAGCGGCCAAAGAAGCCCGGCGGCCCCGCGCGGCCCTAGGCAGGAAGGGGATGCACGCATGGCGGCGATGAAGCCGCGGACAGGCGATGGTCCGCTCGAAGTTACCAAGGAGGGGCGCGGAATCGTCATGCGTGTCCCGCTCGAAGGCGGCGGGCGGCTCGTTGTCGAACTGTCGGCGGACGAGGCAGGCGAGCTCGGGGACGCGCTGAAGAACGTCGTCGGCTAGGACGACGTCCGACCCTGTTCATATAGAGGTTTCGCGAAGGCCCCGGCGGATGCGCGCCGGGGCTTCGCTGTCCGTACCGAACCCCTACAGGAGAGACCTTGCCGGTCAACACCCAACTGCAGAGCGTCGACGGCACGATCCGGGACTTCGCGACGACCGCCGAGGTCGTCGCCGTGCCCGTGCAGGCCGGTCCGGAGATCGACCCGGCCTACGCGGAGGAGCTGGCCGGCCTGTTCGCGCTCGGCGCGGCCGACCTGCTCGCCCATGAGGAGGCGAAGGGCGGTCCCGGGGAGATCGTCCGCGCTCCGCTGCGGCTGGGTGACGGCATCACCGACCTGCTGCTGTACGGCGTCGGGGACGGCTCCCCGGTGGCGCTTCGCCGGGCGGGCGCCGCCATCGCGCGGCGCGGGCGGGGCTGCGCGCACGTCGCCGCGGCCGTGTCGTCCGGCGCCGGCGACGAGGGGCTCGCGGCGTTCGCCGAGGGACTGCTGCTGGCCTCGTACGACTTCCGCGTCGGCGGCCCGCCGAAGAAGCCGGCCGCCGAGAAGATCACCCTGCTCACCGAGACCGGAGTCGCCGTCGAGCGTGACACCGTGTTCGACGCCGAGGCCGCCGTCGAGCGCGGCTCCACGGTGGCGGGTGCCGTGGCGATCGCCCGCGACCTGGCCAACACGCCGTCCCTGGAGAAGACCCCGCAGTGGCTGGCCGAGCAGGCCGAGCGGCTCGCCGCCGAGTCCGGCCTGACCGTACGGATCCGCGACGAGCGGGAGCTGCGCGCCGGGGGCTTCGGCGGGATCGTCGCGGTCGGCGCCGGGTCGGCCCGCCCGCCCCGCCTGATCGAGCTGACCTACGAGCCGGACGCGCCGGACGCCTCCGCGCGGCACGTCGTACTCGTCGGCAAGGGCATCACGTTCGACTCCGGCGGCCTGTCGCTGAAGCCGAACGAGAGCATGAAGGCCATGAAGACCGACATGGCGGGCGGCGCGGCCGTCATCGGGGCCATGACCGCGCTGCGGGCCCTGCGCGTCCCGGTCCGGGTCACCGGCCTGGTCGCGGCGGCGGAGAACCTCCCGTCCGGGTCCGCCATGCGTCCCAGCGACGTCATCCGGCACTACGGCGGCACCACCTCCGAGGTGCTCAACACCGACGCGGAGGGCCGCTTGGTCTTGGCCGACGCCCTCGCCTACGCCGACGCCGAGCTCGCCCCCGACGCGCTCGTGGACATCGCCACGCTCACCGGCGCGGCCAAGATCGCGCTGGGCACGCGGCACGGCGCGCTGTACGCGACCGAGGACGCCCTCGCCGCCGAGCTGCTCGGCGCGGGCACGGAGAGCGGCGAGCCGCTGTGGCGCATGCCGCTGACCGACGAGTACCGCGAGGCCATCGACTCCGACGTCGCCGACGTCGCGAACATCGGCCGGGGCGGCTTCCGCGCGGGTTCGATCGTCGCGGCGCTGTTCCTGCGGGAGTTCACCGGGCGGCGGGCGTGGGCGCACCTCGACGTCGCCGGGCCCGCCCGCGCCGGCTCCGACGACGCCGAGGTCACCCGCGGCGCGACCGGTTACGGCGTACGCCTCCTGCTGCGCTGGCTCAGTGGGCGTCACGCCTGATCCGCCCGCTCCCATAACGCCGGGGCCACCCCAGGGTGCGACCGGTTACGGTGTACGCCTCCCGCTGCACCGGCTCAGTGGGCGTCACGCCTGATCCGCCCGCTCCCATAACGCCGAGGTTGCGACCGGTACGGCGTCCGGCTCCGCCCCGGCGCGGCCTGAGCGCTCCGCTGCGGGGTCACTCCGACCGGCGGATCGCGTCGAGCGTCCGCAGCGCCGTCGCGTATTCGTCGGCCGCGTCCTGGAGATCTTCGGCCGACTCGCGGAGGATGCCGAACCGGCGATCCTCGGCAAGGCGGCTGAGCTGGTGAAACGGGACCACGATCGCCCGGAAGGCGGCTGGCGTGTTGGACCGGATCAGCGGAACGCGGCCGTACAGCGAGTCCGCTGTGTCCTGGTAACCCCAGTGACCCGGCGCCTGCCGGATCAGCGTCTCGCCCAGGTAGCGGACCGCCCCCACGACGAACGGGTCGCCGGCGGCCGATTGGGCCGCGTTCCAGTCGGCGAACCGGTGGAGGACCTGCCGTTCCAGCGCGTCCAGGGAGTCGAGCGAGAAGTCAGAGGGAAAATCCTCCGGCAGGAACCGGGCACGCCAATCGTCGAGCGCGTCGGCCATGCCGGACAGCCAGCCGTCGAGGAAGACCTTGGCCGGTTCGGTCATGGACCGGCTGGCGTCCTGCATGTACCACTCGGCGGTGCCCGGCTCCGCTGTCGGCGGCTCTCCACATGGCGGCCGGTCCGCGTCCAGCCCGTGGACGTCCAGGCCATGGAAGTCCAGGCCGAACTCGTCCCGAAGCGCCCTGGCCTGTTCCGGCGAGGCGAGGACGAACACGTCGTCCTGACAGGACTCCCGCTTCTCCCGGAGCAGTTCGTAGAACACGCGCGGATCATCACCGCCCGGGTCCAGATCGCTGATCTGCTCTGCCACCGCCGCCTGGTCCACGTAGTCGTCGGACTGGTGCTCGACGTGCCACCAGACCGACTCGCCGTTGCGCAGGAAGTGCAGGTACTCGGCGCTGTCCTCGTCGTCCTCGTCGCGCACCAGCACGACGTCGGTGACGACCACCGCGCCACCGGTGCACGCCGTCACCTCTTTCTCCAGCAGATACCCGTAGTAGCTCTCCACGAAGTCGACGTCCTCGCCGTGCACCGAGACGGCGACGCCGAACTCGGGCAGCCAGCCGAACACGTCGCGCTCGGCCAGATCCTCGTCAAGGTGGTCCGCCCGCCACTCGGCGATCCCGGCCAGCACCGCGGCGGCCTTCTCCTCCGTCAGCATGCCCAGCCCGACCATCCGATCGGCCAGCAGTCGCAGTGTTCTCCTCGCCATACCGGGGGATTGTGGCATCGATCGCCGACAGCCCGGCGGCGAGGCCTGACGCGGGCGCCGGGGCCGGCGTGGCATGCCGGCCCCGGAGCGGCATCCCGGGACCGATGCGGCATCCCGGCCCCGGAGCGGTCACGCCCGCGTGACGCGGAAGCCGGTGAACTCGAAGTCGCAGTTGTCGCCGCGCAGCCCGACCGCGCCGGGGGCCAGGATCGCCGCGCCCTCGCCGCCGTCGTCGGTGGCGGACAGCACGTCCCGGCCGTCCCGCGCGACGGTGATGGTCACGAGTCCGCCGCCGGACGTCGCGATCCGGACCCGGAACGCCTGCCACCGGCCGTACGGGACGGCGGAGGGGACCTGGCCGAGGGTGACGTACGTGCCGCCGTTGGCCTCGCCGCCCGGCAGTTTCTTCTTGACCACGATGAGGCCGTCCCGGCGGTTCAGCGAGACGACGTAGAGCTTCTCGGGGCTCTGCCAGCGCAGGAAGACGTGCACGCCGTCGATCTCCGACGCCGCAGCGCGCCCGGCGCCGGTCAGCCCCAGGTTCCGCAGGCGCAGGGAGACCGCCACGTCGCCGAAGTCGCGTCGGCGCGTGGTCATCCGGAACACGCTCGACCCGGTGCTCCGGGACGAGCCCGCGTCCGGCACGGTGGCGTCCGGAACGCCCGTCCACGCGACGCCCCGGTGGACGAACAGCGACCCGCTCGTGACGTCCCAGTCCCGGGAGACATGGGTGCCGGGCGTGCGCGGGTTCCAGTGCGCGAACTCGTTGGTCACCAAGCGGTCCGGCCCGGACAGCCGGGGCGCGAACAGCGCCGGACGCGGCCGCATCAGGACCGCCGACGTGGCCGCCGCGACGACCGCCACCGCGACGCCGATGAGCACCACCCGGCGGCCCCCGCCGCGCGCGTCTCTCCCGCGCCCCCCTCGATCCACACGAACGGCGTCTTCCGCACACCCGTCGTCGCGGACCACGTCGGACCTGTCGTGCCGATCCGCGCGGACCACGTCGGACCTGTCATGGCGATCCGCGCGGACCACGTCGGACCCGTCGTGCCGGTCCACGCGGACGGCGTCGGACCCGTCTTGTCGATCTACTCGGAGGGCGTCTCCCGTACGCCCGTCGTGCCGGTCCATCGGCGCGTCCTTCCTGGTCAGTCGGTGGCGAGGGCGGTGCAGAACCCGCGTTCGCGGAGCCCTTGGATCACCGTGGGCAGCGCCTGGACAGTGGCGGCGGACTGCCGTACCCCGTCGTGCATCAGGACGACGGAGCCGGGCACCGCCTGGTCGAGGACGGACGCGGCGATGTCGCCGGGCTCGCGGCCGCGCCAGTCGTCGGTGTCGATCGACCAGCGGATGACGCGCAGGCCCAGCAGCTTCGCCTCCCCGTCCACGGTGGCGCTGGTGTTGCCGAACGGCGGCCGGATCAGCGTCGGGGCGGGCGCGCCCGCCGCGGTGATCGCCCGCTGGGTCGCGGCCAGCTGCCAGTCGATCTGCGCTTGGTCGAGGTCGGCCAGGTGCGGGTGGTTCCAGCTGTGGTTCTCCACGAGGTGCCCGCCCGCGACCTCGGCCCGGATGAGGTCCGGCCGGGCGGTGGCCTTCTGGCCCATGACGAAGAACGTCGCCCGGACCCGGTAGGCGCGCAGGATCTTCAGCACCTGCGGCGTGTAGATGTCGGGCCCGTCGTCGAAGGTCAACGCGACCCGTCCTCGCGTGCAGCGGTTGTCGGTCTGCCCCGCCTGCAGCATCGCGTTGGTGACGACCGTACGGGCCTTCTCGGCGCCCGCCCTGCGCGGCGGGGACAGCACGTCGACGGCGAGACCCGCGGTGAGGGCCAGCAGCCCGACCCCCACCCCGAGCTCCGCGAGTGTCCTTTTTGTGAGACTCATGGGTTCGCCGGGTCCGTGATGTCGTAGTCGTCGGTGTAGACGGTGCCGGTGCCCGCGAGCGAGAGGCCGATGCTCAGGCCGGTGGCGCCGGCGGGTACGGCCGGGCTGGTGTAGGCGGGGGTCTTCGTCCAGGCGCTCGTCGCGGGCAGGGCGGGGCCGCTCGTCCAGTACGCCCACGTGCCGGCGGTGGTCCGGTAGTACAGCGTCAGCTTGACCTGCGTGTCGGCCGGCCAGGTGCCCTTGTACCAGACCGACGCGTCGTAGACGTGGCCCGGCGTGGCGACCGGCGCGCAGGTGTTCGCGTCCTGCTTGGTGACGAGTTTTCGGTCGCCGCTGGTCCAGGCCGTGACGTCGAGCTGCTGGGCGTACGAGCCGGTGTGCGCGTCGGTGGTCCGGGTCCAGGTGTAGGTGTTCGTGCCGTACCCGCCGTACTGGAAGCAGGCCGGCAGTCCGCCCGTGGCCGACTCGAGCGACGGGTTCTGGACGAGGTTGCCGTGGGTCGGCGGGTTCAGCGGCGGGCCGTTCACGGGCGGCTGCTGGGCGCCGCCGATCACCTGGTCGACGGTCTTCACCGTCGTGCCGTGCAGCAACCTGCGCGGGGCGAGCCAGTCGAGGAAGTCCGACAGCGTGCTCGGGCTCACCGAGTAGGTGTCCGTGCAGGCGTCGCAGACGTGGTGGAAGACGAGCTGGACCCAGCCGCCGCCGTGGTTCTCCGCGTTGGTGACGTAGCCCTTGATGGTCGCCAGGCTCGTGTCGGACTTGATCGAGTCGGGGGTCTGCGTGTTGTACGCGTCGGCGGGCGGGATCGTCTCGGCGTACCCGCAGCCGTCGCAGGAGCCCGGCGACACGACGCCGCCGACGGTCCGGGCGCTGTTGTATCCGCAGTCGTGCGCGATCTGCTCGACGGCGGCGTTCGTCGCGCCGTACGGGTAGGCGAAGTTCTTGACCGCGAAGCCCCAGTTCAGCAGGGTCACCCGGTCGTTGCAGATCTCTCGCTTGGCGTCGTCGGAGGACAGGGTCGTCAGGTCGGCGTGGTCGACGGTGTGGCCGCCGATCTCGTTCCCGTCCGAGGCGAGCGCCGCGATGTCGGACTGACTCATGTAGTTGGTCAGGTTGGTCTGGCCGCTGTTGATGTAGAAGACACCGTGCATGGCGTGGGCCTGGAGGATCGGCCGCGCGTTGGTGAACTGGTCCTTGACGCCGTCGTCGAAGCCGAGGGTGACGACGGTCGTCGCCGCGGCGTGGGCGGTCGTGGCGCCGGGCACGGCGAGTGCCGCGCACAGCAGGACGAACAGCGCCGCGAGGCGCGTCGTCGGCGGAGGTGGTGTGGGGGGCATCGGTCCTTCTTCCTAGGGTTGCGGGGTGAGGGTCGGAGTGGAGTAGACGACGGTCCGGTGGCCGCCCTCGGCGGCGATGGCGAACTTGACCCCGCCTTCGTGGAGCCGCGGGTCGAACCTCACGCGCAGGCGGCGCCCGTCGACGGTCACGTCGGCGGTGTCGCGGCGGACCTGGATCCGCACGGTCCGGCCGGCGCCGCCGGGCGGGAGGGCGGCCTTGGCGAGCACGACGCGGGCCGCGTCGCCGATCTGCTGGCGGACCACGACCGAGCCCTCCCCGATGAGGACCTCGACCCGGCCGCGGTGGCCCGCGCCCGCCCCGTCCCGTACGGCGATCACGGCGGCCGCGTGGCGGTCCACGCCGGTGAGGCGCGTGCGCAGCGTGTAGTCCACCCACTGGCTGGTGTTGACGTCGCCGAGCATGCAGGTCCCGTAGCCGTCGCTGCGCACGGCGAGTGTCCCGGGCCGGTGGGAGCAGGTGGCGAGGTCGCCCATCCAGCGCAACGGCGCCAGGTCGTGGGGCGGCGCGACCGGCACCGCGCCCCGGACCATCTCCAGCAGGTCGGACACCGACGTCGTCGCCCGGACACCGATGCGGTCCAGCGTCCAGCGGGGCGACCGCGCGCTGACCGCGTTGACATGCTCGGTGGGGACGTTCTCGCCGATGAAGGCGGCGCCGAACCCGGCGGTCTGCAGCAGGCCAGGCAGCTCCCGGGCGAGCGCCGGGGAGTTCCCGGTACTGCCGGTGTCGCCGAACGGGTAGGAGAACGCGCTCGCGGGCCGCCCGAAGACGTGACGGAAGAACGCCTGGCTCTTGGCGAGGTCGCCGCGGACGCGGGACCGCCAGGCGGCCGGGGACTCCAGCCGCCCGTGCACGAGGATCCGGTTGCCGAGCGACGACGCGAGGTCGCCCGGCACCGGGACCTGCTCGTGCAGCGCGTGCGTGTGCGAGCCGAACTCCCAGCGGCCCGTCGCGCGCAGCGCCTGCAGTTGCCGGGTCGACAGGTAGTACGACGGGGTGCCGGCGGCGACCATCTTCGACGTGGTCAGGAAGGCGACCGCGGTGAAGTGGTACCGCTTCAGCATCGGGTCGACCGTCGTCCAGTCGGTCAGCGTCCCGTCGTCGAACGTCAGGAGCAGCGCCCTCGGCGGCAGCGTGACCGGCTGGTGCGCGATGAGCCGCTCCACGTCGGCGAGCCGGACCGTGCGGTACCCCGCCGCGGCCAGGGCGGCCAGGTGCTCGCCGAACAGCCGCCGGGTGAGCGTGCTGCCGGCGTGGTCGTCGTCGGACACCGCGTGGTACGTCAGCACGACCACCGACCCCGGGTACCCGGGCAGAGCGGCGGCGGCCCGCGCGGTGGCCGCGTTCAGCCGTACGGGGGCCGGGGTCTGCTGCGGCGGGTCGAACGGGCGGCTCGCCGCGACCCACACGACGAGCACGAGGGCGAGGGCGGCGGTGAAGACCGCGCTGTTCACGAAGGTGGTCAGCCGCCCGACGGCCCCGCGACCGGCCGCCGGGCGTACCGCCTCAGCCATCCTGCACCGTCCGCGGGGTCGGCTTGATCCGCGGGTACGGCGGCCGGCGCCGGTCCACCGAACGGGTGCCCCATTTCCCGTCGCGAATGCGGGCGATCGCCCACAACAACTGCGGCGAGAAGGTGATGTAGAAGAACGTTCCGAGAAAGGCGTACAGCCATAGGCCGTCCTTTCTCAGCATGCGGTACACGAACGCGTACGCCATCGAGACGAGATAGAGACCGAGGAAATAGATCAGCGGCGAATGCCCTTCCACGACGGCCCGGGCGACGGTGAGGAAGATGACGATGGGGCTGAGCAGCCCGGCGCACGTCTGCACCAGGACGGACGGCAGCGCGCGGGTCCGGCTGCGCCAGATGTGCGCCAGTAGCAGCGGCCCTTCCCGGCTCCAGGACTTCTTCCAGCGCAGCTGCTGCCGGAAGAACTTCCGGTAGGCGTCCGGGACGTCGGTCCACGCCTCCGCCCGTGAGTCGTACCTCGTCACCCAGCCGGTCTTGATGACGCGGTTGGTCAGCGCCCGGTCGTCGCCGTAGGTGCACTCCGTGCCGAGGAACCGCTGGTGTTCCCAGGCGTCCAGCAGGGGTTCGACGGCCGCGCGGCGGTAGGCCGCGAAGCAGCCGGAGCAGCAGGTCACCGCGCCCAGGACGGACTCGGCGCTCTTGAGTAGCTGGAACGAGACGTAGTAACGCGCGGCCTGCATGCGCGTCAGCGTGTTGGTGTCGGCGTTGCGCGCGTACGTGAGTCCGGAGATGGCGCCGACCTTCGGGTCGGCGAACCCCTGGACGAGCTTGCGCACCGCGCCCGGGGCAGGCATCGAGTCGGAGTCGACGAAGACCAGGATCTCCGCCGACGTCGCGCGGATGCCGGCCGCCATCGCGGCGCGTTTGCCCTGGTTGCTCCCCAGGTCGACGCACTGGACCGACCCCAGGGGATGGCGGGCGGCCGCCCGCACCATGTGGTCCCAGGTGTCGTCGCTCGACCCGTCGTTGACGACGACCAGCTCGAGCCGGTCCCGCGGGTAGTCCAGCGCCATGCAAGAGTCGATCGTGCGGGCGACGGCCTCGCCCTCGTTGAAGGCGGGCACGATGATCGCGACCGTGGGCGTGATCCCCGCGTCGCGCGGCGGCCGGTAGAAGGCCGCCAGCAGGAACCGGCTCAGCACGTAGCCGCTGACGGCGATCGTATACGTCGGGGTGAACGGGTCGCCGCGCAGGAAGGCGACCTTGATCCCCACGTGCCAGCCGATGACCAGGCAGATGACGGTGACGCCGACGAACGCCCCGAGGGACGCGAGCCGCCCGGGCCGGGCTCGGTCCCCTGGGAGGGGTGGCGTGGTCACGAAAGCTCTCCTCATGCTCGAAGGGCAGGGCAGGGCAGGGCAGGGCGGGGAGACGGCGCCGATTCGGCGGAGGACGGTCGGGATCCGCGGGGCGTCAGAGGGGGACGCGGCGGCCCGCGCCGGTCAGGCGGTAGGTGGCGTCCAGGACGAGCTGGTCCTCGGGCAGCCAGGACAGGTCCAGGGCCCGGTGCGTGGTGTGCGCGACGACGAGGTCGGGGGCGTCGCCGCGCGGATCCGCGCCGGCGAGAAGGCGGCCTCCCGGCAGCCGGAGCTCCGGGACGAGCGGGTCGTGGTACGCGACGTCGGCGCCGGCGGCGAGCAGGCCCTCGATGATCTCCAGGGCGGGGGACTCGCGGACGTCCTCGACGTCCGGCTTGTACGTCACGCCCAGCAGGAGGATCCGCGCTCCCGCCAGGCCGATCCCGGCCTCGGACAGCACCTCGCGGACGCGTTCGATGACGCGGCGGGGGCGGCCCGCGATCGCGGACATGGCCTCGGTGACGAGGGGCGTGGGCAGCCGGCTCTTGCGCAGCTGCCACAGCAGGTAGTGGGGGTCGCAGGGGATGCAGTGGCCGCCGGCGCCCGGGCCGGGGAAGAAGGGCATGAACCCGTACGGCTTGGTGGCCGCCGCGTTGATGACCTCCATGACGTCGAGGCCGAGCGTCCGGCTGATCTCCGCGATCTCGTTGGCCAGGGCGATGTTGACGGCGCGGAAGGTGTTCTCGAACAGCTTGGTCATCTCGGCCGCGCCGGAGGAGGACACCTCGTGCAGGTTGCCGGTGCAGTGGGCGAGGACCTTGACCGCCTCGGCCGTGCACTGTGGCGTGGTGCCGCCGACGACCCTGGGCACCACCTCGTGGGCGTACCGGTCGTTGCCCGGGTCGATCCGCTCCGGGCTGAACGCGACGAACACGTCCCGGCCCACCTGGAGCCCGCGCCGCCCGAGCGGCCCGGCGAGCAGGTCATCGGTGCAGCCCACGTAGCTGGTCGAGGTCAGGATGACGACCTGTCCGGGCACGGCGTGCAGGACCGCCGCCGCGCAGGCCCCCTCGATGGCGGACAGGTCCGGGGTGAGGTGCGGGGTGACCGGCGTCGGCACGCAGATGACCACGGCCCGCGCCCACGACGCGTACGACGGGTCGGTGACCAGCGCGAACGCGTCGTCGGCCAGCGCGGTCTCGAGGCGCCGGTGGTCGGAGTCGAGCAGGTCGACCTGGCGTTCCCGGATCCGCGTGAGGCGTTCGGCGCTGGAGTCGATGGCCAGCACGCGGGCGCCCGCGGCGTGGAACGCCAGGGCCGTCGGCAGGCCGACGTAGCCGAGGCCGACGATGGCGACGTCGTACGCCCCGGACGCCGGGGCGTGAGAGCCGTGGTCGGGCGCTGCGGCGGTCATGCGGCGACCTCCGCGCGGTTACCGATATTTCCGATTAATGCCGCGCGAATCGCCGGCGAGAAAGGTGACGTTCCTCTGATGTCCATCTTTCGCCTCACTCAGGGGGTGATTGCCGAAAGGGCGGCAGAAGGCATGTTGTCGTGCCTGATGCCCTGAGAAACCCCGCAAAGGGGTGAGGCGCTCTACGCCACTCGCCGACGTTGCAAGTGCTTGGTTGTATTAAGTAAACGATGTTAATTAGTGCAAGATGGATAAATCGCCCGCCGGTCGGCAGCCCGCGGCGCGGGTCAGTAGGCTCCTGAGCCGCGGACCACCGCGGAGAGGGTCTTGCAGAGGATCTGCATGTCCAGGGTGAGAGACCAGTTCTCGACGTAGCGCAGGTCGAGCCGGACGGCCTCGTCCCACGACAGGTCGGAGCGGCCGCTGACCTGCCACAGCCCGGTGAGGCCCGGCTTGACCGCGAGGCGGCGGTACACGTCGCTCTCGTACCGCGAGACCTCCTCGGGCAGTGGCGGGCGCGGCCCGACCAGCGACATGTCGCCGCGGAGAATATTGATCAGCTGGGGGAGCTCGTCGAGCGAGTAACGGCGTAGCCACGCGCCGATCCGCGTGACCCGAGGATCTACTTTGAGCTTGAAGAGGACGCCGTCGCCGTCGTTGCGCCCGAGGAGCGCGGGCCGGAGCCTCTCCGCGTCCTTCACCATCGTGCGGAACTTCAGCATCCGGAACACCTTGCCGTCCCGGCCGATGCGCCGCTGGACGAACAACGCGGGACCGGTGAACCGCAGGAGAGCGGCGATCACGACCAGCGCCGGGGCGAGGACGAGGAGGGCGAGCCCGGCGACCAGCCGGTCGAACAGGCTCTTGACGAGCCGCCGGCCGCCCGTCAGCTCGGGGTGATCGACGTGGAGCAGCGGCAGGCCGGCGATCGGCCTGATCGTCGTGCGCGGTCCGGCGACGTCCATCAGCGCCGGGGCGACGAAGAGGTCGGTGTCGCCCTTCTCCAGCTGCCAGGCGAGGCGCCGTAGCCGTGCGGCGTCGATCTCCGGGCAGGCGAGGACGGCGACCGTGTCGGCACGGCACACGCCGATCGCCCGGACGACGTCGTCGAATCCGCCGAGTACCGGAACGCCGTCCAGGTCGCCCCTCCCGCTCTCAGGGGGGAGGCAGGCGGCGACGATGTTCAAGCCGTGGAACGGGGTCCGCCTGAGTTCGCGGATCAGTTCGGTGACGGCGCTGCGATGGCCGACCACGACACTGCGCCGCATGCACGCGCCGCGGGCGCGCAGGCGGTGCAGCCGCCTGCGCAGGAGATAACGCCCGGTGACGTCCAGGAAGATCATCAGCGGCAGCGTCACGAGGGTGTAGCCCCGCGCGACCTCCGCCTTGGTCACGTACGAGAGGTTCGTCACCGCTGCGCTCAGTAACAGGCCGACGTTGAGCACGCGCCGGAATTCGTCCGATCCGACGCCGAAGAATCGTGGCTCGTACGCGCGTCCGGCGGCGATCGAGAGAATCCAGATGAATGGCAGCCCAATCCCCAGAGCGGCGTCCGGCCATGGCGTGGATACGGCACCCCAGAAACGCCCGACAAGGCCGACCGTGCTGGCGGTAATTGCGCTGGAGGCGTCGATGATGACGAGCCAGCGAATATAGGGTGGAATCCAACCCTGGCGACTGGTCAGCCGAAAACTTTTTTCCCCTAGGGTGATGGCATCCGCTTGCTCGACAGTCGCCACGGTCCGCCCCCGCGATCTTGATTCGATGTGTTCCTGGGCTGGAGAATGTCAAGCGATGCGATAGATAGGAAGGGTTTACACCGAGGCCGCATGTGGCCGAGCGTCGTTATCGTGGCGGTTTGCCGTGGTGCTGGCCGGACGTGGCCGCGCGCTCGCTTATTTCCTGTTCGGGTATCTAGGTTCACTCTCGTGAAAGCCCTTGTGTTGGCCGGGGGATCGGGCACGCGGTTGCGGCCCATTACCTATACATCGGCCAAACAGTTGCTGCCCGTCGCGAACAAGCCGGTCCTCTTCTACGGGCTGGAGGCGATCCGCGACACCGGGATCACCGAGGTCGGCATCGTCGTCGGCGACACGGCACCGGAGATCCAGCGCGTGGTCGGCGACGGCTCGGCCTTCGGCTTCGACGTCACCTACATCCGGCAGGACGCCCCCCTCGGCTTAGCCCACGCGATCCTCGTCTCGCGCGGCTACCTTGGCGACGACGACTTCGTGATGTACCTGGGCGACAACTTCATCGTCGGCGGGATCACCTCCTTCACCCGGCAGTTCCACCGGGACCGGCCGACCGCGCAGATCATGCTGACCCGGGTTCCGGACCCGCGCGCCTTCGGCGTCGTCGAACTCGACGCCGCCGGGCGCGTCGCCGGCCTGGAGGAGAAGCCCGAACACCCCAAGAGCGACCTGGCGCTCGTCGGCGTCTACCTGTTCACGCCCGCGATCCACGACGCGGTGGCCGCGCTGAAGCCCTCCTGGCGGAACGAACTGGAGATCACCGAGGCCATCCAGTGGCTGGTCGACACCGGCCACGAGGTCTCCTCCGCCGTCATCTCGGGCTACTGGAAGGACACCGGGAACGTCGAGGACATGCTCGAGGTCAACCGCCTCGTGCTCGAGGGGCTCGAGCCGCGCGGCACGGTCGACGACTCCTGCGAGGTCATCGGGCGGGTCGTGGTCGAGGAGGGCGCGACCGTCACCGGATCGCGCATCGTCGGCCCGGTCATCGTCGGGCGGGGCACGCGGGTGACCGGCTCCTACCTCGGCCCGTTCACCTCCATCGCCGACGACTGCGTCATCGCCGACAGCGAGATCGAGTACTCCATCGTCCTGCGCGGCGCCTCCATCCGGGGCGTACGGCGGATCGAGTCGTCGCTGATCGGGCACGAGGCCGACGTGACGCTCGCGCCGAAGGTCCCGAACGCGCACCGGCTCGTCCTGGGCGACCACAGCAGAGTGCAGATCTCCTCATGAGGGTGCTCGTGGCCGGAGGCGCCGGCTTCATCGGGTCCCACTACGTGCGGACGCTCGCCGGCGGTGGCTATCCGGGGTACGAGGACGCCGAGATCACCGTTCTCGACAAGCTCACCTACGCGGGCAACCGCGCCAACCTCGCAGGCGCCCGCTGCACCTTCGTCCACGGCGACATCGGCGACGCCGAACTCCTCGCGAAGGTCCTCCCGGGCCACCAGGTGGTCCTCAACTTCGCGGCCGAGACCCACGTGGACCGGTCGATCGCCGACGGCTCGGACTTCGTGACCACGAACGTGACCGGCACGCACACGCTCATGCGGGCCTGCGTGGACTCCGGGGTCGAACGGGTGGTGCAGGTCTCCACCGACGAGGTCTACGGAAGTATCGAGACGGGTTCGTGGACGGAGGACGCCCCGCTCGCGCCGACCTCCCCGTACGCCGCGGCCAAGGCCGGCGGCGACCTGATCGCGCAGTCCTACGCCCGGACGCACGGCCTGGACGTCGTCATCACCCGATGCTGCAACAACTACGGGCCCTACCAGTTCCCGGAGAAGGTCATCCCGCTGTTCGTGACGAACCTCCTCCAGGACCGGACGGTTCCGCTGTACGGCGACGGCAAGAACGTACGGGGCTGGGTGCACGTGGACGATCACTGCCGGGGCATCCAGCTCGTCCTGGAGAAAGGCCGGACCGGCGAGGTCCACCACATCGACGGTGACGTCGAGCTGACCAACACCGAGCTGACCGAACGCCTCCTCGAGGCCTTCGAGGTGGGCTGGGGAAGCGTGCGGACCGTGGCGGACCGGAAGGGGCACGACCGCCGCTACTCCCTGAACGACGACCTCCTGCGCGGCATGGGCTACCGGCCACGGATCCCCTTCGACGCCGGCCTCGCGGCGACCGTGCGCTGGTACGCCGAGAACCGTGCCTGGTGGCGGACCCTGATATGAGCACGTGGCTGGTCACCGGTGCGTCGGGCATGCTCGGCGGCGAGGTCGTGAACCTGCTGGCCGCGAAAGGCGAGGCGGTGACCGGGCTCGACCACGCCGGCCTCGACATCACCGACGGCGGCGCCGTACGCGCGACCCTGCGGGCGGCGCGCCCGGACGTCGTCGTCAACTGCGCCGGATGGACGGCGGTCGACGCGGCCGAGGAACACGAAGACGAGGCGCTGCGCGTCAATGGCGACGGAGCGCGCAACCTCGCCCTCGCCTGCGCGGCGATCGGCGCCCGCCTGGTCCAGGTCTCCACCGACTACGTCTTCGACGGGACCGCCCGCGAGCCGTACGCCGAGGACGCGCCGCCCGGCCCGGTCGGCGCGTACGGGCGGACGAAGCTCGCGGGGGAGCGAGCCGTGCTGGAGGAGCTGCCCTCCGCCGCGTACGTGGTCAGGACGGCGTGGCTGTACGGCCGGGGTGGGCCGAACTTCGTCGCGACCATGCTCCGGCTCGAGCGCGAACGCGAGAAGATCGAGGTCGTCGTCGACCAGCGCGGGCAGCCGACCTGGACCCGTGACGTGGCCGGGCGCGTCCTGGCCCTGATGCGTTCCGGCGCGGAGCCCGGGATCTACCACGCGACGAGTTCCGGGCAGACCACGTGGTGGGGGCTCGCCCGCGAGGTCTTCCACCTGCTCGGGGCGGACGAGCAGCGGGTGCTGCCGACGACGGCCGACCGGTTCGCGCGGCCGGCGCCACGTCCCGCGTACAGCGTGCTCGGACACGGGCGCTGGAAGCGGGCCGGGCTGGCGCCGATCCGCGACTGGCGGGCGGCGTTGCGCGCCGCGCTGCCCGACGGCCTGGGCTGACGGTGTACGTCTCGGCCGGGCTCGGGAACGCCGCACGCGCGATGCGCGTCTGGCGGCTCGTCGCACCCAACATCATCGCCCTGGGAGCGGTCAGCCTCGTCACCGACGTCTCGTCAGAGATGATCACCGCGGTCCTGCCGCTCTACCTGGTCCTGTCGCTGGGCCTCACGCCCCTGCAGTTCGGCGTCATCGACGGCATGTACGCCGGGGTGACCGCGCTGCTCCGGCTCGCCGGAGGACGGCTCGCGGACCGGTCACAGCGCCACCGGCTCGTGGCGGGTCTCGGCTACGCCCTGTCGGCGGCGTGCAAGCTGGGCCTGCTCGTCGCGGGGAGTTCTCCCGTGGCCCTGGGCGCGGTGCTGGCCGCCGACCGCACCGGCAAGGGACTGCGCACGGCGCCGCGAGACGCCCTGATCGCGGCGAGCAGCGCGCCTCGCGACCTCGGGCTGTCGTTCGGGGTGCACCGGACGATGGACACGGCCGGCGCGCTCGCCGGGCCGCTGGCCGCGTTCGCCGTGCTGTGGGCGGCTCCGGGCGCCTACGACGCCGTCTTCGTCGTCAGCTGCTGCGTCGCGGTGTTCGGCGTGGTCCTGCTGGTGGCGTTCGTACGGGATCCACCGATCCGTGCCCTGCCCCGCGCCGCGATGTCACTCAGGCCGCTGGGGCGTCCGGGGTTCGCCCTGATGTGCCTGGCGGCCGCGTTGCTCGGCGCCTGCACCATCAGCGACTCGTTCGTCTACCTGCTGTTGCAGCGGCGGCTGGGCATCGCGGCCGGGTACTTCCCGTTGCTGCCCCTGGGAACGGCGGCGTCCTTCCTGGCCCTGGCGGTCCCGTTCGGCCGCCTGGCCGACCGCGCCGGGCGCCGGACGGTCTTCCTCGGCGGGCACGTGCTGCTGCTCGGCGCGTACCTGCTGCTGCGCGGGCCGCTGGCCGGAGCGGTGCTGCTCGCCTGCGTGCTCACGCTGCACGGCGCCTTCTACGCGGCCACCGACGGCGTGCTGATGGCGGCGGCCGGGCCGCTGCTGCCCGCCCCGGTGCGGGCCAGTGGCATGGCCGTTCTGCAGACGGCGCAGGCGCTCGCCCGGCTGCTGTCCTCGGTTCTCATCGGCGCCGCGTGGACGGCGTGGGGCAGGCCGGCGGCGGTGACGGCCGCGACCGCAGGCCTGGGCGTGGCGATCGTGGCGGCGTGGCCGCTGCTCCGGGCGGTCCGATGAGCGAGCCGGAAGGGCGCGACGTGGCCTGGACTCGACCGGAGCGACAAGAGAAGGCCGCGTCCGAAGGCGCCCTGGAAGCCGAGCGGGGAGCACCGATGAGCGCGGGAGGCGGTGCCGTCGGCGGGCGCCGGGCGTGGGTGGTCCTCGCCGCCGCGGCGCTGCTCGCGCTGGCCGCGACCGCGTACGTGCTGCGGGCCGCCGGCCGGGGCGGTGCGGCGACGGCCCGGCCGGCGGCGATCCGGCTCGATGAGCGTGGCCGGCTGCTGTTCCGCAACGCGGGCTCGAACGGGGTGCTGGCGTCGGTGCCCCTCGCCCGTCCGGGCGGGTCTCGCGTGCTCAGCGGGCTGAACTGCGTACGGGTCTACGCATCGGCCGGCACCGGCGTGTGCCTCACGGTGCGGCGCGCCGCCGTTCCCAAGATCTACGCGGTGATCCTGGACCGCGGGCTGCACGAGGTCCGCCGCGTCCAGTTGCCCGGAGCGCCGAGCCGGGCGCGCGTGTCACCGAGCGGGCGCATGGTGTCGTGGACGGTCTTCGTCAGCGGCGACTCCTACACCAGCCCCGACCTGTCGACGCGGACCGGGATCCTCGACATGCGCACCGGGCGGGTGGTCGCGAGCCTCGAGGACTTCACCCTCCTCAAGGACGGGAAGCCCTACCGGTCGCCCGACGTGAACTACTGGGGCGTGACGTTCGCCGCCGACGACGACCACTTCTACGCGACCGTGCGAACGAAGGGCCGGACCTACCTGGTCGAGGGCGACGTCGCCGCCCGGACGATGCGCACGCTGCGCGAGAACGTCGAATGCCCGTCGCTGTCCCCGGACGGGACCCGTCTGGTCTTCAAGAAGGCGACCGGCGATCCGTCGCGACCCTGGCGGCTGCACGTTCTCGAACTGCGGACGATGGGGGAGACCGCCCTTGCCGAGACGCGGAGCGTGGACGACCAGGCGGTCTGGCTCGACGATCACACGGTGCTGTACGGACGGCTGGACGGCGGGACGACGGACGTCTGGGCGGTGCCGGCGGACGGCACGGGCGCCCCTCGCCTGCTGCTCAGGAACGCCTTCTCGCCGGTCGTGGTGCGCTAGAGCCCCGTCTCACAGCGTGTCGGAGCGGAGTTTCTCCTGGTAGGCCAGGCAGTCGGCGTAGGACGGGAGGAGGCCGGCTCGCTCGGCCTCGGCCAGGGACGGGGCGGCGGCGTCCTTCGGGGACAGCACCGGCTCGATGCCGCGCGGCCACTCGATGCCGAGGGTGGGGTCGAGCGGGTGCACCCCGTGCTCGCGGTCCGGGGCGTACGGCTCCGACATGAGGTAGACGACGACCGCCTCATCGCTGAGCGCGAGGAAGCCGTGCCCGAGCCCTTCGGAGACGTAGACGGCGCGCCGGGTCCGGTCGTCGAGCCGGACCCCGGCCGAGCGGCCGAACGTGGGGGAGCCGGTCCGGATGTCGACGACCACGTCGAGAACCGAGCCCCGCAGGCAGGTGACGTACTTGGCCTGCCCCGGCGGCACGTCGGCGAAGTGAACGCCGCGGAGGGAGCCGCGCCGCGACACCGCGCAGTTGGCCTGTCGCATCGTCAGCCGATGACCCACGGCGAGGGAGAACCCGGCGTCCTGGAACCATTCGAGAAATGATCCGCGTTCGTCGCCATGGATCTGTGGAGTGAAGAGCCACGCGCCGGCGATGCCGATCGGATCCACTCTGGTTCTCCCTTTCGCGACTTGTGCCGAGGTTTCCGGAATTCGACATTGGCTTATCGGCACGGTGCTGTCAACGGATCCGTCAGTGAATTCCAAAGCGAATGGAATTCTGGTGAGTCGTTGACGTGCGACCACCCTCACTGACGGTGAGTGCCTGTCTCGACATCGGCCCGTGTTACCTGGCGGGCTGGCCGATCTTGGCCACTATTTCATGCGTTTGTCGTATATCGCCGTACATGTGGCGAGGGAGAGGATGAGCGCGTTCATTTGTCCACCGCTTCGCTGGATCGGGCGACGCCTTTGGCATGCCTTTCGGCTGCCGTAAATGGATTAAGGCATGCCCGAATCCCCGATGTGGGACGGGAGTTCGCGTGGGTCGCCTGCACGAGTTTCGGACCAGCTTTGTGGACGCCCCGAATTCCCTCGGGGCACGCTATCGGGCCCGCCGATGGGACTGGCTGAAGGCCACGTTCCCGCTGATCGGCCAGATGTCCGTCATCGATCTCGGCGGCACGGCCGACGCGTGGCTGCGGGCGCCGGTGCGCCCGGCGCACGTTCACCTCGTCAACCTCGAATCGCCCCCCGCGGTCCTGCCCGAATGGATGGAGACCGATCTCGCCGACGCCTGTGAACTGCCGGACACGATTCTCAAGGGACCGTACGACCTGGTCATCTCCAATTCCGTCCTCGAGCACGTCGGAGGACACGAGCGGCGGCAGCGATTCGCGGACGCCGTACACCAGCTCGCCGACCGGCACTGGATCCAGACGCCGTACCGGTACTTCCCGGTGGAGCCGCACTGGCTGTTCCCCGGATTTCAGTTCCTGCCCGGCCGCGGCCCGGGCGGTGGTCGCACGGCACTGGCCACTGGTGCACACTCCGCCCGCGGACCGCGCGACGGCTCTGCGCACTGCCCTCAGCGTGGAGCTCGTGAGCCGTACCGAGCTGGCGTTCTACTTCCCGGACTCGCGGATCCGGGCCGAGCGCATGGCCGGGCTCGTCAAGTCGCTGATCGCGGTGAAGGCGTGAAAGGGCCGCGGCTCGACGCCATCACCCGGCGTGACGCGGAGGCGGCCGCCCTCGTACGCCGGTTGCTCGACCTGGCCGTGCCGGGCCTGCGCGCGTCCCACGTCGACGGCGAGTTCGTCTTCACCCGGAGAGGCGAGGAGGCGCGGCCCGTCGGGCGGAGCCTCCGCTACGCGGCGATCGCCGCGCTCGGCATCCGCGCGCTGCCCCTCGACGAACAGCGCGTCATCCTGCACGGGGACACCGTCGACGACCTCATCGACGGCCTCATGCGCCGGCTCAGCCGGCTGACGGGCCTGGGCGACGTGGCACTCGTCTGCTGGGCGGCCGCCGAGGCAGGGCACGCCGACCTGCCCTACGCCCTCGAGCATCTGACGCGGCTCGACGTCGCCGGCGCTCCCGTGCTGACCGTCGACGCGGCCTGGGTCGTCTCCGCCCTCGTCGCCGCCGGGGTGACGGACGGGCATCTCGAACGCGCCCGCGCGCGCCTGCTCGCCGGCCGCGACGTCCTGTATCCGCACGCGGTGGACGGGCCGGGGCTGGTCCCGTGGTACCGCGCGCACGTCAGCTCCTTCGCCGACCAGGTGTACCCCATCCAGGCTCTCGCGCGGCTCGGCGACCCGGAGGCGCTGAAGGCCGCGGAGGAGGCGGCGGGGATGATCTGCGCCGCGCAGGGAGACGGCGGCCAGTGGTGGTGGCACTACGACGCGCGGACCGGCGCGGTCGTCGAGGGTTACCCGGTCTACAGCGTTCACCAGCACGCGATGGGACCGATGGCGCTCCTCGACCTCGCCGACGCGGGCGGGACGGCGCACGTCGACGCGATCCGCAAGGGCCTGCTCTGGATGGTCCGCCGGCCCGAGACCGGCGAACCACTGGTGATCGACGAGCTGTCGCTGACCTGGCGCAAGGTCGCCCGAGGCGATCCGCGAAAGATGGTCCGCGGTGTCCGGGCGCTGTCGGCACGGCTCCGCCCCGGCACGCGGCTGCCGCTCCTCGACCGCATTTTCCGCCCGGTCGTGATCGACCGGGAGTGCCGCCCGTACGAGTTCGGGTGGCTTCTCTACGCGTGGCTCACGGCACACAACCTGGAGGGGCGATGGAACGGGGAACTCAGCAACGGGAGCGGCGCCGAGTCCTAGAACTCTGGCTGGACGCCGTGACCGTCGACCAGGCCGTGGCCCGGTGCGTCACGGCCGTCGAACGCCGGGAACGGATCACGGTGGGCTGCGTCAACGCCGCGAAGCTCGTGAAGATGCGGCGCGACCGCCGGCTGCACGCGGCGGTGAGCGGTTGCGACCTCGTGCTGGCCGACGGGCAGTCGGTCGTCTGGGCGAGCCGGCTCCTCGGGCAGCCGCTGCCCGAGCGGGTGGCCGGCATCGACCTTCTCCTCGGGCTGCTCTCCGAGGCCGCGCGCCGGGGGCAGCGGGTCTACTTCCTCGGGGCGCGTGATGCCGTCTTAATGCGGATGCTCGACGAGGTCGGCAAGCGGTACCCCGGACTGCAGGTGGCCGGCGCCCGCAACGGGTACTTCCCGGCCGGTGAAGCGCCCGCCGTCGCCGAGGCCGTCCGCGACGCCCGCGCCGACCTGCTCTTCCTCGGGATGTCCTCGCCGAAGAAGGAGCTGTTCGAGAAGGAGTGGGGACCGCACACCGGAGCGTTCGTCATCCACGGCGTCGGCGGCTCCTTCGACGTCCTCGCGGGCGAGGTCCGCCGCGCCCCTCTCTGGTGGCGCCGGCACGGCCTGGAGTGGCTCTACCGGGCCATCCAGGAGCCGATGCGGCTCGGCCCGCGATACCTCACCACCAATGTCCAGTTTCTGGCCCTCCTGGTCCGCGAACTGCTCCGGGGCACGTCATGAAGGTCGTCGTCGTCGGGCTCGGGTACGTCGGACTTCCGCTCGCCGTCCGCTCGGCGCAGGCCGGCCACCAGGTCGTCGGGTACGACGTGGACGAGGACCGGGTGAAGGCGCTGTCCGCGGGCGAGTCTTACATCGAGGACGTCGGGCCCGAGGATCTGCGGGCGGTGCTCGACGCCGGTACGTTCCACGCGTCCGCCGAGGCGCGGGCGTGCGGTGGCTTCGACGTCGCGCTGATCGCCGTGCCGACGCCGCTGCGCGAGGGGCTGCCCGACCTCAGCTACACCGAGGGCGCGGCCCGTACGCTCGCCCGGTACCTGCGCCCGGGCGCCACCGTCGTCGTGGAATCGACGACCTATCCGGGCACCACCGAGGAGCTCGTGGCGCCGCTTCTGGAGGACGGATCCGGTCTCATCGCCGGCACCGACTTCCATCTCGGCTACAGCCCGGAGCGCATCGATCCCGGCAACACGGCCTGGACCCTCGTCACCACACCGAAGATCGTCTCGGGTGTCGACGAGACGTCGCGGGAGGCCGTGCGGAGCTTCTACGACACGATCGTGGAGACGACGGTGCCGGTGCGGTCGCCGCGCACGGCCGAGCTGGCCAAGCTGCTGGAGAACACCTTCCGGCACGTCAACATCGCGCTGGTCAACGAGATCGCGATGTTCGCCCACGGGCTCGGCGTCGACGTGTGGGAGGCGATCGACGCCGCCTCGACCAAGCCGTTCGGATTCATGCCGTTCACCCCCGGACCCGGGGTGGGCGGGCACTGCCTGCCGATCGACCCGTCGTACCTCTCGTGGCGGGTGGAACGCGCCCTCGGCCAGAACTTCCGGTTCGTGGAGCTGGCCAACGACATCAACGGCCACATGCCCGACTACGTGGTCCAGCGGATCAGCACGGCGCTCAACGCCCACCGCAAGCCCGTCAACGGATCCAGCGTCCTGCTGCTCGGGCTCGCCTACAAGAAGAACACCGGAGACGCACGTGAGTCACCCGCCGTACGCGCCGCCCAGCTGCTCACCGCCCTGGGCGCGCGGGTGAGCGGGGCCGACCCGCACGTCGTCGAGGCCACCCCCGTGGACGGCATCGTCCGCCGGGTCGAGGTCACCCCCGAGGAGCTCGCGGCCGCGGACATCGTCGTGCTGGTCACGGACCACGACGCGTTCGACGTCGACGAGATCGCCCGGCACGCCTCTCTCGTCCTCGACTGCCGGCGCCGTCTGGCCGGTCCCCAGGTGGAGCGGCTGTGACCCCTGCGCGCCGAGTCGTCTGCGTGGCCGCGGCCCGGCCCAACTACATGAAGGTCAAGCCGGTGATGGACGCCCTGGAACGGCGGGGCGCCGAGGTCGTGCTGGTGCACACGGGCCAGCACTACGACGCCGCCATGAACGACGTGTTCTTCCGCGAACTCGGCATCCGCCCGCCCGACCACGTCCTCGGCGCCGGCTCGGGCAGCCACGCCCGGCAGACCGGCCGGGTGATGACCGCCTTCGAACCGCTCCTCGACGAGCTGTCCCCGGACGTCGTCGTGGTGGTCGGCGACGTCAACTCCACGATGGCCTGCGCCATCGTGACCGCGAAGTCGGGGGCATCGCTCGCCCACGTGGAGGCCGGGCTGCGCAGCCGCGACTGGTCGATGCCGGAGGAGATCAACCGCGTCGTCACCGACCGGGTGAGCGACCACCTCCTCGCGCCGTCGCCGGACGCCGTCGTCAACCTCCGGAGTGAGGGGTACCGCGACGACCAGATCCACCTCGTGGGCAACGTCATGGTCGACACCCTCTTCGCCAACCTCGACCGGGCGCTGGAGTCGGACGTGCTGCGACGCCTCGGCCTGCAGCCGGGCGGGTACGGCCTCGTCACCCTGCACCGGCCCGCCAACGTCGACGACCCGGACACGCTGCGGACCCTGATGGCGGCGCTCGGCGACACGGCGCGGCTGTGCCCGCTGGTGCTGCCGGTCCATCCGCGGGCGCGGGGACCCCTCGACGCGATCGGGGTTCCGGACGGCGTACGGCTCATCCCGCCCGCCGGATACCTGGACTTCATCGCGCTGCAGGCGTCCGCGCGGATCGTGCTCACCGACTCCGGAGGCGTCCAGGAGGAGACGACCGCGCTGGGCGTGCCCTGCCTCACCCTGCGGGACAACACCGAACGCCCGATCACGATCGAGCAGGGCACGAACCGGCTCGTCGGGCGCGACCCGCGGCGGATCGCCGCGGCCGTCGCGGAGGTGATCCGCGAGCGGCCACCGCGGCGCGTTCCCGACCTGTGGGACGGACGGGCGGGTGAGCGCGTCGCCGACGTCCTCATGGCCGGCGACGAACGGCTACGGCCGACGTCCCTTCCACGCCGGACCGTGCCATGGCAAGGTGATGGGGAGCCCGCGACCGTAGGAGATCGATGAGGGTTTTACTTCGTGCCGTCCGTGCCCGGTGGCGGCTCGCGTCGGTCCTGCTCGCGCTCACGGTCGCCGGCCTGGGGGCGGGCGTGGTGATCCTGCCGTGGACCTACGAGGGCGACGCCAACATGGTCTTCCTCTCCTCGCGGATCGTCGCCAAGCAGGCCGGCGGCAATCCGTACCTCGTCTTCGCCTCCTCGCTGACGGTGTCGGCCGAGGTCGTGGGCCGCCGGCTGATGGACGATCAGACGGTGCAGTCCCTGCGCAAACAGGGATACACCGCTCACTACACGGTCGGTGTCGCCCCCGACTCGGCGGGACCGGTGCTGTCGATCACGGTGACCGGCTCCGATCCCCGCACCACCGGCACGACGCTCAAGGCCCTCATCGGGGCGGTGAACTCCCAGCTCGAGACGTTGCAGAGCGGCCTGAAACCCGACGCGCGCATCACCGCCGACGTCGTCAACTCGACCGACCGGCCGCTCCGTGTCCGGAAACCGAAGATCCAGCTGCTCGGCGAGCTTCTCGCCGTCGCGCTCGGGGTGTCCGCCGGCCTGCTGCTGCTCGTCCAGGCGCTGGCGGACCGCCGCCGCCGCGCCACCGGCCCGCCGCCCGCGCCGCCACGGTCTCCGGACGTATCGGCCGAGCAGATCGACTACGGGGCCATGTGGCTGGACAGCCGGCCGGGGGACCCCGATCACCGGAGAGCGGACGACCATGCGTAACCCGATGCTGCGGCGCGCGGGCCGCACGGCGCGGGCCCTGTCCGCCGCCCTGACCCGCCCGTCCTGGATGCCGCCCGGGCATTTCTACTCCCCGCTGACGGCACCGTCCGACGTGCGGCGGGCCCTCGAGTGGCGGGCGTCGCACGCGGCGCCCGGCGTCGACCTGAGAGCCGCCGGCCAGCTCGCTCTCGCGGAGAAGCTCGCCCCGATGATGGCCGAGCCCTTCGAGGGGCCGCGCTACGCGCCGGGCAACCCGATGTACGGCGCCGGCGACGGAGCGGTCTACCGGGCGATGCTCCGTCACCTGCGGCCCGAACGCGTGATGGAGATCGGCTCCGGGCACAGCACGGCCCTCGCCCTCGACACCGCGGACGCCCACCTGCCCGGCCTGGAGGTGAGCTGCGTCGAGCCGTACCCGGACCGCCTGCTGTCGGTGCTGCGCGCGGGCGACCCGGTGACGCTCCTGACCCGGCCGGTCCAGGACGTCCCCCTCACCGCGTACGACGCGCTCGGGGCGGGCGACGTGCTCTTCATCGACTCCACGCACGTCGCGAAGGCCGGATCCGACGTGGTCTGGCTGTACCTCCAGGTGCTGCCGCGGCTGGCGGCGGGCGTCGTGGTGCACATCCACGACGTGTTCTGGCCGTTCGAATACCCCGAGGCGTGGCTGCGCGAAGGCCGCGACTGGACCGAGAACTACCTGCTGCACGCGTTCCTCGTCGGCAACGCCGACTGGGAGGTGCTGCTGTTCTCCTCCTGGCTCTGGAAGGAACACCCGGACCGCGTCCCGGCCGCCCTCGCCCACGAGGAACCCGGCTCCATCTGGCTCCGCCGCGTCTGAGAACCGGTGTGTCTCACGGCGCGGGGACGGGTTCGCCGGTGTCCGCCCACGTGTTGTCCTTCCACTGGTTGCCGGGGCCGGAGCCGTCCCAGGTGGTGCCCCACCCGAACGCCCCGCCCTTACGGAAGTAGCGGCGGCTGAAGACGTTGCCGACGAACCGGATGTGGTGCGGCCGGCCGTACTTGCCGGCTCCGCCGTACACCGTGTAGCCGCCGCCGGCGAGCAGGTTGCCCTGGACGAGGACGTCGTGGTTGAGGCCGAAGTCCTGGTAGAGCGCTACGGCGGCGGTCTGGCCGCCGGGATTCAGGATGGCGTTGTGCCGGACGACGAAGGTCATGCCCGGGCGCGGTCCGCTGCCGGAGGCCACGAGGGTCACGTGCGCGCCGGGGAAGTCCTTCGGGTCGTGGAAGTAGGAGTCCTCGATGAGCCCCTGGCTGGTCTGGACGGCCGACATCATCGCGTGGACGTTCACCCGCCGGACCGTGAGGTCGCCCGCGAAGTTGAGCACGCCGAACTCCAGCGGGCGGCCGCCGCCACCGGAGATCTCGGTGTCCTCGACGGTCAGCCCGCCGCTTCCGGCCTCCATGCGCTGCAGGATCGCCCAGTCGCCCGCGCCGATGACCCGGCAGTTGCGGATGGTGACGTTCCTGGCCAGGACCACGATGTCGCCGTGGACCTCCAGCCCGTCGAGCACGGCGCCGTCCGTCGTGACCTTGATGGTCCCGGTCCGTACCTGGAGCCGGGTGCCCGGCCGTGGTCCGGTGGTGGCGGCGTCGGGCCAGCGCGACGGCGCGGACGACGGCGGCCCCGACCTGAGCTGGAGCGAGGGCATCTGGGAGGGCGGCCGTGTCGTTCCGCCGGCGGAGGCTCCGGGCCGTGCCGCGGTGGCTCCCGGTCCCGCTCGGCGGGAGGACGGCGAGCCCCGTGCCGCCCAGCCGACGAGCAACGCCGAGACCGACGCGGCGACCGCCGCGATGACGATCGCCGTCGTTAAGCGCGTGCGGCCGGTCACGACGTCACGCCTGGGAGCGGAGGAGGCGGCGGAGCCGGAGCCGCGGATGCCGCTCGGCCATGAGGGCCGCGACCAGCATGGCCAGGAGACCGGCCGCCCCGATCGCGGCGAGCGCGCGCGTCCGGCGGGCGACGAGCGGGATCGGCCGGTCGGAGCTCGCCACCACCTGGGTGGTCATGAGCGCGTCCGGGCGGGCCCCGGCCGCCAGCTGCCGGTCGCGGACGTCGGCGCGGAGGACGCCGATGAGGACGGCGAGCGTGCGGGACGCCCGGGCGGGGTCATGGGAGTTGACGATCAGGGTCACGTACGGCTGGTCGTGGATCGGCTGCTCGTCGTTCCCCCGGTTGGCGAGCACGACGTCGTAGTCGGCGGTGCCGCCCTGGCGGCGCACCCGCGCCGCGCCGTCCTGCGAGTCGAGTGACAGCGCGGTCACCGCGCCCTCGACCACGAGGCTGATGTTGAAGTTCTCGAAGCCGGTCGAGCCAGGCATCAGGAAATTGACCACCGCGCGGGTCTCATATGCCGGCCGCTCGATCACGATCTGCAACGCCGCACCGGCGGTGACGAATATCGCCAGCAGGACCACCACCGGGTGCCGCCAGAGCAGGAGGGCGAAATCTTGTATGGTCATCGGCTCCTGCCATCTTCTCATACGAATACGTCGACGGCCCGATAGCGCGAAACTCCGGCTAAATCTATTGTGGATGGGTCCATGCGGGTGGGGGAACGGGGCTGATGGATCTACTCGGAACTCTTCGCGCTCTGACGCGATGGTGGTGGCTGACGCTCCTTCTCCTGCTCCTGTCGTCCGGCGGGGTCGCGTTCTTCTACACGGCGTTGCCGTGGACGTATCAGGGCACCGCGAGCGTCCTATTTTTGTCCTCTCCTATTCAGACAAAAGAGGCTGGCGGTAATCCCTATCAGCAGTTCGCCGATTCACTGCACATCTCCGCGGAGGCGGTCGGCCGCGCGGTGATGGACGCGCGTACGGTCGAGAGCCTTCGCCGGCACGGCTTCACCAGCGCGTACACGCTGAGCCCTGCGCCGGTGTACGCGGAGCCGGCGCTGGACGTCGCGGTCGTCGGCGTGAACCCCCGCAACATCCAGTCGACGCTCGACGCGCTGCTCGCGGAGATCCCCCGGCGCCTCGCGACGATGCAGTCGGGGATGTCCGAGCGCGCCAAGGTGCGCACCCAGGTCATCGCGGTGAGCCGGGAGCCGCGGCGCGTGCCGAAGGAGAAGGTGCGGCTGCTCGTCATGGTCGTCGCCGTGGAGCTCCTGGCCTGTGTCGCGCTTCCCGTCGTGGTGGACACCGTGACCGATCGCCGGCGGACGGCCCGGTGACGGAGATCCATCGGCCGCTGGCGCGCACGGCGCCGGTCACGATCCTCACCGCGTACGTGCTCATCCTGCTGCTCATCCCGTCGCAGTACGCCATCAGCTCGCTCGGCGCCGCGGGCACGCCCGCGGGCGTCCTCGCCGTGCTCTACTTCCTCTGGTACTGCTTCGCCTGGCTGAGCCCGCGGTCGGCCGTCGCCCGCGAGCGGCAGCCGCTGCGCCTCGCGATCGCCGCCTTCCTCATCGCCGTGCTGCTCAGCTACGTCATGGCGATGACCAGGCCGCTGCAGGTGCTCGAGCTCAACGGCGCCGACCGCGGTCTCATCATCGCCGCCGCTGGGCCGGCATCGCCCTGCTGACGGCGGACTGCGTCGAACGCGTGGACAACCTCGAGGTGCTGCACCGCCGCATGTCCACGATCGGCGGGCTGCTGGGCGTCGTCGGGATCACGCAGTTCTTCACCGGCCTCGACCTGGCCCGCTATGTCCATATCCCGGGTCTGGTCCAACAGACGCACATCTTCTCCTCCGTGCCGCGCGACGAGTTCAACCGGCCCGCCGGAACGGCCATCCACCCGATCGAGTTCGGCGTGGTGCTCGGGCTGCTCCTGCCGCTGGCCATCCACGGCGCGCGGTACGCGCCGGAGGGGCGCCGGGGGATCCGGTGGACGCAGGTCATCGTCATCGCCGCGGCGATGATGATGACGGTCTCGCGGTCGGCCGTGCTGGGCGCGTTCATCGCGCTGGTGGTGATCCTGCCCACCTGGGACGCCGGATCCCGGCGCCGCGCGTACGCGGTCATCGTGTGCTTCGGCGGGGCGCTGTACGTCCTCACGCCGGGGCTGCTCGGCACGGTGAAGTCGCTGATCACTCACATCGGCAACGACAGCAGCACGAACTACCGGACGCACGACTACGACGCGGCCGCGCACTACTTCGCGCGCAGCCCGTGGTTCGGGCGCGGATTCGGGACGTTCCTGCCGCAGTTCTACCGGATCTTCGACAACCAGTACCTCGTCACGCTCGTGGAGATGGGGGCCACCGGCGTGGTCGCCCTGCTCGGCCTCTTCGGCACGGCCTGGTGGCTGGCGCGGCGGGCCCGCGCGATGAGCGACGATCCGCGGGTCCGGCATCTGGCCCAGTGCCTGGCCGCGTGCGTCGCCGTCGCGGCCTTCAGTTTCGGAGTGTTCGACGCCGCGTCGTTCCCGATGACCTGCGGCCTGACCTTTCTCATCCTGGGCTGCTGCGGCGCCCTGTGGCGGTTGCTGCGGCCGCGGTCCGCGGCGGAGCCGTCCGCCGCCTCGCGGTCCGAACTCACCCGGAGCACCCAATGACGATCACATGCGGCGAGTTCCTCGCGGTGTCCGGCCGGACGGCGGAGGCCCCCTTCGGACCGGAGTCGGCGAGGCTGTCCTTCCCCGGCGGCGTCGTCTGGGCGACCGGCGAGCCGCGTGCCGGCACGGGCATCGCGCTGTCCCTGGGGTCGCGGGACCACGCGAAGGGGGCGCTGACGTCGAGCGACCTCGCCGGCCGCTGCGGTCCGGGGACGGCCTCGGCGACATCGCGGCGCCGTACGCGGCCGTGCTCGTCGACGGGGACGCCGTCACCGCCGCCACCGACCACCTCGGACTTCGCCACATCTACGGGGTGCGGGGTGAGGGCTGGGCGGCGATCTCCACCTCGGCGCGGCTGCTCGCCCGGATCGCCGGGGCTCCGCTCGACCTCCGGGCGCTGGGGGCGTACCGGCTCATCGGCCACCACCTGGGCGTCGCGACGCCGTACGAGGGGGTCACCAAACTGCCGGCCGCCCATCGCTGGCGGCTCACCGGCGGGCGGCTGCATGAGGAGCCCTATCCGATGCCCGTCTTCGAACCGGCGGACGATCCGGTCCGGAGCACGGCGCGCGTCCTCCGCGACGATGTGGAACACGCCCTGGACGAGCATCCCGACGCCGTGCTGCAGCTCTCCGGTGGCCTGGACTCGCGCGTGCTCCTCGCCGCCGTCCCACCGGACCGCCGGCGCGGGCTGCGGGCGCTGACGCTCTCCTCGGCCGAGAGCCGGGACCACACGGTCGCCACCCGCCTGGCGGAGGCGTACGGCTTAAGGCGCCAGGTCATCGATCTCGGCGGCCTGGCCGCGCTCGACCCCGCGCAGGCGTACGACCTCGTGCACCGGGCGGCGCTGCGCAGCGACGGGCTCGGCAGCCCCATCGCGTTCGCCGTGCTCGACTGGGCGGAGGCCCGGGCCCCGGGCGAGCCGCGGATCAACGGGTTCGGCGGCGAGACGGCCCGGGCCTTCTACTACCCGGCGCAGCGGCAGCACCATCGCCCCACCCCGGCGCTGGTCGACCGGCTGGCGAGGTGGCGCGTCTTCACCCTCGAACCGGCCGACCCGGCGATGTTCGACCCCGAGTACGCGGCCGAGACCGAAGCCGCCACGCTGGCCACCCTCCGGGACGTGTTCGCCGCCTACGACACCGACTGGCTGACGGCGACCGACGAGTTCTACGTGCGGGAACGCGCCCATCGCTGGGTCGGCGCGACGCTCACCGGCGCGTGCCTGCGCTACGTGACGCTCAGCCCGCTGCTGCACCCCGGATTCCTGGCCGCCGCCCGGTCGCTGGCACCGGAGGACAAGCGCGGGTCGCGGTTCAACGCGCGCGTGCTGATGGAGCTCGACCCCGAACTCGCGAGGATCCCCCTCGACACGGGGATCCGGCCGGACACCCTGCCGACGAGGGGCCCGCTGCGCTCGTCGTACGACTTCGCGCGACGGGCGAGCCGCAAGGTCGGGCAGCGCGTCCGGAACAGCGGCAACCCCGGCGTCGGCGTGCCGACCGTCACCGAGCTGCTCGTCCGCTACTGGAGGGCTTGTCCGGACGTGCTGGAGCCGGTCGCCGCCACCGGCCTCATCCGCGAGCAGTGGCTGGAGGAGATGCTGAACGGCACCCGCAGCCCCGGCGAGGCCACCGCCGCCTTCCTCGCCATCCTCGAGATCGCCGCCGGCCCCTGACCGAAGGGGGCGGTGGAGCGGGACGCTTACGTGGTGTGCGTGCTGGAGCATCTGCACCGCGCGTTGCAGGTGCTAGATGTGTTCGCCGCCCCGTCGCGCCTTCGCGTCGTTGATGGCGGTGGCGGCCGCGTGGGGGTGGGGCGTGGTGACGGTGACGGTGCGGCCGTTGCTCAGCAGCAGCCGCAGGGTGGGGCCGGAGCGGACGGTGTAGCAGGTGCGTCGTGGGGTCCACCAGAAACCGAAGGCGACGAACAAGGGGTGGAGGTCGATCACTTCGGCGCGCTTGATCTGGTCGAGGCGGTAGGCGCAGCGTGGCCATCCGAGTGCTCCGAAATGAATGGAGACTCCGTTGGGGCCGGCCGTTATTCTGACGCTGGACCCGACAAGAGCGTAGAGGACCACGCCGGCGACGGAGATCAGTATCGGTGCCAGGTCCCGCCAGCTCTCGTTCGGCCCCCCTCCCAGGATCAGCAGCGTCAGCAGCAGTACGGCGCTGCCGGCCACCATGGGCCAGTTGGTCACGCGGCCGGTGTAGATCGAGTTCCGGCCGGCGCCGGAGAACCCGGATGCGGTCATGTCAGCTCCTCGATGAGGCGGATCAGTTCGGTACGGCCGAGCCCCTGGGCGCGGGCGACGGCGATCAGCGCGTGGGCCGCCTCGGTGACCGAGGCCAGCGGTGCACCTGCCGAGGTCACCCGGGCTCCGCGCCCCCGGCGGAACTCCAGCAGGCCCTCGTCTCTCAGCTGTCGGTAGGCGGCGAGCACGGTGTTGCGGTCGACGGACAGGGCCATCGCCAGCTCGGCGGCCGGCGGAAGCTGCTCACCGGTGGTCAGCTCGCCCGATGCCACCCCGTGGCGGACGCAGCCGGCGATCTGATGCTGCAGCGGGTCCGGGGATGAGTGATCAACAGTCCATCTCATGGTGCTAGTATTATTAGCACCATTTGGCCATGAGTCAAGCAGTCAGTTCTCTCGAACGCGGCGCTAGACCCTGTTCCAGCGTCTGTAAGCTGCGCCCATGATCGCTTCCCCTGCCAACCCGCGACTGGCCCTTGGGGCGACTTTGAGCCGCGCGAGGCGCTGACATGGCGCCCTTCGTGTACCGGATCACCCCGTACGCCCCCGCTGAGTGGGAGGAAACGGACCGCGGCAGATCGGTTGTCCCGTATTACTCACGGGAACGCGTTGCCGCTGCCTGTGTCGCAGCGGCGGCCGAATTCGCGCTCGACGCCGGTGTCGACCAATTGGCGATCGACAACCCGATGCTCGGCGGCTTCTTCTCCTTCTCTGCCCACGCGGACTGGGGACGGCACGGCCTGTCCGGGCTCTTCCCCGACGACTTGGCCGGCTATCACGACGGCGCGCGCGTCCCGCTCGCCACCGGGCTCGGGCTGCTGCGCGCCATGGTGCTGCGTGAAGGCGCCTGGTGCCGACTGCATACGGAGAACAGGTTCTTCCTCCACGTCGGGGATAAGGACGATTTCTACGTCGGCAGTGATCGACCGCAGGAGGACACCGTGGTGCGCACCCGCGCGCTGGGGTTGTTCACCGAACCGGTCGCACTGTCCCCCTACGATCCGGCCTTCGACGAGACGGACACTCAGCGGCCCGCAGATGACGCCTTCTGGAGCGAACTGGACGGCCTGATCGCTGAGCATGACGAGGTGCTGCTGGAAGAGCTGTACAT
The DNA here is from genome assembly GCF_054775715.1 of Actinoallomurus acanthiterrae. Classification (NCBI taxonomy): domain Bacteria; kingdom Bacillati; phylum Actinomycetota; class Actinomycetes; order Streptosporangiales; family Thermomonosporaceae; genus Actinoallomurus; species Actinoallomurus acanthiterrae. Next base: position 10,579,655 of record NZ_BAAHCO010000001.1, on the reverse strand, counting down.
CGGCAACGCCCGCCGCTGGCATCGCCTGACCAGCGCAAGAGAGGTCAAGGCCGTCCGCTCGGGGTTGACCCCGCGGGCCCGGCTGACGGTGTGGCCGGGCCTCACCGAGGACATCGAGGCGATCCGTGCCGCCGTCCTGGGCGGGGAGCGCCTCGAACTGCTCGTCGAGCAGAATTCCGACGGAGGCTTCAGTCCGGTGCGCATCGCCGAGCCGTGGATGGGCAAGTCCGATGCCGCTTACGCGGCGATCCCGGCCGGACCGGGTCGGCGGGCCGCGCTGGTCCCGCTGGATCCGAGCGAACGCCGCCCGCTGCTCGCCGGGGTGCTGCCGGACGCCGACGGCGTCCTACGGGCACGGTGGCGCGCCAACCGCACCCAGGCCGACGAGCGGCGGTCGCTGCTCGACTCGCTGCGGGTCGGGGACGTCGTCCCCGGCACCGTTGCGACCGGCCTGGACGACGTCGGTGTGCACGTGGACCTGGACCATGAGCTGGGTCACGGTCTCGGCTTCCTCCGTGTCCCCGAGATGTCCTGGGAGCACTTCGACTCAGTGGACGACGTCGCCCCCATCGGCCGTAAGATCCGCGCCGAGATCCTCGCCATCGACTGGGGGCGGGAGCGCGTGAGCTTGTCCCTCAAGGCGCTTCAGCCTGATCCCTGGCGGCTGTACGCCGAAGTTCATCAGGTCGGCGAGACGGTCCCGGGCACCGTCACCGAACTGGTGCCGTTCGGCGCGTTCGTCCGCGTCGCGAAAGGCGTCGAAGGCTTGGTCCATCTCACCGAACTGGCCGACCACGGCGTGGATGACCCCGAGGAAGTGGTGGCGATAGGCGATGAGGTCATCGCCGCCATCCTCGACATGGACCTGAATCGTCGCCGCATCAGCCTCTCCCTCAGAACTCACAGGGAGTGAAGATCCAGCCGTCTGCTGGTGGCGATCAGCGATGCACGCGCCGAAGGCCTCGGCAGATCATGACCGGCCGCTGAGGCTGCTGCGCGCAGCCCTAGAGGGCTTTGCGGAGGGCGGTGGCGACGTGGTCCTGCTGCTCCTCGGTGATGTGCGGGAACATCGGCAGCGAGAGGATCTCCGTCGCCGCCGTCTCGGTGACGGAGAAGTCTCCGGGGGCGTGTCCCAGGTCGCGGAAGGCCGGCTGCAGGTGGATCGGGACGGGGTAGTGGATGCCGGTCCGGATCCCCATCTCGGCCAGGGACCTCGCCACCTCGTCGCGGCGGGGCACGCGGATGACGTACAGGTGCCAGACGTGCGTGTTGCCGGGGGCCTCGGTGGGCAGCGTGACGTCGGGAAGGCCGTCCAGCAGCGCGGCGTAGCGCGCCGCGGCGACGCGGCGGCGTCCGTTCCAGTCCGCGAGGCGGCGTAGTTTCGCGCGCAGCACGACCGCCTGCAGGGTGTCCAGGCGGGAGTTGAAGCCGAGCGTCTCGTGGCGGTACTTCACCTCGCTGCCGTGGTCGCCGAGGAGCCGCACCGCGCGGGCCAGGTCGGCGGAGTCGGTGAGCACGGCTCCCGCGTCGCCGTACGCGCCGAGGTTCTTGCCGGGGTAGAAGCTGGTCGCGGCGAGCCGGCCGAAGAGGCCGCGGCCGTCTTGGGACGCCCCCTGCGACTGGGCCGCGTCCTCCACGACGGGGATCCCGTGCGCCGCGATGGCGGCCATCGGCGGCAGCTGACCGTACAGGTGCACCGGCACGATCGCGGCCGTCCGCGGCCCGATCGCCGACAGCAGAAGGCGGGGTTCGAGCAGCAGATGGTCGGGGTCGACGTCGACGAGGACGGGACGCGCGCCGGTTCGGACGACCGCTTCGGCGGTCGCCACGAACGTGTTCGCGGGGAGGACGACCTCGCGGTCCGGCCCGCATCCCAGCGCGCGGAGCGCGAGTTCGAGCGCGTCGGTGCCGTTGGCGACGCCGACGCAGTGGGCCGCGCCGGAGAAGGCGGCGTACTCCCGCTCGAAGGCGGCGACGTCGGGCCCCTGGACGAACGCGGTGGTGTCGAGCACCCGGTCGAAGCCCGCCCGGATCTCGTGCGCGACTTCGGCGTGCGCGGCGGCGAGGTCGACGAAGGGGACGTCAGGCATGGCGGTGCTCCTCGGAGACGTGGCGCAGGTGGCGCGCCGGATTGCCGGCCCAGACCTCTCCGGCCGGTACGTCGCGCGTGACGACCGCGCCCATGCCGACCAGGGCGCCCGGGCCGATCGTGCGGCCCTCCCGGACGAGCGCGCCGGAGCCCAGGTAGGCGCCTCGCCCCACGTGCACGCCCCCGGCGAGCCGGACTCCCGAGGCGATGGTGACGAAGTCCGCCACGACGTCATCGTGGGTCAGGGTGACGTGCGGCATGATCGCGACGTGCGCGCCGACCCGCACCGACGCGGTGAGCACGACCTGCGCGAGCAGCACCGAGCCCGGGCCGATCCGCGACGACGCCGACACCCAGGCGGTCGGGTGTACGAGTGTGGCGTAGCGCTCGGGCGGCAGGTCGAGCCGGTCGACGAGGCGCGCCCGGACGCCGTTGTCGCGCGGGCTCCCGACGCACACGACGACCTGGGCGCCGGGCGGGACCTCCTTGGTCCCGCCGAGCACCGGGACGCCGTCGACGTCCGTGCCCTGCTTGGCCGGATCGTCGTCCAGGAAGCCCAGCAGGCGTTCGCGGGCGAGCTGCGCGGTCTCGCGCGCGAAGCCGCCCGCACCGACGATCACCAGATCACGCATGTTCGGCTCCTCGCGATTCCCTGCGCGCGCCGCGCATCCGGTCGCCCGGGTCACGCATGTTCGGCTCCTCGCAGTTCCCTGAGCGCGCCCCGCATCCGGTAGACCAGCAGCCCGGTCGCGGTGACCGCGACGGTGCCGGCGACGGCGAGGGCGAGCAGGTCGAAGGGGATCGCGCGGTGGACCAGCACGGCGGCGGGCCCGACGACCGAGGCGACCAGCACCGCCGGCGCGACGCGGGCGCCGACCGCGCGGACGCCGATGCCCACCCGGCGCAGCTGTGTCAGGTACAGCGGCAGCGGCACGAGCGCGGCGACGGTGGCGTGCGCGGCGGCGGCCCCGGCGATGCCGTCCAGCCGCGCGCCGATGATCAGCGCCGGCACCAGGACGGACAGCCAGACGGCCTGGATCGCGAACACCGCGCGGGTACGGGCGAGGACGACGAAATAGTCGTACATCAGCTCGAAGAGGATCCGGAGCCCGCCGAGCAGCGCCAGCCAGAACAGGGCCGCGGCGGCGGGTTCCCACCGGGCTCCGTACACGAAACGGACCAGCGGCCCGGCCGCCCCGCCGAGGAGCAGGCACACCGGCAGGGTCACCGCGGTGAGCAGCCCCGCGGTGGACAGGAACGTGCGCCGCATCGCCGGGGCGTCGTGCTGGAGGCGGGCGAAGGCCGCCGGCGCGACGCTGCGGACCGGTTGGGAGAACATGCCCACCGGCCAGTTCGACAGGTTGAAGGCCAGCACGTAGAAGCCGAGCGCGGTGGCGCCGAGCACGTCGCCGACCACGAACTGGTCCACGGCGCCGACCGCGAAGACGACGACGCTCGACCCGGCGAGCGGCAGCCCGAACCGCAGCAGCCTTCGCGCCACCGCGCGGTCGAAGCCGAACCGCAGGCGCTCGGCGGAGAAGGCCACCAGCAGCACGCCCGAGCCGACGGCGCCCGCGAGCCGCCCGACCGCCAGGCTCATCGCTCCCCAGCCGGAGAGGGCGAGCGCGACGGACACGGCCGCCCCGCCCCAGCTGTTGACCTGGTCGGCGATCATCTTGCGGTCCTGGCGGAAGGCCCGCTGCAGCATGGCCGCCGGAGTGGCGACCAGGCCGTCGACCAGCACGCTGAGCGTGAGCAGCCGGATGACCCCGGTGGCCGCGGGCGCGCCCATCGCCGCCGCGAAGGCGGGCGCCCCGGCGAAGCAGCCCGCGTAGACGAGCCCGCTGGAGATCACCGAGATGGTCGCCACGGTCGGCGCGATCTCCCGTGGCTCGCCGGGCCAGCGCACGATCGCCAGGCTCACGCCGAGCTCGTTGAAGCTCAGCACCGCGAGCAGCGCCACCATCGCGACGGCGAAGACACCGAACTCCTCCGGGCCGAGGACCCGGGCGAGCAGGATGCCGATGGCGAGCGTGCCGAACCGCCCCAGCATGGTGTTGAGGAAGCTCCATCCGAGGGCGCGGGACGCCTGCCGGAACAGCGTCATCGCGAGCCCACGGGACGGCTCACTGGGCGCGAGTCCGGCCCGCGCACCGCGTTGAAGTCGTCGCGCGCGGCCGTGCCGCGCATCCGCCGGTAGCGGCGGCGGAGCTTGTACGCCATCACCCGGCCGGCGGTGCTCGCCAGCTCACGGGCCGGCGAGTGCCAGGCGAGCGCTTCGCGGTAGATCTGCTCCTGGACGCGCGCCGCCCGCCGGAGACCGAAGCGCTGGACGACCAGGTCCCGGCCGTACGCGCCGAGCTCCGCGCCGCGTTCCGGGTGGGCGGCCAGCTCGCGGAGGATCGTCGCCAGCCGGGCGGCCCCGTTCCCGTCGCCGAGGCCGTACCAGCCCTGCTTCAGGAACCGGCCGCACGACTCCGGCGTCAGCAGCTCGAAGAAACCCCGCTCGCCCTGGACGATGAGCGGGCGGGCGAAGGCGAGCGCCCGCAGCGCCGAGCCGCCCATCGCCAGCGCGACCGACGCCGCGGCGTACGCCGGGCGTGGATCGTCGAGCCGCCCGGTGAGGACGACGGCGCGGCGGCCGAGGTCCGCGTTGACCCGCTCCGCGCGGGCCTCGACGGCCGGCCGGGCCGGGCCGTCGCCGACGATGACCAGCCGGATCGGCAGCTCCCGGCTGAGCTCGCCGACGACGTCGACGGCCGTGAGCACCCCTTCGAGCTTGAGCTCCTGGACGAGGCGGCCGACGACCACCACGTCGAAATGGTCCTCATCGAGCGCGAACCGTGCCCTGAACTCGTGTACCGGGTGCCCCGGCGCGTTGGCGTCCACGTCGATCGGCGGCTCGATGAGATGGACCGGGCCGGACCGCCCTCCGGCCGTGCGTTCGCGGAGCTCGTGCGTGCCCACCACGAGCGGCAGCGACGCCGGGAGGAAGGGCGCGACGGACATCGACATCACCGTGCACACGGCCGCCGCCCGCCGGCCCGCCGCGTAGAACGCCTCGATCCCGGGCGGCCACTCGTACCCGTGGACGACGTCGTACCCGCGCTCGGCGATCAGCCGGCGCAGGAGCCGTACGGTCGCGGGGGAGGGCCGTCGCCGGCCGGCGTCCAGGGGCAGGTGTTCGAGGCCGAGCGAGAGCACCCGTTCGACCAGCGGGCCCGGCTCCGCGATCACGGCGACCTCGTGGCCGAGGTCCCGGACCGCGGCGGCCAGCTCGATCGCGTTCAGCTGGCTGCCGCCGATCTCCATCGCGTGCGGGTAGACCAGGATCTTCACCGGGCCTCCGCGATGACGGAGACGACCCGGTCCTGCTCGGCATGGGTCATCTCGTGGAACAGCGGAAGGATCAGGGAACGCCGCGTCAGCCGTTCGGTCACCGGAAGATCGGCGGTGGTGCCGGCGTAGGCGGGCTCGAGATGGGCGGCCATGATGCCGCGCCGGGCCGAGATCCCCTCCTCGGCGAGGCGTGCCAGCAGGGCGTCGCGGCCGATGGGGTGGTCGTCGGGCAGCACGATCCAGAACGACTGGTAGTTGGTCTCGCCGTACGCCGGGTCGCGTGCCGTCTCATAACCGGGCAGCAGCTCCTGGTACCGCGCGGCCAGGGCACGCCGCCGCGCGATGATCTCGTCGAGGCGTTTCAGCTGGACGAGCCCGATCGCCGCCTGGATGTCGGTCATCCGGTAGTTGAAGCCCGTCTCGGAGTACTCCTCGACGATGGCCGTCCGGCTGGCGTGCCGCTCGGCGGCGCTCACGCTCATCCCGTGCTCGCGAAGCCGCCGCGCCCGCCGTGCCCGGTCGCCGGAGCTCGTGGTGAGCATGCCGCCCTCGCCGGTCGTGATCAGCTTGCGCGGGTGGAAGGACCAGGCGGCGATCTCGGCCCCCGCGCCGACCGGCCGGCCGCGATAGGTCGAGCCCGCCGCGCAGGCCGCGTCCTCGATCACCGGGACGCCGAGCGCGGTGATCTCGTCGAGGTCGCACGGCACGCCGGCCTGGTCGACGGCGATCACCGCGCGGGTCCGTGCGGTGATGGCCGTCTCGACGGTCTTGGCCGTGACGTTGCCGGTGGCCGCGTCGACGTCGGCGAAGACCGGGGTGGCGCCGCAGTACCGCACGGCGTTCGCGGTGGCGATGAACGACAGCGACGGCACGACGACCTCGTCCCCGGCGCCCACGCCCACGAGCAGGAGCGCCAGGTGCAGCGCGGTCGTGCACGACGACGTGGCCACGCCGTGGCCGGCGCCGACGCGGCCGGCGAACGCGCGCTCGAACTCCGCGACCCGTGGCCCCTGCGCCACCCAGCCGGACCGTACGGCCTCGGCGGCGGCCGCCGCCTCCTCATCGCCCAGGACGGGCCTGATCACGGGGATCAATCGTTCTCCAATCCGAGTAGGGCGGCGAGGTCGCGAGCCCGCCGGGACCAGGTGTGCCGTTCCGCGAAGGCGCGTCGCCGTGCCTGGAGCTCCGGCGTCCGGGGCACAGCCAGCTCCTTCTCGACGGCGGTCGCGAAGCCGTCGCGGGTCGCCGTGCGCACGAGGTCCGTGCCGAGCCATGCCGTCGCCGGCAGGTCGGTCGAGACCACGCCACGGCCGGCGGCGAGGTAGTCGAGGGTCTTGATCGGGAAGCTGGCCCGGTTGAAATCGCTGGTCGCGTACGGCGTGAGGCCCACGTCGATGACCCTCAGGTACGACGCCAGCTCCTCGGCGGGCTTGCGTCCCGTCCAGCACACGTTCTCCCGCGCGACCAGGGCCGCGAAGCGCGCCGGTTCGTACGACGGGTCGTGCGGGCCGACGAGCAGCAGCGGGCGTCCGGAGCCCGCGACGGCCTCCAGGAGCGTGAGGTCGATCCGCGCGTTGATGTGCCCGACGAACCCGGCGACCGGACCGGCGAAGGACCCGGGCACGTCGCCGGGCCACGGCGCCGCGTCGGCGTCGACGGGCGTGCAGCCGTTCGGGATCACCACCGCCCCCGGGAGCCTCTCCCGCAGCACGGGGGAGACGACCGCGACCGCGTCGGCGCGGGCGAGCTGCCGGGCCTGCGCCGCGCGCAGGTGCCGTGCCGACTGGCCCAGCAGCGCCGCGCCCGCCACGAGGTCGTCGGTGGCGTAGTACACGGCGCGCGCACCCGGCACGGCGCCGAGCAGGTCGCCGGGACCCGCGACGACCACCGCCGGCACGCGCATCCCGAGCCGGGCGGCCGCACGACGGGCCGCCCGGCGGATGAGCGCGTCGGTGACGGGGCGCATGCCGGGGCGCTGCGCGCCGGGCAGCACGCGCGGGGTGAGCCACCACAGGCCCGCGCGCACCTCGCGCAACGCCGGACCGCGCAGCGACGCCGCGAGGTGCGGGTGGATCAGGGGGGTCAGCACCGAGCGCGGCGGGTCGACGTAGAGGACGGGCGTCAGGGCGGCGAGCTCGTCGGCCATGCGCCGGTCCGTGCCCGCGACCCCGTCGTAGCCGGTGCCGCCGAAGTAGACGACCAGGCTCATGAGGCGCCCACGGCACCGGATCGCCGCCCGCCCGCGTCCGGTGGCCTGCCCGCGTCCGGCGGCCGGCGCGGACAGGCGCCGCTCGGCCCGCTCACCGGGCGCGGGCAGGCGCCGCTCACCGGGCGCGGGCAGGTGCCGCTCGGCCCGCTCAACGCTGCGACCGCCACCAGCGAACGAGCCGGCGCAGGCCCTCGTCCAGGCCGATCTCGGCCTTCCAGCCGAGGCGTTCCTCGGCCTTCGACACGTCCGCGAGACGCCGGGTCACCGCGTTGACGGTCCGGGCCGGGCCGAACTCGAGCCCGAGGTCCGCGTCCATCGCCCGCAGCAGCGCCTCGGCCAGCTCGCGGAGGCTGGTCTCGGTGCGGCTGCCGATGTTGAACACCTCGTCGGTGACGTCGCCGTCGGCCGCCAGGAGGTTCGCCCGCGCGATGTCCTCGGTGAAGACGAAGTCCATGGTCTGGGCGCCGTCGCCGAGAATGAGCGGCGGCCGGCCGGACTCGATGCGCTCCATCCAGCGGATCAGCACCTCGGTGTAGAGGCCGTGGATGTCCATCCGCGGGCCGTACACGTTGAAGTAGCGCAGGGCCACGTAGTCGAGGCCGTGCGTCGCGTGGAAGCTGCGCAGCAGCCCCTCGTTGAACGTCTTCGCCGCGCCGTACAGCGTGTCGTTGGCGTACGGGTGGTGGCGCTCCGGCGTGGGGAACTCCTCCGCGAGGCCGTACACGGACGCCGAGGAGGCCGCGACGACCTTGCGCACCCCGCGCTCGGCTGCCGCCTCGACCACCTCGTAGGTGCCGTCGACGAGGACCTGCAGCGCGAGCCGCGGCTCCTCCGCGCACTGGGTGATGCGGATCGCGGCCTGGTGGAAGACGACGTCCACGCCGTCGAGCAGCGACCGTACGAGCGCGCCGTCACGGATGTCGCCGTCGACCACGCGTACCCGGCCGCTCTCCCGCGCGCCGGCGAGGTTCTCCGGCCGGCCGCGGACGAAGTTGTCCAGGACGACGACGTCCGCGCAGCCCGCGGCGACGAGCTGGTCGACGATGGTCGAGCCGATGGTCCCGGCTCCGCCGGTGACGAGACAGCGGCTACCTTCGATCACGCGTTCTCCTTCGTCGGGATGGTCGCTCCGCCGCTCGCGATGCTGCGCGACGCCGCCTCGAGCAGGGTGATCACGCGGAGGCCGGCGCGGCCGTCGGTGAGCGCCGGCCGGGACTCGTTGATGGCGGCGGCGAACTCGGTCATCACCCCGCGCAGCGCCTCCTGCTCCGGCAGGGCGGGCACGTGGATGTCGCCCAGCCGGTAGGAGATCAGCGCCTCCCGGCGCTGGTCGGGTCCCTGGGGGACGCGGTCCACGCCCCGGTCGTGCACCGAGACCCGGCGCAGCGGGTCCAGGTCGTCCCACACGACCGTCCGACGCGACCCGCCGATCACGGTGGTGCGGATCTTGGTCGGGCTGAGCCAGTTGACGTGGACGTGGGCCATCGCCCCCGACGTCAGCCACAGCGTCAGGTGCGCCACGCAGGCGCGGCCGGCGTCGATGGGGTCGCTGCCGTGGGCGGCGACGGCGGCGACCCTCTCCGGGAGCACGAAGTCGAGGATCGACAGGTCGTGCGGGGCGAGGTCCCACAGCACGTCGATGTCGGACTGCACCAGCCCGAGGTTGATGCGGACGGAGTCGACGAACTGCACGTCGCCGAGCTCACCGCCGTGGATCAGCTCGCGGATCCGCCGGACCGCCGGGGTGTAGCAGTAGGTGTGGTCGCACATGAGCACGCGGCCGGTCCGGTCGGCCAGGTCGACGAGCTTGCGGCCCTCGGCGGCCGACATCGTGAGCGGCTTCTCGACGAGCACGTGCTTGCCCGCTTCGAGCGCCGACCGTACGAGATCGAAGTGGGTGGCGGCCGGTGTCGCGATCGCGACCGCGTCGACGGCGGGATCGTCTAAGACCGCTTCGTAGGACGTCGTGACCCGGACCGTCGTGTAGGCCCCGAGCACGGTGCGCGCCCGCTCCTCGTCCAGGTCGCACAGCCACTCCAGCCGCAGAGCCGGGGTCGCCTGAGCGGTCCGTACGAGGTTCGGCCCCCAGTAGCCGGCCCCGATGACCGCCAGTCCCACTGCGTCCGTCAACGGTGTTCTCCTTCGCGTGGTGTGGTCGACGGTGGCGTCGATGGCGTAGGCGTCGGCGACGGGCTGTTCTTCGGCACGCGGCCGGCGCCGCCGACGGGGCGGTCGTGGTGAAGACGACGTCCACCCAGTAGTTCGCGGTGCTCGCGTTCGGCGGGAAGCCCCCGGCGCCGTACCCGTAGAGGCCGCCGGACTGCAGGGCGTGCAGCGGCGGGGCGTCGACGCCCGCCCCGGCGAGCGCGGCGGAGTCGGCCGCGTATTCGCCGTTCGGCGCGAGGTAGGACACCACGTAGGTCGTGTTCGCGGCGACGGCGACCGCGGTGGAGAAGTGCGCCTCCTGCCAGCCCGCCGCCGACTCGCCGGAGAACGTCACGGTGGCCAGCCTGGTGCCGTCGGCGGCCCACAGGGTGCCGGTGTGCGTGCCGGTGTTGCCGGGCCCCTTGTAGAACCGGACGCCGGTGACCCACCCGGCGGTGTCGGAGGTGAACCTGACGCCGAGCTCCACAGAGTTCGGGTCGTCCACGTCCGTGACCTGCGGGATCGCGCTGTCGGCCCAGATCGAGCACGGGCACGTGCCCGGGGTCGGCTGCCGCGCGGTGGTGAACGACCAGGTGTACGCGGCCGTCATCGTGTTGCCGGCGATGTCCTTGGCGCCGGTGACCTTCACCGTGTACGCGGTGTTCCAGGCCAGGGCGCCGGCGGCTGGAAGGTCGCGGTCCTGGTCGCGGAGTCGTACGTCACGGAGCCCGTCACGGACGGGGTGACCGCGAACTGGACGGTGCCGCCCTGCACCGCCTCGCCGAACGTGGCGGAGATGCCGGTGCCCGGCGGCACGCTCGTCTGGCCGCTGACCGGGTTCGACGCGTCGACCGTCGGTGGCGTGACGTCGCCCGGCTGGGCGGTCGAGAAGACGGGGTCGATCCAGTAGTTCGACCCGCCGTAGGACTCGTTCGGGAAGCGCGTGCCCGAACCGTAGGAGTACAGGCCGTTGCCGCCCGACGCGCCGCTCGCGGGGGCGTGCAGCGGCGCGTTGTCCAGGGCGTTCCAGAAGTAGCCGCCGTCCGCCGCGTAGTGGCCGTTCGGCGCGTGGTACGAGGCGACGTACGTCGTGCCGGCCGTGACCTGCACCGGCCCGGAGAACGCCAGGGTCTGCCAGCCCGACGCCGTCTCGCCGGTGAAGGTGCCGGTGGCCAGCCGGGTGCCGCCCGTGGTCCAGAGGCTGCCGGTGTGCGTGCCGGTGTTGCCGGCCCCCTTGTAGAAGCGCACCCCGGAGATCCACCCGCTTGTGTCCGGGGTGAACCTGACGCCCAGCTCGACCGAGCCGGTGTCGCCGGCGGAGGCCGTGACGGGCGCGGCGTCGCTCGGGAAGAGCGTGCACGGACACGATCCGCTCGTGGTGAACGACCACGTGGTCGTCCCCTGCATCGTGTTGCCCGCGACGTCCTTCGCCCCGCTGACGCTCGCGGTGTACTTCGTGCCCGCGGCGAGCGGGCTCGACGGCGTGAACGTGAGGACCCTGGACGCGGCGTCGAACGCGGTACTGCCGGCGATCGCGGTGCCACCGGGATTCTTCAGCGTGAACACCGGTGACGAGGGCTGCACGGCCTCGCTGAAGGTGACCTTCACCGGGGCGCCCGCCGGAACGCTCGTCGCGTTGTTCGAGGGGTTCGTCGACGCGACCGTCGGGGGCGTGGTGTCGGGCGGCAGGGTGAAGACGACGTCCACCCAGTAGTTCGTGGTGTTGTAGCTCTGGTTGGGGAAGGCGTGCGCGCCGTAGGCGAACACGCCGTCCGCCCCGTCGGCGACGGTGTGCAGCGGCGGGTCGTCGACCGCGCGGCTCAGGCCGCCGCCGTCGGCGGAGAACCAGCCGGTCGTCGTGTGGTACGACGCGACATAGGTGGTGCCCGCCGTCACCGCCACCGGCGAGGAGAAGCGGACCTCCTGCCAGCCGAGCGTCGACTCGCTTGAGAACGTGGCCGTGGCGAGTTGGGTGCCGCCCGCGGTCCAGAGCGTGCCGGTGTGGGTTCCGGTGTTGTTCCGTCCCTTGTAGAACCGGATCCCGCTGACGAAGCCGCTCGTGTCCGGGGTGAACTTGACCCCGAGCTCCAGTGCGTTCGGGTCGTTCACGCCCTCGACGGACGGCGCGGTGTCGTCGGCCCAGATGCTGCACGGGCACTGACCCGCCGCCGGCCGTGGCTTCGCGGTCGTGAACGAGTACGAGAAGGACGTCATCGTGTTCCCGGCGGCGTCCTTGGCGCCGGTCACCGTCGCCGTGAAGGTCGTCCCGCCCGGCAGTGGGCCGGTCGGCACGAACGTGAGGCCGGTGCCCGCGGAGTCCAGGGAGGTGCTGCCGGCCACGGCGGTGCCACCGGAGTCCTTGAGGGTGAACGACGCCGACCCGGCCCGCACCGGCTCGCCGAACGTGACCGACGGCAGGACGGCCGTCGGCACGCTGGAGGACCCCGCGTAGGGCGTCGAGTCGATCACCGCGGGAGGCGTCGTGTCCGGCGGCTCCACCGTGTTGAACACGACGTCGACCCAGTAGTTGCCGCCGTTGTAGGTGGTCGTGGGGAAGCCCGCCCCGCCGGCGTGGTAGACGCCGTTGCCGCCGTCCGTGCCCGCCCGCAGGCCGGTGAGCGGCGGGGAGTTCTTGGGCTGATAGGCGAAGTACGCGGCGTCCGCGGCGTAGTGCCCGGCCGGCGCGAAGTACGACGCGACGTAGGTCGTGCCGGCGGTGACGTGGATCGGCACCGGGAAGGAGACGGACTGCCAGCCGGTCGAGGTCTCGTTCGTGAACGTCGCGGTGGCGAGGCGGGTGCCGTCGGCGGCCCACAGGCTGCCGGTGTGCGTGCCGGTGTTGCCGGTGCCCTTGTAGAAGCGCACGCCCGTGACCCAGCCGTCGACGCCCGCGCGGAACTTGACGCCCGCCTCGAGCGGGGTCGCGTCGTTCTCCGCCGGGGTCGCCGGAGTGGCCGACTGCCCGAACAGCCCGCAGGGGCACGTGACGTTGACGGTGCGCCCGGAGCCCGGCGTCTCGATGTTGCCGCTGTCATCGGTCGCGCGCGTCCTGATCGTCACCGGGCCGGCGCCGGTCGCGTCCCACGAGTAGGTCCAGGTCGCGCGGCCGTTCGCGGGATGCCAGGTCGTCCCGCCGTCGATGGACACCTCGACGCCGCCCACCTGCCCGCCGGCGTCGGAGGCGGTGCCGCTGATCGTGACGGTGCTGCCGTTGGCGATGCTCGCGTTCGCGGCCGGAGAGGTGACCGTCGAGGTCGGCGCCGTGTGGTCGGTGGAGGCCGTGGCCACCCTCAGGTCGCTCTGCAACGTCAGCGGCTGGACGTTCATGTCGGCCAGCAGGTTGATCGTGGCCTGCCGCATGCTCGGGTCCGGGGCCGTGGGCGCGCCGTCGGGGCCGTCGTGGACGGCGTCCAGCCCCCACGACCACTGCACGGTCCCGCCGCCGAAGACGAGCGCGCCGCTCGGCGCGCGATAGAGCGTCAGGTGGTGGGTGGCGGTCCCCGGGGCGACGTTGACGCCGAAGTCGACGAGCTTCTCCGGTACGTCGGCCGTCGTGGAGGACATGTCGATGAGCCCCGCCGGCCGGAACCCGTTGTCCAGGTCCTCGTCCCACTCGTAGCCGAGCGTCAGGTCGGGCAGGGTCAGGGTCGCGCCCGCGGACTGGCTTCCGGCCGGGGTGTTCCGCCAGAACCGCATCTTCCCGTCGGCCGCCGGCACCTTCATGGCCACGCCGCAGCAGTTGACCGTCCAGATCGTGCCCATCAGGCCGTTCTCCGGGCGGCCGCCGTCGGCGGGCGGGCTGAACCGCGGATCCCGCCAGCTGCCCGTCCAGGTCCCGGTGGGGTCGGTCTGCGCGTTGTCTCTCGTCGACTTGTACGTCACCAGCGTGCGGTACGGGGTCGAGGTGCCGTCGGTGCTCGGTTCCCAGCGGGTCTTCCAGAACACCGAGTTGCCGCTGAAGAACCCGAGGTTCACTCCCGCGTCCCGGGCGGCCTCGACGTTGGCGCGCTCGCCGGCGGACCAGTACTCGTCGTGCCCGACGGACAGGAAGACCTTGTGGTTCTTCAGGAGCGAGCCGCGCGCGTCGGCGTCGATGCTGCTCAGATAGGTGACGTCGTACCCCTGGGCCTCGAGGAACCGCACCATCGGGTACTCGTTGGCGAAGACGAAGTCACGGCCCCAGGGGGTCGACTCGCGCGTGTTGAAAGGCCGGTTGTAGCTGACCTTGACGGCCCGGCCCGGCGCGGCCGTGCTGTCGCCGGTGTAGAGGCTGTTGCCGCCCCAGCTGTTGTACGCCTGCCAGGTGGTGTCGGAGGTCTTGAAGACCACGTCCGAGTGGCTGGCGTCGTTGCGGACCACGAACACGATGTGGTTGTCGTCGTTGCTCCCGTCGGTACGGGAGATGTGCGCGAAGTAGATCCCCGAGACGGCGGTGGCCGGCACCGGCCAGCTCGCCGAGACCTTCCAGTCGCCGCAGTCGATCAGCCCGGTGGCGTCGTCGCTGAGACACGACGGCTGCGTCTGCGGGAGGGAGGCGGACGGGGTGATGCTGGCGATCTTCCGGGCGCCGTCGCCGCCGTAGTAGCCCATCCGGTAGATGTCGATCGAATAGCTCCGGGCCGGGGTATTGACCTTGAAGTGCACGGTCTCCCCGGCGTTCACGCTGAATTCGGCGGCGTAGCCCTCGATTGTCTGGCCGCCGCCGGAGATCTTGTCCCACTCCGTGCTCGGCGACCCCGGTTTTGTATTCTCGCAGGCCACGAGATTTCCGCCGGAATCGCACGGACCGGCGGCGTGCGCCTTCGATCCGGCGATCGCCATGATGAGAAACACCGCGGCCGCGAGGAGAAGCCCTCTTACTAACAGCCTTAGCCCTGCACTGGCCATGATTTCCCCCGGCTGAGCGGAAGCCGAAAACGGATTCCTCAACCTCCGAAACCCGCGTCCGCTGGCGCGCGGTCAGATCGCCAAATGAAGCAGTCCTCGGTAATGCGACTCCGAATATACGGCGGAAAGCGAGGTCTGGGTTGTCCGCATTCGGCCTTGGCGCAGTGAGGCGCCGGGTCATCCTCCGGCCGGGCTGAGGCGTCCGTCGCTCTCCGTGTAGCGATCGCCCGTACGCGGGCACCGCCAGTGCCCGCCGCCTTCGTCCTCCAAGGGCTCGCCGGCGTGCCCGACCCAGCCGATCCGGCGCGCGGGCACGCCCGCCACCAGCGCGAAGTCGGCGACGTCCCGTGTCACGACCGCGCCCGCCGCGACCAGCGCCCAGCGGCCGATGATCCGGCCCGCCAGGACGACCGCCCGCGCGCCGACGGCGGCGCCCTCCCTGACGACCACTCCGTGGGCCTCCCAGTCGTCCGGGCGCTTGAGCTCGCCGTCCAGACCGGTCGAACGAGGGTAGGGATCATTGGTCAGGACGGCGGCGGGCCCGATGAAGACCCCGTCCTCCAGCTCCGCCGGTTCGTAGACGAGCGCGTAATTCTGCAGCTTGACGCGGTCGCCGATGCGCACGCCCGGCCCGACGTACGCGCCCCGGCCGACGATGCAGCCCTGACCGAGACGGGCGTCCTCGCGGATCTGGGCGAGATGCCAGATCGTCGTGTCCGCGCCGATGCGCGCCGTGTCGTCCACATCGGCGCCCGGGTGAATGCGACTCATGCGCGCCATAATCGCTCCTATGGTGAGCGTCGTCATCCCCGCGCACGACGAGGCGCGGGTCATCGGCCGGTTACTCGCGCGCCTCGCGGACTCCGGGTTCGACATCGTCGTCGTGCCCAATGGCTGCACCGACGGCACCGCGGAGATCGCCGCGTCCTTCGGCGTGCGGGTGGTCACGTCGCCGGAGGCGTCCAAGGCGGAGGCACTGCGTCTCGGCGACCGCGCGGCCAGCGGGTTCCCCAGGCTGTACGTCGACGCCGACGTCGAGCTGGGAGCCGATGACGTGCGGGCCCTGGTGGCCGCTCTCGACCGGCCGGGTGTGCTCGCGGCGGCGCCCGCGCGCGTTCTGGACATGACGCGACGGCCGTGGCCGGTCCGCTGGTACTACGACGTCTGGACCCGGCTCCCGGAGGTGCGGCGCGGGCTCTTCGGCCGCGGCGTCATCGCGGTCGGCGCCGACGGGCACGCGCGCCTGGCGCGGCTGCCGGGCGTCATCGCCGACGACCTCGCCGCCTCCCTCGCGTTCGCCGCGGACGAGCGCGCCGTCGTCGAAACGGCCGGCGTGCTGATCCACCCGCCGCGCACCTGGGGGGACCTGCTGCGCCGCCGGACCCGCGCCGTCACCGGTGTCGCGCAGCTCGAGGAGGCGGCACTCGGTCAGGCGGGCGGCTCCGCGCGGACGAGCGTGCGCGACCTGGCGGCGATGGCGTCACGGGACCCGCGTCTCCTGCCGCGCCTCGCCCTCTTCCTCACCGTGACGCTGCTCGCCCGGTGGCGCGCCCGGCGGTCCGGCGCCACCACCTGGCAGCGCGACGAGAGCAGCCGGGCATAGGGATGTCTCCCAGGGCCTGTCTCGAAGTCCCTGTCCGCGGGACGGCGGGGCTTTGAGACAGGCCGCGATCGGGCCGCGCGCCGCTACGGGCGGGGCTGTGAAACGGGCCGGCCGCGGGTCTATTCGCGGCGTGCCGCTACGGGCGGGGCTGTGAAACGGGCCAGCCGCGGGTCTATTCGCGGCGTGCCGCTACGGGCGGGGCTGTGAAACGGGCCGGCCGCGGGTCTATTCGCGGCGCGGCGCTACGGGCGGGGCTGTGAAACGGGCCAGCCGCCGGTCCATTCGCGGCGCGCCGCCCACAGCCCCCGCCAGTCCGCGCCGCTGGCCGTCGGACGGCCCTGCCGCTGCGGCCGCGCGGAGACCAGGCGACTCAGCAGCGCGCGTAAGAGCACACCGAGCGTCAGGAGGCGCACGCCCGCGCCGCGCCGCCCGTACGGCAGGTGGCGCCGCAGCACGGTGACCTTCCCTGTGAACAGCAGGACGAGCTTGCGCACGCTCGACGACGAGGCGCCGACCTCGTGCCGGTACTCGGCGCGCGCGGTCACCATCGGCCGGAAACCGGCCTTCCGCGCTCGCAGGCACAGGTCGGCGTCCTCGCCGTACATGAAGATCGACCGGTCGAAACCGCCGAGCTCGTCCCAGAGAGCGCGGTCGACGAGCATGAATCCGCCGGTGACGATCGGCACCTGCCGTTCCTCGTCCGTCCAGGGGCCGGGCGTCTCGGGGTCGAACACGCGACTGCCGGGGAAGGCCGAGCCGAGGAGGAACGCGAAGCACAGCGTGGACCAGAACGTCGGGCGGCCCCACCAGGAACGCGGGTCCGGCGTGCCGTCCTCGAGCATGCTCCGGCCGCCGACGATCCCCGCCCGCGGATTGCGGCGTGCGCACGCGAGGAGGGCCGCGAGGCTTCCCGGGGCCGGTACGGCGTCGGGGTTGACGAACCACAGCAGCCGGCCGCGCGCCCGGGCGACGCCGGCGTGGCAGGCGTAGGCGAACCCCCCGTTACGGTCGTTCTCGACGACCCGCGCGTCCGGCGCCGCGGCACGGGCCGCGTCCGCCGTGCCATCGCCCGAGGCGTTGTCCACGATGATGAGCTCGGCGGAGACGCCGGCCGACGCCTTTCGTACGGCCTCCGCGCATTCGCCGATGTACGCGGCGCTGCGGTAGGTCACGACGATGATCGAGACGTCCGGGTCGGGGTGAGGAGCACCGGCCATGCCAACCCTCCCGGGATGACGCGGTCGCTCATCCCTGCTGCCGGGAGCGTACCGCCGTGGTGTTCACCGCGACCGGACGTCGGCGGTGGGGACGCCGCGACGGTGGATCTCGGTGAGGACCGTCGCCAGATCGGTGTCCCAGCCCGGCGAGACCTCGACCGACCAGTGGAGGGTCGCCACTCCGGGCACGTCGTCCAGGCCCATGGCCAGCAGTTCCGCGCTCGGCGGAGGAGAGGAGCCCTCGGCGCGCTCTTCGGTGGGCAGGAAGGCCACGTGCTCCACCACCCGCTGCCGGCCGCGCGGAATCTCCCGGCTCCACACGACCACCGCGGCCACCTCCGGCCAGGGGAGCCGGCGGTCCCGCGAACGCGACCACGGCCATGCCGCCGGCAGGCGCACCCCCGCCTCGTCGACCTCCAGCACCGGGCGGCCGCTCACCGCCCGCCCGGCCGCGACCACGAGCCCCCCGCCGAACAGCGCGATCCCCGCCACGCCGACGGCCAGGGCGACCATGCCGCCGACTGCCGTCACGTCCCGCGCCCCGCTCACCGCGAACGCCACCGACACCGCCACCAGGACGAGCGTCCCGGTCGCCGCGATGACACCCTGGGCCGAAGCCCGCGACCGTACCGCGATCACGCCATCACCGCGCCCGCGGGCCGCTCGATCGTCCTCGCCGGCTTCGCGGTCGGGCTCGTGCCTCGGCCGCGCACTCCGCTCGCGTTCGATGGTCGCTCGCCCTCCTCACCCGCTTCGCGGGCGGCGTCGTTGCTCAGCCGCTCGCTGCGTCGGGCTCGCTCGGGTTCGATGGTCGCTCACCCTCCTCACCCGCTTCGCGGCCGGGCTCGTGCCTCACCCGACCACTCCGCTCGCTGCGTCGGGCTCGCTCGCGTTCGATGGTCGCTCACCCTCCTCACTCGCTTCGCGGCCGGGCTCGTGCCTCACCCGACCACTCCGCTCGCTGCGTCGGGCTCGCTCCGGAGCGCGGTCACCGGCTCTTGACGGCGATGAGGAGTCCGTCCCCGACCGGCAGCAGCAGCGGCACGAGGCGGTCGTCGTCGCGGACCATCCGGCCGAGCGTGCGGATCGCCACGGTCTCCGGCTCGCGGTTGGACGGGTCGGCCACCCGGTCGCCCCACAGGGCGTTGTCGAACGCCACGACGCCGCCGGGCCGCAGCAGCCGCAGCGCCTCACCCAGATAGTCTGGATACTCGTGCTTGGCCGCGTCGCAGAACACCATGTCGTACGCGCCGTCGGTGAGGCGCGGCAGCACGTCGAGGGCGCGGCCGGCGATCAGCCGGGCGCGCGAGGTCGGGAAACCGGCCGCGGCGTACGCCTCGCGGGCCAGCCGCTGATTCTCCGGCTCGACGTCCACGCTCGTGAGCACGCCGTCGGGACGCATCCCGCGCAGCAGCCAGATGCCGGACACGCCGCACCCGGAGCCGACCTCCACGACCGTGCGCGCGCTGATCGCGCTGGCGAGGAGGCGCAGTGCCGCGCCGCCCGCCGGTCCGATCGGGGTCGCTCCGACGTCCAGTCCCCGCTGCCGGGCATCGCGCAGCGGCTCGTCCTCCGGGAGGTATTGCTCCACGTAGGCCAGGGTGGCCTTCACCGCGTCGATGACTTCCTCCTAGGGACGCATGAGCCTGCAGGGCAAACACTAGTACGGAGGGGGAACTCCGCCGCGTACCGTCACGTTCTTCAGAGGGCGTGGCTACGGCTAGGCGCGAAGGAAGAAACGGGGCAGTATGTCGGTGGCAGAACTCGTACGTGAAAGGGGAGCGCCGGTGCACGACCCCGGCATCGCCTGGACTCCTCCGACGTGGGACGAGATCGTGCGGGAGCACTCCGCGCGCGTCTACCGCCTCGCCTTCCGGCTGACCGGCAACCCCCACGACGCCGAGGACCTCACTCAGGAGGTCTTCGTCCGGGTGTTCCGATCCCTGGCCAACTACCAGCCCGGCACGTTCGAGGGCTGGCTGCACCGCATCACCACCAACCTCTTCCTCGACCAGGCGCGGCGGCGTCAGCGCATCCGCTTCGAAGGACTCGCCGAGGACGCGGCCGAGCGGCTGCACGGTCCGGAGCCCTCGCCCGCCCAGGCCTACGACGACAAGAACCTCGACGCCGACGTCCAGGAGGCGCTCGACTCCCTCGCGCCCGACTACCGGGCGGCCGTCGTCCTGTGCGACATCGAGGGCCTGTCGTACGAGGAGATCGCCGCGACGCTCGGCGTGAAGCTCGGCACCGTCCGCAGCCGGATCCACCGCGGCCGCTCGCAGCTGCGCGCCGCCCTGGAGCACCGTGGCCCGCGACGCGCCGCCGCACCGTCCAAACGGGTTGGTCTGGAGCCTCCGACCGAGGAGGCCTCATGAGTGAGCGGAGCGAGCGAATCGTGAGCGCCGCGCGTCCGGTCACTCCTCCGATAAAGGAGGTCGTATGAGCGGCCACCTAGGGGAGCGGCTCACCGCGCTGATCGACGGCGAACTGGGCCACGACGAGCGTGAGAAGGCGCACCGCCACCTCGCCGCCTGCGCGGAGTGCCGCGCCGAGGCGGAGGCGATGCGCGGCCTGAAGAAGCGGCTCCGGGCGCTGAACGACACGATGCCGTCCGAGGCCCTCCTGCGCCGCCTGGAGGCCATGGGTGAGCCGGGAGACCCCCTTCCGCCGCCCGTCCCCCGGCTGCCCGGCCAGGCGCGGCCTCCGGCCGCCGTCCGGCCCGCCGACATCCGCCCCTCGCGGGCGCGGCCGTCCGACAACCGTCCCCGCCGCGCCGCGGCGACGCGCCGGCGGCTGCCGCGTGGCCGCTACCTCGTCGCGGGCGCGGCCGCGTTCGCCGTCCTCGGCGTCGGCACGGCGGCGTTCGCCGCGGGCGCCGACCCGGACCGCCTGCCCCGCGTCTCACCGTCCGTCGAGCAGTTCGCCGTCGAGCACGCCCTGACCTCCGGGGACGTTCCGCTCACCGACCCGCGGCCGGCGGTCACGGCCGGCGAGCACCCGTGAACCACCGGGCCTCGCATCGCGCGTGGCTGGCGGGCGGCATCGCCACCGCGCTGCTGATGCTGTGGTTCGTGTCCACCGGCGACACCGCGAGCGGCGCCCGGCTGCGCTCCGACCCCGAGGCGCTGCGGCTCCTGCGCGCCGCCGAGGGGGCCGAGAGCGGCACCTCGTACGAGGGCGTGCAGTACATCACCTCCTGGAGCCGCAGCGGCATGTCGACGACGTCGCTGGTCAACGTCGCTCACATGCCCGGCCAGGGCACCCGGATGCGGGTGGAGAGCACCACCGCCGAGCAGGGCGGGCAGATGTTCGAGGCCGACGACTCTCAGCAGGGCCGGGGCGGCCTCACCGGCTACACGCCGAAGATGCTCGACCTGCTCGCCCGCAACTACGCCGTCGTCCGCGCCGGCGAGGGCCAGGTCTGCGGCCGGCCCACGACCATCGTCGAGGCGCGCCGCGCCGACGGCACCGCCGCCGGCCGGTTCCACCTCGACCGGGCCACCGGCCTGATGCTGCGCCGTGAACTGCTCGACCAGCAGGGCCGCGCGGTGAACCTCACGTTCTTCACCGAGATCCGGCCGTCGCCGCCGAAGCCGACGTTCCTGATGGCCTCGGTGACGCCGCAGACCGTGGAGACGCCGTGGACCCACCGGCTCGCCGGGGCCGACCTGGACACCCTGCGCTACCGCGGCTGGCCGGTGCAGTCCACCCTGCCGGGCGAGCTCAGCCTGTACGACGCGCGCCAGCTCGACAGCCACGCCCCCGTCGTGCACCTCAGCTACTCCGACGGCCTCTCGGTCGTGTCGGTGTTCGTCCAGCGCGGCACCCTCGACCCGGCCAGCGTCGCACACTGGCACAAGACCACCCGGGGCGGCCGGACCGTCTACCTCCGCGACACCGTCCAGCAGCGCGCCGTGTGGGCCAGCCGCGGCTACGTCTACACGATCCTCGCGGACGCGCCGCCGCCGGTCGTCGACCGCGCCATGGCGGCCCTCCCACACGGCGACACGGGCTTCTGGGGGCGCCTCGGCCGAGGGCTGAACCGCCTGACATCATGGGCGAACCCGTTTGACTGATCGGTGAAGATCGCGTTTTGTAGGACGTTCAGGGGGAAGCGGGCACCGGTGAGGCAACGCCGCGATGCGGAAGGTTCCGCCTGCCGGGTCGCTTATGCTCGCCACATGCCTCGCCCGCCACTGTGGAGCGCTGAGACGAAATCCATGCGCGGTACGCAAGGAGCTTTGGGATGACGGACGACAGCCGCGCGCCCGGGGGACCGACGCCGGACGACGGGCGTGCGCTTGGGTCGAACGCCGGGGATGACGACACCGCCCCGAGCCTGACGGACAAGCTGCTGGTCTCCGGCCCGCCGCGACACGAGGGCATGGCGCCACCGGACCCGGGAGCGGCCCTGCCGTACGGCGGGGAGCCCGCGGACTACGCCGGTTCGCCGGGCGGCCCGGGAGCGGGAGGCCCGATGGGCCCGCCCGCTCCGCCAGGTCAGCCGGGCCCAGGCGGTCAACCGGGCCCAGGCGGTCAACCGGGTCAGTACGGCCAGGGCGGTCCGACGGTTCCGCCCGGTCCGCCGGGCCAGGGCGGGCAGCCCGGTCCGGGCGGCGTGCCCGGTGAGCCGACGCCGACCCGGCCGTATTTCGCGCCGCACCACCAGCCGCACCCGTCCCCGACGCCGTACGCCTGGAGCGCACAGCCGGGGCCCGGAGGCTCGGGCCCCGGAGGCTCGAGCCCCAACTGGGCGCCCGTGCCTCCCATCCGGCCGAACGAGCGGTCCGGCCCGGTCATGGGAATGTTCCTGGCCGTCTCGGTGGTGGTCGCGCTCATCGCCGGCGCCCTGGGAGCCGGCATCGGCGTGATCGCGACCCGCGGCGACGGCAACAAGTCCGTCGACCTGGGCTCGGGCGCGACCTCGACCGGGGCCAAGAACCGCGATCCGGGGTCCGTGGCCGGGATCGCCAAGCGCGTCGTGCCCAGCGTCGTGATGATCAAGGTCGCGAACGGCACCGAGGGCGGTGCGGGCACCGGCTTCATCGTCAACGGCGGCTACATCGTGACCAACAACCACGTGGTCGCCCCCGCCGCCCAGGGCGGCACGATGCAGGTCGTCTTCAACGACGGCAAGACCACTTCGGCGACCATCGTCGGCCGCGACCCCAACTCCGACATCGCGGTGATCAAGCCGGCCTCCCTCGACGGCCGCCCGTCGCTCGTCCTCGGCGACTCCGACGGACTGGCCGTCGGCGACCCGGTCATCGCGATCGGATCGCCGCTCGGCCTGGCGGGCACGGTCACCACCGGCATCGTCAGCGCCCTGAACCGGCCGGTCACCACGAGCGGCGAGGGCGGCGAGTCCGCCTACATCAGCGCGGTTCAGACGGACGCCGCGATCAACCCCGGCAACTCCGGCGGCCCGCTGGTCGACTCCCAGGGACGCGTGATCGGCGTGAACTCCGCCATCGCCACGCTGGGCGGCCAGGACCTCGGCGGTGAGAAGCAGCAGAGCGGCAGCATCGGCCTGGGCTTCGCGATCCCGGCCAACCAGGTCAAGCGGGTCGCCGAGCAACTGATCAAGGGCGGCAAGGTCGTCCACCCGATCATCGGCGCCTGCATGGACATGTCCTACCAGGGCAGCGGCGCGCGGATCGCGACGTCCGGCTCGGGCACACAGTGCAAGACCGGAACGATCACCCCCGGCGGCCCGGCGGAGAAGGCCGGGCTGAAGGCGGGCGACGTCATCACGTCCTTCGCCGGGAAGCCGATCGGCGGGGCCGACGAGCTGATCGTGGCCATCCGCAGCAAGGCCCCCGGTGACACGGTGCCGGTCACCTTCGTCCGCGCCGGGCAGAACAAGACCGTCCAGCTGACGCTCGCGGCCGGCAACTGACGCCGCCCTCGGGGGGAGACCGCCGATCCCGGCCCGGTTAAGCTGGGGTCGGTGGCTCCGCGGACGAGCGGTGGCCACCGTCAGGAGGACGGGTGTTCGACGTAGGGATCGGCGAGGCGGCGGTCCTCGTGGTGCTGGCTGTGATCATCTTCGGTCCGGACCAGCTCCCCAAGGTCGCGGCCCAGGCGGGCCGTGCCCTGCGGCAGCTGCGCACGATGGCCAACAGCGCCAAGGCGGATCTGCAGGAGGGGCTGGGCCCGGAGTTCGCCGACTTCGACATCTCGGACCTGAACCCTCGTCGTTTCGTCACCAAGCACCTGCTCGACGACATGAACGACTTCGACGGGCGAGAGTCGGCGGAGGAGGAGCCCTTCCTGCCGTACGGCGAGCGCCCGCCGTACGATCCCGAGGCCACCTGAGCCCCGCTCAGCGCATGGCAGCCGGGGCGCGGAAGACCCGGATCCAGTCGACCTCCATGGTCACGCGCTGCGGCGTGCTCGCCAAGCGGTGGAAGCCGTCGGCGGTCTCGTTCCGCAGGTTGAGGTGCATGTCCGCCCGGCTCGGCACGAACGGCCCCTGGTAGCTCCACACCGCCTTGCCGTCCACCTCGAACGTCAGCCGCCCGGGCAGCCAGTCCACGGCCACGGTGTGCCACCGGGTGAAGTCGACATGGACGATCTTCATCAGCTGCCGGTCGTCCGCGCCGTGGTGGACGAACAGCCCGCCCGTACGCCGGGTCCCGTCGATGATCTCGGCGAAGTCGATCTCGGCCCACTCCGGGGACCCGAGCCGCGTCGGCCACAGGAACGCGGTCGCCGAGTACCCGCTGCCGCGGTCGGCCCGGATCCGCGCCTCCCAGCGGCCGTACGTCTGGGCGAGGCGGGAGACGACGCCCGCGGACTGGTCCTTGCCGCCGTAGAGCCCGCCGACGAGCCGCAGGAGCCCGCCGGACACGTGGACCCCGGCGGGCGAGCCGGGGTGGGAGACGGCGTTCGGCGCGTCGTAGACCTGCCACTTGCCCGGGTCCAGGCGGTCGCTGCCGAAGTCGTCGGACAGGACGGGAGCACCCCACGGCCCGTACGACCGCCGGGGCGACGGCCGGATGGGCCGCAGCGCGTCGGTCGGAACCGGCGTCGCGGCACTCGACGGCGGGACCGCGGTTGCGGCCGGCGGGGCGGCGGGCGGCGCGGCGGTGTGCCCGCGGCCGCCGGACGAGCATCCCACCGCCGCGATCGTTAAGAGCACGACGGCCGTACGGGCGTGACGAGGTGCCATGACCACACGAAACCACGCGCGTACGGCCGGTCAAGCGATTGACGCGCCAGGGCATGTCCGAGGGTCTCGTTCGTCACGAGGCGCGCTCCGGGCGCCGCGCGGCCGGACAGAGACCCGCCGGACGCGCCTAGGGCGGGTCTGACAGACCCCGTTCGTGGCGAGCGTCGTCTGGGCGCCGCGCAGCCGGACAGCGGATTTGTCCAGACATGCCCCAGGGCCCGCCTCAAAACCCCGCTGTCCTACTGGACGGGAGCCTTGCGACAGGCCCTGGCGAATCGGTCAGGCGCGGCTGGGGCTCAGGCCGAGCTGACGGCCGCGCAGGCTCTTCGCGCGGCCCGAGAGCTTGTCGGCGATGGCCCGCAGCTCCTTGGAGGCCGGGGCGTCCGGGTCGTCCAGCACGATCGGCCGGCCCTCGTCGCCGCCCTCGCGCAGGCGCACGTCGATCGGGACCTGGCCGAGCAGCGGCACGGACGTGCCGAGCGTCCGGGTCAGCGCGTCGGCGACCGTCTGCCCGCCGCCGGAGCCGAACACGTCGACCGGCTCGCCGCAGTGCGGGCAGGGCAGGTAGGACATGTTCTCGATCACACCGGCGACCGTCTGGTGGGTCTGCGCGGAGATCGCGCCCGCGCGCTCGGCGACCTCGGCGGCGGCCTGCTGCGGGGTGGTCACGACGAGGATCTCCGCCGAGGGCAGCAGCTGGGCCACCGAGATGGCGATGTCGCCGGTGCCGGGCGGCAGGTCCATGAGCAGGACGTCGAGGTCGCCCCAGTAGACGTCGGCGAGGAACTGCTGCAGCGCACGGTGCAGCATCGGGCCGCGCCAGACGACCGGGGCGTTGCCCTCGGTGAACATGCCGATCGAGATGACCTTCACCCCGTGGGCGTTCGGCGGCATGATCATCTGCTGGACCTGGGTGGGGCGGCCGGTGACCCCGAGCATGCGGGGCACGGAGTGGCCGTAGATGTCGGCGTCGACGACACCGACCTTGCGGCCCTGCGCGGCCATGGCGGCCGCGAGGTTCACCGTCACCGACGACTTGCCGACGCCGCCCTTGCCGCTCGCCACGGCGTAGACCTTGGTCAGGGAGTTGGGCTTGGCGAAGGGGATCTCCTTCGGCGCCTGCCCGCCGCGTAGTTTCGTCTGGAGGGCGGAGCGTTGCTCCTCGCTCATCACGTCGAGGTCGACCCGTACGCCGGTGACGCCGGCGACCTTGGAGACGGCGGCGGTGACGTCGCGCGTGATCGTGTCACGGAGCGGGCAGCCGGCGACCGTGAGGTACACGCCGACCGTCACGTTGCCGTCGGCGGCCACGTCGACGCCCTTGATCATGTCAAGCTCGGTGATCGGACGGCGGATCTCCGGGTCGTTCACCGTCGCGAGTGCCGCGGTCACCTGCTCGATCGTGGGGGAGGCCATGGGTACATGATATTTAGAGGTCAACCGCCGGGCGAACCGAGCTCGCCCGCGCCGGAGGTTCGGTGGTCGCGCCACTCCGGTTCCGGGCGGCGGTGGCCGTCGAGCTCCTTGAGCAGGTGCGCCAGTTCGTCGCGGATCCAGTCGCGGGTGGCGACCTCGTTCATCGCCATCCGCAGGCTCGCGATCTCCCGGGTGAGGTACTCGGTGTCGGAGACGCTCCGCTCGTTGCGGGCGCGGTCCTGCTCGTACTGCACCCGGTCGCGGTCGTCCTGGCGG
Source organism: Actinoallomurus acanthiterrae (assembly GCF_054775715.1). Taxonomy (NCBI): domain Bacteria; kingdom Bacillati; phylum Actinomycetota; class Actinomycetes; order Streptosporangiales; family Thermomonosporaceae; genus Actinoallomurus; species Actinoallomurus acanthiterrae. The sequence continues at coordinate 10,553,300 of NZ_BAAHCO010000001.1, read as the reverse complement.
TTCTGGGCCAGCAGGATCAGCGGCGCGGCGTACGACGCCTGCAGCGAAAGGATCAGGGTCAGGAAGATGAAGGGGTACGGGTCCCAGCGCAGGTTCGTCGGGGCGAAGGCGTTCCAGGCGAGCCAGATCGTGATGAACGCCGTCATGTACACGAGGAAGCGCGCCGTCCCGAGGAACCGCGCGATCCGCTCGGAGAACTGGCCGAACGCCTCCGGGTCGTAATAGAGCCGTGGCGAGATCGTCCGGCGGTACTCCAGCGGCTGGTCGAGACGTCCGAACCGCCGCTCCTCACGGCTTCTGCCCAGGGCGGTGCTCATCGCCGTTCCACCCTTCGTTCTCCGCCGCCCACCGCGCTGCGGAGGGCTTCTTCCTCTTCGTCGGCCTCCTCCGCCGGGGCGTCCATGACGCTCTCCCGCCAGTCGTCCGGCAGGAGGTGGTCGAGGACGTCGTCGACCGTGACCGTGCCGAGCAGATGCCCGCCCTCGTCGACGATCGGCACGGAGACGAGGTTGTACGTCGCCAGGTAGCTCGCCACCGCCTCCAGCGAGCGCGACGGCCGCAGCGGGTCCAGTTCGGTGTCGCAGATGGCGCTGACCAGGGTCGGCGGGGGCTCCCGCAGCAACCGCTGGAAGTGGACGGTGCCGAGGTAGCGGCCGGTCGGCGTCGCCGTCGGCGGCCGGCACACGTACACCTGCGCGGCCAGTGCCGGGTTCAGGTCGGAGTTGCGGATGAGGGCGAGGGCCTCCGCGACGGTCGCGTCGGGGGACACGATCACCGGTTCGGTGGTCATCATGCCGCCCGCGCTGTTGTCGGCGTAGGTGAGCAGGCGGCGCACGGGCGCGGCCTCCTCGGGCTGCATCAGGGCGAGGAGCTGCTCGCGCTGTTCGGCGGGCAGCTCGCCGAGCAGGTCGGCCGCGTCGTCCGGGCCCATCTCCTCCAGCACGTCGGCGGCCCGGTCCACGCCCAGTTCGCCGAGGATCTCCACCTGGTCGTCCTCGGGCAGCTCCTCCAGGACGTCGGCGAGCCGCCGGTCGTCGAGCGCGGCGGCGACCTCGACCCGCCGCTTGGCCGACAGCTCGTGCACGACGTTCGCCAGGTCGGGGGCGCGCATCTGCTCGAACGCGGCGATGAGGTTCGCGGCGCCCTGCTTCTCCTCGACCGTCGTCAGGCCGCTGACCGCGTCCCAGTCGACGACGAACGTCTCGCCCCGGCGCCGCCGCAGGCTCAGGCGGGCGCCGTGGCCTCGCCCGGCGGCCGGGCCGACGCGGCGTACGGCCACCTTCGTGATCAGCCAGTCGCGGGTCCGGGTCTGCTCCATGCCCAGGTCCAGGACGATGGCCTTCTCGCCGTCCTCCTTGAGCTCGACGGTCCGGTCGAGCATCTCGCCGAGGGCCAGGGTCTCGGACTCGCGTTTCTCGAACCGGCGCATGTTGATGCGCCCGTCGAAGATCACGGCGCCCGCGTCGATGTTGGTGACCCGGGTGATCGGCAGGAAGACGAGACGATGCGGGGGGACCTCGACCACCAGGCCGAGCACGCGCGGCGGCCTCGGCGGCGGGCGGAGCGCGACGACGACGTCGCGCGCGCGGCCGATCTGGTCTCCCGCGGGGTCGAACACGGCGATCCCCGCCAGGCGCGCGACGAACACCCGCGACGGCGTTCCGGTCATAGCTCGAAGGCTATCGATACGCGTCCTGTCTCCAGGTAAAGGGCGATCTATTCCATGGGAGCCGGGAGATGACGCGGGTCCGTACGGATGCCACGGGGGGCCTATCGGTCCGGGCGGCGGCGCCGTCCGCCGACCATGAAGGGCGGTTTGCCGACGGACGTCGCGGGGCTGAGCACCGGGCGTACGGCGGCGTAGTCGGCGGGCATCGCGCCGGGCGACTCGGTGACCTCGCCGGTGGGCGTGAGCCGCATGACGAACGCCTCCTGGGCCCAGCGCTCGGTCTGCGCCTCGCCGTCCGGGGCGTTCAGGCGCTCCTTCGCCAGCAGCGGCACCACCGCCGACCACTCCTCCGACGCCGGCTCGACCTCGCTCACGGCGGCGACCCACGAGACGATCCTGCCGCCCTTGTCCTTGCTACGAACGGTCACGGTGACGCGCTCGGCCTCCGGCAGACCCGGCAGTGGCTGTTCGATGCCGCCCGTCACGACGTAGGCCGACCCGTCGTGCCAGAGGTGCCAGGCGGCGCGCGGCTGGGGGAGGTCGGGCAGGGCGAGCCAGATGAGACCCGACCGCTTGGTGGCCTCTTCGACGAGCGGGTTGGTGGGATCGCTCATGGATCCCACCTTTTCACGACCGGCCGGGACTCGGGACCCGGAGCACAGGCGGCGTCCTACCCGGCGCGCAGCCGGGCGTGCTCGTCCAGGTCGCGCCGGGCCTCCTCGGACCGGCCCAGTTCGCGGTGGCAGGCGGCGCGGCGGGTCAGGACCTCCTCGGCGACGCCCGGGTCCACGGCCAGGGCCTGGGTGAAGTCGTCGATGGCCTCCTGCCAGCGCCGGCGGCGCTGGTAGGCCACGGCCCGGTTGAACCGGGCCACGGCGTCCTCACCCAGGGTCAGCGCCTCGCTCAGGTCGGCGATGGCGGCGTCCACCTCGCCGTTCTCGAAGGCGAGGACGGCGCGGTTGACCCACGCCGCGGCGAGCGTGGTGTCGCGCTCGATCGCCCTGGTGAGCGCCTGTCCGGCCGCCTCCGTACGGCCGTCGGCCAGGTCGAGCAGGCCCAGGGTGCACAGGAGCCGGGCATTGCCGGGATCCAGGGTCAGGCCGTGCTCGACGTCCCGGCGGGCGTCGCCGAAGTCGCCGCGGTCGTAGTGGAGGCCGGCGCGGTTGACCAGCGAGTCCACGTGGTCCGGATCGAGGTCCAGGACGCTGTCGTAGTCGGCGAGCGCCGCCTCGTCCCGGCCGAGTTCGGACAACAGCCCGGCCCGGTTGTAGTACGCCTCGGGCGGGGGATTGCGGGCGATCGAGCGGTCGTAGTCCGCGAGGGCCTTTTCGGGGCGGCCCGCGCGGCGGTGCGCGTTGCCTCGCTCGAGATATCCGTCGCTCTCCTCGGGGAACAGGTCGATGACCGAGGTCAGGTCCGCGATGGCCTCGTCGTACCGGCCGACCACGGCGTAGACCTGCGCACGGTTGAACGACAGCAGCGCGCGGCGGAGGTACAGCTCGTACGGGTGGGGACCGGGCTGGGCGTCCAGCAGCTCCATCGCCTCGGTCTCCAGACGGATCGCCTCGTCGAAGTTGCCGAGCCGGAACTCGACCAGGGCCAGACCGTTCTGCTCGAACGCGGTCAGGTGAGCGCGGAGGCCGACCTCGGGCAGGGTGCGCGCCAGGGCGAGGGCGGTGTTGATCCACCCTCTGGCCTCGGCGTAGTCGCGTCGCTCCGGCGGGTAGAAGCGGACGTACAGCATGGCCATGCCGTACGCGGCGTGGGCCTGCACGGACGGCTCGGCCGAGAAGGCACGCAGCTCCCCGTAGACACGGCGGGCCTCGTCGGTGCGGCGGAGCGCGAGCAGCGGAATGTCCTGATCGAGGAAGAGACTCGGCTGGTCGCGCAGCTGGGTGGCCCGATCGACGAGGGCGCGGCCGAGGTCGCCGATCCGCACCGCCGCTTCGTAGTAGCCGACGTCGGTGACGTACTCGGTCGCGAGCCGGTACGCGGCGGCCCCCAGCGTGCCGGGGGACCGGCCGTGCGCGCGATGGTAGGGGATCGCGCCCAGCCGGAGTCCGAAGTCGTCCTGCCGCTCCAGCACCTCGGCGCGTTCGTCGTGCCACCGCTGCCGCTCGGCGGCCTCCGCGGCCTCGTACGCGGCCACCTCCAGAGGCACGTCACTGGTGCCGTCCGAGTCGACGAACGCCCTCGCCCAGGTGCTGCGGACGGCGGCAGACGCCCGCTCCAGCTCGTGGGCGACGTCCGGCCCGGTCGACGGTGCCGCCGGCACCGGGCGGGTGTACCCGTCCAGCGCGGTCTCGAGGTCCGCGGGCAGCGGGTCGCCTGTCACGCCGATCCCCACGGTCAGCAGGGCGGGGTCCATCCGGCGGACCAGGATGGCGAGGAACCGACGGTCCAACTCGTCCGCCGCGTGCACGTTCTCGAAGTGGCAGCCGAGCTGTCCGAGGTACGGCAGGGCCGCGCACTTCTTGAGGAAGTTCGTCAGGCCGTGCGCGAGCAGGAGCGGTCGCACCGTGGAATAGGCCCGGGTGAGGAAGCGCCGGTGCTCCTGGTACACGTCCACCGGGATCGGCCGGAACACCTCGTCGTCGATGAGCTCGTTCAGCTCCGGAGCCAGGTAGAGGATCTCGGTGGCGTGCGCGTGCACGAGCTCTGGATCCTTCTCGTACACCATCGGGACCAACTGGCGCATCAGGGTGTTGACACCCGTGTAGATGCCGCGCAGCCGACTGTGGCAGTCGGCCACCAGCGTCACCCCGGCCGGCGCGGCGTCCTGCCAGGCGGCCAGCCGGCTCTGCCGGTGCGGGCCGGTGATCCTGAGATGGCTCAACATTCCTCGTTCCGATTCGTTGGGGACATGGTCAGCCGGCCTTCCGGCGTGCTCTCCGGCGGCGCAGCACCATGACGGCGACGATCGCCAGGGGGACGAAGTTGAGGGCGAGAGTGGCACAACCGTCCAGGAACCGGGCGTCGAACGCGGTGCCGCTCAGCAGCCGGGTGGCGATGCCGGAGAGGACCTCCAGCACGGCCGGGACGCCGACCCAGGCCAGCGTGCCCAGGGTGAACAGGTAACCGAGCCCGAACAGGTAGCCGTACCAGCGGGCCACCTGCCGGTCGCGCGGATGCCAGCGCTCCTCGTCGTACGGCGCGGTACGGCGCACCAGCCGGTGCGCCCGGTTGGAGAGGTACTCCCTGGTGGTCCGGTGCAGGTCCACGCAGTGCAGCGCGGTGACGAACACCTGGTAGACGTCGGTTCGCAGATAGAAATAGAACTGCCACGCCAGCCGGAGCAACGTGGACAGGGCCAGTGCCCGCAAGAACGCGCCCGGGAAGGCGTGCGGTAGGCCGTGCGGGTCGGTCAGCCGGGCCAGGATCGTGAGCAGCGAGCACCAGACCAGGTCGCCCACCATCCCCGCCACCAGCGGCAGGTACCGGGACCGGCGCGGCACGCTCCACAGCCCGTTCAGGTGGGTCTCGAAGACCAGCATGTAGAGCCGGTTGCCGAGCCGCAGCCGACTGGAGACGCCGAGCCGCGCCGGCCAGCGCGTGCATGGCCTCGTGGAAGACGATTCCCGGCACTTGCCCGAAGAACAGCCCCAGCTCGATCAGCAGCAGGGACGGCGTGAAGAAGAAGTTCCGGTAGTCCGGCCGGAGGTAGGGGAACCGGATCATCAGCCACAGCGCGTATCCGCAGATCCCGAGGTAGACGAGCCAGGCCGGCCAGGAGAAGGCGGCGCGCCCGAGACGCTGCCAGCGCGGCCGTTCCGGCGCGGCGGCCGGGTCCGGCTCACCGGCCGAGCGGACGAACCCCAGATCCCGCAAGGTCTCCAGGAAGTCCGCCATGTCCACGGACTCGCCGTACCGTTCCCGGTACCAGCGGGCCGCCTCTTCGGCGCCGACGCCCGCCTGCAGCCGCCGTAGCAGCTCCGCGCCGTCCGCCGGGAACGCGGCGTAGCTGTCGCTGTCCCTGCGCCCCACGATGACATCGGGGCCGTCCGGCACCATGGTCAGCGGATGGAACATCAGGACGTCGCCGCTCATCCCGGACTACGGGGCCGCATGCGCCGCCCGTGCTCCCGGAACCGGCGGCGGAACGCGCGGAGGCTGCCGCCCCGCGCGCTCCGCCCGTTCGCCGGCCGAGTCAGGTAGTGGCAATGGCGGGCTGGTGGTTGAGCGGCGCGGACGTCACCTTGATCGGCTCGGTCCGCCGCACCACGATCTTCTTCATGGGCTGGTCCTGGTCCGCCTTCTCCACGCGATCACTCCTTTGCGTGTGGCCTCAACCGCCCGCTGCCGATCGCCGCGACACCATCCGGCCGGCTGAGATGATCATGATCGATGTTAGCGGGTGATCTCCCAGGTGGTGTTGTCACCGTGCTGCTGGGTCCAGAAGATCCGCCAGTCGCCGTGGAACGGGTGGGGGTTCTTCGCGCCGAGGAGCCCGGCGACGGTCGGGTCGCCGTCGGAGGTGTGGATACCGGTGATCTCGTTGTCGCCGTCGTTCTGGAACCCGTTGCCCTGCGCGGACCAGGCCGAGTCGACGGTCGCCGACGGGTCGCGGCCCTCCGCCAGGAACCGCACAGGCTGGCCCTTGGCGTAGTCGGCGTTCAGGTCGAACAGGTACGCCGAGTCGAGCAGGCCGCGCTGGGTGTGCAGCGAGTCGCCGGCGTCCTCGACGGCGGCGACGTGGTCCCGGTCGAGGAACGAGATGTTGTCCAGGCCGGTGTGCGCCTGGTCGCCGTTGAAGAAGATCGTCAGCTTGCCCTGGTCGGCGGCGGAGCCGGACTGGGTGAGCTTGTAGATCCCGCCCCAGCCGCCGTACGCGCCGTTGGCCTTGCTGTTCGCGTTCGTGTCGCCGGTCTCGGTGAAGAAGAACTCGCGGAAGTCGACGCCCGGCCGGAACACGCCGTTCTCCGGTCGCTTGAACGGCGTCGCCTTGGCGGCCTTGGCCAGCGCGTTCGCGTCGAACGGGGTGCTGGAGGCGTCGCCCTGGTGGAGCGTCACCCAGCGGGTGTCGAACACCGTCCCGTACGTGTGCAGGTCCTTGGTGTCGTCCGAGAAGATCGCGCCGGTCGGGTGGGACGCGTCGGCGGGGGTGAAGGTGATCGGCTGCCCGCTGCGCCGGGAGATCACCTGGAGGGCCTGGAGCGTGCCGCCCTTGCTCAGGTCGCCCTTGTCCTTCGGCACGAACCGGTAGACGAAGCTGTTGGGCAGGCGGGCGCCGGTGCCCGAGGGGACGTCGCCGCTGGCGTCCTCGACGATCCACAGGTTCCCGGCCGGGTCGACCTGGATGCCCTCGTACGAGCCGCGCCCGAGGACGTTCGAGATGTCCTGGACCTTGGCGCCGACGTCGGGGTCGCTCTGCCAGACGCCGCCGTCGGCGCCGTTCTCGGCGGTGAGCAGCAGCTTCTTGGCGAAGGGGTTCCACGTCGACCCGTCGAACGCGGGCAGTTCCCTGCCGTCGGTGGTCTTGGTGGCCAGCAGCGTGACGCGGTGCGCCGCGTCGGCGTCGAGGTTGACCCGGCTGATGTACCCGGGGCCGCCGCGCTCGTGGCCCTGGAACAGGAAGTGCGTGCCGTAGTCGTAGCCGGAGTCGGCGCCGTGCAGGCCGCGCAGCCGCAGGTAGGTGTTCTTGTCCGGCTCGGTCTTCGTCGCCTCGACGTTGTGACCGGGGGACTGGACGGCGCCGGGCTGCGGCAGCATCGGGCCGTCCGCGTGGTAGCCGTAGTACTGGACCTCCCCGGCGGGGTTCTCCAGCCTGTTCGATCCCTGCGCGACCGCGTGCTCCGCCAGCCCGGGCGAGAGCGTGTTCGGAGCGGCCGCTCCGGCGGCCTTGGCGACGGCGGGCACCGACGCCCAGCCGCCGACGCCGCTCGCGGCGCTCGCCGAGGTCGCGCCGAGCGCGACGACCGCGCCCAGGGCCACCCCGGCCGTGGCGACGCGCCTTGTAACGTGATTCATGGTCCTCGCTCCATCCCGCTCCCCGATGGTGGGGGCGGCCGGAGTCAATCCAGGACCGGCGTCATCTCCGTGGCGCGACGGTGTCCCGCCGATGAAACCGGCGAGCCGTGCACCTGTCTGACGGCGAGAAAGTGACCCGGTGAGGTGATTCACCGTGGATTCGACGATGCCCGTGAAGGCTTCGCGGACAGCGACGGGCCCGGCGGGCGGTGGCGGACCTCCCGGGCGGTGGCGGACCTCCCGGGCGGTGGAGGGCCTCGCGGGCGGTGACGGGCCCGCGGGCGGTGACGGGCCTCGCGGGTGGCGACGGGCCGGGCGGATAGCATCCGGAACCATGCCGACGCGCGCTCGCCGCAGCACTCTCGCCGTGCCCGCCAGCAACCCGCGGTTCATCGAGAAGGCCCGAGGCCTCTCGGTCGACGCGTTCTTCCTCGACCTGGAGGACGCCGTCGCGCCGTCCGCCAAGGCGGACGCCCGGGCGAACGCCGTGGCCGCGCTGCGCGACGGCGGCTGGGGCGACCGGGTCCGCGTCGTCCGGATCAACGACGCGACGACCGGGTTCGCCCACCGCGACGCGATCGAGGTGGTCGAGGGAGCGGGCGCCGACCTCGACTGCCTGATGCTGCCCAAGGTCACCTCCCCGGACCACGTCGTGTGGCTCGACGTCCTGCTCACCCAGCTCGAGCGCGCGACCGGCCTGCCCGTCGGCCGGATCGGCATCGAGGCACAGATCGAAGACGCCCGGGGGCTCACGCGCATCGACGAGATCGCCGCCGCGTCCTCCCGGCTGGAGACGCTGGTCTTCGGCCCCGGCGACCTGATGGCCTCGCTCAACATGAAGACCCTGGTAGTGGGGGAGCAGCCACCCGGCTACACCGAGGGCGACGCCTACCACCACGTCCTGATGCGCATCCTCATCGCGGCTCGCGCCCGTGACCTGCAGGCGATCGACGGGCCGTACTTCAACGTCCGCGACGCGGCGGCCTTCACGCGGGCGGCGCGGCGCAGCGCCGCGCTCGGCTTCGACGGCAAGTGGGTCCTGCATCCAGCCCAGGTCGAGGCGTGCAACGAGGTGTTCTCCCCGGCCCAGGAGGACTACGACCACGCCGAGCTGATCCTGGACGCGTACGACCACGCCACCCGGGTGGAGGGCCGCGGGGCGGCGATGCTCGGCGACGAGATGATCGACGAGGCGTCCCGGAAGATGGCCCTGGTCATCGCCGCGAAGGGCCGGGCCGCCGGACTGCGGCGCACGAAGGAGTTCTCCCCTCCCGCGTAGCATTGAGTAAAGACGCCAGATCACCGTTTTTTGGCCGTCCGGAAACCTTGACGTGGCCACCGCGACAGCGGGACCGTGAAACACCATGAGGGCCGCGCCCATCTGCCCGCGGTGTCGCGGGCCCGTCGCCCCGCCAAACGTCTGGTCGAGTGCCTGGACCTGCTCGACGCACGGCGAGGTCTGCCCCCTGCGCCCGCCCCGCCGGCCCTGCCGGGAGGGGCTCGAGGCGACGCGGGCCGAGACGCGGGTCCCGGTCTGGACGCCCTGGCCCCTGCCGCTCGGCTGGCTGGTCACCGGGTTCGCCGACGCCGGCGACGAGCGGTCCGGAAGCCGGGCCGTCGCGGTCGCGCTGTCCGGCCCGTCACCGGTCGGCGGTCCGGCCGACCTGATCCTCGTCGCCGAGGAGCCCGGCATCGGCCTCGGCGCGTCGTACGCCGGGCTGCCCGGTCCGGATCCCGGGCACGGATTCGGGACCTCGGCGCCCGACGCGAAGGTCGACATCGGCGGGCATCCGCTGCCGCTGTGGGCGCTGCCCACCGCCGAGACGGCGACGTTCGCCGGCGAGGCGCTCGGCCACTGGCTCTGGGCCGTCCTGTGGCCTGTCTCGGCGGGCGCGCTCATGCTCGAGGACCTGCGCCTGCGCGACCTGCGCGACGCCGATCTCGACCTGCCGTACGGAGCCGCGTGTCCCCGGCTGGGTGCATGATCGGATCGTGCGCATCGACCTGCACTCCCACAGCTCCGTCTCGGACGGCAGCCAGCCGCCCGCCGACGTCGTCCGCCGCGCGCACGCCGCGGGCGTCGACGTCCTCGCCCTGACCGACCACGACACCGTCGCCGGCCACGCCGAGGCCGTACGCGCGCTGCCGCCCGGCATGACCCTCATCCGTGGCATGGAGCTGTCCTGCCGCCTCGGCGGGCGCGGCCTCCACCTGCTGGCCTACCTGTTCGACCCCGCCGAGCCCGAGCTCGCGGCCGAGCGGCGGCGCATCCGCGAGGACCGGGCGCACCGGGCGCGCGGCATGGTCGAGCGCCTGGGCCGGCTCGGCGCGCCGGTCACCTGGGAGATGGTCCAGCGCGTCACCGGGGAGTCCGTCCCCGGACGGCCCCACATCGCCCGCGCGATGGTCGAGGCCGGGGTGATCTCCCGCATGGACGAGGCGTTCACGCGCGAGTGGATCGGCGCGGGCGGCCGCGCGTACGTCGACCGGTACGCCCTGGACGCCGTCATGGCCGTCGGCCTGGTGCGCGAGGCGGGCGGCGTCCCCGTGATCGCCCACCCCCGGGCGTCCCGGGGCGGCTACCTCTTCACCGACGAGGAGATCACGCGCCTGGCCCGCGCCGGACTGGGCGGGATCGAGGCCGACCATCCGGAGCAGGCGGAGGCGGACCGCGCCCGCCTGCGGGGACTCGCGGCGGACCTGGGGCTGTTCACGACCGGCGCCAGCGACGACCACGGCGAGGCGACCGGCCACCGGCTCGGCGCGGAGACCACGTCGGCGGAGGCGTACGAGGCACTGCTCGCCCAGGCCACCGGCGCGCGCCCCGACGTGGGCGGACGCGGGGACTTCTGACCACCGCCGGTCGCCGCGCGCCTGCCCGGCTGCCGCCTTCCTGGGCGGCGTACGCCGGCGATCAGGCGTGGTCCGTCCGCACACGCGGCGCGTGTCCTCGTCGACGGTGCGTCCCATTCGCCAGAAGCGCCGGTGCGATCACGTCGCCAGCCGGGCGAGCTGATGGTCGAGGGTGTTCAGGGCCTGGTCGGCGGAGCCGTGTCCCAGGAGCAGGGTGGTGGTCAGCCCGCTCACGAGGGCGAGGAGGATGTCCGCCTCCGTCTCCGCGTCGAGGTCCGGCCGGAGCTCCCCGTCGCGGACGCCGGCCCTGATCTGGTCGGCCACCGCCGCGACCAGCAGCACCTGGCCACGCCGGTAGGTGGCCGCGAGATCCGGATCGCCCAGCGCCCGGATGAACACCGCGATGCCCACCAGGGACTCCGTCCGGCCCTCGGGCTCCAGCGGCAGCAACGCGACGAGGACGGCGCGCAGCAGCCGTCGCGGGGTGTGCGGCGGCGGGGTTCTCGCGACGCTCTGGCGTACGCGCTCCTCGATGCGCTCGCGTAGGCGCCCGACGGCGAATCCGACCAGGTCGTTCTTGTCGCGGAAATAGTGCTGCACCAGGCCGATCGACACGCCCGCCCCGGCGGCCACCTCCCGCATGCTCACCGCCTCCAGGCCGCGCTCGGCGGAGATCCGCCACAACGCCTCGGCGATCTGCCGGCGCCGCTGATCGTGGTCGACCTGTTTCGGCATGCCGAGTCCTCCCGGATATCACCTATCGTTACGATACGATCATATTGCGAAAGGTGGTCCGGATGTCCCGCGACAAGGTCGGCGGCTTCACCACGCCGGAAGGCCGCAGCCGGTTCGACCGGGTGTACGAGGAGGGGATGCGGCTGCTGCCTCGCCCTGTGGAGGTGCGCGACGTGCCGACCGCCTTCGGCCGGGTGCGGGCGTACCGCTTCGGCGACGCCGGGGGCGTCCCCATCGTGCTGCTGCACGGCACGGGGGGAACGAGCGTCATGTGGCGGCCGAACGTCGCGGCCCTGGCCGAGAAGCGCAGCGTGTACGCGATCGACCTGCTGGGGGAGGCCGGCCGCAGCGAACAGACGGCGCCCATCCGGGGAGCCGGCGACCAGGCCGCGTGGCTCGCCGCCGTCCTGGAACGGCTCGACGTCCCGGCCGCCCATCTCGTGGGCGCGTCCATCGGCGGCTGGATGGCCTGCAACCAGGCCGTACGAGCGCCGCAGTCCGTCGCGTCGATCAGTCTCCTCGACCCGATCAACACCCTGGCGCGGATGTCCCTCGGCCTGATCCTCCGGACGATCCCCGTCGTCCTGCCGCTCACGGCGGGATGGGCGCGGCCCAGGTTCCTGAGCTGGATCGACGGTCAGGGCCAGGCTCCCGAGGACGATCCCGTGGGCCGGGTGATCAGTGCCGGCATGCGCGACCACCGCGCCGCCATGCCCACTCCGGCCTACTTCACCGACGAGGAGATCCGCTCCATCGACGTGCCCGCGCTCGTGCTCGTCGCCGGACGCAGCGCCGTACACGATCCACACCGCGCGCTCCGCCGCGCCGAGACCCTCATCGGCGACGTCCAGGCCGAGCTCTGGCCGGACGCCACCCACGCCATCTCCGGCCAGTGCGCCGACGAGGTCAACGCCCGGGTGCTGCGCTTCGTCGACGACGTCGACGGACGGTCACCCGGTTCCTGAGACGCCCACCCGGGGACGGCCGCTCACGGGGCGACGGCGCGGGCGAGCATCAGCGCCGCGAGTGCGGCGAACAGCGCCGCGGACAGGCCGGTGAACGCGCCCTGCCCGCGGTGGCCGAGACGTCGGCCCGACCGCGCCACCACCAGCGCGATGACCGCCTCCAGGCCGGAGGCGACCACGAACCAGGTGACGGTGAACACCACCAGGCCGGACGGACCGGCGAGATGCTGGGCGCGCAGCATCGCCGGCGTGCCCGTGGCGAGCCAGAACGTCCACGTCAGCGGGTTGGCCAGGTTCGCCGCGACGCCCTTCCAGAACGCCCACCCTTCGCCCTGCGGCACCGTCTCCTTCCGCCACAGGCGCACGGTGTCCCGTACGGCGCGGACCGCGAGCCAGAGGAAGAACGCCGCGCCGACGAGCGCGACCCACAGTGTGGCCTGGGCGACGGCGGCGATCACCCACGCGAACGCCAGCGCGGGCAGCAGGAGAACGACGTCCGCGACCGCGGAGCCGAGGATGACGCGGAACGCCGCGCCGAAACCGCGGGTGGCGGCCTCGTTCAGGATCGTGATGAAGATCGGCCCGACGGACACCGCCGCACCCGCGCCGAGCAGCACTCCGAGCCAGACGACCTCGCCCATCAGCGGCCCTCCGCCGCGTCGGCGGTCCGGCCGGAGCCCGCGACCGGGCCGAGCACGGCGGTCGCCGTCACGTCCTTCACGGTCTCCAGCGCGATGGACGACACGGTCCGCGTGACGCCCGGGATCGCGCGGAGATCGGCCAGCAGGCGGCGCAGGGTCTGCGGGGACGCGGTACGGACCTTGAGGATGTAACTGTCCTCGCCGTCCACGTCATGGCATTCCACGACCTGGGGATCGGCGCCGATGACCGACTCGAACGGCTGCTGCTCGTCCGCCGACGCCCTGACCTCGACCCGGACGATCGCGACGAGCCCTTGGTCGAGGACGGCCGGATCGATGAGCGCGGTGTAACCGCGGATGATCCCCTCCCGCTCCATGCGTTTGATCCGCGCGTACACCGACGGCCCGGTCAGGCCGACGGCCTTGCCGATGGCCGCGTGCGTCGCCCGCCCGTCGGCCTGCAGCCGCCGCAGGATCGCCAGATCCGTCTCGTCGACCGGATCGTTCACGGATTAGCTCCTTCGCGAATGTTCATTAGAGTCGGCAGCATAGATCGGCAATGTTTCGTCGGCGTTTCGCGGTGGATTGTCGACGGCCCTACGCGGGGCCGGGATCGGCCGCGTACCGCACACCAGTCCTGGGAAGTCGGTAAGGTTCCAATGTGGACGCGCGTATCGACAAAGTGGTGACGTCGGGCAAGGTCACCGTCGACGACAACGAGTACGACGTCGAGAGCAACACCTACATCGTCGGAGACGACGACGAGGTGATCGTGATCGACCCCGCCAACGACGCCGAGGCGATCCTCAAGGAGATCGGCGAGCGGGAGGTGATGGCCGTCATCTGTACCGACGGTCGCGATCATCACCTGGGCGCCGTGCTCGAGATCGCCGAGGCCGACGAGGAAGAGGTGGCGCCGATCGGCGTGCACTCGCGGGACCGCCTCCTGTGGCGTCAGTACTTCCGTGCCCTCGCCAAGAAGGAGGAGGACTCGGAGTTCAAGGACCTCCAGCCCGACATCGACATCGAGGACGGCGGCATCTTCGAGATCGCCGGCGCCCAGCTCGAGGTGATGCACACGCCCGGGCACACCCCCGGCAGCATCTGCCTCTACAGCGAGCAGCTCGGTGTGCTGTTCTCCGGCGACACCCTGCACAAGGGCCGTCCGGGCCGGGTCGGCGAGGAGTACCACGACCTCCAGGAGCAGCTCAACTCCATCGGGTCGCTGCTCGGGCCGCTGCCCAAGGACACGCGGGTGCTGCCCGGCCAGGGCGACGAGACGACCGTCGGCGAAGAGGACTCCCAGTGGGAGAGCTGGTTCGCGCTCGCGCAGGAGCCGAGCTCCGAGGACTGACGCCATGGCGGCCGAGCAGCTCGGTTTCGAGGGGATGCCGAGACGGCTCTACCCCTGCACGCCCTCCCGCCTGAACACCTGGCTCGACTGTCCGCGCCGCTACCGGATGACCTATCTCGACCGGCCCAAGCCGGAGAAGGGTCCGCCGTGGGCGCACAACAGCGTCGGCGCGAGCGTCCACAACGCCCTCGCCGGCTGGTGGCGGCTGCCGCTCGACGAGCGCACGACCGAGGCCGCCGGCTGCTCGACCGGGCCTGGCTGAGCGACGGCTTCCGGGACGACGCCCAGGCCGCCGAATGGCGGCACCGCGCCCGGGAGATGGTGCTGCGCTACGCCGCCGGGCTCGACCCGGCGGACGAGCCCGTCGGCGTCGAGCGCACGGTCTCGATGAAGACGCACGTGATCACCGTCCAGGGGCGGATCGACCGCCTCGACCGGCGCGGCGACGAACTCGTGGTCGTCGACTACAAGACCGGTCGCCGGCCGCTGACCGCCGACGACGCCCGCACGTCCCTGGCGCTCGCGCTGTACGCCGCGTCGGCACGCCGCATGATGCGGACCCCGTGCCGTCTCGTCGAGCTCCACCATCTGCCGACCGGCGAGGTCGCGGTCTGGGAGCACACCGACGAGTCCCTCGACCGCCACCTCCGGCGCGCCGAGCAGATCGCCGAGGAGTGCGGCGAGGCGGACGAGTGGTTCCGCGCCACCACGCGGCCGGCGGACGTCGCGATCCCGCCGGAGCGCCGCCACGAACGCTTCGACGAGAGGTTCCCGCCCCAGCCGGGCCCGCTGTGCGCCTGGTGCGACTACGCGCGCCACTGCCCGGAGGGCCAGGCCGCCGCCCCCACCCGCGACCCCTGGTCCGCGCTGGCGTCGGACTAGACCTACCGCCCGACCCCGCCGTCGTACCGGGGGTCAGGCGGCGGCGGGCCTGGGCCAGCGGCGGGGGTCGCGGAGGCCCTGCAGGCCCTTGTCGAGGTCGTAGCCCTCGGCGGCGAGCCGCTGCCGGGCGGCTTCGAGCATGTCCTTCGTGGCCTGCTGGAACGACAGGTCGTGGACCTTCTCCGGGAGGGTGTTCATCGCCAGCCGGAACGATCTCAGCGCCGCCGTCACCGCCGGCTGCGGGATCTCCGGCAGGACGCCGTACATCCGCCGGGCCCAGGCGGGCAGCGAGTAGTAGCACAGGGCGCCGAACGGGACGTACATCGGCTTGCCGGCCGACAGCCACCGCATCTCCTCGGGCAGCCTCGGCCACAGCAGGAAGCGTACGGTCGAGCGGGCCTCCGGGGTGACCTTCAGCCGCGGGCGCATCTCCGCGAAGAAGGCCTCCATCTCCGCGAGGCTGCCCGGCACGTCCTCCTCGTGCAGGCCGACGTACGTGGCGCTGCGGCGCTGTTCGGCGAGGTAACGGTCGGCCTGCCGGTCGGTGAGCCGCAACCCGGCGCGCCGCGCGACCTCGAGGTAGGAGGAGACCTCCGCGCAGTGCACCCACAGGAGCAGTTCCGGGTCGTCGACGCGGTGGGTCCGGCCCGTGTCTGGATCCTTGATCCGCAGTGCGCGGTGGATGTCCCTGACCCGGCGGCCGAGACGGTCGGCCTCTTCGCGCGTGCCCCAGGTGACGACGCCGACGAAGTCGGCCGTGCGCTGGAGCCGGCCGATCGGGTCCTCCTGGAAGTTGGAGTTCTGCCATACACCGCGCATGGCGATGGGGTGCAGGGCCTGGAGCATCAGGCCGCGCACACCGCCGATCCACATCGACCGGTCGATGTGCACCTGCCAGGTGACGCTCTGCGGGGGCTGAACCGTCGCTGCCATGGGATCAGGGTAAGCGATCAGTTACATGAGACGCCAGGTGTTTCTTGTCTCAAAGTCGTCGGGGTGGCGATGGGTATGCGGTGTCGTCAGGCGCGCTCGGCCTCGTTCCAGAAGGCGGTCAGCGCGCTCGCCACGGTCTCCGGGGCCTCCACGGCGGGCGAATGGGCGGCCCCCGGGATCACGACCTTCCGGGCGCCCAGGCGCTCGGCCATCGCGGCCTGCTCGCGCGGATCCCACCCGTCGTCGTCCTCGCCGTACAGCACGAGGACCGGCAGGTCGGCGTCGTCGGCGACCTTGGCGAGCTCGTCCACCCGGTCGGGGCAGGACAGGACCTCCCGGGCCATCGTCAGCAGGCCCGCGGGGGAGTTCATGAACATCCGCCGGCGCAGGAACGCGACGATCTCGGGAGCGACCCCCTTGGCGATCACGTCCGGCTCCATGCGGGTCGACCAGAGGTGTTCGAGGCCGACCTTGGGCAGGGCCGCGAGCAGCACCCGGCCCTCGACCTCCCGCGAGCCGCCGATCGCGGCCGGTCCGGAGCTCATCACCGTGTACGAGGCCAGCATCGCCGGATCGGCGATCACCGCCTCGCGCGTCACCAGCCCGCCGAACGAGTGCCCGACGAGGTGGACGTGGTCGTCGAAGTACTCGAGGACGGCGGCGACGTCGGCGCCGAGCGCGGCGCAGGTGTAGGCCGACGGATCGTCCGGTCCCGGAGTCTCGTGCTGGCCGCGCATGTCGAGCGCGACGACGCGGCGCCCGGCGCCCGCCAGGGTCTGCAGCACCGCGATGAAGTCCTCTTTGCTGCCGGTGAACCCGGGGACGAGCAGCGCCGGAGCCCGTTCACAGACACCAGAGCCCGGAAGTGCCTCGAGAACGGCGAACGTGCCGCGCGACGTGTGGATCTCCGTGCGGCGGACGCCGGGAGGCAGGGTAAGGAACCGGGGCGTACTCACTGGCAGGAGCTTACTTGCCCATGGGGCTATCGACACCATCATAGCGATTTGAGTGGTACTTCGCTGGGTGTCGCAAAGGTACTCTCGTGGCATGACGGCTGCCGTCTCCGCCCACAAGGGCGGGTCCGAGGTCGCCCGGGCCGCCACCTGGGAAGCGTATGAGAGCGCCCTCACCACTGGGGCGGAGTACGTCGAGTTCGACATCCGGCGTACGCGCGACGGCGAGTTCGTCGTCTTCCACGATCCGCGCGTCGCGAACCGCCCCGTGGCCGGGCTGACCTATGACGAGCTGTGCGCCGTCTCCGGTCACCGCGTCCCCCGGGTCCGCGACGTGATGGCCCTGATCGCGGGCCGCGCGAAAGGCCATCTCGACCTGAAGGAGGTCGGCGACGAGGACGAGATCATCACGCTCGCCCTCGACCTCCTCGGTCCGGACGGCTTCGTCGCCACGACGCTCGAGGACTCCTCGATCGCCCGGATCAAACGGGAGTTCCCCAACGTCACCGCCGCCCTCTCGCTCGGCCGCAGCCTCCGTGAGGTCTCCTGGCTCTCGAAGGCGCCGACGCGGATCCAGGAGCTGTATCCGCTGCGCCGCATGCGCGAGTGCGGCGCCGACTGGCTCGCGGTGCACCGCCGGCTCGCCCGCGCGACCGTCCTGCGCATGTGCGGCCGGCTCGGCGTCCCGGCCATGGTGTGGACGGTCAACGACGAGCCGCGCATGCGCCGCTTCCTCCGCGACGAACGAGTGACGGTCCTCATCACCGACCGCCCGCGTCACGCCCTGAGCCTGCGCCAGGCGGGCCCCAACCCGGCCTGATCCGGGGGGCCGACGGCCGGTATCTCCAGTAACCTGCGTGATCATCGGGTTTCGGGGATACGGAGGGCCGGAAGATCATGCCGCTCGATGACCGGGTCGGCTCTCTGCGGGCGGGTGACCCGGCCGAGCTGGGCCCGTACCGTCTCCTCGGGGTGATCGGCCGCGGCGGAATGGGCACCGTGTACCTCGCCGAGTCGGCCTCCGCCGAGCGGGTGGCCGTCAAGGTGATCAATGCCGACTTCGCGGACGAGCCCTCCTTCCGCGACCGGTTCCGCCGTGAGGTCGCGGCGGCCCGTCGCGTCCGCAGGTTCTGCACCGCGCCCGTGCTCGACGCGCAGGTCGACGGCGAGCCGCTCTACATCGTCACCGAGTACGTGGCAGGGCCCGACCTCGCGAAGTTCGTCCGGGAGTCCGGCCCGATGAACGGATCGAGCCTCGACCACCTCGCGGTCGGGGTGGCGACCGCCCTCGGCGCCATCCACGGGGCGGGGATCGTGCACCGTGACCTGAAACCCGCCAACGTGCTGCTGTCCCCGATGGGGCCCCGGGTGATCGACTTCGGGATCGCCCGCGCCCTCGACAGCCTGACCGAGGCCACCGGCACCGGCGAGATCATCGGCACCCCGGCGTACATGGCGCCCGAGGTCATCCAGGGCGAGCGGGCGACGACGGCGTCCGACGTGTTCGCCTGGGGCGCCGTCGTCGCCTTCGCCGGCACGGGCGCCGCGCCCTTCCCCGGCGCGATCCTGCCCGCGGTGCTCTACCGGATCACGCACGGAACGCCGCTGCTGGACGGCCTGGACGAGGCGGTACGGCCGCTGGTCGAGCAGGCCCTGAACAAGGACCCGGCCCGCCGCCCGACCGCGCAGGAGCTTCTCACCGGACTCGTGGGCCCCACACGGGACCTGAAGGCGCCGCCGCCGACCGGCTCGAGCGTCCGCGCCACACCGGGCGATCCCGCGGGCTCGGAGGCCGCCGGTCCGGCGAATGGGACCCGCCGGTTTCCGGGCGGCCCTGAGAGCTCAAAGATCGGTAGTCCCGTCACGGCGCCCGGTGCGTCGGCCACGGCGCTCGTCGTGGACGACACGGCGGGTCCGGGACCGGCGGCGTCGGAAGCGGCCGTACGGGGCCGGTCGCGGTCGCGGCGCCTCGCCTGGATCGGTGCGACCGGTGCGGCGGTCGCCGCCACGCTCGGGTCGGTGATCGCGCTCTGGCCTTCCGGCGGCCGGCCCCAGCGAGGGGAGACGAAGCTCGCCGCCGTCTACACCAGTGAGTTCGCGTCGAACGCGCGGACTTGGTATGTCGACAAGGACACCTCCTACGTCGGTGGCCGCTATCGCATGAAGGCCGAGGGCCGGACCGGCAACGATTCCAAGCCGGCGCCGTACCCGTCCCAGAACCTGCCGGCTCGCATGGAGGCGGACGTCGACGCGAAGGTGGTCTCCGGACCGGGCGACGGCATGATCGGCCTATGGTGCCGCGGGCCGGACGACCGGATCCTCGACGGTTACGTGTTCCTCGTCCGGAGTGACGGTCACGGCGCCTTCATTCGCAAGGTGACCGCCGGGGGCTCCCAGACGCTTGCCCAGGTTCCGTTGGCCACGGGTTACGACGCGGAGGACGGCCCGGATGAACGACCACCGGGGGCGAATCGTTTTGCGATCCAGTGCGAGTCCGACGGGGCGAAGGTCCATCTTCGGCTGTCGCTGAACGGGC
Organism: Actinoallomurus acanthiterrae; assembly: GCF_054775715.1. Lineage (NCBI taxonomy): Bacteria > Bacillati > Actinomycetota > Actinomycetes > Streptosporangiales > Thermomonosporaceae > Actinoallomurus > Actinoallomurus acanthiterrae. Next base: position 10,533,812 of record NZ_BAAHCO010000001.1, on the reverse strand, counting down.
GCCTCACCGCTGAGGCCACGGACGCCCATGACCCGTTGGCACTCGGGCAGACGGGACTGGTGGTGATGCGGGGCAGCGGAGCACACGGCGGCCGGATGATCGTGGACTTCGACGACTACGAGATATTTCGGATCAGCGGCCCGCGTTGAGGGGCGTCACCGGTCTGGCCGACCTCCTCGATGGGGACGCGTCACCCGGGTCGGTCCGGTCACCGGACGCGCGCCACCCGGCCGCCTCGGTCGAGGGCACGAATAAGGGGCGTGACCGATGACCACGCCCCTCTTCAACCGCACTTCAGGCGGACTCGCGCGCTCAGCCCGTCCGGGCGCGCCGCTTCTTCCGGGCCGCCGGCCGGACCGGCTCGGTGAACTCCGGCAGGTCGTCCGCGTCCGCGAGCGCCGGCGGCGCCAGGAACTGCACCATCGGGATGCCCGCCGGGCTCATCAGCACCGGGGCCGACACCGGCTCGGGCCGCTGCGCGGGCGCCTCGGCGACCGCTGGTACCGGCTCGAACGGCGTCACCGGGCTCGCCGGCGTCACCGGGCTCGCCGGGGTCTCGGGAACATCGGCGGTCTCGCGGTCCGCGACCGGTGCGACGGGCGCCTCCGAGGCGCGCCGGCGAGTGCGGCGCGGGGCCGTGACGGCCTCGACCGGCTCCGGCGAGACCTCGACCGCAGGCACTGCCGCCTCGACCACGGGTGCCGCAACCTCGACCACAGGCGCTGCCACCTCGACCGCTGTCGCCTCGGCCGCAGGCGTCGCCGCCTCGGCCACAGGTGTCACCTCGGTCGCCGGTGCCGTCGCCTCGGCCGGGTGCGTGGCCGCCGGGTCCGGCTGGCGGCGGGTGTGCCGCCGTGCCGTCTGGGCGGCCGTGGCCGCATCGGCCTCGTGCCCCAGCGGACGGCCGCCGCGGGTGCGCTGGCGGGATCGGTTGCGTTCCCTGGTGGCGCGGCGCGGCTCCTCCTCCTGCCGCTGGTGCGACCGGGAACGGCCGGTCTCGCCGATGTCCTCGACCTCCTCGGCCTCCAGCCCCGCACGCTCCCGCTGCGCCTTCGGCAGGATGCCGGAGACGTCGGACGGGATGTCGAGCATCTCGTACAGGTGCTCGGAGGTGGAGTAGGTCTCGGCCGGGTCCGCGAAGTCCAGGCCGAGCGTGGTGTTGATCAGCTTCCAGCGCTGCAGGTCCGCCCAGTCGATGAGCGTCACCGCGATGCCCTCTTTGCCCGCACGGCCGGTACGGCCGATCCGGTGCACATAGGTGTCGGCGCCGTCCGGGCACTCGTAGTTGACGACGTGGGTCACGTCGTCGACATCGAGGCCGCGGGCCGCCACGTCGGTGGCGACGAGCACGTCGATCTTGCCGGCGCGGAACGCGCGCAGGGCGCGCTCGCGCTGTCCCTGGCCGAGGTCGCCGTGCACCGCGGCGGCGGCGAACCCCCGCTTGGCGAGGTCCTCGGCGACCCGGTCACAGGCCCGCTTCGTCTGGCAGAACACCATGGTCAGACCGCGCCCACGGGCCTGCAGGACCCTGGAGAGCAGTTCGGGCTTGTCCATCTGGTGCGCCTGGAAGACGTGCTGCACGACCTGCGGAGTGGTCTCGGACTCCTCGTGCGACTCGGCCCGCACGTTGGTGGGCCGGGTGAGGTACTTGCGCGACAGCGCGACGATCTCGCCGGGCATGGTGGCCGAGAACAGCATCGTCTGGCGACGCTCGGGCACCTTGGCGACGAGACGCTCGATGTCGGGCAGGAAGCCGAGGTCGAGCATGCGGTCGGCCTCGTCGAGGACGAGCACCGAGACCTGGGACAGGTCGAGGTACTTCTGCTTGACCAGGTCGAGCAGCCGGCCCGGCGTGCCGACGACCGCCTCGACGCCGTTCTTGAGGGCGTCGATCTGCGGCTCGTACGCGCGGCCGCCGTACACCGACAGCACACGGCTGCCGAGCTTGCCGCCGGCGACGATCAGATCGTCGGTGACCTGGATGGCCAGCTCACGGGTCGGAACGATGACCAGGGCCTGCGGCTTCTTCCCGCCGTGCTGGATACGCTGCAGCAGCGGAATGCCGAAGGCCAGGGTCTTGCCGGTGCCGGTGCGCGCCTGGCCGATGATGTCGTGCCCGCCGAGGCCGATGGGCACGGCGAGTGACTGGATCGGGAACGGTTCGACGATGCCCTCTGTTTCGAGGGCGTCTGCTATTTCGGGGACAACCCCGAGATCACGAAAGGTCGTCAGGGCCTTCAGCCTCCCAGTGTGCGGGGTCCGCTCAACGCCGCGGGCGCACCGTGTCGGTGGCGCGGCGAGCCGTCTCGCGGTCGCGATTCATGCGCCGTCTCCGGCAGGGCTCTCAGGCACCCGTCGGTCGTCGCATTCGATCGCGCCTTCGCGCGGGAGGGACCAGCCGTCAAATTCTTCCTCAGGAGTGACCGGGTATGGGGTCGCGCTCTGCAGCGACCGGTCACAGTTCGCCACGCAGTGTAGCTGGCGGGGGCCGAATCTAAAAGCCCCGCTGTTGTCGTCAACGCCGCCGAGTACGATTTCATTTCATGGTTTCGGCCGGAACGCCGCCTCGATCACGGTCGGTTGAGCTGTACGGCCTGCTGGCGTGCGTGCGGTTGACCGCGTTCGAGCAGCGTGCGGCGGACGCGGGGCGGGCGGCGTCGTACGAGGACACGGTGGTCCTCGCCGGCCTGGCGACCGGCGCGTTCGCGCAGTTCGAACTCCTGCGGGACCGGCTCATCGAGGTGGGCGCGGACCCGTACGAGGCCATGCGCCCGTTCCAGGCGGCGATCTCCGCGTTCCACGAGCGCACGCGTCCGGCCGACGCGATGGAGGCGCTGACCAAGGTCTACGTCGCCGACTCCATCGTGGCCGACCTCTACCGCGAGGCCGTGGAGAAGGCCGACTCCGCGACGCGCACGGCGGTCCACGAGTCGCTGGCCGATTCCGGCCACGCCGAGCTCTTGCGGGAACGCCTGCGCGCCGGCGCGGAGAACGATTCGCGGCTGGCGTCGCGGCTCGGGCTGTGGGCCCGGAGGCTCGTGGGCGAGACGCTCAGCCAGGCCCACGCGCTCGCGGAGGGGCACCCCGCGGTGGGCGCGCTCTTCGGTGAGGAGGACGTCGCGACGATGTTCGGCCGGATCGTCGACCGCCATCAGGCCCGGATGCGGGCGATCAACCTGCGGGACTGACCGCCGATTCGGTCACCGCGCGTGACTGAAATTGCGACGCGTCGCACGATCGCCGGGACGCGTCCCGGCGTCGCGCGTCGCCCGATCGTGGGGCGGTTCCCGGAACCGCGTGCCGTCCTGTGGATCGGCCGATGGAGCCGAGCGCGTGGCGTTGCTTCCAGTCACGCTGTGTCTCCAGTACCTTCCCTCCGGGCATAGGAGGACGAATTTGGGCGACTGGGCGCTTCCCGGCTATACGGAAGTGCGTGAGCTGGGCGAAGGCGGCTTCGGCCGTGTGGTGCTCGCGCGACACGAGGACTCCGGGACTCACGTCGCGGTGAAGTACCTGACGGCGAACCTCCTCTCCGATCGGCGATTCCTCACCGGCTTCCGGGCCGAGGCGCAGATACTCCGGCATCTGGACAGCCCGTACATCGCGCGCCTGTACGACTTCGTGGAGTCCCCGCAGGGCGCGGCGATCGTGATGGAGGCGGTCGCCGGGATCTCGCTGCGGGCGCTCCTGAAGGAGCACGGCCCGTTCGAGCCCGAGGCGGCGCTGACGGTGCTGAAAGGCTCCCTCCTCGGGCTGAGCACGGCCCACGAGCGAGGCGTCGTCCACCGCGACTACAAGCCCCCGAACGTCCTCGTACGCGACGACGGCGAGAGCAAACTGATCGATTTCGGGATCGCCCTGCGTACCGGGGCGGTCGGCGAGATCCTCGGCACGCCGCCGTACATGGCGCCCGAGCAGTGGCAGGGCGCACCCGCGACCCCCGCCACCGACGTGTACGCCGCGACCTGCGTCTTCTTCGAGTGCGTCACCGGCCGTACCCCGTTCCGCGGCGACAGCACGCAGGAGTACCGCACCCAGCACACCAACACCCAGGTGCCCCTGGGCGACCTTCCGGAGGCGGTGCGCGGTCTGGTCGCCCAGGGGATGGCCAAGCACCCGGCCGAACGCCCGGCGGGCGCGGCGGCGCTCGTGGCGGAGCTGGAGCAGGCGGCCACGGCCGCGTACGGGCCGGATTGGGAGTCCAACGGGCGGCGGCGCCTGGCCGAGGCGGCCGCCGGGCTGGCGGCGCTCCTTCCCTTCGCGGCACTGCTCGCGAGCGGCTCGGGAGCACCGGCGGGCGGCGGCGCGATCGGCGGCGCGGCGAGCGGAGGCGGCGCGGCTGGGGCAGGCGGCGGTGCCGGGTCCACGGCCGGTGGGGGAGCGGCCGGCGCGGGTCACGCCACGGGCGTCCTCCAGGGGACGGGAAGGGCGCTGCTGTCGGGGACCGGGGCGAAGGTGGGCGCGGCGATCGCCGGCGCCGTCGTCGTCGGCTCGGCCGGGACCGCCGCCGTCGTCGTAGCCTCGGGCGGGGGCCACCCGGCGGCGAGGTCGACGCGTCCCGCGGCCGTCGTCCAGCCGGTCAGTGTGAACGTCGCCTCCTCCACGACGACGCTCCGCAAGGGCCGCACCATGATCACGCGGTACGTCCAGGTGAGCGGGCTGAAGAACGCCGCCGTCCAGACCAAGGTCAACAAGGCGCTGCGGACGCAGGTCGACCGCACCATGGCCGATTTCAAGACGGCGTTCGTCATGCCGACGAGCCAGTCCGACAGCGCGCCGACCGGCACTCTCCAGTCCGCCGCCACGGTTGGCTTGGGCGGTCCGAAGCTGCTGTCGGTGACCTACACCTTCGCCGACAGCAGCGGCGCCAACCGCCTGATCCCCGTGAGCTCCCAGTTCACGCTCGTGTTCGACCTCTCGACGGGCGGGCAGCTGGGAGCCGCCGACCTGCTGCTCCCCGCCGCGCGGACGAACACCGGCGCACGGGCCCTCGCCCGGATCATCGCCCCGAGCGCGCACGGCGGAGTCTGCCTCCCCGGCACACCCCTCACGGGGCGCGCCCTGGGCGGCGCCCTGGAGGTCGCGCCGACGGCGACCGGCATGACGTTCACGATCCGCAACTGGATCGACCTCGGCTGCCCGCACGCCGACGTGGGCCGGGACTTCGCCGTGCCGTACGCGCGGCTGGGCGCGTACGTCCGCCCGGAGATCGTGACGGAGGCCAAGGCATCGAAGCCCGGGACGGGAGCGGGGACGGCCTCGCCCACCCCCACGCACTCCTGAACGCGTGAGAGACGACGGCCGCCCACGCCGACGTACGCGGCGGGACGGCCGGCGTCGGCGTGCGCGATTGGGATGGTGCGCGTCGGTGGGCGCGGCGAGGACGGTCCGCGTCGGTGGGCGCGGGCCGGGACGGTCGTTCCTGCGCACGCATGGACGTGCGACGAGGCCCCCGCCGGGGAGCGGGGGCCTCGTCTGAGGGTTCGGTCAGTTGGGTTCGCTGAGGTCGGCTCGGGCAGGCTCGGTCAGAACACGCCGCCACGGCGCGATCCCGAGCGGCCACGGCCGCTGATCAGCGCGACGCCGGCGGCGGCCACCAGGACCTCGATGATGAAGGCGAGGATGCTTCCCACCCCGAGCGCGCCGGCGATGAAGCCGCCGACGACCGCTCCGACGATGCCGATCAGGATCGTGAGGACGATGCCCATGGGGTTCGGGCCGGGAACGATCAGACGGGCGAGAGCCCCGATGATGGCACCGATAATGATTGCCCAGATTATTGTCATCAGCATTTCTCAGACCACCTCCTGCCGGATGGATTCCGGCGTTTCGGATTCGCGCGGTCTGTATGCCCTCCCTCGAGGGACTCATTCCAGTCTTTTTGAGAAGTCGGAGCGAGCCCGTTCGAGCGGTCAGTAGGAGCCGAAGCCGACGCTGCGCGTCTCCGACTCGTCGATCTCCACGTAGGCGAGCTTGGCCGCCGGCACGACGACCCGCGCGCCGTTCTTGCTGCGCAGCGTGAAGACGCCGTCGTCCTCGGCGACCGCGTCGTTCACCGCGCGCTCCACCTCATCGGCGGACAGCGAGGTCTCGACGACCAGCTCCTTGGCCACCGACTGCACACCGATTCGCACCTGCACGTTGTTCCCTCCGTCGGGGGGCGAGGCCACGACCGCCCGTGGCGTACGTCTGGACCGATCGGCCCACCGGCACTATCGCACGGCCGACGGGAAACCGACGCCCCCGGCCGGGGGCCTGGCTAGGGGCGTGGCCGGTGGATCTTCGTCCGGCCGCTACGAACAGGACCCACCGAACACACCTCAGGTGGTGCGGGGGAAACCGCCGATGCCGCGCCACTGCAGGCGCGCGATGAGGTGCTCGGCGTGGTCCTTGGAGATCGTGCCCTGGACCGACAGCCAGTAGCGCGCGCTGACCTCCGCCATGCCCACGAGGCCCATCCCGAGCAGGTGGGCCTCGTCGCTGGAGACGCCGGTGTCCTCCTGGATGACCTGAGCGATCATCTCGGCGCACTGCTGGTTGGCGCGGTCCACCCGGGCGCGTACGGGGGCGACGTTGCGCAGGTCGGACTCGAAGACCAGGCGGTAGGCCTCGCCCTCGCCGGCCACGAAGTCGTAGAACGCCTCGATGGTCCGCTGGACCCGCAGCTTGTTGTCCGGGGTGGAGGCGAGCGCTTCGCGCAGGCGCTGGACGAGCCCTTCGGCGTGCTCGTCGAGCAACGCGAGGTACAGCTCGAGCTTGCCCGGGAAGTGCTGGTACAGGACCGGCTTGCTGACGCCTGCCCGTTCGGCGATCTCGTCCATCGCGGCGGCGTGGTAGCCCTGCGCGACGAACACTTCCTGGGCGGCACCCAGGAGCTGGCGGCGGCGGGCCAGCCGCGGGAGCCTCGTGCCCCGGGGGCGGGCGTCCGGGGTTGCGGTCACCTGAGTTCTCCGATCACCTGTCCGGGCGACGCCGTGGCGCCGCGCACGTTGAGGCCTACCATCCTACGACCGGGTAACGTCCGATCGGCGGAAAGCCGGCACCGGGACTTCCACGGCGCGCCTCTGGGGCGCTGCTCCCCAGGTGGCGGTTCGCGCCGTCACCGGTAGTCGTCCTCGTCGAGGTCGACCTCGAACCCCTGCTCCGCGGCGTCGGCCTCGTCGACCTCGACCGGCAGCGTGGTGGGCCACCGGCGTTCGCCCTCCCGTACGGCGACGTGCTGCTCGGCGGCGTCGGCCTCGGCGGCCTCGAGGCTCAGTTCGATCCCGTCTTCGGACATGGTCTTCCCCCCAGGAAGGCTCAGAGCTGCTCGGCCAGCTCGCGTAGGACCGGTTCGATGGCCTCACCGTACGTCGGGAAGGCGTGGACGACATCGGTCAGAATGCTCAGCGGTGTCTCGGCCCGGATGGCCAGCGTGATCTCGCTCATCCACTCCTCAGCGTAGAGTCCGACGGCGGCGGCGCCCACGAGAACGCCCCGCGCCCGGTCGGCGTACACCTCCACCCGGCCGCGGTCGTCGTCCTCCACGGCCGCGCGGGCGGTCCCGGCCAGGTCGTACCCTGCCGCGACGAGTTCCAGCCCGCTCGCGGCCAGCGGGGAGACGCCGACGGCGTACACCGAGGGCGTCGTGTAGACCGCGCGGGGGATCGCCCGGTAGTCGGCCTCCCGGCGCTTGCCGAGGACGTTCGAGACGACCACTCCGGCCTGGTAGTTGGCGGCGTGCGTGTAGGGCGCGACGCCGGTCACGTCGCCGGCCGCCCAGACGGTGGTGCCGTCGGTGCCGGTCTCCTCGGTGAGGAGGGCCTTGCAGGTGGCGTCGACGGCGATGCCGCGTTCCGGGTCGAACCGGACGCCGATCGTCTCCAGGCCCAGGTCGGCGACGCGCGGGCGGCGGCCCGCCGCGATGAGGACGCGGTCGGCGTCGATGTGGTTGCCGTCGGACAGCCGCAGCCGCAGGCCGGTCTCGGTGCGTTCCGCGTGCGTCGCCGCGACGCCGAGGCGCAGGTCGGCTCCCCTCCGGCGGAGCGCGTCGGCGAGCAGGTCGCCGACGAACGGCGCCTCGGCCGCCAGCAGCCGCTCGGCCTGCTCCACGAGCGTGACCTGCGAACCGAACGCGGCGTAGATCTGGCTGAGCTCGCAGCCGACCGCCCCGCCGCCGAGCACGACGAGCCGGCGCGGCAGGTCGGGCCGGGTCAGCGCCTCATCACTGGTCCAGGTGGGCACGTCGTCGATGCCCTCGACCGGGGGCCGCACCGGCTCGCTGCCGGTCGCCACCACGAGGTCGGTGTAGCCGTACTCGGCGCCGTCGACCTCGACCACGCCGGGACGCACGACCCTGCCGTTGCCGCGTACGACGGTCACCCCGGCCTCGGCCATCTGCGCGGCGGTGGCCGCGTCGTCGAGATGACGGGTCACCTCGTCACGCCGCGCGACCGCGTGCTCCCAGGTCTCGCCGAGCCGGGCCGAGTGCAGCAGCGTCTTGGAAGGCATGCACGCGAAGTAAGGGCACTCCCCGCCGACCAGGCGGCCCTCCACCAGCGCGACCGACCGGCCCGCCCGAGCCAGCTCGGCGGCGATGTTCTTGCCAGTGCCTCCGCCCAGTACGACGACGTCGTAGCGCCTGTCCTGCGCCTCGTCCGTCACCTGATCATCCTTCCCATTCCACGCGGCATGCGCGTGTCACCTCCACCAGTGCCCACGGCTTTCCGGTGCCGTGGCCACCGCCCCACGATTGTGGACCCTCCGACCAATGGTGACGCACCGGGCACCTTCCGTGTACGCATCCCGAAGGTTCACGGCAGCTTTTGACGAAGCGTCATGAGCGGTTCGAGGAGGTCACCGTGCCGGTCGACGCGTTCGAGCACCTCATCGGGCCCGAACCGCAGCTCCGCGTCGGAGTCGACCTCGTCCCACGTCACCGGCGCGGAGACGGAGGGCTCCTCGGCGGCTCGCAAAGAGTACGGCGCGACCGTGGTCTTGTGCCGGTTGTTCTGGCTCCAGTCGACGAAGACCTTGCCGGATCGAAGCCTCTTCTCCATCCGGCTGACGACGAGACGCGGATGCTCCTTCTCGAGCCTGCGGGCCGCCTCCTTCGCGTACGCCGAGGTGTGCCCGTCGGAGGTCTCCTCGATCGGGACGTACAGGTGCAGGCCCTTCTTGCCGCTCGTCTTCGGGAACGACCGCAGGCCGTCGGCCTTGAGGAGGTCGCGCAGCAGGCAGGCGACCTCGCGCGCCTCGTCCACCGAGGCCGGCGGGCCGGGGTCGAGGTCGAAGACCAGCAGGTCCGGCGCGTGCGCGCCGCCCCGGGGGCCGACCCGCCACTGCGGGACGTGCAGTTCCAGGGCGGCCAGGTTCGCGCACCAGACCAGGGCGGGAAGGTCGTCGACGACCACGAAGTTCACGGCGTCACGGCTCCCGCCGGGCGTCGGCAGGCGAACCGTGCGGACCCAGTCGGGGGTGTGCCCGGGCGCGTTCTTCTCGAAGAACGCCTGGCCGTCCACACCGTCGGGGTAGCGCTTGCGCGTGGCCGGACGGTCCTTCAGGTGAGGCAGGATGACCGGCCCGATCCGGGCGTAATAGTCGATGACCTCGCCCTTCGTGAAACCGTGCCGGGGGTAGAGGACCTTGTCGAGGTTGGACAGCGTCAGCCGCACGCCGTCGACCTGAACGCTCGTCTTCGCGCCGCTCACCAGCTCTCCTCGGGTCTCGCCGCGCCCCCGCGCGGTCTCTTCCCCGACCAACCGACCCCGACCGACCTCACGGTTCGTTCCCGGCCGACCTCGCGGCTCGCTCAGGGGCGATCTCCCCGGCGTCGTGGGTTTCAACCGCGCCTCGGCGCGCCTGCTTCGTCAGGGCTCCGGGTGGACCTCTTCGGGGTTCAGGTCGGGGCGCAGCCCGCGCCAGGACGCGTGGAGCAGCATTCCGTCCAGGGTCCAGCGGGAGAACTCCACCTCGCCCACGAGCCAGGGCTCCGCCCAGTGCGCCTTGCGGGCGTACTCCCGGGGGACGTCCTCGGCGTACGGGCTGGTGGGCCGCTCCAGCGGGGTGAGGATCTTGTGCAGGTCGTCCAGCGCCGCGTCCGTGAACCCGGTGCCGACGTGGCCGACGAACCGCAGGCCGCCGTCCGTGTACACGCCGAGCAGCAGCGATCCCAGGCCGCCCTCCCGGCGGCCCTGGCCCTCCTTCCAGCCGCCGATGACGACGTCCTGGGTGCGGAAGTTCTTGATCTTCCGCCAGTAGTCCACCCGGCGGCCCGGGCGGTACGGCGAGTCGAGGCGCTTGGCGATCAGACCTTCTAGGCCCTGTTCCTTCGTGTAGTCGAGGAGTTCCTGAACCTGGTCGACGGCCGAGCCGGGCAGGTACGGAGGGGCCTCGATCGGTCCGGCGGCCAGTTCGAGGTCGTCGAGCAGGGCGCGCCGGTCGCGGTACGGCATGTCGTACAGCAGATGACCGTCCAGAAACGTCAGGTCGAAGGCGACGAAGTGCACCGGGACCTGGCGGATCAGCCGGGCGTCCGGCCGGTCGACGTGCATGCGGTGCTGTAGCCGCTGGAAGCTCGGCAGGCCGCGTTCGTCGAAGGCGACGACCTCGCCGTCGACGACGGCCGTCTGGTCGGGCAGGAGATCGGCGAGGGCCTGCAACTCGGGGTAGCGGCGGGTCGCGTCGAGGCCACGGCGGCCGACGGCGCGCACCTGTCCGCCGGAGACGTACACCATCGCGCGCACGCCGTCCCACTTGAGCTCCAGGCCCCAGCGGTCGGCGTCGTCCGGCAGCTCGCCCGGGGACGCGAGCATCGGCTGGACATTGGAGGGCATGGGGTCACCCATACGATCTTTTCTGCCCATCCGGCCCGTCCCTGACGCCACGGGCCGACCCGGATTCGCCGATCATTCATCGCCCCGGCCGAGACCGGCCGTGTTCCTCCGGAAGGCGCTGTGGTTTCGTGGAAGAACGCGAGAACAAAGGTTCCACCACGCGGACGGCGCGGAGCCGGACGTACATTCGGATCGATCGCATTCCGGGGCGTCGGTGCAGGTAGATCGACACGCCGGAGGGTAAGGACACCTCATGCGCAGCATCTGGAAGGGCGCGATCTCGTTCGGGCTGGTCACGATCCCGGTGAAGCTCTACTCCGCCACCGAGCAGCGCGACGTGGCGTTCCATCAGGTCCACCGTGAGGACGCGGGCCGAATCCGGTACAGGCGCGTGTGCACCAAGGACGGCGCAGAGGTGCCGTACTCCGACATCGCCAAGGGGTACGAACTCCCGACCGGGGAGATCGTCGTCCTGACCGACGAGGACTTCGCCGAGCTTCCGCTGTCGACCAGCCGCCGCATCGACGTCCTGCAGTTCACGCCGGAGGAACAGGTCGACCCCATCTACTTCAACAAGACCTACTACCTGGAGCCGGACGCGCAGGGCGTCAAACCGTACGTCCTGCTGCGCGACGCCCTCGAGGACTCCGGCAAGGTGGCCGTGGTCAAGGTGGCCCTCCGGCAGCGCGAGTCGCTCGGCACGCTGCGGGTACGGGACGGCGTGTTCGTGCTCGAGACGATGCTGTGGCCGGACGAGGTCCGCGAGGCCGACTTCCCCTTCCTCGAGGAGGACGTCGACGTGCGCTCGCAGGAGCTCCAGATGGCCGCCTCGCTGATCGACACCATGACGGGCGACTTCGAGCCGGCCGACTACAAGGACCAGTACCGCGAGGCCCTGGAAGCGGTCATCGAGGCGAAGATCGAGGGCAAGGAGATCGTCGCGCCCGAGGCCGAAGAGGAGGCCCCGGCGGCGGCCGACCTGCTCAGCGCGCTGCGGGCCAGTGTGGAGGCGGCGAAGAAGGGCCGCGCCGACAAGGGCGACGGCGAGCCGCGCAAGGCCGCCGCGAAGTCGGGCTCGCGGGCTGGAAAGGACGGCGCGGCCACCAAGAGCGGACGCGGGACGGCCAAGACCGGCGCGGCGAAGAAGACCTCCGACACCAAGTCCAAGCCAAAGACGAAGGCCGGGACCCGCAAGACGGCCTGACCGAGCAAGACAGCCTGACCGGGCAAGGCGACTTGACGCGAATACGAAGGCCTGACCCGAGCGAGGCGGCCTGATTCGAGCGGAAAAGCGACCTGCGGGGTCGGGAATGAACCGTCCCCCGGGCGTGTTGTGACCCCCTGTAAGCTCTGTGATTCCTGTTCAGGCGTGTTCTCGCGCCGACGGCCGGCTTGGAGTCCGCAATCCCCCACTTTGCGGAACCTCTCGAGGCGGGCCATTTCCGAGAGGTTCATTCTTGACTGACGTTTCGTCGACCCTGCCCACTTTCGCCGAGCTCGGCCTGCCGACGCCTTTGGTGTCGGCGCTCGAACGCCGCGGCATCACCGCGCCGTTCCCCATTCAGGCCGCCAGTGTCCCCGACGCCCTCGCAGGGCGGGACCTGCTCGGACGTGGCCAGACCGGATCGGGCAAGACGCTCGCGTTCGGCCTGCCGGTGCTGGCCGGGCTCGCCGGCGTGCAAGCCGCTCCCAAGCGGCCGCGCGCGCTCATCCTCGTCCCCACCCGTGAACTCGCCATGCAGGTCCAGGACGCCCTGGGCCCGCTCGGCCGCAGCCTCGGGCTGCACACCAAGACCGTCGTCGGCGGCATGTCGATGCCCAAGCAGATCCAGGCGCTGCAGCGCGGCGTCGACCTGCTGGTCGCCACGCCCGGACGGCTCACCGACCTCATCGAGCGCGGCACCTGCTCGCTCCAGGACGTGCGGATCACCGTCCTCGACGAGGCCGACCACATGTGCGACCTCGGCTTCCTGCCGGCGGTCTCCAAACTGCTCGACCAGATCCCGTCCGACGGGCAGCGGATGCTGTTCTCGGCCACCCTCGACGGCGACGTCGACAAGCTCGTCCGCCGTTACCTGCACGACCCGGTGACCCACTCGATCGCCCCGGCCGCGGCGCCGGTGGAGACCATGGACCACCACCTGTTCATCGTCGACCGCGCCGACAAGCAGGACGTCATCGCCGAGGTCGCCGGCCGTGACGGCCGTACGATCATGTTCGTCCGCACCAAGCACGGCGTGGACGCGCTGGCCAAGAAGCTGGCCCGGGTCGGCGTCCGCGCGGGCGCCCTGCACGGCGGCAAGACCCAGTCGGCTCGCACCCGCACGCTGGCGGACTTCCGCGAGGGCAAGGTCGGGGTGCTGATCGCCACCGACGTGGCCGCGCGCGGCATCCACGTCGACGACGTGAGCCTCGTGGTGCACGTCGACCCGGCCGCGGACCACAAGGACTACCTGCACCGCGCGGGCCGTACCGCCCGGGCGGGCGAGCGCGGCACCGTCGCCACGCTGGTCGCCCACAACGAGGTGCGCAACACCGAGCGCATGATGCGGCGGGCCGGAGTCCGGGCGCTGCGGTCCAAGGTCGCCGCCGGCGACGAGGCACTCGTCCGGATCACCGGGGCGCAGCCGCCGAGCGGCATCCCGGTCGAGCCCGACCCCGAGCCGCGGCCCCAGCGCCGCGGCCCGCGTCCCGGCGGCCGTCGCGACCGGCGTCCCGGCGGGCGGTTCGAAAGCCGCGGCAACGCCCGGCAGGGCGGCCGCTTCGACGGCGAGCACCGCGAGGCGCGCCAGGGCGAGCACGGCGACGGCGAACGTCGCGAGGCGCGTCACGGCGGGTACCGCGACGGGGAGCGCCGTGACGGCGTCCGGCAGCGGCGGGACACCCGCTCCGGTGGCCCGGGCGGTGCGCGTTCCGGGGGCGCCCGGAGCGGCGCCGTACGGCATGACGGGAGCCGCGCCGGCGCCTGACCGGCACGACGACCTCCGCCCCGCGCCGGGAGACGGCGCGGGGCGGAGGCATCTGCGGACGGGGCCCACACCGGGACGCTCACGACCCCGTACGGCGATGCTCGCCAGGCCCCGCGGCGAGAAGGCTCACGAGTCCGGCCGCGAGGGCTGCCGGGCTCGGCGCTGAGGTCGCTCACGGGCCCGACCGCGACGGCTGTCGGGCTCCGTGGTGAGAAGGCTCATGGGCCCGACCGCGAGGGCTGCCGGGTTCCGTGGTGAGAAGGCTCACAGGGCCCGGTAGCGCGGCGCTCGCCGGGCTCCGCGGTGAGGTCGCTCACGAGGTCCGGCCGCGAGAGCCGCCGGGCTCAGCAGCGAGGTCGCTCACGAGTCCGGCCGCGACGTTCGCCAGGTCCCGCAGTGAGAAGGCTCACGGAGCCCGGTAGCGCGGCGCTCGTCAGGTCCCGCACAAGGGCGCCCACGAAGCCCGGTATCGCAACGCCGACGAGGCTCCGAACCGAGCACGGTGCGGGGCCGCTTTCGCCAAGACCCGGTCAACTCGGGCGAGGGCCCCGACCGGCCGCAGGTATCGTTCACAGTGATTTGACCTTGTCCCGTCGCCGGACGGGAGATCTCGCTCCTCGCGCAGGAGGGCAGAAGAGAGGAGGTAGCGGCGACTCCTCTCCGACCTCAGGGCCGGAGGCTCCACGCCGCGTGCAGGGATGACCACACCGATCCCGAAGTGGCCGGGTGAGCTGCTGCGGCTGGGCGACCGCGAAGTGTTCGTGCGCGCGGCGACCTCAAGCCGCGACGACGCCGAGCCGGGTCTGTTCGTGCACGGGCTGGCGGGCTCCTCGGCCAACTGGACCGACCTCATGGGGCTGCTGTCCGACGAGGTCGCCGGGGACGCCGTCGACCTGCCCGGGTTCGGGGACTCGCCGCCGCCGCCCGACCGCGACTACTCCGTCGACGCCCACACGCTCACGGTCGCGCGGCTGATCGAGAAGCGCGGTCGCGGCCCGGTCCACCTGTTCGGCAACTCCCTCGGCGGGGCCATCGCGACCCGCCTCGCGGGCACCCGCCCCGACCTGGTGCGCACCCTCACCCTGATCTCGCCCGCGCTGCCCGACCTGCGGCCGAGGTCCGGTCCCGCGCGGATCCTGGCCGCCACCATGCCCGGAGTGGGGCCGTGGGCGATCCGGCGGCTGGCCGCGCTGCCCGCCGAGCAGCGGGTGCAGGGCACGCTGGACATGTGCTTCGCCGATCCCACCGGCCTGCATCCCGACCGGGTGATGGAGCTCGTCGAGGACGTACGCCACCGGGACATGCTGCCCCACAACGCCGAGGCGCTGCTCGCGTCGTCGCGTGGCATCGTCACCGCCTACATGCGGCGCTCGCTGTGGCGGTACGCCGCGCGCGTCATCGCGCCGACACTGGTGATCTACGGCCGGCACGACCGGCTCGTCGACCCGCGCATGGCGGCCCGCGCGGGCCGGGTGTTCAAGCGCTCCCGTGTGGTCGTGCTGCCCGACGTCGGCCACCTCGCGCAGGTGGAGCGACCCGAGGCCGTGGCGCGGGAGTTCCGGGCGCTGCTGGACGACGCCCACCTGCGCCTGCCCGACATCACCGCGGGCTGATCCCAGGCTTGGCCGTTCCGCGGGAATGCGGGTGGGCATGACAGAGTTGTCATCAGTTCAGGACGACGGCGTCCGCACCGAAACCCAGCACGCGCAGGAGACAACCGTGTCGTTGCCACCCCTGGTAGAGCCCGCGAGCGAGCTCTCCGTCGACGAGGTCCGGCGCTACTCGCGTCACCTGATCATCCCGGACGTCGGGATGGCCGGGCAAAAGCGGCTGAAGAACGCCAAGGTGCTGTGCGTGGGCGCGGGCGGTCTCGGCTCCCCGGCCCTGCTCTACCTCGCCGCCGCCGGCGTGGGCACCCTCGGCATCATCGACTTCGACGTCGTCGACGAGTCCAACCTGCAGCGCCAGATCATCCACGGGCAGTCCGACGTCGGCCTGCCCAAGGCCGAGTCGGCGGCCGCCTCGGTCCGCGAGATCAACCCGCTGATCAACGTGATCGTCCACAACGAGGCGCTGTCCAACGACAACGTCATGGACATCTTCAGTGGCTACGACCTGATCGTCGACGGCACCGACAACTTCGCCACGCGCTACATGGTCAACGACGCGGCCGTGCTGCTCGGCAAGCCGTACGTCTGGGGCTCGATCTACCGGTTCGACGGTCAGGCGTCGGTCTTCTGGGCCGAGCACGGGCCGTGCTACCGCTGCCTCTACCCCGAGCCGCCGCCTCCCGGCATGGTGCCGTCGTGCGCCGAGGGCGGCGTGCTGGGCGTGCTGTGCGCGTCGATCGGCTCGATCCAGGTGAACGAGGCGATCAAGCTGATCGCCGGGATCGGCGAGCCGCTCGTCGGCCGCCTGATGATCTACGACGCCCTGGAGATGACCTACCGGAGCGTCAAGGTCCGCAAGGACCCCGAGTGCCCGCTGTGCGGCAAGAACCCCACGATCACCGAGCTCCTCGAGGACTACGAGGCGTTCTGCGGCGCGATCTCCGACGAGGCCGCGGACGCGGTCAAGGACTCCACGATCACGGCGACCGACCTGAAGGACCTGCTCGACACGGGCGACATCTTCCTGGTCGACGTCCGTGAGCCGAACGAGTACGAGATCGTCAGCATCCCCGGCGCCACGCTCATCCCGAAGGGCGAGTTCCTGTCCGGCGCGGCCCTCGAGCGGCTGCCCCAGGACAAACGGGTCGTGCTGCACTGCAAGTCCGGCGCCCGCAGCGCGGAGTGCCTGGCGATCGTCAAGGACGCCGGCTTCTCCGACGCCGTCCACCTCGGCGGCGGGGTGCTGGCCTGGGTCAACCAGATCGAGCCGGCCAAGCCGACGTACTGATCCACGGCCGGGCGGCACCGCCCGGTGAGCCGGTCTGCGAGGCGGCGGCGACGCCGTCCGGAGACCACGTCCATCTCCGACCGATGGAACGCTCCGGCGGCGTCCAGCGCCGCCGGGACGTTCCCCTTGGCCTCACTGGGCCACCCACGTCTCGGTTCTGACCAGATGCGAGGGATGGCCCAGTAACCTTTTCAGATATGGCGCGAACCTCCGATCCGAGCTGGCCGACGACCGGGCCTGGCGGATGGGGGGCATGGCACGGACCGGAGGAGCCTCCGCCCGAACCGGTGCCCTGGTACGCCCGTCGCCGCCTGTGGCTCGTGGTGGCGGTGGTGACCACGGTCGGCTATCTCGTCGTCGGAGTCCTCTCCACCGCCCGGGTCTACTGGGAGTTCCACCGCAAGCCGACCCAGTGGGAGCTGTACCGCGCGGCCGGTGAGGAGGTCCGGAACCGCTGGCGCACCTGGCCGGCCGAGAAAATCTTCCCGGCCTCCGTCCCGTACACCTCCGAACAGGGCGGGATCGAGCACGCGAGCCGGGTCGGCATCGCCCCCGAGATGGGGTGCGCCACCGGCATCGACCCCGCTCCCGCCGCCGTCCTCGTCAAGTACGGCTGCCGCGCGCTGCTGCGGGCCACCTACGTCGACGAGATGCAGGGCATCGTCCTCACCGTGGGGATCGCCGCCCTGGACGACGAGCGGGCCGCAGGCCTGGCCGACGAGGCCCTCGCGCCGACGGACCCCGGCAAGCCGGGTCCGTTCCTGCACGCCCTGGCGTTCCAGCGGACGATCGCCGCCCGGTTCGACGACCCCGCGCGGCAGTTCGCCGCCACGGGACGGGCCGGGCCGTACGTCGTGCTCACGGTGGCCGGGCAGACCGACGGCCGGCCCGCCGCCGCCGTCCGCGAACCGCACAGCGGCTGGTTCCTGCTCGCGCCGGAGGTCGGCCGCAACATCGCCGGCGCCCTCGCGCTCCCCGTCCAGCCGGACTGCTCCGAGAAACGAGAGTGGAAGTGCTGAGGGCCGCGGTGGCGGCCGCCGCGGCGCTGACGGTGGCCCTGCTCCCCGCCACCGGGCACGCCGACTCCGTACGCGACCGCGAGCAGTGGGTGCTCGACGCCCTCGGCGCGCCGCAGGCCTGGCAGACGACCAAGGGCAAGGGCGTCACCGTCGCCGTCCTCGACACCGGTGTCGACGGGGCCCACAACGACCTCACCGGCACCGTGAGCGCGGGCCCCGACTTCATCAGCGCCGTGGCGCCCGACGCGGGCCGGCTCCACGGCACCTGGATGGCCTCCCTGATCGCCGGGCACGGGCACGGCTCGAACGCCGGAGTGATCGGGGTGGCCCCCGAGTCGCGCCTGCTCTCGCTGCGGGTGATCGCCGACCCGAGCGAGAAGGGCTACAAGTCGTTCCGCGACAGCCCGGAGTACCGCTCGGCGCTGCCCAAGGCGATCCGCTACGCGGCGGATCACGGCGCCGACGTGATCAACATGTCCCTCGGCGGGCCGAGCGCCGGCCGTGACGAGCGCGCCGCCATCTCCTACGCGATCTCCAAGGGCGTCGTCGTGGTCGCCTCGGCCGGCAACGACGGCGACCGCAAGACCGACAAGAACGGGTTCACCCGGCTCTCCTACCCCGCCGCGTTCCCGGGCGTGATCGCGGTCGCGGCGATGACGCGCCGCGGCGTCCCGGCGAAGTTCTCCGACCGCAACGCGAGCGTCCAGGTCGCGGCGCCCGGTGCCGACGTCGTCGGCGCCGGCCCCGGCAACAACTACTGGATCGGCGAGGGCACGAGCCAGGCGGGAGCACTGGTCTCGGGCGTCGTCGCGCTGATCAGATCGCGCTACCACGACATGCCGCCCGCGCTCGTCGCCCAGGCGATCACCGCGAGCACCAAGGGCCGTCCGGCCGCCGGGTACGACGCGTCGGTCGGCTTCGGCGAGGTCAACGCCGCGGCCGCGCTGACCGCCGCGGACCGGCTGCAGGACTACCAGCTCACCGGAGGCACCAAGACCGGCCGGTTCGACGACGGGCCGACGCAGCCGGTGCAGGTCGAGCGGCATCCTCCCGGCCTGGTCATCCTGGGCGGCTGGATCGGCGTCGCCGCGATCTTCGGGTTCGCCGGGGCCCTGACGACCACCGTGCTGTACGTCCGGCGTGTACGGACCCGGCAGCGGTCGGAGGCCGACGGTGCACGGTGACCCCACCGAATTCGCCGAACGCGTCCTCGACGTCGTCGAGCGCATCCCGCCCGGCCGCGTCATGACGTACGGCGACATCGCCGAGTTCCTGGGCGAGGGCGGACCACGGCAGGTCGGCCGGGTGATGGCCCTGTGGGGCGGCGGCGTGCCCTGGTGGCGCGTCATCCGGGCCGACGGCTCGTTCCTGCCCGGCCACGAGCAGCGGGCCCTGAAGCACTACCGCGCCGAGGGCACGCCGCTGCGCGACACCCGCGTCGACATGCGCCGCGCCCGCTGGACCGGCGAGGCGGACTGAGCCACCGCCGGCGGCGTTGGTCAACGGGCGGGCGAGAGGTCTCCGGCTGCGGGAGAGGCGGCGCCGAACCATCGCTCCGCGGCGGCCTTCAGGGCCTTCATCTCCTCGGAGCCGGGCTCGGCGGACTCCGACGCCCACGCCACCTGGCAGTCCGGCCGCAGCAGCAGCGCGGTGACCCCGGAGGGGGAGTCCGCGGGCGAGCCGGTGACGATCTCGATCCGGGGCCGCCGGTGCGCCAGGGCCCGGGCCGCCGACGCGTGTTCGGTCAGGTCCACCAAGAGGGGCCGCGCGGTCCTGGTCAGCTCGGCCAGCCGCACCGTCCCGTCGGGGGTACGCAGGTCGAGGTCGGGAGCGAGCCGGCCCACGAGCGGGTGGTGCGCCGTGCCGCCCATGTCGTAAGGCACGTCGTCGCCGGCGATGAGACCGGCGACGCGGCCCACGGCGCCGGAGTCGCGCAGCAGTTCGCCGAACAGCCCGCGCAGCGCCGTGACGTCGTCGCCCGGGGCGGTCAGCGCACCCTGGGCCTGACCGGCCATGATCATGCGCTCGCACGCGGGACGCCGCTCGCTCTCGTACGTGCCCAGCAGCCCCTCCGGGGCCTCGCCGCGGATCTCGGCGGCGAGCCTCCAGGCGAGGTCGACCGCGTCCTGCAGGCCGAGGTTGAGCCCCGAGCCTCCGGAGGTGTTGATGTGGGCGGCGTCGCCGGCGAGGAAGACGCGGCCGTCGGAGAAACGGGTGGCGACGCGGTTGTGGCCGCCGTTCAGCCGCCGCAGCACGTGCGGCCCCGGACCGGTGGGTGCGGCGAGCGGCACGTCGACGCCCAGGACGCGGCGGATGCTCGCGCGCAGCTCGTCCAGGCTCATCGGATCGTCGCACTCCGGCCGGTCCCATTCCGCGGTGCTCACCAGCGGCGGGTGCCCGGGGAAGGGCGCGTAGGAGAACGTCCCGTGGTCGGTCCGGTGGGCCAGGAACGGCGGGACCGCGCCGTAGCCGGGGATGTCGAGCCCGCCGGTCGCCGGATCTACCCACTCGGCCGGAACGGTGGCGTGGGCCGTCCGGGTGGTCACCCGGTCGTAGGTGACGCCGGGGAAGTCGATGCCGGCCAGCTTGCGGGTGACGCTGTGCGCTCCGTCCGCGCCGACCAGGTACCGGGCCCGCAGCCGGTAGGTCCCGTCCGGACCGGCCACGTCGGCGGTGACCGCGTCGTCGTCCTGCGCCAGTCCGGCGAGCCGGTGCCCGCGCCGGATGTCCACACCGAGTTCGGCGGCGCGCTCCTCGAGCACCTCTACGAGGCGGTGCTGCGTCACTGGAAGGCCGTAGACCGAGTGGTCCTCCAGGACGCTCAGGTCCAGGGGCAGCGCGGCGAACATGAAGGCGGGGCTCGGCCGCGGCGGTCCCGGCCGCCCCGACAGCGGCTCGTACAGGCCGCGGTGGTCGACCATCCGTACCACCTGGCCGAGCAGCCCGTTCGCCTTCGGCTCCGTACTGGGCTCCGGCAGGACCTCGAGCACCACCGGACGGACCCCGGCCAGGCTCAGCTCACAGGCGGCCATCAGCCCGGTGGGACCGCCGCCGACGATGACGACGTCGATGGACATGGGAGTACTCCTTCACATGCCGAATGCAAGGTACGGTACGTACCGTACCTTAGATTTCGGCCAACGCGGTTCGCGCCAGATCGCGTAGCCAGACATGTGCGGGGTCGGTGTCATAGCGCTGATGCCATGACAGGAACACCAGGGCCGGCGGAAGGTCGAACGGCAGTGGGAGCAGGACCAGACCGAGATCCGCGGCCACCGAGCGCGTCGTGGATTCGGGGGCTGTGACGAGGAGGTCGGAGCCCCTCACGAACTCGAGCGCGGCCCCTTCGGTGGGCGCGGTCGCCACCACACGCCGGGTGAGGCCGAGCCGCTGGAGGGCGTCGTCGAGGGCGTTGCCGAGCCTTCCGCGCCGCGAGACGGTGATGTGCTCGGCGGCGGCGTACTGCGCGGCGGTGACGGTCTTGACACGAGTGAGCGGGTGGCCCCGCCGTACGACGACGACGTGATGGCTCTCGGCCACCTGATCGGCGCGAATCTCGGGTGCGGTCGGGCGGTCCGCGTTCGCGGCGAGGTCGACCTCGCCGCGACGCAGTTCGGGGGTGTCGATGCTCGATTCCGCGATGAAGCGCAGACGCACCCCCGGCGCCTGCTCGCGCACGGCCGCGAGAAGTGAGGGGCCGCTGAGGGCGACGAGTGCGTCGTGCCAGCGAAGTGTGAAGGTGCGCTCGAGCGTCGTCAGGTCGAGTGCCCGGCTCGGCGCCAGCACGCCCTGGACTTGCCGCAGCAGGTCGTGCACCTGTTCCCGGACGGCGATCGCGTACGGCGTCGGAGTCATCGTGCGCCCTGTGCGCACCAGAATCTGGTCCCCCGTCGTGCGCCGGATCCGGCCGAGGCTTCGGCTCATCGCGGGGGCGGTGACGTGCAGGCGCTCGGCCGCTCCGGCCACGCTGCCTTCCTCCAGGAGAGCGTCGAGCGCGGCGAGCAGATTCAAATCCAATTGCATGGGAGTCATGCTAGGTGTGCTTTACATGCACTTGAAGTTAATGATGGCTCCTCCTACCTTCGAGATGCGGATGCGAAAGGCCCACGGTTTCCCGTAGTTCGGCCTCATCCCCCCTGCTCAGATGGGAGTACCGCCATGCCCGAGTCGATTCAGAACCCCGGTATCGCCGCAGCCGCCGGGTCCGCGTTCGACGCCGACCTGCTCGCGCAGACCGCGAACGCCGTACGCGCGGCGGGTTCGGCGCTGCGGGAGCGCTTCGGCGACGTGGCCCGCCATCGGACCCGCGAAGAGCTGATGCGTGCGCTCGCCGCCAACGACGCCGTCGCCCTCGACATCCTGCGCCCACGCCTCGCACCCATGCGCCCGGACGCCCGCTGGGTGGAAGAGGAGCTCGACGGCGGGGCCCTTCCCCCCGGCGAATGGTGGGTCGTGGATCCGGCGGAAGGCAACGTCAACCACCTGCACGGCCTACCGGAGTGGGCGGTGACCGCCACCCTCGTACGCGAGAACCAGCCGGTGCTCACCGCGGTCCACCTGCCGTTGACCGGCGAGACCTGCACCGCGCTCGCCAGCGCCGGCGCCCACCTCGACGGCCGGCCACTGCGCGTGTCCCAGACCACCGACCTCGGCCTGGGCCTCGTGGCCACGAGCCAGGCCAGGCCGGACGAGGACGAGAAGGTCGTGCGGCGCATCGGCTCCTCGATCACCGCGATGCTCCTCGACGCGCTCGTGGTGCGCACCTCTGTGCCCGCCACCCTGCACCTGCTGAACGTGGCCGCGGGCCGGATCGACGCCTTCTGGCAGTTCGCAGGGGCCCGTGCGGACCTGCTTCCCGGGGCACTGCTCGTCGCCGAGGCCGGCGGACGGATCTCCGACGCCGAGGGCCGCCCCTGGACCCCGCAGAGCGAGAGCTTCCTGGCCACCGCGCCCGGCGTGCACGCCGCCGCCGTCGCCACACTCTCCCGATGACCATCCACGACGACCACACGCACCGGAAGGACCGAAGCGGCATGACCAAGATCACCGTCCTCGGCAACGGCCGCGTCGGCGGCAGCCTGGCCACAGCCCTCACCCGGGCGGGGCACGAGGTGACCGTGGCGGACCGCTCGCCGGGTTCTGCCGCCGACGCCGCCCGGACAGCGCAGATCGTCATCAACGCCACGCCGGGCGCCGGCTCGCTGGAGCGGCTCGGCGCGCTGCGCGAGGAACTGCGAGGCAAGATCCTCGTGGATGTCTCCAACGCCACCATCGACGGACCGGACGGACTGCCCGCCGGCCTGCTCTACCCCGGATCAAGCCTCGCGGAGCAACTCCAAGACGCGCTCCCCGGCACGCGCGTCGTCAAGACACTCAACACGATGCTCTACCCGGTGATGACCGCGCCCGCCACGCTCGCCCAGACGCCGACCGCGTTCCTCTCCGGCCAGGATCCGGAGGCCAAGCAGGTCATCCGCGAGCTTCTCACGGACCTCGGCTGGCGCCAGGAGTGGATCACGGACCTCGGCGGGATCGAGACGGCGCGGGCCGCCGAGGCCGTGATCCTGTTCGTCCCGCACGTGATCCGATCCAGCGGATTCGCGCCCTTCGCCATCTCGATCGCCCGTTGACGGCCCGACCCGCCTCTTCATGACGCAGGACCGTATGACGTGGCGAGCCAGTAGTCCGGCGCGGTGTTGTGCGCTGATGTCCTGACGCAACCGTGCTCAGTCGGCCTCGCTGTGCAGGGCGGCCGCCCGGGACCGGGCGGACGCCATGGCCTCGTGGTAGCGCGTCTCCCAGTCGGGGGCGTCCGCCGGGATCTCGGCGACGACCTGACGGCCCAGCTCCCGCCCGCCGGCGACCTGCCGGACGAGGACGACGGTGGTGCCGTCCCGCAGTTCCGTCGCGGGCTCCCAGCGCGGACCCCGATCCGGGTCGGGCAGGCGGAACGCGGCGACGAGAAGCGCGGCCAGCAGGACCGCGAGCAGGAGTACGACGGGGAGCGCCAGGACGCGCATCATGAGCCTCCTATCCGGTCGGGATCGCGACCCGGTCGTTCCCCGGGGCGTACACCGTGATGCCCTTGGGCAGCGCCTTCAGCTTCTCGATGTCGGCGCAGGTCGGGCACTTGTTGTAACCGTCCTGACGGGCCCGGTTGGCCTCCGCCTCGGCGCGGGCCTGCGCGACCTGCGCCTGCGACTCCGTCACCTTCGCGAACGCCGCCTGTGCGCTGTCCACGGCCTGCTGCACCGAGGTGGGCAGCGTGATGCGCGCCAGGTTGAAGTGCAGGTTGGTCAGGAAGGGGGACCCGAGGGTCTGCTGCAGATCCTGCTCCAGGCTCGTGTTGATCGCGTCCTGCACCTTGGCGATGTTGGCGTTGTTGCTCTGCGCCTTGAGGGACGTCTGCTGCTGTTTGCCGCCCGAGTTGTTCTGCACGAGCGCGCAGGAGGACACCAGCTCGGCACAGCGGAAGCTGTTCACCTGGGTGCGCAGGTCGTTCTCGATCACGGGCCGGATGATCTGGTCGAGGAACCCCGACCACCCCTGGTCGCCGTCATAGGCGTAGCGGGCCTTCCCGTCCGCGCCGGTGAACTTCCGGGTCCCGAACTTGTCGTCGAACCTCCGCAGCGTCGCGTGGTCGAGGTTCAGCGTGAAGTAGAGCGTGCCCTCGATCCCCATGTTGACGCCGTCGCTGCTGGGCACCGTCACGACGTCCACGCCCGAACGGTCCCCGCGCCCCGAGTCGGAGGTGATCGTGTAGAACCTCTGCTGCGCCGGGTACTTGTGCATGTGCGACCACCACCCGATCCACGTCAGGCCCGACCCCGGGTCGATGATCTGGCGGATCTTGTTGTTGTCGAACATCCCGCCGTTGCGGACGACCGCCACGTCGCCTCCGGAGGTGCGCTCGAACGACCCGAAGAAGCCGTTCAGCGTCGGCACCGCGACGACGAGGAGCACCACCGCCGCGGCGATCGCCTTGGAGCGGCTGATGCGCCCGGACGGGCGCGGGATCTTCTTCGAACCGGACACCGCTACTCCTACAAGACTTCTCGAAACGGGATGAATCCGGTGTTAAGACGTGCTACTACCGAATCCGGTTCCGTACGCGAAGACCGGTGATATCGGCTCCGCCGACGACATCTCCCCATTAGTAGGAACGGTGTGGTTCCGAAACCGTGGACGGGAGATGGAGTTGAGCGATGAGCAGGCGTTCACCCGCATGTTCGAGGACCACTACGAGGCGGTGCTCCGGTACGCGTGGCGGCGGGCCGGTCCCGCGTACGCCTCTGACATAGCCGCCGAGACGTTCAAGATCGCCTGGGAGAAGTTCGACCGGATCCCGCACGACCGGCCGCTGCCCTGGCTCTACACCACCGCGCGGAACCTGACGCTCAACCTGATCAGAGGGGACAGACGGCGTACGGAGCTGATCGAGTCCCTGGGCGCGGACCTGGCCCACGACGGCGCGGAGGGCGACCACGCCGCCACCGTCGCCGCTCGGCACGCGGCGCTGGCGGCGCTGAGCCGGCTGAGTGAGACCGACCGGGAACTGGTCCTCCTCATCTGCTGGGAGGGACTCGACCTCCGGCAGGCGGCGGCGGTCACGGGCTGTTCGCGGGCCACCGCCGCGATGCGGCTGCACCGCGCACGAAAGCGACTCGGGCGGCTGCTCGTCAACGAGCAGCGGCCCGCCGACCACGCCTACTGGGAGAGCCTCGCATGAACAGCGACGTCCAGCAGCTCAGGAAGCTCATCGCGCCGCACGACCCGGCCGGCGACTTGCGGGTGGACCCGCTCACGCTCGCCGCCGTCTCACGGACCGTGCTCGACGAGACCGCCCGGACCCCCGCGCCGGTCGCGGTGCCGCGCCGGCGACGGCGGTGGCTGATCGGCGTGCCCGCCGTCACCGCCGCCGTGGCGGCCGCCCTCGCCGTCGCAGGGCCCGGCGACCTCGGCCCTGTCCACTTCGGACCGGCTGAGGCCCGCGCACTAACGTTCAGCAGGAACGGGGACTTCATCGACGTCCGGATCGTGGACCCGAACGCCGACCCCCAGCGGTACCGCAAGGAGTTCTCCGCCCACGGCCTGAACGTCGACCTGCAGCTGAGGCCGGCTCCTCCCAGCGTCGTCGGCACGATGATCTCCGCCGACGACGGCAGCAGGACCGGGACGCCCACTGTCACGCAGATCGAGGGCACCCGTGACTGCGGCATCATCTGGTGCAGGGCAGGGGTGCGCATCCCCGTCGGCCTGCGGCACCGCCTGACGATCATCTTCGGCCGGCCGGCCAGGCCCGGCGAGCACTACGCCCTCCTCGGCGACGCCACCGCCGCCGGCGAGCCCCTGCACGGGCTCGGCGTACGGAACCGCACGGTCGCCGACGTTCGGCAGATGGCCCGGCAGCGCCACGTCACGATCCAGCGCTACTTCGAGGACGACCCCTGGGGCCGGCCCGGCTCCCAGGTGCCGCGGAACGGCGCCGGGTGGAACCTCGACGACCACGTCCTCGCACCGGACCGGGTCCCCGGCGGCTGGTGCGTCCACGACGCGTTCACCGGCCGCGACCCCGGCACCGTGGAACTCGTCGTCGCCCCATGGCCGGACCGCTTCAGGTAACGGCCCGGACGTCCCCGCGGCGAGGTGGCGGTTAGAGGACCTTGGTGCCGTACATCTCGCCGAGGGGGTCGGCGAGCAGTTCGACGCGGGCGCCGTCCGGGTCGCGGAAATAGAGGGACGACCCGCTCTCGGCCTGGTACGGGACGCCGGCGGCGTCGAGCCTGCCGCGCAGGCGTTCCCACGTGGGGCGGTCGACCGAGATGGCGAGGTGGTGCAGGCCGCCCAGCACCTCGGCGTACGGGCCGAGGTCGAGGCCGGGGAAGTCGAAGAAGGCCAGCAGGTTGCCGTTGCCGAGGTCGAAGAAGAAATGGGTCGAGCCCTCGTAGTCGCGGTTCTCGATGACCTCCGTCAGCGGGAACTCCAGGATCTCCTGGTAGAAGCGGACGGTCGCCTCGACGTCCGAGGACAGCAGCGCGACGTGGTGCACGCCGGACGCCGCACTGGCTGGCCGCTCGGCGCGCAGGTACGCCTCGCGGATCCGCGCCCGCTCCGCCTCGATCGCGGCCAGGTCGGCCATCGTTCACACCTCACACGTTGAGAGCTTCCACTACCGGGCGATCTACCCCGAGTCGCCTATCGGATACCCCTCTAGAATCCGGCATATGCGGCGGACGAGCAGCACCGTGGTCGTGGTCGTGGGGGAGGGCGCGGACAAGGTCGTGTCCGGGCTCGCGGCCCTGCACAACGTACGCGCCCTCGTCGTGGGGGACCGGTCACCCACCGAGTTGGCCCAGGCCATCGGCGGCGCCGGGACGACGTATGTCGTGCACGACGCCGATCCGCTCGCCGGGGTCCGCGACGCGTGGGTGGACTTCTTCGATCAGGCCGCTCCGCACGGCGGTCTCGAGGTCGCCATCGAGTCCACGGTGAGCGCGCTGGCCGCCGAGCGGCTGCTGCTGCCGGACTACTACCTGGTCCTCGATCCCCAGGCGATGTCGCCGACCCGGCGGCACTGGTGGCTGGGCGTGCTCGCGGGCGCGGCGCCGAGCCGGGTGGTCCCGGCCGAAGCGTCCGTCGCCGCGGTGGGCGACGCGCTGGCGCACCTGTCCGCCGGCCGCTGGTGGCCCGCGGATGTTCCGGTGTGGCTGCGCGGCCTCCCGAAGGTCGTCCCCGACCGGGCGGGCCTGCCCTCGACGTGACGGTCACTCGGTGGTGACGCCGGCGGCTCTCGCAGGCAGGGGCGGAGGTCGCGGGGTGATCTGACGCCGCCGAGGAACACCGCGAGGGCGGCGACGAGGAGCCCGCACAGGGTGGCGAGCAGGTGGCCGAGGGCCCAGATGGTGTGGTTGGAGATCACCGGCCAGACCACTCCGACGGCCAGGGCCGTGATGCCGGCGACGAGCCACCAGCCGCGCATGAGCAGCACCGCCGCGACGCAGCCCGCCACCATCATGTAGCTGACCCCCACGTCGGTGGTGTGGGCCAGCCGATGCGGCGCCCGTCCCGACTCGATCGCGTGGAGCTCCACCAGGGCGGTGAGCAGGGTGCCGAGGACGTGGCCGGAAATGCCGATGAGGATGATGCGCGGCGGGCCGTACCGCCGTTCGGCCCAGGCGACCACGGTGGCGAACGCCAGGACGTACAGCGACAGGCCCGCGCCGCGGTTCGCGACCCACAGGGCGCTGTCGGCGAGCACCGAGATCGGGGTGTGGCGCAGGCGGGACAGGCTGGTGCTGTTCACGCGGGTGAGCACGTCGATTAGGCGCGGCGGCGTCGTCCGCTGTACGAGGGTGAACGCGGTGAAGATCGCGATGTAGGTGAACGTCGCCGGTGCCGACAGGACCCAGGCGTGCAGCCATCGCGTGTACGGGGACAGGCGGGCCACGACCCGGCGCGGGCCGTCCCCGAGCAGGCTCAGCCAGCACAGGAAGTACCAGGCCAGCGCCAGGATGAGCGCGACCAAGAGGATCATCGGTGCCTCCCGCCTGGGGACGTCCGGTGGGTCTTGCCCGTGGCGCGCTCTGGACGCCGTGCAACCGGACGAAGATCCATCGGACACCCCCTTCGTCCGCCGTGCCGCCGGCGGAACCCGTCTCCCGGCACCAGGGTCTCGCAGGTGCGTGCGCCGCCGCCGGAACGGGGTCGGCGGCGGGCCGCCGGCGCGGTCACATGCGCGACATGCCGCAACCCTGTCACGAACACCCCCGATGATCTGCTGCAATCACATATGTGTCAGCAGCGTCCTATCGCCTCGTGCGCCGCGCGGGTCCCGCGCAGTCGCCGCCCCCGGTGCTCGACGAGCACCAGCGACAGGTCGTCGCGCACGCCGAGGGGCCGCTGCTCGTGCTGGCCGGACCGGGCACCGGCAAGACGACCACGATCGTCGAGACCGTCGTCGACCGTATCGAGAACCGCGGGGTCGACCCGGAGCGCGTGCTGGTCCTGACGTTCGGGCGCAAGGCGGCGGGGGAGCTGCGGGAGCGCATGACGGGCCGGCTGCGGCGCACCACCCGGACGCCGCTGGCGCTGACCTTCCACTCCTACGCGTTCGCGCTGCTGCGCCGCCAGGCCGCCCTCGACGGCGACGAGCCGCCGCGGCTGCTGTCCGGCCCGGAGCACCTCCTCGAGGTCCGCCGGCTGCTCGGCGGTGAGGTCGCCGACGGCGCGCGGGACTGGCCGGCGCGCCTGCACGAGACGCTGAAGACGCGAGGGTTCGCCGAGGAGCTGCGCGACTTCATCCTGCGTGCCGCCGAGCGCGGGCTCGGACCGCAGGACCTGGTCACCCTGGGGCGCGGCCACCACCGCGACGACTGGTACGCCGCCGGGCGCTTCCTGCACCGGTACGAACAGCGCTTCGACGTCGACCCGATCATCGCCTACGACTACGCGGAGCTGGTCCGGGCCGCCGCCGGGCTGCTCACCGACGAGGACGTACGACGGCGGGAACGCGCGGCGTACGACGTCATCCTGGTCGACGAGTACCAGGACACCGACCCGGCGCAGGAGTACCTCCTCCAGCAGCTGGCCGGCGGCGGGCGGGACCTCATCGCCGTCGGCGACCCCGACCAGTCGATCTACGGCTTCCGGGGCGCGGACGTGCGCGGCATCCTGGAGTTCCCCCAGCGGTTCCGTACGGTGACGGGCGAGGAGGCGCCGGTCGTCTCGCTGCGGACCTGCCGCCGGATGGGCCCGGTGATCCTGGAGGCGTCCCGCCGGGTGGCCGCACGGCTGCCGCTCGGCGCGCTGGCCGGCGAGCACCGGGAGCTGCTGCCGGTCGAGGCCGCCGACGACGAGGCCGCGGACGAGCGCGCGGTCCGGGTCGTCGAGGCCGACAGCGCCAGCCAGGAGGCCGCGCTGGTCGCCGACGAGCTTCGCCGCGCCCACCTGCTGGAGAACGTCCCCTGGTCGCGGATGGCGGTCCTCGTACGGTCCGCGGTGCGCCAGGTGCCGCCGCTGCGCCGCGCCCTGGCCGCCGCCGGCGTGCCCGTCGTCGTGGCCGGCGACGAGGTGCCGCTGATCAACGAGCCCGGCGCGCGGCCGTTCATCGTGCTGCTGCGGGCGGCCCTGCGGCCCGCGCTGCTCGACGAGGAGGCCGCCGAGGAGCTCGTGCTCGGCCCGCTGGGCGGCGCGGACGCCCTGGGCCTGCGCCGGCTCCGCCGCGCCCTGCGCGACCTGAGCTCCCTGTCCGGCGAGGACACCGGCGACGGGCTACTCGTCCGGGCGCTGAACGACCCACGCGAGCTGCTGCTCATCAACCCGAGGGTCCGCGAGCCGGCCGAGCGGGTCGCCCGGCTCATCGCCCTCGCCCGCGAGACCGTCCGGGGCGGCGGCGGGGCCGAGGACGTGCTGTGGGCGGTGTGGCAGGAGAGCGGCCTCGCCGACCGGCTCCTCGAACAGAGCGTCCGGGGCGGCGCCCGGGGCGCGGCGGCCGACCGGGACCTCGACGCCGTGGTCGCGCTGTTCGACATGGCCGCGCGGTTCACCGACCGGCTGCCGCAGGCGGGCACGGAGGTCTTCCTCGACGACCTGGCCTCCCAGGAGATCCCCGGTGACAGCCTCTCCGAGCAGGCGCCCCAGGGCGAGGCGGTGCGCATCCTCACCGCGCACCGCTCCAAAGGGCTCGAATGGGACCTGGTCGTCGTCACCGGCGTGCAGGAGGGCGTCTGGCCCGACCTGCGGCTGCGCGGCTCGCTGCTGGGCAGCGAGGAGCTCATCGAGGCCGCGACCGGCCTCGCCGACCCGGACAACACCGGGGCGTCGCTGGCCGCCAAGATGATGGAGGAGGAGCGGCGGCTGTTCTACGTCGCCGTGACCCGGGCCCGCCACCGCCTCATCGTGACCGCCGTCGGCGGGGAGGACACCGAGGACCGGCCGTCGCGGTTCCTGCGGGAGCTGGTCCCGGACGCCACCGAGCACGCCCAGCTCGACGAGCGCACGCGCTGGCTGTCCCTGCGGGCCCTCGTCGCGGACCTGCGCTCCGCGGTCGGCGACCCGAAGACGCCCGCGCCGCTGCGCCGGGCCGCGGCCGGGCACCTGGCACGCCTGGCGCGCGCCGGGGTGCAGGGCGCCGACCCGCGCGACTGGTACGCCCTGACAGAGCTGTCCGACCCCGGACCCGCCTTCCGCGAGGACGAGAAGCTCGTGCTCTCGCCGTCGCAGGTCGACACGTTCGAGAAGTGCGGGCTGCGCTGGCTGCTCGCCTCCTGCGTGGGCGCGGAGGACGGCGGCGCGGGGGAGTTCGCGACAATGGGCCGGGTCATCCACGCGGTCGCCGAACTGGTCGGCACCGACGAGAACGTGAACGACATCGACATCGCCAAGCGGCTCGACGAAATCTGGGACGACCTCGACTTCCGCAGCGTCTGGTACTCCGAGAAACAGCGGGGACAGGCCGAGGAGATGGTCGCCAAGTTCATGGCCTGGCACGAACGCGCCGACGCCCGTGAACTGGTCTCGATCGAGGAGCCGTTCAGCATCGACCTGGGCCGGGTCGAGATCCGCGGCCGGATCGACCGGGCCGAGCGCGACGGCGACGGCAACGCCTGGATCGTCGACATCAAGACCTCCAGCGCCGTCGTCCGCGAGGACGACCTGGCCCGCCACCCGCAGCTCGGCGTGTACCAGCTCGCGGTCATGCTCGGCGCGTTCGCCGACAAGGGCCTGATCGAGCCGGGAGGGGCCGAGCTCATCCAGGTCGGCAAGGCGTCCTACGCGGCCCGCGTGCGCGTCCAGACACAGCCGCCGCCGTCGGCCGACGAGGACCCGCAGTGGCCGCGCAAGCTCGTCGACCGCGTCGCCGAGGGCATGGCCAGCCCGGTCTTCGAGGCCCGCCGCGACGACCACTGCCGCACCTGCCCCGTACGCGGCTCCTGCCCCGCGCACGACGACGGCGGCCAGGTGACACCGTGACGGGTCCGTATGGCGGGGGTGCCGCAGCCGGGTGCCATCGAGATGTCGTGACCGGCCCGTACGGCGGCGGTGCGGCGACCGGGTGTCACCAGGGTGTCGTGGCCGGGCGTCGCGGAGATGTCGTGGTCGGGCCGTACGGTGGCGGTGCTGCGATCCGGCGCCGCCGGGTTTCGTGACCGGGCCGAGGGACGGGGGTGTGCCGTGATCAGTCCTCAGGAGCTGGCGCACCGGCTCGGGGTGCCCGAGCCGACGCCCGACCAGGCCGCCGTCATCGAGGCGCCGCTCGGCCCGATGGCGGTCATCGCCGGAGCCGGGTCCGGCAAGAGCGAGACCATGGCGGCCCGTGTCGTCTGGCTGGTCGCCAACGGGCTCATCCGGCCCGAGCGCGTGCTCGGCCTGACGTTCACCCGCAAGGCCGCGGCCGAGCTCGCCGAGCGCGTACGACGCCGGCTCGACCAGCTGCGCGAGCACGAGGACATCATCGACCCGCAGATCCTCGACGGCGAGCCCACCGTGTCGACGTACCACGCGTACGCCGCGCGGCTGTTCGGTGACCACGCGCTGCGCGCCGCGCTGGAGCCCACGATGCGGCTCGTCACTCCGGCGGTGGCCTGGCAGATCGCGGCGCGCGCCGTCGACGCGTACGACGGGCCGATGGACGCCGTCGAGTGGGGGCCCGACACCGTCACCAAGGCGGTCATCGGGCTGTCCGGGGAGCTGTCGGAGCACCTGCGCACCCCCGACGACGTACGGCGGCTGGGCGGCTGGCTGAAC
Source organism: Actinoallomurus acanthiterrae (assembly GCF_054775715.1). Taxonomy (NCBI): domain Bacteria; kingdom Bacillati; phylum Actinomycetota; class Actinomycetes; order Streptosporangiales; family Thermomonosporaceae; genus Actinoallomurus; species Actinoallomurus acanthiterrae. The sequence continues at coordinate 10,501,367 of NZ_BAAHCO010000001.1, read as the reverse complement.
GAGCGGTACGCCGAGGTCAAGAAGCCCACCAAGAAGCACCAGGGCTCGATCGCGACCGCGCAGGCGGTGCGCGAGCAGCTCATGCCGCTGGTCGAGGCGTACCAGCGGGCCAAGGCCAAGCGGGAGGTGCTCGACCACGGCGACCAGATGGCGCTCGCCGCGCGGATCGCGGCCGAGCACCCCGAGGTCGCCCAGATCGAGCGGTCCCGCTACGCCGCCGTCCTGCTCGACGAGTACCAGGACACCAGCCACGCCCAGCTCGTGCTGCTGAAGTCGCTGTTCGCCGGCGGGCATCCGGTCACGGCCGTCGGCGACCCCTGCCAGTCGATCTACGGCTGGCGAGGCGCGAGCGCCGGCAACCTCCTCGGCTTCGTCCGCGACTTCCCGTACGGCGAGCGTCCCGCGCCGATGCGGCAGCTGTCGACCAGCTTCCGCAACGGCGAACGGGTCCTCGACGCGGCCGCCCGCATCCAGGGCGAGCTGCGCGAGGAGGCCAAGGACGTGCCCCGGCTGTGGCCGGGCGCGGCACAGCAGGCGCGCGGGCGCGTCGAGTGCGGGCTGCTCGACACCGTCGAGGACGAGGCCGAGCGGCTGGCCGACCGCATCGTCCGCCTGCTGCGGCAGCCGAAGGACCTCGCCCCGGACGGCGACGCCTGGGAGAAGACGAGCCGGCACGGGCCCGGTCTCCAGCCGGCCGACGTCGCCGTCCTGGCCCGCAAGCGCGCGCAGTTCCCGCTGATCCGGGCGGCGCTGGAGGCCCGTGGCGTCCCCGTCGAGGTGGTCGGTCTCGGCGGGCTGCTCACCGTGCCGGAGGTGCAGGACGTCGTCGCCACCCTCAAGGTCGTGCACGACCCGACGGCCGGGGCGTCCCTGGCCCGTCTGCTCACCGGCCCGCGCTGGCGCCTCGGCCCGCACGACCTGGTCGCCCTCGGCCGCCGCTCCCGCGAACTCGCCCGCGAGGGCGCCCGCGACCTGGACCCCGACGCCGGGCCCCGATCGGACGCCGAAACCCCCGAGAGCGGGCGCGCGTCGTCTGGACTGAGGAGCGCAGGGAGCGAAGCGACCGGAGCGACGAGGGAAGACGGCGCGTTGGGCGCCCGCTCCCGCGCCGGCGAAGCGGGCGCCATCGAACCGAGCGCGTCGTCTGGACTGACGAGCGCCGGGAACGGCGACCAGACGAGGGGGGACGGCGCGCCCGGCGCCGGCGAACCGCGCGCGCAGTTCGACGCGGCCGACCCGCTCCGGCAGGTGGTCCAGGAGCTGAACCACGAGAACGGCAGCCTCGTCGACGCGCTCGACGACCCCGGTCCGGCCGAGAAGTACAGCGACGAGGGGTACGCCCGGCTCGAACGTCTCCGCGACGAGCTGCGGGTCCTGCGCCGCCACGTCGGCCTGCCGCTGCCCGACCTGGTCACCGAGGTGGAGCGCACCCTCGGCCTCGACATCGAGGTCGCCTCCCGGCCCGGCCTGGACCCGGTGACCGCCCGCGCCGATCTGGACGCGTTCGTCGACGCCGCCGCGTCCTTCGCCGGCGACGCGGAGGATCCGACGCTCGGGGCGTTCCTCGCCTACCTGAAGGCCGCCGAGTCCGAGGAGTTCGGCCTGGAGGCGGGCCGCGTGGGCGAGACCAACAGCGTCAAGCTCCTGACCGTGCACGCCGCCAAGGGCCTGGAGTGGGACGTCGTCGCCATCCCCGGCCTCGTCTGGAGCCCGACGAAGGACGGCGCGCCCGGCGCCGGCTCGGTCTTCCCCGCCCGGCCGCAGAACTCCTCCCGGTGGACCACGAACGCCCGTGCCCTGCCGTACCCGCTCCGCGGCGACCGCGCCGACCTGCCGCCGCTGAACGGCCTGCAGAAGGACGACGTCGAGGAGTTCAACGCCGCCACCGCCGACCGCGACCTGCGCGAGGAGCGCCGCCTCGCGTACGTCGCCGTGACCCGCGCCCGGCACCTGCTGATCGCGACGGGGTACCGCTGGGGCACCGCGAGCCGCCCGCTGCAGGCCTCGCCGTTCCTGGAGGAGATCCGGGAGGCGTGCGAGGGCGGCGCGGGCCAGGTCGGCTACTGGGCCGACGAGCCGGTCGGCGAGGAGAACCCGCTGCTCGCCGAGCAGGACACCGCCTCCTGGCCCGCACTCCCGGAGGGTGAGCGGTACGACGCGGTCGCCGAGGGCGCCCGGATGGTCGACGACGCCATGCAGGGCCGGCTCCGCCTGGGCTACCTCCCGCTCGCGCCACGCGACCGCGGCCGCGCCTCCGCGTGGGCCCGCGACGTGGAGCTCCTGCTGGCCGAGCGCGACCGGGCGCGCGGCGTCGACGGTCTCGCCGTCGACCTGCCCGCTCACCTGTCGGTGTCGTCGCTGGTCACGCTGGCCCGCGACCCGGCGGCGCTGGCCCGCCAGATCCGCCGGCCGCTGCCCCGGCCCCCGGCCCCGTACGCCCGGCGCGGCACCGCGTTCCATCGCTGGCTGGAGTCCCGCTGGGGCCAGCAGCGGCTGCTGGACCTCGACGACCTGCCCGGTGCCTCCGACGAGGGCGCGAGCGCCGACAGCGAGCTCGAGACGCTGCGGGCCGCGTTCGAGCGCAGCGCCTGGGCGAACCGGGAGCCGCACGACGTGGAGGTGCCGTTCGAGACCATGGTCGGCGACCGGCTGATCCGGGGCCGGATGGACGCGGTGTTCCGCACGGACGACGGCGGCTACGAGGTCGTCGACTGGAAGACCGGCCGCCCGCCCACCGGCGAGGAGGCCCGCGTCGTGTCCGTGCAGCTCGCGGCCTACCGCATCGCCTGGGCGCAGCTCGCGGACGTCCCGCTCGACAAGGTCAGCGCCGCGTTCCACTACGTCGCCGCGGACCGGACGATCCGCCCCGCCGACCTCCTCGACGCCGCCGGCCTCGCCGCCCTCCTGGAGAAGATCCCCACCGCCTGACGGCCGCGTGGCCTACGCGCGTGCCGTCGCGCCGCGCAGACGGCCAGCGGCCGGGTCTCCTTGAGCCTGGTCCAGGAGTGGTCGTACGCCCGGATCACCCCCATGCCGCCGCCGACGTCGAACCCGACGTAGAAGCGGCCGTGCCGGTAGGCGAGCCCCGACGCTGCAGCTCGTGTTCCAGTGACCCGTGCTTACCGCGTCTGGCTTGGTTCCAGCGGTCGATGCCGGGGCGGATGGTCAGGACGACTGGGTCACGATCGGGCTGCTGTAGGACACGTTCTTGCCTCCCACGAACGGCAGCAGGCGCTCCGTCTCCTGCTCCAAGGCGGCCCGGTCGGTCGCGGACAGGGGGCGGAACGGAGTGAGGTGCAGGGTTTCGCCGTCGAGGGACCAGGTTCCGTGGACTCGGCCGTCCACGAGGAAGGTGGGCCGTACTCGTGCCTGGCCGGGCATCACGCGCTTTCGGTCCTCGTGGCTGATGATGCGGGTCCGGTCGGCGTGGCCGAGCAGGGCGTTGTCGAAGGCGGGCAGCAGCCGTACGGGGGCGGGCGTGTCGGGGTCGGGCAGTTCCGCGTCTGGCAAGTCGATCAGTTCCCTGCCGTCGGGGCCGCGGTAGTGGCGCAGTTCGGCGCGCATGTCGGAGACGATCTCGCCAAGGCGGGTCAGCCCGGACCAGGCCTGCACGTCCATGATCCCGGCTGGGCCGAACGCTGCCAGATAGCGGCGGACGAGGTCCTTGGCGGTCGCCGGGGCCATGGGCCGGCCGAGCCAGGTCTCGGCGGGCGTGACGGAGACGGCCGATCGGGTGCCCCAGGAGCCCCATGTGCCGGTGGCCGGGCTGTGGATGAGAGGGGTTCTGAGCTCGACCTCTCCGGCGAGGATGCGCCCGTCGCGGCCTGGGTGGCGTTCGGCCAGCCGTCGGGCCAGCTCCTTTCGCGGTGTCGTCCCGCCCGCCAGCAGCTCGAGCCCGGTGGCGACCAGCGAGGCGGTGTCCAGGCCCGCGCTGTTGCGGGCAAAGTAGGCCGAGTGGGCGGTGCGGTCCAGCACGGGCTGCAGCAGCGGCCGGAGCCGGCGGAAGTCGTCGGCCGCGGTGAGGTGCTGGGTGCTGCGGAGCAGGCCGGAGCGGACCACCTTCCGGTCCTGCAGCAGTGTGGTGAGCCGGGAGTGGGTGAAGTCGTGAATCCGGCTCCACAGCCCGACGTAGGGCCAGTTGGGCTCTTGCGCCTGCAGCGCGACCAGATGCCCGATCACCTCCACAGGGGTGTGATCGGTGCGGTCCAGCAGGAACTGACGGCCCAGCAGGGCCCGGTTCAGGGCCCTGCTCGAGAGAGTCGTCATGACAGCCGCACCGAGACATTGCCCCGGTAGGAGCCCTGAAGCAGGGACAAGAACGCCTCCGGCACGTCTTCGACCTCGCCCTTGACGACCGTCTGCGGGTAGACGAAGCGGCCCTCGCCCAGCCAGGTGCTGAAGTGTTCCCGCCAGGCGGCGATCTGGTCGGGGGTGTGGTAGCAGGAGAACGGCAGCAGCTCGATGCCCCTGGCCTGGGCCGCGGCGGGGTCGGGTTTGGGGAAGCGGTCCGCCGCATCGCCGAGCTGGCTGGACAGCGAGCCGCACAGCGCGAAGCGGGCGCCGGCCCTGGCCGCCTGGAGCGCGGCCTGATATTGCTCGCCGCCCACGACGTCGAAGAACACTGAGATGCCTTCGGGTGCGAGCTCTCGGAGCCGGTCGGCCGGCGAGCCGTCGTGATAGTCGAAGGCCGCGTCGTAGCCGAGCTCGTTCACCAGATAGTCGACCTTGGCCGGGCTGCCGGCGCTGCCGATCACCCGCGCCGCGCCCCGGCACTTGGCGATCTGCCCGGCCAGCGAGCCCACCCCGCCCGCCGCGCCGGAGACGAACACCACGTCGCCCTCGCCGACGCCGGCCACGTCGGCCATCCCGTAGTAGGCGGTCGGCCCCTGACCGAGGTAGTGGCCGGGGTCCGCGATGGGATCGAGCTTGGTGTACTGGGCGGCTGGGCCTGCCGAGTACTCGCTCCAGCCGGTCATCGACTGGACCAGGTCGCCAACCGCGAGCTCAGGACTGTCGGACCGGACGACGGTGCCGATGGCGGCCACGCCCACCCGCCGGCCCGGCTGCCAGGCCGGTACCGGGAGGGTGCAGTCCGCACGCATCAACTCCAGGTAGGTCGCGGCGAGCCCTACCTGGTCGGTCCGCACCACAACCTCGCCGTCCACCTCGGTGGTGGCGACAGTGAAGTGGTCGAGCGTGGGGGTGCCGACGATCTGGGCGGTCAGCTGGATCTCACGGTTGATCATTTCTCAGTCCTCATGCCGGTAGGGCCTGTGAAATCGACTCTAGAGAGGCTTCCGGCCAGTTTTTGACCGGAAGCCAGGCGAGGATGGCGGTATGGCGAACACCAGCTCGCGGACCCTCCGACTGCTCTCGCTGCTGCAGACCCACCGCCACTGGTCCGGCCTGGAATTGGCTGACCGGCTCGGGGTATCCGAGCGGACCCTGCGCCGCGACATTGACCGGCTGCGGGAGCTCGGCTATCCGGTCAGCGCGGCCCGGGGGACCGACGGCGGCTACCAGCTCGCGCCCGGCGCCGTCCTGCCGCCGCTGCTGCTGGACGACGAGGAGGCGGTGGCCCTCGCGGTGGGCATCGGCGACGCGGCGCAGAGCGGGATCGCCGGGATGCAGGAACCGGCGCTGCGTGCGCTCACCAAGGTGATCCGGGTCCTACCGCCCCGGCTGCGGGCCAGGGTGGACGTCCTGCGGGAGATGACCCTCTCCGTCGGCGCGTCCGGGCCGGTCGTCGCGGCGGAGGTGCTCACCGCAGTCGCCCAGGCTTGCCGCGACCAGGAGCGGCTGCGCTTCTGCTACACCGCCAGGGGCTCCGCCCCCACCGAGCGCGAGGTCGAGCCGCACCGCGTGGTCGCCCTCGGCGGACGCTGGTACCTCGTCGCCTACGACCTGACCCGGCACGACTGGCGCAGCTTCCGCCTGGACCGGCTGACCGGGCCGACCGGGACCGGCACGCGATTCCGGCCGCGTCCGCTCCCGGCCGGGGGCGCCGCGGCCTTCGTCCAGGCAGCCAGCGGAGCCCCGGCGCCGTACACGGTCGAGGCGCTCGTCCACGCCCCTGCGGCCCGGGTACGGCAGGCGGTCGGCCAGTGGGGCACGATCGAATCGCTCGATCACGACACCTGCCGGATCACCATGACCTCGACCTCTTTCGATTGGCCGACCCAGGCGCTGGGCAATGTGGGCGCCGAGTTCGAGGTGCTGGGGCCGCCGGAGTTCGCCGCGCACGTCCAGGAGTGGGGCACCCGCTTCATCCGGGCCACCAGCGCACCCGACAGGCCGTCCCTGCCGTAGCCAAATCGCGATCTCCGCTGTCGGCAGTCGGTCTTCAGCCCCCACCACAGCGCGCCGGCCGCTGGCAGGGTTCGGCCGGAACGGACATCACCGATCGAAGCCGTCCGCCTCGTCGAGGCGGCGGCGGAGGTCCTCGTCGAGTTCGAGGTCGGCCGCTCCCAGGGCGTCGTCGAGCTGTTCGACGGAGCTGACGCCGATGACCGGGATGACCGGCGGGTCCCCGCCCATGAGCCAGGCCAGCACCACCTGGTTGACCGTGGCCCCGGTCTTGTCCGCCACCTCCTGGAGCGCGGCGAGGCGCGCCGGCGTCCCCGGGTGGTCGTACGACGGGTGCAGCGGCCGGTCCGGACGCGTGTAGGTGCCGCTCAGCAGCGGGCTGTAGGCCCACAGGCTCATGTCCGGCTCGCTGCGGACATAGTCGAGCGTCTCCGCGTCGACGTTCCCGAACAGGTGGAAGTCCGGGTCGGCGGCGTCGAGGCGGGGTCGCAGGTACGAGTGGCGGAGCTGGAGGCAGGTGTAGCCGGGGCGGTCCTGGCTCCGCGCCGTCGACCGGGCCCGCTCTACCTTCCACATGGCGTGGTTGCTGGCCCCGAGCACGCCGACCTTGCCCTCCTCGACGAGCGACGCGAAGGCATCGACGGTCTCATCGAGCGGTACGGTCCGGTCCTCGACGTGCGCCCAGTACACGTCGACGTGGTCGGTGCCCAGCCGGCGCAGGCTCCCCTCGATCGCCGACCGGATCGCCGCCGGCGAGAGGCCTTCGCCGCTCTCCTGCCAGCTCGTGCCGGGAACGGTCGGCTGCGCCCCGACCTTCGTGCTGATCACCACCTGGTCGCGGGCGCCGCGGTCGGCCAGCCACCGGCCGAGCACCATCTCGCTCTCCCCGCCCGCGCCGCCCTCCTCCCAGAAGGCGTAGTTGTCGGCGGTGTCGATCAGGGTGCCGCCGGCCTCGACGAAACGGTCGAGGAGGGCGAACGCCGTCTTCTCGTCGGTCCGGGTGCCGAACAACATGGCGCCGAGGCACAGGGCGCTGACGCCGGTGCCGTCGGCGAGCGTGAGTCGTCGCATCGTCATGTCCTCTCAAGGAGTCGTCGGGGGACGCGTCCGACTCTGCATTCTGGAGCGCACTCCAGGTCAAGCCGGAGCACCTGGAGCTTGACCTGGAGTGCGCTCCAGGTGTGATCATCGGTCCGTGACGTTCTACTCACCGGCACAGGCATCCGAGAAGACCGGCTTCAGCATCGACACGCTCCGGTACTACGAGAAGATCGGCCTGCTCGACCGGATCGACCGTACGGCCGCGGGCCGCCGCCGCTTCAGCAGCGACGACGTGGGTTTCCTCGGCGTCCTGCGCTGCCTGCGCGACACGGGCATGCCGATCGTGGAGATGCGGCGGTACGCCGAACTCGCGCGGGGCGGCGCGGAGACGGTCGGTGAGCGCGTCGCCGTGCTGGAGACCCACGACGAGCGCATCGACCGGCAGATCGAGGCACTCCGCGCCCAGCAGCAGCACCTCCGCGACAAGATCCGCTACTACCGGGAGTCCTTCGACGTGGACTGACCGCGCCACCGGGCCGCCGTCCGCGCCACCGGGCTCCGTCCGTGTCATCGGCCTGCTGTCCGTGTCACCGGGCTCCGTTCGTGTCACCGGGCTCCGTCCGCGCGTTCGAGCGTCACCGTGCCGAGACCGCCGGTGCCGTCGTACGACCAGACCCCGAGGGCGACCGTGTTGACGCCGTTCGTCCGGAGCACGCCGGGCGGGAGGACGAAGTCGTGCTGCGGGCCGAGGTCGGCGACGTACTGGCCGAGGTTCCAGCCGTTGACGAAGATCAGTGCGCGGGCGGCCTGGCCTCCGGCGAACCGCAGGACGAGCGGCGTGTCCTGACCCTTCGGCAGCGAGAGCCGCACCCGCGTGCGGTACCACGCGATCCCCGGCGCGTGCGTCCCGCCGGGTGACGTCGCCCGCGGCCACGTACGGTCGGAGAAGGAGGGGAGCGTCCAGCCCGCCCGCTCGCCGTGCAGGCCGCCGTTGTTCAGCGGGCCGCGCACCGCCTCGTTCCCGCCGCCCTGGATCCGCCACGCGACGGCCGCGTCGGACCCGGTCAGGGACGCCGACAGCAGGCCGCGCGGGTTCTTCTGCGCGTCGTTGCTTCCGCCGTCCTCGTTGTGGCCCATGTTCCGGACCAGGACGGAGACGACGTTGTGCGCGCCCAGGGCCTCCGGCGGGAAGGTGAAGTCCCGGCTGGAGTTCTGCCCGCCCGTGCCGGTCGACACCGTGCCGAGGAACGTCCCGTTGAGCCACACCGACCAGACGCCGGCCTTGCCGGTCCCGGCGGTCAGGGAGATGCCCGCCGCCGTGCCGTCGAAGCGCCCGCGGTACCAGACGTCGCCGTGGTGGAAGCCGTAGTCGTCGGCGTACAGGACGGGCAGCGTCTTCGGCTGCGTCGGGTTGTCCGTCGCCTGATGGTCGGCGGCCGTCCAGCCCGAGTCGTCGAACCCGGGAGCGGCCTCGGGGGTGTCCTCGTGGAACCGCCACGAGTTCAGCGCGGGCAGGCTCACGGCGCGCGGCCCGGGCACCGTACCCAGCAGCGACCCCGACGCCGTACGGGCGACGCGGACCGGCCGGCCGTTCCAGAGGACCGTGCGCACGCCGGGACCCGCGAACACCTCGAGCGGACCGGCCTGCTCGGTCTCGCCCGTGAGCCGCAGCGTGGCGCCGTCGCGCTCGGCCGTCTTGACGAGGTACGGCCCGCGTACGAGGACGTTCCCGCCGGGCCGCCAGAACGTCGAGGCGGTGTCGTCATCGGCCAGCAGCAGGTCGAGCGGGGCGCGCCCGCCGCCGCTGATCCGCACCCGGGCGAGCCCGTCGTGCGTGTAGTTCAGCCGAAGGTCGGACCCGGACCACGTCGCCTGTACGTCGCCCGCCAGGACGTCGACGCGCGGCTGTGAGGCGTACCGCAGGACGGTCTCGCCGGCCTCTCCCTTACGGCCGTGCAGCAGCGCGACGTCCCGGTCGCCGAGGTCCTCGTGCGTCATGATCTCGGACGTGGAGTAGACGAGGCGCTGGCGGTCCATCGTGTACCCGGCGGTCAGGATCTTGTAGTCCGGCCCGTTCACGTGGATCGCCGTTCCCGGCTGCTGCGGCACCGTGTACGCCCCGTCGGAGGTCTCGACGCGCAGGGTGGTCGCGTCGTCGGTGGTCTGCTTGATGTCCTCGTGCCGGAGGAAGTAGAACGTCGTGCCGTCGTCGGGATTGCGGTCGGCGTCCACGTGGACCGCCGCGCCGGAGTGCTCCGGCTGGCCCGGCAGGTCGTCGGTCTTGCGCAACGGCTCGACGGACTCCACGAAGTACCCCTGCTGCTTGAGCACCGGGATCTTCGCGGTGAGCCGCCGGGACTCGTCGAACGCCGCGCCGTAGTCGTACGAGGTGTAGACGACGTTCGGGTCGGCCTGCCAGCCCCAGTTCGTCCCGCCGTACAGCATGTAGAGGTTCTGCAGCGTGAAGTGATTATCGATGTTGTTCCCGTACGTGATGCGCTCGAACGACGGGCCGAACTTCGTCCGGTTGTCCTCGTACGACCCGCCGCCCCACGGCTGGAACCAGCCGCCCTGGAACTCCGCCCAGAACAGCGGCCGGTTCGGCCCCGTGAAGCTCCGCATGAACGAGTAGTCGGTCACCGACGTGCCGGGGTAGGTGTCGGAGGCGTACAGATCGGGCGCGCCCGCTCCGGAGGCCCACTTGCCCTGGCGTTTCTTGTCGTTGTGGAAGATCGGGACCGTGATGCCGTCCGCCCTGGCCTGCTCGGCGAGCTGCGTCATGTACGTCGCGTCCGAGCCGTCGTACTCGTTCTCGACCTGGTAGAGGATGACGGACCCGGTCCCGTTCGTCAGCTGGTGCCGGGCGATGATCGGGTCGATGTGCGCGAGCCACTCGCGGTAGGCCGCCGTGTAGTCCGTGGCGGCGCTGCGCGCCCGGCCCTTCTGGGTCAGCAGCCAGCCCGGGTACCCGCCGGCGTCCAGCTCCCCGTTGACGTACGGACCCGGCCGGGCGATGACGTACAACCCGGTCTGCTCGGCCATCCGCAGCAGCAGGTCCACGTCGCGGACGCCGGTGAAGTCGTACTTTCCCGGGGCCGGGGAGTGGTAGGCCCAGCTGAAGTAGAGCGAGACGGTGTTGAATCCGGACGCCTTGATCTTCTGCAGCATGTCCCGCCACAGCTCCGGGCTCGGCAGCCGGAAGTAGTGGAACTCCCCGGACCAGATGTACTGCCGCTTCCCGTCGATCAGCAGCGAGTAGTGGTCGTAGGTGATCGTGTGCCGGGTCGGTGTCGCCGTCGCGCTTGCTGGAGCCGGGCCGGACACGGACGCACGGGTCGCCGCCGAGCCTGCGGTCGTCGACGTCGCGCCGGCCGCCGTCGCCGAGAGGATCGTGGTCAGGAGGGCGGTCAGGACGGCCAGGAGCGGCAGGGGTCTTCCGCGCATCGTGGTCTCTCCGCGGGTCGGGGGCTGGCTCGGAACCTAGATCGGAAAACCTTTTCCGTCAACGCTCGGGAGACGACCGCCGACGGCCGCCACGAACTCACCACCGCTTTCACCGCATGACCGCGCGGGAAAGATCCCAAGGGTATGTCAATTTCCGCATGGCGCCGGCGTTGAGTAGATCATTATTGACCTGTGAACGAATGGTCACTTCCCGGATACGTCGCCCTTCGGGAGCTGGGACGAGGCGGTTTCGGCCGCGTCGTGCTCGCTCGGCATGAGGCCTCGGGCACGCATGTCGCCATCAAGTACCTGACCGTTACGGACGAGCGCTTCCGCACGGAGTTCCGAGAGGAAGCGCGGATCCTGCGCGGTCTCGACGACCCGAACGTGGTCCGCCTCTTCGAGTACGTCGAGGGGCCACAGGGTGCGGCGATCGTCATGGAGGCGATCGACGGGGTGTCGCTCAGGGCGCTGCTCGACGAGGGTGGCACGCTGGAACCGGAGGCCGCCCTGGCGGTGCTGAAGGGATCGCTGCTCGGCCTCTGGGCCGCGCACGACGTGGGTGTCGTCCACCGCGACTACAAACCCGCCAACGTCATGGTCGACGGTGACGGCCATAGCAAGTTGATCGACTTCGGCATCGCGGTGCGCTCTGGCGCGGCAGGCCAGATCATCGGCACCCCGGCGTACATGGCACCGGAGCAGTGGGCCGGGGCGCCCGCCTCGCCCTCCACCGATGTGTACGCCGCCACGTGCGTCTTCTTCGAATGCGTGATGGGCCGCAGGCCGTACCCGGGCGATACGACCGAGGCCTACCGCGCGCAGCACACGAGCGGTGAGATTCCCGCTGATCAGGCACCGCCGCCGATCCAGGCGCTGATCTACCGAGGCCTGGCCAAAGACCCGGCCGACCGGCCGCCGAGCGCGCTGAAGTTCGCCGAAGAGCTGGCCATTGCGGCGGCCGCCGAGTACGGGCCCGAATGGGAGTCCAACGGTTGGAGGCGGCTGGCCGAGGCCGCGGCCGGCCTCGCCGCGCTGTTCCCGTTCGCGGCTCTCGTCGCGGGTACGACTCCGGGCGCGGCCGGCCATGCGGGCGGCGCCGCAGCGGGCAAGGCCGGTGCGGCGGGTAAGGCCGGTGCGGCGGGTAAGGCCGGTGCGGCGGGTAAGGCCGGTGCGGCGGGTAAGGCCGGTGCGGCGGGTAAGGCGGCCACGGCGGGTAAGGCCGCCACGGCCGGCGGACGCGGCGCGCTCACCAAGGTCCTCGGCACGAACGCCGGGATGAAGGCGGCCGCGATCGCCACCGGCGTCGTGGTGGCGGGCTCGGTGACGACCGCCGCCATCGTCCTGAGCCAGCCGAAGAAAACGAAGACCGCCGCCGCCGCGCCCATCCGGGTCGAGCTGGCCTCCTACAACCGCCCCGTCACCGGCCTCGACCTGAGCGACGCGCGCTACGCCCACGTGAGCGGCGTCCGGGACGCCGCCGTGCAGCGCAAGATCGATCAGGGGCTGTTCGCTCCTCTCGACTGGGCCATCACGGCGATGCAGAAGGCGTCCGCCCAGCATGAACCGCCATGCACGAAGCCGACCGTCCTGCGCGCACGACCCGAGGTCGGGATGAGCGGGCCGCGCCTGGCATCGGTTCAGTACGCGCTCCCGATCACGTTCTGCGCCCCCCTCGACTTCCAAATGCCCCGGGTCAACGCCACCGTCGACCTGCGCACGGGGAAGGCGCTGACCGCCGACGACGTGTTCCGGCCCGAGACGCTCACCTCGAGCGGGCTGGCGACGCTGCTGAAGCGGGTGACTCCCCATGTCACCGACCAGGGTCTGTATCAGGTATGTGTTCAGCCGCCCCTGCGGCGCGAGGACTTCTACCCGGGTGCGCCGGTCTTTTCGTCACAGCCGCATCCGGCGCGTGTCTCGGCGTTCTTCACGGCCAAGGGAATGGTCCTCAGCTGGTCGCATGTGGGAAGCGAATGCCCCTACTACGGGATCACCTTGGCGTACTCCGAGGTGCGGGACCTGCTCACGCCACAGATCGCCGCAGCACTACCCGGATAGTCGCTCTGGCGGAACGTCAGGTCACGTGTGCGCGGGGCGACGCGTGACCTGTGCCGCGCTTCACCGGTAGCGGCGGGGAGCATCGTTACACGACCAACGCGAGCGGATAGGACCCAGGCACTACCCGCGGGGGCCGAAATTGGTTCCCTTGGCTCTGTCCCTCGACGAGGAGATCCTTTAGCGTCGATGGAACCGCCTCCGGGGGTATCGCGTTCGCGACAAGGATGGGGGTGCCCCCGCATAAAGGGATGCGCATGAAACGAGCAATCGCTGTCACGGTAAGCGTCTTGTCGCTGAGCTCCTTGAGTCTGGTGGGTTCGGCCTCGGCCGCTCCGGTTCGTGTCAAGGGATGTCCCTGGTTCTGCCTGTACACGAATGAGAACTACCGTGGAGAGGGCGTCACCTTTCCGATCAGTGGTCGCCATGGCTGCTTGAACATCTCTCCTCACTTCCGAAGAAACGCGAGTTCGATGAAGAACTCCGAGAAATTCAAAGTGTGGCTCTATGCGGGCATGAACTGCACCGGCAAGGCGGGCTACGTGGCGAAACCCCACAGCAGCGACAAGTCCTTCCGGAACAATAAGTTCAACGACAAGGCGTCCTCGCTCTCGTGGTGACACCCGGGTGTGAGCGGCGGGACTCGCCGTCCTGGGCGGCCGGTGAGGCGTACCGTCTGCGGCTCGCGTGGACGTGGCGGAGAATATCGATCGCGTGAGGAGGCCGCGGACCGCCATTCTGCGTTCATGAATCAGGCGCAGGCACTGCTCATCGGAGGACGCTCCGGCGTCGGCAAGACCACGGTGGGGTGGGAGGTCTCGGCGCGGTTGCGGGCTGCCGAGGTCCCTCATGCGATCATCGACGGGGACTTCATGGGGCAGGTGCATCCGGCGCCCCCGTGCGACCCGGACCGGTCGCGGATCACCGAACGCAACCTCAGCGCGATCTGGGCCAACTTCGCGGCTCTCGGCCACCGCCGCCTCATCTACGTGAACACCCTTTGCGTGCTGGCCGAGACGACCGGCATGTTCGAGCGTTCCATGGGAGGGGACGTGCGGATCGTGCGCGTCCTGCTCACGGCGTCCGACGCCACTGCGGACGCACGCTTGACGGGCCGGGAGCTCGGATCGGAGCTGCAGGAGGGCCTCGAGGCGAGCATGAGCAAATCCCGGCTGCTCGACGCGCGTGTGCCTTCGGACACGGTGCGGGTGACGACGGACGAGCGGTCGGTCCTGGACATCGCTCGTGACGTGGTGACGGCCACCGGCTGGGTCGGTGACCCGGTCCCCTGAAGCGGCGGCTGCCGGCCGTGCGTCAGCCTTTCGGCGCCCTGCCGAAGGCGATCAGGTGCGAACTCGCGGCGATGAGTGCCGGGTCGGACTCGGTCATCCGCGCGGCCGTGACGGCGGACGCGACATGCGCCGATCCGGCGAGGGACTCCCCGGTGTGCATGGTGATCCCCCTGAGGGCCGCCCATGCCGGGCCTTCCACCCCGAAGAGGTCGACGTCGGTGAAGCCGGCGTCGGTCACCTCGGACTGAAGCTCGTTCGTCGTGTGAAAGTAGGCGGTCGTGAAGCCGAGCTCGCGGCTGTGACATCCGGAGTCGAGCGACTCCCGGACGATCGGAGCGGTGCTCGGCGTCAGGCGCGCGGCCGCCGCCAGGTCGATCAGTGCCGCGTGCCTGCTGATCGCGGCCGCCGCCATCAACGCGCCCGGTCGCAGGACCCGCCGTGCCTCCCGCAGCGCCTGGACGCGGTCGGCCCGCCGTACCAGGTGGTAGAGCGGACCGAGCAGGAGGACGACGTCGAAGGACCCGTCCTCGGCGCGCATGGCGCGGGCGTCCCCGAGTTCGGTGGTGCAGTCGCACGCGGCGCGCGCCTGCCGCAGATGCCGTTCGACCGGGTCGACCAGGTGGACGTCGTAGCCGTCGCCCACCAGCCAGCGCGCGTGGGTCCCCGGGCCGCCGCCGACATCGAGCACCGACGCCGGGGGAGCGGGCAGATGCCGCCGGAGCAGCTCCTGCGTCCGGATGAACTCCAGCTCGCCCTGCCCCGTCGAGGACAGGCGGGCGGACTCGTCGTACGCCGATGCGTAGTAGTCAACGATCTCCGGCGCGACTTGATGTCCATCCATATCCGGATCCTGATGGCCGCGGCGCTCGACCGCACGTGAATTTCCGTCCGGCCCGGACGCCCTGCGGCGTTACGTAACATCCCCGAATTGGCCATATGCCGCCAACTGCGGTGTTTTCCGCCAACCCGCGTCGGCCGGCGCCCGTCCAACACGCACCCTCTACGACGGGAGATCGAAATGCGTCACCGGACGCCGGCCTTGATCCTTGCCGCGGCGCTGCTGCTCGGCGGATGCGGCACCACCGCGACCAGCGCGGGCGGAGCCGCCACGCCGTCCGCCTCGCCTGGCGAGTCCACCACCCCGGTCGGCTCGCCCACCAGCGGATCGGAGCCGTCCGCGCCGGCGGAGTCGTCGACGCCGACGACCCGGGCCGGAAGCGGTCGACCGCACACGCGCAGGCCGCACTCGCCGACGACGCGTCGAGCGACCGTACGGCACCATCACGCGGCTCCCCAGGTGCCGGACCACCCGGCCGGTGCGACGGCGCGCTGCAACGACGGCACCTACTCGTACGCCGCCCACCACCAGGGCGCGTGCTCACACCACGGCGGAGTGGCGGTGTTCTACCGGTGACCGTGACCGACGGAGGCATCTCCCGATCACGTGGGAAATGGGATGCGTCCGGTGGTGCGCTTCGGTAGAACGGCGGGCATGCCGATGTTCATCGCGCCCGCCGAGCGGGTCCACGCCTCATTCCTCGCCGCGATGGCCGAGTTCCGCGCCGAGGGGCGCGGTGCCCCGGATGATGCCAGCATGGTCGGCCGGGAGATCCGGGAGTCCGGCGGCAGGTGGGAGACGCCCGCGGGATTCGCGGAGTACACGCGCGGGCTCCGCGACCAGGCGCTGGAGGACACGCCGCGGCCGCAGGGGTTCGTGCCCTGTACGACGCTGTGGTGGGTCGACGGCGCGGAATACCTCGGACGGCTGGCGATCCGGCACCGGCTCACGCCGTATCTGCGCGAGATGGGCGGCCACATCGGTTACGACGTTCGCCGGTCGGCCCGCGGGCGCGGGCACGCGACGCGGATGCTGCGGGCCGCGCTCCCGCTCGCGTACGACCTCGGCATCGAGTCCGCGCTGGTCACCTGCGATGCGGACAACGTCGCCTCCCGCAAAGTGATCGAGAAGAACGGCGGTGTGCTCGAGGACCAGCGGGGCGTCGTGCTGCGGTTCTGGGTGCCGACCCGTCCGGGCGCGGACGACCGCCCGCGGGCCGAGGGTCAGGAGGCCTCCGGCCGGCCGGTGTAGGCGGCGATCGTCCGGGCCGCCGCGGCGCGGGCCTCGGCCTCGCCGGCGCCCGCGGCGATGTACGCGTCGCACCACTTCTCGCTGCTGAGCGTCATGAACCGCCGGCCCTCGTCCGACCCGGCCCATGCCATGCCCTCCCGCGGGTCGGCGGCCCGCCCGGACGACAGGTGCAGGGCCAGTCCGACCATTCCCATGTCCCAGCCGATGCCGACCGCCCCGGGGCCGAACTGCTCCCAATGGTCGTCGACGTGCGAGGTGTGCTCCAGTTCGAAGCGCGTCCTGTCGTCGGATTCGGCCGTCAGGCGGACCTCGATCCAGCTGACCTGCCCCGCGAACTCCCACGTCGCGGCGAAGCTCTTGGGCGGGTCGCACCGCTCGACCGTGCCGCCCGCGTTGCCCTCCAGCTGGTAGCGGCCGCCGACGCGCAGGTCGCCCGAGACGGGCAGGAACCAGCGGGGGATGCGCTCCGAATTCGTGCAGGCGTCCCACACGTCGTCGAGGGAGGCGTCGTAGGTCTGGCCGATGGTGACGGTGCGCGCCTCACCGGCCTCGAGCGTACGGCTGCCGACCTTCCGGCGGACCGAGTTGATCTGATGGTTGACGTCGATCATGGTGCTTCGTCCTTCTCCTCGGAGTCGCGGAGGCGGCGCTCGCGCTTGCCGCGGGCCAACTCGGTCGCGAGCGCGTCGAGCGGCGGTGCCCAGAACCGCCGGAACCGCTCGAGCCAGGCGTCGACCTCCTGAAGGGGGGCGGAGCTGACCGTGTAGAGGCGGCGTGCGCCGTCCGGGCGCACGGTGGCGAAGCCGGCGTCGCGCAACACCCTGAGGTGCTGAGAGACGGCCGGCTGGGAGATGCCGAACTCCTCCTGGATCGCCGCACAGACCGCACCGGAGGTCATCTCGCCATCGGCGAGCAACTCGAGGATCCTGCGGCGAACCGGATCGCCCAGCACATCGAACGCGTGCATTCGCGTACGCTATCGACGAGGGCTTATATAAGTCAAAGCCCTATATTCCCAGGTGTACGGGGCTGGGCTTCGTGCATCAGGAAGTCGTGGTGGGAAATGTTCCACGCGTACGGCCCGGCGAGATGGCCGAGCCGGTGCGGCGGGACCGCGATCGTCGCTGAAGCGGCCGGGGCGTTGGACCGGATCGGCGTCCGGTTGTGGATCGAGTCCGCGATGTCCTGGTGATCCCAGTGGGTCAGGCCATTCTTGATGAGTGTCTCGTCGAGGTGGCGGATCGTATTCCCGCTTGCTTGATCAAGAGATTGTCAGGCTATTCCCCATACCGCTCGTTGGGTATCAGCGTGCTGCCGTATCTGTGGCCACCCAAGAGTTCCGATTCGTTCGGGATGTGAGTAGAGGTAAGGAAGCGCGTTGAAATCTCGCGGGAGCAAAGGGGCTTCGGGCTGGTTTGTCAGGGGGCGGCCCTGGCTGTTTTCGGCTGCGATAGTCAGTGGCCTGTCGATTCTTTGTCGGCCGGCACTGGCCAACACCGAGCAGCCTTTCAAGGCCCTCCCCGACGGTCGGCTGGTGCCCAGCGCGAAAGTCCTCGATGGCCTCGATTGTCTTCCTCATCACCTTCACCGTCGTCACCACCATCTCTTTCGCTGCCACCGCCACCTGTTCTGCCCAGATGGCTCCTGCTTCCGCGGTTTTCGAGGACCAGAAGGACCGGAAGGGGAGAAAGGAGAACAAGGGGAGCAAGGGCCTATGGCGCCGCCGGGAGAGCCGGGGGCGAGAGGCCTACAAGGGGATCCCGGAGAGATAGGCCCAGGAGGAGAGCGGGGGGCGAAGGGTCGCACCGGCGCGACCGGAGCGACCGGCGCGACGGGGCCGAGAGGGCAGTTGGGTGGTACTGGTCCGACGGGGCCGATCGGTGTTGCCGGTGCCACGGGCCCCACTGGAGCCACGGGCGCGACTGGTGCGACTGGTGCGAAAGGTCCCACCGGTCCGACTGGTGGTACTGGTCCTACGGGGTCGACTGGCGCGACTGGAGCCATCGGCGCCACGGGTCCCACTGGTCCGACCGGTTCAATTGGTGGTACTGGTCCGAGGGGGTCCACCGGTGCCACCGGCGCAACTGGTGCGACTGGCGCGATCGGCCCCATTGGAGCCACAGGT
This sequence comes from Actinoallomurus acanthiterrae, assembly GCF_054775715.1. Classification (NCBI taxonomy): domain Bacteria; kingdom Bacillati; phylum Actinomycetota; class Actinomycetes; order Streptosporangiales; family Thermomonosporaceae; genus Actinoallomurus; species Actinoallomurus acanthiterrae. The sequence continues at coordinate 10,483,012 of NZ_BAAHCO010000001.1, read as the reverse complement.
GCGACGGGTCCGACCGGCCCGACTGGTGGTACTGGTCCGACGGGATCCACTGGTGCGACTGGAGTCACCGGTGCCACGGGTGCCACGGGTGCCACTGGTCCCACCGGTTCAACTGGTGGTACTGGACCCACCGGACCCACTGGTGCGATCGGCGCGACCGGGGCCACCGGTGCCACGGGCGCAACAGGCCCTACGGGTCCGACCGGTCCAAGTGGTCGTAATGGAACGACGGGATCCACTGGTGCCGCCGGCGCGACTGGAGCCACCGGTGCGACGGGTCCCACAGGTCCCAGTGGCACAGGTCCCACGGGTCCCACGGGTCCGACCGGTCCGACTGCCACAGGTCCCGCGGGTCCGACCGGTCCGACCGGTCCAACTGGTGCCGCTGGTGCTACCGGTGCGACGGGGCCGTCCGTGTGCGTCGCTACGGCGGCGGCACAGGGCCAGACGAAGGCAGTCGTGGCCGTTCGTAACGGGAAGGTGTTCGGTCAAACGGTCAACGAGGCGACGAGTCCGCCTACGCCCACGCCGCTCACCAACTTCACCTCGGCCTTCGGCGCCGTGACGGTGGACTGTGCGTCGGTCACGATCCAGGGCAGCGCGAACGTGTTCGTCACCATCCGAACGAACACCAATCAGCTGCTAGAGGTCGGATGCACGCTGAACAACTTCCCGACCAGCTGTGGCGGCACGGTGGTCAACCTCGGGACGATCCCCATGGCCGTTCAGGAACAGGCGGATTTCCTCCGTCGGCTCAAGGCGCGGCCGGCGGCCATTCCGGGTCCGGTCAAACCGCCGTCCGTCGGACATCGAGGTGTTCAGGGCGATAAACACCCAACGGTCGACCAGCGGGCTGCTCGTAAGGAAGACGGGCATCATCCATATCGTCCACATCGGTAACCGTCGCGTCTTTGGCCTGGATTCGGCATCCAGGCCAAAGACGCGCGGCGGCCGTCAGGTCGTGTTCAGGGTCAGTGGAGGGTCTCGTCCTCGACGTACTCGAAGGCCGGTTTCGGGTGCATCAGGAAGTCATGGTGGGAGATGTTCCACGCGTACGCCCCGGCGAGGGCGAACGCCACGACGTCGCCGACGGCGAGACGGTCCACGGGGACCTGCCGGGCGAACACGTCCTTCGGCGTGCACAGCTGCCCGACCAATGTCACCGTGCCGCTCGCGACCGGTCCGTCGCTCGCGAGGCGCCCACCGAGTGCGATCGGCCCACCAGCCGCCGCCGGTCCGCCGCTTACGTCCGGCCTACGGGCCGCGCCCGGCTCGTCGAGTGGGAGCCGCCCGTCGAGCGCGACCGGCGCACCGCCCGTCGCCGGTCCGCTGCTCACGTCCGGCCTGCCGACGGTGCCCGGTCCGCCCGCCGCTTCCGGTCCGCCGTCCGCGAGCCGCCTACCACCCGTGACCTGCCCGCCTTCCGCGGACAGTACCGCGAACGGCTGGTCGTGGCCCTTCGTGACCGGGGTGCGCAGGTGGTGAGTGCCGCCGCGCAGCACCGCGTACCACTCGCCGTGCGACCGTTTCACGTCGAGCACGTCCGTGACGTACCACCCGCAGTAGGCGGTCAGCGCGCGACCTGGTTCGATGCGCAGCGTCTCCTCGGGGCGTCGCAGTGCCGCCAGGCCCGCGCCGTACTCCGCCCAGTCGAAGCGGGCGCCGGGGTTCCGGTAGTCGACGGCCATGCCGCCGCCCAGGTTGACCTCCTTGGGGCCGTCCATCCAGGTCCGTGCCCAGCCGAGGATCTGGGCGGCGACCTCCAACATGGGCCCGGCCTCCAGCCCGGACGCCAGGTGCGCGTGCAGGCCGCGCAGGCGCAGCCAGGGCGCGTGCTCCAGGACGTCCAGGCAGGCGCCGAGCGCCTCGGGGTCCATGCCGAACGGGCCGCTCATCCGCAGGGCGGCCCCGCTGATCGCGACCGGCAGGTTGACGCGCAGCAGCACGTCCATCTCCACGCGCAGGGCGGCGAGGCGCCGTAGCTCGTACGGGCTCTCGACGTGGATCCGGTCGACGCCCGCGTCGGCCGCCGACACGAGCTCCTCGCCCGTCTTGCCCGGGCCGCCGAACGCCAGACGCGCGCCGGGCAGGGCCGCCCGCACGTGGGCGAGTTCGCCGCCGGAGGAGACCTCGACGCCGTCCACGTACGGGGCGAGCGCGGTGAGGAGGCGCGCGTCGGGGTTGGCCTTCGCCGCGTAGAAGATCTCGACCGGGATCGCCGCGCGCACCGACGCCGCGTGCGCCCGCAGCGCCCCCAGGTCGTACACGTAGGCGGGCAGCCTCGTCGACAGCGCGCGTTCCCGGACCGCTTCGGAAGGCGCGACGGTCATGCGCGGCTCCTCGGTGAGTGGGCTCGGCGATGGTCGTGCCAGTTGCCCGGGTTCCGCGGCGGTCATGCCCGGCTCCTCAGCGAGTGGGTTCGGCGGCGGTTGTGCCGGTTCTTCGGACTCCGCGGCGGTCATGCCTGGTTGCTCGGTGAGCGGGTCAGGCGACGGTCGCGCGGGTTCCCCGGGCTCCCCGGGTTCCGTTCCCCGGGTTCCCCCACCACCCCCGGTTCCCGGGTTCCCCCGACGCCCTCCGGTTCCTGGGGTTTCGCGGCGGTCATGTCGGGAGCTCGGCGAGCGGGTTGGGGACGGAGACGTAGGTCGCCTGCCGGTCGGGGTCGCGGGCCCATCGGGTGCGCAGGTTGGCCTTTGCCGGCAGCGGGACGCCGGCCAGTAGCGCCCGCAGGCGGGCCGCGCCGTCCGTCCCCGGTGGCGTCTCGTCGGCGCAGCGGGCGACGTGCCGCCGTACCACCCGCCACAGCGCGGGTTCCAGCGACGGGCGCAGGTCCGCGAGGGCGGCCGCGACCTCGGCCAGGTGGTTGACGAACAGGCAGTACACGACGCGGTTCCAGCCGCGTTCGGCGTCGTACGTCAGGGCGCGGGCGACGGGGCCGGGCAGATCGCTGAGGAACGCCGCCCACGGCTCGGGCACGAGCTTGGTGCCCTCCAGGTCACGGAAGATCGCCCGGATCGGCATGCCATCGCCGTCGACCGCGACGAGGACGTTCTGCAGGTGCGGTTCGAGGACGACGCCGTGCCGCAGGTAGGCGTGCAGGACCGGCGGCACCACGTGCCGTACGTAGGCGTCCCACCAGGCCAGCAGCCGATCGGGCGACACGTCGTCCCCGAGCAGCGTCGCGACGGCGGCGGGGCTGCCGCCGTCCGGGTCGGCGATGGCGGCGGCCAGCAGCGGGGTGCCCGGCAGGCCGCGCACGCCCTCCCGAACGATCACACTGAGCCCTTCCCGCAGGCGGGTGCCGCCGACGGACACCGTCCGGTAGCCGGGCTCGGTGAGCAGCTCGCAGGGCAGCCCGTCGAACACCGGCCGCAGCGCCCGCGTCAGCGCCACCGCGCCGGACAGCTCGTACCAGGCGTTCTTGCGCACACAGTTGGTGATGCGGACGTCGAGGCTGAACTTCAGGAAGGCGTCCGGGACGTACACCGTCCGCACGGACGACGTCGGCACCGCCTCCGGGCCGTACGGTCCGAGATCGACGATCGCGTCGGAGTCCGGCCGGAGCAGCGCGAGCTGCCAGGGGTGCGCCGGGAGGACCCGGTAGCCGGCGCGGACGGAGGGGCCCAGCCGGTCCAGGAGGGAGACGTCGCCCTCCTCGGCGACGGCGTCCTCTCGTACGGCGAGCCAGTGCAACGGGAACCGGGCTCCGGTCTCGGGGGCGTACGCCGGCCAGTCGGCGCCCTGCCGCGACTTGGGGGAGGGGTGGAAGCGGTGCCCGGCCATCAGGGACTGCTCCGACCGCAGGAAAGGGTCGGCGTCGCCCGGCCGCCGCTGCCGGGCGATGAGCTCCATGGCGTCGTGGCTGGCCGCCACCTGCGCGGTGAATTCCGGGTTCGCCGTCCCGGTCGTCAGCTCCAGCTCCCCGGCGATCAGGTCGGTGAGCCGCCGCCAGTCCACGGGCATCCAGCCGTCGCGCCGCTCCTCGATCGGGCCGGCCAGGCGGGGGCTCATCAGCGAGGGCCGGCGCAGGCGGGCGCGCAGGGTGACGCCGACGCGGGGCAGCCGGGCGGTGAGGTACGGCTCGCCGACCCGGACCTGCTGCTCGGGCGCGCACAGCTCGCGGACCGCGCAGTTGAGCAGGGCGAGGGCGGTCGCCTCGTCCGCGTCGGACGAGCCGGGCGCCACAGGGGCGGTGGCGCCGGTGCGCCGGTTCGCAGTGTCGGATGAGCTGGGCGCCACAGGGGCGGTGGCGCCGGTCCGCCCGATCGCCGCGTCGGCTGAGCCAGGCGAGCCAGGCGAGTCGGGCGACGAAGGGGCGGTGGCGTCGGTGCGCCGGTTCGCCGCGTCGGATGAGCTGGGCGACACAGCGGCGGTGGCGCCGGTCCGTCCGATCGCCGCGTCGGCTGAGCCGGGCGAGACGGGTGTGGTGGCCTCGTTCGCGTAAGCCCGCCGCGCCGCCGGATCGAGCGAGTCGAGGGTCGTGGCCTCGTTCGTGTCGACCCGCCGCGCCGCCGGATCGGACGAGTCGGGGGCGGCGGCCTCGTCCTCGTCGGTCCGCCGGATCGCCGCGTCGGATGAGGCGGGCGAGACCGGGGCGGTGGCCTCGTTCGCGTCGACTCGCCGGGTCGCCTGGTCGGACGAGCGGGCAGAGGCGGGGGGCGGGGCGAGCGGTGTCACGTGGCCGACCTTTTCGCGTTGAGGTAGTTCGGCCCGGGCGGGCCGTAGTGCTTGTTGATGTCCTGGGCGCCGGTGCGGTCCTTGCCGACGAGGGTCCCGGCGGTGATCATCGCCTTGACGGGCAGCCGGTCCGCGTCGAGCGTGCGCGCCCGCAGGAAGCCGGTGTCGTCGTACGCGTCGAGCGCCACGCCGAGCCGGTCGCGGACGAGACCGAGGCCGGTGTCCAGGTCGAGGAGGCCGCGCTCGGCGAGGCCGAAGGCGAGCGCGCCGGCGCACAGGTGCACGGTGATCGTGACGAAGACGCGGGCCAGGGCCTCTGGGTCGGAGGTGAGCAGGCGCGGGTCGGCGAACTCCTCCGGACCCGGGGCACGGCCCAGCGCGCGGGCGAGCCGGTCCAGGTCGATGAGCGCCCCGTCGTTGTCCTTGATGATCAGGTGCGGCGGGTCGCCGGGCACGATCGAGACGTTCTGCTGGTGGGCCTCGAGCGCGATGCCGTACCGCGTGGCGAGGAGAACGTTCCAGTCGAACAGCACGCCCAGGTACGCCCCGAAGAAGCCGGCGACGTCGTCGGTCAGCTCCTCGATGACGTACGGGCCCTCCGGCGTCCGGGCGAGCAGCGCCGCGACCGGGACGCCGTCGGCGGGCAGCCGCCGCACCAGGTATCCGCGCAGCGGGTCGTCGTCCGCGTGACCGTACGTCTGCTCGTCGGCGAGCAGGATCGGGGCCTTCTCTCGCTCGGCCACGGCGCGCAGCACGCGCTCGACGAGCGCGCCGTCGGAGAGCGTGCCCGGCATGATCACCCGCCGGTTGCGCAGCCCGAGCGTGCTGATCGGCAACGGGAGCTTCAGATGCTCGCGGGCGTCCACCGCCACCGTGCGCATCGACAGCGTCGGGCGTACCGTGACGGCCGGCCCCGGCACGGTCGGGACCAGGCGGGCGGTCAGCGGATGCACGGGGAACACGTCGTGTCCCGCGGGCAGGCCCAGGTCGCCCGGGGCGGGCCACCACGCGGGACGGTCGCCGTGCCGCTCCGAGCGGGCCACGGCGGTCCACGCGAGCCGGAACGACGGCCCGAACTCCGGCGCGTACGCCAGCAGGTCGCGCTCGTCCAGGCCGAGACGGCATCGGGCGGCCGGATAGACCGGGTGGTCGAGGGCCGCGGCGAGGGCGTCGTACCGGGTGATCCCGGCCGGTCGCGTGCGTACGGCCTCGTGGAGGCGCAGGGCCCGCAGCGCCTCCCGGCACTCGCGCTCGAACGCCGCGACGTCGTCGCGCGGATCGGCCAGCGCGCGTACGACGCCGAGCACCTCCTCCAGCCCGACGGCGTCGTCCACGACGCGCTCGGCGAGAAACCCGGGCCACCGTCCCCACCGGCCCGGATCTCCCGGCGCCGTCGCGCTCAGCGCGACGGACCGGCCGCCGGGCAGGGTCAGCCGGTCGCCGTCGGCACGGCGGGCGAGCCCGCCGTAGTCCTCGCGCAGCAGCGCGTCCAGCACTCGTGCGGCGAGATTGCCCTCCTGGGCGGAACGTCCCGCTGCGACGACACGGCTCGGCGCGGACGGGTGGCTCATGCGTCGATCTCCCAGCGATGCCGCGCGCGGAACCGCCCGATCGCGGCGTCGACGCGGGCGGCGTCCGGGCCGACGGCGCGGATCGTACCGAGATAGTCCCGGTTGGTGCGGCTTCGCGCGATGACGTCACCGGGCTCGCGGACCGGCCAGTAGGCCACCCGCACGCCATCATCCTCGAACTCCTGCCGTACGGGCGCCGCGGTGAGCCTGCCGGACCGGTCCGCGATCACCGAGTCGACCGCCGCGTTCCCGGTGGGGGCCGGCGGCTCGGGCGTCGGTTCGCCCAGGTGGGCGCGGATCACCCATTCGAAGACCGGCACACCGAGCAGCTCGCCGAGCAGGAAGTCGCAGTGGTCGCCGATGATCCGGTAGTTCACCTCGACGATCCGCGCCCGGCCCTCCTGGGCGACGTACTCGGTGTGGCAGGCGCCGAACCCGACCCCGAGCCGCCAGAGCGCGTCCAGGACCTGGCCGGAGTACGGCGGCGGCGCCCAGTCGAGGCGTTCCTCGACGAAGTGCGGCGGTGGCGACAGCGTCGTACGGAACCCGCCGAGGACCCGGCCGTTCAGCGTCTCCAGCGTGTGCAGGTCACCCGGGAGGTACTCCTCGGCGACGAGCGCGTCCGGCCGCCGGTCCCAGATCTCGCGGCAGCGCGCGGCGAGCTCGGCCGCGTCCCCGACGAGGAAGACGTCCTCGCTGGCGACGCCCTCGCGCGGCTTGACCACGAGCGGGTACGGGGCGTCGGCGAGGGCGGGGGACTCCTGGCCGGGCAGGAGCTCGACGGCGAAGACGCCGCCCAGCGCGCGGCGCATGAGCGCCTTGTTCTTGGTGCGGAGCGCGGCGCGCCAGTCCTTGCCCGGCAGCCCGAAGTACTCGGCGGCCAGGGCGGTGGGCGCCTGCAGGTGGTCGCTGTTGGAGAAGATCGCGGCAGGGGCCTCGCGCCGGGAGACGGCGTCGATGACGGCCCGGAAGTCGGTGACGTCGCACCGCACCGTCTCCTCCGGCCACGATCGGTCCGTGAGCAGGGTGACGTCGAGGCCGAGCGAGGCCGCCGCGGGCAGGAAGCCGTGGACGACAGAGTCGGTCCGCTTGCCCGCCACGATGTAGAGCCGCACGAGTCTCCCGAGCAGTGAGGTTAGGCTTACCTAAGTCAATCGAGTGACCATAGTGGCGCGGCCGGCCCCCGGGCGCAACAAGCCGCCCCCGCGCGTGTCGGCCGCTGGCGCGACGCCCGCCGGTGCGACGGCCACTGGCACGACGGCCTCCGGTGCGAGGGCCGCGCTGGCGCAACGCCCGCCGGCGCGACGCATCGGGGGTGCGACAGCCTCCGGCGCAATGGCCGTCGGCCGTCCCCTCGCCAGGCGCGACGCATCGGGGGTGCCGTACGCTCGCTTTCGATGACTCCTGTGCTGCGTGTGGAAGACGTGCGCTTCGTCCGGGATCACCGGGCGCTGCTCGACGACGTGTCGCTCACCGTCCACGAGGGCGAGCACTGGGCCCTCCTCGGCGCCAACGGCGCGGGGAAGTCCACGCTGCTCAGCCTGGTCGGCGCCTACCAGCATCCGACGAGCGGGCAGGTGGAGGTCCTCGGCCACCGGCTCGGCCGGATCGACGTCCGCGAGCTGCGCGCCTGGATCGGCCACGTCAACCCGCACCACCCGCTCCGGTCCGCCCGTACGGTCCACGAGGTCGTCCTGACCGGCGCGACCGGTTCCATCGAGCTCGTGCCGCACTGGAAGCCCGCGCCGGAGCAGCTGGACCGCGCGGAGGAGCTGATCGACCTGCTCGGCCTGGCCGCCCGCCGCGACGCCCGCTGGCCGACGCTCTCGCACGGCGAACGCGGGCGCACCCTGATCGCCCGGGCCCTCATGCCTCGGCCGAGCCTGCTCCTTCTCGACGAGCCGGCCACGGGCCTCGACGTCGCCGCCCGGGAGCAGCTGCTGACCTCCATCGACCAGCTGCGGCGCGCGCAGCCGTCGCTGACCAGCGTCCTCGTCACGCACCACCTCGAGGAGCTGCCCGCCAGCACCACCCACGCGATCCTCCTGCGCGGGGGGCGGGTGCTGGCCTCCGGACCGGCCGACGGCGTGCTGACCACCGACCTGATCAGCGCGTGCTTCGACCACCCCATCACCATCGACAGGTCCGGCGGACGCTGGACCGCGAGGGCGGTCTGATGAGCCTGCTCACCCGCTGGCCCGGCCCCGAGGTCCTCGGCGCGGACCTGATCCGCCGCTACGAGGAGCCGCACCGCCGCTACCACACCGCCGAGCACCTCGCCGAGGTCCTCGACCGGATCGACGAGCTGGCCGGCGAGGCCGACGACGCCGACGTCGTACGCCTCGCGGCGTGGTTCCACGACGCGGTCTACCAGCCGCTGCACGCCGACAACGAGGAGCGCAGCGCCGTCCTCGCCGAGCGCATGCTCGCCGACACCGACCTGCCGGCCGAGACGGTGGCGGAGGTCGCCCGGCTGGTCCGGATGACCGCGGCGCACGACCCCGAGCCCGGCGACCGCAACGGCGCCGTCCTGAGCGACGCCGACCTGGCGATCCTGGCCGCCGACCCGGAGCGCTACGCGGCGTACGCCGCGGCCGTGCGCGAGGAGTACGCCGCGATCCCGGACGAGGCGTTCCGGCAGGGCCGCGCCGACGTGCTGCGCGGCCTGCTCGACGCGCCCGCGCTGTTCCGTACGGCGCCGGGCCGCGAGCGCTGGGAGACCGCCGCCCGCCACAACCTCAAAACCGAACTCATGCTGCTGGCGGCTCGCTAACTCTCAGAAGGGCACGATGACCGACACCTCCTGATCGGGACCGCCCATCGACGTCCGGCCCGTGCTCGCCGAGCAGCAGGTCGCGTTCATCGACCTGCTGCGCTGCCTCGACCCAGGCGAGTGGTCCCAGCCGACGATCTGTCCGGGATGGAGCGTCAAAGATGTCGCCGCGCACGTGCTCGGCGACCACATCGGACGACTGTCCATCCATCGCGACGGCTTCCAGGTGCTGCATCCGCGCGACGGCGAGGCATTCCCCACGTGTCCGGCTATTCCCTGGTCGCCGACAACGACTCGATCGTCCTGGTGGGCGACGACGACCACGCCACCGATCTCGTCAGGCGTCCCGGGCAGCGAGTTATCGCCACTATGGCCGACATCCTCCAGGAATTCGCTCCCCGGGCCGGTGTCGTGGTCCTGCACCTTCTACATCCCAACGGCACGTCAGCGAGATCAAGTGGGCGGGAAAGAAGGATCTCGCGCTTCTCCCCGATGCGGCAAAGAAGGGTTTTGACGCCTTCCTTACCAGGGGCGCGCGTCAATTGGAGGATCCGTCGGAGACCGATGCCATCGAGAAGTCGGGGATGCATCACATCCGGTTCAGCCAGGGACAGAGAGGTATGGCAGGGCTGGGCCTGGCAATGGGGGCTGTGGTCGCCGCCATGCCGCTGATAGTCGGTGAACTCGACGAGGCGGACAGTCGGCGCCTGGTCCACATCAAGGATCTGAACCCGGGAAGCAGGCACCGATACGACCTGGTCGACCCGTGCCGGTCACACCCACGGTACTGGCCACGATAACGGCGATTGACCGGCGTCGCGCCGGCCTGCTCGACGCGCCCGCGCTGTCCCGAGCGGCGCCTGGGGTCGCCTATAAAGACATCTTCGTCTGTTAGATTGTGGCTCGTGACACCTGAGGAGATGCTGCGCCTGGGGATCGAACGCAACAAGCAGGGCGATCTCTCCGAGGCGGAGAGGCTTTTCAGCGCGGCAGCCGAGGCGGGGAACGTCGAGGCGATGAACTGGTGCGGCGTCCTGCTGGGCAAGCGGGATGACTCCGCGGGAGCCGAGGAGTGGTATCGCAAGGCTGCCGCCACGGGGGACGTCCTCGGCGCCTACAACGTCGCCTACACCTTGGGGCAGCGCGGGGACCATGCCGAGGCCGAGGAGTGGTACCGCAAGGCCGCCGATGGTGGCGACGAGGACGCGGTGTGGGGACTGGCCCGCACGCTCTCGGACCTGGGCAGGCCCGACGAGGCCGAGGGCCTCTACCACAGGGCGGCCAGGAGCGGGAACGTGCCCGCGATGAATCGCTACGGACGCTCGATGGAGCGTCAGGGAGACGCGGAGAGGGCCGAGCACTGGTATCGCAAGGCGGCCGACGAAGGGAACGTCGACGCCATGTTCAACCTCGGGCTCCTGCTGCGGAAGGGAGGGGACGCGGCTAAGGCAGCGCAGTGGTTCCAGAAGGCCGCCGACACGGGCGACGAGCAGGCGCGAACCGAGCTCGCCCGCACGCGGGAGGCTCTGGAGCAGCGTTCTGCCCCGTCCGCTCCCGCCGCTCCCGCCGGGTCCGCCCCCGTCATCACCTTCGACACGTCCGGGTTCGAGTCGCATGAGAAAGGCCGATGGTTCGACCCGCAAACGCGTGACGCCGTCGTGCTGAACGTCCGGGATGCGCTGCCGCCCACCCCGGTCTGGCTTGAGGACCTGGATACGCTCCGCCGTGAACTGGCGCGCGCGCACGCCGCGACGGGGGACGGGCGGGGAAGCCGATCGCCGCGGCTGGTGGAAGCGGACATCGTCTCCCTGGACGGGGTGCGAACCCTGTACTCGCTCGTCGCCGAGCCCCTGCCTTCCTCTCCCACCGGACGGCTCTTCCGAGCGTCGTTCGTGCTGGCCAAGGCGTCTCGTACGGTGATCCTGCGGGGGCAGTTCGAGGAGTGGGACATCAGCGGCATACGTGAGACGACGGTGCTGATCCGGCGTGGCATTGCCACCGGCCGGACGCCGCATCCCTACGCCCCGGAACTCCCCTACGAGCCCAGCGACGCGCCCGAGTGGGATTCCCTGATTCCGAGCCACCCGCTGACGAAGGCTCGGGAATGGGTACGGAGCGTCATCGCGTCCGCGGTGGTCGACCGTGACTTCGCGGCGCTGGACGACTTCCGCGCCGCCTGACATGGGCGAGGTTCCGCCGGTCTGGCGAGTCGGGGACGTCATCGCGGACCAGTACGAGGTGACGCACGTCCACTCCAGCGGTGGGATGGGCCTGGTCTACCGGGTTCGGCACCTGCGATGGGACACGGACCTGGCGGTGAAGTGCCCCCGGCCCGAGATGTTCCGCACCCCGGGAGGGCGGAGCCTGTTCGTCACGGAGGCTGAGACCTGGGTGTCGCTGGGCCTGCACCCGAACGTGTGCTCCTGCCACTACGTGCGCGTGCTCGGCGGCATCCCACGGGTCTTCGCCGAATACGTCCCCGGCGGCAGCCTGCGGGACCGCATCGACGATCACAGCCTCTACACCGGTGACGATCGCCGGGCTCAGATCCGGATCCTGGACCTGGCGATCCAGACCGCATGGGGGCTGCAGCACGCACACGACCGTGGCCTGGTCCACCAGGACGTGAAGCCCGCCAACGTCCTCATCGACGATGACGGGACCGCGAAGGTCACCGACTTCGGGCTCGCCCGCGCCCGCACCGCGGCTGCGGGCGCTGGTGACGGACCGGACCGCGCCGATGCCAGCGTGCTCGTGTCGACCGGCGGGATGACCAGGGCGTACGCGTCGCCGGAGCAAGCCGAAGGGCTGCCGCTGAACCGGCGGACCGACGTCTACAGTTTCGCGGTCTCGGTGCTGGAGATGTTCACCGGCGGAGTGACCTGGATGATGGGGGCGGCCGCCGGTGAGGCGCTCGCCGCCTACCGGGCAGGCGGAGCAGGCGAGGCAGGCCTGCCGGAGATGTGCGAGGGCGTCGCGGAGCTGCTCGAACACTGCCTCGCGGAGCGGCCGGAGGATCGCCCGCGTTCCATGGCCGACGTCGCCGCCGAGTTGCGGGCCCTCTACCGCCGGATCGCCGGTCACGACCACCCGCGCCCGGAACCACACCCCGCGGACCTGCGGGCGGGCGAGCTCAACAATCGCGCGTTGTCGCTGCTCGACCTCGGGCGGCCGGCCGAGGCCGAGGAGTCGTTCGCGGCGGCGTTGGCCGCCGACCCACGACACCCCGAGGCCATCTACAACCTGGGCCTGCTCCGATGGCGGCGCGGCGCCATCACCGACGAGGACCTCGTCGCCGACCTCGAGGCGGTCCACGCCGACACGGGTCACGCCCGGCTGGATCTGCTCACCGAGGTTCATCGCGAACGCGGCGAAACTCCGTCGGGCGGGCCCGAGATCCGCCGCATCCCCTGGTACGTCTACGAGCAGTGGGCGGAGCAGCGACGGGGTGAGCGTGTCCGCCGGTCGCCGCCCGGCATTGAGATCCGTCTCACCCCCGACGGGCGGCTGGCGCTGACGGCCTGCGACGGGACGGTGCGGCTGTGGGAGGTCGCGACCGGCCGATGCCTGCTGGAGCTTGCGGGGGTGACCCATGCCGTCGACATCAGCGCCGACGGCCGCTACGCGGCCGGCGTCGGCTCGGACCAGCTCGTCCGGCTCTGGGATCTGAGGAACGGCCGCGAGCTTCGGACCTTCACACCGCACTATCGCTCGGGCGACACGGTCGTACGGTCGCTGCGCCTGGCACTGGACGCGGGCAGCGTCGCCGCGGGCACCAGCGACGGCACGGTCGTGGTGTGGGCGGTCGGCAACGGCCAGGCCCGACACGTCGTCGAGGGGTATCTGAGGGGGCCGGTCGAGGTGAGCTCCGACGGCGGCCTCATGCTCTTCCGTACGCAGGAGGGGATCGCCTGCGTGCCGAAGGCGGCCGCCGGCCGCGACCGGCGGGTTCTGCCGGCCAACGATCAGCTGGACGTCCCGATCCACCTCGCCGCCGACCGGAGAACCGCCGCCACCGCCCACGTCGGGGAGGTTCGCGTGTGGGACGTGGAGAGCGGCGAGTGCGTCCGCGCCATCGCCTGCTCCGCGGAGAGCCTCGCGCTGAGCGACGATGCGCGGCTGCTGCTGACCGGGGGACGCGACGGCGTGGTCCGGCTGTGGGAGGTCGCGACCGGCCGGTGCCTGCGCAGCTACCGGGGCCACGCGGGCAGGGTGGCCGCCGTCGTGCTGCCGCCCGGCGGCGGCCGGGCGTTGTCGGCGGGTGAGGACGGTACGGCGCGGTGGTGGCGGCTGCCCGCCCCCTACACCGCTCCGCCCCGGCTCAGCCGGCCACGCCGGCACGCCGAGCTCACCGATTCCCAGCGCAGGGTGACGGCGATGGTCGGCGAGGCCGAACGCGCCAGGGCCACAGGGCGCCTGAACGAGGCCCTCGACGTCCTGACCCGGGCGCGCGCGACACAGGGCCACGAGCGGACACCGGAGGTCCTGGCGGCGTGGCGGGCCTTGGGGCGCGAAGCCGGCGTCGTCCGCACCGGGCTGCGCGCGGGCTGGTCGCCGCGGGTCGTCGCGTCCTACGATGCCGCCGTCGTCGGCCTCGCCTGCTCGGCCGACGGGACGGCGCTGGCGGTCAGACTGGGCGACCGCACCGGCCACGTCCTCGACGCCGGCACCGGCGAGAGCCACCTGATCATCGGTGATCTGCCGAACTCGTGGGGACCGGTCGAGCTGACCCCCGATGGACGGCGCCTGTTGCTGGCGAACCCGGACGGCTCCCTCGACGTGTGGTCGGTCACGACGGGCGACCGCCTCGCCTCGCTCCGGCTCACGCTCGGCGCCGGCTCGGCGCGCTTTACGGCAGATGGACGGCTGGCCCTGGTCAGGGGCGGCGACAACACCGTCCGGCTGTGGGACATGGAATCCGGTGAGTGTCTGAGATCCCTCGACGCCGACCACGACCTGACCACCACGCTGTGGCTCGATCCGGACGGCCGCCTCGCCGCGACGAGCGGCTCCGACAACGCCATCCGCCTGTGGGACCTCGATGACCGGCGGCGCCCGCGGGTGTTCCGCGGGCACACGCACGCGATCCACGCGCTCCAGGCGAGCGCCGACCGGCGGTTCCTGCTCTCGACCGGCTGGTACGACGACCGGACGATCCGCGTCTGGGACACCGCGACGGGCGAGTGCGTCAGGGTGCTGGAATCTCCCGGCGGCAACGCGAGGGCGGCCCGGCCGACCAGCGACGGCCGCTTCGTCGTCTCGTGCGGGGACGATTCCACCATCCGTGTGTGGGGGGTCACCGGTGGCCGATGCCTCCGTGCGCTCACCGGGCACACCGGGAGCGTCAACGACGTTGTGCTGGGCCCCGGCGAGACCGTCGCGTTCTCCGCCGGAGCCGACGGGACCGTCCGGGCGTGGGAGTTCGACTGGAACCTGGCCGTGCGCGGACCCTCCGGTGCCGGCCCGAAGACCGATTCCGACGGAAAGGGAGGCGGCCATGCCGTTGTTCCGTAAGCACGACCAGGCCGTGACCGACTCCGGCGCTGCCGCGGTCCCGAGCGTGCCGGGGATGGGACCGCTCATCCGGACCATCCTCGACATGACCGCGAACCCGCAGTTCGACACCGCCGCGGCGAAAGATCATCATGGGGCCGAGGCCGGCGACACCGATGCCATGATCCGCCAGGGTGCGAGCCTCCTCGCGGAGGGGCGCACCGCCGAGGCCACGGAGTCGTTCCGTCGCGCCGCGGACGCGGGCAGCGCGGTCGCGATGCACAACCTCGCCGTGCTCGCGGTGAAGGCGGGCGACCAGGAGGAGTCGCGAACGTGGCATCGGCGGGCCGCCGAGCGCGGCTACGCGCCCTCCATGGTCGCCGTGGCGTTCGACGCGGTCGACAGGGACGACCTGCCCGAGGCCGAGAAGTGGCTCGGCGCCGCCGCGGATCAGGGCGACCCGACGGGCATGCTCGTGCTGGGCACGCTCCTGCTGCAGAGCGGCCGTACGGCCGAGGCCGAGCGGTGGCTTCGCCGTGCCGCCGACGCCGGCGATTCGAGCGCCATGTACAACCTCGCCCAGCTCATGGAGGCGGGTGGGCGTCTGCCGGAGGCGGAGCAGTGGTATCGCAGGGCCGCCGAGGCGGACAACCCTCAGGCGATGAACAACCTCGGTAACATCCTCTCCGACACCGGCCGCGCCGCCGACGCGCTTGAGTGGTATCGCCGTTCGGCCGAGGCCGGTGAGCCCATGGGGATGCTCAATCTCGGTGGAATGCTGGAGAGCAGCGATCCTCACCAGGCCGCCCAGTGGTACCGGCGCGCCGCAGACGCGGGTCTTTCCAGGGCCGCGGAGCGGCTGCGACGGCTCCAGGAACGCTGACCGGGCGGGCGCGTGGCGAATCGGAGCACCGGTTTCTTTCTCGCGATCGAATTGGCCCGACTGGAGGCCATGGCAGGCGGCTCGACGAAGATCGAGGCCGGGCATCTGCTGATGGGTCTGACGAAACTGTGCCGCGCCGACATCGGCGAGGTTCTCCAGCGGGCGGGCACCGTGGCGCAACGCTCGGATCTTCAGGCCGTGCAAGAGGAGTCCCAGCGGCTGCGCTGGCGGTTCGCCGCGGCCGGTGTGGACCCGGACCGGCTGCGCCGCCGGCTTCGCGCCGTCCACGTGGTGGGCCCGCGGCTGACCTCGCCCACCGAGCTCCGGCTCGGGCGTACTGTACTCCGCCGCGCGGACGATCTGGCAGGCCAGGACATCGTCGATGCCGTCGCGTTGCTGCGGGCGGTATTCGAGAACCTCACGTCCCCCAGCGAACAGGTTCTGGCCCACCTGGGCATCGATGATCCGCTCGCCGCCTTCTTCCCACGGCCTGAGCGGCGAGAGACGCCGTTTCTCGATGAGTACGGCCGGGACCTGACCGAGCTGGCCCGCGCGGGCAGGCTTCCCCCATTGATCGGACGGCGCGCGGAGCTGCGTGCCCTGGCCCGGGTGCTCGTGCGGCAGCACAAGACCAATGCGGTGCTGGTCGGCGAGGCCGGGGTGGGAAAGACCGGAATCGTCGAGGGGCTGGCACGGCGACTCGCCGCGCCCGACGCCCCCGCGGATCTGGCCGGAAGCCGAATTGTCGAACTGTCGATGACCGCGCTGCTCGCCGGGGCCGGTTACCGGGGCGAGTTCGAGGAACGGGTCCAGGCGGTGCTGAGAGAGGCCGGTGAGAACCCGGAGCTGATTCTGTTCATCGACGAGCTTCACACGGTGCTCGGCGCCGGTGGCCGCGCGGCAAGTGACGCCGCCAACATTCTCAAGCCCGCGCTCGGCCGGGGCGAGATTCGCTGCATCGGTGCCACGACGCCCGGCGAGCATCGCCGTTACCTCGAGAGCGACCCCGCGCTGGACCGCCGGTTCCAGGTGATCTGGGTGGAGGAACCGACGCGCGCCGAGGCCGTGGAGATTCTCGCCGGGCTGCGGGAACGGCTCGCCGATCACCACGGGGTGGAGATCGCGTGGGAGGCCGTCGAGGCAGCAGTCGACCTCGCCATCCGGTTCCTCCCGGACCTACGGCTTCCGGACAAGGCCATCGATCTGCTGGATGAGGCGTGCGCGGCGGCCCGGATCCGCACCCTGAGCCCGGGAGCCCCTCCGGCCATCGGGGTGGACCGGGCCGCACTCGCCGCCGTCGTCGCCGAACGCGTCCGGCTCCCGGTGGAGCGGGTCGCGGCGGGCGAGGCGAAGCGGCTGCTCACACTGGAGGAACGGCTGCGGCAGCGGGTGATCGGCCAGGACGAGGCGGTGGAGGTCGTCGCCGAGGCGGTCCGGACCTCCCGCGCGGGACTCGGCGATCCGCGGCGGCCGATCGGGGTGTTCCTCTTCGCGGGGCCGACCGGCACGGGCAAGACCGAGCTGGCCAAGGCGCTCGCGGCACTGCTCTTCGATGACGAGCGGCGGCTGATCCGCATCGACATGTCGGAGTACAAGGAGCGGCACGCGATCTCGCGACTGCTCGGAGCACCGCCCGGCTATCTCGGGCACGACCGTGAGGGGCAGCTCAGCGGCCCCCTCCGAAACCACCCGCACAGCGTCGTGCTCTTCGACGAGGTGGAGAAGGCCCATGAGGAGGTGCTCGACCTGTTCCTGCAGATCTTCGACGAGGGGTCGCTCACCGACGCGCGGGGCCGCCGAGTCTCGTTCACCGACGCGGTGGTCATCCTCACCTCCAACCTCGGCGCAATGCCCGCAGCGGCGCACAGAGCGATCGGGTTCGGAGCGGCGGGGGCGGAGGATCCGGCGCCTGCAACGGGCGACGATCCCACCGAACGGGTCATGGCGGCGCTGCGCACCACCTTGCGGCCCGAACTGCTCGGCCGTATCGGGCGGGTCGTCGTCTTCAAACCACTTCCCCCGGCGGCGGTGCGGCGGATCGTCGACACACTCGTGGACCGCGTCCAGGAACGTCTCGCCGATCGGGCGATCACACTCGTCCTGACCGGCGAGGCCTATGAGTTCCTGCTCCGGCACGCCGACACCGCGCGGTCGGGCGCCCGGGCGTTGGAACAGACCGTCGAGCGGCTGCTCGTCCAGCCGCTCGGCAGAGCGTTGCTGGCCGGGCGGCTCACCGACGACACGACGGTGCGGGTCGGGGCCGCGGGAGATGCCCTCACCTTCGCACGCGTCGACGGGCCGAAAGGAGCGCCGTCATCATGATGCGACCCGCGACCGTGACGCTGAGGGTGGTGAAGGGACGGAAGGAGGGGACCGAGCACGTCTTCGCCGAGCGCACCACATGTGTGCTCGGACGCGCGGCCGACTGCGACCCCCGGCTGCCCGACGACGAGCACCATCGGACGGTTTCCCGGCACCACTGCCTCCTCGACATCAACCCGCCCGATGCGCGCATCCGCGACTTCGGCAGTCTCAATGGGACCTATGTCAACGGCACGAAGATCGGCCAGCGTCAGGCGCATCAGACACCCGCGGAGGGGATGGCGGAAAGCCATCCCGAGCACGACCTGACCGACGGCGACGAGATCCGCATCGGCGAGACCGTCTTCCGTGTCGCGATCGACGCTCCCGCCCGGGATGGCGGAACCAGCCGACTCGCCCGGTGCGCCCGGTGCGGCCGGGAGGTGGACGACGAGGTCGGGGAACGCACCGGAGAGTACGTGTGCGCCGCGTGTCAGTCCGACCCGTCCGCAGTGCTCCGCGTGCTGCTGGAGGTCGCGCGCAACGGTCGCACCGACCTCGCCGCCATCAGCGATTATGAGCCGCTCCGCGAGCTCGGCCGGGGTGGAATGGGCGCGGTCCATCTCGCGAGGAACCGGAGGACGGGCGAGGAGGTGGCGCTGAAGGTGATGCTGCCCAAGGTGGCGGCGAGCGAGGAGGCGTGTGCACGCTTCCTCCGCGAGATCGGGCTCACCCGGGCACTGCGGCATCAGAACATCGTGAGCCTGCGCGATGCCGGCTTCGCCGATGGGACGTTCTTCTTCACCCTGGAGTACTGCCCCGGTGGCGGGCTGGACGGGATGGTGCGCCGCCGGGGTGGCAGGCTGCCGGTCGAGGAGGCCGTTCCGATCTTCCTCCAGGCCCTGGACGGTCTCGCCCACGCGCACGGGCAGGGTGTCGTACATCGCGACCTCAGCCCCTCCAACATCCTGTTGAGCGAGAACGAGGTCGGCTCACCGGTCGCCAAGGTGGCGGACTTCGGTCTCGCGAAGGCCTTCGACCAGGCAGGGTTGAGCGGCCTCACCCGCACCGGCACGGCCGCGGGCAAGCCGTGGTACATCCCGCGTCAGCAGGTGATCAACTTCCGCGCCGCCTCTCCCGCAGTGGACACCTGGGCGCTCGCCGCGTGCCTGTACCAGGTCATCAGCGGGCACCGGCCTCGGGAGTTCCCGCGCGGCAAGGATCCCTGGCGGGTCGTCCTGGAAACGCCGGCGACCCCGATCCGCCGACACGATCCCGGCATTCCGCGGGCACTCGCCGAGGTCATCGACCACGCGCTCCAGGAACGGCCCGCGATCGGCTTCCAAACCGCCGCCGAGCTGCGCGACGCCCTGAGCTCGTGACCACAGGTGCTGCGGCTCGAGGCTCGGCGTGACACCCGAGGGAGGCCGCCGTCCGCCACGACCTCGAGACCGAGCTCATGCTGCTGGGCCGCGCCTGACCTGCGACTTCCGGCGGCGCAGCCCCGCCCCGATGAGGCGGGTCACCAGCTCCTGCGAGCCGACCGGCGTCGCGCCCAGGCCGATCGCCGCGTCGTACACCTCCGCCGGGACGTCGTAGTGATCCCGATCGAACGCCCGGCGCGGCACGCCCAGCCGATCGGCGAATGCGTGCAGCTCCTCGTACGAGAGGTCGCTGACCATGTGCGACCAGAGCCGACCACGCGCGGGCCAGAGGGGGCGATCGATGTAGACGGTCACCGGACTAGAGTGCCAGAGGACCTTCTTCCTGCCAGAAAGCTGCACATGGACGTACGTGCCTACATCGATGCCAACGCGAGCGGGTTCTTCGACGAGTTGAAGGAGTGGCTGGCGATTCCGTCGATCTCCGGAGACCCGGAGCGGCGCGACGACGTACGGCGCTCCGCCGAGTGGCTGGCCGAGCACCTGCGCGACACCGGCTTCCCGACCGTGGAGATCTGGGAGACCGGGGGCCTGCCGTCGGTGTTCGCCGAGTGGCCGGCCGAGGACCCGGACGCGCCCACGGTCGTCGTGTACGGGCACCATGACGTGCAGCCGGTCGAGCCCCTCGAGGAGTGGGAGACCGCGCCGTTCTCCCCGGTGGAGAAGGGCGAGCAGCTGATCGGCCGGGGCGCGTCCGACGACAAGGGCCAGGTCCTCTTCCACACGCTCGGGCTGAGGGCGAACCTCGCGGCGAGCGGCCGTACGGCCCCGCCCGTCACGGTCAAGATGCTGATCGAGGGCGAGGAGGAGTCCGGCTCCCCGCACTTCGCCGACCTGCTGACGGCGAAGAAGGACCGCCTGGCCTGCGACGCGATCGTCATCAGCGACACCACGATGTGGTCCGCGGACGTCCCGTCGATGTGCACCGGCATGCGCGGCCTCGCCGAGGTGGAGGTCTCGCTGTACGGCCCGTCGATCGACCTGCACTCCGGCTCGTTCGGCGGCGCGGTGCCGAACCCCCTGCACGCCATGACGGCGCTGCTCGCCGGCCTGCACGACGAGGGCGACCGCGTGACCCTCGACGGCTTCTACGACGGCATCGTGGAGCTCACCGAGGAGGAGCGGGCGCTGTTCGCCAAGCTGCCCTTCGACGAGCAGGAGTGGCTCGCGACGGCAGGCGGGTCCGGCGCCGCGCACGGAGAGGAGGGCTTCACCACCCTGGAGCGCATCTGGGCCCGGCCGACCGCCGAGATCAACGGCATGTGGGGCGGCCACACCGGCCCCGGCGGCAAGACGATCGTGCCCCGCGAGGCGCACGCCAAGCTTTCCTTCCGGCTCGTCGCAGGGCAGGATCCGCGCCAGGTGCACGAGGCGTTCCGCGCGTACGTCGCGGAGCACACCCCGCCGGGCGTCCGCGCGGAGGTCCGCGTTCCGGGCCCGGGCGTGCGGCCGTGCTTCTCGCCGATCGACTCGCCCGGCGTGCTGGCGGCCAAGCGGGCGATGGAGAAGGCGTTCGGCACGGAGGTGCTGTTCACCCGCGAGGGCGGCAGCGGCCCGGAGGCCGACCTCGCCGACATCCTGGAGGCGCCGCTCGTGTTCGTCGCCGTCGGGCTGGACGACGACCGCATCCACGCGCCCAACGAGAAGGTCGAGATGCCGCTGCTGCTCAAGGGCGCGGAGGCCGCCGCGTACCTCTGGGACGAGTTCCCCACCAGCCTCTGAGAGAGGGCCCCGCCGTGACCGAACCCCTAAAAGCACTCGACTGGCTGGCGCTCTCCCGCAGCACGCTCGACCGGGTGGGGGAGCGCCGCCGCGACGAGCCCTGGCTGGCCGCCGCGTGGGCCGACCCGGGGACTCGCGTCCTGGTCGTCGAGCGCGGTACCGCGCTGGTCCGGCCGGGGCCCGCCCTGGTCCTCCTCGGCCCGGGGGAGGCCCCGGAGGGGGAGCGGTACCTGCTCGGGGTCGACGCCGACGGGGTCGCCTACTTCGCGGTGTCCGCCCCGCTGCCCGCGATCGAGGGCACCGACCCCGCCGACCTGCGGCGCGTGGGGGCCGCGCTCAGCGACCGGGACGCCGGGCTGCTCACCCAGGCCGTCGGCCTGCAGAACTGGCACGCGACCCACACGCACTGCCCGCGCTGCGGGGCGCTCACGACGCTCGCCTCGGCGGGCCATACCCGGATCTGCACGGTCGACGGATCCGAGCACTTCCCGCGCACGGACCCCGCCGTGATCATGCTGGTGCACGACGGCGAGCGCATCCTGCTCGCGAGCGGCACCCGCTGGCCGGCGGACCGCGTGTCGATCCTCGCCGGGTTCGTCGAGCCCGGTGAGTCGCTGGAGCAGGCGGTCGCCCGCGAGGTGCGGGAGGAGGTCGGCGTCACCGTGCGCGACTGCCGCTACCTCGGCAGCCAGCCCTGGCCGCTGCCCCGCAGCCTGATGATCGGCTACTTCGCGACGGCCGACCCCGGGCAGGAGATCCGCATCGACGAGGACGAGATCAGCGGCGCCCGCTGGTACACCCGCGAGGAGCTGAAGGCCGCGACGGAGTCGGAGGAGATCCGCCTTCCCGGCCGGGTCTCGATCGCCCGCCAGCTCATCGAACGCTGGTACGGCGGACGGCTCCCCGGCGACTGGTGAGAGGCGGAACTCGTGAACCGTCAGGACGACGCCGCGTCCGGAGACACTGACTGGATCACCACGCCCGTCACCGCGGAGTTCGTGCGCGGCGTGCTCGAGCTGGAGCGTACCGAGCACGGGGTGCTGCCGCACCGGCTGCCCGCCCGGGCTCGCGCGCAGAGCGCCGACGGGCAGCTGGCCATGGCGGAGGCCCAGCCCTCCGGCGTACGGGTGGTGTTCCGCACCCGGGCCACCGTCATCGAGCTGGACGCGCTCCGCACCAAGATGGCCTACGAGGGCGCCCCGCCCCGTCCGGACGGCGTGTACGACCTGCTCGTCGACGGCCGCCTGGCGGGCCGGGCCGGCGTGACCGGCGGCAACGTCATGATGGTCGACATGGCGACCAGATCCGCGAAGACCCGGCCCGGCCCGGCCGGCACCGTCCGGTTCACCGATCTGCCCGACCGGGTGAAGGACGTCGAGATCTGGCTGCCGTACAACGAGATCACCCTGCTGGTCGCCCTGCGCACCGACGCCCCCGTCGCGGCCCTGCCGCAGGTGAGCCGCAGGGCGTGGCTGCACCACGGCAGTTCGATCAGCCACGGCTCGGACGCCGAGAGCCCCACCACGACCTGGCCGGCGCTGGCCGCCTCCCTCGGCGACGCGGAACTGATCAACCTGGGCTTCGGCGGCAGCGCCCTGCTCGATCCGTTCACCGCCCGCGCGATGCGCGACACCCCCGCGGACCTGATCAGCGTCAAGATCGGCATCAACCTGGTCAACACCGACCTGATGCGCCTGCGCGCGTTCACCCCCGCCGTGCACGGCTTCCTCGACACCATCCGCGAAGGCCACCCCACCGCGCCTCTGCTCGTGGTCTCGCCGATCCTCTGCCCCATCCACGAGGACACCCCCGGCCCCACCGTCCCGGACCTCAGCGGCCTCGGCGAGGGGAGACTGCGGCTGCGGGCCGCGGGCGACCCCGCGGAGATCGTCGCCGGCAAACTGACCCTGGGCGTCATCCGCGAGGAACTCGCCCGCATCGTGAAGCAGCGGGCGGCCGACGATCCGGCTCTGCACTACCTCGACGGCCGCGAACTCTACGGCGAGGCGGACTTCGCCGAGCTGCCGCTGCCCGACCAGCTCCACCCGGACGCCGCCACGCACCGCCGCATGGGCGAACGCTTCGCCGACCTGGCCTTCGGCACCGGCGGCCCGTTCGCTACCCAGCGCGCCTGAACCACACGCGTCGACCTGCCCGACCGTACATGGCGACTTGTGCCCGGCGAGGCGCGAGCGCCGCCGCAAGCCCTCCGGCCGCCGATTGGTCTAGATGAGGCCACGCATCTCGTTCATGGAGAAGCAGCGCAACGTCTCGGTCTCGGCGAAGCCGCGCCCGGCGACGACGACCGCGAACTTGGCGGCGGACTCATCGTCGGGTGCCTCGATGAGGACGACCTGGTCGTACCGCCCCATGCTCAGGTAGGCGCCCAGGACCTTCCCGCCCATCTCCTCGAAACCCTTGGTGACCTCGGTGACCCGGTCGGGCAGCGTCGCCACCTCGCGGCGTCCCAGGTCCGTCCACTTGCAGAGCAGCATGTACGTAGCCATGACGATGATCCCCCGATCAATGCGCTCACCAGGTCACATTCCCGCCCCCGACACCGCCAACCCGGCGAGGGACCCGGCCTGATCCCGATATGCGCTCCGCGGCACGCACGCCATTTTCTTCCTAGGGCGTGGGCCTATTCGGACGGGATGGTCCGCGTGGCTTGTACGGCGCGGCGCAGCCGGCCGTCGGCGGCCAGCTCGCCGAACAGGTAGATCTCCGTCCTGATGGTGCCGCCCTTGCGCAGCTCCGCGATCAGCCGGTAGCGGGCGGCGACGTGGTCGCCGTCCACCAGTGCCTGGTCCACCTCGACACGGAGGCCGGCGGCCCGTTTGCGGGCCGGGCGGATGTGGTCCAGCAGCTGCTGCCGGTCCAGCGGCACACCGTCGTTGACCAGCACGTAGTCCGGCGTGTGGTAGCGGTCGAGCACGGTGGCCGGATCCTCGTCGCCCAGCCCTGCCTCCTGCGGATAGCGGGTCAGATAGCCGGCCAGATCGGTACGAGGCGTCATCGGATCTCCCTCCGTCGAGCTTATTTTTGACACCGTGTCTACGTTAACGCGGGGGCGGTAGATTAGACAACGTGTCAGAGAAAAACGGTGAGCGGCGCCGTCGGCGGCGTTCGGACGCCGAGCGCAGCGCCGCCGCCGTGCTCGACGCCGCCGTCCAGGTGCTCGGCCGGCATCCGGACGCGAAGGTGGAGCAGGTCGCGGAGGCGGCCGGTGTCACGCGCCAGACCGTGTACGCCCACTACCCGTCCCGGCCGCTGCTGGTCGCCGCGGTCGTCGACCGGATCACCGCCGAAGCCGTCGCCGCGCTCGACGCCGCCGACGCGGCTGGCGGTACCGTCACCGACGCGCTGCTGGGCTGGCTGGACGTCACGTGGCGGTTGTTCGACCGGTATCCGCTGCTCCTGCACCCCTCGGTGACCGCCATCGGCGAGGCCGACTCCGACCGCCGGCATCTCCCGGTCGTCGAGCGACTGGAACGGCTGATCAGGCGTGGTCAGGGCGCGGGCGAGTTCGACCGTGCCCTCGACCCGGCCTGGCTGGTCTCCGCGACCGTCGCGCTCGGACACGCGGCGGGCGGCGAGGTCGCCGCCGGCCGCATGACCACAGAGCAGACGGCGGCGGCGCTCCGCCAGAGCATCCTCCGCGTGTACGGCGTCCGTGAGCGCTGATCGGCAAGGGGGAGTGAGTGCTGGTCACGTCGGCTGTTCGACGTAGATGTCACCGGCGAACCACCTCAGCGCTGCGCGGATCTGGGCATGGCCTTGCCTGCCGGTCAGTGTCCGGGCTTTGCATACGACGGTGCCCTGGAAGCCGGTGCCGGTCGCTGGGCGGTGTTTCTCGCGGAACCAGACGACGAGCTTGGCGTCAGGCCCGTCACCGATCACGCTGACCTGTTCGAGGGTGTCCCAGTCGATCGATATTTTCGCTGAACCCAAATCCGCATCCCAACGGTCGGGATCATAGGTGAAGCCGTTGGGCCGTAGGGTGAGGCGCCGGGGAGACGACGCTAGCCCCCATAGGGTGACCAGAACAACAAGGCCCAGAAAGACCGGCGGCATCATCACACCCACACCCGAAGGGGCCACCAGCAGTAGCACCGCGCTGCACACAGCCCCCACTAGCGCAGTGCTGACAAGAAATCTGATCGCCAACGAGGTCCTCTTCGCCGTGAAGGCCGCCGTGTCGACCGATGCCGGGCCGGCGCCGGGGTGGGGGACGTCGTAGGCGATCCTGATGGTGGCACCGGGGGTTGCCTCGATCCGCCGGAGTGCGCTGCGCTGTGGGCCGGTCTTCACCTGCACGGAGTGGACACCCGGGGCGAGGTGGAAGGTGCTGCTGCCGCTCGCGTGGACCGTGTCCAGGATGGTGTCGTCGAGGATGACGTCCAGTTCGCCTTGGCTGAGGTTCCCGACCATCAGGTTCGCCTGGTCCGGGGATGCGTCTGCCGCAGGCGGTGACGGGGCCTTCCGGAGCGTGGCCGGTTTCGTCTCAGGTGGGACGGCGGTCAGGGTTCCCACCGCCGCTGCCCGTTCGGTGATCATCGTGGTCATGCCGGGCGGGAGCCATCGTGTGGCGGTTTCGGTGGGCGTGGCGAACCGGTCGAGGATGTCGCTGACGGCGGGCCGGTCGGCGGGGTCCTTGGCGAGGCAGGCGGTGAGCAGGTCCGCGAGAGGTGCGGGTAGGCCGGTCAGGTCGGGATCGTCGTGGACGACCCGGTAGATGACCGCTTGGACGGAGCCGATCCCGAACGGGCTCTGGCCGGTCGCGGCGAAGGCGAGCGCGGCCCCGAGGGAGAACACATCGCTGGGTGGGCCGACCGCGTGCCCGCGCGCCTGCTCGGGGGACATGTACGACGGTGTTCCGATCACGGTTCGGGACGCGGTCTGCGAGGTGGCGTCCAGCGCACGGGCGATGCCGAAGTCGATGACGCGCGGCCCGTCGTCGGCGAGGACCACGTTGGACGGTTTGAGGTCGCGGTGCACCAGGCCGCAGGCGTGGATGGCGGTGAGTCCTTCGGCTAGGCCCTGCCCCAGCACGCTGATCGCCGCCTGGGGCAACGGCCCGTGCTGGTCGACGGCTTCCTGTAGCGAGGGGCCGGGGATGTAGGCGGTGACCAGCCACGGCGGGTCGGCGTCGGTGTCGGCGTCGACCACCTGCGCGGTGTAGAACCCGCCGACCCGGCGAGCAGCCTCCACTTCCAGGGCGAACCGGCGCCGGAACCCCGCGTCCTCGGCGAGTTCCGGGCGCACCAGCTTTACCGCGACCGGCCGCCCGCCCCGGGAGCGGCCCAGGAACACCTGCCCCATCCCGCCCCCGCCCAGCCTTCCCTCCAGCCGGTACGGCCCGACCACCCGCGGATCACCTGAGCGCAGCGACTCCATACGGGGATACCTCCCTCAAAGGAACATCCGCGTCTACTCAACTGGTTGAGATCATCTCAGGCGATGGGCCACCTGTGGAAGCGTGCGGCCGGCCAACCAGGGCACGAGGTCGAACGCTGCCGGAGTTCGCCGCAGTTCGACAACCGTGCGCCGGCCCTTCGGTCGCCGCGGGATCGCGCACGCCTTCTCGACGGGAGCGCGCCGGTCGTGGCCCCGACGTCCTAGCGCGATGACGCCTCCCTGGGGGTGGGCACCCCCTGTCTCCGCGAAGACCTGCAGGTGACATGCCCCGGGCTGGATGCGCCGTCGCCCCGCCACGGGGGGTGATTCGTGGGAAGACGTATGCCCTGACCCCTTGACGACCCCACGCAGTTGGGCGTAAACACATGGAAACACAGACGAAACGGCGGTGAACCAACACGTGATCGTCACGCTGACGCTCAACCCGAGCCTGGACCGCACGATCGAGGTGGACCGTCTCGTCACCGGTGCGGTGATCCGTGCCACCTCCGTACGGCTCGACCCGGGCGGCAAGGGGGTCAACGTCTCCCGTGCGCTGCTCGCGAACGACGTGCCGACGGTCGCGGTCGTGACCGCCGGCGGGGCGGACGGGGACCAGCTCGTCCACCTGCTGGAAGTCGACGGCATACCGCTCCGTGCGGTGCCGGTGGACGGCCGGACCCGTTCGAACGTGACGATCGTCGAGCCCGACGGCGTCGTCACCAAGCTGAACGAACCGGGCGAGCCCCTGTCTCCGGCGGAGCTGGACGCCGTCGCCGACATGGTGCTCGCCGCGACCGAGGGCGCGAGCTGGGTGGTGACGTGCGGCAGCCTGCCGCCGGGCGTTCCCACCGAGATCTACGCCCGGTTGTGTGAGTTCTTCACCGCCGCCGGAGTGCGGGTCGCCGTCGACAGCAGCGGCCCCGCTCTCCTGGCGGCACTGGAGGCGAAGCCCGTTCTCGTCAAACCCAACCGCGAGGAACTGGCCGAAGCCGTCGGGCGCCCGGTCGGCAGCCTGGGCGACGTCATCGAGGCGGCGGAGGAGCTGCGCGATCGCGGCGCCCGGACCGTGCTCGCGAGCCTCGGCGCGGACGGCGCCGTGCTCGTCGAAGAGGAAGGAGTGACGATCGGCGAGGCGCCGGTCGCCGCGCCGCGGAGCACCGTGGGCGCGGGCGACGCGCTGCTCGCCGGTTTCCTGGCCGCCGGAGCTCGGGGGGCACCGGCGCTCGCCGAAGGGCTGGCGTGGGGGGCCGCCGCCGTGAGCCTGCCCGCCAGCCGTATGCCGCGTCCCGAGGACATCCGGCGCGACATCGTCCGCATCCATACGCGTCCGGACCTCGGCCGGTCGCTCATCGCCTGATCGACGTTACGCAGATCTCGATTATTAGGAGGCCCTCATGGCCACTGCGTACACCCCCGCCGTCACCGGAACCGGCGCCAAGGCCCATATCCAGCGCCTGGGCGGCTACCTGGCCGGGATGGTGATGCCCAACATCGGGGCCTTCATCGCCTGGGGTCTCATCACCGCCCTGTTCATCCCGACCGGCTGGCTGCCGGACAAGCAGTTCGCCGCCCTCGTCGACCCGATCATCACGCTGCTTCTCCCCGTGCTCATCGGCTACACCGGCGGCCGGATGGTCCACGGCCAGCGTGGTGCCGTCGTCGGCGCGGTCGCCACCGTCGGCGTGGTCGTCGGGGCCAAGATCCCGATGTTCCTCGGCGCGATGATCCTCGGCCCGCTCGCGGCGTACGTGCTGAAGAAGGTCGATGAGTTCACGGCCGACCGGACCAAGTCCGGCTTCGAGATGCTGGTGGACAACTTCACCGCGGGCATCATCGGCGGTGCCCTCGCCGTCTTCGGCGTCTGGGGCGTCGCCCCCATCGTCCGCCAGGTGACGACGGCGGCGGGCCACGGCGTCGAGTGGCTGATCCATCATCACCTGCTGCCGTTCGCCTCGGTGCTGATCGAACCGGCCAAGGTGCTGTTCCTCAACAACGCGGTCAACCACGGCGTGCTCGGACCGCTCGGCGTCGCCGAGGCCCTGAAGCACGGCAAGTCGATCCTGTTCATGCTGGAGTCCAACCCCGGCCCGGGCCTGGGCGTCCTGCTGGCCTACCTGTTCTTCGGCCCGAAGGCGCTGCGGCCGAGCGTGCCCGCCGCGATCGTCATCCAGTTCCTCGGCGGCATCCACGAGATCTACTTCCCGTACGTGCTGATGAAGCCGCGGCTCATCCTCGCCTCCATCGCCGGCGGCGCGGCGGGCATCGGAACCTTCATGGTCACCGGCGCGGGCCTGGTCGCCACTCCGTCGCCGGGCAGCATCTTCGCGTACGCGGCCGAGGCTCCGAAGGGCAGTTGGTTCGGCGTCTTCGCGGGTGTGTTCGTCGCCGCCGCCGTGTCCTTCGCCGTCGGCTCGGCACTCCTGGGCTTCGGCCGGCTCGCCGAGTCCGAGTCCGAGTCCGCGGAGGAGACCACCGAAGATGAAACCGTCGTCGAGCGGCCGGCGGCCCGCACCGAACCCCAGGAAGCGTGAGGACGGAAATGAACGGTAAGGACGTCAAGAAGCTCGTGGTGGCCTGCGACGCGGGAATGGGCAGCAGCGTCATGCTGGCCAGCCAGCTGCGCAAGGAGCTGCGGAAGTTCTCGGTCGAGGTGGAGCACACCCCGGTCAACTCCATCCCCGGCGACGCCGACGTCGTGGTCTGCCACGCCGGTCTGGGCGCGCGGGCGAAGGCCTCGGCCCCCGAGACCCCGATCATCACCTTCCAGGTCTTCCTCGGCGACCCGGCGGTGACCCGCCTGGTGACCGCGATCAAGAACGGGAGCGAGATCCATGCCTGACCTGCTCGATCGCGCCGCGATACGCCTGGACGCGGTCGCGGCCGACCGGGACGAGGCGATCCGCCAGTGCGGACACGCACTCGTGGACGTGGGGGCGGTCGACGCCTCGTACGTCGAGACGATGGTCGAACGCGAGCGTTCGGTCCCGACCTACGTGGGGGAGGGCGTCGCCATCCCCCACGGCACGCTCGAGGGCAAGGACGCCGTCCGCCACGACGCGATCTGCGTGCTGCGCTTCCCCGAGGGAGTCGACTGGGACGGGCACCTGGTGAAGCTGTGCGTCGGGATCGCCGCCAAAGGTGACGGGCATGTCCGGCTGCTCTCGGAGCTGGCCCAGATCCTGCTCGATCCGGACAGTGCCCGCGCGCTGCGAGAAAGCGCGAACGTCGAAGAAGTGGTCCGGCTGCTGCAGCCGGCCGCACAGGAGGTTACTCAGTGAAGGTCGCCCGATTCCACGCCCCCGGGGACATCCGCCTGGAGGATGCGCCCGAGCCGTCGCCGGGGCCCGGTGAGGTCAAGATCCGGGTGCGGAACTGCTCCACCTGCGGTACCGACGTCAAGATCTCCAAGTACGGCCACCATCACATCCGCCCGCCCCGCGTCATGGGCCACGAGATCGCCGGCGAGATCGCCGAGGTCGGCGACGGCGTGACCGGGTGGCGGCCCGGGGACCAGGTGCAGGTGATCGCTGCGATCCCCTGCGGGCACTGTGAGGAATGCCGCCGCGGGCACATGACGGTGTGCCCGAACCAGGAGTCGATGGGCTACCACTACGACGGCGGCTTCGCCGAGTACACCATCGTGCCCGCCAAGGTCCTGGCCGTCGACGGCCTGAACCGCATCCCCGACGGCGTCGGCTTCGCCGAGGCCTCCGTCGCCGAGCCGCTCGCCTGCGTCCTCAACGGCCAGGAGCTGGCCCGGGTGGGGGAGGGCGACGACGTGGTGGTGATCGGCGCCGGGCCGATCGGCTGCCTGCACGTCCGCCTGGCCCGCTCCCGGGGAGCCGCGCGGATCTTCCTGGCCGACCTCAACGCCGAACGCCTGGCCATGTCCGCCGAACGGGTGCACCCCGACGCCGCGCTGACCGGCACCGACGTCGTCGACCAGGTGCTGAAGCTGACGAACGGCCGGGGCGCCGACGTGGTGATCACCGCCGCGGCCTCCGGCGCCGCCCAGGAACAGGCCCTGCAGATGACCGCGCGCCAGGGCCGGATCAGCTTCTTCGGCGGGCTGCCCAAGGACAACCCGATCATCGCCCTCGACTCCAACCTGGTGCACTACCGGGAGCTGACGATCGTGGGCGCCAACGGATCCAGCCCCGCCCACAACGCCCGCGCCCTGGACCTCATCGCCACCGGCGCCGTGCCCGTCACCGACCTGATCACCCACCACCTCCCCCTGACCGACGTGTTGAAGGGCATCGACATCGTGTCCCAAGGCACCGCGATCAAGGTCACCATCGAGCCCTGACGAGGAGCAGACATGTCGACGCGTACCGTGGCCATCGCCTCCCGCACCGGCCTGCACGCGAGGCCGGCGGCCCTGTTCGTCAAGGCCGCCGCCGACCAGGACGTGCCCGTGCGCATCCGCGTCGGGGACGGCCCGGCCGTACCGGCCGCCAGCATGCTCGCCGTGCTGTCCCTCGGCGCCGGGCACGGCACCGAGGTCACCATCGAGGCCGACGGGCCGGGCGCCGACGCGGCCCTCGACACGCTCGCGGCCCTGCTCGCCCGCGACCTGGACGCCGAGGAAGCGGCCGATGCCTGACCTCGACGTCCCGGTCGGCGCGCCGCCGCGGCCCCTCCAGGGCATCGGCGTCGGCCCCGGCCTGGCCGCCGGCCCGATGGCGCGGATGGCGGCCCCGCCGGCGCTTCCGGATGCCCGGCCTGTCACAGACCCGGACGGTGAACTCGCCGATGCCGTACGGGCGCTGGAGGCCACCGAGGCCGACCTGCGGGCCCGCGCCGACGCGGCCACCGGCGAGGCCCGCGACATCCTGGCCGCGCAGGCGATGATCGCCGCGGATCCGACCCTGCGGGACGGCGTGGCCGAGCGCGTACGGGCCGGCGAGGACGCTTCGCACGCGCTGCGGACCACTTTCGACCGGCACCGGGAGATCCTCGCCGGGCTCGGTGGCTACCTCGGCGAACGCGCGGCCGACCTCGACGACATCGCGCACCGGGCGATCGCCGCCGCTCTCGGCCTGCCGATGCCCGGCCTGCCGGCGCCCGGGCACCCGTTCGTCCTGATCGCCGACGACCTGGCGCCCGCCGACACGGTCGGGCTCGACCCGGAGACCGTGCTCGCCCTGGTCACCGAGCGCGGTGGGCCGACCAGCCATACCGCGATCCTCGCGCGGGCGCTCGGCCTGCCCGCCATCGTCGGCTGCGCCGGGATCCTCGACGTGCCGGACGGCACGCTGGTGACCGTGGACGGCACCGGCGGTGGAGTCCGCGTGGGCGTCGGTGACGAGGAGGCGGCGGAGGTACGCGCGCGGGCGGACGACGAGCGGGCCAGGCTCGCCGGCGGGCGGGGCCCCGGGCGCACGGCGGACGGGCATTCGGTCGACCTCATGGTCAACATCGGGTCCGCCGCCGACCTGCGGGGAGCGGACCTGGACGGGGTCACCGGGGTCGGGCTGTTCCGCACCGAGTTCCTCTTCCTGGATCGCGGGGACGCGCCCGGCCTGGACGAACAGGTCGCCGCGTACGCCGAGGTGTTCGCCCACTTCCCGGAGGGCACCGTCGTCGTACGGACGCTGGACGCCGGCGCGGACAAGCCGCTGCCCTTCCTCGGCCTTCCGGAGGAGCCGAATCCGGCGCTCGGCGTGCGCGGCCTGCGGGTGGCCCGGGACCAGCCGCACATCCTCGAGACCCAGCTCGAGGCGATCGCGCGGGCCGCCGAGCGCACGACCACGGACGTCTGGGTCATGGCCCCCATGGTGTCGACCCCCGTGGAGGCGGCGGACTTCGTCACGCGGGCCCGGGCGTACGGGCTGCGCACGGCCGGCGTGATGGTCGAGGTGCCGGCCGCGGCCCTGCGGGCCGAGCGCCTGCTCGAGGTCGCCGACTTCCTCAGCATCGGGACCAACGACCTCAGCCAGTACACCCTGGCCGCCGACCGGCAGTCGGGCGCCCTCGCCGACCTGCTCGACCCATGGCAACCGGCCCTGTTGCAGCTGATCGGGGCCTGCGCGGCCGCCGGTGGGCGCGCGGGCAGGCCGGTCGGGGTGTGCGGTGAGGCCGCCGCCGACCCGGCCCTCGCGCCGGTGCTGGTCGGCCTGGGCGTCACGAAGCTGTCGATGAGCCCGCGCAGCGTGCCCGCCGTACGCGCACGCCTCGCCGCGCACGAGCGCGCCGCATGCGAGGAGCTGGCCCGGCTCGCGCTCGACGCCGCCGACGCCGCCGCGGCCCGGGCGTCCGTGCTCTCCGCGGGCCCCTGACGCCGGCCTCGAAAGAATGCCCCCCGCCGTCGCGGGGGGCATTCTTTTTGCGCTCGGCCGCCATTTCATTAGGGCGGCTTAAATTAACGGACCAGAAATGCACGTCCTCAACGTTCGTTATGCGGCTCTTAAGTGGCAGCTAAAGTATCACCATTGATTTCCGACTATAAAGGAGGTGTCAGCAAAACTCATCGAGGAGGAATTCGATGAACCGAGTACGTGCGGGTCTGGTCGCACTCACGGGGGTCGCGATGGTCGGCGCCGGAGTGTTTCTGCCGGCCGGGTCGGCGACCGCGAAGACGGTCACGGTCACGGGTGATCTGCTCGACACCTGCCCCGACTCCGGTGTGACCGTCCCCTACAAGGCCGACCGGTGCAAGTTCGTCCCGGAGAGCCAGGAGTCGTTCCAGTCGGACTTCCATGTGCCGCAGAACGACGAATACGCCTGGAACTGCACGACCGCCCCGCAGGACCACCAGTACCAGATCACCGACACCGTCGAGGAGTCGAACAGCTTCGGGATCAGCGGCGGCCCCAAGTTCAAATTGACGGACGCCATCGAGATCGGGGTGGAGGCCAGCTACGGCCACGTCTGGAACAAGGGCCACTGGACCTGGAACGGCGACACCCACCACGTCCAGCCCGGCAACGTCGGCTGGCTCGAGCTCTCCACGGAGATGCTGAAGGTCAACGGCCACTGGCAGATCAACTACGGGGACCGGGTGAAGACCTCGGACGACGGCGACCCGCACTTCGAGTGGTACGTCGGCGGCTCGGTCACCGACGACAAGGACGCCGGCACGCACAACGTGACGTTCAAGGAACGCCCCATGACCGACGAGGAGAAGAACCGGGTCTGCGGCGACAACGGCCAGGGCCCCGGCGAGGGCTCGCCGGGCCTGCGCAAGGAGGTCCAGAACATGGTGGTCACGCAGGACGCGGCGGGCAACGTGCGCAAGTGACCGCCGGGGGCCGGGCGGCCACGGCCGCCCGGCCCCTTCGCGCGCTCGCGGAATGGAGACCGAAATGAGCATCCGCATGGCCGGAAAGCCGCGGCCGGTGACCATCCTCGTCATCGCCGCCGCGAACGTCGCCACCCTCACCACGGCCGTCGTCGCCCTGCCGGCGACCGCGTCGCACGGCACCAGGGCCCATCGTTCCGAACGGCACGCCGAATACGCGAAGAGCGTCAACGTCGACGAGATCTCGCAGGTCATCGCCGATTATTCGGCCACGAGAAAGCGGATCCGGCGAGAAGGCCGGTAGTACAGTTTCGTCATGGCGAAGGTATTAGTGGTGGAAGACGACGCCGATGTCCGGACCGCACTTGTACACGACCTGACCGAACGCCGTCACTCCGTTCGCAGCGTCGGGGCCGCCTGGGAGGCGCTGCGCGATATCTCCGACCGGCCGCCCGACGCCGTTCTGCTGGATCTCGGGCTCCCCGATCTCGACGGTTTCGAATTGCTCAAGATGCTGCGCGCGGTATCCGAGGTTCCGGTCATCGTGGTGACCGCTCGCGATGACGATCAGGAAGTCGTCCGGCTGCTGAACGCCGGGGCGGACGATTATGTCGTCAAGCCCTTCACGATCGACCAGCTGGAGGCGCGGCTCGGCGCGGTTCTGCGGCGTGCGCGCGGTGGCGGCGAGTCCACGGTCATCGAGGTCGGCGGGCTGCGCATCGACGTCGTCCGGCGGGAGGTGAAGCTCGATTCGCGGCCCATCGAGCTGACGCGGCGGGAGTTCGACCTGCTGGCGTTCCTGGCCTCGCGGGCCGGGGAGGTCGTCCCGCGCGCCGATCTGCGGTCCGAGGTGTGGCAGCAGCCGTACGGCGACGACCAGACCATCGACGTGCACCTGTCCTGGCTGCGCCGCAAACTCGGCGAGACCGCCGCCGCCCCGCGCTACCTGCACACGGTGCGCGGCGTCGGGTTCAAGCTCGTGGATCCGACGTGAGGCGATCGCTCGCGCTGGTCGCGCTGGCGGTGACCTCGATGGTCGCGCTGGCCTTCCTGATCCCGTCCGCCCTGGTCGTACGCGAGGCGGCGGCCGACCGGGCGGTCATCCGCGCCCAGCGCCGGGTCGGCGCGGTCCTCCCGGCCGTGGTGGCCTCCGGCGATCCGGTCGCGGTGAGCCGGGCGATCGCGGGCGCGTCCGCCGGCGGCCGGGACCGCATCGGCGTGACGATGCCGGGGGGAACGCGGATCGGGGAGCCGCCGGCGGTGTCCCCGGCGGTCATCGCGCGGGTCCGCGACCAGGGGCAGGCGCTGGAGACGAGCGCCGACGAGCGGCGGGTGGTCCTGCAGCCCGTCCCGGCCGGGAACGCGGGTCTGGCCGTGGTGGAGGTCGACGTGGGCGCCGGCCGCCTCCCGCCCGGGGTCGTGCCGGCCTGGATCGTGATGACCCTGGTCGCCGTGTTCCTGGTGGCGTGCTCGATCCTCGCGGCGGACCGGCTGGGCCGCAGAGTGGTCGGCTCCGCGCGGCGGCTGGCCGGCGCGGCGGCCCGGCTCGGCGCCGGCGACGTGACCGTCCGCATCCGCCCGGAAGGGCCGCCCGAGCTGGAGGAGGCGGCGTACGCCTTCAACGCCATGGCGGATCAGATCGCGCAGCGGCTGACGGCC
This sequence comes from Actinoallomurus acanthiterrae, assembly GCF_054775715.1. Classification (NCBI taxonomy): domain Bacteria; kingdom Bacillati; phylum Actinomycetota; class Actinomycetes; order Streptosporangiales; family Thermomonosporaceae; genus Actinoallomurus; species Actinoallomurus acanthiterrae. The sequence goes on along the minus strand of NZ_BAAHCO010000001.1, from coordinate 10,447,848 downwards.
GAACGCCAGTTCGCGGCCGACCTGTCGCACCGCCTGCGCACGCCGCTGACCGCCCTACGCCTGAACATCGACCGTCTCGGCCAGGGACCGGAGATGGGGAAGGCGCGCCTGGCGATGACCCGCATGGAGCAGGAGATCGACATCGTCATCAAGACAGCGCAGCGCCCCGGCGGGGAGCACGCGACGACGACGTGCGACGCGACCGAGGTCGTACGCGACCGCGTCGCGTTCTGGTCGGTGCTGGCCGAGGACCAGGGCCGCCGCTGGCGGCTGACCGGGCTCGACCGCCCCGTGCCGGTGCCGGTCGGCCGCGGTGAGCTCGCGGCCGCCCTGGACGCCGTGCTGGGGAACCTGTTCCACCACACGCCCGAGGGCACGGAGTTCGCGGTGACGATGCGGACCGGCCCCGACCGGGTCGGCGTCCTGGTCTCCGACGCGGGTCCCGGGATCGCCGATCCCCAGCTCATGCTGCAGCGCGGGAGGTCCGGCGGCGGCTCGACGGGTCTGGGCCTGGACATCGTGCGCCGGCTGGCGGAGTCCACCGGCGGTGAGCTGCGCATCGACCGATCCACCCTGGGAGGCGCGCAGGTGGGTGTCTGGCTGCGCACGACCGTCGTACGGCGGAGGCGCCGCAGGCGGAGCCGGGCGGCGCGACTGCTTCCAGGCCGCCCGGCCGACCGCGCGTCGTCGTGAGCCCCGTCGGCCGGTCTCGCGCCGGAGCCTCGTCGGTCGGTCGCGCGTCGTCGTGAGCCTGGCCGGTGCGAGCCTGGTCGCCGGCACCGCCTCAGCTCCATGCCGTCTTGAGGACCGCCACCGCGCCGGAGTCTCGTCGGTCGGTCGCGCGTCGTCGTGAGCCTGGCCGGTGCGAGCCTGGTCGCCGGCACCGCCTCAGCTCCATGCCGTCTTGAGGACCGCCACCGCGCCGGAGTCTCGTCGGTCGGTCGCGCGTCGTCGTGAGCCTGGCCGGTGCGACCCTGGTCGCCGGCACCGCCTCAGCTCCACGCCGTCTTGAGGACCGCCACCGCGTCGGCGATCGAGCAGCCCGGTGGCACCGCCAGGAAGGCGATGTTGCCGTTGGCGTCCCGGGTGCGTCCCTGGATCGTGTCCTGGCAGGCCGCGTCCGCCCGGATCGCCGTGATCTTGAAGAACCGGCCGACGTCGCGTGTGCCGTCGCCGATCTGCTGGATCGACGAGCTCCACCGGCCGCCCTGGGCCCGCACCGGGCCGTCGTCGGTCAGGTAGAACCGCCCGTCCGGGGCGTAGACGAAGATGCGCAGGACGTCGCCCCGGAGGTCGCCGACGCGTCCGTGGACCAGCACTCCGGCCCGGCCGTTGACCTTGGCCTGATCCGGGGGAGAGGTGATCGTGACGGCCGGGGCGGCCGTCGGCGTCCGTAAGGGAGCGGACCGGGTCGGCGTGGGACGGGTCGGCGTGAGACGGGGACGGGCCGACGCCCGCGGTGGCCTCGGAGTGGGCGTGCGATTCGCGGCGGCGGGCGTGGTGCTCGGCGGCGCCGGCGACAGCGGGACGACCACCGGCAGGGCCTGGTGGGTCTCGGTCCCCGCCGCGTAGATCTCCTGGATGCCGCAGTAGGAGGTCACGACGGCGCCGGAGGTGACGAGCAGCCAGACCGCGGCGTACTTCCGTTTTCCGCCGAGTGGCCGGCTGCGACGTCTGTGGCCGGGCCGGGGGGAACGCGTCATGTTCGGCCTCCGCTTCCGCGTAGGCGCCACCGGTCGATGCCCGTTTGGCTGTCTTCCCGGTTGCTTCTACTTTTGTTTAGCGCCTTTTATGTGGGCTGTCAACGGCGTCGTCAGTCGCCGCAAGGTAATCGGTAATACGCAACCCAAGGCTGCGGAGGTTCAGCGTGTGATCCGCGTCACACGCGAATGACCTCCGGGCCCTCCGCGGCGAGGTCCGCGGCGAGCCCGGCGTCCAGGCCGGTGTCCGTGATCAGGATGCTGACCTCGGACAACGCGGCGAACCGCGCGAGGTAGTCGTTGCCGACCTTGGTGTGATCGACGAGGACGACCGTGCGCCGCGCGGCCTTCATCATCGACTCCTTCATCGCGGCCTCGGCCGGGTCGGGTGTGGTCAGCCCGGCCTCCACGGAGCATCCGTTCGTGCCCATGAACGCCACGTCGACGCGAAGCCGGTCGAGCGGCCGCATCGCCCAGTCGTCGACCGTCGCGAGCGTACGCCCGCGGACCCGGCCGCCCAGCATGATCACGTTCAGGTTCGGGCGCGTCGCGAGGACCGTCGCGAGAGGCGGGGAGTTGACGATGACCGTCAGCTCCCGGTCGCTCGGCAGGACCTCGACCAGACGCCCGGTCGTCGAGCCGGCGTCGATGATGACCGATCCCTCGTCGGGCAGCTCGGCGAGAGCGGCCTTGGCGATGCGCTCCTTCTCGGCCGTCAGCACGGCGTCGCGGGCCGCGAGCGCCGGCTCGAAGCCGAGCCGCTCGACGGGGATCGCCCCGCCGTGCACGCGGCGCAGCGTGCCCGCCCGCTCCAGGACCGTCAGATCCCGGCGGATGGTCTCCATCGTGACGCCGAAGTCCTCCGCGAGCGTCACGACGTCGACCCGGCCGGCCTCACGGGTGCGGCGGAGAATCTCCTGCTGGCGTTCTTCGGCGTACATGATGTTGGTCCGCTGCCTGTTTCTACGTTGTTTTCCTTTTGGTATCGCCATCGATGTGCGTCGTCAAGCCGCGCCGGCCGGGTCGTCGCCTCTCCCGGGGCGGCCTGCTCCGTGGCATAAGCATCCGTTAAGGCGCGCATAAGGGTGGGGCGGCGGTCCGCTCGGTATAACGGATCGGCCGCCCTCCCCGGCGGGTTGTCCAGGCACAACGACTTTGTTGACACCTTGTTTTAAGGCGGTTAGTGTCCGGGATGACTGATAGGAAGCCTTCCTGTCAGTTGCCTTCGGGGGAGGCTGCCACACTCCGCTCCGGACCGAAGGGAAGCACCGTGCTCCATCGCGTCGACCCCGCGCGTTCGCACCGGTCCATCACCCTGCCCCTCTGCGCGCTCCTCGTCCTCATCGCCGCGCTGGTGAGCGGCCCGGCCCCCGCCAGGGCCGCGGGCGAGTCCGTGAACATCTGGCTCACCACCACCGACGACTCCGGCGGACGCCACGTCACCCGCGGCCTGCAGCAGCAGACGCCGGTCACCTTCGGCACCGGCGGCAGCGCGAACCAGACCATCACCGTGGACGAGAACACGAAGTACCAGCGGTTCACCGGTGGCGGCGCGTCGTTCACCGACACGGCCGCCTGGCTCATGAACAGCAGCGGCGCGCTCAGCTCCGCCACCCGTACCCAGGTCATGCAGAAGCTCTTCGACCCGTCCGCCGGGATCGGGCTCAGCTTCCTGCGGAACCCGATGGGCGCCTCCGACCTGGCGCGCTACAGCTACTCCTACGACGACATGTCCGCCGGCCAGACCGACCCCACGCTCGCGCACTTCTCCATCGCGCACGACCTGGCCGACGTCCTGCCCCTCACCAAGCAGGCCCGGCAGCTCAACCCGAACCTCACGGTCATGGGCACGCCGTGGAGCGCACCGGCCTGGATGAAGGACAACGGCGACTTCAACAACCCGGGCTGGCTGCAGTCCCAGTACTACGCGGCCTACGCCCAGTACTTCGTGAAGTACCTCCAGGCGTACGAGGCGCAGGGCGTGCACATCGACTTCGTCACCGCGCAGAACGAGCCGACCTGCTGCAACGGCTACCCGTCGATGAGCTGGAACGGCTCGGGCCTGAACTACTTCACCAAGACGAACCTGCTGCCCGCGCTGCACGCGGCGGGTCTGTCCACCAAGGTCCTGGCTCTCGACTGGAACTGGGACACCTACAGCGGCTACGGCGCACCCGTCGTCGACGACTCCACCATCCGGAACGACTCCCTCTTCGGCGGGATCGCCTGGCACGGCTACGGCGGCGACGTCGGCGAGCAGACCACGGTGCACGACCAGTACCCCGGCGTCGACGCCTACGACACCGAGCACTCCGGCGGCACGTGGGTCGGCGACCAGCAGAAGGAGGACATGCACAACATCGTCGACTACACCCGCAACTGGGGGAAGAGCGTCACCAAGTGGTCCCTCGCCGTCGACCAGAACATGGGCCCGCACAACGGCGGCTGCGGCACCTGCACCGGCCTGATCACCGTGCACAACGGCGACTCCCGAAGCGGCCAGGTCGACTACAACATCGAGTACTACGACATGGGCCACCTGACCAAGTTCGTCCGGCCCGGCGCGTACCGGATCGCCTCCACCGCGAACAGTTCCGTGCCCAACGTCGCCTGGCAGAACCCGGACGGGTCGAAGGCGCTGATCGCCTACAACGACAGCGGCGCCTCCCAGTCCGTCAAGGTGAACTGGGGCGGCCAGTCCTTCGTCTACACGCTGCCCGCCCACACCACCGCGACCTTCACCTGGGGTGGCACCCAGAGCGGCGGCGGTGGCACCACCGGCCAGATCACCGGCATCGGCGGCAAGTGCGTCGACGTCGCCGGCGCGAACAGCGCCAACGGCACCGCCGTCCAGCTGTACGACTGCAACGGCACCACCGCGCAGCAGTGGACGGTCGGCTCGGACGGCACGATCCAGGCCCTTGGCAAGTGCATGGACCTCACCTCGGCCGGCACGGCCAACGGCACCCAGGTCCAGCTCTACGACTGCAACGGGACCGGCGCCCAGCAGTGGACCCGCGGATCCGGGTCGGCCGTCGTCAACCCCGCCTCGGGCCGGTGCCTGGACGCCACCGGCGTCAGTTCCGCCAACGGCACCCGGCTGCAGATCTGGGACTGCTCCGGCGGCTCCAACCAGCAGTGGACGCTCCCCGGTTCCTGAGCCCCACCTGAACCCGAACCTTGAGCCCCACCTGAACCTCTCCGCACGGGCTCCCGGGCGACCGCCCGGGGGCCACGGTCCCGGGCGCCCGCCCGTGACCCCTCCGTCGGCGTACGCCGAAGACCCCATCAGGAGGATCCCCGCATGTCCCGTCCCCGCCTGAAAGCACTGATCGCGGCCGCGATACCGGTCGCGGGCCTGCTGTTCGGCACGAGCCCGGCATACGCCGCCTCGGCGAACCCCGGCCCCGGCTTCCCCGCCCACTACGCCGCCCCGTACGTCGAGACCTGGGGGTCGACGTCGGCGATGGCGACCGCCCAGTCGGCCACCGGGCTGAAGTACTACACGCTCGCCTTCGTCATCGGCGGAGGCGGCTGCAACGCCACCTGGAACGGCGACACGGCCATCGACAACAGCGGCTGGCTGACCGCCATCAACAACCTGCGCGCCTCCGGCGGCGACGTCATCGCCTCCTTCGGCGGCGCCTCGGGCACCGAACTCGGCCAGGCGTGCGGCTCGGTGTCCACGTTGGAGGCGCAGTACAAGAAGGCCATCGACACGCTCAACCTGACGCGGATCGACCTCGACATCGAGGGCGCGGCGCTGGACGACACGACCGCGAACGACCGCCGCAACCAGGCCCTCGCCGCGCTCCAGCAGCAGTACGCGGCCGCGGGCAAGCACCTGGACGTCGACTACACCCTCCCGGTCGACCCCTCCGGCCTGCTGTCCGACTCGCTCAGCCTGCTGAACAACGCCAAGAGCCGCGGCGTCACCGTCAACGCCGTCAACATCATGACGATGGACTACGGCCCGTCCATGGACATGGGGCAGGCCGCGATCAACGCGGCGACCGCGCTGCACGGCCAGCTCGGTCAGATCTGGACGTCGAAGACCTCCGCCCAGCTGTGGGCGATGGAGGGCAACACCCCGATGATCGGGGTGAACGACTCCACGAACGAGGTCTTCACGACCGCGAACGCCTCCTCCCTGGAGAGCTTCGCCGCGAGCAACGGCATCCAGGAGCTCGCCTACTGGGCGCTGGGCCGGGACAAGGCCTGCGCGAGCAACGGCACCCTGTCGGACACCTGCAGCGGGACCTCGCAGAGCGCCTATCAGTTCGCCCGCACCTTCAACGCCATCACCGGAGGCGGCGGCACGCCCCCGCCCACCGGTTCCACCGGCCAGATCACCGGCTACGGCGGCAAGTGCGTGGACGTGGCGGGCGCGAACAGCGCGAACGGCACGGCGGTGCAGTTGTACGACTGCAACGGCACGACGGCGCAGCAGTGGACCGTCGGTTCGGACCAGACGCTGCAGGCGCTCGGTAAGTGCATGGACGTGACCGCCGCCGGTACCGCCAACGGCACGCAGGTGCAGCTGTACGACTGCAACGGCACGGGCGCGCAGAAGTGGCAGGCGGGCTCGAACGGCTCGCTGGTGAACACGAACTCCGGGCGCTGCCTGGACGCCACGGGCCCGAGTTCGGCCAACGGCACGCGGCTGCAGATCTGGGACTGCGCGGGCAGCGCCAACCAGAAGTGGACCCTCCCGAGCTGACCCGGCGCCCCCATTCCAGCTCGAACCGAGAAAAGGAGAAGCGATGTCCCCGTCACCCCGCCGACGACGGACCGGGCGGTTGCTCCTGGCCGCACTGGCGCTCGCCGGATTGGGCAGCACCGCGACCGTGGTCGCGGGCGGCTCCCACTCGACGGCCCTGAGAGCCGCCGCGGCCGCCACCACCACCTTCAGCGACGACTTCGACGGCGCCGCCGGATCGGGCGTCGACTCGAGCAAGTGGCGCCCCGAGACCGGCGACAACGTCAACAACCACGAGCGGGAGTACTACACCAGCGGCACGCACAACGCCGCCCTCGACGGGCAGGGCCACCTGGTCATCACGGCCCGCAAGGACAACCCGGGCGGCTACAACTGCTGGTACGGGACCTGCCAGTACACCTCGGCCCGGCTGTCGACCGCGTCCACGTTCACCCAGGCCTACGGCCACTTCGAGACCCGGATGAAGATCCCGCAGGGCCAGGGCATGTGGCCCGCCTTCTGGATGCTCGGCAACGACATCGGCAGCGTCGGCTGGCCGAACAGCGGCGAGATCGACGTCATGGAGAACGTCGGGTTCGAGCCCGGCACCGTGCACGGCACCATCCACGGGCCGGGCTACTCCGGCTCGAACGGCATCGGCGCGGGATACACGCTGCCGGGCGGCGCGCACTTCTACGACGACTTCCACACCTTCGCGGTGGACTGGTCGCCGAATTCCATCCAGTGGTCCGTCGACGGAAACGTCTACGAGACCCGGACGCCCGCCGATCTGAACGGCAATCGCTGGGTGTTCGACCACCCCTTCTACATCATCCTCAACCTCGCCGTGGGCGGTTACTGGCCGGGCGACCCGGACGGCAGCACGCCCTTCCCGGCGCAGCTCGTCGTCGACTACGTGCACGTCACGACGAGCAACACCGGCGGCGGGACCGGCGGTCAGATCACCGGCTACGGCGGCAAGTGCGTGGACGTGGCGGGCGCGAACAGCGCGAACGGCACGGCGGTGCAGTTGTACGACTGCAACGGCACGACGGCGCAGCAGTGGACGGTCGGCTCGGACCAGACCCTGCGGGCCCTGGGCAAGTGCATGGACGTGACCGCCGCCGGTACCGCCAACGGCACGCAGGTGCAGCTGTACGACTGCAACGGCACGGGCGCGCAGAAGTGGCAGGCGGGCTCGAACGGCTCGCTGGTGAACACGAACTCCGGGCGCTGCCTGGACGCCACGGGCCCGAGTTCGGCCAACGGCACGCGGCTGCAGATCTGGGACTGCGCGGGCAGCGCCAACCAGAAGTGGACCCTCCCGAGCTGACCCGGCATTCCATTCGGCCGCTCCCCACCACGAAAGGGAAATTGATGTCCTTGTCATCCCGCCGGCTCAGGCCGGGCCGGCTGCTGCTGGCAGCCCTGCTCGTCACCGGCGTGGGCGCAACCGCCGCCGTGACCGCGGGCGGCGGCCACGCCGCGATCGTCCCGGCCGCGGCGAAGGCCGCCACCGCCACCTTCACCGACGACTTCAACGGCGCCTCCGGTTCGGCCGTCAACTCGAGCAGGTGGCGGCCGGAGACCGGCGACAACGTCAACAACCACGAGCGGGAGTACTACACGAGCGGCACGCACAACGCCGCTCTGGACGGCCAGGGCCACCTGGTCATCACCGCTCGCAAGGACAACCCGAGCGGGTACAAATGCTGGTACGGGACCTGCCAGTACACCTCGGCCCGGCTGTCGACCGCCTCCACCTTCACCCAGAAGTACGGTCACTTCGAGACGAGGATGAAGATCCCGCAGGGTCAGGGCATGTGGCCCGCCTTCTGGATGCTCGGTAACAACATCGGAAGCGTCGGCTGGCCGAACAGCGGCGAGATCGACATCATGGAGAACGTCGGGTTCGAACCTGGCACCGTGCACGGCACCATCCACGGGCCGGGCTACTCCGGCTCGAACGGCATCGGCGCCGGGTACACCCTCCCGGGCGGGGCGCACTTCTACGACAACTTCCACACCTTCGCCGTCGACTGGTCGCCGAACTCGATCAAGTGGTCGGTCGACGGCCACGTCTACGAGACCCGCACGCCGTCCGACCTGCACGGCAACCGCTGGGTGTTCGACCACCCGTTCTACATCATCCTCAACCTCGCCGTGGGCGGCTACTGGCCGGGCGACCCGAACGGCAGCACCCCGTTCCCGGCGAAGCTCGTCGTCGACTACGTGCACGTCACGACGAGCTGAGCGCCACCAGCCTCGGGACCGCCCGAGGCGGCTCCGGAGCGGGGGTTCTGGAGCTGAGACTCGCCTCTCTTCACGCGGGGAGGACGGCACCGGGCGTGCCGTCCTCCCCGTCCGGGTATGAGGGACTTTCGGGGGGACGACACACGTGAAGGCGGCGCGCGCTTATCCGATCACCGCGCACACGACGGATGTGCGGATCGAGCAGGTGGAGATACCGGCCCCCGGCCCGGGCGAGGTCCTCGTCCAGATCACCGCGGCGGGCGTGACACCGCTGGACCACTCCGTGGCGGCGGGCGGTCCCTCCACGGTGGGGCTGCTGCCGCTCACGCTGGGCGGTGAGGGCGCCGGCCTCGTCGTCGCCGACCCCGGCGGGCGCTGGCCGGCCGGCACGCGGGTGATGTTCTTCGCCGGGGACGGCGGCGTCACCGCCGACGGGACGATGGCCGAGTTCGCCGTGGTGCCGGCCCGGAACCTGGCCGCGATCCCGGTCAGCGTGTCCGACGAGGTGGCGGCGGCCGTCCCGATCGCGTACCTCACCGGCCTGCTCGCCCTGCGGACGGGCGCCTTCGAACCCGGCGATTCCGTCTTCGCGCCGGGCGTCGGCGGCAGCGTCGGCAACGCGACCGTCCAGCTGGCGCGGGCGCTCGGGGCCGGCGCCGTCGCGGGCGGTGTGGGAACGACGGCCAAGGCGAAGGCGATCCGCACGGCGCCGTGGGCCCGGGGGATCGAGGTCGTCGACCTGGAGCAGGACCGGCTGCGGGACGGGCTCGGCGACGGGTTCGCCGCGGGCGCCGACGTGGCCGTCGACGGCGTCGGCGGCCACGTGACCGCGCAGATCGCGGCGGCCATGGCGCCGGGCGGTCACCTGGTCCTGGTCGGCTGTTCGGGCGGCCGCAGCACCGAGCTGCCGCTCGAAGAGATCATCGAGCGTCGCACCACGCTGCACGGGTTCTCGCTGCGCGCCGCGACGTCCGCGCAGGCGAGGGCCGCCTGGATCGAGATCACCGAACTGCTGGTGGCCGGGCGGATCAGCCCGGTCATCGATTCGATCTACCCACTGGAGGCGGTGGGGGAGGCGCTGCGCCACCTGGTCGAGGACCGCCCCGTCGGGAAGGTCGTCATCACCGGTCTGTCCACGCCCCGGCGCTGACGACGCGGTCTCAGGCGGTCGTCACCGGGCGTTCGTCCGGACCGCCGAGCGAGGCCTCGGTCGGCGTCACGGGGCGTTCGCCCGGCCCGTTGAGCGAGGCCTCGGTCGCGGCGATCGTCCGGCGCAGCAGCGTCTGCGCGGCGGCGATCTCGGCGGAACGCCGATCGAGGGCGTCCAGCTGCTTCCGGAGGGCGTTCAGGACGCCGGGGCACGGCGCGACCGTGGCCTCGGCCGTCGTGCAGGGGAGGACCTGGCGGATGACGCGGGTCGGCAGTCCCGCCGCCAGGAGCGCCCGTATCCGCCCGACCGTCTCGACGGCCGTCCCGTCATAGACGCGGTAGCCGTTCGGCCCGCGCTCCGGGCGGAGCAGCCCCACTCGCTCGTAGTAGCGGAGCAGGCGTTCGCTCGTCCCGGTCCGCGCGGCCAGCTCCCCGATGAGCACGGTGCCCGTCCCTCCGGCTTGACCTTCCAACTGTGTCAGGGGGCAACAGTGGGCGCACCGGCCGCATTCCGGCGGCCGGCGCCGGAAGGAGGCCGAAATTGATCATCGACGCCCACAGCCATGTGCACGACCCGGTGGCAGGACACCTTCGCCTACTGGACGACGCGGGAGCGGACCGTACGGTTCTCTTCCCCACCCGGCCGCACCCCGAGCGGGCCACCGACCTGGACTCGCTCCGCCGGGAGATGAGCGTGCTCGAACGGGCCCTGGACGGACGCGGTACGAGCGGCGACGGTCACGCCACGGCGTGGCGGGAGCTGGACGACGCCCTGGCCGCCCATCCGGACCGGTTCATCGGCTTCGGCTCCGTGCCGCTGCACCTTCCCGAGAATGAGATCGGCGCGTTCGTCGAGCGGGAGATCGCGGGGCGCGGACTGCGCGGTGTCGGGGAGCTCACCCCGCCTCCCGGCGAGGCCGCCCGGGTGGAGCCGGTGCTCGCCGCGGCGCACGACCACGGCGACCTGCCCGTCGTCGTGCACGGGTTCGCCCCGACGACGGCGGAGGACCTGCGCGCGCTCGCCGTACTGGCGGCACGCCATCCCTCGGTGCCGCTGATCGTGAGTCAGCTCGGCGGTCTCCACTGGATGACGGCGATCGAACTCGTACGGGAGACGCCGAACATGTACCTGGAGCTGTCCACCGCGCCCATCGTCTTCGCCGTACGACTGGCCGTCCAGGAGCTTCCGGAGCGCACGCTCTTCGGCTCGGACGCGCCGTACGGCGACCCGGTGCTCGCACGCGCCACCGTGGAGCGCGTCACCGCCCCCGGCCAGGTACGGGACCTGGTCTTGGGCGGAAACCTCGCCCGGCTCCTGGGCCTCTGAGCGGAACGACTCAGAGAGATGACAGCGAGGCTCAGAGAGCGGCGATGGCGGCCAGGCGCTTCTTGACCTCCTTGGCCGACGGGTTGGTCACCGCCGTGCCGTCGGGGAAGACCACGGTCGGAACCGTCTGGTTTCCGCCGTTGACCTTCATGACGAACTCGGCCGCCGCCGGGTCGCGCTCGATGTCGACCTCGACCATGTGGATGCCCTCGCGGGCCAGCTGAGTCTTGAGCCGACGGCAGAAGGCGCACCACGTGGTGGTGTACATCGTCAGCTCACCCGTCACGGGCGCGGTCATGGCTCTCCTAGTCCTGGGTCGACGGCGATCAGCAGTGCCAACACCCGGCCCCCGAACCGCATTCCCGGGCCGCCGGGTCGGCCACGGCCGGGTGCCGGTCCTGCGAGGATGGAGGGGAGTGACAGGAGGGGCGATGGAGGCCGAGCAGATTCTCGCCGGGCTCGACCCGGACCAGCGCGCGGTCGCCGAGGCGACCCGGGGGCCGGTGTGCGTGCTGGCCGGCGCGGGCACCGGCAAGACCCGCGCGATCACCCACCGGATCGCGTACGCGGTGCTGACCGGCGTCATCGCCCCGCAGCGGGTGCTGGCCGTGACCTTCACCACCCGCGCCGCCGGCGAGCTGCGCGGGCGGCTTCGGCAGCTCGGCGCGCCGGGCGTGCAGGCCCGTACGTTCCACTCGGCGGCGCTCAAACAGCTCTCCTACTTCTGGCCGAAGGTGATCGGCGGGGAGCCGCCCACGCTCATCGAGTCGAAGTTCGGCCTGGTCATGGAGGCGGCGCGGGCCTTGCGCCTGTCCCTCGGCCGTACGGAGCTGCGCGACGCCGCCGCCGAGATCGAGTGGGCGAAGGTCACCCAGACCCGGCCGGAGGACTATCCGGCCTCGGCGGCCAAGGCCGGGCGCACCCCGCCCACCGAGGCGCCGGACTTCGCCCGGCTCTACGAGGCGTATGAGGAGCTCCGGCGCGAGCGCAACCTGCTCGACTTCGAGGGCATGCTGGAGCTGACCGCCGCGATGCTCACCGAGCATCAGGAGGTCGCGAACCAGGTGCGCGACCAGTACCGCTACTTCGTCGTCGACGAGTTCCAGGACGTCAACCCGCTGCAGAAGCTCCTGCTGGATGTCTGGCTGGGCGAGCGCGACGAGATCTGCGTCGTCGGCGACCCGAACCAGACGATCTACTCCTTCACCGGCGCCAGCCCCGCGTACCTCCTGCGGTTCACGGTCGAGCACCCCGAGGCGAAGGTCGTCAAGCTGGTCCGCGACTACCGGTCGACGCCGCAGGTGGTGCACCTCGCCAACGGCGTGCTCGCGCAGGCGCGGGGAGAGGCGCGCAAGCACCGCCTGGAGCTGGTCGCGCAGCGGCCCGACGGCCCGGAGCCGACCTTCCACGAGTACGACGACGAGGTCGCCGAGGCCGAGGCCGTCGCCAAGCGGGCGCGGGCGCTCATCGAGGAGGGCGTGCCCGCCCGCGAGATCGCGGTGCTGTTCCGCATCAACGCCCAGTCCGAGCCGTACGAGCAGGCGTTCGCCGACGCCGGCGTGCCGTACGTCCTCAAGGGCGCGGAGCGGTTCTTCGAACGCGCCGAGGTCCGCCAGGCGGTGGTGCTCCTGCGCGGCGCCGCCCGGTCCGTGAACGACGGCGAGCCCCTCGTACGGGCCGTGCGCGACGTGCTGGCCTCCGCCGGGCTCACCGACCGGCCGCCGGAGGGACGCGGCGCGGCGCGGGAGCGCTGGGAGTCCCTCGCCGCGCTCGGACAGCTCGCCGAGGACGTCGCCGCCGACCGGCCGGGAGCGGGCCTGCCGGAGTTCGTCACCGAGCTGGAAGAACGCGCGAACGCCCAGCACGCCCCGGCCCTGGAGGGCGTGACGCTGGCCACACTGCACACCGCGAAGGGCCTGGAGTGGGACGCGGTGTTCCTCGCAGGCCTGGTCGAGGGCACACTGCCGATCATCTACGCGGAGAAGAGCCCGGAGCAGATCGAGGAGGAGCGCCGGCTGCTGTACGTCGGCGTGACGCGGGCGCGCGAGCACCTCGCCCTGTCCTGGGCGCTGGCCCGGTCGCCGGGCGGCCGCAAGGGACGCCGCCGGTCGCGCTTCCTCGACGGCCTCGCCCCGCAGAGCGCCGGCCCGCCCCGCGTCGACCGGTCCAAGCGCCGGCCCCCGGCCACGGGACCGCAGCCGTGCCGGATCTGCGGACGCCCGCTCACCGCCGCGATCGAGCGCAAGCTGGGCCGCTGCGAGACCTGCCCGGCCGACTACGATGAAGATCTGCTCACCCGCATGAAGGAGTGGCGCCTGACGGCGTCCAAGGAGCAGAAGGTCCCCGCCTACGTCGTCTTCACCGACGCCACCCTGCAGGCCATCGCCGAGCGCGCCCCCGCGACCGAGTCGGAACTGGCCGCCATCCCCGGCGTCGGGGCCGTCAAACTGGACCGTTACGGTTCGGCCGTTCTCGCCCTGTGCCGGGGCGAGACGCTGGAAGCCTGAGGAGTAAGGAAGCGATGAACGCCGCGCTGAAGGAGCTGCTCGACCTGCTCGACCTCGAGCAGATCGAGGTCAACATCTTCCGCGGGCGCAGCCCGGAGGAACGCCAGCAGCGGGTGTTCGGCGGACAGGTCGCCGGCCAGGCGCTGGTCGCCGCCGGCCGCACCGTCCCCGACGACCGTCACGTGCACTCGCTGCACGCCTACTTCATCCGCCCCGGGGACCCGAGCGTGCCGATCGTCTACACCGTCGAGCGCGTCCGCGACGGCCGGTCGTTCACCACCCGCCGCGTCACCGCGATCCAGCACGGCAAGACCATCTTCACCCTGTCGGCGTCGTTCCAGATCACCGAGGACGGCCCGTCACACCAGGCGCCGATGCCGGAGGTGCCCGAGCCGGAGTCGCTGCCGACGTTCCAGGAGCGGATGGAGCGGTTGTTCGGCAAGCTCGACAACGAGTTCCTGCGCAAGCGGCCCATCGACCTGCGGCACGTGACGCCGCTGACCTGGGAGGCCGCCCGCGACCCGGAGCTGATGGGCCCCGAGTCGCTGGTCTGGCTCCGCGTGGCGGGCGAACTGCCCGACGACCCGCTGCTGCACGTCTGCCTGATGACGTACGCCTCGGACATGACGCTGCTGGACACCGTGCTGCTCAACCACGGCCTGGCCTGGGGCGACCGCAAGACCATGGGCGCGAGCCTGGACCACGCGATGTGGTTCCACCGGCCGTTCCGCGCCGACCGGTGGCTGCTGTACGCCCAGGACACCCCGAACGCCTCCGGCGCCCGCGGCCTGGCCCGCGGCCAGGTCTTCACCCAGGACGGCGAACTCGTCGTCTCCGTCGTCCAGGAGGGCCTCGTTCGCGTCACCGAATCCTGAACCCGAAGACGGACCCCGCGAAGGGTCAGGAATACGCTTCGCCGCGGATTACGCCGTTGCCCTTCCATGCCTGGACGCGGAAACAGGTGTTGACAGCGTACGTCGCGGCCCTCCCGTTGTGCTTGACACCCGCGTACTGTCCCGGCGACCGCGGCGGCTTTAGCCAGTCGCTCATTTCCTTGTGTTTTTTGTCGCAGCTGACGACGCGCAGCTTAACCGGGGGACCGCTGCGACTGTTCAGGGAGATGTGGCCCTTGCGGCCATGATCCTCACCATCGTTATGCACGTGGAAGGTGCGGGGGGTCGTCGCGTTCGAATGCGGTTTGAGCCGCAGTGCGATCGTCGCGTAGACGGGATCGCCGCTCGCCGGAGCCTGGGCGGCCTGGAGGGAGGCGGCAGGCACCGCGTTCGCGGCGCCTGCCGGAATCACTGTGGCGGCGATGGCGGCGGCCGCTATCGCCATTGTAGTCCTCGTCATCGGGAAACCCTCTCTTGGCGCGAAACATGCCGCTCGGAATAAGGCGGTCATGATCGCGGAAATTAACGACGGGCCAAGACTCGGCTGAAAAACCGATCACGTCAATGAGGCCTGCGGCTTAATCGCAGCCGCCCGACCTGGGACCTGAGGACCGATGCGCGAGGCCCGCGGTAGCGGGCCTGGTGCGCATGACCAGGCCCGCCCCCCGGGGACATTCGCCAGGACCGGCCTTTCCTCGGTCAGCCGCCCATCTTCATGCCGATGTTGGCCGCGAAGGTCCCCCACGTCTTGTTGGCGGCCCACTTGTTGATCTTGTCCGGCACCGTCGGGTGGGTGACGTAGCCGCGGACACCGAGGCGATCGAATCGAGCCAAGATCATCTCGGGCCGTGAGTCGGGAACGGTAGGGGCTCGAGAACCATTCCGTCCACCGGCGAATGAGTCCCCAGACCTGCCTTGGACGGCAGGGAGTCGAAGGAAACGGCCGTTGACCTGCTAACGCTCCCCTCACCGGAAGAAATCCTTTTCATGACCGCCTACACCTCCCGCCGGTAATGGCATAGTCATAATTGAAATACTTGCATGCCGGAACACGTGATGACGGAAATTCGCTCTGTCAATGAGTCCTGCGGCTTAATCACGGCCGCCCGAGCCGGGACCTGAGGACCAATGCGCGGTCCCGGCGGCCGCTGGCGTACGGTTGGGCTTCTGATGCGGATCACGACGCGGAACGCGCGGTTTCAGCAGTGGGCGGCGCTGCTCGCCAACCGGACGAAGCGGCAGCGGTCGGGGGAGTTCGTGGTGCGGAGGCGCTGCTTCCGCTGCTACGCGCCGGCGATCATCCGCGCATCGTGAACGTCTCCAGCGAGGCGGCATCGCTGACCGGTATGGGCGCTGGTACGCCCGCTTACACCGCTTCCAAGGCCGCGCTCAATGCGCTGACCCGAATGCTGGCGGCGGAACTACGCGGCGACGGGATCCTGGTCAACGCGATCTGCCCCGGCTGGGTCGCCACCGACATGGGAGGCCCCGGCGGCCGTCCGATCGCCGAGGGCGCCGCCGGGATCGTATGGGCCGTCACTCTCCCCGATGACGGCCCGAGCGGGGGCTTCTTCCGCGACGGCCACCCCCTGCCCTGGTAAGCGCCTCAGTCCGTCGGCGCACCCAGCCGGACGAAGCGGCGGCGGGCGACAGGCGTCCAACAATTGTTGTACGCTGGGTCCATGAGCGTTGGATTCCGTCCCACCGAAGAGGACCTTCGGGTCATCGAAGCCAACCGCCGCACGGATGAGAAGACCAGCGACGTCATCCGCCGCGCGCTGCGGCTGCTGGACCGTGAGGCATGGGAAGAGCGTGCTCGCGCGGACATGCACCGGCTGAGGAACGAAGACCTCTCCGCTGAAGCGGACGCGTGGGAGTACGACGCCGACGGCAACATCCGCATCACTGGCACCGACCTCACCGTTCCGGCGAGGTCGCAGGATCGCGCGTGATCCGAGGCGCGGTCTACCCAGTAGACCTTGGCGATGCCAAACGCGGCCACGAACAACGGGGCCGGCGCCTCGGGCTCGTCATCAGCATCGAGCAGAACGCCTGGTCCACGGTGACCGTTATCCCGACCTCGACGAGCGCCCAGGCGTCGGTCTTCAGGCCGGAGGTCGTCATCGCGGGACGGGATACCAAGATTTTGATCGACCAGGTCCGCACGATCGACGTCGCGTACGTTACCGGCGAACTCGTGGACTATCTCACGCGCGATGACATGGCGCAGGTCGAGCATGGCCTGTCGCGTTACTTCGGCCTTCTGCGCTGACGCCCATCGCCCGTTCCGATGAGCCCGGACCTGGGCCGGGGGTCTGTGGCGTACGGTTGGGCTTCTGATGCGGATCACTACGCGGAACGCGCGGTTTCAGCAGTGGGCGGCGCTGCTCACCAACCGGACGAAGCGGCAGCGGTCGGGGGAGTTCCTGGTGCAGGGCGTCCGGCCGATCACGCTCGCCGTCGAGACCGGGTGGCCGATCCGCGCCCTGCTGTACGCCCAGGGGCGGCGGCTGTCGTCCTGGGCCGAGAAGACGCTGGACGAGACGTCCGCCGAGTGCGTCGAGATGGCGCCGGCGCTGCTGGACGAGCTGGCCGACAAGGAGGACGCGGAGCTGGTCGCGGTCGCCGCGCTGCCGCCGGACGACCTGGCGCGCATCACGCCGGAGGGGCCGGTCGTGGTCTTCGACCGGGCCGCCGAGCCCGGCAACATCGGCACCGTCGTCCGCTCCGCCGACGCGTTCGGCGCCTCGGGTGTCATCGTGACCGGCCACGCCGCCGATCCGTACGATCCGAAGTCCGTGCGGGCCAGCACGGGCTCGCTGTTCGCCCTGCCGGTCGTACGGGCCGCCGCGCCCCGTTCGGTGATCGAGTGGGCGCGGGAGAGCGGGCTGCGCGTCGTCGGGACGGACGAGACCGGCACCGTCGACGTCGGCGATCACGACCTGCGCGGTCCGGTGCTGCTCGTCATCGGCAACGAGACCCGGGGTATGAGCGGCGCCTGGGCTGCGGCCTGCGATGATGTCGTCCGCATCCCGATCGTGGGAGCGGCGAGCTCGCTGAACGCCGCCTCCGCCGCGACGGTGTTCCTCTACGAGGCCGCCCGGCAACGCGGAGTGGCCGCCGAGACGGTGCGAGAAAAAATAAGAAGTCGCAGGTAGAAAATACGTTGCCCCGATCCTGCGGGCGATCGTACGCTTCTCGCGAGCACTTGAACGGCTCCGCTTCGCGGAGCCCCGACGGATGAGTGGAGGTGGCAGTCCGGTGAGTAACACATCGATCTCTTCGACCTGGGCCGCCGCCTGCGCGCGTCCGGCGATGGTGTCCCCCAGCGGTTCCACCGTTGCCGCCGCGTCCCTGCCGAGCCTCGAGTCGATCCGCTATGCGTCCGTCGAATCCGGACGTGTGCGGCCTGGCGGCGTGGATCTGCAGACGTGGCATGTCCTTGGGATGTTCCCGGCTACCCAGACGAATGCCCAGGTCAAGGGCGCTGCCCGTAAGCGCGCCGCAGTGGGTCCGTACCCCTGGAGACCACCGGAGCAATAGCTCCGAGCAGGCCTCCAGGCCGCGGATCCCAACCGGGAACCGCGGCCTTTTTGTTTGGCCAGAACCGACCGAGCCAACGAGACCAAATCAAGAAAGGGGTGGAGACCTTGGAACTCGCGTTCACCGCGTTCACCGCGATCAGCGAGAACCTTGATCTTCCCTGCCGGACCGAGCCTGAGCTGTTCTTCGCCGAGTCGCCGCAGGACGTCGAGCTGGCCAAGGCGCTGTGCGCCGAGTGCCCGATCCGGCGCACCTGCCTCGCCGGTGCCAAGGAGCGCCGGGAGCCCTGGGGCGTCTGGGGTGGGGAGCTGTTCGTACGGGGCGTCGTCGTTCCTCGCAAGCGGCCGCGTGGCCGCCCGCGTAAGAACGCCGTGGTGGCGGCATGACGCTCCGGCCGGAACCTCGCATAGATATGGAGAAAGAGCAGCAGATGAGCTTGCTCAGCATCGAACTGTCCCAGGAACGAATACGGGACGCCGAGCGTGAGGCCACGCGCCGCCGCGACGTCGCCCAGGTCCGCGCCATGCGCAGGGCCCGGCGCGACGAGGCGACCGCGGTCCGCCTCCGGCGTCTCCTGACCACGCGCTGACCGCCTCCCCAACGGGCTGACGCGCCTCCCGAAGAGACGGGCCCCCGGCACCATCACGGCCGGGGGCCCGTCGTCGTCTCGTCACGCGGAGTGTGGCGTGGCTCTCGGACGGCGCGTTCGGCTTTCGCGTGCCTCCCGGATCGGGGATCCTGTGAGGAGAACCGATTGAGGGGGCATGGGGGATGGTCAGCTGTTCATCGTGCGGAGCCACCGCCGAGGCACCACTGGGATGGATGACCGAGGTGACCGAGCGGGGCCCGCGCTACCTGTGCGATCGCTGCAGCCGGGACAACCTCCGCTCGATCGAGGGCCGTCTCGACCCCGTCTACTGGTAGGCCGGGCCCTCAGCTCGCGATCTCGTCGTCGGTGAGGTCGTCGGGGTCGTCGTCGGCGAAGCCGGGCACCCAGGTCAGCGCCTCGTCGCGGAACCTTCCCTCGGCCTCGAGCTGGCACAGCACGCCCGTGCCGGCGGCCACCACGCGGTGGATCAGCACGTACGACGGCGGCAGGTTGAGCTGGCGGACGACGTTGGTCGGGCGCAGGTCCGCGACGCGGGCGGCCTCCTGGCGCAGCCACTCACGGCTGAACTTGAAGGTGTCCTCGATCAGCGGCTCGGCGATCGGGGCGATGAAGGCGTGCAGCGACTCGGGGTCGACCTCGACGCCTTCGCGGATGAAGCCCTCCTCGCGGAGGGCCTTGACGATCTGGTCGACGTCGCCGATCGTGCCGATGCGCATCAGGACGCCGATCCGCCGGTGGAAGCCGCCGGGAAGGTGGTCGACGGCGCCGAAGTCGATGACGCCGAGCCGGCCGTCGTCGAGCAGCCGGAAGTTGCCGGGGTGCGGGTCGGCGTGCAGCAGGCCGCAGCGTGCCGGCCCGGAGAACAGGAAGCGGCAGTACAGCAGGCCCGCGTGGTCGCGCTGCTCCTGCGTGCCGTCGCTGATGATCGCCGACAGCGGTGTGCCGTCGATCCACTCGGTGACGAGCACGTGGCCGGATTGGGCCACGACGTCCGGAATGAGGAAGTCGGGGTCGTCGGCGTACGCCTCCGCGAAGGTCGCCTGCGACTCCGCCTCGATCGTGTAGTCGAGCTCCTCGGCGATCCGTCGTTTCAGCTCGGCCAGCATCGCCTTCACGTCGAGTCCCGGCGCGAGGACGGCGAACAGCTTGCTGAGCCGGGCCAGCTGGTTGAAGTCGCTGAGCAGCGCCTTGCCCGCTCCGGGGTACTGCACCTTGACGGCGACGGTGCGGCCGTCGTGCCAGACGGCCTTGTGCACCTGGCCGATGGAGGCGGCCGCGGCCGGCCGGTCGTCGAACTCGGCGAAGCTGTCGCGCCAGTCCGGGCCCAGCCCCTCGGCCAGCACCCGGTGCACGGTCGCGGCGGGCAGCGGCGGGGCGGCCTCCTGGAGCTTGGTCAGGGTGGCCCGGTAGGGGCTGGCGATCTCGGGTGGCAGCGCGGCCTCGAAGATCGACAGCATCTGGCCGAACTTCATCGCGCCGCCCTTGAGCTCGCCGAGCACCTTGAACAGCTGCTCGGCGGTGCGCTGCTGGATCTCGGTGGCGACGAGCTCGGCGGGGCGGCCGATCGTCCGTTTGCCGAACCCGAGGGCGGTCCGCCCGGCGAAGCCGATGGGGAGGGACGCCAGTTTGGCGGTCCGCGTCACAGCGCGGCGGGGGAGATCGCTCATTGAGTACCTGCTCTCAGCGCATCCGCGAGGCGGCCGTGCAATGCCGGTTCGCTCCGCACGTCACCCTATTCTCGGCGAGGCGCGGCGTGCGTACCACATCGGCAGGCGGCGCATCTCGCGCCGTCCGCCCGGCCGGTCGTACGCGAGGGGTGGTGACCAGCGCAAACGGGTAAGTGTGTGCTTTCTCACGTCGGGCCCGACCGCACGGGGGCGCCCGGCACCCGGCTCCACAGGCTACCGGTCAGGACACTCCGGACCTGTGGAAAACCTGCGCAAAGCCTGTGGATGAGCCTGGGGATCCCCAAATTACGCCGCGTCTACCAGCGAAAACGTGACCCACCCCCTGTGGAGAAATCGAAGTTTTCGGTACGGTGCTTAGCGTGCCCCCCACTGGCGAGATCGAGGTGCGTCGCAGCGCCCGGCGCCGGCGGACCATCACCGCACGCCGAGACGGCGACAAGACCGTCGTGATGGTGCCCGCTGGGCTGAGTGCCGCCGAAGAGCGCGAATGGATCGACACTGTCCTCAAACGCCTGGCCGCTCGCGAGCGGCGCAGGCACCCGAACGACGACGCGCTCTTCGACCGCGCGCGCGAGCTGTCGCGGCGCTACCTCGACGACCGGGCCGTTCCCGCCAGCGTCCGATGGGTGACCAATCAGCGGAGCCGCTGGGGCTCGTGCACCCCGGACGACGGCACCATCCGGCTGTCGGCGCAGCTGCGGGGGATGCCGGGCTGGGTCGTCGACTACGTCCTGCTGCACGAGCTGGCCCACCTGATCGTCCCCGGGCACGGTTCGCCGTTCTGGAAGCTGGTCAACCGCTATCCCCGGACCGAGCGGGCGCGCGGTTACCTCGAGGGGGTGGCCGCCACGGCCGGGCTGCCCCTGATGGACGGCGACCCACCCCGCGACCGGCTCGCCGAGGCCGACGAGGCGGGACGGGGTTTCGACGGAGACCTGCTCCTGGACGGGGGCTCCAGCACGTGACAAGCCGGTTCACCGCCCTCCTGGACGGGGGCTCCAGCACGTGACAAGCCGGTTCACCGCCCTCCTGGACGGGGGCTCCAGCACGTGACAAGCCGGTTCACCGCCCTCCTGGACGGGGGCTCCAGCACGTGACAAGCCGGTTCACCGCCCTCCTGGACGGGGGCTCCAGCACGTGACAAGCCGGTTCACCGCCGTCCTGGCCGGTACGGACGCCGCGGCGCCGCCCGGCGCCGACCCCGACGAATACCGGCTCGCCCTGCTGGAGGACACCTACGAGGTGGTCGCCGGACTGGAGCTCGTCACTCCGGTGCTCGCGCTGACCGCCCCCGATCCGGCGGCGGAGGCCGTGACCTGGCCGGGCACGCCCGTTCTCCGTGTCTCCGGGCTCGAGGAGCTGCTGCGCGCCCTGCACGATCTCGGCGCCGAGCAGGCCGCCGTCGTCGCGCCCGACGCGCCGGACCTGCCGGCCCTGCTTCTCGGCAAGCTGTTCCGTGCCCTCGGCAGCGGGCAGGTCGCCGTCTGCCCGGCGGCGGGCGGCGGGCTGGTCGCGCTGGCGGCCCGGCTGCCGGCGCCGTCCTGGATCGCCGGGATCGGCCTCGACACCCTCGACGCTCCCGCCCGGCTGCGCGCCGCCGCCGGCACCCAGGGCGCCGTACGCTCCGCGCCGGGCTGGCACCGGCTGCGCACACCCGCCGACGTCTCCCTCCTCGACCCCGGCCTGGAGGGCTGGGACAACACGCGGGCGCTCCTCGCGGGTCACTGATCCGATCAACTCGCGGCTCACTGACCCGGGCGCTCGCAGGTCACTGACCCGGTTACGGCTTTATGTCTGGAAAGTTACATTGACCGACTCTGCAAAGGATTGCAGAGTTTCATGCATCCGACCCACCCCAAGGAGTCGCGGTGCCGGTGACCATCCAGGACGTCGCCCGTGAGGCGGGAGTTTCGGTTTCCACCGTCTCCCGGGCCTTCACGGTTCCCGACCTGGTCAAGGACGAGACCCGGCAGCACGTGCTCCACACCGCGGAGCGGCTGGGCTACCGCCCGAACCGCGCCGCCCGGGGACTGATCACCGGCAAGACCGGAAACTTCGGCGTGATCGTTCCTGATCTGTCCAACCCGTTCTTCCCCACCGTGCTGAAGGGCGTCCAGGCCCGGGCCCGCGAGGCGGACTACGCCGTCTTCCTCGCGGACTGCGACGAGAACGCCACCGAGGAGATCGCCCTCGTCCAGGCCATGGCCAAACAGGTCGACGGCGTGATCCTCTGCTCGTCGCGGATGTCACCGAGCCAGCTCGAACGCGTGGTGGGGACGACGTCCCTCGTATTCATCAACCGCCAGGTGCGCGACCACCCGACCGTGCTGATGGGCGCGGCCGGCGGGATGCGCCAGGCCATCGACCATCTCGCGGCGCTCGGGCACCGCAGGGTCGCGTTCCTGAACGGTCCGAAGGCGTCCTGGTCGAACCGGGAGCGCCGGCGCGGCCTGCGCCACAGCGCCCGGCACGACATGGAGATCGTGGAGCTGGGGCCGTTCGCCCCGCGCTTCGAGGCCGGCCCGCATGCGGCCGACCTGGCGATCGCCGAGGGCGTCACCGCGATCATCGCCTTCAACGACCTGCTGGCACTGGGGGTGATGTCCCGGCTGGCCGACCGGGGCGTCTCGGTGCCAGGGGAGATGAGCGTCGTCGGCTTCGATGACATCCCGATGGCGGGCATGGCCACCCCGCCGCTGACCACCGTCGCCATGCAGAACGAACGGGCCGGCCGCGCCGCCGTCGACCTGCTCGTGAACCTCCTGACCGTCTCCGGCGCCGAAGCGGGGGATCTCCGCCGGGAACTCGACTGCCAGCTGATCGTGCGGGCCTCGACCAGCGTCGCCGCCCGATCGTGACCGGAAGGAAAGATCCCTCATGCGCGCTAAGAAGTGGTGCCTCGCGACGGCGTTCGTCCTCGTGGCGGGCGCCTGCGGTTCGCCGAACTCGGGGGGCGCGGCCAAGGATGTCACCCCCGACAAGGTGCCCGACAACCCGAAGAACCCGGTGACCCTCAACATCATCGACGTCGCGGGCAACCTGCAGCTCACCCAGGGGATGATCGACGAGTTCGTCAAGACGCACTCCAAGGTGATCAAGAAGGTCACCTACACGAAGGCCACCGCCCCGGAGCTGCCCGGCAAGATCAAGGCGCAGCAGAGCGCCGGTCAGGTGCAGATCGGCCTGGTCCTCACCGGCACCGACGGCCTGTCCGCCGGCATCGACCAGAACCTGTGGGTCAAGACCGACGACTACTCCAGCCGCATCGGCAACCCGAACTACCAGGCGCCGGCCGCCAAGATGCAGGAGCTGGCGCAGGGGCACGGGATGGAGCTCGTGTACAGCCCGGCCGGCCCGCTCATCGAGTACAACCCGCAGAAGGTTCCCAACCCGCCGACGACGACCCAGGAACTGCTCGCCTGGGCCAAGGCGCACCCGAAGAAGTTCCAGTACGCCCGGCCCGCCAACTCCGGCCCCGGCCGTACGTTCCTGATGGGCCTGCCGTACCTCCTCGGCGACAGCAACCCCAAGGACCCGAAGGCAGGCTGGACCAAGACCTGGGCCTACCTTCAGGACCTCGGCAAGTACGTCGACTACTACCCGTCCAAGACGTCCGAGACGATGACCAACCTGGCCAACGGGTCGGCCGACATGGTCGCCACCATGACCGGCTGGGACATCAACCCGCGGGCGCTCGGCCAGGTGCCGCCGGGCGTCAAGGTCACCTACCTCAAGGGCATGCACTGGGTGAACGACGCGCAGTACGCCGTCATCCCGCGCGGAGTCTCCGCCGACGTCCTCTCCGCGGACATCCAGCTGATCAAGTCGATGCTCACTCCCCAGCAGCAGGCCAAGGCGTACGACACCGGCTACTTCTACCCGGGCCCGGCGGTCAACGGCGTCACGATCTCCATGGCCCCGCCGAAGTCCCAGCAGGTGATCCAGCAGTTCGGCCGACCCGAGTACGACAAGTGGCTCACCCAGTTCCCCATGGAGACGTCGCTGCCCGCCGAGCAGCAGACCGCGGCCTTCGACCAGTGGGACCGGACCGTCGGCGGCGGAAAGGTGCACAAGTGAGCCGGGCGTCCGACCGGCGCGGCACCCGCGAGGAGCGGAAGTGAGCCAGACCAAGATCTCCGAGCTGCGGCTCGACCACGTCACCCGGGAGTTCGGGGGTGTGCGCGCCCTCGACGGGCTCGACCTGACCATCACGGGCGGCGAGTTCGTGGCCCTGCTCGGTCCCTCCGGCTGCGGCAAGTCGACCGCGCTGAACTGCCTGGCCGGGCTGCTGCCGCTGACCGGCGGCGCGATCTCGCTCGACGACCGCCGCATCGACGGCCTGCCGCCGGAGCAGCGCGGGTTCGGCATGGTGTTCCAGAACTACGCGCTGTTCCCGCACATGTCGGTGCGCGGCAACATCGGCTTCGGCCTGCGCATGGCCAAGGTCCCCAAGGCCGACGCGCGCCGCCGCGTCGAGGAGGCTCTCAACCTCGTCCAGCTCACGGAGCACGCCGACAAGTTCCCCGGGCAGCTGTCCGGCGGCCAGCAGCAGCGCGTCGCGATCGCCCGCGCCATCGTCCTCGAGCCGCCGCTCGTGCTGATGGACGAGCCCCTGTCGAACCTCGACGCCAAGCTGCGGCTGGAGATGCGCACCGAGATCAAGCGCATCCACCAGACGCTCGGCCTGACCACCATCTACGTCACGCACGACCAGGAGGAAGCGCTTTCTCTGGCCGACCGGCTCGTCCTGCTCCGCCAGGGCAAGGTGCAGCAGATCGGCTCGCCCGAGCACGTCTACACCGAGCCGGCCAACCGGTTCGTCGCCGGCTTCATGGGCTACCGCAACGAGCTCGAGCTGCCGGTGACGCAGGTCAACGAGAAGACGGTCGTGCTCGGCGGCCTCGGGGACGGCGGGCTCACCGGCGTCCGGCGCGACGACCTCGGCGAACGGGCGGTCGCCGCGATCCGGCCCGAGGACTTCACGGTCGGCGCCGGCCCGAACGCCACCGAGGTCGCCGTCGAGGTCGTGGAGTACCAGGGCCGCGAGCAGGCCATCCAGGCCCGTACGGACGACGGCGTCGAGCTGCACCTGCGGGCCGGGACGCGCCTGGCGCCCGGCGATCGGGTGACGGTGTCGGTGCCGCCGGAGCGGGTGCTGGTGTTCGCCGCCGAGAGCCCGGCGGCGCCCGAGGAGGTGGCGTAGGTGGCGACGGTCGCGCAGCCGCGGATCGCGCTGCGGCACCGGCTCGCCGAGCGCGGCGTCGACCGTACGCTGCTGCTCCTGCTGCCCGCGGTCGTCTTCGTCGTCGCGCTGTTCATCTACCCCTTCGTGTACGGGCTGCAGCTGTCGTTCCAGCCGCAGCCCGGCTCGGAGGCGGTGAGCAAGTACGGGTCCGGGCCACTCGCCGACTACCGGAACTTCTTCGGCGACCCGTACCTCCGCGACACGATCTGGACGACCCTGAAGATCGGCCTGCCGGCGGCGCTGTTCAACGTCCTGGCCTCGGTGCCGATCGCGTACCGGATGCGGGGCAGGTTCCGCGGCAAGCGCACCATCACGACGATCCTCGTCGTGCCGATCACGCTCGGCACGGTGCTCACCGCCGAGGGCCTGCTCGCCTTCATGGGACCGACGGGGTGGCTCAACCGGATCCTCATGGACGTCGGGATCGTCGACCAGCCGGTGCGCCTCACGCACAACTACTGGGGCGTCGTCTTCTCGCTCGTCATCACCGGCTTCCCCTTCGCGTTCCTGCTCACGCTGTCGTACCTCACCGGGATCGACCCGACGCTGGAGCGCGCGGCGGCGACGCTGGGGGCGGGCTGGTGGCAGCGGTTCCGGACCATCACGCTGCCGCTGCTGGCGCCGGGCCTGGCCATCACGTTCTGCCTGTCGTTCGTGCTGGCCTTCTCGGTGTTCCCCTCGGCGATCATGGTCGGTGAGCCCGCGCGGCAGACGCGGGTGATCTCCATCGCCGCGTTCCACGCCGCCTTCGAGCAGTACGACTACTCCATGGCCTCGGCCATCGCGATGATCATGGGTGCCGTCGAGCTGATCGTGATCGGTCTCGTCCTCGGCTGGCGCGCCCGCCTGTACCGCGGAGCGACGGGAGGCAAGGGATGACCACTTTGACCGAGCGGCGAGCCGACGAGCGAGCAGGAGGTCGGGGGTGGGCCCCCGACAGGGGGCTGGAGACCAGCATGTGGACGGCGAGGTACGAGCCGTCCGCGGAGGGAGTGAGGAGGTGAGCGCGACCATCAGCACCGAAGCGCCGCGCGTCGCCGAGGAGAAGGCGCCGAGGCGGGTCGCGCTGCGGCCCGGGGCCTGGATCGTCTGGGGCGCGGTCGTCTTCTTCCTGCTCATCCTGGTCGGCATCGTCGGCTCGGTCGTCGTCAACTCGTTCGGCACCAAGTGGTTCGGCGGCTGGCTGCCGAAGGGCTGGACGCGTCACTGGTACGGCGCGACGTGGAAGGAGTTCGACCTCGGCAGCGTCCTCACGGTGACGCTGGAGGTCGCGATCGCCGTGGTCGTGATCTCGGTCATCGTCGGCGTCCCCGCCGCGTACACGCTGGCCCGCCGGAACTTCCCCGGCAAACGGGTGCTCATGGTCGCGTTCCTGCTGCCGATCCTCATCCCGCCGATCACGTACGGCGTGCCGCTGGCCACCGTGCTCTACAAGTTCCACCTGGCCGGGAAGCTGAGCGGCGTGATCCTGGCCAACCTGGTGCCGGCGGTGCCGTTCGTCATCCTCGTGATGACGCCGTTCATCGAGCAGATCGACCCGAAGATCGAGGCGGCGGCCCGCATGTGCGGCGCCAAGACCTGGGTGATCTTCACGCGGATCCTCGGCCCGCTGCTGATCCCCGGCATGCTCGCCGCGGCGATCCTCGTCCTCGTGCGGACGGTCGGCATGTTCGAGCTGACCTTCCTCACCGCCGGGGCCGACAGCCAGACCCTCGTCGTCGCGCTGTACTACTCGGTCTCGGCGGCGGGCATCCGCGCGCAGCAGGAGATCGACGCGATGGCGGTCATCTACACCCTGTCCATGCTCGTGCTGCTCGTCGCGGCACTGCGTTTCGTCAACCCCACCCAGCTGGTCACCCAGATCAAGGAGAGAGATTGAAGACCCTGCTGACCCCGGGCAAGGACACCGAGCTGATCGGCCTCGACCTGGCCGACCTGGCCGAGGGCGAGACCCTGGAGCTGAACCGCGAGGAGGAGATCGTCGCGGTGGTCCTCACGGGCGTCGTCGACGTCGACGGGCTGGGCACGGCCGGCGGCCGGAGCGGCGTGTTCGACGGGCCGGGCCACACGGTGTACGCCCCGCCGGGACACGCGCTGACGTTCCGGGCGACCGGCGGCCCTGCGCAGCTCGTCATCGCGAGCGCCCCGCTGGGCGACGGCACGCCCGGTCGGGCGCGGATCATCGGCCCGGACGACCAGCAGGTCGACGAGCGCGGTGAGGGCAACTGGTCCCGTACGGTCCGGACGGTCCTCGGCCCGGGCGACGACGCCGGGCGGATGCTGTTCGGGGAGACGATCAACCCGCCGGGGAACTGGTCGAGCTACCCGCCGCACAAGCACGACACCCACGAGCCGCCCCGTGAGGTCAGGCTCGAGGAGGTCTACCTGTTCAAGTTCGAGCCGGGGAACGGCTTCGGCGTGCAGATCCGCTACGACGGCGAGGGCGAGGAGTGCTTCACCGTCCGCGACGGCGACGTCGCCGCGATCCCGGCCGGGTACCACCCGGTCGTCGCCGCCCCGGGCTACTCGATGTGCTACCTGTGGTTCATGGCCGGCGAGGGCCGGCGGATGATCCCCTACCTCGATCCCGAGCACGCCTGGGTGCAGAACGGCTGACGGGATGATGGCTCGGCGTGAGGATGTCGCGGTGGCGCGGGCCGGTGCGGGCCCGCGGGAGCACGCGTCCGGCGAGGCCTCGCCGGCGACCTTCCAGGGGATCGTCCGCCCGGACGGGCGGGTCGGCACCCGGAACCACATCGGCATCCTCACGTCGGTGAACTGTTCCGCGACGGTCGCGAAGATGATCGCGAGCCGGTCGGCGGCCTTCGCGGAGGAGTTCCCGAACGTCGACGGCGTCGTGGCCCTCACGCACGGCACGGGCTGCGGGATGGCCGCCGACGGCGACGGCATCCGGCTGCTGCGGCGCACCCTGAACGGCTACGCCCGGCACCCGAACTTCGCGGCCCTGCTCGTGGTCGGGCTCGGCTGCGAGGTGGCCCAGCTCACCGGGTTCGACCTGCCCGAGGGCACGCCGACGATGACGATCCAGGAGATGGGCGGCACGGCGGCGACCGTACGGCACGGCGTCGAGGTGGTCCGCGAACTGCTGCCCGAGGCGGATCGGGCCGAGCGCACGCCGGTACCCGCTTCGAGACTCGTGCTCGGCCTGGCCGACACCGGCACGGGCGGGCCCGCGAACCCGGCGCTCGGCGCGGCGGCCGACCTGCTCGTCCGGCACGGCGGCACCGCCGTCCTGGCCGGCACGCCGCAGACGCACGGCGCCGAGCACCTGCTGAAGCGCCGCGCCGCCGCACCGGCGGTGGCGGAGCGGCTGGGCGACCGGATCCGCTGGTGGGAGCGGCACGTCGGCCTCCCGTCGCCGAGCGAGCCGGACGCGCCGGAGCGGGCGGTGGCGAAGGGCGGTACGTCGCCGCTGACCGCGGTCTACGAGTACGCCGAGCCCGTGACCGAACGCGGGCTCGTCTTCATGGACACTCCCGGGCAGGTCGCCGTGGCCGCGACCGGGCAGATCGCGGGCGGCGCGACCGTCATGTGCGTCACGACCGGCGGTGGCCCGGCGGACGGCTGCCGGCCGGTGCCCGGCCTGAACCTGGCCGCGACGCCGGAGGCCTACCGCGCGATGGCCGAGGACATGGACCTTGACGTCTCGGCCGGGGAGACCGCGATGATGGGCGAGCGGATCTTCCGGCTGGTGCTGGAGGTCGCCTCGGGCCGCCGGACGGCGGGCGAGGAGCTCGGCCCCGGCGACGAGGAGTTCGCGCCCTGGCAGATCGGGGCGGTGATGTGAGTACCGATCAACTGGAGGACACCATGCGGCTGTCACTGACGACCCGGCCGCGGCAGGTGCCGTCGTCGGTGGGGATCGTGCACCTGGGAATCGGCGCGTTCCACCGGGCGCACCAGGCGGTCTACACCGAGGACGCCGGCGACGGCTGGGGGATCTGCGGCATCACCCAGCGCAGCGCGGCGGTGGCCGACCGGCTCGCCCCGCAGGACGGGCTGTACAGCGTGCTCGAACGCGGCCCCGAGGGCGTGTCGGCGAGGATCATCGGCGCGGTCCGGGAGGTGCTCACCGGCGACGCGACCGCCGACCGGATCGCCGATCCGGAGGTGCGGGTCGTCTCGCTGACCGTGACGGAGAAGGGCTACCGGCACGACCCGGCGACCGGGCGGCTCCGTCTCGACGACCCGGAGATCTGCCTGGACATCACCGGCCGCGAGCCGCGTACGGTCATCGGCCGGCTCGTCCGCGGCCTGGCCCGGCGTGAGGCGCCGGTGACCGTGCTGTGCTGCGACAACCTGACGTCCAACGGGGCGACGCTGCGCGGACTGGTCGAGGAGTACGCCGAGCGGGCGGGCGTGAAGATCACCTGCGACACGGCGTTCCCGGCCACGATGGTGGACCGGATCGTCCCCGCGACCACGGCCGAGGACCTGGACGAGGCCGAGCGCCTCCTCGGGGTCCGCGACGAAGGCGTGGTGGTGACCGAGCCGTTCACGCAGTGGGTGATCGAGGACTCCTTCGCCGCGGGCCGCCCCGCCTGGGAGAAGGCCGGAGCCATCTTCACCGAGGACGTCGCGCCGTACGAGCTGATGAAGCTGCGGCTGCTCAACGGCACGCACTCGATGCTGGCCTACCTCGGCGCGCGGTTCGAGTACGTCTCCGACGCGGTCGACGTGCTCGGCGACGCCCTGCGCCTCTACATGGACGAGGACGCGACCCCGACGCTCACCGTCCCGACCGGGTTCGACCTGGAGGAGTACAAGGCGTCGCTGCTGACGCGCTTCGCCAACCCGGCGCTCAAGCACCGCACGGCGCAGATCGCGATGGACGGCTCGCAGAAGCTCCCGCAGCGCCTGCTCGGCGTCGTCCGCGACCGGCTCGCGGCCGGGGCGGAGCCGCGCTGGGCGGCGCTGGCCGTCGCGGCCTGGATGCGGCACGTCTGGACGGCCAAGCCGCTCGACGACCCGCTCGCCGACCACCTGCGCATGGCCGTCGCTCGCGCGGTGCGGCCGGACGAGGTGGTGGACGCGCTGCTGGGGATCACCGAGGTCTTCGGCCCGGACCTCCGCGAGTCCCGGGTGTTCCGTGACCTGCTGGTCGAGCACCTGGCGTGGCTGACCTCCGGAGCGTCGCCTTACTGAGGCGGGTCACTCGACGCGCGTGATGCCGCGGAAGCCCTCCAAGGCCGTGAGCAGCCGTCGTGTCTCGTCGCCGCCGGGCAGGTCGCCCACGCGCACCGGGTCACCAGAGGCCAGCGGCGACAGGATCGTCCGCAGCTCGCGTGGGGAGAACGGCGTGCGGACCGCGTGCCCGTTGACGGCGCATATGCCGCCGCCGTCCCACAGCACCGGGAACCTCGCGTCCCCGCGCACGACCGTGTCGTCGCGGACCGGACGGTGCGGCGCCGGTGCCGGGACGGGCTCGAACCCGCAGGCCGTCCAGCGGCGGAGCGACACCTCACCGACCCGGTCCGCGGGAACCGCCGGGACGGCGTGCCGCAGCGCAGGAGGGAGGTCCGGCGCGAGCCGGCCGGTGCCGTCCGGGCCGGGAGCGGTCAGCGCTGCGTCCACCGGCGGCAGGCGGCGCGCGCCGTCGCGGCCGCCCATGAGCGCCGCGCCGACGCCGACGAGGACGTCCTGCAGGTCGTATTCGGCATGGTGCTCCTCGCGGGGCACCCCGACGTTCACGCTGGTGGCGGGTCCGCTCCCGCCGCTCTCCCCGACGTGGTAGTAGCTCGCCGGCCAGTACAGCAGGTCCCCGGGTTCGACCTCGGCCGCGAAGGACTCCGGAACGTACGGCTGGTAGTCCAGGACTGTGGACACCGGCTCGGACCACGGCCGTTCCGTCCAGAAGCGCATGCGCTTGCGCCCCCGGAGCCCGAACATGAAGGTCGCGAAGCGGTCCTTGTGCACACCGACCGGGCTGTGCTCGTACGTGCCGTGGAACAGCGTGGTGATCGCCCCGGTCAGCGGCAGGCCGACCTGTTCCCACAGGCCCGCGTAGAACGCGCGCTCGCGCGTCCACAGCCCGGGGTCGAAAGAGTGGAAGCCGTTGACGATCAGCGCGTAGCGCCGGCCGCCCAGCCGGGCGGTCAGCCGCGCGTCGTACCCGTCGAAGGACCCGTCGTCGCCCCGCGGCAGGAGATCGCCCGGATCCGGCCGCTGCGACCGC
Organism: Actinoallomurus acanthiterrae; assembly: GCF_054775715.1. NCBI lineage: Bacteria > Bacillati > Actinomycetota > Actinomycetes > Streptosporangiales > Thermomonosporaceae > Actinoallomurus > Actinoallomurus acanthiterrae. The sequence goes on along the minus strand of NZ_BAAHCO010000001.1, from coordinate 10,416,038 downwards.
TCGACGGTGAACTGCACCGTCGTGTGAGGCGGCTGCGACGCGCGTACGGCGGCGCGGAACACCTCCGTCTCGGCGAACGGCGCCGACACGACGGCCTCGTCCAGAACGGCCTTGTCGTGGACGGCTTTGTCGAGGACCGCTTTGTAGAGGACGGGCCGCCGGTCCCAGTAGCGGGCGGCGAACGTCGCCCAGTCGAAGCTCTTCTCGATCGTCAGCATGAGCCTTCCAGGACCTCGATGCCGCGCAGGGCGGACAGCCTGTGCAGAAGCGGGAGGAGGCCGTCGCCGCCTGCGGTCAGCTCGCCGACGGTGACCGGGGTCCGCAGCCGGTCGAGGAGACCGTCGGCCGACGTCCCGCGCACGGCGAACACGTGACCGTTGACCGCCCAGAGCGCGGCACCGGGCCCGTCCGGCATGCGGATGACCTCGCCGGTGAGCCGGATCAGATGATCCGGCGTCAGCGCGGCGGGCGCGCCCGGCTCGGGGACGGGTTCGAGGCCGCAGGCGCTGACCCGCCGCGCCCACTGGACGCGCAGGACGCGGTTCAGCTCGGGGTCGCCGGCCGCGCCGCTCAGCTCCTCACCCGCGGAGACCAGCGGCGCGATCGGCGTGACCACGCCGTCGGGGTCGCGTGGCGGCGGGAACGGCAGGTACGGCACCCGCCCGCCGTCGGCGCGCCGCGCCTGCAGAAGGTCGGCGATCAGGCCGGTCACCGCCGCGGTCGGCAGGCGCGGATCCATCGGGATCCGGAGGTGGAGCGCGAGACAGCCGTTCTCGTGGCTCTCCCGGCACCGGTGGCCAGGCCGATAGAGCAGATCTCCCGGCCGGACCCGCAGCGTCTCGGCGCCGTCCTCCACCCGGACCTCCATGTGCCCACGGAGCACCCAGGTCAGAACCGCGTGCGTGGCCGCGCCGCCGTCCCGGCCGAGGCCGTCGCCGACCGTCAGCTCCGCCACGACGGGCAGCACGGGGAACCCCACCCGCTGCCACAACGGCCGGATCAGATCGCGTATCCGGGACCAGAGGGCGAAGTCCAGCATCAGCGGCTGCTCGACGCCGAGCAGGCTCGGCTCGCCGTCGAGGCGTTTCAGATAGTGATCCACCGTCGGGTCGTCCGGGCAGGGAAGCCGGTCGCCGGGAGCGCGGATCCGGCCGGCGGCGGTGAAGAACCGCACGTCCGGCAGCGCGCGGAACCTCGTGCCGGCGCGGAAGGGCGCGGCGGCGGCGACGACCACGTCGAAGGCGCGGCCCGCGTCCACCGGGGGTTCCTCTTCCCGCCCGGGCAGGACGACGGGGGTCCTGTCCCAGTGACGGTCCGCGAGGGCGTCCCAGTCCACGGCGCCGTCATCGGCGGTCGCATCGGTCGCGTCGGAGGTCGCATCGGTGGTCACGAGGCCCTGCCTTCCTCTGTCCCGGTGAGCGGGAAGCGTCGCCGCAGGCGCGCCGCGTAACGGTTCAGCGGCTCCATGCCCATGCGTCTCCGGCGCTCGTCGACCAGTTCGGGTCGTTCGATGGGAAAGGGCTCGAGCCTGCCCTCGACGGCGCGGAACTTGGTGCCGAAGAGCTGCGGCCGGCCGTCACGGACGCACAGCGCGTCCGTCACGTACGCGACCTGCCGCCAGGGCACGTCGCCGACCGTCGCGGCACGGCGGATGAGGGCGAGGCAGCGGTCCTGGAAGTCGCGGGGCCCGTCGGCGTGCTGGACGAGACGGCACGCCGCCCCGGCCGCCGATCGCCCCACGAGGGTCTCGCCGGGCCAGCCGTACCGCGCCACGACGTCGCGCAACCAGGTCATGGCCGTGCCGGTGAGCGCGGCCAGCCGTTCGTCGAGCGCGGTGTCGGCGAATCCGTCGTCGGCCCACCGGCTCCGCAACGCCGCGTCGACACGGTCGAGCCGCAGGAGCCGGCGGCGGATCTCCTCTGCGGCGTCCGCGGGCGTGGGCGGCGTCTCCAGCGGATCGAGCCGCAGCCGGACCTTCGCCCGATCCCAGGAATAGGTGACCCGGCGGCCGGCCTGCGGCCAGTCGAATCCGACCTCGCCGGCGTCCGGCCCGGACAGGCGCAGCCGGACGCCGTACCGGGAGTCGGAGACGGTGTGCTCGGCGACGTCCCCGAAGACGTGCTCGACGGCGTCCCGGAGGGCGACGCCGAGGCCGGCGAGGTCGAGGTTCTCACCACCGCGCACCGCCGGTGGCCGGAGCTCGCCGATCGTGGACTCCACCTCGCGGACGGAGGACGGCGGGTCGACGACGAGCAACGGTCCGCCGTCGGCCGCGCGGAAGAAGTAGGGGACGTCGAGCCGGGCCAGCTGCTCGAGTTCCTCCCGGCCGAAGACGTTCTCACCGGCCGGCGGCCAGGAGTTCAGCGCCTCGGCGTACTCGGCGGTCGGCCTGGTGAGGACCCGGACGAACCGCCCGGCACTCGCGTCCGCGAGGACACGCCGGACCCGGTCGCGGTGCACGCACATCAGCGTCCACGCGTCGAACATGCCGCGCAGGAACGCGGGCAGGTACCGGCCGTATCCGGTGTTCCCCAGCCGGTCGGCGACGACCGAGCGCGTCCGTGCGCGCGCGAACGGTTCACGGGGGAGGACCAGCCGCAGCCCGCCTCCGGGCGCCGGGAGGAAGCAGGCCGCCGGGCCGTCCACGCCGCACCAGCGGGCGACGTTCTCCAGCCCCGCGTGGTGGGTGCCGCCGTGGAGGGTGTCCGGCACCAGGCCGGTGTCGTACAGCCGCGCGACGGGCGCGAAGAAGACCTCCAGATCGACCGGGTACAGCAACGGCTCGTCGGCGGCGGCGCGCGCGCCGGCCAGGATGTTGCCCTCGCCGAGGTCGCCGATCCCGAAGCCGAAACAGGCCGCGGTCAGCGAACCGGCACGATGCCAGAAGCGCGGCGCCTCGGCCGGATCCAGGAGCGTCCCGTCGAGACGGAGGTCGTCGTCCTCGGATCGGCGGATCGTGCCCCACTGCGCGGGCGGTTCGATCCACTCCTGCCAGGAATGGGCACGGTCCCCGTCGCTTCGGCAGCGCAGGACCGGCAGGCGGATCTCGCCGGACGCGGGCGGCAGCTCGTTCAGCAACGCGAACACCGACGTGGGCGGGCCTTCGGGGAAGCCGCCCTCGCCGGTCCGGCACTCGGCCAGGAACAGCGCCTCGCCGCCCGTCGGCCGTGCTTTGTAGGCGACACGCCCGCCGCCCTCCATCCGGAGGCGGAGCACGCGCGCACCTCCGTTGTGCGTCTCCGCGTCGTGCGCCCACAACGCGGTGACCGGAGGCGCGAACTCCGGCTCCTCGAACCACGACCCGCGCAGATCCCCCTCGAGCCGCTCGCCGAACAGGTCCAGGAACGCGGCGAACCACGCCCACCGCCCGGGAACGACGTCGGTCCCCCGCCTGGCGGCGCAGAGCGTGAACGCCTCCGCGACGACGGGGCCGAACAGTTCGGCGTTGGTCACGCTCAGCACGTCCGGCGCGATGACCGCGGCGAGGCGGCCCGCCGCCGGCCGGCACCAGGCGTCGATGCGGTCGAGCAGGTCGAGCACCGGGGCGAACCGCGCCTCGCCGAAGGCGCGTGCGAGAAGCCGTGCGTCGGCGTCACCGGCCAGGTGCCGGTCGACCGCGAGGACGCCCTCGGGGTGCCTCCGGGCCACGGGAGGGAACATGCCGCCCGCCGTGCCGGCGCGTACGGCGGCGATGACCCTTCGTACGGCGGGGGAGAGATCGAGTGTGCCTGGCTCCGGGGTCTCCGACGACGCCACGGGAGCCCACAGGACGTCGGTCATACGCGCAACCCTCTGGTGGTCCCGGCGCCGGGCGTCGTGCCGCCGTTCCGCTCCGCGCCCGGCGCCATCGAGGCGCTGCTCGAGCCGGCTCAGATGCAGTAGATGCGGTGGCAGGTGCTGATCGCGGCGGAGTCGCCGGTGGGGATGTCCTTCTCGAGGTCGCCGACGACGAGATCGAGTGCCTGCTCACTGCCGGCGAGGACGGTGTCGTGCTGCATGACGAATCCCTTCAAGGCAGGTGGTCGTGCCAGATCAGATGCAGTACTCGGTCCGGAAGCAGGTGCTGACCACGGCGGAGTCGCCGGTGGGGATGTCCTTCTCCAGGTCGCCGACGATGAGGTCGAGTGCCTGACCGCTGCCGATGGTGTCGTGCTGCATGACGAAACCTCCCATGATCGAGGCGCGTCCCGGTGGGGAGTGGCTGCGCTCCGCCGGCCGGTGTCTCCGGCGGCGGCCCTGCCGATGTTAAGTTTGGCCGCCTCTTATGTCATGGCCCAAAAGTGGAAGGCGGCCGTTCCCGTCGTGGCCGGATCGCCGTCGCGGTGGCCGCCGTACCGGTGCCGCAGCCGGTACGGGAGCGGGCGAATTCCCAAAAGATCGTCAAGTTTCTCGCCATGATCGTCGTTGTGGGTTAACGTTGGTTGTTGATCAACTTGACCGGACGTAGACCTGTCTTCCCGGTGCACCTTCGGGGGCGCGATGACGATACTGCCGGCTTGCGATGATGGTCTGGGAATCGACGATTTCCGCCGCATATTCCATGTTCTGGACAGCGTGGTCGAGGCGACCAGCGGTCCGGACCTCTGTAACCGACTATTGGACTCTTTGGCGCGTCATTTCGCTTGGCCGCACGCATTCGTGGTCGGGCGGTCGGACGGCACCACGGTGTGCGGCGAGGGGCGGGATGGACGGCCGCACGGCCGTTTCCCGCGCGCCTTCGTCGAGGAGTTCATCGCCCGCTGGCACCTGAAGAACGCCTTCCCTCCGACCTCGGCGCCGCGAGAAGGCCATGAAATGGTGAAGGTCCTCATCCCGGCGTGCCCGGTCGATCACGCGACGCTGACCATTCCGTTCGCGGGCAGCCGATATGCGGGGCTCCGGGAAAGGCTGATCTCATACCAACTCGGGCGATTGCTGATCCCGTCGCTCCGGCAGTATTTCTCCGGCGATTCCCGTGCCCTGGACCATGAGCCTCTCACCCAGCGTGAACTGCAGATCGCCGATCTCGTCGCCACGGGTCTGACCAATCAGGAGATCGCCGAACATCTCCACGTGACGGTGGACACCGTCAAGAAGCACATCAGCAATGTGCTCCGGAAGACGAGGTGCACGAGCCGGACGCAGTTCGCCGTGCTCTGGCGCTGATCACGCCGGGCCTGGCCCCGTACGGAGCGGGAGCCCCCGCCCGGCGGGGGCTCCCGGAAGATCATTTACGGACGGCGTCAGCGTAAGAAGCACTTCCCAGAGGCATCTCAGAGTGCGAACCACCGCCGTACGGCCGCCTCGAGACCCTCCGCCTCCATGTCGCCCGCCCAGGCGACGTAGCCGTCCGGCCGGAGCAGCAGCGCGGTGGCCGACGGCTCGGGACCGTGCGGGCGCGCGGCGACGAGGTCGATCCGATCGCCCCACGGGGACAGGGCCCGTACGAGGGAGGCGTCCTCCGTCAGGTCCAGCAGGAGCGGTCGGGCGGCCCGGGTCAGCTCCGCCAGCCGGACCGTCCCGGTCTCGGTGCGCACCACGAGATCCGGCGCCCACCGTCCGACCAGGGGATGCGCGTCCGGTACCCCCATGTCGTACCGGATGTCCGCGCCCGCCATCAGGTCCGCGACGCGCTGCACGGTGCTCTGGTCGCGGAGCAGCTCGGTGAACAGCTCGCGCAGCGCGGTCACCTCGCCGCCGGGCGCGATGAGCGCGGACTGCGCCTGCGTGTGCATGACCACGCGCTCGGCCACGGGGCGCCGCTCGGTCTCGTACGTGTCGAGCAGTCCGGGCGGGGCGTGCCCGAGGACCTCGGACGCCAGCTTCCAGCCGAGGTTGACGGTGTCCTGCAGGCCGAGGTTGAGCCCGGGCCCGCCGATCGCGGAGTGCACGTGCGCGGCGTCGCCGACGAGGAAGACCCGCCGGTCGCGGAACCGCTCGGCCAGCCGCGTGTTGCCGCCCGTCAACCGCCGCAGCAGGTGGGGCCCGTCACCGTTCGGCGGGCTGAGCGGCATGTCGACGCCGAGAACCCGGCGGATGCTCTCCCGCATCTCCTCCAGGCTCATCGGCCGGTCGCCGTCTTCCGGTCCGCCCCACTCCATGGTGGTGACCAGCGGCTCCCGCCCCGGGAGCGGCGCGAAGGCGAACATGCCGCGCTCGGTGCGGTGGTGCATGACCAGGGGAATGACCCCGTAGCCGGGGACGTCGAGCGTCCCGGCCGCGGGATCCACCCAGGCGGCCGGCGGGTAGGCGTTCACGGTGCGGGAGACGGTGTCGTCCCTGGTGACGCCCGGGAAGTCGATGCCGGACCGCTTGCGCGTCACACTGTGCCCGCCGTCCGCGCCGACGAGGTAGCGGGCTCTGATCCGGTAGGAGCCGTCCGGGCCCGCGACGGTGGCGGTCACCGCCTCATCGTCCTGGTCGAGGTCGACGAGCTCGTGACCGTGCCGGATCTCCACCCCGAGCTCGGCGGCGCGCTCGGCCAGAACCTGGGTGATGCGCACCTGCGGCACCGGCAGTAGGGAGATCGGGTTGTCCTCCAGCATCGCCAGGTCCAGGCGCAGCGCGCCGAAGATGTACGCGGGCGTCGGCCGCGGCGGTACCTCGCTCCCGCTGAGGCGCTCGTACAGGCCCCGGCGGTCGAGCATGCGCACGACCTGGCCGACCAGGCCGTTGGCGCGGGGCTCCCGGCTCGGCTCCGGCAGCCGCTCGAGCACGATCGGGTGTACTCCGGCGAGGCTGAGCTCACAGGCCAGCATGAGCCCGTTGGGCCCGCCTCCGGCGATGACGACGTCGTTGATCATTGTGTTCTTCCTGGTGAGAAGGCATGACGGAATGGCCCGGCGGCTTCCGGAGCACGCGGGGCTGATGCAGGGCTGGGATCAGGGGACGGGCAGGCCGGCCCAGAGCCGGTCGAGCGCGTCGTTCAGGAGCGCGCTGACCGGGACTGTCGGGTCGGAGCGCAGCCACTGGTCCATGGCGGCCGTGGTGGCAGCGCCGGTCGCGCCGGCGACGAGGGTGGGATAGAGGTCCCGGGTCGCGTCCGTGCCGGTGCGCTCGGCGATCGCCTCGGCCAGCTCCTTCTGAACGATCACGCTGGCCTTGAGGAACTCGCCCTGCACGTCCGGCTCGGTGATCATGAGGCGGATGGCCTTGACCCACTGGTCGAGCCACTCCCGGCTCCGTGGTGACCGGTCGTCTCCGGGCTCGGGCGCGAAGCGTGCCAGCAACGCGTGCCTGATCGCCTCGGGCAGGGGCTCGTCCGCGGGGCGGGCGCGCAGGTCGTCCGCGACGTGCAGCATGCGGTCGAGATGCCGGGCGACGAACGCCTCGGCCTTGCTGGAGAAGTAGTTGCGGAAGGTGCGTACGGACACGTTCGCCTCCGCGGCGATGTCCTCCACCGTCACGCCGTCCCACCCGTGTTCGACGCTCAGTCGGATCGTCGCCCAGCTCAGCGCGGCCCGCGTCTCCTGCTTCTTGCGCTCCCGCAACCCCAGGGGAGCCGTCTCATCGGCGGCCATGCGACCACCGTACCGGATCTTTCCGAGCCGGAAAAGATGCCGAGCCGGAAAGTTTGCCGATCTGGCATCGATTGGCGGACTATTGAAACGTGTTCTAGTTCTGCTTAGGCTCGCGTCGTGATCCTGGACCGTTTTCGCCTGACCGACCGGGCCGCCATCGTCACGGGTGCCGGGCGCGGGATCGGGGCCGCGACCGCGGTGGCCCTGGCCCAGGCCGGCGCCGACGTGCTCATCTCGGCCCGCAGCGAGGACCAGCTCCGCAAGGTCGCCCGCGAGATCGAGGACGCGGGGCGGCGTGCCGTGGTCGTCCCCGCCGACCTGACCGACCTGACGGCGGCCGCCGGGCTGGCAGCCTCGGCGATGGACGCCTTCGGCCGCATCGACGTGGTCGTCAACAACGTCGGCGGCACGATGCCCCGCGCCTTCCTCGACACCTCGCATGAGTTCCTGGCCGACGCCTTCCACTTCAACGTCGGGATCGCGCACGCCCTGAACCGCGCGGCCGTGCCGCACATGACCGAGGGCTCGATCGTCAACATCTCCTCCGTGATGGGCCGCATCACCGGCCGCGGCTTCCTGGCCTACGGCACGGCCAAGGCGGCCCTCGCGCACTACACCCGGCTGGCAGCGAGCGACCTGGCGCCGCGCGTCCGCGTCAACGCCATCGCCGCCGGCTCGGTCGCCACCTCCGCCCTGGAGATCGTGACGAGCGACGACGGGCTGCGGACGACCATGGAGAACAACACCCCGCTCCGCCGCATCGGCGACCCGGAGGAGATCGCCGCGACCGTGCTCTACCTGGCCTCGCCGGCGGGCGCGTTCGTCACCGGCCGCGTCCTGGAGGTCGACGGCGGCACCGACCAGCCGACCCTGGACCTCGGCCTCCCCGACCTGTGACCTGAGGAGTAGGCGCATGACCTATCGCGTGGTGCTGTGGGGCACCGGGAACGTCGGCCGCAACGCCCTGATCGGCATCACCGCGCGTCCCGACCTCGAACTCGCCGGCGTGTGGGTCTCCAACCCGGCCAAGGTCGGCCGCGACGCCGGGGAGCTCGCCGGCCTCCAGCCGCTGGGCGTCACCGCCACGAACGACGCCGACGCCGTCCTCGCGCTCCGCCCCAACTGCGTCGTCTACACCTCCATGGCGGACGTACGGCTCGCCGAGGCCCTCGACGACCTGCAGCGCATCCTCCGCGCGGGCGTGAACGTCGTCTCCAGCAGCCCGGTGTTCCTGCAGTTCCCCGACGAGGCGATGGGCTCGCCGATCCGGCAGGCCGCCCTCGACGGCGGCGCGTCGATCTGGGTGAACGGCGTCGACCCCGGCTTCGCCAACGACTGGCTCCCGCTGACCGTCACGAGCATCAGCGAGCGCATCACCGAGGTCCGCTGCCTGGAGATCCTCAACTACGCGACGTACGACCAGGCCACGGTGCTGTTCGACATCATGGGCTTCGGCGGTCCGATGGACGACCCGCCGATGCTGCTCCAGCCGGGTGTCCTGTCCCTCGCCTGGGGCAGCGTCGTACGCCAGCTCGCCGCCGGGCTCGACGTCGAGCTGGACGGCCTGGAGGAGTGGCACACGCGCCTGCCCGCTCCGGAGGCGTTCGACGTCGACGCGGGCCGTATCGAGAAGGGCACCGCCGCCGCGCTGCGCTTCGAGGTCCGCGGCATGCGCGGGGGCCGTCCGGTCATCGTGCTGGAGCACGTCACCCGCCTGCGCGACGACCTCGCCCCCGACTGGCCGCAGCCCGCGGGCAAGGGCTGCTACCGCGTCGAGGTGCGCGGCGAGCCGAACTACACCGTCGACCTGCAGCTCCTCGGCAGCGACGGCGACCACAACACGGCGGGACTGAAGGCCACCGCGATGCGCCTCGTCAACGCCGTCCCCACCGTCGTCGAGGCCGGCCCCGGCCTGCTGACCGCCCTCGACCTGCCCCTCATCACCGGCAGGGGACTGCTCGCCTGAGCATTAACACTGCGGAAACTGAATTGGAACAGCAGTGAAATGACCGGTTTCGCCCACCGTACGAGGTGGACGGGATAATGATCGGATGTCCACGTCACCGACCGAGAGGCCAGGGCCAGAACCCACCTCGACGGAGTCCGCGACACCCGTCCCGACTCCGACCGGTACCCCCTCGCCGACCGGATCCCCCACTCCGACTTCGCCGCCGAGCACGACACCGCCGCCGAGCACGACGCCGCCGCCGAGCACGACGCCGTCCGCGAGCCCGTCGCCGACCGGATCGCCCACTCCGTCACCCACCCTGACCCCGACGCCGACGTACGCTCCACCGGCTCCGATCCCGTCCCCGAGCGCCACGCCGACGCGTCCGGCGCCGTCGAAGTCCCCTACGCCCGGTCCGCGGCCGTCCGCGCCGGACATGAAGATCCATTCCGCCGGCCTCAAACGGCAGGCCGAAAGGATCGGCAAGGAGGGCACCGACCTGGCGACCGATCTCGTGGGCCTCGTACGGTCACTGGAGGGCCTGGGGAACTTCTGGGGCGACGATGAAGCCGGTCGGACCTTCTACGACGGCGCCGAGGGACGGCCGGGATACCGTGACCGTCACGATGGCGCGCTGACCGACGCGCTCGCCGCCGTGACGGCCTACCAGGAGATCGCCGCGCGCCTGGTGCAGATGGCCGACAACGTCGACACCGGCGAGTGGAACATCATCGTCTCCCTCCCGAAGGTGCCGAAGTGACCGTCGAGGAGATCCTCTGGTGGATCGGCGGCGTGGAGATGCCGAAGGGGGACTCCGGCAAGGCGCGAGAGGCCGCTGTCATCTGGGGACAGATCGCCGATCGCATCGAGGCGAGCATCAGGGCCGCCGACCCGATGGCCTCGGACATCTTGTCGCACAATTTCGGGCCCGGGTTCGAGGCGTTCAAGAAGTTCTGGGGCAATGAGTTCGCGCCGTACCCGCACGAGCTCGCCGCGTACTGCCGCCGAATCCAGACGGTGTGCAACGGCTATGCCGACGCGGTGGACAAGATGCGGTTCGTGCTCACCGTCCTGGCCATCCAGACCTACCTCAACATCCTCTTCACGATCGCCTACGGGTGGATCACCGGGTGGATGGGCACGCTGGCGGAGCTCGCGGTCATCCGCGACCGGGCGGCTATTCAGGCGGTGGCGCAGCGGACGCTGTTCCAGCGGATCATGATCAGGCTCCTCGAGTACCTGTTCGACAGCATCGGTTACGCCGCGGGACAGCAACTGCTGCAGATGGGGGTCTTCGGCGTGATGGACCGCTTCGGGGACTACGACGACGACGCCAAGAAGATGATCGGGTACGACCCGTACTCGCTGAAGGCGAATGGTGTGCAGTTCGTGCAGGCCGTCGGCGCGAACTTCGCCTTCGACGCCGCCTCCGACCTGACCGTCGGCGCCGCCGGCAGGGTGGGCCCGCTGGGACGGTTCATGTCGAGCGGAGCCGGGCAGCGGGTGGTGAGGTTCGGCGGACGGATGGTCGGCTCGAACGTCTACACGGTGGTCGGCAACATGGAACAGGGCAAGCGGCCCGACGAGTGGTTGCCGACCTGGCAGCAGGAGGTCGACAAGCTGATCATTCACGGCACCCGCATGGCGAAGAACCCCGCGAAGGGGCCGATCGGGTCCGGCAGGTCGGGGCCGTGAGTCGCGGGCCGGGCCGGCCGGATGACGGCGGTCCCGGTACAGAGCAGGGGCGTGTCCGCACCGTCCCCCGGGCGGCCGGTGCCGTCGCCCTGGCCGGCGGCGTCGTCCTGCTGGCGGCGGCGGGATGGTTCGGCGTCTGGACGGTGAGCACGACGCCCGGCCCGTGGGGGAACCCTGGCCGGGCGGGGACGCTGACCGTCGCGCGGTGCCGGACCTCGCATCCGTCCGGCGGGGACCGGCCCACGATGACGTGCGCGGGGACGTTCGTTTTCGATGGCGGCGGATCCTCGGTCCCCGGCGTAACGCTACGGCTGGACTCGGTGCGCGGCCGGGCGGCCGGCGAACGGATCCCGGTGCGGCTGCGGCCGAACGCCCGAACGGCCTACCGCCCCGGGAGCCACGACTGGATCTCGAACGCCTTCGCCTTCCTCGTCCTGGTCTTCTTCGCGGTGGTCGCGATCCACGTCGGTCGTGGATCGCTCCGCGGTCGTCGTCCCGGAGCGGTCAGCGAGCGTCGCGAGGGGCGTTCATCCGCATGAAGTCCGCCATGATCTCATCTGCGGCGAAGTCCGGCATCAGCGACTGAATCTGCCGGGACTGCTCCTCCGCGAGGATGTCGGAGGCGTTGTTGACCATCTCTGTGATCCGCTCGGCGAGCGTTCCGAGGTCGAGTCGTTTGGCGCGCGGGTCGAACCGCAGTTCCCGGATGCGGCCGGGCGGTCCCACGGTCATGCTGACGAGTCCATCCTCGCTCTCCACCTGAACCGAGAGGTCCTGCAGGGCCTCCTGGGCGCGAGACGCGTCACGGACACGTGACTGCAGGTCACGCATCGTTTCCTCGAACAGCTGCCGTCCGAACTCCATGCGAAGATTCTACGGTTATCGGCGAAATGTTCCGCAATGCGTAACCGGACGTTAACACCGACTTTCGGGATCCGACCCGTGCCCTGCTCGATGCGGCTCAATGAGCGATCATGGAGCCGTGCGTGTCGGGCGGGGACGGGATACGGGGATGACATCGGTTCTGATCGTCGGCGGGGGCATAGGCGGGCTGGCGGCGGCGCTCGCGCTCGACAAGGCCGGGTTCGCGGTCACCGTGTACGAGGCGCATCCGGACGCCGACGCGGACATCGGCGCGTTCCTGACACTCGCGAGCAACGGGATGCTCGCGCTCGCACAGGTCGACGCCGCGAGCCCAGTCGCCGACGCCGGGTTCCCGCTCACCACGTTGCGCCTGGTCGATGCCGCGGGAGCCGAGGTCGCCGTCCGGCCGATGGGGGATCACGGCGCTCCGCTGACCAGGTACCGCTGCCTGCTCCGCGCGGAGCTGTGCGCGGAGCTGCGGTCGGAGGTGCTGCGCAGGGGGATCCCGGTCCGTCACGGGAAGCGGCTGATCTCCGCCGCCGAGGACGAGACCGGAGTCTCGGCGCGATTCGGCGACGGTGACACCGCCCACGGCGATCTGCTGATCGGCGCGGACGGGCTGAACTCCACCGTGCGGACGCTGATCGACCCCGCCGCGGGTCCGCGGCGCTACGCCGGCCAGCGCGTCTTCTACGGGTACGCGGCCCACACGCCGGGCTCGGCGCGGCCGGAGACGTTCGAGATGGTCCGGGGCGGCGCCGCCGCGTTCGGCTACGCCGTGTCGCCGGCCGGAGAGACGTACTGGTTCGCCCGCGTCACCGATGAGGAGCTGCCCGCCGAGGCGATCGAGGCGGGCACGGCCGAGCGGTGGAAGCAGGAGCTCGTTCCGCTGCTGCGGCCCGACGCCACGCCCGCCGCGGACATCGTCGCCGCGACCGGCGACCGCCTCATGGCGACGAACGCCCACGACCTCCCGGCCGTCGGGCGGTGGCACACCCGCCGGATGCTGATCATCGGGGACGCCGCCCACGCCGCGTCCCCGGCGACGGGCCAGGGCGCGTCGATGGCGCTCGAGGACGCGGTCGTCCTCGCCAAGGCGCTGCGCGACGCGGACACGATGGACACGGCGCTGGAGGCGTACGAACGACTGCGCCGGCCACGCACCGACGAGAACATCGCCGCCAGCGCCCGCATGACCGGCGCCCGCACGCCGCGACCCGGCGGGGCCGGACAGGGTTCTCGCCCATCCGCGGTCCGCACTGACGACGACCTGACGCGCCTGCTCGACTGGAACACCGGCCTCCCCGTCTGAGCCGATGGCCTTCCTGCCTGAGCCGACGGCCTTCCCGCAGCGCCTGCGTGCCCGTTTCGTGGCCGCGCTGTACGTGTGGCTGCCGCGCGGCCACTACGGCGTCACCACCGAGGTCGACGACCCGGTTCTCGAGGCCGCCTGCACCTGGTTCGTGGCGCAGATGTACCAGCTGGACGAGGCGCAGAAGGTCGTCCTGGTGCACATGGTCGTCGAGACCAGCGGTCACCTGTTCGGGGCGGCCGCCGCCGACATTCACGGACCGGACGCCGGCGAGGACGACTTCTTCGCCCTGCACGCCGTGGCGGACGACGATCACCGTCGGATCGGGCGGCACCGGCTGGCCGACCTGCCCCCCTCGGAGTTCCCCCGGCTCCGGGCGACCTGTCGGCAGGCCTGGGACCAGATCGACCTCATCCACGAACGCATCGCGGCCTGGACCCTCGAAGGGCGCTGACCGATACGCGACCGCCCGGCCGCGGGCCGCGATCCGGTGGCCCACCGTCCACGCCCCGCCTTCGAGGCGGAGAAAGGCGAAGGCGGTTCGTGGCGCCCCCCGACCGGCGGTGACGACGCCGGTAGTGGCTCAGTAGCGGAGGTCGGCGAGGACGCCGTAGTGGTCCGACGGCAGGACGCCGTCCACCGGCTCGGTGCCGATGACCTCGCAGTGCACGGGATGGCCGGCGCCGCCGGGCCGCGGCCAGGCGGAGAACACGTAGTCGATCCGGCGGTCGGGCCACAGCAGGGGCACCGCCCAGGAGTTGGTGCGCGCCCAGGTGTACCCGGGGCCACCCGTACCGGCCGTGGCCCAGGCGTCGTAGAAGACCAGGTCCGGCGCTGCCGTCTCGCGCTTGCCGGTCAGCATCCGGATCTCGTCGCTGTCGGGGTCGGCGTTGAAGTCGCCGCACAGGATCGTCGGGTGCCGGCGGTCCTGCGTCCCGGCGATGAGGGCGCCGATCTCCCGTACCTGCACCTGGCGCACGGCACCGTCCTCCAGCCGCCACGCGAGCGCGGCCAGGCAGAGCCGCACGGGGCCGCGCGGCCCGTCGATCTCGGTGTACAGCACGTCGCCGCCGGTCTCGCCCGAGCCGGAGAACCTGCGCCACTCCTGGCGAGTGATCGGCCAGCGGGACAGCACGGCGATCCCGGCGGGCACCCCGTCGACCAGCACGTCTCCGCCGAAGACGTGGTGTGGCATTCCGAACCGCTTCTCCTGCCCGCCCCACGCCTCGACCAGCGCGACGATGTCCGGATCGTGCTTCGCGAGGGTCGCGCGGATGGCTCCTTCGCGACGTTCCCAGGGCCCATAACGACCCCAGATGTTCCAGGTGACCACCCGCAGTGTGGTCTCCACGAGCGGTCCGTACGGTTGCGCGATGTCCTCCATGCCCGTCCCTGTCCTCGATGCCGGCGAGGCAGGGATCATCACCGTACGGCGGAGCTCTAATCGCCGTTGCGGCGCTGGACGCCGAGGTAGGCGCGGAACATCGGGTGCACCTGGAAACGCTGCACCGCGGCGAGGTTGAGGTGTTGCACCTGGTGGACGCCGATGAACGCCCTCTGGCCGCCGTCCGCGTCGGAGTCCCCGACGGGCTGGGCGGTGAGGAAACCCGTCTGCCAGAGGATCTCGATCAGGCCGTCCGGGTCACAGAGCGGCAGCCAGGAGGAGGCGCCGTTCGTCGGGATCTCGCCCAGCACCAGCTCCAGGCACAGCAGCTGCAGGTCCTCCCGTTCGAAGGCGTGGTCCCGCCCGCGGAACACCTCGAACACGCCGAGCAGGCCCGGGTACTGGAAGCGGTACTCCGCGGCGATGTCCTTGGTGCGCTCCTCGGAGTAGCCGCGCTCGGCCAAGCGGATCGCCTCGTACGGCAGCGGAAGGGTCGGCGTACGGTCCCGGGCGACCTCGAGCACCGTCGTGCAGAACTCGATGATCTCGCGCGGCCGGTAGAGGGTGCGGTCGGCGACATAGCGGAACGAGCTGTCCTCCGGCGCTCCGGGAAGCGGGGCGAACACGGCGTTCCAGCACGTCAGGTCGTCGGCGCGGTCGAGGACCTGCGCGTCGTAGCCCATCTCCCGCGCGGAGTACCGGATGCGCTTGGCGATGAGTTCGAGGAGGGAGTCCTCGCTCCACCGGATCGTCTCGAGCAGGTCCCGGTACTTCTGCGCGTCCTCGTACAGGGCCGGGATGTCGTCGTACAGCTCCCGCCGCAGGGAGATGTACACCGACAGGTTCCGGTGCAGCGCGTTGACGGAGACGCAGGCCTGGAACAGCCCGGCCACGAACGCCTTCGCGTCCTCGGAGGAGTCCCAGCCGCGGTCCAGCTCGTCGACCACGATGGTGACGCGCTGTTTGTCGAGGACCTTCCTCAGCGCGGGCAGCAGGGAGTTGATCTCCTCGAGCTTGTAGAGCCGGTCCAGCTCCCGGGTCTTCGCGCCGGCCTCGATCGGGCCGAGCTTGATGTTCTCCAGCCGTTTGAGGTACGAGACGAGGACCGACAACCGGCCCATCTGGACGTTGGCGTGGTTGTTGCGGATGTATCCGTGGATCTCCGCGCCCGCTCCCTTCGCCAGCCTCATGCCCTTCCGGGCGATCTCCTTCATGACCAGGACGTAGAGGAGGTACTTCCAGGCGGCGGCGTACGCGCCGTGCTTGGCCCACGACCCGGCGTTCTCGGCGGCCATCGTCGAGCTGAGCAGTTCGTACGAGTAGTCCTCCGGGGACAGCTCGATGACCCGGTTGCCCGCGGTGCGCTCGCGCTTGGCGACCACCTGGAAGATGGCGCTCTTGCCCGACCCGCGGTTGCCGAGCAGCACCGTCTTGGCGCCGGAGTGGACGCGGTGGTACGCGGCGGACTCGACGAAGCACTTCTCCAGGCCGCGCCCGATGTCGCGCTCGGCGGACGGCGCGCCGAAGTCGAGGCCGTCGAGGATCTTGGGGGACAGGACCAGTCGCGCCATGACTCCTCCACCGCCCGAGGACATCAATGGAGATCTTCGCACGGGCGGACGGAAGTGAGGAGAGCGATATCTCCGGCGTACGCCCGGAACCTCGGCGATCCGGTGCAAGGGGGAAGCGGTGCGTCCGGGGTGAGCCGCCCGTACGACGGGTAAGGCTCCATCCGACGGCATGGGCGGCCCTGGGACGAGGCGGAACGACGTCCGGAGACCATGACCATTCACGTCCTGCCCCTCGCGATCACCATGATGGCGGGGCCGCAGATCATCTCGGCGATCATCTTCGTGACGGCCGGGAGGCCGATCCGGCTGTCGCTGGCGTTCCTGGCCGGGGTGCTGGCGGCGACGGTGGCCGGGGTGGCCGTCATGCGAGGCGTCGCCGAGCTGCTGGGATCCGCGGTCTCGATGGGCGACTCGCAGCACAAGGGCGGGGTCGGCCGGATCATCGAGCTGATCCTCGTCCTTCTCCTGCTCCTGCTGGCGGTGAAGAACTACCTGGGGCGCGCGACCGCCGAGCCGCCGCGCTGGCTCACGACCCTGCTGACGGCGACGCCCCTGCGGGCCCTGGCGACCGGCCTGCTCGTGATCCTCGCCATGCCCTCCGACCTCATCGTCCTGCTGACCGTCGGGCTCGATCTGAAGCGGAGCAACGCGGGCCTGGTCGACGCGGTGCCGTTCGTGGCGGCCACCCTGGTGATCGCCGCGCTGCCGCTGCTGGCCTACCTCGTCTTCCGCCGCCGCGCGGAGCACGCCATGCCGAAGGTCCGCGACTGGCTGGACTCCCACAGCTGGCTGGTCAACGTGATCGCCTGCCTCATCTTCGTCGCGCTGATCCTCAGCTGATGCCCTGCCGGCGGGTGTGGGCGACCAGACGGCGCAGGGCGTCGTCGGTCTCGTCGGGGAGCGCGTCGACCGGGAACCAGCGCAGGTCGTCGGACTCCTCGCTGATCCGCTCTCGTGCGCCGGCCGGGGCGACAGCGACGTACTGCACGTCGAGGTGGTACGACCCGCCGTGGCACCAGACCCGGTGCCGGTCCAGGTGCACCGGGCCGGGCAGCAGGCGCAGGCCGTCGATGCCCGACTCCTCGGTCGCCTCGCGCAGCGCGACGTCGGAGATGGTGGTGTCCCGCGGTTCGCAGTGGCCGCCCAGCTGCAGCCACAGGCCCGCCTTGGGGTGCAGGGTCAGCAGCACGCGCTCGCCGGACGGGTCGAGCACGATCGTGCTGGCCGTCAGGTGACCGGGCACGCATTCGCGCCACATGGCGTTCTCGTGCGCCGACAGGTGCGCGAGGAAGTCCTCGCGCAGCAGGTCCTGCCCGGCGTCGGGCGCGTCCCAGTCCGACAGCGCGCGTACGGCGTCGGCGTGCAGTGTCATCGTCACCTCATGCGTCGGCGTGCGGTGTCGTGTGGCCGCGCGCCGGGTACGTCCGGGCGGCGCCGAGGCCGCCGAAGGCATGCCGGAACCGGCGCCGTCCGGTTCAGCGGGTCAGTCGCGTGAGCCCGGGGAGTCCTCGCCGGAGCCGTCGGAGTCGTCGTCCTCCCGCTCGGTGAACTGGGAGATGTCGAAGTCGGCGCCCGCGCCCTCGACGAACGCCTGAGGGTTCTCCAGGTCGTCGGCGGTCGGCATCAGGTCCGGGTGCGCCCACACGGCGTCGCGCCCGTCGTTGCCGCGCGCCTCGCCCAGGGCCTTCCACAGGGCGGCCGCCTCCCGCAGCCGCCGGGGCCGCAGCTCCAGGCCGACGAGCGTCGCGAACGTGCGCTCGGCCGGACCGCCGGTCGCGCGGCGGCGGCGAACCGCCTCGCCGAGCTTGTCGGCGGATGGCAGCCGACCGGCCGCGGCGGCCGTGACGATGGTGTCGACCCAGCCCTCGACCAGGGCCAGCGCGGTCTCCAGGCGGGACAGCGCGGCCTTCTGCTGCGGCGTCTCCTCCGGGGTGAGCGCGAGCTCGCCGCCGAGCGCCTCCTGCAGGGCCTCGGGGTTGGTCAGGTCGGCCCCGGAGATGGCCTCCTCGATCTTGGACAGGTCCACGGTGATGCCGCGCGCGTAGTCCTCGACCGCGCCGAGCAGGTGGGCGCGCAGCCACGGGACGTGCCCGAACAGCCGCTGGTGGGCCGCCTCGCGCAGCGCCAGGTAGACGCGCACCTCATCGGCGCTCACCTCCAAGCCCTCACCGAACGCCGCCACCCCGGCCGGCAGCAGCGCGCCGACGCCCTCGGGGGCCAGCGGCAGCCCGACGTCGGCGGAGCCGACGACCTCCAGGGCCAGCCCGCCGAGCGCCTGCCCGGCCTGCCCGCCGACCATCGCGCCGGACATCTGCCGCATCATGCCGACGAGCGGGCCGGCGACGGCCTTCATCTCGTCGGGCATCGCGTCGCCCATCGAGTCGACCATCCGCGCGGCGATAGGGTCGCAGACCTTCGACCACACCGGCAGGGTGTTCTCGATCCACTCCGACCGGCTCCACGCCTGCGGGTTACGGATGCCCGCCGGGAGGGTGGTCGCCTCGTCCAGCCAGAGGTCGGCCAGCCGCAGTGCCTCGACGACCGCACGGCGCTCGGCGTCGACCACCGAGGGGTCACCTCGCTCGACGACCGCGTGCCGGGCGATGTCCTTGGCCAAGTCCCAGTTCAGCGGGCCGGAACTCGCCGACTGACCGGACAGCATGTCGGCGAACTGGTGGAGCATGGCGGCGAAATCCTGCATGCCACCCGCGCCGAAGGGGTCCTGGTTTCCGGGATTGTTCTCATCGCCGGGCTCTCCCGGGCGGTTGAACCCGAAGGGGATGTCGCTCACAGGCTCGACCTCAGGCAGGATGAATGGGTCACAACCTTCACGTTAGCCGGTCGACGGCCGGGGGTGTGCGTTAGGAGGACTCGCTCGACTTGAGTACACGAGAGGTTCGCCCACGGCGTAGTACGGGGCCGGTCGTCGCCGTCACGGGAGCGGCCGACGGCATCGGACGTGCCCTGGTCGCCAGGCTGGCGGACTCGGGGGACATCAAGAAGGTCGTCGGGCTCGACGACCACCGGGGAGACGTGTCCGGAATCACGTGGCGCGTGGTCGACATCCGCGATCCCCAGCTCGCCAACCGGATCTCCGACGTCGACGTGATCGTCCACCTCGACATGGACCTGTCCCCGGACACCGATCACCGTGAGCGCCGCGCGTACAACGTCCGCGGCGCGCAGACCGTGATCACCGCCGCGGCGGCCGTCCGGGTCCGCCGGGTGATCGTCGTGACCAGCGCCATGGTGTACGGCGCGCAGGCCGACAACGCGGTGCCGCTTCCGGAGGACTCCCCGCTCGCCGCCGAGCCCGACGACGGGATCGTCGGCGACCTCCTGGAGATCGAGGATCTCGCGGCGATGGCGCCGGTGGCGCACCCCGGCATGACCGTCACGGTCCTGCGGCCCGCCGCGCTGGTCGGTCCCGGCATCGACACCGTGGTGACCCGGCACTTCGAGGCGCCGCGCCTGCTCACCGTGAAGGGCACCGCCCAGCGCTGGCAGTTCTGCCACGTCGACGACCTGGTCAGCGCGCTCGAGCTCGCGATCACCGGGGACATCGGCGGCCGCCTCGCCGTCGGCTCCGAAGGCTGGCTCGAACAGGACGACGTCGAGGAGGTCACCGGGCGGCGGCGGTTCGAGCTCCCGGCGGCGATCACCTTCGGCACCGCGCAGCGGCTGCACCGCATCGGCGTCACCCCGGCGCCGGCCACCGACCTGCACTACGTCGTCTACCCCTGGGTGGCTGACTGCGCGACGCTGCGCGCGGCGGGCTGGAAACCGGCGTACGACAACGCCGAGGCGCTGACGGCGCTGCTCGAGGAGGTCGCCGGACGGCACGCGGTGGTCGGGCGCCGGCTGGCCCGGAAGGAGGCCACGATGGCCACGGCCGCGGGCGCGACGGTCGCCGTCATCGGCACCGCCGCGATCGTCCGCCGCGCCCGCCGGAAGCGCCGGAGCTAGCTCCGCCGCAAGGATCCGAGTCGGCTCCGCCGGGAGCGCGGGAGTCGGCTCGGCTGGAAGCGCCGGAGTCGGCTCCGCCGGAAGGACCGGAGTCGACTCGGCTGGAAGGGCCGAGGTCGGCTCGGCTGGAAGAGCCGAGGTCGGGAGCGAGATCTCGGCCCTCGCATCTGCCATGGGCGGCGGCTGAAACGCCTCGCGGATGCGGCCGGAATGGCGCGCTCGCCCTCGTGGTTCCGGCGCGCGGGCCCCACGGCCGCCTCCGGACCAGCGGGTACCGTTCGTCACGTGGACGTCATCCGGCTCGCCGAACTCCGTGATACCCCGCTGTCCGTCGACGAGGTGCTCGCCGCCGTCGCCGATCCGGGCGCGGGCGGCACGGCGCTGTTCGTCGGCACCGTGCGCGACGAGGATCATCGGCGCGCGGTGGCCGGGCTGTCGTACTCCGCGCATCCGAGCGCCGTCGACGTGCTGCGCACCGTGCTGGAGAAGGTCGCCGCGGAGTTCCCCCTGCGCGCGGTCGCCGCGGTGCACCGGGTCGGCGACCTGGAGATCGGCGATCTCGCCGTCGTCGTGGCCGCCGCCTGCCCGCACCGCGCCGAGGCGTTCGCGGCCTGCCGGATGCTCATCGACGACCTCAAGTCCCAGGTTCCCATCTGGAAGCATCAGCTCTTCACCGATGGGGGCGACGAATGGGTCGGAGCGGAATGACCTGCGACTGAGCGACGCGGGTTACCCTGGGTACAACGCTTCGTACCGAGGTGACGCGCATGTCCATTCTGGCGTGGTGGGCCATCCCGGTGGCCGTGGCTCTGCTCACGGGTGCCGTGCTGACCTTACGGGGGCGCCGGCCGCCTGTGCGGAGGTCGTTCGAGGAGATCGAACACTTCCAGCGGTTCCGGGACGCCATGGAGCGGCCGCGTGGCCGGACCGGGCGACGGAGGCCACGCTCGACCGCGTAGGCTTCCGGGCATGTCCCGCCGTGCTGCCACTCTGGTCGTCGCGAGCCTTTTCATCCTCTTGCTGGGGCTGGGCGCGGCGCTCCTGCCCGTCCCGTACGTCGCGCTCCGCCCCGGGCCCACCTCGGACACCCTGGGCAAGCTCGGCAAGGCGCCGCTGATCCAGATCTCGGGTGCCAAGACCTACCCGACCGAAGGGCACCTCAACTTCGTCACGGTGGCCTACCAGGGCGGTCCCGGCAACCGCATCGACCTGCTCACCGCGCTGCGCGGCTGGCTCGACCCGGACGTCTCCGTCGTCCCCGAGGAGACGATCTTCCCGAAGAACGTCTCCACCAAGAAGGTCGAGCAGGAGAACACCCAGGAGATGTCGAACTCCCAGGAGTCCGCCACCGCCGCCGCGATGCACGAGCTGCACCTGCCGACGACCACCTCCGTCCTGGTCGACTCCGTGCAGAAGGGACTGCCGGCGGAGGGCCGGCTCCGGCCGGGCGACCAGATCACCGCGATCGACGGCGCGAAGATCAAGGACATCGCCGGGGTCACCGCGACCGTGGGCGGCCGCAAGCCGGGCCAGACGGTGAAGTTCACCGTCAAGCGGGACGGCAAGGAGACCGAGGTCCCCGTCACCACGGTGGCCTCGCCGGAGAAGACGGGCAAGGCCGTCGTCGGCGTCATCCTGAAGGAGAAGTACCAGTTCCCCGTCACCGTGAAGATCAGCGTCGGTGACATCGGCGGTCCCAGCGCCGGGCTGATGTTCTCGCTCGGCATCTACGACAAGCTGACGCCCGAGGACATCACCGGCGGCAAGTTCATCGCCGGCACGGGGACGATCACGCCGGAGGGCCAGGTCGGGCCGATCGGCGGGATCCAGCAGAAGATGGTCGCCGCCCGCAACGCCGGGGCCACGATCTTCCTCACGCCCACACAGAACTGCGCGGACGCCGTCGGCGCCAAGCCCAAGGGCCTGCGGCTGGTCCGGGTGGACACCATGGACGGCGCCCTGAAGGCCCTGACCGCCCTGCGGACCGGCCAGGGGAACATCCCCGCCTGCCCGGTCAAGTAGGCGGGCGCGCCCCGCAGATCAGGGCCGAGACCAGGCGCGACCCTCAGGCCCGAGCGTCCGTCAGACGAGAGCCGGGGCCAGAGCGTCCGTCAGGGTCGTGGCCACGGCGTCCCGTCAGGTGAGGGTCGAGGCCAGGACGGCCGTCAGACCAGGGCCGTGGCCACGGCGTCCCGTCACGTGAGGGTCGAGGCCAGGGTGTCGGTCAGGCCGGGGACGAGTTCCGGGCCGGTCAGCACCTCGTCGTCGCTGTCGTGCCCGCGAAGGCGCATGGCCGAGTGACGGGAGCCGTCCCGCAGCACGCCCACCACGAGCCGTACGTCCTCGCGGCCGGGATGCCGGGCGGCCCAGGCCACCGGATCGTCGTCCGGGACCTCGTCCTCGGCGCCCTCCGGCAGGAGGATGCGCTCGAGGATCAGCACACAGCCGGCGACCTGCTCTGGCCACTCGATGCCGTGGAGGACGTCCTCTATCGGCCGATCGAGGGGCAGGTCGGGCTGTTCGAGGGCGGCGATGCCGTCGGGCTCGTCCGGGACGCCGAGCTGACGGGCGAGCTCCGGCTCGGTCCGGTTGAGCTCGGGGGCGTCCACCAGGGCGTACAGCCGGGGCGCGGCGTCCCAGCCGGCGGTGGCGGCGTGCCGTTCGAGATCGCGCACGACCTCTTCCAGTCGGGTCATCCGCCCATTTTTTCACCCTTGCCGGCCCGCTTTCGGCCACAGGCGTACAGCCGGGCGCGGGAACCCGGACCGGCCTCGGTAAGTTGCCTTCAGAGACACCCGGCGAAGGGGAGTGGCCGTGACCTTCCGAAGCCCCGGCTTTGGCGGCCGGATCCGCGTGGGCCGATCACGGCTGCTGCTGCGCGTGATCGTGATCCTGGCGATCCTCGTCGCGCTCTTCATCGCGTTCACCGCCATCTGGACCGACGTGCTGTGGTACCGCTCCGTCGGCTTCTCCTCGGTGTACACCAAGCAGCTCACGACGCGTCTCACGCTTTTCCTGTGCGCCGGTGTGCTCATGGTCCTCATCCTGGGCGTCAACATCGTCATCGCCTACCGGGTGCGCCCCCCGTACCGGCCCGTGTCGGTGGAGCAGCAGGGCCTCGACCGGTACCGCGCGGCGCTCGACCCCCACCGTCGGCTGATCGTCGCCGGGGTGCTGACGCTGGCCGGCCTGCTCGCCGGGTCGTCGCTGGCGGGTCAGTGGCGCACCTGGCTGGCGTTCCTGAACCGCCGGCCGTTCCACATCAAGGACCCGCAGTTCCACAAGGACATCTCGTTCTTCGTCTTCACGTATCCGCTGCTGCGGCTGGTGCTCGGCTTCCTGTTCGCCGCGGTGATCCTGGCGTTCATCGCGGCGCTGATCGTGCACTACCTGTACGGCGGGCTGCGGCTCCAGGGGCCGGGGGAGCGGGTCGGCACGGCGGCGCGGGCCCACCTGTCCGTGCTGTTCGGCGTCTTCGTGCTGCTGAAGGCCGTCGCGTACTGGTTCGACCGGTGGGGCCTGGCCGACTCCCAGCGCGGAGTCGTCACCGGCCCGTCGTACACCGACGTCAACGCCGTGCTGCCGGCCAAGACGATCCTCGCGGTGATCGCGCTGATCTGCGCGCTGATGTTCTTCGCCACCCTCGTCCGGCGCGGCGCCATGCTGCCCGGCATGGCGTTCGGCCTGCTCGTGCTGTCGGCCATCCTCATCGGCGGCGTCTATCCGCTGCTGATTCAGACCTTCCAGGTCAAGCCGAACGAGGTCGACAAGGAGTCGAAGTACATCGGCCGCAACATCGTCGCCACCCGCCAGGCGTACGGCGTGGAGAAGACCCAGGTCACCGACTACGTGCCGAACACCAAGCTGTCGCCGGAACAGGCGAAGCAGGAGACCTCGACCCTGCCCAACGTGCGCCTGCTCGACCCCGCCGTCGTGTCGCCGACCTACCAGCAACTACAGCAGATCAAGGGCTTCTACAAGTTCCCCAACCCGCTCGACATCGACCGGTACCCGGCGGACGGCGGCGGCCTGCGCGACACCGTCGTCGCCGTACGGGAGATCGAGGGACCGCCGTCCGGGCAGGTCAACTGGATCAACAGCCACCTCGTCTACACGCACGGGTACGGCTTCGTCGCCGCGCCCGGCAACCAGGTCGACGTCCAGGGCGCACCGGTCTTCACCGAGAAGGACATCCCGCCGACCGGCACGCTGAACGTCACCGAGCCACGCGTCTACTTCGGCGAGCGCTCGCCGAGCTACTCCATCGTCGGCGGCACCAGGCAGCGGGAGCTGGACTACCCCAACGACAAGAGCCCCACCGGGCAGACCAACACTTCCTACGACGGCAAGGGCGGCGTTCCGATCGGCTCGCTGTTCAACCGGACCATGTACGCCCTGCGGTTCAAGGAGAAGAACCTCCTGCTGTCCGGAGCGATCAACTCTGAGTCGCGCATCCTGTACGACCGCACACCCCGCGAGCGCGTGCAGAAGGCCGCGCCGTGGCTGAAGGTCGACGGCAACCCCTACCCCGCGGTCGTCGGCGGGAAGGTCGTGTGGATCGTCGACGGCTACACCACCGCCTCCGAGTACCCCTACTCCGAGCGCACCAGCCTCGACGAGGCGACCCGGGACACCAACACCCAGAGCCGCGTGTCGGTCGCGGCCCAGGCCGGGGACCGCGTCAACTACATGCGCAACTCGGTGAAGGCCACCGTCGACGCCTACGACGGCACGGTGACGCTCTACGCCTGGGACGCGACCGACCCGGTGCTCCAGACCTGGATGAAGGCCTTCCCCGGCACCGTGCAGCCGCGGTCGGCGATCCCGGCCGACCTGCTGACGCACCTGCGGTACCCGGAGGACCTGTTCAAGGTCCAGCGCCAGATCCTCGCCCGCTACCACGTCGAGAACCCGCAGGCGTTCTACGGCGGCGGCGACTTCTGGCAGATTCCCAACGACCCGACCGGTGAGGGCACCGTCGAGCCGCCGTACTACCTGAGCGTCAAGATGCCCGGCCAGAACACCGCCGGCTTCTCGCTGACCTCGACGTTCACCCCGAAGGGCAAGGTCACCAACCTCACCGCGTTCATGGCCGTCGACAGCGTGCCGACGAGCCCGACGACGTACGGGCAGATCCGCATCCTGCAGGTGCCGCGCAGCCAGGTGACCCCCGGCCCGGAGCAGGTGCAGAACACCTTCGAGAACAACCCGACCGTGTCGCAGCAGCTGACCCTGCTGCGCGGCCCCGGCTCGAAGACGGTCAGCGGCAACCTCCTGACGCTGCCGTTCGGCGGCGGCTTCCTGTACGTCGAACCCGTCTACCTGCAGGCCAACGCCGGAGCCGGCGCCTACCCGCTGCTGAAACGGGTCCTCGTCTCGTACGGCAACGACATCGGCTTCGGCGCCACGCTCCAGGACGCGCTGAGCCAGGTGCTCGGCGGCGGCGCGGCGGCGCCCTCCGGCCCGCCGCTGCAGTCCAGCGCGGACATCCGCGCGGCGATCGAGGCGGCCAACCGGGCCTACGCCGACGCGCAGACCGCCCTGACCAAGGGCGACTGGGCGTCGTACGGCGAGGCGCAGAAGCGGCTCAAGGCGGCGCTGGACGAGCTGGCCAGGCTGCAGAAGCAGAGCGGCGCCAAGCCGGCGCCGACGACCCCACCCGCCACGCCGAAGCCGACAGTCCCGGCCACCCCGCCCGCGGCGCCCACGCCGACCCCGAAGCCGACCCGCTGAAACGGACCCGGGGAAACGGACCCGGGGAAACGGACTGGGAACGGCGGGCGACGGCGGGGGAACACCGTCGATTTGCACGCGGCCCACGGGACCCATAAGGTTAAGACATCGCCGCGGGGTGGAGCAGCTCGGTAGCTCGCTGGGCTCATAACCCAGAGGTCGCAGGTTCAAATCCTGCCCCCGCTACCACGATGAGAGGCCCAGAGGATCATCCTCTGGGCCTCTTGTCATTTGATCGTGCTTCTTCCTTGATCCGCTTGCGCCTCCCCCGGGCCGGGCCGGAGGCTGGACGCATGGTCTCTCGGCTGCGCCCGCTCACCGACGTCTCGCCCGCCGCGTGGATCGAAGACGGGATCGGCGACTTCGACTCCGGCGTGCACGCCCTGCTCCCCGGAGGGTTCGAGGCGTACGCGCGGCTGCCGCATCCCGTGGAGTCCGCGGACGGACGGCTGCTGCGCTGGAGCGAGGTGGCGGAGCGGTCGGGGAGCGTCGTCGGCTCCCGGACGCGGTTCACGGACATCGCGGGCCCGGAGGACGGGGAGCCGTGGGCGGGGTCGTTCCCCGCGGGGCTGCTGCCGGTCCTCTGCGAGATCCTGGCGGCGCACACGACCACGCCGCGGGAGTGCTACTTCGGCCTGTGGGACGGCTGGGGCTGGATCGACGCCGACGGCCCGAAGGTCCACCTGCCGGGGCGCGACTACCTGCTGTTCGAGGGCCCGCTCGACGCCGCGACGGAGATGGGGGACCGAGGCGACGGCTACTTCTTTCCCCAGTCCCCGAACCTCTTCTGGCCGGCGGACCGGGCCTGGTGCGTGGCGACCGACGTCGACCTGGACGCCACCTATGTGGGCGGAACCGCCCGCCTGGTCGAGGACCTGACGGGCGGAGCACGCATCGAGGCGCTATCGGCCGAGCTCTCCGATCCGCTCGGCTGACCGCGTCACTTCTTCTTGCAGGCCGCGATGTAGACGGTCTTGCTCTGGGAGCGGACGTTCTTGGACGGCGGCGTGTACCCGGCGGGGAAGACGACCGTCCCGGCGGCGACGCCGGTGTAATTCTGCTTCTTGACGCAGCGGCGCGCGGCGTTCTGGCTGATCCTGTTCTTGCCGTAGGCCTTCTTCACGCCGCTCTTCTTGTACAGCGAGTTCCCCTTGTACAGGGCCACCTGGATGGCCAGCCCCGACACCTTCTTGCTGCACGTGATGTCGGCCGTGACGTTCACGATGTCGCGGTTCTTCGCGTGCGCGTGGTGCGAGTAGTGGGGGTTGTGCGTCGTGATCTTGCAGGTGATCACGTCGGCCCGCAGCCCGGGTCCGGCCGCACGGGTCGCGGTGATGGTGACGGTGGAGTCGGTCGTCGAGGCGTCGGCGGCGGCACTCATGGTCCCGACCAACGCCGTGGCGATACCGCCGGCCGCGATAACACGCAGGGCAAGCTTCATGAACCATTCCTTCGTTCGAGGGGTGACGAAAGCGCTCATATTAGGGTTTTACTCAGCTTCTTTTCTGTGACTTTTGAGGTTCTGCCGGGAATCGGCCTCAATGGGCGGTCGGTAGGCGCTCGCCATCTCCGCGTATTCGCAGCCGGCCCCCCGGTGCCGCGCCGCTCGGAGGCACCCGCCCGCCGCCCGTCACCTCGGTCGCGGCCCGCCGCTCATCAGGGCGTCCGCCCACGTCGGAGCGGCGAGGGTGCGGTCGCGCCGGCCCGGTGGCGGGATATCGATTTGCGCAAGGACACGGATCCGCATACGGTTGGGACATCCGACGCGGGGTGGAGCAGCTCGGTAGCTCGCTGGGCTCATAACCCAGAGGTCGCAGGTTCAAATCCTGCCCCCGCTACCAAGGAGAGGCCCGGAGATTCGTCTCCGGGCCTCTTTCGTACTCGACGCCATTCCTCGTGATTGGGCCTATGGTCCCGGCTCGAGGGCGGCGGTTTGGGGACCGTGGGCTCTCGCGGCGTTCGGCCGTGGCCTGGGACTATCGATGAATCGGCGCTTCTTTGCGCACCCGTGCCGGCGCCACCGGCGCGGATCGGCGGAACGAGGAAGCGCTGCGTGATCAAGTTCTGACCTTCGCACCCTGTGGCGGGTGAGCGGAACGCTCGCCCGCCGTTCTCGGCGGCGCCGGCCCCCGTGGCGCCGCCCCCGTGACGCCGTCCGCCCGACCGGTGGTCGTGCCGTCACTGCGAACCCCGGCATCCGGAACCGACCGGTGCCGGGGTTCGTCGTATCAGGCGACACCTGAGCGCCGAGCCGAGGAGGGCGATGCCGGACCGTGAGAAGTCGAGGGTCGACCTCGACGGCGTCCCCGAGACGCTCTTGTGGAACCTCTATCAGCGCGCGACCGAGGCCAGGCGGCCGGACGCGGTCCTCCGTGATCCCAAGGCGGTCGAGCTCGTCGACTCCCTGGACTATCCCTTCGCGGACCGCTTCGGCACGGGGAGCCTCGGGCAGTGGCAGGCCCTGCGTGCCCTCCGCTTCGACCAGGAGGTCCGGCGGTTCCTGACCGAGCACCCCGGCGGGCAGGTGGTCGCGCTCGGCGAGGGGCTGGAGACGCAGTTCTGGCGGGTCGACGACAGTCGGGTCCGCTGGCTCACCGTCGACCTTCCCGAGACCGTCGAGTTGCGCACGCGCCTGCTCCCCGACGATCCGCCCCGCCGCCGGACCCTCGCCGGCTCGGCGCTGGACGACGAGTGGTTGTCGCACGTGGACCCCGCCGAGGGCCTGCTCCTGTCAGCGCAGGGCCTCCTGATGTACTTCCAGCCCGACGAGGTCCACCGGCTCATCGCGGGGTGCGCGGAACGGTTCCCCGGCGCCACGATGGTGTTCGACGGCGTGCCGCCGTGGTTCAGTCGGCGCACGCTCAGCGGGCAGATGACGACCGCGCAGGGTTACCAGGCGCCCCCGATGCCGTGGGCCGTGGACGCGGCCGAGAAGGCCAGGCTCCGCGCCCTGCCGAACATCGCCGAACTCCGCGACCTCCGTCCTCCACGCGGTCGCGGACCGCTGTACGGCGCCGTGTTCCCCGCGCTGAACCGCCTCCGCGCCGTCCGTGAGCTCGGCGTCACCGGCCTGCCCATCATGACCGCCCGCTTCGCCGCCTCGAAGTGACGGCGCTCGAGGTGGGTACGACCCTGCTGTGGGCGCGATAGAGATTCGCCGGGTGTACGAGGCGGAGGACGCGAAGGGGACGGTCTTCCTGGTGGACCGGATCTGGCCGCGCGGGGTGCGCAAGAGCGACCTCAAGCTCGACGGCTGGCCGCGCGACGTCGCGCCCTCGGACGATCTGCGTCGCTGGTTCGGGCACCGGCCCGAGCGCTTCGCGGAGTTCGCCGAGCGCTACCGCCGTGAGCTCGGCGAGCACCCCGACGTCGTACGCCCGCTGCTGGAGGCCGCCCGGCAGGGACCGGTGACCCTCCTGTACTCCGCGCGCGACCCCGACCACAACCAGGCGGTGGTCCTCCGCGACCATCTCCTGGACCAGCTCGGCCGGTGATATTTTCCGTTGATCTCCCAGCATTTCGCTGAAAGGGCGGTAAGTCGATGTCCGCGGAAGCGACCGGCGAGGACCCGGATGAGGCTCTGGTGGCGGCGATCCTCGAGGCCGAACACGAGGCGCGGCTGGCCGAACTCATCCGCTCGCCCGAACAGGTCGAGGCGCTGATCGAGCGGGATGCGCTGCGGCTCGACTTCGACCTGGTGCTGGACCTCAGCGGAGGGCTCGCCACGCTCGGCTCCCACGACACCGCGCAGCTCGTCGCCGTGAGCGCGTTCGCCGACGGCGACGTCAAGATGATGGCCGCCGGGAAGCTGGCACTCGGCTGGATCGAGCTGTCGCGGGGCAAGCACCGCAAGGCCCTTTCGGAGGCCGACGGCGCGGTCGAGCTCGCGAATCCCGATCTCGACGTGGTCGCGGAGGCGGCCTACCTGCGCGGCGTGATCCTGGAGGCCCGGGGGAAGCAGGCGCAGGCGGCCGCGGAGTACGAGAAGGCGATCGGCTGGCAGCGGCCCAGGAGCGCGGGCCTGGCGGCGCTGGCCCTGGCGGAGATGCTGACCGCCGCCGGCCACGACGAGCGGGCGGTCGAGATACTGGCCGTGGCGTTCGAGTGCGGGGTGGCGCACGTCGTGCCCCAGGCGGCCCTCCAACTGGCGCTCATCCGCGACCGCCGGGGCGACGTCGAGGGCTCGATACCGCTGTACCGGGAGGCGATGGAGTCCGGCGTCCCGTCGGCGGCGCCCCGCGCCGCGTTCCACCTCGGCGAGATCCTCAGTGGGACGGGGGACGTGGAGGGCGCCCGGGACGCCCTCGAGACGGCCTACGCCACGGGAGACCCCGAGTTCGCCCCGAAGGCCGCGGTCAACCTCGGGATCATCTACATGGAGGCGAACCGCGTGCGCGAGGCGTTCACGTGCTTCGAGACGGCCACCGGCTCGCCGGACCGGAACGTCGCGGCGCTCGGACACTGCTACGTCGGCGTGGTCCTCGCCGACACCGACGCGGTCGCCGCGGAACGCCACCTGCGTGCGGCGATGAAGCAGGGCGACCGTCAGGTCAAGGAGATGGCGTCGAACGTGCTGCGGCAGCTGAAGCAGCGCTGAACGGCGGGGATGCCCGGGCCTACGGCACCCCCGCCGTACGCGCACCGGTCAGGCGTGCACACCCACTGGGGAGCCGTTCACGGTGACGTCGGTGAGAACGAGGCCTTGGACGTTCTCCACGATGTCGGTGTCCGTCGCCTTGTCGAACCGGCAGTGCGCGAGCGTGACGTCCTTGATCGGGGCGTCGGGGTAGCCGCGCATGTCCAGCACGTACTTCGTGGTGCCGACGTGCAGGTTCTCCACGTGGATCCCGCTCACCGACGGGTTGTACGGGTGACCGGGCCCCTCGTCGTAGTAGAAGTCGATCTGGATCGCGGCGACGGCCAGCTGGCCGACCTCGACGTCCTTCATGTGGACGTCGTGGATGTAGCCGCCGCGCATGGAGTTGGTCTTCAGGCGCAGGCAGCTGTTGAGGTTGGGGCTGGTCATCCGCAGGTTCCGGGCGAAGACGGAGCTGACGCCGCCGGTCATCTCGCTGCCGATGGTCACGCCGCCATGGCCGTCCCGGAGCTCGCAGTCCTCGACGAGGATGTTCCGGCTGGGGGCGTTCACGCGGCGGCCGTCGGCGTTGCGGCCCGCCTTGATGGCGATGCAGTCGTCGCCGGTGTCGAAGGTGCTGCCGGTGATGACGACGTCGGTGCAGGACTCGGGGTCGCAGCCGTCGTTGTTCGGGCCGTGGCTGTCGACCGTGACGTCGCGGACGAGGACGGTCCGCGACAGCACCGGGTGGATCTCCCACATGGGGGAGTTCACGATGGTGACGCCCTCGACGAGGACGTTCTCGCAGCGGTACGGCTGGATCATGTTCGGGCGCAGGTAGTGCCCCGCGCCGAGGACGCGCTCGGCGACGGGGACGCCCTGGTCGGCCCACTGCTGCAGCAGCGTCCAGTCGGGGCCCTGCTGCGGGTCGCCGGGCTTCCAGCCGTACTTCGTGCTGCCGGACCACGGCCACCAGGCGGTGTTGCTCGCCTGCCCGTCGAGCGTGCCCTTCCCGGTGATCGCGATGTTCCGGGCCTCGTACGCGTAGATGAACGGCGAGTAGTTGTAGCACTCGACGCCCTGCCAGCGCGTGTACACGGGCGGGTACTTCGCCGGGTCGGTGCTGAACGCGATCGTCGCGGCCTCCTCGACGTGCAGGTCGATGTGGCTGCGCAGCCGGATCGGCCCGGTCAGGTAGCGGCCGGGCGGGACGACGACGTGGCCGCCGCCGCGCCGGGAACACGCCTTGATCGCCGCCTCGAAGGCCCGCGAGCAGTCGGTGGTCCCGTCGCCCTTCGCCCCGAAGTCGGTGACCCGGAACCGGTGGTGCGGGAACCGCGGCGCCCGCACCCGCCGCCGGATCCTGTCGGCCGTCCGCCAGGGGTCCGTATCGGCGAGGGCCGGTCCGCCGAGGGCGGCGGCCAGCAGCCCGCCGCCGACGACGGCGCCGCTCACGCCGAGGAAGCGCCGCCTGGGCCAAGGTCCCGTCATTGTTCCTCCTGGAATGTGGTCATCGAATGGTCACGTCGGCGGGGCGGCCCTGCGACGTCAGCGTGAGGACGACTCCGCCGAACGGCCCCGAGGTGAAGGTCCACCCGTCGCCCGCGGAGCGCAGCGCCGTGGTGTCCGCCGCGCGGGGCAGCGTGCGGCCGTCCACGGTGACCGAGCGCGGCGGCTGCCGCAGCGGCACGACGACCTGCGCCCGGCCGGTCGTCGCCGGCACCCGGAACCGGGCCGTACGGCCGGGGCCGGGGGCGTACAGCCACCCGGTGAGGCCGGGCTTGGACAGCTCGTCGGTCCGCCAGCCGCCGAGGACGCGGGAGTTGAAGCCGATCGTCGCGCCCGCCCGCATGTAGAGCGGGAACTCGTCCAGGCTCGTCGGCCGCGTGACCGTGCGCCCGCCGTCGACGACCTCGCCGCTGTACAGGTCGACCCAGCGCCCGGCCGGCAGGTACACCTCGACCGGCGTGGGCCGGCCCGCCGCGCCGTCCGCGTCGGCCCGGTCGGCGGTGACCGGGGCGGCCAGCAGGTCCGGGCCGACCATGAACTCCTGGTCCTGGGCCCAGGCGGCCTGGTCGCCGGGGTACTGGAAGCCGACGGCCCGCAGGATCGGCACGCCGGTGCGCGCGGCGTTCCGCGCCAGCCCGTACAGGTAGGGGAAGAGCTCGTAGTGCAGCACGACCGCGTCGCGGAACCGCCGGACCGTGTCCGCGTCGTACTTCCACGGCGTCGCGTTCAGTCCCGCCCCGCCGACCTCGAACACCGGGCTTACCGCGCTGAACTGCGCCCAGCGGGTGAACAGCGACGGCGTCGGGCTGTTCGTCGCGTCCGCGGGCGACTGCGGGTCGATGCCGCCCGTGTCGGAGCCCCAGGCGAAGTGCCCGGTCAGCGACTCGCTCGTGCCGTACCGGACCGAGGTGCGCAGCCCCGCGAACGTCTCGAACACGTCGCTGCCCCACATGCCGTGCGTGTGCTGCGCGGTGCCGGGAACCCCGGCCCGTACGAGCGTCTCGAAGTCGTTGCCATGCGCTCGCCGCATCGCCTCGGTGACAGCCGACTGGTACAGGTCCGGATAGCGCAGGTACAGGCCCGCGCCCGAGCCGCCGGCGAACTGCGTCGTCTCCAGGCGATATTCCTCGGCGCGGTCCTCCTTGGCCATGTCGACGCCCATCCGGAAGATGCGGGTGAGCTGCTCGACGTAGCGTTCGCGCGCGGCCGGGTTCGTGAAGTCGATGTAGTTGGTGCCGGGCACGAGCCAGCCGTTCTTCGCCCAGATGTCGTTGAGACCGGCGCACGTGCCGCCGCCCTGGGACGAGGACGGAGCGCTGACGACGTGGGAGGTGACCCACAGCCCGAACCGCACGCCCTGCGCGTGGATCGTGTCGATCATCTTCTGCGGGTCGGGGAAGAACGTCGGGTCGAACTCCCCGGTGTTGGTGCAGGCGCTGCCGTTGATCCGGTGGGTGTTCCCGGCCGGCTGGCGCTCCCACGGGTTGTCGATCCAGATGGTGCCGAGCGGGATGTCCAGCTTCTTCATCTGCGCCACGTCGTCCAGCACCTGCGCCTGGTCGGCGTTGACGTCACGCCACTTCATCAGCGCGAACTGGCTCGCCGGTGGCATGCCCGGCAGCCCCACCGTGCGGTAGTACGCGCCCGTCACCGCGGCCGGTGATCCGGTGTAGACGTCGTAGGTCAGCTCGGCGTCCTTCACACAGATCTGAACGCGGTCGGGCTGCGCGGTGGCCGCGACCGGGCAGGGGTACGGCTCGGCCGCGCCGGTCGGCGGCTTCGGCGTCTTGGCACAGGTCGGACCGTCGCTCTGCTGGGTGGCGCCGGGGAACGCGAACCGGCCCACGTGGTCCGTGGCGGCCCGCAGCCCGTACCCGCCCGAGCTGAGGTAGAAGGTGCTCGCGGCCTGCTCCTGGTTCTGGCAGTAGTCGCCGGCCTCGTTGCCCTCCTTGCCGGGGCTCCAGCCGCGGATGTGCCCGCGCAGGTCCACGTACGCGGCCGAGCTGCCGCCGAGGTAGTGCTCGTCGCCGCGCGCCGTCAGCGCCTCGAACACGGCCGTGACGTCGCTCGACGGGGCGAACGACCAGCGCACCCGCACGCCCTGCGAGGTCCGCGTGACGGTGACGGTCGCGGTCCGCCCGGGCTCGTCCGTCCCGACGGTGTACGCCGTGCCGCCGCGTACGGGGCGCCGGGCCACGAGGTCGGTGAGCCGGTGGTACGTCGCGCCCTCCTGGGAGGTGGCCGAGCCGCCGACCTGGTAGGACAGCCGCCCGCCCGGGCCGGTGGACGTTCCGCCCGCTTCCCCGGTGACCGCCCGTCCGTGGTCGAGGAAGGTCAGCGCGAACGGCGCGGCGGTGACCCGCCAGGACGCCGGGGGTTCGGCGGCCCGCGCGCCCGGCGGGGCGAACGCGAGCGGGAGAAGGAGACCGAGAAGCGGCACGATCGCGCGGCGGCGGAGCCGGGCGGGCGTTCGGCGGTGGATCACGAGGAGCTTCCTCCTGGGGAGGCGAAGGCGGGTCCGGTGGTCGCGCCCGCGTCTTCCCGAACGGGCGGTGGCGTCGTACTGTTCGTTCTGAGGGCAGGAAATCCTTTTCCTGCTCGCCCGTCAACCGGGAGGGGACGCGAATCGTGACCGACGCAGCAGCGAGTCACCGAGACGGCCGGGACCGCGGCGGGCCCCGCCCAGGGGTGAACCGGCGGGCGTTCCTGGGCGGCGCCGCCCTGGCCGGGGCGGCCGCGCTCACCCCACTGCGCGGACCGGCGGCGCTCGCCGGAACGGCCACCGGACCGTACGACCCGACGCCGGCTTCCCTCAACACGCACCCGGTCGCGCCGTGGTACCGCGACGCCAAGTTCGGGATCTTCATCCACTGGGGCGTCTACTCGGTGCCCGCCTGGGGCGACACCGTCGACTACCACGCCGCCGAGTGGTACTTCTACGCGATGCGCATCAGCGCGGCCGGCAAGGACAGCACCTACCAGCACCACCTGAGCACGTACGGGCCGGGCGTCGCCTACGACGACTTCATCCCCCGCTTCACCGCCGAGCGCTACGACCCGCACGCGTGGATCCGGCTGTTCGAGCGGGCCGGGGCGCGCTACTTCGTGCTGACGTCGAAGCACCACGACGGGTTCCAGCTGTTCCCCAACGCGGTCTCGCGCCGCAACGCCGCCGTGCTCGGGCCCCGCCGCGACCTCGTCGGCGAGCTGTTCGCCGCCGCCCGCCACTCGCGGCTGCGGCGCGGCCTGTACTACTCCCTCGGCGAGTTCTACAACCCGGCGCTCGGCACCCCGCCCTGGGACCCGTACACCCGCGCCCCCATCCCGTACACCGGCTACGTCCCGGTCGAGGACTACGTCGCCGGCTACGAGCACGTCCACCTGCGGACTCTCATCGACCGCTACGACCCCGACCTGCTGTGGGCCGACGGCCAGAACTGGCACGAGGACCTCGGCGCGGGCTCGATCTTCTGCCCGAAGGACCTCGACTGGCGCAGCGGCGAGGTCCTCGCGTACTACTACAACCGCGCCGTCGAGCGTCGCCGCGACGTCATGGTCAACGACCGGTTTCGGGCCGGCCACGCCGACTTCGCCGTCTCCGAGGGCGACAAGTCGAGCTACAAGCTGCGCTCCACCCCCTGGGAGGCGTGCCTCACCATGGGCCGGTCGTGGGGGTACGACACGCACGAGGACCCGGCCCGAATCAAGTCCGGGACCGCCCTCGTCCAGCTGCTCGTCGACATCGTCGCCAAGAACGGCAACCTGCTGCTCAACATCGGCCCCCGCCACGACGGCACCATCGCCGACTGGCAGGGCGAACGCCTCATCGCCGTCGGCGACTGGCTCCGGGTCAACGGATCGGCGATCTACGGGACGACGCCGTGGCAGCGGGCCCAGGACGGCGACGTGCGCTACACGGTCTCCCCGGGGGCGTTCAACATCATCCCGCTGCGCTGGCCCGGCGCCACACTGACCGTGCCCGGCGACCTGCCGGTCGCCGACGGCGCGCGGATGCGCCTCCTCGGCCACCACGGCCGGCCGCTCGAGTGGACCCGCCAGGACGGCTCGATCGTGATCACGCTTCCGTCGCGCGCCCCGGGACGCGGCCCCGACCACCCCTGCGTCATCGCCGTCCACTGAGCTCTCGGAGTCCACGCCCACCGGGGCCGCGCTCGCGGTGGGCGGACTTGCCGGGGGCGCGCTCGCCGGGAGCGGGCTTACCGAGGGCGAACTCACCGACGGTGGGCTCACTGCGGGCGGGCCCACCGAGGGCGCGTTCGCAGACGGCGACCTCAGCGACGGTGGGCTCACCGGGGTCGCCAGCCGCCCAGCACGTGCGCCGGGTCGCTCCACCAGGCCGCCTCGGCGTCGGTCAGCCGCCGTGAGCACGGCAGGCGGGCGCCGGTGCCGAGCGGCGTCCCGGCGAGGTCGGTGCTGCCGTACTCCCAGAAGCGCACGTCCGGTGCCCTGTCGCAATCCGCGTTGTTGAGCTGCCAGCCGTCGGGCCGGACGTGCGCGTCCATCGCCGTCCGGACGAAGACCACCTGACTGGCCGGGTACACCGTCGGGTCCACCCGCCCGAGGTACACCGACGCGTCCGGTGCCTCCGGCCCGCGCGTGAGGCGGTCGTCGACGAACACGTAGCCGGGGTGCGCGGCGTCGTTCCGCGCCTGGGTGACGTAGCCGCCGTGCAGGGACCGCAGCTCGGTGCGCCGGACGAACACCGAACCGGTGCCCCACACGAAGTCCACGTCCCCCGCGATGAGGCTGTCGGTCACGAACCCGCGCCCCTGCAGGCGGAGGGTGTCCTGGAAGCTCTCCAGGTTCACGCGCTTCAGCGTGATCCGGTCCGCGTTCCCCCGGAACGCCTCCGCCTGCGATCCGCCGTACGGCGTGGTGTTGCGCAGCGTGATGTCCCGCAACCGGAAGTCGTCCGACTCCACGCCGAACAGCGACCGCCAGCAGTTGAACTTGTCATGGCCCGGCAGCACCTGACGCGGGCAGACGTCCGCCGGGTCGGTCGACCCGGCCAGCGCGGTGTCCCCATTGAGCCTGTTGTTGTTGTCGTACTCGATGACCGTCCGGTCCCGGCCCGCGCCGCGCACGGTCAGGTGCGGACGGTCGGCACGGACGTAGTCGATCTCCTGGTACGTGCCGGGGCGGACGTCGATCAGCACCGGCCGCGTGTTGCCCTCCGGGACGAAGTCGATCGCGCCCTGCACCGTGCAGAAGTCGCCCGTGCCGTCCGCGGCGACCGTCAGCCGCCGCGACCCGGTACGGGGCGGGACGGCCCGGGTCCGGAACCGCCACGTCGCCGGGTCCTCGATGCCGGGGAACCCGGGGAACACCTCGGCATCGACCGTGACGTAGTACGCCCGGCCGTAGTCGAGCCGACGGTGCAGCCGGATGGTCGCCGTGTTCCCGTCGACGACCACCGGGTGGTACGCGAAGGAGTGGGGGACGCCGGTGTCGGAGACCGCGTCGCCGATCGTGCGATGGTACGAGCGCGGGTCGGCCAGGTCGATCGTGTCCGCGACGGTGCCGTCCGCACGGTGCACCTCGATGCGCCCGGAGGCGCCCATCTGGAGCGGCCGGTCCGCGGTGAGCCGCAGCGGCGCGTCCACGCAGACCCCGCGGCGCCGCCCGCCGGGCGAGAGCCGCCCGGACGCGGCGGAGGGAGCACCGGCCTGGGCGACGTGACCGGTCCCGGCGGAGCGAGCACTGGTCGGGGTGACGTACCGGGCCTCGGTGGAGGCGGCACCGATGGGCGCGAAGTGCCCGGCGGCGTGGGGAGCGCCGACGGTGACGACGTGTCCGCCGGCGGCGGGGGTGACGCGTCGTGTGGCGTCGGCGGCGGAGGGAGTGCCGAGTAGCGCGGCGATGAGGACGACGGCCAGGGCGGCCGGCGGGCGGAGAGAAGCGGTCGGGGGTCTCATCGCGTCCGCCACCCCGTGGTCGCCGCGATCAGCGGGATGAGGCGGTCGGCGGCCTTCCGGTGACCCTGGACGTTCGGATGGCCGCCGTTGTAGTCACCGTCGGCCGCCGACAGCCAGCCGGTGGTGTCGACGTAGACCACGCGCGGGTCGTCCATCGAACGGACCGCCGTGGCGATGTCGTCGGCGTGGTAGCCGCCGAACGGCCGCATCGCGAAGATCCAGGCACGCGGGTACGCGGTGCGGATCTCCCGCAGGTAGGCCAGATAGCCGGGTTCGAAGTCGGCACTGGGGTACGGGGTGTCGTTGGTGCCCTCGTTGACGACGACCGCTTCCGGCCGGAACCGGTCGTCGGCGGGGGAGCCGGCGAAGTTCCACCCGAACGACTGCGCGGCCGTCCCGACGTTGCCGTGGCCCGGCTGGATGATGCCCTGCTTGCCGAACCCGACCTGGTCGAAGTCGGCGTGGAACGCCCGCCCGGTCAGGTTGGCGTAGTCGACCGTGCCGTCGGCGCAGTCCACTCCGGTGTGGTCACACAGCGCGGCCACGCCCTCGGTGATCGAATCGCCGTAGAACTCCATGCGCGGCCCGCGCGGTCGGGGCGTGGGAAGCACCCGGGCGCGCGGCCCGAGCCGGAAGCCCGTGAGCACGATGCCGGACTGCAGCGGCAGGATCCACCGGTTCTCGTACTCGTCGACGTCCTTGACAGCGATCGTCACCCTGTGCCGACGGCCCGGCAGCGCGGCGGGCGTGAAGTCGATCTCGCCGCGGTCGACCTTGTAGAGCGTGCGGGGGCCGCCGTCGATCGAGACGTAGATCTGCGACGGCACCGTGATCGTGGAGGCGTCGAACAGGCCGGTGAGCGTGTGCCCGGTGAACCGGAAGGTCAGCTCGGACCCGGAGTTGACGGTGATCGCCGCACCTCCTACGTGACCCCAGTGCCCCATGTACCGCAGCCGCGGATCGCCGGGCCGTACGACGGAGTCCGCCGTCGCGGGGGCGGGCGCCGCGGCCAGGGCCGCCGCGCCCAGCAGCACCAGCGAGGCGATCTTCAGGGATACGGGCATCGGGCCTCCTGCTAGCGGAAGAGCAGTCGTAGGTCGATCGCGTCGGCCATCGCCTGGTATCCGGCGTCGCCGGGGTGCAGGTGGTCGCCGCTGTCGTACGCCGGGAGGTAGCGCGTCGGGTCCGCCGGATCCCGGGTGACGGCGTCGAAGTCGACGACGCCGTCGAACGCGCGGGACGTACGGATCCAGGCGTTCACCGCCTGCCGCTTCTGCTCCGCCTCGGGCGTGTCGTACTTCGAGCCGCCGATCGGCGTCAGCGTGCAGCCGATGATCCGCAGGCCGTGCGCGTGGGCGCGGGCGATGAGGTTCGTCATCCCCGCGATGAGGTCGCCGGCCGTGACCGGTTCGCCGGACA
Organism: Actinoallomurus acanthiterrae; assembly: GCF_054775715.1. Classification (NCBI taxonomy): domain Bacteria; kingdom Bacillati; phylum Actinomycetota; class Actinomycetes; order Streptosporangiales; family Thermomonosporaceae; genus Actinoallomurus; species Actinoallomurus acanthiterrae. The sequence goes on along the minus strand of NZ_BAAHCO010000001.1, from coordinate 10,376,626 downwards.
CCGGACCGGCGTTGTGGCCGATGTCGTTGATGCCTTCGAGGAAGAGCACGTCCCGTACGCCGGTCTGGCCGAGGACGTCGCGGTCGAACCGGGCCTGCGCGCTCACCCCGGAGCCACCGGCGTCGGTGAGGACCCGGTTGCCGGAGATGCCCTCGTTCAGCACGGACAGGCCCCGGCCGTGGAGCCGGCGCGCGAGATCGTCGGGGTACCGCCGGTTCGCGTCGACGGTGGACTGGGCGCCGTCGGTGATCGAGTCGCCGAAGGTCACGACCGCCCGCGTGCCCGGTGCGGCGCGGACGTCGAGCCCGTCGATCAGGTACCAGGAGGAGGCCTTCGAGGTGAACGCGCCGCCGTCAGCGTCGGCCGCGTGGTCACCGGTCGCGAGGTACGACGTCGCCATGGCGAGGGGGTGCCGGGTCGCCACGCCGGTGGATCGGGGGAGGTACAGGCTCACCGCCAGGTCCTGGCCGCCGGCGCCGCCAGCGGCACCGGGTCGCTGAGCACGTCCGAGCCCGCCGGCAGGACCACCGTCCGGGCTCCGCCGAACGTGACCGGACGCTCGGTGCCCGCGGCGACCGTCGCGCCGGTGACGCGCACCCCGATCGTCGCCCCGCCGATGACGAGACCGTCCGTGCCGAAGGAGTTCGTGAGGCGGATCCGCACCTGGTCGCCGCCCATGGTGGTGTGGACGACCTCGCGCAGGGTCTGGTCGCCGAACCCGCTCCCGGTGCCGACGACGGGCGCCGCGCTCCACGCGCCCACCCACGTCCGTGGGACACCGGCGGGCTGCGGCTTGACGGCCAGGGCCCGCGGGGCGCCGCCGACGGCCGTCGAAGCGACCACGGCAGCGGAGACGGCCACGGCCGCCGCCCGGGGGGATCGCCCCCGGCCGGCGACCGGCCGGACGGCCCCTGGGCCGTCGGTCCGTGGGACGGCGTCGATCTCGACCAAAGCGCCCATCGCGGTGCTGACCGCACGGCGGCCGATCCGGGTGATTGCCGTCGAGCCGCCGATCGGACCATGCCCGCCTCCCGTCGCCTCGCGACCTTCTCCGGCCGCGATGGCGGGTGCGCGGCGACGACCGCCGCGCCGGCACCGGGGGAGGCCGAGCGGAAAACCTTTTCCGAAAATCACACGGCAGTCCAGGGACGTCAAGACCGCTTTCTCCGCGTTTCACGGCGGATCCGATGCGCCGCAAGGCGTGTTCGTATGGTGCAATGCCGCCATGGGCAGGGCGCAGACCGGCACGGGGGCGCGGCCGCCCCGGGCGACGATCATTGACGTGGCACGGGAGGCCGGCGTTTCTCCCGCGACGGTCTCGCGCGTCCTCACCGGGTCCAAACCGGTGTCGGCAGGGCCGGAGCAGCGGGTGCGCGCGGCCGTCGCCCGGCTCGGCTACCGGCCGAATCCGGCCGCGCAGGGACTGCTGCGCGGCACGACCTCCGCGGTCGGCGTGGTCGTCCCCGACCTGAGCAACCCCTACTTCGCGGAGGTGCTCAAGGGGGTGACCAACGCCGCCCAGGAAGCGGACTTCCGTACGCTCGTCGCCGACACCGGCGAGAAGGCCGCGACCGAACGCGACGCCGCGCTCGAGCTCTCCCGGTGGGCCGACGGCGTCGTCCTGTGCTCACCCCGGATGAGCCAGTGGGAGCTCACCGAGCTCGCGGAGGCCGTGCCCCGGCTCGTCTGCGTCAACCGGCTCAGCCGCACGTCGATCCCCGCGGTCGCGGTGGACTTCGAGGCGGGCGTCGCGTCGATCTGCCGCCACCTGCGGGAGCTCGGTCATCGCCGCGTCGCGTACCTGCGCGGCCCCGCGCGCGCCTGGTCCGAACGCGCCCGGCAGCGTGCGCTGCGAGCGGCCACCGGGCCGGATCTGGAGATCGTGCAGATCCCCTGCGGCTCGAGCAGCGTCGACGGGCACCGCGCCGCCGACGCGGCCCTCGCGACCCGGGCCACGGCCGTCATGGCCTTCAGCGATTACGTCGCCCTCGGCGCCCTCGCCCGGTTCGACGAGCTCGGCGTGTCCGTCCCCGACGAGATATCGCTGACCGGGTTCGATGACATCTCGCTGAGCCGTCTGGTCTCTCCCCGCCTCACCACGGTCACGGTGAACAAGCAGGACCTCGGCCGCCGGGCCTGGGATCTGTTCGTCGAGACCGGCGCCGACGGCGAGGACGGCCCGGTCGTCACGGTCACGCCGGAGCTGGTCGTACGCGCCTCGACGTCCGCACCCGCCGACGTGGCCGGTTCTCTGCCGAGGACCGCGGCCGACCGGTGACCGATTCGGGGTCCGTGCCGTCGTGAAAGACGGCGAAAGATCTCTGGCGTGAGTCACGGCCCGGGCGTACGGTGACGCGGTCCGGAAAAGCATTTCCCGTTAGGGGCCGTCATGCGGAGATCACTCATACCGGCCACCGGCCTGGCGGCCGCGGGCCTGGTCGTCCTCACTCTGACGCCGGCGACCGCGGCGGCTCCGGCCGCCTCGTCCCGGGGCGCGGTCGCGCCTCGGGCGGACGCGACTGCCGCCGGCGACGTCGCCACGCGGGCGGACGCGACTGCCGCCGGCGACGTCGCCACGCGGGCGGTCACGGCGGCGACGGGCGACAGCCGTACCGTCCGTGAACCGGTCCGGCCGGCGACCTGTACGGCGTTGCCGGCCCGGCTGACCGCGTCGAACCGGAAGTTCACCTCCGCTCAGGAGGCGAGTCCGCCCGACACCGACCGCGTCCAGGCCGCGCTCACCCAGTGCGCGGGCACCGGCAAGGCGGTGGAACTGACCACGAGCGGTACGAGCACGGCGTTCCTCACCGGGCCGCTGACCATCGGCGCCGGCGTCACCCTCCTCGTCGACAGCGGCGTCACGCTGTACGGCTCGCTGAACCCGGCCGGATACCAGGTGTCGGGCAAGCCGACGTGCGGGACCGTCGCCGACGACAGCGGTGGATGCAAGCCGCTGATCACCGTGAGCGGGGCGCACGCCGGGCTGATGGGCGTCCGTGACTCGTCCGGGCACCAGGGCACCGTCGACGCGCGCGGCGACCTGCCGCTGTACGGCCAGAGCGCCAGCTGGTGGGACATCGCCCTCCAGGCCAAGAACAGCGGAAAGAAGCAGAACAACCCGCGCATGGTGCAGGCCGCCGGCGACGACTTCACGGTCTACGACCTCAACCTGATCAACTCGCCGAATTTCCACATCGCCTACAAGGGCAACGGATTCACCGTCTGGGGCCTGCGCATCAAGACACCCGCCACCGCCAAGAACACCGACGGCATCGATCCGAGCGGCAGCAATGTCACGATCAACGACTCCTACATCGAGGCAGGTGACGACGGAATCGCGATCAAGGCGGGATCGTCATCGGCCACGAACATGACGATCGAGAACAGCCATTTCTACGGCACGCACGGAATGTCGATCGGCAGCGAGACCAACGCGGGCGCGAGCAACATCCTCTTCCTCAACAACACGGTGAGCGGAAAGGACAGCGCCGGCAACGTCAGCACGAGCAACAACGGAATCCGCATCAAGAGCGACTCCAGCAGAGGCGGCAAGGTCAGCCAGGTGACGTATCAGAACACCTGCATGACGGGCGTGAAGGAGCCGCTGGTGTTCGACCCGTACTACTCGAGCAGCACCGGCTCGCTGATCCCGAACTTCACCGGCATCCTCGTGGACGGCGCCCGGGCGGTGAGCTCCCCGTCGGGGACCGTGTCCACGCTCGACGGCTACAGCGCGTCCTACCCGCTCGGCCTCACCCTGCGGAACGTCCAGCTCGACGCGACGAAGACGACGGCGCAGTACGCCGCGATCGGTGTCTACAACACCGACCTCGCCCCCTCCGGGACGGGCGTGACCGTCACCTCGGTCAGCGGTGGAGGCTCGGTGCCCACGTGCACCTTCCCGGCGTTCCCCAAACTCTGACCGCCATGAAGTGTGAGCGTGCCGGGCGGACGGCGTCCGCCCGGCACGCGGTACGCGACGGCGGCCGGCATCGCGTCCACGCTCGACGTCTCCGGGCGTTCGCCTGCTGGATCGCTTGATTTGACGGTGTTTCCAAGCGGCCGTAATGTTCTCTTCGCCCCCAGGGGAGCGGGACACCGAAAGGTGGCCGGCCCGAGGGGAAACCCACACTGAGGTTGCTCGGTCTGGACGGTGTCTGGACCGGGGTAGCATGGTGTGGTCGCCCCGAGACGGGATGCGGAACATCGCTGAGAGCGGTGGTCGGCCTGTGGGGGAACTTCTGGATGTGGTCTGCTGCGGCCGGTTTCCGCCGGTCGGGGTGAGGCTTGTCTGGAGGGGCCGTGCTGGTTCTGCTGGTTGATTTCAAGATCTTCGGATCTGGGGGTTGACAAGCGGGGCGGGAACGGTAAGATAGAAGGGTTGCCCCAGACGGGGTCCGGCGAGAGTCGGGTTCCGGACGGTGTGTGTCCGTTTCTTGAGAACTCAACAGTGTGCTAAAAGCCAGTGCCTTTTGGTCCTCGCTTGGCTGGGCTGATCTTTCGGGGTTGGTCTGGTCGGGTTTGGATTCCTTTGGCAAGTATGATTCTTGCCGGGATTTTCTTCAAGGTTTGGCGACTGCTCGTGAGGGTGGTTGTCGTTTGGCCTTAACGGAGAGTTTGATCCTGGCTCAGGACGAACGCTGGCGGCGTGCTTAACACATGCAAGTCGAGCGGAAAGGCCCTTCGGGGTACTCGAGCGGCGAACGGGTGAGTAACACGTGAGTAACCTGCCCCTAGCTCTGGGATAAGCCCGGGAAACTGGGTCTAATACCGGATATCACACACTTTTGCATGATGGTGTGTTGAAAGTTTTTCGGCTGGGGATGGGCTCGCGGCCTATCAGCTTGTTGGTGGGGTGATGGCCTACCAAGGCGACGACGGGTAGCCGGCCTGAGAGGGCGACCGGCCACACTGGGACTGAGACACGGCCCAGACTCCTACGGGAGGCAGCAGTGGGGAATATTGCGCAATGGGCGGAAGCCTGACGCAGCGACGCCGCGTGGGGGATGAAGGCCTTCGGGTTGTAAACCTCTTTCACCACCGACGAAGCTAACGTGACGGTAGGTGGGGAAGAAGCGCCGGCTAACTACGTGCCAGCAGCCGCGGTAATACGTAGGGCGCAAGCGTTGTCCGGAATTATTGGGCGTAAAGAGCTCGTAGGCGGTCTGTCACGTCTGCCGTGAAAACCCGAGGCTTAACCTCGGGCCTGCGGTGGATACGGGCAGACTAGAGGTAGGTAGGGGAGAATGGAATTCCCGGTGTAGCGGTGAAATGCGCAGATATCGGGAGGAACACCGGTGGCGAAGGCGGTTCTCTGGGCCTTACCTGACGCTGAGGAGCGAAAGCGTGGGGAGCGAACAGGATTAGATACCCTGGTAGTCCACGCCGTAAACGTTGGGCGCTAGGTGTGGGGTCTTTCCACGGATTCCGTGCCGTAGCTAACGCATTAAGCGCCCCGCCTGGGGAGTACGGCCGCAAGGCTAAAACTCAAAGGAATTGACGGGGGCCCGCACAAGCGGCGGAGCATGTTGCTTAATTCGACGCAACGCGAAGAACCTTACCAAGGTTTGACATCACCGGAAAACTCGCAGAGATGCGGGGTCCTTTTGGGCCGGTGACAGGTGGTGCATGGCTGTCGTCAGCTCGTGTCGTGAGATGTTGGGTTAAGTCCCGCAACGAGCGCAACCCTCGTTCCATGTTGCCAGCAACACCTTCGGGTGGTTGGGGACTCATGGGAGACTGCCGGGGTCAACTCGGAGGAAGGTGGGGATGACGTCAAGTCATCATGCCCCTTATGTCTTGGGCTGCAAACATGCTACAATGGCCGGTACAGAGGGCTGCGAAACCGTGAGGTGGAGCGAATCCCTAAAAGCCGGTCTCAGTTCGGATTGGGGTCTGCAACTCGACCCCATGAAGTCGGAGTCGCTAGTAATCGCAGATCAGCAACGCTGCGGTGAATACGTTCCCGGGCCTTGTACACACCGCCCGTCACGTCACGAAAGTCGGCAACACCCGAAGCCCGTGGCCCAACCCTTGTGGGGGGAGCGGTCGAAGGTGGGGCCGGCGATTGGGACGAAGTCGTAACAAGGTAGCCGTACCGGAAGGTGCGGCTGGATCACCTCCTTTCTAAGGAGCACTACCACCAGCTCGTGGGTTCCACGGGTTCGGTGGCTGGCCTGCTGTCACGAGCGAATGTCTCGTGGGTGGGTCTGCTCATAGGTTGTGGAGCACTGGCTATTCGGTCTTACCGGTTCATGGTTCTTTGTTAGTACTGCCCGCGTGCGGGTTCAGGAAAGCAGGGGATCGGGGGCTGGTGGGCCGGGCACACTGTTGGGTCCTGAGGGAACGGGCGTTCACACGCTTGGGCTTCTCAGGCGGGGTCCCGGGTTCCGGGGCCTTCGCACACAGGCTGATCTGGTCGCCATACCACACCGTTGTTCCTCGTTGAGGATCTGCTGGTGGTTTGGTGGTGGCTGGGGGTTGGTTCTGTCCGTGTTTTGAGAACTGCATAGTGGACGCGAGCATCTTTGTTCTTGTCGAGTGTGTTCAAGTTTTTTAGGGCACACGGTGGATGCCTTGGTACCAGGAGCCGATGAAGGACGTGGGAGCCTGCGATATGCCCCGGGGAGTTGGCAACCGAGCGTTGATCCGGGGATTTCCGAATGGGGAAACCTAGCACCTGTCATGGGGTGTTGCCTCCGTCTGAATTGATAGGGCGGTTGGTGGTAACGCGGGGAAGTGAAACATCTCAGTACCCGCAGGAAGAGAAAACAATAGTGATTCCCTGAGTAGTGGTGAGCGAAAGGGGATGAGGCTAAACCATGCGCGTGTGATAGCCGGCGGGTGTTGCGTGTGTGGGGTTGTGGGAGTGCCTTTGTTCCGGCCGCCGCTGGGACGTGGAGTCAAAAAACAACAGGATAGTCGAATGATCTGGGATGGTCGACCGTAGTCGGTGAGAGTCCGGTAGGCGAAATCTTGTTGTCTTCATTAGGTGTTTCCCGAGTAGCACGGGGCCCGTGAAATCTCGTGTGAATCTGCCAGGACCACCTGGTAAGCCTGAATACTCCCTGGTGACCGATAGCGGACTAGTACCGTGAGGGAAAGGTGAAAAGTGCCCCGGTGAGGGGTCGTGAAAGAGTACCTGAAACCGTGTGCTTACAAGCCGTCAGAGCTCCCGCATCTCTTTGGGGTGTGGTGTGATGGCGTGCCTTTTGAAGAATGAGCCTGCGAGTTATGGTGTGTGGCGAGGTTAACCCGTGTGGGGGAGCCGTAGCGAAAGCGAGTCTGAATAGGGCGTTTTTAGTCGCATGCTGTAGACCCGAAGCGGAGTGATCTACCCATGGGCAGGTTGAAGCGCGGGTAAGACCGTGTGGAGGACCGAACCCACCAGGGTTGAAAACCTGGGGGATGACCTGTGGGTAGGGGTGAAAGGCCAATCAAACTCCGTGATAGCTGGTTCTCCCCGAAATGCATTTAGGTGCAGCGTTGCGTGTTTCTTGCCGGAGGTAGAGCTACTGGATGGCCTAGGGGGCCGACAAGCTTACTGAAGTCAGCCAAACTCCGAATGCCGGTAAGTGAAGCGTGGCAGTGAGACTGCGGGCGATAAGGTTCGTAGTCGAGAGGGAAACAGCCCAGATCACCGGCTAAGGCCCCTAAGCGTGTGCTAAGTGGTAAAGGATGTGGAGTTGCCGTGACAACCAGGAGGTTGGCTTAGAAGCAGCCACCCTTGAAAGAGTGCGTAATAGCTCACTGGTCAAGTGATTCCGCGCCGACAATGTAGCGGGGCTCAAGCACACCGCCGAAGCCGTGGCATCTCAACGATACCCAGGCACCGTAAGGTGTCCAGGGGTTGGGATGGGTAGGGGAGCGTCGTGTGGGCTGTGAAGCGGCGGCGTGAGCTAGTCGTGGAGACCACACGAGTGAGAATGCAGGCATGAGTAGCGAATGAGGGGTGAGAAACCCCTCCGCCGGATGACCAAGGGTTCCTGGGGCAGGCTAATCCGCCCAGGGTAAGTCGGGACCTAAGGCGAGGCCGCGAGGCGTAGTCGATGGACAACGGGTTGATATTCCCGTACCCGCTGACACGCGCCCATGCTGAACCCACTGACACTAACATCGCAGACCCTGTTCGATCCCTTCGGGGGTCTTGCGTGGGCGAGTGGTGGACCTGAGGTGGTAGTAGGCAAGTGATGGGGTGACGCAGGAGGGTAGCTCAGCCCAGGCGATGGTTGTTCCTGGGGTAAACATGTAGGGCGTGTCATAGGTAAATCCGTGGCACATGTGCCTGAGATGTGATGCCGAGCCGATTTAGGCGAAGTGAGTGATCCCATGCTGTCGAGAAAAGCCTCTAGCGAGTGTGTCGGCGGCCCGTACCCTAAACCGACTCAGGTGGTCAGGTAGAGAATACCGAGGCGATCGGGTGAACTGTGGTTAAGGAACTCGGCAAATTGCCCCCGTAACTTTGGGAGAAGGGGGGCCCCTGCTGGTGACCGAACTGGCTTCGTGAGCTGGTGGGGGTCGCAGATACCAGGGGGAAGCGACTGTTTACTAAAAACACAGGTCCGTGCGAAGTCGTAAGACGCTGTATACGGACTGACGCCTGCCCGGTGCCGGAACGTTAAGGGGACCGGTTAGTCCTTCGGGGCGAAGCTGAGAACCTAAGCGCCGGTAAACGGCGGTGGTAACTATAACCATCCTAAGGTAGCGAAATTCCTTGTCGGGTAAGTTCCGACCTGCACGAATGGCGTAACGACTTCCCCACTGTCTCAACCACAGGCCCGGTGAAATTGCACTACGAGTAAAGATGCTCGTTACGCGCAGCAGGACGGAAAGACCCCGGGACCTTCACTATAGCTTGGCATTGGCGTTTGGAGCGTCTTGTGTAGGATAGGTGGGAGACTGTGAAGCCATCACGCCAGTGGTGGTGGAGTCGTTGGTGAAATACCACTCTGGTCGTTTCGAGCGTCTAACCCGCGCCCGTGTATCCGGGTGGGGGACAGTGCCTGGTGGGTAGTTTAACTGGGGCGGTTGCCTCCCAAAGAGTAACGGAGGCGCCCAAAGGTTCCCTCAGCCTGGTTGGCAATCAGGTGTCGAGTGCAAGGGCACAAGGGAGCTTGACTGTGAGACAGACATGTCGAGCAGGTGCGAAAGCAGGGCCTAGTGATCCGGCACCACCGTGTGGATGGGGTGTCGCTCAACGGCTAAAAGGTACCCCGGGGATAACAGGCTGATCTTGCCCAAGAGTCCATATCGACGGCAAGGTTTGGCACCTCGATGTCGGCTCGTCGCATCCTGGGGCTGGAGTAGGTCCCAAGGGTTGGGCTGTTCGCCCATTAAAGCGGCACGCGAGCTGGGTTTAGAACGTCGCGAGACAGTTCGGTCCCTATCCGCTGTGCGCGCAGGAGACTTGCGAGGGTCTGTCCCTAGTACGAGAGGACCGGGACGGACGAACCTCTGGTGTGCCAGTTGTACCGCCAGGTGCATGGCTGGTTGGCTACGTTCGGTCGGGATAACCGCTGAAAGCATCTAAGCGGGAAGCCTTCCTCTAGATGAGGTCTCCCAACCCTTTGTGGTTGTAAGGCCCCCAGCTAGACGACTGGGTTGATAGGCCGGAGATGGAAGCACCGCAAGGTGTGGAGTTGACCGGTACTAATAGGCCGAGTGGCTTGACACACACTTTCTTTCAAGAGCTGCGTTAAGCAAGAGATGTTCGCGTTCACTATGCGGTTCCCGGGACACGGCCGGGAACATCCCCCGGAATCCCGTAAGGCGTTTCGGTGGTTTTGGCGAAGGGGAAACACCCGGTCCCATTCCGAACCCGGAAGTTAAGCCCTTCAGCGCCGATGGTACTGCACTGGAGACGGTGTGGGAGAGTAGGACACCGCCGGACATTCACATATATCAGGAAAGCCCGCCAGGCCACACGCCGGCGGGCTTTCCTGCGTTTCCGGACATTTTCCGTAACAAGCATTCAGTGAGCCCCTGACCGCCAGAATGGCGGTTCCGGAGACGAACCGAGAGCCGAGCTGAGCATGGTGCTGGACGCGCCCTTTGGGGCGGCGTTGATCAAGGGCTGTGCTGAATTCCACGATTCCGGGTTGTCCGGAACTTGCAACAATCAGTTGAGCACGGTCAAGGCCTGCTACGTTGTAGTCGTGCCGCACGGCAGTCGGCGCACAACTGGTCGTGAGACCCACCGGGGAACTGAGGTGCGTGGTGTCCAACGAGGCCCAGGGCGAGCGCGTCATCGCGGTTCGCGACAGCAAGGACCCTGAGGGTCCTAAGCTCTTCAGCGTGAGCGCGTGGAGGGACTTCCTCGACCGTATCAAGGCGGGCAAGCACGACCTGCCGGAGGACATGCGCGAGGGTCTCGACGAGCGCTTCGCCCGCTGAGCCGGCCGACACAGCGCGCACCGCGGCAGTAGAGCCGGCATCCGTCGCCCACGGAGACCAGCTCCCGGGGCCGCACGACGGGCTCAGAAGGACGGCTCCTTCACAGGAGGCTTGTCCGGCGCGTCCGGGGCGGCCCCGTTCCGACGGCCTCGCCGAGGAACGAGCACCAGCGTCATCGATGTTCGAGAAAGGCGCGTCCGTCCACTCCGTCCCCTTTCTGGGGCATCCAGATAAATGGTTCTTTGACGCCCATTGCCAGGTTTGCTAGTTTCGCCGAAGCCTCTTACGCCCCAGGGGGAAATGGTGAGACCTGTCGTCGCATCCTTGGCAGTCGCGTCGGTCGTCGCGATCGGCGCTGCGGTCGTCTGGGCGGCCACCGATTCGGACTCTGCCGGACCGGCCGTACCTGCGGCCGCTTCGGCGCAGGCGGCCGCCGGTCCGAAGCTCGTCATCCCCTCCAATTTCCCCGACCCGGGCGTCGTCAAGGTGGGCTCGACCTTCTACGCCTACGCCACGAATTCGCACGGCAAGAACATGCCGGTGGCGTCCGCGCGGTCCGCTCGTGGCCCCTGGAGCATCCTCGCCGCGGACGGGCTACCGCACCTCGGCAAATGGGCGAAGGCCGGCAAGACCTGGGCGCCGGACGTCTCACGCCGTAAGGACGGCAAATTCCTGCTCTATTACGCGGCGCACAACGCGTCGCTCGACCGGCAGTGCGTCGGTGTCGCGGTCGCGTCATCGCCGGCGGGGCCGTTCGCGCCGTACGGCACCAAGCCGTTGGTGTGCGACGCTCCGGCCGGGGCCCAGCAGGGCAAGCTCAACCCGGAGATCATCGACGCCGCGGGCTACGAAGAGGCCGGCAGGCGCTATCTGCTCTACAAGGTCGGCTACAACCAGTACCACAAGCCGTCGTTCCTGGCTCTCCAGCGAATGAGTGCCGACGGTCTGCGCCGGGTGGGCAAGCCCAAGGTGATCCTCAAGCAGACCGATGAGCCGTACACGGTCGAGGCGCCCTACCTCGTCCATCGAGGCGGCAAGTACGTGCTGTTCTACTCCGCCGGCGTGTTCAGCAAGGACAACTACCAGACGCGGTACGCGGTCGCGTCCTCGCTGGGCGGGCCGTACAAGAAGGCGGCGAAGCCGCTGATGACCACGGCCGGCCTGGGGCGGAAGGTGAACGGGCCGGGCGGTGCCGTCGTGGTGCCGGACGCCGGAAACTGGCGCGTCTTCTTCCACGGCGCGATCCTGGTAGGCCCCCCGCCGAAGCCGGATCCCTCACCTCAGCCCAAGCCGCTCACACGCGGCATGTACGAGGCGGACCTGCGGTGGTCCAAGGGCGGCCTGCCGTACGTCCCGTAGGACGACCAGAGCCGCCCCAGGGACCACCCGTCCCTGAGGCCGGCTCTCAGCTCCCGAGGCGCTTGCGGGCCTGCCCGCGAACGCGCCGCCGCTGCGACGGGTCGAGCATGAGGTAACCGACGATCGGCGCGGCCACGAGGCCGAGCACGACCAGGAGGGTCACCCACCCGGGCAGCAGCCACCAGGCGATCAGAGCCACGGCAACTCCGCCCACGACGTATCCGGTCCGTCCCATGACAGCCTCCATCCCGAGGACCTCGCTAGGAGAACGCCTACCGCCGCGACCGGTGTTCCGCAAACCGCGATATATCTTCTTTCCGAGTCGCGAGAGCCGTCGCCGCTTCGCGTACACCCCTGCCGACACGCGCGGATCGGCCGTGTGATGATCGGTGCGTGCCTATCAACGAACATCTGCTCGCCCTGTTCGCCCTCACCACGATCGTCGCGATGGTGGTGCCCGGGCCCGACATGCTGTTCGTCCTCGGATGCGGAATGCGCGGCGGGCCCCGCGTCGGCCTGCTGGCGACGGCGGGAGTGGCGACGAGCGAGGCCGTTCACGTCGCCGTCGCGGCCGCGGGCCTCGCCGCGCTCTTCACGGCGGTGCCGATCGCCTTCACGGTCGTACGGATCGTCGGCGCCGTCTACCTGATCTACCTCGGTGTGCGGACGATCCGTCATCGCGGGGACGACGCGAGCGACGTCCCCAGCGTGGCCGGGGGGATGTCCGGCCGCCGGGCCTACCTCAACGGTCTCGCGACCAATCTCCTCAACCCGAAGATGGTCACGTTCACGATCGCTTTCCTTCCCCAGTTCGTCGACCCGCGGGTCGGGCCTGTCTGGGCGCAGTTCGCGATCCTGGGGGCGATCCTCATCGCCTTCGAGTTCGTCGTCGACGGCACGGTGGGGCTGCTCGCCGGGCGGATCGGGCGGTGGCTGCGCCGGCGGCGTACGGCCCGTCGCCGCCTCGACGTCGCGGTCGGTGGCGTCTTCATCGGGCTGGGGGTGCGCCTCGCGGTCGAGCGATGACCGGCCGGGCCGCGTCAGACGCGCAGCGTCAGCGGCCCGCCGCCCAGTTGCTCCAGGGTCTGCGCGTGCAGCAGGCCGTTGCTGCAGACGACGCTGCCGCCGTCGGGGCTCGGCACCCCCGACAGGTCGGTGAAGATGCCGCCCGCCTCCTCCACGATGATCTGGAGGGCGGCGACGTCCCACAGGGAGACCTCGGGCTCGGCGGAGATGTCCGCGGTGCCCTCGGCGACCATGACGTGGGACCAGAAGTCGCCGTACGCCCGGCTGCGCCACACCGTACGGCTGAGGTCGAGGAACTTGTCCAGCCGGCCCTGCGCCTCCCAGCCGCCCAGGCTCGAGTAGGAGAACGAGGCGTCCTCCATGTCGGTCACGCCCGAGACGCGGCAGCGGGTGGCCTTGGCGAGGCTGCGGCCGGTCCAGGCGCCGCCGCCGCGTGCCGCCCACCAGCGGCGGTTGAGGGCCGGGGCGGACACCAGGCCGACGACGACCTCGTCGCCTTCCATGAGGGCGATGAGGGTCGCCCACACGGGAACGCCGCGTACGTAGTTCTTGGTCGCGTCGATCGGGTCGATGACCCAGCACCGGGGGCCGTAGCCGGTGCGACCGTACTCCTCGCCGTGGATCGCGTCACGCGGCCGGGCACGCTTCAGCGTGTTGCGCAACGACTCCTCGACCGCCCGGTCGGCGTCGCTGACCGGGGTGAGGTCAGGCTTGGTCTCGACACGCAGGTCGAGGGCCCGGAACCGGCGTGTGGAGACGTCGTCGGCCGCGTCCGCCATCACGTGAGCCAGCCGCAGGTCATCCGAATAGTCCGCCACGAAGGGCAACGGTATCGCGACAGGACCCACCGCAGACACACTAGACGGCGTGAACACACCAATATCTTCCGAGTCCAGGCCTCTGGCAGAGCCGCCGACGCCTGCTCTGCTCTTCGATCTGGACGGAACTCTGATCGACAGCGTGTACCAGCACGTGATCGCCTGGCGTAACGCGCTGACCAGCGTGGGCATCGACCTGTCGGTGTGGCGGATCCACCGCCGGATCGGCATGAGCGGTGGCCTGTTCGTGTCCGCGCTGCTGCGCGAGACCGGGGTGTCGCTGACCCCGGCCGAGGTCGAGGAACTGCAGAAATTGCACGCCCGGGCCTACCTCGAGCAGGTCGGATCCGTGCGTGCCCTGCCCGGGGCGGCGGAGCTCCTGGGCTTCCTGACCGAGCGCGGAGTGCCGTGGGCGATCGCGACGAGCGGCCGGATGGAGACGGCGCATAGTGCCCTGGGAATGCTGGGGCTGCCCGAGGACACCCCGATGATCACCCGTGACATGGTGCGGTTCGCCAAGCCCGATCCGGACCTGTTCCTCGCCGCCGCGGCGCTGCTCGGGGTCGAACCGGGCCACGCCATGGTGGTGGGCGACAGCGTGTGGGACCTCCTGGCGGCACGCCGCGCGGGCGCGCTGGGCATCGGCCTGCTCTCCGGCGGGTACGGCCGCGAGGAGCTCGAACGGACCGGCGCCTTCCGCGTGTACGCCGACCCCGCCGACATGCTGACCCGCATCGACGAGCTGGGACTGCGCCAGACCATCTGACCCACGGGGCGCCGGTCAGCGGACCGGCGCCTCGGTGTTCCAGGAGGCGAGCAGGCGCAGGTTCGCCTCCGAGGTGGAGCCCGCCTCGACGGTGTAGGTCACGAGGACCTGGTCGGGGTCGTCGGGGAACCGCAGCGACTCGTAGTCCATGACCAGCTCGCCGACCAGCGGATGGTGCATGACCTTACGGCCGTTGCTCTTGTCCTTGACGTTGTGGTCGGCCCACCACCGGCGGAAGTCCTCGCTTTTTACCGACAGCTCGCCGACGAGGGCGGCCAGCTCCGGGTCGTCGGGGTACTCCCCGGCCCTCAGCCGCAGGAAGGCGACGGTCTCCCGGGCCTTGATCGTCCAGTCGTCGAACAGCGCCCGCACGTCCTCGTTGAAGAAGATCATGCGGCCCCAGTTGCGCTGAGCCGGTTCGAGGGCGCCGAAGTCGGCGAACACGGCGGCGGCCATGCGGTTCCACGCCAGGACGTCGGCGCGCCGCCCGATGAGGTACGCCGGGACGCCCTCGGCCATGTCGAGCAGCCGCCGGACCCCGGGTCGTACGCGCTCGGTCCGCGGGGGCCGGCGGCGGGACCGCGTCGGCTTGGCGAGGTTGCGCAGGTACGCGCGTTCGTCGTCGTCCAGCCGGAGGGCCTGGGCGACCGCCTGCAGGACCTCTTCGGACACGTTGTTGGTCCGGCCCTGTTCCAGGCGCACGTAGTAGTCCACGCTCACCCCGGCGAGCTGGGCCAGCTCCTCCCTGCGCAGCCCCGGGACGCGCCGGCGGCCGCCGTACGGACGCAGACCCACGTCCTCCGGCTGCAGCCGCGCGCGTCTCGTGCGCAGGAATTCCGTCAGCTCGGCTCGCTTCTCCATGCCGCCCAGTATTGGGGAGTTCGCGGCGTTAAGGGTGGTTCTGCTGGACCCAGGCAACGCCGTACCCCCGGTAAGACGCAGCCCTGGGTACCCCCTTCGGCCGGCCCCAGGATCAGTGTTGTCACGAAGGACACCACGGAAGTGAGAACACGATGACCGAGCTTCAGGGCCGTACCGCCGTCGTCACCGGAGCCGCCAGCGGGATCGGCGCGGCCATCGCCCGCCGCCTCGCCGACGAGGGCGTACGGGTCGCGCTCCTGGCGCGCCGCGAGGAGCGGCTGGCCGACCTGGCGGGCAAGATCGAGGCGAACGGCGGGCGGGCGATCGCCGTCTCCGCCGACGTGACGAGCGACGCGTCGGTCGCCGCGGCGGCGGAGCGGGTCCACGAGGCCCTCGGCCGGGTCGACCTCGTCGTCAACGCCGCCGGCGTGATGCTGCCCAACCCGATCGAGGACGGGCGCGTCGACGAGTGGACCCGCATGATCGACACGAACGTGACCGGCGTCCTGCGCGTCATCCGGGCGTTCACCGCCGACCTGACCGAGGCGGCCGCCGCGGGCGGCACGGCGGACCTGGTGAACGTCTCCTCGATCGGCGCACACGTGCTGTTCCCGAACTACGCGGTCTACGGGGCGACCAAGGCGGCGCTGACGCAGCTGTCCGCCTCGCTGCGCACCGAGTTCGGGCCCAAGGACGTCCGGGTCACCAACGTCGAGCCGGGACTGACCGAGAGCGAGCTCGGCGAGCAGATCGACAACACCGACCTGCGCGGCCAGCTCGACCAGATGCACGACGCGCTCGGCCCGCTGGCCGCCGACGACATCGCCGACCTCGTCGCGTACGTCGCCGGCCCCGCAACGTCAACCTGCGCCAGATCGTCATCCTCCCGACCCGCCAGGCCTGACCGCGCCCGGAGACGGGAAAGGCACCGCCCATGGAAGGCAACGAGTTCTGCCCGCTGCGCCGTCGGCTCGACCCGCTCGGAGACCGCAGGCGGCCCGGGGTGTCAGTCGGCGTCGTCGCCCTCGCGGCCCGCGAGCAGGCGCCGTACCGACTCGAGGCGGGAAGTGCTCGCGTGACCGGCGGCGACCCACGCGTCGAGCGCGCAGTCGCTCTGCAGGTGGGTGCAGTGCGGCGGGCACTCGACGGTGCCTTCGAGGAGGTCGGGGAAGGCGCCCAGGATGTCCTCGGGGGAGACGTGGGCCAGCCCGAAGCTGCGGACGCCGGGAGTGTCGATGATCCAGCCGTCGCCGGAGGGCAGTTCCAGCGCGATCGCCGAGGACGAGGTGTGCCGGCCGCGTCCGGTCACCGGGTTGACCTCGCTCACGGCGCGCTCGGCGTCGGGGACCAGGGCGTTCACCAGGGTGGACTTGCCGACGCCGGAATGGCCGACGAGCACGCTGATCCGCCCGGACAGCCGCTCGCCGAGGTCGTCGACCGGCTCGTCCTTGCGGGTGACGACGTACGGGACGTCCAGCGGCGCGTACGTCTCCAGCAGGGACTCCGGGGACGCGAGATCGGACTTGGTCAGGCACAGCAGCGGGTCCAGGCCCGCGTCGTACGCGGCGACCAGGCAGCGGTCGATCATCCCGGAGCGCGGCGGCGGGTCGGCCAGGGCCGTGACGATGACGAGCTGGTCGGCGTTGGCGACGATCACACGCTCGACCGGGTCGGTGTCGTCCGCGGTTCGGCGGAGGGTGGAGCCGCGGGGCTCGATCCCGACCACCCGAGCGAGGGTGTCGGCGCGGCCCGACACGTCACCGACGAGGCGCACCCGATCACCGACGACGACGCTCTTGCGGCCGAGCTCCCGGGCGCGCATCGCGGTGACCCTGCGGGGCCGCTCGCCCTTCCGCTTCGCCGCGCGCCCGGCGCCCTCGGCGCCGACCAGGCAGGTGTAGCGGCCGCGGTCCACCGCGATGACGAACCCGACGACCGCGTCCTCGTGGGCGGGGCGCCGGCGGGTGCGCGGCCGGGAGCCGCGCCCCGGGCGCACGCGAATATCGTCTTCGTCGAGTCTGCCCCAGTCGCGCGCCATCGGTTACCGAAGCATCTCCGTCCAGAGCTCGCCGAATTCGGGGAGCGTCTTGCCGACGGTCGGGAGGTTCTCCACCTCGACGCCGGGCACGGCCAGGCCGAGGACGGCCCCGGCCATCACCATCCGGTGATCGTCATAGGTGTGGAAGACGCCGCCGCGCAGCGGCTTGGGCCGGATCTCCAGGCCGTCGGGCAGCTCGCGCACGTCACCGCCCAGGCCGTTGATCTCCGCGGTCAGCGCGGCGAGCCGGTCGGTCTCGTGACCGCGCATGTGGGCGATGCCGCGCAGCCGGGACGGCCCGTCGGCCAAGGCGGCCAGCGCGGCGATCACGCAGCTCAGCTCGCTGACGTCACCCAGGTCGACGTCGATGCCGCGGATCGTGCCGCCGCCGCGCACGGCCAGGTCGCCTTCCTCGTACGAGACGGAACCCCCCATGTCGGCGAGCAGGTGGCGCAGGGCGTCACCGGGCTGGGTGGTCTCGGCCGGCCAGCCGCGCACCGTGACCCGGCCGCCGGTCACCAGGGCCGCCGCCAGGAACGGCGCGGCGTTCGACAGGTCCGGCTCGATGTCGACCTCACCGCCGCGCAGCGTGCCCGGCTGCACCCGCCAGACGTCCGGGCCGCTCTCGACGGAGGCGCCGGCGTCGGCCAGCATCCGCATGGTCATCGCCAGGTGCGCCGCCGACGGCACCGGCGGCCCTTCGTGGCGCACCTCGATGCCCTTGGCGTAGCGGGGGCCCGCGAGCAGCAGCCCGGAGACGAACTGCGACGACCCGGAGGCGTCGATCGTGACCGAGCCGCCCGCCACCGCACCCGTGCCGCGCACCGTGAACGGGAGCGCGTCGCCCTCCACCTCCGCGCCGAGCGCGCGCAGGGCGGCGAGGATGGGGCCCATCGGCCGCTTGCGGGCGTGCGGGTCGCCGTCGAAGGAGATCTCGCCGGCCGCCAGTGCGGCGACCGGAGGCACGAACCGCATGACCGTGCCGGCCAGCCCGACGTCGAGCGTCGCCGGGCCGCGAAGCTCGCCCGGGGTGACGCGCCAGGCGCCTTCGTCCGCGTCGTCGACGGCCACTCCCAGCGCGCGCAGCGCGCCCGCCATGAGCAGCGTGTCGCGGCTGCGCAGCGGCCGCCGGATCATCGACTGCTCGCCGGCCAGCGTGGCGATGACCAGCGCGCGGTTGGTCATCGACTTCGATCCCGGCAGCGCGACGGCGGCGTCGACCGGCCCGTCGGCGGCGGGTGCGGACCACAGAGGAGGCATGACTGAAGGGTACCGGTCCCAGGGGCACGCGAACCGCGTGTAAAACGCCGGTGCGGAGATGATGGCGGATCGTGAATGCGCCGGTAGATCCCCCGGCGACGGCCCTGATCGGTCGCTACCTTGGCGGCACTCGGCTCCGTCGCGGATCCCGGACCACACGACTCGGGAATCGCCTCGTCAGCCTCACGAGCGAGCCCGACGCCGGCCGCCCGTGGAGGTCGTGGGGGACGGCCGAGCGACCAGATGACAGGGGGACGACTGTGGAGGCATCGCCACGGCCACGGCACCGGGCCCGCCGCGCACCGGCCGGTCCGGCCATGCCCGCGGACGGACGGCGACCGGCCCCGCTGCCGTCGGGCCCGTACGAGCTGTGCCTCGCGGACCTGCGCACCCGGTGGCCCGGCGGTGAGGTCATCGGCTTCGGTGACACGGACCTCGTGCTGCCGCAGGGACGCCGGGTCGCGCTGCTGGGGCGCAGCCGCGTCGGCACCTCGGCCCTCGCCGCCGTGCTCCTCGGGTTCCTGGACTACCAGGGCGTCGCCACCCTCAACGACGTGCAACTGCGCGATCTCGCCGACGAGGACGTCCGTACGGTCATCGGGCTGTGCGCGCACGACGCCCACCTCTTCGACACGACGATCGCCGAGAACGTTCGGGTGGCCCGCCCGGACGCCGGCGACGACGACGTCACCCGCGCGCTGGGCCGGGCGGGAGTCGACCTCCCGCCCGACACCCACGTGGACGATCACGGCGTCGCGGCCGGCCCCGGGCGGCAGCGCATCGCGCTGGCCCGCGCCCTGCTGGCCGACCTGCCGGTCCTGATCGTCGACGAGCCGGACGTCCGGCCGGACGAGGACGCCGCCGACGCCGCGCTGGCCGAACTGATCGACGCCGCCGAAGGCCGCACGCTCCTGCTGATCATGCACCGGACGGTCGTCCCGGGCGCCGCGCCGGTCCTCCGTCACGTCGACGAGGTCCTGGAGATCTGAGCGCCGTACGGCGGCCGGGCGGGCGTCAGTGCCCGACCTTGGCGGCCTTCCGGCGGGCTCCCTCGACGCGCTTGGCGGCCTTGCGCCGCGCGCGCTCGGCCCTGCGGCCGGCCTCCGCTCGGGCCAGCGCCGCCTGGAGCCGCGCCTCGTGGGCGCTGGTGCGGGCGGCCTTGACCGGGCGGTGCCGGCTCGGGGCGGTCGCGGCGACGAGCAGCGCTCCGAACAGCCCGGCGGTCTTGAAGAACTGGGACCGCTCCGCGGCGCGCCGCTCCGGGTCGTCCTCGGCCCAGAACCGGTGTTCGGCCAGCAGGCTCGGAACCAGCTGACCGGCGAGCACGAGCGTCGACAGCCGCTCGAACCGGCCCATGGCCAGGAGAGCGCCGGAGCCCACGCTCAGCGCTCCCTGCATCCGGACGAGAGTCTCGGGGTCCTTGGAGGGGAGCCAGGACACGCGGTCGGCGAGGGGCTTGATCACGGGAGCGATCCGCTCGGCCCGGTCGCCGGGATCGCGCAGCGTCTCGATGCCCGTCACCACGAACGGCGCGGCCATGAGGGGACGGGCGAGAGTCCTGATGGGTCGCATGAACCCGTCATGCCCACCGCAGGCGCGACCAAGCCCACCTCTTTGGCAAGCTTGGGCGCGTCCGGCGCGCGGCGCGCCGTACGGACCGGAAGGGGACGCGCGGAGCATGTGCGGGCGGTATGCCACGGCGCGCGGGCGCCAGGAGATCATCGACGCCTTCGACGTCGAGCGCGACACGACCGACGCGCTCGAACCCGACTACAACGTCGCCCCGACCAAACCCGTGCCGATCATCCTGACGCGCGACGTCCGCGAGCTCCACGTGGCGCGCTGGGGCCTGGTGCCCTCGTGGGCCAAGGACCTGTCGATCGGCGCCCGGATGATCAACGCACGGGTCGAGACCGTCCACGAGAAGCCGGCCTTCCGGCGGGCCTTCGTCCGGCGGCGCTGCCTGCTGCCGGCCGACGGCTACTACGAGTGGTACGCCCGGGAGGACGGCGGCAAGCAGCCCTTCTTCATCCGGCCTTCCGACGGCGGCATGCTCTCCATGGCCGGCCTCTACGAGGTCTGGCGGCCCGAGAAAGACGGGCCCGAGGAGGAGTGGGTGGTGACCTGCACGGTCATCACCACTGAGGCGACCGACGACGTGGGCCGGATCCACGAGAGGATGCCGATGCTGGTGGAGCCGGAGCGCTTCGGCGCGTGGCTCGACCCGGCGCTGACGGTCCCCGACGAGATCCGCTCGCTGCTGGTGCCGGCGGCCGCGGGGAGCCTGGAGGCCTACCCCGTCTCCACGGCGGTGAACAAGGTCCGAAATAACGGACCTGACCTGGTAAAACCACTGCCGGAAATGGGTATCTCCTCCAACGAAACCCCCACGCTGTTCTGACCGCCTCGCCGGGAGGTACGCATGGTCGTGGACACGGCGCAGAGGCGCCTGGAGGACATGCTCGCCGATCTCGATCGCGCGATCACGGTTCTGCGGAGCGAGCACCCGGAGGCCGACCAGCACACCGCCGATGCCGGCGCGAGTCTCTTCGCCACCGACCGGGCCGAGGCCGCGCTGGACGCGATGCGCCGCGAGCGCGCGGAGGTGCTCGCGGCCCTCGAGCGGGCGCGTGCCGGCATCTACGGCAAGTGCGTCGACTGCGGGCTGCCGGTGCCGGATGGCCGCCTCGAGGCACGGCCCGCCGCCGCCCGCTGCGTCACCTGCCAGGCGAAGCACGACCGGGTTCGGCGCTGAGCCGCTGCCGGCACCGCGAGAGTCCTGCCCGACGCGGAGCCCCTGCCCGTACGGAGAGGGTCCCGGTCCGCGCGCTCCGGCCGTAGCCCTGCCCGTACGGAGAGGGGTCCCGGTCCGCGCTCCGGCCATGAGCCCCTGCTCGTACTGACGGGGTCCTCCGGCGCTGAGAGGGCCTGTGCCCGCGCTGCGCGCCCTCCGTCGCTCTTCCCCCACTCCGGGCTGCGTCCGCCCCTCCCGGGCGACCTGGGGCCCGGGAGGGGCGAGCGCGTGTCAGCGGCTCTTGATCGCGCTGGCGACCAGGTGGATCCCGACCGGCTCGTCGCCGAGCGGCGCCGTCAGTTCGGCGCGGACCAGCCGGGGGAGCGCCTGCGGGCTCGTGGTGAGGACGTGCTCGACCGTCGACGGCGACAGGGTCGTGCGCGGCCGGATCCACTCCAGCTCCAGGCCGCTGTCGGTGAGCAGTTCGCGCAGCTGCTCGGCGCCGAAGCACCGGGTGATCGACCCGTCCGGCCAGGGGACCAGGACGACCTCCGAGCGCGGAACGTCGGACAGGTGCGCCCAGAAGTTCTGCTCGGCGAGGATCGCCATGCCGAGCACGAGCGAGTCGACGCACATCAGCACCCGGCCGCCCGGCCGGAGCACCCGTGAGATCTCCGCGACGACGTTCTCGGTGACGAGATGCCGGGAGAGCATGCGGCCTTCGGCGACGACCGCGTCGAAGCACCCGTCGGCGAGGAAGCCGAGGGAGGCGGGATCGGCGACCACCGGCCGTACCCTCCGGGAGCGCGGCCCGCTCCTCGGCGTCTCCTGGACCTCGACGACCGTGTGGCCGGCCGCCGCCGCCTGGGACGCGCAGCGTGCCTGGGGACCCGACAGATCGAGGACGCGGGACGGCCGGTGGGGAAGCCATCGGGAGAGTTGGGCGGCGGCGACGGCCCAGTAGAAGGTCCAGTAGCTCGCGAGCGTCTCGGACTCGCCAACAGCGGGATGCTTCGCCGGAATCGACAGCACGGCGGCTCCTCGGGGATGCATTTATCCCAATCCTTCCCTGTCGACGGCACCGCTTCACCCGTCGCGTACTGGTGACCGAGCATTCCTCTTTCCCGGGAATCACGCGGCCATGCGAGGTGTTGCACTGCGTCATAACGGCCAGTGACTGCGATTAGTTCGAGGTGATGATGAGCCTTCTGCTCACGGACCGTCGGCAGGTGTCGCCGGCGGACCCGCTATCGTCTGGTGCGTACGGTTTCGATGCCGACGACGGCCGGACGGAGGAGGTGGGTCAGGTTCCCGAGGCAGTGGAGACACTAGAGGATCGGACCAGGCGCTTCGAGCGCGACGTGTTGCCGTTCCTCGATCAGCTCTACTCGGCCGCGCTGCGGATGACGCGGAACCCGGCCGACGCCGAGGACCTGGTCCAGGAGACCTTCGCCAAGGCGTTCGGGTCCTTCCATCAGTTCCAGGAGGGCACGAACCTCAAGGCCTGGCTCTACCGGATCCTCACGAACACCTTCATCAACTCCTACCGCAAGAAGCAGCGGGAGCCGAAGCAGTCCGCCGCCGAGGAGATCGAGGACTGGCAGCTGGCGCGGGCCGAGTCCCACACCTCGACCGGGCTGAAGTCCGCGGAGGCCGAGGCGCTCGAGCACCTGCCCGACTCCGACGTGAAGACGGCCCTGCAGGCGCTGCCCGAGGACTTCCGCATGGCGGTCTACTTCGCCGACGTGGAGGGCTTCTCGTACAAGGAGATCGCCGACATCATGGGCACTCCGATCGGTACGGTGATGTCCCGGCTGCACCGCGGACGGCGTCAGCTGCGGTCGATGCTCGAGGACTACGCGCGCGACCGCGGCCTCGCCCGCGCGAACGGCGGCCAGCGTAGGGAGGACCAGTCATGAGCTGCGGTAAGCCGCACGAGACCCCCTGCTCTGAGGTGCTCGGCCGGATCTATGACTACCTCGACGGTGAGCTGGACCAGGGCGGATGCTCCGACATCCGGCAGCACCTCGATGAGTGTGGCCCCTGCCTCCGGGAGTACGGCCTGGAGGAGGCCGTGAAGAAGCTCGTGCACAAGTCGTGCGGCTGCGACCCGGTGCCCCAGGACCTGCGGTCGAAGGTCATGGGGCGCATCGAACAGGTCCGGGCCTCACTGACCGAGTAAGGCGGATCGGGACCGTAGGTGACGATTGGTTCACGCTTTGCTCACGTTTCCGCGCTCGTCTGCGTGACCTGTCCCCGTCGGGTTAGGCTTACCCCCGATCATCCGGGGACCGGCAAGTCGGTAGGCGAGCCACCGCACCGCTCAGGTGTCCAGGCTCGTCAGGGGAGGCGGAAACACATGCGAAAAGGCGTGTCCTGGGCTTAGCCCAGTTACCTCGTAGGGGCGGCAATGCGTGGACTACCCCCGGCCGCATGGGCATACGTCTGTACGGTCGTCACGCTCGGGATCGCGTGCATCGCTCTGTCGTCCTTCGACGGCATCGATTGGACGACGCTCGCGGTGCTCGCGGTGCTCTCCGTGGTCTGTGAGTCGGTTCCGGCGCTGCTCAGCAGCGCGAACGCACGCGTCTCGCTGAGCTACTCGGCCGGCCTGGCCTCGGTCGTGCTGCTCGGTCCCGTGGGGGCGGCACTGGTGGGCGCGTCGGCCGTGGTGACCGGCCGGCGCGACGTGGCCCTCGTGAAGCGGTTGTTCAACAGCGCGCAGTTCGCTCTCTCCGGATATCTCGCCGGCGTCGTCTACCAGACGGCCGGCGGCACGGTCGGCAAGCCGACCGACGGCTCCTTCCCCGGCATCATCCCGCCCTACGTCGCGGCGGTCATCACCTACGTCGCGGTCAACCTCGCCCTGGTCGCCGTCATCCTCATACTGACCAAGAAGGCGCCCATGTGGGGGTTCCGCTGGGCGCCGGTCGGTCAGCTCACCGTCGGCCAGCTCGCGTACGGCATGTTCGGGCTGCTCATCGCCGCGCCGTGGCGCGTCGTCGGCCCGTTCTCCGCCGTGCTGGTGCTGCTGCCGATGTTCATCGCACGGTGGGCCCTCGAGCAGACCCGGAGGCAGCGGGAGGCCCAGGCGGCGACGATCGCGGCGCTGTGCCAGGCGGTGGAGACCAAGGACTACTACACGCGCGGCCACAGCGAACGGGTCTCCCGGGGCGCGACGATGATCGCCCGCGAGATCGGCATGCGGCCCGAGCGGGTCGGCGCGGTGCGGTACGCCGGCATGCTGCACGACGTCGGCAAGCTCGGCGTGCCGACGAGGGTGCTGCAGAAGTCCGGCGCCCTGAGCGAGGAGGAGTTCGCCGCCATCCAGCTGCACCCGATGCGCGGCCTGGAGATCGTCCGCGACATCGGCTTCCTCGACGAGGCTCTCGCCGGGATCATGCACCACCACGAGCGGATGGACGGCACCGGATACCCCATGGGCCTGGCGGGGTCGGAGATCCCGGAGTTCGCCCGGGTGATCTCCGTCGCCGACGCCTTCGACTCGATGACCTCCACCCGGTCCTACCGGCCCGCCATGCCGAACGAGGCCGGCATCGCCGAGTTGCGGCGCTGCGCCGGCACCCACTTCGACCCGGCGCTGGTCGAGGCGTTCATCGCCGCGATCGAGCGGAACGGCTGGAGGCGCCCCGACCCGGTCGTCCCGCCCGAGGGCGAGGAGACGGCACAGCAGGACCACGACGACCCGAGCGCCCCGCTGCGCGTCGCCGGCGAAGGCGTCCGCCCGTGAGCCGACGACTCCGAGGACCGGAATGCACCCCTGACCGGGAGGTCCGCATGACCGGAAGACGAGGGTGAGCGAGCGATGAGCACCGCACCGGCGCCCGCCCGGCGGCGCACCATCGGCCAGTCGCTTGACTCCGCGCAGCTCCTGCTGATCGCGGTGGCGGGGCTGCTCGTCATCGGCTCGGTCACCCAGGTCGCCGCGGTCGGGGTCGTCGACTCCCGTACGGCGGTGCTGTTCGGCGCGCTGATCGCGGTGGGCGAGCTGCTCCGCATGGTCGTCCCCGGCAACCGCGAGGTCGCGCCGATCGCTAGCGCGGGGGCCCTTGGCTACGCGCTCCTGCTGAAGGTCGGGGCCGACTCGGCGGCCCACTCCGCCTTCCAGGTCGTGACCGTCACCGCTTGCGGCACGCTGGCCGGGGCGCTGCCGCACATCGCGGTCGGACGTGTTCCCAAGCTCGACGCGCTGGCCCGGCGGATCCTCACGCCCTCCATCGTGGCGTTCATCTTCCGGCCGATCATGCACTCGCCGCTGCGCGACCACTGGCCCGCGCTCATCACCGTGATGGTCCTGACGGTGATCCTCTCGTGTGTCATCGACGTCACCACCGCGGCGGCCATCCGGGCGGAGGCCGTACGCGCGCGGTTCGGCATCGCGCTCGGCGACGAGATCCGGGCCAAGGGGCCGCTGTGCGCAGCCTCCGGCGCGACGGGCATGCTCCTCGCGGTCAGCACCTTCGTGATGGGCCCGGCCGCGCTGCTCGTCTTCACCGCCCCGATCCTCGTCACCCAGGTCGCCTTCCGGCGCTTCGCCGGCATCCGGGCGACCTACCTGCAGACCGTCCGCGCCCTGTCCCAGGTCACCGAGGTCGGCGGGTACGTCGAGGCCGGCCACTCGCGCCGCGTCAGCCGCCTCGCCGTCGCGATGGGCCGGGAGCTCGGCATGACCGAGGAGGAGCTCCTCGAGCTCGAGTACGCCGCGCTCATGCACGACATCGGGCAGCTGTCACTGCGCGACCCGATTCCCGGCGGCGCGACCGTCCTCGCCTCGCCCCAGGAACAGCGCCGCATCGCCGAACTCGGCGCCGGTGTGATCACCAAGACCGGCGTTCTCGACGAGGTCGCCGAGATCGTACGCCGCCAGTCCGACCCGTACCGCGTGAGCGACGGATCGCCGCCACCACTCGCGAGCCGTGTCATCAAGGTCGCGAACGCCTACGATGACCTCGTCGGTGACTCTCCTGATCGCGACCGGTCGGCGGCCGTGCTGGAGCGGCTGCGGCTCGACTCCGCGGCGGAGTACGACCCCACGGTGATCGAGGCGCTCGGCCACGTTGTCGACCGCATGCGCTGACAAGTCGACCCCGCGGGTTTTGTCGCTGTGCGCGGCGGTACACCGGGCAACGCGTGGTTATTCTCGCTGGGCCGAGTGCGAATGAGGAGGATCGGTGTTCGAGTCCGTATTGGTGGTGAACCGTGGCGAGATCGCCCGTCGGGTGATCCGCACCGTGCGCGCCCTCGGGATCAAGGCCATCGCGGTCTACTCGGAGGCCGACGCCGACCTGCCGTACGTCGACGAGGCGGACGAGGCGATCCTCATCGGCCCCGCCCAGCCGGCGCGGAGCTACCTCGACATCGACGCGGTGATGGAGGCGGCCAAGCGCACCAACGCGCAGGCGGTCCACCCCGGGTACGGCTTCCTGGCCGAGAACGCCGGCTTCGCCGAGCGGGTCATCGCCGAGGGACTGATCTGGATCGGCCCGCCGCCCGAGGCGATCGCCGCGATGGGCGACAAGATCAACGCGCGGAACCTCATGGAGAAGGCGGGCGTGCCCGTCGCCGCCGGCACCCGCGAGCCCGTACCCGACGCCGACGCGGCGGTGGCCGCGGGTATCGGCTACCCCGTCATGGTCAAGGCGGCCGGCGGGGGCGGCGGCATCGGCATGAGCGTCGCCCACGACGAGGCAGAGCTGCGCAAGGCGTTCGAGACGGCCCGCACCCGCGCCGAGCGGTTCTTCGGCAACCCGGACATCCTGCTGGAGCGCTACGTCGAACGCGCCCGCCACGTCGAGGTGCAGATCCTCGGCCTGGCCGACGGCACGGTCGTCGCCCTCGGCGAGCGTGACTGCTCCGTCCAGCGCCGCCACCAGAAGGTCGTCGAAGAGACCCCGTCACCCGGCGTGGGCCCTGAGCTGCGCGCCCGCATGCTCGCCGCCGCCGTACGCGCCGGCGAGGCCGTCGGCTACCGCGGCGCCGGCACGGTCGAGTGCCTGGTCGACCCGGTCGCACAGGACTTCGTGTTCCTGGAGATGAACACCCGCCTCCAGGTCGAGCATCCGATCACCGAGCTCGTCACCGGCCTTGACCTCGTCGAACAGCAGTTGCTGATCGCGGCCGGCGAGCCGATCTCCTTCACCGCCGTCGAGCCCCGCGGACACGCCATCGAGTTCCGCGTGTACGCCGAGGATCCCCAGCGCTTCCTGCCCAGCCCGGGCCAGATCACCGTCTGGGAGGAGCCGTCCGGCGACGTCGTCCGCGTCGACTCCGGCTACCGTGCGGGCAACAAGGTCACACCGTTCTACGACCCGCTGCTGGCGAAGCTGTGCGTGTACGGCCCGGACCGCGCCGAGGCCCTCGCCGCCGCCCGCCGCGCGGTCGAGGAGTTCCGCGTCGAGGGCCTCAAGACCAACCTGCCGTTCTTCACCGAACTGCTGGAAGACTCGGGCTTCGTCTCCGGCGAGTACGACACCGGCCTCGTGGACCGGATGCGGGCCCGGTGACGGACGGCACGCTGCGATGATGCGTGACCGGAGCCTTCACACTGATCGAAACGCGCGCCGGCCGACGCCGGCGTCTTGAGGAGAGGAGCCGCAGTGGCCGAGGTCCGCGCGGAAATGGTGGCGAACGTGTGGAAGGTGCTCGTCAGCGAGGGCGACCAGGTCGAGGACGGCGACGCCCTCGTCATCCTCGAGTCGATGAAGATGGAGATCCCGGTGCTCGCCGAGGACTCCGGCACGATCGCGAGCCTCAAGGTCGCCGAGGGCGACGTCATCCAGGGAGGCGACCTCATCGCCGTCATCGAGTAGGCGTGGCCTGAGACACCGGCGGCCCTACGTGTCGCCGGTCCGCTCCCTCGACACCAGGCAGGTCGTGCCTCGGGGCAATCCGTCTTCACCGGGCACAACACTCCAGTGGAGTCTGGGTAAACTTTGCGATGAAGACCCCGGATGGCCTCTGCAGCGCAAGCCGCCGGGGTTACTGCTTTTCGGGGCTCAGAGTGCCAGGGCGTAGGTCAGGAGGTCGACGCCTTTGGTGGGGCTCCAGTCGCGGTCCGGGGTCCGGATGAAGCCGAGGCGGCGGTAGATGCGGTGGGCCGCGTGCATGACCGGTTCGGTCGAGAGCCGGAGAGTGGTGCAGCCGTCCTCGCGGGCGCGGTCGACGCAGAGGCGGACCAGGGCCTCGCCGAGGCCGCGTCCGCGGGCCATGGGGCTGACCGCGAGCATCCGGAACTCCGCCTCGCCCGGCCCGGCCAGCTGGGCGAGGGAGCTGCCGTACGGACAGTAGGTCACCGTGCCGATCGGCTCGCCGTCCTGTAGCGCGACGATGAGCTCCGCATCGCGGGCCCGTGACACGGCGTCGCGGAGGTGGGGGACGTAGCTGCCGTTCGGGCTGATGTACGCGGCGGCGACGTAGACGGCCGCGGTGAGCTCGCCGATCGCGCGCAGCTCCTCGGGGCGGGCGACATGGATCTCGATGTCGTCCGGTATCCCCCGGGAGGGCGGTCGCCCCGGCGAACCGATCGCCGGAGGCGTGTCCTGGCTCACGGAGGAAGCTTAGAACACCCCAAAAAGGGACGAAGACCTGCGGTGGCCTCCCAGGTCGCGTGGGGGAGGCCACCGCGGACCGGTCAGCCGGTGGTGAGCTCGGGGATGTCCTGGGCGCGCGGGTCGTCCGCGTCGGCGAGGAAGTCCGCCGGGCTGGTCTCGTCGGTGCCGTCGGGGACCTTCAGCGCCTTCAGCAGGCCGGTGAGCACGACCACGACGAGCATGTTGATCACGAAGGCGGTCAGCGCGATGTACCCGGTGTGGCCGATGAACGGGATGTTCGCGATCGACTGCCCGAAGTGCTTCTGCGTCGGGGACGACTGGTCGTACGCGGTGACGGTGCCGTACACCATGGCCACGGCCCAGCCGGCGAGCAGCGCCCAGCGGTGGAACCACCGGGTGAACAGTCCCAGCGCGAGCGCCGGGAAGGTCTGCACGATCCAGATGCCGCCGAGCAGCTGCAGGTTGATGGCGAGGGTCTTGTCGAAGGCCAGCACGAAGACCAGCGCGCCGACCTTCACCAGGAGGGACACGAACTGCGACACCCGCGTCTCCTCCGCCGGCGACGCCTCCGGCCGGAAGAACGCCTTGTAGACGTTGCGGGTGAAGAGGTTCGAGGCCGCGATGGACATGATCGCCGCCGGGACGAGGGCGCCGACGCCGATCGCGGCGAAGGCGACGCCGGTGAACCAGCTGGGGAAGACGTGGTCGAAGAGCGTCGGGACGGCGAGCTGCGGGTTCTTGGCGGCCTTGACGGCGGCGGCGACGTCGGGCTTGGCCAGGGCCATGTAGCCGAGGAGGGCGAGCAGGCCGAGCAGCAGCGAGTAGGCGGGGAGCAGAGCGGCGTTGCGTTTGATCACGTCGCGGCGGCCGGCGGCGAGCGCTCCCGTCACCGTGTGCGGGTAGATGAACAGCGCCAGCGAGGATCCCAGCGCCAGCGTGCCGTACGCCCAGTGGTTCAGGTCGCCGGTGATGATCGAACCGGACGG
Source organism: Actinoallomurus acanthiterrae (assembly GCF_054775715.1). NCBI lineage: Bacteria > Bacillati > Actinomycetota > Actinomycetes > Streptosporangiales > Thermomonosporaceae > Actinoallomurus > Actinoallomurus acanthiterrae. The sequence continues at coordinate 10,346,815 of NZ_BAAHCO010000001.1, read as the reverse complement.
CTTGTGGGTGACCGGGTTGGTCTTGGTGAGGGCCGCCTGGGCGGTGTCGAAGATGTGGCCCCAGCCGCCGAGCTTCGTCGGGATGTAGAGGACCGCCACGATGATCACGAGGTAGATCAGCGTGTCCTTGACGAAGGAGATGAGCGCGGGGGCGCGCAGGCCGGAGGTGTAGGTGTAGGCGGCCAGGAGGGCGAAGGCGATGAACAGCGGCAGGTCCCGGGCCAGGCCGGAGCCCTTCACGCCCATGACGGTGAGGACGGCCTGGATGCCCACGAGCTGCAGGGCGATGTAGGGCATCATCGCCAGGATGCCGGTGACCGCGACGGCCAGGCCGAGCGCCTTGGAACCGAAGCGGCCCCGGACGAAGTCGGCGGGCGTGACGTATCCGTGGACGTGCGACACCGACCACAGGCGAGGTCCGATGAGGAACACGATCGGATACGCGATCGCCGCGTACGGCAGCGCCCAGAACCCCATGGCCCCGCCGGCGAAGACGGCGGCCGGTACCGCGATGAAGGTGTACGCGGTGTAGAGGTCGCCGCCGAGGAGGAACCAGGTCACGAAGGTGCCGAAGCTGCGCCCGCCGAGGCCCCACTCGTCCAGGTGCAGGATGGTCTGGCCGCGCCGCCAGCGCGCGGCGGCGAAGCCGACCACGGTGACCAGGGCGACGAAGAAGACGAAGACGCCGAGTTCGACGCCGTTGACGTTGTCCATGGGGACCTCACTCGCCCTTCTCGTCGGCCTGGCCGCGGGCCGGCGTCCGGCCGCCGCCACTGCGGGTGAGCGCGTAGGCGATGCCGATGAAGACCGCGGTGAGGATCACCCAGAGCAGTTGCCACCAGTAGAAGAAGGGGAAGCCGGCGAGCCGGGGCTTGATCTTCGCGTAGCTCGGGACGGCGAGGTAGATGACGAACGGCGCGATGAGGAGGACGGCTACCACCACCCGTACGACGGGCCGGGTGGGTTGCGCAGTTTTGTGCGGCATGTGGGGCCCTTTCGAAACAAAGTTTCGCTGGTGGCCACTGTGAACGCGCACGGTCACGTTCTGATCTCGGCATGACGCCTATTGATAACGAAACGGCAACTCCGGGAACCTCGCACTAACCCGATCGGCCTGGTTTCGGGACGTACTGCGGCTTCTCGGGGGACACGCCCTTGACGTGGGGGGCGAGAGACGGCTTCGTCACGGAGACGGGACCGGTCGGACTCGGTGCCTCACTCGGGAAGAGCCCGCCCGGCGTCGGTGTCGGCGTTTCGCCCACGGCGGGCGGCAGGCCGTTCGCCCCCGACGGCGCTCCAGGGCAGACCACCGACCCGTCCCGGGCCTTCTGGTTCATCTCCGCCTGGAGCTTCTGGTCCAGGATCCCGGGCGTCTTCACGATCGGCGCGCCGGGCAGGAGGAGCGCCGTGCAATAGACCTGGATGTACCCGGGCGCCGGCCGACTCGCGAAGACGAAGGCTTTCGAGTACTCGACGAACACGGACCTCGGCCCGAGCACGCGGATGGTCACGTCCGGCGTCAGCTGAGTGCGCAGGCCGTGGGCGCTCTCCTGGGCGGTCGGGCCGGCGAGGAGAGCGTCGAAGACGGCCTGGGTGTCCCAGGGCGCCACCGTCCGCGTCACGGGCGTCAGCGCGCCGTGCAGCAGGAAGTACACCTGCGCATGCGGCAGCGAGGTGGCGGTCGCGGTGGGCGCCTCCCCGGCGCTCACGACGCCGGTCGGATGTACTCCGCAGCCGGCCAGGGCGCACAGCGCCGCTGCCGGCACGACCCCGCGTAGGCCGTGTCCGGCGGATCCACGTCCGGCTGCGAACAAGATCGGCCGGACACGCCCCAGGCTCCGGCGGATCATGCCGGGATCCGGACGATGAAGACCGCGCCGCCGCCCGGCGCGTTCGCGGCCTCGACGGTGCCGCCGTGCAGGGCCGCGTTGGCCTGGGCGATCGACAGGCCGAGCCCGGTGCCCTTGCCCGCCGGCCGCGCCGGGTCCGCCTTGAAGAAACGGTCGAAGACGTACGGCAGCACGTCCTCGGGGATGCCGGGGCCGTGGTCGATCACGCGTACCTCCAGTCCGGGCCGGCCCGTGATGCGGACCGGCGGGGCGCCGTGTCGCAGCGCGTTGGCCACGAGGTTCGCGATGATCACGTCGAACCGCCGGGGGTCGAGCCGTACGCGCAGGCCGGGCGGGATCTCGATGACGACCTGGTCGCTCCAGCCGCGCGTGGTGACGCACTCGCGGACGAGCCCGGCGAGCGGCACGTCGTCCAGGGTGAGGTCGGCCGTCCCGGCGTCCATCCGGCTGATCTCGAGGAGGTCCTCCACGAGGGAGCCCAGGCGGCGGGTCTGGTCGGCCACCAGCCGGGCCGCCGTGCCGGTGTCGGACGGGAGCCGGGCCGTGTCCTCCTCGAGGAGGCCGGTGACCGCGGTCATCGCGGCGATCGGGGTGCGCAGCTCGTGCGAGACGTCGGCCGCGAACCGCCGCGCGGTCGCCTCGAGGCGGCGCAGCTCGCGCACGGTGTCCTCGAGGGAGGCCGCGCTCTCGTTGAAGATGCGCGCGACGTCGGCCAGCTCGTCGCGGCCGCGCACGCGGACGCGGGCGCCCAGGTCTCCCGCGCCGAGTGACCGGGCGGCCCGGGCCAGCCGCCGCAGGGGCCGCAGGACGCTGCGCCCGAGCAGCGCCGCGAGCACCACGGCCAGGACGATCGTCAGCGCCCCCGCGCGCGTCAGCGCGCTCTGGATGCGGTGCAGGTCGGCGTTCTCCTTGGCCAGTGAGGCGAACACGACGACGGTCAGCGGCAGCGGCCCGCCGCCGCGGGCCTGCACGCGGGTGCCGACGACCAGCCACGGCGTCCCGCGCAGGACGACGCGCTGGAAGTAGAGCCCCTTGGTGACGTGGGTCGCCAGGCCGGTGGGCACGTCGTTCAGGCCGAACTCGCCCGTGGCGATCACCGTGGTGCCGTCGGTGACGACGACGTACCGGTCGGGGCGGACCAGCGCGGCGGCCACGTCCCGCAGGGTCTTCTCCGGCACCGGAGCGGTCAGGTCGCCGGGCACGTTGTGGGCGAGGGTCTCCCGGGTGTCGACGAGGACGGCGTCCTGGGCCCGCTGCAGGATGGCCCGGCGGACGAAGACGTAGCCGATGCCGGCGACGAGCGCGGTCGAGGCGAGACACGCGGCGACGAACGCGACGAACAGGCGCCCGCGCAGTCCGCTGATCACGGTGCCGCGAACCGGTAGCCGAAGCCTCGCACCGTCTGGATCAGCGTCGGCGCGGCGGAGTCCGGCTCGATCTTGGCGCGCAGGCGCTGCACACAGGCGTCCACCAGCCGCGAGTCCCCGGCGTAGCCGTGATCCCACACCTCCCGCAGCAGGTGCCCGCGGGTCAGCGCCTGCCCGGGATGACGGGTCAGCTCCAGCAGCAGCCGTAGTTCGGTCGGGGTGAGGTGCAGGTCCACGCCGGCCTTCGTGACGCGCAGCGCCGCCCGGTCGATGACCAGGTCGCCGAACGTGGACCGGACCATCGGACTGTTCTCCGCGCGGCGCAGGACCGCGCGGATCCGCGCGTCGAGCACGGCGGGCTCGACCGGCTTGACCACGTAGTCGTCGGCGCCCGCCTCCAGCCCGACCACCACGTCCAGGCTCTCTCCGCGCGCGGTCAGCAGGATGATCGGGATCTGGTCGGCCTTGCGGAGGCGACGGCACACCTCCACCCCGTCGAGCCCGGGCAGCATGACGTCCAGCACCACGATCTCCGGGCGGCGCGCCCGTGCGTACTCCAGCGCCTCCTCACCCGTCGTCCGGGCGGTGACGGAGTGTCCCTGACGGCTCAGGGCCAGTTCCAGACCCGTACGAACCGACGGATCATCCTCGACGAGCAAGATCGCTACCACGCGCCCATTATCGAGATACCGGCCCGGCGGCGTGCTCCTGTCACGGAATCAAGACATTTTCCGGGAAGTGAGACGACACCCCGACAGCTTGATGATCTTCCGTGTCCAGGGTTGTCAGACATGGTGGGAAGACGAAGACGCGAACGGAACCGGTGGGTCCGGTACGCGGTGCTGGGGCTGCGCAGCCTCATCCCGCGCAGGGGCCGCAGGTGGCGCCTGGTCCGGCGGACCGGATACGTGTTCGGAGGTCTCCTCCTCATCCTCGGGGTGGCCATCGGAGTGATGTACACGCAGGTCAAGGTGCCCCCGGTCAGTGCCGCGGCGCGGGCGGAGGCCAGCATCCTCTACTACCGGGACGGCACTCAGCTCGCCCAGGTCGGGCGGCTCAACCGCGTCGCCGTGCCGCTGAGCGCCGTGCCAGGCGCACCTGCGCGGCGCCGTGCTCGCCGCCGAGCAGCGCGGCTTCTACCGTGACCCGGTCGTCTCGCCGGTCGGCATGGGCCGCGCGGTGTGGGCCGCGGTGTCCGGCGGAGCACGCCAGGGCGGATCCGGCATCGCCCAGCAGTACGTCAAGGTCGCCTACCTGGACCCGCGCCAGACCCTCACCCGCAAGGTCAAGGAGTTGGCCATCGCGGTCAAGCTGAGCCGGTCCCGGTCCAAGGACTGGATCCTCGAGCAGTACCTCAACACCGTCTACTTCGGGCGCGGGGCGTACGGGGTGCAGGCGGCCGCGCAGGCGTACTTCCGCAAGGACGTCGGCGCGCTCACGCCCGCCGAGAGCGCGCTGCTGGCCGGGGTGATCCAGGCGCCGTCGTACCTCGACCCGGCGCTCGGGCACACCGCCAAGACGCAGGCCCGCTGGCGGTACGTCATCGACGGCATGATGACCACGGGTGTGCTGCCGAAGGGACCGCGGCCGGCATTCCCGAAGGTCGCGCCCGCCCACAGCGACCCGCTGTACGGCGGGCAGCGCGGCTACCTGATCGAGCGGATCACCAGCGAACTGCACGCCCGCGGTTTCGACGACGACGCGATCTACCGGCGCGGCCTGCGGGTGACCACGACCCTCGACCCCGCGATGCAGGCGGAGGCGCCGCGCGCGGTGGCCGGGGCGCTCGGCAAGGACAAGGACCTGGAGGCCGGGCTCGTCTCGGTGCGGCCCGGCACCGGCGACATCCTCGCGGCGTACGGCGGGCGGGACTATCTCAAGCACCAGTTCGACAACGCGTTCCTCGCCGACCTGCCCTCCGGGTCGTCGTTCTTCCCCTTCATCCTGGCCACGGCGCTGGAGAACGGGATCGGGCTGCGCAGCACCGTCGACGCCTCGCCGATGAAGGGCGTCCTCAACGACGACGATGACAAGGGCGGCGCGATGGGCCTCCTGCCGGCCCTCGGCCGCTCGTACAACACGGCGTTCGCGCGCCTCGGCGCCAAGACCGGAGCGTCCGCGGCGGGCCGCCTCGGTCTGCCGGCACGGTCATCGCCGCCCCGGGTGCACGCCGTCGACCAGGCCGCGGCGTACGCCGCCCTGGTCGACGGCCGGTACGCGGCGCCGCACATCATCTCCCGCGTCAAGGACTCCTCCGGGAAGACGCTGCTGGCCGTACGGCCCAGCGTCCGCCGGGCGATCTCGGCGGGCGCGGCGGCGGACGTCACCTTCGCCCTGCGCTTCCCCGCCGTGGTCACAGGCGCCGGACTACCCGCCGACGCGAAGAAAGCCGACCCGCGAGCCGCCGATGCGAAGAAGTCCGTCCTGCGACCCGTCCTGCTCGACCGGCCGATGGCCGGCAAGATCGGCACGACGGACCACAACGCCGCGGCCTGGTACTGCGGCTACACGCCGAACGTCGCCACCGCCGTGGTCACGTACCGCGACAGCAACCTTCCGTTGATCAATCGCGGTGACGCCCCCCTGCGCGAGACCACGAACACACCGGCCGCGATCTGGCAGGCGTTCATGACGACGGCCGTCGCCGCCGACCCCGGCCAAGAGTTCCCGCCGCCCGTCTGGGTCGGGAAGACCCGCCGGTTCGCGACGCCCAGCCCGAGCCCCACGCCGACCGTCTCGTCGCCCACCGCACAGCCGTCCAAGGGGATCCCCGCGGGCGTCGCGCCCAAGCCGACGCAGCCCTTCGAGCCACCGGACGTGCGCAAGCAGAAACAGGCGGCGAAGAGGGCCCACTCGCCCGTCGGAAAGGCGTCGCCCTGAGGGCCTGACCGACCGCTCGTCCCCGTTGATCCGTCGCCGATGCCGCTTCCGGCATCGGCGACGGATCACGAGTTCCGGGGTGGCCGGCCGGGATCGTGAACCCAGCGCTTACCGATGCGTTGCCGAGACAGTTGTTGATCATGGCTCTGACCTCGCAGGATGCTTAAGCCATCGCCGCACCGCAAAGTGATCGAGCGACCAGGTGCGCGCGGTGACGAGAGGAGGCGCGCGATGACCCGCAACGACATCGGCTGGCCGTAAGGCCCGAACGACCTGGCAGCGGCCGGCCCCGCATCCGGGGGGCCGGCCGCCTGAGTTTTTGGCTGCAGACCGAAGACAACGCGGCGAGGCGCGCTCTGGACGCCGCGCAGCCGGGCGGAGATCCACCGGATCTAGGCGAGGGCGGAGCAGCTGGCCTCGTCGGGAAGGAGCGGCCGGAACTGCACCCGGTAGGGCCGGCCGTGGTCCTCCCAGTCGCTCCACCGGCCGGCCGGCGAGGACAGCCGCACGGCTGTACGGGCGTCCGCACCCGTGAGCAGGGTGCAGATCTTCGTGCCCACCCGGGTGCCCGAGCCGAGGGGAGCGGTGAACGGCCAGCTCCGCGCCCCGGCCGCGGCCCCGGGGACCGCCAGTGCCGCGACCTTGGCCGGGCGGTACGGGCGCGGCGAGGCCGCCAGGTCGCCGCGCGGCCACTTGGCCGGATCGAGCCGGGCCAGGAACGCCGCCGTTCTGGCGTCGGTGGCTGGCTGAACGACCTTCGTCGTACGCGGCCGCCCGTCCACGACGAAGGTGATGACCTTGTACATGGCATCCGCCACGTGCGGACTCGCCACCGTCCGCGGCGTGGCGAGCCCGGCCTCCTGAGCCGCCGCCACGAGCCCGCGCAACGCCTGGGGCGTCAGCCGGTACTCCGTCAGCGGGCCGGACCCGGCGATCGCCCGCCCGTCGCCGTACAGCGAGAAGTCCGGCAGGCTCCCCGGGCCGCCGAGCCCGGCGAAGCCCCCGCTGGTACTCGTCCGCAGGACCAGCCCCCGGCCCAGCGTCACGGGCGCCGAAGACGGCGCCGGAGGCGACGAGGGATCGAGCTTGGCCTCCGAACGTCCAGAACAGCCGGCCGCCGCCAGAACGGCTCCGGCGCATGCCACCACGATCATGGCCTTCATAGGCGATCGCTCCTCAGTGCGTGGCGCGTCCCCAGAAGTCAGACGTGCTCCGAGGCCGCGCGGTTCCCTGACAGGTCGGGGGGAGCGGGTCGTTGGGAGGGGGAGTGGAGGTCACGGGATGAGATCCCAGGTGCGGGCGCGGGCGGCGCAGTCCTCCCGGAAGGCTGCCGCGTCGAAGACGCCACCGAGATGCGGGGCGAGACCGTCCCGGGCGGCGAGCAGGAACTCCGGGCCGTCGAGCCGCCCCGACCGCTCGGGCAGCGCCCCGGACAGCGGACGGGCGGCGATCGTCTCCAGGTCCCGGGCGTTGCACAGGTCGTCCAGGCCGGGCCGGTGCGGCCAGGCGCCGATGACGACGCCGGCCAGCTCCAGGCCGTGGTTCGCCATCGCCTCCAGGGTCAGCGCCGTGTGGTTCAGCGTGCCCAGCCCCGGCCGTACCGCGACCAGGACGGGCGCCCGCAGCGAGTGCGCGAGGTCGGCCAGCGTCGCCCCGTCATCGTCGAACCGGACCAGCAGCCCGCCGGCCCCTTCGACGATGACCAGGTCACGATCGAGCGCACGGATCCGCTCGGCGGCGGCGACCAGGTCGGGAGACGGCAGCTCGGCCCGCCGGGCGGCCGCGGCCGGGGACAACGCGTCGGTGTAGCGGGCGAACTCGTGCAGGTCGCCGACGCCCGCGAGCCGCCGGACCTCGTCCAGGTCCCCCGGCAGCCCCGGCCGCGCCCCGGTCTGCGCGGGCTTGACCACCGCGACCGACGCCCCCCGCGCCCGCGCCAACGCCGCGACCGCCGCGGTGACGACCGTCTTGCCCACTCCGGTGTCCGTCCCGGTGACCACGAGCACACTCACCCTCGTGACTCTAACCAGTCACGGCGCCCGAGTGTCGGAGGCTCATCGCCGCGGCTCGTCGCGCCTCTGACCACGAACACCCTCGGCGCGAACGGCCCGGAGCTCAGTCCCAGGGCTCCCAGTCGTCGGTCGGGATGTCCAGCCCGAACGGTTCCGGCAGGTGGATCGTCTCCCCGAACTTCCAGGTCGTCAGCGTCTCGTAGGTCCCCGCGTGCACGTCCGGCCTGGCGTAGAGCGTTGTACGAGGCATCTGGGGGTCACGATCGACGAGCAGGTAGTACGGGATTCCGGTCGCGGCGTACCCGCCCCATTTCGTGGGCTTCATGCGCAGCTGACCCGGTTCCCGGTCGTTGGCAGCGTTCGACGGAGACGTCACCTCGACCGCGAGATCGACTTGAGGAGGCAGCAGGTACCGGGCGCCTGTCTGCCGTGCTTCGCGGGCGACCTCGACATCGATCACGAGAAGGTCGGGAACATATCCGTCGCCGAGCCGCATGAGATTCAGGTCGGTCGTCTGGACGCAGCGCCAGGAGAATTCTGTTCGGGTCGCGCGCGCCTCCGCAAAGCGATCATTGATGTCGCCGATGACCAGGCCGTGCGTCAACGTCGGTCCGGGCGATATGGCGATCTCTCCCCCGATGACCTCGACCCTGGTGCCGTCGTCAGGGAGGCGGAGGAAGTCGGCCAGCTCTCTGCGGACCCACAGGTCGTACGGCGTGTCCGGGAACGACCTCAACGGGGAAGTTCGTCCCAGGGCTCCCACTTGTCAGTGGGGATCGCGAATCCGAATGGATCCGGTAGGCGGATGGTCTCCCCGAACTCCCAGGATTGAAGGTGCCGGTACATGCCGCTGCTCCGGTCCGGATTGGAGAAGAACAGGGTCTGTGCGGCACGGGGGTCGCGATCGACCAGAAGGTAATTGGGGATTCCGGCCTGGGCGTAGCCGCTCCACTTGGTGGCGGTGCCGCGTCTCGGCCCCGGCTGACGGTCACATGCGGCGTTGGAACGCGAGGTGACCTCGACGACCAGACTCACCTGATCTGGAAGAAGGTGCCGGACATCGGCCTTTCGCGCTTCGTCATGCATGTCGACGTCCAGGACGATGAGATCCGGAATATAGCCGTCGCGGATATCGCTCAGATTCAGGTCGGTTACCTGCACGCAACGCCAGCGGAAGGTCGGATCCGCGATTCTTGCTTCGACCATGCAGTCGGCGATGTCCTGCACGATGCCGTTATGGCCAAAGGTCGGACCCGGCGACACGACGATTTCCCCTCCGATGACCTCGACTCTGGTGCCGTCGTCAGGGAGGTGGAGGAAGTCGGTCAGTTCACCGCGCACCCAGAGGTCGTACGGGGTGTCCGGGAGCGTGTAGTAATGGGCCACCGCGCTCACGTTGTGTGACTCCTCCCTCACGATCAGCTCCGGTCATCGTAGGGAACCTGCTCACTGTCCGTACCTGGAACCGTACATTCCCCGGCGTTCGTTGTCGGGAGGTGAGGCTAGGGAGTCTGGTCGCGGCGGCGGAGGCGGGTGATGAACTTGTAGCGGTCGCCGCGGTAGAAGGACTGGGCCCATTCGACGGGGTGGCCGTCGAGGTCGAAGGCGTGCCGGGACAGCAGGAGCAGCGGCAGGCCGACGTCGACGCCCAGGAGCTGGGCGTCGTCGGGGGTGGCCAGCACGGTCTCGATCGTCTCCTCGGCCTCGGCGAGGTGGACGTCGTACGCGGTGGCGAGTGTCTCGTACAGGGAGCCGTGGCGCGGGAGCTCCTTGCGGAGGCCGGGGAAGCGGCGCGCGGGCAGCAGGGACGTGTCGATCGACATGGGCTCGCCGTCGGCGAGGCGGAGGCGGTGGATGCGCAGGGCGCGGCCGCCGGGGCGGATGCCGAGCAGGCCGGCGACGCGTTCGTCGGCGGTGACGTAGTCGATGTCGAGGATGCGGGTCTCGGGGCTGAGGCCGTGGTGCCGCATGTCCTCGGTGTAGCTGACGAGCTGCAGTTCCTGGGCGACCTTCGGCTTGGCGACGAACGTGCCCTTGCCCTGGATGCGCTGCAGGCGTCCTTCGATCACGAGCTCGGCGAGGGCCTGCCGGACGGTCGTGCGGGAGGTGCCGTACTTCTCGGCGAGGGTGCGTTCGGGCGGCAGGGGGCTACCGGGGGTGAGGGCCTCGGTCAGCTCGATGAGGCGCTTCTTCAGCCGGTAGTACTTCGGGACCCGGGGTTCGATCCCTAGCTCAGGTGCCCGTTCAGCCGTCACGCGCTCTCCTAACGTTCATCGCCGCGTCGCTCCGGCGTTAGGAGCAGGGTACGGTCTGGAATCTTCCTTGACAGTAGCCAGGGCCTCGCAGGCTACTGTGAGATCTGCCTCGCTCAGGTCGGCGCGGGCGGCGAGCCGCAGGCAGGCGCGTCCTTCCGGCACCGACGGTGGCCGGAAGCAGCCGACCCGCACTCCTTGTTCGGCGCACAGCTCCGCGGCGCGGACGGCGTCGTGGGGGGCGCCGATGATCACCGGGACGACGGCGGCGGCCGGGGACGTGGTCTCCAGGCCGAGTTCCCGCGCGATGCCGGCGAGCGGCGGGCGCATTCGCGGGCGCGTTCGGGCCGGTCCGGCTCTTCCGCGAGCACGTCGAGGGCGGCCAGGGCCGCGCCGGCGCACGCCGGCGCCAGCCCGGTGTCGAAGGCGAAGGACCGCGCGGTGTCCACGAGGGTCTCGACGACCTCCGGGGCGCCGAGGACGACGCCGCCCTGCGCGCCGAGCGACTTGGACAGGGTGGCGGTGAGGACGACGTCGGGCTGTCCGGCGAGACCGGCGGCGTACGCGGCGCCGCGGCCGTCCGGCCCGACGACGCCGAGTGCGTGGGCCTCGTCGATCACGAGGATCGCGCCGTGGTGCCGTACGACCTGGTGCAGTTCCCGGAGCGGCGCGATGTCGCCGTCCACGGAGAACACCGCGTCGGTGACGACGATCGCGTCACGCGCGCCCTCCAAGGCGGCATCGACCGCCGCGATGTCCCCGTGCGGAGACACCGTGACGGCCGCCCGGGAGAGGCGGCAGCCGTCGATCAGCGACGCGTGGTTGCCCTGGTCGGACACGATCACGCGGGGGCGCAGCGCGGTGACGGCACCGACGTTGGCGAGGTAGCCCGAGGAGAACACGAGCGCGGACGGCATGCCGGTGAACTCCGCGAGGCGGTGCTCCAGCTCGGTGTGCAGCTCCGTCGTCCCGGTGACCAGCCGGGACCCGGTCGAACCCGCGCCCCACGTCCGTACGGCCTCGACGGCCCCTTCGATGACCCGCGCGTCGCCGGACAGGCCCAGATAGTCGTTGGAGGCCAGGTCGAGGAGCCGGGGGACGGCCGGGCGGGGACGGAGCGTACGGTGCAGCCCGGCGGCCGTGCGTTCGCGTGTCGCGGCCGTCAGCCGCAGAAGAGGGTCCACCCGGAAATCATTCCAGCCCCGCCTGCGATTATGCAGAGGTGCCCACGTTGACCGACCTGACCCGGCAGCACACCGATCTCGACGCGGCGGACCTCGAATGGATCCACGCCCTCGTGTCGGACTGGCAGCTGCTCGCGGACCTGTCCTTCGCCGACCTGGTGCTCTGGGTCCCGCTGACCTCGCATCGTCCCCGGAAGAACGGCACCGTGGACGGCTGGGTGGCGGTGGCCCAGATCCGGCCGACGACGGGCCCGACGGCCTACCCGGACGACCTCGTCGGCATGGTCGCCGATCCCGGGACACGCGGCCTCATCGACGTGGCGTGGGCGGAGCAACGGATCTGGCGGGAGGGCGATCCCGAGTGGGGGAGCGGCATCCCGGTCCGGGAGGAGGCCATCCCCGTACGCCGGGGCGACCGGATCCTCGGCATCATCCAGCGCAGCACGAACCTCAGCTCCGCGCGTACGCCCAGCCACCTGGAGCTGACGTATCTGCAGAGCGCCAGCGACCTGGCGAAAATGATCAACGAGGGGCGCTTCCCGTTCCCCGGCGAGGAGCCGAACCTCGCGCGGTCGCCGCGCGTGGGCGACGGCCTGGTCCGGGTCGACCACGACGGGCGGGTGCTCTACGCCAGTCCCAACGCCCAGTCGGCGTACCGCAGGCTGGGGCTGGCCACCGACCTGGAGGGCACGCTCCTGCGGGACACCACGGCGCTGCTCGTCAGCGCCCCGGTGGACGACTCGCTGGCGGTGGTCGCCGGCGGGCGCGCCGCCCGCGAGACCGAGATCGAGGCGAACGGCGCGATCGTCCAGCTCCGGGCCATCCCGCTGATCGTCGACGGCGAGCGGACCGGCGCGCTGGTCCTGCTGCGGGACGTCACCGAGCTGCGCTGGCGCGACCGGGCGCTGATGAGCAAGGACGCGACGATCCGGGAGATCCACCATCGGGTGAAGAACAACCTGCAGACCGTCGCGGCGCTGCTGCGCCTTCAGGCGCGGCGGCTGCGGGTGCCGGAGGGGCGGGAGGCGCTGGAGGAGGCGGTGCGCCGGGTCGGTTCGATCGCGATCGTCCATGAGACGCTGTCGCACACGCCCGACGAGCTGGTCGACTTCGACGACATCGCGGACCGGGTGATGGCCATGGCGGGGGAGGTCTCCGCGCCGGAGACCCGGGTGCGCCCGCGGCGGGTCGGCGGCTTCGGGGTGCTGCCCGCGGTGATCGCCACGCCGCTCGCCATGGTCCTGGCCGAGCTGCTGCAGAACGCCCTGGAACACGGGCTGGCCAACCGCGCCGGATCGCTCGAGGTGGTGGTGACCCGGGGCGAGGAGCGGCTCAAGGTCCTCGTCGCCGACGACGGGAGCGGGCTGCCGGCCGACTTCGACGTCGAGTCGGCCTCGAGCCTGGGCCTGCAGATCGTGCGGACGTTGATCGTGGGGGAGCTGGGCGGGGTCATCGACCTGCGCCCGCGTTCGGGCGGGGGCACGGAGGTGGTCCTGGACATCCCGCTGGACCAGGGGCCGCGCACCGCGCCGCCGAGCTGACCAGCGGTCTGGGGCCCGGAAACGAGTTGATCAGCGGTCCAGGGCCCGGAAACGACCGACGCCCGCGGCCGTTGGGCCGTGGGCGTCGATGCCGTCCGCTGTCGTGGACCGACCTGCGAACCACGATGCGGCGTCGTCTGTGTTCAGGCGTGGGCGCGAGCGCGGGCGCGGGCGTTCCGGCGCTTCAGGGCGCGTCGCTCGTCTTCGCTCAGGGCACCCCAGACGCCGGCGTCCTGACCGGAGGTCAGGGCCCAGCGCAAGCAGGCGTCGGTCACCGGGCAGCGGCGGCATACCTGCTTGGCCTCCTCGATCTGCACCAGCGCGGGGCCGGTGTTCCCAATCGGGAAGAACAGCTCGGGGTCCACGTCACGGCAGGCAGCGCGGTGGCGCCAGTCCATGCGGTCCACTCCTTCGTAGCGCGTGAAGTGTCGACTCCACTTGTGAACGGTTTCACGATGTCGCGAACAGTCCGTGGACCTTGGGTGTGGGTCCGGGGAGTGTTCATGGCGGTCTCGACCAGGGGCGATACCCGAATGCCGCGCGCCACTTAGAGATTCCCAGGGCGTCAGAGAGGGCGCAAGACCTTTGAGAAAACTTTCTCAAAGTATGGCTGTCGTGTGTGTCACATGACCGAAACATGAACGTCGCTTCGTGACTCAGATCACGATGCGAACCGCCTTGGGAACGGACCGGAAGGTCACGGCCTCGCGTTGACCGAGGTAGTCCCCGTCGACCTGGAAGGCGATCGGCCGGTGCGACCGCAGCGTGAACTCCGGCAGGTCGTGCACGCTCACGACATGGCCCCCGCGCGGCTGCCGCTTGAGCGGCGGCAGGATCTGCGGCAGCACGCTCAGCGTGGACAGCAGATCCAGCCGTCGCAACCCGAACAGGTCGAGGCCGGTCGCGAACGCCGCCCGCGGGTTCGGGTCGACCGGCCACGGCCCGGCGTACGTCCACGGCGAGGTGTTCGACACGATGGTCAGGAAGATATGCCCGAGCGGAGGCTTGCCGGGCACTTCGAGCGTGAGCGCCGGACGCCGGCGGTCCGTCAACACGAAGAACTGGCGCAGCGCCGTCCGGATGTACAGCGTGGAGTAGGCGCGGGACCCGGCCGACCGGAGCTGCTCGACGGCGTGGACCACCTCCGCGTCCAGCCCCAGGCCGGCGCAGAAGGTGAAGTAACGACTGTCGGCCATGCCGAGCCCCACGGTCCGGTGCCGGCCCGCAGCGCCTCCAGCACCTGGCCCGCGGCGTCGAGCGCGTTGTTGGGCAGGCCCAGCGAACGCGCGAAGACGTTCGCGCTGCCCGACGGGACGACCGCGAGAGCCGGCAGATCCTCCGACGGGCCGTTCGCGAGCAGCCCGTTGACGGCCTCGTTCACGGTGCCGTCGCCGCCCAGCGCGATGATCACGTCGTAGCCCTCGCCGACCGCCTGCTCGGCCAGCTCGGTCGCGTGCCCGCGCCGCTGGGTCTCGGCGAGCTCCAGCCGCACCTCACCGGCGAACGCGCGCATGAGCACGTCCCGGGCTCGCCGTGACGTGGTGGTCGCCTTCGGATTGGCGATCAAGAGTGCGCGCACGACCAAAAGGGTAGTTCACCGCAGAACAGGGGAAGGCGCGGCCTGGGCATCACGGGCGGGCGTGCCCTACTAGTGTTCCTGGATGTGTCCACACGTCCCGCCACCCTGAGCGCCGCCGCCGCCGTCGAGGCCCTGGAAGGGGTCGCCGTGCTGGCCGTCGGCCTGTACGTCGGCATCGAGGCCGTCATCGGCCGTCCCCACGACCTCGCGAGCGCCGTCGCCCTCGCCCTCATGGCTGTCCTCGGCGGCGCCGGCATCATCGCGGTCGGCTGGGGACTGTGGCAGGTACGCCGCTGGGGGCGTGCCCCGGCCCTGCTCACCCAGATCTTCACTCTGATCATCGCCGTGTCGATGTTCCAGAGCCACCGGGCGGCCCTCGGGATCGTCCTCGTGGTGGTGGCCGTCGCGGGTGCCGCCGCGCTGCTCAGCCCGCCCACGACCCGCGCGCTGATCGACGACTAGCCGGAAAACGAAGCACCCCCCGCCACGTGGCAGGGGGTGCTGATCCTTTGCTCAGTGCCCGCTCAGTGCTCGATGGCGCTCGCTCCGCGAGCGCGGGAGCGGGCGCCCAACGCGCCGTCTTCCCTCGTCGCTCTGGTCGCTTCGCTCCCTGCGCTCCTCAGTCCAGACGACGCGCGCCCGCTCAGTCGTCGGCGGTGAGGCCGTCGCGGAGCTGGGCGAGCGTACGGGCCAGGAGCCGGGACACGTGCATCTGGGAGATGCCGAGCTCGGCGGCGATCTGCGACTGGGTCATGTTGCCGAAGAACCGCAGCAGCAGGATGCGCTTCTCCCGGGCCGGGAGCTTCTCCAGCAGCGGCTTGAGCGACTCGCGGTATTCGACCCCCTCGAGGGCGTCGTCGACGATGCCCAGGGAGTCGGCGACCGCCGGAGCGTCCTCGTCGCCGGAGTCGGGGGCGTCGAGGGAGACGGTGGAGTAGGCGTTGGCCGACTCCAGGCCCTCGAGCACCTCCTCCTCGCTCATCTGCAGGTGCTCGGCCAGCTCGCTGACGGTCGGCGCGCGGCCCTCGCGCTGGGCGAGGTCGCTGATCGCCTTGGTCAGCGACAGCTTCAGCTCCTGGAGCCGGCGCGGAACGCGGACGGCCCAGCCCTTGTCGCGGAAGTGCCGCTTGATCTCTCCGACGATCGTCGGCGTGGCGTACGTGGAGAACTCCACGCCCCGCTCCAGGTCGAACCGGTCGATCGACTTGATCAGCCCGATCGTCGCGACCTGCACCAGGTCGTCCAGCCATTCGCCGCGGTTGCGGAACCGGCGGGCGAGGTACTCGACGAGCGGCAGGTGCAGCTCCACGAGCTCATCGCGGATGCGCTGCCGCTCCGGGTCGCCTTCGGGCAGGGTGGCGAGCCGCTCGAACAGCAGACGTGCTCGCGCTCGGTCGGGCACGCCGTGCTCGTTGCCGGCCACCGTGGTCTTCTCGGTCACGCGTCCACCTCGCTCAGCGGCCCGAAGCCGCGTGGGCGGTGGTCGAGAGCCGTGGGGATCGCGGCGTTCACGACGTCTTCCCGCGCCGCTTGTTCATCACGATGGTCACCCGGTCGTCGGCGCCGACCTCGGCGTCGACGTCGCCGGCGAGCGAACTCAGCACCGTCCAGGCGAAGGTGTCGCGGCTCGGCTCCAGACCGTCGACGGTCAGGACCGACACCGAGATGCTCATCGCGTCGTCATTGAGCTGGAATTCGCACGTCAGATCCGTGCCCGGCACCGCCTGGGCGAGGAGCATCGCGCACGCCTCGTCGATCGCGATACGCAGATCCTCGATCTCGTCGAGGTTGAAGTCGAGGCGTGCCGCCAGGCCGGCCGTGGCCGTGCGCAGCACGGAAAGGTAGGCGCTGTCGGCCGGCAGCCGCACGGTCACGACGTCGCGCACGTCGGACACACTCGCCGGCATGGCCGCGGTTTCCTCGGTCACGTCACTCCCTCGTTGGGGCTACCCGCTGCTGTCGAAACTACCGCCTCAACGCACCTGGGCGCGCATCCGGCGCGCTCGGTCGTCGAAGTGATGATCGTAGAGGTGAGGCGGCCTGGTTTCGGTCAGGTCAACGGGTTTCGGTCAGGGTCAAGGGATCGTAGGTTATTGGATCCACCGGAAGATCATCAGTGGTCCGGCAGAGAGGCGTGTGCCGATGGACTTCTCCAGCAAGGCCCTGCACGTGGGCAGTCTGCTACGCCCTCCGATCCTCCTCCAGGCCCGTGAACGCCGTGCGGCCGGGGAGATGGACGGAGAGGAACTGCGGCAGGCCGAGGACCGGGCGATCCTCGAAGCACTCGCCCTGCAGCGGGACAGCGGCATCGGCGTGTACACGGACGGCGAGTACCGCAGGAACGACTTCATGAGCCCCCTGACCGCGGCCACGGACGGCTTCGTCAGCCAGGCGCCCGTGCTGGACTGGAACGCCGAAGGGGAGGAGCGGACCGAGGACGACGCGATCCTCAACCTCATCGGCGGGAGGCTGCGGCACCGGGACCGGTTCACCGACCGGGAGGCGGCCTTCCTGGACGGCCACGCGCCGGGGCCGTGGAAGCTGGCGATCCCCGAGGTCACGAACTTCGTCGTCGCCAACTGGCAGCGAGGCGTGAGCGACGGCGCGTACCCCACCAGGGCCGACATCGTCGACGATCTCGCGGCGGTCGTACGGACGGAGGCGGAGGCGCTCGCGCGGGACGGCGTCCGGCACGTCCAGATCGACGCGCCGTGCTTCACGAGCTTCGTGAACGACCGGCTGATCCCCGTCTTCGAGGCGGAGGGTCTGGACCCGCGAGAGCTCCTGAACCGGTGCGTCGAGGCCGACCGCGCGATCGTCGGCGGCCTGCGCGACGCCGGGGTCGTCGTCGGGATGCACATCTGCCGGGGCAACTACCGGGGCCAGTGGTTCAACGAGGGCGCCTACGACGGCATCGCCGAAGACGTGTTCGGCCGGATCCCCGTGGACCACTGGCTGCTGGAGTACGACACCGAACGCGCGGGGAGCTTGGATCCGATCAAGCATGTTCCGGCCGGTACGACCGCTGTCCTGGGCCTGGTGACCACCAAGACGGGAGCGCTGGAGGACCCCGACGAGCTCGCGCGGCGCGTGGACGAGGCGTCGCGCTTCAAGCCGCTGGAGGACCTGGCGATCAGCCCGCAGTGCGGCTTCGCGTCGGAGGTGCAGGGCAACCCGCTGACCTGGGACGACCAGCGCCGCAAGCTTGATCTCGTCGTGTCCGTCGCACAGCGCGTCTGGGGTTAGGGAGTGTCCGGTGGGTCTTGTTCGCGCAGCCGGAGATCCACCGGACACACCCTGAAAACGCGTATGGCGGGCCGGTCGGTCCCGTGAGGACCGACCGGCCCGCCACCGTCCGATCCTGCAGACGGGACAGGCCGGATCAGGCGTTCTTGGTCTCCCAGAAGATCTTGGCGATCTCGTCGATCTTGGCCAGGAGATCGTCCGCCTTGCCCTTGTCGAGGGTCCCCTTGGTGCCCGCGGCGCCCGCGAGCTTGGTCGCCTCGTTGAACAGCTGGTGCAGCTGCGGGTACTTCTCGAAGTGCGGCGGCTTGAAGTAGTCGGTCCAGAGCACCCACAGGTGGTGCTTGACCAGCTCGGAGCGCTGCTCCTTGATGATCAGGGCCCGGGCGCGGAAGATCGGGTCGTCGTTGGCCTCGTACTTCTCGACGATGGCCTTGATCGACTCGGCCTCGATCCGCGCCTGTGCCGGGTCGTACACGCCACAGGGCAGGTCACAGTGGGCCGACACCGTGGTCTTGGGGCGCAGAAGTCGTGCAAGCACCTGCGTGTCCCTTCCGTTGTTTCGGATCATGCTCCGGTAGCAGACACTACTCCTGATACCCCTTCCCGCTCGCAGAGAGGTATGCCACGTGCAGACGGTCGAGGTGACGGGCGAGTCGATGCTGCCGGTGCTCCGGCCCGGCGACTGGCTGCTCGTACGGCGTGGTGCCCGTCTCGCGCCCGGCCACATCGTGGTGGCACGTCATCCGCGCGAGGCCCGGCTGATCGTCAAACGGGTGGCCTGGCGCGGGCGCGACGGGTGGTGGCTGGAGAGTGACAACCAGCGGGCCTCCGGCCGGCAGGACAGCTGGGACTTCGGCGCCGTACCCGACGACCTGATCGTCGGGCGGGTGATCGCGCGGTACTGGCCCCGGCCCTCCGTACGACTCCGCGCGCCCCGGCGAGGCCGGAGCGCGCGGATGCGGGACTGATCCGGCTCAGAGCACCTTCGACAGGAAGTCCTGCGTACGGCGGTGCTGCGGGTCGGTGAGCACCTCGCGGGGGTCGCCCTCCTCCACGACGACGCCCTCGTCCATGAAGACCAGCGAGTCGCCCACCTCGCGGGCGAAGCCCATCTCGTGGGTCACCACGACCATGGTCATGCCGTCCACCGCGAGCTGCCGCATGACGTCCAGGACGTCGCCGACCAGCTCCGGGTCGAGCGCGCTGGTCGGCTCGTCGAAGAGCATGAGCTTGGGCTCCATGGCGAGGGCCCGGGCGATGGCGACGCGCTGCTGCTGCCCGCCGGACAGCTGGGCCGGGTAGCTGTCCACCTTCTCGGACAGGCCCACCTGGTCGAGGAGCTTCAGCGCCCGCTCGCGTACGACCTGGCGGGACTCGCCCTTGACCCGGGTCGGCGCCTCCATGATGTTCTGCACGGCCGTCATGTGCGGGAACAGGTTGAACCGCTGGAACACCATGCCGATGTCCCGGCGCTGCGCGGCCACCTCCTTTTCCCGCATCTCGTGCAGCTTGTCGCCGCGCTGGCGGTAGCCGACGAGGTGGCCGTCGACCCAGAGCCGCCCGGAGTCGATCTTCTCCAGGTGGTTGATGCAGCGCAGGAACGTCGACTTCCCGGAGCCGGACGGGCCGATGACGCACATCACCTCACCGCTCCGGACCTCCAGGTCGATGCCGCGCAGGATGTGCAGCCGGCCGAAGTACTTGTGGATGCCCTCGGCCTTGACCATCACGTCGCCCGCGGGTGCGTTCTCGGTCATGCGGACCCCTCCCGTACGGCCGGGGGTTTGGCGTGGAAGGTCGTCAGGTTCCGCCGCAGGCGTTGCAGCGGGGTCGGGGGCAGCTCACGCGAGGAACCCCGGCCGTAGTGACGCTCCAGGTAGTACTGCCCGACCGAGAGGATCGAGGTCACGATGATGTACCAGACGCTGACCACGATCAGCAGCGGGATCGTCTTGTAGTTGGCGTTGAAGATGTCCTCGCCGGCCTTGAGCAGCTCGGTGAACGCCACGGTCGAGGCGAGCGAGGTGGTCTTCAGCATCGAGATCGTCTCGTTGCCGGTGGGCGGGATGATCACTCGCATCGCCTGCGGGAGCACGATGCGCCGCATGATCTGCAGGCGTCGCATGCCCAGCGCCTGGGACGCCTCCGTCTGGCCCTCGTCCACCGACAGGATGCCCGCCCGGACGATCTCGGACATGTACGCGGCCTCGTTCAGGCCGAGGCCCAGGATCGCCGCGACGAACGTGGTGACCAGGCTGTTGACGTCCCAGGTGATGAACACCGGGCCGAACGGGATGCCGAGCGAGATGTCGCCCATCAGCGACTTGATGTTGAACCAGAAGATGAGCTGGACCAGGACCGGCGTGCCGCGGAAGAACCAGATGTACAGCCAGGCCGCGGACGACAGCATCGGGTTCGAGGACAGCCGCATCAGCGCCAGGACGATGCCGCCCACGATGCCGATCGCCATCGCGATGACCGTCAGCTCCAGGGTGGCGACGAGGCCCTTGACGATCCCGCCGTCGAAGAAGAACTGCCGGAACGTCGACCAGTCCAGCTGCTTGTTGGTGAACAGCATGTGGACGAACATCGCGGCCAGCACCAGGATGACCGCGCCGCTCACCCACCGGCCGGGGTGCCGGACCGGCACGGCCTTGATGCTCTCAGGCCGCGCCGGTCCGGTGGTGTCGTCGATCTGTGTCACGTCAGCCTCAGCCACCCGCGCCGTTGACCTTCGGGTCGGTGACGGCGCCCTGCGAGATGCCCCACTTCTCGGTCAGCTGCTTGTACGTGCCGTCCGAGATCAGGTCCTTCACGGCCTTCAGGATCCCGTCCCGCAGGTCGTTCTCGTTCTTGGGGATCGCGATGCCGTACGGCGCGGTGTCGTAGGCGTTACCGGAGATCACGAACTTGCCGCCGGACTCCTTGGCCGCGTACGCGGCGACCGGCGAGTCGGCCAGGACCGCGTCGGCGCGGCCGTTGCCCAGCGCCAGGTTGGCGGCGTTCTGGTCGTCCAGCGAGATCCTGGTCGGGGCGGGCTTGCCGCCCTGCTTGCACTTGTCGAGCCGGGCGCCGGCGTTGGGCTTGGCCGCCGACTTGGGCGTGAGCTCGTCCTCCTGCGTGGTGCCCTTCTCGACGGCGACCTTCTTGCCGCACAGCGACAGGTCGTCCGGCGAGAGCTTCTGCGGGTTGCCCGCCTTCACCATCAGGCCGGTGCCCGCCGTGTAGTACGTCACGAAGTCGAAGGCCGCCTCCCGCTGCTTGTTGTCGGTGAAGGAGGAGAGGCTGATGTCGTACTTCTTGCTCTGCAGCGCGGGCAGGATGTTGTCGAACTTGACGTCCTGGAACTCCGCCTTCACGCCCAGCTTCTTGGCGATCGCGGTGCCGAGGTCGACGTCGAACCCGACGATCTGGCCGTTCTGCTTGAACTCGTTGGGGGCGTACGACGCGTCCGTCGCGATCACGATCTTGCCGTTCTTCTTGATCGTGTCGAGCGCGCTCTTACTGCCTCGCGTCGTCGTCTTGGCGTTACAGGCGGACATGGCGAGGGCCGTCGCCAGGACTGTGATGCCCACCCCTAGGGCGCGACCGCGAAGACCGCTGTGCACGGCGTCCTCCTCCTAATGACAGGGCGTAACGCCCCGGTCGATTGCTCGGTAGTTTTGGGACATCTTGGCGCAACCCCGTCTCAAGTGCGATTACTGCCTTGAAACAATCCCGCAACGGCCAGATGATCTCTGGCCCGTGGATCAGCCGCTCGCCGCGTTGATCCTGGGTTCGCGTACGGCGCCCGCGGAGATCCCCCACTTGTCGGTGAGCCCCTGGTACGCGCCGTCCTTCATCAGCTCCTTGACCGCCTTGAACACCGCGTCCCGTACGTCCTCGTGATGCTTGGGGACCGCGATCCCGTACAGCGCGGTTCCGTAGGCCTGCCCGGACACTTCGAAGCGGCCGGCGGACTGCTTCGCGCCGTAGACGACGGACGGGGTGTCGGCCAGCACGCCATCGGCGCGCCCCTTGGCCAGCGCCTCGTTGGCGGCGGCCTGGTCGTCGAACGACAGGCGGATGGGGGCCGGCCGGCGTTCCCGCACGCCTTCAGGCGCGCTCCGGCGTTCGGATTCGCCGCGCTCTCCGGCGTGAGCTCGTCCTCCTGGGTCGTGCCCTTCTCGACGGCGACCCGCCGCCCGCACAGGGACAGATCATCGGGCCGCAGGTGCTTCGGATTGCCCTTTCGGACCAGCAACATCGTGCCCGCAGACAGGTAGGTGACGAAATCGAACCGGCTCTCCCTTTCCGTCGTGTCAGTGAAGGAGGAGAGGCTGATGTCGTACTTGCCCTCGCTCAGCGCGGGCATGATCGACTCGAATTTCACGTCCTGGAACTCGGCCTTGACGCCCAGTTTCCGGGCGATCGCATCGCCCAGATCGACGTCGAAGCCCACGATGTGCTCGCCTTGCTTGAACTCGTTCGGCGGGTACAGGGCGTCGGTGGCAATGACGATCTTTCCGGCCTCCTTGACCCGGCCCAGCGCGGTGGCCGGGTCGGAGTCCCGGCAGCCGGGCAGGACGAACGTCGTGGTGAGCGCGGTGAGGCCCGCCGCGGCCAAGCGGCGGACGAGTGGACGGGGACGCAGTGTTCCTCCTCGGGGCGGAGGTTGGGACGAAGGGGGAAGTCAGACGACATCTTGGCCTACTCCGGCCCGAGAAGTGATCAACAATGATACGAATGGATAACGGCCGAGGCCGTTACGGCGGGCACCCGACCCCCTGACTGCCGCCCGCCGCAGCGTGTGGGATAATTGGTCGACGGGTGACCCCCGTACATCGAGAGACGACCGCGTGCTGTCCATTGACCCGGAGGCGAAAGCGGTCGTCTGCCCGTTTTTCTCACTAGTAGCAGGGGTCGCTGTGGCCGTTGAGCCTGTCGAACAGCACGATTACGATGCCGATCCGGCCTTCGCGTTGCACCGCGGAGGCAAACTCGAGGTCCGCTCGACCGTCCCCGTCCGGGACAACGACGACCTCGCCCTCGCGTACACCCCGGGTGTGGCGCGCGTCTGCAGCGCGATCGCCGAGAGCCCGGAGCTCGCCTACGACTACACCTGGACGTCCAAGGTGGTGGCCGTCATCACCGACGGCACCGCCGTGCTGGGCCTCGGCGACATCGGCCCGGCCGCGGCCATGCCCGTCATGGAGGGCAAGTCCCTCCTCTTCAAGGAGTTCGCCGGTGTGGACTCCGTCCCCATCTGCCTCGACTGCACCGACACCGACGAGCTCGTCGAGACCATCACCCGGCTCGCGCCCAGCTTCGGGGGCATCAACCTCGAGGACATCAGCGCGCCGCGCTGCTTCGAGATCGAGGACCGCCTGCGCGCCGCCCTCGACATCCCCGTGTTCCACGACGACCAGCACGGCACCGCGATCGTCGCGCTGGCGGCGCTGCGCAATGCGTCCCGCCTCACCGGCAAGCCGCTGGCGGAGATGCGGGCGGTCGTGGCCGGCGCCGGGGCCTCCGGAGTCGCCGTGTCCCGCATCCTCCTGAACGCCGGGATCGGTGACATCGCCGTCTCCGACAGCAAGGGCCTGATCCACGAGGGCCGCGACGGACTCAACCCGATCAAGCAGCTGCTCGCACGCGACACCAACCGCGCCGGGCTCAAGGGCTCGACCGAGGACGCCCTCCACGGCGCGGACGTCTTCATCGGCCTGTCCGGCGGCACCGTCCGCGAGGACTGCCTCGACGTGATGGCAGACGACGCCATCGTGTTCGCGCTGTCCAACCCCGACCCGGAGATCCACCCCGAGATCGCCCGCCGCCACGCCCGCGTGGTCGCCACGGGGCGGAGCGACTTCCCCAACCAGATCAACAACGTGCTCGCGTTCCCCGGCGTGTTCCGCGGGGCCCTCGACGTCCGCGCGCACACCATCACGGAGGGCATGAAGCTGGCCGCGGCCGGCGCCCTGGCCGACGTGGTCGGCGACGACGTGTCCGAGGACTACGTCGTCCCCAGCCCGTTCGACGAGCGCGTCGCCCCCGCCGTCACCCAGGCGGTCGCCGACCAGGCCCGCAAGGAAGGCGTCGCCCGCCTCTGACCCGTACGCTCACAGCCGCAGCCCGCACACGCTCAGCGTGTGCGGGCTGCGGCGTTCTTTGCCACCGTGCGGGTGCGGACAGTGTTCACTACGAAACGCATTGTGATCGTTGACATTTTTATGTCATGCTGCCGACACTGAAGGCATGCGGAGGACGACGGTGCGGATCGACGATCAGCTCCTTGCGGACGCCAAGGCGTTCGCAGCCCAGCATGGCCGGAGTCTCAACTCTGTCGTGGAGGATGCCTTGCGTCAGATGCTGAACCGGACGGAAGAAGCCGGTGAGCGGCCGCAGGTCGAGCTGCCGGTGTGCGGCGAAGAGGGGGGTCGGCCTCTCATCGACGTCAGCCCCGACGGCCTTAAGGAATTCCTGCTCGACGAGGACAGCGAACGGTATCTGAGGGTAGAGCGTGATGAGGCTGCTCGACGTCAACGTGCTGGTCAACGCCAACCGGCGGGAGGCGGTGGAGCACAAGGCGTATAAGGCCTTCCTCGATGATCTCTTGCAGGGGGATGAGGCCTACGCGGTGTCCGACTTCGTCATCAACGGATTCATGCGGGTAGTGACGAACCAGCGGATCTGGAGGCCGCCGACCCCGGTCGAGGAGGCGTTGCGCTTCGGCGCGGTGGTACGGAATCAATCGCATGCCGTTGTGATCGCTCCAGGCCAGCGCTTCTGGAGCATCTTCGGTCGACTGTGCCGACAGGCCGATGCCAAAGGAAAGCTCGTGCCGGACGCCTATCTGGCGGCTCTCGCGATCGAGCACGGGTGTGAGTTCATCACGGCTGATCGGGACTTCGCCCGGTTCCCGGGCCTGCGGTGGCGGCATCCCCTCAACTGATCCTCCGCGGGGTGCCGGGTTAGAGTGCCAAGCATGTTCGCCGTCACTGCCGCACGCATCGATACCGACGATCCGCTGAACGGGCTGGAGCTCGGTGACCGTCCCGAGCCGGCCGTTCCCGAGGGCTGGACGACCGTCACCGTCAGGGCGACCGCGCTCAACCACCACGACGTCTGGACGCTCCGCGGCGTCGGGATCCGCGAGGACCGGCTGCCGATCGTCCTCGGCTGCGACGCGGCCGGGGTCGACGAGGACGGCAACGAGGTCATCGTCCACTCGGTGATCGGCGATCCGGAGCGGGGCGGGGGCGACGAGACGCTCGATCCGAAGCGCTCCCTGCTCTCGGAGACGTACGACGGGACCTTCGCGGAGAAGGTCGCGGTGCCGCGCCGCAACCTCGTGCCCAAGCCGGCCTCGCTGTCGTTCGACGAGGCTGCCTGCCTGCCGACCGCGTGGCTGACCGCCTACCGGATGCTGTTCGACAAGGCCGGGCTGGAGCCCGGGTCGACGATCCTGGTCCAGGGGGCGGGCGGCGGCGTCGCCACCGCGCTGATCGCCCTCGGGTCGGCCGCCGGCTACCGCGTCTGGGCAACCAGCCGCGGCGAGGACAAGCGCAAGCGGGCGCTCGAGCTCGGTGCGGACCAGGTCTTCGAGTCCGGGGCACGGCTGCCCGAGCGGGTCGACGCGGTCATGGAGACCGTCGGCGAGGCGACCTGGTCGCACTCGCTGAAGTCCCTGCGCCCCGGCGGCCGGATCGTCGTCTCCGGCGCGACCAGCGGCCAGGTGCCGCCGGCCGAGCTGAACCGCGTGTTCTTCCTTCAGCTCTCGGTCGTGGGCTCCACGATGGGCACCCGGGACCAGCTCGTACGGCTGGCCCGCTTCCTCGACAAGACGGGGGTGCGCCCCCGGATCGACCGCGCGATCCCGCTGCGGGAGGCCCGGGACGGGTTCGCCGCGATGATCGGCGGAGACGTCTTCGGGAAGATCGTCTTTAACCCCTGACGGGGCGCGGCTCATTACTCGTCTTGGCCCAGGATCTCCGTGCGCAGGCGCGTGGACGTCTCGGTGAGCAGGGCGCGTACAGCGGCGACCTGCTCCTCATCGACGCCGTCCCGCGCCGCGCCGCGGATCTCTTCGACGAACTTCCTCAGGGCCCGGTCGAGCTTGACGCGCGCCGCGTCCTCGGCGGTGCCTGTGGCGGTCGCCCAGGCGTCGTCCCAGGTCTGCCGCCACTCCTCCTTCATAACGCGCTTGTGCTCCCGCCAGTGGTCCTTCTGGCGCTGCCACTCGTCCTTCTGCCGCCGCTTCGTCTCCTTGAAGTTCTGCGCCGCGCCGGCCGTGCCCTGCTTGCGCACCTCGCGGGCGGCCTGGGTGAGCTCCTCACGCAGCGACCGCACCGTGTCGCGTACGTCCTCCTGGACCTCGCGGGCGATGTCGCGTACGGACTCGGTGAGCTCCTCCTCCAGCTCGGCCAGCTCGTCCATCCGGCGCTCGAGCTCGGCCCGGCCCGCGTCGGTCAGGCGGTAGACCTTCTTGCCCTGGACGACCTCGTGGGTGACCAGGCCCTCCTCTTCGAGGCGCGCCAGCCGCGGATAGATCGTTCCGGGGGAGGGGGAGTAGACGCCGAGGAAGCGGTCCTGGAGCAGGCGGATGACCTCATAGCCGTGCCGTGGGCTCTCTTCGAGCAGCTTCAGCAGGTACAGCCGCAGCCGGCCATGACCGAACACGGGGCTCATCTCTGGCCATCCCTCCTCGCGCGCTTCACCATCGGTCCCGTCCTAGGGGTGTCCGGTTCATACTCCCCGCCGATCATGTCAGCTCCTCCGGGCCCGGTCGGCTGAGGAGGGCGATGGCGCCGGAGACCGAGTTGACGGAGAGGGAGGCCTCGCCGTCGCCGAGCGTACCGGTGACGTCCTTGCCCATCGGGCGGTCCTGCCGGCCGAGCTCCGGGAACGCCGCGTCGACGCGGCCGGTCAGGGACGTCAGGGACACCGTCGCGGAGGTCGACTCGGGCAGCCGCATCGTCACCTCGCCGGAGACGGTGTTCACCTGGGCGCGGCCGTCGGCGCGCAGGTCGACGTCGGTGGTGACCTTGCCGGTGACCGAGTGCGCCGTGAGGCGGTCGAGGCTGCCTCCGGCCAGGGCGAGGTTCCCGGAGACGGACTTGAAGGTCACCGAGCCGGCGAGGCCCTGCGCCTCGATGTCGCCGGCCGCGGTGTTCGCGTCGATCGATCCGGTGACCCCGTCGAGGGTGACGGCGCCCGACGCCGTCTTGACGGACACCCGGCCCGACAGGCCCGTGATGACCGCGTTCGCGGTCACGAGGTTGAGGGTGACCGGGCAGTCGGGCGGAACGGTGATCGTGACGGCGACCCGGCCCCGGGTGTTCTGCAGCCACTTGAGGACGCCGTCCCAGCCGCCGCTCTTGTGGTTGACGGTCAGCATCCCGGCCTCGTGGATCACCTCGAGCGGCTGCCCGGAGATCTCGCCGATCTGCAGTGTGGGCTTCTCGTCGCTCGCCAGGATGGAGATGCTGCCGGCCACGATGTTCGCCCTGAGGGCGACCACGCCGTCGAAGTCGATGGTCTTGGGCTCATCCACGGTCCAGCGCGCCACGGCACGGTCCCCTTCCGTCAAGACGCTTTCGCCCTTCACAAGATATGTCGTGTTCGGGGAAAGTCAAGATGTATCGCGTCTACGGGGCGGGAGCCCACCTGCCGAGGCCGGCGGGTGGGCCGATCCGTCAGTCGTCGTCTTCGTCGCCCAGCCGCGCCAGCCATGTGGCCAGCCGTTCGACCGGTGTCTCGAACTCCGGATTGAGATCGACGAACTCCCGCAGCCGGTCGGCGAGCCAGACGAAGGAGACCTCCTCCTCGCCGCGCCGGTCGGTCAGTTCCTCGATCCCCCGATCGGTGAAGTACATGCTCAACCTCTTATCCGACGGAGCGGAACGGCGCCCCGCACACGAACGTGCGGAGCGCCGTGACGCCAGGGCGAGTCCAGTGGACACGCCCCAGGGGCCCGGTGGTCAGTCGCCGAATACGGCGGCGACCAGACCCTGCTGCTCCAGCGTGTGGATCTTGGCGGACCCGACGGCGGGCGAGGAGCTCGCCCGGCGGGACACCCGCTTGAGCTCCCGGCCCTCCAGGTACGGCGGCAGCTTCAGCGCCATGAAGGTCCACGCCCCCATGTTCGCGGGCTCGTCCTGCGCCCAGATCAGCTCCGCGTCGGCCGGGTACTTGGCCAGCTCCGCCTTGATCTCGTCGACGGGAAGCGGGTAGAGCCGCTCCACGCGGATGAGCGCGACCGAGGTGTCGCCGGACTTCTCCCGGGCGGCGGCCAGGTCGTAGTACAGCTTGCCGCTCGTGAGGACCACCCGGCGGACCTGACCCGGCTGCGCCGGGTCGCCGATCACCGGCTGGAAGGACCCCGAGGTGAGGTCCGAGGTGGCCGACGTGGCGGCCTTCAGCCGGAGCATCGACTTCGGCGTGAAGACGATGAGTGGCTTCTCCCGCGGCGACAGCGCCTGCCAGCGCAGCAGGTGGAAGTAGTTCGCCGGGGTGGTCGGCTGCGCCACCGTCATGTTGTCCAGCGCGCAGGTCTGCAGGTAACGCTCGATGCGCGCCGACGAGTGGTCCGGACCCTGGCCCTCGTAGCCGTGCGGCAGCAGCAGGACCACGCTGGAGCGCTGACCCCACTTCTGCTCGCCGGAGGAGATGTACTCGTCCAGGACCGACTGCGCGCCGTTGGCGAAGTCGCCGAACTGCGCCTCCCAGCAGACCAGCGCGTCCGGGCGGGTCATGGAGTAGCCGTATTCGAAGCCCATCGCGGCGTACTCGCTGAGCAGCGAGTCGTGGACGTAGAACTTCGAGGTGCCCTGGCCGAACTGCTTGAGCGGGGTGTACTCCTCGCCGGTCCTGCGGTCGAAGAGCACGGCGTGCCGCTGGCCGAAGGTGCCGCGCTGGGTGTCCTGGCCGACGACGCGCACCGGACGGCCGTCGATCAGCAGCGACCCGAAGGCGAACATCTCGCCGGTCGCCCAGTCGATCGCGTCCTCTTCCACCATCTGCGCGCGCTTGGCCAGCAGCGGCTGGACGCGCGGGTGTGGCGTGAAGCCCTCCGGCAGGTTGAGCTGGGTGTCGACGATGCGCTTGATCGTCTCGTCGGAGACGGCGGTCGCGACGCCCGCGTGGTCGACCGGGATGCGCTCGACGTCGGGCCGGTCGAAGCCCGCGGGCGGCTGCTGCTTGGTGGCCTCACGGGTCTCACTGAACGCCCGCTCCAGCTGCTGCTGGTAGTCGCGCAGCGCCTGCTCGGCCTCTTCGACCGTGATGTCGCCGCGGCCGATCAGGGCCTCGGTGTACAGCTTGCGGACCGACCGCTTGGCGTCGATGAGGTCGTACATCAGCGGCTGCGTGAACGACGGGTTGTCACTCTCGTTGTGACCCCGCCGCCGGTAGCAGATCATGTCGATGACGACGTCCTTGTTGAACGCCTGCCGGTACTCGAACGCCAGCTGGGCCACGCGCGCGCACGCCTCGGGGTCGTCCCCGTTGACGTGGAAGATCGGCGCCTGGATCATCCGGGCCACGTCGGTGGCGTACACGCTGGAGCGGGAGTACTCCGGCGCCGTGGTGAAGCCGACCTGGTTGTTGACGATGATGTGCACGGTGCCGCCGGTGCGGTAGCCGCGCAGCTGCGAGAGGTTGAGGGTCTCGGCCACGACGCCCTGGCCCGCGAAGGCCGCGTCGCCGTGGATGAGGATCGGCATGACGGTGAAGCCGCCCTCGCCGACGTCGCGCAGGTCCTGCTTGGCGCGGACGACGCCCTCGGCGACCGGGTCGACGGTCTCCAGGTGGCTCGGGTTGGCCACCAGGGACGTGCGGATCTTCGACCCGTCGCGGGTCACGAAGTCGCCGTCGGCGCCGAGGTGGTACTTCACGTCGCCGGAGCCCTGCGCGCTGCGCGGGTCGAGGTTGCCCTCGAACTCGCCGAAGATCTGGCCGTAGGACTTGCCGACGATGTTGGCCAGGACGTTGAGCCGGCCGCGGTGGGCCATGCCGACGACGACCTCGTCGAGGTGGTCCCGCGCGGCCGCGGTGATCACGGAGTCGAGCAGCGGGATCAGCGACTCGCCGCCCTCGAGGGAGAACCGCTTCTGCCCGACGAACTTCGTCTGCAGGAACGTCTCGAACGCCTCGGCGGTGTTGAGCCGGCCGAGGATGTGCAGCTGCTCCTCGCGGTCGGGCTTGTCGTGCGGGACCTCGACCCGCTCCTGGATCCAGGCGCGCTCGCCCGGGTCCTGGATGTGCATGTACTCGATGCCGACGGTGCGGCAGTAGGAGTTGCGCAGCACGCCGAGGATGTCGCGGAGCTTCATCGTCGACTGGCCGCCGAAGCCGCCGGTGGCGAACTCGCGCTCGAGGTCCCAGAGGGTGAGGCCGTGCTTGAGGACGTCGAGGTCAGGGTGGCGGCGCTGGGTGTACTCCAGCGGGTTGGTGTCGGCCATGAGGTGGCCGCGCACGCGGTAGGCGTGGATCAGCTCGTGCACGCGCGCGACCTTGGCGACGTCGTCCTCGTGCGTGGCGCTGATGTCGCGCACCCAGCGGACCGGCTCGTACGGGATCCGCAGCGCCTCGAAGATCTCGTCGTAGAAGCCGTCCTCGCCGAGCAGCAGCCGGTGCACCATGCGCAGGAAGTCACCCGACTGGGCGCCCTGGATGATGCGGTGGTCGTACGTCGACGTCAGCGTCATGACCTTGCTGATGCCGAGCCGGGCGAGGGCCTCCTCGGAGGTGCCGGCGTACTCGGCCGGGTACTCCATCGCGCCGACGCCGATGATGCTGCCCTGGCCGGGCATGAGCCGCGGCACCGAGTGGACGGTGCCGATGGTGCCCGGGTTGGTCAGGCTGATCGTGGTGCCCGCGTAGTCGTCGATCGTGAGCTTGTTCGCCCGCGCCTTGCGGATGAGCTCCTCGTACGCCGCCCAGAACTGGCGGAAGTCGAGGGTCTCGGCCGCCTTGAGGTTGGGCACGACGAGCTGCCGCTGGCCGTCGTCCTTCTTCAGGTCGATGGCCAGGCCGAAGTTGACGTGCTCCGGCCGGATCAGAGTGGGCTTGCCGTCCACCTCGGCGTACGAGGCGTTCATCTCCGGCATCGCCTGCAGCGCCCGGATGATGGCGTAGCCGATCAAGTGCGTGAAGGAGACCTTGCCCCCGCGGCCGCGCTTGAGGTGGTTGTTGACGACGATGCGGTTGTCGATCAGCAGCTTGGCCGGGACCGCGCGCACGCTCGTCGCGGTCGGCACGGCGAGGCTGGCCTCCATGTTGGTGACCGTGCGGGCGGCGACGCCGCGCAGCCGCACCTCTTCGGCGCCGGCCGGGGCCTGCGGGGCGGGCGCGGCCTTCTTCGCGGGCGCGGCCGGCTTCTCGGCGGCGGCCGGGGCGGCGGGCGTCTGCTCCGGCGTGGGGGCGGGAGAGGGGGGAGCCGTGGGGGGCGCGGCCGTCCCGTCGGCGCCGGCGGGCGCCTTGGCCGGCCGGTCCGGCTGGTAGTCGGCGAAGAAATTCCACCAGGCTCGGTCAACCGAGTTGGGGTCTTCTAGATATTTTTGGTACAGCTCGTCGACCAGCCACTCGTTGGGACCGAAGTCAGGAGTGTTCAGGTCGGCGGCGGATCGCGACGACTGGGTCGACACGGCGGCGATCGCCCTCTTCCGCGGCTCGCAGGTGGATCAGTAACCGTGACAAGGCTACCGGGCCGACGGCCGAAGCGGGGCAAAGCCCGGGACGGGCTGGGCGGTCTTCGGAGATCTCCGCCAAAGCCGACGGCATATTTCGGCAGAATCAGGGTAAGACAAGCCCTTTTGGGCGCCCGTGATGTGATGCCTGTCTCATTCCCGGGAGGTCGGTCGGGGCCGGTTGGTCGGGAAGACTCGGCGGTGACGGCATCGAGCGTTTGCTCACGGGTCGGTGATGCGCGCCGCGAAGTAGACGGCCTCGCTGCCGGGATGGCGGACGAACACCAGGAACGGCCGGTCGACGCGGAACTCCACGGAACGCCCGGACGTAATGGCCGACAGGGCCACCACCACGGCCGTCGCGGCCGCGCCCTCGAACCCGGTCTCGTCCACGTCCAGCACGGCCTTGTGCTCGATCCGGTCGAGGCGGACCGGTTCGGCGGTCATGCCGGACAGGTCGGCGTCACCGGTGAAGGCCGTGCCGGCGCCCAGCGCGGCGAGGGCGTCGCCCACGCTCATCCGGCTCTCCAGCCGGAAACGCGGCAGGGACAGCACCACGCTCACCTGCCGCGCGGACCCGCGCAGCCTCCGCAGGAGGCCCGGCTCGGGCGGCGCGGCCTCGGAACCCGGCCCGAGCAGTACCTCGACCGCCACCTCGCCGCCGGCCGGCAGCGTCGCCATCCGCCAGCCGTCGGCCTCCGCGTACGCCATCCGCCCGGTCCGCCGCATCATCGGCACCTCGCGCCGTCCCAGCGCGCCGTGGAACGGCTCCGGCCGGGTGTCCCGCTCGGCGAACTCGTGCCGCCAGGCGGCCTTCAGGTAGAGGGCGTTGGCGATGACGGCGGCGGTGCGCCGGTCGACGGCGCCGGGCGGGAGCAGATCCTGGATCAGGTCCCGCGTGACCTTCTCCACCTCCGCGTTGATCGCCCGGCGCGCGCCCTCCGGATCGGCGGCGAAGTCGGCGACCCGCACCGAGGACCCGGGAAAATCCGCGATCGCCCGCTGGTAGGAGTCCTCGAAGGCGAGCCCGTCGCGGGCCCAGAGGATGTCGGCCACCGCGATCTCGGCGTCCTCCAGCGCGGCTGCCTCGGCGAGGCGAAGCCGCTCCGGCGGCGCGCCGAGCACCCGTGTGAGCTCCTCCCGGGTCGTGCCGCGCGCGCCCGCGGCGACCATCGCGAGGGCCGACGCCACCGAGTACGGAGACCAGACGAGGTTCCCCTCCGGTGGCAGGCGGCGGTGCAGATTCAGCGTGAAGTCGTCCATGTACGGCTCCCTCCCGTATCCAAAGTAATGACCGGTCTCAGACCAGAGGACGATTCATGCAGTGAGCAGGGCTCATACGATGACGGACATGACGACGCCGGAAACGGGATGTTGATGCCCTGTGGGCCAGATCACGCACGCTCTGCTCAACCTGCACGGCCCGGTCATCTACGGCGTCGTCGCGGCGCTGGTCTTCGCCGAGGCGGCGCTGTTCTTCGGCTTCGTGTTCCCCGGGGAGACCGCCATCGTCGTGGCGGGCGTGCTGGCCAGCCAGCACCGGGTCTCCCTCCCCGTCCTCATGGTGGTCATCGTGCTCTCGGCGGTCATCGGCGACTCGGTCGGCTATGAGATCGGCCGTCGCTACGGCGACCGGCTGCTGGGCATGAAGGTGCTCCACAAACATCGGCCGAAGGTCGACAAGGCGCACGGGCTGCTGCGCCGGCGCGGCGCGGTCGCCGTCTTCCTCGGCCGTTTCACCGCCCTGCTCCGGGCGCTGATGCCCGCCCTCGCCGGCAGCGCCAAGATGCCGTACGGCAGGTTCCTGGCGTTCAACGCGCTGGGCGGGATCGCGTGGGGGGTCGGCTACACGACCGGCGGCTTCCTCGCCGGCGCCGCGTTCGAGCAGGCGGCGCAGTGGGCGGGGCGGGTCCTGGCGATCGCGGTGGCGGCCATCGTCGTCGTGGCGTTCATCGTCTGGTCGGTGCGCCGCAAGCGCCGGGAGAACGGCGCGGAAGAAGAGAACGCGCCGGCCGACGAGCCCAAGCCGGTCCCCGACCTCGGCCCCTGACGGGCGCGGCGCGGGCGTCGATCCCGGCTGGAACGTCTGGGTCTCCGGCTACGCGCACTGCGGCTGACCCGGCCCCACTCAACGGCCCGCGATCCGTCACGGATCGCGGGCCGGTCTTTTCGGCCCCACTTTCCCGGCCAGGCCGTCCCGGCCGAGCGGGATTCGGTCGAGTGATGGAGACTGTCCGCAAGGCGGACCCAGGGTCCAGGAGATCAGGTCGCGAGGAGGGTACGGAGAATGGCGGAACTGCGGTTTGACGGACGGGTGGCCATCGTCACCGGCGCGGGCCACGGCCTCGGGCGGCAGCACGCGCTCGAGCTCGCCGCGCGCGGCGCGAAGGTCGTCGTGAACGACCTCGGTGGCGCGCTCGACGGCACCGGCGCCTCCACGGGCCCGGCCGCCGACGTGGTCGCCGAGATCAAGAAGAACGGCGGCGAGGCCGTCGCCAGCCCCGACAACGTGGCCACCGCCGAGGGCGCGGAGGCGATCGTACGGGCCGCCCTCGACGCGTTCGGCCGCGTGGACATCGTCGTCAACAACGCTGGCATCCTGCGGGACAAGTCCTTCAAGAACATGTCTCCGGAGGAGTTCGACCAGGTCATCGCCGTGCACCTGCGCGGGTCGTTCCTCGTCACGCACGCCGCCTGGCCGCACCTGCGCGAGCAGGCGTACGGCCGGGTGGTCATGACGTCGTCGCCGGCGGGTCTGTTCGGCAACTTCGGGCAGGCGAACTACTCGGCGGCGAAGATGGGCCTCGTCGGCCTGACCAAGACGCTCGCGGCCGAGGGCGCCAAGTACGGCATCAAGGTCAACGCGATCGCGCCGGTCGCGTGGACCCGGATGACGGAGGACCTGTTCCCCGCCGAATTCCAGGACCGGCTCAGCGTCGAACACGTCACGCCGGTCGTCGTCTGGCTGGCCCACGAGAGCAACGAGGCCAGCGGCGAGACGTACTCCGTCGGCGGCGGGCGCGTGTCCCGGGTCTTCGTCGCCGAGGGCCCCGGCTTCACCAAGAAGGACGGGCTGAGCGTCGAGGACGTCCGCGACAACTGGCAGCAGATCAACGAGACCGAGCCGTACCTGCTCCCCAAGAACATCGGCGAGCAGACGACGGCGCTGTTCCAGGCGCTGCAGTAGGGCGTGTCCGACGAATCCCGCTCGTAGCGAGCGGCGTCCAGGCGCCGCTTGGGCGCCGCGCCGCCGGACAGCGGATTCGTCAGGCCCGCCCTGGGGGCCGGTCGCGGGCTCGGCGAGCGCTCAGGGCCCGGTCGCGGCAGCCGCGGGCCGGTGGTCGGCCTTGCCGCCCCCGGTACCCGCGGGCCGGCGGTGAGCGGGCCGTCCCGCGTCGCTCCGCGGCCGGGGGCGGCCCGGTCGCGGGCGCGGCTGGGGGCGGCCCGGCCGGGTCACACCCGGAAGTCGGCGAAGTCGAAGCCGGGGGAGACGACGCAGCTGACCAGGACCTCCCGGTCCGACGCGGGCCGGGCGGCCTGCCAGACGCCGGCCGGCACGAGCGCCTGCGGACGCTGGCCGTCCTCGACGTCCGGCCCCACGATGATCGTCTCGGTCTGCCGGCCGGGCGTGTCGGCCTCCCCGCCCAGCGTCAGCTCCAGCGGGCCGCCGCGATGCCACAGCCACACCTCGTCCGAGCGGACCGCGTGCCACATCGACTCCTCGCCCGGCCCGAGCAGGAAGTAGATCCCGGTGGCGGTCGCCCGCTCGCCGCCGTGCGCCGCCACCCGTACGGACGTCCGCCACGTCTCGCGGAACCAGCCGCCCTCCGGGTGCGGCATCAGGTCGAGGGCCTCGGCGATCGTGGGCCTGGCGTGGAGGCCGGTGACCCGCCCGCTCGGATCGCGGCGGGCGTACCGGATCTCCGTGACGGTCGACCGGTTGACGGCGCCGGGCAGCGTCAGCGGCGGGTGGTCGAACACCAGCGCGATGACCTGCTGGTCGCCGGCGAAGGCGTCGGTCGCGAGGGCGGCGGCGTCCTCCTCCGGCGCGTACGCGGCGGCCTCGCTGCGGAACGGCTCGTCCGGCCGGGCGCGCCAGGCGTCGAGTGTCGTGAGTAGGAGCACGGTTCCACGGTAGTGCGCGGAGTGATCTCACCCGCGGATCCCGGGCCGTCCGCGCACCGGAAGTCGTCCACCGGGCGTGAGCCGGAGGCCGCTCGGCACGTGAAGTCGTGCGCCGGAGGCTGTTCGCGCACGTGAAGTCGTCCGCGAGACGTGCGTCCGAAGGTCGTCCGCCGGACCCCCTCGGAGTTAGAGAGAAGATAAGTTACGATACATCTCGATTTGAAGGGGGTATCGATGGAGCCGTACGACGGGGCGACGCCGAACCGGCCGAGCATCCGCGCTTCCGACCAGGAGCGCGACGAGACGGTCCAGCGGCTGCAGGTGGCCTTCGCCGAGGGACGCCTCACCGACGGGGAGTTCGACGAGCGCATGCGCGGGGCCCTGGCCGCCCGGACCCACGCCGACCTCGCCACGCTGCTCACCGACCTGCCGGCGGCCACCGCTCCAGTGGTGCCGCGATCCTCGACCCCGGTCGCCGGTCCCAAGCCCGGCCGCTACACGGTCGCCTACAAGAACGGCGTGCGTCACGCCGGGCGCTGGCGGGTGCCGGGGAAGTTCCGGGCCCTCGTCTACAAGGGCAGCGGGGTGCTCGACCTGCGGGCGGCGGAGCTGACCGAGCCGGTCACCACCATCCTCGCCGTCGCCTACAAGTCGGACATCCAGGTCATCGTGCCGCCCGGCATCCGCGTCGAGGTGAACGGTTTCGGCGTCACCCGGGACGAGGACTGGGTGGGCGACCTGGCGGCCGACGCCCCGATCGTGCACATTCGGGCGTTCGCCTATAAAGGCCTGGTCGAGACCCGCACCATGCCCAAACGCTGAGGTCTTCCGTCCTTAGCACTGACCGCCGCTCCCAGGTGCCACCTCCGCGTTCCGGCAGAAGTGACAACTCCCACACAACCCGAACGAACCTCTGCGACCGGAAAGGCATCGTAAAGATTGCCCGCATGAGGTAAAACAGGTTGGCTGTGCCATCTGTCAATGTTTGGGAGACCTGTATGCGAAAAAGCCTGGGGAAGGCCGCCGCCATAGGGACGTTGTCGGCAATGGCCCTCGTCCCGGCTGTGGCCACCCCCGCGACGGCGTACGCCGTCGCCGCCACATCCCCCGTCTCGGCGCAGGCCAACCCGACGCTCCACTTCGGTGACAAGGGCCCTGCGGTCACGCGTCTGCAGCAGCGGCTGGCCGCCCTCCACTATGACCCGGGGACGGTCGACGGCCAGTACGGCAGTCAGACCCGTTTCGCCGTCTGGGCGTTCCAGAAGGTCCAGGGAATGCACCCGACGCAGGCGGCGCCGGTCGGCACGAAGACCTGGGCCGCGCTGGCCAAGCCCCGGACGCCGAAGTCCATCGTCAAGGGTGGCGCGTCGAACCGCGCCGAGGTCGACCTCACGCACCAGCTGCTCTTCATCTACAAGGGCGGCAGGCTGACCCTCATCAGCCACGTCTCGAGCGGCAGGCCGTACTACTACCAGAACGGCCACAAGATCGACGCGCGTACGCCGACCGGTAACTACAGCGTCTACCGGAAGGCCAAGGGCTGGGAGACCGGTCCGCTCGGCAAGCTGTACAAGGGCAATTACTTCCTCCGTGGCTACGCCATCCACGGCGAGCCGGACGTGCCGCTGTACCCGGCCTCGCACGGTTGCGTGCGGACGCCGATGCACACCGCGGACATCGTCGCCAACCTGCTGCCGATCGGCACCAGGGTCTACCTCCGGGGCAAGGCGCCGGCCTGATCTGAATGAAAACGGAGCCGTACGCGAACGCGTGCGGCTCCGTTCGCCGTTCTGGGGCTTTTTCCTCAGCAGTCGACGAGCTCGGGACGCTGGTTGAGGATCTGGGCGCGCGGGGTGACGAACTCCCGGTAGGCCTCGTCGGCGCCCGGCCGGAACACCGCGACGCGATGGCAGTTCTGGAACGCCAGGCGCACCCCGAAGTGCCGTTCCAGCGCTCCGCGCATCGCGTCACTGGCCAGCATGCGCAGCAGCTGACCGCGGGCGGTCTCGTCGGGCGGCGGCACCTCGTTGGCCGCGAAGTCGGCGCCGTCCGTCCGGAGCTCATCCATCAGCCCGGCGACGACCTGCCAGGCGTACGGCAGGGACGTACGGACGCAGTCGACGAAGGCCGCGTCGTCGACGTCGTCCCGGCGGGCGCGCTCGATCAGCTCGGGGGATACGGTCAGGGACATGTCACCACCTCCGACGGGACGGTAGGCGGGCCGTACTGGAGGCGTCTATTGGCCCGATGGTGAGGACCGTCTCCGCGTTGCCGTCGACGGATGGGAATGGGCCGGTCACAGGCCGTTTCCGTGGTGAGATTCCATCCGGGATGCTCTGCTCCCGGGCCCCGTTGCGGTCGGAATAGCGGTTTGATAGGTCCTGCACGAACGGTCTTTTGACAAGAGGTGAGCGTGACCACTCCCGGAAGCGGAGCGCCCCCCGGGGAGCCTTTCGGCGGCAGTGCCGTCCGTCCGGACCCCAAGAACCCCCGGCCGGGCACCCCCCGGCGCTCCGGCCGCGACGAGCGCCGCCGGATCAGCGAGCGGCTCGCGGAGGCGGCGGAGGAGTCCGCGCCGGACGGCCGCCGCGTCCCCGGCGTGCCGACCTCCTCGCCCTGGCAGCGTTCCAACGCGGTGTGGCACCGGGCCGGCATCGACTGGAGCCGAGGCGAGCCGGAGCCCCGCCCGACCCCTCCCGCCGGCGTCCCCGTCGCGGTGAGCGCCGCGGCCTATCCGGGCGGCGCGCCGCCCGCGCCGCCCGCCTCGCCCCCGGCAGCACCGCCCGCGTCGCCCGCCCCGCCGGCCAAGCCGCCTGCGGAGTCGCCGGCGGCGGACGCTGAGCCGTGGACGCCCCCGCAGCGGGCGCGCCGCCTTCCCGCCGTGCCGATCCGGCCCGTGGCGATCGCCGCGGCCGCGGTCGTCGTCCTCGGCGGCGGGGCGTACGCCCTGGTCGGAACGGGCGGTGGCGACAAGCCGAAGAAGCCGGCGGTCCCCGCGGCGGTGGCCGCGGACCGCGTGTTCGCCCTGGACCCTGCGGC
Organism: Actinoallomurus acanthiterrae; assembly: GCF_054775715.1. Taxonomy (NCBI): domain Bacteria; kingdom Bacillati; phylum Actinomycetota; class Actinomycetes; order Streptosporangiales; family Thermomonosporaceae; genus Actinoallomurus; species Actinoallomurus acanthiterrae. The sequence continues at coordinate 10,308,070 of NZ_BAAHCO010000001.1, read as the reverse complement.
CAAGACCAGCGGCCGGGCGCACGCGCTCGCCGGTGTGGCCGCGGCCGGTGACACCGTCGTGGCGATCGGCTCCGAGCAGGGCGGCGTGTACTCCCGGGCGCAGTTCCTGAGCTCGTCCGACGGCGGCCGCACCTGGCGGGCCGCGCGCGTCCGCGGCGACGACCGCGGCGACCCGCCGGCGGGGGAGTACCCGCAGTTGGTCGCCGGCGGGGGCGGGGCCTGGGCGGCGCTCGGCGTGACGTCCTCGGGCGTCGTGTCGTGGACGAGCCGTGACGCCCGGTCGTGGACGCGCACCGCGGTCGCCGGCGCGTTCGGCCCCGGTGACAAGATCGACCGCCTGGTCCGTACGCGTTCGGGATTCGTCGCGGCCGGCACGGCGGCGGTGAAGGACGGTACGCAGGCCATCGTCTGGACCTCCCGCGACGGCCGTACGTGGTCGCGCCTCGGCCCCGAGCAGCTCAGCCCGGCGTCGGCGGGCACGCCGCTGCGGATCTACGGCGTCGCGGCGTACGGCGACACGGTCGTCGCCGAGGGCACACTGCGGACGACCGTGACGGTCACGAAGAAGGTCAAGAAGAAAAAGAAGACGGTTCAGCAGACGACGGACCGGGAGGCCTTCTGGCGGTCGCCGGACTCCGGGCGCAGCTGGGCGCCGGTGACGGTTCCGCAGGCCCAAGGGTCGTCGGGGAACGCCGTGGCGCTGGCGGCGACGCGCTCCGGGCTGTTCGCCGCCCGTGAGGCGTCCCGGACCACGGGCTCGAAGAAGAACCGCAAGACCACCTCGTACGCGGTGATCTTCGGCTCCGCCGACGGGCAGACCTGGGCGCCGGTCGGTCAGCTCGGCACGGACGGCTACTCCCACCTCGTCGCGCTGCGCGGCGCGGACGGCGGCCTGGCCGCGCTCGCCGCCGTGGGCGGCGGCCGGAACGCCGTGCTGAACACCGCCGACGGCAAGAGCTGGCGGCGCGTCGGCGACGTGCCGCCGGGCCACATCCTCACCGACGTGGCGCCGGCGACCGCCGGTCCGGTGGTCACCGGCCGGACCGGCACGGCCGACGCCTACCTCACGGTGGCGGGCGCCGGCGACGTGAACCTCACCGCTGTCCCGGACGCCGTGCATCCGGAGCGTACGCTCTCCGGGTTGGTCGCGGACGCGGGCCGGATCCTCGCGGTCGGCAGTTCCAACGGCGACGCCGCGCTGTGGACGTCGGCGGACGGCTCGACGTGGACCCGGGCCACGCTCCCGGCCGGTGCGCCTCCCCGGCAGGTCCTCGACGCCGTTCACGGGACCCCGGGCTGGCTCGCGGTCGGGCGTGCCGGTGGCCGCCCGCTGGTCCTGATGTCGGCGGACGGCGGATCCTGGCAGAACGTCCAGGGCGGCAAGGCGTTCGACACGTCCGGCCTCGCGCCGGTGGCCGCCGCCGCGAACGGCGGCGCGTACGTCGTCGTGGGCCGGTCCGGCGACGGCGCGGGCGCCTGGTCCTCCACGGACCTGAAGAACTGGGCGGGGGCCGGAAGCGCGGGCAAGGGCGACCTGGCCGGCACCGGTGACGCGCCCAAGTGGATGGGCGACGTGACGGCGGGATCCACCGGGTTCGTCGCGGTCGGCGGTCAGACGAAGAACAAGGCGGCGCAGCCGGCGGTGTGGACCTCACCGGACGGCAAGAAGTGGGCACTGTCCCCGGCCGCGCCAGCGCTGCCGCAGGGCGCCGCCGCCGGTTCGCTGACGTCGGTCGTGGCGCGGAACGGCGTGCTGGTCGCCACCGGCGTGACCGGCGCCGCCGACGTGACCGGCCCGCCGGCCGCGGACGCCCCCGGATCGGCCGCCTTCGCCACCGTCTCGGCGGACGGGGGCCGGACCTGGCAGCCCGTCTCGCTGCCCGGGGCGGGCCAGGGCACGGCGGTGACGGCGGCGACGGTGACGGCGCACGGGTTCGTGCTCGCCGGCGCGGCCGGTTCGGACGTGGTGCTGTGGACCTCGGCGGACGGCCGTACGTGGCGGTCGTCGCGGCCGGCCGGTCTGGGGCTGAACGGGCTCGGGACGCAGCGGCTCACCGGGCTGACCGTCACCGGCGGCACGCTGGTCGGCGTCGGATTCACGGGTGACGCGTCCGGGGACGTCCCGACTTTGTGGCGCAGGCCCATTCCCTGAGGCTCGCATCGGCCCGGAGCGTCGATTCGGCCGGGCGAAAACGTCACTGCGGCCGCCCTCGCCGAAGGGTGGCCGCAATGACGGTGCGGGGACGGCGTCAGCTCACGTGGAGGTCGACGCCGAGGAGAATGAGAACCCATAGGAAGATGGCGAGAAGCGCGCTCAGGACGTGCTTGAGCAGGCTGATCGTGATGTAGTGGCGGTCCCACGCCACGAAGATGCCGATCAATATGTAAATCAGGCCGACGAAGCTGATGCCGCCCCGTATCCGCATAGGAGCCTCCTGGTCCCGGGGTTGAACGCCCGCCAGATGCCCGATATGGGGGAATTAAAACTTTCGCCACTTGAGGGCCGTGGGGAATGGTGTAGCGAATTCGCCACTCGCGGCGATGTACAGGCGAGTCACCGAGGATGGGTGACCGGCGTTCTGGTCCGGGACACCCTCATCACGGCGTGACCCGCGCTCCCCTCACTGGGTCAGGGAGCACGGGTCGCGGCGGGGCGGCCGGCGGCCGGGCGGCGCCCGCCGGCCGCCCCTTTCATCCCTGGGGGCCGGGTCACTCGAGGCGCGGGCGCACGATGCTCGAGTCGTACGTCCGCGCGGAAGCCGGGCCTCAGTCGAAGAGCACGACCTGCCGGATGGCGTCGCCGCGCTTCAGCGTGGCGATGGCGTCGTTGAGGTCCTCGAAGCGGATCCGCCGCGTGATCAGGCCCTCGAGGTCGAGCTTGCCGGCGCGCCACAGGTCGACGAAGAGCGGGATGTCGCGCTTGAGGTCGCTGCCGCCGTACAGCGAGGACTTGAGGGTCTTGCCGTCGAACAGCAGCGAGAAGGCGTTCATCTGGAAGTTGTCGTCGGCCGCCCCCGCGCCGACCACGATGACGTCACCGCCGCGCCGGGTCGTCTGCCAGGCCGTCTGGATGGCCGCGGCCTTCCCGACGACCTCGAAGACGTAGTCGAAGCCCTGGCCGCCCGTCAGCAGGCCGTTCGTCTCCGTCAGGTCGTCGAGCGTGGCCGTGTGGGTCGCCCCGAACTGCTTGGCGATCGGATGCTTCGCCTCGTTCGGGTCGATCGCCAGGATGGTCGCCGCGCCGGCGATCCGGGCGCCCTGGATCACCGACAGGCCCACCCCGCCCGCGCCCACAACGGCGACCTTCGACCCGGGCCGGACCTTCGCGGTGTTGAACACCGCGCCGACGCCGGTCGGGATGCCGCAGCCGAGCAGGGCGGCGTACTCGAACGGAACGTCCTCGGCGACCTTGATGACGCCCTGCCACGGCACCACCAGTTCATCCGCCCAGGTGCCGCATCCGGCCATGCCGAACGCCGGCGCGTCGCCGCCCAGCCGGAACCTCGGGTCGCCGAACGTCAGGGCGATGAACGTCATGCACAGGTACGGCTCGCCGCGCACGCACTCGGCGCAGGTGCCGCAGTCCGGAGTCCAGTTGATGACGACGTGGTCGCCGGGCTGGACGTTCGTCACCCGGTCGCCGACCTCGACGACCTCACCCGCGCCCTCGTGCCCGATGACACACGGGATCGGCATCGGCAGCACGCCCGACAGGACCGACAGGTCGGAGTGACAGACGCCCGTCGCCTTGACCTTGACCTTGACCTGGTCGGGATTGGGCTCGGTCGTCGTGGCGTCGTCGCGCAGATCGAGCTCCTCGTCGCCGACCTGGCGTAGGACCGCGGCTCGCACCGTGCACACCTCCATGGCAGGGCCGACGGGTGCGCCGGCCGACGATGTGGCGCCCGGGGGTCGGGCGCCGGGGCTACTCCTCGAGGGTCAGCGCGGCCTTGGGGCAGGACCGTACGGCGTGCCGGACGCGGTCGAGCAGCTCGGCGGGCGGGTGCGGCTCGACGACGTGCAGGACGTCGTCGTCATCGAGGTCGAACACCTCGGGCACCAGCCCCACGCACACGCCGTTGGCCTCGCACACCAGCGGATCGACTCGTACTTCCATTGCTCCCTCGCTCAGGTGAGCTTGCGATGGTCCCAGGTCGCGACGCTCGTCGGCTCGACGATGTAGGCGTGGCGCTTGGCCGCGGTCTGCTCGACGAACGGGGCGATGGCGTCGTCATCCTCCAGATCCATCATTCTGCGGACCACTTCGGTGCCAACATACCGAACGTCGTTCGGTTCGGTAAGGGCCCGGACCGTGCCGTACAGCATCAGCCCACGCAGCTCGAAGTATTCCTCGCCGCCCTCGATGAGACAGGTCACCCGAGGGTCACGGCGCAGGTTGTGCGCCTTTCGCGAGGTTCGGTAGGTCCAGAACGCGATCTTTTCGTCGACCAGTCCGTAGAACATGGTGACCAGATGGGGGGTGCCGTCGCGGTTGATGGTCGCCAACTGCAGTTTCTTCTGCTCCTTGAGGAGCGTGGCGACCTCGTCGTCCGTCATCGCGACACGGGAGCGCTGACTCACGCCAGAAAGTAGAACACGTTTCAGTAAGTGGCGGCAAGGGGCGATGCGACCGGACCCGAGCGGTCGCACCGCGCCCCCCGCCGGTCGTGCCGTACCCGGGCGCACACAGGCCGATCGCACCCGCGAACGGCGCGGCGGGTCAGAACCCGGGCGGATACGGGTTCAACGGCGCGGCCGGTCAGAACGCCACGCCGCACCGGAGGATCACGTTCGCGTACGGGGTCGCCTCGCCCGTCCGGACCACGAGCTTGACGGCGTGCCCGAGCAGCTTCAGCTCCTCGTGCGGCACGTACGTCAGGGCGGGGAGCCGGTCGTCGAGGAGGGCGTCGCACGCGGGGTTGCCGCCGACGACCTCCTCCGCTGCGATCGCGCCCTCGACGACCAGCTCCGTCAGGATCCCGTCTAGCACCTCGGCGAAGCCGGGGATGCCCGGCAGGAACGCGAGGTCCACGACCTCGACGTCGGCCGGGATCGGCATGCCGCTGTCGCAGATCAGTATCTGGTCGGTGTGCCCGAGCCGGGCCAGGGCGCCCGAGAGGGCGCCGTTGAGGATTCCCGCGCGCTTCACAGGTCCTCCAGATCCCCAGGGCGCGGGAACGAGCTCTGCGCGCCGGCCACCCGCACGGCGGCCGCGCCGACGCGGGCCGCGAAGCGCGCGGCCTCCGCGAGGTCGTCGCCCTGCGCCAGCCGCCACGCCAGGGCCCCGGTGAACGCGTCCCCGGCCCCCGTCGTGTCCACCGCGTCGACGCGCGGGCTCGGGACCTCGGTCACGCCGCTGTCGTCGGCGACGACCGCGCCGTCCGCGCCCTTCGTGATCACGACGGAGCGCGGGCCGCGCGCCAGCAGCCCGGCCGGGTCGCTCGCGCCGAGGAAGGCGGCCTCGTGCTCGTTGACGACGAGCGGGTCGCACAGCGCGAGGAGCTCGTCCGGGACCTCGGTGGGCGGCGACAGGTTGACCACCACGCGGGCACCGGCGTCGTCGGCGGCGAGCGCGGCGGCCAGCACGGCCTCGAGGGGGATCTCCAGCTGGAGCGAGACCACCGAGGCGTCGGCGATCAGCGGTCTGGCCGCCGTGACGTCGTCCTCGGTGATCCGGCCGTTCGCCCCGGGGGCGACGATGATGCTGTTGTCACCGTCGGGGTCCACCGTGATCAGCGCGACCCCGCTCGGGCCCGGTGTGGTGAGCAGGTGGGCGATGTCCACGCCGTCCTCGCGCAGGGCGTCTCGCAGGAAGACGCCCTGGCCGTCGGTGCCGGCGCGACCGAGGAAGGCCACCCGGCCGCCCAGCCGGGCGGCGGCGACGGCCTGGTTGGCCCCCTTGCCGCCCGGATAGGTCGCCAGGTCCGAGCCGAGGACGGTCTCCCCGGCCGCCGGGCGCCGGTCGACGCGGACCACGAGGTCCGCGTTGACCGAGCCGACGACCAGCACGTCGTAGGTCTTGTCCGGCATCAGGCTCCGTTCGTGAACTGGGCGACGTTGTCCTTCGTGGCCACCTTCACGGGAACGGCCACGTTCGCCTCGATCTTGCCGCCCTTCGCGGCCTTTACGGCGGACTGTACGGCCAGCTGACCCAGGAGCACCGGCTGCTGGGCGACGTCGGCGGTCAGCGTGCCCGCCTGGATGGCCTTGATCCCGTCCGGCGTACCGTCGAAGCCGACCACCTTGACCTGCTTGCCGGCCTTCCCGCCCAGCGCCTTGATCGCGCCCAGCGCCATCTCGTCGTTGGCCGCGAACACGCCGGTGATGTCGGAGTGCGCCTGCCACAGGTTGGTCATGACGTCGAGGCCCTTGGTCCGGTCGAAGTCGGCGGGCTGCTGCGCGACGACCTGGATGCCGGGGAACGCCTTGATGCCCTCGGCGAAGCCCTGCTGCCGGTCCCGGGCGGCCGAGGTGCCCGCCGTGCCCTGCAGGACGGCGACCTTGCCCTTGCCGCCGAGCGCCTTGCCGAGCTCCTGCGCCGCCAGCTTGCCGCCGGCGACGTTGTCGGACGCGACGGTCTGGGCGGCGTCCGCGCCGGTCACACCGCGGTCGGCGGCGATCACGGGGATCTTGCTGCGGTCGGCGGCCTTGACCGCCGGCGCGGCGGCCGAGGAGTCGACCGGGTTGATGATGATCGCCTTCATGTTCTGGCTGACGAAGTTCTGCACCTGGTTGACCTGCTGCGAGGCGTCGTTCTGGGCGTCCGTCACCGTGATCTTGACGCCCTCCTTCTTCGCCTCGGCCTCGGCGCCCTGGCGCAGCTGCACGAAGTACGGGTTGTTCAGCGTGGAGACGGACAGGCCGAGCTTGATGTCGCCGCCGCCACTGCCGCCGGCGGATGAGCTCTTGTTGCAGGCCGTGAGGCCGAGGGCGAGGACCGCTCCGGCGGCCGCCACCGCGGCCGGCTTGATGAACTGCATGATGGTGAGACCTTTCTTGATTCTTCAGCGGGCCTGGCGGCGGCGCAGCGTGTCGAGGAGCACCGCGAGGGCGATGACGACCCCGATCACGACCTGCTGCCAGAAGGCGGAGACCGACAGGAGGTTCAGGCCGTTGCGGAGCACGGCGAGGATGAGAGCGCCGACGAAGGTGCCGAGGGCCTTGCCCTTGCCGCCGGACAGGCTGGCGCCGCCGATGACGACCGCGGCGATCGCGTCCAGCTCGTAGCCGAGGGCGGCCTGCGGCTGGGCCGACGCGAGCCGGCTCGCGAGCACGATCCCCGCGACGGCGGCGAAGCCGCCCGCCAGGGCGTACGTGATGAGCTTCTGCCGGGTGACCTTGATCCCGGACAGGCGGGCGGCCTCCTCGTTGCCGCCGATCGCGTACATCGCCCGCCCGGCGTACGTGCGGTTCAGCACGACGGCGGTGATGACGCCCATCACGAGCATCACGATCACCGGCACGGGCAGGTAGCTGCCGATCGTGTCGCCGAGGTGCGACACCGAGTCGGGAAGAGCGATGGGGCTGCCCTGGGAGATGACGAGGCCGAGGCCGCGCGCCACGCCCTGCATGGCGAGCGTGGCGATGAACGGCGGCAGCTTCCCGTACGTGATCAGCGCGCCGTTGACGAGGCCGCACGCGATGCCGACGAGCAGCGCGAAGCCGGTGGCGAGCGGCCAGGGCATCCCGTTGCTGGTGGCGGTCCAGGCGAGGACGACCGCCGACAGGGCCGCGACCGCGCCGACCGACAGGTCGATGCCGGCCGAGATGATGACGTAGGTCTGCCCGAAGGCGAGGATCGCGGTGACCGCTGCCTGGACGCCGACGTTGAGCAGGTTCGTCACCGTGAGGAAGTCGCCGGACAGCAGCGTCAGGGCGACGACGAGAACGATGAGCCCGATGAGCGAGCCGTTCTCGCTCAGTACGGAGCCGCCCTTGCGCAGGCGCAGGACTCCCGTTGTCATGCTGTCTCCTCCAATTCGCCGACGGCGAGTGCCATCACCGAGTCCTGGGTCGCGTCGGCGGCGCTGAGTTCGCCGGCGAGCCTGCCGCGCGCCATCACGAGCACCCGGTCGCTCATGCCCAGCACCTCGGGGAGGTCGCTGGAGATCATGAGCACCGCGTGGCCGGCGGCGGTGAGCGAGTTGATGAGCTGGTAGATCTCGACCTTCGCGCCGACGTCGATGCCTCGCGTCGGCTCGTCGAGGATGAGGATCTTCGCCTCGGCCAGCAGCCACTTACCGATGACGATCTTCTGCTGGTTGCCGCCGGACAGCGTGCGGACCTCCTGGGTGAGGCCGCTCATCCGCACGCCGAGCTGCTCGGCGACCTTGGTGGCGGCCTTGGCCTGGCCCGCCCGGTCGACGAACCCGGCGTGCGTCGCGTGGCGCATCGTGACCAGGCCGAGGTTCTCCCGGATGTCCGCCCCGAGGACGAGCCCCTGGCCCTTGCGGTCCTCCGGCACCAGGCCGAGCCCCGCCTCCATGGCGGCGGTGACGTCGCCGCGGCGGAGCGGCCGTCCGTCGACGAGGACCTCGCCGGAGTCGTAGTGGTCCGCGCCGAAGATCGCCCGCACCACCTCGGTACGGCCCGCGCCGACGAGTCCGGCCAGGCCGACGACCTCGCCGGCGCGCACCTCGAAGGACACGTCCTCGAAGACGCCCGTACGGGTGAGGCCGCGGACCTCCAGCAGCGGAGCGCCCCGCGTGGAACGTTCCCGTGGGTACTGCTGGTCGATGGAGCGGCCGACCATCAGCCGTACGAGCTCGTCCTCGGGCGTGTCGGCGGGCACCTCGGCGACCGACGCGCCGTCCCGCAGCACCGTGACCCGGTCGCCGATCTGGGCGATCTCCTCCAGGTGGTGGGTGATGAAGATGATCGCCACGCCCTGCTCCTTGAGCTGGCGGACGATCGTGAACAGCCGCTCCACCTCGGAGGTCGTGAGCACGGCGGTCGGCTCGTCCATGATCAGCACCCGGGCGTCGAGGCCGAGCGCCTTGGCGATCTCCACCATCTGCATCCGCGCGATGCCGAGGCTCTCCAGCGGCACGCGCGGGTCCGCGTCCACGCCGACCCGGCCGAGCAGCTCCTGGGCGTGGGCGAACATCGCCTTCTTGTCGACGAATCCGAAGCGCCGGGGCGGCCGGCCGAGCATGAGGTTCTCCGCCACGGTCAGCTGGGGCACCAGGTTGAACTCCTGGTAGATGGTGGCGATGCCGAGCCGCTGGGCGTCCTCGGCGGTGCGGATCGCGGTCTCCCGGCCGTCCACGAAGATCGTGCCCTCGTCCGGGTGGTACGCGCCGGACAGCATCTTGATCAGCGTGCTCTTGCCCGCGCCGTTCTCGCCGAGGAGGACGTGCACCTCGCCCGGGCGCAGGTCGAAGTCGACGCCGTCGAGCGCCACGACCCCGGGGAACCGCTTGCGCAGCCCGCGTACCCGCAGGATCTCCTCTGTCATCAGGTCTCCGTTTCTCCGCAGGAGCGGCGGACCACGAGCCGGGCCGGCAGGACCACCGACTCGACGGGGCGGCGCTCGACGCGTTCGAGGAGCACGCGGACCGCACGCCGTCCGAGCTCTTCAGCGGGCTGGGTGATCGCGGTGATCGGCGGGTCCAGGTGCACGAACCAGGCCACGTCGTCGAACGAGGCCAGCGCGACGTCACCCGGGATCCGCAGCCCGCGCGCCCGGATCTCGTCCAGGGCGCCGAGCGCCATGAGGTTGTCTCCCGCGAAGATCACTTCGGGAGGTTCGGGCAGGTCGAGGAAGCGGGCCGCGATGGCCCGGCCGCTGGCCGCCTGGAAGTCACCCGTTTCGAGGTATTCGTCGCGGATGTCCAGACCGCATTCTCGCATCGCGTCCAGGAACGCCCGCGTCCGCTCCCGGCCGGTGGACAGCAGCTCCGGCCCGGAGATGAACGCGACCCGGCGGTGGCCGAGCCGGTGGATGTGCCGGACGAGGTCGTGGATGGCCGCGGTGCCGTCGGCGCGCACGGCCGGCACGTCCAGGCCGGGGAGCGTGCGGTCGAGGAAGACGAGAGGGCTGCCCGCGCGGACGCAGTCCTCGACGAGCGGGGTCGCCTCCGCCGTCGGGCAGATCAGCAGGCCGTCGACCCGCTGCTCGAGGAGCGTGCGCACGTAGTGGTCCTGCTGCTCGGGGCGCTCGTCGGCGTTGCCGATGACGACCGTGTACCCGGCCGCCCGCGCCTCGTCCTCGACCGCCCGGGCCATCGCGGCGAAGAACGGGTTGAGGATGTCGCCGATGATCAGCCCGAGCGTCCGGGTGGCCTCGGTGCGCAGCGAGCGGGCGACGCCGTTCGGCGTGTAGCGCAGCGCCCGCATGGCCGCCACGACCTTCTCCCGGGTCTCCTCGCTGACCCGCGGACTGTCGTTGAGTACGCGCGACACCGTGGCGACGGAGACGCCGGCGCGTGCGGCGACGTCTTTGATGCCGGCCATCGACCCTCCTGATCAGCGGTGTGGAAACGATTACACGGGACTATATGGAAACGATTACATGATCGATATGTGACCTGGGCCACATGAGGCCTGGATGGGGGACCGTCGGTCACGGCGGATAGGGTGCCCGGGATGACGAGCCAGGCGACGAACGACGTGCCGCTGCCGACGACCGGCGAGCGACCGCCCGTGACCGACGTGCCGATGCCCGCCGACCTGCGGCGTGCCGCCGAGGCCGCCAAGGGTTTCATGCCGGTGCCGGAAGGGCTCGCGCTGTACGAGACGGCCCTGAAGTACGGCGCGCGCGGGCCGATCCTCGAGGTCGGCAGCTACTGCGGGAAGTCGGCCGTCTACCTCGGCGCCGCCGCCCGTACGGTCGGCTCCACGGTGGTCACGGTCGACCACCACCACGGCTCGGAGGAGAACCAGGCGGGCTGGGAGTACCACGACCCCGCCCTCGTCGACCCGACGACGGGCCGGATGGACACCCTCCCGGTGTTCCGCCGGACGATCGCCGCCGCCGGCCTCGAGGACCACGTCATCGCGATCGTCGGTGAGTCCGGCGCCGTCGCGGCGCTGTGGACGCGGCCACTGGCCATGGTGTTCATCGACGGCGGCCACGCCGAGGACCTCGCCCAGGCCGACTACGACGGCTGGGCGCCGCACGTCATGCCGGGCGGCGCCCTCGCCTTCCACGACATCTTTCCCGACCCCACCGACGGCGGTCAGGCGCCGTACCGTGTCTACCAGCGGGCCCTGGCCACCGGGCAGTGGACCGAACGCCGAGTCGAGGGCTCCCTCCGCGTCCTCGAGCGGTCCTGACCCTCAGCTCTGCGCGCGCCGGACGAACACCGCGAACACCGCGGTGACCATCGCCATCGCACCGATGACGACGAGCTGGGTGTGCATCCCGGCGATCAGCGAGCCGTCGGCGCCAGAGGGAAGCGCCAGGGCGTACAGGACGGACGTTCCGACGGCGCCGCCGATGAGCTGCCCGCCCTGGTGCAGCCCGCCCGCGGCGCCCGCGAGGCGTGTCGGGGAGTGCCCGAGGACCGCTGCGGCGGCGGTGGGGATCACCAGGCCCAGACCGAGCCCGGCGAACGGCAGCCACGGCCACACGGCGGTGTAGGACGAGTGCGCTCCGAGGGAGGACAGGCCGAACGCCGCGACCATGGTGAGCAGGAGCCCGATGACGAGCGAAGGCCGCGGCCCGGCCCGCCCGCCGACGGCGGCGGCCACGCCCGCGCCGACGACGTACGCCAGCGTCATCGGCAGCACCCCCACCGCCGTGGACACCGGCGACCTGTGGAGAACGACCTGCAGATAGATCGTCAGCAGGAAGTACAGGCCGTTCAGCGCGGCGAAGCCGATCGCCGTGAGGCCGATCGCCGCCGGGAGCGACGGGGAGGCCAGCAGGACCGGAGGACGGCCGCGCCGCATCTGCGACTCCACGATCCAGAAGATGACCACCAGCAGCACGGCACCCACCAGCAGCACGCCCGTGACCACGCCGTTCGACACGCGGACACGTATCACCGCGAAGGTCAGCACGAACAGCGCCGCCGACAGGAAGACCATCCCGGGCGCGCTGAACGACGCCGCCGCGTCGCCGCGCGATTCCCGGCCGGCGACCAGGACGATCAGGGCGGCGAGGACGCCCACCGCCGCCGGGAGGATGAACACGAACCGCCAATCGAGCCCGGAGATCACCGGCCACGCCAGGAACACGCCGGCGAGCGCCGCGCCGCCGGTCACGGCGCCCCAGATCCCGGTGGCGACGTTCAGCCTGACGCCGGAGAAGGCCTCCCGGACGAGCCCCAGCCCGGCGGGCAGCGCCAGGCCCGCCGCGACGCCCGCCACGAGCCGCAGCGCGATGAGCACCCCGACGGCGGGCGAGAGAGCCGTCAGGAAGGTGACCGCCGCGCACGCGGCCGTACCGATGACGAAGAGTTTCTTGCGCCCGAACCGGTCAGCGAGCCACCCGCCGACGACGACCGTGAGCGCCAGCCCCAGGAGCTGTGCGTTCGCGACCCAGGTCAGGCTGCCGACGCTGACGTGCATGGCCGCCTGGATCGCGGGGATCGCGAGGTTCACCCCGCTCGCGGGCAGTGAGCTCGCCAGCACGCCCAGCACCACGCCGATGAGGGCGAGCGCCGGGACGCCTCGGGGCGCCGCGCGGACCGGAACCGGAACCGCGCCCTGCTGCTGCGTGGCGACGGCGGCTCCCTGCGTGAGCAGGGTCGTGACGTCGCCCTGAGGGGCGCCGGGCGGCGCGCCCAGCAGGTGCACGAGCGCCTGGACAGCGGTCGGCCGCCGCCGCGGGTCCTTGTCCAGGCAGGCGGCGACCAGCCCCGCCAGCCACGGAGGCAGCCCGTTCAGATCCGGAGCGCCGTACAGGATCCCGTGCATCACCGACGGAACCGAGTCACCCGCGAAGGCCCGGCGGCCGGTCGCCGCGAACACCATCGTGAGGCCCCACGCGAACAGGTCGGCGGCCGGCCCGATCGCCCCGTTGGCCAGCTGCTCCGGCGCCATGTACGCGGGCGTGCCGACGACCTGGCTCGTCATCGTCGCGTCGGAGTCCAGCACCCGCGCGATGCCGAAGTCGATGACGCGGGGACCACCCGGCCCCATGATGACGTTCGCGGGCTTGAAATCCCGGTGCACGATCCCGGCCTGGTGGATCGCCGCGAGCGCGGTCGCGGTGCCGATCGCGAGCCGCAGCAGGTCGGGCTCGGCGAGCCGGCCCAGCTCCTGCAGCGCCGGGCCGGGCACGAACTCGCTCACGATGTACGGCTGGTCGCCGGCGACGTTCGCGTCGATCACCGGCGCGGTGCAGAACCCGGGGACCCTCTCGGCGGCCGACAGCTCCCGGACGAACCGCGAACGAGCTTTGGTGTCCTCGCTGAGCTGCGCGCGCAGCAGCTTGATCGCCACCTGGCGCCCGGACCGGTCCGCCGCGAGGTAGACCACCCCCTGGCCGCCCTCCCCGAGGCGCGCCGTCAGCGCGTAGTCACCGATCTGCGGGGGATCGCTCGGGAGCAGCGATGCCGTCATCCGTCCTCCGAAGGGGAGCCGTTCGGCCATGGGCCAAGGGCCATCGGCCAAGACCCGAATCCGATCTCTATCAGAAACGGGCCGACGGCGACCATACCGGCACGCTCCGCATCCGACCGGATCCGGACGCCGGTCAGCCGCCGAGCAGAGCGCGGACGTCCATCAGCGCGAAACCGAGCAGATTCAGGCCGCGCCACTCCGCCGGGCGCCGCGCCTCCGGCTGGGACGCCGACAGCCCGATGCCCCACACGGTGTCGTACGGGCTGGCCTCCACGAGCACCCGGTCGCCCGTGCCCAGCAGGAAGCCGCGCAGCGCGGAATTCTGCCCGAACTTCGCCTCATTGGCCGCGACGACCAGGCCGTACCGGTGCTCGGCCCACGCCTGCTCGTCGAACCCGCGCACCTTGCGCCCGGCGCCCTTGGCCTTGCCCGGGTCATCGTCGGCGAGCACGCGCTTCTCCGCCTCGGCATCCCCGAACAGCCGCGCCTTCCCGGCCATCATGTAGTGCTCGGCGGTCGCGTACCGCACGCCGCCCACCGCGAACGGCGCCGGATACCACTGGCTCAGGCAGCTCTTCCCGACGCCACCGCCCTTCGGCGGCCGATGCCCCCAGAACAGCAGCAGCTCCGGCAGCTCGCCCCGCTCTTCCAGCCTGACCAGATCCTCGACGCGCATACCGCCCGATGCTGGTAGGTGCCGGGCGCCGTTCGCAATGCGATTTCCGGAACCGTCAATCGGTGCGCACCGCCTGCACGACGGCGTCCGAGATCACGGAGGGCAGGTCTGGGGAATCGGCCTCCACCGAGGTCACATTGCGGCCCCCGCCGGGTCCGGCGACGACGAAGCGCGTCTTCGGGTGCTGGGCCGCCTCGGCCGTCACCGCGGAGACCCGTGCCGCGCCGACGGCGAGTATCACGTCACAGCGGCGCTGAATCAAACTACGAAGATAAGGCTGCGTATTCGCCGGCGTCTTCGGCCCGAAGGCAGGTAGGTATTGCACCCGCGCGCGCGTCCTCAGAGACGCTTTCTCCATTCCCGACCATACCGACGCCTGTTTTACGGCGGCCCGTGCGGCGGCGAAGAAGGCGCCGGAGGATGTTGAAAAGGTGTCGGTCGCCCGCCTTATCGACCGGGGTGATGGAAAGCCGGGTCCATACGAGGTCGGATATAGTGGCGCCGGACATGGTGATCCGCATTATGAGCCGGCCCTTACCGAACGCGCGCACCTTGGAGGCGGCGAAGTGTGGGCATGGGACAACTGCGCGGAAATCAGGTCCTGCAGCAGGGCGTTGGCGGGCGCATACACCGACGAGGCGGCGACTCTGTCGAACGTAGAATTTGCGAGCGTCTACAGGAGTTCGGGCGATAGTGTTGCCTCCTGCGCTCAGTCGTGCTTCCCGATTCTTATCGGTGGGGGTGCGAGGCGAGTAGGGTGAGAGGAGTCGCCAGTGAGATTCGATGAATTGAGCGAAAAGGCACACTGCGGTCTGGTGGTCGCAGGATGGCGGGACGGCCGGAGGGTCGAGGTTCCGCATGCCTATGTATCAATGTGTAGTGAATTGGGAAGAAATGAGATCCCGTCAAGTGTTAGTAGACTAATCGAGTCATTCGACGGCTTGAGGTTGGTTCATCCTCATTTTCAGAGTAAAGACATCGACGTATGTACTGTCTTCGATTCGGCGAAGACGCTTCGCAACATGAGCTGGGCGATTTTGCGCACAGAGTACGAGCCGGCGGCAGGCGATGGCCCTCTCTATCCTTTTGCGCAAACAGATTACGGCCTCTTTTTCATGGCCAGCATCGCATTGAAGATTTACGGAGGTTATAGTCCGTATCTCGGCATGTATGGCGTTAGTGTCGTAGATTTTTTGAACCGGCTTTACGATGAACGGCGACCTGTCATTTTAAAGAATTAGAGTGAGGATCATCATCTCGCCGGAGTGTGTCGTTATCGGGTAGGCGGGTAAGGTTGTCGTACTCGCCTCTTACGCCGGATATGCGGACCCGGCGGCTTGCCGCAATGCATATAGTAAACCTTGGTCGGGCGGTGCGACGTCTGCGGTCGATTACGGGCTGACGTGTGAGTCGAGCTCGGCCGGGTGTTCGTGGTCGGGCCTGGGCGATGCGGCGGCCCGTGGCGCTGCGGTCGGCGCGGTCGGCGGGGCCGCCGGTGGCGCGATCGCCACAGGTGCCGGAGCCGTACGAGGCCGTTTCCGTGGCGGTGATGCCGAGTCGGCGAGCCCGGCTGGTTGCGGGGCCACGCACAGCTTCACGGCGTCGACGTTGGTGTTGATGGCCGATGGTGGTTTGAAGCCGGTCGGTGAGATCAAGGTCGGCGACAAGGTCGCGAACGCGGTTCCCGGTGATGATGGCAAGAGCGAGGAGCATCGGGTCGAGAAGGTCATCGTCACCAAGACCGACCGCGACTTCGTCGACCTGACGATCGCCACCCACGACGAACACGGTCGGCCGGGATGGGCCGGCAAGCTCACCACGACCGAACATCACCCGTTCTACGACATCACCCAGGCCGCGTTCGTCGACGCCGCCCAGCTCAAACCCGGCGACCGACTCCAAGAACCAGGCGGCCGCACGGCTGAAGTCCTCGACGTCCGCCGCTACACCGCCACCGCGACCACCTACGACCTCACTGTCGGCGGCCTCCACACCTACTACGTGCTGGCGGGCGCAGCATCTGTCCTCGTTCACAACTGTGGTACCGAGCAGCCCAGGGGCGCTGACGGAAGGTTCGCCACTAACCCCGACGCAGTGGAGCCAGGCCAACCTGGTCCTGACGGTCTACTCCGAGGTACGAACGCGACAGGCCAGGTAACCAGCCGAGGTAGCTTCCGTGCGGCAACGGAGGATGGTGCATCGAACAATGCAGAGACTGGACCTAATGGAGGGCGGTTGTGTCCCACCCAGGGTCCTAACTGCGCGGGCGAGGTTATGGTGCCTCCGCGGACACCCAACGTCCAGCGCGATTGGGACGTCAGCCACAATCCGTCATGGACCAACATAAGGTTTCCGCCTAGCGTGTCCCGTCAGGAGGTGCTGGATAACTATCACGAGGGGACTGGATTGGAATGTATACCCTGCAATCGAGGTGGCGGAAACGATGATTCGAGATTCGAACGGTGAGCGATGAGGCTAATTGACCACATGGAGCGCAGGCTCGGACGTCTCGCCGAAGGCTGGACAACGGGGCCGGATTCAAGGCGAATGCCTTTTCGGATTGGCCACTTTCAAGAGGGTGTCCTCTCGGGGGTCGACACCTACGCCACCATTGGTTTGAGTAAGTATGGGTTCAAGGCTTCAAATTCCGAGAAGGAGATCCATCAAGAGATTTTGATTGGCGTTCACTCGGCATATGCCTCAGAGTCTCTAGTTGGGGCGGTATATGAACTAGGTATGCGCGTAGTGAATCATGGCCGACCAATCCTCAGGGGCGAGATAATCGAATCTTCTGGCTCTCTCGTTCCACAAAGTCGTCTTGATGTATTTTATGCAGCGATCCCGGTATATTATGATGACGATTTTTCGGGTGTGGATTTGGAGTCCGGGAATCGAGCGGTCATGGTATGGGCGGTGCCAATAGCTTCAGCTGAAGCGGATTATATCGCACAGGCTGGCTGGCTGGACTTTGAAAAGCGGCTCATCGCCCAAGATCCCGACTTGCTGGATCCATTGAGAGGTGAAATCAGGCTGTAAGTTTGACTCGCTGGTTTTTGGGATTGTGAGGGCACTCGCTTACTCATTCTTTCGATAGAAAAGCGGTGCAACTTCCGGAGTCCAGTACGGACTCACCTGTGAGTCGAGCTCGGCTGGGTGTACGTGGTCCGGTCTGGGCCACGCGGCGGCCATACTGGATGCGGTGAACCCCGGACTGGGCGATCGCTTCGACCTCTGGTCTGCGCTTCAGCTGCTTCGCGTCATTTGTGAGAATGACCGTGAAGCCGGTGTCGGCCGCCTTGCCGTATAGCGAGATGTCTTTCGTGCCGCACCAGCCGGGGAGGTCGATGACGTGGGTGACCTCATGCTTGCACTGCAGCAGGGTTCTGATGGTGGAGGCCAGCGGTTGAGGCACGTTCTCGTCGAGAAGGATTTTCACGCCACGGCCTCGGGCCTGGTGCCGGATCGAGCATCGTAACTGTCGACGTACGAGGCGAAGTCGAACGCATCGCGTGCCGCGTCGGCCGTCACATGAGGGAAGAAGTCGTGGATCTTCTCGGCGGAGACGCCGTCGCGCATGAGCGCAGCCACGTCCTCGTACGGGATACGAGTGCCGGTGATCACCGGCTCGCCACCGCGGACCGCCGGATCCACTTCGACGTGGGTACGCGGGTTCAGGAGGCCGGGGATCCGCCGCCCCTGGACATAGAACGGCCGGAGAACGTCGACGAACTGATGGATGACGATGTTGCCCTTCGAGCGGACCAGATCCACCGCGTGGTCCCGATCCGCCAGATAGATCGACGAATCGTCGGCGACCAGCCGATATTCGGACAGGTGGTCGCGCAACCCCAAGTCGCCGCGCAGGGAGTCGAGTGCGCGCCTGATCTTTTGCAGTGAGGTCTCCTGCCGGAGCCGAACGCAGGCACGGAGGGCAATGACATCGCGGAACGAGTAAAGGATGGGCCGTTCGGTCGAAAGCTCGGGGATGAGCACCGGCTCGGTGCCGGGACCGGGACGCCGCCAATGCGCCAACTGACGGATGGTCGCTCCCGACAACGCGGCGGCGAGTTTCGGCGAGTACGACATATGCCCCTCCCTTCGCTGTTCCGTTGCTCTCGCAGTCATCATTGCAAACCTTCGCCGTCACGCACCGCAATTCGCCGAGGCCATGCCGTCACCAGCGGCAAGCCTTCCGGTGACTGGAAGGCCAGCTACTTGACGGTTGCTGGCAAGTACTGGACGATGGCCGTCAAGTAGACGTGACCGAGTCGTCGGGCGCACCGAGTTGCCGGGAGGCCGACCATTCGCAACAAGCTCATCGACCAGTTGACCCGCCTCATCGACGTCCGGCTGCTCGATCCGCTGGAGATCCTCCTCGATGGCGACGAGGCGGTGGAGGCCTTGCGCCGTACGGTCCGGGCGCGGGCGGAGGCCTGGGCGGACCGGATGCTCGACGGCGACGAGCAGGCCGCGACGCACGCGATCGTGCGGGTCGTCGCGACGCTCTACCCCGGTGACGGGCCGTTCGATCCGCCCGCCGACTGGTGGCGCACGCCCCTAGGGCAGGTCGTCGTCCGGCGGGTCGGGCATCCCACCGTGCAGGCGGTGTCGTACTCGGTCGCCGGAGCGATGCTCGGCATCACCCGGCAGGGCGTCCACGACCTGGTGACGCGCGGCAAGCTCGAACGCCATCCGGACGGCGGCGTGACGCCCGCGTCCGTACGCGACCGCCTGAACCGGCGGTCTCCGACCCCATGAGAGGAACTCCCATGCACGTGCCGATCGCGACGCACGACTTCGGCGGGCCGGGGACGCCCCTGCTCCTGCTGCACGGGGCCGGCGCCAACCTGGCGACGATGGAGCCCTTCGCACGGGAGCTGTCGGCGCGCTTCCGCGTGGTCACCGTCGACCTGCGCGGTCACGGCGAGTCCGGTGACGGGCCGTGGGAGTGGGCGGCGGTGCTCGATGACCTCGAGACCGCCACCCGTGACCTGGGCGCGCCCGCGGTCGTCGGCTGGTCGCTGGGCGGCATGCTGGCCGCGCTGTGGGCCGACCGCCACCCGGAGTGCCCGCTGGCGGTGAGCGTCGACGGCACCCCGCCGCCCGCCCGGCCGGACCAGCTCGACGGCCTCGAGCCCGCGCGGGCGGAGGCGGAGCTCGACCGGCTGCGGGCGGCGTTCGCCGGCGTGTCCGCCGCGTACGCTCGGCCGCTGTCGCCCGAGCAGATCGACGCGGCCCTGGAAGGGCAGCGGGCCATGGCGCGGCGGCACGGTGCGTCCGAGGAGATGGCGGTCCAGGGCTTCCGGCGCAACCTCGTCACCCGGGACGGGGAGACCTGGATGCGGCCCTCGCCCGAGGTCCTCGACGGGCTCCGTACGGCGCTGGAGACGCTCGACGTCATCCCGGTCTACCGGAGGGTGAGGTGCCCGCTCCTGGTCGCGGTCGCGACCGAGGACCTGCCGGAGCAGCGGCCGTTCGAGGAGCTGTACGCGGCCTACCGGCGGAACTTCGAGAGGCGCCTGGCCGAGGCGGCGGAGGCGAACCCCGCGGTGCGCGTCGTCCGGGTCGAGGGGGCGAGCCACGCGATGGTCGCCGAGCGGCCCGGCGAGCTGGCCAAGCTGATCGGCGCGTTCGCCGACCAGCGCGGCTGAAACGGGTCAGCGCGGCGCGCGTACCGGGTCGGGCAGGGACTCGCAGCCGCAGGCGACCGGGTCGGCGGGCTCGGAGGGGCCGAGGGGGCGGCCGTCGACCTCTTTGAACAGGCGGGCGGCGGGGGAGGCGTCGGCGAGGGCGTCGGCGGCGAGGACGACGGCGGCGGCCGTGTACGTGGAGCGGTCGCCGGGGAAGTGGCGACGGTTGGCGAACTGCCAGCCGGTCCAGTACGAGCCGTCGTCGTGTCGGAGGTGCTGGATGGCGGCGAACACCTCGCGGGCGCGGGCGATGTCGCCCATCGCGTCGAGGGCGAGCACGAGTTCGCTCGACTCCGCGCCGGTCACCCAGGGCTGGTCGGAGACGCACCGGCAGCCGAGGTCGTCGACGACGAACGTCTCCCAGCCCTCGTCGATCCGGCGGTACGCCGCGGGGCCGCGCAGCGGGCCGCCGAGGACGGGGTAGTACCAGTCCATCGAGAACCGGCTCTTGTCGGCGAACGCCTCCGGGTGGGAGGCGACGAGGTGGCCGAGCTGGTCGGCGGCGAGCTCCCAGTCGGGCTGGGGCTCGCCGAGGTGTTCGGCGAGGGCGACGGCGCAGCGCAGCGACTGGTGGATGGAGGAGCAGCCGGTGAGCAGCGCGTGGTCGTCGGGGGAGCCGTCCGGGTGCCGGATCCAGATGATCTCGCCGCGGGCGGTCTGCAGGCCGAGCGTGAACTCGATGGCGCGGCGCACCGTGGGCCACATCCGTTCCGCGAAGGCGAGGTCCCCGGTGAGCGTCAGCTCGTGCCAGACGCCGACGGCGACGTACGCCGCGTGGTTGGACTCGCCGCCCGGTTCGGTGATCTCGCCCAGCACCCACTTGGCGGGCCAGGAGCCGTCGTCGCGCTGGTTCGCGCGCAACCACTCGTACGCGCGGCGCGCCTCGGCGCGGAGCCCGGTGGCGGAGAGCGCCATGGCGGCCTCGACGTGGTTCCAGGCGTCGACGTGGCCGGGGACGCCGTCGGTGGGCGCGAACCACGGGATGGCGCCCGAGGGCTCCTGCTGGGCGGCGATGCTGCGGGCGGTGGCGAGGATGTCGTCTGCGGTCAGGATTCCGGGTACGGCCTCAGGCCGCGGCATGCGCCTTCTCCTGCTCCTCGGTGACCGGGGCGGTGGGCTTGGTGAAGTAGACGACGACGCTCTTGCCGATGACCGGGTTCAGCACGCGTTCGGCGAGGCGTGTCGCGAGGGGGCGCTTCATGATGTCCCAGACGAGCACCTGGTGGTACGCCTTGGCGAGCGGGTTGCCGTCGTTGTTGACGCCGACCGCGCACTTGATCCACCAGTACGGGGCGTGCAGGCCGTGGGCGTGGTGGTGGCCGCCGACCTCGAAGCCGGTCGCCTTGAGCTTGGCCTCGAGCTCGGCGCGCGTGTAGATGCGCACGTGCCCGCCCGGCGCGGTGTGGTAGTCCTCGGACAGCGCCCAGCAGATGCGCTCGGGAAGCCACGAGGGCACGGTCACGGCGAGCTCGCCGCCGGGCTTGAGCACGCGCAGCAGCTCCGCCATGGCCGACATGTCGTCCGGGATGTGCTCGAGCACCTCGGCGGCGACGATCTTGTCGAAGGCGTCGTCGGGGAACGGCAGGCTCAGCGCGTCGCCGGTCACCGTGCGCGCCGACGCCCTTTCGGGCGGTTCGCCCTCCAGCTCCATCGCGGCGAACATCTTCGCCACCTCGGCCAGCTCCCCCTCGTCGCGGTCGAACGCGACCACGTTGGCGCCGCGCCGGTAGAGCTCGAACGCGTGCCGCCCGGCGCCGCAGCCCATGTCGAGCACGTGCTCGCCGGGCGACACGCGGAACCGGTCGAAATCCACGGTCAGCAGGGTCATGCTCCTTCCGGGCGGTGCCCGCGCCGGCGGGCGATGGCGGCCTCGTACCGGCCTACGGTGGCCCGCGCGACGGCGGACCAGGTGAACCGCTCCTGCACGCGCGCGTAGCCCGCCGCGCCGACCCGCTCGCGTTCCTCGGGGGAGTCGTGCAGCCGGCCGAGCACGCCCGCCAGCTCCTCGACGTCGCCGGGCTCGACGAGGACGGCCGCGTCACCGACGACCTCCGGCAGCGAACCCGTACGGCTGGCGACGAGCGGGGTGCCCGAGGCCATGTGCTCGACGGCGGGCAGGGAGAAGCCCTCGTACAGCGAGGGCACGACCGCGATCTCGGCACTGGCGAGCAGCTCGCAGAGCTCCTCGTCGGAGATGCCGGAGACGAACCGGACGCGGTCGCCGAGCGACAGTTCGCCGACGAGCTTGTCGGTGGGGCCGCCGGGGGTGGGCTTGCCGACGACCACTACGTGGACGTCGCGTTCGGTGGCGAGCTTGGCGACGGCGCGCAGCAGCGTCGCGACGCCCTTGAGCGGGGAGTCGGCGCTGGCCACGGCGACGATGCGGCCGGGCACGCGCTCGCCGCGCGGGTGGAAGTAGCGGGTGTCGACGCCGAGCGGCACGATGTGCACCTGCTCGGGCGGCGCCTGGAAGTCGCGGATGATGTCGCGCTTGGACGACCCGGAGACGGTGAGGATCGGGCCGATGCGCTGGGCGACCCGCGCCTGCATGGCGACGAAGCCGTACCAGCGGCGTTTGCCGAGCCGCTCCTTGAGGCCCTTGGCCGCCTCGATCTCGATCCGGCGGTCCACGCTGATCGGGTGGTGGATGCTGGTCACGATGGGCAGGCCGAGGCGGGGGATGGCGAGGTTGCCGTAGCCGAGCACCTGGTTGTCGTGCACGACGTCGAACCTGTCGCGGCGTCCGCGCAGCTCGCGCAGCACCCGGAGGCTGAAGGTCAGCGGCTCGGGAAAGCCGCCGGTCTTCATGTGCGCGAACTCCAGCACGTCGATCCAGTCGCGGTACTCCGACAGCGCCGGGGTGCGGAACGGGTTCTCGTCGGCGTACAGGTCCAGGCTCGGGACCTTGTGCAGCACGATCTCGTCGCGGTCCAGCTCGGGGTACGGCTGGCCGGAGAAGACCTCGACGTGATGCCCGAGGTCGACCAGCTCCCGGGACACGTGCCGCAGATAGACGCCCTGGCCGCCGCAGTGCGGTTTGCTGCGGTAGGAGAGCATGGCCACGCGCAACGGTTTGCCGACCTCACCCACGCGCCGCCCCTCCCGCAAGTGTCACTCCTGGTGAAGTTAGACCATAGCCTGACAAGAGTTACTGGCGGGTTGGTATTAGGCACGGAGTCCAAAAAGGTGGTGAAAGCCACTTTCGGTGCACCAGGGGATCACCCGCTGAAACGGACCGGCATCGCCTTGATGCCGTTGATGAAGTTCGACCGGAGACGGCGTGGCTCCCCGGCGAGGGCGATGTCCGGGAGCCGCTCGGCGAGCGTCTCGAACAGCACCCGCAGCTCCAGCCGTGCCAGGTGGGAGCCCAGGCAGAAGTGCGGGCCGCCGCCCCCGAAGCCGATGTGCGGGTTCGGGTCCCGGCCGATGTCGAAGTCGTACGGGTCGGGGAAGACGTCCTCGTCCCTGTTGGCCGAGGCGTAGAACACCACGATCTTGTCGCCCTCGCGGATCTCCCGCCCGCCCAGCTCGGTGTCCCGCATCGCCGTGCGCTTGAACATGTTGACCGGGCTGACCCAGCGCACGATCTCGTCGGCGGCCGTACGCGCCAGGTCGCCGCCGTTCCGGCGGTCGTCGACCAGGCGCCGCCACTGGCCCGGGTGCTCGAAGAAGGCCAGCATGCCGCCCGACGCGGCGTTGCGGGTGGTCTCGTTGCCGGCCACGATCAGCAGCATCATGAACAGGTCGAACTCGTCGACCGTGAGCTCCTCGCCGTCGTGCGGGCGCAGCAGCGTCGTGACGATGTCGTCCCGGGGCTCCTCGCGGCGCCGTTCCGCCAGTTCGTTGGCGTAGGCGTACAACTCGGTCGCTGCCGCGCCCTCTTCCTCCTCCGTCGAGCGCAGGTCCGGGTCGTCCTCGCCGATCAGGCGGTTCGACCACTCGAAGATCTTCTCCCGGTCCTCCACCGGCGCGCCGATGAGCTCGCAGATCACGTACAGCGGCAGGGGAGCGGAGAGGTCGTGCACGAAGTCGGCCTCGCCCCGGCCCGCGACCTCGTCGATGAGGGCCCGGCAGATCTCGCGGACGTGCTCCTCGAGCCGCCCGATGGTGCGCGGGGTGAACCCCTTGTTGACGATGCCCCGCTTGCGGGTGTGCTCCGGCGGGTCCTGGTTGAGCATCATCATCCGGTTCATCACGAGCTGCTCGTCGGTCGGCTCGTGGAACAGCGCGAGCCTCCGGTACGAGGAGAAGATCTCGGGGTGGCGGGAGACGTGCACCACGTCGTCGTAGCGGGTGACCGCCCAGAAGTCCGGGTCACCAGGGTGCCGGTGGACGGGATCGTCGTGGCGCAACCGGCGGAACTGGTCGTGCGGGATGCCGCCGCTCGCGTACCGGTCGGGGTCGACCAGGTCGATGTCCATACACGGACCTCCGTCACAGTTCGGCTGTCTTGAATCCTCCGGCGGGAAGCTCGGTCAGCGCCTCGGCGAGCGCTTCGGCGGTCGCGCCCGTCACGCGCGTCGCCACCGTGGGCGGTGCCATGACCGCGACGGTGCCGCCGTACACGACGAACACTTGACCGGTCACGCCCTCGGCGGCGGGCGAGGCGAGGTAGGCCACCAGGGGCGAGACGTGCTCCGGGCCCAGCGGGTCGGGGCCGTCCTCGGGCGGCGGGCCGAACACCCCGGCCGTCATCCCCGTACGGGCGCGCGGGCAGATCGCGTTGGCGCGCACGCCGTAGCGCCCGCACGACTGGGCGACGGCGAGCGTGAGCGCGGCGATGCCGCCCTTTGCCGCCGCGTAGTTCGGCTGGCCGGGCGAGCCGAGCAGGAACGCCTCGGAGGCGGTGTTGACGATCCGGGCGTACACCGGGCCGCCCTGTTCCTTCGACCGGGCCCGCCAGTACGTTGTCGCGTGGCGGGCCATCACGAAGTGGCCCTTGAGGTGGACCCCCACGACGGCGTCCCACTCCGCCTCGGACATGTTGAAGATCATGCGGTCGCGGGTGATGCCCGCGTTGTTGACCAGGACGTCGAAGGTCCCGTACGTCTCCAGCGCCGTCTTCAGCAGCGCCTCGCCGGTCGCCCAGTCGGCGACGTCGCCCTCGGCGATCACCGCTTCGGCGTCCGCGCGGCGTACGAGCTCGGCGGTCCGCCGGACGTCCTCGCCCGGCAGGTCGTTGAGGACCAGCCGTGCCCCGCGGCGGGCGAACTCGAGCGCGTGCGCGCGGCCGAGTCCGTTGCCGGCGCCGGTGATCGCGACGACCCGGCCCTCGATCGATACGTCGTTCCCGTTGGACGAGACGGCCATTCGGCTCCTTCCACCGGACGACGGCATGTCAACCGCCCGGGTGGCCGTCCGGATGGCTGACATGCCGTGTCCCAATATAAGTGAAACCTGTTCTAGACGCGCGGTTTGGACGGGGTGAATCGGACCGGAAGCTCCTTGATGCCGTTGATGAAGTTCGACCGCAGCCGGCTGACCTCGCCCGCCTGTTCGATGTCCGGCATCCGCTCCAGGAGCACCTCGAACAGCACGGTCAGCTCGAGCCGGGCGAGGTGCGTGCCGAGGCAGAAGTGCGGGCCGCCGCCGCCGAAGCCGATGTGCGGGTTCGGGTCGCGGCCGACGTCGAAGGTGTACGGGTCCGTGAAGACGTCCTCGTCGCGGTTGGCCGACGGGTAGAAGATGACGACCTTGTCGCCTTCCTTGATCTGCCGTCCGCGCAGCTCGGTGTCGGACATCGCCGTCCGCCGGAACAGGTTGACGGGGCTGACCCAGCGCACGATCTCGTCGGCGGTGGTCCTGATCAGGCCCCGGTTGTCCAGCAGCCGCCGCCACTGGTCCGGATGCTGGAAGAAGGTCAGCATGCCGCCGGACGCGCCGTTCCGCGTGGTCTCGTTGCCCGCCATGATCAGCAGGAGGATGAACATCGCGAACTCGTCCGCGCTGAGCACCCGGCCGTCGGCGTCCGGCTGCAGCAGCTTGGTGGCGATGTCGTCGCCCGGGTGCTCCCGGTGGTACGCCGCCAGGTCGTGGGCGTAGCCGAGGATCTCCGCCGAGACGTCGCGCGCGTGCTCGGCCGAGGTGCCGTAGTCCGGGTCGTCGAAGCCGATCAGGGCGTTGGACAGGTCGAACAGCCTGTTCCGGTCCTCCACGGGCGCGCCGATGAGCTCGCAGATGACGTACAGCGGGAACGGCGCGGAGATGTCGCGGACGAAGCACGCCTCGCCGCGCTCGACCACGTCGTCGATGAGCTGGTGGCTGACGTCGCGGATGTGCTCCTCGAGCTGCTTGATCATCCGTGGCGTGAAGCCCTTGTTGACGTAGCTCCGCTGCCTGGTGTGCTGCGGCGGGTCCATGAAGAGCATCATCAGCCGGTACAGCGCGATGTCGTCGTCGGTGAACTCGTCGAACATCGACGTCCGCTCGTGCGAGGAGAACAGCTCCGGGTGGCGGGAGACGTGGACCACGTCGTCGTACTTGGTCACCGCCCAGAAGCCGGGCGAACCCTCGTTCGGATCCTCGTGCCAGTAGACCGGCGCCTCATGCCGGAGCCGGCGGAAGCCTTCGTCCGGAAAGCCCCCCTGCTCGTACAAATCCGGCGAAATGATGTCGATCCGCATCGGCGCTCCTCAGGAGGCGGCTGGCTCTGAAACACGTTCTAAACCAAGCGCTCGCTCGGGTCAAGATGAAGGAGGTCGATGGGGACGTGGCGCGCGTCTCATCACCCTTCGTGGCGTGATGGTCACAGGTTTTGAAGGCGTGTCAGGGTGCGCTCACGGCGTGATCGAGCCGTGGGCGTCAGGGGGCGCGTTCAGACGCGTTCGAGGACGGTGGCGGTCGACAGGGCGCCGCCGGCGCACATCGTGACCAGGGCCGTGGAGGCGTCCCGGCGCTCCAGTTCGTGGAGGGCCGTGGCGAGGAGCCGGGCCCCGGTGGCGCCGACCGGATGGCCGAGGGCGATGGCGCCACCGTTGACGTTCACCCGGTCCAGGTCCGGCTCGTGCACCGACGCCCAGGACAGGACCACGGACGCGAACGCCTCGTTCACCTCGAACAGGTCGACGTCCCGCATGGACATGCCCGCCGAGGCGAGGACCGTGGACGTCGCCTGGACCGGGCCGTCGAGGTGGTAGTACGGCTCGGCGCCGACGAGCGCCTGGGCCCGGATCCGCGCGCGGGGCCGCAGACCGTGCGCCCGCGCCCGTTCCTCGGACATCACCAGCACGGCCGCCGCGCCGTCGGAGATCTGCGAGGATGTTCCGGCCGTGTGCAGCCCGTCCCCGGCGGCCGGCCGCAGCCTCGACAGGCCGTCGAGGGTGGTCTCGCGCAGCCCCTGGTCGCGGGTGACGGCGCGGACCTCCCCGGTCGGCGCGCCGTCGTCGTCGAGCACCGGCGCCTCGATCGGCGCGATCTCGCGCTCGAACCGGCCGTCCGCCTGGGCCTTGGCCGCCAGCTGCTGGGAGCGCAGGCCGAAGGCGTCGAGGTCGGCGCGGGTCAGGCCGCGGCGCGCGGCGACGCGCTCGGCGGCGGTGAACTGGTCCGGCAGGTCGATCGACCAGTCATCCGGGCGAGGCCGGGCGTACGGGTGCCGGCCCCCGGTCTCCTCGCAGGGGCCCGTGCTCGTGATGTTCGCGCCGAGGGGCGCGCGGCTCATCACCTCGACGCCGCAGCCGATCGCGGCCTCGACAACGCCGGCGTGGATGAGGGCGGCGGCCAGGTGGACGGCCTGCTGGCTCGACCCGCACTGGGCGTCGATCGTCGTGACGCCGGTCTGGTAGGGAAGTCCGGCGTAGAGCCAGGCGTGTCGCCCGACGTGCCCGCCCTGCTCACCCGCCTGGGTGACGCAGCCGGCGAAGACCTGGCCGATATCGGCCGGGTCGATCCCGGCGCGCTCGACGACGGCGCGCTGGGCGTGGGCCAGCACCGCCTGGGGTTTGAGCCCCGCGAGCCATCCGCGGCGCCTGCCGATCGGTGTGCGTACGGCTTCCACGATGACCGGCGAGCCCATCTGGCCTCCTGCGGTAACGACGCTTCGCCGAAACTATAACCCGTTCTAAGACGGGATCTGCAAGCCTGTCCGCATCTGTCGATGTCGGAGAGAACTTGTTCCTGTTCGGTTTCGAGTCGGGGAGCGTGCCGCGGAGGCCGGTGTGGTGGCTCCTTCGGTGACCCCGGCCGAGGGTGCCCGGGCGGGGGTGTTGTGTGAGGTTGGGTCAGGCGATCAGCGTGTCGAAGTCGCCGGCCTTGGCGCCCTGGATCAGCGCCTCGATCTCCGTTCTCGTGTAGACCAGAGCGGGTCCGGACGGGTGCCGGGAGTTTCTGACGGCGACACTCCCGTCGGGGAGCTGCGCCAGCTCGACGCAGTTACCCTGTGAGTTGCTCCGGTGGCTCTTCTGCCACCGCACGTCCGCCAGATCCGTGGCGGGGATGCCGTTGTAAACCCGGTGCTGCATTCATGTCTCCTGGAGAATCCTGCTGAGGATCTCGGCGGTGTTGTCCGGAGGTGCGCTGACCACACAGAGGCGTTCCATGGCCTCCATGTAGGCGTCGACGTCATCGCGCCTGTCCAGGTAAAGCGCACTGGTCAGTTGCTCGACGTAGACCACGTCCGGCAGGTCCGATTCGGGAAACCGCAGGATGGTGAACGCCCCGGCCTCGGCGGTATGACCGCCGACCCGGAACGGCAGCACCTGAAGAATGACGTTCGGCAGCTTCGTCGCCTCGATGAGGCGCTCGATCTGGCCGCGCATCACTTCTCGTCCCCCGATCGGGCGTCGCAACGCCGCCTCGTCCACGACCGCCCACAGTCGGGGTCCGTCCCCTCGGGTGAGCAGCTTCTGACGAGTTATCCGCAGGCTGACCCTCTGCTCGATCTCCTCTGGAGGTGCGGCCGAGTTGCCCAGGGCGATGACGGCGCGGGCGTAATCCTCGGTCTGCAGCAGACCGGGGATGAACTGGACCTCGTAGGTACGGATCAGCGCAGCCGCCTCTTCCAGCCCCACATAGGTCTCGAACCAGCCCGGCAGAACGTCGCCGTACCTGTGCCACCAGCCAGGAGTGTTGGCGTCCTGAGCGAGCGCGAGAAGAGTCTCCCGGTCTCGCTCGTCCATGACGCCGTAGAGGGTGAGCAGGTCGGCCACGTCGCGCTCCTTGAAGCCCACCCGGCCCAATTCCAGGCGGCTCATCTTGGAGCCGGAGGCCCGGATGGCGTATCCGGCCTCCTCGCGCGTGATGCCCTGCCTTTCCCGCAACCGGCGCAGCTGAGCACCGAGGAGCCGGCGAAGAACGGTCGGTCCTCCGGCGGGCTGCGTCGTGTCCACCCCTACCTCCATGAGCATCGGTCAGCGCACAGTCTGCCACTCCCTTCCGTCTATGTCAGAGCTTGCACGATCGTCTGCACGTGCATCGGGCCTTGCATCTGCAAGGCATGTCGAGCAGGATAGCGCGCGAGGCACGCCGATCACTGCTTCCCAGAGGATCGCGATGACAGCACACGGAGCGCGCTGGATGACTGGAGAGAGCGTCGACGAAGCGCATGAGTGGCTGTGGTCGGCGATCGCGAGGGGCGGACCATGGCCCGACCGCGCCCTGTCGGCCATGAGTCTCGGCGCGAACGCGATCACGCTGGACCTCGCCGCCATGCCCGAATCGGTCCGGGAGGCTCGGGATTTCGCGCGTAAGGGACTGGCGGGCTGGGGCCTGGCGAGCATGTACGACGACGTCGGGCTCGTCGTCTCCGAACTCGTCACCAACGCCGTGCGGCACGCCGTCGGAGGGGCGGCCCGTTCCTTCGGCGACACGCCGGTCACCCTCGGCCTCGTGCGTGCCGACGGCCGGCTGACGTGCGCGGTCGCCGACCCCAGCGATGAGGTGCCGACCCAGGGGGAGGCCGACTTCGTCTCCCAGAGCGGACGCGGGCTCTACCTCGTCGACGCGTTCAGCGACTCATGGAACTGGACGCCGCTGTACGGCCACGGAAAGGTCGTCTGGGCGATCTTCAGCATCCGGCGCGGGTTCTGACCCGCCCTGGCGCCTTTCCTCACAGCAGCCCGGCCCTGGCCCTTCCTCACAGCAGCCCGGCCCGGGGGCTTTCCCTCACAGCAGCATCGCGCCGGCGATCGCGATCACCAGGCAGGTGCCGACCGCGAGAACGCCCTGAACGCGCGACATCGGGGGCGGCGCGCCGTCCGCGCGCAGCAGCCGCCGCCTGCGGTACGCGACGATGGTCAGGGTCACCGGGGCGAGCAGCGCCACCGCCCCGACCGGAAAAGCGATCTTGAAGGCGAGCAGGCCGACCGCCCAGCAGGACAGTGTCGTGCGCATCCACGCGAGTTCCGTTCGCTGAGCCTGCAGGCCGGAGCTCACCGGGTCACGATCCCGCTCACCAGCGTCAGGGCGAAGAGGATCGCCACGCCCGCCGTCAGGAGGGCCGGAAGCGGGTCACGCGGCAGGCACACGCCCAGCCGCATGGCCTCCTGCGCCCGCCGCCACCGGACGTAGGCGATCGGGGCGATCAGAACGCTCAGGGCGATCGCGCCCAGTCCGATCTCGCGGTGCCAGGCCGGAAGCGTCACGCCGTGGATGCCGCCGGCCAGCGGTATGCCGAGCGCGGCCAGCCCGAAAGACGTCCGCACCCAGGCCAGCAGGGTCCGTTCGTTGGCGAGCGAGAACCGGTAGTCGGGCTCGTGCCCGGGTTCGTCGTCCGACATGTTCCTCCTTACGAGACTCGAACCCCTTCTCGCGAGAGTCGGGGCCGACTCGATGATGCACGTTCCCGCGGTCCGGGCTCGCCGCCGGACTCCACGAGACGCGCGCCAGGGCGCTCCCGCGTCTCCGGTTCGGACGAGTCTGGCGTTTGGGGCAAATCGCCTGAACTTGCCTTCCGTATGACCTCGACCAGGGAAAAGGTCCGTCCGGATCTCCTCTTGTGGGCTTGTGTCGAGGCCTTCTGCGGAGCAACGTGGACCTTCGAGAGCGGAAAACGGTGTTCCGGCATGAGCGGGGGATGGTCGGCATGGCCGTGCAGAAGAAAGCCACGAGAGCGAAGCCCGCGTCGTCGAGAACGACGCGGACGACGGCCGCCGCCAGAGGCGGCCGATCGGAGACCACGACCCGGACGACGCGCCGCCAGGAGCACGGCGCGAAGGTCCCGGTACCCGTGGTCATGCCGCGTGTGAAGGTCATGAAGGTCCCCGTGCCCGGGGTCTCCTACGTCGGCGACGCCGGAAAGGCCGCCGCCTCCCACCTGCCGCCCGCGGAACGGCTGGCGTTCTACGGCGGTCTGGGCGCCGCGGCGATCTTCGGGATCATCGACTGGCCGGTCGCCGCCGCCGTCGGCCTCGGCACCATAGTGGCACGGCGCGCCTTCGGCGGCCGACGCGGAGCGACCCGGCCCGGCCGAGCCGCGCGGGAGCCGGCCGCCGGAGAAACGGCGGGCGAGCCGGCCGCCACGAGCCGGACGGCGGCGAGCAGGGGCCGGACCACGACCAGGGGCCGGACGACCGCCGGTAGGTCGACGAGCAGGACGGCCGCGAGCAGGTCGACCGCTGGCAGGACGACCGCGGGTAAGTCGACGACGAGCAGGACCGCCGCGAGCAGATCGACCGCCGGCCGGACGACGACGAGCAGGACGGCCGCGAGCAGGACCGCGACGGCGAGCCAGGGGGCGACCCAGGGCCAGTCCGGCGGGTCCTCCAGCACGTCCGGTCGGTCGAGGGCGACCCAGGGCGCATGACGCCGGGCCCCTGACCGATGCCGCTGCTACGCCTCCTCCAGACCGCGACCGGTCTGCTCCAGGCGACGACGACTCTGCCCGGTACCGTCGCGCGGGCATCGGGCGGAACGGCAGGGGTCCCCGGCCTGCTGGCGCGCGCGTCGGGTGACGCGGCGCGCCTTTCGGGTGCCGCTGCCCTACGGGCCTCGAGTGAGGCCGCGGGCGCGGTGGGGCGTTTTTCGGGGACCGCCGTATGGGCGTCGGGTGAGGCCGCGGGTGCGGCGACGCGTCTTTCGGGGACCGCCGTACGGGCGTCGGGCGATGCTGCGGGTGCGGTAGGGCGTCTTCCTGGCGCTGCCGCACGGGCGTCGAGTGAGGCCGCGGGCGCGGTGGGGCGTTTTTCGGGGACCGCCGTATGGGCGTCGGGT
The DNA here is from genome assembly GCF_054775715.1 of Actinoallomurus acanthiterrae. Lineage (NCBI taxonomy): Bacteria > Bacillati > Actinomycetota > Actinomycetes > Streptosporangiales > Thermomonosporaceae > Actinoallomurus > Actinoallomurus acanthiterrae. The sequence goes on along the minus strand of NZ_BAAHCO010000001.1, from coordinate 10,276,048 downwards.
GAGGCCGCGGGTGCGGCGACGCGTCTTTCGGGGACCGCCGTACGGGCCTCGGGTGAGGCCGCAGGGACGGCGGGGCGTCTTCCGGGCGCCGCCGTTCGGGCCTCCAGCGAGGCCGCAGGTGCGGCGACGCGTGTCTCGGGGACCGCCGTACGGGCGTCAGGTGAGGCCGCGGGTGTGGCGAGGCGCCTTCCGGGGACCGCCGTTCGGGCCTCGGGTGAGGCCGCGGGTGCGGCCGCGCGGGTCTCGGGGGACGTCGCGGGCGTGATGGCGCGGCTTTCCGGTGCCGCCGCGTGGGCCTCGAGTGAGGCCGCGGGTGCGCTGGCGCGCCTTCCCGGTGCCGCCCTACGGGCGTCGGAGGAGGCCGCGGGTGCGGTGAGTCGCCTTCCCGGTGCGGCCGTGCGGGCGTCGGGGGAAGCCGCGGGTGCGGTGGGGCACCTTCCCGGTGCCGTCGTACGGGCGTCGAGGGACGTCGAGCGCCTGCCGGATGCGGTCGCCCGGTTCCCCGGTGCCGCCGCGCGGGCGTCGGGGACCGCGGTGCGCGTCGCCGTGGAGGTGGTCGAGGGACGGCGGGTGCACCGGGCCGAGGGCCGGACGAGCATCCGGGTCCGCGGCGTGCACCGCCCCGGCCGTGAGGACATGGCGGCGGACCTCGTCGGGGAGATGCTGAAGGTCGCGGGCGTGGCGCGGGCGGAGGTCAACGCCGTTCTCGGGACCGTCATGGTGATCGAGGACGGCGAGGTGCCCGTCGACGCGCTCGTCGACGTGGTCGAGATGGTCGAGGACCGCCACGGCACGGCCGGCGACTCGTTCGCCCGGCATCCCGACCCGTCGCACCGGCAGGGGGTCGTGCGGGAGACGGCCCTCGTCGCCGCGTACCTGGCCGGTGCCGGCACCGCGATCACGAGCCGGCTGGTGCTGCGCACCGTCCCCATCCCCCCGGCCCTGGGCACCGCGATCGCGATGGTCGACTCGACGCCTCAGGTGCGGGACCGGCTGGTGCGGTTGATCGGGCCGGCCGCCACCGACGTGGTCGTCGGCAGCGGCCTCGCGACCCTGCAGGCGCTGGCGCAGCAGCCGGTCGGCCTCCTCATCGGCTCCGTGCACCGGAGCGTCCGGGTGGGGGAGATGCGCGGGCACCGGGCGGCCTGGCACCGGCGCGTGGAGCGCCTGATCCAGCATGAGGGCGCCTTCGACGCCGCGGCCCTGCACCTGCCGGAGCGGCCCGTACCGCTGCCGTACGGGCCCGTGGAGCGGGTGGCCTGGACGATACCGGCGGCGATCACGGCCGCGGTGGGCACGTATTTCTTCACGCGCGACGGCGCGCGGGCGCAGGGAGTGCTCGCCGCGGGCGTGCCGCGCGCGGCGCGGATGGGCCGCGAGGCCTTCGCCACCCAGATCGGCCGGATCGCCGCCGGCCGGGACGTCGCCGTGCTGAACCCGGAGAGCCTGCGCCGGTTCGACCGGATCGACCACGTCATCGTCGACGCCTCGGTGCTGCGCACCGGCGACATGGTGATCGAGGACGTCGTGCTCGTGTCGCCGGAGGCCGGCGCGGAGGAGGCCTACGAACGCGCCCACGCGCTGGTCGACCTGGAACGGCCGGACGCCCGGCGGGAGGAGGGCGCCTGGGCGGTCTCCCTGGTGCGGCCGGCCAGGGCGCGCGCCGGCCGTCGTGGCGCGGGCGACTCCGTGACCGAATCCGGCCTGCCCGCGGACGCTCGCGAGCGCGCGGCCGAGCTGCGGAAGCGGGGCGCGACCGTGCTCCTCCTGACCCGCGACGGCGAACCGGCCGCTCTCGTCTCCGTGGTCGCCGAGCTGGATCCCCTGGCCGAGGCGCTGATCGCCGCCGCACGAGGAGTCGGGTCGGTCGCGGTGGCTGGCGCCGCGCCGCTGGCGCGGCGGCTGAACGTGGACCGCACGGTCGCGGGCGGGAACCGGCTGCTCGCCTCCGTACGGCGGTGCCAGGAGGAGGGGTGTGCCGTCGCGCTCGTCGCCGCGCACGGCGGGGAGTCCCTCGCGGCGGCGGACGTCGGCATCGGCGTGCTGGCCCACGGCCGCCGGCCGCCGTGGGGCGCGCAGCTGCTGTGCGGCCCCGGCCTGGCCGAGGCGTGCCTGCTGCTGGAGACGATGCCGGCGGCGAAGCAGGCCAGCACGCGGGCGGCGCAGACCGCCGCCGTCGGGTCGGTGTCGGGGGCGCTGCTGGCCGCGGCGGGGCCGTCCCCCGGGGCGGCGCGGCGCGCCCAGCTCGCGGTCGACTTCGCCACCATCGCGGCGTTCGGCGTCGGCACCTGGTCGGGCCGGGCCCTGGCCCGGCGGCCCGCCCCCGTGCCCCAGGACCGTACGCCGTGGCACGCGTGGCCGGCCATGGCAGTGCTGAACCGGCTGCAGTCGTCGATGTCCGGCATCGGCGAGGACGAGGCCGACCGGCGGCGCTCCGACCTGGGGGAGGCGGTACGGCCGCCGGGCCTGGCCCACGTCACGGTCGAGGAGCTCGACAACCCGCTCACTCCGGCGCTCGCGGCGGGCGCCGGGGTCTCGGCGGTCATGGGATCGATCATGGACGCGGCCCTGATCAGCGCGGTCCTGGGGGGCAACGCCGTGATGTCCGGCTTCCAGCGGGTCCGCGCCGACCGCGCGTTGCGGCGGCTCGTCGACCTGAGCGCGGTACGCGTCCGGCTCCGGCGGCCCGGCGAGGACGGTGAGGACGGCGAGGAACCGCGGGCCACGGCCGACGAGCTCGTCCCCGGCGACGTCGTCGTGCTGGCCGCCGGGGACGCCGTCCCGGCCGACCTGCGCCTGCTGGCCGCGGAGGACCTGGAGGTCGACGAGTCCAGTCTGACCGGGGAGTCGCAGCTGGTCACGAAGAGTCCCCGGCCGAGCCTGTCCCGGTCGGTCGCCGAGCGGTACTCGATGCTGTACCAGGGCACGGTCATCGCGGCGGGGAACGCGACCGGCGTCGTCGTCGCCACGGGCGCCCAGACCGAGGTCGGGCGCACGATGCGGGAGGGCGGCGACGAACGGCGTCCGGGCGGCGTCGAGACGCGCCTGCGCGCGCTGACGGAGGTGACGCTGCCGGTCGCGCTCGGGGCGGGGGCGGTCCTCTTCCTGTCGGATCTGCTGCGCGGGTATTCGATGGCGCAGGCGCTCGGGCCCGCCGTCAGCCTCGCCGTCGCCGCCGTCCCCGAGGGACTGCCCTTCGTGGCCACGGCGGCGGAGCTGGCGACGGCGCGCCGGATGTCCCGGCGTGGCGCGCTCGTCCGCAACCCGCGCACGATCGAGGCACTCGGCCGCATCGACGTGCTCTGCTTCGACAAGACGGGCACGCTGACCGAGGGCAGGCTGCGGCTGCGGCTGGTGTCCGACGGCATGGCGGCCGCCCCGGTGAAGAAGAAGAGACTGCCGCCGTTCTTCCGGAGGGTCATCGCGGCCGCCGTTCGTGCGACCCCGGATCCCGGTGGCGGCCGGCTGCCGCACCCGACCGACCGGGCGATCATGAGGGCGGCCCGGAAGCTGGACATGACCGCGGCCGAGGGCCTGGGGTCCTGGGAGCGGGTCGACGAGATGCCGTTCGAACCCGGGCGCGGCTACCACGCCGTCCTCGGCCGGACGGACGGCCGTCAGCTGCTGAGCGTGAAGGGCGCACCGGAGATCGTCCTGGAACGGTGTGACACCTGGCTTCGGGACGACGGGCCCGTCCCGTTCGACCAGAAGGCGCGGGAGAAGGTCGAGCAGGAGGTGGACCGGCTGGCGCGTCTGGGGTACCGGGTGCTGGCGGTCGCCGAGCGCAAGGCGTCGGGGCGCCGGGACCTGGACGAGTCGCGCATCGACCGGCTGGGCTTCCTCGGCCTGACCTGCATCGCCGACCCGGTCCGGCCGACCGCCGCCGAGGCCGTCGACCGGCTGCGCAAGGCGGGCGTCGACGTCATCATGATCACCGGTGATCACCCGACGACCGCGGAGGCCATCGCCTCCGAACTGCGCCTCCTGGACGGCCGGATCATGACCGGGCCCGAACTCGACGCCCTGCGCGACGACGAACTGGCCGACGCGCTGGCCGGGGTGTCGGTCTTCGCCCGGGTCAGCCCCGCGCAGAAGGCCCGCGTCGTCCAGGCCCTCCGGGCGGCCGGAAGGGTGGTCGCCGTCACCGGCGACGGCGCCAATGACGCCCCCGCCATCCGGCTGGCCGACGTCGGCATCGCGCTCGGCCAGCGGGCCACGCCCGCCGCCCGCGAGACCGCGGACGTCGTCGTCACCGACGACCGGATCGAGACGATCACCGACGCGATCGCCGACTGCCGGGCGATGTGGCGGTCCACGCGCGACGCCCTGGCCGTACTGCTCGGCGGCAACCTCGGCGAGATCGCCTTCACAGTGGGCACGGGCCTGCTCAGCGGGCGCAGCCCGCTCAACGTGCGCCAGCTGCTCCTGGTCAACCTGCTCACCGACATGGTCCCCGCGATCGCCCTCGCGGCCCGCCCGCCGTCCGGCGTGACGCACGAGGAGCTCCTGGCGGAGGGCCCGGACCGGTCGCTGGGCGGCGCGCTCACCCGGGACGTGACGGTACGCGCGGGCACCACGGCGGGCGCCGCGCTGGCCGCGTGGATGCTGGCGAGGGCGAGCGGCACTCGTGGCCAGGCCGACACCACCGGTCTGGTCGCGCTCGTCACCACCCAGCTGGCCCAGACGATCGCGGCCGGCGGGCGCGACCCGCTGGTGCTCGTCTCGGGCTTCGCGTCACTCGGCGTGCTGGGGATCATCGTGCAGGTGCCGGGTCTCAGTCACTTCTTCGGCAGCCGGCCCCTGCTGCCGCACTGCTGGGCGATCGCCCTGGGCTCGGCGCTGGCCTTCGCCGTGGCCGCGGTGCTGTTGACGCGCCTGCGGCGAAACAGCGTCTGACTTGGGAAAATATTCACTCTGCCGCCACCCTGGCCGGTCGCTTTGATTCGGACAAGCAGGCATAATTCACGCGACGGTACCCCCTCAACCCCGTAGGTGCCCCATGCCTGACATCGTGTCGACGATCCTCGCGAAGGCGCTCGTCATGCTCCTCGAGGCCCTCCTCACCCGGGTGGCCCTCTACCTGATCCGCACCGGGATGTTCCAGCAGCTCACGACCGGCTGACCGTCCGGAGCGGGTCGTGAACCCGCTCCCGGGCGGTGGTCCGCCTCGTCGGCGTCAGAAGTCGGCGAGCAGGCGGGCCGCGGCGATCTCCAGCCGCACCTGGATCACCTCGTTCGTGGTGTGGCCTCGGAGCATCTCCAGCATCTCCATCACCCATACGCTGCTCAGCGACCGCAGCAGAACCCGGCTCTCGTCGGTCCCCCCCTCTGTGTCGGTCGCCGTCACCCGGGCCAGCAGGCCCGCCATCCGGTCGCCGAAGTCGGTCTTGACGTCCGACAGCAGCAGCGACCGGATGAGCGCGTCGGCCAGCTCCGGCTCGCGCATGAGTCCCCGCGTGGCGCGCATCAGCACTTCGACGGCGCGTCCGGCCGCGGTCTCCGACCGGGGCGGGCGGCGGTCGAGGCTGCCCTCGAGGGTGTCCATCTCCTCGCTGACGACGGCGACGACCAGGTCCATCTTGGACGGGAAGTAGCGGTACAGCGTGCCGAGCGCCACTCCGGCGCGCTCGGCGACGGTGCGCATCTGCATGGCCTCGACGCCTCCGCGGGAGGCGAGGGCGGCGGCCGCCTGGACGATGCGGCGACGGCGCTGGTATTGGCTGCGGGAGCGGACCCCCTGGTGGCTGGCGGCTGTTGACTCTGCCGTCACGACGACTCCTTGGGCTGGGAGCGCGGTGCCCCGCCCGCGCGTGTCACGCACCAGGGTACCGTCGGCGAGAACACGTTATGTATTACCGGCGGGTTGCGGAAGCGAGGAGGTTTCACCGAGGTAAGCGGAGTCTGACATCCCTCGTTGATCTCTGGTGGTGGACACATATTAGAATGTGTTCTAGTTTTCTTCCGGGTGAGACCGACCGGGAGGTGAGGCGGTGTCCGGCACCGTGGCCGAGCTGCTCCGGGAGCGGGCCGCCGACGACCGCGTGGGCCTGCGGTTCGCCGACGAGGCCTGGACCTGGCGCGAGGTCGTCGGCGAGTGCGCCGCCCGCGCTGGCTGGATGGCGACGATGCGCGGAGCCACGCGCCCGTTGCACGTCGGCGTGCTGCTCGACAACGTCCCCGAGTTCGTCTTCCTGCTCGGCGGCGCGGCCCTGTCCGGCAACGTGATCGTCGCGCTCAACACGACCCGCACCGCCGACGAGCTGGCCGGCGACGCCAAGCGCGCCGACTGCGACCTGATCGTCACCGAACCGCGCCACGCGGCCCTCGCGGACCGGCTCGCCTCCCGTACCGGCCTGCCGCTCGCCGAGCCCAGCCCGGCCCCGCCCCTCGACGCGCCGCTACCGGCCGACGCGCCCGCGTCGCCCGCGTCGCCCGCGTCGCCCGCGTCGCCCGCGCCGCCCGCGTCGCCCGCGTCGCCCGCGTCGCCCGCGTCGCCCGCGCCGGCCGCGCCGGCCGCGTCGCCCGCGTCGCCCGCGTCGCCCGCGTCGCCCGCGCCGCCCGCGCCGACCTCGCCCCTCGATGCGTCCGCGCCGGCCTCGCCGCTCGACGCGCTCGCGCCGGCCGTGCCAGCCGCGCCGCTCGACGCGTCCGTGCCGGTCGCGCCGGACACCCTCCTGATGCTGATCTTCACGTCCGGCACGTCGGGGCGGCCGAGGGCGGTGCGGGTCACGCACCGGAAGGTCGTCGTGCCGGGCACGGTCCTGGCCGGCCGCCTGCTGGGCCGGGGCGACGTCGTCTACTGCCCGATGCCGCTCTTCCACTCCGGCGCCGTCATGGCGGCGTACGCCCCGGCGCTCGCGGCCGGCGCGCAGCTCGTGCTCCGCGCGCGGTTCTCGGCCTCCGGCACGCTGCCGGACGTCCGCCGGTACGGCTGCACGTACCTGCACTACGTCGGCAAGGCGCTGTCGTACGTCCTGGCCACGCCCGAACGCCCCGACGACGCGGACAGCCCGCTCCGGGTCGCGTTCGGCAACGAGGCGGCCCCGCTGGAGCAGAAACGGTTCGGCGCGCGGTTCGGCTGCGTGGTCGTCGACGGGTACGGCTCCACCGAGACCGCGATCTCCTTCTCGCCCGACCCGGCCGGGCCGCCGGGAGCGCTCGGCCGCCTCGGCGACGGCATCAAGATCCTCGATCCGGAGACCGCCCGGGAGTGCCCGCCCGCGCGGCTGGACGCCGACGGCCGCGTGACCAACGGCGGCGAGGCGATCGGCGAGCTCGTGAACACCAAGGGGCTCGGCCTGTTCGACGGCTACTACCACGAGCAGGCCGACGACCGGCTCCGGGACGGCATGTTCTGGAGCGGCGACCTCGCCTACCGGGACGCCGGGGGTTTCGTGTTCTTCGCCGGGCGGCACGCCGACCGGCTGCGCGTCGACGGCGAGAACTTCGGCGCCGCCCAGGTCGAGCGGGTGCTCGGCGAGCTGCCGGGCGCGGAGGAGCTCGCGGTGTACGGCGTGCCGGACGTCGCGGCCGGCGACCAGGTGATGGTGGCGCTGGTCGGCGACTTCGACCCCGACGGGTTCGCCGCGTTCCTGCGCGGCCGCGCGGACCTGGGCGCCAAGTGGACGCCGCGCTACGTCCGGGTCGCCGGCGGCTCCCGTGCACGGCCTCCAACAAGGTCGTCAAGCGCGCGCTCGCGGCGGAGGCCTGGAACACCTCCGACCCGGTGTGGTGGCGGCCCGGCCGGGAGCCGCGGTTCCGCCGCATGACCGCCGAGGACGTCGACCGGCTGCGCGCCGAGTTCGAGAGCCGGGGCCGCGGACGCCTGTGGCCCTCCGGCGCGACCGAGTGAGAAGGGGATCATGGACTTCGACCTGGACGAGAACGCGCGGGAGCTGCGGGACCTCGCGGCCGGCCTGCTCGAACGCGAGGTCACGACCGAGCGCCTGGAGGCGCACGAGAGATCCGGCGCGCCGTACGACACGGCGCTGTGGAAGGCCCTCGCCGACGCCGGGCTGCTCGGCGCCTGCCTGCCCGAGGAACTGGGCGGCGCCGGGCTGGGGGCGGTGGAGTTCGCGGTCGTCCTGCGGGAGATCGGCGCGCGCGTCGCCCCGGTCCCCGCGTACGCCTCCCTCGTCGCGGCGATGACGCTCGCCCGGCACGGCGGCGGAGAGCAGCTCGCCGGCTTCGCGGACGGCGGGCCGGTCCTGAGCGTCGCCTTCCGCGAGCCGGGCACCGGCCTCACGACGACCGCGCGCCGCGACGGCGACGCGTACGTCCTCGACGGGGTCAAGACCTTCGTCCCGTACGCGGAGCAGGCCGACGTCATCCTCGTCCCGGCACGTCTCGTGGACGGGATCGGCGTCTTCCTCGTCGAGCCCGGGCAGGTGACGATCGCCCCGCAGCCGTCGGCCACCGGCGAGCCGCTGTCGCGGATCGGCCTGGAGGGCGTACGGGCCGGCGCGGACGCGCTGCTGGACGCCGGGGCGTACGGCACCCTCACCGGGTACGCCACCGCCGGCGCGGTCGCGATCGTCTCCGGCGTGCTCGACGCCGCGCTCACGCTCACCACCGAGCACGTCAAGACCCGCGAGCAGTTCGACCGGCCCCTCGCCGAGTTCCAGGCCGTCACCATGCAGATCGGCGACGTCTACATCGCCAAGCGGGCCCTGGACGTGGCGGTGTGGGCGGGCGCGTGGCGGCTCGCGGAGGGGTACGACGACGCCGCCGAGGTCCTCGCCGTCGCCGCGTACAACGCGTGCGACCCGGCGCTGAAGGCGTTCTACACCTGTCAGCACCTGCACGGCGGGCTCGGCCTGGACGTGACCTACCCGCTGCACCGGTACTTCGGGTGGGCCAAGCACCACGCCCACCTGCTGGGCGGCGCGGAGGCGCAGCTCGACGCGATTGGAGCTCTGGTGGCCTGATGTTCATCGACCTGACCGACGAGCAGAAGGTGCTCCGCGCCGAGCTGCGCGAGTACTTCGCCTCCTGCCTGACCCCGGAGCAGCGCGAGGGGATCGCCGACGACCCGTTCGGCACGGCGTACATGGCGCACTGCCGGCGGCTCGGCCAAAACGGCATGCTCGGCATCGCGCTGCCCAAGGAGTACGGCGGCCGCGGCTTCGGGCCCGTCGAGCAGCAGATCTTCGCCAACGAGATCGCCCGCGCCGAGGTGCCGTACCCGATCATCACGCTGAACACCGTCGCGCCGACGCTCGTGCAGTTCGGGACCGAGGAGCAGAAGAAGAGGTTCCTGCCCGGCATCCTCGCCGGGGAGTGCCACTTCGCGATCGGCTACAGCGAGCCCGGCGCCGGCACCGACCTGGCCGCGCTGCGCACCACGGCGGTCCGGGACGGCGACCACTACATCGTCAACGGCCAGAAGATCTTCACCTCCGGCGCGCACTACGCGGACTACGTCTGGATGGCCGTGCGGACCGACCCGGAGGCCAAGAAGCACAAGGGCATCTCGATGCTCATCGTCGACTGCAAGGACCCCGGCTTCTCGTGGACGCCGATCGTCACCATGGACGGCCGCCACCACACGAACTCCACCTACTACCAGGACGTCAAGGTCCCCGCCGACCTGCTCGTCGGCGAGGAGAACAAGGGCTGGAACCTCATCGTCAACCAGCTCAACCACGAGCGCGTCACCCTCGGCCCGGCCGGGAACATCGGGCACACCTACGACCGCTTCGTCCGCTGGGCCCGTACCAAGAAGGGCCGCGACGGCCGGCCGCTCATCGAACAGCCCGACGTACGGCGCGCGGTCGCGCAGGTCCACGCGTACCTGCGCGTCAACGAGTTCCTCAACTGGCAAGTCGCCGCGAACATGGACCTCGGCTGGCTCGGCGCGCCCGACGCGTCCGCCACCAAGATCTACGGTTCGGAGCGCATGCAGGACGTCGGCCGCGTCGTCGGCGAGGCGCTCGCCCGCTACGGCGACCCCGGCGACGAGGAGACCCGCGACCTCATCGACCGCCTCGACCACGGCGTGAAGGGCGCGATCGTGCTGACCTTCGGCGGCGGCGTCAACGAGATCCAGCGGGAGCTCATCGCGATGATCGGCCTCGGCCTGCCGCGCGCCCCCCGGTGAAGGAGTCACCTTGCACGACCAGTTGATGGCCCTCGCCGAGGAGCTGACCGCCGCGGGGGAGAACCCCGCGTCCCCCTGCCCGGACCCGGTGAACGCCGCCATGATCCGCAACTGGACCCAGGCGCTCGGCGACCGCGGCGACCGCTGGGCGGAGACCGCGCCGCCGGCGATGATCCAGGTCTGGTCGATGCCCGGGCTGGACACCGACAAGCCCGCGTCGATCGCGGACCGCGCCCTGACGCTGCTGAACGAGTCCGGGTTCACCGGCGTCGTCGCGACCAACTGCGAGCAGACCTACGACCGGTACCTGCGGCACGGCGAACGGCTGCGCTCGACCATGAGGTTCGGGGGCGTGACCGGGCCGAAGCGCACCGGCCTCGGCGAGGGCTACTTCGTCACCTGGTACCAGAGCTGGTACTCCGAGGACGAGCGCGTCGCCGAGATGATGTTCCGGGTGCTGAAGTTCCGCCCCCGCCCTCGCCCGGACCGCCCGGCGAAGGGGCGTCACCCGCTGCGGCCCGCCGTCGGCCTCGACACGCGCTACTTCTGGGACGGCGTACGCGAGGGCGAGCTGCGCATCCAGCGCTGCGCCGAGTGCGGACGGCTGCGCCACCCGCCCGGCCCGATGTGCCCGAGCTGCCACGCGACCAAACGCGACCACGTCGCGGCGAGCGGCCGTGGCACGCTCCACAGCTACGTCGTCCACCACCACCCGCCGGTCCCCGGGCACGAACCGCCGTTCGTCGTCGCCCTCGTCGACCTCGAGGAGGGCGTCCGCATGGTCGGCAACCTCCTCGACTGCCCGCCCGACCGGGTGCGCGTCGGCATGCCCGTCGAGCTGGTCTTCCAGGAGATGGACGACGAGCTGACCCTGCCCCAGTGGCGCCCGGCGGGAGCGCCTGCGCCTGCGGCGTCCGCAGGGTCGGCTTCGGGGGCATCGGCGTCTGGGGCGTCGGCTTCGGCGGCGTCGGCGGCTGCGCCGGAACCGGCTGCGGAGGCCGACGGCGGGCTGCCGGGGCTGAGCGTCGAGCTGACGCCGACCTTCGTCATCTCCACCGCGCTGGCCACCCGCGACTTCACGCCGGTGCACCACGACCCCGCGCTCGCCCGGGCCCAGGGGTCGAAGGACATCTTCCTCAACATCCTGACCACCGTGGGCCTGGTCCAGCGCTGCGTCCTGGAGGGCCTGCCGGACGCCGTCCTGGAGGGCGTCTCCGTACGGCTCGGCGTCCCCGCGTACGCCGGTGACACGTTGACGATGACCGGCCGCGTCGTCGACGACCGCACCGTCGAAGTACGCGGCGCGGTGAGCCTCGGCGACCACGCGGTCGCGACCGTACGACTCAAGGAGCGAGTATGACGATCTCCGGGCAGGCGGCGATCGCCGGGATCGGGGCGACGGAGTTCTCCAAGGAGTCGGGGCGCTCGGAGCTCCAGCTCGCGGCCGAGGCGTGCATCGACGCGATCAAGGACGCCGGGCTGACGCCGTCCGACGTCGACGGCCTGGTGACGTTCTCGTCGGACACCAACTCCGAGATCGCGGTGGCGCGGGAGCTGGGCATCCCCGGCCTGTCGTTCTTCTCCCGCGTCGAGTACGGCGGCGGCGCGGCCTGCGGCACCGTCGCCCACGCGGCGATGGCGGTGGCGACCGGGCAGGCGCGGACGGTCGTGTGCTACCGGGCGTTCAACGAGCGCTCGGGACGCCGCTTCGGCCAGGCCGCGCCCCGCTCGGAGCACGCCGCCACGTCCACCGACCTGGAGTTCTCGTTCCACCTGCCGTACGGCTTCGCGACCCCGGCCGCCTGGGTGGCGATGTACGCCCGGCGCTACATGCATGAGTACGGCGTGACCAGCGAGGACTTCGGCCGGGTGGCGGTCGCCATGCGCCGCCACGCGGCGACCAACCCCAAGGCGTGGTTCCACGAGCGGCCGATCACCCTCGACGACCACCAGGCCAGCCGGTGGGTCGTCGAGCCCCTGCACCTGCTCGACTGCTGCCAGGAGTCCGACGGCGGCGTCGCGATCGTCGTGACGAGCGCCGAACGCGCCCGCGACCTGCCCCACCCGCCCGCGATGATCAGAGCGGCGGCGCAGGGCGCGGGGCCGAACCAGATGATGATGTTCGGGTACTACGAGACGGACCTGACGACCCTGCCCGCGATGGGCCGCGTGGGGGACACGCTCTGGCGGCAGGCCGGGATCGGGCCGGACGACGTGCGGACGGCGATCCTGTACGACCACTTCACGCCGTTCGTCCTCGTGCAGCTGGAGGAGCTGGGCTTCTGCGGGCGCGGGGAGGCGAGGGACTTCGTCGCGGACGGCGGCATCGAGCTGGACGGGCGCCTGCCGGTCAACCCGAACGGCGGCCAGCTCGGCGAGGCGTACATCCACGGCATGAACGGCATCGCCGAGGCCGTGCGCCAGGTCCGTGGCACCTCGGTCAACCCGGTCGCCGGGGTCGAGCACGTCGTCGTGACCGCCGGAACGGGCGTCCCGACGAGCGGCCTGATCCTCGGCCGGTCGTGAGCGCTCGCGCTACTGGAACCGCATTTCGCGGTAAATCTTACATTGCTCGCTATTAACGGCAATTGTATTGTTCTCACGCCTTCTTGCTGCCTTGAGTGGAGATAGCTGCTTTTATTCATCAATGGGGGGAGGCTCGATGCGTCATATCGGTCCGCTTCTGCTGACGTCCGTCCTGGGCACCGGTCTGATCATGGGGATGGTTGAGGCTCCGCAGGCATCGGCGCACACCGGATCGGCGATGGCCCAGCGGAACACCGCGGTGAAGCCGAAACCCGATCATGAGAAACACGCCCGCGAGCCGTACGCCGCCGGATTCCGGCAGGGCTACTCCGAGGGATTCGCCGACGGCAAGAAGGCCTGCCGCAGTGTGGGTATCGCGGCGCAACGGCAGAAGACGACCACCGGCGTCGCCGCCTTCCGCGAGGGCTTCGCGGCCGGCTACCCGTCCGGCTTCTCCGCCGGATGCGCCATGGCCAAGCGCCATTGACGTCCTGGCTCGGTCCCGGCGTCCTCGGCCGGGACCGGCATTATCTCAAAGAAGACCATCATGAGTTCTCAGGACCAGAAGGTCGCCATCATCACCGGCGCGGGACAGGGCATCGGCGCCGGCCTCGTCGAGGCCTACGGCAGGCTCGGCTACGCCGTCGTCGCCACCTCGCGCACCATCGCCCCCTCCAACGAGGCGGGCATCCTGACCGTCCAGGGCGACATCGCCGACCCGGCCACCGCCGAGCGCGTCATCGCCGCCGCTGTGGAGCGGTTCGGCCGCGTCGACACCCTGGTCAACAACGCGGGAGTCTTCGTCGCCAAGCCCTTCACCGACTACACCCAGGACGACTACGCCACCGTGACCGGTGTGAACCTCGCCGGCTTCTTCTGGATCACCCAGCTGGCCGTCGAGCGGATGCTCGCCCAGGGCGGCGGTCACCTCGTGAACATCACCACCAGCCTGGTCGACAACGCAGACTCCCGCGTCCCCTCCGTGCTGGCCTCGCTGACCAAGGGCGGGCTGCAGTCCGCCACCAAGTCCCTCGCCATCGAGTACGCCACCCGCGGCATTCGCGCCAACGCCGTCTCACCGGGCACCATCAAGACCCCGATGCACCCCGTGGAGACCCAGGGGGCGCTCGCCGCCCTGCAACCGGTCGGCCGGATGGGCGAGCCCAGCGACATCGTGGACGCGGTGATCTACTTGGAGAACGCCCCGTTCGTCACCGGCGAGATCCTCCACGTCGACGGCGGCGTGAGCGCGGGTCACTGAGCGTCGCTTTTCCAGCCACCCGACAGGAGAACCGTGATGGACGGCACGACGGACACCGAGGCGATCCTGCGCGGCGTCCTCGACCAGTGGAAGGCGGCCGTCGGCGCCCACGAGCCGCATCGGGTCGCCTCCCTCTTCACCGAAGACGCGACGTTCCAGGGGCTGCACCCGTACAGCGTCGGAAGGCAGGGCGTCGCCGACTACTACGAATCCCAGCCCCTCGGCCTGTCGGCCGCGTACCGCATTCTGGAAAGCAGGCGCCTTTCCGACGACCTCGTGCTCGGATACCTGGCCGTCGACTTCTCGTTCACGGACCGGCCCACACTGAGCGTCAACCTCGGCGTACTGCTGAAGCGTTCGGAAGGCGACTGGTACATCACCCACTACCAGGTCTCCCGCCTCGACTAGGTCGATTGAGATCTGTCGCGCCCGCGCCAATGGACATGGCGCGGGCGCGAGGCGGGTCAGTCCGCCACGAGGCGGCTCTGGCGTCCCTCGCGCTCACGCTGCCGCCGGACGACGTACGTCCCGGGCGCGCAGCCGGTGGCGCCGTGCTCGGGATGCAGCAGGTAGGCGACGGCCGACGTCTCGAACACGCCGATCGCGAGCCCGTCGGAGTCGGAGACGCGTGTGGTCCAGCGGCAGGTGCCCGGGTCGGCGACGAGCGTGTGCGGGTTGCCGCCGGCCTCGCCGCGCAACAGCTCCACGCCCTCGGCCGGCACGTCGGCCCAGGCAGGGTCGGGCCAGAAGCTCATGGCCACCGCGATCATGGAGAAGGGGATGACGATGAGGTCGCCCTGGGCCTGAAGCCCGTCGACGACGGGGATGGTCACCGACGTCTCGAGATGGTCGAGGACGGCGAGTCCGGTCTGCTGGGACAGGGAAGCAAGTGTCACGGTCATGGAGATCACCTCAGGTTCGTCGAAGAAGGAGGGAGTACTGATCGGCGGACAGCCCGTACGTCCAGCCGGCGGCGGCGATCGGATCGTCGAGGAAACCGGGCACGGTCAGCCCGTACCTGCGGCGCCGCCCGTCGCGTTCCACGGACCCGTTGACGGCGAGGAGCACCCGGGTGTCCCTGCGCAGGTCGTACAGCCGTAGTTCGGAGCCGGGGTTCCCCGGGTCCGGCGCGGTCGCGATCAGGCGCAGCCCGGCCTGGTCGATGTAGGAGGACCAGCCCAGGCGCTCGATCGCGCACCGCCGGACCTCGACATTCGTCTCATCGTCGATCCGCTCGACGGTCGGATCCGCGACGACCCAGGCGGGCACCGGCATCCCGTGCCAGGCGTACATGTCCCAGCCGTCCGCGTACCGCACGGCCGGACCGTCCGCACAGTGCAGCCGGACCTCGCCCTCATCACCCCAGACCTCGGTGTGCAGGGCCACGGGCCGCTCCGCGACGACGCAGACGTCTTCGCGCGGCCACCACCATCCGCAGGAGCCGGCCACGGTCTTCCAGAGCTCGACCTGCCGACTCTGCTCGAGCGTGAAGACCGTTCCGGTCACGCGGCGCAGCGCCTCGTAGCGGGCGACCCAGGAGACATCCCGCAGGCCGTACCAGGGACTCCTCAGATAGTCCCGCGAGTCGTGCGCCGCCCCCAGCGTCAGGTCGAGCGACCTGCCGGTGGACTGCTGGAGCGACAGCTGGACGGACCGGTAGGTCAGCTGGTACGTGGATCGGTCGGTCCATCGGAAGCGTTCGTCGAGGTCATGGCGCAATCGCCCCCTCAGCTGTCTGATCTGTGAGGGTACGGGCCATTCGGACAGATTCTCGATCGCCTCGCATCGCCGGGGACGAACTCCCGGCGGAACCGTCGTCAGCGCGGCGACGGGCGAGGACACCCAGTGAAACCGTGGCGGATCGAGCCCGATCAGGCGATAGAGCTCGGAGATGGCGGCCTCTGCGGCCGGACGGTCGGCGGGCGACGTCGACAGAAGCCGGCCCAGCCATTCTTCGCGGATTTCGGCAGCTTCCCGCTGCTCCGGCGCGCTCACCCGATGAAGGCGGCGTCCGCCCTTCCAACGATCATGCCTGAAGGGTGACAGATCGACCGCACCCCTGTCCACCGTCGGCCGTCAGTTGTGGCCGCCAGGACCGCCGAGGGTGAGCTTGACCTGGCCGGCGTCGACTTGAGCGGCGGTGAAGTTCACGACGCCATGGTGGGCGACCTCGATGCCGTAAAGCTTCTGTTTCGGGACGCCGGTCACGGTGAAGGGGAATGTACATGTCGTGGGGCTGTGGCGGGAAACGCCACCAAAGTCCATGAACCCACCGGTATGGGCTTGGGATCCGACGGTGCCGGAACCGACCTTTTTCCTCTTGGGGTCGTAGACGGTCACAGCCGCTCCGGCAGCGATGTCGAGATAGTCGCGGCCCATGGTGTAACAGTAACCGTCATCGGTCCATTGAAATTTTGTTGTCGGCGCATTCCTGTCCTCGACAACGATGCTTCCCTTGACCGCGACTCTCGGTGTTGGATGGCTGCATGCGGTGAGGGCCAGAAAAGTGCACGACATCACTGTTAGGGCACGGTTGTTCACGTAGATTGTTCCGCTTCGGTAGGGATTTCGGGTAGAGGCAGCTTCTTGCGCCGGGATCGCTCCATGGCGCGTCCCGCTCCGCCTTCGCGGCGTCCTGGCGAGAGGGGGGACGCGGTGACCGTGGTCGAGGGTTACCGAGCTGCGATCACGGTGCAGTAACTCTCTAAGGTCGCGACACGCAAAGGCGCACGATGCGTCACCCGCGGTGCTAGATCCAGCGATCCATCCCTCTTCGAGGGATGTCGAGAGGCGCCGAACAAAGCCGCTTTCCGGTTACGTCGAACTCCTCGAACATCCCTGTCCAGATCAAGGCGTCATCCAGCAGCCGATCCACGCGGGCCGCCGCTTCCAGCGGGGTTGCCGCCCGAAGAACTGCTTCCATGCGTACGACACCGCCTGGCTGCGATGCGAAAACTAATTCACACTGCCTCGTGTCGACTCGGGAAGAAACGGCCTGTCGTAGTGATTCCAGCGAGTCGGTCGGGTCGTCGCCTGCTGGGCGAGTGATCTCGATGATGACTTCATATTGACGCCCTTTCATGATCTGCAGCCTATTTGAGGAACCCTGTCCAGGCGATCCCGAGGCCGGCGCGCGAACACGCAGCCGACTTCCGCTGAGCGGCATCCCGTACTGGGCGCGGAGTGGCCGCCGGTCAGTGGACGCGGGCGTCGTCGCCGTCGATCACTAGTACCTGGCCGTCGCGCAGCGGCCGGTGGGCCACGCCCTCCGCGCGGTACCGCGCCGCGACCGCGTTCAGTGCCTCGCTCTCGGGGTGTCCGGGGGAGTCGACGTGCGGCACGATGGCGTGGTCGAGGACGCCGAGGCCGGTCCAGGTCACCGGTTCGCCGTAGGTGCCGGGAACCACCTGGGGGTCGTCGCAGTGTTCCAGGCCGCGCAGGCTGGGCGCGAGCACACAGGCTCCGGCGCTGTACCCGGCGTACACCAGCGCGTCCCGTCGCAGGAGGTCGGTCAACGCGGTGTCCGCGCCGCTGCGGGCGAGCGCGTGGCGGAGCATGAAGACGTTCCCGCCGCGCACCCACACGGCGGGGAAGCGGGCGAGCGTGGTCGCGACACCGTCTCCCGGCTGATCGAAATAGTCGCGTAGATCCAGCTCCACCGGTCGCAGGCCGAGGCCGGTCAGTGCGTCGATCTCCCGGCGGACCCCGGCCTGGCGTTCCTCTTCGGGCTGGGCGTCGATCGCGTTGGCGACCACCGCGATGTCCTTCGGTCTGGAGCCGCCGAGCAACGCGAGCAGCCGGTCCGGGTGGTCACCCAGGCGGAACGAGGAGAGGTACATGCGCATCAGCGGATGGTCACTTCCATGTCGTGGTCATCGGTTCGGATCGGGCAGCAAGGCGTCGGCGTCGAGGGGCCATGTGGCGGTGCGGAGCGTGAAGCGGTCGTCGTAAGGGAACCAGTCCCACTCGTCGGCCGGCATGGGGGCCGTGACGAAACAGCGGTTCAGGAGCAGCTCGCGGCGCCGATCGAGGGGCAGTTCCGCGTTGGCGTCCCGCTCCGAAGGGCGGTGGCCGTCGCCCAGATACCGTTCACCGTCCCAATTGAGGTGCAGCCCGTCGCGGTCGTCGTAGAAACGATGAAACGCGGTCCGGTATTGGGAATTGCCGCCCCAGCCGTCGGCGAGGTCAGTGGTTCTTCGCGGCTCGCGCCGGTGGGCGAAGTACAGCGTGGACGTGGTCGCCACTTCGGGATCGATCAGGCGAGAGGGCGCCCGTACGTGGACGCCGGCCCGGCAGAACAACAGGTCACCGAACCGGAAGCCCGGCCACACGATGCCCTCCACCATCACCTGGTCGGCGTCTTCGTCGGTGCTGACCGCGAATATCTCATGGTGAAACGGCGAGAAGGCGCCGGTCGCCGGGAGGCGTTCCAGGCCGACCCGGTCGAAGAACCACTCGTGGACGAAGAGGGCCTCGCGGTTCAACGTGCGCCCGCCGGTCGTGCCGAGGGCCGGCGC
Source organism: Actinoallomurus acanthiterrae (assembly GCF_054775715.1). NCBI lineage: Bacteria > Bacillati > Actinomycetota > Actinomycetes > Streptosporangiales > Thermomonosporaceae > Actinoallomurus > Actinoallomurus acanthiterrae. The sequence goes on along the minus strand of NZ_BAAHCO010000001.1, from coordinate 10,257,645 downwards.
GGGCGCGCCGGCGGGGCATCCTCTCTCGATCAGCAGGTCGCTCGCCCGGCTCACCGCGTAGAGCGCGAACAGGGCTTCCTGGTGCCACGCCCGCGACTCCTCGTCACCGGTGGACGGCCCCGGCGGCCACTCGCGGTGGCGAAGCGGCGCGATGGCGTCGAACAATCCGGCCACTCGGGCGACCCACTCACGTAGGCCACGGCGCTCTTCGCCGTGCTCCGTTTCGAGCAGGCGCTCGTAGAACCGCCGGTAGACGAAGTGATCGAGGTCCACCGGCCTTGTGTACGGTCTGGCGCTCCGTCCACGCAACCGGAGAAGGGCGCGGCCCGGGACCGGCGATGGACCTGGGCTCAGGGGCGGTTGTGACTGGTGATCATCTCGAGGATCGCGCCGTGTGTCGCCAGGTCGGCTGCCGCGATCAGTCCGCCTGGCCCGGTGTGCAGTGGTTGCCCGTGGATGCCGGTCACGATGCATCCGGCGGCCTGGCACAGGGCGAGCCCGGCGGCGAAGTGGACGCTGTCGTGGAGGTGGCCGTCGGTGACGTAGGCGGCGCGGCGGCCGGCGGCGACCCAGGCCACCGCGAGGGTGGTGGAGACGACGCGGGGGCGGAACCGTTCGATGAAGCGGGGGTCGCTGAGCAGGCGGGTCGCCTGGAACCCGGGTGCGTTGGGGAACGGTGGGTCGAGGTTGACGTCGACGAGTCGTGACGCGGAGGACGGGGTGAGCGCGGTGTCGGTTGCGTCGCTGCGGCGGTAGGAGCGTTGGCCGTCGGTCCAGAAGACCTCGCCGGTGAACGGGTCGGCCGATGCGGCGGCGGTGACGGTCGATCCCTGGCGCAGTGCGACGTTCACGGCGACCAGCATGTTGCCTACGGCGTAGTTCAGCGTGCCGCACAGGGGATCGACCAGCCATCTGCGGCGAGCGTCGTCGGTGCCGGTCTGCCCGCTCTCCTCGCCGGTCACCGCGTCATCGGGTCGGGCTGCGGTGATGATCTCCACGATGGTCTTCTCGGCCTGCAGATCAGCGGCGGTCGCGAAGTCACCGGCACCTTTGTCCACCCGGGTCAGTTCGGCGCCGTACATGCCCCGGACCACGGCCGCCCCCGCCAGGGCCGCCTCGACGGCCAGTTCAGCGTCAGTCCCGGTCGTAGCGATCAGCATTCGCGCAGCATAACCGCGGGGCCGGGATCGGCAGTGGCGAGCACGGCCGATCCCGGCCGGTCATCACTGCGCGACAGGCCTGGTGATGTGGAACCGAGTGGTCTCCTCTTCCACGCTCGAGCGTTGGAAACCGCAGTTCTCCAGCACGCGGACCGAGGCGGGATTGGCCAGTTCCACACCGGCGCAAACCGTGTGGACCCCTGGTGCGGCGAGGCCGAATTCCACCATCGCGCGGGTGGCCTCCGTCGCATAGCCGCGACCGCGACGAGAATCCACGACGCCGTAGCCGATTTCGAGAACACCGTCGCTGGGCGGCCAGAACAGGCCGATCGAGCCGACGACGAGACCGCTGTCGCGTTCGATGATCAGGCGGTGTCCGAACTCGCCCAGCGTGTCGTCGGGGTGTTCGGAGATGAAGCCGGCGATCACGCGATCGCCTTCGGCGGGGAAGTCATCCGCCCAGTACGCCGAGCGGGTGCCGTTGACGACGGCGGTGACCTCTTCGGTCGACCACGTCCGCAGGATGAGGCGGTCGGTGGTCAGCTCGGAATCGGCCGATGAGAAGAAAGAAGACACGAGAGAAGAACTCCTGGTCGCTGAAAACGACCCGGGCCGCGAACTAACCTCGCGCGGACCGGATGAGGGTGTGCCGAACAGGGCTGCTGGCAGCCATATTCATCAACCTCCCGACATCCAGCCGTACGCGTATCTCGCGCCGACGGCGACCGTAGCAAGATCTTCTCTGTCGGGCAACGCGACAAGGCCACCTCCGGGCGGGACCTCACGGTCCGCGTCCGCGCGGGGGAGTCGGTCCATTAGCGAATCTGCTGCATGGTATGGACCGCAGTGGTCATGGCGTAACGTTTTGCGAGTATGTCCAGCACATCGTCTACGCTGACCGGCGGTCCTTTGCGGCCGGAGCGCTCGGCGATGGCTACGATTGCATTGAACGCTCGGAAGGGCTCCAATTCCACGGTGCTCGCGGCGAACTCGGCCGGCGATATGACGTCGATCCCCTTCGGGAGTCTGCTCTGTGGAAAGTCCTTTAGGTTGTGCGTAACGATCGCTCCGGCTCCGGCGACGACTGCTGCGGCAGCGACGTGTTCGTCGTCTGGGTCGGGGAGGCCGTAGGTCCCCTCCAGGCCCTCCCAGCCATGAATCTCTGCGTCGTCGAAAGCCGAGCGCATCTGTTCGATCAGGAACCTGGCACGTGCGGCAGCTTTGTCCTCGTTCTCGCCTTGACGTACTAATTTGGCGGTTTCGTGGTATTCGAGCTCTGCGAGAATCGCCGCGCTCCAGACGGGGCGATACATCCCTTCGACTGCAAGAGAAAGCAAGAAGTCGCGCTGCAGGCTGGGCCACAAGACGCATGTATCCAGGAGCGCAGTGAACATGTCGCCATTTTGTCAGGGCGCTTGGCGTCGATGACGACGTTTCGCGACAGCCTCTCGGGCTTCGCGTAGCTGTTCCAGAACAGTATCAACGTCTTCTTCGTCGTTTATTTCAACCGCAGTGGCCTCGAGCGCGGCGTATTGGGCGGCGCGTCGCTGCTCGCGATAGGTGAGCAGGTCGCGAAGCAGGATCCGACGGTGACTGCCCGCTCGTTCGAAGGGAATCCTGCCCTCGTCGAGTAGCTTGACCAACGTCGGACGGCTCACGCCCAGAAGGTCTGCGGCCTGCTGGGTCGTCAGCGTCTGGGTCAACGGCGCGACGGTGACGGCCAGCCCCTGTTGAAGTGCCTCGACCACGTGACGAAGGGCGCGGTAGATCTCTGCGGGGAGTTCTATCCGATCACCCGGCGCAGACCCTGCCAGGAAGTAGCGTGGTGCGGGCCGGCCTCGACCGGCCTCCTCGTGTGCCTTGAGGAAGTCATAAATCTCGGCGACCTGACCACGAGCATCCGGTAGGTAGGTCTCTTGCTGCAGGTTGGCTAGGCTCATGACGCCTCCTCGCAAGAACCGTACCTAATTTCGTTTCTTTCGTCTAGGCCGCCCAGGGCGTGCCTGCGATACCTCGTGCGCGGTCTGCTGGAGATGGCCCGATCTTCGCTGTCCGGGCGACGCGAGAAGCTGATCTTCTCCCCCGACAGCTTGCCGAAGGAGATCGAGCATTGAGCCGTAGAGACGCCACCGTCTGTGACACGGGCGGATGCAGGGCGCTGACCTTCTATCCGCGGGTCACGGCGACCGGTGCGCCGGAGAGGTGGACGCGCACCGGGGACGGCGACGCCTGCCCTGCCTGCAGCGCGGTGCCGCCGAGCAGGAGTGAGGACCGCAGTCACCTGATATCGAACGCGGTCCTCCGCGCGGCGGAGGCGCGGCGCGTCGATGGTTGCGTCTGGCCCTGACGATCGGCCTGTCGGCGGACACGGGGGTTCGCCGTAAGGAAGGACGCGACGGCCGTTCCTGCCTTCTAGCGTCATTACCGCTGCTGACAGCGGCATTGACCGACTAGGGAGGCGCACATGGTTGGGAAGCGGGCTCGGGAGGTCTACGAACGGATCGCCGAGCCGCTCGGCCTGGACCACACCTACGACGTGGGCGCGGCGGTGGACCTTCCACGACCCCGGGTGGACGGGGACATGCAACTCCCGTCCGAATGGCCCCTCGCCGGTTCTGGCCCGGAATTCGTGATGGTCACGGCCAGCGGTCGTTTCGGGGCGTCCGGACCTCGGGCAAGCCGGGAACGTCCACAGGACTTTGCTCTGCTCACCTCAGGTATGCATCGGACCGTTCCAGGTGTATACCCGGGGTAAGCAGAGCAAACAGCGCAGGGAGGCGGGGGGGCGCGGGCGGGACGGCTGCGGCCGGCCATGGACCGCTCGGCCCGGTGAGCAGGCAGGACCGCCCACTCCGGTGCCGTCCATTACGGAAATTGAGCCAGAACCCCCTCGCCGACACGACGGAACTGACCCCCATCGTCCCGGCGAAGGAGGCGTGGCGATCCTGAACTTCCCGGTCATGGGCCGAAGCGGGCCCAGACGACCTTGCCGGCTCTGGGGGAGGGGTACCAGCCGAGGCGTCCGCCGGTGAGTTCGTTGATGAGGAACAGGCCGCGTCCCGTCTCGGCGGCCTGGTCGGCATCGATGATGCGCGGCAGGTTGGCGCTGTCGGGGTCCCACACGCCGACCTCGCCGACGCGGTGGCGAGGCGTCGCGACCCAGATGAGGATGACCTTGCCGGGGTAGAACCGGCAGGCGTTCGTCGTGAGTTCGGTCAGGATGAGGCGGCCGAGGTGGCGGACGTCGCTCGACAGGCCCCAGGATTCGGCGGCCTGGTCGACGAGGTTACGCACCAGGTAGACATTCTCGGCGCATGCGTGCATTTCAAGAGTGAGTCGTGGGGGCGGAGTCCATTTCTCCTGATTTGCAGTGTCCATCGAACACCCTTTCGTCGAAACTCGCTGTATTCGCGTGATGACATGTGGTCACATGGTCTGTGGATATCGACGCCGTTGGTGACGACTGTCGGATCCAGGGGCGAACACGCCGACTTCGGCGACACGAGTCGCGAACAGTCGCGAGACGAGTGAGGAGTGGTGACGGTGGCCGGAAAGGAACGACCGGGAACGCTCAAAGTGTTCGGCTCGGTGGTGCGCGGATACCGCTCCGCCGTCGGTCTGTCGCAGGACCAGCTCGGAGAGAAGATCCCCGTCTGTGGCTCACATATCGGCAAGATCGAGCGCGGCGAGACGCGCTGCGATCGATCCATCGCCGTCAAGCTCGACGAGCTCTTCGACACGAAGGGGACGCTGCCCTCGCTCTGGGACGAACTCGTCCTCGACGCGTCCTTCCCCGTCTGGTTCGACTGGCCGACGATTGAGGTCGACGCCGTCTCTCTCGAGGCGTACCAGTGCCTCGTCGTCGACGGACTCCTGCAGACCGAGGATTACGCCTCGGCCCTTCTCGGCGGTGACAAGGCCGCCACCGCCGCGCGAATGAGGCGGCAAGCGATCCTCTCCCGAGAGGATCCGCCGCCGCCCCGCATATCCGTACTGCTGGCCGAGGGTGTGCTGCGCAACGAGGTCGGCGACCGCGACGTCATGCGCGGGCAGCTCGAGCACCTGCTCGCGCTCTCGTCCCCGCGCATCTCCGTCCAGGTCGTCCCCGGTCCGCTTCGCCCAGCCGACAGCGCCGGGGCCTTCGTCCTCGCCACCCTTCCGGACCGCACCGAACTGGCGTACGTGGAAACGGCCTTGCGCGGAATCACGACCAGCGAATCGGATGATATTCGCCTACTCTCGGATACGTATGATGAAATCCGTTCGCGGGCACTCCCGGTGGAGATGTCCCGCGACCTGATTCGCCGGATTTTGGAGGAACGATGGACATGACGGACGTCACCTGGCGGAAGAGTAGTCGCAGCGCCGGAAACGGTGGACAGTGCGTCGAGCTGGCCGTCATCGAGATCACTGCGGACTGACCGAAATCGCTAATTAGGACGGATTTTGGAATAGGCTGCCGGGGTGGAGATCGACGAGGGGGTTCGGGCGGAGTCGGTCGAGCATTTCGCCGCGGATCTGCCCCGGCTGCTGTCGTTCGACCTCACCGACGGCGAGACCGCCGAGGTCGTCGAGCACCTTCGGGGATGCGAGGCGTGCCGCAGGGAGCTGGTGGAGGCGGTCGCGGCACAGTATCCGCCGGAGGCCACCCTGCCGCGCTGGTACACCGCCGAACCGGAGCCGGTGCCGAAGAGGACGCCGCGCCGGCCCTACATACGGCGGCTACGATCGGTCGCCGGGCCCGCGAAGGCTTCGAGGAACCGCCGTTTCGTCGGACTGCTCCTCGTGCTGCTGTTCATCGTCACCCTGTCCGTGATCCGAAGCTGTACCAACCTGACGCATCACCACTCCGGCAGGGCGTCCGCCGTGGCGTCGATTTCGAACGTCGGGCCGGTGTCGTAGGCTCCGCCGCGTGGACAAGATCGACTGGGGCGACGTGCGCCGCAGGGTGACCGACCTCGCCCGCATGCCAGGTGCCTCCGGCGTTTTCGGCCATCACGGGCACCGTTTCGAGCTGGAGCCGGTGCTTCGCCCCGATGAGCTCGCCGAACTCGAGTCACAGCTCGGCGTCACCCTGCCGGACGACTACCGGCAGTTCCTGCTCAACGTCGGGTGCGGCGGTGCCGGGCCCGCGTACGGGGTGTTCCCCGTTCGGCGTACGGGCGAGGGACGGTGGCACTGGGTCGGTGACGGTGCGGATCTCGCCGACCCGGCCAGGCTCGCCGAGCCGTTCCCCGCCAAGGGACCGGACCCGGCCGTGCTCGAGGCTCTCCTGGCCGAGCAGCCGGAAGAGGAGAATTTCCCGGTCATCGAGGACTTCGACGCCGCGTACGAGGCATGGGATGAACGCTGGGTCGCGGTGCTGTGGGCCGAGGCGCGGACCGCAGGTGCCATCTGCCTGTGTCATCTGGGCTGCGCGCGGCGCGAATGGCTGGTCGTCAGCGGGTCTGAGCGAGGGAACATCTGGGCCGATCACCGCGTCGACGACGAGGACCTCTTCCCGCTGACCGGCAGCGACTCCGGCCGTGACGAGGGAGATCGCGTGACGTTCGGGACGTGGTACCTCGAGTGGCTGGAGCAGGCCGAGGCGAAGGCACTCTCCTGAGCTCGTGGCCCGGGTGCCATGGTCTCAGCCGTCGTGAGCCGCCTTCGACGAGGGGACACCTCCTCGTCGTTCACGTCTCTGGGCGCTTCAGGAGCGCCGGGCGGGGCGTCGACTCGTACGTTCGGCGGGCTTCGAGCAGGGCGGGGAGGTGGTCCCTGCTCCAGGCGCGGGCGGAGTCGATCAGTGTCAGAATGCTCCGGCCCAGCGCCGTCAGCTCGTACTCGACGCGGGGCGGGTTCTCGTCGTACGCGGTGCGGGTGACCAGGCCGTCGCGTTCCATCGCGCGCAGGGTCTGGGTGAGGACCTTCGGGGTGATGCCGCGCAGCGGGCCGCGTAGCTCGGTGAACCGGCGCGGGCCGCCTTCGAGGCAGAGCACGACCATCGCGGTCCACTTGTCGCCGATCTGGATCGGCATGGCGCTCGACGGGCAGACGGGGTCGAACATCTCCGGGTCCAGCGGCTCGGGCATGGCCCCGGACCCTATCCCGGCATCGGTCACCGACGCGCTTACCGCACGGCCTGGCCGAGACCGGGGGTCGGCACCTCGTCGCGATCGGCAAGGGCATGCCCGGCCCGCTCGGCGGTTACCGTGAATCACGTGGACGGCCGCTGTAGACGGCGTGTGCTTTGGCGATCGTGGCGGCCTCTGCGCTCGCCGCTTTCGCCTCGTCGACGCGGTCGAGCCGGCGTAGGCAGGCACTCAGGTTGAGCAATTCGTCGTGTAGAACACGCTCGGCCTGGCGTACGCCCTCCAGCGCGGATTCCAGTTCTCGCCGCTTCTCCTCGCGTGGATCCTCGTTGTACCGATGGTCGTCGTACCAGTCCCACTCGTCCAACGCCTCCAGCCGTCGGTGTCCTTCTCGGAACTGGCACACGCTCTCACGGCGGACGCTCACTGCTTCCTCAATGGCGGCCAAGGCCTCGTTCGGCAGGCCCAGCGAGAGCAGGCGGGTGCTGAAACTGTGCCAGACACGTGCCAGCGTGAGGCGATTTTCGCGGTGCCGGATCTCTTCGATCGTCTCGGTGAGGCACACGGCCGCCTCTTCATTCCGCCCGCTCCGGACCAGGCGCTCGCTGAGCAGGTCGACCATCGATGCGTACTTGTCCGTCGAGTCGGGCTGCTTGCGCCAGTACGCCGCGACTTCGGCGGTCACCTCGGCGGCCTCGGCAACGCGGCCGACGCTGTCGAGCTGATCCGCATGAACTGCCAATACGTGGCTGAGCTCAAGGTCCGCCGACGCGGCCCCAAGGCGCCCGAGCCGCCCACGGACCTCGTTCACCGCCACGGCCGTGTACTGCGCCGCCTCGTCGTGGCGGCCGAGCCTGGTAAGGATCTCCGCCCGTCGGCACACCATCCGCCAATACTCGGCATCCCGAGCCGCAACGCCCGCGGATCGGCCGATGCTCGACAGCCGCAACTGCTCGTCGAGCACTTCGAGCGCCTCGCCGTAGTGCCTGACGTCCATGAGGTTGCTGAACAGCGCGGCCAGGGTGCGGCGAATCCGGTCGGCGAAAGCGCCTGGTCGGGCAGCGGCGAACTCGCGATAAATCATCAGTTCCTCGCGATGTGCCAGCACGGCGAGGTCTTCCCATCCCAACGTCGTCAGCAATTCGGCGAGCTCGCCCAACGACTTAGGCAATGCGGTCGATGTGGGCCACGCCTCCGGGGGATGCCCGCGTAGCCGTTCGACCTCTTCCATCCGGTCCTTCGCCCACCGGACGGTCTTGTCCGGCCGGACCAGACCCCGATAACGAGTGGGATCCACTCGGCGTTCGAGCATCCCAGGACGGACGACCTCGGGATTCGGCTCCTTCATCGGCCTTGTATAACACGCCTTCGGTATAACGACGCGCGGTAAAGACAGCGGACCACTCGGCCAGGTTCCCGGGCCCTATCCCGGTATCGTTGAGGTAACCAGTATCCCGTGGATACCGTCCCATCGCGGCGGCGAGGTGCGCCGCCGGAGGGGAGTCACGGCATGAGCGGGATCGTCATCTTCGGGGCGGGCGGCCGGGCGGGGCAGGCCATCACCGCCGAGGCCCGAGATCGGGGTCATCGGGTGACGGCGGTCGTGCGGGACCCGGATCGGTACACCGATCTCGGCGTACGGGTGGTGCGGGGCGACGTCACCGACGCGCGGGCGGTCGCCGAGGTCACGCGAGGCAACGATGCCGTGGTGAACGCGGTGAGTCCGTTCTCGGGGCCGGAGCAGGGGTTCGACGGCCTCGATCCGGAGTTCTTCGTCAAGGCCGCCGACGCGCTGCTGCACGGTCTGGCCGAGTCCGGGGTGCCGCGGCTCGTCGCGATCGGCCTGTTCGCCAACCTGAGGAAACCGGGTGGCGGCCTGGTGATGGACGATCCGTCGGCGTTCCCGGCGGAGATCCGGCCGTTCGCCGCCGCGCACACGGCCGGCCTGGACCGGCTCCGTACGGCGGACACCGCCGTCGACTGGGTGATGCTGACCCCGCCCGCGCGGCTGGAGGCCGAGGGCACCAGGACGGGGCGCTACCGGACCGGGGGAGAAACAGCGCTGCCCGAGTCGCGCCTGTCGTACGCCGATCTCGCCGTGGCGGCGGTGGACGAGATCGAGGCGCCGCGTCACCACCGCACCCGGGTGTCCGTGTTCGCCTGAGCGAGGGCGGCGGCCCGGCCACCGAGATGGCCGGGCCGCCGTCACATCGCCGGTGGGCTCAGGGGCACGTCTTCCAGGCCCAGTGGTAGGTGGTCGTGATGCTGCCGTCCGTCGAGTCCATCGCCATGAAGCTGGTGGTCTTCGTCGGGTCCGAGGTGCCGGCGGCCACCCGCAGCTCGGTGTTGATGTTGAAGTTCCGCGACTCGCCGCACGGCAGGTAGACCAGCTGCGCCACGTCGGTGGTGTCGGTGTTCTGCCAGTTGTCGTCGTACGCGCCGTTGAGGGTGTGGCTGATGGCCGTGGTCTGCGAGTGGCCCTGGAAGTAGTAGTTCGCCTTCTCGGTGCCGCTGGCGCCCTTTTCGAGGTGGGCGAACCCGCGATAGTCGGCCTCGGCGATCGCGTACGTGAAGCCTTGGGGTACGTGCACGGCCAAATTGAGCTGGCAGTTCTTCCGGAAGTCGGTCGATGATGCGCCGACGCCGACCTGGGCCATGTAGTTGCTGTACGTGACGGTGAAGGCCGTGTTGTCGGGAGAAACGGCCACCGCCGCCGTCCCGGCCGGGCAGCCCGAGCCGTTGACCGTCGCGATATCGATGACGATCTTGTCGGGAGGCGGATTGCTGGGCAGGGAAGCGTGCCCCGGAGTCGCGGTCGTGGCGAAGAACGCCACGATCGCCGCAGCGGCGACCACTAATCTGCGCATGGACGGGTCCCTTCTATGGGGTACGGACGTTGCCGAATTCAAGAACAACGCTTCCACTGGAAGCGATAGATGGTGTTCACTCCGCCCGAAGTGGTGTTCATGGCCATATAGCTGGCCGTATTCGCCGCGTCGGAGTCGCCGGTCGAGACCCGCAGTTCCGTGTTCACATTGAGAATCCGGTCCACGCCGCAGGGCTTGTACACCAACGCCGCCACGTCGGTCCGGTCGGTGTTGTGCCATGCGCCGTCGTACGGGCCGCTGAGCGGGTGGCCGACCGCCACCGTGTCGGAATTCCCCTGGAAGTAGTAGCTCGCCTGCTCCAGGCCGGTCGCGCCGGCTTGGAGATGGGCGTTACCGGCATAGTCGGCCTGGGCGATCGCGTACGTGAAGCCTTGGGGCACGTGTACGAGGAGGCTGAGCTGGCAGTTCTTCCGGAAGTCGGTCGCGTCCGCGCCGGCTCCTGCCTCGGCCACGTAGTCGCTGTACTTGACGGTGAACCCCGTATTGTCGGAGAGCTCGGTCACCGTGGCCGTTCCCTGTGGGCAGCCGGAGCCGTTGACCGTCTTCACATCGACCGTGATCGGATCTGTCGGTGGCGCGGTGTCCGAAGCATGGGAAGCCGGCGCGAGAGACATCAGAATCGCCGCGGCCGCACCGCCGATCGTCAGGTTCTTGAGCATGGCGAAGCCCCTTTTTATAAAAACGCGAGGGAGGTAGAGAAGGTGACCTGTGGGCGACCGGTAGGTGCTCCGCTACGGCGGGGTCATCTCTGGTGAACGCATGATATGAGCGGCCTGACAGGGCGTCAACCAATAACTTTACTTGAAAATTCATCATTAGTAACTAATGCTCTGGGTAGTCGCATCGTAGCCGGGGGCGACTATTTACGGCGCACATTAAATATGTCTTTCCAGAATGGATTCCGCGCTGGCCCATGACGCCGTGGGCCGCTGACCCCGGGAATGGCGATTCTGGATCGTTCCCTGGGATCCTCCGCCGAGACGGGACTCACGGCGCGCCCGTATCCGGGATACGGGCGCGCCGTCTTTCATTCACGCCCGCGCCGAGGCGACCTCATCAGGCGCGCGGGGTGAGGATGACCGGGAGGCCGTTCTTCGGCTGGTAGGTCATCGCGTAGCGGCCGGTGACCTGGGCGCCCGGCACGGCCCGCACCTCGTACGCCTGGGCGATCGTCGCGATGAGGAGCTGGGCGATGGTCAGCGACATCGGCTCCCCGATGCACATGCGCTGGCCCTTGCCGAACGGGTAGTACGCGTCGCGGGCGCGGGCGTCGTAGCGTTCCGGGGTGAAGCGGTCGGGGTCGAAGGTCTCCGGGTCGTCCCAGTGGCGCGGGTCGTGGTGGGTGGCGTACGGGCTGATGATGATGTTCGCGCCGCCGGGGATCGCGTACGGGCCCACGACGTCGTCCTCGACGGAGCCGCGGAAGTACATAGGGAACGCCGGGTACAGCCGGAACGTCTCGCTGACGACCCGCCGGGTGTACGTGAGCTCGGGCAGGTCGTCGTAGCCGGGGCGCCGGCCGCCGAGGACGCGGTCGACCTCGTCGCGGAGCCGGGCGGCGGCCGCCGGATGCTGCGACAGCAGGTGCCAGGCCCACGCGATGCCGGTCGCCGTCGACTCGTACCCGGCGAGGAAGATGGTGAAGACCTCGTCGCGGAGCTGGCGGTCGCTCATCCGCTCGCCGGTCTCGGCGTCCTCGGCCTGGATCAGCGCGCTCAGGAGGTCCTCTCCGGTGTCGCCGCCGGTCAGGGCGGCCCGCCGGGCGGCGATGAGGGCGTAGATCTCCTGGTCGAGTGCCTCGATCGCGCGCCCGTACGCCGCCGCGCCGGGGGTCGGCAGCCACGACGGCACGAAGAACGTCCACACCCGCCGGGTCATGCCCGCGAACACCTGGTCCGTCAGGTCGTGCAGGCGGGTGGAGCGTTCCTCGTCGATGTCGGTGCCGAAGAGGGTCTTCAGGATGACCGTGATGTTGATCTGGACGGACTCGCGGAGGATGTCGACGGGCACGCCGTTGGCGATCGCCGGGGCCCAGCTCGCCATGGCGGCGTCCGTCGCCTCGCCGACGGTCTCGGCCATCCGCTGGATCCGCCGGTTGTGGAAGGCGGGCTGCATGAGCCGCCGCTGCCGCCGCCAGAAGTCGCCGTCGCTGGTGAACAGGCCGTTGCCGAGGGCGAGGCGGATCCCGTCCATGATGCTGCCCTTGATGTAATTGCCCGCGTTGCCGACCAGGATGTGACGCACGTAGTCCGGGTGGCTGACGAGGTAGGCGCGGACCGGTCCGGCGCCGAGCCGTACGAGACCGTCGCCCTGCTGCGCGGCCTTCATGCAGTAGCCGAAGGGGTCCTTGGCCAGCGCGACGAGCGGAACGCCGCGGACTCCGGGAACCGGGACGGCCTGGGGGGCTGAACCCATCGTGACGTGTCTCCTCGAACCGGCGGGGGTATGCCGGCGACCCGTGGGCGACCGGCCTTCGCCCGTGAGCGGTCGGTATCGGTCTGGATACCGTTCTGGAATTGTGGACTATCCAAAACCTCCACGGCCAGCCCTGCGCCGCCGTCCGCGCGGCCAGAACGGCAACCTTCGGCGACTTGATGGCAACGATCGGGGGTCGCCGTCCGTCCGGGCGTGACGCTTGGATCGTCGCCATGGTGTGGGATGGGGCCATGGACGCGGCGAGCAGGTTCACGGCCCGGACCGCGCACGTGATGGCCGTCGCCTCCGCTCTCGTCTGCTCAATCTTCGACGTGCTGCTGTTCGTGCTCGGTCAGCGCACCGACGGGATTCTGGGCCCGGCGGCGGGGCTGTGCCTCAGCCTCATCGCCGACCTCAGCGTCCTCTGGCTTATCCGGTCTCCGCGCGCCGTGGCCTCGATCGCCCTGGCGGTGTCGGCCGCGCGAGCGGTCGGGGAGCTCGTCGCTCCCGGAACGCTGACGCCGGTCCATCCACTCGCGAGGACCGTCGTCCCGACCTGCGCGATCGTGATCATCTGGGTGATCGTGACGGTGCGGCCGATCCGTGAGGCGTTGTCGTTCACGGCCGCGTTCGCCCTGCTCGGCGCCCAGCCGTGGCAGCCGAGCGCGCTGGCCACCCCGACGGGGATCGCGGCCACGCTGGTCCCCGCGGCGCTGGCCTACTCCGCCCGGGCACGGGTGCAGCTGATGGCCTCGCTGCGGACGAGCCTGGCCGCGGCCGAGCGTGAGCAGCACCTGCTCGCCGAGCAGGCCGTGGCCGCCGAACGCCGGCGGCTCGCCACGGACATGCACGACGTCGTGACGCATCACGTGACCGAGATGGTCCTGCACGCGGGAGCGCTGAAACTGACCAGCGAGAGCACTGACGTACGGACGTCCGCCGAGCAGATCCGGGCCGCGGGCGAGAAGGCCCTCGGTGAGCTGCGCGAGCTGATCGGGGTGCTGCACGGCGACGGACGGCGCGACTCCGAGCCGGCACCGCGGCCGTCCGGCACGTCCGACCCGGCGGAGGACATCGGCGACCTGGTCCGGGCGGCGTGCGAGTCCGGTGGCACGGTGACGCTCGAGCTCCGCGGTGTACGGCGGCCGATGACGGCGGCGATCGCGCGCACCGCTGTACGCGTGGTCCAGGAGTCCCTCTCGAACGCCCGCAAACACGCGCCCGGCGCCTCCGTGCACGTGGGGATCGACTATGGCGGACAGGCCACGATCGTCTCCATCCGCGATTCCGGCGGCCGGCACCCGGATCCGTCGCTGGCCGGCAGCGGATCCGGACTGGGGCTGGTCGGCCTGCGACGCCGGGTCGAGCTCATCGGGGGAGAGTTCTCCGCCGGGGAACTGCAATCGGGAGGCTGGCAGGTGACGGCCTCGCTGCCGGACATCGGGGCCGGCGCCACGGCGCGGCCGGGAGGTGACACGTGATCGAGGTGCTCATCGTCGACGACGACCCGATCGTGCGCCGGCACCTGACGACCATCCTGGAGACCGACCCGGAGATCACGGTGGTGGGCGCCGCCGAGGACGGCGCGGAGGCCGTCGAGATCGCGTTGCGGCTGTCCCCGGACGTCGTCCTGATGGACCTCCGGATGCCGGCGGTCGACGGCATCACGGCCACCGAACAGATCGTCCGCCAACCGGACCCGCCCGCGGTGATCGCGCTCACCACCTTCGACTCGGACGCCAACGTCGTACGGGCGTTGCAGGTCGGCGCCAAGGGGTTCCTCGTCAAGTCGACGCCGCCCGAGGACCTGCTCCGCCTCATTCGCGTCGCGGCCGACGGGAACTCCGTGCTGTCGCCCGTGGCGATGCGGCGGCTCGTCGAACGGACCGAGACGGCCGCCGCCTCCCGGCAGGAGGCGATCGCGCGGATCGCCGGCCTCACCGAGCGCGAGCGTGACATCGTGCGCTGCCTGGGGCTCGGGCTGAGCAACGGTGAGATCGCGGCTCGGCTCTTCCTCTCCGAGGCCACCGTGAAGAGCTACATCTCCCGGCTGCTCGACAAGCTGCGGCTCCCCAACCGCGCCAAGGCCGGGCTGCTCGCCCAGCAGGCCGGACTGGTCTCCCTGGACGGCGAATGACCCCCCGATAGCCGGATCCGCAACCCCCGGTCGGCAACGGCAACCTTCGGGCGTACTCCCGCGTGCCCTCCCCGCCCTAGCGTCCCGATCAGAGCGAACCGACGCACCACCGGGAGGGACGATGGCGATGAAGGGCACGCGCGTGACGGCGGTGGCCAGGTGAAGAACCTGTCCCGGAGGAGGCCGTCAGCCACGGACGGCGGCCGGACGGCGGAGCGGTCGCGGGGCGGCCGGAGGGCGGAGCGGTCGCGGGACGGCCGGAGGGCGGAGCGGTCGCGGGACGGCCGGAGGGCGGAGCGGTCGCGGGGCGGGCGTCCGCCCCGCGGCCGGCGAGCGGCGCTGAGCCTCGTGGTCATCACTCCGCTCGTCGCCGAGTTCACCCTGGGCACCACGCCGATCACCATGGCGTGGCTGATCCTCCTGTACGTCCCGATCTACGGCTTCGGCGTGCTGACGATCCGGGAACTGATCCGCAGAACCGGCGGCGGCTTCGGCTCCACGCTTCTCATGGGGATCGTCTACGGGCTGATCGAAGAGGGCGTCGCCCTGCAGGCCCTGACCAGCCCGCACATCTACCACGTCGCGCGGTGGGCTCCGCGCCCGTTCGGGATCAACACCGCGTACGCCGAGCTCAACCTGGTGTATCACGCCGTGTTCAGCGTCACGATCCCGATCGTCCTGGTCGACCTCATCTTTCCCGACCTCGCGCACCGGCCGTTCCTGCGCCGCCGCGGTCTGGTCGGCGCCGGGTTCGTGGCGCTCCTGGGCGTGCTGATGCTCCGGGCATCGGTGCCGCCGAAGGAGGATCCCGGCTACAGCGTGCCGGCCACGGCTCTCCTGGTCATCTTGGCGCTCATCGCCGTACTGTCGGTGGCGGCGCTGTGGCTGGTTCCCCGGTTCGGACGCCCGGCTCGTTCACGGTCACGAGCACCTTCGCCCGTCGTGGTCGCGACCGTCTGTGGCGTCGCCACGCTGCTCTACCTCGGGCTGCTGTTCCCCTTCGGCGGCGCTCACCGGCCCGCCTTCACGCACGGCGGCTGGACTCTGGTGCCGATGGCCCTGGCCGCGGCCGTGGCCGTCGCGGCGTGGTCCGTCATCCGGCGATGGGGCACCACGGACGCATGGTCACGGCGTCACCTGCTCGCCGCGGCGACCGGCGCGCTGGTCGCCCACACGCTCTTCGGCCTCGCCGCCAACACGCACACCGTCGCCAACGCGGTCGGCCTGACCGTCGCCGGCGTCATCATGTGCGTACTCCTCGCGCTGCTGGACCGGCGGGTACGGCGCGCGTGACCAGAGGCCTGCCGCGCGCCCGGGTGGTACACGGCCCGCGGGCGAAGGGTCGCGGAGCCCGGCCGCCGAGCGGACGAGTGATGCGACCTCCGGTGAGCGACTACTCGAGGGCCATGCGATCACCGTGGTGACGTCCGGCGCGTCGACGACGGGCACCGCGACGTGTTCGGGCCACTGCCAGGCACGGCTGGAGGCCGGGATGACGAGCAGCGTCCTGCCGAGCGCCACGAGCTGAGCGAGCTGGGACTGGGTGCGCACCTCCGGTCCGGGCCCGTCCGGGTAGGACCCGTCGAGCCGGGGCCATCGAGCGATCGGCAGGTCCGGCACGTCGCGCACGTCCGCCAGCGTGAGCCGGTCGCGTGACGCGAGCGGATGCGCCGCGGGAAGAATCGCGACCTGGCCTTCGACGCAGAGGTCCTCGGTGTCGAACCCGGCGAGGTCGTCGAACGGCCGGTGCATGAGCGCCACGTCGGCGCGCCCGTCGCGGAGCAGCCCCGCCTGCTCGCCGACCTCGCACAGGAGGACCTCGACCGGTGCCGCACCGGGTTCGCTCGCGAGCGCGTCGAGGAGCCGTCGCAGCAGCTCGTGGGATGCCCCGGCCTTCGTCACGAGCACCAGCGGCCGCTTCGGATCCCCGGCACGCTGCGTCCGGCGCGCAGCGGCCGCCACCGCGTCGAGGGCCACCATGGCCTCGTGGAGCAGCACCCGGCCGGCGTCGGTGAGCGCCACTCCACGACGGTCCCGATCGAGGAGCCGGACGCCGAGCCGCCGCTCCAACTGGCTGATCGCGCGTGAGAGCGGCGGTTGTGCGATCCCGAGCCGAACGGCGGCGCGTCCGAAGTGCAGTTCCTGGGCGACGGCGACGAAGTAGCGGAGCTCGCGGGTCTCGAGATCGTCCACGGACGGAGCCTACCGACCCTGATACCCGCCGAGTATCACAGCCTACTGACACGGTCTTGGACCACGGGCGCGCGGATCGCGAGCATGGATCGAGTGAACGACACGAAGATCGCGCTGGTCACCGGCGCGAACAAGGGAATCGGCTTCGCCATCGCACAGGGTCTCGGGGCGATCGGCCGCACGGTCGCGGTGGGGGCGCGCGACGACGCCAGGCGCGAGGAGGCCGTCGAGCGTCTGCGTGCCGCCGGCGTCGACGCGTTCGGGGTCGCACTCGACGTCACCTCCGACGACAGCGTCGCGGCGGCGGCGGCGACGATCGAGCAGCGGGCAGGGCGGCTCGACGTGCTCGTCAACAACGCGGGCATCGGCGGCCGGATCGACGGTGGCGCGCAGGATCCGACGACGCTCGACCTCGACGTCGTCCGCACCGTCCTCGACACGAACGTGTTCGGGGTCGTCCGGGTGACGAACGCGATGCTCCCGCTGCTCCGCCGCGCGGACTCGCCGCGCATCGTCAACCTGTCGAGCAACATGGGCTCGCTGACGCTGCAGACCGGCCCGATCATGGCCGCGTACGCCCCGTCGAAGTCAATGCTCAACAGCGTCACGGCACAGTACGCCCGCCGGCTCGCCGACACGAACGTCATTGTGAACGCCTGCTGCCCCGGCTACGTGGCGACCGACTTCACCGGCTTCAACGCGCCGCGGACGCCCGAGCAGGGTGCCGCGATCGCGATCCGGCTCGCCACCCTGCCGGATGACGGACCGCGCGGCGGCTTCTTCGACGACGAGGGCGTCGTCCCCTGGTGACCCCGGGACGGGCGCGGCCCCATCATCACGGCCATCTCCGGCATCGCGCTTAGGCGCGCATCGTTCCAGGTCTTAGGGCGTGTCCACCGGGCACGCCCTAGGAGGCCGCCTCGGCCGTCGCGGCGGCGGGGTAGTTGATGCCCTTCTCCGCGAGGCTCAGGAGCTCCGACAGCACGTCGGAGAACCGCTCGACGTTCACCGTGCCGGAGCTGAGCAGCTCGAACGCCGTGTGGAACACCGAGTTGACCGCGCTCGCGACCACGTGCGGGCGCAGGTCGGTGTCGGGGTCGACGCCCATGCGCTCGGCGACGAGGCGGGTCATCTCCGCGTGCTTCTTCTGGCCGTGCTCCAGGCTGCTGCCGAACACGGCGGGGCTGGACTCCATCAGCTGCCGGATGCAGCCGAACCGCTCGGGGTCGAAACCGAACGCGCCGTCCTCGCAGGCGCGGATGACGTCGACCGCGGCGTGGCGGATCGCGGTGATCACCGGCTCGTCGGCGGGCCGGGCCTTGAACGCCGTGCTCACGGCGCAGAACTGCTCCTCCTGGAACGTGAGGAGCACGTCTTCCTTGGAAGCGAAGTAACGGAAGAACGTCCGGGAGGACACGTCGACCGCGTCGGCGATCTCCTCGACGGTCGTGGCCTCGAAGCCCTTCTCCGCGAACAGCTGGAACGCACTGTCCACGAGGGCCTCGCGGGTGCGCTGCTTCTTGCGCTCCCGCAGGCCGTAGGTGTGCAGGCCTGAACAGCAGTCGTCGCCTCCATGCCCGGATGGTAACCGACCTTGGACGCTCCGGCCAATAGTTCGTTCATCTTGTGACAGTCGTCATACAGAGACGTTCGTCGCTTGACGACAAGTGTCACAGCATGACAGTTTGGCATCCACGCGAACTCTCGGAGGCAAGTTCAATGTCCCAAGCGACACTCGCGTCCCGTCCGGGGGCGCGTGAAAGGTCGGCCCGTCCCGGGCACGGCCATCCCTGGTTGACGCTGCTCGCGGTCGCGCTCGGCGTCATGATGGTGGGCCTCGACGCGACGGTCGTGTCGATCGCCAACCCGGCCATCGCCAAGGACCTGCACGCCGACCTGACCGGTCTGCAGTGGGTCACCAACGGCTACCTGCTCGCGCTCGCCGTGACCCTGATCCCGGCCGGCAAGATCGCCGACCGGTTCGGCCGCAAGCGCACCTTCCTCATCGGCGTGGTCGGCTTCGCGGTAGCGTCCGTGATGGTCGGCCTGTCCGGCGGCATCGGAATGGTGATCTTCTGGCGTGTCGTCCAGGGCTTCGCCGGCGCGCTGCTGCAGCCCGCCAGCCTGGCGATCCTCCGCAACACCTTCCCGGCCGAACGGCTCAACGCCGCGATCGGAATCTGGGGCGCCACCGTCGGCATCTCCATCGCCGGTGGCCCGATCGTCGGCGGCCTGCTCGTTCAGCACGTCAACTGGGAGTCGGTCTTCTTCCTCAACGCCCCGCTCGGCCTCGTGGCCCTGCTGGTCGGCCTGTGGGTGATCCGCGAGTCCCGCGACGAGGAGGCGGTCGGCTCGTTCGACTTCGCCGGGGTCGCGCTGCTGTCGGGCGCGCTGTTCGCCCTGGTCTGGGGTCTGATCAAGGCCGGGACGTACGGCTTCACCGACCAGGTGCCGCTGTGGTCGTTCGCCGCGTTCGCGGTGCTGATCGCCGGCTTCGTGCTCTGGGAACTGCGGACCCCGCACCCGATCCTGCCGATGAACCTGTTCCGCTCGGCCTCGCTGTCGGCCGCGACCGGCCTCATCGTCCTCGGCGCCTTCGCCCTGTTCGGCACGATCTTCTTCATCACGCTGTACCTGCAGCAGGTCCACGGGATGACGCCGGTGCAGGCGGGCGTCCGGATGCTGCCGATGACCGCGATCTTCATCGTGTCCTCGCCGCTGGGCGGGGCGCTGACCCAGCGCTTCGGGCCCCGCGTGCCGCTCGGCCTCGGCATGGTCTTCACCGCCGGCGCCCTGTTCGGCCTGTCCCGGATCGGGGTCGACGCCTCGTACAACCAGATCTGGCCGTGGTTCGTGCTCATGGGCCTGGCGTTCGGGTTCATCCTCACCGCCGGCACCGAGGCGATCGTCGCCAACGCCCCCGTGCACCTGGCCGGGGTCGCGGGCGGCCTGCAGCAGACCGCGTTCCAGGTCGGCGGCGTGCTCGGCACGTCGGTCCTCGGCACGATCCTGTCCAGCCGTGTCGGGAGCGTCCTCATCGACCGCCTGACCGGAGCGGGACTGCCCGCGCCGGCGGCCCACCAGCTCAGCGCGGCCAAGGACTACATCGCCCAGGGCGTCGCGCCGGTCCCGGCGGGTGCGCCCGGACCGGTCGCCAAGGCCATCACCACCGGCAGCCACCTCGCCTTCATGGACGGTTTCCAGACCTCCATGACGGTCGCCGCGGGCGTCGCGCTCGTGGCCGCGCTCGCCGCCCTCCTCGTACGACGCGGCGAGTCGCCGGTCGAAGGCGGCGTCGCGATCTGAGTGTCACCCGGGTACGGGCGGCGCGATGCCGCTCGTACCCGTTTTCGGAAAAGAGGTCGACCATGTCCCACGCGATGGCGTTCCCCGCGACACCGTTGCCCGCGAGCGGCTGGGAGCTGCGCGTCGGCCGCGGCAGCCGCCGCCGTCCCGCCCTCGAGGTGCACACCGGCGACGGGCTCATCGACGTGGCCGTCGCCCGCGGCGCCGACACCGCGCTGATCCGCGGCGCGGTACGCGGCAGGGGCTGGTCCGTCGCCTGGGGCGAGTTGCCGCCCGGCGGCGAGGTGCTCGTGGAGTTCCACGCCGGAAGGTCGGCGCTGAAGGCCACCGCCGTGACGATCGCCGGGGCGTTCTGGGTGGCGGAGGTGCCCGGGAGGTTCCGCTCCGTCGAGGTCACGACCGCGGTAGGCCGGATCTCCCACCGCGTCCGGCGGTTCCGTCAGGCTCCGCTGTCTCACAGGTAAGGCACCGGAAGGCCCGCGGTCAGGTTGGCAGGCGAGATCGGCAGGCTCGGCTGTCCGTGCGGTAAGACGCGGCTGACGATCATCTGGTTGTCATCAATCTCTCAGAAATAACCCCTAGTCTGTGCCGCGTGCACTCGATCCTCAGGCGTTACCCCCTGCCCATGCTCTTCATCGTGGCGTTCTGTGCCGTTTCCGGCGTCTACGCGTACGGTCTGGGGCCGGCGCAGCAGCGCTTGGTCGTCGCCACCACGGCCACCAACCTGGCGAACCTGAGGAACGACCCCCTCGGCACGATGATCGCCTCGGCCTTCGTCGCCGAGGCCGCGCCGTGGATGTGGGTGGCCTTCGCCATCGTCGGCCTCTTCCCGGTGGCGCACCGGTTCGGCAACGTACGGACGCTCGTCCTCGTCGGCGCCGCCCAGGTGGTCGGCACGCTCATCAGCGAGGGACTGCTCGCCTGGCGGATCTCGACGGGCGCCATGCCCACGTCGGCGCGGTACCTCGACGACGTCGGCCCCTCCTACGTGATCGCCTCCGCGCTCGTCGCGACGATCCTCTACGGCGCCGAGCCCCTCATGCGCACCGCCCGGCACGGCCACTGGCTGTTCGACCGCGTCCCGAGCCGCTGGTGGCGCTTTGGCGCGGCCATCGGCCTGGCGTTCCTGGCACCGCACCTGTTCAAGGGACTGGACCGGCTGGACGTCGCGGCCGTCGGCCACCTCGTCGCGATGCTCGTCGGTGCGGGCGTCGGACTGCTCTTCGTCAGCCGCGAGCGCACCCGCGTCGGCCCCGGCGGAACCGGCCCGCGTACGGAGCTCGTCCCCGCCCTCAGCGAGGCCTGACCGTCCCCGTCCGCACATTCTGGTCGGCCACTCGTCACGCCATCGAGCGCACCGCGGTTCTCCGGGCACCCGGCGGTGGCCTGAGTGCCCGGAGGAGCGGCTACTGCCGGCGGGCGATCACGGGCTGATAATCACCGGCCGCGCCGACGCTCCACATGCCGCCGCCGGGAATCGGCGCCATCCCGAAGAGGCTCGCCTCTCCCTCGACCGGGACCGGCTCGTGCTGCCAGCCGTCGGGGGTCCGGCGCAGCGCGTACATCGTGTAGTCGTAGTTCGGCGTGAGGGTGTCGCCGACGGCCAGGGCCTGTCCGCCGCTGACCGCCATGTCGAACAGCTCGCCGCGCTCGTCCGGCACCTTCTCGCTGGTCCATTTGTGGCCGTTCCAGTGCAGCAGCATCGGACGGCGGATCTCCTCGATGCCGGGGGCGCGTTTGCCCCAGCCCGCGACCCACACGTCGTTTTTGGCCACCATCCGCACCCGCATGAGCACCTTCGTCCATTCGCCGGTGTCCGGTGCGGGGAACCGTTTCCACGAGCGACCGTTCCAGTGCAGGATCAGCAGAGGGTCGGGATGGACATCGTTGTCAATGTTCTGCGTTCCCGCGGCCCACACATCCCGTGGTCCCAGCGCGTCGATGTTCTCCAGGCGGAAGTTGTCGCCGAGTCGGGGCAGGGGGACTTTCCGCCACTTCTGGCCGTCCCATCGCTGGATGACCGAGCGCGCGGTCTTGCCGAGCGCCCAAACGCTGAGCCATGCCTCAGTGGGGCTGACCGCCTTGATCGCCTCGGTACCCACCTGCTCGGCGTTGACCGGGGCGATGGGAACGGACGTCCAGCTTTGGCCGTTCCAGTGCAGCAGTCCACAGTCGGTGGAGGCCCAGGCGTCGTTCGGGCTGGATGCGCTGAGGGCGTTGATGCGGGCGGACGGGGGGACGGGCACTTGCTGCCAGCTGTGCCCGTCCCAGTGCAGCATGACGGAGGTGAACATCCCCTTCGCGAAGGTGCAGGTGTCGTCGTCGGACGCGGTCGCGGCCTTGGCGAGCTGTTGAAAGCCGAGTGAGGGGTCCTTGGCGAGCCGTCGGTAGGCGGGGTTCTCGGGGGGCTTTGGAGGGTTCTTCGGTTTGAGGAGGAGCCCGCCGGCCCACGCGTCGTCGCGTCCGGTGGCGGTCACGCTGAGCAGGCTGACCTGTCCCTGAACGGGCACATCGAACGACTGCCAGTTCGGGGACGCCGCCGTCTGCGCCGCGGGTGCCGCTTTGGTGGGGGCGGCCGTGGACGTCGCCACTGCGGCAGCCGCGGCGGCTGCGAGCGTGACCGCCGCAGCGGCGGTTTGAATGGTTCTTGTCTTCTTAGGCATGTGAAGGCTTTCGTGGGTTGGTGGGTTCGGGGTTTCAGGGGGTGGGGACGGCGCCGATCTTGTTCACCCAGCCCTGGCCTTCGAAGGCGACGTAGGTGCTGGCGCCGTGCGCCCCCGGGGTGCCGGGGCGGTTGCCGGGCCGCTGCTCGACGTCGAGGAGCTGGGCGGTCACCGGGTCGACCACCAGCCGTCCGATCACGCCGTCAGGGGTTTCGGCGGTGATCGTCACGCCGGACCTGCCCTCCCGGTCCTTGATTCGTCCGGTGACGCGGACGGACGGGTACTCCGCGAGGATCCGGTAGAGCGCCGCCCGGGTGCCGGGGGTGGTCGGTGCCCTGAACAGGTCTCCGGCGTTTTCAAAGACGTACAGACCGAAGTCGGCGGGGGCTCCGTAGCCGTTCGCGCCGCCCTTGCGGTCCTCCTGCCACAGCTTCCGCAGGTAGCTCTCCAGGCCGCTCTTGGTCGCCGGCAGCTTCGCTATGGTCTTCCACTCGATCTCGTGGGAGCCGATATCGGGGTTCGCCGAATGCGAGCCCTTGTCGTACGTCGTCGTGAGCGGCTTGGATGCCGTCGTGCCACCGTTGACCATCAGTGGCGGTGAGCCCGCAGCCCGCCAGGCCGCCTCGTCCTTCTTGGCGGGGAAGGTGAGCTTGATGTCGAGCGGCAGGTGCGTACGAAACCGCATGCCGGTGCCGCTCGGCAGGGCGCACGCCCATTCCTCGGTGCTGCTCGCGGTCTGGGCCTGGAACGTCTGACGCTTGCCCTTGGGGATCGGGGCGTGCGGGCCGGGCTTGTTGGGCATCAGGTCCTGCCACATCCGCGTCCGGGTGTACCAGCAGGTCCCATGGGTGGCGGGCTGCTTGGCGACCGTCTCCGCGCTGGCCAGCAGGAACGCGCGGGTGTCGAGCGCCCTGTTAGGTTCGGCGTTGCCGTTCCCCGCCGTATCGCCATCGCGGCCTCCGGACAGCAGCCCTGTGACCAGCACCGCCGTGGCCGCCACCACCGCCGTCGCGCCGGTGGCGAAGGCCAGCCGCCGGACGGGCCGCCGTCCCGGGACCAGACCCCGGCTCACGGTGGCCTTGCCGGCGTGTGCCCGGACCGCCCTCGTGTCGGGGCGTCGCTCGTACGCCGCGTCAGCGAGTTCGTCCACCATCGCCGGCTTCAGGGCGTTGATCACGCTGTCGAGCTCGTTCTGCTTCACTGCTTCTCCGAAATCACTCGGGGGCGCGGGGCGCGTTCGGGCGTCTCCGTGCCAGGCTCGTGGGACGTGCCGAGTGCCCTGGCCAGCCGGCGGCGTCCGCGGTGCAGTCGGACGGTGAACGTGGCGCGGGAGCAACCGGCAACCCGGGCCGCGTCGGCGGGCTCGAGGCCGTGCCAGGCGGTCAGGGTGACCGCTTCGGCCTCCTTGGGGGACAGGGCGCGCAGGGCCGCCAGCGCCTGGTCGCGGGCGACGACGTGGTCGGCGGCGTCCCAGGCGTGCAGGTCCGCGTCGGTGGTCAGGCCGGCCAACCGGTCGACCAGGCGGCGCGTCTGACCGGCGGTGCCGTGGGACTGGCGGGCCAGGTTCCTGGCCACGGCCAGCAGCCACGGCAGCGCCCGCTCGGGAACCTCGTCGATCTTGCGCCACGCGACCGTGAACACCTCGTTGGTCACGTCATCGGCCGCCTGGGGCGCGACCCGCAGCACGACGTAGCCGAAGACGTTGCGGTAATACATTTCGTAGAGGCGGGTGAATCGGGCCTCTTGCTCGTCCACGCCACCTCCTTTCTTCGGGGGACACGAACGCCAAGAAGTCGGAGAAGGCGTCACCGGATTACGCGGGAGATCGAGAATTCTTCACGATCTCCGCCCGCCCGGACCGTACGAGGCGCCAGGCGGTCTTTCCACCGCGCAAAACCGATTGACCGGTCCACATCAACTCGACCATGTCCGCCAACGCCCGCCACGTCATCCGCGAGATCCTCGCCTGACAGAGCGCGCTAACCGGCCCGGCGGCGCTCAGCGTCTGGACTGCTACGGGCTGGCTCCTCCGCGCTGCCGGCCAGTCCGCGCCGGCGGTCCGTCTCGCGCCACTCCGGCCGCAACCCGGTCAGATTGGTCGTGCTTTACGGCTTCTTCTGGGCGCCTTGGGTGCGCGCGTGCCGAGGTCATGGGATGCGCCCAGTGCCCTGGCCAACCGGCGGCGTCCGCGATGCAGCCAGACGGTGAAGGCGGCACGGGAGCAGCCGGCGACCCGGGCCGCACCGGCGGGCTCGAGCCCGTGCCAGGCGGTCAGGGCGACCGCCTCCGCCTCCTTGGCGGACAGGGTCCGCAGGGGGCCAGCGCCTGGTCGCGGTCTATGACGTGGTCGGTGGCATCCCAAGCGTTCCGATCGGCGTCGATGGCCAGATCGGCCAGCCGGTCGACCAGGCGGCGCGCCTGACCGGCGGCGCCGTCGGACTGGCGGGCGAGGGTCCTGGCCACACCCAGCAGCGCCCGCTCGGGAATCTCGTCGATCTTCCGTCACGCGCGTGCACACCTCGTTGGTGACGTCCTCGGCCGCTGGGGCGCGATGCGGTGGTGGGTTTGGCGCGGCGTGCGCGTCTGACGACTGCCCTCCCGGCAGCCGGGACGAGCGCGTGGCCCGTCCGATATCTGTGCAGGATGTTGCGTGCGGCGTTCAGGTCGGCGTTGCCGGTCCACCCGCACTCGGGGTTCTTGCACACGAACGTGGCCTGATCTTCGCGGCTGCCCGGTGTGGTGGTGTGGCAGGCGTGGCACGCCTGGGAGGTGCCCGGAGCGGGCACCTTGTGCAGGACCCCGCCACGGCGGGCGGTCTTGTACGCCAGTATCTGGACCGTTCGTCCCCACGCTTCCTGGTGGATGGCGCGGTTCAGCCCGGACTTTTGCGCGACGTTCGTCCCCGGTGCCTCAACCGTGCCCTTGGCGGATTTGACCATGCCGACGATGTTGAGTTGTTCCACCACGATCGTCCCGTACCGGTCGGCGAGGCCAGTGGTGGTCTGGTGCTGCCAGTCCAGGGCACGGCGCTTGGCTGTGGCGCGGAGCGCCCGGATCTGGTCATAGGTCCGCTGCAACCGGCGCGAGGACCGCTCACCCGGCTTGCGGAACGACTTGCGGTGCGCGGCCCGGCGCTCCAACCGCACCAGCTTGGCCTTCTCAGTGGTGGTGAGCCATTTGTCCCGGTCGGCCTTGCCGCCGACGGTGCGGGGCCGTCCGTGGTCGCGGTGGTCGCCGTCGGACAGGGCTAGCGGAATCCTCACCCCGGCATCGATCCCCACCTGCGGCCCGCGATGGGGCGGGGGTACGGGTTCCAGGGTCTGGACACGGAAGGCGATGTGCCAGCCCAGCGCGTCTTTGACCAGCCGCGCTCCGGTGATCCGATTGCAGGCATCGGCCCGCTTACCGACCGGGAGGTCTTTGGTCCAGCGGAACCGGACCCGGCCGACCTTGGGAATGTTCACCATCCCCCACCGGCGATGGACCCTCCTCTCTTCTCGGGACACGAACGCCAAAAAGTCGGAGAAGGCGTCACCGGATTACGCGAAAGATCAAGAATTCTCCGCGAACCCCGCCCGCGCAGACCGTACGAGGCACCGGCAGGGCTTCCCGAGGTGCAAAACCGATTGACCCGCGGGGCCTCGCGGCGATCTCATCGGCGGATGGTCAAGATGCATGCCGACGAGGTGGAGACCGGCGCGGAGCTCGTCGGGCGGCTGATCCGCGGGCAGTTCCCGCAGTGGGCGGACCTGCCGGTCGAGCGGCTCGCCTCCGGGGGGACCGTTAACGCCGTCTACCGGATCGGCGCCGAGCTGACCGCCCGGCTCCCGCTCACGGCGGGAGGCGTGGAGGCGCTGGAGCGGGAGCAGCGGTGGCTTCCGAGGCTCGCGCCCGTGCTGCCGGTCACCATTCCGACCGTGGTCGGCCGGGGCGAACCCGCCGAGGGATACCGGTTGCCCTGGTCGGTGCACCGGTGGATCGAGGGCGAGTGCCCGGTCGAGGGCAGGGTCGCCGAGCCCGAACTCCTGGCGCGTGACCTGGCGGCGTTCGTCACGGCCATGCGGAAGGTCGACCTCGACGACGCGCCCGTCGCCTACCGCGGGGTGCCGCTGGCGACCGTCGACGCGGAGACGCGCGCGGCGATCGAAGAGCTGCGGCACACCGACGAGCCCTTCGACGCCGAGGCGGCGATCGCGGCCTGGGAGGAGTCGCTCGCCGCACCGCCGTGGACGGGCGCGCCGTGCTGGGCGCACTCCGACCTCATGCCCGGCAACCTGCTCGTCGCCGGGGGAAGGCTCACCGCGGTCCTGGACTTCTCCACCGCCGGCCTCGGCGACCCCGCCTGCGATCTGATCGTCGCGTGGAACCTCCTGCCCCCATCGGGACGGAAGGTCTTCCGGGACGCCCTGGACGCCGACGACGCGACCTGGGCGCGCGGCCGCGGCTGGGCCCTGTCCATGGCCGTCAGCCAGCTGCCGTACTACCGCCACACCAACCCGGTCATGTCCGCCAACGCCCGCCACGTCATCCGCGAGATTCTCACCGGCGAGAGCTCACTGGACGCTTGATTCCAAGGCGCTGCCGGTGCGGCCGCGCCGGCGGTCCATCTCGCGCCACTCGGGTCGTAGCCCGGCCAGGCTGGTCGTGAGGAAGTACGCGCCGCCGCCGGCCAGCAGCACGGGCGCCAGCCCCCACGACGCCACCGCCGCTCCGCCGATCAGCCCGCCCAGCGGGATGCCCCCCCAGGCCAGCGAGTCGCCCAGGGCCTTGACCCGGCCGAGCAGGTGACGCGGCACCCTTTCGAAGGAGACCGCCCCGATGATCGGGTTGAGGAAGCCGGCCCCGAACCCGGAGATGGCGAACACCGGGACGATCACCCACATCGGTGCGGCCGAGGCGAGGATGAGGAACGGCGGCGCGCCGGCGATCGTGAACCCGGCGAAGAAGACCAGGCGGCGCCGCATACGGTGGGCGATCGCCGCGGCGCACAGGCTCCCGGCGAGGGCCGTCACCGCGTGCGCGCTGTTGTTCAGGCCGATCGCGGCCGCTCCGTTCCCGGAGTCCTTAGCCCACACGGGCAGGAACACCGTGATGAAGCCCGCGTCCAGCAGGTTCGTGATGCCGACCATGATGAAGATCGTGAGCAGGAGCGGCTCGCCGCGAAGGAAGGCGAAGCCCTCGCCGAAACGCCGCCAGTACCCCGGCTCCGCCTGGGCCGATCCAGCCTTCTCCGTCGCGCCGCCCATGCCGCGTGGCAGCACCAGAGCGGTGATCACCGATCCGAGCGCGAAGCAGCCGGCGTTGAGAACGAGGCCGGTCAGCGGGCCGAGCAGTGCGATCAGCGTGCCTCCGGCCGCCGGACCGACAGTGGCGGCCAGCCGCTCGATCGCTCCGGTCAGGCCCGTGGCCCGCGCCGTCGGCACGCGGCTGCGCTCGGCCGCGTCCGGGATCATGACCTCCTTGGCCAGGTCGCCGGGGCCGCGCGCCGCGCCGATCAGTGCGACCAGGGCCAGCAGCACCGGGAAGGTGAGCAGGCCCGTGGAGTGGAGCAGGGGGATGGCACCGGCGGCGCTCGCGCTCACCAGGTCGGTGGTCCACGACACGACCCTCGGGCCGGCCCGGTCCACGAGCGGCCCGGTTAACGTCTTGACCAGCACGTACGGCGTCATCTCACAGAACGCCACCAGCCCGGTCCGCGTGGCGCTGCCGGTCGTGACGAGCACGAACCACGGCAGCGCGATGGCCGAGACCCGGGTGCCGGTCAACGACACGGCGATCGCCGTGAGCAGCCCGCCCAACGGCCGCAGGGTCCGCTTTTCGGATACGCGCGCGGTGGCCGGGATCTCGTCCGTCACGATGTCTCCACCGTCGGCTTCTCGGCGTCCGAGGAGCCGACGGGGGTGACGGTCGCGTCCAGGTCCGGCAGCGTATTAATGATCAGCGAGACCTGTTCGGCGCCCTCCGGAGCTCCGGTCACCGTCTCGGGCGTATCCCGCCGGTACCGCTCGATGACCGCCTGCAGCTCCCTCCGCAGGGCGAGGGCCTCGTCCGGGGTCAGCCGCAGCAGCCAGTCGCTCATACCGAAGGCGTCCCGCCACGGCCGGGGCATCGTCTGAAGTTCGTTGAGTGTCCGCTGGACCCGCAGAGTGTTGGCGGCGGCGACGGACTGCAGGAAGGCGAACGCGGCTTCGGGCTCGCGCTCTGCCAGCTCCGGATCGTTGAAAGACGTGGACTCGTGAACTGAGCGCCACCAGCGCTCTCTCGCGTTCCCGCGCTCGCGATCCTCCTCGACGAAGCCCGCCGCGTCGAGCTGGCGGAGGTGGTAGCTCGCCGTGCCGGAGTTGACGCCCAACCGTTCGGCGAGCCGGGTGGCCGTCGACGGTCCCTGCTTCCGTAGCAAGAGGAGCAGCTCCACCCGTACGGGGTGCGCGATGGCGCGCAGTCCTCTCGCGTCCAGGACGACGACGTTCTCTTCGCCCGGAGGGCGCCGCTGATCCCCGAAGTCGGTCATGATCTTCACGGTAAACCGCGAAGAAATCTTTGCAAAGGGTTCTTCGCGAAGAGTTCTTCGCGGTTCGTTCCGCCGACTCGGCAGGGCCGTGGCCGACGGCGAGGCCCGGTCAACGCGCCGGATGGAGGGTCGCGCTCAGCCGGGTCTCGCGCGCGCTCAGTGCTTGGGGCCGGTCTTCTTCGGGGTCGGGGTCGTGCTCGACGTCACGGCCGGGAGCGGAAGGCCGGGCAGTGAGGTCGTCGGGCTCGGCGTCGCCGGGGCGGACGTCGGCGGCTTCGGCGTCGGCGTCGTGGGGGTGGACGGGCTCGCGGGCGGGCGGCTCGCCGGCGCCGACGAGGAGGGGTGTGTGGGCGTGGGCGTGCCGGACGGCGACGCGGACCCGGCCGTGGACGGCGCCGGTGTCGTGGCGACGGCCGAGGACCCGCCGTTCAGCGGGATGGTGCCGCCTGCCGAGGCCGTGGGACTGGACGTGGCCCGGTGCACGATCCGGGTGTGGTCGTCGACGGTGGAGGCGCCGCGGTCGGTGCCGGCCGGCCAGAGCACGATCGCCCCGATGACGGTCGCGGCGCACGCGGCGAGGGTGAGCGCCTCGGTGAGGACGGCGTGCCGGGCACGGGGCTTGCGGTGGTGGTGGGCCGGCGGCGCGGCGGGCCCGACCTTCGGCTGGGGGCCGGTGTCCGCCTCGGCCGGGCCGAACAGGGTGTCGAGCGGGACGGGCAGGCCGTCGGCGTCGAACAGCAGCGCGCCGCCGGTCGCCCGCTCGGTGGCGGCGCAGGCGGCCAGCACCTGCTCGCGCAGCGACGCCGGCGGGTCGTCCGGCCGGATCACCAGCGCGTGGAGGCGGCCCTTCGCCAGTGCCGTCAGCAGCTCGTCGTCCGCCGCGGCGCCGGCCTCCAGGACGGCGATGACGGCCTGCTCGAGCCGGCGTCGGGCCATCCGGACCAGTTGCTCGGCGGTGTCGCGCGCCACGCCGAGGATCCGTGCGAGATCCTCGGTCTCCAGGACGGCGGTCAGCGCGAGCGCCTCCCGGTGCTCGGGACGCAGCCGGGCCAGCGCGCGCTCCAGCGGCGCCGCTCTGGGGGCCGCCGCGGGCGGCGCGCCGCGGCGTGCGCACTCCGCGCGTGCCAGCGCGTACAGCCACACGGGGAGCGACTCGTCGTCGGGCGGCGGCCCGGCCGGGTGACGGGCGGCGGCGACGAAGGCGTCCCGTACGGCGTCGGCCGCCTCGTCGCCGGCCATGCGGCGGCAGCAGGCGTACAGCAGCGCGCCGTGCTCGTCGTAGAGCAGGCCGAAGGCCTCCGGCTCGCCGGCGCGCAGCGCCTCCGTCAGGGACACCCTCTAACTCCGTTTCGGCCGCAGGTGGCTCGTTCCAAGTCAAGAGCAAGCTACCAGCGTGCCAAAACGTGACGCCAGGGGGACTTCCCCCCTATGCCACCTCGTCGAGCGGGCGGAGTTCGTCCGCGTAGCTGACCGAGACGCGGCGCATGACGCCGCCGTCGTCGATGGAGTACTGCCCGAGGCGCCAGAGCGGGGGCGAGTAGGCGTGGATGGACACGCTGCGGTCCGCCGACCCGACCAGGCGGTGGATGTGCTCAGGGCCGAAGGAGAACGACGCGCCCGACTCCACCTCCACCTCGACGTGCGCGCCGCCGATCCGGGGGTTGCACTCCATGAGGGCGCCGTCGACGACCGCGACCGCGCCGGAGGAGATGTCGTGATCGTGCCAGCCCGTGTCGTTCTCCGGTGTCCAGCACAGCAGCCACACGTCGACGTATTCGTCCCGGTGCAGTGACACGTAATGGCGCTTGCCGTCGGGGAAGTCCACGAGCGCGCGCCACGTCTCGGGGTGGGCGGCCAGATCGTCGACGAGGCGGCGCAGCTCATGCCGGTCGAGGCTTCGTGCAGGCAGGGACTCGAAGGCCACGGGGGTCAGTCCTTTCCGGTGAGTAGGCGATGCGGATTCGCGGTGCGGATGGCGTGCTCGGCGGCGTCGCCGAGGCCGAAGCCGGCGGGGGCCCGCGCGTACGGGCGGTCGGAACCGCACACGATCGTGTCGATGCCGATCGCGCGGATCGTGGCGTCGACGGCGCGCGGCCCGTACGACGACGTCTCCAGGTAGGCGTCCGGGTCGACCTGGCCGCGTCCGCCGCCGCGCGCGGCCAGGCGTTCGCCGTGCAGGGGGGCGAGCCCGGCGAGCAGCGCGAAGCACACGCGCAGCCCGGGATGGCGCGGCCGGCCGAACGCGCGGAAGGCGAACCAGGAGGCGTGCATCTGCTGGACGTACGGGACCAGCGCAGGCCACCACCCCGGCCCGTCCGTCACCGGCGCCGGGCCGGGGTGGACGAAGAGCGGCCGGCCGCGTTCCTCCAGCAGCGCCAGGAGCGGCCCGCACCGGTCGTACCCCGCCGCGTCGAGCAGTGCCGTCGCGGGCAGCTGCAGGCCGGTGAACCCCTGGTCGAGGAGCCTGGCGAGGGCGGTGGCGTCGATCTCGGCCAGGCCCGCGGAGGCCCACGCGCGGAACGGCTCGGGCAGCAGCAGCACGTCCGCGTGGTGAGCGTCGAGCAGCGGAGCGCCCTCCCTGGGAGGCAGGAACTCGATGCCGAGCGGCGCGGACAGGGAGGTCAGCGCGAGATCGACGCCGTCCTCCTCGAGGGCGGCGGTGCGGCGCGCCACGTCGTGATCGGCCGGGTCGACCTCGAACGGCGCCTCGCCGGCGAGGTGGAGCGTCCAGTGGTCGAGTCGGGGAGGGGCCGTACGCCGCCGGAGCGCCTCGACGAACGCCGGCCCCCAGAGGTGCTGGTGGACGTCGATCCGCACGTGGGCCTCCTAGGCGTTGAACGCTCCTGAACCGGTTCACTGAACCGTATCAGTGTACCGGTTCAGTTGACCGTTTCACCCGCTCGGAGGTCACCAGGTGGACACCTCGGGCTTTACGCAATGAAAAGTACTTTTCGGATTATTGATGCGGTTCAGTAGGGAAAGCTCTCCGTTCGTCGCCGGATCGGAGGTGGGCCGATGAGCCGCCTGACCATCGATGAGATCTACGAACACGTCAAGGGAGTGTGCTTCAAGACAGGGCCACCGGGGCTCGTCGGCGTGGAGACCGAGTGGTTCGTGATCGACCGGAGCGCTCCGGCACGGAGCGTTCCACTGTCGCGTGTCCAGGGGGCGATGGAGGCGGCCGGGCCTCCGCCGGCCGGAAGCCGCATCACGTACGAACCCGGCGGCCAGCTCGAGCTCAGCTCGTCCCCTCAGCGAGGCCCCGCCGCCGCGTACGCCGCGATCGCGCGGGACATCGCCCACGTCGGCGCCCACCTGGCCGAGAAGGGACTGGTCCTGGAGGGGCGCGGCACCGACGACCGGCCCACGGAGTTCCAGGCGACCGAGGGCCGCTACCGCTGCATGCGGGAGTACTTCGGGGAGTTCGGCCTGCGCATGATGTGCGGCACCGCATCGCTCCAGGTCTGCCTCGACATCGGCGCCGACGACAAGGACGCAGCCCGGCGATGGCGGCTCGCGCACGCGCTCGGGCCCGTGCTGGTCGCGGCCTTCGCCAACTCGCCCGGCCCGTCCGGGCGGTCGAGCCGGCAGATCGTGTGGGAGACGCTCGACCAGGGGCGCACCGCGCCCGTCGGCGGTGACGACCCCGTCGAGGCGTGGACCCGCTACGCCCTCGACGCGCAGCTCATGCTGATCCGCGACGGCTGGGTGGCGGCGCCGGGGATGACCTTCCGCGAGTGGGCGGCCACGGGCCGGCCCGACGTCGGGGACCTGGCCTACCACCTGTCGACGCTGTTCCCGCCGGTCCGGCCGCAGGGCTGGCTCGAGCTGCGGATGATCGACGCCCTGCCGGAGCCGTACTGGCCGGTGCCCCTCGCCGTCGCGACCGCGCTGCTGGACGACCCGCTCGCGGCCGACGTCGCCGAGGAGGCCACCGAGCCCGCCCGGGGCCGCTGGCCGCAGGCCGCACGGGACGCCCTCACCGACCCGGTGCTGGCCCGCGCCGCGCGGCGCTGCTTCGAGGCCGCCCTGGACGCCCTGCCCCGGCTCGGCGCCGACACGCTCGTTCCGCCAGTGGAGGCGTACGCCCGCCGCTTCGTCGAACGCGGCCGCAGCCCGGCCGACGAGGAGGCCGAGCGACGGTCCGGCGGGCGACCCGCTGACCGGACCGGCGGGCGACCCGCCGACGGAGCCGGTGGGCGACCCGCTGATCGGACCGACGGCGGGGGACCCGCCGGCCGGGCCGAGGGCGGGCGACCGGCTGACGGGGCCGGCGGGCGTACGCCCGCGAGGCCCGACGTGTACCCGGCCGTGCCGGGCGTTCCCGCCGGACCGCCCGCCACGACCGCCGAGGAGGAACCCACGTGGACCTGAAGGAACGGATCGCGACCGAGCTGATCGCCGCGCGCGAGCGAAGCGTCGCTCTGACGCTCGACGCGCTCGACGAGCCGGACCTGGTGACGCAGGTCTCGCCGCTGATGTCCCCGCTGGTCTGGGACCTGGCGCACATCGGCAACTACGAGGAGCTGTGGCTGCTGCGCGCCGCCGCCGGCCAGGAGGCGATGCGCCCGGAGATCGACGACCTGTACGACGCGTTCGAGCACCCACGCGCCGAACGGCCGAAGCTGCCGCTGCTCACCCCGGCCGAGAGCCGCGCCTACATCGACACGGTGCGGAACAAGGTGCTCGACTCGCTGGAGAAGGCGCCGATGACGGGCGGCCCGCTCACTGAGGGCGGCTTCGTCTACGGCATGGTCATCCAGCACGAGCACCAGCACGACGAGACGATGCTCGCCACCCACCAGCTCCGCAAGGACGGCCCGGCCCTGCTGGACCCGTCGCCGGTGGTGCCTCCGGCGGGCGACGTCGCCCTGGCCGGGAGGGAGGTGCTGGTCGAGGCGGGCCCGTTCGTCATGGGGACGTCGGACGACCCGTGGGCGTACGACAACGAGCGCGGCGCGCACACCGTCGAACTGCCCGCTTTCTTCATCGACGTCACGCCCGTGTCCAATGCCGCGTACCTGGCGTTCATGGAGAACGGCGGGTACGACGAACCGCGCTGGTGGCATCCCGACGGCTGGGACTGGCGCACGCGGTCCGGGAAGCGCGCCCCGGCGTTCTGGCGGCGGGAGGATGGCCAGTGGGTGCGCCGGAGGTTCGGCCGGACCGAGCCGGTGCCGCCGGAGGAGCCGGTGCAGCACGTGTGCTGGTACGAGGCCGACGCGTACGCACGCTGGGCGGGCAAGCGGCTGCCGCGCGAGGCCGAGTGGGAGAAGGCGGCGAGCTGGGACCCGGCTGCGGGCCGCAAGCGCCGCCTCCCCTGGGGGGACGACGGTGAGCACGCGAACCTCGGGCAGCGGATGATGCGGCCCGCTCCGGTCGGCTCGTACCCCGAGGGCGCGTCGGCGTACGGCGTGCGGCAGATGCTCGGGGACGTGTGGGAGTGGACGTCGAGCGACTTCCGCGGCTACCCCGGGTTCCGCGTCTTCCCGTACAAGGAGTACTCCGAGGTGTTCTTCGGCACCGACTACAAGGTGCTGCGCGGCGGCTCCTGGGCCACGCACCCGATGGCCTGCCGGACGACGTTCCGCAACTGGGACTACCCGATCCGCCGGCAGATCTTCGCAGGGTTCCGCTGCGCGAGGGACGTCTGATGTGCCGTCACCTCGCCTACCTCGGCCCGCCGCGCACCCTGCACGAGCTGCTGTACGCCCCGGAGTTCTCCCTGGAGCGGCAGTCGTACGCGCCGCGCATGAACGGCACCTGCGTCCTGAACGCCGACGGGTTCGGCGCGGGCTGGTACGACGCCGCCCGTGACCGGCCCGTACGGTATCGCCGGTCCCAGCCGATGTGGACGGACGTGTCGTTCGCCGACGTCGCCGAGGTCGTCCAGAGCGGCTGCGTGGTCGCGGCGGTCCGCTCGGCGACGGTCGGCTTCCCGGTCGACGAGTCGTGCGCCCAGCCGTTCACCGACTCCGAGCGGCTGTTCAGCCACAACGGGCGGGTCGAGGGGTTCGCCGGGGTCGAGGCGAAGCTGCGCGAGCTCGCCGGCGACCTCGCGCCGATCCCCGACGCCCGCGCGCCGGTGGACTCGGCCCTGACCTTCGCGCTGGCCGCCGGGCGGTGGCGCGCCGGCGGAACCCTGGCGGAGGGCCTCGCGCACGCCACGCAGACCACCGCCGCGCTGGCCCCGGGCCGCTACAACCTCCTCGCCGCCGACGGGCGCTCGCTGGCCGCCACCGCCTGGGGCGACACGCTGTTCGTCCGGCGAGGCGAGGGAGCGGTGATCGCCTCCGAGCCGTACGACGACGAGCCCGGATGGGAAGAGGTGCCCGACCGTTCCCTGGTGACGGTCGATCACCTCGGGGTACGTGTGAGCCCACTGTGACAAGGCCCCTGCCGGGCCGACGACGGACACGAGAACATCGGGAGGCCATCGTGGATCGCTTTCTCACCCCCGACGACCTGGGGAAGGCGCTTCGCCGGGACGTCGCCGAAGGCCTGGGCTCCAGGCCGAAGACCCTGCCCGCCAAGTGGTTCTACGACGAACGCGGCAGCGAGCTGTTCGAGGAGATCACCCGGCTGGAGGAGTACTACCCGACCCGCCGCGAACGCGCGATCCTCGCCGCGCGGGCGCCCGAGATCGCCGAGGCGACCGGGGCGCGCACGCTCATGGAGCTGGGGGCCGGGTCGGGGGAGAAGACCCGGATGCTGCTCGACGCCCTGTCCGGCACCCTCCACACGTACGTGCCCGTCGACGTCAGCGGCGACTTCCTCGCCCGCGCGGCCGGAGAGATCGCCGCGGACCACCCCGGTCTGCGGGTGCACCCGGTCGTGGCCGACTACGAGCGGCACCTGTCCCTGCTGCCCGACGGGGAGCGCCGCCTGATCGTGTTCCTCGGCGGGACGATCGGCAACATGGCCCCGGCCGAACGGGTGTCGTTCCTCAGCGCGCTGCGCGCGACGATGGGCGACGAGGACGCGCTGCTGCTCGGCGCGGACCTGGTCAAGGACGAGAAGCGGCTGGTCCGCGCGTACGACGACGCCCAGGGGGTCACCGCGGAGTTCAACCGGAACGTCCTCAATGTGATCAACCGGGAGCTCGGCGCGGACTTCGTCCCGGAACGCTTCGCGCACGTCGCCGTGTGGAACCCGGGTGACGAGTGGATCGAGATGCGGTTGCGCTCATTGGAACGGCAGGTCGTCCAGGTGCCCGTGATCGACCTGGAAGTGGAGTTCGCGGAGGGGGAGGAGGTGCGTACGGAGATATCCGCGAAGTTCCGCCGGGAGCGCCTGGACGCCGAGGCCGGAGCGGCGGGCATGGCGATCGACCGATTCTGGACGGATGCGGACGGCGATTTCGCCCTCACTCTTGTCAGACCCTCTCTATAGGGTTGGGGCGTGGCGCAGCAGCAACGCAAGCGAGCGACCATCCGTGAGGTGGCGAAGGCGACGGGGCTTTCGCCGGCCGCGGTCTCGTATGCGTTGCGCGGGATCCAGACGTCGGAGGAGACGCAGCAGCGGGTCCGCGAGGCCGCCCGCGAGCTGGGCTACGAGGCGCACCCCATCGCCCGGGCCCTGGCCAGCGGGCGCACCGGCATGGTGGGCCTGCTCTGCGGCTCCCTCGAGGACCTGTGGCAGCAGGCCCTGGCCGTGGGGATCGGCCGGGCGCTGTTCGCCCGCGACCGCTACGCCATCATCCTCGACGCGGCGGGCGACCCCGAGCGGGAGGTGACGCTCGCCCGGCAGCTGCGCGACCAGCGCGTCGACGGCCTGATTGTGCAGCCGGTCGACCCGGCCGCCGAGGTCTGGGCCGAGCTGGGGGAGAGCCTGCCGGTCGTGTCCGTCGGCGACTCGCTGCGCGGCGGGCACGCGTACGGCGAGGTGGTGTTCGACAACCGCGCCGGCGTCACGCTCGCCCTGGAGCACCTGCGTCAGCTCGGCCACCGGAGCATCGCCGTGCTCACCCCGACGCGTGCCAGCACCCCCGACCGCCCCGCCGACGTGCACGTCCACGCCGAGGCCTCACGCATCGGGATCGAGGTCGACGTCGTCACCTCGCCCCAGGACCTGCCCGGCGCGACCCAGACGGCCCTGACGGTGCTCGACGCGCCCGACCGGCCGACCGCGCTGTTCTGCTTCTCCGACTCGATCGCCTACGGCGCCTACGCCGCGACCCGCGCGCTCGGCCTCGCGGTGCCCGGCGACGTGTCGGTCGCCGGGTTCGACAACCACCCGATGTCCGCGCTGCTCACCCCGCCCCTCACCAGCGTCGACTGGGACATCGACGGCATCGTCCACTCGGCCGTCCGGGTGATCGTCGGCGGCATCGACGGCAAGCCGCGCCGCCGCCGCATCGTCTGCGAGCCCAGCCTCCTCCCACGCGAATCGACCGGGAAATGCCCTCAGTAGGACCCGTACGGCGCGATCCGGGCCAGCAGGTCGGCGGCGGTGGCTATGTCGGCGTCGAGCGGCCGGTCCTCGACCGCCGGGTCGAGCGCGTCGGCCGCTTGGGCGTACACCTCGCCGATCCGGCCCGGCGGGACGCGGTCCTGCATGCGCAGCGCGCGTACGGCGGCGACGAGCTCGCAGGCGAGCGCCGTGCGGAACGCCGTGATCACATCCGTGGTGGCCCGCGCCGACTGGGTGGAGAAGCCCGCGTGCTCCTCGACGCCCCGCGACAGCACGGCACTGCCGAGCGCCGCCGGGGCGGCGAGCCGCCGGATGTCGGCGATGGCCGAGTGCGCGACGTACTCCAGGATCATGATCCCCGAGCCGGGCTCTCCGGGCGCGGCCTGGAAGGCCTCCAGCCCGGTGAAGGCCGGCTCCACCAGCGTCCCGAGGCGGGCCGCCGACAGCGCCGCCGTCTGGAAGATCGCGGCCCGTACGGCGTCGAGCGCCAGGCCCACGTACGCCGTGTGGAAGTTGCCGTTGTGCCAGACCGTGCGGTTCGCCACGTCGACGAGGGGGTTCTCGGCCGCGGCGTTGATCTCGCGGGTGACGATGCCCTCGGCGTGCTCGGCGACGTCCACGGCGGGGCCGTGCACCTGGGGGAACGCCCGGTAGCCGTACGGATCCTGGATGCGGGCCGGGGCGACCTCGAGGACCAGCCCGCGCACCGCCTCGGCGACCCGCCGCTGGCCGGGGTGGGGGCACGCCTCGTGCACGGGCGCGGCGAAGGCCTCCAGGGAGCCGCGCACGGCCAGCAGCGACAGCCCGGCCACCGGGATCGCCGCGCGCAGCAGCTCGGTCACGTCCCGGCAGGCGAGCGCGGACTCGCCGAGCGTCGCGGCGTTCGAGCTGATGAAGGCCAGGGCGTCGGACGGGCGCAGCGGGAAGTGCGGACCGGCGGCCCCACCCTGCCAGGGGCGTTCGCCGATGAGGCACAGGGCGGTCGCGGCGAGCGCGGTCAGGTCGCCGGTCCCGATCGCGCCGTACACCGGGATCGGGGGGATCGCCCAGCGGTTGATCGCGTCCGACAGCGCGCCGAGCACGCCCGGGTCGACGCCGGAGCCGCCTGCGGCGATCTGGTTGAGACGCACGACGAGCATCGCGCGTACGGTCTCGGCGGGCAGCAACGGACCGGCCCCGCCGGCGTGGCTGCGCAGCAGGCGCAGGCCGTGCGCGTCGTCGTCCTCGATCGCGACGTTCCGGTTGGCGCCCACGCCGGTGGTGCGGCCGTAGACCGGCTGCCGGTCCGCCACGTCGCGGGCGACCTCCCATGCCTGCCGGGCCCGCTCGACAGCTTGTGGCGAAACCGTGACCAAGACGCTGCTTCTAGCGACGAGCCCCACGATGTCGCAGGTCAGGCCGCTTCCGTTGAGGTCCACGGCCGTCTGGTTCATCGTTGAAACCTTACGACAAGGGAATAAGACACTATTTCGACCTTTAATCTCGGATGGATGAGAGGCTGCGCCACTCGTGATCGAACCGGACCGTGTCCTCTGGGGGCACCCCGACGCCACCCGGGCGCGGGCCGGGGTGTCTCCACCCCGGCCGCATTGGCGCGCGCCCGGAGAGCGGTGTTCCGGATGATAGGCGGTGGTTTTTTGGTCACCGGGGCCGAGACGGGCCCCCGATGCCCGGGCCCATCGTCCGCCGGGCCTCCAGTGAGCGGGTTCGGCCTTCGCCACATGCCGGTTACGCTGCTGAAACGCACTCGTCGCGCCTTTCCGCGAAGCTCTGCCAAGAGTCTCGCATCTCAGACGAAAGCGGGATCGGCCGGGTGTCGTGACCGCCGCCGGTCGAGTCCAATAAGGAACCCAAACGGCCATCCGGTCACGCGTCGACGTCGGGGCGGGTCGCGCACGTTGCAGGCAAGGGAGAGCCAGCCTTGATCAAATTCGACGGCGTCTCGAAACGGTACGCCGACGGCACGGTGGCCGTCGACGACCTCACGCTCGAAATACCCACCGGCCAGATCACGGTCCTCGTGGGCCCGTCCGGCTGCGGCAAGACCACCACGCTGCGGATGATCAACCGTCTGATCGAGCCGACCAGCGGCACCATCACGATCGACGGCGAGGACATCCGCGCCCAGGACCCGGCCCGCCTGCGCCGCGGCATCGGCTACGTCATCCAGCACGCCGGGCTGTTCCCGCACCGCACGATCGTCGACAACATCGCGACCGTGCCCTACCTGCTCGGCTGGGACAAGAAGAAGGCCCGGGCGACGGCTCTGGAGCTGATGGAGCGCGTCGGCCTCGACCCGAAGATGGCCAAGCGCTACCCCTTCCAGCTGTCCGGCGGCCAGCAGCAGCGCGTCGGCGTCGCCCGCGCGCTCGCCGCCGACCCACCGGTCATGCTGATGGACGAGCCGTTCAGCGCCGTCGACCCGATCGTCCGCAGCAGCCTGCAGGACGAGTTCATCCGGCTGCAGTCCGAGCTGCGCAAGACCATCGCGTTCGTCACCCACGACATCGACGAGGCGGTCAAGCTCGGGCACACCGTCGCGGTGTTCAAGGTCGGCGGCGTCCTCGCCCAGCACTCCACGCCCGACGAGCTGCTGGGCCACCCGGCCGACGCCTTCGTCAAGGAGTTCCTCGGCGGGGAGAAGGGGCTCAAGCGGCTGCGTTTCAACCGCGAGCTCGACCTGCGGGACGAGCCGGGCGTCGGGGCGGCCGAGCGATGAACGTCATCGCCGCCGCGGACGGCGAGCCCTTCATCCGCTGGGACTGGATCGGCGACCACGCCGGCCAGCTCGCCGACCTGACCGCGCACCACCTCAAGCTCGCGCTGCTGCCGATCCTGTTCGGCCTCGTGATCGCGATCCCGCTCGGCGTCATGTGCGTGCGGTGGCGCTGGCTCTACCCGCCGACGCTGGGTATCGCCAACATCCTGTACGGCGCGCCGTCGCTCGCGTTCTTCATGCTGCTCATCCCGTACTTCGGGATCGGTTCCGGTGGCAAGGCCGACTTCACCATCATCGTGCCGATGACGCTGTTCTCCCTGTCGGTCCTCGTGCCGAACGTCGTCGACGGGCTCCGGTCCGTCCCCGACCCGGTCCGCCAGGCCGCCACCGCCATGGGCTTCGGCACGCTGCGGCGGCTCGTTCAGGTCGAGCTGCCGATCGCGGTCCCGGTCGTCATCGCGGGCGCGCGGGTCGCCACCGTCGCCTCGATCAGCCTGGTCAGCGTCGGCGTGCTCATCGGCAACGGCGGGCTCGGGCAGCTGTTCATCGACGGCTACTCCCGTGACTTCACCACGCCCCTCGTCGTCTCCTGCGTGCTGATCATCGGCCTCGCCCTGGTCAGCGACGGCGTCCTCGTCGCCGCGCAACGCCTGCTCACGCCCTGGGCCCGGAGGAGGACCCGATGAACCTCGCCGACCAGATCAGGGCCGCCTGGACCTGGCTCACCGCCTCCGCGAACTGGAGCGGTGGCGACGGGATCCCGCACCGGCTGCTCGAACACCTCGGGTACAGCGCACTGGCCCTGCTCATCGCCGCCGCCATCGCGCTCCCGCTCGGCGCGCTCGTCGGCCACACCGGACGCGGCGGGTTCGCCGTCGTCACCGTCGCCAACTTCGCGCGTGCCGTCCCGACCCTGGGGCTGGTCCTGCTCGTCGTGACGGTGACCTCGATCGGCCTGACCCCGGTGATCGTCCCGTTGATCGCGCTGGCGACACCGCCGATCCTCGTCAACACCTACGAGGGCGTCCGCGGCGTGGACCCCGACATCAAGGACGCCGCCCGGGGGATGGGCATGACCGGCACGGGCATCCTGCTCAAGGCCGAGGTGCCCGTGGCGCTGCCGCTCATCCTCCTCGGCCTGCGCACCGCCGCCATCCAGGTCGTCGCGACCGCCACCATCGCCGCGTACGCCGGCATCGGCGGCCTCGGCCGCTACATCGTCGACGGCCTCTCCCGGAAGGACTACCCGTCGGTCGTCGGCGGTTCGGTGCTCGTGGTCCTCCTGGCCGTCGCCGTCCAGGTCGCCTTCGCCGGCATCCGCAGGGCCGTCGTGTCCCGGGGCCTGCGCAACCAAGCCTGAGTTCATGATTCAGAGGGAAGGAACATCCATGATCCGCATTGTCCGTGGTGCCGCCGTCGGCGTGGCCATCGCGCTGGCCCTCACCGCCTGCGGAGGCAGCGGTGACAAGAGCGGCGGCAACCCGCTCGATCAGAAGAGCGCCGGTGGCGGCGGCTCGGGAGGCGTCGTCGTCGG
The DNA here is from genome assembly GCF_054775715.1 of Actinoallomurus acanthiterrae. Lineage (NCBI taxonomy): Bacteria > Bacillati > Actinomycetota > Actinomycetes > Streptosporangiales > Thermomonosporaceae > Actinoallomurus > Actinoallomurus acanthiterrae. The sequence continues at coordinate 10,215,633 of NZ_BAAHCO010000001.1, read as the reverse complement.
ATCGGCCAACTTCCCCGAGAGCCAGCTGCTCGGCGAGGTCTACGCCCAGGCCCTCGAGGCCAAGGGCGTCAAGGTCACCAAGAAGTTCAACATCGGCAGCCGCGAGATCTACTACGACCAGGTCAAGTCCGGCGCCATCACCGTGATGCCGGAGTACAACGGCGCGCTGCTGACCACCTCGGTCGACAAGACCAGCAAGGCCGTGACGACCGACGAGGTGAACGCCGGGCTGAAGGCGAAGCTGCCCGCCTCGCTGGAGATCCTCGACGCCTCCAAGGCCGAGGACAAGGACTCGGTGACGGTCAACTCCCAGACCGCCGCCAAGTACCACCTCAAGTCGATCGCCGACCTCAAGCCGGTCGCCGGGCAGCTCACGATCGCCTGCCGTCGGAGTTCAAGACCCGCGAGCAGGGCCTGGTCGGGCTGGAGAGCAAGTACGGGCTGAAGTTCAAGAAGTTCCAGCCGTTCGACGCCAACGCGCAGACGACGCTGGTCAAGCTGCTGAAGAACGACAGCATCCAGGCCGCCGACCTGTTCACGACGGACCCGACGATCGCGGCGAACAAGTTCGTCGTGCTGGAGGACCCCCAGAACGTCTTCAGCGCGCAGAACGTCGTGCCGCTGGTCTACAAGGCCAACCTGAACGACACCGGCCGCACCGCCCTCAACGCGGTGTCGGCCAAACTCACCACCGCCGACCTGCTCGCCATGATGACCAAGGTCGTCGGCGACAAGCAGGACCCGAGCGCCGTCGCCAAGGACTGGCTCAAGCAGGCCGGCCTCGGCGGCTGACCCGTCGTCGATCACGTACCGCGGCCCCTCGGCGATCGCCGAGGGGCCGCGCCAGGGCCCGTCTCAAAGCCGCGCAGTAGGACAGCCGGGCTTTGAGACGGGCCCTAGGTCCGGAAGGGAGCATGCGGTGAGCGCACGGGAACTGGCGCAGTGGACCAGGGCGCGGCTCGGCCCGTCCGGCCCTCCGATCGACCTGCTCACCGCCCGCTTCGACAAGCACGTCTACGCCCCGCACGCGCACGACGAGTTCACCGTCGGCGTCTGCGTGGGCGGCGTGGAGTCCATCGACTACCGCGGCGGCCGCATCCGTACCGGCCCAGGCTCCGTCATCGTCCTGGAGCCCGGCGAGATGCACACCGGCGGCCCCGCCACGCCCATCACCGGCTACGCCTACCTCGCGATGTACGCCGACCCCGCCCTGTTCACCGACGGCACCCGTGGCGGCCTCCCGCACTTTCGCGAACCGCTCCTCGCCGACCCCGAACTCGCCGAGGCCCTGCGCACCGCGCACACCGACATCGTCCGCTGCCCCGACCCCCTGGAAACGGAGTGCCGCCTCCCCTGGCTGCTGACCGCGCTCGCCCAACGCCACTCCACCGCCCGCCCGGCGAACGACACGGTCCCGGGCGCCGCCTGGATCGCCCGCACCGTCCGCGACCGCCTGGCCGACGACCTCACCGCCCCACCCTCACTCGCCGGCCTCGCCGCCGAACTGGGCCTGTCCCGCTACCAGCTCCTACGCGCCTTTCGCACGGCGACGGGGGTGCCCCCGTACGCGTGGCTCGCCCAGTACCGGGTGACCAGGGCCCGCGCACTCCTGGAGTCCGGCCTGCGGCCCGCCGAGGTGGCCGCACTCGTCGGCTTCGCCGACCAGGCCCACCTCACCCGGTGGTTCCGGCGCGTGCTGGGGGTCACCCCGGCGGCGTACCGCACCAGCGTGGCGAGGGCGGCATAGCGCAGCAGCGTGGTGAGGACGGCATGGCGGTCTTCGTGTGGGCGGGGGAGGCTCACCGATGCCAGCGCTGGCCGGTGTAGTTCCCGCAGGGGTTGGTCACCAGGGCGACGTAGTTGGCGGGTGGCCCGTCCGTGTCCAGACACAGACCGCTGGTGAGGTTGGTGAACCGGCCGGTGCCGGGGTCGTAGCGCCACTGCTGGCCGCTGTAGTTCCCGCACCGGTTCAGTACGGCGTTGACTCCTCTGGCGGGGGCTCCGGCCGTGTCGAGACACAGGCCGCTGGGCGGGTTGACGAGGCGATAGGCGGCCTGGTCGTAGCTCCAGCGCTGGCCGCTGTAGTTCCCGCAGTCACGGACCTGCACGTGGACACCAGAGCCCTGCGGGCCGTCGGTGTCGACGCACAGTCCGCTGGCGGTGTTGGTGATCGGGCCCCGGTTCGGAGGGGGCGATTGCGTGCTGGGCTGCGGGTCGGGTGCGGACGAGGTGGCCGGCTGAGGGCTCGTGGGTGATGCCGAGGGTGTGGCGCTGGTGGCGGACGAGGTCGCCGTCGTGGGCTGGCCGCTGTTTCCCGCTCTGGTATCTCCGTTGGACGCGGCCAGGGCCAGCGCGACGGCGCCGGCCGCGACGAGTACGACCGCGCCCAGACCCGCGTACGGGGCGAGTCGCCGGGCAGCGTGAGAGTCGAACCGTGTTGTCAGCCGGCGGGTGCGAGAGTCCCCGTACTGGGGTGGAGCGGACGGCTGGGGTGGAGCGGACGGCGAGCCGGTGAGCTCGGAGAGCAGCTGGGGAACGGCCGGTCGGGCGGCGGGATCCTTGGCGAGGGCACGGGCGACGAGTTCGCGAAGGTGCGGCTCAAGGCCGTCCAGATCAGGCTCGGAGTGTTGGACCCGGTCGTTGATCTCGGCGCCGCCGGCCCCGGTGAAGGGAGGACGGCCCGTGCCCGCGTAGGCGACGACGGCGCCCCAGCAGAACACGTCGGCGGCCGGGAGCGGCCGGCCACCGGCCAACAGCTCAGGCGCGATGTAGCCGGGGGTGCCGATGACCGTCCCGGTACGCGTCAGCTGCCCGGTGGCGTCCAGAGCGCGGGCGATACCGAAATCGATGATCCGCGGACCGACCGGGGACAGCAGCACGTTGGAGGGTTTGAGGTCCCGATGGATCAACCTGGCCTGGTGGATGGCGGTCAGGGCCGTCGCGATACCGACCGCGAGCGCGTCGAGATCGGCTCCGCCCACGGCCCGCTGCGCGAAACCGCCGCACCCGTGCGCGCGAGCCTGAGTTCCGTGAGCGGTTCCGGCGGACAGAGGTGACCCTGCGGCGACCGAACGCCCGCCGGGTCATCACACGATTCCTGACGGGCCGTGTCGTGGAGCGGATGGGCAGGGCAGGGCAGGGCGCGTAGGCCGAGCAGCGTGGGCAAGGGCCGCATTGCCGCAACAGCGTTCAAGACGGCGTCTGCCGTCCGGCCGATACTCGCCGTATGACTGCACGTGGTTGGCTCCTCTTCTCCCTGATGGGAGTGGTTTGGGGCATCCCCTATCTGATGATCAAGGTGGCGGTGGACGCGGTGTCCCCGTCCACGGTGGTGTTCACGCGCTGCGCGATCGGAGCCGTGCTGCTCCTGCCCTTCGCGCTGCGGCAGGGCGGCCTCGTCCGTGCCGTACGGGCGCACTGGCGTCCCCTGCTGGCCTTCGCGTGCATCGAGATCATCGTCCCCTGGTTCACCCTCAGCGACGCCGAGCGGCACCTGTCCAGCTCCACGGCGGGCCTGCTGATCGCGGGCGTGCCGATCGTCGGAGTCGCCGCGGCCCGCTTCTTCGGCGACACGGACCGGCTCGGGCCCCGGCGGGCGGCGGGCCTGACGGTGGGCCTCGCGGGGGTCGCGGTCCTCACCGCACCACACCTGACCGGCGGCGACGCCCGCTCTCTCGCCGAGGTGCTGGCGACCGTGGTGGGTTACGCCACGGCCCCGCTGATCGCCGCACGCCACCTGAAGAGCGTCACCTCGCTCCAGCTCACGGCCGCCTGCCTGGCCCTGGCCGCCCTGGTCTACGCGCCCGTGGCCGCCGTCACCGGCCCGTCCGCCATGCCGTCCGGCAAGGTCCTGGCCGCCCTCGCCGGTCTCGGGGTCGTGTGCACAGCGGTCGCCTTCGTGGCCTTTCTGGAGCTGATCAAGGAGGCGGGTCCGGCCCGCGCCACCGTCATCACGTACGTCAACCCGGCGATCGCGGTGGCGGCCGGGGCGGTGTTCCTGGACGAGCCGCTGACCGTCGGCATCGTCACCGCCTTCGCCCTGATCCTGGCCGGCTCGGTTCTGGCGACGGCGGGTCCCGCCGCCGCCCGGGAGCCCGGCGACGGGGCCGGCGCCGTCCACCGGTCCGATGCGCCGCGCACGTCGGACGGGCCACGCACGCCCAATGCATCGCGCACGTCCGATGCGCCGCGCACGTCCGATGCGTCGCTTGATGCGCTGCGTACGCCCGAGGACTTGGTCGGCACGGCCGACGAGCCTGGCTGACGGCCGCGTTGAGCCCCGGGGCGCGGGGTCACATCGCGCGGAGGCGGTCGCGGAGGGTCCGTGCGACCTGGCCCATCAGCGCCTCGGCCCCGGGCTGGTGCATCGCCGGCACCCGTGACTCGGTGAGCGCGGCCACCCCGAAGATCCGGCCGTCGGCGTGCTCGACCACGCCCACTTCGTGGCGCAGGTTGAGGAGCGTTCCGGTCTTGGACGACCAGTGTGAGGCGTCGGAGCTGAGGTCGGGTGCCAGCCGATGCCGCAGCATGTTGTCGCCCATGAGGCCCCGGACCCGCTCGGCGACGTCCGCGTCGATCTTCGAGGGGGTCCACAGCGCCTGCAGCAGGTCGAGGAAGGCCCGTGCCGAGCCGGAGTTCGCGAGCGTCACGTCGAGCTGCGGGATCCGGTGGCCCCGCCCGGTCGTTCCGGCCTCGATGGCGAGGGCGTGGGCGAGGTGGACCTCTTCCCGGGGCAGGCGCCCGGCCAGGGTCTCGGCGATGTCGGCGATGGTGTGCCGGACCGTGATGCCGCGTACGCCGAGCCCGTGCAGGATCGCCGCGACCTCGGCGGGCGGGGTGAGGGTGAACAGCGCGTCCGTCGCGGCGTTGTCGCTCACCGCCATGCTGAGGTGCAGCAGGTCGTCGACGGCGATCTCGGCCGGATGACGGAACCTGCTCAGCCCGGCCGGCCCGGGAGTCGTGACGCCGCCCGGCCCCACCAGGAGCCGGGTGGCGCCGTCGAGCTCTCCCCGCCGGATGCGCTGGAGGGTGGCGAGGGCCAGCGGGATCTTCACGAGCGAGGCGACCGGGAACTCCAGGTCCGGCTCGATGCCGATCTCGTCGCCGGAGTGCAGGTCCCGGACCAGGAACGAGCCGCCGAGCCCCGCGTCGTCCAGCGTCCGCCGCAGCTCACGGATCAGGCCCTCGACACTCGTCACCGCGCACCCCCAGCCGTCGTCTCACCCGTTGGTCCCGCGTCCCGGTCGGGCCGGTGAGCGCCCAGGCAGCGGGCGATCTCCGCCCGGAGCCGGGTCCGGACGCGCTCCGCGTCGTCGCCGATCGCCGCGACCACCTCGAAGCCGCGCGCGACCTGGAGATCGCCGACCGGGCGCCAGTGCAGGCCGAGGTCCTCCGCCTGCTTGGGTGAGCATAGAAGGAGATCGCCCGCGCCCACGACCTCCGCCGTGGCGGCGACGAGGGATGGCGCGACGGCGACCTGGGCGGGCCGCAGGCCGACCGCGTCGCGCGTCCGGAACACGCGGTCCCGGATGTGGGGGACGTCGTCCTCGGGCTGGATCCAGATCCGGCGTCGCCGCGCCGACAGCGGCGCCCGGTCCGCGCGGAGGCTCTCAAGGTGGACCGTCCGGGTGGGCGGGTCGGCGGCGCCGGCCAGCCCGAGCCGTACCGACCAGGTCCCGTCGTCCGGCGGAACCGCCGTCAGGGCGGCGCGGACCTCCCGGGACCGGACGAGCTCGGCCCGTTCGGCCGGCGGCGCCGGATGGAAGTCCAGGTAGACGCCCTTGCGGCGGGCCTCCGCGTCCAGCACCGCCAGGTCGAGGACGCCGCAGACGTCGGGGACGGCGAGGCGAAGCGGGCTCAGCTTGGCGCGCTCGGCCTCGTCCTCCATGGCCTCGGCCAGGCGGACGAGGCGCTTGGCCGACGGGAGCATGTCGCGGCCGAACCGCGTGAGTGTCACCTGGCGCGACGACCGGTCCAGCAGGCGCTCGCCGAGATGCTTCTCCAGGGCGGCGATCCGGCGGCTCGCCACGGACTGCGGGATGCGCGTCGCCGCCGCGCCCTCGGTGAAGCTGCCGTGCTCGCTCACGTTGACGAACGCTCGCCAGGCTCCGAGGACGTCCACGACCAGAGTCTATGCCGGAACAGCATCGATGAACCGGTTTCCGTCTTTGACGGCATACGAGCGCGGCCGTGAGACTCCGGCCATGACCTACGCACGACAGGAAGACCGGTCCATTCGCCGCCGGGCCGGGGTGGCGGCGTTCGCCGTTCTCACGCTGGTGCCTCTGACGGCGTGTGGCACGGCCGGTCACGCGACCACGGCGTCCGCGAAGGTGAGTGCCACCGCGACGCCCGCCGCCGAGCGGACCGACCAGGCGTTCCAGGCCCTGGAGAAGCAGCACGACGCGCGCCTCGGCGTCTGGGCGCTCGACACCGGGACGGGACGGGTCGTGAGCTGGCGCGCCGGCGAACGGTTCGCCTACGCCTCCACGCACAAGGTCCTGAGCTCCGGCTCCGTCCTGCGCCAGGACTCGATGAAGCGGCTGAACACGGTCGTCAAGTACACCTCGAAGGACCTCGTCAACTATTCCCCGATCACCGAGAAGAACGTCGACAAGGGGATGACGGTCCGCGCGCTGTGCGACGCCGCGCTCCGCTACAGCGACAACACCGCGGCCAACCTCCTCTTCCGGGAACTGGGAGGACCGAGTGCCCTCCAGGCCGCGCTGCGGCGGATCGGGGACGTCACCACCCACGTCGACCGCAACGAACCGACCCTCAACACGGCCATCCCGGGTGACGTCCGTGACACGACCACGCCATGGCAGATGGGCCTCGACCTGCGGAAGTACGTCCTCAGCCCGCTGCTGCCGGCACCCAAGCGCGCCATGCTCATCGACTGGATGCGGCGGAACACGACCGGCGGCGCGCTGATCCGCGCCGGTTTCCCGTCCGACTGGACCGTCGGCGACAAGACCGGATCCGGCGACTACGGAACGCGGAACGACGTCGCGGTCGCCTGGCCGCCGCACCGCGCGCCGATCGTCATCACGGTCTACACCACCCGGTCGACCAAGGACGCCAAGACCGACGACTCGCTCGTCGCGGCCGCCGCCAAGGTTGTCGGCCGGCTGAGCTGACCTCCCGTACGGCCGCTCGCGGGCGGTCGATGTACCCCGTCCCGTACGGTCGCCCTTCGATCAGGACGGCGGTTCGCGGCGGACCGGCGCCGTACGGACGTCCCGAAAACGCCCCGCAGACGTCCCGAAGACGTCACGGGACGTCCGTACGGCATCACGATGCCGGTCAGAAGAAGCCGACGACCCGGCGGACGCGGCCGCCGGCGAGCTCCATCACGTCGTGGCCGGTCGCCACCGCCTCGTCCGAACCGGCCGGGCCGAGCCGCCACGTGAACAGCACGGTGTCGTGGTGGGCGCCGATGACCTCGCCCAGGGTGAAGACGAGGGCGCCGAACTTCTCGTGGGCCGCGCCGATGGCGGTGGAGAGCGCGGCGTGGCCCTCGATGCCGGCGTAGTCCGGGTCGGAATAGGTCGAGTCCTCCGTCAGGGCCGCCTTGATGAGCGCGTCGCGGCGGGCGCCGTCGCGTTCGTTCCAGATCTCCAGGTACTGCTTGATGAGGTCGACGGTCTCGCTCATGAGCCGATTCCTTCCAGGGTCTCGATGGTGGTGGTGTCCTGCGGCGCGGGCGCCGAGGGACGCTTGAGGACGAGGGCGATCAGCCCTCCGGCGGCCGTCACGGCGGCCGCAGTCCAGCCGGCGGCGTGCAGGCCGCCGAGGACGCGGGCCGGGGCCGGGTGCGCGCCGAGTCCCGCGTTGGCCACGGCGACGAAGGCGGCCAGCCCCATCGCGCCGCCGATCTCCTTGGCGGTGGTGGCCAGCCCGGACGCGACGCCCTGCTCGGCCGGGGCCACGCCGGACCCGGCGGCGACGAACACCGCGACGAAGGCGACGCCGCCGAAGAAGCCCCACAGCACGCTGCCGGGCAGCAGGGCCCAGAAGCTGCCGTTCGCCGAGATGCCGGCGACGAGGGCGGCGATCCCCGCGCCGGCGCCGAGCATGCCGAGGCAGAGCGTGGCGCGGAAGCCCCACCGGCCGAGCATCGTCGGCGCGGCCTTCAGTGCCGCGCCCATGCAGACCAGCGTGAGGGGCAGGAAGGCCAGCCCCGCCTCCAGCGCGCTGTAGCCGAGGACGGGCTGCAGGTAGGTGGTGAGCACGTAGTAGCCGCCGCCGAGCGTCGCCTGGAAGACGGCGATCACCGCCATCGTGGTGGCGAGCCCGCGGTTGCGCAGCAGCCGCAGGGGGACGAGGGGATCGGCGGTGCGCGACTCGACGAGCAGCAGCAGCGCCAGCAGCGCCGCGCCGGCGGTCAGGGAGCCGGCGCCGCGCAGCGAGCCCCACCCGGCCTCCGGGCCGCTCGCCAGGCCGAGCACCAGAAGCGCCGAACCCGCGGTGGCCAGCAGCGCTCCGGGCACGTCGAAGCCCGCCCAGCCCGACCTGCGCGGCGGGTCGGCCGTCAGCAGCCGGCGCCCGGCCAGCGCCGCGCCCAGGGCGAGCGGCACGTTGACGAAGAACACCCACTTCCAGCCCAGGTAGTTCGTGAGGACGCCGCCGAGCAGCGAGCCGGCGGCCAGGCCGGCGCTGCCCGCCATGCCCCAGGCGCCCATGGCCCGGTTGCGTTCGGGCCCCTCCGCGAACCCGGTGAAGATCAACGCGAGCGTCGCGGGCGTGAGCAGGGCTCCGCCGACTCCCTGGACGGCCCGGGCGGCGACCAGCAGACCGGGCCCCGAGGCGAGGCCTCCGGCCAGGGACGCCACGCCGTACAGGGCGAGTCCCAGCGTGAACATCCGCCGGGCGCCGAGCCGGTCGACGGCGCGTCCGCCGAAGAGCAGGAGGCCGCCGAGCCCGACGGCATAGGCACTGACCACCCACTGCACGGACTGGGCGGTGAAGCCGAGCGCCCGGCCGATATCGGGTAGGGCGACGTACACGATGTTGTAGTCCAAAGCCACGATGAGCTGGGTGAATGCCAGCAGGGCCAGCCTCGGGCCGGCCCGGTGACGGGACATGTTCAGACCACGCTCCTCTGTGCCGTACATTTACTACACGGCGTTCAATATTGACACGGCGAACAGTAGCGCAACGCTGTAGACTGTCAAGGGTGGGAGAGCAGACGATCAGCCGGCGGGCCCGGCTCCGCGCCGAGACGACCCGAGAGATCAAGGAGATCGCGCTCCGGCTGATGGCGGCCGGCGGGCCCGACGCCATCTCGCTGCGCGCCATCGCCCGCGAGATGGGGATGACCGCCGGAGCCATCTACAGCTACTTCGCCACCCGCGACGACCTGATCACAACGCTGATCACCGACGTCTATACCGAGCTGGTCGACCGGGCGGAGGCCGCCCGCGACGCCGTCCCGGAGACCGATCCCGGCGGCCGGGTCGTGGCCTGGGCCCATGCCGTACGCGAGTGGGCGCTGGCCAATCCCGAGGGCTTCCGGCTCATCTACGGTGACCCGGTCCCGGGATTCCGGCCGCCCGAGGGCGGGGCGGCGCGTGAGGCCCATCACCGGGCCTGCGGCGGCCTGACCGGCCTGGTCGCCGCCGCCTGGCCACGGGCGACCGCCCTGCACGACGGCGACTACGACTGGTCCGACTTCGATCCTGGTCTGGTCGCGGAGGTCCGGCGGGACTTCCCCGGCCTGCCCCCGGCTGCCGTGGCGCTGGCGCTGCGCGTCTGGGGCCGCATGCACGGGCTCGTGGCCCTGGAGATCTACGGGCACATCGGCCCACTGGCCAGCGACCCGGCGACGCTGTACCGCGCGGAGATGCGTGACCTCGTACGCTCGCTGGGCCTGGAACCGCCTGCCTGACGGCAATTTCGGATTTGCCTCGCAAAAAGGGTGCGCCTTTTGGGCCTCTCTACCGAGCCTCACAGCCCGCCGGCCGAGAGGCCGAGTGAATTCGCGCGATTTCCCGGCCGTGACGGGGGAGCTCTGATCCGTTTCAGTGCGTGACAATGGTTCCGAATCCGGCTTGCGCGTATTCCGGGGAAGGGAAGTGCGATGCGCGACATCGACCCGCTGCGCCCCGAAGATCCCGACCGGATCGGCGACCACCGGCTCACCGGGCGGCTGGGCGAGGGCGGTCAGGGCGTCGTCTATCGCGCGGTGGCCGGTGATGGTGGCCAGGTCGCCGTCAAGGTCCTGCACGCCCGGCTGCTGCGCGGCACCGCGGCGCAGGTCGAGTTACACGACCAGATGGCCCTGGTGCGGCGGGTGGCGGACTTCTGCACCGCGAAGGTCCTCGATTTCGGTATGTACGGCGACCGCCCTTATATCGTCAGCGAGTACGTCGACGGCCCGTCGTTGCAGACACTCGTCGAGGCCGGCGGCCCGCTGCGCGGCGGCGCGCTCGAGCGGCTGATGGTCGGCACGGCGTCGGCGCTGGCGGCCACCCACCAGGCCGGCGTCCTGCACCGGGACTTCACGCCGAACAACGTCCTCATCGGCGCGGACGGGCCGCGCGTGATCGACTTCGGCATCGCCCGGGCGCTGGACACCGACACGACGACCAGCAGCGGCCTCGTCGGCACCCCCGCGTACACCGCGCCGGAGCGGCTGCACGGAGAACGACCGGGCGCGGCGGCCGACGTCTTCGGCTGGGCGGCGACGATGGCGTTCGCCGCCACCGGGCGACCGCCGTTCGGCACCGAGTCCGTCGCCGTGGTGCTCAACCGGATCCTGCACGACGAGCCCGGCCTCGACGACGTTCCACGGCCGTTCCGTGACGTGATCGGCCGGTGCCTGGCCAAGGACCCGGAGCGGCGGCCGGACGCCCGCGACGTCCTGCTGCAGCTCCTCGGCTATGCGGAGAGTAAGGCGGCCGCGCCGGAGGAACCACTGCGTGCGGACCGGCTGACCGTCGACCGGCCGGATCGGTTCACGCGCGGGTTGACGCCTCCCGTGCCACGGCCACGGCGGTGGTGGCACGGCCGGGGCCGGGCGCTGGTCGCGGCCGGTGTCGCCGTCGCCGCCATCGGCGGCTCGGCCATGGCGTTCGTCCTGAGCCCCGACGGCCGGCACCACCGGCCCGCGGCATCCCCGCGAACGGTCGCGGTGGGGTCGGCCAACTTTCCCGAGAGCCACCTGCTCGGCGAGATCTACGCGCAGGCGCTCGAGGCGAAGGGCGTCAAGGTCATCCGGCGATTCGACCTCGGCGACCGGGAGACCTACTTCAACCAGGTCGCGTCGGGACAGATCCAGGTGATGCCCGAGTACAACGGCGCGCTCGCCGAGTCGCTCGACCACACCGGCGAGGCGGTCGGCACGGACGAGGTCAACGCGGTGCTGAGACGCGTGCTGCCGCCTCAGCTCGAGATGCTCGCCTCCGCGCCGGCGGAGGACAAGGACTCGGTCACGGTGTCCAAGCAGACCGCCGACCGGTACCACCTGCGCACCATCGCCGATCTCGCGCCCGTCGCGGGCTCGTGATGGGCGGGCCGCCGGAGTTCCAGACGCGGCACCAGGGCCTGGTCGGGCTGCGCGGAACGTACGGACTGGGATTCCGTGGCTACCAGCCGTTCGAGACCGGGGACCGCGACACCATGATCCAGCAGCTCAGGAACGGTGTCATCCAGGCGGCGAACCTGTTCACGACCGAGCCCGCGATCGCCGAGAACCACTTCGTCGTCCTGGCCGATCCGAAGCACCTCTTCAGCGCGCAGAACGTGACACCGCTGGTCTACCGGTCCGCGCTGAACACCGCCGGGCGGGCCGCGCTGGCCGCCGTCTCGGCCAAGCTGACCACCGAGGACCTGCTGGCCATGAACACCAAGATCTCGATCAACGAGGTCGATCCCGCGGCCGTGGCCAAGGACTGGCTGCAACGGACCGGCCTCCTCGAGTGAGGCCGGTGCCGTGACGGGGTGCCACCGGCGCTGACTGATTGATCAAGTCACTTAATGATCATCTTCCGGTCGCCGGGCCGCCATCAAGATCAAGTCGACTGTGTGCGTCACGTCCATGATCGTTAAGGGGACACCGTGCAACGTCGACTCAGGTCCATCGGCGCCCTGCTCGCCACGACCGCCCTGTCTCTCACCGTCGCCACCGGAACCGCCCACGCCGCCTCCCCGGCGGACGCCGTCACCGGCGGCACCGGGAAGTCGAGCCCCAGCTTGGCCGACGGCGCCGACTACTGGACGCCCGAACGCATGGCCGCCGCCACTCCCGCCGCCGAGCCCACCGACACCTCCACCACTCCGTCCAGCCCGCCGTCGCCGGGAATCTCGCAGAGCAGCCCCGGCAGCCCGGCCGCAGGTGCCGCCGCCGGGACCGCCGCACCGCGGTCGCTGACGTACTTCTGGCAGTCCAAGGTCTGGTCCGGTCACGGCGTGATGCCCGCGACGACCATCGGCAAGCTGTACTTCACCGACACCTCGGGCGAGGGCCACTGGTGCACGGCGACCACGATCGCGTCGAACAACCACAGCACGGTCTGGACGGCCGGGCACTGCGTCACCGACGGCAAGAAGCACTGGTACTCCAAGTTCCTCTTCGCCCCGGACTACCACGACGCCGAGTGGCCGTACGGCACCTGGTCCGGCAAGGCCTGGGCGGCCCCGAACGGCTACTTCGACGGCGGCGACAAGACCTATGACATGGCCGCCATCGCCCTGTACCCCAACAACTCCGGCAGCAAGGTCGGAGACGTCGTGGGCCAGCAGGGCTACCAGTTCAGCGACTCCAACAACGGCCGCCTGTGGCCGGACGTCCGCTCCTTCGGCTACCCCCAGGACACCCACCCCGCCCGCTCCGACATCGACCCGAACGCCCACGACCTGCGCTTCTGCGTCGGCGAGGTGACGACGCCGGCGTACCAGGAGATCTCCTGCGACATGGGCCACGGCGCCAGCGGCGGGCCGTCCCTCTACGACCTCCAGCTCTCCCGTGGCTGGGGTTACCTCATCGGGCTCAACAGCTTCCAGAACTCCATGGCCAGCCACATCAACTTCGGCCCGGTCCTCGGCACCGCCGCCGTCAACGCGCTCAACGCCGTGAAGTCCCAGTAGGCCGCCGTGCCGATCAGCCCTTGACGGTGAGCAGCGGGCGGAGCTCGACGACCGGGTCGGCGACGCCCGCCCGGCTCAGGCTGGACACGACCGGGCCGATGTCCTTGTAGACCCAGGGCGCCTCCTGCTTGAGGTCGCGGCGCCACGCGGCCATCACGTCCGACCGGTGGGTCACGGCCGGGTCGTGGTGGTCGAGCGGCGTGACGACCCGGAAGTCCCGCAGGAAGGCGTCCAGGTCGGCGTCGCTTCCGCGGGAGGCGGCGCCGCGGGGGACGCGGCGGCCCGCGCCGTGGCAGGCGCTGGCCAGCGTACGGGGGTTCCCGTGCCCGCGCAGGACGAAGCTGGCCGCGCCCATCGAGCCCGGGACGATGACCGGCTCGCCCCACATCGCGTACGGCCCGCCGGCCGCCTCGGCGTACCCGCCGGCCGGCGTCGCGCCCTTCCGGTGGACGACGTGACCGTCGTCGCCCTGCCAGAGCAGGTTGTGCGGAGCGTCGTACACCGCCTCGCCCGTGAGCTCCCCGCACTCGGCGGCCAGCCCGGTGCGCAGCATGAGCGCGAGGAAGAAGCGGTTGCCGACCGCGAAGTTCGCCGCGTTGCCGAACGCGTCGAGGTACCGCCGCCGCGCCCCCTCGGACCGCTCGTCCAGCAGCAGGGGGAGGATGCCGTTGTCCGGCAGCGGCACGCCGTGCGGCCACATCGCCTTCGCCTGCTCCAGCCCGGTGGCGTTGGCCTGGTGTCCCAGGGACAGCGAGCCGCTGTGCACCATCAGCACCACCTGGCCGGGCGTGAAGCCCCAGGCGTACGCGGCCTGCCGGTCGTGCACGGCCGCGACGTACTGCAGCTCCGCGAAGTGGTTCCCGCCGCCGACGCTGCCGATGATGCTGTCGTAGCTGGTGCCGCCCGCGCTGTCGATCCAGTCCCGGTACGCCTCCGCGGTCGTGGTCGGGTACCGCGCCGCGTGGATCCGCCCGGCATCGGCGTCGCCCGGTCGCAGGGCCGACCACACCCCGTCGGCGGCCGGACGTCCCGCGTCCAGCAGCCCGGGCAGGCCGTCGCGCAGCAGCGCCTCGCGCTGCGCGCCGGACAGCGCGATCCGCCGGCCGCCCTCGAAGAACAGGTGCCGGAGCCGCCGCTCCAGCGCGTCCAGGCGTGGGCGCACCTCGTCGACGGTCAGGGACGTCGTCTCCAGCCGCATGCCGCAGTTGATGTCGTTGCCGACCGCCTGCGGGATCAGAGCGCCGTGGGTCCGCAGCACGGTGCCGATCGGGATGCCCGCGCCCTTGTGCAGGTCGGGCGTGAGCGCGACGCGGTCGATGGCGGCGCCGGGATGGCCGGTCGCCGCGGCGAGCTGTTCGAGGGTGCCGGCGGTCTCCAGCACGGTGAGGATCTCGTCGATCGCGCTGGACTCGATGGGCACGTCCGGTCCGGCGCAGATGTCGACGGGAACGTCCCACCGGTTGGGGAGGGTGAGCCAGTCGTCGTCGGCCTGGACGAGCCGCGGGTCCTGGGAGCCGGCGCCGTGCCGCTTGAGGGTGGTCATGAGGCCTTCCTGGTGACTGCTGGTGTGAGGGCATACGAAGGTCGCGCCGCCATCCGTCGATCGATGGCGCACGGGATGCCGCCGGAGTGCGTCCGGCGACGTGCTCCCCGGGTTCAGCAGCCGCAGGGTGGATCCAGCCTAACGATCGCGATCAACGCGGTCGACCGGATATCCAGGGGGCGCCGGGGTCACGGGCATGTGTCGCGGATCACTCGGGGGCGTGGCCGGACAGGCGGCGGGTGAGCTCCGCGGACGCCTCCCGTACGCGGGCGGCGATGTCCGGCCACTCGTCCTCGCTCCGCGACTCGCGGCGGAACGTCACGGTGATCGCGGCGGCGGGCCGGCCGACGTGGTCGAAGCTGCACGCCGCGATGCTGGCGAACCCCTCGGTCACGTGGCCGTCCTCGATCGCCCAGCCGCGCCGGGCGTCCTCGGCGAGCAGCCGGCGCAGCTCCCGCAGGGACTTCGGCCCGGTGCCGGTGCGGTCGACGAAGGTCCCGGGGAACAGCGCGCGGACCTGCGCGGCCGGCAGGTGGGCCAGCATCGACCGGCCGCTGGCGGTGAGGTACGCCGGCAGCCGTACGCCGACGTCGGTGACCAGGGTCGCGTGGTGGCGGGGCTGCTCCTTCAGCAGGTACAGCGTCTCGGCGCCGTGCAGGACGCCGAGCTGGCCGATCTCGCCGAGCCGGTCGACGAGGCGGACGAGGAGCGGGCGGGCCAGCCGTTCGAGGGGGCCCTGCCGCAGGTACGCCGAGCCGATCTCGAACGCCGTCACGCCCAGGCCCCACAGCCGGTCCTCGGGCAGGTAGGTGACGAAGCCGTCCTCGGCCATGGCGGTGAGCAGGTGGTACGTGCTGGACCGCGGCAGCGCGAGCTCCCGGGCGATCGCGGACGCGGCGAGCGGCCGGGCGGACGACGCGAGCAGCCGGAGCACGGCCAGCGCGCGCCGCGCCGCGGGGACCTGGTCGGCGGCCATTCCAAGAGTCTCGCATCTCAGACATCAGCACGGCCCCCCGGGTCCCGGTCGCCGGACGGGTCGAGTCCAATAGAGGCATGGATACGACCAATGGTGCGTCTGTCGACGTCGGGGTGGGGCCGCTCGCCTTCGACCAGGTCGTGGCCGTCGCCCGGCACGGCGCGCGGATCGCGCTGACCGATGAGGCCCTCAAGGCGATCGCCGTCGCCCGGGCGCACGTCGACGAGCTCGCCGCGCGGCCGACGCCCGCGTACGGCATCTCGACCGGCTTCGGCGCGCTGGCCACCCGGCACATCCACGAGGACCTGCGGGCCAAGCTGCAGCTGAACATCGTCCGCTCGCACGCCGCCGGCTCAGGGCCGGAGGTGGAGGCCGAGGTCGTCCGGGCGATGATGCTGCTGCGGCTGAGCACGCTCGCCACCGGGCGTACGGGCGTGCGGACGGTGACCGCCGAGACCCTCGCCGCGCTGCTCAACGCGGGGATCACGCCGATCGTGCACGAGTACGGCAGCCTCGGGTGCTCCGGCGACCTGGCGCCGCTCTCGCATGTGGCCCTCGCCCTGATCGGCGAGGGCGAGGTGCGCGACGCCGACGGGCGGCTGCGCCCCGCCGCCGAGGCGCTCGCCGAGGCGGGCATCGAACCGCTGAGCCTCGTCGCCAAGGAGGGCCTGGCCCTGCTCAACGGTACCGACGGCATGCTCGGCATGCTCGTGCTGGCCATCGAGGACCTGCGCCGGCTGCTCAAGGCCGCCGACGTCGCCGCCGCGATGAGCGTCGAGGCGCAGCTCGGCACCGACCGGGTCTTCGCCGCCGACCTGCAGGAGCTCCGGCCGCATCCGGGCCAGGGCGTCAGCGCCGCCAACCTGCGGGCCCTGCTCGCCGACTCGGCCATCATGGAGTCGCACCGGGGCCCCGACTGCACCCGCGTTCAGGACGCGTACTCGCTGCGCTGCTCGCCGCAGGTGCACGGCGCCGCCCGCGACACCCTCGACCACGCCGCCCTCGTCGCCTCGCGCGAGCTGACCTCCGCGATCGACAACCCGGTCGTGCTGCCGGACGGCCGGGTCGAGTCCAACGGCAACTTCCACGGCGCGCCCGTCGCGTACGTGCTGGACTTCCTCGCGATCCCGGTCGCGGACGTCGCGTCGATCTCCGAGCGCCGCAGCGACCGGATGCTCGACGTCGCCCGGTCGCACGGGCTGCCGGCGTTCCTCGCGGACGACCCGGGCGTGGACTCCGGCCACATGATCGCGCAGTACACCCAGGCGGGCATCGTCTCGGAGCTGAAGCGGCTCGCGGTCCCGGCGAGCGTCGACTCGATCCCCAGCTCCGCCATGCAGGAGGACCACGTCTCGATGGGCTGGAGCGGCGCGCGCAAGCTGCGCCGGGCCGTCGACGGCCTGACCCGCGTCATCGCCATCGAGATCCTGACCGCCGCCCGCGCCCTCGACCTGCGCGCCCCGCTGCGTCCCGGGCCGGCCACCGGCGCGGTGGTCACCGCCCTGCGCTCCCGCGTGCCCGCACCCGGACCGGACCGCTACCTGGCTCCGGAGATCGCCGCCGCGGTCGACCTCGTCCGCGACGGTTCCCTCGTCGCCGCCGCCGAATCCGTCACCGGCCCGCTGGCCTGAGTAAAGGAGACAGAGAAGAATGGGTCCTCGTCCCGTCCGCGCGCCGCGCGGCACGACGCTGAGCGCCAAGGGCTGGCAGCAGGAGGCCGCCCTGCGCATGCTCATGAACAACCTCGACCCGGAGGTGGCCGAGCACCCCGACGAGCTGATCGTGTACGGCGGGTCCGGCCGGGCGGCGCGCTCGTGGGACGCGTTCGACGCGATGGTCCGCTCCTTGCGGTCTTTGGAAGCCGACGAGACGCTGCTCGTCCAGTCCGGCAAGCCGGTCGGCGTCATGCGCACCCACGAGTGGGCGCCGCGCGTGCTCATCGCCAACTCCAACCTCGTCCCGCAGTGGGCGACCTGGGAGGAGTTCCGCCGCCTGGAGGCGCTCGGGCTCACGATGTACGGCCAGATGACCGCCGGGTCGTGGATCTACATCGGCACGCAGGGCATCCTCCAGGGCACGTACGAGACGTTCGCGGCGGTGGCCGCGAAGCGGTTCGGCGGCACCCTCGCCGGGACCATCACGCTCACCGCCGGGCTCGGCGGCATGGGCGGCGCGCAGCCGCTCGCCGTCACCATGAACGGCGGCGTCGCGATCTGCGTCGAGTGCGACCCGTCCCGCATCGACCGCCGCGTCGAGCACCGCTACTGCGACGTGCGCGCCGACGACCTCGACGAGGCCCTGCGCCTGGCCGTGGAGGCCCGCGACGCCCGCCGCCCGCTGTCCATCGGCCTGCTCGGCAACGCCGCCGACATCGTGCCGAAGCTGCTGGAGATGGGCGCGCCGATCGACGTCGTCACGGACCAGACCTCGGCCCACGACCCGCTGTCGTACCTGCCGCGCGGCGTCGCGTTCGAGGACATGGCGGACGAGCGCGCCAAGGACCCGGAGGGCTTCACCACCCGCGCCCGCGAGTCGATGGCCGCGCACGTCGAGGCGATGGTCGGATTCCAGGACGCCGGCGCGGAGGTCTTCGACTACGGCAACTCGATCCGCGGTGAGGCGCAGCTCGCCGGGTACACCCGCGCGTTCGACTTCCCCGGCTTCGTCCCCGCCTACATCCGGCCGCTGTTCTGCGAGGGCAAGGGCCCGTTCCGGTGGGCGGCGCTGTCCGGCGACCCGAAGGACATCGCCCGTACGGACAAGGCGATCCTCGACCTGTTCCCCGAGAACGAGCAGCTCGCCCGCTGGATCAAGATGGCGGGGGAGAAGGTCCACTTCCAGGGCCTGCCCGCGCGGATCTGCTGGCTCGGCTACGGCGAGCGCGACCGGGCCGGCCTGGAGTTCAACAAGCTCGTGGAGACCGGCGAGATCAGCGCCCCGATCGTGATCGGCCGCGACCACCTCGACTCCGGCAGCGTCGCCTCGCCGTACCGCGAGACCGAGGGCATGGCCGACGGCTCCGACGCGATCGCCGACTGGCCACTGCTGAACGCCCTGGTCAACGCCTCTTCTGGTGCGTCCTGGGTGTCGATCCACCACGGCGGCGGCGTCGGCATCGGCCGGTCCATCCACGCCGGGCAGGTGTCGGTGGCCGACGGCACGCCGCTCGCCGCGCAGAAGCTCGAGCGGGTGCTGACCAACGACCCGGGGATGGGCGTCATCCGGCACGTCGACGCCGGCTACGACCGCGCCGACGAGGTCGCGGCCGAGCGCGGCGTCCGTGTCCCGATGAATGAGGACACCGCGCGTCCCGAGTGAGGAGACGGGCGGCGGTAAGGCGTCACCACCCCCGGCCAGGCCCCCTCCGCCAGCGACCTTTGCTCTGCTCACCCCCGGTAGGCATCGGAACGATCCAGGTGCATACTCCGCGTGAGCAGAGCAAAGGCGGCCGGAGGCGTGGGCCGGGGATCGTGTGAGGAGAGGCGATGGGCTACGAAGAGATGTGGCGGGAGCTGCTCCCGATCGGGCGCGTCTCCGGCGGCGGCTACCGGCGGTTCTCCTGGACGGCCGCCGACCGGGAGTGCCGCGCCTGGTTCGCCGAGGAGGCGGGCCGGCGAGGGCTGACCGTGGAGGAGGACCGCAACGGCAACCTCTTCGCCTGGTGGGACGTTCCCGGAGGCCGCCGCGACGCCGTGCTGACCGGTAGTCACCTGGACTCCGTGCCGGACGGCGGCGCGTTCGACGGGCCGCTCGGCGTCGTGTCGGCCCTGGCCGCGGTCGACCTGCTGCGCGAGCGCGGCGTGACGCCGGCCCGGCCGCTGGGGATCGCCGTCTTCGCCGAGGAGGAGGGCGCCCGGTTCGGCGTCGCCTGCCTCGGCTCCCGTCTGCTGACCGGTGCCATCGACCCGGTACGGGCCCGCGCCCTGCGCGACGGCGACGGCGTGACCTGGGCCGACGCCATGTCCGCCGACGGGCGCGACCCCGAGGCGATCGGCCCGGACCCCGACCTCCTCGCGGGCGTCGGCTGCTTCGTCGAGCTCCACGTCGAACAGGGCCGGGCCCTCGAGACGCCCGTCGGGGTGGCGAGCGCGATCTGGCCGCACGGCCGCTGGCGGTTCGACTTCACCGGTCAGGGCAACCACGCGGGCACCACCCTGCTGCGAGACCGCCGGGACCCCATGCTGCCGTTCGCGCACACCGTGCTGGCCGCCCGTGACGCCGCCGCCCGTAACGAGGCGGTCGCGACCATGGGCAAGGTCCGCGTCACCCCGAACGGCGTCAACGCCATCCCCTCGGCCGTCCAGGCCTGGCTCGACACCCGCGCGCCGGACGACGCCGCCGTACGCGCGACCGTCGCCGACATCCGCGCCGCCGCCGAGAACGCCGCCCGCGAGCACGGCGTCGAGGTGGCCCTCGCCGAGGAGTCCTACACGCAGGTCGTCGACTTCCACGCGGAGCTGCGCGACCGGCTCGCCAAGGCCCTCGGCGGAGTCCCCGTCCTGCCGACCGGCGCCGGGCACGACGCGGGCATCCTGTCGGCGCACGTCCCCACCGCGATGCTGTTCGTCCGCAACCCCACGGGCGTCTCGCACGCACCCGAGGAGCACGCCGAGACCGCCGACTGCCTCGCCGGCGTCGAGGCGCTCGCCGCCGTCCTGGAAGACCTGGTCACCCCATGAAACCGCACGCCGAGATCGGTGATCGCCTCGCAGGGGGACCTGGTCGGATGAGACTGCATGCCGAACACGCCTGGCTCGGCGACCGCGTCGCGGCCGACGTTCTCCTCGAGGTCGCGGGGGAGCGGCTGGTCCGGGTCACCCCGGGCGTGCCCGCGCCGCCGGACGCCGAACGCCTGCCCGGACTGACCCTGCCCGGCATGGCCAACGTGCACTCCCACGCCTTCCACCGCGCGCTGCGCGGGCGGGTCCAGACGGGCAGGGGCGACTTCTGGACCTGGCGCACCCACATGTACGAGGTCGCGGCCCGGCTCGACCCGGACTCCTACCTGGCGCTGGCCCGGGTGGTGTACGCCGAGATGGCGCTCGCCGGGATCAGCTGCGTCGGCGAGTTCCACTACGTCCACCACGCCCCGGGCGGCACGCCGTACGCCGACCCGAACGCCTTCGGCGCGGCGCTGATGCAGGCCGCCCGCGAGGCCGGCATCCGGATCACGCTGCTCGACGCCTGCTACCTGACCGGCGGGATCGGCAAGGACCTGGAGGGGCCGCAGCTGCGGTTCGGTGACGGCACCGCAGACGCGTGGGCCGAGCGCGTCGAGGACCTGCGCGCCGGCGACCACGCGCGGATCGGCGCCGCCATCCACTCCGTACGCGCCGTGCCCGGCGACCAGATCCGGACCGTCGCCCAGTGGGCCCGCGGGCGCCGCGCCCCGCTGCACGTCCACCTGTCCGAGCAGCCCGCCGAGAACGAGGCGTGCCTGGAGACGTACGGCGTGACGCCCACGCAACTGCTCGCCGACCGGCGTGCGCTCGGCGGCCGGACCGTCGCCGTCCACGCCACTCACCTCACCGCCGATGACATCGGCCTGCTCGGCGCCAGCCAGAGCGGCGTGTGCATGTGCCCGACCACCGAACGCGACCTCGCCGACGGCATCGGGCCGGCCCGCGAGCTGGTCGCGGCCGGGTCGCCGCTGTCGCTCGGCTCCGACCAGCACGCGATGATCGACCTGTTCGAGGAGGCCCGCGCGGTCGAGCTCGACGAACGGCTCCGCACCCGCAGGCGCGGCAACTGGACGGCCGGTGAGCTGCTGGCCGCCGCGACCTGCAACGGCCACTCGGCCCTGGGCTGGTCCGAGGCGGGCCGCATCGAACCGGGCTCGTACGCCGACCTGGTGACCGTGGACCTGGACTCGGTCCGGCTGGCCGGCGCCGCCCCCGGCCACCTCGCCGAGTCGGTCGTCTTCGCCGCCTCTCCGGCCGACGTCCGCCACGTCATGGTCTCCGGGAAGCAGATCGTCCGCGACGGCCGCCATCTCCTCATCGACGACGTCCCCCGTGCCCTGTCCCAGGCGATCAGAGCCCTGACCGACTGACCCGCGGCCACCTGGACCTGCTCGGACGCCCCGGTCGGAACGGACCAGGGCGTCACCGGCGGCAGCGCCGCCGACCCGCGAAACCGGGTCGGTGGCGGGGCGGGAGGCGCCGCCGG
Source organism: Actinoallomurus acanthiterrae (assembly GCF_054775715.1). Classification (NCBI taxonomy): domain Bacteria; kingdom Bacillati; phylum Actinomycetota; class Actinomycetes; order Streptosporangiales; family Thermomonosporaceae; genus Actinoallomurus; species Actinoallomurus acanthiterrae. The sequence goes on along the minus strand of NZ_BAAHCO010000001.1, from coordinate 10,193,857 downwards.
GCGACGTCCCGGACCTCCGCGACCCGTCAGGGCTCGAGGTCTGTCACGCCTTTGCCGCTCGCGATGTCGAACGGCACGGAAGCCTGGTCGTGCACGATCAGCCAGGTGCCGTCGATCTTCCGGAAGCAGAAAGTGGCCCGGACCCACATGCCGCTCGTCGCCGTCCCGTTCTGCAGCGTGCCGCTGAGCCGGCCGAAGCAGTGCCCGACCGCCAGATCATCGCCCACGATGACCGCCAGGTCGCGAACCTCATAAGCCACATCCCGGAAGAACGTGAACGCCTTCGTCCAGTTCTTCAATTTCGCGGCTATTCCAACATGCTGCAGCGGCGGCTCGACGTCGAAGGACACGACGTCCGTCGCGTAAAGCTGTTTCAGGCCCTCGAGATCCTTGGCGCGGATTCCCTCGACTATCTTGCCGACCTGCTGCCTGATCTCGGCTTCGGCGACCTCGCGTTGCGTGGGCATCGCCACCCACCCCTTCCATCCGGTGCGGAATCTTGGCTTCTCGCCAGTACGACGAGACAGCACCCCGAGATGTCAGGCGGCGTGGGATCATCCGCCGTTCTCCTGTGGTTCGGCGGTGGTCCAGTTCCAACCGGTGATCGTGGTGCGCATCAGGCGGGCGGCGGCCGACAGATGGCTGTCGGCGCCCCAGAACAGGGTGACCGCGCGACGGCAGTCGGGGCTGTCGACGGCGGTCCAGATGAGCGGGGCGCGGATGGCCGCACGTCGGGCGAAGGCGGGGACGAGACTCACGCCGAGTCCCGCGCTGATCAGGCCGGCGATGGCGCTGAGCTCGTCGACTTCGCAGACGATCTTCGGTGTGAGGTCTCGTGCGGTGAAGAGCCGATCGAACAGGCGCCGTTGCCAGTGCCCCTCGCGGGCGATGATGAACGGCTGGTCAGCGAGCTCGTCGACGCTCACCGACGTACGGCCCGCCAGCGGGTGGTCGAGTGGCGTGCCCACCCCCACCGCCTCATCGAGCAGCCGCACCTGTTCCAGGCCTTCGGCGCGGATCGGCTGGGAGGCGACGCACAGATCGACCTCTTGGGCTCGCAGGCGGCGGGCCATGTCCTCGGCCGGCGACCAGTGGAGTTCGACCTCGACGGAGGGATGAGCGCGCTTGAAATCCGCCAGCGGCCCGGTGAGGGTGAGGAAGGTCTCCGACGCCAGCCGCACGGTGCGCACACCCTCGCTGGTGGCCTCGGCGACGGCTCGCCTGCCCGCCTCGAGCTCGCCCAGCGAGCGTTCGACGTAACCGCGGAAGAGGCCGGCCTCGTTCAGCCGGAGGCGGCCGCCCCGGTCGAACAGCGGCGTGCCGAGCTCGCTCTCCAGCCGGGCGATGGTGCGGCTCAATGACGGCTGGGCGATGCGGAGCTCGTCGGCCGCGCGGCTGAGGTGCTCCAGCCGCGCCACCACGAGGAACTGCCTGAGCGAGTTCAGATCCATGACCCCTCATGCCTTCAGGAGAATAACTGGATAGCAATATTGATCTTAGACAAGATAACTATGGAGTCATAGCGTCTGGAGGCGAACCAAGAACGGAAGGAGGACGCCTCATGGTCACCGGATGGGTGATGCGGGCCCTCGTCAGCGCGCATGTGGTCGCGATCTTCGGCCAGCCCGTGTTCGCCGGCGTGTATCTGAGCGGTGACTACGACGGCCTGCGCTGGCACGCGGCCGGTGCGAACGTCGTCACCTCCATCGGCTATCTGCAGTTGATCGCGGCGATCGTGGTCTGGGTCCGGTCGCGTCAGGCGTGGCCGTTCCTCGCCACACTGGCCCTGGTAGCGGCCGAGACCGTGCAGTACTTCGCCGGGATGGACGGGGCGCTGTGGCTGCACCTTCCGCTGGGCGTGCTGACCATCGTCGGGCTCGTCGTGCTGTTCATCGCCGTCTGGCGGCGGCCGGCCTCACTTGAGGAGGCCGACGTTGCGTGAGCCGACGGTGAACAGGCGCCAGGTGCTGGGCATCGGCGGGGCGCTCGGGCTGATGGCGGGCGCCGGGCTGTCGACCGCGGCCGCGCTGTCCCGCCGGCCGTCGGTCACCGGCGCCGAGTTGCGCAGCGCGGTGCCGCTGCCGCCCGCGTTCCAGGTGCCGTTGCCGCTTCCGTCCGTGCTGAAGCCGGTCAGCACCGCAGGCGGCGTCGACCGGTACGAGATCACCCAGCGCGAGGCGGCCCTGGAGATCCTGCCCGGTGTCAGGACATCGATGTGGACGTACAACGGCACCTTCCCGGGCCCGACGATCGAGGCGCGCCGAGGCCGGCCGATCACCGTGACGCACCGCAACGAACTGCCCGTGCCGACCGTCGTGCACCTGCACGGGGGACGGAACACGCCGAGGTCCGACGGATACCCGACCGACCTCGTCCTGCCCGACGGCTGGCCGGACCCCGCCCACACGATGCCCGGCATGCAGGGGATGAGCGGCATGCAGGGGATGGGCGGCATGCAGGGGATGGGCGGCATGCACGGGATGCGTGATCCGCGGGCGGTGGTGACCAGGCTGACGCGGGACTACGCGTTCCCGATGGATCAGCGGCCGACACTGCTCTGGTACCACGACCACCGGATGGACTTCACCGCCCCCGCGATCTGGCGGGGACTCGCCGGGCTGCAGATCGTGCGCGACGACGCCGAGGACTCGCTCGGTCTGCCCGCCGGGCGGCGCGAGCTGCCGCTCATGATCGCGGACCGTGCGTTCGCCGCCGACGGCGGCCTCGACTATCCCGCTCTCGACCCCACCCTGCGGGAGCGGCCGGGCGTCCGCGGGGCCTACCTCGCCGGAGTGCTCGGTGACGTGATCCTGGTCAACGGCGCCCCGTGGCCCGTGCACGAGGTCGACGCGGCCCGGTACCGGCTGCGCATCCTGAACGCCTCCAACGCCCGGCACTACGAGCTCGAGGCGGTCACCGACGACGGCGCCGGCTCGATCTCGTCCAGGTCGGCGCCGACCAGGGACTGCTCGCGGCGCCGGTCGCCCACCGGTCCCTGCCGATCGCGCCGGCGGAACGCTACGACGTGGTCATCGACTTCTCCGGCGTCCCGGTCGGCGGCCGTGTCCGGATCGTCAACCGGCTCGGCTCCGGCCGTACCCGCGACGTGATGGCCTTCCGGGTCGTGCGCAAGGCCGCCGACGACAGCCGCGTCCCGCGAACCCTCGCGAACGACCTGCCGGCCTGGCGCCGGTCGGACGCCACGCGGGTACGCGACTTCGCGTTCCGCGCAGGGCGGATGCACGGCGGTCACGGCTGGCTGATCGGCGGCAAGCCGTTCGACCCCGCCCGCTCCGACGTCACCACCCGTCTCGGCGACGTCGAGGTGTGGCGGCTGGTCGCCGACGCCCACCACCCCGTCCACCTGCACCTGGTCGGCTTCCGTGTGCTCTCACGCGGCGGGAAGAGGCCGTTGCCGCACGACGCGGGCCTCAAGGACACCGTCTCGCTGCGGCCGGGCGAATCGGCGGAGATCATCACCCGCTTCGACGGCTACCGCGGCCGTTACCTCTTCCACTGCCACAACGCCGAACACGAGGACATGGGCATGATGGCCAACCTCGAGATCATCTGACAAGCTTCGCGGAACCGGCCGGCGGCGCCGATGTGCCGGACGCGGGTCAGGGGAGCGGCGTCTGCCGGACCGCGTCGAGGGAGGAGATCGCCGGTCTGCGCAGCAGGTCCGCCAGGTCGGGACGGGGCGTGCCGGCCCATCCGGACCGGAAGGCGCCGTAGTAGGCGATCAGCATCTCGACCGCCGCCTGCGGCCACCCGGCCGCCGTCCACTGGGCGCGGCACTCCTCGTCCGAGGCCGGGCGGTAGCGGATCTCCCGGCCGGCCAGCGTGCTCGCGAGAGACGCCAGGTCATGCCAGCCGATCGCGTCCGGGCCAGTCAGCTCGTAGGTACGGCCGTCGTGGCCCGCCTCGATGAGGACGTTGGCGGTCGCCTCCGCGAGGTCCGTGACGGCCGCGGGCGTGGCGCGGGCGTCGCCGGCCGGGGCGGTGAGGGCGCCGGTGTCCATCGACGACCGGACGTCGCGGGCGAGGGACGCCGCCATGCCGTACGTCATGCGCAGGATCGTCCACCCGGTGCCGGACGTCGCGACGAGCTTCTCCGCCGCGGCGAAGTCACGGACGAAGTCGAGCGGACAGCGGTCCAGGTCCTGCCAGCCGGTGAACACGATGCGGCCGGCGCCTGCTGTCACCGCGGCGTCGACGGCGGCCGTGTGCTGCCGGGCGCGGGTCTCGGACGCGGTGCCGTAGTTGGTGGCGTTGATCAGGACCGTGGTGGCTCCGGCGAAGGCGTCCCGGAGCGTCTCGGGCCGGTCGAAGTCGCCGTGGCGCACCCGGACGCCCTGTTCGGAGAGCCGGGCCGCCTGGGCGGGGTCGCGGACGCTGACGGCCAGCTCACCGGCCGGCGTCCGGGCCAGGAGATGGTCGATGACGAGGCGGCCGAGGGGGCCGTTCGCACCGGTTACAACGATCACGAGATCTCCCATGGGGATCGACTAAAGTGGGGCGTGCGCCCCGCTTAGGAATATACGGGGCGCTCGCCCCGTTTACAACGCATTCTGAGGGAGCCATGCCGGACGACACATCAGCCGACGCCCGAAAGCGCAGGTCACCACGCGCGGACGCGCTCCGGAACAGGCAACGGGTCCTGTCCGCCGCCCGTGAGGCCTTCGCCGCCGAGGGGCCGTCGGTCAGCCTCGACGACATCGCCCGCCGTGCGGGAGTGGGCGCCGGCACGGTGCACCGTCATTTCCCGACCAAGGACGAACTGCTCAAGGCGGTCATCGTCGACCGGCTGGAGGAGCTGACGACGGCCGCGCGAGGGTTCGCCGACGCCGCCGATCCGGGGGAGGCGTTCTTCGCCTTCCTGCGGCAACTGACCGCCGAGTCGCGGCACAACCTCGCCGTCTCGACCGCGCTGACCGACCCGTCGGACATCGGCGACGTCCTCGAGGTCGGCCGTGGCCTGCAGGAGGCCGTGGCGGTCCTCCTCTCCCGCGCGCAGGCGGCCGGGGCCGTCCGGCCGGACATCGACGCGGACGGGCTCCACGCGATCATCGCCGGGGTGCTCACCATGGAGCAGCGTCTCCCGCCCGGTTCGGAGGGCCTGGGCCTGACGGTCGTCGTCGACGGCCTGCGGCCGGCGAGTACCCGCCGTCCGGCGTGACCTACCGCTGATGCGATGAGGTCATCCGGGGTCCGCTGCGGCCTGGAGCGCAGTGGACATCGGAGATCTATGCTCGTCCCGCCATGCGTATCCGGATACTGGGGCCGCTGCAGGTGCGGGGCGGGGACGGGCGGCCGGTCGAGGTCGGCGGGGCGCGGCTGCGCCTGCTGCTGATCCGGCTCGCGCTCGATCCCGGGCGCCTGGTCACGGCCGAGCGGCTCATCGACGACCTGTGGGACGGCGAGCCGCCCGTCGATCCGGCCGGCGCCCTGCAGAGTCTCGTCGCCCGGCTGCGCCGCGCGCTCGGCGAGGACCGGGGGCTGATCGCCTCCCACCCCGCCGGCTACCGCCTGGACCTGCCGGCGGACGAGGTCGACGCCGAGGCGTTCGAGCGGGCGGCGGCCGACGCACGCGCGGCGGGCGAGCCGGCTCACGCGGTCGCGGTCCTGGACGAGGCGCTCGCCCTGTGGCGGGGTACGCCCCTCGCGGACGCGGCCGGTGCGGCCTTCGCCGCCGCGCCCGCGGCGCGGCTGGAAGAGCTGCGGCTGTCCATGGTCGAGGACCGGATCGACGCCGCGCTCGCCGCGGGGGTGCCGGTGCCGGTCGCGGAGGTCGAGGAGCCGGCCGCCGCCTATCCCACCCGGGAACGCCTGCAGGCCCGGCTCATGCGGGTCCTGTGCGCGGCCGGTCGCCGGGCCGACGCCCTGGAGGCGTACGAGCGGGCGCGGCACGCGCTCGCGGACGGGCTGGGCGTCGATCCCGGGCCGGAGCTGCGGGCGGCGCATCTGGCGGCGTTGCGGGAGCAGGCCGCGGCGCGGCCCGGCGCGCTGCCCGCCCGGTCGACGCGGTTCATCGGCCGCGATCGCGAACTCGCCGCGGTCCGCGCCGCCCTGGAGAACGCCAGGCTCGTCACCCTCACGGGGTTCGGCGGCACCGGCAAGACGCGGCTGGCCGTCGAGGTCGCGGACAGCTGGCCGGAGCCGGTCCGGCTGGTCGAGCTCGGAGCCGTCACCGCGCCCGGCGGCGTGGCGCCGGCCGTCCTGGCCGCGGTGGACGACGGCGAGACCAGCGCCTTCGCGCCCGCGGATCTCCTGGGCCGGCTGGTGGCGGCGCTCGCCGGCCGCCGCCTCCTGCTCCTCCTCGACAACTGCGAGCACCTCGTCGACGCCGCGGCGGAGCTGGCCGAACGCCTGCTGGCGGCCGCGCCGGAGGTCCGGATCCTCGCCACCAGCCGGGAGCCCCTGGCGATCGCGGGGGAGTCGCTGTTCCCGGTGGCGCCGCTCGGCCTGCCGGAACCCGGCACCGACCCCCGGGAGGCTCCGGCGGTGAGCCTCTTCGCGGATCGGGCGGCGGCGGTCCGGCCCGGCTTCGCCGTGACGGACGACGTCGTCCGCGTCTGCCGCGAACTGGACGGCATCCCGCTCGCCATCGAGCTCGCCGCCGCTCGCCTGCGGTCGCTGACCGCCGACCAGCTCGCCGAACGGATCGGCGATCGCTTCCGCCTTCTCGACCACGGCCGGCGGTCGGCCCTGTCCCGGCACCGTACGCTCCGGGCGGTCGTCGACTGGAGCTGGGACCTCCTCAATGAGGCCGAGCAGGCGCTGCTGCGCCGGATGTCGGTGTTCGTGGGCGGCGCGGACGCCGAGGCCGTACGCCGGGTGTGCGCGCCCGGCGGCGACGTGGTCGAGGCACTGGCCGGGCTGGTGGACAAGTCCCTGGTCATCGCCGACAGCGTGGGAGCGCGGTACCGGCTGCTGGAGACGGTCCGGGAGTACGCCGCCGGCCGGCTGGAGGACGCGGGAGAGACGGCGGCGGTGACGCGCGCGCACGGCGCGTACTTCCTGGAACTGGCGGAGACCGCGGAGCCGCTGCTGCGCGGCCGCGACCAGCTCGCCTGGCTGGCGCGGCTCGACGCCGATCAGGGAAACCTGGACGCAGCGCTCGGCCGGGCGGTGGTGTCCGGGCGGACGGAGACCGCGCTGCGGATGGTCTTCGCACGGGTCTGGCCGTGGGTCCTGCGGGGCGGGTGGAGTCAGGCCGGCGAGTGGGCGGCCAGGGTCCTCGACACAGTCGGACCCGAACCACCGCCCGGCTGCGAGACGGCCCACGCGATCTGCGTGCTGATCGCCTCGTCGGGCGGCACGCCGTTCGGCGTCCGGCAGGTCACCCCGGCCCTGGGCCGGGCCCTGCGGGTGATCGAGCGAAGCGATCACCCGGCGGCGTTCGCGGCCTGGGCGCTCGCAGGCGCACGCGACCCGGGCATCCCGGTCGAGCGCTTCGGCAGGCACGCCGACCCGTGGCTGCGGGCGATGACCCGGCTCGTCGAGGGGATCGTGGAGTTCGAGTGGACCGCGGGCGGCGCGGCACGGGCCGAGGCGCACGTTCGGGCGGCGCTGGACCTGTTCGACGAGGTGGGCGACCGGTGGGGGCAGGCGTTCTGCCTGTACGAGCTGGCCCTGATCCTGGCGAACCGTGGATCCTGGACCGACGCCGCGTCGGCGCTGGAACGGGCGCGGGCGCGTGCCGCCGAGATCGGCGCGGTCGAGGAGATCCCCGCGCCCATGATGCTGCTCGTCCAGCTGGGGCAGGCGCGGGCCCGGGCCGGCGATCACACCGGTGCCCGGGCCGATCTGGAACGGGCGCTCGCGGCCGCCGACCGGGGCGGGGACGCGCTCGGGCGGGCGCGGGTCCGCGGCGCGCTGGGCGAGCTCGCGCTGCTCGGCGGCGACCTCGACGAGGCCGTCCGGTGGCTGCGGGAGGCGCTCGCGATCGCGCCGGAGCGGGCCCCCACCCAGTTCGTCGCCCTGCTGAGCGGCGTCCTGGCCCGCGCCGAGACGGCCCGGGGCGACTCCGGCGCCGCCCGTGCCCTGCACGCCGAGGCGCTCGGCCTGATCGCGGGGACCGGGGACGACGTGGCGCGCGCGACCGCCGTGGAGCACGCCGCCGCGTGGTGCCTCGACCAGGGAGACGCCGAGCGCGCCGCCACCGCCCTGAGCGCGGCCCGTACGCTCCGGGGCATCGACGACACGGACGACCCCTGGGTCCGGGGGCTCGTGGGCCGGTGCGAGGCCGCGCTGGGAGAGGAGCGCCTCCGCGCCGCGTGGGAGCGCGGCCGTGTCCTCTCCCGGCCCGAGGACCTGCTGCTTCAGGCGATGGACCGTAGGTAGGCGTCCGGGTCCGCGCCGTAGGACCCGATGTACCCGTCGGGCCGGATCACCACGATCCCGTCGGTGCCGTACGCCGCGCGGACGTGCCCTTCGGTGTCGACGAGGTCGCCTCCCTCGCCCACGGTGCGGGCGCGGACCGCCGGCCCGTACGCCGCGTCGATCCGGGCGACGGTCTCCGCGTGGTGCGCGCCGAGGCCCAGCACGGTCACATGCGGGCCTCGGAACACGTCGAACAGCCGGACCGGTCGTCCGCCGGCGCCGTGGCACGGCGCGTCCGGCGCGCGTTCGCCGGCCTTTCCGCCGCCCGCGGACAGCGGGCTGTCGGGGTACCCGATGCCGAGCTGCCGCGTCTCCTCGCCGCGCCGGAACGCGTCCGCCTGGCCCCGCACCGCCGTGCGGTACAGCTTCGTGCTGATGCCGAGCACCCCGGCCGCGACCGGCAGGCGCTCCTCCTCATACGTGTCCAGCAGCGTGTCGCCGCCCCGGGCGAGCTTCCAGCCGAGGTTGTAGGCGTCCTGGACGCCGGTGTTGAGTCCCTGCCCGCCCGCCGGCGAGTGCACGTGGGCGGCGTCGCCGGCGAGGAACACCCGGCCGGCGCGGAACCGCTCCGCCATCCGGATGTTGACCCGGTAGACCGACGTCCAGCCGACGCCCGTGAGCCGTACGTCGGCGACCGCACTGACGATCTTCTGGAACGTCTCCAGGGACAGGTCCGGCGTCTCCTCCTCGCCGATCGGGGCGGTCAGCTGGAAGACGTCGGTGCCGGGCAGCGGGCACAGTCCGACGGTCAGCTTCTGGGCGGCCATGTCCCCCCAGATGTGCCAGTGGTCCCGGTCCAGGTCGCCGGTGCGGACGTCGGCGATCAGCATCCGCTCCGCCTCGTGCGTCTCCCCGTCGAACCGGACGTCCAGCCGTTTGCGGACGAGGCTGCGCCCGCCGTCCGCGCCGACGAGGTACGCGGCGCGCACCCGGCGACCGCCGTCGAGTTCGACGGTGACACCCTCGTCGTCCTGCTCGACGCCGGTGACCTCGGCGCGTTCCACCCGCCCGCCGAGTTCGGCGAGCCGGTCCCGGAGGATCTCCTCGGTGCGCCACTGCGGCACCATCCACACGTTGGGATAGGGCACGTCGGGGGTCGGCTCGGCCGGTTCGTGCATGCGGCCCTGCCACACCACCGACCCGTCCCGGTAGGCGTTGATCGGTGGGTAGGGGGCGCCGGACGCCAGCACGGCGTCGACGACGCCGAGGTCGTCGAACACCTCGAGCGTACGAGGCTGCAGGCCCTTTCCGCGCGATCCGGTCCGGGGCTCCCGGTCGACGATCCGGAAGTCGACGCCACGGCGGGCGAGGTCACAGGCCAGGGTCAGGCCGGTCGGGCCGGCTCCGGCGATGAGGACGTAAGTCGCTGTCTCGTTCATGCCGCCGACGATGGACCGGGCCGCTGTCATCCCACCGGCATCCCGCTGTCAGCCCGCCGGCGTCGATCATCCCGATGGCGCATCGCACAGGGTGCCGCGTGCCGGTCCGGCCGCATCCCGTACGGACGCGTATAGGGGCTGGTCGCTGCGGTAGTCTGCGGCCGTGGCGAAGGATCAGGGCAAAGGCGCCGCGCGGCTGACGGCGCGGGACTGGGTGGACGAGGCGCTCGTCGCCCTGGGCGAGGGCGGTCTGGCCGCGGTGGCCGTCGAGCCTCTCGCGAAGCGGCTCAAGACCACCAAGGGCAGCTTCTACTGGCACTTCGCCAACAGGGACGCGTTGATCGAAGCCGTGTTGCAGCGCTGGGAGGAGCTCAACACCGAAGGCGTCATCGCGGCGGTGAACGACGAACCGGACCCGGAACGGCGCCTGCGGAACCTCTTCAAGGCGGTCCCCGCGGCCACCGACGGCGATCCGATCGAGGTCGTCCTGGTGAGCAGCGTCCGGCACCCCCAGGTCGCCGCCGCACTGCGGCGGGTCACCGAGCGCCGTGTCGCCTACGTCACCCAGATCCTCGCCGACCTCGGTTTCCCGGCCGACGAGGCGCGCCGCCGCGCCGTGCTGATCTACACCAGCCACCTCGGCCAGACCCACCTGATGCATGCCGCGCCGGACGTTCTCCCGGCCGGCAGGGACGACCGCAAGCGCTATCTGGAGACGGTGCTCGAGGTCCTGCTGCACCGCGACTGAGCCCGTCCCGGGGCGTCTCGGATGTCAGACGGCTCCGCTCCGCCGGTCGCGTCGGCGGTGTCGCCCGGATGCCATGCTGGCCACATGAGGGAGCGGAGCCCGCGCCGGCCTCTGCGATCAGCCGTCGACGGGAGGCCCGTGTGAGCATTCTGATCACGAACATCGGGGAGCTGGCCGGGGCCGACGAGGAGCGGTGGCTGATCCCGGACGCCGCGCTGGTCGTCGACGGCGAGCGGATCGCGTGGGCGGGGCCCGCCGCCGACGCGCCGGCCGCCGACGAGGTGTACGACGCGGGCGGCCGGGCGGTGCTGCCCGGGTTCGTCGACTCGCACGCGCACCTGGTGTTCGCGGGAGAGCGCGCGGAGGAGTTCGCGGCGCGGATGAGCGGCCGGCCGTACGCCGCCGGGGGCATCCGCACGACCGTCGCGAAGACCCGCGCCGCCTCCGACGAGGAGCTCGGCGCCAACGTACGGCGGCTGGTCGCGGAGATGGCCCGGCAGGGCACCACCACGGTGGAGTGCAAGTCCGGGTACGGGCTGACCGTCGCCGACGAGGAGCGCGCGGTACGGATCGCCGCCGGGCTGGTCGACGAGGTCACCTACCTGGGCGCGCACGTCGTCCCGGCCGGCGCCGACCCGGACGAGTACGTCCGGCTGGTCGCGGGGGAGATGCTGCGGGCCTGCGCGCCGTACGCGCGATGGATCGACGTGTTCTGCGAACGCGGGGCGTTCGACGCCGACCAGACCCGGGAGATCCTGGCGGCGGGCCGGGCCGCCGGGCTGGTCCCGCGCCTGCACGCTAACCAGCTCGGCCACGGCCCGGGCGTCCAGATCGCGGTGGAGTACGGCGCCGCGTCCGCCGACCACTGCACCTTCCTGTCCGACGCGGACGTGGCCGCGCTCGCGGACTCGGAGACGGTGGCGACCCTGCTTCCCGGCGTGGAGTTCTCCACCCGGCAGCCCTATCCCGACGCCCGCCGTCTCATCGACGCGGGGGTGAGCGTGGCGCTCGCCACCGACTGCAATCCGGGCTCCTGCTACACCTCCAGCATGGCGTTCTGCATCGCCGTGGCGGTCCGGGAGATGCGGATGACGCCGGAGGAGGCGGTACGGGCGGCCACCGAGGGCGGCGCGCGGGCGCTGCGCCGGACCGACGTCGGGCATCTGCGGCCGGGCGCGCGGGCCGACGTGCTGCTGCTCGACGCCCCGTCGCACATCCACCTGGCGTACCGGCCCGGTGTTCCGCAGGTGGCGAAGGTGTGGCGGTCCGGACTGCCGGTATGACCGAACAGAAACCTGTTTCGTCAATTATTTTAATAATTGATCTTGGACGGTAAATACTTACTGACGCGCGCGGCCCGAGGTGGCCACAGTGCGACGTTGACTGTTAACCCATCGTCATCCACTCTTGAGGGAACTGCCCCCAGCCCCTCGGGAGCCTCCTGATGTTCAAGCATGTCCGCGCATGGCCAACTCACCCGCCTCGCGTGGCCAGGCGATGATCGCGCGATCACACGACCCGGCGTAGGAAAGATTTCACGAGTGCGGAAAAAGCCGATGGCTCGCCGAAATCGAAAATGCCGAGAGGCGAAAATGATACGCGTTCTCATCGTCGAGAATACAAATCTTGTACGCGGCGGGCTCGTCGCCCTGCTCGACACCCAGACCGATATGTCAGTCGGCGCCGCATTAGAGTCCGCCGACAAAGCGGTGCCGACCGCGCTGGAAATGGACGCCGACGTCGCCCTCATCGGGGCCGGCCTGGCGGGCGGGGACGGTTTCGCGGTCGCCCGTGAGCTCCACGACGAGCTCCCCTCCTGCGGGATCCTCATCATGGCCGACCGCCGCCGACCGGGCGATCTGCGCCGGGCGGTGGCCGCCGGGGTGATGGGCTACGTCATGATCGACGCGCCGCCGGAGGACCTCGCCGACGCGGTCCGACAGGTCGCCCAGGGGGAGCGGGTGATCGACGCGGAGCTGGCCTTCGCCGCCCTGGAGACCGCCGAGAGCCCGCTGACCGAACGGGAGCTCGACGTACTGCGGCTGGCCGCCAAGGGAGCGTCATCCGCCGAGATCGCGAACCATCTGTTCCTCTCGGTCCGTACCGTCCGGAACCACATGTCGCGGATCATCGGGAAGATCGGCGCACGCAACCGGGTCGACGCCATTCGCATCGCCGACGACGCGGGCTGGCTCTGAGCCTCCGGCCGGAGTTGCCGATGGGGCTGCCACATCCGCCGGGTGGCGGTCCGCGCCCGCCGCCCAGTGGCCGTCCAGGTCCCGGTACGGCGCACAGCGGAGGAGCAGGTCTTCGTGGGCGCCGAGCCAGTCCCGCGTCCCGTCGAGGAGGAGGACCCGGCGGGCGCGCCGTGCCGAGGTCATCCGGTGCGCGATGACGATGAGGGAGCCAGGCCGTGCGGCGAAGGCCCGCTCGGCGCGCTCCTCGGCCGCGGCGTCCAGGTGGCAGGTGGCCTCGTCCAGCACGACCAGCCGCGCCGGGGACAGGTAGGCGCGCGTCAGCGCGACGAGCTGGCGTTCGCCGGCCGACAGCGCGGCGGGGTCGAGCACGGCGTCGTACCCGCCGAGGCGTTCGGCGACCGGAGTCAGGCCGACGGCCCCGGCGGCGGCGTCGAGGGTGCGGTCGCCGGGACCCGCACCACCGTCCCAGGCGTCCGGGCGCAGGTAGCACAGGTTCTCCCGCAGCGTGCCGCCGAAGACGTACGCCTCCTGCGGGATCAGCGCGCGGGCGTCCGGGGTGACCTCCGTGGCGGGCGTCCCGCCCAGGCACGCGGTTCCCCGGCTCGGCGTGAGCAGCCCGGCGATGAGCAGGGCCAGCGTCGACTTGCCGATGCCGCTGGGGCCGACGATCGCCAGGTGGTCGCCGTCGGGCACCAGAAGGGACAGGTCCTCGATCACCGGGTCGGCCTCCGGCCCGTACGCGAAGGTCACCCCGGACAGCCGCAGGTCCCCGCCGCCGGGCGCGCCGGGGCGGGGTACGGGCGGCACGTCGCCGACCTCCATCAGGCGGTCGACGGTGACCGCCAGGCGCAGTCCGCTGCCGCCCAGCCCGCGGATCGCGGTGTGCAGCGCGGGGGTGAGCCCCTGGAGGACGTACGTGAGCGCGCCGAGCACCGAGCCGGGGGTCGCGCCGTGGCGCAGCAGCCATGGGGCGGCCGCGACGATCGTCAGCAGCGGCACTCGCCCGCCGACGGCGAGCGCGATCGTCCGGCCGGCGGCCAGGCGGGCCACGGACCGCGCGGCCGCCGCCTGCGCGTCGATGAGCCGCCCCGTCTCGGCCGCCATGGCGTCCTCCGCGCCGCAGGCGACGACGTCCCGCAGCCCGGCGGCCAGCGCGGTCGCGGATCCGGCGATCCGCTCCTCGGCGAGGATCAGCTCCCGCTGCCGGGCCACCGCACGGGACACCATGCCGAGGAACAGCCCCAGCCCGGCCACGACCGGCGGCACCACGAGCAGCAGCGTCACCGGCATCAGCGCCGTCAACCCGATCAGCGCGCTCACCAGCGTGAACACGAAGCCGCGGACGACCACCAGCAACCCCGCGAACGTGTCCCGGACGATCTCCACGTGCTGGGTCAGCCGGGCGACGGCGGCGTCGTCCGGACGCCCGGTACGGACGGCGTCCCGGACGGCACTGCGGACCACCTGGCGCACCAGGGCGTCGCGCAGCGGCTCGACGATGCCGGCCAGCGGCCGGTACGCCCGCGCGCTCCCGACCGCGCCGACCGCCGCGGCGGCGGCCAGGACGGCCAGCCAGGCCAGCCCCACCCCCGTACGGTGGGCCAGGAACGCGTCCGTGGCGCCCGCGACCGCTCGGCCGAACACGAGGACGGGCGCCGCCTCGACCGCCGACCAGACCGCGAGCAGCACCGTCTCACGCGGATGCCGCCGAACGGCCGCGAGCAGCACCCGCCCACTACGAACCCGCTGCCGCGCCATCAGCGGAACACCTCTCGGCACGCCGGGCCGGCCCACCGCTCACGGCGTGGCACGCGGGCGTGGGCCTGCTTCCGGTGCGGGGCCATCAGCGGAACACCTCCCGGTACGCCGGGTCCGCCCATAGCTCGCGGTGCGGGGCGCAGGCGCGGATCCGTCCGCCGTCGAGCCAGGCCACCAGGTCCGCGCGCGCCGCCGTCGCCGCCCGGTGGGCGATGATCAGGCGGGTGCGCGGGTCCCGGGTGAGGACGTCCCCGATCTGCACCTCGGTCACGGTGTCGAGGCTGGAGGTCGCGTCGTCGAGGATCAGCACCCGCCCGGGATGGGCGAACGCGCGGGCCAGACCGAGGCGCTGCAGCTCGCCGCCCGAGAGCGGGGCCGCGTCGGGCGGGGTCCGGTAGCCGGCGGGCAGGCGGCGGATGAAGGCGTCCGCCTGGGCGGCGCGCGCCGCCGCGACGGAGTCTCCGCCGATCGCCTCGGCGATGGTCGCGCCGAACAGCGCGGGCCGCGCGAACGCGTACCCGACCGCCTGCCGCAGGGCCGTACGGCTCAGGTCGCGCAGCGCGACGCCGTCCAGGAGGATCTCGCCGGCGTCCGGTTCGGCGAGGCGGCCGGCCAGGGCGGCCAGCAGCGACTTGCCCGACCCCGACCGGCCGACCACGGCGACGGCCCGGCCGCCGGGGACGGTCAGGTCCAGGCCGTCGAGGACGGGAGCGGCCGACACGCCGCGGAACTCCAGGCTGCCGGGTCCCGCCGGAGGCGACGCGGAGCCGTGCGCGGGCGGCTCCCGGTCGAGCACGGGGGCCAGACGGGCCGCTCCGGCGCGGGCGCGGGCCAGTCGGCCGAGCTGAGTGATGACCGGGCCGACGTCGGAGCCCAGCCCCGCGTACTGGGTGGCGGCGAGCAGGCCGCCCGCGCTCAGCCGCCCGGCGGCCAGTTCGTACCCGGCGACGGCCAGGACCGCGATCTGCAGCAGCGGGACGGCGAGGGTGCTCCTTCCGGCGGTCGCGGCCTGTACCCGCCAGGTCGCGTGCCCGTGCGCGGCGAGCTCGGGGAGGGGAGCGAGGATCCGGGCGGTCTCGTGGTCGGTCGTGCCGGCGGCCGCGACCGTACGGTTGCCGGCGAGGGTCTCCACGAGCCGGGCGGCGATGGCGCCCTGGACGGCCAGGTAGCGGCCGACCACGGCGGAGGTGTCACGGACGAACGCGTTCAGGACGAAGACGATCAGCGGCAGGCCGAGGGCGAAGGTCAGCGCGAGCCAGGGGTCGAGCAGGACCAGGGCGATCACTCCGCCGATCGGGGGAAGGATCGCGGTGACGGCGAGGACGAGCGCGGACGGGCCGAGGCCGGTGTCCGCGGTGGCCGTGACGGCCCGGCTGGTCACGTCCCCCGCCGCGAGCCCGGTCGACGTGGTCACGGCCGTCGCGGTCTCGTCCCCGGGCCGGTCACCGCCGTGGGCCCGGTCGACGCCGAGCGACGGGCCGAGTGCGAGGAGACGGCGGACGAAGCGGTGGCGCATCCGCGCGGTGGCGGTGGCGGCGCTGGCGCCGATCGCGAGTTCGGTGAGGACGTCGCCGGTCATTGCGGTGGCCACCAGGGCCGCGTAGACGAGCGGCCAGGTGGAGGTCCCGCCGTTGTGCAGGACGCCGTCCACGGCGAGGCCGAGGACGGCGGGCAGGAGCGTCTCCGCCCCCGCGCGCAGCAAAGAGGTGACGGCGAGCAGGCTCGCCCAGACGCCGCCGTCGCGGAACGTCCGAATCACGAGCCCACTCGCCGTCATCGGTCTCCCTGCCTTATGGCCCGGGCCATGGTTCCCGGAACCATGAGTGGATCATCAGAGGCAGACAGTGATGCTGTGCGAGCTGTGGCACAGCAGGCTCAGGCTGCTGTTCGCCTCGCCGCCGCCACCCGGGGTGGTGGACTCCATGCCCTGCATGTCGAGGAGCGTCATCGTTGGTTCACCTCCGTACCGTGTTCGTGTCTCCGACACCCGCGAGGGTTCTCGCGGGTTGCTCTGGTGCCGCCAGGAACGGCAGGTGGACCGGCCGGTCGTGCAGCGCCGCGCCGAGCGCGAGCAGGACGCCGGCGGTCCCGGTGGCCAGGTCCATCGAGAGCCGGAGCAGGTTCTCGCCTGGGAAGGCCAGGCCGCCCTCGTACGAGACGGCGTGCCAGGCCAGGTCGCGGACGTGCGAGGCCGCCTGCGGATCGCCCTGCTGGGCGAGGTGCAGCAGCATCCCGGCGCGTCCGCTGAACAGCCCGGACTGGGCGTAGTAGACCGACCGGGCGGCGCACCGGATCCCGTCACGGGCCTCGGTGAACCGTTCGTCCGTACGGTGCGCGAGGTAGTCGTCGATGACCATTCCGATGCCGACGCTGCCCCGGGCGAGGTACGGCAGGATCCGTGAGCCCTCGTCGACGTGGAGCGCGCCGTTCTTGTCGGTCACGCACCGGTCGAGGTCCAGCCGGATGGCCGTGGCGGCCAGGTCGAGGAGGTTCGTGTCGCCGGTGCGCTCGAAGAACCGGATGAACATCAAGGCCGGGCCGGACATGCCGTTCAGCAGCCCGGGCCGGGCCGGCGGGCCCGCCGCCACGAGGCGGTCGGCGACCAGCTGGGCCGCGCGCGCCGCGGCGTCCCGGAGGGCCGGCGCCTCGAGTGGGCCGGACAGCTGCTCCAGGGCGAGCGCGATGCCGGGCAGCCCGCCGTGCAGGTCGAGGGAGACGCGGTCCCACCGCTCGCTGAGGCAGATGTCGACGACCTTCGCCGCAGCGTCCAGGTGGCCGAGGTGGGCCAGCGTGAACGCCGCCCCGTACAGGCCGTCGTACAGGCCGAGCCCGGTGCCGGACGGCGGGTTCGTGGCGTGCTCGATCAGCCAGTCCTCGTGGTCGACCGCGCAGCCGGTGACGTCGAGGGCGTACAGGATGCCCGCCGCGCCGTACGCCAGGCCGAGCGCGCCGCCGCCGAACTGCTGGATGTCGCCGGGGAAGAGCCGGTCGTCGCGGTCCGGTGTGGCGCTGGCCATGATCGCCGTGCTCAGCGCCGAACGCGCCTGCTCCCAGCCCGCCGGATCGGCGGTGATCCGCGGACGGGGACCGACGAGCCGCGTGCCCGTCGTCGCGTCGCGGGAGATCTCCGCAACGGCCGGCTCGAGGAACCCCTCGGGCAGCGGGAACCGTTCGGCGATCACGTCGGCCAGGTGCGCGGCCTTCGTCCGGTCGAGCTGGAACAGCGTCGTCAGCGGGGCGAACAGCGCGAGTCTCAGGCAGGCGAGGCAGTACCGGTCGACGGCCGTGCCCCGGCGGTCGGGCGGGGCCAGGAAGCCGGGATTGGCGAGAATCTGCCGCCCCTCGTCGGCCGCCGGCGCCGCCGTCTCGAAGTCGATCAGCGCGATCGTGTCGTCCGGCCGCACGACGATGTTGAACATGTGCAGGTCGTTGAAGACGATCCCGCGGGCGTGGACGGCCTCGACGACGCGTTCGGTGCCCTCATAGACCTTCAGGGCCCACGCGGTGTACTCGGCGAGCCGGGCGGGGTCGGGCTCGGGGTCGAGCAGCGGATGCCGCTCGGCGAAGAAGGTGTTGAGCGTGCGACCCTCGACGAACTCCTGCACCAGGAAGTGGTGGTCGCCCAGGGTGAAGTAGTCGCGGACCGCGGGCACGCCGTCGATCCCGGCCAGCCGCTCCAGCATGTCGCGCTCGCGCTCGAGCCGCGTCACGGCGTCGGCGGAGTCGGCCGCCAGGCCGGCGTGCGGCCGGCCCTCCTTGAGGACCACGCGTTCGCCGGTCCGGGTGTCCTCGGCGGCGTAGACCCCGCCGCCGTTGGAGAAGTGCAGCGCCTCGGTGACCTTGTACGGCAGCCCGCCCATCGTGACGGCGTTGCGCGCGTCGAGGTGGGGCCGCAGGCAGCCGGGGACGGTCACCCAGTCCGGCACCTTGAACACCGGGTCGCGGCGGTCCGGCACGAGCAGGCCGTCGCCGTTCTCGATGGCCGAGACGAGCCGGCCGCTCTCGTCCATGCAGTGGCGTTCGGTGAAGCCGCCGTAGCGGACGTAGAGGGGCCCGTCGCCGATCCGCAGATCGGTGAGGATGTACGGCCCCGGCTCGCCGGCCAGGAGCTCGCCGAGCTCCCGCAGAATCCGCTGGAGTTCGGCCTCGTTGCGCGGATAGATGGTGACGAGCTTCCCGCTCCCACCGCGCGGCGCGTATTTCGCGTTGCGCATCAGCAGGACGTCGACACTGCGCAGATGCTTGAAGGAAATACCGCGCGGAACGCAATAGTCGCGCACCCGGGTCAGCACGCCCTCGGCGTTGTCGTGACACGCCGACACGTGGATCTTCCAGCCTTGGCTGGGGATCTGCTGGGCAGGCGGGACGTAGACGAGCCACTCGCTGCGGCGAATCCGCTGCCAACCCTCGGGAAGGGACTCATCGGCGATGGAGAAAGCCGGGCGCTCCTGTCCGTCAAGGACGTCATAGAAGAGCCTGTCTTTCTGGCAATACAACTCGTACTGCTTTTCCACCGGTGTGGTCCTCTGCTCGGAGTGGGCTGGTCGGGAGAGGTCCCGGGTGCTACGAGAACAGAGAATGTCAGGGCGCCGATGGGATCGCCTAGGGACAAGTGTCACGAATGACCCGTGATGATGTCCTATGGCATCTTGTGACCGTGAAACTGGACAAGTCGCCTCACGTAGCATCTGCGCAGATAGACGCTGTTACAAGAATGGCTACTCGACAGTATCCAAGGACGGTGAAGGTGGGCGCGCGCCATCTGCCGGCCGCTGCCGAGACCCGTGCGGCTGCGGGCGAGGGCGGTGCGGTGGGCCGCGGCGTGAGCCTCTGCAGTGCGAGCGCCGGGAGAAGATTCTGGCGTTCAGGCGGGCAGAGGCAGGTCGGTCCGCCCCTTGACGGAACCTAGCGATCTTGACTCGGACTTAGCGGCATGACCGTACGGCGAGTCGTCCGGCCATCGGTCAGCTGACGATCCGCGATCCTCCGGCCGCGAGACGAAAGGCGGTTGGATGCCATGCCTAAGACGCCAAGGTCGGCAATGCGCGAGGGGAGGCCGGGGCTGGGAATGGCGCCCGTGGTCGGCCGCTCTGAGGGTCCATGGACAGCGAGACGGATGTGATTGACCGCGCTCCAGGTCTACGCGTTGCTGGAGAAGATCAAGTACGACGACGGCGCTTTTTATATACGGGAATCCGAATCTGCGGATTTTGGGCCGCTAAAATTCTTCTGATTTCCCATCGCCTGCTCCCTGTGGTGTCGCGTGGGAAGAGCTCGATGTGAACGCCACGGCTGGCCTGAAGCCGGCGGTCGCCGGGCTGATCGGCAGTGCGCCCTTCATCATCGGCGGCCGTCTGCTCCACGCGCCCGCGTGGTTCGCTCTCCCCTCGCCATGCTGGCCTTCCTGCTCGTGGTCCTCGGCACCGGCGTCGTGGTCATAGCGCGGAACGGTTCCGGCATGGCGCCGTATCATTCACCGAACGGCCCACCTGGGATCCCGGCCAGCCCGCCTCACCTTGTCGGACAGCGTCGACCGCTGGCCGCCGGTCCGCGTAACCTGTTCTTAGGAAGAAGATCCGTCGTGCCCGTTCGTCGTATAGTTCTCATCGCCCTCTTCGTCGGTGCGTTCTGAGCACGCCCATCTGGCCCTCCGGAACTGGGGCATGTACAAGGCCCGCCTCGTCGAGATGCGCGACCTGCGGATGCGGGAGACCGCCCGGGTGATCTTCGGGATCGTCGCTCTGTCGGTCCTGACCCTCCTGGCGAGCGGCATCGGCGGTTGACGCGGCAATGCCGGATGCCCGGTGTCGACGTGGTCGATGGTGAGGGCCTCGGCGACGATGAACTGCACATGGTCACCCATGGTTACATGCTGCCGGGTCTCGCATTCCAGGGCCGACCGCACCGCCCTTGATCATTAGCGCCTCGGAACTCGTGCCGATGGAACCGGCCTCATGAGAGCATCGTCCAACCTGGCGAGCTGTGTACTGATCGGCGTAGCCGCTGAACGAGCCAGGCGAAAACCTTGATAGGTGGGGACTCGACGAGACGGGGATATTGATCCGCAGATGTGTTTTCCGCGCCTCGTCACCTGGTCGGTCGGGTTGTCGCTGGCCGCGATGGGTGCTGGTGGGCTCGGTTATATGAATCTTGCTCGGAAGCGGGATGGGTCACTGAAATGCGGCAAAGATTATTGGCGGCATCCGTTGTCAAATGGTGCCGGGAACTGCGATCGCCGGATCGATGCTCTACTCGGCCATCTGGACGCGACCACTTTAATTCGGATCCAGTGATTTCGTAGCGGCATCCGTCAGATCTGCTCTCGTCAGCGGTATCGGCGGTTGACGCGGATCAGCGGCGGCCGCTCGGCGTCGATGTAGTCGACGGCGAGGACTTCGGCGATGAACAGCACATGGTCGCCCGCGGTGACCTGCTGCCGGGCCTCGCACTCCAGCGCGGCCGCTCCGCCCTCGATCACCAGTGCCCCGGACCGGGAGCCCCGATGGTGGGGCTCTCCGGCGATCAGCAACCGGGCGCTCGGCCGGCCCGCCGCGGCGAACCGGCCGGCGAGCGCCCGCTGGTCCGCGGCCAGCACGGTCACGGCCCAGCGTTCGCACCGTGCCAGCACCTCGCTGAGGTACGACGTGCCGTCGACTCCGACCAGCACCATCGGCGGATCGAGGGAGACGGAGGAGAACGCGGTCAGCGTCGTGCCGATGTCGTCGCGTCCGTCGCGAACGGTGACGACCACGACGCCGGTCGCGAACGTCGCGAGCGCGTCGAGGAGATCGGCGGCCGGAGCCCCATCCCCGGTCACGGCGCGGACGGCTCGGCCGGGCGGCCGGCGTGCGTCAACGGATCTCCCAGGTGCCCGGGAGCAGGAGCGGGCCGCCGGACGGCAGGCCGAGGCGCGCCGCGACCCCGGTGATCGGGCCCCAGGCGTCCACTCGGGCGCCCGCCGCCGTACGGTCGTCGCTGGACTCGGCCGGGCGGAGGCGATCGAGCGGCGTGACGCGGGGGTAGCTTCGCACCGGCGCGTCGACGGGCAGCCCGGCCTTCTTGCGCGCCAGGTCGACGGCGTACGCGAGGCCGCCGAGCTCGTCGACCAGGCCCCGTTCGTGGGCGTCCGCCCCGGTCCACACCCGGCCCCGGGCCAGCTCGTGGACGCGGTCGCGGGACATGCCCCGGCCTTCGGCGACCTTGCCGGTGAAGTCGTCGTACACCCGGTCGAGGAAGGTGTTGACCCGCGCCCACTCCTCCTCGGTGAAGTCGCGCGTCGGCGCGTACATCCGGGCGTGCGCCCCGTGCTCGACCGTGCCCAGCCCGATGCCGAGCCGGTCGAGCAGGTCACCGACGACGGGCTTGCCGAAGACGACCCCGATCGACCCGGTGAGCGTGCCGGGCTGCGCGACGATCGTGTCGGCGGGGGCGGCGACGAAGTACCCGCCGGACGCCGCGACGTTGCCCATCGACACGATCACCGGCTTGCCCGCCTTGCGGGCGAGGACGACCTCGCGCCAGATCGTGTCCGAGGCGACGTACGAGCCGCCGGGGCTGTCGATCCGGAACACGATCACCTTGACCTTGTCGTCCCGGACCGCCGCGCGGAACGCCGCCGCGACGGTGTCCGAGCCGATCGACGCGCTCTGCCCGGGCAGGAGGCTGCGGCCGCTGCGACCGAGCCGGATCGGCCCCTGCCCCTGGATCAGCGCGACGACGTCCTGCTGCGGACGCGGGATCCGCTTCGCGACGCCCTGCCCGCGGTTGTAGCGCGCGACGTAGCGCAGCCGGACCTCACCGTCGGCGCCGGATCCCCGCGCCGCCTTCCGGACCTCGGCGTACACCTCGTCGCGGTAGGCCAGCCGGTCCACCAGGCCGGCCTCGAGGGCCTCCGAACCCAGGAGCGGCGCCCGGTCGACCAGCTCGCGGACGCGTTCCTCGGGCAGCCCGCGCCCGGCGGCCACGCCCGCGACCACCTGCTCGCCGACGGAGGACACGATGCGATCGGACATCTCCCGGTGCTCGGGCGTGTACGAACGCTCCATGAAGGTGTTCGCGGCCGTCTTGTACTCGTGCCGCTTGGCGAACCGCGGCGTGATCCCGGCCTTCTCGAGGGCCTCGTTGAAGAAGGGCTCTTCCAGCGCGACGCCGGTCAGCGCCAGGTCGCCGGACGGCTGCAGGTAGATCCGCTCGAACGCGGTCGCGAGATAGTACGGGACGGTGCCGCGGCCGGTCTCCCCGAACGACTCCGCCCAGGCCACGGTCAGCTTCCCCGCCTGACGGAACGCCTGGACGGCCGCCCGGAGCTCCTGGGCGACGGCGAGCCCGAGCCGGTTGCCGCCGATCCGTACGACGAGCGCCCGCACCCGTGGGTCCGAACGACCCTTCCGCAGCCCGTCGAGGACGTCGCGCAGGTGTGCCCGGCGCATCGACACGAGCGCGCTCACCGGGTCGGCGGGCGGGCCTTCGACGATCCCGTCGGTGAGATCGAGTTCGAGGATCAACGGCGCGGTGCGGCGTTCGCGCGCGTCCTTCAACAGGTCGACCACTGCTCCGGCATCCACCATGAGGCAACCCTATGCCGCCCGCCCACCGCCGCGTCGCACCGAGGCGACGATCCGACGGGTGGGCGGGCGGCCATGGGTCAGCCGAGTCCCGAGGACAGCGCGCTCATCAGGGTGCCGGTGTCCCCGGACATCTCCCAGATCATCGCGCCGAGCAGGTTCTTGCTCTTGATGTAGTCGGTCTTCTTCCCGATCGACCAGGGGTCGTCGAAGGTCCACCACTGGCCGTTCGCGCCCGTGTAGCAGTACGTCGCGACGGCCTGCTCGTCGTGGTACACCGTGCAGCCCGGAACGTTCGCGGCGATGTTCTTGTAACCGCGGGTGCCGGCCTCCTCCGGGAAGTCGCCGGGCGCCGCGCCGTTCGCCGACTGCCACTCGCCGTTCTTGCCGCCGTCGGCCACCTGCTGCCAGCCCCGGCCGTAGAACGGGATCCCGATCGTCAGCTTGCGGGTGCTCACCCCCGCGTCGGTATAGATCTTCACCGCCGAGTCGACGCTGAAGTGGGTGGAGTACGGGTCGTCCGTGTCGACGTACAGGTTCGCCTGGTGACCGGTGCGGTTCGGCTCCCAGGAGTTGTCGCTGCCCGCGCCGTGGAAGTCGTACCCCTGCACGTTGGCGAAGTCCAGGGAGTTGAAGATCTTGGACAGGTCCCAGCCGTTGTTGATCTTGACCGGGTCGGCCGGGGTGAAGGCGGTCAGCAGGTGCCCGCTGCCCAGGGCGTTCAGCTGGCTGCGGAACTCCGCGAGCAGCGCGGTGAGGTTCGCCTTGTCGCTCGGGTCGTAGTGGTTGCCCGGGTGCCCGTTCGGGTCGCCCGGCCACTCCCAGTCGACGTCGATGCCGTCGAACACGCCGGCACCGGTCCCGGCGCCGCCGGTCCCGTCGGACGACACCGGCAGGTTGCCCTTGATGAACATGTCGATGCAGGAGCTGACGAGCTTCTTGCGCCCGGCGTCCGTCTTGGCGGCGTCGGAGAAGAACTTCGAGTACGTCCAGCCGCCGATCGACACGAGCACCTTCAGGTTCGGGTACTTCGCCTTCAACTTCTTAATCTGGTTGAAGTTGCCCTTGAGTTTCTGGTCCCACGTGTCGCCGACGCCGTCGACGCTGTTGGCCGCCGACACCGATGCCCCGTAGTCGGCGTACGCGTCGCCGGCACCGGTGCCCTGGTCGGGGTCCTCCGGGTTGGTCGTCGTGCTCTTCGTGGTCTCCATGCACGTCAGGTTGGTCGGGTCGAGGTTCTCGAACGCGTAGTTGAGCACGGTGAGCTTCCCGGCCGCGCCCGTCGTGTCGAGGTTCTTGATCCAGAAGTTGCGGCCGTAGATGCCCCACTGGGGGTAGTAGCCGACCTTCTGGTACGAACCGCCGCCGCCACCGCCGCCGGACTGTGTCGTGCCGGTGACCGCCGCGCTCTTGGCGGACTCGTTCCCCGCCGCGTCCCGTGCCGTGACGGTGTAGGTGTGGCTGCTGCTCGCGGCCAGCCCGCCGATCGTCGCGCTGGTCGTGGTCGACGTGGCGACCACCGTGGACCCCTCGTACACGCGGTAGTCCGTGACGCCGACGTCGTCGGTGGACGCGGTCCAGGCGAGGCTGATGGAACTGGAAGTGGTGCCGCTGACGCGGAGGCCGGTGGGCGTCGTCGGCGGTGACGTGTCGCCCCCACCGCCACCGCCGCCGCCGGTGCAGGACTGCCCGTTGAGCTTGCAGTTCAGCGGGGTCGCCGACTCGGGCGCGCCGACCCAGCCGAAGCTCGCCGAGGCGCCGGGCGCGAGGGTGCCGTTGTAGTCGCGGTTGGTGAACGTGTAGTGCGTGCCGCTCTGGGTCATCAGCGCGTCCCAGTACGACCCGACGGATCCGCCGGCGGGCACGTCGAATTCGACCTTCCAGCCGTTCAGGGTCGTGGATCCGCCGTTGGTGATCGTGTACTTGCCCTGGTAGCCGGTGCCCCAGCCGGAGTCCTTGGTGAAGGTGGCGGTGGGAGCGGTGGCCGCGCGGGCGTCCGGGGTGTAATGGGGCAGGGCGAGGAGGGCCGTCGCCGCGAACGCGACGACGAGCCGGAGGATGGTCCGTCTCAAGTTCGGCTCCTCTGAGACTGGCGGGAGAGGAGCACGGCGCCGTACTGGCTGAAAAGAAAACCTTCTTTCCAGTTGATGGGAAGCTAACTCCCCTGGCGAGCCGCGTCAATGCCCGAAAAACCACTGGTCAGGCCCGCCGTACGGGTGGTTTCCGGCGGATGCCGCCCCGACCTGCCCGTTACCCTCACTGGTATGGGCGACGGGGACGGCTGGGTGAGTTGCGACGCGGGTCACCGCCACTGGGGGCGGCACGGCGCCGCCGGTCTGCTCCTCTACCACCGGAGTCCCGAGCCGCACGTCCTCCTCCAGAAACGCGCCCTCCTGTCGATCGGCGGCGGCACCTGGGGCATTCTCGGGGGCGCACGCCACAGCCATGAGGACGCGATCACAGGGGCGCTGCGCGAGGCGGGGGAGGAGAGCACCCTCGACCCGTCCGTCGTCCGGGTCCACGGCCTCGTCGGCGAACACCACGGCGGCTGGTCGTACGAGACGGTGATCGCCTCGGTCGCCGAGCGGCCCCGCGTCCGCCGCGCGTCCTTCGAGACCGCTGCCGTCGCCTGGGTCCACGTCGACGAGGTGCCCCGCAAGAAGCTCTTCCCCGCGTTCGCCGACGGCTGGTCCCGGCTCCGCGAGGCGCTCGTCCGGCCGGTGCTCGTCGTGGACGCCGCCGCCCTCGACGGTGACGGCGCCGCCGGCGTCGCGCGGCTCCGCGACCGGCTCGCCGCGCTCGGCCCCGTCCCGAACCTCCCGGGTGCCGTCACCGACCTGTCCTACCCGGAGATCGTCCTGGCCGTCGGCGACGCGGACGTCCCCGGCGTGGACGGCGTACGGGTCGTGTCCCGGGCCGATGCGTTCGCCGCGTCAGGTGCTTCGGACGAGCACCGCGTCGTCGTCACGGGCGACCCGGAGCGGAGGCGCCGCACGCTGGCGGCGGGCGCGGCGGTCGCCGACCCGAGCTGGCTCCGCGGCCTCCTCCCCTGAGCGCCGTACGTCGCCCTACCAGGGCAGCGGGCCGTTCTCGTCGAAGTAGCCGCCCGTGGGCCCGTCCTCGCCGGTGAGGGCCAGTTCGACGGCGACCTTGGCGCCCTGCGCCGGCGTACGGGCGCCCCGGAATTCGTTGAGGTCGGTGGCGCAGTGGCCGGGCTCGCACGCGTTGATCTTGATCGCGGTCTGCCGCAGCTCCTTGGCGTACTGCACGGTGATCGCGTTCAGCGCCGACTTGGACGACCCGTAGGCCAGGAATACCGGCAACGCCGAGTCGGGAGCCGCGTGCATGCTGATCGACGCCAGGCGGCTGGAGACGTTGACGATCCGGCCCGCCGCCGAACGCCTCAGCAGCGGCAGCATCGCGTTCGTCACGGCCACCACCCCGAACACGTTCGTCTCGTAGACCGCCCGCATCGCGGCCACGTCCGTCTCGCTCGGCGGACCGCTCACCGGGCGGTCGGCGATCCCGGCGTTGTTGACCAGGACGTCGAGCCGTCCGAAGCGATCGCCGATCCATCGCGCCGCCTCGGCGATCGAGGATTCGTCCGTGACGTCGAGCCGTACGTGGTGGAACTCGCCGCCTTCGGCGCTCAGGGCGGCGACCGCCTGCTCGCCCCGGTTCTGATCGCGCGAGCCCACCAGCACCGCACAGTCGTGCTGGGCCAGCCCGCGAGCGATCTCCAGTCCAATACCCTTGTTCGCCCCGGTCACCAGGGCCGCTTTCGTTGCCATGGGAAGATCAAACGATTTAGAGCGCGCTCTAAGTCAACCGTGTCGCTTCGGTCGTACACGACCGGGGAATGGTGGCGTCATGACGTCTCGGGAGGCAGGCCCGACGTCGGCGAAGCAGATCCTCATCGTCGACGGCGCGAACGTCGTGGGCTCCCGGGCCGACGGCTGGTGGCGGGACCGGGTCGGCGCCAACGAACGGCTGCGTGACCGCCTCGCCGCCCTCGGCGGGGTGGAGGGACTGCCGGAAGCCGGACCGGGCATCGCCCATCCGGAGATCATCCTGGTCACCGAGGGCGCCGCGCGGGGCGTGCCGAGCGTTCCCGGCGTACGGGTGGTGGCGGCGCCGGGCAGCGGCGACGACACCATCGCCCTGCTGGCCGCGCCCGAGGCGGACGAGAACCGGACCGTCGTGACCGCCGACCGCGAACTGCGCCGCCGCGCCCAGTCGGCCGGCGCGTCCGTCGTCGGACCCCGCTGGCTCCTGGACCGCCTCGGCTGAGCCCGTAAGCGAGGGACCGGCAGGTTCGCCCGTCCTGAGCGTCTTTCCGCAGCCCGCCTCCACCCGGGTGCGGGACTCCGACCGCAGCCGCGCCCGCCGAGCAGCCGCAGGGCAGCCGTAGGGGGCGCCCACGCCCGCCTGCCGTAGATCTCAACCGGTGTACGGACAAGATCGCGGATGTTATTGTCACGGTTGACAATAACGGGGGCGAGTGCGGATGGCAGGAGAGCGGCGCAGGCGCCGTACGCCCGCCGGGGCGCGCGCTCCGGCCTGACGGCCGTGCCCGGCCGGCCACATGACCGAGGCGTCCGGGCTGGTGTCCCGCGACAAGGAGGAACGGAAACAGTCATGACGGTCAACGTGGCCCTGCCGGTGGGCATCGCCGTACTCGTCATCGTCCTGCAGTTCACGACGCGACCGGTACGGTGGCAGAGCTGGATCTGGGTGGTCCTCTGCGTCGCCCGCGGCTTCGTCCCGCCGGGCCCCTCCCGCGCGACCGTCGCCGGCATCAGCCTGCTGGTCGTCTCACTGATCGCCTCCGCGATCTTCGGCGTGCTCCGCGGCCGGACGATGCCGATGTGGCGCGGCGAGGGCGGAGCGGTCTACCGCCGCGGCGGCCGCGTCACGCTCCTGCTGTGGCTGGCCACGGTCGCCACCCGGCTCGTGATCGGCGCGCTGGGCCAGGCGGTCTTCGCCGAGCCCTTCGACCTCAACGCCCTGTGGCTGGGCCTGGGCGTCACCCTCGCCGCCCAGCAACTGGCCATGACCCACCGCGCGAGCAGCCTCCCGAACCCGGCCCCCCGGCGCGACCGCCCCGCGCCTGCCCGCTGAGGGCATCAGCTGGTGGAGTGGGGGAAGCGGGCTGCCACGGCCGACTCCATCGAGGACGTCTTCGGCTGAGGATCCGCACGTGAGCGGGCCCCGGGACGGTCGTCCCGGGGCCCGCTTCAGTTGGTGATCAGTGGAAGTCGTGGGGCTGCTTGGGCAGGACCACGTGGGTGGGGCCGCGCCACTTCTGTTCGGCGGAGAAGGTGGACTCCGACGGCGTGCCGCCGACGATCACCGGGAGGGTGACCTTGCTGCCGGCCAGGTCGACCGTTACCGCGGCGCCGGTGGCGTCGTCGTCCTGGGTGTCGGCGTCGGTGCCGATGAGGACGAGGGCGAGCCGGTGCCCGGCCTTGAAACGGTAGTCCTGCGGCAGGGTGTTCCAGCGGACCGAGTAGGTCGTGCCGGGCGTCAGCGGTGAGGCGTGGCTGAGGGAGAGCCGGTTCTGCGCGTCGAGGTAGCCGCGGGTCACCACGTTGACGTCGGACGTCACTGTGTCCGTGACCACCTTCTTGTAGCAGGCGTCGTCGGCGGCGGTGCTCTCACCGTGGCAGTCCTCGGTGGTCAGCGTCTTCACTCCCGAGCCGGCGCCGAGGTAGTTGACCCGCGTGTCGGTGCCGTAGTCGACGAGCAGCGCGCCGAGGTTGGCGGTCGGCTTGTCGAGCTTGAGCTTCAGGCTGACCTCCGGCGTGCCGGACAGCCGGACGTCCTGCTTCAGCGGCGGGGTGGTGTAGGCCAGCCGGTACGGCTTCGCCGTGGTGGGGTCGGACACGTCGTCGCCCTCGGCCTGCTTCGTGTCGGTGTACGTGCCGGTGCCGGCGCTGGCCTTGAGACCGAGTGTGCCGTCGGCCTGCGGGCGCAGGCTCAGTGCCCGGGTGTGCGGCGCGGGCCAGTCGGACTGGGTGGCCCACTGGTCGGGGGCCACCTCCACGTCGGCGCGCGGCTGCTTCATGATGTCGTTGGGGAGCTTCCACAGCCAGTGGTCGAACCACTGGTGGAGGGTGTCCACCCAGGCGTCGCGGCGGAAGTCGAACGGGTCGACGTGGCCGTACTGCGACAGCCACACCTTCCGTGGCACTCCGCGTTTGGCCAGTGCCGCCCACCAGGTGGAGAACTGGCTCGGCTTGACGTTGAGGTCGTTCAGCCCGTGGATCGCGAAGACGCTGGCGTGCACCGTGCTCGCGTCGGCGATCGGCCCGACCCGGTAGTTCCGCTCGTTCCAGAACGGGTTGTAGTTCCCGGTGGCGTCGTCCTGGCCCTGGGCGAGCTTCTGGCGGACGGCGGCGCACTTGGCGGGCGGGTCGGTGTCGACGAACTCCGCGAGCCCGTCCTCCTCGCCCTTGAACCAGATGACCCCGTTCACGCGGCTGTAGTCGTACCAGGAGCTGATCGCCGAGATCGGCACGATCGTGTCCAGGCCCTTGACGCCGGTGGCGGCGACGCCGTTGGCGAGCGTCCCGTCGTACGACTTGCCGATCATGCCGGCGTGGCCGGTGGACCAGGTGGCCTTGACCTCCTTGCCCTGGGCGTCGAAGGCCTTGGCCCGGCCGCCGAGCCAGTCGATGACGGCCTTGCCGCCGAGGACGTCGGAGGCGCCGCCGGAGG
Organism: Actinoallomurus acanthiterrae; assembly: GCF_054775715.1. Classification (NCBI taxonomy): domain Bacteria; kingdom Bacillati; phylum Actinomycetota; class Actinomycetes; order Streptosporangiales; family Thermomonosporaceae; genus Actinoallomurus; species Actinoallomurus acanthiterrae. The sequence goes on along the minus strand of NZ_BAAHCO010000001.1, from coordinate 10,164,105 downwards.
TGGGGCAGCCGTCGGACTTCGTCGTGCCGTCCATGTCGACGTTCAGGACGGCGTAGCCGCGCGGCACGAAGTAGTTGTCGTAGAACAGCGGGAACTTCACCGGGTTGCCGTTGGCGTCGTACGCCTTGCGCTCGGACTCGTTGCCCCGGCCCGCGTTGTCGTAGTACGGGCTCTCGTCGATGATGGCGGGCACCTGGAGCCCGGCGTTCGTCTCCTTCGGCCGGATGATGTCGACCCGGATCAGGTCCTTCTTGCCGTCACCGTCGGCGTCGACGCTCGACTGGACCCGGACGAACTCCCGGATGGCGTTCTGGTACGAGAAGACGGGCTGGGTGACCCCGCCCGACACCTTGATCGTCGGCTTCTTCGCCGCATGGGCGGCGGGCGTCCCGGCCGCCGCGAGGGCGGCCGCCACTGCGATGGGGGCGAGGACTCCTCGCCGTGCTGAGATCCGCACGCGCTACCTCCTGGGGTTGCGCGCGAAAATCTCTCGCAGTGCGCGGCGTCGTCACAAGGTCATTGCCACATGTGGCCCCATTCATCACGGACGCTTGAGCACCGCGGGTCAGAACCGGTTGAGCGGCCGGACGTTCGGCGCGATCGCCGAGTTGAGCTGGAGCAGTACGACCAGCGCGATGCTCACATAGGTGTTGACCACGCACAGCGCGAACGCGGCGGCGTACAGCACCTGCGGGATCACGATCCGGCGTTCGAACGCCCGCTGGAACCCGGGCGTCCGCTCGGTGTCGAGCAGCCCGGCCCGCCGCGCGTACCTGACGCCGGCCAGCAGCAGCAGGCCCAGCGCCAGGAGGTTCACCCAGTAGATGGCGACGGCGATCCGGAAGGTCATGAACTGCGCCAGGAGGGCGGTGGTGAACGGCAGGAGGGAGACGCCGAGCAGGAAGGTGAGGTGCAGCCAGGTGAAGTTCCGGTCGCTGCCCTGAAGGTGGTTGAACAGCGTCTGGGAGCCGACGTAGAACATCCCGAGCGTCAGGAAGCTCATCAGATAGGTGAGCAGGTTGGGCGCGACCTCCCCGAGGAGATGCCACAGCTCACCCTCCGAGGACAGCGCGTCGCCGCTCCAGAGCGGCCGCTGCCGGTGGATCACCTTCTCCGCCGGCACGTGCAGGTCCAGCACGAGCAACGTGAGCACGATCGCGAACACGCCGTCGTTCAGCGCCGACAGGCGTTCCAGGCTCCCGCCCGCGACGCGCTGGTACAGCGAGGTCACCGCTCACCGGCCGGCAGTGGTGAGGCCCCCCGAGGAGACGAATGATCATCGAACACCGCTCCATCATGGCGGTGCCGCGGCCCCCCTCACAACGGGGCGAGCCAGACGGCGCCGAGCGGGGGCACCCGCAGGCGGGCCGAGGCCGGGCAGGCCGTGGCTGGGCTCCTCGACCGCCTCCACCTGACCGAGGTTGCCGACCCCGCTTCCGCCGTACTGGTACGCGTCGGTGTTGACCAGCTCCCGCCAGGTGCCCGGGCAGGGCAGGCCGAGCCGGTAGTCCTCGTGCGGGACGCCGGAGAAGTTGACGACGCAGGCGAGCGGCGAGCCGTCGGGGGCGTACCGGATGAAGGAGATGACGTTCCCCGCGACGTCGTCCGCGGCGATCCAGCGGAACCCCTCCGGGTCGGCGTCCATCGTCCACAGCTGTGGCGATCCGGTGTAGGCGCGGTTCAGGTCGCGGACCAGCTCCTGAACGCCCCGGTGGTAGTTGTTCTCCGCCTCGTCGAGCAGCCACCAGTCGAGGGAGCGGGACTCGGCCCATTCGGCGCCCTGCCCGAACTCCTGGCCCATGAACAGCAGCTGCTTGCCCGGGTGCGCCCACATGAAGGCCAGCAGCGCCCGGAGGTTCGCGAACCGCTGCCACTCGTCACCGGGCATCTTGCCGAGCAGGGAGCCCTTGCCGTGGACCACCTCGTCGTGCGAGAGCGGCAGCACGTAGTTCTCCGAGTAGGCGTACACCATCGAGAACGTGATCTCGTGGTGGTGGTAGCCGCGGTAGAGCGGGTCGCGCTGGAGGTACGCGAGCGTGTCGTGCATCCAGCCCATGTTCCACTTGAACCCGAAGCCGAGGCCGCCGAGGTGGGTGGGGCGTGAGACACCGGGCCAGGCGGTGGACTCCTCGGCGATCGTCATGATGCCGGGGGAGCGCTTGTAGACGGTGGCGTTCATCTCCTTGAGGAAGTCGATGGCCTCGAGGTTCTCCCGGCCGCCGTAGATGTTCGGCGTCCACTCGCCCTCGGCGCGGGAGTAGTCGAGGTAGAGCATCGAGGCGACGGCGTCCACCCGCAGCCCGTCGACGTGGAACTCCTCCAGCCAGTAGTTCGCGTTGGCGACGAGGAAGTTGCGGACCTCCGTACGGCCGAAGTCGAAGATGAGCGTGCCCCAGTCCTTCTGCTCGCCCCGGCGCGGGTCGGCGTGCTCGTACAGCGGCGTGCCGTCGAAGCGGGCCAGGGCCCACTCGTCCTTGGGGAAGTGTCCCGGGACCCAGTCGATGATGACGCCGACGCCGGCCTGGTGCAGCCGGTCGACGAGGTGGCGGAAGTCGTCGGGGCTGCCGAAGCGGGACGTGGGCGCGTAGTACGAGGTGACCTGGTAGCCCCACGACCCGCCGAACGGGTGCTCGGCCACCGGCAGGAACTCCACGTGCGTGAAGCCCATGTGGGTGACGTAGTCGACCAGCTGGTCGGCGAGCTCGCGGTAGCCCAGCTCGGTGCGCCAGGAGCCGAGGTGCACCTCGTACGTGCTCACCGGTGAGTGCAGCGCGTCGTACGACTTGCGGCGCGTCATCCACTCGTCGTCCGCCCACTCGTAGGAGGACGTGAAGACGGTGGACGCGGTGGCGGGCGGCCGCTCGGCGTACCGCGCCATCGGGTCGGCCTTGCGCCGCCAGACCCGGTCGGCGCCGAGGATCTCGAACTTGTAGTTCGTGCCGTCGCCGGCCTCGGGGATGAACAGCTCCCAGATCCCCGTCGAGCCGAGTGAGCGCATCGGGTACGCGCGGCCGTCCCAGTGGTTGAAGTCGCCGATGACCCGGACCCCGCGGGCGCTCGGGGCCCACACCGCGAACGACGTGCCGGAGACCGCGCCGAACTCCGAGGTGTACGCGCGGGTGTGCGCGCCCAGGACCTTCCACAGCTCCTCGTGGCGGCCCTCGCCGATCAGGTGCAGGTCGAGCTCGCCCAGCGTCGGCAGGTGGCGGTACGGGTCGTCCTGCAGGATCGCGGGCCCGTCGTACGTGACCGCGAGCCGGTAGTCGGGCACCGCCTGGGGCTCCCCGCCGGCCAGGGCGGCGTCGGCGGGCAGCGTGACCGCGAAGACGCCCTCGTGCACGTGACGCATCGGGTGGCGGGCACCGCCCGGGAGGACGACCTCCACCGCGGAGGCCAGCGGCCGCAACGCGCGAACGGTGATGCCGTCGGGCCCGGGGTGGGCGCCGAGCACGCTGTGGGGGTCGTGGTGATCTCCGCCGATCAACCGGTCGATCTCATCGTGGGTGACCCGCGCCATGACGCTCCTCGGTGTTCTTGTGTGCCACGTCTCCCTAAGCCTGCCCGACCGTCGATGACTAATCCTCCGGCGGGGCTGGATCTCCACGCTTCGGGCGGCGGGGGCGGACTGGCCCTGTATGCGGACTGTACGGCCAATGTATGAGCCCCGGCCATGATCGCCGCGCGAGTGCGGAGACAGCCGACGTCTCGGACGCGGCTGCCGATGGCCGGAGGTAGTGGCGTTGACACGACGAATCATGCGAGGTCTGACCGCGACGGTGGCCGTCGGGGCGGTGCTGGCGGGAACCCAGGGCGTCGCGAGCGCGGCGACGCCGCCGCGGAACAACAGCAAGAACGAGGCCGTCTACTTCGTCCACGGCATCGATGCCATGCACACGGACGTCAACGGCGGCGGCGACGACTGCAAGGGGACCTGGAACACGGCGATGTCCGCGCTGCGCAAGCGGGGCTGGACCGGGGACTTCGTCACGTGGGGCTACTACAAGAAGGACACCAACTGCACCCGTAAGCAGAACGGGAACCTCGACACGCGGATCCAGGAGCTGGGCCGCCTGCTCGCGTGGGACATCTACGACCACTACACCAAGCAGGGCAAGTCGGTGGACGTCGTCGCCCACTCCATGGGCGGCCTCATCGTCCGCGCGGCCATCACCGGCGTGAACAGGTACGGCGCCACGTCGAGCAAGTGGCCGAAGCGCCTCTACGTCGAGGACGTCGCCACGCTCAGCACGCCGTTCACCGGGACCAACTGGGCCACGACGTGCACGGTCGCCTACGGCTGGAAGCAGTGCAGCGACATGCGCCCCGGCAGCGGCTTCCTCAAGTGGTCCGGGCAGAACCCGCAGTCCGCCCAGGGCACCGACTGGACACTGATCGGCGCCAGCGACGACGACACGATCACCAGCGGCGCGGCCACCGGGATGACCGCCAAGCACAAGGTCATCTACGCCGCGCACCAGGGGCTGGAGCACAGCAAACTCCCGCACGCGGGCACGGGCACCGGCTGGACGATGAGGTACTCCCACGACAACGGGAAGACCTGGAAGAGCACCACGAAGGGGGCCGGCCCGATCCGCCTCGTCGGCGACGCCCTGTACTACTCGTCGGCCGGCTGACGACGCCGCCGGACGCTCCCTGGGGGCGGGCCGACCGCCCGCCAGGCGGCTCCGGCGGGCGCGCGGCGTCAGGGGCCGGCCGGGTGTCGAGGGCCCCGCTCGACGGCGGGGGATCAGCCCGCCTCGAGGAGGTCCTCGGCGTGGCGCGGCGGCGGATCCTCCCTGCCGTCGAAGTCGCCGCGGAGCATCCGGTCGTAGAGCCGGCGCAGCTCGATCCCCGGCTCGACGCCCAGCTCGTCGATCAGCCGCAGGCGCAGCACGTGGTAGACGGTGAAGGCGTCGGCCTGGCGGCCCGACCGGTACAGCGCCAGCATCAGCTGCGCGTGGAGGCGCTCGTGCAACGGCTGCTCGACCGTCAGCCGCCGCAGGTCGCCGATCATCTCCGCGTGCCGGCCGAGGAGGAGCCAGGCGTCGCCGAGCTGGACCGCGGCCCTGAGGCGCTGCTCGGTGAGCCGGAGTGCCTCCGCGGTCAGCGAGGCCCACGCCGGAACGTCCTCGCAGACCTCGCCTCGCCACAGCGTCAGTGCGTGGCCGAGCACGTCCGCCGCGCGTTCCACGTCGCCGCACCGCAGTGCCGCGTCGCCCTCGCGGGCGAGGGCGGTGAACTCCAGCGCGTCCACCTCGGCCGGTTCGACGGACAGCAGATAGCCGCCCGCCCTGGTCTCCAGCCGGGACGCGGCCGGTCCGAGGATGGTCCGCAGCTCACGGACGTACGTGCGGATGTTGGCGACTCCGGACGCCGGCGGCCCGGACGGCCACAGCGCGGCGGCCAGCGAGTCCAGCCGTACGAGACTGCCCGGCCGCAGGAGCAGAGCGGTGAGGAGCGTACGGTGCTTCGGCGCCCGGAGGTACGTCGTCCGGCCGTCGGCTCGCAGCTCCACCGGTCCCAGCATGTTGAAACGCATGAAGCCTCCCCGCTTCCGAAATGACTGTCGCGGTTCGGCTCCAAGATCACTAGAGGCCGCGGTCCCGACATGCGGATCTTGCTTGGGTCTCCGGTCCCAAGATCACAGATCTATCGCGTAGTCGAGGACGACGCGGTCCGCGGGGAGGACGATGTCACGGCAGACCTCGAGGACCCTGTCGCCGGAGAACATCCGCCGCGTGATGGACAGGACCGGGACACCGGTGCCCATCCGCAGCGTGTCGGCCTCCTCCCGGGTCGGCATCCGGGACCGCACCGCCTCCTCGACCCGCGTGGCCGGGTGGCCGAGGAACGCCAGCTGCGCCGGCGTGCCTCCCGGCCACGGCTCCCGGTCCGGGTCGGCCACGGGCGTGCCCTCGACCAGGCTCCACGGCAGGTAGTTCGTGGAGATCTGCTGCGGCTCGCCGCGCGCCCAGAAGACGAAGTACCGGCGCAGTAACAGGGTGCCCGGCTCCACCGCGAACAGCGCGGACAGCTCCTCGTCGGCGCGGTGCCGCGAGTAGGTCCGGTCCAGGCGGTAGTCGCGCCACGTGATCTGGTGGTCGACGGTGAAGGAGGTGGCCGGCGCCGCGGCGGGAGCCGTCTCGGCGCGGTAGCGCTCCATGGCCAGCCGCCGGACGGGCGGCCGGCCGCGCACCACGGTGCCGCCTCCCCGGCGCGTCTCGATCAGCCCCTCGGTCCGCAGGAGGGCGAAGGCCTGGCGGATCACGATCTCCGAGACGCCGTGGACGTCACACAACCGGCTGATCGTGGGCAGCCGCCGTCCAGGGGGGTAGCTGCCGTCACGGATGAGTTCGCGGAGTTCGCCGGCGATCCGGACGTAAGCGGGGAGGATAGCCACCCTTGCCTCCTCATAGCCATACAGAGACGTTCCGCTTACGGGCGTCTTGACACCAGGACGTATACGACCCACTTTCGTATACAGAAGGCTGTGTTTCCAGCGCGAAGGGGCAAGATGGCGGATTTCGCCGTTGTCAAGGCCACATTAGAGGCCGATTTTCCCGGCTGGGTCGTATGGCGCAGCGACGCGGGCCACTGGTACGCGACCCGGGCGGGCAATCTCACCGACCAGCAGATACAAGCCGGTTACGCAAGGACCGTGGCCGCCGAGGCGCCGGAGACCCTCCGGCTCCTTCTCGCCGAACAAGTACATCCCGGCGAGGGTGCGGGATGACGGATCGCCCTTAGGGTTTCCGTCCGACCGGAACCCTATGGGCCGATCCGCATTTCAGAAATGAGGCTGCGGAGCCGAAAACCACCTTACGGACGCCTTTTCTCCATCATTTCAGTACGCCAGATAGTCCGACTCTGAGCGGGTGCTGAGGGCGGCGATGGAACCGAGGGGGATCTGCAGCCAGGACGGGCGGTTGCGCGCCTCGTACATGACCTCGTAGACGGCCTTGTCGAATTCGAAGGCGCGCAGGACGACCTCGTTCGCGGCCGGGTCGGTGCCGCCCGCCTCGGCGTATCCGCGGCAGAAGGCCGCCCGGTTGCGGTCGGCCCACTCCTGGGCGCGGAACTCCAGCTGCTCGGGGTCGCCGCCGATGGCCTGCCCGCTGACCAGCAGGTGCCGGGCCGCGTAGTCGAACGAGCGCAGCATCCCGGCGACGTCGCGCAGCGGGTGGGCGGGGGCCCGGCGTTCGTCCAGGGGCTTGGCGGGCTCGCCTTCGAAGTCGAGCAGCATCCAGCCGGAGTCGGTCCGCATCACCTGGCCCAGGTGGTAGTCGCCGTGGACGCGCTGGACGGTCAGGGGCCGTTCCAGCTCGGCGAGGGCGTCGAAGGCGTCGGTGAGCCGTCCGGCGTACGGGGCGAGCTGGGGCACGACCTGGCAGGTCTCGACGAGCCGGGTGTGCATCCGGTCGGCCGCCGCGCGTACGTCGGCGGGCCGCATCTCGCTCGTGCCGAACGCGCCGGCCAGGTCGCGGTGGACCTCGGCGGTCGCGGCGCCGAGGCGTTCGGACTCGCTGGCGAAGTCGCCGCCGACCTCGTCGGCGCGCAGGTCGGCCTCGGCGTACAGGTCGCGGACGCTGGTGCCGGCGAGCTGCCAGCCGTCGGTCCCGCTGCGCAGGAACTCCGACAGCATCGCGAGCGTGGACAGGGTGCCGTCGAGGTCGCTGGAGAACCAGCCGTACAGCTCGGGGACGTGTTTGCTGCCGGCCCGGACGAGGCCGAGGCTGAGTTCGAGGTCGGGGTTGATGCCGGGGGTGAGCCGGCGGAACAGCTTGCAGATGTAGGCGTCGCCGTAGATCAGTGAGGTGTTGCTCTGCTCGGCGGGGCTGGCGAGGCTGTCGAGCTCGGTGTCGATGCCGGTGATCGAGCGGAAGGCGAGCGGGCCGACGTCGACGTTGCCGGCCATGTTCTCCAGCCAGACCCGGGTCAGCTCGGGGTCGTGCACGGCGTCGTAGAGGTGAGCCTCGTCGGGGAGCTGCCCGATCGCCGCGTACTCGAGTCGGCCGGGCAGCTCGCTGCGTACTCCCAGGGGCACCTGATAACGGTCGGTGCCCCCGGCCTGACGCACGGCGATGATGACGTGATGTAGCGACGGATCGCCCTCGACCAGTTCCGTGTCGGAAAGGACGGAGATCGCGTCGATCTCCCGGTCCTTACCCGCGAACCAGCGCTGGCGCGGGAGCCAGTCCACCAACAGGTCGTCGAGTCGTTCCAGCCGCACTGACTATGTCACCTCGCCTGTGCCTCCTGCGTGCCTGTCATGGCTGTTCGCCATCACCCCCGGGCTTGGGGGACAGGAGGAACCAGTAGAAACCATGCCCAGGAAGCGTCAGAAGATACGGGAGCTCCCCAATTGGTGGGAATTGCACCCCTCCCATGCACTCCACCGGGTTGACCCCCTCGAACCGCCGCAGGTCGAGCTCGACCGGCTGCGGGAAGCGCGAGAGGTTGTTGACGCAGAGCACGCGGTCCTCGCCGAACTCCCGCACGAACGCCAGCACGCTCGGGTTGGAGGCGGTGAGCTCGGTGTAGTCGCCCACGCCGAACACCGGGTGCCGCTTGCGGATCTCGATCATCTTGCGCGTCCAGTGCAGCAGCGACCCGGTGTTGTTCTGCTGCGACTCGATGTTGATGGCCTGGTGGCCGTAGATCGGATCCATGATGGCCGGGAGGTAGAGCCGGGCCGGGTCGGCCTTGGAGAAGCCGGCGTTGCGGTCCGGGGTCCACTGCATGGGCGTACGCACGCCGTCGCGGTCGCCCAGCCAGATGTTGTCTCCCATGCCGATCTCGTCACCGTAGTAGATCACGGGCGAGCCGGGCAGCGACAGCAGCAGCGCGGTGAACAGCTCGAGCTGGTTGCGGTCGTTGTCGAGCAGCGGTGCCAGACGTCGGCGGATGCCGATGTTGGCCTTCATCCGCGGGTCCTTGGCGTACTCGGAGTACATGTAGTCGCGCTCTTCGTCCGTCACCATCTCGAGCGTCAGCTCGTCGTGGTTGCGGAGGAAGATGCCCCACTGGGCGTTCTCCGGGATCTTCGGCGTCTGCGCCATGATCTCGGAGATGGGGTAGCGCTGCTCCCGGCGGACCGCCATGAAGATGCGCGGCATGACCGGGAAGTGGAACGCCATGTGGCACTCGTCGCCGCCCGTGGCCGGGTCGCCGAAGTACTCCACGACGTCGGCGGGCCACTGGTTCGCCTCGGCCAGCAGCACCCGGTCGGGGTAGAGCCGGTCGACCTCCTTGCGGACCCGCTTGAGGTAGTCGTGGGTCTCCTTGAGGTTCTCGCAGTTGGTGCCCTCCCGCTCGTACAGGTAGGGCACGGCGTCGAGACGGAACCCGTCGATGCCGAGGTCCAGCCAGAACCGCAGGACCTCCAGCATCGCGTCCTGAACCGCGGGGTTGTCGAAGTTCAGGTCGGGCTGGTGGTTGAAGAAACGGTGCCAGTAGTACTGGCCGCGCACCGGGTCGTACGTCCAGTTCGACGTCTCGGTGTCGACGAAGATGATCCGCGCGTCCTTGTACTGCTCGTCGTTGTCGGACCAGACGTAGAAGTCGCCGAACGGCCCGTCCGGGTCCTCCTGGGACGCCTTGAACCAGGGGTGCTGGTCGCTGGTGTGGTTCATGACCAGGTCGGCGATGACGCGGAGGCCGCGCTTGTGTGCCTCGTCGACGAGTTCCACGAAGTCGCCGAGGTCGCCGAACTCGGGGAGGATCTTCATGAAGTCGCTGATGTCGTACCCGCCGTCGCGCAGCGGCGACTGGTAGATCGGCAGCAGCCAGATGCAGTCGATGCCGAGCCACTGCAGGTAGTCGAGCTTCTCGGTCAGGCCGCGGATGTCACCGGTGCCGTCACCGTTGGAGTCGTAGAAGCCACGGATGAGCACCTCGTAGAAGACCGCGTGCTTGTACCAGCGAGGCTCGTTCGGTGCCTCGCGTGTGAACGTGTCGGGAACCGGCTCGACCGGGCCGACGCCGGCTAGGGGATCGAACTGGGTCAACTGTCGCCTCTCGAGACCGTGAAGATGTGGGCAGGCCTGTTATGGGGGTCCAGGCGCACGTAGTTCGCCTGCCGCCAGTCGAACGACTCGTCCGAGAGTTCGTCGTGGACGACGAACTCGTCCGACCAGTCGAGACCGAGCGCGGGCAGGTCGAGGTGGACCGTCGCCTCGCGAACCTGATGTGGATTGAGGTTCACGACGACCAGCACGACGTCTCCGAGGCGGTCGGGGTCATCCGACACTCGTTTGGAATAACAGATCAGCTCGGGCTGGTCGACATGATGGAAATGTAGGTTACGCAGCCTACGCAACGCCGGGTGCGTTCTTCGCAAAGAGTTGAGGTTCCGGATGAATGGAGCGAGGCTGCGGCCCTCGCGTTCGGCGGCCTCCCAGTCCCGCGGGCGGTACTGGTACTTCTCCGAGTCGCGGTACTCCTCGCTGCCCGGCCGCACCGGGGTGCCCTCGTACAGCTCGTAACCAGAGTAGACACCCCAGGTGGGGGACAGCGTCGAGGCGAGCACGGCGCGGATCGCGAACGCCGGCGGCCCGCCGTGCTGGAGGTACTCGTTGAGGATGTCGGGCGTGTTGACGAAGAAGTTGGGCCGCATGTAGGCGGCCGCCGCGCCCGACAGTTCGCGGAGGTACTCCTCCAGCTCGTCCTTGCTGTTGCGCCATGTGAAATATGTGTACGACTGGTGGAAGCCGATCTTGCCGAGTGTGTGCATCATCGCCGGGCGGGTGAACGCCTCGGCGAGGAACAGGACGTCGGGGTCGGTGTCGGCGATGCTCTTCAGCAGCCGCTCCCAGAACGCCACCGGCTTGGTGTGCGGGTTGTCCACCCGGAAGATCCGCACGCCGTGCGCCATCCAGTGCCGGACGACCCGCTCGACCTCCGTGTAGATGCCCTCGGGGTCGTTGTCGAAGTTGATCGGATAGATGTCCTGGTACTTCTTCGGCGGGTTCTCCGCGTAGGCGATCGTGCCGTCGGCGCGCGTGGTGAACCACTCGGGGTGCTTGCTCACCCAGGGATGGTCCGGCGAGCACTGGAGGGCCAGGTCGAGGGCGATCTCCATGCCCAGCTCACGGGCCCGGGCGACGAAGGCGTCGAAGTCCTCGAACGTTCCAAGATCGGGGTGGATCGCGTCGTGGCCGCCCGCCTCCGAGCCGATCGCCCACGGCGAGCCGGGGTCGTGCGGCTCGGCGTGCAGGGTGTTGTTCGGCCCCTTGCGGAACTGCCGGCCGATCGGGTGGACCGGCGGGAGGTAGACGACGTCGAAGCCCATCTCGGCGACGGCCGGGAGCCGCTTCATCGCCGTTCGGAACGTTCCGGACTGGGGTGCCCGGCGGCCCATCGGGTCGTACGTCGCGCCTTCCGAGCGGGGGAAGAACTCGTACCACGAGCCGAACAGCGCCCGCTCGCGCTGCACGATCACCGGGTGCCACTCCGAGGTGGTCACGTGGTCCCGCAGCGGGTGCTCGTCGAGGATCTCGTGCACCTCCGGGGCGTCCGCCGCCTCGAACCGCAGCATCGGCGGGATCGTCTTCTCCCGCAGCGTACGGGCGAGCGCGGTCAGCGCCGCCTGCTTCTTCGGGACGCCGGCGCCCTTCTTCGGCAGCCCCGCGGCGGCGCGCTCGAACAGCCGGGCGCCCTCCTCGAGCATCAGCTCGACGTCCTGGCCGCGCGGGATCTTGATGCCCGCGTCGTGGTGCCAGTGCCCGATCGGATCGCCCCACGCCTCCACGCGGAAGTGCCACAGCCCGGTGGTGGTCGCCGCCACCTGCGCGGCGTACCGGTCGGTGCCGGGGGTGACCTCGGACATGCGGACGATGGGCCCGGCTCGGCCCTCCGGATCCCGCAGGACGACGCCGGCGCCGAGTTGTTCGTGGCCCTCGCGGAACACGGTGGCGCCGATGGCGAAGCCCTCGTCGGGAACGGCCTTGGCGGGCCAGCGCTCGCAGTCGATCACTGGCTGCACGTCGAGGATGGGAATGCGTCCGATCATCGCAGGCGAGCGTACAGACGCGGGTACGCGATCAGCCTGGTCTTCGGAAAGAATTGATCTTTCTTGAGGGTCGCTGTCGCCGGATCGGGTGGGGGTGCTCGGCGAGGGTTGGCGCATAACGTCTCCGTTGCCGGTATCCGCGGTATGAAACGGGGTGTTTGTCGCGTTCTGACGACGGCGGTGCCACCGCGTCCGATGCCCTCGCACGCGACGGCGTTCCGTCCGCGCTCGGATTCTTTCATCGCCTCGGGTGAGACGCCGGGTGCGACGCGTCCCGGTATGGCTCGTCTCCCGGAGGCGTGGGGTGCGCCCCTCGCCGTGCTTCTCCAGCAATCCTCGCATGTCAGGGCTAAATTCGCATTTCCGGCCTGGTGGCAGGGCTTCCCGGGCCAAACGGAGATCAAGATGTGGGCCACTGGGCGGGTTAGGGTCGCGAGCACCGGGCCGGACCGATTAGTGTCGCGGCACGTGAAGGCGATCCGCAGATTCACCGTACGCTCCGTCCTGCCCGAGCCGCTGCAGCCGCTCGAGGAGCTCGTTCTCAACCTGCGCTGGTCCTGGCACCCCGAGACGCTCGACCTGTTCGAGTCGGTGGATCCGGACCTGTGGGAGGCGACCCGGCACGATCCGGTGCGCCTTCTCGGGGAGGTTTCGCCGGAGCGGCTCGCCGCTCTCGCCGGTGACCGGCGCTTCCTGCGTGCTCTCGGCGACGCCGTCGACGATCTCCGCGAGTACGTCACCGCCCCCCGCTGGTACCAGAGACTGTCCGACGCCCCCTCGGCGATCGCGTACTTCTCCCCGGAGTACGGCATCGCCGCGGCGCTGCCCCAGTACTCCGGTGGCCTGGGCATTCTCGCCGGCGATCACCTCAAGACCGCCAGCGACCTCGGCGTGCCGATCGTCGGGGTAGGACTCCTGTACCGCCACGGTTACTTCTCCCAGTCCCTCTCGCCGGACGGCTGGCAGCTCGAGCGCTACCCCCCGATCGACCCGGCCGGGCTCCCGCTGAGGCTCCTGCGCGGGGCCGACGGCACGCCCGCGCGGATCACCGTCGGCCTTCCCGAGGGCCGCTCCCTGAGCGCGCAGATCTGGGTGGCCCAGGTCGGCCGCGTGCCGCTGCTCCTCCTCGACTCCGACGTCGAGGAGAACGACCCGGCCGCCCGCGACGTCACCGACCGCCTGTACGGCGGCGGCACCGACCACCGCCTGCTCCAGGAGATGCTGCTCGGCATCGGCGGCGTCCGCGCGATCCGCGCCTACTCCCGCATCACCGGCCACACCGCCCCCGAGGTGTTCCACACCAACGAGGGCCACGCCGGCTTCCTCGGCCTCGAGCGGATCCGCGAGTACATCGACGACCAGGGCCTGTCCTTCGACGAGGCGCTCGAGGCGACCCGGTCGGGCACGGTCTTCACGACCCACACCCCGGTCCCGGCCGGCATCGACCGCTTCCCCCGGGAGCTGATCCAGCGCTACTTCGGCGGTTCCAACGAGGACAACGGCCTGCCCGTCGAGCGCATCCTCGGCCTCGGCGCCGAGACGTACGAGGGCGGCGACGCCTCGGTCTTCAACATGGCCGTCATGGGCATGCGCCTGTCCCAGCGCGTCAACGGCGTCTCCGAGCTCCACGGCGAGGTCAGCCGGGAGATGTTCGGCGGCCTGTGGCCCGGGTTCGACACCGACGAGGTGCCGATCGGCTCGATCACCAACGGCGTCCACGGCTCCACGTGGGTGGCCCCCGAGTTCATCGACCTCGCCCGGCGCGAGCTGCCCGACGTGGTCGAGTTCGGCCGCGGCTGGGAGGACGTGCAGCGGGTCTCCGCGTCCGAGATCTGGCGCATCCGGCGTACGCTCCGCGCCCGGCTCGTCGAGGACGCCCGGCGGCGCCTCCGCGAGTCCTGGCGGCAGCGCGGCGCGAGCGAGGCCGAGCTGACCTGGATCGACGACGCGCTCGACCCGGACGTCCTGACGATCGGCTTCGCCCGCCGCGTCCCGTCGTACAAGCGGCTCACGCTGATGCTGCGCGACCCGGAGCGGCTCAAGTCGCTCCTGCTCGACCCCGAGCGGCCGGTGCAGATCATCATCGCCGGCAAGGCGCACCCCGCCGACGAGGGCGGCAAGCGGCTGATCCAGGAGATCGTGCGGTTCACCGACGACCCCGAGGTCCGGCACCGCATCGTGTTCCTGCCGGACTACGACATGGCGCTGGGCCAGTCGCTGGTCCAGGGCTGCGACGTCTGGATGAACAACCCGCTGCGCCCGCTGGAGGCCTGCGGCACCTCCGGCATGAAGGTCGCGCTGAACGGCGGGCTGAACCTCTCGATCCGCGACGGCTGGTGGGACGAGTGGTTCGACGGCAACAACGGCTGGGCCATCCCGTCCGCCGACCGCGCCGCCGACCCGGACCGCCGTGACGACATCGAGGCGCATGCCCTCTACGAGCTGATCGAGGACCACGTCTCCGTGCTGTTCTACGACCGCCCGGGCGACGGCCTGCCGCGCCGCTGGCTGGAGATGGTCAAGCACACGCTGACCTCCCTCGGCCCGAAGGTCCTCGCCGGGCGCATGGTCCGCGACTACGTCGTCGAGCTGTACGGCCCGGCCGCCGTTTCGGCCCGCCGGCTGTCCGCCGACGGCAACGCCGCCGCGAAGGCCCTCGCCGCCTGGAAGCACCGGATCGCCAAGGCTTGGCCGTCCGTCGCGGTCGAGCACGTCGAGTCCACCGGCGCGGGCGTGAGCCCGCACCTCGGCACCCGCCTGACCGTGCGCACCACCGTCCACCTCGGCGACCTGACGCCGGACGACGTCGCGGTCGAGGTGGCGTACGGCCGGGTCGACGACACCGACGCGCTGGTTGAGCCGTCCTACCTGGAGCTCACCCAGGCCGAGAGTCTCGGCGACGGCCGGTGGCGCCTCGCCGGCGAGGTCCCCCTCGACCGGACCGGAGCGTTCGGGTACAGCGTGCGGGTGGTGCCCCGGCACGACCTGCTGGCCTCCCGCGCGGAGACCGGCCTGATCGCGCTGCCCCCGGCCCCCATCGGGATGACCAACGGCGTCCTGCGCTGATCGCCTGATCGTCCCTGGCCTCGCCCCGTACGCGGCGGGGCCAGGGACGAGTCAAAGAATTGCGGTCATTTGCCGCAAACGGGGTCGAGCTTGGTCTTCCGTCGCATTTGAGCGGCAAAGACCCCCTGTGAAACGTTCCGTTCCGCAGGGAGGCCTCTCATGTGGGTCGACTACATGGCGCGGCACTGGTGGATGCTCACGGTGCGCGGCGTCCTCGCCGTCATCTTCGGCGTGCTGGCCGTGATCTGGCCGGGCATCACGCTCCTCGTCCTGGCCGTCGTGTTCGGCGTCTTCGCCCTGGCGGACGGGATCTCCGCCATCATCTCCGCCTTCAGCGCTCCGGGCGGAGGCCGGTCGCTGCTCATCTTCGAGGGCGCGGTCGGCATCATCGTCGGCCTGCTCGCGCTGTTCTGGCCGCACGCCACCGCCCTGGCCATCGTCGTCCTCGTCGCGATCTGGGCGATCGTCACCGGGATCAGCGAGATCGTCACCGCGCTGCAGATGCGCAAGGAGATCCACGGCGAGTGGATGTACGTCCTGTTCGGCGCGCTCTCGGTGGTGTTCGGGCTCATCGTGCTGTTCTCGCCCGTCTCCGGCGTCTTCGCGGTGGCCTGGCTCATCGGCTTCTCCGCGATCGGCTTCGGGCTCGCGGCGATCGCGGCGAGCTTCCGGCTCAGAAAGCTCCGCGGCGGCGGCCGTCCCGGCGTCGCCCCGGGCGGTGCCGCACTCGGGCACCCCTGACCGCGCGTCAGCCGGCGGGCTCGATGTTCTGGTTCAGCCGGAACAGGTTGCCCGGATCGTACGTCTTCTTGATCAAGGCCAGCCGCGCGTAGGCGTCCCGGTAGTCGTCCCGGGCGTGGTCGCGGTCGTCCTCGGACATGAAGTTGACGTAGCCGCCGGACGCCGAATGGGGGCGCAACGCCTGGTAGTAGTCCCGTACCCAGGCGATGCTCGCCTGGTTCGCCGACGGGTCGGGCCACATGCCGGCGATCACCGTCGCGAACGTCATGTCGCGGCCCGCGAACGCGGTGGCACCGGCGGGCACCCGGTGGCAGGCGCCGTTGATCGGATAGATGTGCACCGTGGAGTTCACGGCGGGCAGCCCCGGGCCGTGCTGGAGGTGGGCCGCGACGGCGCCGTCGGTCAGCTCCGTCGCGAACGCCGTCTTCCAGTAGTGCTGCAGACCAGGAGGCACGAGCGCGTCGAGCGCACTGTTGATCATCGGGTACGGCATCGGCGCGACGAATTCGGCGACCGTCGGCGCGGCCGTGCGGATCGGCCGTAGGGCCCGCTCGCCCTCCTCGAGCGGACCGGACCAGCACGCGACCATCGCGCAGTGCGGACTGCCCTGCTCGGACTCGGGGATGAACGGCAGCGGCGGCGTGATCTGGAAAGCCGGATAGCAGCCCAGCTCCTCGGGCGCCTCCTGGATGTGGTCCCGGTAGAACTCCAGCACGTCCCGGGCGCGGTCGAGCGGGTAGAAGAAGATCCCCGCGAAGATGTTCTCGACCGGGTGCAGGCGGTACTCGAACGACGTCACCACGCCGAAGTTCCCGCCTCCGCCGCGCAGCGCCCAGAACAGGTCCTCGTGTTCCTTCTCCGAGGCCACGAGGAAGCGGCCGTCGGCGGTGACGACGTCCGCCGAGATCAGGTTGTCGACCGTCAGGCCGCAGCGGCGGCTCAGATAGCCGATGCCGCCGCCGAGCGTCAGCCCGCCGATGCCCGTCGTCGAGATGATCCCACCGGTCGTCGCCAGGCCGAACGCGTATGTCGCGTGGTTGAAATCCGCCCAGGTGCACCCGCCCTCGGCCCGGGCCGTACGGGTGCGGGGATCGACGCGGACCCCGCGCATCGACGACAGGTCGAGCACCACCCCGCCGTCGTTCGTGCCGTACCCCGGCACGCTGTGCGAACCGCCGCGCACCGACAGGACGAGGTCGTTCTCCCGGGCGAACTCCACGGTGGCCATGGCGTCGCCCGCGTCGGCGCACCGCACGACCACGAACGGCCGGCGGTCGATCATCGCGTTGTACACCCTGCGCGCCTCGTCGTACCCGGCGTCCTCCGCCGTGATCACCGGGCCCCGTACGCGCTCTCGCAGGCGTTCGATCGGTTGTCCCATGAGCATGTCCCCCCCAGATCAGCCCTACCCGGGCAGAGCCGGGCCGAGACCCGGCCCAGGGGGTCGGTCACCTTGGGCGGCCGGTGGGTTCCGGGTCGGCTGTGATCTTCTCCAGCACGGTGGTGTAGACGTGTCGTTTGTCCGGGCGTGCCCGCCCGGCGGCGTGCCGGAGGGCGGGGATCGCCGGCGCGCCGAGCAGCGTGAGCCCGTCGGTGGCGGTCCTCCGGACGGCCGGATGGGAGTGCGTGAGCAGGCCGACCAGCGCCGGGATGGCCGGCTTCCATGCCGCGTGGCACAGGGTCTTGACCGCAGAGCGCACGATGTCGGGCTGCCGGTCGGCCAGCAGCAGCGAGGTCTGCTCCAGGTAGTCCCCACGGGTCAGCACCTTGCGGGAGATCCGGTGGGCGTGCAGACGGACCCTCGCGTCGGGGTGGCCGAGCGACTCGGCGAGGAGTTCCTCGAGCTCGGGATCGCGGTCCTCCGGCCGATCCGCATCGCTTCGGGGCCTGCGGGCGGGGGCGTCGTCGTGACGCTCGGCGAGCAGGGTCAGCGCCCGGCGGATCTGCTCGGGGCCGCCGGTTCGGGCCAGCCGGAGCAGTTCCTCGCGGGGCGGCCGGTGGTCCCGGGCTGCCGCTTCCGGGGCACGGGTTCGGCCGCGGAGCGCCGAGAGCGTCGCGGAGTCCTGCCGGGCCGCGTCGGGGTGGCGTAGCGGCCCTTCCACCAGCACGATCTTGTCGGCGAGGTCGTCGCGTCCGTCTTCGCGCAGCCGCCGGCGCGTCCGTGCCAGCGCCGGGGTGCGCAGCAACGCGACACCGGAGATGAGATCGACCAGGCCCCAGGCTCCGGTCTCGAGGCGCCCGGACAGGGCCGCGGCCAGCACGTCCGGGGCCGCGTTGCGCAACGCCCGCTCGGCCGGCGCGTGAAGGGCGGGGCCGCCGTCTTCCCACCACGAGAGCAGCAGGGGGATGAGCGGTTCGACGTCCTGCGGGTCCAGATGGGCGGCGACACGGGCGATCCGTTCACGGGTCGTCTCGCCGGCAGAGGCGTGCGCTCCGGCCTCGCGCAGTTCGGTCTCGCTCATCAGGGTCAGGGCCTGCGCGAGATCCGGGGTGACGACGAGGTCGACCCGGCCGTCCAGGAAGGCCCGGAGCACCGTGAGCCGGACCTGGGGCTCGGGCCAGCTCAGCAAGGCGCGGGCCGCGGCGTCGCGCCGGTCCCGCACGGGGTCGTTCAGCATCTCCAGCAGGCGCTCGTTCAGGACCGCCGAGCGGGGTCGATCCCGATCACCGGGACGAGGGGCTCGGGCCGTCGCCGCGGGCCGGCGGGCGTCCTCGGCGATGGTCCAGGAGGGCGCGTCGAGGGGCTGCAGCTCGATCATCCAGTCCAGGAGGGCGTCGCGCGCGTCGGCGTCGGCTGTGGGGAAGACGTCGATCAGCGCGTTGAGACGGTCCCGCGAATCCACTGGCCGCCCGTCGTGATCGGCACGCCGGCCGGCGGCCTCGTCCGGATCCCGGGCGCCGCCGGGCCGGTCCGCGGCGCGGAACCGCCGGAGGGCGGCAGGGGAGCGGGCGGCCGAGGCGAGGGCCTCATGCCAACGCCGTACGGCGGGGCGGTCGGGCGCTCCAACGCCGTCGTCCGGTGCGGCGGCGGTTCTGGTCGGCCCGGAGGTGAGTCGGTGTGCGGTGGGGCGGTCGGACGCCTCGACGCCGTCGTCTGGCGCGGCGGTGGATCCGGTCGGCCCGAACGCCTCTCGCAACACGTCCTTCTCTGCCTCCCACGGGTTCGCGCCGGCGCGGGCGGCGGCCAGCGCCCGCCTGAGATCGGTGCGGGTCAGGACCGCGCCGCATCGGCGCAGCAGCACCAGCGGGTACCGGCCACCCGTGGCCTCCGCCGGCAGCGTGCGTATCCGCGCCGCGAGGTCGAACGCCGCGGCGGCGGGCGACGATGGGATCGTGTCGTCGAGCAGTGCGAGGAGACGGTCGCGGTGAGCATCGCCGATATCGGCCAGGCCGGCGACCAGGACCCGCGCCGACCGGGCGAAGGCCCGCGTCTCTTCGGCGGTCCACGGTGCGGGGCACAGCCGCAGCGTGAGCCGCAGGACCGGCCCGCGACGTTCCGGCTCTTCCGCGGCCAGCTCCAGCCAGCGTGCCAGGGTCGGCCGGAGCCGGCTGAGGCGGTCGGCGGACGGCTCGTCCGGATCCCGGTCGTGCCGGTCCGCAAGGCGCCGTGCGATCTCGGTGTCCCAGCCGTCGCGCAGCAGAACGTCGAGGTCGGCGTCCGGCGGTTCCTGACCGCTCGGCGGGGTGAGGCCGTGAGTCGTCATCCGGCCGGCCAGTTCCGCGGCCGTACCCGAGCCGAGGGCGAGCCGGCCCGCGGCGACCAGCGAGAGCAGGACGGCCCCGGCCGGGGACCCCTGGTCGGCCAGCGCGCCCACGGCACGCGCGGACAGCGCGCCGTCGAGTCCGCTCAGCAGCAGGGCGCGGGTACGGTCATCGCCGGCGCGGTCGGCCGCGGCGACGACGGTGGCGGCGTAGGCGTCGCCGAGGATCGTTCGCAACGCCGTGACGAGCGCCTCACGCAGACCCGGGTTGTCGTGCCTGCCGAGCCAGAGCAGCAGCTTCGGCACCGCCACCGGGGCGCCTGCGCGGATCAGCGCGCCGGCGGCGGTCTTCTTGACGTTCATGTTCGGATGGTCGAGGCAGCCCGCGATCGCCGCCGCGGCCCAGGACGCGCGCGCGTGCCCGAGCGCGAGCAGCGCCTGGCGTACGGTCTGCACATCGGAGGCGGTGGTCAGCGGGACCAGGCTCGCCGACAGCGCCTGCGCGTCCTCCCCGCCGGCGTCGTGGGCGAGCAGCGCGATGACATGTTTGCGAACGTGGCGGTCACGGTGGCGCAGAAGCGGATGCACTCGTGACCGGATGCCGCGATGGGAGGTCTGCTGGAGCAGACCGAGCAGGATCATCTGCGCGGCGGCCGTGAGCGCGGGCCGATCCAGCAGATCGAGCGCGATGCTCGCGACGAGCGTGTCGCCGGCCTCCCGAGCGTCTGCGGCGTCCAGCAGACAGCTCGGCCGGATCCTCCCCCTGTCGTGGAGACGAGCGCCGAGGTGACCGATGGCGGCGACGACCTCCTGCGGCACCGCCGGCTCGCCGCGGCCGTCCGCCGCCTCCGGCGTCCAGGACGCCGCGAGGTCGGATACGACCCGCAGCAGGAGGTCGGCGATGACGGGCACCGTACTGGAGCCGCCGTTGCGCGCCAGCCTGCACAGGGCGGCCACGGGATCGTCCGGGTCCAGGCCCGCGCGGAGCAGGGTCAGCTCCCGTTCGTCCGGACCACCGAGATCGGCGGCGATCCGGCGCGGCAGATCCCGCGGGTCGAGCCGGACCAGGATCGACTGCCGCTGGTCCGGATCCTCGGTGAGATGCCACAGCAGTTCCAGGGCCCGGTGCCGCACGGGCCGCAGGTACGGCACCACGGAGCCGACGGCGTCTCCGTCGGGCATCACGGGGACGGCGGTGTCTCCGTCGGGCGCCACGGGGACGGCGGCGTCTCCGTCGTGGGGTCCGCTCAGGCCCAGCCCGTCCCGCAGCGCCGTGACCGTGCGGGCTCCGCCCACGGCCTCGAGAGCCTCCAGCGCCGCCGCGGGCGACCGTGGCAGCGCGGCGATGACCGCCTCCTCAGCGGCCGTGTGGCGCAGCGCGCGGATCGCCCGCAGGAACGGCCGCGGATCCGGCGCGGTGCGCAGCAGGTCGGTGACCCTCTCACCCACGGGCAGGGCGCCGGTGCCCTGCCCGGCCAGCGCGACCAGGAGCTCCAGCCGCCGCGGCCAGTGCCGATCGCCTGCGGCCGCCGCCGTCAGCTCTGCGAGCGTCTCACGCCGGCACGTGAACAAGATGACGGCGACCCCGTCCGCGGGCACCGAGTAGTCGGCGATGGCCAGGCTTACGATCGCCGGCACGTCGTCGCCCGCCGGGAAGTGACCACGCCGGTGCAGCCCACGCAGGCACCGGACGGCCGGCCCGGCGAGCAGGAGCGGGTCGGTCGCGGCGATCCCCACGAGCTCACGGACGTCGTCGCGGCCCGCCAGGTCCCCCAGCAGTTCCAGCGCACGCCGTCGGAGCGCCGGAGGCCGGTTCCCGTCGGCGGCCACGTCCCGGAGCACGGCCTGATGCCCGTGGCGGGCCGCGACCTCGATCGCCGCGTCGGCCACCGCGGAGACGGCCCCGGTCTCGAGAAGCCGGTACAGGTGCTCTTGTGGCAACGGGTCCAAAGCGGCCCAGGGCTCTGCCAGCTCACGCAGCGCGGCCACGGCGAGGCCGGCCGTGCCGGCGTCCGTACCAGATTCCCCCGCGAAGTCCGTGCCGGCTCGCCCCGCGAAGTCCGTGCCGGGTTCTCCCTCGAAGTCCGTGCTGGATCGCCCCGCGATCGATCCGGCGAGCCCCATCAGGAGGGTCCTGGCCTGTGCCGGTGCCAGCAGGCCGGCGTGCACGGCCTCGCGGGTGACGCGCAGAGCCTCTGACCGGAGCACAGTGTCGAGCCGGTTCGCCAGCTCCCAGGCGAGACTCCCGGGGTCGTCCACATCGGCCGCGCCGAGAGCGCGGACGGCCTGGTAGAGCAGTTCGCCGGCGGGCTCGTCCCGTAGGGTTTCCGGCCGGTCGGCGATCTCGGCGCCCAGCCAGGCGATCCGGACCCGGGCCGGCAGCTCCGCCGTTCGCCACTGCGGCCATGGACGGGGCCGGATGTGGGCGCGCAGCCGGAGATGGAGGCGCGCCAGGGCCAGCGTCGCCTCCGGGGGGCCATCCAGCGAGCTCGGCAACGACGCCGCGAACCCGGCCTGTTCGGAAGCGTCTTCAGCGCGTCCGTCGGCGAGGCGCTCGGCCAGGCAGACGAGGCCCAGCCCCCGCAGCCGCGGGTCCTCATGCCCGATGAGAAGCCGCAGGGCGGCCGGCGGACACGTCAACGGATCGAGGACGGCTGAAAGCCGGTCCACGTCGGCGCGGCGTATGGCGGTGAAGATCGCATCGTCGACCGACGTCATGCGCCATCAACTCCAGCCATGGGACTCCGTCCGCCGAGCGCTTCGCGCTGTTCCGCGGTGAGCCGGTACGGTCCGGCGTCGACGGAGTAGGCGCCGGACTCGAGAGTATGCAACGTGACCGGGTCACTGATCTCCGGATGTCCCTCGGCGTCGCGCAGGGCACCGCTGACGCGGTCCGGATGCCATCCCAGCGCGGTGGCGAGTCGCTCGACCGTGAGCGGCTCACCGGCGTGCACGAGTGCGGCGAGCACGGTCAGCATGTCGCCCACGGCGGCCTGGTCCGGGCCGCCGGTCATGGTGGCGCTGAGCCGTCCGAAGAACCGGGCCATCTCGTTCAGCCGGGCGCCGGCCGGTGTGGCGACGCCGAGGACCTCGACTCCCCGCCGGGCGGTGCCGGCCCACTGGGTGTTCTTGCGGGCGCTCGCGGACCAGGCCCGGAGCCAGACATCGTCGCCGATCACGTACCGTTCGCGGCGTCGCCGGGGGTCACGTTCGCGCCGGACGACGTCCAGTCCTTCGAGGTAGCCGATCGCCTTGGACACGGAGGCCGGGCTGACCCGCAGCTGCCGGACCAGGTCGGCGGAGGTGGCAGCGCCGGAGTCGGTCGTGATGAGGTGCGCGAGCACCCGCCCGGCCATCCGGGGCAGCCCGATCTGCACCATCAGCGCCGCGAAGTCCTCCACGAACGCGCGCACCGCCTCAGGGGCACGCCCGTAGGCGACCCGGGCCACCGTGGGCTGCCTCGGCACGCTCGGCCGGCGGCGGGCGCGCCGCGAGGCGGCCTGCTGAGCATGGTCGGCTCGGTAGCCGCCGGGCCCGCTGTTGCGAGCCACCTCCCGGCTGATGGTCGAGGTCGGCCTGCCCAGCCGTCTGGCGATCTCGGCGTAGCCGAGCCCTTCCGTAAGCCACGACGCGATGCGCCGACGATCCTGGTCATCCAGCCTGCTACCCGGCATCCGCGCAGTATGCATTCACGACCACTCCATCGCTACGACGGGCCATTCCGCTCGTTGCAATAACCGACAGGCTGTTGCAATTCTCTGTGCCAATATGCGCAGTTCAACGGCATGTTCGATGCGGTGACATGATTGACAATCTTTTGAACGCAACGTAGCTTTCCTCACCTCGCAACCCCGTCGTGAGGAGCCGGAATGACACAGCCCGACCGTGACGCCCTTCAACGGCTGCTCGACCGGGCGGTCGCCGAAGGAGGTGTTCCCGGCATCGCCGCCGAGGTCCGCGACGGCCACGGGCGGTGGTTCGGCTCGGCGGGAGCGGCCGATACCGAGACCGGGCGCGAACGCACGCCGCAGGACCGGTTCCGCATCGGGAGCACGACCAAGACCTTCGTGGCCACCGTGGTCCTGCAACTCGCGGCCGAGCGCAGGCTGAGCCTGGACGACACGGTGGACGAATGGCTGCCCGGAAGGGTCCACGGTCACGGTCACCAGGGCGGGAAGATCAGGATCCGGCGGCTGCTCGACCACACCAGCGGGATCTTCAGCTACACCGAGGACCCGGAGATGGTGAACCGCCACGAGAACCACACTCCGGAACTCCTCGTGGACATCGCCATGGCCCACCCGCCGGCCTTCGAACCGGGCGCGGGCTGGGCCTACAGCAACACCAACTACATCCTCGCCGGGATGCTCGTCGAGCGGGTGACCGGCCAGGCGCTCGCCGACCAGATCGCCCAGCGGATCGCCCGGCCGCTCGGCCTGGACGGGACGTACCTGCCGAGCGGCGCCGACCCGACGATCCAGGGCCCGCATCCACGGCACTACACGAAACTGATGAACCCCGCCCCCGACGCCGAGATCCACGACGGAACGGAACTGGACTCGTCCATGTTCTGGGCGGCCGGCGGCATGATCTCCACGACCGGGGACCTCCACCGGTTCTTCGGCGCACTCCTGGGCGGCCGGCTCTCCCGCCCGCCCAGCAGGAGGAGATGTTCGCCGTCGTCCCGACCGAGAACTGGATCCCCGACACGACCTACGGCCTGGGCATCTCCTCGGTGACGCTGCCGTGCCGCGCCACGGTGTGGGGCATGGGCGGCGCCATCTTCGGCTCCTGGTCGTACGCCTACGGCACCCGCGACGGCGAGCACCTGGCCGTCGTCAACGTCAACGGCGACTGGGCCCACGGCCCCTGGGACGACCCCATCGGCATCTTCACCGACGCACTCCAGACGGAGTTCTGCCCCACGAAGGCGACGTCATAGCGGCGAGCGGATCCCGCCGTCCGAAGCACCTGGCGGCGGGATCCCGGTGAACCCGGTTGGGTCGGCATCATCGCGATCCGGAATGAATCGGACTCGGTGGATGGCATCGCCGTTCCAGGGGTGTCTACTGAGACGACAAATTTCTCGGCTCAGTAGACACCCGGAATTCGCAGGGCCGCCTTGGTGGCCCACTATGACCTATTTGCCGGTAAACGGGGCGGCGGCCGTTACCGTCGTGTCGCCCCGGGGCACCGGTCGAGGCGACGATCAGCTATCGGGTCAGGACCGCCTTGCCGCGGAAGTCGCGCCGCACCAGCGCCTCGAATGCCTGGGGAGTCTCGGTCCAGTCGAGGACGAGACCGACGAGCGGCCGCAGCCGGCCGTCCGCCACGAGAGACGCCAGGATGGCCAGGTCCTCACCGAGGGTCTCCTCGGGGACCGGGCTGATGAAGCCGACGATCTGCGCGTTCCACGCCTGCGCGTGCCGGAAGAAGTCGCTCAGCTCCAGCCGCGCCGGCCCGCCGATGTTGCCGAACCAGGCGAGCCTGCCCTCCGGCGCCATCCGCCGGATCGCCTGCGCCGTCAGGTCACCGCCCACACCGTCCAGCACCAGGTGGAAGGGCCCCAGGCCATCGGCCTCGAGATCGGTCACGACATGGTGCGCGCCCAGATCCCGCGCCTCCGCCACCCGCCCCGGCCCGCTCACGAGTGCGGTCACCCGGGCCCCGGCGGCGACGGCGAGCTGCACCGCGAACTGGCCCACCCCACCGGTCGCCGCGGTGATCAGAACGTCGCGGCCCAGCACCGCCCCGCCGACCCGGAGTGCGCGCAGCGCGGTGATACCGGCGATCGGGAGGGCCGCGGCCTGCTCGTGACGAATCCGAGCATCCTCAGTGTCTCCGTTGTCGATCCGCAGGGCGGTCCAATGAGCTGCCACACCATGGCCGCGAGGCGGAGCCGGCCCGTACGCCGGGAGCGGCGGCGGTAGGACCAGGGCACTATTCCGGCGGCCTCACATTAGTGCCACGGTCTCTCGCGGTGCCCTGGTGCGAGCTGCAAGCGTTTGCAGCGGGCGTTTCCTCGCACGAACTTCCTTCGGGGGTCGATCATGGCGATCCGCCAGGACGAGGGCGTCTTGTCCGTGCAGCCAAAGGAAAGAGAGCATCCCTTGCATACGCAACTCCGTCGCCTCACCATGCTCGGCGCCGCTGCGGCCATCGGCGTCACCGCCTTCGGAGCCGTGCCGGCCGAAGCCGCGGCCAAGCCCGCGCTGACGCTGCACTGCAAGAGCAGCAAGGGCGACGAGGGCTGGGTGTACATCTACACCACCAGCAACCCGCTCCACAACAGGATCACCGGGTTCAAGTACAAGATCAAGCTGGGGAAGGGCGGACGCCGGACCAAGAACGACGTCTCCGTCGGCGACGGCGGCGTTGCGCCCACAAAGACCACCAGGACCGGAGACAGGGCGATCGGCGACAACAAGGCGCACGGCTTCGGTAGGGCCTACTCGCGTGGCAACGGCGGCATCGGCGTGATCTTCATCTTCAACCACGCGGGCAAGGACCCGCGGTGCCACCAGCAGAAGAGCTTCTGAGCAAAGGCTCATCGACGGGAACGTGATCGCGATGGCGCGCGTGCCGGATTTCACGGCCGACTCGTGCGATCGCCGCAGTAAGCGCTGACGCGCTCCCCGATCTGCTCACGGGCGACCGTGGCCGCGACGGCCACGGTCGCCCGCGTCGTTGGTGCGAGGCCGCACTCGTAGCCTCGCGCTGCGGCCGCGATCCCTGGCGGTCGTTGGGCGGTGGGCCGTCATTCGGGCTGTTCGAGGTCGGGGAGCGCCTCGTACGCGGGCTTGAGCACGTCGGAAAGGTCCCTGCGGCGGACCTTGACCTTGGGCGGGTCGAGGAGGCGGAGCAGCAGGCCGGGCGGGATCGGGGGAGCGGGCGGGCGGTCGTGGACGGCGGCCGGTGCCCAGAAGTCGTCCATGCGCTCGGCCAGCGGCTTCTCCTCGATCTCGAGCGGGTCGACCTCGGCCGGCTCCAGGCGGCGCAGGCCGGCGAGCAGGTCGTCCTTCGTACGGCCGTGCCAGGCGAGGATCAGGAACGGGTCGTCGTCGAACGCCTCCGCGAGGAGGTAGAGCACCGCGGCGGTGTGCTTGCAGGGGTCGCCCCAGTCGGGGCAGCTGCACATCAGGTGCATGTCCGCCGACGACCTCGGGAACAGCGAGACGCCGAAGATGGCGAAGACGTCCTCGATCTCCGGCGGCATGTCCCCGGCCAGCAGGCGGGCGCGGAACACCGCCTGGGAGGCGAGGGCCTCCTCGATCGATGCCCAGACCTCGTCCCTGATCGGGTCGATGCCGATCGTCACCTCGTACGGCTCGGGGTCGGAGCCCTGGACGACGGCGGTCACCTCGTACGCCCCGATCCGCAGCTCCATCACCTGGCCCTTGCGGGCGTACGTGCGGCCGCGCGTCAGGCGGCCGTGGTCGGCGAAGGACTCCAGGATGTCGATGAAGCGGCGTGACCACCACTGCTCGCCGATGGAGCCGCGGCCACCGGACTTCGCCTTGAGGCCGCCCTCGACCGGGCGGGCCTTCCCGTAGATCGGCATCAGTCGCTCACCGCCTCGGGGTCGAGTCGCATGATCTCGCGCAGGTCGGCGACGGACAGCTCGGTGAGCCAGCCCTCTCCGGTGCCGACGATGCGCTCGGCGAGGGCCTTCTTCCGCTCGATCATCTCGTCGACGCGCTCCTCGATGGTGCCGACGCAGATGAACTTGCGGACCTGGACGTTCTTGGTCTGTCCGATGCGGAACGCGCGGTCGGTCGCCTGGTCCTCGACCGCTGGATTCCACCAGCGGTCGACGTGGACGACGTGGTTGGCGGCGGTGAGCGTCAGGCCCGTGCCGGCCGCCTTCAGCGACAGCAGGAAGATCGCCGGGTCGGGGTCCTCCTGGAACCGGCGGATCAGCTCGTCGCGCTGCTTCTTGGAGACGCCGCCGTGCAGCCACAGCACCGGGCGGTCGAGCTTGGTCTCCAGGTGCGGCCGCAGCATGGCACCGAACTCGGCGTACTGCGTGAAGACCAGTGCCTTCTCGCCCTGCTCGACGACCTCGGCGCAGATCTCCTCCAGGAGCTCCAGCTTGCCGGAGCGGCCGGGCAGCCGCGAGCCGTCCTTGAGCAGGTGGGCGGGGTGGTTGCAGACCTGCTTGAGCTTGGCCATGGTCGCCAGGACGAGGCCGCGCCGCTCCATGCCCTCGCTGTTCGCGATCTGCTCGAGCATGTCGTCGACGGTCGCCTGGTACAGCGACGCCTGCTCCGGCGTGAGGTTGCACCAGACCTTGATCTCCTGCTTCTCCGGCAGGTCCGTGATGATCGACTTGTCGGTCTTGAGGCGGCGCAGGATGAACGGTCCGGTGGCCCGGTGCAGCGCGGCGGCCGCCTCCTCGTCGCCGTGCGCCTCGATGGGCACGGCGAACCGCTCGCGGAACGCCTGGCGCGGGCCGAGCATGCCGGGGTTGCTGAACTCCATGATCGACCACAGCTCGGTCAGGTGGTTCTCCACCGGCGTGCCGGTGAGCGCGATCCGGCTCCGGGCCGGGATGCTCCGCACCGCCCGCGCCTGCCTGGTGCCGCTGTTCTTCAGCGCCTGGGCCTCGTCGCAGATGACGCGGTCCCAGGGGATCGTGGAGAGCGCCTCGTGGTCGCGGGCGGCGGTGCCGTACGTCGTCAGCACGAGGTCCGCCTCGGCCGCCGCCTTCGCGAGGTCCTCGCCCCGGTGCCGCCCGCCGCCGTGGTGGACGTAGACCCGCAGCTTCGGCGTGAACCGCGCCGCCTCCCGCTGCCAGTTGCCGACCAGCGACATCGGCCCGATCAGCAGCGCGGGCCCGCCGTTCGCCCCGCCCGCGAGCAGCGCGAGCGTCTGCAGGGTCTTCCCGAGTCCCATGTCGTCCGCGAGGATCGCGCCGAGGCCCAGGCCGTCGAGGAAGGACAGCCAGGCCAGGCCGCGTTCCTGGTACGGGCGGAGGGTGCCCTCGAAGTCGTCGGGGGTGCTCATCGGCTCGAGGCGGCGGTCGGCCTCGCCGGACAGCAGGTCGCCGAGCGGGCCGTCGGCGTCGAGCTGTAGCAGCGGCAGCGCGTCGTCGCCCGCGTGGATCGCGGCGCGGACGGCTTGGGACGCGGTCATCTCGCCGGCGCGCCGCTGCTTGAGGAAGTCGAGGGCGGACGCGAGCTGCCGCTCGTCGAGCTCCACCCACTTGCCGCGCAGCCGTACGAGCGGTGCCTTGAGCCGGGCGAGCTCGGCCAGCTCCTCCTCGGTGACGTCCTCGCCCTCGATGGCCAGGTCCCAGCGGAAGTCGACCAGGCTGTCGAGGCCGAAACCGGACGAGGTGGCGGCGCCCGCCTCGGTCGCCGTCTTGCTGCGGGTGGTGAGCTTCATGCCGAGCCGGGCCCGGCCCGCCCACTGCGGCAGCTGGACGCCGAACCCGGCGGCGGACAGCAGCGGCGCGGCCTCCCGCAGGAACCGGAACGCGCCCTCGGCGTCCGTCGTCACACTGGTCGGCGTCGCGATCCGCAGGGCCTGGGCGACGTCGGGGTAAAGCCGCAGCGCCCGGCCCAGGCCGGTGAGGAGGGTCTCCTCGGCGTTCGGCACGGAGGTGACCTCGCCGGTCCAGAGGGCGGCGGCCGGGACGTACAGGCTCGGGTCGTCGGTGCCCTGCACCGCGAACTCGACGGTCCACGGCCCCTGCGGCGCGGTCTCCCCGTCGGGGGCCGGGGGCTCGACGAGGCGGAAGCAGACGCGCAGCGGGCCCGTCGAGCGGCGGGCCGCGGCGGCCCAGGCGTCCAGCTCGGCGGCGAGCGCGTCCGGGTCGTCGCCCGGCTCGCGGGGGACCGCGGGGTCGGGTCCGGTGAGCGCCGCTGCCCAGCGCTCTGTCAGGGGAAGCCGGTCCGGGACCCGGCCGGCGCGCTCGGGCAGGAGCGGGTGCGGAACGACGCCACGTACGGCCGCGTCGACGAGGCCGGAGAGCGCGTCCAGGAGGACGTCCGACGCGGAGCGGTCCTCGTCGGCGGCCCGGCAGGCCGGCGGCATCGCGGCGGCGAGCTCACGGAACCGCGCGGCGTCGTCCCCGGTGACGACCGGTCGCCAGCGGGCCGCGAGGTCGCCGTCCTCCCGTACGAGCGCGGGCAGGACGCGGCCCCGGGAGGCGAGGTGCACCGCCTCCTCGGCGACGTGCGCGAAGAACCTCAGGTCGGCGCCGCGTACGACGTCCTCGGCGTCGCCGGCCAGGTGCAGCAGCGTCATCGCGGCGAACGGGTCGAGGACGAGCGCCGGGACCCGCCAGGGGTGCGGCGCCGGCCGCCGGGACGTCGGCTCGCGCGCCAGCTCGGGGGAGGGGAACGGCCCGGTGGCGGCGCCGGGGAGCAGCAGCGTCGGCTCGATCCTCGGCGCGCCCCGAGTCGCGGCGGCGTAGGAGGTGCCGGCGAAGTCGGAGGTCGCGAAGGGGTGCGGCTTGGGGGACGTGCGCACCCGCGTGGTGGCCGGAAGCGCGGAGTCCTCAGCCCACAGGCACAGTGCGCCACCGTGCCAGGCGGCGTGCGCCACGAGCATGATCGCCCCCCGGATTGCGCTGCGGACCAGGCGAAGTTACCAAACGGCCCCGACAGCTCTCGCCCTTCCCGTACGCACGCAGCGTCATCGCCTCAGCAGGTTTCTGTCATCAAATTTCTCCTTTTCTACTGACTTATCGTTCATGATCCGCGATTGTTGATCTTCACCGGAGTCGATCTTGGTGAGGAGACACGTGGCACGACGAACGACATTCGCGGCGGCCCTGATCCTGGCGGTGCCCCTCACGGTGGGCACCGCGGTCGAGGCGTCGGCGGCCCCGCCGACGCCGCCGACGGCGGCCAAGGCCCGTACGGAGCTCACGAAGCTCAAGGTCGCCAAGGAGGGGACGCTGGCCGGCTACAGCCGGGCGAAGTTCCCGCACTGGATCGACCAGGGCCACCAGTGCAACACCCGGGAAGTGGTGCTGAAGCGGGACGGCAAGAACGTCCACACCAACGCCAAGTGCGCGGCCACGTCCGGCACCTGGTACTCCCCGTACGACGGCGCGACCTGGCACAAGGCCTCCGACGTGGACATCGACCACATGGTCCCGCTCGCCGAGGCGTGGCGGTCCGGGGCCAAGGCGTGGACGACGGCGCGGCGCCAGGCGTTCGCGAACGACCTGACCCACGCCCAGCTCTGGGCGGTGACCGACAACGTCAACCAGGAGAAGGGCGACAAGGACCCGGCGCTGTGGAAGCCGTCGCTCAAGCGTGAGTGGTGCGTCTACGCCCGCGCCTGGACGGACGTGAAGTACCAGTACCGCCTCACCGTCGACACCAAGGAGAAGGCCGCCCTCGCGGCCATGCTCAAGGGCTGCTGAGGTCAGGGGCCGCCCACCACGGTGGGCGGCCCCTCGTCCCCGTTAGGCTCCGACGCAGGGCAGCAGTCGATGAGCGGGAGGGTTCCGTGGGCGAGTTCGTACGTGTGGAGACCGAGGGGGCCGTTGCCACGATCCGGCTGGACCGGCCGAAGATGAACGCCCTGAACGCCCAGGTGGTGGCTGAGCTCGCCGAGGCGGCGCGAGCGGTCGACACCGACCCGGCGGTTCGCGCCGTCGTCCTGTACGGCGGCGAGCGGGTGTTCGCGGCCGGGGCGGACATCAAGGAGATGGCCGACCTGCCGTACGCCCAGGCCACCGGGCACGCCCAGGCGCTGCAGGACGCGCTGGGCGCCGTCGCGGGGATCGGTAAGCCCGTCGTCGCCGCGATCACCGGTTACGCCCTCGGCGCGGGCCTCGAGCTCGCACTGTGCGCCGACTTCCGCGTCGCGGGCGAGTCGGCCAAGCTCGGCCAGCCGGAGATCCAGCTCGGCGTCATCCCCGGCGCCGGCGGCACTCAGCGGCTGCCCCGGCTGATCGGTCCGGCCCGCGCCAAGGATCTGATCTTCACCGGCCGCCACGTCGCCGCCGGGGAGTCCCTGGCCATCGGCCTGGTGGACCGGGTCGTTCCGGACAGCCAGGTGTACGTCGCCGCGACCAAGCTGGTCGCCCGGTACGCCGCGGGCCCGGCGGTCGCCCTGCGCGCCGCCAAGCAGGCGATCGACGCGGGCCTGGAGACCGACCTGGCCACCGGCCTGGAGGTCGAGCGGCTGCACTTCGCCGGCCTGTTCGCCACCGAGGACCAGAAGAACGGCATGCGCAGCTTCGTCGAGGAAGGCCCCGGCAAGGCGAGGTTCTCCGGCCGCTGAACCGACCGCCGCAGAACCTCCGGCAACCAACGGCGACCGAGGCCACTGACGGAACGGGAACCCGGCGGCCCCCGCGGGACGTCAGACGACACGTGAGCGAGTCGAACGATCCACTGCCGCCGGCGGCGCGGGCGCGTCTGGGGCAGGCCCGCCAGGCCGGCACGTGGACGTCGAGCCTGAGCGTCGACGAGTTCGCGGCACTGCGGTCCGTCGGGTTCGAGCCGGTGGGCCAGGTGATGGGCAGCACCGTCCACAACCTCGGCTGGTGGGCCCGCCGCCCGATCAACTGCGGATATCAGCCCGGCGTTTTCGGAGCCGGTCTCGCGGCCACGTTGACCTCCGGATTCCGCGACTACGTCGACACCCTCTACAACGCGCGGCGCACCGCCATGAACCGGATGGCCGCCGAGTGCGCGGCGCTGGGCGGTGACGGCGTCGTGGCCGTCGAGCTCACCATCGCGCCGTTCCAGGGATCGGCGCACCACCTGGAGTTCCAGGCACTCGGCACCGCCGTGCGCGCGACGGGGTCCGTCCGGCCGGGCCGGACCTTCCTGTCCCATGTCACCGGGCAGGAGTTCGGGAAGCTCATCGAGACCGGATGGGTCCCGGTCGATCTGGCCCTGGGGGTCGGCGTGGGCATCCGCCACGACGACTGGCGGGTCAACTGGTCGACCGGGAGGTTCGCCCCCGCCCAGGAGGTGGGCGGCTGGACGGAGCTCGTGTCGGTCACCCG
The DNA here is from genome assembly GCF_054775715.1 of Actinoallomurus acanthiterrae. Taxonomy (NCBI): domain Bacteria; kingdom Bacillati; phylum Actinomycetota; class Actinomycetes; order Streptosporangiales; family Thermomonosporaceae; genus Actinoallomurus; species Actinoallomurus acanthiterrae. The sequence continues at coordinate 10,131,608 of NZ_BAAHCO010000001.1, read as the reverse complement.
GCGCAAGGCCCGCCGCCGCCTGTCCGCCGACGCCGGGCGTACCGGCGCCGACGGCATCGTGGTCTCCGACGTCGACCTGCGCGTCGACGAGCGCGACTGCAGGATCGGCGACCATCAGCACGACCACGTCGTCGAGGCCACCATCATCGGTACCGCGATCGCCGAGTTCCGTACGTCGCACCGCCCCACCCCACCACTGACGATCATGAGGTTCTGACAGAGATGACCGATCCCGTCGCCCAGGGAGTGCCCGCCGACGCGATGACCCGGCTCGCCGAGCTGCGCCCGGGCGCGCCCGGCGCGCTGTTCACCAGCGACCTGTCCGTGAACGAGTTCCTGCTCGTGCGCGAGGCCGGGTTCCGGCCGCTCGGCCTGGTCCTGGGCAGTTCGATCTACCACGTCGGCATCCAGATCGGCCGGTGGAGCAAAAACATGGAGCTCGACCAGCTGTCCGGCGCGATGTACCACGCGCGGGAGCTGGCGATGACCCGCATGGAGGCCGAGGCCGACCAGCTCGGCGCCGACGGCATCGTGGGCGTGCGACTGCAGTTGGAGTTCCGCGACTTCGGCAGCGACATCGCCGAGTTCATCGCGATCGGCACCGCCGTGAAGGCCGACGACACCTCCCAGAACTGGCGCAACAACAAGAACCAGCCGTTCACCTCCGACCTGAACGGCCAGGACTTCTGGACCCTCATCCAGGCGGGCTACGCCCCGCTGGGCATGGTGATGGGCACGTGCGTCTACCACGTCGCGCACCGGCGGCTCACCTCGGTGCTCGGCAGCCTCGGGCAGAACGTCGAGATCCCGGAGTTCACTCAGGCGCTGTACGACGCGCGGGAGCTGGCCATGACCCGCATGCAGGCCGAGGCGCAGGCCCTGCACGCCGAAGGCATCGTCGGGGTGGACCTCGACCAGTTCCACCACCAGTGGGGCGGGCACACGATGGAGTTCTTCGCCATCGGCACGGCGGTGCGGCCGCTGCGCGAGGACCACGTCATCGCCAAGCCCCAGATGGTGCTCGGGCTGGACCGCTGATTCACTGATGGCCATGGATTTCGACATGGTCGCCGCCGCGCTGCGCCGCGACACCGCCGACGTCGCGACGTACGCCCGCGTGCTCACCGGAACGCTCGCCGACGCGCTGCCGCCCGGCTGTGTGACCGTGGAGCACGAGCGCGGGTTCGCCGACCGCCTGCGGGGCCGCGACGGCCGTGCCCGCCGGATCGTCGTACGGCTGGGGGAGCGCACGCTGTTCCTGACCGCCGGAGACGGACGGCCGGTCGCCGAGATCCACCACGAGGTGCGCGGCGTGGTCCTGTCCCGCGACCAGGTGACGCTCGACGTCTGGGTGAGCACCCTCACCGAGGAGCTCATGACCCAGGCCCGGGCCGACGCCCGCGCCGCCGAGGCACTGCGCCGCCTGATCGCGGGCGGCTGACCGTCCGGACGCCTTCGAGGTACGGTCGAGACGCCGTTTCGTGAAGGGAGTCGTCAGTGCGGGTGTTCGTCTCGGTCGACATGGAGGGCGTGTCCGGGCTCACCGATCCGGATGAGATGCGGGCCGGCGGGCGCGGGTACGAACGCGGCTGCGAGCTGATGACCGCCGACGCGAACGCCGCGGTGGCCGGGGCGTTCGACGCGGGCGCCGACGACGTGATCGTCACCGACGCGCACGGCAGCACGAAGAACCTCCGGGCCGACCTCATCGACGAGCGGTGCTCGCTGATCCGCGGCCCGTACCGCCCGCTGCGCATGGGGCAGGGCCTCGACACCGCCCACGACGCGGCGATGTTCGTCGGCTACCACGCCCGCGCCGGCGTGCCGCACGGCGTGCTCAACCACACCTGGATGGGCTATGAGATCCAGAACCTCTACCTCAACGGGGAGGTGTGCGGCGAGATCCGGCTGATCGCCGGGCTGGCCGGGTCGATGGGCGTACCGGTCGCGCTCGTGGCGGGCGACGAGGCGGCCTGCGCGGAGGCCCGCGAGGTGCTCGGCGACGTCGAGACGGTCGCGGTGAAGAAGGGCATCGACCGTTACTCGGCACAGCTCCTGCCGCCCGCCCGCGCCCAGGCCCTGATCCGCGAGGCGGCCGTCCGGGCCCTGGGCGATCTGAGCAGACGCCGGCCGTACGTCGTGCCGTCCCCGTACACGTTGGGCATCGACTGGGCGTCCACGGCGATGGCGGAGTCGTGCGCGATGATCCCGGGCATCAAGCGGGCCGGCCCCCGCTCGGTGGAGTTCACCACCGACGACTACGCCGAGATCGTCGGCGTCCTCGGCATCATGGCCACGATCGGCGGCACCGTCGGCTGCACCGGCCAGCACTACGGCTGAGCACCCGCCGGCAGCACGGTGGAGCCCACCGCCGCACCGGGCGGCACCACGGATCACGGTCGGTAGAGTGGCGTCGCATGTGGGGACTGTCGCTCGAGCCCGCCCTCGACCGTACCGACCTGCTCGCGCCGCCCGTCGTCGAGGCGATCCGCGGGTGGAAGGGCGAGGACGCCTTCCAGGTCACGGAGATCGACCCGGAGCTGGCTGACACGGCCGCGTTCTGCGAGCGGTACGGCGCTCCGCTCGAGACGTCGGCCAACTGCGTTATCGTCGCGGCCAAGCGGGGCGGTGACGTACGGCTCGCCGCCTGCGTCGTGCTCGCCACCACCCGCGCCGACGTCAACGGCGTCGTCCGGCGCCGCCTCGACGCGCGGAAGGCGTCGTTCGCCCCGCAGGAGCAGGCCGTCGCCGAGGCCGGCATGGAGTACGGCGGGATCACGCCGTTCGGCCTGCCCGCCGACTGGCCGGTGCTCGTCGACCGGGCCGTCGTCGACACGCCGTACGTGGTCGTCGGCAGCGGCGTACGGCGCTCCAAGCTGGTCGTCCCCGGGACGGCGCTCGCGGGCATCGAGCAGAGCGAGGTCATCGAGGGCCTCGCCCGCTGAGGCGTCTTTTCAAGCGGCCAGGGAAGGGGCCCGCCGCGGTCGCGCACCCGTTCCGGCGTCTTCGGGAGTCAGCGCTGGGGTGGGAACCAGGGCGGGAGGTAGACCACCCAGCCGTGGCCGAGTCCCGACAGGGGATGGGCGACCCAGGAGGCGGCGTACCGGGGCGGCCGGGTGCCGTGGGCCAGGATGCCGGTGGGTGCCCGGCGAGCGCGGTCGAGGAAGTCGGTCACGGTCGTCGACTTCAGGATTCCGCTCGTCGCGTCGGTTCGGCAGCCGAGGTAGAAGGCGATCGGCACCGCGCGTGGCCCGGCGAGCAGGCAGGGGCGACGCAGTCCCAGATGCCGCAGCGCGGTGGCGCCGCGGACGTACGAGAGGCGCTGGACCGCGTTGTCGCGCGTCTCCCATGACAGGAGCAGCACCTGCGAACCGACCTGCGCGAGGACGGCCACCGACACCAGTACGGTCAGGGGCGTCCGCAGCCGTGGAACGGAGGTCGGCAGTCTGACCAGGAACTCCGCGACGGGCAACGCCAGTAGCGCGTAGACCGGCAGCAGGAACCGTGGCGCCGCGTACCCCAGGAGCAGCAGGTACGGCACCGACGCGGAGAGGCCGCAGGCGGCCGCGACGGAGGCCGGCCCGGCCGCGCGGGCGCGGACCGCCAGGACCAGCCCGCCGGCCACGAGCAGGGGGATCGCGGGCCACCACAGGCTCAGCGAGGGGTGCTCGACGCCTCCTCCGCAGGGGCGGCAGAGCAGGGGCCCGTTGACGGCGTACAGCTCGTACAGCACGCCCCGTGGATGCCAGGCGATGCCGCCCTCGATGGCGCTGGAGGCCCTCAGCCGTTCCAGGGGCCCGCCGTAGCGCAGGTACGCCTCGGTGATCCACTGTGCGGCGCCGAGTGCGAGACCTGCCACGAGGGCGACGAGCAGGGCGGGGCGTCGCCACCGGCGGACCGCCACCGCCGCGATCGGCAACGGCAGCGCGACCCACGCCGCGTCCCCCGGCCGCATGAGCGCCACGAGGGCCGCCGCGGCGACGATCCCGAGGAAGGCGGTCCGCCCGCCCGCGACCGCGTAGCGGACGAACCATCCGGCCAGAGCCACCCCGCCGACGGCGACCCAGAAGTTCGGGCTGACCTGCGACGTGTAGTAGCCGGTGATCCAGAGCCCGCTGAAGAGCAGTGCCGCCAGCGGGACGACCGCGCGGCGCGAGGTCAGCGTCAGCCAGGGCCAGTAGGCGAGCACGACAGCGGCGGCGCCGATGACCGCGAGGTACGCGCGCAGCGCCGTGAGTGACGCGGTCACCCAGACGACCGGCGCGATCAGGTACGTGATGCCGCGGGCCCGCGGCGCGTCGAAGAAGGCCGCCGGGACCCGCGGGCTGACCTGGGTGATGTACAGCGCCTCGTCCCAGCCGACGTCGCCGTGGCGTACGACCACGACGAAGTCGACCGCCGCGAGGAGCACGGCGACGGCGATCAGCCATGCGGCCGGACGCCGTATCAGGTCGCGCGGCTCCGGCATCGCCCATGTGGTCACCGCACTACCACCCCGATCATTCCCGCCCCCTCCGCCGAGCGACGGCCGAGCCCGCCCTAATCCGCAAACATTTGTGCGTACTCGTGAGCCGGAGGTGACCGACGGGTGAACGGCGGCCCTCCGCCGATGGTCGGATCGCGCTCATGGCCGAGCTGGAACCTTCGCGCCGTAATCGGCGTCAAAACCGACATGAACGTGTCGGGGCTTGCGCCGCTGGGCTCGTACGAGCTGCTGGAGCGGGTCGGTGAGGGGGCCACGTCCGTGGTGTACCGCGCCATGGACCGTTTCGGGCGGACTGTCGCGGTGAAGGAGCCGCGCCGGGAGGTCGCGCACGATCCGGCCGTGCGCCGCCGCCTGGGGCGTGAGGCCCGCACGATGGCCCGGGTGCGCAGCCCGTACGTCGCCGAGGCGCTCGACGCCTGCCTGGACGGCGAACGCCCCTACCTGGTCACGGAGTACGTCGCGGGTGTGCCCCTGCGGGATCTCGTGACGATGTACGGGCCGTTGTGGGAGGAGGCGCTGTGGGGTTTCGCCGGCCGGTTCGCGCACGGTCTGGCGGCGGTGCACGGGGCCGGTGTGCTGCACCGGGACCTCAAGCCGGGCAACGTCATGGTCGTGGGCGGGATCCCGAAGATCATCGACTTCGGGATCGCGCAGGAGACGGGGGCCGAGCAGGTCACGCAGCCGGGCGTGCTGACCGGGACGCCGGGCTACGTCGCGCCCGAGCTGATCGACGGCGGTCGCTGCACCGAGGCGTCCGACGTGTTCTCCTGGGCCGCGACGGTCGCGTACGCGGCGACGGGCCGCCCGCCGTTCGGCGCCGGGTCGCTGCACGGCATTTGCTTCCGGGTGCTGCGGGGCGCCGCCGACCTGGACGGCGTCCCGGAGCGCCTGCTGCCGCTGCTACGCCACGCCCTGGTCCGCGACCCCGCCGCGCGTCCCGCCGCGTCGTGGCTGGTGGACCGCCTCACCGAGCGGCGGCCGGTCTCGGCGGCGTGACCGGTTCCGCGGGAATTCCATGAGGAAACACATGCCCAGGTATCGTGACGGATCTATGGAGGGGGTAGAGACGTCCGGGGAGAGCATCGGCCGATACCGCCTACTCGAGAAGATCGGGGAAGGCGGGATGGGGGTCGTGCACCTGGCCGCCGACCCCATGGGCCGCAAGGTCGCCGTGAAAGTTCTGCGGCCCGGGGTGGCGACCGACCAGACGGCGCTGCGCCGGCTGGCCCGTGAGGTCGACTCCATGCGCCGGGTGCACAGCCAGCACGTCGCGGAGATCGTCGACGCCGACGTCACCGCCGAGCCGCCGTATGTCGTCACGCAGTACGTCCCCGGGCGCACGCTGGAGGAGTTCGTGCGCGACAACGGGCCGCTGCGCGGGGACCGGCTGCAGCGGCTGGCGAGAGGGCTGGCCTCCGCGCTGGCCGCCATCCACGACGCCGGCATCGTCCACCGGGACCTCAAGCCGGGCAACGTCATGTTCCTGGAGAGCGGCGAGCCGGTCGTCATCGACTTCGGCATCGCGCAGGGCGTCGACGCCACCCGGCTGACCGCGACCGGGCTCGTCATCGGCACGCCCGGCTACCTCGCCCCGGAGATCATCGAGGGGGATGACGCCGGCGCGCCCGCGGACGTGCACGCCTGGGCGGGCACGCTCGCCTTCGCCGCGACCGGGCGGGCGCCGTTCGGCGGCGGCACGTTCGAGTCGATCTTCTACAAGATCATGGAGGGACGGCCGGACCTGGACGGCGTGCCCGATCCGCTGCTGCCGCTCGTCCGCGCGGCCATGGCGCGCAACCCCGCCGAGCGGCCGACCGCGCACGCCCTCGTGCAGCTCGCCCAGCGGATCGACGTCAACAGCACCCTGGTCGACCCGCCGTCGACCCAGACCAAGCGGCTCACCGCCGTCTCGGCACCGCCGCCGGCGCGCCCGGCCAATCCGCGTGACTTCAGGGGGCAGCTGCCGCCGGCGCCGCCTCCCGCTCCGCCGCAGCAGCCGTACGCCCGGCCCCCGTACGGGCCGCAAGGGCAGCAGCCGCCGCCCGCGCGGTACGAACAGCGCGCCCCGAAGCCGCCGCGGCCCGACGAGCCGAAGCCGTTCGGCGTCTACCGCTTCCTGAGCCTGCTGCTTCTCGTCGGAGCGGTGGGACTGTCCGTGGTGACGCCCGCCATCGCGTTGATCGTCGTGCTGCTCGCCCTGCTGGTCCTGCGGACCGCCGACCGCGGCGCTCAGGACCTCACGTCCAAGCGGACCCGGCGCGGGCCGCGGTCGGGCGACATCGCCGCGGTGATCGTCAAGTCGCCGTTCTCCGCGGTACGGGCGGCGCTCGGCATGCTGCTGGTCAGCCCGCTGGCGATCATCGCCGGCGTCGTCGTGCTGCTGTTCGGCCTCGGCGCGAAGGCCGGGCTGACGATCCCCCGGGCGGTGGCGCTCGCCACGGCCGCGTTCGTGATCGTCCAGTGCCTCGGGCCGGGCAGCGAGCCCGCACGCCGTCAGCTCGCCCGTTTCTGGGGGTCCGTCCTCCCGAGGAGGACGCAGGCCCTGATCGCCCTGGCCGTCATCGGATTCGTCGTCTTCCTGCTCGTGTCGTTCGCGCTCGGCCAGACGCCGGACCTGCGGCCGTTCGACTCCCCGTCGATCACGAGCAGCCTGCGCACCCTGCGGTCCGGCCTCCGCGACCTGCTCGGCTGATCCGGGACGCCCCGAAAAGGAAAGAACCGAATGCCAGTGGAGGACGCCGAGGTGCAGAAGGTGGGCCCGTACCGCCTGACGGCGACCCTCGGCGAAGGCGGCATGGGCGTGGTCCACCGGGCCGTCGACGACGCCGGCCGCGAGGTGGCCCTGAAGGTCCTGCGGGCGGAGTACGCCGAGGACGCCACCTTCCGGCGGCGGCTCGCCCGCGAGGTCGACACGATGCGGCGGGTGCGCAGCCCGTACGTCGCCGAGGTCCTCGACGCGGACGTCGCCGCCGAACGCCCCTACATCGTCACCCGGTTCATCGACGGCCACCCGCTCGACGGCGTCGTCCGGGCGGCCGGGCCGCTGTCCGGCGGCCCGCTGGCGCGCGTGGCGGTCGGCCTCGCCGAGGCGCTGACCGCCGTCCACGGGGCTGGCGTCGTGCACCGGGACCTCAAGCCGAACAACGTCATGATGGTCGACGGCGCGCCGGTCGTCATCGACTTCGGCATCGCGCACGCGACGGACGCCACCCGGCTCACCCAGACCGGCATGGTCGTCGGCACACCCGGCTACCTCGGCCCGGAGGTCATCGACGGCAAGCCGCCCGGCCCCGCCGTCGACGTGTACGGCTGGGGCGCGACCGTCGCGTTCGCCGCCACCGGGCGGGCGCCGTTCGGCGGCGGATCCATCGAGTCGGTGCTGGCCCGCATCCTGTCCGGCAACCCCGACCTGAACGGCGTGCCCCCGTCCCTCGAGCCCTTGCTGCGGGAGACGCTCGCCCGCGACCCGGAGGACCGGCCCTTGGCGGCGGAGCTCGTCGAACGGGTCCTCGCCCTCGACCTCGGCGCGCCGCCGACGATCGCGCCCACCGCCCTCGGCCCGGCCGTCGCGCCGCCCGATGCCGCCGGGGCACCCCACGGCTCCTTCGGAACACCCCGGTCCGCCCGGGCTCCCGCGACCGGCGGGTCCGCCGGAGACTCACAGACCGGACAGGGAACGCCTCAAGGACCTGCCGCGACGGGCGTTCGCCCGGTCCCGGCGAGCCCGCCGCACGGGACGGTCCCCCCTTCCGGGACGCCGCGCGTGGCGCTGGGCTGGTACAAGCTGCTCGCCTACCTGGCGATCGTCACCGCCGTCGCGGCCTGTGCCGTCGCCCCAGTCGTCGGCCTGCCGGTGGTGGCTGCCGTCTGGTACCTGCGGGCGGGGGACTCGGCCGTCCGCTCCCGGCGGGTGCCGGTACGCGGGGCCGAAGACCTGGTCCTCGTTCCCTTCCGCGTGCCCGGATCCCTGGGACGGTCGACCTCGGCGCTGATCCCCGCCCTGCTCTACGCAGCCCTGGCGGCGGCCGTGACCGGGCTCGCCCTGCTCGTCTGGACCGCCACCCACGGCGAGCAGTGGCCCGACGCCGTCATCCGGTGGGGCGCGGCGGCGTTCGCCTGGGTGATCCTGGCCGGGCCCGGCGTCATGGCCCCGCGTCGCCAGCTGGTCCGCCTGCTCTCGGCGGTGGCCCAGAGCCGGCGGCACGCCACCGCGGTCGGGTTCTTCCTCGCCGGCGCCGCGTCCCTCGCGATGGCGGCCGGGTGGGCGCTGAGGCCGCGCTGGTGGCCGATCGGCGACCGGGCCGACGTCCTGGTCCAGCTCACCGAACGGATCGCCGCGCTTCTGCACCAGTGACGCCCGGACCGCGGTCTCGCGGGGTTTCGCCAGGCTCGCGGGGGTGCGGCAGGCTCATGGGGTTGCGGCAGGCTCGCGAGGGCTCGCCGAGGCCGCACGTCGGGCGCCGTCGGCAGGTGCTCGGTGAAAGTGCGCGGCGCCGGTCGCATCACGCCGGAGGCACCCGCGCGGCGCGGTAGTGTGGCGTTGCCTTTGGCACGTCCGCCCGATGCGGGGACCACAGCGACATTCCGAGGAGGGACGGCGTTCCTCCGGCCCCGGCGGCCGGGGCCGCGCCGCGCACCGATGACGTGGGATGACACCTCCGGGGCTGTCTCCGAGCGGCCGCTCGCGGGCGATGAGACCGTCGACGCCGTCGTCGAGGGATGGTCACGCCTCTTCGCGTACCTCGTCGTCGCGATCGTCTTCGGGCTCAGCGTCATCATGCCGTTCTTCGGGCTGCTGCTGGCGCTCGCGTGCGCGTCCTACCTGCGCGCCGGGCAGGTGCACGCGCGGCGGCACCACGGCGGGCTGTTGCGGCTCGTGGTCGGCCCGCTGACCGCGCCCCTCGACCTCGTCCGCGGCTTCGCCGGGACGCTCCTCACCGTGCCGTACGCCGCGGTGTTCGCGGTCGTCGTGCCGATGGCCATCATGGCCACGTCGGCGATCGACGTTCAGGTCGCTCCGCTGGTGGGGGCGGCCTGGGGCGCCGGGGCCGCGGCGTACGTCCTGCTCGCGGCGCCGGGTGTGCGGGTGCCGCGCCGTCACCTGGTCCAGGTGTTCGTCGCGCTGGCGTCCGGGCCGCGCCGGATCGCCGTGGTCGGAGCGGTGCTGTGCGTCGTGACGCTCGCCGTCCTGGCCGCCGCGATCGTGCTGAAACCGACCTTCGCCCCCATGTACGAGCTGGAGAACTCCATCGCTCAGGAGCTGTCCCGCTTCCAGGACTCGATCCAGCAGCGCGTGTCGTGACGGCGGGCCCGCCGGGCCGACATTTACGATCATGCGGTAGCCCGTCCACCGCGGAACCCCCCAATGACGTCCCTGCGCGAGAGTCTCGGTCCGTACCGGCTCCTGGAGGAGATCGGTGTCGGTGGCATGGGCGAGGTGCACCTCGCGCTGACCCCGGACCGCCGCACGGTCGCGGTCAAGATCCTGCACCCGGCGGTCGCCCGCGACGCGCTGGCCCGCCGGCGGCTCGCCCGCGAGGTCGACACGATGCGGCGGGTGCGCAGCGTGTACGTCGCCGAGGTCGTGGACGCCGACTTCGCCGGGCGCCGGCCGTACATCGTCACCGAGTACATCCAGGGCCGTTCCCTCGACCTCCGCGTACGCGCCGAGGGGCCGTTGCGCGTCGGGGCGCAGCTGATGGTGGCGCGGGGACTGGCCCGCGCCCTGCACGTGATCCACGCGGCGGGTGTCGTCCACCGGGACCTGAAACCGGCCAACGTGATCCTCGTCGACCGCGACCCGGTCGTCATCGACTTCGGCCTGGCGCACGTGCTGGACGCGACGCGGCTGACGCGCACGGGGGCGGCGATGGGCACGCCCGGATACCTCGCGCCGGAGATCCTCGACGGGGAACGGGCGGGGCCGGCGGCCGACGTCTTCTCGTGGGCGGGGACGGTCGCGTTCGCGGCCACCGGCCGGTCGCCGTATGGTCCAGGGCCCGCGCAGGCGATCTTCTCCCGCGTGCTCCGGGGCCGGCACGACCTGCGCGGCGTGCCGGGCGAGTTGCGGGCGACGCTGGAGGAGGCGCTTTCGCTCGATCCTGAGTCGCGCCCCGGGACCGGCGATCTCCTTGAGGTGCTCGCCGCCCTGCGGGGCCGCCCGAGGCCCGTCACTGCTCCCCGGCGGCCTCCTACCGAGCGCGGCCCGGCGGCCGGCCGGTTGCCGGGCGAGGGCCGTCTGCCGGACGAGCGGTCACCGGGAGACAACACGCCAGGAGACCGCGCGCCGGGGGAGCGCGCGCCGGGCGGCGGCCTGCCGGACGAGTGGTCGGCGGACGAATGGTCGCCAGGTGAGCGATCGCCGGGCGAGCGCGCGCAGCAGGGCAGGGCGAGCGACGGTCGTGGCCCGCAGGGGCGGGGAGACGCGGCCCGCGAGGGCGTCCCCGCCGCGGCGGCGGACGGCGCCCTGGTGGAGGAGCCCGCCGAGCCGCCGCGCCGGCTGTCAGGGCGGCTGTTGCGCGGAGTCCTCGCTCTTGGCGTTCCCGCGGCCTGCTACGCGCTGCCGGTCCTGGCCGTGGCGACGATCCTGTCGGGCTCCGCCGCCGGGTACACCTGGGACGCCATCGCCCGTGCCCGCCGCCGGACGGCGGCGAGGGTGGGCCGCTTGGCACGGCTGCGGGCCGGTCTCGGCGCGCTGGTCGCGGTCCCGGCGCAGACGGTGATCCGGCTGATCGCTCTGCTCGTGGCCCTGGTCGTCGGCTACGCCGCGGTGCTGGTGGTCACCTGGTGGTCCGTCGTGCCGCGCGAACGGGCCCTCGCGCTTCCGCTGGGCGTGCTGGCGGTCGTGGCGAGCGTCCTGCGCGCCCGTTACGCGAGTGAGCGCCGTGCGGCGCGCCTGGTCGTGGCCGTTCTCGGGGCCGGGGCGCTGGCACTGGTGGCCGTCGGGATCCCGTTTCCGGCATGGTGGCCGCTGACGGCGCCGTGAGCCGGGAGTGCGGAGTTTGCGTGGCGGCTACCCGTGGGTAACATCGGGGGCGATGCATGGGACGCCCCCGAGGCCGAATCACCTTCGGGTGTTTGGCAGGCTAAGGGCGTCCAACGCATCAGCCCGCGTCGCCCGCAGGGGCGGCGCCCGTCGTGCCGGAGGAGCGCGTAGATGAAGTTTGCAGGGAGGGCGGACACCATATGAACATCGTCGTCTGCGTGAAGCAGGTCCCCGACACGGCGACCGAACGCAAGCTGCGGTCCGACGACAAGACCCTCGATCGGGAGAACGCCGACGGGGTCATCAACGAGCTGGACGAGTACGCCGTCGAGGAGGCCCTGACGATCAAGGAGGCCCACGGCGGTGAGGTGACCGTCCTCACCATGGGCCCGGAGAAGGCGTCGGAGTCGATCCGCAAGGCCCTGGCCATGGGTGCCGACAAGGCCGTGTTCCTGTCGGACGAGGCGCTGCACGGCTCGGACGCGCTGTCGACCTCGTACGCGCTCGCCCAGACGCTGAAGAAGATCGGCTTCGACCTCGTCATCCTCGGCTCGGAGTCGACCGACGCCCGTACGGGTGTGCTGGCCGCGATGCTGTCCGAGCGGCTCGGCGTCCCGCAGGTGACGCTCGCCAACAAGGTGGAGATCGACGGATCCGCCCTCAAGGCGCAGCGGCTGACCGACTACGGCTTCGACCGCGTCGAGGCGAGCCTGCCCGCGGTCGTGAGCGTCGTCGAGAAGATCAACGAGCCGCGTTACCCCTCCTTCAAGGGGATCATGGCGGCGAAGAAGAAGCCGGTCGAGAAGCTCGCCGTCGCGGACGCCGAGATCGACGCCGCCAAGGTCGGGCTCGCCGGAGCCTCGACCGAGGTCGTCGACTTCGCCGACGCGCCACCGCGCGAGAAGGGCCAGATCGTCAAGGACGAGGGCGACGGCGGCGTGAAGGTCGCCGAGTTCCTCGCGTCCAAGAAGTTCATCTGAGAGGCGGGGAAATGGCGGAGATTCTCGTCCTCGTCGACCATGTCGACGGAGAGGTCAAGAAGGTCACCTTCGAGCTGCTGACGCTCGCGCGCCGGCACGGCGACGCGGCGGCGGTGTGGATCGGCCCGGGTTACGAAGGCGCCAAGGACAAGCTCGCCGAGTACGGCGCGGCCAAGGTCTACGTCGCCGCCGACGAGGAGCTGACCTCCTACGTCGTCGCGCCCAAGGCCGAGCTGCTGGCGCAGCTGGTGGCGGACAGGTCGCCGGCCGCGGTGCTCGTGGCCGCGACGGCCGAGGGCAAGGAGGTCGCGGGTCGCCTCGCGGTCAAGATCGATTCGGGCGTGCTCACCGACGTCGTCGACGTCGCGGACGGGTTCGTCGGCGAGCACTCGATCTTCGGTGGCGCGATCGTCTCGCACGCCAAGGTGTCGAAGGGCACACCGATCATCGCGGTACGCCCGAACTCCACCGCTCCCGAGGCCGCGCCGTCGACCCCGGCCGAGGAGCAGGTGTCGGTGACGCTGTCCGACGCGGCCAAGGCCGCCAAGGTCGTCGAGAAGGTCGTCCAGGAGAAGGGCGAGCGGCCGGAGCTGACCGAGGCCGCGATCGTGGTCTCCGGCGGCCGCGGTGTCGGCGGCGCCGACAACTTCAAGCTCATCGAGGAGCTGGCCGACTCTCTCGGCGCGGCCGTCGGCGCCTCCCGTGCCGCGACCGACGCCGGCTGGTACCCGCACACCTTCCAGGTGGGCCAGACCGGCAAGACGGTGTCGCCGCAGCTGTACATCGCGGTCGGCATCTCCGGCGCCATCCAGCACCGGGCCGGCATGCAGACCTCCAAGACGATCATCGCCATCAACAAGGACCCCGAGGCGCCGATCTTCGAGCTGGTCGACTACGGCATTGTCGGCGACCTGTTCCAGGTCGCCCCGGCGCTCACCGAAGAGATCACCAAGCGCAAGTAGCGTCTGCCTGACGGACGCCCCGGCGGTATCGCCGGGGCGTCTCTCATCTCGGGTTGAGTCGGAAGCGGAGGCGCCCGCCCGGCCGGGCCTGCGCGGCGAGGCGCAGGTCGGCCTCGGCGACCACCCCGATGACCGGGTAGCCGCCGGTGAGGGGATGGTCGGCGAGGAACAGGACGGGCTGCCCGGCGGGCGGCACCTGCAACGCGCCCGGCACCATCGCCTCCGGGTCCAGTTCACGGACCGCGTGTCGCCGCAGGACCGGCCCGCGAAGTCGGATGCCGACCCGGTTGCTGTCCACCGACACCTCGTACGGTGCGGAGCACAGCGCGGTGAGGGCCTCGGGAGCGAACCAGTCGTCGCGCGGACCGGGCATCACGGACAGCACCGGCTCTTCCGGGTGGTGTGGCTGCGGCGCGAGGTCCACGGTGATCGGGCCCTCGGCCTGTCCGCCGACCGGCAGGATCCGGCCCGGCGCCAGGGGCGGCGGGCCGAGCCCCGACAGCACGTCCGTGGCCCGGGAGTCGAGCACCGGGGGGACGTCGACGCCTCCGCGGACGGCCAGGTAGGTGCGCAGGCCGTCGGCCGGCACGCCGACCCGGACCTCGTCGCCGGCCCTCACGTGGATCGGCGCGAACATGCCGGTCGCCCGGCCGGCCACACGCACGGGGCACGACGCGCCGGCGAACGCGATCACCGTCGTCCGGCGGAACCGGGCCACCAGCCCGCCGAAGGTCAACTCGACTCCGGCGGCCCCCTCCCGGTTGCCGACCAGGCGGTTCGCGAGCCGCAGGCTCCACCGGTCGGCCGCCCCGGACTCGCCGACACCGATCTCGGCCAGGCCGGGACGCCCCAGGTCCTGGACCGTGGCGAACGGGCCGGGGGAGACGACCTCGATCACGTACGGACCTCCACGAACCGGACGCGGGTGCCGGGCCGCAGCAGCATCGGCGGGTCCCGTTCCAGATCCCACACCGGCAGGTCGGTCTGGCCGATGATGCGCCACCCGCCGGGGGAGGGACGCGGATAGACGCCGGTGAACCGGTCGGCGACCGCGACCGCGCCGGCCGGCACCGCCGTACGGGGAGTGTCGTGGCGCGGCACGCGCAGGATCGGCGGTAGCCCGCCGATGTAGGCGAACCCTGGAGAGAAACCACAGAACGCCACGGTGTGCTCCGCCGCCGTGTGCCGGTCGATGACGTCCCGCTCGGTCAGGCCGGTCAGGCGGGCGAGGTCCGGCAGGTCCGGCCCGTCGTAGCGGACCGGCACCGTCACCGTCTCCGCGACGCGCGGGCCGGACACGGCGACGGCCCGGCCGCCGATCTCCGCGCTCAACCGGTCGGCGTCGGTGACGGCGGGGTCGAAGCGGAGCAGCACGGTGGAGGCCGCCGGCACCGTCTCCGTCACCCCCTCCGGCGGGTCCCGCCGGAGGGAGTCGCACAGGCCCGGCACCTGGGCCGGGTCGGAGGGTTCGACCAGTACGGCCCGCTCGCCGCAGCGGAGCACGCGCATGCCGGGCCCGCTCATGTGAACGGGAGCACGTCGACACCCGCGGCGCGCAGGCCGTCACGGACCCGGCTCGCCAGCGCGCCGGCGCCCGGCGTGTCGCCGTGCACGCAGATCGAGCGCGGCGTCACCGTCACCGCCGTGCCGTCCACCCCCGCCACCGTGCCCTCGACGGCCATCCGGACCGACCGGGCGACGACCTCATCGGGATCGTCGACGACCGCCCCGGGCAGCCGACGCGACACCAGGCGCCCGTCCGAACGGTAGGCGCGGTCGGCGAATCCCTCGGTGCTCAGGGCCAGCCCCGCCGCCGCGGCGAGGTCGAGCCACCGCGAGCCGCGGGGACCCAGCACCGTGAGGGCGGGGTCGTGGCGGCGCACCGCCTCGACGACCGCGGCGGCCTGGGAGCCGTCGGAGACGATCGTGTTGTACAGCGCCCCGTGCGGCTTGACGTAGCGGACCCGGTCGCCGGCGGCGCGGGCGAACGCGTCGAGGGCGCCGATCTGGTAGAGCACGTCGTCGACGAGGTCGTCCGCCTCGACGTCGATCCGCCGCCGGCCGAAGCCGACGAGGTCGCGGTAGCCGACGTGGGCGCCGATCCGGACGCCGCGGGCGACCGCGCGCTCGCAGGCGCGCCGCATCGTGGGCGGGTCACCGGCGTGGAACCCGCAGGCGATGTTGGCGCTGGTGACGACGTCGAGCAGGGCGTCGTCGTCGCTCTTCCAGACGCCGAACCCCTCACCGAGGTCGGCGTTGAGGTCGATCACGCGATCCGGCATGCTCACCCCTCGGCCCACAGGGTCTGCTGGGAGACGTCGGTGATGAACATGTGCCCCGGTTTGTGGGTGATGGCGAACGGCAACCGGGACCGCATGAGGGCGGCCTGCGGCGTCACACCGCATGCCCAGAAGACCGGCACCTCGCCGGCCCGGATGTCGACGGCATCGCCGAAGTCGGGCTGGGACAGGTCGGTGATGCCCAGCCCCTCCGGGTGGCCGACGTGGACCGGCGCGCCGTGGGCGGCCGGAACCGCCGCGCTCACGCGGACGGCCGTCGCGACCAGCCCGGCCGGGATCGGGCGCATCGACACGACCAGCGGCCCGCGGATGCGTCCGGCCGGGCGGCAGGCCCGGTTCGTCACGTACATCGGCACGTTCCGTCCCTGCTCCACGTGGCGCACCGGCACTCCCGCCCCGGCCAGTGCCGCCTCGAACGTGAAGCTGCAGCCGATGAGGAAGGCGACGAGGTCGTCACGCCACAGGTGCGTCACGTCCTCGGCCTGCTCGGCGGGCCGGCCGTTCCGCCACACCTGGTACCGGGGCAGGTCGGTGCGCAGGTCGGCGCCGGGCGCGAGGACCGTCTCCGGGCGCCCGGGCTCGGTGACGTCCAGCAGCGGGCAGGCCTTCGGGTTGCGCTGCGCGAACAGCAGGAGGTCGTGGGCGTGCTCCTCGGGGACCGCCACGAGGTTGGCCTGGAGGTGACCGGGGGCCCAGCCGGCGGTCGGGGCCACGAACCCGGTGCGGAACCGTGCCCGCGCGGCCGCCGGGTCGGATTCGCGTTCGAGTGCGGTGAAGGCGAGCGCAGCCGTGTCGTCCCTCCGCGCGCGGCTTCGGGCGAGGCGGTTCACGACAGCTCCTGGGCGCGCGTCTCCGGCAGGCCGAACAGCGCCGCGAACGCCAGCACGTAGGCCAGCGCGCCGAACGCCATCGCACCGCCGACGCCGTACCGGGTGGCGATGAACCCGATCGCCGTGGGGAAGAACGCGCCCACGCCACGGCCCACGTTGTAAGTGAAACCCTGGCCGGTGCCGCGCAGCCGGCCGGGGTACAGCTCCGACAGGAAGGACCCGAAGCCGCTGAAGATCGCCGATGAGCAGAAGCCGAGGGGGAACCCGAGGACCAGGATGTAGTCGTTGGCCGAGGCGGGCAGCTGCGTGTACGCCACGATGAGCAGGCCGCTGAGCACGGCGAACAGGCGGATGGTGAGCTTACGGCCGAGCCGGTCCGTCAGGTGACCGCCGGTGAGGTACCCGGCGTACGCCCCGGTGATGAGGAAGGCGAGGTAGGCGCCCGTGCCGACCACCGACAGGTGCCGGTCGGTCTTGAGATAGGTCGGCACCCAGGTGGCCAGCGTGTAGTAGCCGCCCTGGACCCCGGTGCTCATGAGGACCGCGAACAAGGTCTTCTTCCGCAGGTCCCGGCCGAAGATCGCGGGAAGGGAGCCGCGGCCCTCGGTGCGCCGTTCCGCGGTGTAGGTCGGGGCGTCGGTGACGCTGCGGCGAACGTAGATGGCCAGCACCGCGGGGAGGGCGCCGGTGATGAAGAGCAGCCGCCAGGCGAGTTTCTCGTCCACCAGGCCGAAGACCGCCGTGTAGATCAGGGCGGCCGCGCCCCAGCCGACCGCCCAGGCGCTCTGCACCATCGCGACCGCCCGGCCTCGGTGGCGTGCCGCCGCGTACTCGGCGACGAGGATCGCTCCGGCCGCCCACTCGCCGCCGAAACCCAGCCCCTGCAGGGCCCGGAAGACCAGCAGGGTCGGGTAGTTCGGCGCCAGCCCGCACAGCGCGGTGCAGACGGCGTAGGCGATCACGGTGACCATGAGGGTCCGCGCCCGGCCGACGCGGTCGGCGAGGACTCCGGCCGCGATGCCGCCGAGGGCCGAGAAGACGAGCGTGGTGGTGGCGAGCATGCCGGTCTGCGGTTTGGACAGGCCGAAGGTCGCGGCGATCGCGGTCAGGCCGAGAGGCAGCACCCAGAAGTCGTAGGAGTCCAGGCCGTAGCCGAGGTAGGCGCCCTTGAAGGCACGGCGACCGGGGGTGCCGAGTGTGCGGTACCAGGCGAACGCCCCGGCACCCCGGTCGTGTTCTCGCCGGTCGGTCGCTTCTTGTGATGCGGACGATGTCGCCATGACATACCTCACCGTCATGTCGCGGACACCGGGCCTGTGCCGGACGCGGCGCCCTGTTCGTCTCCGTCCCGGCCCCCGCGAGGACGGACGGTTTCGTTCAACATAGAGATTGTTGAACAATCCGACAAGACTCTTGTGGTAAGATCTTTCTGTCCGGGTGACGATGGAGAGGGCGGTCCGGATGCCCCCTGAAGGCGTTGACGCGGTCACGGAGAGCCTGACCCGCGACCGGTCGCTGCTCAGCCGGATCAGCACCACCGAGCGTGTGGCGGCCATCCTGCGCGACCGCATCACCGAGGGTCTCTTCCGGCCCGGTGACCGGCTGGTCGAAGAGACGATCGGCACCGCCCTGGGCGTGTCCCGCAACACTCTGCGCGAGGCGTTCCGGCTCCTGTCCCATGAGCGGCTGCTCGACCACCGGCTCAACCGCGGCGTCTTCGTGCGTGAGCTGAGCGTCGACGACGTCGTCGACCTGTTCCGCGTCCGCCGGCTGGTCGAGTGCACCGCGATCCGCCACTCCGATACCGCGCCCGCCCCCGCGCTCCGCCACCTGCGCGAGGCGGTCGACGCCGGCGAGCGCGCCGCGGCCGACCACACCTGGCTCGCCGTCGGCACCGCGAACATGCGCTTCCACCAGGCCGTCGTCGAGCTGGCCGGCAGTGCCCGGCTCGAGGAGATGATGCGTCAGGTCCTCGCGGAGCTCCGCCTCGTCTTCCATGTCATGAACGATCCACGCACCTTCCACGAGCCCTATCTGGCGCGGAACCGCGACATCCTGAAGCTCGTCGAGGCCCGTGACCACGACGGGGCCGAGGCGATGCTGCGCGGCTATCTCACCGAGGCCGAACGCCAGCTCGTCGGCGCCTACTCTCTGCTCACCGGCTGATCGCCTGCCGCCGCGGCCGTACCTCCTCGAAGCGGAGCGGCCGCGCGCACGGGAACGCCCCGGCGGAGGACCGCCGGGGCGTCGCCGTGTTCGGGGAGCGTCACTTCGCCGTCGGCGTCGGAACCGGGGAGACCGAAACCGGCGTGCGATTGTCGTGGATCTCGCGCGTCGGGCCGACGACCAGCAGGACCTGGTTCTGCGCCCACAGGCTGGCGCCGTGCACGAACCAGCCCGGCTTCACCTCGTTCGGGGGCACGCCGTTCTGGTACGGCGCGCTGTCGCCGTCGGCACCCATGTAGCGGTACTCCGGCACGGTGACATGCCGCTTCCTCAGCATCGCCAGGACCTCGGCGACCGTACGCCCGCGGTACGTCATCCCGTGCATGACCTCACCGGGAGCGTCGGCCGGTGCGGAGGAGTCGTAGTGCTCGCCGGGCCTGGCAGCACGCCCGAAGACGACCTGGGCGTGCCCCTTGAAGCCGAGCGGGATCTTCACGCCGACCGGGCAGGCGTCACCGCCGCCCCCGGTGTGGCACCGACCGCGCGCGGTGATCGTCTCGAGCGGTCCGTCCGCCATCACCACCGTCCCGACGATCGTCGAAGACGCCGGGACCAGCTTCAGGTCGATGTCCATGCCGTGCGCGGCGAACTCCTTCTGGTACCGCGCCGGATCGGCCAGCGGGTCCTTGACCTTGACCACCAGGTACTTTCCCTGGGTCGAGAAGGTCAGCGCCGCCAGCTGGACCTTCACGGGCCCGCTGCTCGCGCGCTGTGACGGCGTGGGCGTCGTGTGCGTGCCGCCGGAGCCCGCGGAGGTGACGGCGACCGCGATCGCGGCGGTGGCCGCGGCGACGGCCAGCGGCACGCCGACGATCAGTCTCCGGCCGCGCCGGGCCCGGTGTCCCGCCGGAACGGCGGTGGCGGTGATCTGTTCGGCCAGTTCGGTCCTGGCCTGCGGACTCACCATGCGAGCGGCCTCCTCGTCGGTGATCGGCGCGAGCTGCCTGATCAGCTTGTCGTGGTTCATACGTGCTCTTCCTTCGCGATCCGCGCTCGGCGCAGATGCGACTCCGCGTTGGCGCCCCTGTCCTTCAGCTCGCGCGCGAATCGCTTGCGCGCCCGGTGCAGCCGGACGCGCACGGCGTTGCGGGAGCAGCCGAGCACGGTCGCGATCTGACCGGCGTCCAGGCCTTCCCAGCCGACCAGGGACAGCAGCTCCCGGTCGTCGTCGGACAGGCTGCGGAACGCCTCCGCGACCGCGCCGGACTCGATGCGGTGATCGGCGGCCCGGACGGCGTCGCCGAGTTCGGTCCGCAGCCGGTCGCCGAGGGCCGTGCGCCGCCGCTCGCCGCGCCGGTGGTTGGCCAGGACCCGGCGCGCCACGCCGAACAGCCACGGGCGCGCCCGGTCCCCGGCGGGGATCTCGTCGAGCCGCCGCCAGGCGACCAGGAAGGTCTCGGCGAGGACGTCGGCGGCGTCGTGACCGTCCTCGGTGCGGCGCATGACGTACCCGAGGACCGGGTCATGGCAGGCGGCGTAGATCTCCTCGAATCTTCGCCTTCTCTCGTCGAGAGGTCCCAAGGACTCTCTCCTCTCGGTCGGTGCCGGCCCGCGGATGCGCGCGGTCACCTCGGACGTGTCCGGTCGACCCGTAGCATTTCGCGAAATGATCGCCTAATTCGGGACAGGTGCTGTTGGGGTCCATCGTGGGTCCGAGTGACAGAGGGGGACCTGTGGCGATCGGGAGAGCTGGTGTGGGGACGGCCCTGTGGGAGGGGGCCGGCGGGGGAGCGGCTGCGTGGGAGGGCTCCGAGGACGCGCGTCCGGCGGAGCGGCCCCCTGGGGACGCCGGCGTGTCCCGCCGGCGCTGGGCGGAGGCGCGCTGGGACCCGTACTGGCTGGCCGCCGTGCTCTTCGTCGCGTACGCGACGCTGTCGCTCGTGCGGTACCGGCGCATGGCGATGATGTCCTGGGATCTTGGGATCTTCGAGCAGGCGATCCGCGGGTACGCGCATCTGCGCGCCCCGATCGTCGACCTCAAGGGCCCCGGCGCGAACATCCTCGGCGATCACTTCAGCCCGATCATCGCGCTGATCGCGCCGTTCTACCGCGTCTTCCCCACTCCGGTCACGCTCCTCGTCGCCCAGGCCGCGCTGTTCGCGTTCGCCGCCGTCCCGATCACCCGCGTCGCCGCCCGGTTCCTCGGGCGCGGCCAGGGGGTGGCGATCGGTGCCGCCTACGGCCTGTCCTGGGGCGTCCAGCGCGCGGTCGAGTTCGACTTCCACGAGATCGCGTTCGCCATGCCGCTCCTCGCTTTCTCCCTGGAGGCCGTCCTGCGCGGGCGGTGGTGGGCGGCGATGGCGTGGGCGCTCCCGCTGGTCCTCGTCAAGGAGGACATGGGGCTGACGACCGCCGCGATGGGGTGCGTCGTGGCAGTGCGGGCCCGGCGGGACGCCGCGCGCTCCCGTGTCCTGCCGTGCGCGGTCGCACTGGCCGTCTTCGGCGCCGTGATCAGCGTCCTCGCCTTCACAGTGATCATTCCGGCGTTCAGCACGGCGGGCGACTACGGGTACTGGCAGAAGCTCACCGGTCATGGCGTGTCCGGCTCCCGGCACGTGCCGCCGGGCATCGCCGTCCGTACCGTGCTGTGGATCCTGGTGCCCACCAGTGGCCTGTACGCGCTGCGCTCCCCGCTGCTCCTCGCCGCCCTGCCGACGATCGGCTGGCGCCTGGCCGCCAAGGACGACCACTACTGGGGACTGGACTGGCACTACAGCGCCGTCCTCATGCCGATCGTCCTCCTCGCGCTCGTGGACGCCGTCGCGCGGGACCGCGCCCGTACGGGCACGCGGCCGTGGCTGCGTGCCTACGCATCCCGGCTCCCCGCCGCCGTCGCGGTCGCCGCCCTCGCGCTCACGACGACGCTCCCGCTCGGAGGCCTGCTGCACTGGGGGGTCTACCGCGTGGACGCCCGGACCACCGCGGTCAAGAAACTGCTCCTCCGCATTCCCGACGGCGCGACCGTCGAGTCCGATGTGCTCCCCATCAGCCGGCTCACCCGCCGTACGACCGTGTACTGGCTCGGCGACACGAAGGGCATCGCACCCGACTACATCACGTTCTCCCTGAGGTTGCCGGGGGACGGGGATCCCGTCGGCGCCGCACACGCCCTTCACCCGAGGGTCGCCTATGGCGAGGTCGCCAGGGCCGGCGGCCACGTCCTCCTGCGCCGGGAATGACCGCTCAGGCGGTGAAATGCCGGACGAGGTGCCGGACACCCATGGGACGGAGGCCGTCGCCGTGACGGTCCCGCTCCCTCGAAGGAGATCTTTTGGCACTCGTCAGAGCCGCCGTGGCCCTCGGAGCCATGGCCGCCCTCTCCGCCGGTACGGTTCAGGCGGCCCATGCCGCGCCCCGGCCGGTCACGTCCTCGCCGGCCGGTAAGGCGCGCGACCTCAAGAGCAAGATCGTCACCGGCAAGCCGATACGCAAGGCGATCCCGCTCGGCAGCCGCAAGTTCGCGGGGCCGACGCCGACCGTGAAGGTCGACGTCCTCGACCGCAACGGTGCCGCGCCGACGGCCGACAACGTGTTCTCGGTGACCTTCATGGCGTTCGGCGGAGGAGACTGGTTCAGCGGAAAGCCGGTCGACGGGCATCTGGAGGGCGAGATCCCCGCGGGCGACTACGCGGTGCGAGTGATCGTCAAGACGCCCGAGAAGGACGGCGCCACGTCGACCACCCTCGTGTACCGGTCGAAGGTCTCCATCACCGGGGACACCTCCCTCACGCTCGACGCCCGGCAGGGACGGCCGGCCACGGCGTCCGTGGACCGCGCCGACGCGGGGGTGAAGGACTTCTTCTACCAGCTGACCCAGGACCTCGGATCCGGACCGGAGGTGACCGTACTGGACGGGGGCCCGGACTACTACATCACGCCGACCGGGACCGACGGCGGGCTCACCTACCGCCTCCAGGCGATCCTGACCAGGAAGGGCGCCGAGAGCGGTAGCCCCTACGTGTACAACCTCGGCGCCGCCTTGCCCGGCATTCCCGCCGACCCGGCCCTGCGGGCCCGGACGAGCACGCTGGCCACCGCGCGGACCGCGTACGCGTCGGAGGGCGGCCCGGCCTGCGGCGGAACCCACGCGGGGGTGGACTGGGGCACCGGGCTCAGCGTCACCAACTACACGGGAATCGGGTCGCTGCCGACGACACGCACCGAGTACTTCACGCCGGGACTCAACTGGTCGGTCGACGACATGGTCACCGGCACCGACTGCGGGTTCGGATTCGACGAGACCGACCTCCGGAGCCGTACCGTGAGCTTCCCGCGCGCCGGGTCGTACACGCGGGCATGGAGCGCCGCGCCGCTCGGCCCGTCCGCCGGCTGGATCCACTGGAGCGCCAACGGCCCGAACGGGGAGCCGGCCATGGTCCTGCGGATGCTGTCCACCGCCGACGCGGAGGGCGGAAGCGCGCCGTACGCGCACATGACGGGCATCTCGACCCTGCGTGACGCCGCCGGGAACGTCGTGGCCACCAGCGATGACCCCGGCAGGAGCAGCGACTGGACCGCGCCCGCGCCGGGGAAGTACACGCTCACGGTCGAGGCCAAGCGCTCCGCCCCCTGGTCCGATCTCGCCAGTGCGCAGCGCGACGTCTGGAACCTCAACGTGGACGGCAGCCCCACGGTGACACTGCCGGCGCTCCGCTACCGCACGGCGCTGGACGAGAACAGCCGTGGCAAGGCCGGCGCGGACCAGGTCGTCACCGTCGTGCCCGACGGCACGGACGGTACCCCGACGCTGCGGGTCTCCAATGACGACGGCGCGACCTGGAAGGACGTCGCGCTGCACAAGGACGGCACGGCGTGGACCGGGACCGTCCACAACCCGTCGTCCGGTTACGTGTCACTGCGCACCGCCGTCGCGGGAGTGGTCGACCAGACCGTGATCCGCGCCTACGGCGTCCGCTGACGGAACGACCGGCCGCCGGGGATCGCGGCCGTACGGCGCGATCCCCGGCGGCCGAGGCCCGCAAGCGAAACACCAGCCAATTCCGACGTTTCGGTTGACGCGATCTGACCGCTCCGGCAGTCTTCCGGGGTCTATTCGATCTTGGGGGAACACCGAGATGTCCAACCGACGTCGCGCGATCGGCGCGGGGGCCGCCCTGGTGGCGGCCGTCGCCGCCGGCGCCGTCTATGTCCAGCAGTCCTCGTCATCGGCGGGCCTGCAGTCCTCGTCCTCGCCCACACGGCAGGCGGCCTTCGCCGCCGCGGCGAAGAAGTACAAGGTGCCGGAGAGCGTGCTGCTCGGCGTGTCGTACCTGGAGTCGCGGTGGGACACCAACGACGGCCTGCCGAGCGTGAGCGGCGGGTACGGCCCGATGCACCTGACCCAGGTCGCCGCCGCCTCGGGAAAGGGCATCGAGCAGGGCGGCGGTGACGACTTCGGCACCGCCGCCGCGCCGAAGACCGCCGCGGCGGCCTCGGACCCCCAGACCCTGCCGGAGGCGGCCAAGTTGACCGGCGTCGACGTCGGGAAGCTGCGAATCAACCCGGTCGCCAACATCGCGGGCGGCGCGGCGCTGCTGGCGAAGTACCAGCGGGACGCGCACAAGCCGCTCGGCGCCGACCCGGCGCAGTGGTACGCCGCCGTCACCCGCTACGGCGGGAGCTCCTGGTTCGCCGACGAGGTCTTCTCGGTGATCCGCTCCGGCGAGACCCGGACCACCGACGACGGCCAGAAGGTCACGCTCGCCGCCGACCCGAAGGCGGCCCCGGCCGCCGCCAAGGACGTGAGCGCCGCGGCGGCCACCGACTGCCCGGCGAGCCTGAAGTGCCAGTGGATCCCCGCGCCGTACAAGCAGCTGGACCCGAAGGACCCCAGCAAGTACGGCAACCACGACAAGGCGAACCGGCCCGCCCAGCAGAAGATCGACTACATCGTCATCCACGACACCGAGTCGTCGTACGCGTCGGCGGTGCAGTCGGTGCAGGACCCGACCTACCTGGCATGGCAGTTCACGATCCGCTCGAAGGACGGGCACATCGCCCAGCACGTGCGGGTCAAGGACCTCCCCAGGCACGCCGGGAACTGGTACATCAACTCGAAGTCGATCGGCATCGAGCACGAGGGCTACGTCGCCAAGGGCACGTGGTTCACCGAGGCGATGTACCGCTCTTCGGCGAAGCTGGTCGCCCACCTGGCCGCGACCTACGGCGTCCCGCTGGACCGGGGGCACATCCTCGGCCACGACAACGTGCCCGGCCGGGCCATGAGCGCCGTCTCCGAGATGCACCAGGACCCGGGCCCGTACTGGGACTGGGCGCACTACTTCAGCCTGCTCGGCAAGCCGCTCAAGGGCGCGGCCACGATCCACAGCCGGCTGATGATCCTCCCGAACTACGCCAAGAACAAGTGGGCGTACACGGGCTGCGACTCCGCACACCCGTCGGCCAAGTGCCCGTCGCACGGCGGTGCGTCGATCATGCTGCGCACCGGGCCCAGCAAGACCGCGTCGCTGGTCAAGGACATCGGCGCGCACCCCAGCACCGGGGGCAAGGCGACGACGAGCGTCTACGACCACTCCGCGCGGGCGTCGACCGGCCAGACCTACGCGGTCGCCGAGAAGAAGGGCGGCTGGACGGCGATCTGGTACCTCGGGCAGAAGGCGTGGTTCTACAACTCCAAGGCCCTTCGGAGGGCGGTCGCCGCGCCGGGGCAGATCGTCACCCTCAAGAAGGGGGCGCAGATCTGGGGGATGGCCTACCCGGCCAAGCTCGGAGTCACCCCGCCGGCCGACAGGGTCGCCGAGCCGCTGAAGTACACCGTCGCCGCGGGGCAGAAGTACGCCCTCCTCGGCAGCGAGACCGGCGAGTACTACCACGCGGTCAACTACGACGTCTCCAAGCACGTCCTCGTCAAGGACTCGACGAAGTACTACGAGATCCAGTTCGGTCACCGCGCCTACTTCGTCAAGGCCGGTGACGTGACCGTCTCCACCGTCAGCTGATCCGCGCGCACCGCCGTGACCTCCGGATCGGGAGGTCACGGCGGTTTCGTGTCACTGGAGCCCGGTGGGCGTCCCCTCGCTCTCGTGCCAGAGGCGGTCGAGGGCGGTGACGACGTAGACGTACGCCCTGCCCGGCTCGGCGGTGCCGTCGGTGAAGGACGTGCCGCCGGTCACGGCGACCCGGTGGGCCTCGTCGAGGTCACATCCGGCGGCCGGGCCGTCGAACCGGTAGACCGCGTACCGCGCGGCCCCTCGGACCGGGCGCCAGGTGACCGTGGAGCCCTCGGCGGCGGGCCGTGGCCGGTGCGGGGCGTGCCCGCCGAGCCGCGGCATGAGCGGCACCAGCGCAGGGCGGGCGTAGTGGTCGGCGACCATGCGGCTCACCGCGCCGATCCGGTCGGCGTCCATGTCCTTGGCGCTGAAGTGGATGTCCCCGGCCACCTGCGGGTACGCCTGGTCGAACGTGAGGTGCCGGGACAGCTCGGCCGGGTCCTGCCAGGGCGCGGCCTGCCCGGCGGCGCCCTGCCGGTAGTCGGCCTGGCCGATGTACAGCTGCACGCCCGTGCCGTCGACCTGCCGGGCCCACCACGGGACGAGCTTGGCGTAGTCGGCGATCGTGAACCCGATGTACCAGTAGACCTGCGGGGCGATGTAGTCGATCCACCGCTTCTTCACCCAGCCGCGTGTGTCGGCCGAGATCGCGGTGTACGACTCGGTGCCGTTCGTGTCCGAGCCCTCGGGGTCGGAGGTCCTGTTCCGCCAGATGCCGAACGGGCTGATCCCGAACTTCACCCACGGCTTGAGGGCGTGGATCCGGCGGTCCATCTTCCGTACGAGCAGGTCGATGTTGTGACGCCGCCACGACGCCTTGTCGGCGAACCCGGAGCCGTACCGGGCGAACGTCGCGTCGTCGGGGAAGTCCGCGGTGCCGCTCGGATAGGGGTAGAAGTAGTCGTCGAAGTGGACGCCGTCGATGTCGTAGCGGCGCACCGCGTCGAGCATCGCGCGTTCGACGAAGCGGCGGACGGCGGGGATGCCTGGGTCGTAGTAGAGCTTGCCGCCGTACGGGTGCACCCAGCCGGGATGGCGGCGGGCCGGGTGGTCCGGCGTGAGCAGGCTCGGGTCGGGCTTCATCGACACCCGGTACGGGTTGAACCACGCGTGGAACTCCAGGCCGCGCGCGTGCGCCTCGCGGACCAGGAAGGCCAGCGGGTCGTACCCCGGGTCCTTGCCCTGCGTGCCGGTCAGCCACTGGGACCAGGGCTCGTACGGGGACGGCCAGAACGCGTCGGCCGTCGGCCGTACCTGGACGAACACCGCGTTCAGGTGCCGGGCGACGGCGTTGTCCAGCAGGCGGACGTACTCCGCCTGCTGGCGGGCGACGGGCAGGCCGGGGGAGGACGGCCAGTCGATGTTGGTGACGGAGGCGATCCAGACGCCCCGCAGCCGGCGCTGGGCCGTCGCGGGCGCGGAGCAGGATCGGGTACGGGCGCCGGCGGGGGCGGCGAGGGGCCCGGCGGCGAGTGCGCCGCCGAGCAGCGCGGCGGTGGCGAGGGACAGGACGTGGCGAAGGACCATGCGGCTCTCCTCAGGTTCTTGAAGAGAACTTACGATCACTAGTTGATCGATGTAAATGATTCACTTCGCGTGTCGTCGTGGCAGGTCGGACCGCGAGGCGCACAAGGGGCGAATCCCCTGTTCAGCGGATGTTCGGCGGTCGTTACGGGTGATCGAGGTGTGCCTTTGCGGGCCGACCATAGCGTGCCCGTCGACTGGCCCGACCCCACGGAGACCACCTTGTGCAAGACCCACCCCCGGCCCGACGCGTCACAGCTCGGGAGCAGCCGCCGCTCCTTCCTCAACTACGCCGGACTCGCCGGAGTCGGCACCGCGATCGGAGTCGCCGGCGCACCGCCCGCCGCCGCGGCGACCGCGCCGCAGGGCACTGACGCGGGACGGCCCCTGCGTCCCGACACGGACGACCCGCGGTTCACGTTCGTCGTGATGCCCGACACCCAGTACCTGTTCGACGACCAGAGCATTCACCCCGAACCGATCGAGGCCTCCTTCAGGTACATCCTGGACAACGGCCGGGACGAGAACATCGTGTTCATGTCCCACCTCGGGGACCTCACCCAGAACGGCCTGAAGAACGAGTTCGAGCAGATCGGCAAGGCGTTCCAGACCCTGGACGGCAGGTCCGTCGCCTACAGCGTCCTCGCCGGCAACCACGACGTGAAGTCCTCGACCGACGACCAGCGGGGGAGCACGCCCTACCTGGACACGTTCGGTCCGCAGCGCTTCCGGAAGTCGCCGACGTTCGGCGGGGCCACCGCCGACGGCTACAACACGTACCACGTGTTCCGCGCCGCCGGCCGGGAGTGGCTGGTCCTCGCGCTGGACTGGCGGACGTCGGACGGCGGCGTCGAATGGGCGCGCCAGGTCATCAAGCGGCATCCGCGGACGCCGGTGATCCTGACCACCCACGAGATCGTCTACGCCGACAACCCCGGCGAGGAGGCGCGGTTCTCCGACTACGGCCGGCGGCTGTGGGACGACCTGATCGCCGACAACGACCAGATCTTCCTCACCCTGAACGGGCACTACTGGCCCGCCGCCCGCACCACGCAGAAGAACAAGGCCGGCAACGACGTCCACCTGCACATCACCAACTACCAGAACCGCTACTACGGCGGTGCCGCGATGATCCGGCTCTACCGGTTCGACCTCGCCCGGAACACCATCGACGTCGAGACGATCTCCCCGTGGATCCTCGGCCAGGCGGCCAAGGACCTGAACGAGCTGGAGCGCCAGGAGATCGAGCTGACCAGCGCGGACGACTACTTCTCCGTGCCGATCGACTTCGCGGAGCGGTTCGCCGGGTTCGCGCCGGTGCCGCCGCGGCCGGCGCGCCCGGCGTCCGCGATGCTCATCCCGGGCACCGTGGCGTACTGGCGGTTCGACGGTTCACGCAAGGACGGCGCCCCGTTCGCCGACTCCGACCGGGTCGCCGACCTCTCCGGCCACGGGAACGACCTGACGAAGGTCACCGTGCCCGGCACCCCCGCGAGCGCGCTGACCTGGTCCGCCGAGTACCACCCCGACCAGCCGGGGCACGGCAGTCTCTACTTCGGCGGCGACAAGGCTCCCCTGAAAGGCTCCTACCTCCAGACGGCCGCGTCCGCGCCGCTGAACTCCGCCACGTTCGCGTCCGGGTACACGGTCGAGGCGTTCTTCAAGCTGCCCGCGGACTGGAACGGGGACCGCAACGGCTGGGCGGCCCTGCTGAGCCGGTGGGGCATGAGCGGTGAGGCCAAGAAGACCGGCGGCGACCCGGATGAGCCGGTCGCGACGCTCAGCCTGTCCGCCGACCGGGAGCTGCAGTGGTGTATCTACCCGCAGAACCTGAACGGCTCCGTGACCAACTGGGGTCATGAGCTGCCGCTGGGGACGTGGTGGCACGTCGCCGTCGTGAACGACGGAAGCCACACGACGATGTACGTCGACGGCTGTCCGGTCGTCCGCAATCCGTCGACGAAGGCGACCGGCATCGCGACGGTCGGCCTGCAGTGGCTGCTGGGCGGTTACGAGTACGGCGGGAAGATCGACCAGATCCTGCACGGCTGGGTCGGCGACGTGCGCGTCGTCGACCGGGCCCTGCCGGTCGGCCGATTCATGCCGGCCGGCACGGGCCGGTAGCGCAGAAGCGGGTCGGGGTGGCCACCCCGACCCGCTTCAGTGGATCAGGCGGCGAGCCGTACGGGCTCGGGCTCCACGTCGCGCTCCGCCGCCACCGCGAAGAGACGGCGGGTCGGCACGAAGCGGGCGCTGGCCGCGATGAACAGGGCGAGGACGATCGCCAGGCTCAGCCCGACCCGCAGCGACGCCGCGTCGGCGAGGAACCCGATCACCACCGGGCCGAGCACCAGCCCGCCGTAGCCCATCGCGCCGACCTGCCCGACCGCCGCGGCGGACCGGCCGGGCACCACCGAGCCGGCCACCGAGATCATCGTCGGGATCACGGTGCAGACCGCCAGCCCGACCAGCCCGAAGCCGACGAGCGCGACCGGCGTCGCCGGGGCCAGGACCACGACCGTGATGGCGGCCGCCGTGCCCAGACCCGCGTACGTCAGCATCCGCCGGGTGCCCAGCCGGGCGCGGACCCGGTCGCCGACCAGCGCCGGCGAGCATGGCGGCCTCGAACAGCGGGTAGGCGAGGGCGGCGACCGACTGCGTCGCGCCGAGCTCGCGGTTGAGGTACAGCCCGCTCCAGTCCGCGATCGTGCCCTCCATCATGAAGGCGACGAACGCCAGCACGCCGATGAGGTACACCACGAGCGGCAGCCGCGCACGGCCCTTGCCGCCGGCGGCGGCCGCGGTGTCGGGGATGTAGGTGCGGCCGAGGACGATCGTCAGGGGGAGGGCGAGGATCGCGCCGCCGACGAGCGTCTCGGCGAACGACAGTCCGGCCGAGGCGCTGAGGGAGCCGATCAGCCCGCCGGAGATGCCGCCCGCGCACCACCCGGCGTGCATGCCGTTCATGATGGGCCGTTTGTAGGACCGTTCCACGGCGCTGGCCTGGGCGTTCATGCCGATGTCGGTGAGCCCGAAGGCCATCCCGAACAGCGCGACCGCGACGAACAGCAGTGCCTTGGTGGGCGCCAGCCCGACCAGGGCCAGGCTGACCGCCGTCAGCGGCGCGGCGACCTTCAGGACCGCGGCGCCGCCCAGTCGTGCCATGACGCCTCGCAGCCCCTGCATCGCGATGATGGCACCGATCCCCCAGACCAGGATGGCAACGCCGACATCGCCCTCCCTCATCCCGAACTTGTCCGCGAGGGCCGGCGTCCGTGACACCCAGACTCCGCAGAGCATGCCGGCCAGGGCGAACGTCAGCACGGTGCCCAGGCGGGCCCGGACGAGGACGCGAGACGTCATGATTTCACCTCATTCTGTGTGCCGTGTTGCGCACGGAAGGACCGGCACCCGATCGGGCGCCGGCTCGGTCGTTGGTGGTGGTGGCCGCTACAGGAGGGCGAGCAGCCGTTGGCGCAGCGTCTCCAGCTGCGCCTCGTCATAAAGCTCGGGGTCGTGCATCACGACCTCCCAGAGCCCCTCGGCCGCCAGCCGCGCGACCTGGGCGGCGACCGGATCCGGGTCGTCGCCGGGGTCCCCGTGCCAGCGGTGCATCGCCTCGCGGAGCTGCGTGAGCAGC
Organism: Actinoallomurus acanthiterrae; assembly: GCF_054775715.1. Classification (NCBI taxonomy): domain Bacteria; kingdom Bacillati; phylum Actinomycetota; class Actinomycetes; order Streptosporangiales; family Thermomonosporaceae; genus Actinoallomurus; species Actinoallomurus acanthiterrae. The sequence goes on along the minus strand of NZ_BAAHCO010000001.1, from coordinate 10,100,665 downwards.
GCCGGATCGGCGGCGGCCGCGCTGACCGTCGCCCATCGTCGCAGCAGCCGCGAGTGGTCGCGGTCCATGACGACGGCGAGGTTCGCCTCCACGAAGGCGCGGGTGTACGACCCGGGGCCGCCGGTCTCGTACGAGGCGATCAGCGCGTCGAACTCCTCGATCAGCCGCTCCACCAGGCCCCTGATCAGGGCCTCTTTGTTGGGGAAGTGGTAGAGCAGCCCGCCCTTGCTGACCTCGGCGCGCTCGGCGACCGCGGACAGCGTGAGCGCCTGGGTGCCCTGCTCACAGAGCAGAGCCTCGGCGGCATCAAGGAGGGCATCTCGTTTCATGACATCTCTACTATACCGTCCGGACGGTACAGTTATTCCCCAATACGGACAGACCGCGCGATAAGTGCCGTGATGTCCCGGGCGGCGGCGTCGTTCAGCGGGGCGTGCTGAAACAACATGCGGTACCAGAGCAGGCCGTACACCACGTCCAGCAGCAGCCCGAGGTCCTCGTCGGCGGAGATCTCGCCGCGGGCCACGGCCCGCTCCAGCACCGTGCGCAGCGCCGCGCGCGGCCGGCGAGGAAGCGGTCGCGGAACGCCTCGGCGAACTCCGGGTCGAGTAGCGACTCGGCCAGCAGGCCCATCAGGATCGGCCGCGACTGCTCCTGTAGCCCGAACGTACGGCGGAGGAACGCGTCCAGGTCGGCCTCGAGGTCGCCCTCGTCGGGGATCGGGATGCCCTCCGACGCCACGTTCAGCAGGGCGTCGAGCGCCACCTCCGCCTTCGAGCGCCACCACCGGTAGATCGTCTGCTTGCCGACGCCGGCCCGCGCGGCGATCCCCGCCATCGTCAGCTCGCCGTAGCCGCGATCGAGAAGCTCGTCGTGCGTCGCCGTGAGGATCGCCAGCCGGGCCGTCTCGCTGCGGGGACGTCCGGGCCGCCGGGTGTCGTCGCTCATGGGTTCACTTTACAAGACTCAGCGTCTCGAATATATTACGAGACGAAGCGTCTAGATATTTGGAGACATCATGCGCGTTATCGTGATGGGCGGTACGTCGGGCATCGGGCAGGCGATCGCCGAGAGTTGTGCCGCGAACGGTGACGAGGTGCTCGTCACCGGACGCGACCCGAAGAAGCTGGAGGCGGTCGCGGACAAGGTCGCCGTGGCCGAGGCCGTGGACGGGCGGTCCGAAGAGGACGTGCGCGCGTTCTTCGCCCGGCACGGGCGGTTCGACCACCTGGTCCTCGCGCTGAGCGGCGCGAGCGGCGGCGGAGCGCTGCGCGACCTCAAGATGGACGACCTGCGCGCCGGCTTCGAGGGCAAGTTCTTCCCCCACCTGCTGGCCGCGCAGGCGGCCCTCGACACGATCGCCGAGAAGGGTTCGATCACCTTCATCACCGCTGCCAGCGCCCAGGGGTCGATGCCCGGCACGGCGGGCCTGGCGGCCGTCAACGGCGCGCTGGAGCGGGCCGTGCCGCCCCTGGCCGCCGAGCTGGCGCCGATCCGGGTCAACGCGGTCTCGCCGGGCGTGATCGACACGCCCTGGTGGTCGTTCCTCCCGGAGGAGCAGCGGCGCGAGCAGTTCGCCGCCTTCGCCGAGCAGACCCCCGCCGGCCGGGTCGGCCGCCCGGCGGACATCGCCGACGCGGTCCGCTACCTCATGGGCGCCGGCTTCGTCACCGGCACCGTGCTCAAGTGCGAGGGCGGCCTCACCCTCTGAGTCTCCAAGGCCTGTCCGCACCGCCGTGGCCCGCCGGCGGCGGCGCGGATAGGCTGATCTCGCCATGGTGTACCTGGATCACGCGGCGACCACGCCCATGCTGCCCGAGGCGATCGAGTCGATGACCGCGGAGCTCTCGCGCATCGGCAATCCGTCGTCGCTGCACGCGTCCGGCCGCGCAGCCCGCCGCGTCGTCGAGGAGTCGCGGGAGGTCATCGCCGAGGCGATGGGCACCCGGCCCAGCGAGGTGATCTTCACCAGCGGCGGCACCGAGGCCGACAACCTCGCCCTCAAGGGCGTCTTCTGGACCCGCCGGAGCGCCGACCCGGCCCGGACCCGCGTCCTCGTCAGCGCCATCGAGCACCACGCGGTGCTCGACTCCGCCCAGTGGCTCGCCGACCACGAGGGCGCGACCGTCGAGCACCTGCCCGTCGACCCGGACGGCCGCGTCCAGCCCGACACCCTCCGGGCCGCCGTCGACCGCGACCCCGGCACGGTCGCGGTCATCAGCGTCATGTGGGCCAACAACGAGATCGGCACCATCCAGCCGGTCGCCGAGCTCGCCGCGATCGCCCGTGAGCACGGCATCCCGTTCCATACCGACGCCGTCCAGGCCGTCGGCCAGCTTCCGGTCACCTTCGCCGCGGACGCCATGACCATCACCGGGCACAAGATCGGCGGACCGGTCGGCGCCGGCGCCCTGCTGCTCGCCAAGGGCCTCGACCCCGTCCCCGTCCTGCACGGCGGCGGCCAGGAACGCGACGTACGATCCGGCACCCTCGACACCGCCGCGATCGCCGGCTTCGCCGCCGCGATCCGCGTCACCGTGGCCCGCCGCACCGCCGAGGCCGAGCGCCTCGCACGGCTCCGCGACGACCTCATCGACCGCGTCCGTACGGCCGTGCCCGACGTCGTGCTCAACGGCGACCCGAAGGACCGGCTCCCCGGCAACGCGCACCTGTCCTTCCCCGGCTGCGAAGGCGACGCGCTGCTGATGCTGCTCGACGCCCGGGAAGTCGAGTGCTCGACCGGCTCGGCGTGCTCCGCCGGCGTCGCCGAACCCAGCCACGTCCTCCTCGCCATGGGCGCCGACCTCGCCCGCGCCCGCGGCTCCCTGCGGTTCTCCCTCGGCCACACGACCACCCAGGCCGACATCGACGCCGTAGCCGAGGCCATCGGCCCCGTCGTCGAACGCGCCCGCCGCGCCGGCACCGCCTGAGCCGTACGGATCAGGGCTGGTACGGCTCCAGGACCTCCCACGCCGGGTCCGGCTGTGAGGAGACCTTCGCCCGGCCCTCGCCCCAGGCCGCCGCGAGCTGGTCCAGCTCCGCGACCACGCTGGACTCCGGATCGACATACAGGTGGAACACCCGCCGCCCGTCGCCGCTCTCGTGCGCGGCCAGGACCGCCCGCCCGCCCATCGCCTCGATCGACTTCTCGAACTCCCGCAGCGCCGACGCCGACGGCTCGACCGGCAGCCGATCCGGGTTGGCGTGCGCGTACGGCAGCGCCACCGCGACGTACAGGTCGCACAGCGGATGGTCCTGCCGGTGCAGCGGGAAGCGCACGGCCACCCGGGCGGCGTGACCCAGCGGCGTACGACCCTCGCCGGTCAGCCACGCCGGCTCGGAGAACGGCGCCGCGACCTGCTGGACGACCGCGGACAGCATCGACGGCGGCAGCGCGTCCATCGGCTCATCGGTGACGACCGTGACGTCGCCGACCCACCGCGCAACGTCGTCCTCGCCCAGCGCCCAGTCCAGCACGCGGTACGTGAGAGCGAGCTGCGTCTCCTCGGGAACGAACAGGAAGTCCGGGTGATACGCCGTGACGTCGACGCGCGCCCGGCGCGCATCCGCCCGCAGCCCCGTCTTCACGTAGGTGAGGTCGAACTCGTGGTCTTCGAGCTGAAGCTTGCCGTCCAGCATGTCCGGATCGGCGGCCCGCGCCGGGCGGTACTCCCAGCCGTCGTCGGGCGCGGCCCGATACCAGCGCTCGGCGATGCCGCGCAGCTCACCCACACCGCCGCCGCTCACCGTCAGGCTCGGCCCCGGACCGATCTCCCACTCGAGGTCGGCGTGCATCGCCTCGACATGCTCGGTGATCTGCTCGGCGACGTCCTCGGGCACGCCGCCGTCCAGCCGTTCCCGAGCCTCCGGCCACCACTCCCAGAACCGGGCGATGGCGGCGTTGGGCGACGGATTTCCTGGAGAGCGTCGGAAGATTCCCATGGTGCGGCCAATCGTACGGCCGACGGTCACCGTTCCAGACTACGCACGCCCGTTTCCCCACCGAGATCTTCGGAGCGCGGGTAGGACAGCCATCGCTCACCGTGACTGACTCGATACGGAGCGACTTGACAGGTGTGCCGCTATGCGCGAACCTATGACTACTAGCCGACCTCATCGGGGTTCGGAAGTGAAGCCGGGAACCCCCGCACAGCCGGGAGCCCGGCTTCGCGCGTTCAGGGCCGGCAGGTCACCTCGATCAAGTTGGTGTGGGGTGCGTACCACCTCGACCAGTTGTCCTTGCCTTCGACGAGATCGCGCCGCCAGGCCGCCGCTGCGGCGTCTGCCATCCAGAGGCCGGGAGCCGTCGACGCCGGTGCCTGGTCGACCGGGAGGGTGAGGTCCAGAAAGCCGCCGTCGCGTAGTCGGCCGATGGTACGGGCGTCGGCGGCTCGCAGCTTCGCGTCTTCACGTTGTTCCAGCAAGATGCCGCCTGCATCCTCCTTCGCCGCCAGGTGGGGAAGGAATTCCCAGAGGATCTTGGCGCGGATGCGCTCTCGCGATTTGGGATCGGCGTACCCCGATGTCCAGCCGACCGCGAAGCGCGTCCCGCGCAGACTCGCCAGCAGGGCCGCGAGCTCGTGCTTGCGATGCCGGTCTTTTATGCGCGACAGATGCAGTCGCCGATGTCCCTTGGAGTCCACGTCTTCTTCTCGCACGAGGGCGCGGAGCAGTGCTTCGCACTGTGTGAGGTGGGCGGGCTCGATGATCGCCGCCGCGACGAGGTAGAGGCCGGGGCGGGCGAGCGTCGGTTCGGCGTCGGCCTCGTCCAGGTATGCAAAGGATTCCACGTGGCGCACCGTAGACGATGTGAACACGTATCGTGTGTGGATCGCTACAGATCGCAGTCGGCATTCCCTCTTCGTCCCGGTATGTCGTCCGGGACGGCTGGGCGGGGAGGGGGTGGGAGCGCGTACCCTCGTTGAGGTCATGACTCTTCGCGTACTCGCCGCCATGTCGGGCGGTGTCGACTCCGCCGTGGCCGCCGCCCGTGCCGCCGAGGCGGGGCACGATGTGACCGGCGTGCACCTGGCGCTCTCGTCCAACCCGCAGTCGTACCGCACCGGCGCGCGGGGGTGTTGCACGCTCGAGGATGCCCGCGACGCGCGCCGGGCCGCCGATGTGATCGGCATTCCGTTCTACGTGTGGGACATGGCCGAGCGGTTCGACCGGGACGTCGTCCAGGACTTCGTCGCCGAGTACGCCGCGGGCCGTACGCCCAATCCGTGCCTGCGCTGCAACGAGAAGATCAAGTTCCAGGCGCTGCTGGACAAGGCCCTCGCGCTGGGCTTCGACGCGGTGTGCACCGGCCACCACGCGCGGCTGGCCGACGGAGTTCTGCGCCGGAGCGTCGACCTCGGCAAGGACCAGTCGTACGTCCTGGCGGTGTGCACGCGCGAGCAGTTGGCGCACGCGATGTTCCCGCTCGGCGACATCACCAAGGCGGAGGTGCGCCGGGAGGCCGAGCGGCGTGGGCTTTCGGTGGCCGACAAGCCGGACAGTCACGACATCTGCTTCATCGCCGACGGCGACACGCAGCGGTTCCTGGCCGATCGAATCGGCGCGGAGAAGGGCCGGATCGTCGACACGTCGGGCGAGGTCCTCGGCGAGCATGACGGCGCCTACGCGTACACGATCGGCCAGCGCAAGGGCCTGCGGCTGGGCCGCCCGGCGCCCGACGGCCGGCCGCGCTACGTCCTCGACATCTCGCCGGTGGACAACACGGTGACGGTCGGGCCCCGTGAGGCCCTGGACGTCCACGAGATCCACGGCGAGCGGCCGGTCTGGCTCGCCGAGCCGCTGACCGCGCCGTACGACTGCCAGGTCCAGCTCCGGGCGCACGGCGAGGTGCACGACTGCACGGCGGTCCTGGACGGTGACGTGCTGCGGATCACGCTGCGCGCGCCGGCGCGTGGCGTGGCCAAGGGGCAGGCGGCGGTGCTGTACGACGGGGACCGCGTGCTCGGCTCGGCGACCATCACCGCGACGTTCGCCGACGCGGCCCTGCAGCGGAGCGCCTGACCCAGGCCGGCCGCCGCCGGCGCGGCGGATCCCAGGCTCATGAGCGCAATTCGATAGGCCCCACCAGCATCGGGCGGCCGAGCATGTCCGGCGTGAACGGCACCCCGGTGACCTTCGCCGCCAGGGCGAAGCCTCTTGGTACGGCGGTGTCGTAGTTGTCCTCCCAGGCGGCGTCCCGCGCGGCGTCATTCTCCGGCTCGTCCAGCCCCATGCCCAGCTCCAGCATGAAGCCGTTGAGCCGGTCAGGGTCGGAGCCGTAACGCTCGTACGGGTGCCGCAGCCGGTAGCCGGTGACGATCGTGCCGTCGATCGCGTACTCGAAGCTGTGCTCCGCGGCGTAGTCGTGCCGGGTGACCGCCAGCACCTCGCAACCCCGCGAAAGCTTGGTCACCACCTCGTGGAGCGTGACCATCCAGCCACAGGGCTCAATGGCCACGCACCACTCGCCGGCCTGGAAGACGCCTACGTAGCCGCCGCCATCCCCGCCCGCGGTCTCGTTGACGAACTCGCCGGCCTTCTCGTTGAGTGCGCCGAAGTCCGACTCTTGGCCGGAGTCCTCGCCGAGACTGAAGCGGCGCACCACCTCCGCTGGATCGAGCCCGCGGAAGAAGGCCACACTGAAGATCACGTCCAGTCGGCCGCCACCCTCGCTCTCGGGCACGTTGAGCCACTGGAACGGGGCCAAGAGGTCGGTTGCCGTCATGCGGGCCATGGTGACAGGCCGTGCCGACAGTCAGCCGAGATCGACCGGCGCTGGCCAGCACTCACGTCGGGCTGTGAGTTCGGGCGGACCGGACGATGCGTTCCAGTGCGGCGGCGTGGGCCGCGAACGCCGTGCGCCCGTGGTCGGTGAGCCGTACGGAGGTCCGGCGCACCGTGCCGGAGCGCTCCTTGCGGACCGTGACGTCAGCCGGCGTTCTCCAAGGCGGTGATCTGCTTGGACAGGGCCGAGTCGCTCGTCCCGATCTTCTCGCGGAGGAAGCGGAACTCCACCCACTCGGCCGGGGCCAGCAGCGCCACGATCGACAGTCTCGCCGGCACGTGGATGAACTCGTCGAAGCCTGCCTCCATCACGGCTCCCGGCGCAGGGTCGCCTTCATCGCCCGATTCAACCACGGCGTCATCAGCGCCCACGTCGATGCCATGCCGACCGCCCCGATGGTGGAGGGGTACGAGAAATGGGCCAGCGCGGCGATGACGCGCAGGACGACGTAGACCGCGATCATGGCGCCGATCATCGCCAGCACCAGCAGCCCGGACTTGTTGGTGTACCGGGACCGGCGCAACCGTGCGCGACGCGACCGGTTCGAGATCACGCCGAGCGCGAAGAGCAGCGCGCTGCCGGCTGCCTGGTAGGGCAGTGGACTGGAGACGTAGTCGGGGACGGCGCATACGGCGCACAGCAGGAGGGTCGCGCTGAGGAGGTACCACCGGGGCACCGGGCCGAGGGCGGCCTCGGTGGTCTGGTCCTCGCGGCTGCGGATCTCGCGCAGGGCGTCCTCAGGGTTCATCGGCTTCCCCTCTCACGGCTTACTTTCCTATAAGGAAAGTAGCATCTACTTTCCTCACAGGAAAGTCGGAGTCCTGGGATCGCTCGCCGGATCGCCGTAGGGTCGGAGAATGAGATTCGGTGTATCGACCTTCGTGACCGATGAGGGCATCGGACCGGTTGACCTCGGCCGGGCGCTGGAGGAACGCGGGTTCGCGTCGCTGTACGTCGCCGAGCACACGCACATCCCGGTGAGCCGCAAGACGCCGTACCCGGGCGGCGGTGACCTGCCGCGCGTCTACTACCGGACCCTCGACCCGATCGTCGTGCTCACGGCGGCGGCCGTCGCCACCGAGCGGCTCACCCTGGGCACCGGCATCGCGCTCATCCCGCAGCGCGACCCCATCGTCTTCGCCAAGGAGATCGCCTCGCTCGACCTGATCTCCGGCGGGCGGGCGGCGGTCGGCATCGGCGGCGGCTGGAACCGCGAGGAGATGCGCGACCACGGCACCGACCCGAAGACCCGGATGGACCTCATGCGCGAGCGCGTCCTCGCCATGAAGGAGATCTGGACGAAGGACGAGGCGGAGTTCCACGGCGAACACGTCGACTTCGACCCGATGTTCTCCTGGCCGAAACCGGTACGGACCCCGCCGGTCATGGTCGGCGGCTGGGGGCCGAAAACGTTCGACCGCGTCCTGGAGTACGGCGACGGCTGGCTGCCGATCGCCGGGGACGTCGACCGGCTCGCCGAGGGCGTCAAGGAGCTACGCGAGCGCGCCGGCCGCCACGTCCCGGTCACCGTCTACGCCACTCCCGCCAAGCGCGAGGTCGTCGACCAGCTGATCGCCGCCGGAGTCGACGAGATCCTGCTGTTCCTGCCGACCAAGCCCGCCGACGAGACCCTGCGCCGCCTCGACACGATGGCCGAGCTCATCAGCGATTAGGCGGGGTCGCCACGATGCATTCGCGTCCGGCGGCTGGGGATAAGGGCGGTGGCCTTGGCCACCGCCCTTATCTGCGCGGATCGGAGTTCGGCTGATAGCCGCGATCGGGGATAAGTACGTACAAAACTGGTCAACCCGGAAAAGGTCCGTGGTGCGTCTTCCCGGCACCCGGATGCGGGGGCCCGCCGTGAACAGATCAAGAGGCCCCCGCCATGCGGCGGCTCTTGATCGATTCTCCCCAAGCGTCGGACGCGCGAACCAGATCGCATTGACGAGATCTCGATCTTCACTCGAACGACGAGTGCGCTTAAGGTCCATGGCGCGCAGGTCACGGTGTGAGGGATCGCCTCGGTACCCTTTGCCTCGACGCGATGTCCGTATAGGATCGGCGTAAACCCGCTTAGCCGAATTACGGCGTGTGTCGTCTTCAGTTCCCCTGTTCGGCCGGTTGTCCCCGAGAAGGGTCGCGTGGATGGGTGTTGACGTTCGCCATACCGATCGGCGGAATCGGAACGTACCGAAGTGGGCGAACTGGCGGTCGCCCTTATGGACGCTGCTGCTTCTCGCAATCGTCATTCTTTTGCTGATGCTGAACCTGTGGGGTCTTCGGCCTTTCGGATACGGTGCCGTGGACTATGAACGCTTCGGTGACATAGCCACCTGGGTTCAGGGCATCGGCACCGTGGGGGCGATCATGGTCGCGCTGCGCCAGATCCGGCAACAGGACGCGGCCTGGCGAGCGGACATCACACGCGAGGACAGGCGCGAACGAACGCGAGTGTACTGCTGGCTCACATTCCGCGATGATATCGACACGGCGTCCCCCGGGTGGTATCTCAATTTCAACAACCTCACACCGCTGCCGATCTCGGTGTGGACGCTTCGCGTAACAGAATCCGGCACCGGTGATGAGATCGGTGTGATCGATGTCAGTCGTTTCGATCCGATCCCGCCCGGCTTCAGCCGGGTTCGTACAGCGATCCCGCCCGAAGGAGTCGATCAACCGATCTGTGAACTGGACTTCGTCGATCACGCCGGTGACTGCTGGCGTCGGCTTTCGACCGGCCCGTTGGTCGGCATCGATGCCATCCGCCTGAACGGCCAGACGATCGCGGCATCGGCGGGGGAGGGGGCGGGCCCGTGACACAAGATGCGTTCCTGGAGCCAGATCGAGAGCCCAGGCCACGTCTCGACATGAGCCGAGAGCTCGCGGCTTACCTTAGTCGGGTCATTAGCGAGACCGAGTATCTGACCTTCGGCAATCCGCAAGGGGTCAATACCGAACGGTTGCGCCTGGAAGACGTGTGGATTCCACCGACGGTTTCCGTCACAGACCTCGGAAGCTCGCCGAAGTTCGTCTCTCCACGCGAGCGTCGCAGCGTGTCCGAGCGATCCGTCCTGCAGGTTGACGCTGCGCTCAACATGTCGATGTTCAAGAAAACGATGATCACCGCCCCTCCCGGCTACGGGAAAAGCACGCTTTGTCGGAGACTGGCGCACCTGTACGCGTATGAGGCCAACGTCCGCGGCACCGGATGGATACCGGTACGGGTTTCCCTGGCAACGGTCAACCAGGACGGCGTTTGGTCATCGATGGAGGAACTCCTGCGCCGTCTACCCAATGTGTCCTCGCCGGAACTCGTGAGCGTGTTGGCCACCGCGAGCGTTCAGGGCCAACTGTGGTTCTTCCTCGACGGTCTGGACGAAGTGGCCCCGAGCCAACTGCAGAGGCTGCGAAGTCAGCTTGACGCCACCGTGCTGGCGACCCGTAACCGAGTACTCGCCACGTGTCGGACCGACGACTACATGACGCAGCGTTCGAAAAGGTCTCTCGGGACACTGCCGGTATTGGAGATCGCCGGCTTCACCGACGACGAACTCGACACTTACGTCGAGCACTGGTACAGCTCAGCATCCAGCGGTCGACCCGGTGTGACCCGGCAACGCATGGCGGCGACCCGCGAGCGACTGGACGCCCATGGTGAGCTTCGTGAGCTGGCCCGCAGCCCGCTACTGGCCGCCGTGCTCTGCGTCGTGGAAGCCCAGCCGCTGCAGACCCAACCCGGCAAGGCCGCTCTCCTCAAGCGCGCTGTCGAGTATCTGCTCCTCGATCCGCAGTGGCGGGACACCGATGGGCGGCGCGCAGAGCCGATCGTCGATGCGGATGAGGCCAAGCGACTCGGCAGCCAACTGGCGTTCGAGATGCTGGACGGCGTGGGTGAGGTGACTGGACAGGGCCTGACCCGGGAACAACTCCGGCGATATGTCCGCGAGGCACTGAAGTCCGACGGCTCAGCGCTCGGTGACGAGGAGTTCGGCCAACTGGCCGACGCGTACGTCGCGCAACTCGTCGGCACCAACGCGGCAGGCCTGCTCCAGCAGCGAGAAGCGCAAACTTACACTTTCGCGCACAAAAGCCTGCAAGAGTACCTCGCCGCCCAGCATCTCATTAAGTATGTGGATCGGTCGTACCGGGCCGAACTCGCCCTCCAGTCGGCCTGGAAGGAGGTCTTCGGGTACGTGGCGAGCATCGCCCAGATGACCGGCGAAGGGCTGACCGACATGCTGCTGCTCTCTCGGAGTCTGCTGCGCCGGGCCGAGCGCTCCCTGACGACAGTGATCGATCCAGACCGGCTGGCGATCACGACAGAGGGCGCATGCCTCGTCGGGGAGATGCTGGCCGAGGTCGGTGCCATGGTGTTGCGCCGGTATGGCTTCGCCGCCGCCGTGGATGAGAAGGCGGCTGTGGACCAGGACGATCCGGGATTCAGCGGATTGTGGACCATGGCGGTCAACGTCCTGTTCGCCGTCGTCTCGAACCTGAACGTGCCCAGTGCCGCACGCATGCGGGCGCTGTGTGCGGTCAGCAGGCTTGGTGACCCACGCTTCGTCGACGAGCATGGCAGGCTGCGATCCGAGTCACTGTCGCTCCTTGTGGTGCCTGGTGGCCGAGGCCGGGTCGGTACGCCCAGGCCGCTGGCGGTACGCGGGCGAAAGCAGGTGCTCTCCAGCCCCCAGGCCGACGTCAGGACGGCGGCGTTCGAGATGGCACGGTTTCCGGTGATGAACATCGAGTACGCCGCATTCGTCGCGGACGGCGGTTACATGAACCCTCAGTGGTGGGTCTCCGAGACAGCGGCCCGCTGGCGGGCGCAGGATCCCGTCTTCCTCGACGAATTGATCCGGCTCTGGGAGTCACAGAAAGACCTGCATTTCGAGAAGGAGTTCGGCGAGCGCGAGTTCGCCACTTACGCCAAGGACCAGTCGGAACGGATCGCTCGGCGGACCATGCAACGGTTTATCCCGCTCTACTGGCGTGACTCGCGGTTCAATCTGCCAACCGCTCCGGTGGTCGGGGTGAACTATTGGGAGGCACAAGCGTATTGCCGTTGGCTGGAGAACCGGCTGAAACTCCAGGGGAGGCTCGGTGCCGCCGATATGGTCTCGCTGCCGACCGAGGTGGAGTGGGAGTGGGCAGCCAGTACCCGCCATACAGGACGTCGTAGTGCCTTCCCGTGGGGCGACTCCTTCGAGCCTTCGAAGTGCGTCGTACGTGACTTCGCCGATTCCGATTCCGATGCCGAGCCTAAGATCGTGCATTTCGGGGCCGTACCGGTCGGATTCTTCGCCTTCGGTAAGGACACCCAGACCTTGGAGGACCTAGGGGGCAACGTATGGGAATGGGTGAGCAGCCGGTCGGTCCCCTGGAACAGCGCCGACGAGCGCGAGTCGACCGACGGACTGGAGAACCGGGTATGCCGCGGCGGCTCGTGGTATAGCAGCGAGCCCTTGGCCACCCACGTCTCCTTTCGCTCTGACGACCCACCGTGCAATGCCTACTGGGACCTCGGATTCCGGATCGTCGTCAGGCGCGACCAAGAACACTGAGTCACCTGTCGCCCATTGTGCCCGTCAGGAGCACGCAGCAGCGTCCTCGGTCACCCTCGTTGGTCCGTATGGCACCCGCCAGGCCTGCTGCGGCTGATGGCTCGACTGATATGCCGCGGTCGAGCAGCCAGCGTTGCGCAGCGATGATCTCCGCGTCGGAGACCAGAATGACGTCGCTGAGCACGTCCCGTGCCACCTCTAGGATCGTCGCCCCGGGTTCCAGGTCACCGATGAGGGCGTCTGCGACTGACTCTTCGCCTCGAGTGGAGGTGATCCGACCATGATGAAAGAACTCATAGACGAACGGTGACCCGCGTACCTGGACGCCCACCAACCGTGGCCGGCGGTTAGGCGGCAGCGCCGATAGCGCCAAACCGATGCCCGTCGCCAGCCCACCCCCGCCGACCGGGAGATAGACCCGCTCCAGCCCACTGAGCTGGCGGGCAATCTCCGCGCCGGCAGTTCCCACGCCGTAGGCGAACGCCCAGGTCCGGCCCGGAGAACAGAAGACCAGATTCTTCTCCTGTGCGAAGCGGTACGCGGCTGCGGTTGCATCAGCGAAGGATCCGCCAGAGACGATGACCGACGCCCCGGCTTCGGCGATGGATCGAACCTTCCGGTGATCCGCATGCGCCGGCACGAACGCATGGCACCGCAAGCCCCAAGAGCCCGACAGGCGGGCCAGCGCGAGAGCCGTGTTGCCGGACGACACGCAGACCGCGCCGCGGGCGCGGACATCGTCGGGAGCGTCCAAGAGCACACTGGCCACGCCGCGCGTCTTGAACGAGCCGCCCAACTGGAGGTCCTCGCGTTTAAGCCACAGCCACTCGGTGACCTGCTCACATGGCGTCACGACTATGTGATCACGAATCCGGGCGGCGGCTTGGTCGATCTTCTTTTGATGGTGACGGTGCCTCTCGTCCAGCTCGGCATTACCGACGCTCATCGTGTCTGATCCAGCCAGCGCTCGATTACCGTCGCGACGCCGTCATCGTCGTTCGAGGGAACAATCTCGTCGACACGGCAGCGCACTTCCGGGTGTGCGTTCGCCACCGCGTACGACGATCCGGCCCAGTCGAGCATCGACACGTCGTTCGGCATGTCACCGATCGCGGCGACCCGATGGGCGGGAACCCCCAGCTCAGAAGCGACCAACGCGAGGCCAGTGGCCTTGTCCACGTTCCGCGCTGAAATCTCCAACCGGACGTCACCCGAACCATGGGTCACCATGGCCAGGTCGGCCGCAGCCGACCGGCCGACGTCCATCAATTCATCGATCGTGAGGGTGCGATGACGTACGAGCAGCTTCGCTGCCGCTCGCGAGGTCAGTTCCTCGATGCCATGGACCCGCGTCACCGTGGGCAGACCGATGTCCCAGCGCGGAACGTACCTCGGCTCATAGGCGAAGCGATCTCCGTACTCCACGGCGAATCCCGCATCGGGAACGATCGCTTCGATCCGATCGATCAGGTCCCGGATCTCCTCGATACCGAGCAGGTGAGATGCGGTCACTCGCCGCTCATGGCAGCTGTACAACAGAGCCCCGTTACAGCAGACGACATACTTACCGGCGAACGCGGTCTCGGCCAGCACCGGTGGCAGCCACCGCGGCGCCCGTCCAGTGACCAGAGCCAACGGCAGCGATGCTCGGTGCAGCGTGGCTATCGCGGCTCGGGTACGCGTCGAAACGGTCCCGTTCGACCGCAGCAGAGTGCCGTCCACATCGCTGGCCAGCAGGCCGGGAGCCGAACGGCGCGACCACGTTAAGCCGCTCCGACCGGTCCATTGTGAGCTCATGACAGCACCCGGCCTGCGGCACCATGCCGGGCGACGACCGAACGACGCACATCTCGAGCGACGTTGACGCGCTTCAGCCAGCGCCCGGTGGGTCCGTAGGCCGCCCGGAACGAGCGACGGCCATGCACTGTGGTGAGATTGTCGATGATCAGGCAATCCCCCTGTTCCACTACCACATCGAGCAAGCGAGCATCGATCCAACTGCGCAGTGCGTTCAATGCCTCTGATGCGTCGAGATCCGCGGGCACGTCCATGAAGAATGGATCGATGCGTACGTGGAGGGAAGTCGTTTCGCCTGACAGAACCCGGTACGTCGCTGGCGAGGACTCGCCATCGATATGGGACAGGTCGGGTCGAAAGGTAAAGATCGCTTCTTTAAGCTTCGACAGGTGGGCCGGGGACAGGTCCGTGTCGACGACATGGCAGAGGGTCGTCGCCGCGCGCTCCAGATTGCGTAGACCGAGTAATATCAGGTAGTCGGCGGGGTATGGATGGTGTGCGTCCTCGGTATGCCACCAGATCTCTTCCCGGCTCCCCGAGTTGATCTGTGTGGACTCATCATGCTGGACAGGTACGACGTTCTGAACGAGGCGTCCGTCCTGCTCGGAGCGCCATCCGAAGACGTCGCCGAGAAGAGACGAGATCAACAATGCCAGGACGTCGCTGTAATCGGGGGAGTCAGTCACTATCTCCCGCCAGTGTCCTGGGGTCGGGCCGAGGTCCCTATCACGTATCGGAAGCCCTCGAAGCAGTATTACTCCGTCCTCCTCCCGTACTCGGAATGCCTCGATCTCTGCCAGCAGCCGCTCAGGGACCCGGCGGGCATACGTCCCGAGACGTGAAACGAATGACAGATCGTAGGTTCGGCCTCCGGCGGCGAGCACGTCCCGCACCAGGGACCGTAGGAGGTCGCGCTCGCTCGGGGTCAACTCGACCTGAAGCACAAGTCTCACCTCCTGACTGGTACGAGGCGGCTTCGTCCCCGCGGGCGGACCCGGCTCCCGGGGCGAGAGCCCCGTTACCCGCCAACCCGGTGGGCCTTATCTCTCAGTACCTGACGGCAAGCATGGCGTACCGCATCAATTGAGAGCAATCTACGCCGCGAAGTTCGACCCTCAAGGCGGTTAAGCCTATCACTTAACCTATGTATAGGTCTGTCCGATTAAGGGCGCTATTCGGATTCGCCGTGACTCGGGCGATGTCATCGCTGAGCCTTCGATCGCCGGCGGTGATCGTTTGCCGTACTCGCATCGAGGTGCCGTGATGACCGCGAAGCCTCGGTGACTTGTGCGCCAACGAGAAAACCTTGAGTGGATTAAGCTAGACGTATAACCTTGCGGTGCGCCAAGTCCTGCGGAGTTCGAGAATAGCGGCGTCCCTACGACCAGGAGCGACCTGAACGCCATGACAGCCAAGATCCTCGTCACGGGTGTGAGTGTACGACCCAAACTCTTCCAGCCGTTCCGGGACAAGGGCTGGGCGGTTGATAATCCCACGGGCCTGTTGGCCGAGGCTGAGCTAAAGGACGCTCTTGCCGACGCGGATGCCTATCTACTGGGCGGTGACGAGCGAGCCACCGGCGACGCTCTGAGTCAGGCGTCGAAACTCAAGATCATTGCGTTCCTGGGTATGGGCTACGAAGCATACGTGGACGCCGAGGCTGCCCGTGACCTTGGCATCGTGGTCACGAATACTCCCAACACACTGAGTAACGCGGTGGCTGAGTTGACGATCGGCCACCTGCTCAACAGCGTGCGAAAGATTCACTACTACGCCGAATTGTATGAGACGGGGCAAAACGGCCATGAGGCGAAGCAGCGCGACTTGGCTGGCTTGCATCACGGCATCATCGGAATGGGGGGAATCGGTACCCGTGTCGCCGAGATCCTCCGCCGTGGCTTCGGTGCTCAGGTCAGCTACTTCTCGCGAACCCGAAAGCCGGACCTCGAGGCAAGGCTGGGGATGGCGAACGTCTCGTTGGCCGAACTGGTGTCAACGGTCGACACGCTTATGGTCCTCACGCCGGGGAATGATGAAACGGAGGGCATGGTCGACGAAGCATTGCTGGATGCCTGCAAGCCCGGCCTCGTTCTGATCAATACGGCCCGTCCCGAGATCGTGTCCGCCGCTGCGTTGAATAAGGCACTTCAGTCGGGTCAGGTATCATACGCTGCCTTTGACGACTTCTACGAAGTGTCGAACTCAGTCACCGAGGAGTTGCGCCGCAAGATGCCGGAGCAGTTGATGGTCACCGGACACATCGGGTCGTTGACCAGCGACGCTCGCGATGCCATGGGAATCCTCGCGGTTAAATCGATCGTCAGCATGCTCGAGACTGGGACGCCGTTGCATCGAGTCGTCTAGCGCATGCCGCTATGGCGCGCTCGATCGTCGAGATCGGTCACGAGGAAGGCAGCCGCGTGAACGCGAAGACGGTGATGATATTTGGCTACGGGATGCTCGGTGGCCGTGTCATTGATGAGGTCGTCCGTGCTCATCCCGACCTGCGCGTGATTGCCGTAGGACGAAGGGCTGACCTGCTGGAGCAGCGGATCAACCTCGCTCGGTACGCGGCCTTGAACTACGATGCCATGGCTGAGGTGGTGCCGCTCTGCCTGGACATCCTGGATCTGCCGCGGGTCGCCGGGGCCGTCCGAACTCATCAGCCGGATCTCATCTTCAACGCGACGTCGATGCTGCCCTGGTGGATGCTCGACCGACTGCCGACCGACCTGAGAAGCCAAATAAAGCAAGCTGGAAGCGGAATATGGGCGGCGACCGATCTGTTACTTCCGCTCCGCTTGAGTCAGGCATTGCGGATCAGCTCCTTCGCCGGTACGTTCATCAACGCGTCATTCCCTGACCTCGTTAATCCGATCATTTTTCGGCAACGCATCGGGCCGATCTGCGGCATTGGAAATGTAGCGAACGCTGTTCCTGGGGTGCGGCTTGCGGCTGCAACCATGCTGGGGGAGCCGGTGCAAGACGTCCGTATCCGCTTGGTCGCACACCATTTCACGAGTTACAACATGCCGGTCTCGGGTACAAGTGCCGGCGTCCCGTTCGCACTTCAGATCCTGCTCCGCGGGCAGGATGTGTCCCATCGGCTCAACGCGGAGGCGATATTCGCTGCGGTAGCCGGGAAATTCCGCCGCGTGAAAGGGGCCGCTGGCCAGGCGGTCACGGTCAGCTCGGCAATGAGCGTTCTTAACGCACTACTCGACGGATCACCGCACTACACCCATGCCCCAGGTGTGCTCGGGCTACCCGGTGGTTACCCTGTCCGCGTCGAGGCCGGGCGCGCCTCTCTCGACCTTCCGACCGGTCTGTCGCCGGATGGCGCTGTGGAGATCAACATCCAGGCGGGCCGTTGGGATGGCATTCGATCGATCTCGGCCACTGATGGGGTGAACGTCACGGAGGAAGCGCACGCCATCGCGAAGCGGCTGCTGGATTATGACGCCGATGGAATCACCGTGCACAATTGCGAAGAGAAAGCGTTTGAGCTGATAGAAAAGTTCGAGCGGTGGGCGAACGATTGATCAAGCCCGAATGAAGGATGAGGTCGCGGTACTCGGATCCGGTGTCATCGGGCTGCTGACTGCCAAGCGACTCCAGGACCGCGGTCACAAAGTACGGATTTACTCGGCGAGTGGGCCGCGCTCGACAACATCAGCGGCCGCTGGCAGCATCATTTTGCCATTTTTCCCCTTCGATCCGAAGTCGGTCGAGTTTCGTCGTCGTATGCGCTGGACCTCTGCCTCGCTCGAACTATACGAAGGCTTCGCCCGGGGCGCATTTTACTGCACCGTCGATCATGTTGAGTTCTGTCGAGACGGGTTGCTGGAGGGCTCGTTCCCGATCGAATGGCTGCCGGCGACGAACCTTCCCGGCGTCGAAGTGGTCGATCTACCGGAGTCCTTCCTAGGGTACGGTCAGTACGTCCGGTTCAAGCTACCGTGCGTTGACTCGGTCGCCTTCCTGGATCACCTGCTCTCCGATCTTGTGGTGCGCGGAGTCGAATACCACCAAGTCACCCTGGACGCCATCGGTGCCCGTGCCGTTCCTGCTGGCTTTATCTTCAATTGTATGGGCTTCGGAAGCACGTCCGTGTTTCCCGACCCCGACGTCTTCCCCATTTTTGGCCAGGCGATCCGGCTGCGCCCGCTGGGCGTTGAATTCGGTTGCGGCCTTGGCGAGTTCGTCGCACTGTCGACCTATTATGGCCTCTATCTTGGCTCGTTCTTTGTCCCGGGAGAAGAGCGATGCATGCCGCAAGCGCATTACTATCAACGTCTTCGTGGATTCGCGACGGAGATATTGCCTGAGATCGTGGCGGCCACTGGACTCGCGCCCGTCATGGAGTTCTTCCGCGAGCCGGTAGAAGTCGTCGCCGGTGTCCGGCCGTTTCGCACCTCGGGCGTACGGCTAGAGATACAGCGGTTCGCGGACAAGATCGTCGTACACAACTACGGACACGGCGCGCATGGTTGGACCCTGGGCTGGGGGTCCGTGATCGATGCGGTCGACCTTTGGGAACGAACGCTTAACGGTGAAGGCGAGATCCTGAGCCGGCCGCACGACGGTTGACCGACGGATACGAACGGAAGGCTCGCCGACCCGGCCTGACGATCAGCCGATCGCATTGCGGGAGCGGTCGCCGACACCGGTGAAGCGTTCGACCACGTCCTGGAGTACGGCGACAGTTGGCCAGCGCCTCCCGTACCTTCGGCGATCGCTGGGTAAGACATGAGGAAGGCTTGGGCCGCGCCTGGCGTGTCCGGTGGTTCCCGTGGGCAGGGCTGCGTACGAACGTGTGCGCCCCTTTCGGGGCCGTGAACGCTGGAGGCGGCAATGCGACGCAACGGGCGACCGGCGGGGATCAGTCAGATCTTCGAGGAGGTGGACGGCGGCTACGTCACCTCCGCGCGCGGGCTGGAGGTCCTGCGTGAGCCGCTGTTGAACAAGGGGACGGCGTTCACCTCCGAGGAACGCGACGAACTCGGTCTGCACGGCCTGCTTCCGCCGGCGGTCGAGACGATCGACCAACAGGTCCACCGGGCGTACGCGCAGTATCAGGCGCAGGCGACCGATCTGCTGAAGAACGTCTACCTGGAGGCCCTGCGCGACCGCGACGAGGTCCTCTACTACCGGCTGCTGTCCGATCACCTGCGGGAGATGCTGCCGATCGTCTACGACCCCACGGTCGCGCAGGCCATCGAGACCTACAGTCACGAATACCGTCGGCCGCGCGGTGTGTACCTGTCCATCGACGACGTCGACGGCATCGAGCGGGCCTTCGCGAACCTCGGCCTCGACTCCGATGAGGTGGATCTGGTGGTGGCGTCCGACGCCGAGGAGATCCTGGGCATCGGCGACTGGGGGGTGGGCGGCGCCACCGGGATCGCCGCTGGCAAGCTCGCGGTCTACACGGCCGCGGCCGGGATCGACCCCGCGCGTGTCATTCCGGTGGCCCTGGACGTCGGGACCGAGAACGAGGCGCTGCTGAACGACCCGGGGTACGTCGGCAACCGGCACGCGCGGGTACGGGGGCGGCGCTACGACGACTTCATCGACGCGTACGTGACCACGGCCACCCGCATGTTCCCCAACGCGATGCTGCACTGGGAGGACTTCGGGCCGTCCAACGGCCGGCGGATCCTGGAGAAGTACACCGGCCGGATCCCCACCTTCAACGACGACATGCAGGGAACCGGCGCGATCGTGCTGGCCGCGATGCTCGGCGCCGTACGGGTGTCCGGCACGCCGATGCGGGACCAGCGGATCGTCGTGTTCGGCGCCGGCACCGCGGGCATCGGGATCGCCGACCAACTGCGCGCCGCGATGGTCCGGGACGGACTCGACCACGACACGGCCACCCGCCGGATCTGGCCGATCGACAAGCAGGGCCTGCTGGTCGACGACATGGACGACCTGCGGGACTTCCAGGCTCCGTACGCGCGCCCGGCCTCCGAGGTCGCCGACTGGCAGAAGGATCTGCTCGGGGTCGTCCAGCGGGTGCGGCCGACCATGCTGCTCGGCACCTCGACCGTGCACGGCGCCTTCACCGAGCAGGTCGTACGCGCGATGGCCGACGCCGTCGACCGGCCCGTCATCTTCCCGATCTCCAACCCGACCGAGCGGATCGAGGCGATGCCCGACGACCTGCTGCACTGGACCGACGGCCGGGCACTGATCGCCACCGGCATCCCGGTCAACCCGATCACGTACGGCCGCGTCACCTACTCCATCGCCCAGGCCAACAACGCCCTGCTCTACCCGGGCCTGGGGCTGGGCGCGATCGTCTCGCGCGCGCGGCGGGTCAGCGACGGCATGCTCCAGGCCGCCGCCGAGGCGGTCGCCGGCATGGTCGACGCGGCCAGTCCCGGCGCGTCACTGCTTCCCCAGGTCGAGAACCTGCGCGTGGTCTCCGCGACCGTCGCGGTCGCGGTCGCCGAACAGGCGGCCCGGGAGAACCTGGCCCGCGCCGACCTCAAGGAGCCGGTCCAGGCCGTTCAGGACGCGATGTGGCAACCGGAGTACAAGCCGGTCAGGAGGCGGCGGTCATGACCACCGGCGACCCCGCACCGCGGGTCATGGACCTGCCCGTCGGCCTTACCGGCACCGGTACCCGCACCGAGACCGACTCGATCGGCGAGATCGAGGTGCCCGCGGACCACTACTGGGGCGCGCAGACGCAGCGTTCGCTGATCCACTTCGACATCGGCGACGACCGCATGCCCAAGGAGATCTACCACGCCTACGGCCACGTCAAGAAGGCCGCGGCGATCGTCAACGCCGCAGCCAGGCTCCCTCGGTGGAAGGCCGACCTGATCGCCCGCGTCGCCGACGAGGTGATCAACGGTGACCTCGACGCGGAGTTCCCGCTGTACGTCTGGCAGACGGGCTCGGGCACCCAGTCCAACATGAACGTCAACGAGGTCATCTCCAACCGGGCGATCCAGCTGCTGGACGGGCGGCTCGGCAGCAAGGACCCGGTGCACCCGAACGACCACGTGAACATGGGCCAGTCCTCCAACGACACGTTCGTCACCGCGATGCACATCGCCGCCGTCCAGCTGATCGAGACCAGACTGCTGCCCGCCCTGGACCGGCTGCGGCACGCCGCGGAGGCCAAGAGCCGCGCGTGGGAACACGTCGTGAAGATCGGCCGTACCCACCTGGAGGACGCCACCCCGCTCACGGTCGGCCAGGAGTGGTCCGGCTACGTCGCCCAGCTCACCGACGCCACCGACCACCTGCGCGATGTCACCCGTGGGCTGTACCGGCTGGCGATCGGCGGGACCGCGGTCGGCACCGGGCTCAACGCCCCGCCGGGCTTCGGCGACGAGGTCGCCGCGAAGATCGCGGACCTGACCGGCCGGCCGTTCACCGGCGCGCCCAACAAGTTCGCCGCCCAGGCGTCCTGTGACGCGCTCGTGCGCGTGTCCGCGGCGATCCGCACCCTCGTCGCGCCGCTGTTCAAGTTCGCCAACGACCTGCGCTGGCTGGCGTCAGGGCCGCGAACCGGCCTCGGAGAGCTCACCCTGCCCTCGAACGAGCCGGGCTCGTCGATCATGCCCGGCAAGGTCAACCCGACCCAGGCCGAGGCGATGCTGATGGTCGCCATCCAGGTGATCGGCAACGACACCGCCGTCTCCATCGCCGGCGGCGAGGGCAACTTCGAGCTCAACGCCTTCCGCCCCGTGATCATCAACAACGTCCTGCACTCGACGCGCATCCTGTCGGACATGATCGAGCACTTCCGCCTCTACCTCGTCGAAGGCGCCGAGCTCAACACCGGAAGGCTCAGCGACAACCTCGAACGCTCGATCATGATGGTCACCGCCCTCAGCCCGGTCATCGGCTACGACAAGGCCGCCCGGATCGCCCACCGCGCCCTCGACGAGGACCTGACCCTCAAGGACGCCGCGCTGAGATCCGGGGTCAGCCGCGAACTGTTCGAACGCGTCGTCGTCCCCGAGAACCTCACCAGGCCGGGAGTCGCCGACGGACGAACGGCCGCGAGCGGCCACGACCGCACGTGAGAAGCGCCCGGCCGTTCGCCGCGGCCGGGTCGTGCTCAAGCGATGCGGAGGATGCTCTTCCCACGGCTCTCGCCGTCGGCGAGCCGCTGGATGGCGGTATCGAGGTCGGCCGGTTCGTATTCGGCGGTGATGTCGATGTGGACCTGGCCGTCGGCGACGAGCCGGAGTGCCTGGCGGGCGCTGTCGGCGAGGCGGTCGGGGTGGGTTTCGCTGAGCAGGTTGCTGTTGTAGGTCAGTAGGGATCTGCCCTGCATGAGCAGGTCGTTGACGGAGACCTGGACGGGTTCGAAGGTGGCGATGTTCCCGTAGGCGACCAGCCGGCCGTGGGGGGCGAGCCGTTCCAGATTGGCGTGGCGGGTAGGGCCGCCGATGGGGTCGAGGATCACGTCGAACCGCTCGTCGCCGAGGGCGTCGGGGAACTGGTCGCGCGTCAGGACCTGGTCGTAGCCGAATCCGGCGGCGTAGTCGGCTTGGTCACCGTTGCCGACTACACCGATGATCTTGGCTGCTCCGGCGTTCTTGGCGAACTGCGCGGCCAGCGTGCCCACGCCGCCCGCGGCAGCGTGGATCAGCACGCTTTCGCCGGGCCGTACGCGGGTGACGGTGTTGATGAGGTCGTACGCGGTGGGAGTGATCCAGCCGAAGCCCGCGGCGACGCGCGGATCCACCCCGGTCGCGTCCAAGGCGAGGGCGGCGGATGCGATGACCACGCCGGCGTAGGCACCGGCGCTGGTCAACGCGGTGACCTGCCGCCCGACGCGGGCCGGGTCGACGCCGTCGCCTACTGCGATGATGCGCCCGGCGGCCTCGAAACCGGGGACGAACGGGCGTGGCACGGGGAAGTGGCCGCTTCGGACCAGTACGTCGCCGTACTGGATCCCGGCGTAGGCGACCGCGATGGCGACCTCCCCGGGACCGGGGACGGGCTCCTCGAGGTCGGTGAGGCGGAACTGGTCGTCGGTGTCGAGAATGACGGCCTTCATGATGACAACCTCCTGAGTTGACTCAGTATGCTGATATCGACGCCGCTGAAAGTAGTGAGTATCAGCATGCTGAGTCAACTCAGCCAGCTGTGAAAGTTTGGGTGATGTGATGACCGAGGTCCCGGTCGAGGAGTATCTGTGCACCCGGATCCGGCGTGCCGAGCAGACGCTGATGGGGCACCACGAGGCGGTGCTGCGCGGCTATGGGCTCACCATGACGCAGTACACGGTGCTGCTGGCGCTTTCGCGTGAGGGTGGCATGTCCGGCGCCCAACTGGCCCGTGCCTGCGGTGTCACCCAGCAGACCATGGCCACCGTGCTCACCGGTCTGCAGAACAAGGGCCTCATCGTCCGTGAGCCGTCCCCGGTGCACGCCAAGGTCATGATCGCCGCACTGACCGAGGAAGGGCAGCGGTTGCTGGACCGTGCCTACCAGGAGGTGATCGTGCTGGAGCGTGCGCTCACCGACGCGTTCACCCCTGCCGAGCACGCGTCCTTCTGTGAGCTCTTGGACCGCGCGACCATCATCCTGGCCCGGCAGACCCCGCAGCCCGAGTCCCGGCCCACCGCCTGAGCCGAGTCAGGCGGCGTGACGGTCACCCGACCGCCCGGCGGAAGCGGTCGCCGAGACCGGCCAGACGCTCGACCGGCTCGTTGGCGAACACCAGGCGCAGGTGGCGGCCTCCGCTCGGTCCCCAGCCGTCCATCGGGGTGGCCGCGACCTTCGCGCGGTCGAACAGGCGCTTGGACAGCTCCGCCGGGGTCAGGCCGAGCGGGCCGGTGTCGATGAGCAGCGACCAGCCGCCGTGCGGCGGGACGACCGGGTACGCGGCGAGCTCCCGCAGCACCGTGTCGCAGCGCCGCCGCCACTCGGCCGTCGCGGCGGCCACGTCGGCGTCGGCGTCGGGCTCGTCCAGCGCGGCGGCCACGGCGTCCTGCGCGAGGCCGACCTGGCACACGACGTTGGTCAGGCCGACCAGTCGGACGTCGGCGAGGATGCCGGCCGGGCCGACGACCCAGCCGACGCGCCAGCCGATCATCCGCAGCTCCTTCGAGGCCGAGCCCACGGTGATCGTCCGGTCGGACAGCCCGTCATGGGACGCCGGGTGGCTCGGACGCCGGCCGTCGAACCGGATGCGTTCCATCGCCGCGTCGTAGATCAGCCACGCGTCATGCCGCTCGCAGGCGTCGGCGAGGGCCGCCCAGTGCCGGTCGTCGAGCACGAGGCCGGTCGGCATGGCCGGGCCCATCATGAGGACCGCCGCCGTACGGGGGCCGACGGCGGCGGCGAGCCGCTCGGGGTCCACGGTCCAGCCCTCCGCCGTCGCCTCCGTCGGCACGAAGCGCGGCACCCCGCCCGCGAGCCGTACCCGGTTCACCAGACCGGCGTAGATCGGGTCGCACAGGACGACCTCCTGGCCCGGCTCCACCGTGGCGAGCAGCGTGTTGAGGACGCCGTTGAGGCCTCCGGCCACGCTGACGCACTCGGTGGCGGCGTCGTACGAGCGGCCGGCGATCCGGCCGACGTGCGCCGCGGCCGCCTCCCGGAGCGACCGGCGCCCCTGGAACGGCAGGTAGCTGTTGGCAGCATCGTCGTCGACGGCCGACCGGGTCGCGGCGAGCGCGACCGCCGGCGGACGGAGGTCGGTGTCGAGGTTCTCCAGCCGCAGGAAGCCGGGGTCGCCGACGGCGTCGGCGGCGTCGCCGACCACGTCCACTCCGATCCCGGGGATGTCGCGCAGACGGGTCACGGTCACGGTGCCCTCGATTCGCTATGTCGGTATGGATGTACCACTATGCTGATACGCATGGACGTTGGGCAAGTCGTCGGCGGCAACCTGCGGAGGCTGCGCACCGCGGCCGGCGTCTCGCTGGCCGACCTCGCGGCGGCGGGCGGGATCAGCAAGACCACCCTGCACGGCATCGAGCTGGGGCAGGCCAACCCCACCTTGAGCACGCTGTGGGCCCTGGCCACGGCGCTGAAGGTCCCGCTCGGCGAGCTGCTGGAGGCGCCCGCCTCGGCCGTGGAGGTCGTACGGTCGACGGACGACCGGCCCCGCGTCGAAGGCGACGCGGTCGGCGCCCGCCTCCTCCACCGCATCCGGATCCGCGGCACCGTCGAGGTGTACGACCTCGAGGTGGCGGCCACGGCGCAGCATTCGGACGCCCACCTACCCGGTGTCGAGGAGTGCGTCGTCGTCACGGACGGGCGCGTGACCACCGGACCGGCGGACGCCGCGACGCCCCTCGACGCGGGCGACTCCATCCGCTTCGACGCGGCGAGGCCCCACGTCTATGAGGGGCACGGCCCCCGCAACCGTGCCCTCCTCCTGATGTTGCATCCCGAACCCTGACCCGGACGTGCCCCCTGTGGGCGATCCGGCTCCCTCCGGTGAGGGAGGCGCGAGGACATGCCTGTTCGTGATCTTGGGTCATACGCAGGCACAGCCCACGGGAGGACGGATATGAACAGGCACGGCGATCGGGAACGCGGAGGGTTCGGCGCTGTTCGCCGGATCGCGGCGGGGCTGCACGGCCGGACCGCCCCCGGTGTCCCTCGGTGGGCGGTGTGGGCCGCGTACGCGACGACCCTGACCGTGCTGCCCTCATGCCTCTGGCGGATCGCGGCGCTCAACTTCGACGTCCCGCTGCTCGAACCGACTGCGGAACCCGCTGCGGGCCACGGCCCCGTGCTGGTCACCGGCCTCTGGTACGTCGTGGCGCTCAGCGTCGTCAGCGAAGCGCTGGCCTACCTCGCCTTCGGGCTGGTCAGCGAGTGGGGTGAGGTGGTGCCACGCTGGATCCCCGGCATCGGCGGCCGACGGGTGCCGACCCTCGCCGCCGTCATCCCGGCGGGCCTCGGTTCCGCCGCGCTGCTCGTCTTCCCGTACACGCTGGTCATGCTGGGTCTCGGCCGGATGATCGACGGCACTCACCACACCGGTCTCGTCGTGCACGGATGGCAGGCCGTCACCTTCGCCGTGGCGTACGCGCCGCTGGCCGCCTGGGGACCCCTGCTGGGCCTGCTGACCGTGCACTACTACCGGCGGCGCCGCGCGTAGACCTCGATCTCGATCTTCATGCGCGGGTCGGCGAGGCCGCACATCATCATCGTGGCGGCCGGCCGGACCTCGCCGAAGCAGCGGCGCAGCACGGGCCAGCAGGGCTCGAAGTCCGCGCGGTCCGGCAGCAGGTACCGCACGCGCACCACGTCGCCGAAGTCGCACTCCGCCTCGGCCAGCGCGGCCTCGATGTTGCGCAGGCACTGCTCGGCCTGCTCGACGACGTCGTCAGAGATCGTCATGGTCGCGTAGTCGAACCCCGTCGTACCGGACACGTGAACCCAGTCGCCGTCGACCACGGCCCGGGCGTAACCGATCTGCTCCTCGAAGGTGGAACCGCTCAGGATCGCGCGTCGCTCTGTCATGCGCCGGACCGTACGGTGAGCAGTAGCGATATGTCTAATACATGTCTACTCATCGACTGATATCTCTAGGCGTATGGAGCGTCCTGAGCTTCCCCTCCAGCAGCTGTACGCGTTCGCCGTGCTCGCCGAAGAACTCCACTTCGGTCACGCGGCCGAGCGGCTGGGCATCGCGCAGCCCCCGCTCAGCCAGCAGATCCGCCGCCTGGAGGACAGGATCGGCCATCCGCTGTTCGATCGCGGGCCAGGCCGCGTCACGCTCACCCCGGCGGGACAGGCGCTGCTGCCCTCGGCCCGGCAGGCGATCGCGGAGCTGGCGGACGGCTTGGCGGCGGCCCGCGCCGCTGGCGACGGCGAGGCGGGGCGGATCCGGCTCGGGTTCGCGGCCTCGCTGGCGTTGACCGTCCTTCCGCAGCTGCTGCGCACCCATCGGGAACGCTTCCCCGGCGTCCGGATGGACATCCGTGAGATGACCACGGCACCGCAGCTCGACGCCCTGCGCGAGGGCACGATCGACGTCGGCCTCCTGCGCGAGCCGCCGGACGACGAACCGGGGCTCCGCTTCCGGACCGTCCTGACCGAGCGGTTCGTGGCGGTCCTGCCGGCCGCGCATCCGCTGGCGGCCGGGCGCTCCGTACGCCTCTCCGACCTGGCGGAATCACCGTTCGTGCTCCTGCCGCGCGCGACCGGCCCGCTGTTTCACGACCAGATCATCGGCCTGTGCCAGGTGGCGGGCTTCACGCCTCGCGTGGTGCAGCGCGCGGTGGAGTGGCAGACCGTCTGCGCCCTGGTCGGCGCGGGCCTCGGCGTCTCGGTGGCCCCCGCGAGCATCCGCCGGATCCGCCTGGGCGGCGTCGCGTACCGCCGGCTCGAGCCGGCCACGGCCCGTACGAGGGTCGCCGTCGCATGGCGTACGGACGACGGCGGCCCTCTCGTCGCACGGTTGCTGGAGACCGTCGGCGAAGCAGCGGCGGCGACGCCGAGCAGCGCGGGCCGTGTCGGGCGGGTCAGGGACCGATGAGGTGGCGAGCCCCGTCTTCGGTGATCGCGTGGATCGAGGACGCCACGGCGGTGATGTCGGGCAGTCCCCACTGGACGCAGATCTCGGCGAGAGCGTTGCGTGCGCCGTGGCGGCGCCGCATCTCGTCGTACGGGTAGTGCTCGACCGTCGTGAACGTGTCCGGTCCGCGGCGTGGAGCGTTCGGGTAGAGCGCACTGCCGGAGTTGAACGCGCAAAGGGTGACCGACGCGCCGTGCCGTTCCATCAACGAGCGGGTGTCGATCGTGACGAGTTCGCGGGCCTGGTGACGGTGTCCGCGTGCGCGGAGATGGTTCTCGAGTCGCTGCTCGGTGGCCCAGAAGAACACGCGGGAGTTCAGGACGCGGCACCAGTCGGTGACGCCGCAGCCGTCCAGGCAGCGCTCGAGGATGTGCGGGCGCAGCGGTTTGTTGTCGCGGATGACGGCCGTCCCATGATCGGGGTGGTCGATCGTCACCGACGCTGGGCGGGGGCGTGTCTCGATCTGCTCCCGGGTCCGGGCGTCGATCTCGAACAGGTCGAGTAGCGCGCTCGTGCTCAACAGCCCGTGCCGCTGGATGAACGGCCACGCGCCGGCCTCGGTGACGTGATACGCGACGGGAAAGCGCGTGACGAACTCCTCGAGATCCACCTCAGCGCCCTCCCCGCCCGTACGGCCATGTGTCGTCAGAAGACATTTTGTAATTATTGCAAGATCTTCTGATGGGAGCTACCGTGCGAATTGTTGTAATCATTGCAAGAACTCGATGGAGGCAGGATGAGAACCGAGGTGGTGGTCGTCGGGGCCGGGCTGTCGGGTCTGACGTGCGCGCTGCGTCTGCGGCAGGCCGGCGCGGACGTCGTCGTCCTGGAGGCGCGCGATCGGGTGGGCGGCCGAACCCTGAACGCGGAGATCGCGCCCGGCAAGGTCGTGGAGATGGGCGGCCAGTGGGCGGGACCGGACCATCACGAGATTCGCAGGCTCGCCGCCGAGGTCGGGATCGACATGTTTCCCACGCACATCGACGGGCGTCATCTGTTCGCGCGAGGCGGGCGGGTCACCCGCTACTCCGGCGAGATCCCGCACCGCGTACTGCTCGGCCTGCTCGACTTCCGCGTGGCTCAGGCCCGCCTCGAACGGCTGTCCCGACGTATCGATCTCCAGGCCCCCGCCACGGCGGGGTGGGCGCGCCGGGCCGACACGATGACGGTGCGGAGCTGGATGGACCGGCACATGCACACCCGGTCGGGCCGTGACCTGATGCGCCTGTCGATCAAGGCCGTGCTGGCGGCCGAACCCGCCGAGCTCTCGCTGCTGCACTGGCTGTTCTACATCGCGACCGGCGGCGGGCTCAGTTCACTGATCCGCACCGACGGCGGCTACCAGCAGGACCGCTTCGTCGGCGGCTCGCACGAGATAGCCGCACGCGTCGCCGCGTCGCTGGGCGAGCGCGTTCGCCTCGGTACGCCGGTGCGCGCGATAACGCAGGACGAAGGCGGCGTTCGGGTGCGGACGGACACCGATTCGATCGACGCGGCGGCGGTGGTCGTCGCGGTGCCCCCTGCCTTGACCGCGGCCATCGAGTTCCGTCCGGCCCTGCCCGTGGCGCGCGTCCAGTTGGCCCAGCGCATGGCCGGTGGCACCGTCATCAAGTTCACCGCCGTCTACCCCGCGCCGTTCTGGCGCGAGCAGCGACTGTCCGGCCACGCGACGACGACCGACGCGCCGATCAGCATGACCTTCGACAACTCACCGCCGGATGGCAGTCCTGGCGCCCTCGTCGCCTTCTCCCTCGCCGAGGACGCACGCGCTCTCGCATCTCTTACGCCCGAGCAGCGCCGCTGCGCCGTCCTGGATCGGCTGGCCGCGCTGTTCGGGCCGCAGGCCGCCGAGCCCACGCGGTTCCACGAGATGACGTGGGTGAGCGAGCAATGGACACGCGGCTGCTACGCCGGCTACTTCGGACCCGGTGGGTGGACCGCGGTCGGGCACGCGCTGCGTGCCCCCGTCGGCCGCGTGTTCTGGGCCGGCGCCGAGACGGCCGTCATCGCGAACGGATCGATGGACGGCGCGGTGTCGGCCGGCCAACGCGCCGCCCGGGAGGTCCTGGCACGTACGGGCGCGGCGGTGACCCCATGACGGAGCGTGGTTGGCGCATCGCCCTGCTCGTCTTCGGCATGTCCTTCGTCGCCCAGGCGGGCTGGGCCACCATCGACGCGGGCTCGTTCGCGGGCACGATCGCGGACTTCGGGCCGCGCAACGACCATCTCGTCCACGACTACGCCGCATGCGCGGCGACGTTCGGGGCCGGGATGCTGGTCGCCGTCGAACGCCGGCGCTGGCGCACACCGACCCTCACCCTCGCCGCGCTGTGGAACGGATTCCACGCCGTGTCGCACGTCGTGGACATCTGCGCGGCCCGTCCGGCGGCGCTCGGCCCGCTCGAGGCCGGTGCGTTGGTGATCGTCAGCGTGGCACTCGCCGTGCTGGCGCGGCTGAGCGGTTCGAAGACCTCATGACCGGCCGGCAAGTCTACGGCGGCCGGCCAGCGGCTCAAGGCCGGATCGCCACCACGGCAGCCACATGGACGGCTGCCGCAGTACGAGTTGTGCGAATGAGAGCGGGTCGAAGAACGCGTCGCGCCGGAGGACCTTTCCGGAATCCGTGATCCAGATCTTGTCGACGGCGGGGATCCGCGCCGGTACGCGTCCGACGGTGGCGCTCAGCCGGTGCTCGATGAACAGGATGTCCGCGTCGCCGGTCCAGCTCAGCACGTCACTGCGGAGATCGGGCAGGAGCGCGAGGAGCCGTCCGGCCTCCTCCCGCCATTGCTGTCGTCCTTTCATGCGTGGCAGTAGCGGCTGGTTGAGCTCGACGTCCTCGGCGAGAAGGTCGTCCCAGGCATGGGGCTCGGGCCTGTCCCAGCTCGCGGCGAAACCCGCGACGACCTTCTCGTGAACGCCGTGCCAGTCGGCCATCACAGCGCCCCGAGTTGCTGCATCGCGGCGGCGATGTCGAGGTAGGTCTCCTTGCGGTGCACCAGCCCTCCGGCCACGCTGATCACGTCGACCCCGCTGAACCGGATCGGTTTCCCGGTCGGCTGGAGGACGAGGCCGTCGAGCGGAAGCGGTGCGGCCAGCGTCGCGGTGATCGAGCACTGGTGCACGAAGAAGCCGTCTCCGAGACTGAGCCTGTCCGTGGCGAAATGAATGTCCGGCCAGAACGCCAGCAGCCCCGCGAAGACCTCACGGACTTCGGCGTGCCCGGCGGCCTCGGCCGAACCGAGGAGATGCAGCCGGAACACGGTGTCCGGAGTATGCATCGCCATGATTTCGTCCAAGCCATGGGAGTTCCACGCCTGGCCGTAGTCGTCGACGATCCGCGCAAGGTCGTTGTCGGTCACGGTCATGACTTCCTCCTGGGGAGATCGGGCGGTATCGGCTCCACGCTCAACGGACACGGTCCAGTGGGTTGAGCGATATCGGCAGGCGCATGCCCGAACGCCAGAGCACTCCCGCGCGCGAACGAGGGCGTTCGGCGGCTTCACGCCGCATCAGTTCCATGAAGTCGGCGGCGAAGTCGTCGCGCGGGTGCCGGGCGAGGACCGCCCGTACGGCATCGGGTGAGAGCCGGCGCGCTCGGGTGCCGACGACGTCGAGGTGCGCGGCGTCGTGCAGTAGCCGGGCCTCCGGGCCCGACTCCGCGGGCATACGGATGTTCATGTGCAAGGTGATCGCCTCGGCGACGGCTTCGGCGAAGGACTCCGGCGCGCCGTAGGAGGCCAGCGTGGCCAGTGCCACCTCGCCGCCGTGCACCGCGAAGCATTGGGCCTGGCCGGGCCGGTAGGGGTCCATGAGCGCCAGATCGTGGAGCAGGCAGGAGACGTAGAGCAGCTCCTCGTCGTAGCCGACGCCGTCGAGCCCGGCCAGGAGATCGGCCCACAGCCAGCAGCGCAGACAGTGGCCGAGCAGAGGCGCGGAGTATGTGGCCTCCGCCAGCGCCAGGACCCTGCGAGCGAGCGCGCTGTCCGGCGGTTCACGCTCGACGACGAAGGTGGCAGCTTTCGTCCGACTGCCGAGCAGCTCGGCGAGCTGGCCGAGAAGGGCGTCTCGCGCGAGCCGGATCCTGTCGGGGAATCCGAGCGCACCCCCGGTGGCGATCGCCCACTCGCGTGTCCCCACTGGTGCCATCGCTCAACCTCCCCGGCATTTCTTGCAATCATTACAAGAGATCCGGCGATACAGTAGCAGCCGAAACAGGTAGTTGCAATCATTGCAAGAAGGGGTGGTATGGACCCGCGGAGACAGCGGACCGCCGAAGCCCTGCTGCGCGCCGCTGAGGAGATCTTCAGCACGCGCGGCGTGGAAGAGGTGACCGTCGAGGAGATCGCCCAGAAGGCCGGGGTGGCCGTCGGCTCGATCTACAACCACTTCGGATCGAAGTCGGGCCTGCACGCGGCGGTCATCGAGCAGGCGCTCGATGTCGACCGCGACTACATGGACCGTGCCTACAAGAGAGAGCGCACGCCTGCCGAGCAGCTGTACGCCGCCGCCGACGAATACCTGGAGTTCTATCTGGCCCACCCGGAGTACTTCCGGATGCTGGCCTTCCCCGGCGAGCCGGGACAGTACGCGGCTGGGCGCGAGGTCGCCGAACGCCTGGCCCGCTCGGTCGACGCGCAGAACCGGCGGATGGTCGAGGCCCTTCGCCGTGGGATGGAAGCGGGCGTGATCCGAGCCTTCGATCCCGCGGACGCGGCCACCGTCCTGTGGGCGGCCTGGAACGGAGTGATCAGCCTCGGCTGGCGGCCCGACAGCCTGCGCCGTACCAACCCCGAACTTCGCAAGCTCCTGCACACCGCCACCGACATCGTCGCCAACGGGCTCCTGGCCCGCTGACGGCCGGGCGTCGTCGTCACGGAGCGGCACGCGTGGCGAAGCGAGCCCAGACGACCTTGCCGCCGTCGGTGGCGGGGTGATGTCCCCAGGCGGTGGACAGCGCGGCGACGATGAACAGGCCGCGCCCGGTCTCGGCGACGAAGTCGGGTTGCCGAAGTTGCGGCCGGCCGGGCGCGTCGTCCCAGACCTGGAGCTCCAGAGCCTTCGCGTTCCACCGCCACTCGATGAGGGCGTGGATCGCGCCCGCCCCGGCGCGCAGCGAGTTCGTCACCAGCTCCGTGACGACCGTCTGTAGATCGTCGGTGAGGGCGGCCAGGTCCCAGCAGGCCAGCACCTTGGCCGACCATTCCCGTGCCTCGCCCGCGGCGGTCGGCCCCGTGGGCAACTGCCGGAAAGCGAAGATCCGTTCCTCTTCGGGGGATACCCGGTCGGTCATGGCGTCGCCCGTCTTCCTCAGAGATCGTGCGCGTTGCGTGGTCGTTCTGTAACAATGACCTCACTCTGAGTGATGCGGAAGATTCAAGTGGACTTCTGAACCCCCCGGAGGCAGCGATGACCGCCGCCGAGAACCTCGACCCCGACGAGTCCCTCTGGAACGCCATCGCCTTTCACCTGCGCTACGAGCGCCAGAAGCGCGGTATGTCGCAGACCGAGGTAGGCGCCGTCATCGGCGTCAACAAACATGGGGTTTCGAACGCCGAAGCCGGCCGCAACAAGCTCACCCGCATCCAGGCCGACCGCCTCGACAAGGCCTGGGACACCGGCGGCCTCTTCGTACGGCTCCGCCGCTTCGCCCGCCTCAGCCACAACCCCGACTGGCCCGCCCGCGTCGGCTGCTATCAGCGAGAGTCGGACCAGCTAAAGATCTTCCACAACGGCTTCATCCCCATTCCATTCCAGACGGAGGACTATGCCCGTGGACTGCTGTCTGCAGGGCACGCGGCGGGACTGCTCGATGACGTGGAAGCCGCCGTGGGGCGGCGGATGGACCTTCAGGCCGCCATTTTGCACCGCCGTCCCAATCCGCCGCTGATCTGGACAATCCTGGATGAGGCGGCACTCCGCTCGATGGGCGGCCAAGTCGTCATGAAAGCTCAGCTCGAGTACCTGGTCGAGTTGAGTGCACTTCCGCACGTGTCACTGCGAGTGATTCCGTTCGCGGCTGCGCCGCATATCGGCGTCGACGGCTCATTCTGGTTCTTCGAGCTGCCCGGCCGCCGCCTCGCGGCGTTCGCGGGGACCGTCTTGGACGTCGGTCGAGTGATCGATGACCAAGCAGAGGCTGCTGCCGTCTCAGTAAGATTCGACCGCATCGCCGCACGCGCTTTGAACGAGGACCAGACTCGCGACCTCCTAGTAAGGATGGTTGAGGACCATGACCTCATGGCGTAAGAGCAGTTACAGCGGAGGCGGGGGCGGGACCACCGAGTGTGTCGAGGTTGCGAAGATTTCCGGGGTCGGCGGTACGCCAGACGGGGTCGGTCAGTCGTCGGCTTTGGTGAGTGAACGGATCGAGGGGCGCAGGATCTCGACGATCTGATCCGGGTCGGCGTCGGCGAGGGGGTCGAGCTTGATCAGGTGCCGGCCGAGGACGACGCCGATGAGCACGGCGCTGATCAACCCCGCGCGCAGGTCGGCCTGGTCGTCCGGGATGGCTTCGCTGATCTGGTCCCGTTGGATGCGGGACGCCTCCCGGGCTTCGTGTGCCGCCTCGGGATGGGTGAGCATCGACCGGAGCACCGCCAGCGACTCGACGGGTTCGTCGGCCAGCGAACCTCGGAGCACGTCGAGTAGTTGTTCGGCGACCTGTTCCGGCGTGCCACCGGGCAGGGGCGGGGGCCCGCCCTCGGTCGCCCGTGCGAAGAGCTCTTCCTTGCTGCGGAAGTAGTGCATGACCAGGCCGGGGTCCACTTCGGCGGCCGTCGCCACCGCGCGGATGGTGGTCCGGTCGTAGCCGGATTCGGCGAACAACCGGCGGGCCTGGCCCAGGATCCGGACCTCGGTGTTGCGCCGTTGCTCGGCCCGGGACGGCCGCGCCGAGGAATCACTCACGCGGTTCATTGTACGGGCGTTGACCGAGTCGCCATCTCGTTCTACAGTCGTTGAATCAGTCATTGAACGAGCGTTGAACGGGAGGCCGTGATGGAAGGTCCGCTGGAGGTCCTCGAACGGCGGCGGCGTCTGCTGGTCACGAGGGACATGGACGCGTTCGCCGATCTCTTCGCGGCGGACGGCGTGATCGAGATGCCGTTCGCCGCCGACGGGTTCCCCGCTCGGCTCGAAGGCCGGGAGGCGATCCGTGAGTTCTCGGCGCACGCCGCCGGGATGCCGTTCGAGATCATCGACCTGCGCACGGTGCAGATCCACCAGACCTCGGACCCGGAAGTGGTGATCATCGAACTCGTGAGCGTCGGGCGAGTGACGACGACGGGGGAGACGTTCGAGGTGCCGTGCATCCAGGTGTTCCGGATCCGCGACGGCCGGATCGTGCTGTTCCGCGACTACGTCGGCGTCGGCTCCCTGCCGGACCTCACGGCCGCCTGAGCGCCGACGTCAGGCGGGCCGGGCCGAGTCGGAGGGGCGGGGCGGAGGCCGAGGAGTTCGGGCCTGGCCGCGCGGGCCCGCCACTCGCCGGCGGGATCGGCGATCAGCCGGCGGGCTCGGAGGTCGAGCAGTCCGCTCACGTGATCGACCTCGGCGGCCACGGTGCCGTCCAGGTGCCTCATGAGGTGCCGGACGCGGTAGGTCTTGCCGTCGCCCCACTCCCAGTCGCAGGACACGTCGACCTGGTCTCCGGCGCGGAGTTCATGGCGATACCGGATGACGGTCTCCAGGTTGACGGGTCCGAGTCCATCGGCCAGGAGCTCCTCGACGGAGACCCCGGCGGCCCGTACGCACTGGAAACGGGCATGGTCGCCGTACTGGACGTAGAAGCCCCCGTTGAGGTGCAGCTGCGGGTCCACCTCGGAGATGCGGACCTCCAGCCGGACGCTGAACGGCTCAATGCCGACCGTCGGTGTCATCAGAGGGCTCCTGTTCTGCCAGCCACTGCAGCGAACGTTCGGTCAAGTAGCGGCGGTCGTCGTCGCGGACCTCGAGCCAGTCGCCCCGGGCCCAGCCGCCCGCCGCCTGAGGAGAGAAGCCGTGCCTGCGGAAGAGCGCACTCGCCTCGGCTCTCGTCAAGCCCCGCGTCCCCCATTCGGCGATGAGAGAACGGTGACGGCTCTCCTCCGGGGCCTCCGCCGGGTCGGCCGAGATCGCATCGGCCAGTGCCGCGAGGCCGGCGCTGATCTGGCGTAGTGCCGCGGCCACCTGCTCGGTACGCCACGACGATGACGGCTCCATCTGAATAGGTTAGCAATCGATACCAATCGCTAAGCTATGAGATGCTCGCCACTCATGCCCGCTCCTGCGTTCTGGAACGAATCGGCCACCACCACGTGTCTCATCGGTCGGGGATCTGTGCCGATCCGGCGCGAGCGATCGTCCGAGGCGGGGAGCGAGCATGACCGAGCCAGACCAGGCAGTGGATCAACAGCCCGCCGAGCCCCTCAAAGCAGGAGGGCGGAGGTTCGGTGGGGTCCGGCCTCGTCGCCGGCCCGAGATCGTGCTGCCCACCGCGGACGAGCTCGCCGCGCTGCCGGCGAAGGAGCGGATGGAGCTGGCCCTGCAGCGCCGTCAGCACCGGCAGCAGAGTGTGAACAGCATCGGCATCCTGTTCGGCGTGGTGTTCACCGCGGCCGGTCTGATCGCCACCGCTCTGACCCTGCGAAGCAGCCAGGAAGGTCAGATCACCGACCGGTACACCAAGGCCGTCGAACAGCTGGGCGCCGGCAGCCCGGAGGTTCGCCTCGGTGCCATCTACGCACTGGAACGGCTTGCCGCTGATTCAGACCGTGACCACGACACGATCATGAACGTGCTGGCCGCCTACGTGCGCGTCCACGCCCCTCGCCGTAGCGCCGGCACACCCGGCGAGCCCGACACCGACGTCCAGGCCGCTCTCAGCGTCCTGGTCGGCAACGACCGGACCCGCGAGCCGTACTCACTCGATCTGCACGGCGTCCGCATACCGGGTGCGTACCTCGTGAGTTCCGAATCGAACAGCGCTCGGAGGGACACCCACTTCCACGGCCCGTACCTCACCGTCACCCGGTTGCGGCGCGCGGGCTGGTACGTCGTGGATCTTCGGGGCGCGAACCTGGAGGGCGCGGATCTGAGCCGTGCGGCGCTGGGGGCCGCGGACCTGGGCAGCAGCGACCTCCGCGAGGCGGTCCTGCGCGACGCGCGGCTGTACGGCGCACGGCTGCACGGCGCCGACCTGACCGGCGCGCAGCTGACCGGCGCGGACCTGCGCGGCGCCGACCTGACCCACGTGCTGGGAATGACACCGGATCAGATCCGCCGGAGCGCTCGGACCGACGGCACCACCCGATTCTGACCCGAGCCTCGCGGCATGCGAGGCTGCCGTCGCCAGGCAATAAGCTTTTGCCGTGCCTGATCTTCCGTGGACCATCGGGACCGCCACCGGCGTCGGTTCCCATCCCGGGGATGATCCCGCCGAGGCGCTGCGCGTCGTCCTCGGTGAGCTCCCCGACCTGCCGTATCTTCCGGAGCTCCCGGACCGGGGACCCGGCGCGGACATGGTCGGACGCACCGCCGGACTGCTCGTGGAGCTCGCCGTCGCGCTGCAGCCCTCCGGGTGGAGGTTCGCCGACCGGCCGGGCCGGGAGGTGTCCCGAGCCTGGAGCATGCTCGCGCGGGACCTCGACACGCTCGAGGAGCAGGTGGGGGAGTTCGAGGGGCCGGTCAAGATCCAGGTAACCGGTCCGTGGACGATGGCCGCATCGATCGAGCTCAAGTACGGCGACCGCGCGCTCCGCGACGCGGGGGCCGTACGCGACCTGATCGCCTCACTGGCCGAGGGCGTCGCCGCGCACGTCCGGGACGTACGCCGACGGCTGCCGCGTGCGACGGTCATGCTGCAGCTCGACGAGCCCGGCCTGCCGGGTGTCCTGGCCGGGACCGTGCCGACCGCGAGCGGCTTCTCCCGCCTCCCCGCCGTCGAGGCCCCGCTGGCCGAGGACGGTCTGCGGCGGGTGATCGAGGCCACGGACGCCTTCCCGCTCGTGCACTGCTGCGCTCCGCGCGCCCCGTATGGTCTGCTGCGGGCGGCCGGAGCGAAGGCGATCTCGGTCGACGCCGCACTGCTGCGCGGTGCGGACGAGGACGCCATCGGCGAGGCCGTCGAGGCGGGCACCGGGTTCCTGCTCGGCATCGTCCCCGGCACCGACACCCGCCTGCCGGCGCCGAAACAGTCGCTGACCCGCGTCCAGGAGCTGTGGCGGCGTCTCGGTTTCTCCCCGAAGGTCCTCGCCGAGGGCGTGGTGGTCACGCCGTCCTGCGGCCTGGCCGCGCGGCCCACGCTACGTACGCGCCGCGCTGAAGCACTGCCGCGAGGCGGCGCAGATCCTGGCCGAGACCGCCGAGGACTGATCAGAACCCGCCGGCTCGTCCGAGCCGGCGAGGGCTCGGACGGATCACATCACCAATAGAAAGAGGCGGCTGCGATGGCGCGGGCGCGAGCGGAACGGCACGCTCAGGGCGGGTCCGCCGCCAGGCGGAAGAAGAGCGGCTCCGCCGCCGGGCGGCAGAGGAGCCGGCCCGCCACGGGCGGGAGGAAGAGCGGTGCCACCGGGCGGAAGAAGAGCGGCGCCACGGGGCGGAAGAGCAGGTCCGCCGGCGGGCGGACGAGATCCACCAGGAGCAGGCGCGGTGCGGCGGGGTCTCCGCTCAGCGTGTTGCTCACCGCGGTCGGCGTCCTGGCCGCGATCGGTGTCCTCGGTCTCGCGGGGTGGCTGCTGACCTCTCCGCTCGACGACGCACGCTATTCGTCCGGGCTGTCCGGGACGCCAGGGACGTTCACCGCCGAACGGTGTCACACCACCGGGTCCGGCAACGGCGGCCCGCCCGTCTGCACCGGGACGTTCGCGCCGGCCAAGGGTGGATCCGTCGATCGGACCGCTCAGGTCCGCGACGCTCGGATCCACGTCGGCACGTCCGCCACCCTGCGCCGCAAGCCCGACGGCGGCTATGTCCAGCCCGGTCCGGCGAAGGCCGGGAAGGACCTGGCGACCGCCTTCGGGATCGTCAGCCTCGCCGCGTTCCTCCTCGTACTGCTCTGCGCGGCGCCGAAGCGGGTCTCGGCCGGCGGCTGGAAGCGGATGCGGCAGAATCCTCCGCCCTGGGGGACGCTGCTGACCATCGTCGTCCCGCTGTTCGGAGCCTCCCTGCTCCTGGCCGGACTGTCCCTCCTCGTGGGCTTCCTGCTCTCCCACGTCTGAGGCACCGGTCACCCGGCGACGGTGCCCACCACCCGGTGCGGGGTGATGCGGATGACGACGCGGACGACCTCCGGCGGGAGTTCGATGTACTCCTGGCCCGCGCCGGGGCCCTCGTAGTGCTCGCCGAGTTCGACGGCCAGGCGCCTGCCGACGTCCTCGGTGATCGTGGCGGTGCCGCGTACCTCGACGTACCGCTGAAAGTCGTTCCGGTCGATGACGGTCAGGCTGGCGCGGGGGTCGCGGCGCAGATTGGTCTCCTTGCGCCGACCGGCGGCCGTGGAGACGAGCAGGTCATCGCCGTCCCGGCCGACCCACACCACCGAGGTCTGTGGGCTGCCGTCGAGGTTGATGGTCCCCAGGATCGCCGGATTCGGGTCGTCGATGAGCTTGCGCGCCGTCTCGTTCAGCATCGTCACGGAGCCAACCGTACGGGCGCGCCTGTGCCCGGCACGGCACCGGGAGCCGTCGTCAACGCGCGAGACGCCACCGGATCTCGCCGTCGTGTTGTTCTTCGGTGGGGGTGAGTCCGGCGGCGGTGGCGACGGCGGCGGACGCCCGGTGTTCAGGATGGATGTGTGCGACGACGCCGTCCACGGGCCGTTCTCCGAGCCAGGCGACGAGCCCTCGGGCCGCTTCGGCGGCGATGCCCCGCCCCTGCCAGGGAGTTCCCACCACCCAGGCGATCTCGGCGACGAGCCCGTCACCGGAAGGGCCGATCGTCGCCTGGACCGTTCCCGCCAGGCACGCTTCTTCGCGGAGGCGGATCACCCAGTTGAGCCAGTGGACGGCGGGATCGGGGGAGCCGGTGACCATGCGCCGGTAGCGCGAGCGCAGCGCCTCCGGGCTGTCCGGGGCACCACCGATGAACGTGTGCAGGGCCGGATCGGACAGCACCATGGCCATCTCATCGGCGTGTTCGACGAGCAACGGCAGCAGGTCCAGCCGCCGGGTCGCGATGACCTCGGCGCGGATGGCGTTCACGCCGCCACGCCCGTACGCACCTGCGGGCCGCTGTCCAGGATGATCTTGCGCGCCGTGTCGTTCAGCATGGTCACGAAGTCAACCGTAGAGATGTCCAGGCGCAACCGGATCAGTAACGGCTGCGTCCAAGGAGTCGATTCTGTGGTGGCTTGTCCAGGCGTCGGTGCTGGGGGCATTCGTGACGGGACTCGAACCGGTGGCCGCTGCCGCCGCCAAGGCGGTGGCACAGCGGGCGGGGCGCGAGTGGCTGGCATCGCGGGCGGCGAAATCCGACCGCGACAAGGACCTGACCGAGCTGATCAGGGTGTCGCTGCCGGACCGGTTCGTCCGGCGCAAGCTGGAACGCCAACTCGCCGACATCGCCGACTCGGTCGAGAAGCGTCTCTCGGCGCTCGTCGAGCAGGAGTACGGCGGGCTCGAGGAGAACGATCGCGCGGCCGTGCTGCTCGACGTCAAGGCGGCCGTCGAGCGGGTGGACCTCTCCGACGACGTGATCTTCAGCGAGGACGCCGACCCCGTGAAGCTGGCCCGGCGCGTACGCGGGTCGGTGCCGGCGCCGGTCGGACACGGCGACGCCGCCTCCCGGCTGTACGACGTGATGCTCGACGAGTGCTGCGACTGCCTGGTGCGGATCCTGCTGGGCCTGCCGGAGTTCGCGCCCCGCGCGCTCGCGGAGACGCTCTCCCGGATGTCCGGTCTGGGGGATCAGGTCTCGCTGGTCCTGGAGAGGCTTCCGGCCCGTACGCTCGACGCCCCCGCAGGCACCGAGAACGACGCCGAGTTCGTGCGACGGTATCTGGAGCACGTCGCCCGGAGTATGGACGCGATCGAGCTGTTCGGCCTTCGGGTGGACAACTACCGTCCGCGCGCCACGCTCAGCGTGGCCTACATCAGTCTCACCGTGACGGCCGAGGACCGCCGCCGCGACGAGGTCGAGCCCTTGAAGGTCGCGTCGCTGACCGGCGATCACGGGCGCGAGCCGTCGACCACGCGGGTCGAACCGATGCTCGCTCGCTCGTCCCGTACGCTCCTGCGGGGCCAGGCGGGCTCGGGAAAGAGCACCCTGCTGGGCTGGATCATGGTGACGGCGGCACGCGGCGCCTTCACCGGTGACCTCTCCGACTGGAATGGGCGCGTGCCCTTCCTCATCAAACTCCGCAGCCGTGCCGAGAGCGGCCTTCCGCAACCGGAGGACTTCGTCACCGGCCCCCTCCAGGGGCTGATGCCGCCGGGATGGGTGCACCGGGTGCTCGACGCAGGGCGCGGGCTGATCCTGGTCGATGGGGTCGACGAGGTTCCCCAAGGCCGGCGTGACGAGGTTCGGCGCTGGCTGCGGGACCTGCTCGACGTCTATCCGAGCGCACGGGCCGTCGTCACCTCCCGGCCGGCGGCGGCCGACACACGCTGGCTGTCCGCCGAAGGCTTCCGGCCGATGATGCTGGAGCCGATGACGCCGGACGACCTGCGGGAACTCGTACGGCAGTGGCACGCGGCGGTACGCCACGCGGGAAGCCTCCCGTGCGCTCCCGAGGAACTTCCCGGGTACGAGGGCACGCTGCTGGCCCGGCTGGAGAGCAGCCCGCACCTGCGGGCGCTGGCGACGACACCTCTGCTCGCCGCCATGCTGTGCGCCCTCAACCTCGACCGGGTCACGAACCTGCCACGCGACCGCATGGGTCTGTACCGGGCCGTTCTCGACATGCTGCTCGAACGCCGCGACGTCGAGCGAGGCGTCCGGAGCCACCCCGGCATCGAACTCGAACGCGACCAGAAGGAACGGCTGCTGCAGGAAATCGCCTGGCGGCTCACCGTCCTCGGCCGGGCCGAGATGTCGAAGGCGACCGCGCTGAAGCGCATCGCGGCCAGAGCGGCGGCGATGCCCCGGGTCGACGCCTCGGCGGAGGCGATCCTCGACTACCTGCTGCACCGCAGCGGCGTCATCCGTGAGCCCGTGCCGGGCCGGATCGACTTCGTGCACCGTACGGTCCAGGAGTACCTGGCCGCCAGGCAGGCCGCCGACGACGCCGACGTCGAGACCCTGGTGGACAAGGCGCACCTCGACCAGTGGCGGGACACCGTCGTGA
The DNA here is from genome assembly GCF_054775715.1 of Actinoallomurus acanthiterrae. Lineage (NCBI taxonomy): Bacteria > Bacillati > Actinomycetota > Actinomycetes > Streptosporangiales > Thermomonosporaceae > Actinoallomurus > Actinoallomurus acanthiterrae. The sequence continues at coordinate 10,058,742 of NZ_BAAHCO010000001.1, read as the reverse complement.
TGGCCGCCGGGCACGCCAACGCACCCCTGCGAGAGGAACTCCTCACCGGACTGCTCGACCGCGCCGACGCGGAGCCGAGAAACGCGCACCGGCTACGAATGCTGGTGGCGGCGTGCCTGGAGACGGTCCCGGATCTGCCCGGAGCTTCGCGTGACCGCGTCGAGCGCTGCGTCTCGGCGCTAATCCCACCGAGGAACGAAGCCGACGCCCGCCGCCTCGCCGCGGCGGGCGAGGAGATCCTGCGCCGCCTGCCTGAGTCGCCTGAGGGCCTTACGGAGAAACAGGCGGCGGCCACCGTGCAGGCCGCCTGGCTGATCAACGGTCCGCGCGCGATGGACCTGCTGGCCCGCTACGCGACCGATCCGAGAACCAAGGTCCAGGAGGAGCTGATCACCGCCTGGGACTACTTCGAGCCGCACACGTACGCAGAACGGGTCCTCGCCGACGCTCCGCTCGACAACGGCCGGCTCATGTCTGGGACCCGGATCTGCTCCCCGCCGTCCACTCACTTCGGCGCATTACCCGGCTTCAGGTCCATCTGCCCAAGGACGAGCTGGAACGCCTGGCGGGAGTGCCGGCGCTCAAACAGCTGATCGCGAACCGTGTCCGGCCGGGAAGCCTGCACCTGCTCACGAGCCACCCGGACCTGGAGAATCTTACGCTGCAGATCGACGGCACTCTCCGCGATCTGTCGCCGCTCCTCGCGCTGCCGGCCTTGAGTCAACTCGACCTCTTCTCCGATCGGTTCGCCGCCGATCTCGGCCTTATGCACCGGATTCCACGGTTGAGATCCCTCGCTTTGACGCACTTGGAAGGGATCGACGACCTCTCCCCGCTGGCCGAGTGCGGTGAACTACGTGAGCTTCACCTGCACAACTGCCGGGCGATCACGGGGATCGACGCACTGCGTCCGCTCGGCGGACTCCGATATCTCACACTGCGCGGCGCGCGCCTCGATCGTGCGGCGATCGAGGCCTTGGTGGACGCCTTCCCGGACCTTCGAACGCTCTCGGCCGATGGCGGTGACTGGTGTGCCGATCTGAATGTCCTCGCGACGCTGCCGCTCACAGCCTTGCACCTGTCGGAAGCCCAGCGTGTGACGTCCATCGAAGCGGTCGCGCGTTTTCCCGCGCTGCGCACGCTTACGCTCAGGGGTGCCTCGGTCACCGACCTGGGGCCGCTTGCCGGACTCTCCGAACTCAGACGCCTTGACCTGGAGAGCTACCGGGGGGTGGCCGATCTCGAGCCACTACGGGATCATCCCAAGCTCCGGTATCTCTTCCTCCAAGGCGCCGGTGAGGGGTTGGACCTGTCTCCCCTCGCACGGATTCGCCACCTCACGGTCCACCTCGCGGTCGGCCAGTCGGTTCGCGGACTCGACCGGCTACACCGAACCGCCAGGATCGAGTGGCATGTCTGAGCCGCAGAGCGACGTCGCGATGAGCCTGACCCGGACGGTGGCGGGTGTGCTGGTGGCGATCGGGGTGGTCGTCCTGGCGGTCTGGCTGGAGTTCTTCCCGATCAACGGCTTCCGGTACGCGGCTGGGCTCGCCGGGACGCCCGGGACGTTCACCGCCGCGCACTGTCACACGTACGGGTCCGGGCGCGGCAGCAGACGGGTGTGCACGGGGACGTTCACGCCGGCGAACGGAGGGCCCGCCGACCCAGCCGCCCGGATCACCAACGCGCGGGTCCATGTCGGCAAACCCACGACGCTGCGTCGCAAGGCGGACGGTGGATACGCCAAGCCCGGCGCGGCCGACGCCGTGCTCGACGTGGCCGGTGTGCTCGGGATCGTGAGCCTCGCGGCACTCGCGTTGCTGGTGCTGTGCGTCATGCCGAGACGGGTCCGGGTCGAGGCGGACGTGCCGCTCAGCTCGAACCCGCGACCGTGGGGAACGCTGATCCCCGTACTTCTCTGGTCGTTCGCCGGTTTCCTGGCCGCGGCGGCGCTGTGCGGGGTCGCCGCCGTACTGCTCGCACTCGGCCAGGCGTTCTTCGGATAGCGCGGGTCCGCGCTCCTGCGGGATGGGTCCGTGTCCAGGCCGACGCGGGCTCGCGGATGGGCGGACAAAGTCTGGGCACAGACCCGCGATGGACTCCGAGCCGCAGGTCAGAAGTGTCGGCGGTGCGCGAGACACTATGGGCAGTGGCAATCGTACGGCAGGGAGAGACTCGTGGCGACAGGCGTACCCGACGCGGTCCAGCAGCGGCATTCGGAGCTGGCTCAGGAGCTCGACGAGGCCAGCTACCGCTACTACGTCCTCGACTCCCCGACGATCAGCGACGCGGACTACGACCGGCTGATGCGGGAGATCCGGGCGCTGGAGGAGGAGCACCCGGAGCTGGTCACGCCGGACTCGCCGACGCAGAAGGTCGGCGCGCCGATCACGACCGACTTCGCGACGGTCGAGCACATCGAGCGGATGCAGAGCCTCGACAACGCGTTCAGCACCGACGACCTGTCGGCGTGGCTGACGCGCGCGGAGAAGGAGGTCGGCTCGGTCGCCAACTTCCTGTGCGAGCTGAAGATCGACGGGCTGGCGGTCAACCTGACGTACGAGAACGGCCGGCTCGTACGGGGCGCGACGCGCGGTGACGGGCGTACGGGCGAGGACGTCACCAACAACATCCGGACGATCGACGCCGTGCCGCTCCAGCTGCACGGCGACGACGTCCCGGAGCTGCTCGAGGTGCGCGGCGAGGTCTACCTGCCGGTCGAGGCGTTTGGGAAGCTCAACGAGCGGCTGGCCGAGACGGGCGAGCGGGAGCCGTTCGCCAATCCGCGCAACGCCGCCGCGGGCTCGCTGCGGCAGAAGGACCCGCGGGTGACCGCGCACCGTCCGCTCAGCATGATCGTGCATGGCTTCGGCACCTGGCGGGGCGGGCGGCGACCGGAGAGCCAGTCCGACGCGTACGAGACCATGCGGTCGTTCGGGCTGCCGGTCAGCGACCGCTACCGGGTCGTCGAGAGCCTGGCGGAGGTCCACGCCTACATCGAGCACTACGGCGAGCACCGGCACGAGCCGGCGTACGAGATCGACGGCGTGGTGGTCAAGGTCGATCAGTTCGCGTTGCAGCGCAGGCTCGGTTCGACCAGCCGGTGGCCGCGGTGGGCGATCGCCTACAAGTACGCGCCGGAGGAGGTCAACACCAAGCTGCTCGACATCAGGGTCGGGGTCGGCCGCACCGGCCGCGTCACGCCGTACGGCGTGATGGAGCCGATCAAGGTCGCCGGCTCCACGGTCGCGTACGCGACGCTGCACAACGCGGACGAGGTCAAGCGCAAGGGCGTGCAGATCGGCGACACGGTCGTGCTGCGCAAGGCCGGTGACGTCATCCCGGAGATCGTCATGCCGGTCGCCGACCTGCGCGACGGCTCCGAGCGGGAGTTCGTGATGCCGGCGACGTGCCCGGAGTGCGGCACCGAGCTGCGGGCGCAGAAGGAGGGCGACGTCGACATCCGCTGCCCCAACGCGAAGGAGTGCCCGGCGCAGCTGCGGGAGCGGATCTACTTCGTGGCCAGCCGCAATGCCCTGGACATCGAGGCGCTCGGGTACGTCGCGGCGACCGCGCTGACCCAGCCGCTGGAGCCGGAGGACCCGCCGGTCAAGAACGAGGGCGACCTGTTCCACCTGACCGTCGAGCAGCTGCTGCCGATCAAGTCGGTGGTCCGCGAGCAGCGCACCGGCCTGCCGAAGATCGACCCCAAGACGGGGGAGGAGAAGGTCGTCACCTTCTTCGCGAACAAGGCCGGGGAGCCGAAGAAGACGGTCGAGAAGCTCTTCGAGGAGCTGGAGAAGGCCAAGAAGCAGCCACTGTGGCGGGTGCTGGTGGCCCTGTCGATCCGGCACGTCGGGCCGACGGCCGCGCAGGCGCTCGCGCGGGAGTTCCGCTCGCTCGACCGCATCGCGTCCGCGTCGGAGGAGGAGCTGACGGCGGTCGAGGACGTCGGCCCGACGATCGCCGCGTCGGTCAAGGAGTGGTTCACCGTCGACTGGCACCAGGAGATCATCGAGAAGTGGCGCGCGGCCGGCGTGCGAATGGAGGACGAGGGCGCGGAGGAGGGGCCTCGGCCGCTCGAGGGCGTCACCGTCGTCATCACCGGATCCCTGGAGGGCTTCAGCCGGGACTCCGCGACCGAGGCCGTGCAGAATCTCGGCGGCAAGGTGTCCAGCTCGGTGTCGAAGAAGACCGGGTTCGTGGTGCACGGCGAGAGCCCGGGGTCGAAGTACGACAAGGCGGTCAAGCTCGGAGTTCGGCTTCTGGACGAGGCGGGGTTCCGCGTGCTGCTGGAGAAGGGGCCGGATGCGGCCACCGAGGTCGCGGTCGTCGGAGAAGAGTGATCTCCCAAGACAGTGGTCAGGCTGACCTGCAAGGCGATACTGTACGGTATCGATCGATTACCGAGGGGTGGCTTCACGGTCGAGTGCAGGCGTAACGCAACGTGCGCAATCGGTTCCGCGAAGTTGCTCGGACGTCGTAGTCTCCCCTCAGTACGACATGTGTCCGTCCAAACACCATCGCCTCCCCCCAAAACGCAAGGTTTGGGTGTAACCCCCCGAGGACGTGATGAAGGACCCGAACAACACGCGGGACACGGTCCCCCGGCGTGGTTCCCCGCTGTGGGGCTACGTCGTCTGTGTCACGGTGGTCGGCGTCGCGGCCCTTGCCACCTCGATCGCCTTCCTCAGCGTCGGCGACCTCAAAACCCTGGTCGGCGGCCCCCTCTTCTGGATCCTGGCCCTCCTGATCGTGTCCGGCGAGCTCAAGCCGATCATCACGCCGGGCTCTACCGAGACCACCGGCGCGACGGTCTCCACCACCTTCACCTTCGCCACGATGATCTACGCCGGCCTGCCCACGGCACTGCTGCTGCAGGCCATCGCGACGGTGGCGACCGGGATGCTGCGCCGGCGCGCCCTGCACCGCACGGCCTTCAACGTCGGGCAGTACACCCTGAGCTTCGTCGCGTCGGGGCTGGTGCTGCTGACGTTCGGCATCACGGCGTCGCCGACGCGGCCCTGGACGCCCCACGCCTCCGACCTGCCGATCATGCTGCTCGCGGGCGTGGCGTACTTCCTCGTCAACCTGATACTGGTCAACGCCGCGATCGGGCTGCACGAGCGCACGTCCGTCCTGAAGGCCATGCGCTGGAACATCGGCCTGCAGCTCCTCGTGCACAGCGCGCTGCTGGGGCTCGCGCCGCTGGTGGTCCTGGCGATGAGCTGGTCGGCGGCGTTCGTGCCGCTGTTCGTCCTGCCGTTCATCGCGGTGTACGTCAACGCCTCGGTCTCGGTGAGCCGCGAGCACCAGGCCCTGCACGACGGCCTGACCGGCCTGCCGAACCGCAAGCTCCTGATCATGCGGACCGAGGAAGCGCTTGCCCAGGCCCGCCACCACGCCGAGCGCGCTCTCACGGCGCGCGGCCGCGACGGCGAGCCGCCGCGGCGCGTCGGCCTCTTCCTCCTGGACCTGGACCGGTTCAAGGAGGTCAACGACACCCTCGGCCACCCCACGGGCGACCGCCTGCTGCAGCTCGTCGCGCACCGGCTCACCCACAGCGTGCGGCCCGGCGATCTGGTCGCACGGCTCGGCGGCGACGAGTTCGCGGTCCTGCTGCCGACCGTGCGCGACGCGCGCGGCGCCCGCGAGGTCGCGGCCCGGCTCCGCGCGGCGCTGAACGAACCGGTGCGCCTCGACGGGATGTCGTTCGATCTGGAGGCCAGCGTCGGCATCGCCCTCCACCCCGACCACGCGCCCGACTTCGAGCTGCTGCTGCAGCGCGCCGACGTCGCGATGTACGTGGCGAAGGAAAATCGCACCGGGGTAGAGATCTATTCACCCGACCGCGATCGGAACTCCCCGGAGCGCCTCGGCCGGCAGGGCCAGCTGCGGCGCGCCATCGACCGCCGTGAACTCGAGCTGTTCTACCAGCCGAAGCTCTTCCTCGGCGATGGCCGCCCGGTCGGCCTGGAGGCGCTGCTGCGCTGGCGGCACCCGCAGAAAGGCCTGCTCACGCCGGACAAGTTCCTGCCGATCGCCGAGCAGACCTACCTCATGCGCGGCATCACCGACTTCGTCGTCGACGCCGCGCTCACCCAGGTCGCGCGGTGGTGGAAGGCCGGGCTCCGCGTCCAGGTCGCCATCAACGCCTCCGGCCGTGACCTGCTCGACTCGGCGCTCACCGAGATGATCGCGTCGGGGCTGCTCCGCCACGAGGTGCCGCCGCAGGCCCTCCAGCTGGAGATCACCGAGCGGATCCTGATGAACGAGCCCGCCTACGCGGCCGACACCGTCGACGCGCTGGCCGGCCTGGGCATCCCGCTCAGCCTCGACGACTTCGGCACCGGCTACTCCTCCCTCGTACGCCTCAGGAGCCTGCCGGTCGAGGAGATCAAGATCGACGCCTCCTTCGTCAGCCGGCTCCGCGAGGCGGGCGACGACGCGGTGATCGTCCGTTCGATCATCGACCTCGCCCGTACGCTCGGCCTCCGCTCGGTCGCCGAGGGCGTCGAGAACGCCGAGACGGAGCACCTCCTACGCAACCTCGGCTGCGACGCCGCCCAGGGGTACCACTTCCAGCCGCCGATGACCGTCGTCGAGGCGACCACCTGGCTGCGCGAGCACGTCTCGGAGCTCCAGGCCCCCGAGGGCGCCGCCCTCTAAGGGACGCATTCCAGGGTCAGGGGCGTCAACGAAGCCGCCCCCCACGCCCATGGTGTGGTCCGGTGATCACCGGTGTTCCGGTCCCGTGATCAGGCCTGTGTAAACCACCCGTTAACCGGTCGTGGCCGGTTCTGCCCGCCCTCTAGGATGGCGGGGAACCCATCGATCGCAGAAACGGTTTCGACATGCTTAACGAGCACGCCGCCCATGGCTCCGCAGCCGCGGGCCAGGCCCGCGGCGGCGGAGCCATCACCCGCGAGGAGGTCGCCCACCTCGCCCGGCTGTCCCGGCTGGCGCTGCGCGAGGACGAGCTCGACCACCTCGCCACCCAGCTCGATGACATCATCTCCGCGGTCGCGCGGATCCAGGAGGTCGCGGCGGAGGACATCCCGCCGACCTCCCACGCGCTCCCGCTGACCAACGTCTTCCGCGCCGACGAGGCGCGGCCCTGCCTCACGCCCGACCAGGCACTGTCCGGCGCGCCCGCCGCCGATGAGCAGCGTTTCAAGGTCCCGCGGATTCTCGACGAGGAGGCGTGAGCATGGACATCATCAAGAAGACCGCGGCCGAGCTGGGCGAGCTGATCGCCTCCGGCGAGACGTCGGCGGTCGAGGTCACCCGGGCGCACCTGGACCGCATCGCCGCCGTCGACGGCTCCGTCAAGGCGTTCCTGCACGTCGACCCCGAGGCCGCCCTGGCGCAGGCCCGCGCGGTCGACGACCGCAGGGCGGCGGGGGAGACGCTCGGCCCGCTGGCCGGCGTCCCGATCGCGCACAAGGACGTCTTCACCACGTCCGACATGCCGACGACCTGCTCTTCCAAGATCCTGGAGGGCTGGCGCCCGCCGTACGACGCGACCGTCACCCGGCGGCTGCGCGAGGCCGGGCTGGTCATCCTCGGCAAGACCAACATGGACGAGTTCGCGATGGGCTCCTCGACGGAGAACAGCGCGTTCGGCCCGACGCACAACCCGTGGGACCTGAGCAAGATCCCCGGTGGTTCCTCCGGCGGCTCCTCGGCGGCGGTCGCCGCGTACGAGGCGCCCCTCTCCACCGGCACCGACACCGGCGGCTCGATCCGCCAGCCCGCCGCGGTCACCGGCCTCGTCGGCATGAAGCCGACCTATGGCGGCTCGTCGCGGTACGGCGTGATCGCGTTCGCGTCCTCGCTCGACACGCCGGGCCCGATGGCCCGTACGGTCCTGGACGCCGCGCTGCTGCACGAGGCGTTCTCCGGGCACGACCCGATGGACTCCACGTCGATCGACCAGCCGGTGCCGCCCGTCGTCGAGGCGGCGCGCCGCGCCGACGTCGCCGGGCTGCGGGTCGGCGTGGTCAAGGAGTTCAGCGGCGAGGGCTACCAGCCGGGCGTGCTCGCCCGCTTCCACGAGGCCGTCGAACTGCTCGAGTCGCTGGGCGCCAAGGTCGTCGAGGTCTCCTGCCCGCACTTCACGTACGCGCTGCCGGCGTACTACCTGATCGCGCCGTCGGAGTGCTCGTCCAACCTCGCCCGGTTCGACGGCATGCGCTACGGCCTGCGCGTTGGCGACGACGGCACCCGCTCGGCCGAGGAGGTCATGGCGCTCACCCGCGCTGGGGGCTTCGGGCCCGAGGTCAAGCGCCGGATCATGCTCGGCACCTACGCCCTGTCCAGCGGCTACTACGACGCCTACTACGGCAAGGCACAGCAGGTCCGCACGCTGATCACGCGCGACTTCGACGCGGCGTTCGAGCAGGTCGACGTGCTGATCTCGCCGACGACGCCGACGACGGCGTTCTCGATCGGCGAGCGCGCCGACGACCCGATGGCGATGTACCTCGCCGACCTGTGCACGATCCCGTCCAACCTCGCCGGCAACGCCGCCATCTCGGTGCCCTGCGGCCTGGCGGACGAGGACTCCCTGCCGGTCGGCCTGCAGATCATGGCGCCGGTCCTCGCCGACGACCGCGTCTACCGCGTCGGCGCCGCCGTAGAGCGGGCCCTGCAGGACCGCTGGGGCGGCCCGCTCCTGGCCAAGGCCCCGGCACTCTGACCGGGCCCGAAGGGACTGAACTACCGATGAGCACTGAAACGCTCGTGCCGTACGACGAGGCGCTGGCGAAATATGAGCCGGTGCTGGGCATCGAGACCCACATCGAGCTGGGCACGACGACGAAGATGTTCTGCGGGTGCTCGACCGAGTTCGGCGCGGAGCCCAACACCCAGGTCTGCCCGGTCTGCCTGGGCATGCCGGGTTCGCTGCCGGTGACGAACCGCAGTGCGATCGAGGGCATCATCAAGATCGGCCTCGCGCTGAACTGCACGATCGTCGAGTGGTGCCGCTTCGCCCGGAAGAACTACTTCTATCCGGACATGCCGAAGAACTTCCAGATCTCGCAGTACGACGAGCCGCTGTGCATCGACGGCTACCTCGACGTCGAGGTCGATGGCGAGACGTACCGCGTCGAGATCGAGCGGGTCCACATGGAGGAGGACACCGGCAAGTCGCTCCACGTCGGCGGCGCCACCGGCCGGATCCACGGGGCCGACTTCTCGCTGGTCGACTACAACCGGGCCGGCATCCCGCTCGTCGAGATCGTCACCAAGCCGATCGCCGCGACGGGCGACAAGGCGCCGCTGGTCGCGCGGGCGTACGCCACCGAACTGCGCGAGCTCGTACGCGCGGTCGGCGTCTCGGACGTGCGCATGGAGCAGGGCTCGATGCGCTGCGACGTCAACGTCTCGCTCATGCCCAAGGGCGCGTCCGAGTGGGGCACCCGCACCGAGACCAAGAACGTCAACTCCCTCCGCTCGGTCGAGCGCTCCGTCCGGTACGAGATCGAGCGGCAGGCCGGCGTCCTCGACGCCGGCGGCCGGGTGATCCAGGAGACCCGTCACTTCCAGGAGACCGCCGGCACGACGACGAGCGGGCGCAGCAAGGAAGAGGCGCAGGACTACCGCTACTTCCCCGAGCCCGACCTGGTGCCGATGGCCCCGTCGCGCGAGTGGGTGGAGCAGCTGCGCACCGGGCTGCCGGAGCTGCCCGCCGCACGCCGCCGCCGGGTGCAGGAGGAGTGGGGCGTCGCCGACAAGGAACTGCAGGACATCGTCAACGCCGGTGCCCTGGACCTGATCGAGGAGACGGTCCGCGAGGGCGCCGAGCCCGCCGCCGCCCGCAAGTGGTGGATGAACGAACTGTCCCGGCGGGCCACCGAGCAGGGCGTCGAGCTGTCCGAGCTGCCGGTCACCCCGGCGGACGTCGTACGGGTCAGCGCGCTGGTCGCCGAGGGCACCATCAACGACAAGCTGGCCCGGCAGGTGTTCGACGGCGTTCTCGCCGGCGAGGGCACGCCGGACGAGGTCGTCGAGAAGCGCGGCCTGAAGGTCGTCAGCGACGAGGGCCAGCTGGGCTCGGTCATCGACGAGGTCATCGCCGCCAACCCGGACGTCGCGGAGAAGATCCGCAGCGGCAAGGTCGCGGCGGCGGGCGCGCTCGTCGGCGCGGTCATGAAGGCCACCCGCGGCCAGGCCGACGCCGGCCGCGCCCGCGAGCTGATCATCGAGAAGCTCACGAGCTGACGGCGACGCACGCCACGGCGGCCCCGGACCCGTGCGGGTCCGGGGCCGCCGGCTTCATGGCGCCCGCCTCTCAGGCCACCCGGACGACGAAGGACGTCGAGGCCGTTCCGCCCCTGTAATGGACGATCGCGGTGACGGTGGCGACACCGGATCCGACGGTGCGGATCGTACGACCGCCGTCAACGCGGACCACCTGAGGCCGGTCGCTGCGGTAGGTCACCGTCAGCCCCTCCGGCAACGGCAGGCTCGCGCCCTTCGTGACGTAGCCGTACAGGCTCTCGTCGGCCATCGAGACGGTCAGGCGCGGGTCGACGGTGGTGCCCTTGTCGAAGGTCACCCGCTGGACGACGCCCTGTGCGTCGTCGCCCGCCTGGGCGGGCTTGGCGGTGACGACCGAGGGCGTCGACCGGAGCGTGCCGCCGATCCGGACGTACGCCCGTGCCGCGATGTCGGCGCTGGACGCGCCGAGCTGCAGCTCATACCGGCCGGGGTCGACCTTGTAGCGGTTCGCCGCCTCGTCGAAGAAGGCGAGCTTGCGCACGGGCACGGTCAGGCTGATCCGCTTCGTCTGGTGCGGGCCGACCGTGACCTTCGTGAAGGCCTCCAGCCGTTTGACCGGCCGCTGCGCCGACGCCGGCTCGAACGGCGTGGCGGCGTACAGCTGCGGCACGGTGCTGCCGGCCGTCGTGCCGCGATTGGTGACGTCCGCGGTCACGTGCAGGGTGCCGTTCGCGTCGGCCGACCGCTGGGTCCGCACGTGCGCGTAGGTGAACCGGTCGTAACTCAGGCCGTGCCCGAATGGGAACGTGACGTCGCCGTTGAAGTACATGTAGGTGCGGCCGTGGCTGGTGCCGGTGGGCCGGATGCCGTAGTCACCGATCGCCGGGAGCTGGTTCACGTCCCGGTACCAGGTGAACGGCAGTCGCCCGCCCGGGTCGGCGCGGCCGAGCAGGACGTCGGCGAGCGCGGTGCCCTGCCGCTGCCCGTCATAGGAGCTCCACAGCAGCGCCGGCACCTGCGCCTGGAACCCGCCGGTGTCGACCTGGCCCACCGTCTCCAGGTACGCGACGGTGCGCGGGTTGCGCGTGGCGACCTGGCTGATCAGTGATGACTGCGCGCCGGGCAGCGCCAGCGTGGTGCGGTCGACGTCCTCGCGGGAGTCGCCGGAGTTCGTGCCCGCCACGACGATGACGGCGTCGTAACGGTCGGCGGCCGCGACGGACGCGGGGTCGACGGTGTTCAGGCCGGTGCCGGTGACGCCGGGGTAGTAGTCGACGGTGGCGTCCGGGTCGATCTTCTGGATCGCGGCCTTGACGCCCTGGTAGGGGTTGACCTCCTTGGCGATCCCGGCGGAGCCCTGCGCGCCGGCGTAGCCGCCGAGGAAGAGCGCGGACGGGTTGGCGTACGCGCCCATGACCGCGACGCGGTAGGAGCCGGACGCGGGCACCCGCAGCGGCAGGAGGGCGTCCTTCGCACCGGCGGCCGGGGCGTTCTTCAACAACACGAGGCTCTGCTCGGCGGCCTGCTGGGCGAGCGCGAGGCGGTCCGGGGTCTCGGTGACGGCCTTGTTGGCGTCGGAGTTGACCCAGGTGCCCGGTGCCAGGCGGGCGCGGGCCGCCCGAACCCACGGGACCTGATCCTCCTGGTCGAACTCGCCGGTGCGGATGCGGGCGGTGAACAGCCGGACGAGCGAGACGTCGACGTCGTTCTCGGTGAAGACACCGGTCTGCGTCGTGATGTGCCGGCCGATCGCCTCCGGGATCGTGTTCCCGTAGTTGTAGGCGTCGTGGTAGCCCTGGTTGCAGTCCAGGTCCTCACCGGCCGTGACGGCGTACGCCGTCCGGCCGTACTGGTCCAGCGGGGCGGGCGCGCCCGGCGGCTGCCAGTGGTGGCCGGCCTGGATCTCGTAGACCGCGTCGCAGTCGGAGGTGAAGTACCCGTCGAAGCCGAAGGTCTGCCGGGCCAGCGTGTCCATCAGGTGGACGTTCGCGGCGGCGGGGACGCCGTTGACCCGGTTGTACGAGCTCATGATCGAGCCGGGTCGGCTCTTCGCGATGATGTCGCGGAACTGCGCGGTGTAGTACTCCCGCAGCGTGCGCTCGTCCATGTCCGAGGTGCCGGTGCGCCGGTTGTACTCACTGTTGTTGGCGGCGAAGTGCTTGAGCGTGGCCCATGCCTTCGTGTAGCCGCCCGCCGACCGCGGCAGCCGGCCGTTCTCGTCCTGGCCCTGCAGCCCGTTGACGAACTGGGCGGCGAGGCCGGCGGTCAGCGTCGGGTCCTCGCTCCAGGTCTCGTCGTTGCGTCCCCAGCGCGGGTCGCGGCCGAGGTTGACGGTGGGGGAGTAGAAGTCGAGGTTCTGCGTGTTGTTCGGGACCACCTCGCGGGCCTCGTCACCGATGGAGCCCGCCACCTTGTGGATCAGGTCCGGGTTCCACGTGCTGCCCATCGCCAGGTCGACCGGGTAGGACGTCGTGTTCCAGACGGCGGGCGGGTTGGAGGTGCTGTTGGTGAGCGCGGCGACGCCGTGCGACGCCTCGTTCCACCAGCCCCAGGGCGCGATTCCCAAGCGGGGGATCGCCGGGGCGATGTTGCTGTTCATCTGCTGGGCCTTCTCGTCGAGCGAGAGGCGGCTCACCAGGTCTGCGGCGCGCTCGGACGGCGCGTAGTGGGCGTCGAGGTAGATGGGGGCCGGCGGCTTGTTCTCCTGCGCCGATGCTGCGGGGACGCCGGTCGCGGCGGCGCAGCACAGTGCCGCTCCCGTCGCGATCAGCGCGAATGGTCTTCTCTGCACGGATACTCCCAGGATGCACGGGGGTCACGACCGCGCCGAACTCCGGCCGCCGACACAGCCGGGACTGTAGAAATAACGGTTAATAAGCGTCAAGGATTAAGAAAGACCGACAATGGTCACTATTAATCCGAGCTCCGGACAAACCCTGTACTGTGCCGCTATGCCGGATGCCCCGGGCTCACTCTCCTCATTGCGGTCGCGGAACCGTCTGCTGGTCGTGCGGACCGTGCAGCGGCGCGGCCGGATCAGCAGAGTCGGCATCGCCCGGGCCACGGGCCTGTCGCGCACCACGGTCTCCAGCCTCGTCGCGGAACTGCTCGCCGACGGAGTCCTGAGTGAGGCCGCCGACGGCGCCGGGCACCGCGCCTCGCCCGGCGGCGGCCGTCCCGCCACGCCGCTCACGCTCAACCCGGTAGGCGGCGGCGTCCTCGGTGTCCACCTCCGCCACGCCGGCATCCGCGTTCTGTTCACCGACCTGTCCGGCGGCGTGCTCGGTGAGCGGTACCAGGAGATCGACGTCGACCACCGGCCGGACGACGCGCTCGCCTACATCGCCGACACCGCGCTCGAACTGGTCGCGGCCGCGGGGCACGACGTCGGCCGCGTCTTCGGCGTGGGCGTCGCGGCCTCGGCCCCGATGCGGTCGCGGTCGCACACCCTGCGTGCCCCGTCCGTGCTGACCGACTGGACCGGCGTCGACATCGCCGCGCGCCTGCGCGAGCGCGTCGGGCTACCGGTCCACGTGGGCAACGACGCGAACCTCGGCGCACTCGCCGAATGGACCTTCGGCGCGGGCCAGAGCGTCGATGACCTCATCTACGTGATGCTGTCCGACGGCGTCGGCGCCGGGCTGATCCTCGGCGGCCGGCCGTACGAGGGGGCCACCGGATCGGCCGGCGAACTCGGGCACATTCCCGTGGTCGACGGCGGGTACGTCTGCCGGTGCGGCAACCGGGGCTGCCTGGAGACGGTCGTCGGCCTCCGCGCGCTCACCTCCGCCTTCACCCACGCTCGCGGCCCGAACACGACCATCGCCGACGTCGTGGCGCTGCTGGCGGCCGACGATCCCGGGGCGCGACGGGTCACCGCCGACGCCGGGCGCATGGTCGGCCGGGCACTGGTCGGCATCTGCGCGATGCTCGAACCTCGCCTCGTGATCATCGGCGGCGACGTCGCGGCGGTCGGCCGCCCCTTGCTGGACGGCGTCCACGCCATGCTGGTCCGGCAGCTGCCCGCGGCGATCAGCCAGGGGATCGCCGTCACCGCCGGCCGTCTCGGCGACCGCGCCGAGGCGCTGGGCGCGATCGCACTCGCCACCCACAGCACCTCCGCGCACCTGCTGACCCTCTGATCGCCGAACCGGGCGGGATCCCGGTTCCGGTCGCGCTGGAACGGCCTCTACGATCGGTCTGGTCGGTAAGGAAGGCGGCAGGATGAAGGTCTGGGTCCCGGACAAGGAGATCGCCGAGGCGGTCGAGGACGTGGCCGGTGTGGATGCCGACGTCTATCCCGGCGGGGACGACCTGCCGGGCGACCCCGGCGAGGTGGAGTTCTATGTTCCGCCGTTCACTCCGACCCCGCAGAGTCGCGCCGTTCTCGCCCGGATGACGAGCCTGAAGATCGTTCAGCTGCAGGTGGCGGGCGTCGACACCTTCCTGCCGTACGTCCCGTCCGGCGTGGTGCTGTGCAACGGCCGGGGCATCCATGACGCGAGCACCGCCGAGTGGGTGGTCGGCGGCATCATCGCGGCCCAGCGGGACTTCGCGCGTTTCGTCGACGCGCAGCGCGATGGCCGCTGGGACTGGCACATGACCGACGCGCTGGCCGACCGCTCCGTGCTGATCGTCGGGTACGGCTCGGTCGGCGCGGCGATCGAGCGCCGCCTGCTGCCGTTCGAGACCGAGGTCGTACGGGTGGCGAGGACGGCGCGCGACGGCGTCCATCCGGTCGGCGCCCTCCCGGACCTGCTGCCCCTGGCCGACATCGTGGTCCTGATCGTGCCGTCCACCCCGGAGACGACCGGCATGGTCGACGCCGGCTTCCTCGCGCGGATGAAGGACGGCGCCCTGCTCGTCAACGCCGCTCGCGGCTCGGTGGTCGACACCGACGCGCTGGTCGCGGAGCTGTCCCGGCGGCGGCTGCGCGCGGTGCTGGACGTGACCGACCCCGAGCCGCTGCCCGCCGGTCACCCGCTCTGGTCCGCGCCCGGTGCCTTCATCACCCCGCACGTCGGCGGGTCGACGCCGGCGTCGCGGCGGCGCTCCATCGCGCTGGTGCGCGCACAGCTCGAGCGCGCCGCCTGCGACGAGCCCCTGCGAAACGTCATCACCGGCGCCTACTGAAACAGGTAAAGGATTTCCCTCGGCTTCTTGGGTCACAGCGGGAGGCGGATCGATCCCGGCTTTGCCGGGCGGGCAGGTCGCGCCGACAAAGCGCTAGCAAGCGCTCGATGTCCGATTACGCAACGTGGCGAGTTGTCGCCGGGTGGACGCCCAGCCTCAATCGCTCCGTGACCTACGGACCGTACATTGACCAACAAGGCTGACCAGAGTGAGCGCCGCACGCGGGTGCTGCCGGCGACCCCGGCACGACGCGCCCGGCGTGAACTTCCCGGTGGCGACCCTGACTCCGGCCGCCACTCGTACCGGATGACACGGCATTCGACAGGCAGGTATACGCCGCACCTGAGACGGCCATGGGCCGTCGTCCCGGAAAGTCATGCATTCGGCACCCGGCGCGCGTCGTGCTCCGGGACAATTTGATCAAGATCAGAGAGCGAGAAAGTGATGACCGGCGAGCGGACGAAGCGGCGACGCTGGGGGATACCGGCGACCGTGCGGCCGTTCGGCCCGGTCGCCGTGCTCGCCGTCATTCACGCGATCGCCTTCCTGACCGGCCGGGGCACCGACGGCGGCGGCGCCTGGCTCAGCGCCTGGGCGGCGGCGATCGCCGCGAGCTCGCTGCTGTTCAAGGCGCGGCGGGCGCCGCAGAGCCCCGCCGGGAAGGTCGACCGTGACACCTGGCGCTGGTTCGGGCTGGCGGCGATGGCCTGGTCGGCCGGTTGGGCGATCAACGCGATCTCCCGGCTCGTCCTCAGCCGGTCGGCGGTGGCGGTCTCACCGGCCGACCTGTTCTTCCTGATCGCCCTGGGCGCCGTGACGGCCGGGTTCGTCGCGCCGATCGGCCCGCCGCGCAGCGCCCGCCCGTGGCTGCGCTATCTCGCCGACACGTACGTCTGCGCCTGCGCCCTGTTCGTCGTCGGCTGGGTCGCGATCTTCGATCGGCTGTACCGCATGTCGGGAGAAGGCTGGGTGCAGTTCGTCATCGAGCTGCGCTACCCGCTGCTCGACGCCCTGCTGGTCTGCGGGCTGCTGCCGATGGCGGTCGGGGCCCTGCGCGGGCGCCGCCGGTCCGTGATGGTCGCCTACTGCGCGCTGGTCGTCCTCACCGCGGCGGACGTCATGTACTTCATGGACCGGCTGAACGACGGCGACGCGTACGGCTCCGCGGCCGACCTCGCCCGCCTGGCCGGGCTGCTGCTCCTCGGCGTCGCCCCATGGACGCTGCGCGGCCGCGCGAGCGACGCGACCCGGCGCCGCCTCGTGGGGCCCGGCCTCGCGCCGGCCGCCACGGCCGCCGCCGCGGCGATCTTCGTGGCCGGGCACACGCTCACCGGCGCACACGGCCTGCGGCCGATCGTCCCGATCATCGCCGGGTCGGCCGTCCTCGTCGTCCTCGCCCGGCTCGGGGAGCTGGTCCACGACAACGACCGGCTGCGGCGCGCCGTGAAGGTCAGCGAGAAGCACTTCAGGGCGCTCACCGAGAGCATCAACGACGTCGTGGTGATCTGCGGGCTCGACGGCGTCATCGAGTACGTCAGCGAGGGCGCGCAGCCCTCGTACCACTACACGGCCGAGGGCCTGCTCGGCCGCTCGGTGCGCGATGTCGTCCACCCGGAGGACCTGCCGAGGGTGCTGGTGGCGGCCCGCCGGCTGCTCCGCGCGCCCGGGAACGACGTCGTCCGCATCGCCTGCCGGGTCCGCGCCGCCGACGGCACCTGGCTGCCGACGGAGTCCACGATCTGCCGGTACAGCTCGTCCGGCGGCGGGTCCGCGGACCGGCTCCTCGTGACCGTACGGGACTTCAGCGAGCAGGCCGCGCTCCAGCGTCAGGTCACGCACCTGACCTTCCACGACGGGCTGACCGGCCTGCCGAACCGCGCCTACTTCGAAGAACGCGCCCGCGAGGTCGTCGAATGCGCCCAGGGCACCGTCGCGGTGATCTTCGTGGACCTCGACGGCTTCACCGCCGTGAACGACTCCATCGGCCACGCGGGTGGCGACCAGGTGCTGGCCCAGGCCGCCCGCCGCCTGCGCGCGGGCGTCCTGGCCGACGACACCGTCGCACGCTGGGGGAGCGACGAGTTCTCCGTGCTGCTGCAGAGCGCCACCGAGGTGCAGACGGCCGTCGACCTCGGCGAGCGCCTCGTCCGCGTGCTCGCGAGCGAGCCGTACCGCGTCGGCGACCGCAGCATCGTGCTCACCGCCAGCATCGGCATCGCCTTCACCGAGGCGGGCATCGGCGGCCCCGAGCTCATCCGCAACGCCGACGTCGCGCTGTCCCGCGCCAAGGACCTCGGCGGCGGCCGGGTCGAGGTGTTCGCCGCCAAGATGCACGCCGACGTCGTCCGCCGCCTCGAACTCGGCGGCGACCTGCAGCGCGCGCTCACCGAGCAGCAGTTCACCGTGGAGTTCCAGCCGGTCGTCGAACTCGCCACCTCCCGCGTCACCGGCGTCGAGGCGCTCGTACGGTGGTGGCGGGACGGCGTCTTCGTGCCGCCGGAGGAGTTCATCGGCACCGCGGAGGAGTCGGGCCTGATGATCCCGCTCGGCAACTGGGTGCTGCGCGAGGCCTGCTGCGAGGTGGCGCGCTGGCGCGCCTCCGACTGGGACATCGGGTTGTCGATCAACCTGAGGCCCCGGGAGATCGCCGCGCCCCGGTTCGTCGAGTCGGTGGCGACCGCGCTGGAGAACAGCGGCCTGCCGCCAGAGGTGCTCACCCTGGAGGTCGAGGAGGAGGTCCTCGTCGACGGCGGCGACGAGCTGATCTCCCGGTTGTCCGCGCTGCGCGACCTCGGCGTCCGGCTGGCCATCGACGACTTCGGCACCGGCTACGCCTCACTGGCCTACCTGCGGCAGCTGCCGGTCGACGTCATAAAGATCGACCCCTCGTTCGTCGCCGGACTCGGCCGCGACGAGACCCTGACCCTCCTGACCCGCACGATCGTCCGGGTCGGCCGCGACCTCGGGCTGACCGTCGTCGCCGAGGGCATCGAGCGTCCCGAGCAGCTCGAGCTCCTCAAGGAGATGGGCTGCCCCCGCGGCCAGGGCTTCCTCGTCGCCCGCCCGATGGCACCGCGCGGGATCGAGGCGATCGTCCGCACCAACCCGCGCGGCGAGGCCTCCATCCCACTCCACGGCTCGGCCCTCTCCGCCGGCTGACCGGCCCCGTACGGACCGGTCAGCCGCCGAAGATCAGGGGTGCTGGAAGACGACCTCCGGGTCGGCCGGTGAGGGCCCGTCGAGCAGGGGCTGCGGGATGCGTTTGAGGTGCAGGTCGAAGAAGGCGCCGACGTAGGTGCGGGTGATCTCCTCCGCGCGCTGCGGGGAGATCACGGACCCCGGCCTGCCCGCCCACGCGGAGAGGACGGGCATATCCGTGAACGTGCCGTGGTCGGAGCCGGCGACGGTCAGCCAGCGTTTCCAGCCGTTCAGGCTGTTCCACGCCTGCTCCCAGGTGTCGTCCACGCCTGGGACCTCATGCTCGGCGCCGAACATCAGGAAGGGGCGATGGCCCAGGCCGGTGGCGGGGACCGGTGCCTTGAAACTGCCGTCCATGTTCACCCCCGCACGGACCCGCCGGTCGGCGGCCATGGTCGTGGCGGCCGCGTTGCCCCCGACGGAGTGCCCGGCCATGCCGATGCGCCGGGAATCGATCAGCCGGGCGTAGGGCCACGCCGGGCGGTGTGCGGTCAGCCGGCCGATCACGAAGGAGATGTCCTCGGCCCGGCTCTGGGCGATGGCCGCGGGCCCGCCCGCGGGGGGCTTGTCGCAGACGGCACAGGCCAGAGTGCGGCCGTCGGGGAAGGTCGTGCCGGAGTTCTCGTAGGTGTGGTCGACCAGCGCGACGACGTACCCGCGACTGGCCAGGTCCTCGGCGAGGCCGGTGAGGGTGGCGCGCGGGAACCCGAGGCCGGGTGAGAGCAGCACCAGCGGGAAGCGGCCGTGTGCCGGGCGTGCGCCGGTGTGCGCGTAGGTACGGGTGGCGCTGAGCGTCTCGGGGGGAAAGCCGGCGCCCGGGGCCTTCTCCTGCAGGAACAGCCGGGCCTCCTCCGTGGTCATGTACGGGGCGGGACCGCCGGTCCCGGACCGGGCGGGGTAGTACATCGACACCATCAGCTGCCGCGGGCCCGCCGACGGCACCCAGGGGTCCGGGCGGTGCCCGTCGACGAGGTGCAGCGTGGTGCGGCCGACCGCGTGCGGGCCGGTCGGGCTGGGCAGTACGGGGGACTCGGACGCGTGCGCGGCCGTGGCACGAGCGGCTCGTGCGGCCGCGACCTGCCGGGCCGGCGAAGCGCCGCACGCCGCCGTCGCCAAGGTGAGACCCAGCAGGGCGGCGACCAGCCGTGGCGCGCGTGCGCGGCCGAACGGACGGGACGCGTCGGTGATCTCTGGTTTCATCCGGTTCCTGTTCGCAGAAGGGCGTGCGTCGCCGGCGGCACCGGCAGGACGCCGGCGCCGCTGAACGAGCGCGGGAGTGTGGACGCCGCATCGCGTACATGCGGCGGACGGGTGTCGAGTCAGCCGATCCGGCGGCGGATCAGCCGGACGGTGGCGATGCCCAGCAGGAGTATGAGCAGCCCCATCCAGCCGGCCTCGATGAACTGGAACGTCCAGAACCGGCCGGCAGGGTGGTAGCTCGTCACGATGGTGTAGTGCCGGGCCAGCAGCCAGTCTCGGTACGAGACCGAAGAGATTCCGTCGCTCGACGATGGAAGCTGTGCCAGATACTTCGTGTACAGGATGTGGCTGTTGCCGGTGTCGAGCAGGTGCCCGTTCGGATCCACGTACGCCCTGCCGACCACCCAGTCACGGGGGCCGGTTCGGTCGGCCGTGACGAGTGGTGTCATGTAGTACCGGCGAAGCTTGAGAACGAGCGCCAGGACAAGGCCGGACATGCCGAGGAAGACCGCGCCGACCGCGACCAGGGTGCGGCGGGTCAGCAGGCCGGCGAACACCCCGGCCGTGAACGCCAGCAGCGTCTGGACCGGGAAGACGATTCCCTCGAGCTCGAAGCGGAGGTAGTCGCCGAACCCGAAGTGCATGACGTGGTCCAGGGGGGCGTTGTACCAGGTGTACAGGGCGCCGTAGGCCTCCGCCACCGCGGCCAGCACGACGGCGATCAGGCACAGCTTGGTCAGCAGCCAGCGGGTGCGTCCGGCCCCCTGGGTCCAGGCGAACCGGTAGGTGCCCGTCTCCAGCTCCCGCGCGATCAGCGGTCCTCCGATGATCGAGCCGAAGGCCGCGGGAAGCACCAGGAGGAAGAGGAATGGAAACTGCGCCGGGTACCAGCTGAAGAATTCCATGCGGAGGTGTTGGCAGGGGTCGCCGGCGAAGGAGGCGCACCGGTCCAATCCGAGCTGGTGGTAGGTCGAGCGGGCCCGCAGGCCACCGGCCACCATCAGCACGGCGAAGCCGGCCAGCATCCCCAGCAGGGCGTAGAAGGCGAACCGGTGCTGGCGCCAGGTCACCCACGCGAGGCCGAACCGGGGCAGCACGCCGCCGCGCGACACGGAGGTCGTCGTCATCAGCAGGCCACCTGTTCGCCGGGTGCGGGTCTCGGGCCGGGGAGCACCGAGGCCGCCGGTTCGCGCATGTAGGCCAGCACCAGTTCCTCCAGCCCGACCGGGTGCCGCTGCCAGCCCGGCGGCGCGGCGGCCGGATCAGAGGCACGGATCAGCAGGTGCGCCTGCGCGGACGCGCGCCGGTCCCGGATCACCGGGAGGCGCTGGGCGACGGCGTCGGCCTCATCGGCCGGCCCGGTCAGGACGTGATGCCCGGCGACCAGGTCCTCGACCTCACCGGACACCTGGATCCGGCCGCCATGCACGACGACCGCGTAGTCGCAGACCCGCTCCAGCTCCGTGACGACGTGGGAGGAGAACACCACCGAGACGCCGTCCTCCGCCACGGCCGCCATCAACGCCGCCGTGAAGTCATGCCGCGCCAGCGGATCCAGGGCGGCCAGCGGCTCGTCAAGGATCAGCAACTCCGGGCATTTGGCGAGAGCGAGGGTGAGCGCCACCTGAGACCGCTGACCGCCTGACAACGTACCGACCTTCTTTTCCAGCGGAATGCCCAGCTCCGCCAGGCGGCCACCAGCGCGCCGGTCGTCCCAGCGCCGGTTCAGGCTGCGCCCGACCCGCAGCATGTCCGCGACGGACAGGTTGCGGTACAGCGCCGCCTCCTGGGCCACGAAGGCGACCGCGTCCAGCGCTGCGGCCGATCCCGCGGGCCTGCCACCCGCCACCCGTACCTGTCCCGTCGTCGGCGTGGCCAGCCCGACCGCCAGGCTCAGCAGCGTCGTCTTCCCCGCGCCGTTCGGACCGACCAGGCCGACGACGTGACCGGACGGGATCGCCAGCGAGCAGTCCCGCAGCGCCCACGTACGGCCGTAGCGCTTGCCGAGCCCGGACGCCTCGATCGCGGCGCTCACGCGACCACTCCCGCGCGTCCGCTGCCGCCTTCCTCGTCCGGCCGGCCTTCCCTGCTCTGCCGCAGCTCGTGCAGTGCCGCCGTGAACAGGGCGCTCATGCCCTCCTCGTCCAGCCCGGCCTCGCTCGCCGTACGCATCCAGGCCAGCATGCTCTTCCGCAGCGCCGCCTGTTCGCGCAGGCCCACCCGGTCCAAGGTGCCCTCGACGAACGTGCCGAGCCCGCGCCGTCCGGCGACGAGGCCCCGGTGCTCCAGCTCCCGGTAGGCCTTCAGCACCGTGTTCGGATTGATCGCCAGCCCTGCGACGACGTCCTTGACCCTCGGCAGCTGATCGCCCTGCCGCAGATATCCAAGCCGCAGTGCCTGCTCCACCTGCTGGACCAGCTGGAGATAGGTCGGGACCCCCGAGGCGGGATCGAGCCGGAACTCGATCGGCGATGGCGAGCCATCTTTATCTATATCCATAGTTATTGAGTTAAAGCAGCTTTGATCGCCGCTGTCAACACCCGGGTCGCGCACCCGCAAGCTGCCGCCCGGCCCTGGGGCCGGGCGTGCACGCGCGCAGGAAGGCCGTTCGCGGGGCGGGCGCGGGCGCCTCGCAGGCGGTCAGGAGCGGCGGGCCGCGAGCGCGGTGGCCTGGCGCATGGCGACGCTGGCTTCTCCGGACGGGACGCGGGTGGCGATGTAGCCGTCCGGGCGGATCAGGACGAGCTCGTCCCCGCCGATGCCGTACGCCTCGCAGACGAGGCCCTCGGCGTCGATGACCGCGTCCGAACGGGCGGCCCTGGAGCCGGTGGTTACCTGGTGGACGCGCAGCGGGACGCCCAGAGCGGCCGCGTGCCGGAACTTCGGATGCGTGTCGCCGAAGGACAGCAGCGTCCAGTGCGGACCGCGCAGCAGGTCGAAGAGCCGGACGCGGTCGCCCGTCGCGGCGTCCAGGCAGGTCGCGTCGGGCGCCCGGTCGCCGGCTTGGACGCCGCCGTCCCGGTGCTGCGCGGGGTGCGAGAGCGGGCTGCCGGGGTAGGCGATGGTGAGCCCGGTGGTGAAGTCTCCGGTGAGCTTGCGCAGGCCGGTCGCGCCGTCGCCGTCGGCGGCGGACCGCATCACCGTGTGCAGGCGGGAGGTGCTGTCGTCCAGGACGGCCTGCGCGACGGGGCGCCGCTCCTGCTCGTAGGTGTCCAGCAGTGCGGCGTCCGCGCCGTCGAGGACGGCGGCGAGCTTCCAGCCCAGGTTGTAGGCGTCCTGGATCCCGGTGTTCATGCCCTGCCCGCCGGCGGGGGAGTGGATGTGGGCCGCGTCCCCGGCGAGGAAGACCCGGCCGACGCGGTGCCGGTCGGCCAGGCAAACGTTGATCTTGTAGAGCGAGAGCCAGTCCGCGTCCTTGATGTCGATCCCCGGCACGCCCGCGCGTTCGGCGAAGATGTGGCGAAACAGCTCCAGCGAGGGCTGGGCGGGTTCGGGGTCGTCGGCGGGGATGGATGCCTGGAACTGCCAGATGTCGGTGCCGGGCAGCGGGAACAGGGACAGGATCCCGTGCTCGGGGCTCATCCACAGGTGCTGGCAGTGCCGGTCGAGGCCGTCGACGCGCACGTCCCCGAGGTGCCAGCGCTGGTCCGGGTACGAGGTGCCCTCCAGCACGGCGCCGATCTCCTGGCGCACGGTGCTGCGGCCGCCGTCGCACCCCACCACATACCGCGCGCGGATCTCGCCGGCGCCCGCCGCCGTGCGCACGCCGACGGTCACGCCGCCGTCGTCCTGCCGGAGACCGGTCACGGCCGATCCCCACTCGACATGGCCGCCGAGCTCGGCCAGGCGGTCCCGGAGGATCGCCTCGAACCGCGGCTGGGAGAGCCAGATCGGAGCGTAGGGGACACCGGGCGCCGTCATGCCGACGGCCACCTCCACACCCTCGGAAACGACACGGTCGCGGTCGTAGTGGCGCGTGGGCACGTGGACGACCCCCGCCTCCAGGACGCGGTCGATGACACCCAGGTCGTCCGCGACCTCCAGCGCGCGCGGCTGGATGGTCTTGGCCCGGGAGGCGGTGCTGGGGCCGTCCGCTCCGTCGATGACGCGGAAGGACACTCCCCGCCGTGCGAGGTCGCAGGCCAGCGCGAGCCCGGTGGGACCCCCGCCGACGATCAGTACGTCCGTCGTGATGTGCTCGTTCATGATGCTCCTTACCTAACTTAGGTATCCTTTTGGTGGGCGAGCGGATCCCTCGACGGATTCCGCATCGCCCAGGAGAAACATATACCTAAGTTAGGTATCTATCAACGGGAGTGCTCATGTCGGCCGAAAGCGACGCGTTGACCGGACTGCTGCCTCGCATGACACGGCTCAGTGCCACGCTCAGCCGCGGGCGGCTCTTCGAGGCGGCCACCGCGGCGGCCGGGCTGACCCTCGACCGGCCCGCCGTGACCATCCTGCTCGTGCTCCACATGGCCGACCGCCCCCTACGCGTGGGCGAGATCGCGGCGCGCATGCAGGTCGCCGGTCCACACGTCACGAGGCAGCTGCACACGTTGGAGCGGGGAGGGCTCGTCGAGCGCGTGGCCGACCCCGACGACCAGAGAGCCCGTCTCATCACGCTCACGGAGCCGGGCCGGGAGCGCATCGGCGGCTACCTGCAGGTCGTGAACGGCTGGTTCACCGACGCCCTGTCCGAGTGGTCCGACCAGGACCGGCGAGACCTCGTCCGGCTGTTCGGCCGCATGGTCGACGACCTGGACGCCCACCTCGACTCCGTCGTGGGCGACGAGGAACCTCGGTAGGAATTCTTCACTTTGATCACGGTTCTCGTAGGTTCTTGTCTGCGCTCGGCCCCTCTGAGATCGTTACGGCGATTCCCCCCCGTAGCGCGGAGGCTGCCGATGAGCCTGCGAGGTCGAACCCTCGTCGCGGCGACCCTGGTGCTGACCGGTCTCGGAACCGGTCAGGCCCAGGCCCAGCAACACGCCGGTCCTGTCCCCCTCACCCGCCAGCAGGCCTACGCCCAGGCGGCGAAGGCCTACCACGTCCCCGAGAACCTCCTCCTGGCCGTCTCGTACCTGGAGTCCCGCTGGGACGCCAACAAGGGGCAGCCGAGCACCAGCGGCGGCTTCGGGCCCATGCACCTCGTCGACGGCACACTGGTCCCGGCCGGCGAGCACTTCGCCGGCGGCGACGAGGATCCCCGTGGCGACACCTCACGCCCGGCCCTGCACCCCAAGGCCCCGGCGAACGCCGCACCGCCGAGCACGCAGACGCTGCAGGAGGCGGCCCGGATCACCGGGGACGCGCCGGGCACGCTGCGCACCGACCCGGCGGCCAACATCCGGGGCGGTGCCGCGCTGCTGGCCCGCTACCAGCAGGACTCGCGCAAGCCGCTCAGCGCCGACCCGGCCGCCTGGTACGCCGCGACGGCACGCTACGGCGGTACCGACTGGTTCGCCGGCCAGGTGTACGACCTGATCCGTACCGGCGCGTCCCGTACGACCGACGACGGTCAGCGGGTCGCCCTCGCGGCAGACCCGGGCGTACGGACGGCCGCGCGGACCGCGAACGACCCAGAGACCGAGTGCCCGCGCGATCTCGGCTGCGAGTGGATCCCCGCGCCGTACCAGCAGATCAGCCCGAACGGCCCGACGGACTACGGCAACCACGACCTGGGCGACCGGCCGAAGAGCCAGAAGATCGACTTCATCGTCATCCACGACACCGAGGGCTACTACCCCAACGACGTGAAGATGGTCCAGGACCCCACGTACCTGGGCTGGAACTACACGGTCCGCTCCGCCGACGGGCACGTCGCCCAGCACCTGAAGGCCAAGGACGTCGGCTGGCAGGCGGGTAACTGGTACATCAACTCCAAGTCCATCGGCATCGAGCACGAGGGCTTCCTCGCGCAGGGCGGCACCTGGTTCACCGAGGCGATGTACCGCAGCTCGTCCGAGCTGGTGAGCTACCTCGCGCGCAGGTTCCACGTCCCGCTCGACCGGGCGCACATCATCGGCCACGACAACGTCCCGGGGACCATCCCGTCCACCGTCTCCGGCATGCATGAGGACCCGGGGCCGTACTGGGACTGGGCGCACTACTTCGACCTGCTGCACCGGCCGCTGCACGCCAGTGCGGGCCGCCACTCCGGCGAGGTCATGATCCGGCCCGACTACGACAAGAACGTCGTGCCGTACACCGGCTGCGACGCCAAGAACCCCTCCACCCTCTGCCCCGCGCACGGCGGCGGCTCGATCATGCTGCGCACCGAGCCCCGTGACGACGCGCCGCTGGTCAAGGACATCGGCAAGCACCCGACGACCGGCGGCACCGCGACGATGAGCGTGTACGACCACAGCGCCCGCGCCGCCACCGGCCAGACGTACGCCGTGGCCGACCGGCAGGGCGACTGGACGGCGATCTGGTACCTCGGCCAGAAGGCCTGGTTCTACAACCCCGGCACGCAGCCCACGGCCGTCGGTGCCCGTGGCCTGGTGGCCGTCGCCAAGCCGGGCGCGACGTCGGTCCCGGTGTACGGCCGCGCCTACCCGGAGGCGGAGGCCTACCCGGCGGGGGTGCCCGTCCAGGACCTCGTGCCGATGCAGTACACCTTCGCGGCGGGCCAGGCGTACGCCGTCGTCGGCTCCGAGCGGGGGGAGTACTACTACAGCAAGCTCTTCGACCGGACCGGCGCGACGGTGGTCAAGGGCGCCCTGAGGTACTACGAGATCCAGTTCGGCCACCGCGTCTACTTCGTCAAGGCCGGCGACGTGGACCTCAAGCCGGCCTGGTAGCGGCCGGGTCGATCAGCGCCTCGCCGTCGCCGTGGACCCCGGCGACGGCGAGGCGGCTCGGTCAGTGGACGGCCGTCGCGGCGTCCGTGCAGAGACAGCACGCATCGGTGAAGACGCGTACGGCCTCGCGGTCGTCGCCGGCGCGCCAGACGACCGCGAGCTCGCTAAGGGACAGCCCGCCGACCGGCCGGTAGACGAGGTCGTCCCGACGGTAGATCTCGGCGTTGCCCGCGGCGAGGAGCACGACGCCGAGACCCGAGGCGACCGCCTCGAACGTCTCGTCGGCGGTCTCCGCGACCGCGGCGATCCGGGCGGGCGCCTCGCGGTGATCCTCAGCGAGCCAGAAGTCGCGGAGGGCCCCCGCCTCCGGGGGAAGGGCGATGAACGGTTCGCCGGCGAGTTCGGCGAACGGCACGACCTCCAGCGCGGCCAGGCGATGACCGGTGGGCAGCGCGACCCACCGGTCCTCTCGCGTGATCACCTTCCAGGAGAAGCCGCCGCCGGGGACCGGGAGCCAGGCGATCGCGACGTCGACGTCGCCGTTCGCCAGCCCGGCCGTCGGATCGGCCCAGGAGACCTGGCGGAACCGGAGGCGCAGGCCCGGCAGCAGCCGCCCCATCGCGGCCGTCACGGCCGGGATCAGCCCGCGCCCGATGCTCGTCTGGAAGCCGACCGTCAGGACGGCGTCCTCCGCGGAGGCGGCGACGGCCACCGCACGTCGTGCCGTTTCCCACTCCTCGATGAGCCGCCGGGCGTGGGGGAGCAGGGCGCTGCCGGCGGGGGTCAGCGCGACCGTCCGCCGGTCACGGACGAAGAGCGGAGTCCGGAGGCCCAGTTCGAGCCGGCGGATCTGCTTGCTCAACGCGGGCTGGGAGACGAACAGCCGATCGGTCGCGGCCCGGGTGAAGCTGAGCTCCTCCGCCACGGCCACGAAGTACCGCAGGTCCCGCAGGTGGACGTCCATAGCCGAAGGTTATGACAACAGGTCTTGGACGGACCCGGGCCCGCTGCCCGACGCTTCCGCACGGAGGCGTGGCGCCGATGTCACGCCGTCGACGGGAGGAGACAGCACGTGGAGCTCGGGGTCACAGGACTGAACGCCAAGGCGACGCTCGGCCCGGCGGAGACCGTACGGCTGGCGCGGCGTGCCGAGGAACTCGGGTACCGCTCGTGGTGGGCGGGCGAGCACGTCGTGCTGCCGAGCCCGCGGACGCCGGACGCGCCGATGGAGCCGACGGACCCGATCCTCGACCCGCTGGTGCACCTGTCCTATGTCGCCGCCGTCACCGAGCGGCTGGAACTCGGCACCGGCATCGTGATCCTGCCGCAGCGCAACCCGGTCGTGCTCGCCAAGCAGGTCGCCAGCCTGGACGTGCTCAGCGGCGGCCGGCTGCACCTCGGCGTCGGGGCCGGTTATCTCGAACCGGAGATGACCGCGGTGGGCGTGCCGTTCGCCGAGCGTGGCGCCCGGACCGACGAATACCTGGACGCGATGCGGGCGCTGTGGACCCAGGAGGCGCCGTCCTACCAGGGGCGATACGTCGCCTTCGACCACGTCGACGCCCATCCACGGCCGGTACGGGCCGACGGGCCACGGATCGTGATCGGCGGTCACAGCCCGGCGGCCTTCCGGCGGGCGGTCGCCCGTGGAGACGCCTGGTTCGGCAACGGTGACGGGCCCGACGACCTGGTCCGCCACCTGGCAGGGCTGGAGAAGGCGGCGGCCGAGGCGGAGCGCCCGACCCGGCTGGGACGCCTGGAGATCGACTTCCTGCAGCTCTCTCCGGTGGACGCCTCGCAGGCCCGTCGCTACGCGGAACTCGGCGTCGACCGGCTCATCGTCTACCCGCTGCCGCTGGAGGACCCCGCCGACGTCGAGCGGTTCCTCGAGCGGCACGCCGACCTGGACCGCTGATATGCGTGCACTGATCCACGACCCCGGCGCACCGGCAGGGCTGCGCCTCGGCGTCGTTCCCGAACCCGTTCCGCGCGACGACCAGGTCCTGATCCAGGTCCACGCCGCCTCGCTCAACTTCGTGGACGTCGCGTTCATGGCCGAGCGGGCGCGTCCGGGCGCCGTGCTCGGGATGGACGCCGCCGGGACGGTCGTCAGGGCCGCGGCCGACGGATCCGGTCCGCCGCCCGGCGCGCGCGTCGCCGGCTTCGGATGGGCGGCGGGCGCCTGGGCCGAGTACCGCGCCGCCGACACCGCCGAGCTGGCCGTCGTTCCCGATTCCGTCGACCTGGGGGCGGCGAGCGCGCTTCCGGCGGCGGGCGTCACCGCCCTGCGGGCGCTGCGGAGGCTCGGTCCGGTCATCGGCCGGCGCGTCCTCGTCACGGGGGCGTCCGGCGGCGTCGGACGCTTCGCCGTCCAGCTCGCCGCCCGCGCCGGCGCGTACGTCATCGCCGCCGTGGGAAGCCCTGCCCGCGCCGAAGGGCTCCGTGAGCTCGGGGCCGACGAGGTCGTCGTCGGCCTGGGGGACGTCACGGCTCCCGTCTTCGGCGTGCTCGACAACGTGGGCGGTCCGGTGCTGGCCGAGGCGTTCGGGCTGCTGGAGGACGGAGGATGCGCGCAGAGCATCGGCATGGCCTCGCGCGCGCCGACGACGATCGACTTCGAGAAGGCGCGGCTGGCCGGAGGGCGGGGGCGCGTCGAGCCCTTCGTCGTCGGGCGGGCGGGGCACTTCGGCCCGGACCTCGCCTACCTGGTCGAACTCCTCGCACGGAAGGCGCTGGACCCGCAGATCGGCTGGCGCGGTCCCTGGGAGCGCGCCGCGGAGGCCGCCGAGGCGCTCCTCGCCCGCCGGGTACGGGGCAAGGCCGTCCTCGACATCGGACCGCAAGCCCGTACCGGCCAAACTCTTCAGTCCAAACTGGACAGTTTGCACTGAAGAATCTAGTGTGGCGGCCATGGAGGAAGCCAAGGAGATCGTTTCCGCGTCGGCCGTCCGCGCGGCGCACGAGGTCCGGGTCGTGGTCGGCCGCCTCCGCCGGCGGTTCCGGGAGACGTACGACACGGAGGGGCTGACACCGTCGCAGACCTCCGTGCTCAGCAGGCTGGACAAGGAGGGTCCGGCGTCCGCGAGCGCTCTCGCCGCCGCCGAGCGCGTCCGGCCCCAGTCGATGGCCGCCACCCTCGCGGTGCTGGAGGAGCGGGGCCTCATCCAGCGCCGGCCCGACCCGGGCGACGGCCGCCGGCAGCTGATCTCGGTGAGCGAGGCGGGCCGCGCGTTCCTGGAGGACAAGCGGCGGGCCGGCGAGGAATGGCTGGCCCGGTCCCTCCAGGAGCACTACACCGAAGAGGAGCGCCGGACCGTCCTCGAAGCGCTGGCCCTGCTGGACCGGCTCACGCGCTCATGACCGTGAAGGCCATCCTCTCGCGACGTACGGGGAGCGCCCCGCGAGACGCCTTCGACCGCAGGCTGCTCGCCCCGATGATCCTGGGCGCGATCCTGAATCCGATCAACTCGACGCTCGTCTCGGTGTCCCTGGTGCCGATCGGCGCCGCGTTCGGGGTGCCGCCGTCCCAGACGGCCTGGCTGGTCTCCGGGCTCTACCTCGCCACCTCGATCGGGCAGCCCGTGGTCGGGCGGCTGATCGACCTGTACGGGCCGCGCCGCCTCTTCCTCGCCGGAACCCTCCTCGTCGGGATCGCCGGCCTGATCGGGCTCCTCGCCCCGAACCTGGGCGCGCTGGTCGTCGCGCGGGTGCTGCTCGGATTCGGCACGTGCGCCGGCTACCCGGCCGCGATGTACCTCATCCGCAGCGAGGCCGAGCGCACCGGCAGGGACAGTCCGGCCAAGGTGCTCACCGCGATCGCGATCAGCACGCAGACCGTCGCCGTCATCGGCCCCACCCTGGGCGGGCTGCTGATCGCGGTCGGCGGCTGGCGTGCGACCCTCGCGGTCAACATCCCGCTGGCGGCCGCCGGCCTGATCGTCGGCCGGCTCCGGCTGCCGAGGACACCTCTTCCCGAACGCGCCGCGTCCGAACGGCCGACGGCCCGGCTGGACCTGCCGGGCATGGCCCTGTTCGCCGCGACGCTCGTCGCGCTGCTGCTGTTCCTGATGAGCCCGGGGGCCGCCCACTGGTATCTGCCGGTGCTCGCCGTCGTGGCCGGAGCCGCCTTCGCGCTCCGGGAGTCGCGCGCGGCGGAGCCGTTCATCGACCTCGGCGTGTTCGGCGGCAACCTGCCCCTGCTGCTCACCTACGCTCGTGCGCTCCTCGCCTACGTCGTGTCGTACTCCTTCCTGTACGGCTACACCCAGTGGCTGGAGGATGGGCGGGGGCTGTCCGCCTCCCAGGCCGGGCTCGCGCAGCTGCCGCTGTTCCTGACCGGGATCCTCGTCGCCGCCGCGACCGGCCGCCGGGCGGAGATCCGCGGCAAGCTCATCGTCGGCGCCGTCGGCCAGGTCGCCGCCTGCGCCATGCTCCTGCTGCTCCACCCGGGCAGCGCGGTGTGGCTGCTGGTCGCCGTCGCCCTCGTCTGCGGCGTTCCCCAGGGCCTGAACAGCCTCGCGCTCCAGAACGCCGTGTACTACCAGGCCGACCCGGCGCGGATCGGTTCGTCCGCCGGGCTGCTGCGCACCTTCTCCTACCTCGGCGCGATGGTCTCCTCAGCGGCCGGTGGCGCCTTCTTCACCCATCGGGCCGACACGGGCGGCCTGCACCGTCTGGCCTGGTTCCTGCTCGCCGTCGCGGGCGTGTTCCTGGCGATCACCGTCGCCGACCGCTCACTGCGCCGGACCGCGGCGACGCCCGGCCCGCGCCCCACCAGAGAAACGGAGTCGAAATGAAGAACACCGCCCTGCTCGTGATGGACGTCCAGGAGGGCATCGTCGGTCGCGTGCCGGACGCGGACTACCTGCCGCGGCTCGTCCGCGCGGTCGAGGCCGCACGTGACGCCGGTGTTCCCGTCGTCCACGTCGTCATCGGCTTCCGCCCCGGCCATCCGGAGATCAGCGACCGCAACAAGGCCTTCTCGGCCCTGCCGCCGGACGTGTTCATCACCGACGGCCCGGGAACGGCCGTCCACCCCGACGTCGCGCCCCGCGCCGGCGAGGTCGTGGTCACGAAGAAGCGGGTCAGCGCGTTCGCCGGCAGCGATCTGGAGCTGGTCCTGCGGTCCGGCGGGATCGACCACCTCGTGCTGACCGGCGTCGCCACCGGCGGCGTCGTCCTGTCCACTCTGCGCCAGGCCGCCGACCTGGACTACCGCCTCACCGTCCTGGCCGACGGCTGCGCCGATCCGGACCCGGAGATCCACCGGGTCCTCACCGAGAAGGTGTTCCCCCGGCAGGCGGACGTCCTCACCGTCGACGAGTGGGCGAAGTCGCTCTCCTGAGGTCCGCCGTACCGGCCGCACCCGCAGCCGGGTGCGGCCGGCGGCGTGTATCAACGCATTCGTCTCGGATGGTGAGACATGCCGTCCAGGAATTTGACGCGGGCCGCGAAACCCAGCATGGTTGACACCATGAACCGCAACCTGATTCTCGTACTTGGTCGGCGCGCAAGCTGACCGAGTAGATCGCTTGCGCGCTCCCCTCGACCGCCGTCCGGCGCGAGGGGTTTTTTGTTGGCCATAACCCCGGCCCCGCGCACCGCGTACCAGGCGGCACCGCCCGCCCGGGCACGCCAAGGGGCAGAGCCCAGCGCTCAAGAGCACAAGGATGAAGCAGATGACCGAACGGATGACCGGATCCCAGGCGCTCATCAGAGCCCTGGAGGAGGTCGGCGTCGACACCGTGTTCGGGATCCCGGGCGGGGCCATCCTCCCGGCCTACGACCCCCTCTTCGACTCGCAGAAGATCCGCCACATCCTTGTCCGGCACGAGCAGGGCGCGGGCCACGCCGCTCAGGGGTACGCGCAGGCGACGGGCAGGGTGGGCGTGTGCATGGCGACCAGCGGTCCCGGCGCGACCAACCTCGTCACGCCGATCGCCGACGCCTACATGGACTCGGTGCCGATCGTCGCGATCACCGGGCAGGTCGCGAGCGGCGCGATCGGTACGGACGCCTTCCAAGAGGCGGACATCTCCGGCATCACGATGCCGATCACCAAGCACAACTTCCTCATCACCGACCCCGCCGACATCGGCCGTACGATCGCCGAGGCGTTCCACATCGCCTCGACCGGCCGGCCGGGTCCGGTCCTCGTCGACATCTCCAAGGACGCGCTGCAGAACCCGGTCGACTTCGTCTGGCCGCAGCCCATGCAGCTGCCCGGCTACCGCCCGGTGACGCGCCCGCACGCCAAGCAGGTGCGTGAGGCCGCCCGCCTCCTCACCGAGGCCAAGCGGCCGGTGCTGTACGTCGGCGGGGGAGTGCTCAAGGCGCGGGCCGCCGCCGAGCTGCGCACGCTCGCCGAGCTGACCGGCGCGCCCGTGGTGACCACGCTGATGGCCAAGGGCGCGCTGCCGGACAGCCACCCGCTGCACATGGGCATGCCCGGCATGCACGGCAGCGTCGGCGCCGTCGGCGCGCTGCAGCGCTCCGACCTCCTGGTCGCGCTGGGCGCGCGGTTCGACGACCGGGTCACCGGCCGCCTCGACAGCTTCGCAGCCGGCGCCAAGATCGTGCACGCCGACATCGACCCGGCCGAGATCTCCAAGAACCGCCACGCCGACGTGCCGATCGTCGGCGACTGCCGCGACGTCCTCACCGACCTGATCAACGCGGTGCGCGCCGAGCACTCCGCCGGACGCAAGGGCGACTACGAGGCCTGGTGGCGCCAGCTGAACTCCTGGCGCGAGACCTACCCGCTGGGCTACGACAGCCCGGAGGACGGGAGCCTGGCCCCGCAGTACGCCATCCAGCGCATCGGCCAGGTCGTCGGCCCGGACGCGCTGTACGTCGCCGGGGTGGGCCAGCACCAGATGTGGACCGCCCAGTTCATCGGCTACGAGAACCCGGGGTCGTTCATCAACTCCGGCGGTCTCGGCACGATGGGCTTCGCCGTCCCGGCCGCGATGGGCGCGAAGCAGGGGCGGCCCGACACGGCCGTCTGGGCCATCGACGGCGACGGCTGCTTCCAGATGACCAACCAGGAGCTGGCCACCTGCGCCATCGAGGGCATCCCGATCAAGGTGGCCGTCATCAACAACGGCAACCTCGGCATGGTCCGGCAGTGGCAGACCCTGTTCTACGAGGGGCGCTACTCCAACACCGACCTGCAGTCCCGCCGCATCCCCGACTTCGTCAAACTGGCGGAGGCGTACGGTTGCGTGGGGCTGCGCTGCGACAACGCGGCCGACGTGGACGCCACGATCGCCAAGGCCATGGAGATCAACGACGTCCCGGTCGTCATCGACTTCATCGTGCACCAGGACGCGATGGTCTGGCCGATGGTGGCGGCCGGCACCGGCAACGACGAGATCAAGATCGCCCGGGACATGGCGCCCGACTGGGAGAACACGGACTGACATGAGCAGGCACACGCTTTCCGTCCTGGTGGAGAACAAACCGGGCATCCTCGCCCGGGTCGCCTCGCTGTTCTCCCGGCGCGGATTCAACATCGACTCCCTCGCCGTCGGGACGACGGAGCATCCGGACATCTCCCGGATGACGATCGTCGTCAACGTCGAGGAGCTCCCGCTGGAGCAGGTCACCAAGCAGCTGAACAAGCTGGTCAACGTCATCAAGATCGTCGAGCTGGACACGTCGGCGTCGGTGCAGCGCGAGCTGATGCTGATCAAGGTCCGGGCCGACGCGGAGACCCGCTCCCAGGTTCTGGAGACCGTCCAGCTCTTCCGTGCGAAGGTCGTCGACGTGGCCACGGACGCGGTCACGATCGAGGCGACCGGAAGCAAGGACAAGCTGGAGGCCCTGATCAGGGTCCTGGAGCCGTTCGGTATCAAGGAACTGGTGCAGTCGGGCATGGTGGCCATCGGCCGTGGCGCCCGCTCCATCACCGACCGCTCGTTGCGCGCCATCGAGCGCAGCGCGTGAAATTTCAGAGAGGCAAGGCAAAGGCAAGTGGCTGAGATCTACTACGACAACGACGCCGACCTGAGCGTCATCCAGGACCGTCACGTGGCGGTGCTCGGATACGGCAGCCAGGGGCACGCGCACGCGCTCTCGCTCCGTGACTCCGGGGTCGACGTGCGCGTCGGCCTGCCGAAGGAGTCCAAGAGCCGCGAGAAGGCCGAGAACGACGGCCTGCGCGTCGTCACCCCGGAGGAGGCCTGTGAGGAGGCCGACCTCACGATGGTGCTGATCCCGGACCACCTGCAGCGGGAGGTCTACCGGACGGCGGTCGCCCCGTCCCTGGTCGAGGGCGACGCGCTGTTCTTCGGCCACGGCCTCAACATCCGCTACGGTCTCATCGAGCCGCCCGAGGGCGTCGACGTGTGCATGGTCGCCCCGAAGGGCCCGGGCCACCTCGTGCGCCGCCAGTACACCGAGGGCCGCGGCGTGCCGGTGCTCGTCGCCGTCGAGCGCGACGCCACCGGCAACGCCTGGCCGCTCACCCTCTCGTACGCCAAGGCGATCGGCGGCACCCGCCCGGGCGCGCTGAAGACCACCTTCACGGAGGAGACCGAGACCGACCTGTTCGGCGAGCAGGCCGTGCTCTGCGGCGGCGTCTCCGAGCTCATCAAGGCGGGGTTCCAGACCCTCGTCGAGGCCGGCTACCAGCCCGAGGCCGCCTACTTCGAGTGCCTGCACGAGATGAAGCTCATCGTCGACCTCATGTACGAGGGCGGCCTGTCGAAGATGCGCTGGTCGGTCTCTGACACCGCGGAGTTCGGCGACTACACCCGCGGCCCCCGCATCATCACCGACCAGACCCGCGAGGAGATGCGCAAGATCCTCAAGGAGGTCCAGGACGGCACCTTCACCAAGGAGCTCGTCGAGGAGTTCGACGCCGGCCGGCCGAACTTCCTCAAGCGCCGCGAGGAGGAGCAGAACTCCCCGATCGAGCAGACCGGCGCCAAGCTCCGCCCGATGATGTCCTGGCTGCAGGACTGACCCGAGCGGCGGCGAGCCGGTCTCACCGGCTCCACGATTCGCCCCGGCGCGTGCGTCCGCACGGCCGGGGCAACGCCTTTTCCGGGGCGTGAAATTCGGCAACCGCGAGGGCCTTGTCCACGGTGCTTAACACTCCGTAAAACAATGCTTCGAATCCATCTTTGGGCCGCGCCTCAATCGGATTTCGGCACCGACCGGCTCCGGGAGGGAGGATACTAAGTCGGCGGAATGGGCGGTTTCGACTCCGTTGAGCCGCATGGGGTGGAGTCGTACCGTGAGGCGCGAGAGCGGGAAGGGCTCATGCGTAAGACAGGCTTAGGGACGCCACGGACGGACCTGCGGGTACACCGCGACCGGGCCGACATCGACCCCACACAATTCGTGCAACTCCTTGCGACCGACTTCGGCGGGATCTACCAGGTCTACCTGGCCGCCTCGGAAGAACGTCTGAAGATGCTCAGGCTGGCGATGAGCCTCCTGGCCGCGCCGTTCGGCGCCGTGGTCGCCCTGGCGAGCGCCAAGGTGCTCGACCCGGCGGCACTGACCACCTGGCATCGCATCCCCCCGTACGTCTTCGCCCTGACGGCGATCTTCGGCGCGATGGGCGTCCTGCCGTACCTCCGCCTCATCGAGGCGACCTCCCGGCACCTGCGGACGGCCCGGGCGATGAACAACTTCCGGCTGCTGTACGTCGAGGAACTCCGCGACCACTTCCGCGAGATCGGCTGGACGCCGAACCTCCCGGTGGACCCCGCCTACCCCGAGGCCTTCGCGCCGACGTCCGGCCCCGGAGTCACCGCGATCGGGCTCGCGATCGTCGACGCGGCCTACATCTCGATCGGGCTGCTCGGCCTCTCGGGCGCCCGGCCGACCCCGATCGTGGTCACCGTCTGGATCGCGGTCACCGCCACGCTCCTCTTCCTCGTCTACCACGTCCGCATGGGCACGGCCCGGCGCCGCAGAGAGCCGGCCAACCCGTACGGCTTCCCGTCGGTGGAGTCCTGAGGATGGAACGCTGGCTCACGTGCGGGGACGCCTGGATCGGCCTCATGCGGCACGTGTGGACGACAGGTGAGGCGAGCCTCGACGACCGCGGGCCGGTCATCGAGGCACCGCCGCGGCTGTTCGAGATCGCGGCCCTCGGCTGGGACGACCCGATCATCCGGGCGCACGGCGACGCGGAGGCCGTCGCTCGCTACACGGCCAAGTTCACCCGGACCGACGTCGTGCCGCCGTTCAAGTACAGCTACGGCGCGCGGCTGCGCGACCTGCGGGGCGTCGACCAGCTCGACTGGGTGACCCGACTGCTGCTGACGCGTCCGTGGACCAAGAGCGGCTGGATCTCGCTGACGGTCCCGGGCGAGCGCCAGGACGCCGTGCCCTGCCTGGCGGCCCTGGCCTTCCGGATCCGGGACCGCCGGCTCTCGATGACGGCGACGTTCCGGTCCCAGAACGCCTTTACTAGTTACTTGAACTACCTGCCGCTGCGCGCGGTACAGCTCGAGGTGGCCGGGGCGGTGGGCCTTCCGGCGGGGACGATGCGCGTCTTCGTCGACGTGCCGCACGTGTACATCGCCGACACCGGCGCGGTCACCAGCGTCCTGGCCCGGACCGCGATGCGCGTGGCCGCTTGATCGACCGTACGGCGGCCGCCCGGGCGACCTCGGTCGCGTGAGCGGCCGCTCGTCGTGCGGATGGCCGCCGGACCGATGCGGATCGGCGGCCGAGTGCCCGCGCGGTCGCCCCGGTCAGCGGCAGTCGTCCGGTGGGGGAGTGCCGTGGAAGCGCGCCGTGATCCAGGCGTTCAGGTCCGACGCTGCCGACGGCACGACGTTGTGGTACGCGCGAGGGTAGACCCGGTAGGCGACGACGTCTCCGCGGCCGCACATCCGGTGGACGGCGGCCTTCGTGAGCTTCGCCGGAATGATCGGGTCGCGTCCGCCCTGCAGGATGAGGAGGGGAACGCCGCGGGGAAGCGCGTCGACGCTGTCGCGGACCAGGCCGGTGGACCACGGCGGCGTCGTGCGCGGATCCTTCGCGAACACGGCCCGCGCGGGCAGTTTCGCGTAGGCCCCGATCACGTCGTCGTCACAGCCCGTCTCGAGCACCTTCAGGCCCGCCCGGCCGGCCGCGGTCATGATCGAGTCCAGCCGGGCGGCCGGGTCGGCCGCGCTGTGACCGGCGGCCACCTCGACGAGCCGTCCGGTGCCGTAGTCGAGGTCGGTGACGTGACGCGCCAGCGCCGTCAGGTCGATCGGCGGCGACGCCGCAGCGACGCCGAGCAGACGCAGGTCGGGCGCGTACGACGCCGCGAGCTCGCCGGTGACCAGCACGGCGTGCCCGCCCTGTGAGTGGCCGAAGGCCACGAAGGACCGGCCGAGGCCGTCCCCGGGCAGGCGTACGGCGGCACGGACCGCGTCCAGCACGGAGCGGGCCTCGCTCGGCCCGACGAGGTACGGATGGGGACCGGGGGTGCCCAGGCCCTCGTAGTCGGTCGAGACGATGGCGAACCCGGCGGCCAGCAGCGCCGGGCCGTCCTCGATCCCCCCGAGCGGGTACGGGTCGGTGGACGGCGCGCAGGAGTCGCCCAGTCCCGTCGTCCCGTGCGCCCAGGCGACGACCGGCCATCCTCCGGCCGGCGGTCTGCCTCCGGGCACGAACACCGAGCCGGAGACCGCGATGTCCCGGCCGGCCGCATCGCGCGAGTGGTACAGGATCAGGCGACCACGGGCCCCGGTCGGCGCGGCGACCGGTTCGCTGCGGATCAGGGTGCCGGGCGCTCGCCTCGGCAGGGGCGCCGGCGGACGGTAGAACGCCCACGTGGGGCGCGGATGCGGACTGGCCTCGCCCGCGTCGGGGTCGGTACCGGCGGTCCCCGAGCACGCGGTGAGCAGGACCGCCGTGGCGGCGAGGGCAGGAATCGCGCGTCTCATGGCACAGGACGCTAGGCAGCGCGGGGCGCGCCGTCGTCGTGCGAGCGGCCGATCCCGGCCTCGCCCGTTCGACGACGCGGGCGCCCCGCGTCCGTGGCCGGAACGCGGGGGCCGCGCCACCGGTGTCGTCGAATGGACGAGGCACGGTTGGATCCTCGGGAGGAGGACGCCACGCGCGCGGCTCCCTACGGTCGGTCCCATGCGGGTGATCCGATGTGACGGGCTGACCAAGCGGTACGGCGCCACGGTGGCGGTCGACCGGCTGGATCTCACGGTCGACGCCGGTCAGGTCTTCGGCTTCCTCGGCCCCAACGGCTCGGGCAAGACGACGACGATGCGCATGCTGCTCGGGCTCGTCAGGCCGACGGCGGGCCGCGCCTGGGTGAACGAGCAGCGGCTCCCCGACCCCGACGGACTGGCCCGGGTCGGCGCGATGATCGAGGAGCCGGCGTTCTATCCGTGGCTGACCGGCCGCCGCAACCTGGAGGTGGTGGCCCTGCACGGACCGCCTCCGCCCCGCCCCGACGCGGTCGGCGCGGCCCTGGAACGGGTCGGCCTGTCCGCCGTCGCCGAGCGGAAGGTGAAGGCGTACTCCCAGGGCATGCGGCAGCGGCTGGGGCTCGCCGCGGCGCTGCTGTCCGATCCGGTCCTGCTCGTGCTGGACGAGCCGACCAACGGGATGGACCCGGCCGGCATCCGGGAGTTCCGGGCGCTGCTGCGGTCCCTCGCGGACGATGGGACGACGGTGTTCCTGTCGAGCCACCTGCTCGCGGAGGTCGAACAGGTCTGCGATCGCGTCGCGGTGATGGACCACGGGCGCCTGGTCGAGGAGGGACCGGTCGCCGGGTTGTCCACCGTACGGCGGAGGCTGCGCGTCGTGCTCGACGAGACCGACCTGGATCGCGCCCGGGAGGCCCTGGCGGGCCGGACGCTGCGGACCGACGGGCCCGAGGCGCTGCTGGTCGAGGGCGCCGACGGCCGCGAGGTCAACCGAACGCTCGGAAACGCCGGCGTATGGGCCCGCCAGATCCTCGTCGAACGCCCCGGCCTGGAAGAGGCCTTCCTGACCCTGACCGCCGCCGAGGAGGCCACCGATGCGTCCACTCCGCGCTGAACTGCGCAAACTGAACCGGCCCCTGCTGTACGGCGTGGCGTTCGCGGCCATGCTGTTCTGCGTGCTGCTGGCCGTCGCCGGCGCGTCCAATGCCGCAAGAGACGCCCGCGACACGGCCTCCGCGCCGACGTCGTGCGCGGAGATGGGGATGCCGGAAGGACAGGCGTGCGCGGTCGCCGAGACGAGCGCACGGGCCCGGGCCGAGCTCCGGCACGCGCGCGAGATCGAGGACGCGCGACGGACCGCCGCGCAGCTCGATCCGGCGGCCGCGGGCGCCGAGGCGGCCGGGCTCATGGCGTCGCTGCCCGGTGTGCTGGCGGTGGCCCTGCTGGCAGGCGGTCATATCGGGGGCGAATGGTCGGGCCGGACGCTGAAGACCGTGCTGGCCCGGTGCGGGCACCGCGGACGGGTGCTCGCCGCCAAGCTCGTGAGCCTGTGGCTCGCCGCGGCCGGCGTCGTCGCCGCCTGCT
Organism: Actinoallomurus acanthiterrae; assembly: GCF_054775715.1. Taxonomy (NCBI): domain Bacteria; kingdom Bacillati; phylum Actinomycetota; class Actinomycetes; order Streptosporangiales; family Thermomonosporaceae; genus Actinoallomurus; species Actinoallomurus acanthiterrae. The sequence continues at coordinate 10,018,694 of NZ_BAAHCO010000001.1, read as the reverse complement.
GGGCGGCGCTCGCGGCGGCCGGTCCCATCCTGGTCCGGGCCTACCACCTGCCTCATCCGGACGCCCCGGTGGCCGCCGAGCTGCGTCATTCGGCCGCCCAGTGCGGTCGCGCGCTGCCGGTCCTGGCGGTGTTCGCCGTCGTGGGGCTGCTCGCCGCCGTCCTCACACGTGGCTCGGTCGGGACGATGGCGGCCACCGCCGGGATCTTCGTCGCGATGCTGGCCCTGGCCGGACTGCCCGGTACCGGTCGGTGGACGCCCGCGACCTGGGTGGGGGAATGGATGGGCTTCGCCGCCGGGCTCGGCTCGGTCACCACCCTGCCGGACAATTTCTGGTCGCGGTTCATCCCCGACGCCGGTGGATCGCCGGGTCCGCTCGCCGGCCTCGCGGGCCTGGCCGCGACCCTCGTGGCCGGCGCGCTCGCCGCCGTTCTGGTGTTCCGCCGCTCCGATGTGAACTGATGAGATCGTCCCGTGGGGCGCCGGCGCGCCCCACGGCGGGAGGGAACCATGCCCGGTCAGGTCGTGACGCCACGGCGGGTCGACGCCTTCGTCGCGGCGGCGTTGTTCGTGTGGGGCGCGCCGGACGTGCCGTGGTGGTGGAAGCCGGCCACGCACGTCCCCGCCACCCCGGTCGTCCTCGGTTACCTCGCCCTGGAGGTGGCCGCCTCCGTTCCCATGCTGTGGCGGCGGCGGTTCCCGGTCCCGGTGCTCCTGATCGCGGGCGGCGTGCTCGCGGCCCGCGCCGCACTGCGGCAGAACGTCATCGCGGCGTTCGCGGCGGTGCTGGTGGCGGCGTACGGCGTGGGCGCGTACGACACGGGGGCGCGGAGGTACGCGCGGTGGCTCGGGCGGACCTGCCTGGCGATCGGGGCCGTCATCGGGGTGGCGCTCAACCTGCACCGCGCGGCCGGGCTGCCGTTCGCGCTCCTCGGGGCGGCGTTCCTGGTCGGCGACGCGGCCACCGCGCGACGGGCCGAGGCCGCCGCCGCCGTCGAGGCGGCACACCTGGCCGAGCGCACCAGGATCGCCCGCGAACTCCACGACGTGCTCGCGCACCAGCTCTCGGCGATCGCCGTGCAGGCCGGGGCCGCCCGGCTGAACGGATCGCCACCGCTGGAGGCGCTCGCCACGGTGGAGGGCCTGTCCCGCGACGCGCTGACCGAGCTGAACCATCTGCTCGGCACGCTACGGCGGGACGACGAGACCGGCCCCGGCGGTGCGCCGCGCCGGCCGGTGCCCTCCCTGGCCGAGATCGGCACGCTCCTGGCCGGTGCCCGCGAAGCCGGCGTTCCGGCCGACCTGAAGGTAACCGGGAGCGTCCGCGAGCTGAGCCCCGGCCTGCAGCTCTCGGCGTACCGCATCGTCCAGGAGTCGCTGACGAACGTCGCCCGGCACGCGCCGGGCGCCCCGACCCTCGTCACGCTGTGCTACCTCGACGACCGGCTCACTCTCGAGATCGTCAACGGACCGTCGGACCGGGGGCGGAGGGGCGGCCGGCCGGGCACGGGAGGCCGGGGGCTGCTCGGCATGCGCGAGCGGGCGGAGGCGGCCGGCGGGAACCTGCGCGCCTCGCCCACGGACGGCGGGTTCACGGTGACCGCGGCGCTTCCCTACGTTCCCCGGAAGGACCGATCATGACATCGGGACGGCGGATCACCGTGCTGGTGGCGGACGATCAGGCGCTGGTTCGCGCGGGGCTGGTCGCGCTGGTCGGCGGCCAGCCCGATCTCACCGTGGTCGCGGAGGTGGCCAACGGGGCCGACGCGGTGGCGCGCACGCGCGAGACGGCACCCGACGTGGTCCTGATGGACATCAGGATGCCGGTGATGGACGGCATCGAGGCGACCCGCCGGATCGCCGCCGGCCCGCCCGGGAGCGGGTCGCACGTCGTCATCCTGACCACCTACGACCTGGACGAATACGTCTATGACGCCCTTCGCGCGGGCGCCTGCGGCTTCCTCCTCAAGCACGCGATGCCGGAGGAACTCCTGCTGGGGGTGCGTTCCGCCGCCCACGGCGGCGCGCTCATCTCACCCGGCGTGACCAGACCGCTGATCGAGGCGTTCACCGACCGGGGACGCGTCCCGCCACGGCCGCCGGCCGCCCTGGCCTGGCTGAGCGCGCGCGAACGCGAGGTCTTCGATCTCGTGGTCGCCGGCCGGACCAACACGGAGATCGCCCGGGCGCTGCTCATCGCCGAGACGACCGTCAAGACCCACCTCGCCCATGTCCTGGACAAGCTGAGTCTGCGCGATCGCGTTCACGCGGTGGTCTACGCCTACGAGAACGGTCTCGTCCGGCCGGGAACCCACTGACTCAGCGGCGTACGACGGCGGCTTCCATCTCGGCGAGGAACTCCTCGCTCTCGTCGTCCGCGACGTGCGCGAACACCGGAACGTCGCTGGCCGGCAGCTTCTCCATCGTGGCCTGGAGCAGGTCGTTGGCGAGCTGCGGGTCGGCGCCCTCGGAGATGACGACGTGCAGCATGATGCCCTCGACGCCGCTCGGCATGCGGACGTCGGAGATCCACACGCGCTCGACGGCGGGGAAGTCCGGCAGCCGCTCGGCGACGCCGTCCTTGAGGTGCGGGACCAACTCGTGCTCGCTGGCGCGGAACGCCACCTCGACATCCTCGTCGACGCCCATGCCCTGGGTGACGAGGTAGCCCTGAACGTCGCTGAACGGGATGAGAGCGGCGTCGTCGCTCTCCGGGTCGATCACCAGCGCCTGGACCTCGCCGCTGCGGGCGATCTCCAGCAGCAGGGCGGCGTCGGCCTGCTGGAACTCCTCGCTCTCGGACTTCTCGCTGTACGCACCCGGGCTGGTGAACGCGGCGAGCGCGACGCTCTCATCCTCGAGCTGCCCGACCAGGACGGAGCCGTCGGGGTTGGTCACGATGAGGACCCCGCCGTCCACGAGCGCGCGCAGGATCTCCTCAGGTTCACCGCGCTGGGCGAGCACGTCCGCCAGCGTCGGGTTTCCGTTTGCCATGCGCCCGACATTAGTGCGTGTGGGACACCTGATGGGCCGAACCCGGCCAAGGCAACGCCTATTCACCAGATCTCATTGGCGGATACACCGGGCATTACTAAAGTCGCGGAGGGCGAGGGTCACGCCTCGTGCGGATCACACGTCCCCGTACCGTGCAACCTGCGCAGGGGGTCGTGCCCGTGAGAAGGCCTGTCGTGCTAATCGCCGAAGAGCTCTCGCCCGCCGGTCTGGCGCTCCTGGAGCCCGATTTCGAGCTCCGCCGCGTCGACGGCGCCGATCGCGCCGCGCTCGTCACCGCCGTGGCCGACGCGGACGCCCTGATCGTCCGCAGCGCGACGACGGTCGACGCCGCCGTGCTGGCCGCCGCGCCCCGGCTGCGCGTCGTCGCCCGCGCCGGCGTCGGCCTCGACAACGTCGACGTCGAGGCGGCGACCCGCGCCGGCGTCATGGTCGTCAACGCGCCGACCTCGAACATCGTCACCGCGGCCGAGCACGCGATCGCGCTGCTGCTGGCGACCGCCCGGAACGTTCCGCAGGCGCACGCCGCCCTCAAACGCGGCGAGTGGCGGCGCGCCGCGTACACGGGGGTGGAGCTGCAGGACAAGACCATGGGGATCCTCGGCCTCGGCCGCATCGGCGTGCTCGTCGCGCAGCGGCTCGCGGCATTCGGGATGCAGGTCATCGCCTTCGACCCGTACGTCCAGGCGGCGCGTGCGGCGCAGCTCGGCGCGCGGCTCGTCCCGCTCGACGAGCTGCTGAGCGCCAGTGACTTCATCTCCGTACACCTGCCGAAGACCCCCGAGACGATCGGCCTCATCGGCGACCGGGAGCTGCGGCTCGTCAAGCCGTCCGTGCGGATCGTCAACGCCGCGCGGGGCGGCATCGTCGACGAGAACGCCCTCGACCTGGCGCTCAAGGAGAGACGCGTCGCGGGAGCGGCCCTGGACGTGTTCGGCAGCGAGCCGTGCACCGACAGCCCGCTGTTCAGCCACGACAACGTCGTGGTCACCCCGCACCTCGGGGCGAGCACCCACGAGGCACAGGAGAAGGCGGGCACCCAGGTCGCCCGTTCGGTCCGGCTGGCGCTCGCGGGCGAGTTCGTGCCCGACGCGGTCAACGTCCGGGGCGGGGTCGTCGCCGAGGACGTCAAGCCCGCGCTGCCGCTCGCGGAGAAGCTCGGGCGGATCTTCACCGCGCTCGCCGGCGGCCTGCCCGTGCGCCTCGAGGTGGAGGCGCGCGGCGAGATCACCCGGCACGACGTGAAGGTGCTGGAGCTGGCCGCGCTGAAGGGCGCGTTCACGGACGTGGTCGAAGAGGCGGTGACGTACGTCAACGCGCCTCTGCTGTCGCGCGCCCGGGGCGTCGAGGTGACGCTGACCACGTGCGAGGACAGCCCCGACTGGCGCAACCTCCTGACGGTGCGCGGCACGATGGCCGACGGCGCGACCGTGTCGGTGTCCGGCACTCTGACCGGGCCACGGCACGTCGAGCGGATCGTCGAGGTGAACGGCTACGTCATGGAGATCGCGCCGGCCGCGCACATGGGCTTCTTCACCTACACCGACCGGCCCGGGATGGTCGGCGTGGTCGGCCGGCTGCTCGGCGACGCGGGCGTCAACATCGCCGGGATGCAGGTGGGCCGGCACGAGAAGGGCGGACGGGCCCTGATCGCGCTGACCGTCGACTCGGCGCTCACCCTCGATCTCGTCGACGCGATCACCGAGGAGATCGGCGCCGACCAGGGGCGCCGGGTCGACCTCGACCATGAGGCCCGGCCGGCCTGAAAGAAGATTCTTCGTCGAGGAATGCCCTCGAGAAAGACGAGGTCGGACGCCGCGGCTCGGTAAAGCGTCTTGGTATGTGAGATTCCCGGCCGAGAGGCGAGACAGAATGGGGATCGGCGGGTAGCGTCGAAAAGGTCATGCGGCGCTTCGTACTCATTCTTAGCCGCCGCGGCGGGGCCTGATCATTGGGCAGGCCGGCGACCCGCCGCGGAGTGCGCCGCTGGCCGTGAGTCCCATTTGATCCGTCCGCCCTTGACACCTTTCACGGAGACGAATCCCATGGACGCCACTCCCGTCTGGACCCCTGCCGACGAGGTCGCCGAAGAGGCCGCCCGAGCCGTTCAGACCGCGCTGGACCGCCGCGACAACGGCGGCGCCGCCGGTCGCTGACCCTTCGCCGTACGGGCGCCCGCGGCCACAGCGCCGCGAGCGCCCGCAGGCGTGCTATCCGCATCTTCCGTAGGAGACCGACCCGCGCCGGCGATACGGCCCCGGGTGACGAATCCGTCCGCCCGTAAGGGACCGGTCGCGTCAGGCGGCCTCGACGCCGAGGGCGAGGGCGCCGATCAGCGCGGCGTCGTCGACGAAGCGCGCGGCGTCGACCGGCGGCGGGAAGGGCGTCGCGCGGGCGATCGCGGCGCGGAGGGCGGGCAGGAACACCTCGGCCATCCCGCCGCCGACGACGACGCGTTCGGGGTCGAGGAAGATCGTCAGGTTGGCGACCGCCATCCCCACCGCCGCGGCGGCGTCGTCGAGCAGCGCCTTCACGGCGGGCTCGTCCCGGGTGAAGAGTTCCTCGGCCGTGACCCGCTCGCCGAGCAGCGCGGATCCGCGGGCGGCCAGCCCGCTCCCGGACGTGTACTCCTCGAGCGGCGCGCGCCCGTCCGTGTAGCCCGGCTCGCCGGGCTCGCGCAGCAGGTACCCGATCTCGCCGGCCGCGCCGTGCGTGCCGGGGACGACCTTGCCGCCGACCACGATGGCCGCGCCGGTGCCGGTGCCCAGGTTGACGTAGAGACCCACGTTCGTCCCCTGGAGCCGGCCCCAGCGCAGTTCGGCGACGGCCGCCGCGTTGACGTCGTTGTCGACGTGGACCGCGGGGACGCCCAGCCCGTCCTGGAGCAGGGCGGGCAGCGGGAGGTCCTCCCAGCCGGGGACGTTGGGCGCGAGGCGCACCCGGCCCTCGCGGATCACCCCGAACGTGGACACGCCGGCCGCGACGAGGCGGCCGGGCGTGCCCGCGACGAGGTCGTGCGCCGCGTCCAGTACCCGGCGCACCACCTCCTTGGCGCCGTCGGCGGCGTGTGTCGCCAGGCGCGTGCGCTTCACCGGTTCTCCGGTGACGCTCGCCGTCGCGAGCGCCACCTTGGTCCCCCCGAAGTCGATCCCGAGCACGAACTCGCCGACCGACGTACCGTCCATCGTCATGCGGAGGCCTGCCCAGGGTGCTCGGCGAAGCCCTCGTGGATCTCCTCGTGACCGAACGGCCAGGCCCGCTCGGCGCGGGCCCAGGCCAGGTAGGCGATGACGCCGGCGGCGAGCCAGGCCACCGAGAGCAGGATCGGCTTGAGCCCGGCCGCCTGGTAGATGTAGATCCAGCCCGCGAGGGCCACGAGGCTGGGCAGCGGGTACAGCCACATCTTGTACGGGCGGGGCATGTCCGGCCGACGGATCCGCAGCACCGTGACGGCGGCGATCTGGGCCACCGACTGCACGAGCACGAACACCGCGGTGAGCATGCTGATCACGTCGGTGAGGGTGAACAGCGAGCCGATCGCCGTGACGACGCCCATCGCGTACAGGCCGACCGTGGGGAAGTGCAGGCGCGGGTGCAGCCGCCCGAACCACGGGAGGAACACCTTGTCGCGTGCCGCGTTGTAGGGCACGCGCGAGCCGCCGAGCAGCCCGGCGAAGACCGAGGCGAACGCCGTGATGATGATCCCGACCGTGAACACCTGGGCGACGCCCTTGCCCCAGGTGCGTTCCAGCACCAGGGAGGCCACGGAGCTGGAGTCCTTCGCCTCCTGCCAGGGCACGACGCCGAGCACGCCCAGCTGGAGCAGGAAGTACAGCCCCATGATGCCGAGGATGGCGTAGATGATCGAGCGGGGGATGACCCGTCCCGGATCGCGCACCTCCGCGCCGAGGTAGGCGCTGGTGTTGTAGCCGAGGTAGTCGTAGATCGCGATGACCAGGCCCGCGCCCAGGCCGCTGAAGAACTTCGAGCTCGAGTCGTGCGGGAAGCCGAAGGCCAGGCTGGAGTGGAAGTGGGTGAACGCCGCGACGATCACGCCGAGGACCGAGACCAGCATGACGACGAAGAAGATCGAGGTCATCTTCCCGATGTCGCCGATCCGCCGGTACAGCGCGAGGACGACCAGGCCGACGACGCCGACCGCGACCACGTGGCCGAGGGTCGACAGACCCTTGCCGTGGACGAGCGCGGGCCACAGGTACCCGGCGTACTGCACCAGCCCGATCACCCCGGTCGACATGATCAGCGGGATGAACAGCACCGCCGACCAGACGAACAGGAACGGCATGAGGCGGCCGGTGCGGTACTGGAACGCCTCACGCAGGTAGAGGTACGTTCCGCCCGCGCCGGGCATCGAGGCGCCGAGCTCGGCCCACACGAGGCCGTCCGCGACCGCGATGATCGCGCCGATCACCCAGCCGAACATGGCCTGTGGGCCCTGCAGGGCGCTGATCATTGCGGGAATCGTGACGAACGGCCCGATGCCGCACATCTGTGTCATGTTGACGGTGGTGGCCTGGAACAGCCCGAGGCGACGCTCGAACCCCGGTGCCGTGGGAGACGTCATGGCTCCCCACTCCCTTTCATGGCGCTATAGGGGCCTTCTGCCTGGTCAGCGGCGTTTGGGGAGAATGTAAGAGAGCCTCCCTAACAAATCAAGTCCTCGACGGCATGTGACACTCTGTTGTGCAGCGTACGGCGAGAGGATGAACGTGCCCAGGGGCGGGGAGACGGCCAACACCACGAGCGTGTTGCGCATCATGAACGAGCGTGCGGTGTACGAGCGGATCCGGCTGCTCGGGCCGGTGTCACGACCGCAGCTCGCCGAGGAGACCGGGCTGTCCAAGCCCACGATCTCGCTGGCCCTGGCCGACCTGGAGCGGGCCGGGCTGGTCCGCCCCGTCGGCCACCGGACCGGCAACGCCGGGCGGGCGGCGCTGCTCTATGAGATCCGGCCGGAGGCCGGGTGGGTCATCGGCATCGACGTCGGCCGCCAGTGGGTGCGCGCCGCCCTGGTCGACCTCGGCGGCGAGATCGCCGTACGGGAGGACGTCCCCGCGCGGTCCGGAGGCGCGACCGAGCTGATCGGCCAGCTCAGCGAGATCGTCGACGGTCTCGCCGCGGCGGCCGGCGGTGAGATCACCAACATCGTGCTCGGCACGCCCGGCGTGCACGACGTCGAGAACGAACGCCTTCACCTCGCGCCGAACATCCCCGGTTGGAACACCCCCGGAGTCACCGCGAAGCTCGCCGAGCGGCTGCCCGCGCCGTTCGCGATCGAGAACGACATCGCCCTGGCCGCGCTCGGCGAGCAGGGCTACGGGCTCGGCGCCGGGCTGCGGCACTTCGTCTACGTGTCGATCGGCACCGGCATCGGCATGGGGATCATCATCGACGGCCGCCTCTACCGCGGCGCGCGCGGCGCGGCCGGCGAGATCGCGTTCCTGCCGATGGGGGAGGCCGACCCGGTCGCCCGCGTGGCGGACTCCCGGCGGCACGGCATGCTCGAGGCGGTCGCCTCGGCGACCGGAGTGGTCGCCACGGCCCGGCGGCTCGGCATGACCGGCGAGATCACGGCCAAGCGGGTGTTCGACGAGGCGCGCGACGGCGAGCCGACGGCGGTCCAGACGGTCGCGCGGGAGGCCGACCACCTCGCCCACGCGCTGGCCGGTGTGATCGCCCTGTTCGACCCCGAGCTGATCGCCCTCGGCGGCGGCATCGGCGGTCACGGCGCGGACGTCCTGCTCGACGAGGTGCGCGACCGGCTCGAGACCATGACGCCGCTCGGGCCGCCGCGCGTCGAGGTGTCCCCGCTCGGCGATGACGCGGTCGTCCTGGGCGCGCTGGCCACGGGCCTGGCGACCGCTCGCGCCCTGGTGTTCGACCGGGCCATCGCCGGAGCGGGCAACGTCCCCGGCCCGTACGGCGCGCCGGGACCGTACGGCGGGCCGGGTACGGGCCGCGCGACAGGCGCCGGCGGTGGGGTGGGATCGCGCGGCGCATGAGAACCGGCGGCGCTTCCGGGCTCGGCGCCGCTCCTGGCTCCGGACGGTTCCCCGCCGTACGGCGGGCCGGGGACCGGTGGTGCGGCGGGACCGCGTGGCGCGTCAGGGGCCGGCGGTGCCCGCGGGTCGGCGGCATCCAGGGAACGGGCGGCATCCAGCGCATGGGCGGAAATCGCCCATAATTTGAGACGACTTCTCATGGGATGAGACGACCCGGTAAGGTACACGCATGGCTTCCCGCAGCATCCGCCTGGCCGTCGTTCCGGGCGACGGCATCGGCCCCGAGGTGATCGCCGAGGGCCTCAAGGTCCTCGACGCGCTCGGCCTCAAGATCGAGCAGACGGCGTACGACCTGGGCGCGGCCCGCTGGCACAAGACCGGTGAGACGCTTCCGGACTCCGTGCTGGCGGAGATCCGCGAGCACGACGCCATCCTGCTCGGAGCCGTCGGCGACCCGACCGTGCCCAGTGGCGTGCTGGAGCGCGGCCTGCTGCTCCGGCTGCGGTTCGAGCTCGACCACTTCGTCAACCTGCGCCCGGTGCGGCTCTACCCGGGCGTGGCGACGCCGCTCGCCGACACCCGGCCCGAGGACATCGACATGCTGGTCGTGCGGGAGGGCACCGAGAGCCTGTACGCCGGTGCGGGCGGGGTGCTCCGCAAGGGCACGCCGCACGAGGTCGCCACGCAGGAGAGCCTCAACACCGCGTTCGGCGTCGAGCGCGTCGTGCGCTACGCCTTCGAGCAGGCGGCGCGTCGGCCCCGCAAGAAGCTCACCCTCGTCCACAAGAACAACGTCCTGGTCTACGCGGGCGACCTGTGGTCGCGCACGGTCGACGCCGTGGCGAAGGAGTACCCGGACATCGAGGTCGACTACTCCCACGTCGACGCCGCCACGATGTTCTTCGTGACGCAGCCCGAGCGCTACGACGTGATCGTCACCGACAACCTGTTCGGCGACATCATCACCGACCTGGGCGCGGCGGTGGCCGGTGGCATCGGCCTGGCGGCCAGCGGCAACATCAACCCCACGGGTGCGGCGCCGAGCATGTTCGAGCCGGTCCACGGGAGCGCCCCCGACATCGCGGGTCAGGGCAAGGCCGACCCGACCGCGACCGTCCTCTCCGTCGCGCTGCTCCTCGACCACCTCGGCCTGACCGCCGAGGCCCGCAAGGTGGAGCAGGCCGTCTCCGACGACCTCATCGAGCGCCAGGGCGCCTGGGCCGCGCGGTCCACCCGCGAGGCGGGCGATGACATCGCCGAGCGAGTATCCGGCTAGGGCGCGCCTTTCCCCCAGGGAAACCCTCCGGGCGCGCCCCACGGCGCGCCCTTTTTGGGCTGCCGTGAGCAAAGGAGACTTGAAGGCGACAAAAGGCGACAATGAGTACGGAGCGGCGAAGAGGCCGCACCGCGAGAGGACGTCAGATGACCATCGAGTTCGACATGCGGCTCTCCGACCACCGCACGCCGGCGGACGAGCGCGAACGACTGCTGGAGAACCCGGGCTTCGGCCAGGCCTTCACGGACCACATGATCACCATCCGGTGGGACGCGGAGCACGGCTGGCATGACGCGCGCCTTGAGGCGTACGCGCCGTTGATGCTCGATCCGGCGACGGCGGTCTTCCACTACGCCCAGGAGCTGTTCGAGGGCCTGAAGGCCTATCGCCGGGCCGACGGGTCGATCGTCGCCTTCCGCCCGTACGCGAACGCCGCGCGCTTCAACACCTCCTGCGAGCGGATGGCGATGCCGCCGCTGCCGGAGGAGACGTTCGTCCGCTCCTTGGAACTGCTGGTCGACGCCGACCGCGACTGGGTGCCGACCCAGGAGGGGCACAGCCTCTACCTGCGTCCCTTCATCATCGCGACCCAGCGCGGCCTCGGCGTGAACAGCCCGTCCTCGTCGTACCTGTTCATCGTCATCGCCTCGCCGTCCGCGTCGTACTTCACCGGCGGGATCAAGCCGGTCTCGGTCTGGCTGTCGGAGGAGTACACCCGGGCCGCCCCCGGCGGCACCGGCGCCGCCAAGTGCGGCGGCAACTACGCCGCCGCGTTCGTCGCCCAGGCCCAGGCCGTCCAGGAGGGCTGCGACCAGGTCGTGTGGCTCGACGCGAACGAGCACCGCTGGGTCGAGGAGATGGGCGGCATGAACCTCTTCTTCGTGTACGGCTCCGGCCCGGACGCCCGCGTCATGACGCCCGCCCTCACCGGCACGCTGCTCCCCGGCATCACCCGCGACTCCCTGCTCAAGCTCGCCCCCGACCTCGGCGTCCCGGCCTCCGAGGGGCGCATCTCCACGGATCAGTGGCGGGAGGGCAACGCCTCCGGCGAACTCACCGAGGTCTTCGCCTGCGGCACCGCCGCCGTGATCACGCCGGTCGGCCGGGTCAAGAGCGCCAAGGACGAGTGGCTCGTCGGCTCCGGCGAGCCCGGCCCGGTCACGATGCGGCTCCGTGAGGAGCTCGTCGGCATCCAGTACGGCGAGCGCCCCGACCCGTACGGCTGGATCCACAAGCTCGCCTGACGCCGGACACGGCGAGGGCGCGCCTCCCGCTGGGAGGCGCGCCCTCGATCAGGTCAGCGGCTGATGCGGACCGTGGTCGTCATCGCCGACGCACCCTCGGGCGCGGCGACGCGGTTACGCGAGGAGGGGTCGATCGCGTAGTAGAACGAGTGACCGATGGTCGCCTTGCCGGGCTTCCCGGCGACCTGCACGGGGAAGTGGCAGGTGAGGGACAGGTTGTACACCTTCTTCGTGCGGTGTCCCTTGACCGAGGAGTGCCAGAGGTAGCTCACCGGCACGACGTGCTTGTCGTGGTAGTGGCCGTTCAGTCCGGTCGCGGTGCAGGTCATCCTGCCGGTCGCGATCGCCTGCAGCGCCGGGGCGACCTTGAAGCTCCAGGCCATCGGGTAGCCCTTCTTGGGGTGCTTCACGGCGATCTGCGCGTGGAAGGTGCCCGCTTTGCCGGTGTACTTGTGACCCTCGTGCTTCTTGGTGAAGGTGAAGTGCTTGTGGGCGGCCTGAGGGGCCACCGACGCCGAGGCGGCGGTTGCGGCACCGGTCGTGACGGCGGCCGCGAGAACGGGGGCGACGAGCAGCTTGCTCATCGTGCGCATGTATTCCTCTTTCGTTTGTCCCGCTACCGATCTTCGTCCCACTGGATCTCTAGATCGGAGCGGTAACCGGGGGCGTCCCCGGGCTCGTCCTGTCCCCAGACGGTGGAGTCGGTGACGTCGGACGCCCGGCGAACTTCGACCGCTCGGAAGGAATAGCCGTCCTGATCGGCTTCCTCCCAGGTGAAGAGCACAGGCTCACGAGGACTCAACGCCGCGAACGCGTCCGGGTCCGGAAGCCGGATGGATGAGAAGTGCGCCCATACCTCGCCGGGCACCTCCGGCGAGGTGAGCACTCCCCATCCCGCTTCCTCGTCCCAAGAGACGACGTGACCCCGGACAGGCCGTCGATGCCCCGTGTCCATGTGTTCCCCCTGAAGAGCGGCGAGAGGAATCCTGGCGGTTTCTTGATCATCATCTCAACGCGATGGCCAGGTACGGCCGCTTTCCATCATCCGCGAACCCACGCCCCGATCTCGGAAGGCAAGACGAAGATCACCAACCTGTGGACGCTGGAGGCCGCATCGCTGGTCTGCTGCGCTGTGAGCGGCCCGTACGCGGATCGGCCGCCGACGCGATCAGACCGTCAGTCGGGCCGTGTCGAGGGTCAGCTCCCAGGGGGCCGGGAGGTCCATCGGCTCGCCGAGCTTCACGTCCACCTCGTGCGCGTATCCGTCCTTACCGGGCTGGCTCAGCAGTCGCGCCTTGCCGGCGAATGTGTCGACCACCAGATACAGCGGAACCCCGCCCCGCGCGCAGGTCCGGGGCTTGACCTCGTGGTCGTCGCGGACACTGCTCTTGGAGACGACCTCGACGACGAGATGGGTGGCGTTGCCGAAGACATGGTCGTCGCCCCACTTGGGCGGATCCTGCGGCACGACGAGCAGCTCGGGGCGGTACCGGTCGACCTGCGGACCAAGGAAGAGCGCAACGTCCTGCCAGATCTCCCAGCCGCGCTTCGCAACGTACGGCATGAGCTGGAGCATCAGGCCGAAGATGACATCGGCGTGATCGGTGGTGGGCACCTCCCTCACCACGATCCGGCCGTCGATGATCTCGACCTTGCGGTCCGGCCAGCGCTCGCTGAGCTCCTGACAACGGCGCTCGACGTCGCTGCGTTCGTCGGTCTCCATGTCGGTCGGCTTCTCCAGCACGATCATCCTCTCCCGTCGTCTAGAACGTAAAGTATGCGTAGCGTGACGGACGGTAGTCGATAACGGGATCTGTGCGCAGGTGAATCGGCCGATCGTCAGTTCGATTCGCGACGGCGGGTCTCGCGCCTTCGGGCTGGTGAGCGGAGCGCGTCTCGGATCGTGAGATGGATGTGTCCATCGGGGCGAGGGTGTGGCAGACTCGGAGCCATCATGCGCATCAGCCTGGTGATTATCGGCTGGCGCGCCGGCACCTAGACGTTCACACACCGCCGGCGCGCAGACCTCTCACGTCCCGTGAGGGGTCATTTTGTTTTCCGGCGGCGCCGCATATTCCAGACACGAACAGGACAGCACCCATGCGTGATGACGGCTTCCACGTCTACGACACGACGTTGCGCGACGGGGCCCAGCAGGAGGGCCTCAACCTCACCGTGGCGGACAAGCTGATCATCGCGCGCCGCCTCGACGAGCTGGGGGTCGGCTTCATCGAAGGCGGCTGGCCCGGCGCCAATCCCAAGGACACCGAATTCTTCCAGCGGGCTCAGACCGAGCTCGACCTGGAGAACGCGCAGCTCGCCGCGTTCGGCGCGACCCGCCGGGCCGGTGCGAAGGCCGCGGACGACCCTCTTGTGGCCGCGCTGCGCGAATCCGGCGCGCCCGTCGTGACCCTTGTCGCCAAGAGTCACGACCGGCACGTCGAACTGGCCCTCCGCACGACGCTGGAGGAGAACCTCGCGATGATCCGCGACACGGTCTCCCACCTGAGTGCGGAGGGCCAGAGGGTCTTCCTCGACGCCGAGCACTTCTTCGACGGCTACCGCTCGAACCCGAAATACGCCCTCGAGGTCGTACGGACGGCGGCCGAGGCGGGCGCCGACGTCATCGCGCTGTGCGACACCAACGGCGGGATGCTGCCCGACGAGCTGGCCGACGTGGTCGCCGAGGTCGTGGCCTCGGGCGCGCGCCTGGGCATCCACTGCCACGACGACAGCGGCTGCGCGGTGGCCAACACCCTCGCCGCAGTGAAGGCCGGGGCGACGCATGTGCAGGGCTGCGCCAACGGGTACGGCGAGCGCAGCGGCAACGCGAACCTCTTCACGGTCGTCGGCAACCTTCAGCTCAAGCGCGGCTACGAGCTCGGCGTCGAGTTGCGCGAGATGACGCGCATCGCGCACGCCGTCTCGGAGGTGACGAACGTCGCGCCGGGCTCCCAGCAGCCGTACGTCGGCATGTCGGCGTTCGCCCACAAGGCGGGCCTGCACGCCTCGGCCGTCAAGGTCGACCCGATGCTCTACCAGCACATCGACCCGGAGCTGGTCGGCAACGACATGCGCATGCTGATCTCCAGCATGGCCGGCCGGGCGTCGGTGGAGCTGAAGGGCCGGGAGCTCGGCTACGAGCTGACCGGTGACAAGGCCCGCCAGGTCGTCGAGCGGGTCAAGGAGCTGGAGTCGGCGGGGTACACCTTCGAGGCGGCGGATGCGTCGTTCGAGCTGCTGCTGCGCGAGGAACTCGACGGCGCGGGCCCCCGCTACTTCGACGTGGAGTCCTGGCGCACGATCGTCGAGCGCCTGCCCGACGGCACGATGGTCAGCGAGGCGACGGTCAAGCTGCACGCCAAGGGGGAGCGGATCGTTGCCACCGGCGAGGGCAACGGCCCGGTCAACGCCCTGGACCGTGCCCTGCGGCTGGCCCTGGAGCGGAGCTATCCGGAGCTGTCGGGCCTGGAGCTCGTCGACTACAAGGTCCGGATCCTGGAGGGCGCCCACGGCACCGACGCGCGGACCCGGGTGCTCATCGAGTCGAGCGACGCCACGGGCGAGTGGGGCACCGTCGGCGTCGAGGACAACGTCATCGCCGCCTCGTGGGACGCGCTCGCGCAGTCGGTGACCTACTGCCTGCTGCGCGCGGGCTACGACCCGTCCTGACGCCCGGCCGGGCGGGTCACTCCTTCGGGGTGGCCCGCTCGACGACCTCGAACGACCACAGCTCGGCGCCGGTCGACGCCGGGCCGCCATGCCCATGTCCGTGTCCGTGGCCCGCGCCGGCCGCCGCCTGGGCGTGTCCCTCCGCGAACGCCCGGCTCTCCGTCCAGCGCTGGAAGTCCTCTTCGCTTCGCCAGCGCGTGTAGACGAGGTAGCGGTCCGTGCCCTCGACGGGGCGCAGCAGCTCGAACCCCTCGAAGCCGTCGGCCCCCTCGACCAGCCCGGCGCGCCCGGCGAACCGGCGCTCCAGCTCTTCCTTCATCGGCTCCGGCACGGTCAGCACGTTGATCTTCACCACGCTCATGAGCGAATCCTCTCGCGGCGCGCCCGGGGGGCGTCACCGGGGGCACTGCGACGCGCGGCGTGTCGTCCCGTATGTACCGCGTGTCGTCCCGTATGTCCTGTGGAGTGCGGGTGCGAATGAAGAGGAACGTTCTAATGCACGTGCAAACGAACAGTCGAAATGCGCGTGCAGATCGGTGGTATGTCGGGATTTCACCGAATATGAGGTGACGCCATGATCATAAAGGGCTGTTCGCTCTCGGCGATGAAACCGTTCGGAATCTAATTCTGTTTACTAAGATCGCCGCAGGTGGGGACGTGATTCCGCGTTTCGTGCCCATGTGAAGAGGCCAGCGAGGCGCAGGAAACTTTCGCGAGGTTGGAGAATCGGTGGCGGACGAAGGTCATTTAGCGCCACACTTCTCTCACGTACGGCCAAGGTCGTCGCCGTGAAAAAGGCGACGGCCCCCTGCGCGAACAGGAGGCCGTCAGCAATCGCTACGTCCCGACCCTAAGGAGGTCAAGACACCCATGACTCTACGTGCCTTCGGGCGAAGTGACCATAGGAACGACGGCATGGGCACAGGTGAATCCGCGGCCCCACGCGGATCGCATCTCTCCGTCCGTACGGGCCTGATCGCGCTGTGCGCCGTCGTCATCGCCGCGCTGGCCGGCGCGCTCACCTTCATCGGTGACCGCCGGCTCGCCTCGTCGATGGTGGCCGCAGGGGTCGCCTTCGTCAGCGCCTTCGTGTTCTTCGACAAGATCATCGGCGATTGAGAGGTCGCATGCCCCCCAAGCGACGTACGCCGAGCTCGCTCCGGTACGACCGCGACGCCGAGCTGCGGCTGATCGCCGAGGCCGGCCAGTGGCTGGCCGACGCCAGCCGGACCAGGCGTCCTGAGGCGGTCAAGTCGATCACCGCGATGCTGGACCGGCAGCAACGGCTCGCCGCCTGCCGCGCCCTCGACCGGCCGCTCGAACCCTGACCCTCACCGCATCGACGAGTGCCCGCGCGGAGTTCGACCGCGCGGGCACTCGTACGTTCTGAACCAACCCGGCCCGCCGATCGTCGGAACGGGTAGGCGAGGGAAGAAAGGGCGTCATGGCGACGGGTATGGCGGGTGAACGGGACGACAGGGACGTCCCCGCCCATCTGCGGGTGACCGACGAGATACCGGTCGGCACCCCGTGGCGCCCGGAAGGCGTCCCGCCGGGAGGTCGACCCCCGGCGGCAACGGCTTCCACGGACACCGACGCGCCCACCGGGGCCGGGCCCGCCGCGACGGCCGCCCCCTCGGCCGAGGCGTACCCTCCTGCCGACGGGCCGGGCGACGGGCCGGGCGACGGGCCGGGCGACGGGCCGGGCGACGGGCCGGGCGACGGGCCGGGCGACGGGCCGGGCGACGCGCCGGGCGAGGCGGCGGCATCGGCGACCACGGATCGGCCGACCGCGACCGGCGCATCGTCATCGGCCGCCGGTCGGACCGAGGCCGGAGCGCCGACGGCGGTCGACACGCCGGCCGAGGCAGGGAAGCATGTGGACCGGCCGGACGAGGCCGGAGTATCGACGAGGGCCGACGCTGCGGCCGAGGCAGGGGAGCGCATGGACCGGCCGGACGAGGACGGGGCGTCGGCGGATCCGACTCCTGGGCCCTTCCTGGAGGCCGACTCGCCGTCGGTGGCCGGGCCTTCGTCGGCCGGCGCGCCGGGGGAGGCGGGCGAGAGCCAGGCGGGCGCCACGCGGCCCGTGCCGGCGACGGACGTGCAGGTGCACCCGATCATCCCGCCGCCGCGACCGTACGCCGCGCCGGTGACCGTGGAGGAGGGCATCCCCTTGCCGCCCGGCGGCCCGTACCGGCCGGTGGCACCTCCCGTGGCCGGGAGGAGACCGCTCACCCGAGCGCTCCGGGTCGGCGTCATCCTCGCGGGCGCCGTTCTCATGGGCGTCGGGTTCCTACTGGTGTACGGCGGGTTCTCCGGGGGCGACAAGCATCCCGCCCCGTGCGGCGGCAAGTCATGCGCGCCGCAGCCTGTCCGTCATGCCGCCCCTTCCGGGGCGCAGATCGCGTACCGCACCGTCGAGCGCGACGCGGGCTACTTCGAGGGCACCGTCACGATCGCCAACCACGGGGACCAGCCGATGCCGTCCTGGACGCTCTCCTTCCGGTATCCAGGGGCCGACATCCACAACACCTGGGACGCGGTCCTCCAGCGGAGGGGTGAGGACGCGGTCCTCACCAGTACGGCGACGGCACGGCCGATCGCCCCCGGCGCGACGCTCGAGGTCCGGTTCGGCGGCTCCGGATCGCCGTCGATGCCGGCCGACTGCCGGCTGAACGGAGCGCCCTGCGCGTTCGTCGCCCGCTGAGCCGTCTGCCGGGCCGGTGAGCCGAGTCGCGCGGTGACCGGCTTCAGTCTTACGGAGACCGACGGCGAGGGCAGTGGCGGATGTCGATAGCCTCGTAACGTGCGTATCGCGAGGTTCACCAAAGACGGCGGCCTGTCCTTCGGCGTGGTCGAGGACGACGAGACCATCGCCACCATCGCCGCCCACCCGTTCGGGGAGATCCAGCTCACCGGGGAGCGCCAGCCACTGGCCGACGTGCGGTTGACGGCGCCGATCCTGCCGAGCAAGGTCGTCGCGATCGGCAAGAACTACGCCGAGCACGCCCGTGAGATGGGCGGCGAACCACCGGCCGAGCCGGTCGTCTTCATGAAGCCGTCCACGGCCGTGATCGGCCACCGCGAGACCATCGTCTACCCGAGCCTGTCCGAGCGCGTCGACTTCGAGGGTGAGCTGGCCGTCGTCATCGGGCGGCTGTGCCGCGACGTCCCGGCGTCCCGGGTGGCGGACGTCATCCTCGGCTACACCTGCGCCAACGACGTCACGGCGCGCGATCTTCAGCAGCGTGACGGGCAGTGGACGCGGGCCAAGGGCTTCGACACCTTCTGCCCGCTCGGTCCGTGGATCGAGACGGAGCTCGACCCGTCCGACCTCGCCATCACCACCACGGTGAACGGCGAGACCCGCCAGTCGTCCAGCACGAAGCAGCTCCTCCACGGCATCCCGGAGCTGATCGAGTACGTCAGCCAGATCATGACCCTGCTGCCCGGCGACGTCATCCTCACCGGCACGCCGGAGGGCGTCGGGCCGCTGCAGGTGGACGACGAGGTGGCCGTAATGATCGAGAACATCGGCACGCTCAGCAATACAGTGGTGTCCCGTGACTGACCCTTCTTCCCCGGAGCACGGCTCCGGCACCATCAGAGCCCGGTTCGCGCCGTCGCCCACCGGCATTTTCCACGTCGGGGGAGCGCGTTCGGCGCTGTTCAACTGGGTCTTCGCCAAGCAGGCGGGCGGTGCGCTGGTCCTGCGCATCGAGGACACCGACGCCTCGCGCAACCGCCCGGAGTGGACCGAGGGGATCATCCGCGCCCTCGGCTGGCTGGGCATCGACGAGAACGAGTACGAAGGGCCGTACTTCCAGTCGGCCAACGCCGACAAGCACCGCGAGGCCGTCGAGCGGCTGCGCGCCGCCGGCCGCGCGTACTTCTGCGACTGCACGCGCGACGACGTGATCGCGCGGACCGGTGACTCCCACCGCGGCTACGACGGCTTCTGCCGCGACCGCGGCCTGGAGCCGGGCCCGGGGCGCGCGCTGCGCTTCCGCACTCCGGACGAGGGCACGACGATCGTCGTCGACCTGATCCGCGGCAAGCCCGCGTTCGAGAACGCCACGATCGAGGACTTCGTCATCGCGCGGGCGGACGGCTCGGTGCTGTTCATGCTCGCCAACGTCGTCGACGACATGGTCCAGGGCATCACCCACGTCATCCGCGGCGACGAGCACCTGTCGAACACGCCGAAGCAGCAGCTGCTGTGGGAGGCCCTCGGCGCGCAGCCGCCCACCTGGGCGCACGTCCCCGTCATCGTGAACGAGAAGCGCCAGAAGCTCTCCAAGCGCCGGGACAAGGTCGCGCTGGAGGACTACCAGGCCGAGGGCTTCCTCGCCGAGGCCACGCGCAACTACCTCATGCTGCTGGGCTGGGCGCCCTCCGGCGACCGCGAGATCGTCCCGTGGAGCGTGGTCGAGGAGGAGTTCCGGCTGGAGGACGTCAACAGCTCCCCGGCGTTCTTCGACGTCAAGAAGCTGCGCGCGTTCAACGGCGAGTACATCCGCGCGCTGCCGGTCGAGGACTTCACCGAGCGCTGCGCGCCCTGGCTGCGGGAGCCGCACGCCCCGTGGTCGCCCGAGCAGTACGACGCGGAGGTGTTCGCGAGGCTCGCGCCGCTGGCGCAGACGCGCGTCGCGGTGCTCTCGGAGATCACGGCGATGGTCGACTTCGCGTTCCTCGACGAGCCGGTGATCGACGAGGCATCGTGGAACAAGGCGATGAAGGAGCCCGCCGCGGACATCCTCCGGGGCGCGCTGGAGGCGTTCCAGGACGCGGAGTGGACGGCCGAAGAGCTCAAGGCACGGGCCGAGGAGATCGGCGCCCGGTACGGCCTGAAGCTCGGCAAGGCGCAGGCCCCGATCCGCGTGGCCGTCACGGGCCGTACGGTCGGCCTGCCGCTCTTCGAATCGCTGCAGATCATCGGCCGCGACCGTACGCTCGCCCGCGTCCGTACGGCACTCGACCGGCTGACCGCGGAGTAGCCCGGCACCCAAGGGGCATGGACGGTCTCGCCCTGATGACCGTCCACGCCCCGGGCGGGGAACGGCCCGATCGAGGAGTGACATGAGCGACAGCCCTCGGTTGACACTGTCCGCAATCGTGCTGGAGTCGCCCGACGCCCGTGAGCTCGCCGGTTTCTACCGGCGGCTGCTCGGTTGGGACGTCGTGGCGGACGAACCCGACTGGGTGAAGCTGACCGACCCCGACGGTGGAGTCGGCCTGTCGTTCCAGACCGAGAAACAGTACGTCCGCCCGGTCTGGCCCACCGAACCCGGCCACCAGCAGATGCTGGCCCACCTGGACATCAAGGTGGACGACCTCGACGCCGCGGTCGAGCACGCGGTGGCCGCGGGCGCGGAGGTCGCGGACCATCAGCCTCTGGAGGGTGTGCGGATCTGCCTCGATCCCGCCGGGCACCCGTTCTGCCTGTTCCTGCCCGGCGCCTGAGCTACGCCCGCGCCGCCACGGACCGCACCGCGAGGGCGATCAGCAGCGCCGGGACGATCAGATAGGCCGTCCGCAGGCTGACCGTGTCGGAGAGCCGGGCGAGGAGGAACGGCGCGCCACCGATCGCCAGACCGGAGGCCATGGCGGCCCGTGCCGCCGCCTTGTCCGGAGCGTGCGGCCACGCGGCCACCGTACGGCTCACGGTGGTCGGGTAGAGCAGTGCGACGCCCAGCCCCGCGACGGCGAGCCCGAGGCCGGACAGCGGCAGCGAGGGAGCCGCCCAGAACAGCGCGAAGCCGCCGCCCGCGACGGCCACGCACGTCAGCATCAACGGCCGGTGCCCACGCAGCCGGCGGGTGACCGGCACCGCGAAGGAGCGCCCCGCGGCCATGCCGACCAGGAACAGCGCGGCGACCGCGGGAGCGAGCCCCGCCGACGCGTGATGCCAGTCACCGACCGCCGACGCGGCCCAGAACACCATGCAGAACTCCACGCTCACCGCCAGCAGCACCTCGATCCACGGCCCGATCAACGCGGCTCTCGAACCGACCGGCGTGTCCTCGTGAGGCTCGGCCGCATCAGGCATTGGAACGCGCCAAGAAAAGAGCGCGACGACCGCGAGCAACACCAGCGGAGCCGCCAGGTAACCGGCCCGCCAGCCGAGACCGCCCGCCAGCGCACCGGCCACCGCCAGCGGCGCCAGCACGGACGCCGCACTCGCCAGGCCGTTCGCCTCACCGACCGCGGCGGCCGGAGCGTGCGGGTGCAGCGCGCCCAGCAGCGGCGGGATCAGCTGAATGAGCAGCGCCCCGCCGATGCCGAGGAGCAGCACGCCGGCCAGCGTCAGAACCCGCACGGGCGTGGCCAGCAGCAGACCACCCGCGATCATCCCGCCGATCGACGCACGCAGCGCCATCCCCCGCCCGACACGGCCCACCAGAGGACCGCCCACCAGACCGACCACGAGCAGCCCCACCGCGAAGAGCGTGGGATAGAAGGCCACCTGGCCCCGGTCGACCCCCAGGTCCTTCTGCAGCGGCGCCAGAACCGCCCCGATGCCGTTGAGCAGGAACCCCATACAACTCAGCACCGTGTAAAGAACCCAGGTCGCGGTGCCCCGCCTCAACCCGCCCGTTTGATCCACATCTGGGAGCGTAACCGTGCCGTACGCTCCGGAACAGAACGGGCGTTCCACACCCACGGGCCGCTGCGGGAGGGCGCGCCTCGGCGGATCTAGTTCGCGAGCACCCGCGAACGTCCGCTAAACTTTCCGAGGCGCTGGAGATCGGAAGATCCGCAGGCCAGTGGGGTATGGTGTAATCGGCAGCACGACTGATTCTGGTTCAGTTAGTCTAGGTTCGAGTCCTGGTACCCCAGCAAGTCGCTGACCTCGGCGGGAGTCTCATCGAGACCCCCGCTCTTTTCTTGTCCGGAAGCCGCACGTTCGATGTTGTGAGTGGCCCGGACGCATTGCGCCCCGCTCCGAGACCATGGAGCACGGGCTGACGGCGGTCCGCGCCCCAGGCAGAAGCGCCTGGCGCGTAGAACACGCCAGGCGCTACGAAGCGTCGGTATCCGGCCACGGCACAAACTGAATTCGGTCAGCGTTGTTCAGCCGTGACCTGGATGGTGGTCAGAGTCTGCCCGTAACGGGGGCGGGTGGTGTTGACCGGTCCGGGGAAATCGCGTCGTAGGCTCCGCGGGCATAGGTCCGGACGTTCGCCACTGAGAGGGCAGCGTCAGGCGGTCACGTGCACGGGCAGCGCGCAGCCAGGTAAAAGTGCATCCGTGCTGCTCAGAATTCAACTCGTCGCGCGGTTCACAGGCGGGCCATATGATCCCGGGATGACGGACGGACAAGGCGAAGCCGCGTGGCTGTTGGTGGTCACCGCCGGTGGTGTCCAGCAGGTGACGACGAACTTCTCCGGGATGGAACTCGTGCAGGAGGTGGCTCGCCTGCTCGGCTCGGAGCACATACGATCCACCAGGCTCGGCGATGACCTGACCCTGTGGCACGCTGAGGACCGCCCTGGCCGGACCCGACCGGGCCGGCCCAATCCCGCCGCCAGCCGACTCGCCGCCGAGCACGGCTTTCCGCCGGTCGTAGGCCCCGCCGTCATCGCCGGCCCGATCCTGTACGGCAGCCCCTATCCGCTGGACGCCGATGAAGCCGAGCGGGTCGCGGCCCGCCTGCGCGGATAGCGGGCGGGACGTTTGGACGATCCACTTCTTCGCCGCGGACGCGTGGTCCCCAAGGACGAGGAGGAGATCAGCGCGTGAGTGAGAATCGGGACCGCACGCCGTTGCGGTACAACCAGACGGGCTTGCGAGGAAGGCTCGCCCGGGTCCTCGTCGAGGAACCCACCGATGAAATCGATTGGCCCGCAGACCTGCCGGCCGGGATCGAAACGGTCGTCATCGTTGATGATGAACCAAACCCACATCACACGCTGCGGGTTCACCCGCCGGGCGACCCCACGCGCATGGCGTTGGTCGTGTTCGACCAATTGGCGCTCTGCGAGAATTCGCCGGAGGCGTGAGAGCGATGGATCCGCGACGTATCGAGCTCAACCGCCGGCACAGCCGGGAGATGGGTTTGCTGTTCGCGGCATTCCTCGATGCCCATCCAGATGTCGAATCCGAAGTCGACGGGGCCGAGATGACCGCAGACCAAGAGGCCGCCTGGACGGCCTACAGCGCCGAACTCCTTGGCCGGCATCAGGCGGAGCGATCCGCACTCGCGGCCGAAATCGAAGCCGAGCGGCGACGGGGCCGCGGCCTGTGACGGATCCCTGACGGCGCGTGTGTCACTCATGCGCCGACCCTGGTACGACCGTGATCTTGCGCCACCTGGTCGGGCCACGTGGCGTGGCGACGGCGTGGAGTTCGTCGACAATGTGGCCTATCGGGAGTTGCCGGTCGAGGAGGTCGTCGGGCTGCTCACGGACGACGACGAGTCGTCGCTGCCGGCGGTGGTCGACCAGCGCGGACGAGGACGGCGTCTTCCGCGGCTTCCCGAGTGACGCGACACGCTCCGGCCCCGACGGCCGGTCACTGGCGGCTGAGGCTGCGCGTGATGCCGGCGACCACGGTCGTCGCCAGGATCCAACCCCCGGCGACGAGCAGGTAGGCGAACCACTGGTATACGCCGTGCGGATTGAAAGCCTTCTCCTGACCGAAGTCGATGACCGGCAGGAGGAGGTCGAGGGTGTACACGGCGGCGTTGAAATCCGGGGCCTTGCCGGGCTCGACGGGCTGGGGAGGGTGCACTCCGTAGACGACGCTCCCGAGGACGAGCAGCGCCAGGAGCCACGCCATCGCCCGTGTCGGCCGGAAACCGTAGCCGACGGTGGCGTCCTGGACGTAACCCCAGATCTTGGCGTACCAGGACAGCGTGGCGCGGCGCCGGCGCTGCTTTGCGAGTTGTACCTCACGGGCGGCGGTGTCGTCGCCGATCCGCCGGTACGCCGCGGTGAGCTGCTCGTAGGCGTACGGAACGTAGCCGTCCTCGTCGCGTTCCAGAAGCTCGAGCCGCCGGCGCGGGCAGGTGCGGGGTGAGTGAGCCGTAGGTGAGCCCGTCGAGCCTGACCTGGGCCGGCCAGACCTCGGGAGCAGCGCGGATGAGTTCGAATCGCGAGCGACGCAGATTCACCGAACCATCGATGGGCGCGGCATCGCTCAGCCAGAGCTCGCCGACCGTGCAGCTGCTGGCTCGCAGTGCGACTCCGCCGGGGTTGGCGAGGCGCGCCTCGATGAGGTTCAGCTGACCGGGGATCTTCGAGCCGCGCAGATTGATCGCACCGTCGGTGCGGAGCCGCCAGGCGCTCAGATTGGCACCGACCGTCAGAGTGTCGGCGTGCAACACCGTGCGACCCGGCTCACTCAGGTCGGCCTCCTCCAGGTTCACGGCTCCGCCGATGGTCGCCCCGGCGAGTGAGACCTGTCCGTGGACCACCAATCGCGGTCCCCACACGTCTTCGGCGATGGTGGCCTGATTGAGCTGCAGGATCGGCTTCCGCTCCAACTCGTCGACGCGCTCTCGGCCCAGGTGGGCCTCGTCGAGGAAGAAGGCTCCGGAGATCTTCGAGCCGCCGAGCCGTACTTCACCGGGGATGCGGCAACCGGTGAGCCGCAGGACGCCGTCGACGCGAATGGTGGCGGCGTCCAGGGCGGGCAGATGGCACTCGCTGAGGTTCAGCTGACGGACGTGCATGCCGTACAGGATCGGGGCGCGTTCGAAGTGGCAATTCCAGAATCGAACCGGGTAGGGGACTGTCGCGTACTTCAGGTCCAGCCGTCCCACGATGCGCGCGCCCGCCAGGCGGAGTGCCGCGATCTCCCCGTCGGCGGGGCGGCCGCTGAGAAGGAGCTTTCGGATCACCTCGGCGCGTACGGTCCGGTCCGGACCCCACGAACGGCCTTCCTCGGCCTTTTCATCGCCGGCGTCGGGTGCCTCGACGCTGTCACCGCGCGGGAACGCGTCCCATAGCCGGCGTTCGAACGGGGTCAAGTCGGCGATCTTCATCGCCGGGACCTTCTCGTGATGCCGGCCGCGCTGTCAACGGTCCGTCCGGCGAAGCCGGCGTCTCCTGCGGCGACAGCGGGAACGGCCGCATGACCGGTGGTCATGCGGCCGTCGGGTCATTCACTCGCGGGCGCGGTCCGTGAGCCGATCAGTTCCCGGAGCGGGAGATCAGCTGCCCCCAGGTGGCCGGGCCCACGATTCCGTCGACCGTCAGGCCCGCCCGCTCCTGGAACCGCAGGGTCGCGGTGTCGGTGCCCGGGCCGAAGACGCCGTCGACCTGGGCGGAAGACTTCAGGTCGCCGTGCTTGACCAGCTCGGTCTGGGCCGCCTTGACGTATTCGCCCTTGTCGCCCTCGCGGACGGTCGAGCCGATCGTCTGTCCGTCGGTCAGCTTCTCCCAGGTCGCGGGGCCGACGACTCCGTCGATGGTCAGGCCCGCGACGTCCTGGAACGCCCGTACGACGCTGTCCGTGGCCGGTCCGAAGACCCCGTCGGCCGCGAGCCCGCGCCACTGGTCCCGGGCGCCCCGCAGCAGGTACTGCAGTGCGGTGACGTCCGGCCCCGTGCTGCCCTGCCGAAGGATCGGCCAGGATGCCTGTACGGTCATGCGATCCACCTCCCCATGGTGGGTTCCCTCGCGATATGCGAGTACATAGGGAGAGACGAACTCCTGACCCGAAGAGTTCGGGCTGGTCAAGGCCTCCTCGCCATCCGGAGAGCAGACCCTGTCCCTCGCGGCAGGAAGCCTGCCCTATGCGCCCGCCCCACGTACGGCGCGACGCCTGCCGTACGGACCTGTGCCTCGTACGGTGGGACGCCGGCCGTACGGACCCGAGCCTCGTACGGTGCGAGGCCTGCTGTACGGACCTGTGCCGCTTCCGGTGCGACGCAGGCCGTATGGATTCCTGCCTCGTGCGGCGTGACGTCGGTCGTAGGGACCCGTGCCGTTTCCGGGGCGACGATTGCCGTACGGGTCTCTGCCTCTTCTCGCACGGCGTCGGCCGTACGGACGCCTGCCTCGTCCCGTGCGACGTCGGCCGTACTGACCCCTGAGCCGGGCGATCGGTTCACGTGCGGTCCGTGTTCGGCCAGATGCACCCGTTAACTGCCGATTGAGCGTAGAAACGGCGTGTTGCCCCGCTTTTACGCTCATGAGGAGACGAATGCACGGGAGAATCGCGGCGACCGCCGTCTCGGTCGCAGTACTGGCCGGCGGCCTCGCCGTCGGCGGGCCCGCCGAGGCGGGCATCCAGGGATCCGGCGTCAGTGCCGACAGCGCCGCGCGGTGTCACGCCCAGCACGTCCCCTACACCAAGCACTGGACGTGCGTGACGCCCGGCTCGTACTGCCCGAAGGCCGCGCACGGCCGCTACGGGTACGCGGTGAAGACCCACAAGAGGTACCGGTGCGTCAAGTACTCGAACGGCCGGTGGCGCTGGAAGCGCGCCTGAGGCCGGCACACCCACGGTCTCCGCGCCGAACGCTCCGCTCCGGCGGGGCGTTCGGCGCGACGACGGCCCGCCTCGCCCGCTTCCGCCCCGCCCGCTCCCGGCCTGCCGGCTCCCGGCCTGCCCGTGCCCGGCCTGCCCGCGCCCGGTCCCCGGTCCGCCTGCTCCGGGCCGCTTGGCCGCTCCCGCTCTGACACGTCCCGGCTCGTACCTGCTCTCGACGGGTCCCGGTACCTGCCCCGGCCCACTCGCTCGCTTCCGGTCCCCGGCCCGCCTGCTCCGAGCCACCTGCCCGCTCCCGTTCCGGGCCACAGCTGCTCCCGACGGGTCGCGGCCTGTACCTGCCCCGGCCAATCGCTCGCTCCCGGCCTCCGGGCCGCCCGCCCGCTCCCGCTCCGGCCCGCACCTGCTTTCGGCGGCTCCCAGCCCGTACCTGCCCGGCGCGTCACGGGCCCGCACTCGGCCCCAGCGGGTCCCGGCTCTCGCCGGCTCCAGACGGGTCCCAGCGCGCACTCGGTCCCGGATCGCACTCGCTCCCGGCGCGTGCTCCGGTCCGTGCCTGCTCCCGATGGTCCTTTCCCGCACCCGATTCCCGGCGCGCGGAATTCTGTCGTTGTGGCGTGCCAAGATCGCCGGTATGTCGTTGCGAACCCTCATCTCCGTCCACCTGGGGGAGTCCACGCCGGAATCCGGCTCACTGGAATCCGGCTCCGGATCGGAATCCGGCGGGGAGCCGGCACCGGTGGCCGAGACGCTGCCCGGGCCGGTCGTCGTGGCAGAGGAGGCGCTGGCCGAGGGGCTCGACGGCGCGACGCGTAAGTCATTGGACGTGATCCGCGCCAGGATCTACAACGAGCCGCCGAGCGGGGACGACTGGGAGCGGCTGGCGGACTCGGCGTACGCCGGGTTCGCGCGGACCGTGCTCGAGACCGCCGTCGTACGGGCCGCCGCGATCCAGGCCGGTGAGATCCCCTACGCCGCGGACAAGGCGTTCGCGACCGACGAGGTGGCGGTGCTCGGCCGGGCGGTCCGCGTCGCCCTGCTTCGCGACGAGACCTGGCTGCCCGAGCTGCTCGACCGGCTGCTGCCGGCCGTCGCGGTCGCCCCGTCGGCGGCCCGTACGCTCCCGTCGCAGGCGCTGGTGTTCGAGGTCGCCCGGTCGGCGCAGGAGTTCCCGACGCCGGAGGCGGCGGCCGCGCTGCGGGCCGTGCGCGGGATCGTCCGCCACGCCGGGGTGCCCAAGCAGCTCGACCGGAGCCTCAAGCGGATCGACGCCGCGCTCGCGGACCGTACCGAGGTCGCCTTCCGGCTGCCCGACCTCGGGTTCGGGCCGGACGGCGTGTACCGGGGCGCGGTCGGGGAGTACGAGGCGCGGATCACGGTCGGCGAGGACGCGACGCTGACCTGG
The DNA here is from genome assembly GCF_054775715.1 of Actinoallomurus acanthiterrae. Taxonomy (NCBI): domain Bacteria; kingdom Bacillati; phylum Actinomycetota; class Actinomycetes; order Streptosporangiales; family Thermomonosporaceae; genus Actinoallomurus; species Actinoallomurus acanthiterrae. The sequence goes on along the minus strand of NZ_BAAHCO010000001.1, from coordinate 9,990,621 downwards.
CACCGCCGCGACGGGAACGACCTGCGCGGTGTGCCCGCGGCGGTCCGGCGCGACCACCCGGAGCGGCTCAAGGAGCTGCGGGAGCTCGTCAAACGCACCCGAGCGCACCTCACGACGCTCACCCGAGCACTGGAGGGCGCGCTGCTCGCCGAGTCCGGGCAGGCCTACGGCCGGTGGCGCGCGGAGCAGGCCGAGCACCCGCTCGGTCGTCCCCTCACCGAACGCCTGATCTGGGAGGTCGAGGTCGCGCCCGGCGAGTGGCGCGCCGGCCTGCCGGTCGAGGGCGGCCGGCGCTTCGTCGACGCGGCCGGTGAGCCCTGGGCCGCGGTGGGGGAGGACGCCGTGATCCGGCTGTGGCATCCCGTCCGCGCGACGCCCGGCGAGATCCGGGCGTGGCGTGACCAGTTGACCGAGCGCCACCTGCGCCAGCCGTTCAAGCAGGCGTTCCGGGAGATCTACCTGCTCACTCCGGCCGAAGAGGAGACCCGGATCTATTCCAACCGGTTCGCCGCGCACATCCTGCGGTACCGGCGGCTCTACGCGCTGTTCAAGGCGCGCGGCTGGCAGGCGGGGATGCTCGGCCCCTGGGACGGCGGGTACGAAGGCGAGGCGACGCGTGTGCTTCCCGGCCGACGCTGGCGGGGGCGCCTCTTCGTCGAGTACGTCGATCCGGCCTGGCAGGACGAGCTGGCCTCGACCGACCAGGTCCGGTTCGAGCGGCGTACGGACGACGGCTGGCGCGAGGCGGCGCTGGAGGACGTGCCGCCGACCGTGTTCAGCGAGGTCATGCGCGACGTGGACCTGTTCGTCGGGGTGACGTCGATCGCCGCCGACCCGGAGTGGACCGACCGGGGCGAAGACCGGTACCGCGACTACTGGCACCGGGCCGGTTTCGGGGATCTCAGCGCCTCCGCCGAGGTCCGCCGCGACGCGCTGGCCCGGCTGCTGCCCCGCACCAGGATCGCCGACCGGGTCGAGCTGAGCGGACGGTTCCTGCGCGTACGGGGCTCCCGGCGCACGTACAAGATCCATCTCGGCTCGGCCAACATCCTCATGGAGCCCGACGACGCCTACCTGTGCATCGTGCCCTCGTCCCGCGGCGCCGCGGGGGACGGGCTGTTCATCCCCTTCGAGGACGAGCGGCTGTCGTTGATCCTCAGCAAGGCGTTCCTGCTGGCCGACGACACGGGCATCACCGACCCGGACATCCTCCGGCAGATCGAGCGGAGCGTGTGATGGCGACCGTGACGGTCCGGGACGAGACCGCGACGGGGCGGCGACTCGACGAGATGTCCCTGCCCGACCTGCCGGACCGGATCACGGTGCGCGACCTGATCCGGACGCGGGTGCGCGAGGAGGTGGCCCGGCACAACGCGCGGCCGTCGCGCCACTTCCGCGGCCTCGTACGGCCCGACGACGCGGAGACGGAGCTGAACGGCTATCTCCTGCGCGAGGCGAGGCGCGTCGACGCGGAGCGGCAGGCCGACCTCGCCGAGCGGGCCTTCGGCCGGAACGGCTTCATTCTGCTCGTCGGTGACCGCCAGGCCGACGATCTCGATGAGGTCGTCGAGTTCGGCGCGGACACGGAGATCGTCTTCCTCAAGCTCGTCCCGCTGGTCGGCGGCTGATCCCGCTCCGTCCCGCTGAGCGCGGTTTGGCGTCGTTGTGATCACCCGGTACAGTTGAGGAGTCGGCAGGCGGGGACGAGATTCGGTCCCGGCGAGTCGGCAGGGTCCTCCGGTGACATCGGAAGCGACCCGCTTCTCATGTGGGGCCCGGGCCGATGCCCGGTTCGTACAAGGGGAGAACGTCCGCTAAGCTGGGCGTCGCCCGCGAGGGAGACCGAGCGAGCGAGACACGAGGTCCCGTCGTCTAGTGGCCTAGGACGCCGCCCTCTCAAGGCGGTAACGCCGGTTCAAATCCGGTCGGGACTACACAGGTCGAAGGCCTGATCATCACACAGTGATCAGGCCTTCGCTGTTTTCCCGGCAGATCCCGAGAGCATCGGCCCGGTTCAACGGGCGGCCGCCAGCGTGACGGCCAGTAGCGCTTCCACGAGCAGGTAGAAGACGGTTGGAAAGAAACCGGCCGGCCGCTCGACCGCGAACGAGATGATCCGGCCGCCCGCCATGCCCGCGAGGGCCAGCGCCACGGCGAGGACCAGCCCGGCCCGCAGCCCGTCGTCGAGGAGGGCGAGCACGAGCGTCAGGGCGACCGCGACGCCGAACCCGCCGTACACCGCGCGCACCTCGTTGCGCCCATCCGCCGAGCGCACCAGCGTGCCGAACGGGGCCAGGAGCGCGGTCGGCGCGAGCAGGCCGTAGAGGCCCATCCCGCCGAAGAGAACGGCGACCACACCGATGACCACCTCGTCCATCCCGTCCTCCCGCGTCACGCCGTACGGCTCGTACGGGCGGTAGCCCAGCATCCGCGGTGGCGGCGCGTCGATGACCTGCCAGGTAATCGACGCGGCCCGCCCCTACGCGAGGTGGGCAGGACGAGCGCCTCACCGCGTCACGCCGCCGCGCGCCTCTACGCAGCGGCGGGCAAGGCTGCGCCGCGCGGCCGGGCGTACCGTCTCGCTACGGTGAGCGGGGGAGCGCCTGGTCGCGGCTGTGCGGACGTGTGCCGCCTGAGGAGGTGACCGACGGTGGGCGGCGTGGTCCCATCTAGCCCGGTCGGGAGTACGGGGCCCCCGGATTCGGCCGTGGATTGGTCGCCCGCGGCGTCCTCTCCGGCCGCTACCCAGCGGTGAGCCGGGGAACGTCTCGGCGTGCTACGTGGCCGTTGTGTCGGCTACGCGGTGGTGAGTGGGGGAGTGTCTCGGCGTGCTACGCGGCCGCCGTGCCCGGCTACGAGGAGCTGAGCAGGAGAGCGTCTCGGCGCGCTACGCGGCCGGCCGCGCCGTTTTACACGGCCGTGAGCAGGGCGAGGACCTCGTCCCGTGACATGGCCGCGCCGCGTTCCCGGGCGGTGGCGACGGCCTCGGCGCCGATGAGGTCCCGCGCCCGGTCGGCCACGCGGGCGACGTCGGGATCGCCCGCCAGGGAGATACCGCGCAGCGCGGCCCCGGCTCCGAGCAGGAGGGCGGCTCGCGCGCCGTCGCCCCGGAGCACGATCGCTCCGGCCAGGGCCTCGGCGGCGTGGGCCAGGAGCCGGATGTCCCCCTGCTCGACGCCGACGGCGATCGCCTGCCGGCAGCGTGCCTCGGCCTCGGCGGCGTCGCCCTCCGCCTCGGCGAGCCGGCCGAGCCCGATCAGCGCCATCGCCCGCGTGTAGCGGATCGCGAACGCGTCCGCCACGCATCGGCTCAGCGCAGCCTCATAGTGGCGGCGTGCCTCCGCCAGGTCACCGCGCAAACGGGCGACCTCTCCCAGGCCGACGAGCGTGTCGGAGATCTTCTCCGCCCCGCCCGCCCGGCGGGCCAGCACCTGTGCGTGCTCGAAGCTCTCCCGGGCGCCGTCGAGATCGCCGCGGCGCAGCCGAATCTCGGCGGTCAGCCACAGGCAGTCCGCCATGTCCTCGGCGGAGTCGAGCTGCCGGAGGTACTCGACGGCCTCGTCGATCAGCGCTCGCGCCCTCTCCCAGTCGCCGCGCGCCGCGGCGATGCGACCTCGCTCCGCCAGCATCGCCGACAGCCCCCAGCGATCGCCCAACGCGCGAAAGCCCGCCTCTCCCTGGGAGAACTCGGAGTCGGCCCCGGTGAGGTCGCCGGCGAACAGCAGCTGATAGCCGCCTCCGAAGTGGCGGAGGGCCCCGGACCACGGGTCCCGGCCCATCCGCGCCTCCTGCAGCTCGATGTTGGACTCGGAGGGACCGGCGTTCAGCGCCCAGAGCAGGGTGGACATCGGCCGTAGCGTCGGCCGGTCCGAGCCCAGGTCCGCCATGATCGAATCGACGCGGCGCCGGTAGCCGTCGAGAGCCGGGTCGTCGCCGCCGCCGTGCAGGGCGAGCATGACGCACAACGCGTACTCCTCATCCATGCCGGCCGGCGGTTCGGAGCCGATCAGGGCGAGCAGCTCGGTGGCGGTCGCGGCGCCCTCGCTGCGCAGTCCGCGCAGCCACCAGTAGGCCGACATCGCCGCGAGCATCCGCAGGGCACGGGCGTGGTCCGTGTCGACGAGCACGCGGAGCGCCGCCAGGAGGTTGCCGCGTTCGGCGTTCAGCCGGGCCAGCCACTCGAGCTGCTCGGCCCGGCGCAGGTGGGGTTCGGCGGTCTCGGCCAGTTCGAGGAAGTACGCGGCGTGGGCGGCGCGCGCCGTCTCCGTCTCGTCGGCCTCGGCCAGGCGTTCGGCGCAGAACTCACGGATGGTGTCGAGCATGCGGTACCGCCCGCCGTCGCCCTCGACGAGGGACTTGTCGGCGAGGTCGGTGAGCAGGTCGTCGGTCTCCTCCTCGGAGAGGTCGCAGACCCGCGCCGCCGCGCGCGGGGTCGCGCCGCCCGCGAACACGGTCAGCCGCCGGGCGACCAGGCGTTCGTCCTCGCCGAGCAGATCCCAGCTCCACTGCACGACGGCGCGCAGGGTGCGGTGGCGAGGGGCCTTCGTCCGGTCGCCCCGCGACAGCAGCCGGAACCGGTCGTACGCTCCGGGGCCGTCCGGTGTGCCGAGGCGCGCGGCGACCTCTTCGACGGTGAGCGTGCGCAGCCGCGCCGCCGCCAGCTCGATCGCGAGCGGCAGTCCGTCGAGCGCGTCGCAGACGCGCACCATGGTGGCGACGGCCGGGGCGTCGAGCTCCAGGCCCGGGCGTACGGCGGCCGCCCGGTCGGCGAACAGCCGCACCGCCGGATAGCCGAGCGCGTCGGCCGGATCCACGCCGGGCGGGGGGACGGCGAGCGGCGTGAGGGGGCACAGCGCCTCACCGGTGATGCCGAGGGCCTCCCGGCTGGTCGCCAGCATCCGCAGGCCGGGGCAGGCTCCGAGCAGCCGGTGCACGAGCCCGGCGGCCTCGTCGATCACGTGCTCGCAGTTGTCCAGGATCAACAGAAGATCCCGGTCGGTGAGGGCCTCGACGAGCCGTCCGGCCGGGTCGGGCTGCGAACCCGGTGCGGCGGGCAGCCGCCCGGCCTCCCGGATCCCGAGTGCGTCGATGACCGTCTGGGCCACCGTGCCGCTCCCGTCTTTCGCACGACCCTCGATCACGGCGAGGTCGACGAAGCGGACCTCGCCCGGCACGCGGCCGCCCGCCTCGATCGCCAGGCGGGTCTTGCCGGTGCCGCCTGGCCCGACGAGTGTGACGAGGCGTTCGGCCGCGAGCAGCCCGCCGACGCGGGAGAGCTCCTCCTGGCGCCCGACGAAGCTGGTGAGCTGGGAGGCGAGCGTGCTCCGGGTCGAGGAGACCGATTCCTGCGGAGGGCCTGCGGTCAGCGCGGGATCGGCCCGGAGGATGGCGAGGTGGATCTGGACCAGTTCCGGCGAAGGGTCGGCGCCCAGCTCGTCGGCGAGCGTGCGCCGCGCGTCCTCGAACACCGCGAGCGCCTCGGCCTGCCGGCCACCCCCGTACAGGGCGCGCATGAGCTGCCCGCGCAGGCGCTCCCGGAGCGGATGGGCCGCCACAAGCTGCTGGAGCCCGGTCACCAGATCGCGATGGCCCCCCAGCGCGAGCCGCGCCTCGGCGTGGTCCTCGAATGCGCCCAGCCGCAGCTCTTCGAGCCGGGCGGCCTGCGCCTCGGCGTACGACGCCGCGGTCACGTCGGCCAGCGCGGGGCCACGCCAGAGATCGAGTCCCTCGCGCAGGAGGGCGGCGGCGCGGGCGTGGTCACCGGCCGCCAGGGCGCGCCGGCCGTCCCGGGCGAGCCGTTCGAAACGGAGGGCGTCCACGTCGTCCGGCTCGACCGCGAGCCGGTACCCCGCCGGGTGGAACTCCACCAGGTCGCCGGACCCGTCGACACTCCGGAGGCCACGCCGCAGCCGTGAGACCTGGGACTGCAGGGCGTTCGCGACTCCGGCCGGGGGATCCTCCCCGTACAGGGCGTCGATGAGGCGCTCGGCGGTCACCACCCGGCCCGCGTCGAGCAGCAGCAGGGCGAGCAGCGCGCGTACGCGCGGGCCGCCGACCGCGACCGGGGCGCCATCTGAGGCGCGGACCTCCAGAGGGCCCAGGATGCCGAATCGCATGCCCAGATTGTCGCGGATCGACGCGGTGTGCGAGACGGGGCCGTGGGCATATCCGGCCAGAATCCCCGTAGGGCCTGTCTCGAAGTCACCGCGCAGGAGGACAGCGAGACAGGCCCTGAAGGCCTTGGGCACGCAGGGTTCAGTGTCGGGTCGAGGTGATGGCCTGCTCCTGTACCGAAGCGTCCTTTCCGCTACGCCGCGCGATGATCAGTGGTGCGGTGAGGCACGCGGCGGCGAGCAGGATCGCGAACGCGACCGTGAGGGCGAGGGTGTAGCCGTGCACGGCCGCCGCCGGCGGGGCGTTCCGGTGAGTGGCCAGGAAGGCGGCGGTGGCGGTGGAGGCCAGAGTGTTGAGCAGCGCGGTGCCCAAGGCCGCACCCAACTGCTGGGCGGCGTTGTAAGCGGCGGCCGCGGCTCCGATGTCGTGTCCGCGCATCCCCTCGGTGGCCAGGGCGGCGGTCGGGGGCATGACGCAGCCGAGGCCGAGCCCGGTGAGCACCAGCGCGGGCAGCAGGAAGACCGCGAACACATCTGTGCTGTCGGCCGTCAAGCGGGTCAGGATCAGGACTCCGGCGGCTGCGGCGAGCAGCCCCGGCACGATCAGCGCCGCGGGTTGGACGCGGCCGTGCAGTCTCCCGGCGATGAGCGTGGACCCGGCCAGCGCGGCGAGCGCGTTGACGATCAGCGTCAGTCCGGCCTGGACCGGGGAGTAGCCCAGCACGGCCTGGGTGTAGTAGCTCATGAACAGGTAGAACCCGAACATCGCCACGAACATCAGGGTGATGGCCAGGAACGCCCCGGCGCGAACACGGTGCACCAGCACCCGCATCGGCAGCAGAGGGTGTGCCACGCGGGACTCGACGGCGACGAACGCCGCCAGCAGCACCGCCCCGCCGGCCAGCAGTGCCCGTACCTCGGCCGATCCCCACCCGAGCGGTTCGGCCCGGCCGAACCCGTACGCGACCGCCGCGAACCCCGTCAGACTCAACAACGCCCCGGCGACGTCCAGCCGCCTCGGCGCGGCGATCGGCCGGTCGGGCGGCACCATCGCGACGCCGAGTACGGCCGCCACCGCGATGGGCACGTTGATGTACAGGCACCACCGCCAACCGACGTACTCGGTCAGCAGGCCACCGGCGATCAGGCCGATCGCCGAACCGGCCGCGCCGACCGCCGTGAACACTCCGAACGCCAGGCCGCGCTCGCGCGCTTGGGTGAAGGTGGTCGTCAGCAGCGACAGCCCGGCAGGAGCCAGCACGGCTGCGAACCCTCCCTGTACCGCCCGCACCCCGAACAGCATCAGCGGGTCCACCGCCGCGCCGCCCACCGCCGAAGAGGCCGCGAAGCCCAGCAGCCCGATCAGGAATGTGCGCCGGTGCCCGAGCGCGCCGCTGACCCTTCCGCCGATCAGCAGCAGCCCGCCGAAGGCCAGCGCGTACGCGGTGATGGTCCACTGCCGGCTCCCGTCCGACATCCCGAGCGCGCGCTGCGCCGAGGGCAGCGCGATGTTCACGATCGTCCCGTCCAGCACCACCAACAGCTGTGCCGCGCTGACCACCGCCAGCGTCCACCACGGCCGTCCGTCCGGTTTTACCTGCGGTTCTTCGTCTCTCACGTCCATGACCTCAACCGTTCCGTTGAAGTCACTCCGGAGACTCCGCGTCACCGGTGGGCCGGTGACCGGCCATGAACGCCCTGCGAGCCTCAACTCGCGGTCGAATGATGACGATAATCAACGTTGACCAATGTCGATGGCCGTCGTCAGCATCCCGGTATGGCCTACGAACTGACACGTCTGTTCGCGGACGCGCCCCGCCACTTCCCCACGTCTCCGCTCTACGGCCGGCTCGGTACGGTCGTGGCGGCGGACGAGCGGCTGCTGGCGCTCGCCGCGCAGGCCCCTGCCGGCCGGCTCCCCACGAACCTGCTGTTCGCGGCGGTGCACTGTCTGCTGCTCCGGGACCCGTCGCACGACCTGGCGGCCTGGTATCCCTCGACCGGGTCCACACGGCCGCCGGACGGCGACCCGGGTCCGGCGTTCACCGACTTCTGCCTCACCCGGCGGCCGGAACTCGTCGAACTGATGCGGCGCCACATGGTCCAGACGAACGTCGTCAAGCGGGCGACGGTCCTGCGCCTCGGACTCGCCGCCGTCGCCCACATGACCGGCGAACCCGTCACGCTGATCGAGATCGGGTGCAGCGCGGGCCTGCTGCTGCGGTTCGATGACTACCGCTACGATCTCGGCGGCCGGACCTGGGGGCCGCCGGCCTCACCGGTGGAGATCCGCTCCCGGTGGGAGGGCGCCGGCCCCGCGCCGGATCTGGGTCCTCTTCCGGCCATCGCCGATCGCGTCGGCGTGGATCTGCACCCCGTCGACGTCACCGACCCGGACGAGCGGCTGTGGCTGCGCTCCCTGATCTGGCCGGAGAACCGGGAACAGGCGGACCTGCAGGCCGCCGCCCTGGAAGCGGCCGCCGCCGACCCGCCGCGGACGATCGCGGGTGACGCCGTGGAGGTGCTTCCGCACCTGGTCGCGGACGTGCCGCCGGGCACGCCGGTCGTCGTCTTCCACGCCGCGACGCGCATCCACGTCCCCGAGGACCGCCGCGACCGCTTCGACGAGGCGATCGCCGCCGTCGGCCGGACGCACGCGCTGTTCCACCTGTCCCTCGAGGGCTCGCGAGAACTCGGCCCGGTCGCCTTCGCGGCACGCCTGCGACAGGGAGACGCCGCCGAACGGGTGCTGGCGATCACCGACGGGCACGTGGAGTGGATCACCGATCCCCGCCACGGTGACACGTGGAGGAACGGGGGCATGTACGAGGGGCGGTGATGTGACCGGACGCGGTGAGGCGTGGACGCCGACGCGGTGTCGTGGGTACGAGCGGTGATGTGACCGGACGCGTGGACGCCGACGTGGTGTCCTGCGCGTGAGCGGTGATGTGGCCGGACGACCGTGACGCGGGCGGTCAGGTGATGGAGAACGCGGCCCAGACGGCCTTGCCGCCGCCCAGCAGAGGGGTCCAGCCCCAGGCCCGGCTGATGGCGTCGATGATGTGCAGGCCCCGCCCGGTCTCGGCGACATAGTCGGGTTCCCGCATGGCCGGGGCGCGGTCCGCCGGGTCGGTGACCATGCAGACCAGGTGACAGCGGTAGCGGACCAGTACGAGCCGGAGGGCTTCTTCGAAGCCGATCCCGCAACGCAGCCCGTGGCGGACCGCGTTCGTCACGAGTTCGGAGACGACGATCGACGCGTCGTCGTAGAACTGCCCCAGGCTCCATTCCATCAACGTGGTCTTCGTGACGTCCCGCGCGATCTTCGGCGACTCGGCCTCCGCGGGCAGGTTCCGGGTGGCCACCCACGGGCGGTCGGGAACCTGGTGCGGGGCGTTGTCGAGACGCGTCAGCCAGTCGTCCCAGCCTCGGTGGGCCAGGGGGATGCCGGTGGTTTCACGCAGGGGGGACATGGTCATTGCGAACCCTGGGGAAGTCCTGTTCGTCGCCGGGCGCCCGGTGCGCCGCTTCCGCTATCTTGCTCCTCAAGTCGTGCATATGCAAGCACGGCTGCACACTCAAATGCACGTGCATCTGAGCGTGCAGCGTGTGGGGGGAGCGGCGTCCGGCCGTCAGGTGCGACCGGGCATTCTCGACAGAGGCGTGGAGGGGCGAGGATGTATCAGGCCTACAACGGAATGTCGGCGTCCTGCTTGAAGGAGGTCAGCTGGCTCAAGAGCCGGGCCAGCAACCCGAGCGGCAACTGCGTCGAGCTGGCGGAGCTGCCCGACGGCGCCATCGCCGTACGGAACTCCCGCTTCCCGGACGGCCCGGCGCTGCTCTACACACGTGCCGAGATCGACGCCTTCATCCAGGGCGCCAAGGACGGAGACTTCGACCACATGCTTCTTTAGCGTCCGCATGCTCGTTCGACGTGACCGCTTTGCAATCGGCGCCCCCGGTGGGACACTGGGCGGATTCGGTGTTCTGAGGGGAGCACATGATCGGTTCTCAGCCTGACGGCGAGACGGCCGTGAGCAGCCTGTTCGGTCATCATCGTGGTGGCCCGACGGTGCTGCGTATTGTGCTGGGGGCGCAGTTGCGGCGGTTGCGTGAAGCGCGGGGGATCACGTGTGAGGAGGCCGGTGAGGCGATCCGGGCTTCGCATTCGAAGATCAGCCGGATGGAGTTGGGGCGGGTTCGGTTTCGGGCGCGGGATGTCGCGGATCTGCTGAGCTTGTACGGGGTGCGCTCGGAGGATGAGCGTGCGGCGATGCTGGCGTTGGCGGAGCGGGCGAATGAGCCGGGTTGGTGGCATTCGTATTCGGACATTTTGCCGTCGTGGTTTGAGGTGTACATCGGGTTGGAGGAGGCGGCGTCTCGGATCCGGGCGTATGAGGTGCAGTTCGTGCCTGGGTTGTTGCAGACGGAGGATTATGCGCGGGCGGTGACGTTGCTGGGGCATCCGGATGCGCCGGGTCATGAGATCGAGCGGCGTGTGGGGTTGCGGATGCGGCGTCAGGCGTTGTTGCGGGGGGATGATCCGCCGCATTTTTGGGCGGTGGTGGATGAGGCGGCGTTGCGGCGGCCGTTGGGTGGGGCTGCGGTGATGCGGCGGCAGTTGGAGTATTTGATCGAGGTGACGGAGTTGCCGCATGTGACGTTGCAGGTGGTTCCGTTTCATCTGGGTGGGCATGCGGCGGCGGGTGGTCCGTTCAGTATTTTGCGGTTTGCTGAGCCGGATTTGCCGGATGTGGTGTATTTGGAGCAGTTGACGAGTGCGTTGTACTTGGATAAGCGTGATGATGTGGATAATTATCTGGCGGTGATGGAGCGGTTGTGCATCGACGCCGAGCCGGCCACCCGCATCCGCGACACCCTCGGCCGCATCCTCAAGGAACTGTGAGGCCAGCGCCGGTCTAAAAGCCCGTCTCTAGGGCTTGCGTCCGACGCCGCCCAGCATCCACACCTTCTCCGGCGAACGCACCTCCAAAGGGTTGTCCGGGCGCCACTGCCGGAGATAGACGAGCCCGGGATCAACCAGTTCGAAGCCGTCGAAGAACGGCAGCACCTGGTCGCGTGTCCGTGCCGCGTTCTCGCCCGGCCGCTCCAGGATCGCCCGGTAGATGTCCTCGATCGGATCGACGATGTCCTTGTGGGTGTCGAAGACGACGTGAGAGATCGCCAGATGGCTCCCGGACGGAATCGCGTCACGCAGCCAGGCGACGCTCTTGAACGGGTCATCCGAATGCGGGATGAAGTGCAGCGCGCCGCATATCACGATGGCCACCGGACGCTCGAGGTCGATGAGCCCGCGCTGCTGGCACTCGGCGAGGACCTCCTCCGAGTGAAGGACGTCGCCCTCCACGACCGCCGTCCGCGGGTTGTCGACCAGGATCGCCCGCGCGTGCGAGAGGACGACGGGGTCCTTGTCGACGTAGACGATTCGCGCGTCGGGCGTCACCGACCGGGCGACCTCATGAGTGTTGCGCTGCGTGGGCAGCCCGGATCCGACGTCGATGAACTGCTCGATGCCCTGCTCGGCGAGGAACCGCACCGCGCGCCCCAGGAACGCCCGGTTCTCCACGGACATATCCTTGATCTCGGGCGCGATCGCGAGCAGATCGTCGGCGGCCTTCCGGTCGACGGCGAAATTATCCTTCCCGCCGAGGAAGTAATCGTTCATTCGGGCGATATTGGGAACGTTCGTGTCCACATCGGCCAGGCCACGGCGGGGCACGTAGGTCACATCTCACCCTTCCAGGATTTATGTGGATCTTACTCTGCCAGCGACACTCGGTTGATTCAACAGTGCGCGGCGTGTTCGGTCCTCCCGTGAACGGCCGGGGGACGTGTCCGCAGACGCGGCCGGCGACCGCGGGGTACGCCCGGCACCGGCCACGATGGCGCGTTCGGTGCTGGTGGGTTGCCGCACTTCAGGGCCGTCATCAGCTGCGGCACGTCGGCGCCGTCGTCAACGGCCTGCAGCGCGACGGTGCCGAGCGTCCGGACCCGGCGCGGCTCAACGGGTGCTCCAGGCGCCCGGTCCGTACGGCCTCCGCCGCCGAAGGGCCGGCGACGGCGGCCTGAGACGCGGTCGGCGGCTGCGGTGTGTCGGGGGCGTCGTCAGTGGTCTGCGGCGTGGTCGGCCTCGTCGGCGCGGCGGCGGGCGTCCTCGGCCGTACGCGCGGCGCGCTCGTACTCGCGTTCGGAGACCTGGGCGTGCCGGCGGCCTCGGCATGCTCCGCCTCGGCGGCCTTCACCTGTTCCCGTAGCTCCCGCAGCCGCCGTTCGGCATCGGCCAGTGCCTTCCGCGCGGCGTCGCGCTCGGACCGCCACTCGGCGAGAGCGCGCTCAGCCTCCTCGGCCCGCCGTGCGGCGGCGGCCCGTGCCTCTTCCTTCAGCCGCCGGGCGCGGATGCGCGGGTCCTCCTTGGGCGGGGCCGGCTTCCGGCGATGCGTGACCGAGGGCGCAACGGCGCCGAGCGGCCCGAACCCGGAGTGGCTCAACGGATGCTCCAGGCGCCCGGCCCGTACGGCCTCCGCGGCCGAAGGGTCGGCGACGGCGGCTTGCAAGGTGTCCTCCACCTCGCGGGCCTGGGATTCGCCCAGCGGCCGGCCCGCCTCCTCGGCCAGCTCTCGCGCCCGGCGCAGCAGCCGGTCCACCAGGGGGCCGCGCTCGCGCTCCGGCTCGCCCACGTCGCCGCCGGACGACCACGCCTCCCGCATCCGCTCGCCCAGCTCGAGCAGCGGCGCGACCGCCCCGTCGCGGACCAGCTGGTTCACCGCCCACGCCGACACCGTCGGACGGCGGAGCGCGGTCAGGCGGCGGGCGTCCTCCCGGGACAGTTCCCCGGCCAGCCGCTTCCGCGTGGCGGTGAACTCGGACGGGGAGACACCGTAGAGCCGGTCAGCGGCGGTCTCGAAGTCCACCTCCTCATGATTCCCCGCGTAAAGACGACACAAGGTGTCTGCTTTCGCTGCCAGCATCCTCGGCACGCGGAAAGGGGAGAGGTATGACGTTGAAGGAGAAGGTCGCACTGGTCGCCGGGGGCACCCGGGGCGCGGGCCGGGCGATCGCGGTCGAACTCGGCAGGGCGGGCGCCACCGTGTACGTCACCGGGCGGACGACGCGCGAGCGGCGTTCGGAGGTGGGGAGGCCCGAGACGATCGAGGAGACGGCCGAGCTGGTGACGGCGGCGGGCGGCGAGGGCATCGCCGTGGCCGTGGATCACCTGGAGCCCGACCAGGTACGCGCCCTCGTCGAGCGGATCGACCGGGATCACGGGCGGCTCGACGTGCTCATCAACGACATCTGGGGCGGCGACGTGTACCTCAGGTTCGGGCGGCGGCTCTGGGAGCAGCCGCTGGAGGACGGGCTGCGGATGTTGCGGCTCGGCATCGACACGCACGCCATCACGAGCCACTGCGCGCTGCCGCTGCTCATCCGCCGGCCGGGTGGCCTGGTCGTCGAGATGACGGACGGGACGGCCGAGTTCAACGCGGCGTACCGCGCCGACGTCGGGTACTTCTACGACCTGGTCAAGGTCTCCGTACAGCGGATGGCGCTGGCCCAGGCCGAGGAGCTGCGCCCGTTCGGGGGCACGGCGGTCGCGGTCACGCCCGGCTGGATGCGGTCCGAGGCGATGCTCGACATCTACGGCGTCACCGAGGAGAACTGGCGGGACGCCACGGCGAAGGAGCCGCACTTCTGCGTCTCCGAGTCGCCGACGTACGTCGGCCGGGCCGTCGCGGCGCTCGCCGCCGACCCCGACGTCGGCCGGTGGAGCGGGCAGACGCTCTCCAGTGGCGGGCTGGCGAACGTCTACGGCTTCACCGACGCCGACGGCACCCGGCCGGACGCATGGCGGTACATCACCGAGGTGCGACAGGCCGGTCGGCCCGCCGACGACGCCGGCTACCGATGAGGCCTGGACACGGCGTTCGCCGAAGCGTGATCGCGGCCCGGGCGGCACCGAGCCGACTGGACACGGCATTCGCCGAAGCGTGATCGCCGCTCAGGCGGCACCGAGCTGAACGGATCAGCAGCAGCCGTCGTCGTCGGCGCTCTCCGCGGCGATGCCGCGCAAGACGGCGGGACGGGCCCATCTCGGTTGGCGCGCAGGAGTCGAGTACGGTGCCGAGCCGGGCCCAGAATTCGCCGCCCTCGTCGTCCGCGCCGACGACGAGGGTGAAGTACTCGTCCACGCCGGTGACCCGCGTGCGCCTACGTGTCGTACAGGCGGCTCATGCGGCCGGCGGCGTCCGCCAGAAGGGCGCGCAGCTCGGGCGGGTCGAGGACCTCCGCCTCCGGGCCGAGGCGGAGGATCTGGGAGTAGGCGACCTCGATCGACTCGACGGGCAGGACCACCGTCACCCGGTCCTGCTCGTCGGGGGCGCCCGCCGACGCCATCGCGTCGGGCAGCGCGGCGGGATCCGCGACATGGCGCAGCACCCGCAGCCCCGCGGGTGTCAGCCGGAGCGTGGCGCGCGTCCTCAGCAGTGAGCGCTCGAATGCCTCCGCCCGTTCGTCCCAGAACGCCGCCAGGTCGAAGTCCTCGTCACGGACGAAGCCGTCCTCGTCGCGGCGCACGTCCTCGAAACGATCCACGCGGAACACCAGGAACCGGCCCGTGACGCGAGTCTCCCCACCCGACCGACCCGGACTCTCCCGAACCATTCGACCCTGGCCGGTTTCCTGGCCGACGTCACGGCCGACGTCACGGCCGACGTCACGGCCGACGTCACGGCCGACGTCACGGCCGACCTCACGGCCGACCTCACGGCCGACCTCACGGCCGACCTCACGGCCGACCGTGTACCAGACGCCGGCCTTGAGCACCAGGCCGTACGGCTCGAGGGCGTGGTCGGTGACCCGATCGCCGCGCCGGTAGCGGACCGAGATGACGCGGTCGTCCCACACCGCCTGTGACAGCTCCGGCAGCAGCGGTGGGCGGTCCGCGATGCGGAACCACGCGGGGGCGTCCAGGTGGAAGCGCTGGGCGGCCGTCGCGGAGGCGTCGCGCAGCTCGGGCAGCAGCGCCGCCGAGACCTTCAGCCGGGCGGCGAGCGCGGCGTCGCCCAATCCCATGTCGCGTAGCGGACCGGGAACCCCTGACAGGAACAGCGCCTCGGCCTCCGCCCGGCCCAGTCCGGTGAGCCGGGTGCGGTAGCCCTCGAGCAGCCGGTAGCCGCCGCCCCGGCCGCGGTCGGCGTACACGGGAACGCCAGCCTCCGCGAGCGCCAGCATGTCGCGGGTGATGGTGCGTTCGGAGACCTCGAGTCGCCGCGCCAGCTCCCCGGCGGTCATCGACTCCCGGCTCTGCAGCAGGAGGACGAGGGAGATCAGCCGAGCCGCGCGCACCTTAGCCCTCGTCGTCGAAGCGGAGGGCCGAGACGTTCTCCTGGGCCATCCGGCGCAGGGCGATGAGGACCCGTTCGTACAGGACGTTGGTGGCGACGACGGTCTGCACGGCCTTCTCGCGGTCCTCGTCGAGCGACAGCGCGCCGACCTCGTGGTCCGCGATGAGCTCGGCGGCCTCGATGTACGGGCGGAGGTCGCTCAGGACGATGGGCAGGCCGAGCCGGCGCAGGGCGACGAAGGCCTGGGCGAGGAGGTCACGGGTCGGGGCGTCCGGCAGCACCCGCCAGCCGAGCTCGGCGATGATCGCGTCGACGTCCTCTCGCGCGGCCCGCCAGTCGGGGTCCTCGGGGTGCGGTTCGGCCCCGGGGCCCAGGGCGTACTGGGCCGTGCCGAGCAGCTCGTGCAGCGGGATGTCCTCGTCGTCGACGGCAGCGACGATCTGCTGGACGGACGCGATCGGCAGATCGCCCACCCCCCGGAGGGCCTTGATCAGCCGGAGCCGATCGAGATGCCGGCCGTCGTACTCCGCCCTGGTCGCCGCGGTGGCCGTGCCCTTCGGGAGGAGGCCCTCCCGGATGTAGTACTTGATCGTCTGGACCGGCAGCCCGCTCCGATCGCTGAGCTCAGAGATCTTCATGCGCCCCCCTCGACTGGATACTATCGCTATCCAATTCTTGGGGGGCGTCACTATCCAACCGTTGCCGCGACTCGGGGGAGGAGCGGCCGGCGCGGGGCTCAGCCGCGGCGCATCGACTCGGAGATCTTTTCGGCGGCGGCCAGGACGGGCGGCGCGTGCATGCGGCCGGGGGCGCGCGTGAGGCGCTCGATCGGCCCGGAGACCGAGATGGCCGCGATCACCCGGCCGCCGGTGCCCCGGATCGGGGCGGAAACGGAGGCGACCCCCTGCTCGCGCTCGCCGACGCTCTGCGCCCAGCCCCGGCGCCGTACGGAGGCGAGCGTCGTGGCGGTGAACTTCGCGCCGCGCAGCCCTCGGTGCAGGCGGTCGGGCTCCTCCCAGGCGAGAAGGATCTGGGCGGCGGAGCCCGCCGTCATGGGCAGCGCGCTGCCGACCGGGACGGTGTCGCGCAGCCCGCTCATCCGCTCGGCCGCCGCCACGCACACGCGCACGTCGCCCTGCCGCCGGTAGAGCTGCGCGCTCTCGCCGGTCAGGTCGCGCAACTGGGTCAGGATCGGCTGAGCGACGGCGAGGAGACGATCCTCGCCGGCCGCGGCGGCCAGCTCGGCCAGCCGGGGGCCGAGGATGAACCGGCCCTGGGTGTCACGGTGGACCATGCGGTGGTGCTCCAGCGCGACGGCGAGCCGGTGGGCGGTGGGCCGGGCCAGGCCGGTCGTCTGCACCAGCTGGGCGAGCGAGGCCGGGCCGGCCTCCAGGGCGTTCAGGACGAGAACGGCTTTGTCCAGCACGCCGACTCCGCTAGAGTTGTCCATGCTTCGATACTGCCGTCTCGCAATCTGAGATGCAAGTCGTGAGCAGAGGAGTAAGAGACCCGGAAGAGGTGGAGTGATGGGCCGAACACTGGCGGACAAGGTTTACGACGCGCACGTCGTACGGAGCGCCGAGGGCGAGCCGGACGTCCTCTACATCGATCTCCACCTCATCCACGAGGTCACCAGCCCGCAGGCCTTCGACGGCCTGCGCATGGCGAACCGTACGGTCCGGCGCCCGGACCTGACGATCGCCACCGAGGACCACAACGTCCCGACCACCGACATCCTCAAGCCGATCGCCGACCCGGTGTCGCGCACCCAGGTCGAGACGCTGCGCAAGAACTGCGCGGAGTTCGGCGTCCGCCTGCACCCGATGGGCGACGCCGGTCAGGGCATCGTGCACGTCATCGGCCCGCAGCTGGGCCTGACCCAGCCGGGCATGACGGTCGTCTGCGGCGACTCGCACACCTCCACGCACGGAGCGTTCGGGGCGCTGGCGTTCGGCATCGGCACGAGCGAGGTCGAGCACGTCCTCGCCACCCAGACGCTGCCACAGCGCAAGCCGAAGATGATGGCCGTCACGGTCAACGGCGAGCTGCCGTACGGCGTGACCGCCAAGGACCTCATCCTGGCGATCATCGCGAAGATCGGCACGGGCGGCGGCCAGGGCCACATCATCGAGTACCGCGGCGAGGCGATCCGGTCGCTGTCGATGGAGGGCCGCATGACGGTCTGCAACATGTCCATCGAGGCCGGCGCGCGCCGGCATGATCGCGCCGGACGAGACGACCTTCGCCTACCTCGAGGGCCGCCCGCACGCGCCCTCCGGCGCCGACTGGGAGGCCGCCAAGGAGTACTGGCGGTCGCTGCGCACCGACGACGACGCGACCTTCGACAAGGAGGTCGTCATCGAGGCCTCCGAGCTCACCCCGTTCGTCACCTGGGGCACCAACCCCGGCCAGGGCGCTCCGCTGGCGTCGAGCGTGCCGGACCCGGCCTCGTTCGCGGAGCCGACGCGCCGCTCCGCCGCCGAGCGGGCCCTGGAGTACATGGGCCTGACCGCGGGCACCCCGCTGCGCGACGTCGCCGTCGACACCGTCTTCGTCGGCTCCTGCACCAACGGCCGGATCGAGGACCTGCGCGCGGCGGCGGAGGTGATCAAGGGCCGCAAGGTCGCCGACGGCGTGCGGATGCTCATCGTGCCGGGCTCCATGAAGGTCAAGGCGCAGGCCGAGGAAGAGGGTCTCAATGAGGTCTTCAAGGCCGCGGGCGCCGAGTGGCGCGAGGCGGGCTGCTCGATGTGCCTGGGCATGAACCCCGACCAGCTCAAGCCGGGGGAGCGCAGCGCCTCGACCTCCAACCGCAACTTCGAGGGCCGGCAGGGCAAGGGCGGCCGCACCCACCTGGTCTCGCCCGCCGTCGCCGCCGCCACCGCCGTCACCGGGCGCCTGACCGCCCCGGCCGACCTGTAACGGAGCCAGCCATGGAAGCCTTCACCACGCACACGGGCCGCGCCGTGCCGCTGCGGCGCGACAACGTCGACACCGACCAGATCATCCCGGCGGTCTGGCTCAAGCAGGTCAGCCGTACCGGCTTCGAGAAGGGCCTGTTCGCCGCCTGGCGCGAGGACCCCGGCTTCGTCCTGAACCAGCCGGAGTACCAGGGCGCGTCGATCCTCGTCGCCGGGCCCGACTTCGGCACCGGATCGTCCCGCGAGCACGCCGTCTGGGCGCTGCAGCAGTACGGCTTCCGCGCCGTCGTGTCGGCCCGCTTCGGCGACATCTTCCGCAACAACGCCACCAAGATGGGCCTGCTGCCGATCGAACTGTCCGAGGAGACCGTAGAGCGCCTCCAGGACAAGATCGAGGCGAACCCGGCAAAGGAGTTCACCATCGACCTGGAGCGCCGCGAGCTGCGCTGCGAGGACGGCGTTCAGACGTTCGAGATCGACGACTACACCCGCTGGCGGCTGCTGGAGGGTCTGGACGACATCGGCCTCACTCTCCGTAACGCCGACGCGATCACGACCTTCGAGCAGAACCGGCGGCCCTGGCTCCCGGTGACGGCCTGATCGCCCGCGTACGTACGGTGGAGGGGCCGGCAGCAGTCGCTGCCGGCCCCTTCTGCCGTCCGAGGCGCGGCGCGCCTCCACGGGAAGCAGGTGACGAAGTGTGATGATGGCAACAACGTCCGGGCCGCACTGGGACGACCCGGAGCTGAACGCCCTTGCCCGGCGGCTGCGCGAGGCGCACACGCGCGTCGCCGACCTCCCGGATGGGCTCAAACCCCGCCTGACCAGGCAACTCTTGCTGATAACCGATCTTGCCAAGAGGGATCCGACACTTGCGATCAAGCGTCTCGAATCCTTCATGATCGAGCTCGACGACGATGAAAACGTTCCTTGAATGGCTCTTCGGCCTGCGACACAGCCGAAAACATCGGCCATGGGTGATTGTGTAGATGGCCCAAGGTCCCCTAGTTTCGAGCGAGCAAGGGGGAAGAGGAGCAAACCCATGAACAAACGCGAACTCGTCGATGCGATCGCTGAGCGAGTAGGTAGCAAGAAAGCGGCGACGGAAGCCGTTGACGCGATCCTGGACACCATTCAGGAGACCGTGGCCAAGGGCGAGAAGGTGGCCATCACCGGTTTTGGATCTTTCGAGAAGGCCGATCGGCCGGCTCGCGAGGCCCGCAACCCGGCGACCGGCGCCACGATCAAGGTGCCCGCGACCTCGGTTCCGAAGTTCAAGGCCGGTTCGGATTTCAAGAACCTCGTGGCCGGAGCCAAGAAGAAATAACGGTCCATCGACGGCGCCCGGCGAGACATCCGTCTCCCGGGCGCCGTCGTGGTCGTTGGTGAGAAGAAGCGGCTCAGGGCAGGGGGAACGTCGACAGCGTGACGACCGTGATGCGCTCGCCCTCGACCGCCAGGTTGACCCGCTGCCCGAACCTCAGCAGCCGCAGGCCGCCGGCGTCGAACGCCGCCGCGTCGAAGGCCATCTCGCTCCCGTCGTCCAGCAGCACGCTGCCGGTCCGCGTCTCGGCGTCGTACGCCTTCACCGTCCCCTGCATGCCGGACAGACTAAAGCGTCCGGGCCGTACAGGGGTCGGTCACCCGGCGCCGACCGGTGGCAGTGGGGCGACGGAGGCTGTACGGCGGTCCGTCACTCGGCACTGATCGGCGGCAGGGGGCCACGGGAGCCGTACGGCGCTCCGTCATCCGGCGCCGACCGGTAGCAGAGGGGCCACGGAGGCCGTGCGCGGTCCGACGCCGAGCGCCAAGGCGGCCCGCAGGTCGTCGATCGTGTCGACATCCTGGCGCACGCTGGCGACGTCGTCCAGCAGCAGTTCGCGCGCGCCGAGCTCCCGGTGCCGGGCGCGGGAGTCCGTCCCGAAGGCGGGGGCGAACATCATCCCGGGCCGTGCCGTGTACAGCGTCGTACCGGCGCCCGCGAGGTCGGGCAGGAAGGCGTTCGGCGCCTCCTCGGCGGCCTCCAGCACCCGATCTAGCTCGGCGGGCCGCAGGGCCGGCAGGTCGGCCGACATCGCGCCCACGCCCCCGTCCGGGGCCAGCAGCCGTGCCCGCTCGACGCCGTGAACGAGGGCCGGGTTGAGCCCGGCGTCCGGCTCGTCGGGCACGACGTGGGCGCCGAGCGCCGCCAGCGCGGGGGCGGCGACGGGGTCGTCGGTGACCACCACGACCCCCCGCACCCGTGGGCAGCGCAGCGCGGCGGATACGGTGTCGGTCGCGATGGCCAGCGCGAGCCGTTCGCGATGCGGGCCCGCGGGGCCGGACAGCCGTG
This sequence comes from Actinoallomurus acanthiterrae, assembly GCF_054775715.1. Lineage (NCBI taxonomy): Bacteria > Bacillati > Actinomycetota > Actinomycetes > Streptosporangiales > Thermomonosporaceae > Actinoallomurus > Actinoallomurus acanthiterrae. The sequence continues at coordinate 9,969,893 of NZ_BAAHCO010000001.1, read as the reverse complement.
ACTTCGCGCGGGCCAGCGGCTTGACCGGCACGACGAGCGTCCACGCGAGGCGATGGGTATCGGACATCGTGGGTCGACACTACGCGGAACCACCCGCGACACTTGACGACACCCCGGCGCGACCGGGACGAAGTGAGGAGGAGGGCATGGATCAGTCGCCCGTCTGGCGCGCGATCGTCGTGGGGATTCTGCGCCCGTTGCTGTTCACGCTGTTGAAGCGGGACTGGAAGGGGCAGGACAACATCCCGCGGAAGGGCGGAGTGATCATTGCCGTCAACCACCTGTCGTGGTCCGACCCCCTCGCCCTCGCCCACTTCATCTACAAGGCGGGCCGCTTCCCCGTCTACCTCGCCAAGGCCGGCGTGTTCAAGACCCCGGTGATCGGGCGGATCATCCGCCGGACCGGGCAGATCCCGGTGTACCGCGAGCGGTCCGACGCGGCACTGGCCCTCCGTGACGCCGAGAAGGGCCTGCGCGGGGGCGAGTGCGTGATCTTCTACCCGGAGGGCACCTGCACCCGCGACCCGGACCTGTGGCCGATGGCCGGCAAGACCGGCGCCGCGCGGATGGCCCTCACCACCGGAGTCCCGGTGATCCCCGTCGCGCACTGGGGCGCGCACATCCTGTGGCCGTACGGCACGAAGAAGTTCCGGCCGTTCCCGCGCAAGACCATGCACGTCATCGCCGGTCCGCCGGTCGACCTGTCGAAGTACGAGGGCCGGCCGCTCGACGCGGCGACGCTGAACGCCGCGACCGCCGACATCATGCGGGCCATCGCCGACCTGCTCGGCGAGCTGCGCGGCGAGCCCGCGCCGGAGAAGCTGTACGACCACAAGGAGGTCACTCGCGCCCGCCGCGCCGCCGAGAAGGGCGATCCGACCGAGGCCGAGGCGACCGACGCGGCCGAGGTTGAGGCGAGCCGAACGGACGACGCCGAGCCGATCCGTACGGCCGACGCGGAGGCGGGCGACGCGGCCGAGCCGAAACGTGCGGGCGAGACGGAGGCGCGTGAGGCGGCTGAGCCGGACCGTACGGCCCGCGCGGAGGCGAGTGACGGGGCCGGCGTCAAGGCGAGCCGTGCGGCCGAGGCTGAGCCGGACCGTACGGTGGAGGCCAAGGCGAGTGACGCGGCCGAGGCCGAGCAGGACGGCACGGCCGAAGCGGAGACGAGTGCGGCGGGCGACGCCCCGGCGGACCGTACGGCCGAGGCTGAGGGAAGCGACACGGGCAAGGAGGCCAAGGCCTCTTGAAGATCGCGGTATTCGGGGCAGGATCATGGGGCACCGTCTTCGCCAAGGTGCTGGCCGACGCGGGCGGTGACGTCACGGTGTGGGGGCGCCGCGCCGAGCTGGTCGAGGCGATCAACGAGCGGCGGGAGAATCCCGACTATCTCCCGGGTGTACGCCTCCCCGACCGGCTGAGGGCCACCACCGAGGTCGCCGAGGCACTGGACGGCGCGGCGTACGTCATGCTGGCCGTCCCCGCCCAGACGCTGCGCTCGGGGCTGGCGGAGTGGCGGCCGCTGATACCCGCCGACGCGGTGCTGGTGAGCCTGATGAAGGGCATCGAGCTGGGCACCTGCAAGCGGATGAGCGAGGTCGTCCGTGAGGTGGCGGACGTGCCGGAGGAGCGCGTGGCGGTCGTGACGGGCCCGAATCTCGCCCGTGAGATCGCTCTCGAGGAGCCGTCCGCCGCCGCCGTGGCGTGCGTCGACGAGCCGACCGCGCAGAAGCTGCAGCTCGCCTGCATGACCCCCTACTTCCGCGCGTACACGAACCATGACGTCATCGGCTGTGAGCTCGGCGGCGCGGTCAAGAACGTCATCGCCCTGGCCGTCGGCATCGCGGCCGGCATGGGCATGGGCGACAACGTACGGGCGCTGCTGATGACCCGGGGCCTGGCGGAGATCGCCCGGCTGGGGGCGGCGCTCGGCGCGGACCAGCACACGTTCGCGGGGCTGGCGGGCATGGGCGACCTGGTCGCGACGTGCAGTTCGCCACTGTCGCGGAACCGCACCTTCGGCGAGAACCTCGGGCGCGGCATGAGCCTGGAGGAGGTCGTCAGGGTCACCAAGCAGACGGCCGAGGGCGTCAAGTCCTGCGACGCGATCCTCGAGCTGGCGCGGCGGCACAATGTGGAGATGCCGATCACCGAGGGCATCGTCGCGGTGATGCACGGCGGGCTGAGCCCGAAGGATGCCGGCCGCCTGCTGATGTCGCGTACTCCGAAGCCCGAACGGTACGGGGTCTGACCTGAGGGCTCCTCTTTCCCCTGAAACGGGGATCAACGTCATGAGGCGAATGCCGGTAAGGTCGGTGGACCCGACTGTCGGTGCAGGTGAGAAGAGGTGGGGTCGATGAGCAGGATGCGGGTCGCCGTCGTCTTCGGCGGACGTAGTTCGGAACATGCGATCTCGTGTCTCACCGCGGGCAGCGTGATGGCCGCCATCGACCAGGACCGCTATGAGGTCATCCCGATCGGCATCGCGCGCGACGGCCGCTGGGTGCTCGCCTCCGGGCAGCGGCTCGCCATCGAGGACGGCCGCCTGCCGGAGGTCGCCGAGGACGGGCTGCCGCTGGCGCTGCCGTTCGACCCGGACAGCCGGGGCCTGGTCGTCGTGGAGCCGGGCGAGGTGCCGCGCACGCTCGGCGAGGTCGACGTGGTGCTGCCGCTGCTGCACGGCCCGTACGGCGAGGACGGCACGATCCAGGGCCTGCTGGAGCTCGCCGGGGTCCGCTATGTCGGGGCGGGGGTGTTCGCCAGCGCCGCCAGCATGGACAAGGAGTACATGAAGGCGATCTGGCGCGGCTGCGGCCTGCCCATCGGCCCGTACGTCGTCGTCAAGGACCGCCAGTGGCGGCGCGAGCGCAAGCAGGTCGTCGACGAGATCAAGGAACTGGGCTGGCCGGTGTTCGTGAAGCCGGCCCGCGCCGGGTCCAGCATGGGCATCTCGAAGGTCGAGTCCGAGGACGAGCTCGAGGCCGCGGTGGAGGTCGCGCGCGAGCACGACCCCAAGGTGATCGTCGAGGCGGCCGTGCCGGGGCGCGAGATCGAGTGCGGCGTGCTCCAGGGGCTCGACGACGACCCGGCCGAGGCGAGCCTGCCCGCGGAGGTGCGGGTCGGCTCCGGCCACGACTACTACGACTTCGAGGCCAAGTACCTCGACGAGGGCCTGTCGCTCGACATCCCGCCGGAGCTCCCGGCCTCCGTGATCGACGAGGTCCGGAGGCTGTCGGTCCAGGCGTTCGACGCGCTGAGCTGCGAGGGGCTCGCCCGGGTGGACTTCTTCTACACCCCGGACGGCCGGCTGATCCTCAACGAGATCAACACGATGCCCGGCTGCACGCCCGCCTCGGCGTTCCCGAAGATGTGGGCGGCGACGGGCCTGGACTACCCGGCCCTCGTTGACCGCTGGATCCGTACGGCCCTGGCTCGTCCCCTGGGCCTCCGCTAGCCCCGGGGCCCCCGGGGCCGTGCGGCGCGGGGTCAGCAGGTGTTGAGCATGCTGGTCAGCGCGGTCTTCTCCGCGCTCTGGAGTGTCAGCCTGTAGTACCACTTGACCTGGATCCAGGCGCGCGCGTACGTGCACCAGAACGACGTCAGCGACGGCTTCCAGGTGGTGGGATCCAGGTCGCCCCGTCGTACGGGCTGTGCCGGCTGCCGGAGGTGGCCGCGCAGCTCGAGTCGGTCACGACGTTCGTGCCGTCCCGCTTGAGCACCTCCTCGCGGGTGTTGCAGGTCCCGCTGATGGTGATCCAGTGTCTGATCCCGGTGAACGTCCGTTGACGGCGGTTTAAGAGGCGCGAAACCACACCGAAACAGCCCCGAGTGCAGGATTGAGGTGTTCCGAAGCCGGCGATCGAAGGGACCAAAACGATGCTGTTCACGCCCGCCGCCCCGGTCCCGACCGTCCGCCACGCGTCCGGCCACGATCGTTGGCATCCGGAGATCCCGCCCGTCGCCGAACTGGTCGCGGGCGGCTCCGTACGAATGGAGTGTCAAGGCGGCGAACTGCTGTGCGGTCCGGTCGGAGTGGTCGGCGCGGAGCCGGGTGACCTTCTCATGATCGAGGTCCTCGGCATCGGCCGTACGGACGGCCGCCCCGCGACCGGCGCGCATCCGGGCGTCCTCGGTCTCGCGCCCTCGCACGCGATGCTGCGAGATCCCGCCGGCGACCTGGCCGGAGCGGTCCCCGGCCGCATCGCCCCGGCCACGACCGAGCACACCCGCGTCGCACCGGCCGAGCACGCCCGGGTCGCACGGGCCGAGCGCAGCCGTGCCGCCGCGTACGCCGGGCGGATCAGGGCCTCCTGCCGGGCCCTCACGCCGCGAGCGCAGATCCTTCTGCCGGTCCATGTCATGGGGGCCCGGATCTCCGCCGGGGACCTGCACTTCCCCGAACGGGGCCGGTGCCGTACGGCGGACGGCTGGGTCGACCTGCGCGTGCATCTGACCAAACGGGGCGTCGAACGGTTCCGGGTGACCGAACCGGTGCTGATGCCCCTAACGACCAGTTCTCTCGATGCGACCGTCGCGGGTTTGACCGCCGACGTCGCCTAAAAGGCTCGCGCGGGGTAGCGCGAAGGAGGAGGTGGTGTCTAGCGGATAGTGCTCGGATACCGTCAGGAGGCACCGACGCCGGGGGGAGCGACTCGTCTCCCGCTCCCCCCGGCGTTTCCTGTACGCGGCCTCGTGAAGAAAGTGCCGATGCCGCGTTCACGCCTGACAATTCTCCTCACAAAATGCGACACGTCGGGCGTGACCATGCCTTCGGAAGAATATTGTTGTCGCACTGGGCGGACGGGGTATAGCGGAACGGGGTCGCATGGCCCGCTCTTCCGTGAGGAGAAAGTGCGTTGATCAGACGAGTTCTCGCTGTTTCGACCGTAATGGCGGCGGTGGGATTGGTCGGCACCGCCCGCGTGATTACCGCAGCCTGGGCTGTCCCGGAATCGGCGGTCGCGAAGGCCGGAAGATTCGTCGTCAGCCAGGCTGATTTCGACCAGATGTTCCCGAGGCGGAACGGCTTCTACACCTACAACGGGCTGGTCTCGGCGATGAGCGCCTTCCCCGGATTCGCCAACACCGGCGGCGACGCGGTCAAGAAGCGGGAAACGGCGGCGTTCCTGGCCAACGTCTCACACGAGACCGGTGGCCTGGTCCACGTCGTGGAGCAGAACACCGCCAACTATCCGCACTACTGCGATTGGAACCAGCCGTACGGCTGCCCGGCCGGCCAGGCCGCGTACTACGGGCGTGGCCCCCTGCAGCTGAGCTGGAACTTCAACTACAAGGCGGCCGGTGACGCCCTGCGCGTCGATTTGCTCCGCAATCCGTGGCTGGTGGAGCGGGATGCGACGGTTTCGTGGAAGACGGCGCTCTGGTTCTGGAACACGCAACGTGGCGCGGGCACCGTGACGCCGCACGACGCGATGGTGAACCAGCGCGGGTTCGGCGAGACGATCCGCAGCATCAACGGCGCGCTCGAGTGCAACGGCAAGAACGTTGGCCAGATGCAGCACCGCGTCAGCCTCTACCGGAGCTTCGCCGCGATCATCGGTGTCGACCCGGGCGCGAACCTCACCTGCTGACCACCGTCAGGAGGCACCGACGCCGGGGGAGCGACTCGTCGTCCGCTCTCCCCGGCGTTTCCGGTGCGCGGCAGGATCACTTGACGAAGCAGATCCAGCCGACGTACTTCTTGAACCCGCTCTTGGGGCTGAAGGCGCCATGGTGTCCTCGTGACGGGACGACGCGCATCAGCTTGAAGCTCTGGTCGTAGATCCTCATCTTGTACACGGTCCGGTTCTGATAGGAATTGACCGGATTGTAGCGGAGTGCGAACGCTGAGTTCCTCGTGCACTTGTTGAGGAAGAACTTGGGGACGATGGAAGTCATCGAGTGCTTGTAATAGGTGGTGTCGTAAACGCAGCCCGTTCCCCTCGGGCAGGTGATCGGTCCGCCCTTGGCCGCGACGCCGCCCGACTGCGCGGATGCGGCTCCGGCGCCGGCCACGATGGCCGTACCCGCCAATGCGGTCGCCGTCAGAAGTTTGATGCCGTGTCTGGTCCTACTAAGCAAGGGAGTTCCTTTCATCGGAAGCCGGGGGCAGCGGTCAGGGCTTGACGAAGCAGGCGTAGGCGACGGTTCCCTTGATCCCGCTCTTGGGACTGAAGGCGCCGTGCACGCCCCTTTGCGGGATGGTGCGGATTGTCTTCCCCCTCGATGACAAGAGCTTCACCTTGTACGTGGTCCGGTTCTGATATGACACCGCCGGTGCCTGCAGACTCCACCGCTCGACCACATTGCACTTGTAGGGGTGCTTCTTCGTCGGCTTGTCGTACACCATCCCCCACCGGTAATACGTGTGGTCGTAAAAGCAGGCGTAGCCTCGCGGGCAGGTGATCTCTCCGGTCCTGGCCGTGGAGACGCCCGACTTCGCGGCGGGTGCGGCGTCTGCCGTCCTGGCCTGTGCCGACGCCGCTCCGGTGCCGGCCGCGATGGTCGCTCCCGCCAACGCGGTCGCCGTCAGGAGTTTGATGCCGTGCTTGGTCAGACTGAGCAAGGGAGTCCTTTCCACCGCGGGGAACCGCACCGCACTGAGACCCGGTCGTCCCCTGGAATTCGTGGGCACGCTCACCCTGCCTGACCGTCCATCCCGGAAACAGAGCCGCAGGACCTAATTGCCGGGCGCTCGAATGGGACCGTGGATCCAGCGATCGCGAGCCCGGGATTCGGCCTCTGCGTCCTCCCGGGCTCAGGGCTTGGCGGAGCGGCCCATGCGGCGGCCCGGAGGCCGCAGTGTCCACGACAGTACGGTCAGTGCGGTGAAGACGGTGAGCGGCACCAGCTCACCGAGGGCGTAGCCCGTGGTCAGGTGGGAGGCGATGGCCCCGGTGTACGTGAAGAAGGCGCCCGCGTAGGCCCATTCCTTGAGCAACGGGCGGCGCGGAACGACCATGGCGACCGCGCCCAGCACCTTCCAGGTGCCCAGTAGCACCAGGAAGTAGGACGGATAGCCAAGGTGCGTCACGACATCGCGCACGTACGAGATGCGCGCGATGTCCCAGATGCCGCCCACTCCCATCTCGCCCGCCACCAGGACGGTGGCCGTCCAGTAGCCGGCCGATCGGCGGCGCGGGGATCCACGTCTGTCAGTGACGGCCGGTGAGTCGATCGTCGTGTCCATGCCGACGTCCTCGTCTCGTCGATGCGGTGTCCGAGGTTGCCGCGGGCGGGGCCGCGCAAGGCCAGGGATCGGCGGAAGCCGAGGTCCCGGCGCGTGAGGGGCCCGCCGACGGGGCCCGCGCGGCCCGGTGATCCAGCCCTGAGGAGCCGTTGGGAAGCTTTGCTACATGTAGTTTTACTACCTATGTCTGGACAGTAGCATTGCTACGTATGAGCGCACAAGCACTGAAGGGCCATCTGGACGGCATGCTGCTGGCCGCGCTGGACGACGGCCCACGGCACGGCTATGCGGTCATGGAGGCGTTGCGGGTCGGCAGCGAGGGGCGGTTCGACCTGCCCACCGGCACGATCTACCCGGCGCTGCGCCGGCTGGAGAGAGCCGGATTCGTGCGCGCGACGTGGTCGGAGGAAGGCGGCCGGCGCAGGCGGGTGTACGAACTCACCTCGAGTGGCCGCCGGACGCTCGAGGCCGAACGGCACGCCTGGCGGGAGTTCTCCGCCGCCGTCACCGCTCTGCTCGGTCCACATCAACGGCCGGTGACACCATGACCCGTCCGGGCGGTCCCCCCGGGCCTCCGGAGGACGTCATCGGGTCCTACCTGGCCGATACCGCCGGCAGGCTGATCGGCCCGGACAGGGCGCGCCGCGACATCCTGGACGAGCTGGCCGCCGGGCTCGCCGACGCCGCCGATGCCCACGCCGACGCCGGGATGGACCCCGTCCAGGCCGCCCACGCGGCCGTCACCGAATTCGGCGGCCCGGATCAGGTCGCCGACGGATTCCGTGCCGAGCTCGCCGCCGCCCAGGCTCGCCGGACCGCGCTGACGGTGCTGACAGCCGGTCCGCTGATCGGCGCCCTGTGGGTGGGCGCCGCCCTGGCCGGCGGCATCGCCGCCCGGCCCACCGCGCCCTGGCGCTGGGCCGGTATCCCCGCCGGAGCCCGGCCGGCCGTCCACTTGGCCGTGGTCGCCCTCGCGATCGCCATCGCCGGCACCCTGTTCACCGTGGCCACCACCGGACGGCTCGCCCGGTGGCTGCCCGCCCGTCCGCTCGCCACCGCGACCGTCGCCGTCGGCGGCACCGTCCCGATCGACATCACCCTGGTCACCCTGCTCGCCGCGCAGGCGGCCGGCGCGCCCGGCCGGTTCGCCGCGTTTCCGGCGGTGGCGGCCTCGGCCGCCAGCCTCGCCCGGCTGGCCTTCACCGTCCGTGCGACCCGCGCCTGTCTCCTCGCCCGGGGCCGTGGCCGGCCGACATGGCAGCGAACCAGGGGGTGAGCGCGCCCGGCTACGCGGCCAGGGTGCGACCCGACAGGTGAGCGCGCCCGGTCAGACGGCCAGGGGTACGTCCATGCTCTGGGCCGGCTCCGACGGCCTCTTCTGGCCATATGAAACGGTGGTCCGGTCCGCTGATCGCGGGCCGGACCACCGTCTTTCTGGTCGGTGTCAGGCGGCCAGGGGGGCGTCCATGCGCTGGGCCATCTCGCGCATGCGGCGCAGTGCGGCCAGCTCCATCTGCCGGACCCGTTCGGCGGACACGCCCAGGCGGGTCGCGATCTCCCGGCGGCTGTGCTCGGTGCCGTCCTCCAGGCCGAACCGCGCGCGCAGCACGACCGCCTCACGCGGCTCCAGGCGCTCCAGCATGTCGTCGATGATCTCCAGCTGAACGCTCGCCATCGCCGATTCCTCGGGCGAGGGCGTGGTCTCGTCGGCGAGGAGGTCGCCGAGCGAGGTCTCCTCGTCCTCACCGACCACGGCGTCGAGGCTCGCGGGCGTACGGTCCCAGCGGTCCAGCTCGCCGATGCGCTCCACCGGCAGGTCGAGCTCGGCGGCCAGCTCCTCGTCGGTCGGCTCCGAGCCGGTCAGCAGGACCAGCTCACGGCGGGCCTTGCGCAGCCGGTTGACGTCGGTGTGCACCGCGCCTGGCAGCCGTACGGACCGGGACGAGTTGGCCAGTGCCCGGCCGATGGCCTGCCGGATCCACCACGTCGCGTAGGTGGAGAACTTGAAACCCCGGCGCGGGTCGAAGCCCTCGACGGCCCGGATCAGGCCGATCGTGCCCTCCTGGATCAGGTCGAGCAGGCTCAGGCCGTCCGTGGGGTAGCGCCGGGCCACGCTGACGACGAGGCGGAGGTTGGCCAGGATGAAACGGTCCTTCGCGGCGTCGCCGCGTGCCGCGATCTCCTCGAGCTCCTCGCGGGTCGCGCCGTCCGGGAAGGTGTCCTCGTCGAGGTGGTTGTGGGCGAGCAGCCCGGCCTCCATGGCCAGGGCGAGCTCGATCTCCTCTTCGGCGTTCAGAAGTGGCGTGGCGGCTATCTCATCCAGGTATGCCCCAAGCAGATCGCCGTCGGCCGCCCGCCCCGGCCGCCTGACGCGCCTGCTGTCGTTCGTGGTCGCCGCCATGGCCACCTCGCTCTCACATCGAATCCCAAACGGATCAACGCGAATGTGTCCTCTGCTGTTCCGCGATACCCGATTGAGGGCACCCTCAACATGACAGAGAGCACCCGCGGTGTTCCCGCGAGTGCTCTATGCCGTGGTGCGTACGGCGACCGTGGTGTGCGAGGTCTCAGGCGCGGACGGCCTGGATCTCCAGCTGGAGGTCGACCTTGTCGCCGAGGAGGGCCTTCTGGCCGCCGGGCAGCGGAACGTTGAACTCGATGCCCCAGTCCTTGCGGTTGATGGAGGCGGTGGCGCTGAAGCCGGCGCGCGTGCCGCCCCACGGGTCCTCGCCGACGCCCATGAACTCGACCTCGAGGGTGACCGGCTGGGAGATGCCCTTGATCGTGAGCTCGCCGTCGAGCAGGTTCGTGTCGCCCTCGACGCGGACGCCCTTGGTCTGGAACGTCATCGCCGGGTGGTTCTCGATGTCGAGGATGTCGGCGGACCGGACGTGGTTGTCGCGGTCGGCGTTCCGGGTGTCGATCGACCCGAGCTTGATCTCGGCGGTGGCGGTGGAGGCCTGGACGTCCTCGGCGATCTCGACGGAGCCCGAGAACTCGGTGAACGAGCCGCGCACCTTGGTCATGAGGTGGCGGATGGTGAAGGTGACCTCGGAGTGGGCCGGGTCGATGTTCCAGGTGCCTGCGGTCAGTCCAAGGTCCGTGGCGGTGACGCTCATGGTCGCTCCTGTGCTTGAATGTTCAACGAGTAGCGATGGTGAGTTTAGTTGAATCTTCAACTGAACACAACCCGCCTCCCGGAACGTCCAGCGAGCCGGATCCACCGCCCACGGCCGGGCCTTGCTCCCCTGGCTCACGGACCGCCTGGCGGTTACCGGCCGACCTCGTCCTCGTGGACGAACCTCCCGGAAACGAGCCGGGCATACGCGGGTCTCCACGCCTCGTCGTACCCCGGGTCGTCGGCGAACCGCAGCATCAGGGACCGCACCGGCGTGCACGGCCAGTCCTCGACGTCGATGCCCGGGTAACCGGTGAACACCGTCCCCGGCGGGATCCGCGAGCACGTGCCGCAACCCGTGAAGAACACCCCTCGCGTCTCGCAGCGGCCGCCGCCCGTCTCGACGTACGCGGCCGACATCCGCCGGGGCTCATGGACGAGGAGACGATCGAAGCCGGGCTCATCCAGCCGCGTCAGCAGAAAGTCGAGCAGCTCCTCCACGTAACGATCGAAGCGCGCCACTTCGCGATCGTCCCACGGGACGCGTCACGCCGCCGGGGCTCCTACCGGCGGTGTTCGCCATCGCCGCGGACGGTCGGGCCGAACAGGTCCTCGCTCGCCTCCGGCGTCCGGAGCGCGTCGAAGGCGTCCAGGAGCCTTCGCTCCTCCCACCGGAAGTGGGACTCGAGGATCGCGGTCAGCCCGTCGAGCTCACGCCGTACCGGCACGGCGTTGTCCGGTGTCAGAGTCGCGAGGAGTTCTTGCAGTCTGCGGAGGATGTCGGCGACCAGCTGGTGGTCCTGCCGCAGTTCTTCCAGCACGGGGATCAGCTCGGGGAACCGCTCGCCGAGGGCCGGGAACGCCGTCGTGTCCTCGCTGGTGTGGTGCCGGGTCAGCGCCTGGCAGAAGGCCGTGCAGTGCACCCGCAGCGGAGCGGGGGACCGTACGGTGTCGCCGCCGGGATAGGCGGCGATCTCTTCGCGGAGCCGCGCCAGCTCGGCACGGAGCCACTGGTGAACCTCGGCCAACTGCCCGCCGAGGGACCGTGCCCGGTCCTCCGGAGCACCCGCGTGAGCCGGGGTGGACTCAGCGTACGAATCAGACATGAATCACTTTCGATCAAGGAGGGCACACGGAACCGGCCGCCCATGATGCGGCGGTGGCAGGTTCGGCTTGGACCGCGGTACGGGCCGATCAGGCCCAGACGCCCCTTAGCGGGACCGAAGGCGTGGACGCATGGCGGTCTCCTTGATCACGGTGCCTCCATGCCGACGCCGTCCACCTGGCGCCGGCACGCGGCACGAGCACTGGATCTACCACGGCGCCGCCGCCGGGGCAACGCCAGGGGCCGCTGCGGTTGCTCTCGCGTTCAAACGTGGGGGAGCCTTTCATCGTCGAGATCGTCCAGGACGGCGGACAGGCCCACGCTGAGCATCTTGCGGCGGACGCGGCCGAGCACCGCGGCCATCAAGGCTCCGCCGATGCCGGTGAAACCGGTGTGGTCATAGGTGAAGCGCGTGCCGTCGGCGAGCGGCTCCAGGCGGTAGGCCACCTCGGTCACCTCGCCGCCGGCCTCGTCTCGCCAGGAGTAGCGCAGCAGGGCGGGCTCCTCCACCTCCAGGACCTCGCAGTCGACCACACCGCTCCAGCCGGGCTTGGGCTTCGCGACGAACCTGAACCTGTTCCCAACGACGGGAAGGAAGCCTTCGGGCCGGGCTCCGGCTCCGGTCGCCGTCCAGCGGGGGATCAGCTCCGGGTCGGTCACGGCGCGCCAGACCTTGGCCGGTGGGTGGGGGTAGTCACGGACGATGTGGATGGTGCTGCTCATGAGCCCTCCCGGACAGACGTCTCTACAGCTAGGTAAAAAAATACTCTAGAAGTAAATTTATATCGAGAGTACTAATCTGTGGGTCATGAGCGCCCATACGACGGTGGACTGGTCGGCCCTGCGCGGCTTCAGCGGTGGCGAGCCGCCGACCGGGGGGCTGCGGGAGCGGAAGAAGTGGCTGACGCGACAGCGGCTGACCGACACGGCGACGGAGATGTTCCTCGAGCGGGGGTTCGACGCCGTCCGTGTCGCGGAGATCGCCGAAGCGTGCGGGGTCTCGGTGAAGACGGTGTTCAACTACTTCCCGACGAAGGAGACGCTGATCCTGGACCGCTGGGAGGCGACCGAGGCCTCCCTGCGCACCATCCTGACCGTCCCCGACCTCACGCCGGTAGAGGCCTGCCTGCGTGTGCTGGAGGGGGAGCTGGATGCCCTGACGACCTGGCTCGACGCGCAGCGGGACCAGGCTCGGGCCATCGCCGCCGTCAAGCGGTTCGGCGCCCTGATCGCCTCCACGCCCGCGCTGCGCGCCCATCAGCGCGACACAACGGACCGGCTGACCGGTGTGGTCGGCGAACTACTCGCCGATCGCACCGCGACCAGCCCGGACGCCCCGGAGGTGCGGATCGTGGCAGTGGCGCTGCTCGGGCTGTGGGAGGTTCAGGCTCGCAGCCTGCGCCTGCATCTGGGCCGTGGTCTGGCCCCGGCCCGGCTGTACGAGGCGGTCGCCGCTGATGTCCGGAGGGCGGCCACCGTCCTCAACGAAGGCATCGGCCATATCGAGGGGCCGCGCCCGGCGAGCGGCTGATCGGCTCACCGCCGGAGCCGTGGATCGGCGAGGCGGCCGGGCGGATCACGCGGAGGCCGCCTCGCCGGGGAGCGGTCAGGCGAAGACGGTTCCGGTCTCGGTGAACAGCGCGTTCAGCGCGCGGAGGGCGTGCCATGCCTTCGTCATGCCGAACCGGGCGGAGAACCGCACCACCGCGCGGACCTCGTCAGGGGTCGCGCCGGTGCTCAGGGCACGGGTCACGTGCGTGCGGAAGCTCTCGTCCAGCGTCTGGTAGAGCACGTCGACCGTCATCGTCGCGAACGCGCGCTCGCGTACGCTCAGGAGACTCATGCCGGCGCGCATGCGTGACTGCAGGTCCATGTAGTCGGCGAACGGGGCGTCGAGGTTGCGGACGGCCTGCCGGGTCCGCGCGGGGATCGGGCTCTCCGTGCCGTCGGCGTTCACCTCGTGACTCTGGCCGGTGGGGCCGGCCAGACCCTGCTCGCGCTCGACGTCGGCCAGCCGCGCCAGGGCGGCCAGCGCCGCCGGATATCCGCTGTCGTACGAGATGAAGCGGAGAAGCTCCCGGAGGTCATCGGCCGACAGGCCGTGCTCCCGCGCCATCACGACGTGCGACTCGAACGGCAGCCCGAGCGTCTGCTGACAGACGTCGGCGACGAGCGACAGCAGGATCTTCTCCCGCGTCGACAGCTCCGGGATCTCCTCCCAGAGTTTGCGGTCGGTGGCGGCGCTCATCTCCGCGAACACCGGGTCCAGCGCCTTCGCCTGGGTGTCGGACGGAACGTGCATGAGGACTCCCTCATTGAGTGAACGGCTGTAGCGCTACGACTGTAAGGCAACGATCGTTCCAATACAATGGCGGATCTATGGACGCGACCTCCTCAGCGCACGATGAGACCTCCGAGGCGCAGGGTCCGGCGCCGCGACGCGCACGCGGCCGCAACCCCCGTGGCCAGGGCGAACGGCTGCGGAACGAGATCCTGTCCGCCACCCTCGGGCTGCTCGACGAGCTCGGTGACGACGAGGCGCTGTCCCTGCGCGCCGTGGCGCGGGAGGTCGGCATCGCCGCGACCTCCGTGTACATCCATTTCGAGGACCGGGACACCCTCGTCTACGCCGCGCTGGAGCGCAGCCACCGCGACCTGATGCGCGATCTCGACCAGGCCGAGACCGCCGCGGCCGACCCGGTCGGCCGGCTACGGGCCCGGCTGCTCTTCATCGGCACCTGGGTCGGCCACCACGCCGGCCTCTACAAGGTGCTCCACGAGAGCACCCTCAACCAGCGGACGCACCTGGCTTTCAAACAGGAGCTCGCCGAACGCGTCACGGCGGCCGTACAGCGGTGCATGGACGCCGGACTCGCGCCCGCCGACGACGCCACGGCGGTGGCACTCGACCTGAGGGCGGCAGTCCACGGCGCCGTCTCGATGCGCGTCAACGAGCCCGACCTTCCCTGGCCCCCGCTCGAAGACCAGATCGACCGATTCCTCACCAAGCTCGTCGGAGTCCGCCCGACGATGTCGTGAACACCCAGGTCGTACGGCGTCGCCCTATAGACAGCGCTGCTTTTGTAGACATTCGTGTTGATCGTAGACACTTGTCTCGATAAATTGGCGGTGCGTGAGTGTGAGGCGACGACGGGAGAAACCCGATGAGCAGTGAAGACGGCCATCCACACCGGGGAGTGGCGACGCCGGAGGATCTGTACGCCAGTCCACCGCCCTGGGACATCGGCCGACCCCAGCCGGCCTTCCTCGCACTGGCCGAGGCCGGTGCGCTCCAGGGGCAGATGCTGGACGCCGGATGCGGCACCGGCGAACACACCCTGCTGGCAGCCGGCCTCGGCCTGGAGGCGACCGGCGTCGACCTCGCCGGCAACGCCCTGCGTACGGCCGAGCGCAAGGCCCACGAACGAGGCCTTCGCGCACGCTTCCTGCGGCACGACGCCAGGCGCCTGGCAGACCTGGGAGAATCCTTCGACACGGTGCTGGACAGCGGGCTGTTCCACGTCTTCGGCGAACAGGACAGGACCTCCTACGTCACCGCCCTGCGGTCCGTACTCCGACCCGGAGGCCGATTCCTCATGCTCGGCATCAGCGACCGCGAGCCCGGCCGGTGGGGACCGCACAAGCTGACCCACGAGGAGATCACCGCTGACTTCGGCGACGGGTGGCGGCTCGATTCGATCGAGCCCTCGGCGATCGACGTCTCCGTCCCACCGGGCCGCATCGAGGCCTGGCTGGTCACCGCGACCAGGATCTGATCCCCGCACCCGACATCCGACGAAGGAACGTGGACGCCACCGACGAGGACGCCGTACGGCGGATCTACTTCGTGAAGTAGGCGGCGGTCTCCGCGTCCGCGGGGTAGTACGACTCGATCGCGACCTCGTCCAGGGTGATGTCCACCGGAGTGCCGAACGTGGTGATGGTCGAGAACAGCCGCAGTTCTCGTCCGCCGAAGCGAAAGATCATCGAGGTCACGACCTCGGACTCGTCCGGGTGGCTCGCGTCCTCGGCGTCGGGCGCCAGCAGTTTCTCGTAGAGCGCGGTGAGTTCGGCGTCGGGGACGATGGCAAGCTGACGCCGGATGCGGGTACGGAGTACCGCACGCGCCTCGGCCAGATTGACGATCTGAGGAGCGAGCCCGCGCGGGTCCAGTCCCAGCCGCACCATGTTGATCGGCGGCCGCAACAGGTCGGGGGCGACGTCCGCGAAGAACGGGTCGACAGCGCGATTGGTCATCACGATGTTCCATCGGCGATCGAGGACCAGCGCCGGGTACGGCTCGTGCGCGCGGAGCACCCTCTCGACCGCGTCCCATGCCGCCGACATCGCGCCCGCGTCGACCGGCCGCTCGGCGTACCGGGGTGCGAAACCGGCGGCGAGCAACAGCCGGTTGCGCTCACGCAACGGCACGTCGAGCTGATCCGCGAGCCGGAGGACCATGTCGGCGCTCGGGTTGGACTTGCCTGTTTCCACCAGGCTGACGTGACGAGCTGAGACGTCGGCGGCGATCGCGAGATCGAGTTGGCTGATTCGCCGGTGATGCCGCCACTGCCGCAACAGCTCCCCGACCGTGTGCATGACCAGCGATGCTACTCATCGTGGGGTCCTGCGCCATGAAATCCGAGTTCATCGACAACCCTCGCGACGGCGGAAACACTGCCGCAATGACCACAGAGAACAAGAGCACCGTCCAACGGGCGCTGGCGGAACTGGTCGAGACGGGCGACGTCGATGCGCTCGAGGCGTTGCTGAGCGACGACTTCGTCCATCACCGGCCGGATTCCACCTCGTCGACCAAGGCGGAATGGCTCGCCGCCGTACGCTCCGCGCTCATCCCGCTCGCCGAGATGCAGGTCGAGGTCCATCACGTGCTGGCCGACGGTGATCACGTCGTGATGTACTCGCGGCGCCGGCTTCCCGGCGCCGGGCCCGGGATCGCGGTCGTCGATATCTGGCGGTTCGACGATGGGTTGATCGCCGAGGCGTGGGAGATCATCGAGCCGGTGGCCCAGGCGGCCGCCAATCTGGCGTGGTGGGAATTCGCTGATCACTGACCCGGCCAACTAATCGTCAGAGGGGGCGGCCGTGCGCGCGGAGCTCGAGGAGTTCCGGGGCGAGGATGACGATGGTGCGGCGGTGGAGTTCGATCAGTCCGTCGTGCTGCAGCCGGGCCAGGGCGCGATTGATAGTCACGCGGGTGACCCCCAGCAGGTCGGCGAGGGCCTGCTGGCTGCCGGGAAGGCTGACCGGGCGGTCTGGAACGGTGGCCGCCTGGTCCAGCAGCCAGGCCGACAGCCGGGCATCGGTGGCAGCGTGGCCGTCGCCGTCAGGCGCTCCTGCTGCCGCCGCGCGTGCCCGGCGAGAGTGCGCAGCACGTGTGTCCGCACCGAGGACGCGTCGTCGACGAGGGTCAGGAAACGGTCGCGTGGCAGGCTTCGCACGACGCAGGGCATGAGTGCGGTCAGGGTGGCGGTGTGTCCTCCGCCGTCGATCACGGCGATCTTGTCCAGTGCGCAGGGGGCCGTCCAGTCGCCGAAGCGGATGACTCGTCCGGTGGCCGTCGTGGTCGCGGCGGCCACCCGGCCGCGCAACAGCAGTAGGAGGTGACCGGCGGGATCGCCCGCGTTGCGCAGCACCTGCCCGGCCGGCACCGCGCGCGGCGCGGAGTCGTGCCACACCTGCCGCAAGGCCGCGTCCGGGAGCGAGGCCAGCAACGGTACGGCGCTCAGCGACCGCCACTGCTCAGGTGTATCGACCGATACAGACGTGGTCACGCCCACGAACGTACCGTCGGCCGCATGCTGATCGTCGAACTCGCCTTCACCGAGAGCCCCGAACGACTCGCCGCCCGTCCCGCCCACCGCCAGTTCCTGGCCCGCCTGCACGCCGAGGGGCGGCTCATCGCCGCCGGACCGTGGGCGGACGACAGCGGCGCGATGCTGATCTTCGACGTGGACCGCACGGGACTGGACGCGATCATGGACGCCGATCCGTACTACACGACGCCGGGCGTCCGGGTGCACGACGTACGAGAGTGGGTTCTGGCCCGGATTTCGTGATGGTCACGGCCAGCGGTCGTTTCGGGGCGTCCGGACCTCGGGCAAGCCGGGAACGTCCACAGGACTTTGCTCTGCTCACCTCAGGTATGCATCGGACCGTTCCAGGTGTATACCCGGGGTAAGCAGAGCAAACAGCGCAGGGAGGCGGGGTGGCGCGGGCGGGACGGCTGCGGCCGCGCCGGTGCGAAGGTCCAAGGCTAGGAGTCCGCCGTGCGTGCGGTTGGCCTCTCGTCCACCGGACAGGTAGATGAGATCGTCCGGCCCGGCCGCGGGGGCGGTCTGTACCCGCCCGGTCGCGTCCCTGTTCCACCACAGCGGAGTCAGGTCCGGCAGGGCGACCGCCCGTACGCCCCCGTTGAGGCTGATCAGGATGAGGCGGTCGCCGACGACGGAGGGGTACCAGCCTCGCGGCGCCGTCCGCAGGAGCCTTCCCGATCGCAGATCAAGGATGCTGATCTGCCCGTCGGTGGAATCCTCGAAATCCTCCTCGTCTTCGTCGAACTCCTCATCGTCGTCGTACCCGGCGCCGGCGAAGGTGTCGAAGTAGTTGAATTCGCCGCAGACCCCGACGATGACCTCGTCGCGCCAGACGGTGACGACCGTCTTGCAGGTCTCGTCGTCGTCGCGGTCGGGAGAACGCCAACGCCGCTCGCCCGTCACGGCGTCGAGCGCATGGACCCTCCCCAGCGAGTCACCCACGAGCAGGGTGTCCCCGGCGAGAACCGGCGGCGCGAAGACCGGGTGGCCGAGGTCCGCGACCCAGGCGATCTCCGCACCGTCCGGCAGCCCGGTCACCGCGTACGCGCCGCTTCGTCCGTCGGTCATCCGTACCGTCCCCTGAAGTCGTCCGTCCCGCACAAGTGGATCAACGCTAGGGGAGGAGCCGACCGCCCGCCGGGCGAACGCCCTACGCGTTGGACCAGGTGCGGGTGGACAGCACCAGCCGATAGCCGTCCGGGTCCTCGAGAGTCACGCCCCACCTGTCCCAGTACGGATTGTGCGCGGGTACGCGCTTTCCGCCGTGCTGTTCGAGCCGTTCCACCAGGGAGTCGGGCACGGGCTCGCCGAGGTAGATCACCAGCAGGTCCTCGGGAGTCGGCCGCGGATCGATGGGGGCGGCGGGGTCGTGGACGAGTTCCAGGTGCCAGGCGGCGTCGGGCCAGCCGGCCATGAGAAGCGAGTGCTCTCCGGGAGTGCCGTCCGACTCATGCCGGAACAGGACGTCGAGGCCGAGACCCGAGATCCAGAAGCGCTCCGCCGCCCGCAGGTCACGTGACGGGCGGGCGATGCGTACATGAGCCGTGGCGTCAGCCGGCATCGGGATACCTCCTGGTGGGCGCGGGTCCATCGTGAGCCGACGGGGTGGCCCCCAGCCTAGAGAGCCCATGATCATGCGCCCATCGGCCGCTGGTCCTACGACGTTCTGATCAGGCCGGCTCGCCGTCCGCGCGCGGTGCCGGCCGGGCTCCGGTGGCGACGCGCGCACGCAGCGCGGTCACTACCCCGGCGACCGCCGCGCCGGACAGGCCGAGGGCCTCGTCGCCGAGCGTGTCCCGGTAGATGCCGACCGTCTCCGGGGTGCCCATGATGAAGGTGAGGTACTCGGCCAGTTCCCACAGGATCGCGGCGATGGCGCCGAGCCCGGTGACGCACAGCGCGAGCACGAACGCCGGCAGTGCCCGTCCGCGCCGGAGCGTGGCGCCCGCCGCGGCGCCGAGCAGGGCCCAGTTGCCGAAGTGACACGCGTCGTCGAACCAGCTCACGCGGTCGTAGAGGTCGGCGGCGTTGCCCGCGACGTCGATGACGAAGGGGGCGACGAGGAACGCGTCCACGTCCCAGGGGTAGCGGACCGGGCCGCGCAGCCGCCGCCACATCGCCCAGACCGCCGGTACGAGCAGCGCGACGAGGGGGTACGCGATGGCGCGGGTGCCCATGGCCTTGTCGGCGAAGCGGTCCCAGTCGCGATGCGTGAGCGCGAACACCAGCAGCGCGGCCAGCGCCACCTTCGCCGCGATCGAGGAGGCGCGCCAGTATCGATCCGGGCCGGTGCCGATCAGCCTCATGCGGCTCAGTATCGCGTACGGCGCGCCGCAGGCCGGCTGAGCCGGGAGGCGGCCTGCGCCGCGACCACTCGGACCGAGCCGGAGGGCTGATCACCGGATCATGCGCCAGCACAGCCAGACCGGCAGCCGGTACATCTCCTGGCGCTTGGCCTTGATCGCACCGATGATCACGTAGATCAGGTGCACGGCCGCGAGCACGAACACCAGCAAGACCACCAGGGCGAGGACGAGGGCCGGATGGCCAGGGAGGCTGACGAACGCGATGACCGCGCCGCCGATGAGCACGATCATGTAGCTCAGTGCCAGGTTGAGGGCCTGGGCGGCGTGGAATCGGATGAACGGCGACTGGTTCCTGCGGGCGAGATAGACGACGAGCGGTGCGATGAAGCCGAAGGCCGGCTGGCCGACGTAGGCCAGCAGCGACCACATGGCATCGTCATTCAGCCCGACTCCAGGAGGGTAGGCGCCCGGTCCGTACGGCTGCGGGGGAGCACCGTACGGCTGCGGACCCGCAGGGACGAAACCAGGTGATCCCCCAGGGGGTTGTTCGGGCCACGGTTCGCCGGGGTTGGTCATGACACTCCTCCAGGAGGGTGATGGGCTGCGTCGGCCCGGGGAACGGTCGCGCGTGGTCCCCCGGCGGCAGCGGCGAGGGTGCGCCGGTGTCCGCGGTGGACGCGCACAGGGATCGGAGCCCGGACCTCACGGAGGCGACGTTCCGCCCACGGCCGTCGATCGGGCGGCTGAGGGAACTCGGCCATCCGGCGCCTCCTGGGTATGCCTGTGGTCATTGCCGACCAGGCTTCCCGGCGCTCCAGAGCGGGATCTTACCTTTCCAAGATCAACATCGTGCGGCAAATGCCACACCGACCCGGCTCCGTGCCCGGCCCCGGGTTTCACTCCGGCGCTTTAGGGTTGGTGGTCGTGACGATGGAACGGTGGGCGTTGGGCGGCGACCTGAGCGTCGCGAGGATCGGGTACGGCACGATGAAGCTGACCGGCTGGCCGCGGGGCGACCGGCCGGACCGGGCCACGGCCCTGGCCGTGCTGCGCCGGGCCGTGGAGCTCGGGGTGAACCACCTGGACACCTCGAACTACTACGCGCGTGACGGGGTGGCGGCCAACGAGCTGATCCGGGAGGCGCTGTCTCCCTACCCGGACGATCTGGTGATCGTGACCAAGGTGGGCGCGCTGGTCGAGGGCTCCGACATCGCCCTGCCCGCGGCGGAGAAGACCGGGCTCACGCCCGGCAATCTGCGTCGCGGTGTGGAGGCGAACCTGCGGTCGCTCGGCGTGGACCGCCTGGACGTCGTGAACCTGCGGATGGGCGACCTCGACCGCTCCGAGGCCTCCCTGGCCGGGCCCCTGGAGGCGCTGCTCGCGCTGCGCGAGGAGGGCCTGATCCGCCACCTGGGCGTCTCCAACGTCTCCGCCGAAGAGCTCGCGCAGGCCCGCGCGATCGCGCCGATCGCCTGTGTGCAGAACCTCTACAACCTGGCCCAACGCGACGACGATCCCATGGTCGACGCCTGCGCGGAGGCGGGCATCGCGTACGTGCCGTTCTTCCCGGTCGGGGGCTTCCAGCCGATCACGGCCGAGCGCCTGGAGGCCGTCGCCGCCCGGCACGGCGCGACCGTGCCGCAGGTGGCCATCGCCTGGCTGCTGGCCCGGTCGCCGAACATCCTGCCGATCCCCGGCACCGGCTCCCTGACGCACCTGGAGGAGAACATCGCCGCCGCCGCGCTGAAGCTGAGCCCGGAGGACCTCACGGAACTCGGGTGGTGACGAGATGTCGTGTCTGGTTCCGGAATTGATCGTCTCCGACATCGAGGCCAGCCTGGCCTTCTACCGCCTGCTGGGGTTCCAGGTGCGTTACGCACGTCCGGAGGAGCGTTTCGCCTACCTGGAGCGAGGTGGGGCAGAGCTCATGCTGGAGCAGCCATTGAGTCGCGACCGGCTCTACCCCCGTGCGGAGCTTGACCACCCCTATGGGCGGGGCATCAACCTCAGCATCGAGGTGGAGGACGTCGGGCAGATCCATGCCGCTGTGCTGGCCGCCGGCTGCGGGTTGTTCCTGCCGTTGGAAGAGCGTTGGTACGAGCGAGCTGTTGATGCCGTGGGCGTGCGGCAGTTCGCCGTGCAGGATCCGGATGGCTATCTGTTGCGCCTGTCCCAGCATCTCGGGACGCGCCCGCGGTAGGGGCCCCAGTCATGAGTGCGGCAGTGACTTCCTTTCATTCCCGATCCCCGCGCGTCCTCGTCGTCCAGAACGCCGAGCGGAGCGGAATCGGGCGCCTCCGATCGTGGTGGGAAGAGATGGGGCTGCAAGTCATGGTGGTCCCTGGCGTTTCGACCCCCAGCACGCCAGATGGCTTCGACGCGGTCGTGCTGCTGGGAGGCGGCTTTCTGCCTGACGACGACGAACACGCCCCGTGGTTGCCGGTGGAACGCGAGCTCGCCCGGCGTGCGGTAGCCGACGGCGTTCCGCTGCTGGGTATCTGCCTGGGCGCTCAGGTGCTGGCTGTGGCGACCGGAGGTGCGGTGCGCGGCGAGCATGGTCGGCCGGAGCGCGGATCGTGTCCCGTCTCGCTGCGCCGCGAAGCCGAGACCGACCGACTGTTCGCCGGGCTGCCCGGGGAATTCCGCGTCATTCAGAACCATCGAGATCAAATCACCGAGCTCCCGCCCGACGCCGTACGACTCGCCGAGAGTGAAGCCTGTCCGGTGCAGGCCTTCCGCGTAGGAGAGCGGGCCTGGGGCGTGCAGTTCCATCCGGAGGCCGGAGCCGACCGGCTCGACCGTTGGGATGAGGCGGCCCTCGCCGAGTCCGGGTTGGATCTTCGAGCGCTGCGCGCCGAGGCGGAGGAGGCCGAGCCGGAGTCGGCGCGGAACGCGAGACGCCTCGCGGCCAACTTCGGCGGACTTGTGAGGCAGGTGGCTGACGAGTCCAGCGAGGCCGCCCAGCGCTGCGAACGCGCCCGGCCTCAATCGCCGTCTGCGGGCCGAAGATGAGCGGCCAGCGCCGCTTCGAATTCCGGGTCGTGGTCTTCGGCTCTTCGGCGTTTATAGATGGACCTGTCACTGAAGCTCTCGTCAGCGCATAGCGCCTCGACGGTTCGTGCGACCTCCGCCGGTTCGGGGACCAGGTCCATGCCCAGGCCGTAATAGGTGTACGCGAGGCCTCGCACCGCTCCGGGCTCATTCGTGTCGAGCACGGTCCAGCCCTGCTCCTCGTCCCATTCGAGGCCGACCCTGATGGTGTTCTCAAAGCGGCGGTTGTCCCAGAACTGCAAGGGGTCGAGGCTGATCGACATGGCGCGCTTGGACGCGCTCTGCTGGATGCCCAGGTGTCCTTCGACCCAGATGTCGAGCGCTTGCAGTTCGCGGATGACGGCCTCGCCGTAGCCGCGATGATCCGTGCGTTCTGGTCCGGCCATCGGCTCATCATCACAGGAGCGCCGATCAGCGGCGACCGATTTCGGGGACAGGTCAGCGGATGAAAGGCGTGGCCGGGTCGGGGATCTCGGACAGCAGGCGGCGGGTGGTGGACAGGCCCCAGTCGTCGAGGTCGGCGATCCGGTCGGAGGACGCGCGCAGGCCGCCGTACCGCTCCACGACATCGGCCCACTCCTCGCGGCGTTCCACCGCCGGGCGGGCGATCAGGCAGTCCGGGTCGTTCACCCAGAACCGGCCGTGCTGCCACGCCCGTCCGACCGTGGTCGTCGCGGCGGCGCGCTGCGACGGGCGGGACAAGTCCCCGTCCGTCGGCTCGTACGCGGGGTCGACGTCGGGGGAGACGCGCATGGCGTCGACCAGGCCGACGCTCGGCAGGATCGGCGCTCCGCACCCGAGCAGGTACGCCTCCGGGCCCACCGCCTCGCGGATCACGGTCAGGCCGTGCCGGTAGGCCTCGAGGCCGCCGAGCGCCCCCGCGTACACGAAGTCGAGCTTGAAGTAGTCGAAGCCGTACGACCGGAGCGTCCCGAAGATCTCCCGTAGGTGGTCCTCCGCGCGCGAGATGTCGAGTCCTCGCAGGTCCTGGTCCCAGTTGTGGCCGGCGTCGCCGGTCAGCCAGTCCGGGTGCTCCCGGGAGAGGCGGCTGCGCGCGCCGACGAGGAACGGCGCGATCCAGATGCCGGGCCGCCGTCCGGCCTGGCGGATGCGGTCGGCCAGGCGTTCGAGCGAGGAGAACCGGCCGGAGTAGGCGAGCCAGTCGCCGATCTCGGCCTGCCAGCCGTCGTCGATCTGGATGACCTCCACGGGCAGGTCGTGCCTGCCGATGGCGTCGAGGTTCTCCAGGACGTCGTCCTCGGTGACCCCGCCGAAGTAGTGGTACCAGGAGCACCACGCCGTGGGCGCCCGGCGGGGCGCGCCGGCCCCCGCGCGGGCGGTGAAGCCGTCCGCCCACGCGGCGAGCGCCGACTCGATCGGACCCTCGTGGACGGTCTCCTCGATCTCGCCGTCCGCCTCGATGTCCAGAACACCGTCGGCGTACGTCGCCCGGATCGACGGGACCTCCGTACGGCCGTCGGGCCCGGCGTACACCCGGGCGGGGCCGCCGTCGCCCGGGTCGACGGCGAGCAGGCCCTCGCCCTGGAAGCCCCGCTCCGGGCCGGGGCGGCCCGGGCGCCAGCACATCGTCTGCATCGCCGGTGCCGCCGGACGGTGGCTCGTCCCGGTGACGGGGTACGTCGTCGAGGGACTCCAGCTCTGCCAGCCGTGCTCGTACACCCGGCCCTTTTCGGGATCAACCTTTGGTCGCGCCACCGGTGAGACCCTTCACGAAGTGCTTCTGCAGTGCGAGGTAGAAGATCAGCACCGGCAGCGTCGCCAGGAACATCAGGGCGAACACCGTGCCGAAGTCGGCCTGGTACTGCCCGATGGCCCGGTAGATGCCGGTCGTGATCGTGGTGCCCTGGCCCGGTCCGAGGATGACCAGGGGGTCGATGAAGTCGTTCCAGATCCACACGCCGAGGAAGATCAGCACGCTGGCGGTGGCCGGGCGCAGCAGTGGGAAGACGATGCGCCAGAAGATCTGGAACCGTCCCGCGCCGTCCATCGCCGCGGCCTCCTCCAGTTCGACCGGGATCGAGCGGGTGAAGCCGGTGAAGACGAACACCCCGAACGGCACGTAGTAGCCCACGTTGAACAGCACGAGGCCCTGGATCGTCGTCATCAGGTGCGCGAACCGCAGCACCTGCGTGATCGGGATCAGGATGACCTGCGGGGGGATCATCAGGCCGCACAGCAGGAGCAGGGTGAGCCACCGGCCCCACCGGCTCTTGGTGCGGGCCAGGTAGTGCCCGAGCATCGACGACAGCACGGTCAGGATGAGGATCGACAGCGCCGTGACGACGACGCTGTTGGTCAGGCTCACCCAGAACAGCCGGTCCGGGCGGGTCAGCACCGCGGTGATGTTGTGCAGCGTCGGCGGGATCGGCAGCGACGCCGGCGACTTGGCGATCTTCGGGCCGGGCTTGATGACGTTGACGCACACGACGTACAGCGGCACGAAGAAGATCGCCGCGACGGCGGTCGCCACGAGCGGCCGGATCGAGCGCCTCACAGGGACACCTCTCGCTTCTGCAGGATCCGCAGGGCGACCGCGGAGGCGACGGCCACGATGATCAGCATGACGACGGCCATCGCGGAGGCGTAGCCCTGGCGGTTCGCGTTGAAGCCGGTCTGCAGCACGTTGAAGGCGATCGTCGCGGTAGTGCCGGTGCCGGGACCGCCGTTCGTGATCACCTGGATGTGGTCGAAGGCCTTGAATCCGGTGATCAGCATGACGATCGTGTTGATGGTCAGCGCGGGGGCCAGCAGCGGCCAGGTGATCTTCCGGAACCGTTCGACCGGCCCGGCGCCGTCGATCTGCGCGGCCTCGTGCAGCTCCTGCGGAACGCCCTGCAGCCCGGCGAGGTAGACGACCACGCAGAAGCCCAGCATCTGCCAGGACAGGATCGCGCCCACGGAGTACAGCGCGTACGACGGGTCGGACAGCCAGCCCGGCGGATGCCCGATGCCCACACCGCGCAGCGCCTGGTTGATCAGGCCGTCGTCGGCGAGCAGGCGGGTCCAGATGATGCTGACGACGACGGAGCTGAGCACGACGGGCGTGAAGAACACGCTGCGCAGCGCGTTGTAGAACCAGCCCCGGCGGTCGAGCAGCAGGGCCACGCCCAGGCCCAGGACGTTCGGGACGATCACCACGATGAGGGTCAGGATCGTCGTGACCTTCAGCGAGGTGAGGAACTCCGAGTCCGTGAACAGGTCCTTGTAGTTGCTCAGCCCGACGAACCTCGTCTTCGGCCCGAACGGGTTGTAGTTGGTCAGGCTGTACCCGACGCTGACGGCGATCGGCGCGAGCACGAAGCAGACGTAGACCAGCACGCCCGGCGCGCCGAAGGACAGGAAGTGCCACACACGCGGCCAGACCGGCCGCCGGCGGCGGGGGGCCGCCGGCGAGCCGGTCCGCGTGGGCGGACGCGCCACTTCGACCGCCACGTCAGGAGGCCTTCTGCCATTCGGAATCGAGGAACTTTCCGACCTCGGCCGCGCTCTTCTGGCCCGTCACCAGGTCGCCCATCGACGTGCTCCACTTGTCCGAGACGCCGGGCAGCATGCCGTCGTCGCCGGCCTCGAAGCCGAACGCCGGGACCACCGCGTTCTGGGACTCGGCCTGCTTGAACATGTCGTAGCCGGTCCTGAAGACGGGCCCGGAGTTCGCCGGCGGGGTGTACCCCTTGATCGCCGGGAAGAGGCCGTCGTTCTTGGTCGAGGCGTCGAGGTTGGTCTTGTCGAGCTGGTACGCGAGCGCGAACTTCTTGGCCGCGTCCAGGTTCTTGGAGTGCGCGTTGACCAGCAGGCCGCCGCCGGTGAAGGTCGGGACGACGAGCTTGCCGTCGTCGGACGGCCAGAAGAACTGCCCGATGTCGAAGGAGGGCTTGGTCTTCGGGTCGTCGGCCGCCGCGGCGAACCAGTTGCCCATCGCGTACATCGCGCCCTTGCCGGCCAGGAAGGCCGACTGGGTCGCGGCGTAGTCCTGCGACAGCATCCGCTTGTCGATGTAGCCCTTGGACGCGAGGTCGGCGAGCTTGCCGGCGGCCTTCACGTAGTCCGGGTCGGCGAACTTCACCTTGCCCGCGCGGCGGTCGTGCATCCAGTTCGGGTTCTTGGCGTACAGGTCCGTGCCGAGGATGCCGGCGAACGTCGGGCCGAGCGCGTCGTGGATGTCCTTGCCGCCGCCGACCACGAACGGCGTGATGCCCTTGGCCTTGAGCTTCTGCGCGTCGGTCATCATCTCGCCGTACGTCTTCGGCGGGGTGGCGATGCCGGCCTTGGCGAACAGGCCCTTGTTGAAGTAGACGACCGGGATCGTCTGGCTGTTGGCCGGGAGCTGGTAGATCTTGCCGTTCACCGCGCCGTTGTTCGGGTAGGTGAAGTCCTTCAGCTCGTTCGGCTGCCAGGCGTACAGGTTGCCGGACTCGGCGAACCCGGCCGGCGAGACGGCGATCATCACGTCGGGGAGCTGCCCGGAGGTGAGCAGCTGCTTCGCGTACGCGGTGCGGTCCTGCGTCGGCGAGACCAGCTTCTTCACCGAGATGTCGGGGTACTTGTCGGTGATCCGCTTGATCGCCGCGTCCCAGACCTGCGGGGTCTGGTTCGGCGTCTCGAACACCAGGAACGTGATCTGCTTCTTGCCCTTGCCTCCGCTGCCGCCGGAGTCGTCCTTGACCGAGCATCCGGTGAGGGCGAGCACGGCCGCCGCCCCCAGAGCGATGATCCTCTTCACTGCGTCACCCTTCTCCCGCCAGGACGGCGAAAAGGGCCAAGACATCCGACCTCTAGCCCTACTTCGCCCAAAAAGGCTCGCCGTATCCACGACTTGACACCTATTGGTAGGACCACTTCCTACTTGGGGCAGAGGTCACTGTCAAGGGTCATTGGAAAGGTTCCTGCTAAATGTCGTGGTCGTGCGTGCCCCAGTCCTGCGCCCGGATATCCGGGGGGTCCGGGTCGGCGCAGGTCAGACCTGCTGGGTGGGGCGTACGAGAAGTTCGGCGACGGCCACGTGGCGGGGTCGGGTGACGATGTAGCCGACGGTGTCGGCGATGTCCTGGCTCTGCAGCCGCTCGATATCGCCCAGGGCGGAGGTGATCTGTTGCTGGACGACGTCGGGGTTGTGGGTGCGCAGTTCGGTGTCGACGCTGCCCGGCTCGATGACGGACACGCGGACGTGCTGGGACGCGAGTTCCTGGCGGAGTGCCTCGCTGAAGGCGCCGACGCCGAACTTGGTGGCGGAGTACACGGCGAACATGGCGAAGGCGCCGCGGCCGGCGAGTGAGCCGATGTTGACGATGTCGGCGACCTGGCGGGGCTGCTGGGCGGCTGCCTTGATCAGGTGGGGGACGGCCGCGTGGGAGGTGTACATCAGGCCCATGAGGTTGATGTCGATCATGCGCCGCCAGTCGTTCAGGTCCGCGCCGGGGACGGGGCCGAGCAGCATGAGACCGGCGTTGTTGACCAGGGTGTCCAGGCGGCCCAGGCCCTCGACGGTCCGCTCGACCGCTTCTGCGGCGGCCTGGGCGTTGGTGATGTCGGCGGGCACGACCAGGGCCTGCCCGCCGACGGTGGAGATCTCCGCGGCCAGGTCGGTGAGCCGGTCCTCGCGCCGTCCGACCAGGGCCACGGAGGCGCCCTCGCGGGCGAGCTCCAATGCGGTGGCGTGGCCGATGCCACTGGAGGCTCCGGTGACCAGGGCGACGGTTCCCTCAAGACGAGCAGTCATGGTTCAAGCCTTTCGATGAACGGCCACGCTGCTGCGGGCCGCCCATCACTCAACCAGCGTGACCTGCGAAAGCGTTAGAACGATCCTCGCTGGTGCTTGCACGATCCTCGCGCGAAGAGTGCGGTCACCACGAAACCAACATTTTTCAACGCCAATGGCGTCGGATTGGTCGCCTGTCTTGCGTGGTGGGCATTCGCGAGGTCGAACGAACCGCATCCCTGGCGCTTACGGTCCAGGACGTGATGCGGCTGATCGTCCACAATCGATCGCGAAACGGCACATACCGCCCCTTGACGCCGTCTTTTCGCAGGCAGCACACTGCACACACGAAACAGCGCGTTTACACAGCTTTAAACGCGTCCCGCTGGTAAGCGAGGCCCCGAACATGCTCCCTGGCATCCTCCGACTCCTGGCCCGCTCGCGCGCGGCCATGGCCGCGATCCTGACCCTGACGTTGCTCGGAGCGGGCGCCGGCACCGTTTCGGTGGCGAACGCCGCGCCCTTCTCGGCGGCGGCCCCCGCCTCCGCCGCCGGGACGGCGCACTCGGTGACGTACGACGGCTACTCGTTCAAGATCGACGGGAAGCGCACGTACCTATGGTCCGCCGAGTTCCACTACTTCCGCCTGCCCAACCAGGACCTATGGCGGGACGTGTTCCAGAAGGTGAAGGCGGCCGGCTTCAACGCCGTCTCGCTCTATTTCGACTGGGGCTACCACTCGCCGGCACCGGGCGTCTATGACTTCACCGGGGTGCGCGACGTGGACAAGCTGCTCGACATCGCCGACCAGGTAGGCCTGTACGTCATCGCCCGGCCCGGCCCGTACATCAACGCCGAGGTCGACGGTGGCGGCTTCCCCGGCTGGCTGTCCACCAAGGCCGGCAACACCCGCAGCGACAACGCCGATTACCTCAAGTACTCCGACGAGTGGCAGTCCAAGATCGACGCGATCCTGGCCCGCCACCAGCTCACCACGGGCACCGGACCGGTGATCGAGTACCAGGTGGAGAACGAGTACTACAACGGCAGCGGGGCCGGCCGGGCGTACATGAAGCACCTGGAGAACCAGGCGACGGCCGACGGCATCAAGGTCCCGCTGGTCGGCAACAACAACGGCACGTTCAACGCCGGTACCGCCGCGCTCGACGTGGACGGCATGGACTCCTACCCGCAGGGCTTCAACTGCAGCAACCCGAGCCGCTGGAACGGCGTACCGGACATCAGCGGCGGCAAGGCCGGCGGCAAGCCGCTGGAGACGGCGGAGTTCCAGGGCGGCGCCTTCGACCCGTGGGGCGGCCCCGGGTACGACAAGTGCGCGCAGCTCATCAATGACCAGTTCGCCGACGTGTTCTACAAGCAGAACATCGCGGTCGGCGCGACCTCGCAGAGCTTCTACATGACCTACGGCGGCACCAACTGGGGCTGGCTGGGCATGCCGCAGAACTACACCTCCTACGACTACGGCGCCGCGATCCGCGAGACCCGCCAGCTCGACCCCAAGTACGACCAGGACAAACTCATCGGGTACTTCACCCAGGCGGCGGCGCCGCTGACCAAGACCGACGCGATCCCGGTGACCGATCCGGACAACTCGCGGATCGTCGACACCGCGCGGAAGAACCCGGACACCGGCACGCAGTTCCACGTGCTGCGGCACTCCGACTCCACGTCGACGTCGAAGGACACCACGCACATCTCGCTCGACTTCAACGCCAAGCCGGTGACCGACCAGGCCTACACCTACGATGACAACGACGCGGCCCTGAAGTACTCCGGATCCTGGTCGCACGTGGCCGACCAGAGCTACACCGGAGGCGACTACAAGCACACCGAGTCGTTCTCCAAGACGGCCGGCGACTCGCTGACCGTGCCGTTCACCGGCACCGCCGTCCGCTGGATCGGATCGCAGACCGACAACCACGGGTACGCCGACGTCTACCTGGACGGCGTTCTGCAGGGCACGGTCGACGACTCCGGCAGCGCGAACCAGGCGGTGCTGTTCCAGAAGAGCGGCCTGACCGACGGCCCGCACACGCTCAAGATCGTGGTGGACGGCCGGCACGGCTCCGGCTCGACCGACGACTACGTCGCGATCGACGCCATCGATCTGACCGTGCCCACGAACCAGCCCGCGACCTACCCGACCGTGCCGCAACAACCCGGCACCGGCATCGCGCTCGACGGCCGCGAGTCGAAGATCATCGTGGCGGACTACGACCTCGGCGGCAACCAGCTGCGGTACTCGACGTCCGAGCTGATGACCAACGCGACGATCGGCGGCCACGACGTCGCCGTGCTCTACGGCGACGCCGGCACCGCGGGCGAGACGGTGCTGCGGTACGCCTCGAAGCCGACCGTCACGTCCACCGGCGGCGACGTCACCGAAACGTGGGATCCCGCCACCGGCGACCTGCGGCTGAACTACACGCACAAGGGCCTGGCCCGGGTGCGGATCACCGGCGGCGGCCACCCGCTGCAACTGCTGCTGGCGGACACGGCCACGGCGAAGACGTTCTGGCGGCAGGACACCGCGTCCGGTCCGGTCCTCGTGCGCGGCACGCACCTGGTGCGCACCGCCACGACCAGCGGCTCGACGGTCGAATTGACCGGTGACGTGGACACCGACGGCTCGATCGAGGTGTGGAGCGACGCGTCGAAGATCACTTGGAACGGCTCTGCCGTGACCACCACGGCATCCGGCGACGGCAGCCTGGTCGGGAAGGTGCCGACCGCCGCCCCGATCGAGCTGCCGGCACTCACCAACTGGGTGCACACCCAGGAGTCGCCGGAGGCGCAGCCCAGGTTCGACGACTCGACCTGGGCGGTGGCCGACAAGATGACGACGAACAGCATCACCACCCCCGGCACGCTGCCGGTGCTGTTCGCCGACGACTACGGCTTCCACACCGGCAGCACCTGGTACCGCGGCCGCTTCACCGGCACCGGCAAGGAGACCGGGATCTCGTTGTCCACGCAGAGCGGCGGCGGCGCGGCCGCATCATCGGTCTGGCTGAACGGCGTCTTCCTCGGCAGCTCCACCTCCGACGGCACCAGGACGTACACGCTCCCGGCCGGGTCGGTGCACGCCGGCCCCGACAACCTGATCTCGGTCCTCACCGTGAACATGGGCCATGAGGAGGACTACAACGAGTCCAGCGGCAACAAGGCGGCCCGCGGGCTGACCGGCGCCAGGCTGGTCGGGTCCCCGAACACGATCACCTGGAAACTGCAGGGCGCCCGGGGCGGCGAATCACCACTGGACACCGTGCGCGGGCCACTCAGCGTCGGCGGCCTCTACGGCGAGCGCGCCGGCTGGTACCTGCCGGGCTACTCGACCGGCACCTGGCAGCCGGTGACGCTGCCGGCCACCGACAAGACGCCGGGCGTCTCCTGGTACGCCACCAACGTGACGCTGCAACTGCCGCCCGGCCAGGACACGTCGCTGGGCCTGACCATCAGCGACAACCCGTCCCGCAAGTACCGCGCGGAGATCTTCGTCAACGGCTGGGACATGGGCAATTACGTGAACTACCTCGGCCCACAGCACAGTTTCCCGATCCCGAACGGGGTGCTGAACCCGCACGGCACGAACGACATCAAGATCGCCGTGTGGAACCTGGACGGCTCCACCGGCGGCCTGGGCACAGTGGCGCTGACCGACTACGGCAGCCACGCGTCCCCGCTGACGGTCACCCAGAACACCAGCCCGCGGTACAACGGGGCCGAGTACCAGATGCCGCAGCCGCCCATCTCCTCCGTGAACCTGCAGGTTCCCGGCACGGTGACCGCGGGGACCGCGTTCACCGCGACGGAGACGGTGAGCGTCAACGGCGGCACGGCGGAGAACGTGACCCCGGCGCTGAGGCTGCCCGACGGCTGGACGGCCGGCGCTCCGACGCCCACGTCCGCCGGAAGGCTGGAAAGCGGGCAGTCGGCCACCTTCACGTTCACCATCACCCCACCCGCGACCATCGAAAAACCAGCCCCGATCACGGCCACCGCGAGCATGACCCAGCAGGGCAGTCGGCGGACGTTCAGCGACGAGCGGATCGTCGGCCCGATACCGCCGGTGCCGCCGGCCGGTCAGGACAAGGTCAGCGACCTGCCCTGGTTGTCGTCGACCAACGGCTGGGGCCCGGTCGAGCGGGACACCAGCGTCGGCGAGCAGGCCGCCGGTGACGGCAACCCGATCACCATCAACGGCACGGTGTACGCCAAGGGACTCGGCACCAACGCCGTCAGTGACGTCGCTGTCTACCTCGGCGGCACGTGCAGCAGGTTCACCGCGACCGTCGGCATGGACGACGAGAAAGGCGACAACGGAACCGTCACGTTCAGCGTGGTGCTCGACGGCAAGACGCTGATCACCACGCCCACGGTCACCGGCTCGACACCGGCCATCTCGATCGACGTCCCGGTCACCGGTGGCCAGGTGGTCGACCTGATCGTCGGGGACACCGGCGACGGCAACGGCAACGACCACGGCGACTGGGCGAACCCCGTGCTCACCTGCTCCGGCTGACCCGTCCGACGGCACGCGCGTCGGCTCCGCTCCATACCAGGAGCGGAGCCGACGCGGCGTGGGCGGAGATGAGAGGGACGCCGGCGAGGGCCGCGGGGCGCGTCACGGGCGAGATCGCGATGCGAATTGAATCGCGTCCTGGCTGGGGGACGCGCCGAAGAGCCGGCGGTACTCCCGGCTGAACTGGGACGGGCTGTCGTATCCCACGAGGTACGCGATATGCGTGACGTCTTTCGGATTTGCCGCTAGGAGAAGCCGGGCCTCATGGAGTCTGATCTTTTTCTGGTACTGGATGGGAGTCGTCCGGGTGACGGCCTGGAAGTTCCGGTAGAAGGCGGAGGTGCTCATCCCGATCAGCGCTGCCAGGTCTTCCACCTGAAACGGCTCTCGATAGTTCTCCCGGATCCACTGCACCGCTTTGGCGATAGGGGAGAGCTTGCCGTCGGTGAGACCGATCTGGCGAACCGTCGCGCCGTGCTCGCTGGTGATCAGGCGCCAGAGGATCTCACGTTTGAAGAGGGGGGCGAGCATGTCCCTGTCGCGCGGCTGGTCGAGCAGGCGCAGCAGTCGCACGGCGGCGTCGAGCAGCTCCCCGGACGCGGTGCTGAAGGCGACGGCGGGTGGCGTGGTGTCGTCGTTCCGCGGAAAGGTGCCGGGAGCGGTCTGCAACATCACCTCGGCGACCTCCGAGGACTCCAGGAGCAGGCACAGGCCCAACACCGGCCGCTCCGGGGTGGCATCGCTGAAGCGGCACTTGAGGGGCATGGCGATGGATGAGACCAGGTACTGCCCGGCACGGAAGTCGTACACGTGCTCGTCATGCGCGAGACGTTTGGCGCCCTGGGCGATCAGCGACATGCGCGTTCCGGCCAAGGACACCGGCGGCGGCGAGTCCGACTCCTCGCGGCCGATCAGCAGATTCTCGATGGCGGTCGTTCCGTCGGCCCGGGCGTGACGGGCCATCAGAGCGCAGAGTGCGTCCAGCGGCATAAAACGATTGAAACATCGCGGCCAAGGATCACGGCCATCGCATTCATGCCTCCGGCGCCATCGGTCATTCGCCGGTGATATGCCGCGGTGTCCGGCGCTCGGTTCCCGGGATCTGAAACGCCCCCTCGGTGGCACCCGCCTGCCGACCCGACGGGCGCGTGGTGGATCGCCGGGGAGGTCCGATTCGGGCGAACCGGCCGAAGCCCAGCAGCATCGAGCCGACCACGAAGGAGACCGCCGCGGCGATGAACACGCCGGCGAAGACGCCGGACCAGCCGCCCTTCGGGGTCTCGGCCGCATAAGCGAGGACGCTGCCGGGCGAAGGCACGGACACCAGTCCCGCGCCGGTGATCATGAAGGTGCCGATGCCCGCGGCGCCGCCGGCGATGGAGGCGAGGATGAGGCGGGGCTTCATCAGGACGTAGGGGAAGTAGATCTCGTGGATGCCGCCGAGGAACTGGATGACGATCGCGGCGGGCACGCTCGGCCGCAGCGCCTTCGGGCCGAAGAACAGGTAGGCCAGCAGGACGCCCAGGCCTGGGCCGGGGTTGGATTCGAGCATGAAGAGGATCGACTTGCCGTGGTTGACGGCCTCGGCGACGCCGAGCGGTCCGAGCACGCCGTGGTTGACGGCGTTGTTGAGGAACAGGACCTTGGCGGGTTCGATCAGCACTGAGGCGAATGGCAGCAGGTGATGGTGGATCAGCCACTCGACGCCGTGGCCCGCCGCGGTGGTGACCTGGCGGACGATGGGGGCGACGCCCCAGACGCCGAAGACGGCCAGGGCGCCGCCGATGATGCCGGCGGTGAAGTTGTCCACCAGCATCTCGAAGCCGGACTTGGTCCGGTCGGCGGTGAATTCGTCGACCTTCTTCAGCACGTATGCCGCGAGTGGGCCGAGGATCATCGCGCCGAGGAACATCGGGATCTTGGCCCCGACGACGACGCCGACGGTGGCGACCGCGCCGACGACCGCACCGCGCTGGCCGTGGACCATCCGGCCGCCGGTGTAGCCGATGAGCACCGGCAGCAGCAGGGTGATGATCGGGTCGACGAGGGCGGCGAACTGCTTGTCCGGCAGCCAGCCGGTCGGGATGAACAGGGCGGTGATCAGGCCCCAGGCGATGAAGGCCCCGATGTTGGGCATCACCATCCCGGCCAGGTAGCCGCCCAGACGCTGGATATGGGCCTTGACCCCGGTTCCGGTGACGGCGGGGGTGTACGCAGTGGCCATGACGGCCTCCGGGTGCTTCAAAATCCGGTTAACAAGAAATCGCCCGAGGGCTCCGATCATCTCGAAGATACTCGGCTCGGGTCGGCTCTCAAGCGCGGGGGAGCAGTGTCCGACCTGGTCGGATGGCATCCCGTCCCGGTCCACGGACCATCGCGGCGGGGCGGCTAAGCCGCAGGTAACGGATTCCTCAAGACACGGTGCTGATCGGCCCTAATCGTGGCTGATCAGTTGACCGAATATCACACGATCGGGCGTAATGTACCTATAAACGGAAATCAATCAGACAGATACCAACGTGAGTGGCGTGGACGTTCTCCCCGCCGAAGATCGCTCTGCTCGGCTCCCGGGCACGCAGGCCCTGGATCGCATTGGGAGGCCCTCATGAGCCCCGGCCGTACGAGGTGGCGGGATTGATGACCGAGCGCTGTGGCCCAGCCGTCTCGCGACCGGGTGCGGTCACGAGGAGCGTGTCGGAGGGGAATCTGCCGGCCGAGGTGACCAGCTTCATCGGCCGCCGGCACGAGCTGGCAGAAGGGAAGCGGTTGCTGTCCGTCAGCCGGTTGGTGACGTTCGTCGGCGTCGGCGGTGTGGGAAAGACCCGGCTGGCACTGCGGGTGGCCGCCGGGGTTCGGCGAGCGTTTCCCGACGGGGTGTGGCTGGTCGACCTCGCCTCGGCGGGACGCGGGACATCGCCTGCCTGGGCGGTGGCCGATGCCCTCGGCTGCCAGGGCCGTCCGGAACCGGTGCTCCTGGCGCAGCAGCTGAAAGATCGGCGGCTGCTGCTGGTCCTGGACAACTGCGAGCACCTGCATCCGGAGTGCGTGGACCTGGTCGGCCACCTCCTGCGGTTCGCTCCCGGCCTGCGGGTACTGGCGACCAGCCGGCAGGTCCTCGGCGCCGATGGGGAGCACGTCCTGCAGATCCGGCCGCTGCCGGTCCCGGACCAGGCCGACGTCTCGCCGGCGGACGCCGTCGAGCGCTACGAGGTGGTGCGGCTGTTCGCCGAGCGGGCGGCGGCCGTCGTTTCGGGCTTCACCATCGCCGCCGAGGAATTCCCGGCCGTCGTCCTGCTGTGCCGGCGGCTGGACGGAATTCCGCTGGCCATCGAGCTCGCGGCTCAGCGCATGAGAGCGCTGTCTGTCGAGCAGTTGCTGGATCGGCTGGACGACCCGTTCCGGCTGCTCCGCAGTGAGGGCCTTGCCGTCGCGCCCCGTCAGCGGACGCTGCGGGCGCTGGTCGACTGGAGCCATGATCTGTGTTCGCCCGCGGAGCGCACCCTGTGGGCACGGCTGTCGGTGTTCGCCGACGGATGTGACCTGGAGGCCGCCGAGCGGGTGTGTTCGGGTGCGGATCTACCGGAGGAGACCATCCTGGAGGCGATAGTGGGGCTGGTCGGGAAGTCGATCCTGTACCGAGACGCACGCGGCGGGAACGTACGGTACCGGCTGCTGAAGACGATGCGGCAGTACGGACGCGAACGCCTCGCCGAATCCGGGCAGCAGCACGCGGTGCGACGGCGGCACCGCGACTGGTGCGCCGAGACGGCGGCACTCGCGGAGACCGAATGGTTCGGCAAGCGCCAGCTGACGTGGCTCGGCCGGATCCGGCAGGAGCAGGCCGACATACACGCCGCGCTGGAGTTCTGCCTGAGCGAGCCGGGCGAGGCATCGGCCGCCTCGCCCATCGCCGCCGCGGTCTGGAGCACTCCGCTGTCCTGGGGCTCCCTCAGCGAGGGGCGCCGCTGGCTGGATCGGGTTCTCACACAGGAAAGCGGCCCGAGCGCCACGCGCGCGAAGGCGCTGTGGGCGCGAGCGTGCATCCTGCTCCTGCACGGCGATCACGCCGAGGCCGAGCCACTCTTGCAGGAGTCCGGCGCGCTGGCCGAGCGACTCGGAGACCGCGCCGAGATTGCCAGCACGATTCATACGAAGGGCCTGGCCGCACTCCTGGAGAACGACCTGCCACGCGCGTGCGCGCTGCTGGAGAGTGCGCTGGCCGGCCATCGCGCGACCGGCGACCGGGGGCGGTCCTGGACCGCGCTCTTCCACCTGGCGGTCGCCGCCGTGCTGATGGGCGAGGACCGTTCGAGGAGCCTGTCCAACGAATGCCTGGCGATGTGCGAGGACGACGACGCACGCTGGTCGCAGTCGTACGCCCTGTGGCTCTGCGGCCTCGACCGGTGGCGGCGCGGTCACGCGCAGGAGGCCGCGGCGCTGATCCGCAAGGGGCTGCGGTCGAGGGCGGCCGATGACGATCACTTGGCCGGCGCCCACTGCGTCGAGGTCCTCGCCTGGATCGCGGCGGACGAGGCGCGGCACACACGCGCCGCCGAACTGCTGGGCGCCGCCCGCGCCCTCTGGCGGTCGGCCGGGGTTCCGATCCCCGGCTACCTTTCGGAGGCTCACGACGGATACGAGCAACGGCTTCAGCGGACCTGCGGCGACGAGAAGTTCTCCGTCGCGTACACCCGGGGGGCGAACCGTCCCCACGAACACGTCTTCGCCCACGCCCTGGATGAAGCCGCGGCACCGCACGCCGACGCCATGGACCCCGATGCCGGAATCTTCGCCACGCTCACCCGCCGGGAGCGCGAGGTCGCCGAGCTGATCGCACAGGGCATGAGCAACAAAGAGATCGCGGGCAAGCTGGTCATCGCCCAGCGCACCGCCGAGGGCCACGTCGAACGCATCCTGCGCAAGCTGGACTTCACTTCCAGGACCCAGATCGCCAGCGCCTGGACGGCCCAGCGGTGACCGCGGTGGTCGGACGCCTTCGACGTGGAGATCCGCGAGGCATCAGCCGATGAACGGCGACCGCCCGCTCACCCAGCGTCCTCCCCGTCCCGTACGGACCCGGCGTCGACGACGACCAGCTCGCCGACCGTCTCGGAAAGGTCCTTGCGGGCGTCGTCGCCGATGCCGGAGTCGGTGATGAGCACGTCGGCGTCGGCCAGCCGGGCGATCGTGCTCAGGCCCACCGTGCCCCACTTGGTGTGATCGGCGAGGACGGCCAGGCGGCGCGCCGACCCGACCATCGCACGGTCGGTCTCGGCCTCCATGAGGTTCGGCGTCGTGAACCCGGCGCGGATGCTCATGCCGTGCACGCCCAGCAGCAGCAGGTCGACGTTGAGAGAGCGGATGGCGTTGACCGCCACGGGGCCGACGAGCGCGTCCGACGGGGTACGGATGCCGCCGGTGAGCACGATCGTCTGGTCCCCGCGGGCGGCGCGGTAGAACACGTCGGCGATCTGTACCGAGTTGGTGACCACGGTGAGGTCCGGCACGTCGGTCAGGTGGCGGGCGAGCGTCCACGTGGTGGTGCCGGCGGACACGGCGATCGCCGTGCCGGGCCGAACGAGCTGGGCGGCGCGCAGCGCGATGGCCTCCTTCTCCTGACGCTGGCGCACCGACTTGGCGGCGAAGCCGGGCTCCTCGGTGGAGGCGGTGCCGACCGTGGTCGCGCCGCCGTGGACCTTCGTCACGAGCCCGCGCTCGGACAGGACCTCGAGGTCGCGGCGGATCGTCATGTCGGAGACGCCGAACTCGCGGACGAGGTCGGCGACGCGGACGCCGCCGCGCCGCTGGACCAGCTCAAGGATCGCCTGCTGCCGCTGCTGGGCGAGCATCGTCCCCCCTTCGCGCCTCGGCCACGGAGGCAGCGTCCCGCCTGAATCGACAGATGTCAACACCACTCAACACGTTATCGAATCGAGTCTTGTTGGTTCCTGTTGGCAATGATACGAAGCAATCACTTGGTGACTCAGCAGCAACTCGGGGGCAACCGGATCAGACCAGCACCGGAAGGAAGGCAGAGCATGGCGCGAACACGCACGCTCGGCGGCGCCCTCATCGCGATCGCCGTCGCCTTCGGCCTTACCGCCTGTTCGTCAGGAAAGGAGAGCACCTCCACCAACGCGAGCAAGAAGGTCTCCGGAAAGATCACGATCGCCTACCTGCAGAAGCAGGGGGACCAGCAGTACTTCATCGACGAAGCCTCGGGCGCCCAGGCCAAGGCCAAACAGCTGGGCGACGTGGACGTCAAGGTCGTCAACCTCGGCAACGACACCAACAAGGCCGTCTCGGAGACCCAGGCCGCCATCGCGCAGAAGGCCACCGGCGTGATCATCGTCCCGCCGGACCCGGCCGTCGGCCCCCAGATCGTGCAGACGGCCGCCGCCGCCAAGGTGGCCCTGCTGTCCAGCGACGACCAGATCTGCAAGACCGGTACCGACCCGTCGAAGTGCCCCAAGGACCAGCTCGCGCCCCGCGTCGGCTTCTCCGGCACCCAGATGGGCACGCAGGTCGGGCAGCGCGCCGGCGAGGAGTTCAAGAAGGCGGGCTGGAAGGCGGCCGACACGGCGATCATCGCCGCCTGGAAGCAGGACGTGACCGTGTGCACCGATCGGGTGGTCGCGGCGCAGTCGGCGTTCGAGCAGGCGGCCGGGACGAAGGTGCGCGTCGTCAAGGTCGGTACCGACAACACCCCGCCCGATGCCCAGTCCAAGACCGCCGCGGCCGTCTCCGGGAACCGCTCGGTCAAGCACTGGGTGGTCTGGGGCTGCAACGACGAGAACGTCTCCGGCGCCGTCAACGCCATCCAGAACGCCGGGTACAAGGCCGCCGACATCGACGGCGTCGGGCTCGGCGCGTACCTCGCCTGCAAGGACTGGGGCTCCGGCAAGCAGACCGGCATGAAGGCCGCGCTGTTCATCAACGGCTACGACGTCGGCGGGCTCGCCGTCCAGACGATGGTCGACTACCTGCGCAACGGCAAGGCCATGCCGCAGGAGGCCTTCGCCCCCACCAAGATGGTCGACCCGACGAACTGGCGGCAGTCCGGCGTGAAGTGCACCTGATCCACCGCGGATCCCCCGAACGTGACCGGTGGACATCCTCCGCCGTCCATCGGTCGCCGGGGACGGGGCGGCGCCACTACGCCGCTCCGTCCCCTCGTGCGCAATCCCCGACCCCTGAGGAGACGAGCATGCGCACCGTCCATTCCATCACCTCCGCCCTCGCCGCGCTGGCGATGAGCGCCGCATCCGCGGTGGCGCTCACGTTCGCGTCGGCGCCGCCGGCCGCGGCGCTCGAGAACGGCCTCGCCAGGACCCCGCAGATGGGGTTCAACAACTGGAACGCCACGCACTGCGGCGCCGACTTCAACGAGGACATGGTCAAGGGCATCGCCGACCTGTTCGTGTCCTCGGGCCTGAAGGACGCCGGGTACCAGTACGTCAACCTCGACGACTGCTGGGCCGAGAAGGACCGCGACGCGAACGGCGACTACGTCCCGAACCACACGAGGTTCCCGCACGGCATCAAGTCGCTCGCCGACTACGTCCACTCCAAGGGCCTGAAGTTCGGCCTCTACACCAGCGCCGGCACGCTGACCTGCGCGCAGACGATGCCCGGCTCGCTCGGCCACGAGCAGCAGGACGCGAAACTGTGGGCGTCCTGGGGCGTGGACTACCTGAAGTACGACAACTGCAACAACCAGGGCGTCGACGCGGTCAAGCGGTACACGGCCATGCGCGACGCGCTGGCCGCCACGGGCCGGCCGATCCTGTTCTCGATGTGCGAGTGGGGCGAGAACAAGCCGTGGACGTGGGCCAAGGACGTCGGCAACTCCTGGCGCACCACCGGCGACATCTCCGACTCGTACTCCTCGATGCTGTCGATCGTCCACCAGAACATGGCGCTCGCGCCGTACGCCGGGCCCGGGCACTGGAACGATCCGGACATGCTCGAGGTCGGCAACGGCGGCATGACCGACACCGAGTACAAGTCGCACTTCAGCCTCTGGTCGGAGATGGCCGCGCCGCTGCTGATCGGCAGCGACCTGCGCAAGGCCACCGCCGCCACCATGAAGATCCTCACCAACCATGAGGTCATCGCGGTCGACCAGGACCCGCTCGGCGTCCAGGGCGCCCCGATCAGCACCGACGGCGGCCGCGACGTCTTCGTCAAGCCGCTGCAGAACGGCGACCGGGCCGTCGCGCTGTTCAACGAGTCCGACGCGCCACAGCGGATCAGCACCTCGGCGACGGCGGCCGGCCTGCCCGCGGCGCCCGGCTACACGGTCCGCGACCTGTGGGCGCACACGACCCGCGAGACGGCCGGAACACTCGCGGCGACCGTTCCCGCGCACGGGACCGTTCTGCTCCGGGTCTCGGCGGACCGCAAGTGGGCCCTGCACCCGCCGGCCGTGGACGTCGGCGTCGGCCTGCCGGTGGCCTACCCCGGTGGCCTGCCGATCGTGCAGCCCGGCACACCGGTCACCGTGACGACGACGGCGACCAACGCGGGGCGGCTGCCCGCGCTCGCGGTCCGCACCGGTCTCACCGCGCCGGACGGCTGGACCGTACGGGCCGCGTCCCGGCGGAGCACGCCCGCCCTCGGCACCGACAGGTCCTTCACCACCTCCTGGACCGTCACCCCGCCGCAGGACGCCGCCGCCGGCGCGTACGACCTGACCGCGACGACCACGTACGTGGGCGCCTCGGCCGGGTCGACCGTCCAGGCGACCGTCATGAAGTTGACGACCCCGTCGTCCGGAACGACGTACCTGAGCGACCTGCCCTGGGTGCGCGCGTCGAACGGCTGGGGGCCGGTGGAGAAGGACATGAGCAACGGTGAGACGGCGGCCGGCGACGGCCACCCGATCACCATCAACGGCGCCGTCTACAAGAAGGGCCTGGGCGCGCACGCGCCGAGCACCATCGAGTACTACGCCGCCAAGAAGTGCACGTCCGTGGCGGCCGACGTCGGCGTGGACGACGAGAAGACGACCAACGGCTCGGTGACCTTCGAGATCTGGGCCGACGGCAAGAAGGTCGCCGACAGCGGCCTGCTCACGACCGCCGACCCGGCGGCGCACCTGACCGCCGGCGTCGGCGGGGCGAGCTTCGTCCGCCTCATCGTCACCGACGGCGGCAACGGGAACGACAGCGACCACGCCGACTGGGCGGACGCCCGCATCACCTGCACCTGATCACCTGGCGGGGCGGCCCGCGGGCCGCCCCGCCTCACCGGCCGAGGAGGCCGCATGACGGAACTGCGCGCCGTGGGCATCGGAAAGCGGTTCGCCGGGGTGCGCGCCCTGGACGACGTCACGCTGGACTTCCCCGGCGGCGCCGTCACCGCCCTCATGGGCGAGAACGGCGCGGGGAAGTCCACCCTCATCAAGATCATCAATGGCGACTACCTGCCGGACGGCGGACAGGTGATCCTCGACGG
Source organism: Actinoallomurus acanthiterrae (assembly GCF_054775715.1). Lineage (NCBI taxonomy): Bacteria > Bacillati > Actinomycetota > Actinomycetes > Streptosporangiales > Thermomonosporaceae > Actinoallomurus > Actinoallomurus acanthiterrae. The sequence continues at coordinate 9,927,569 of NZ_BAAHCO010000001.1, read as the reverse complement.
CGCGCCGCTCGCCCTGCACGCCCCCGCCGACGCCCGGCGTGCCGGGCATCCGGGTGATCCCGCAGGAGCCCGAGATCGTGCCGCACGTCTCCGTGGCCGAGAACGTCTACCTCGGCGCGCTGCCCCGCAAGGCCGGCCGGGCGTTCGACCGGGCGGGGCTGCGCGCCCGCGTCCGGGAGGACCTGCGGCGGCTCGGCTTCGAGCGCGTCCTCGACCCCGACGCCCTCGGCTCGCGCCTCACGCCCGCGCAGCGGCAGCTCGTGGAGATCCTCCGCGCCCTCACCACCGACGCGAAGGTCATCGCCTTCGACGAGCCGACCTCCTCCCTGTCGGAGAACGAGGTGGAGGCGCTGTTCGACCTGATCCGGCGGCTCCGGGAGCAGGGCCTCGCGGTCGTCTACGTGTCCCACCGGATGCAGGAGATCTTCCGGATCGCCGACCGCATCGCCGTCCTGCGCGACGGCGGGCTGGTCGGCGTCCGCGACGTCGACCGGACCGATGAGGCCGAGATCGTCCGGATGATGGTCGGCCGCGACCTGTCGGACATGTTCGCCCGCGAGCACAGCGCCACCGACGAGGTCGTCCTCGAGGTCGACTCCGTGACCACCGACGACGTCCAGGACGTCGGCCTCTCCGTACGGGCGGGCGAGGTCGTCGCGCTGGCCGGGCTGGTCGGCGCCGGCCGGTCCGAACTGGCGGGCGCGATCGTCGGGGACCTGCCGATCCGCTCCGGGCAGGTGCGCGTCGCCGGCGGCCCCTGCGCCTCCGGCGGCCCCGCGACGCCGTACGGGCCGGCATGGGCTACGCCCCGGAGGAGCGCAAGGCCCAGGCCCTCCTCCTGGAGCGCTCGGTGCGCGACAACACCTCCCTCGCGGTGCTCGACCGGCTTCGCCGCTTCCGGTTCGTCCGGCGCGCCGAGGAGCGCCGCCTCACCCGGGAGTACGTCGACCGGCTGAACGTCCGCACCCCCGACATCGAGCACGAGGTGCGCAAGCTGTCCGGCGGCAACCAGCAGAAGGTCGTCCTGGCGCGCTGGCTCGCCCGCAAGCCGAAGGTGCTGATCCTCGACGAGCCCACGCGCGGCATCGACGTCGGCGCCAAGGCCGAGATCTACCACCTCATCGACGACCTCGCCCGGTCCGGCGTGGCCATCCTCGTCATCTCCTCCGAGCTCCCCGAGGTGCTCGGGCTCGCCGACCGCGTCGTCGTGATGCAGAACGGCCGCGTCACCGGAGAGCTCGACCGCTCCCAGGCCACCGAGGAGGCCATCCTCGAACTCGCCATGGCCGAGGACCTGTCCACGACCGTGCAGGAGGGACCAGCATGACCAGGACGACCACTTCCCGCGAGCCGGTGGACGCCGAGCCCAGGGAAGGGGTGCCGCGCCGGATCCTCACGGCGATCGGCCCCCAGAACATCAGCCTGGTCGCCGCCCTCATCGTCGTCGTCGCCATCTTCACGTTCCTGAACTCCGGCTACCTGACCTGGTCCAACGTCCAGGTCATCGGCGAGGCCGCCACCGTCGCCGGCCTCCTGGCGGTCGTGCAGACCGTCGTCATCATCTGCGGCGCGATGGACATCTCCGTCGGCTCCCAGGCCGGCGTCGCCTCGGTGATCTCCGCGATGGCGTTCATGTCGACCGGGCACAATCCGTTCCTCGGCATCGCCGCCGCGATCGGCGTCGGGATCGTGGCCGGCCTCGTCAACGGCCTCGTCATCGTGTACGGCCGCGTCAACCCCGTGATCGCGACACTGGCCACCCTCGCCGCGTACAAGGGCATCGCCCAGCTGATCTCCGGCGGCCGCGCGCAGGGCTTCGTCCTCGGCGACGACCTGTTCATCTTCATCGCGCGCGGCCGGATCGCCGGGCTGCCGGTGCAGGTCTGCATCCTGCTGGTGGTCGCGCTGGCGATCCACCTGATGCTCAAGTACACCGACGTCGGGCGGAACATCTACGCCATCGGCGGCAACGACACCGCCGCGCGGCTCGCCGGGATCAACATCAACAAGTACCTGATCGCGGTGTACGCGCTGGCCGGGATCATCGCCGCGCTCGCGGGCATCATCCTCACCGCCCGGACCGGCTCCGGGCAGCCCACCAGCGGCAGCGAGGGCCTGGAACTGCAGTCGATCACGGCGGCCGCGCTCGGCGGCGCGGCGCTGAAGGGCGGCAAGGGCGGGGTCGCGGGCACGCTGCTGGCCGTCCTCCTGCTCGGCGCCCTCAACAACGGCCTCAACGTCGTCGGCGTCAACACCTTCTGGCAGAACGTCGCCCAGGGCGCCCTGCTCGTGATCGCGGTCATCATCCAGCAGCGCCGTACGGGCGAGCGGGCGGTCGGCCTGCCCACCTGATCCCCAGCCGGCCTGCCCACCTGATCCGCTCCCAGGGCGGTCGGCCTGCCCACCTGATCCCCAGCCGGCCTGCCCACCTGATTCGCCCCGGCCGCGCTTATCCCAAGGGCATGGGGTACGCATGTGTCATCGCCGATCGCGGGAGGAAGACACATGCTCGGACTGCCGGACGGGGTCACGGCCCTGCTGTTCGACATGGACGGGGTGCTGACGCGCACCGCCACGGTGCACGCCGCGGCGTGGAAGGAGATGTTCGACGAGTTCCTCCGGGAGCGTGAGGGACCGTCGTACCGGCCGTTCGACCCGGTCAAGGAGTACGACGAGTACGTCGACGGCAAGCGCCGGGAGGACGGGACCCGGTCGTTCCTGGAGTCGCGCGGCATCACGCTGCCCGAAGGGTCGCCGGACGACCCGTCCGGTGCCCCGACGATCCAGGGACTCGGTAAGCGGAAGAACGAGCTCGTCCTGCGCAAGCTCGCCGAGGACGGCGTCGAGGTCTACCCCGGGTCGGTGCGCTACGTCCAGGCCGCCCGCGCGGCCGGCCTGCCGACCGCGGTCGTGTCGTCCAGCGCCAACACCGCCCAGGTCCTCGACGCCGCCGGCATCGCCGGCTTGTTCGACGCGCGCGTCGACGGGCTGACCGCCCAGGAGCGCGGGCTGGCGGGCAAACCGGCGCCCGACATGTTCCTCGCCGGGGCCGCGGCGCTCGGGGTGCCGCCGGCGCGGGCGGTGGTGTTCGAGGACGCGCTCGCCGGCGTGCAGGCGGGCCGCGCGGGCGGCTTCGGGTTCGTCGTCGGCGTCGACCGGATCGGTCAGGCCGCCGAGCTGATGGCGCACGGCGCGGACCACGTCGTCAAGGACCTGGAGGAGCTCCTGGGCGGCGACGGCACGCCGGCCGCGCGGGACGGACGGGAGGGCGCATGATCCGGCAGACCGCCTACACGGTCGAACCGTGGTGCGTCCGGGAGCAGAGCCTGGACCTGGACATGCTCGCGCAGAGCGAGTCGGTGTTCGCGCTGTCCAACGGGCACATCGGCCTGCGCGGAAACCTCGAGGAGGGCGAGCCGCACGGGCTGCCCGGCACCTACCTCAACTCCGTCTACGAGCTGCGGCCGCTGCCGTACGCCGAGGCCGGCTACGGCTATCCCGAGTCGGGCCAGACGGTCATCAACGTCACCAACGGGAAGCTGTTCCGGCTGCTCGTCGAGGACGAGCCGTTCGACGTCCGCTACGGCGAACTGCGCTCCCACGAGCGGGTGCTCGACTTCCGGGAGGGCACCCTCACCCGGAACGTCGAGTGGACGTCCCCGGCCGGGGACTCGGTGCGGGTCCGCACCGTCCGGATGGTCTCGCTGGTGCAGCGGGGCGTCGCCGCGATCCACTACGAGGTCGAGGCGGTCGACCGGCCGGTGCGCGTCGTCGTGCAGTCCGAGCTGGTCGCCAACGAGTCGCTGCCCGACATGGGCAAGGACCCGCGGATGGCCGGGCGGCTGGAGTCCCCGCTCGTCGGCGAGGAATCGGTCGCCGACAAGGACACCGCCGTCATGGTGCACCGCACCCGCCACAGCGACCTGCGCGTCGCCGCGGCGATGGGCCATGAGATCGAGGGCCCCGAGCACACCGTGAACATGGACGGCTTCGAGGACGTCTGCCGCTACACGGTGGCCACCCGCCTGCAGCCCGGCGAGCGACTGTGCCTCGTCAAGTACCTCGCCTACGGCTGGTCCAGCCGCCGATCCCGGCCCGCCGTGCACGACCAGGTGATCGCCGCGCTGGCCGCCGCGAAGATGACCGGCTGGGACGGGCTCGTACGGGAACAGCGGGAGCTCCTCGACGACTTCTGGGCGGGCGCCGACGTCGAGCTGGACGGCGACGCCGAGGTCCAGCAGGCCGTGCGGTTCGGCCTGTTCCACACGCTGCAGGCAGGCGCCCGCGCCGAGCGCCGCCCGATCCCGGCGAAGGGCCTGACCGGTCCCGGCTACGACGGTCACACGTTCTGGGACACCGAGATGTTCGTGCTGCCGCCGCTGACCTACACCCGCCCGGACGCGGCCGCGGACGCCCTGCGCTGGCGGCACTCGACACTCGACCTCGCCAAGGAACGGGCCGAGCAGCTCGGGCTGCGGGGCGCCGCGTTCCCCTGGCGGACGATCGCCGGTCAGGAGTGCTCCGGATACTGGCCGGCCGGTACGGCGGCGTTCCACATCAACGCGGCCATCGCCGACGCCGTCATCCGCTACGTCGACGCCACAGCGGACGAGGACTTCGCCCGCGACGTCGGGCTCGAAGTCCTCGTGGAGACCGCGCGGCTGTGGCGCAGCCTCGGCCACCACGACGCCAAGGGGAGGTTCCGCATCGACGGCGTCACCGGCCCGGACGAGTACAGCGCGATCGTCGACAACAACGTCTACACGAACCTCATGGCCCAGCGGAACCTCCGGGCCGCCGCGGACCTGGCCGAGCAGTACCCGGAGCAGGCGCGCCGGATGGGCGTCACCGAGGAGGAGACGGCGGAGTGGCGCGACGCCGCGGCCGCCGTCGTCATTCCCTGGGACAAGCGGCTCGAGGTGCACCCGCAGAACGAGGGCTTCACCCACCACGCGCGGTGGGACTTCGAGAACACCCCGTCCGACCACTACCCGCTGCTGCTCAACTATCCGTACTTCGACATCTACCGCAAGCAGGTCGTCAAGCAGGCGGACCTCGTGCTGGCCATGCACCTGCGCGGGGACGCGTTCACGGACGACCAGAAGGTCCGCAACTTCGTGTACTACGAGGGCCTGACGGTGCGCGACTCATCGCTGTCGGCCTGCACTCAGGCGGTCATGGCGGCCGAGACCGGCCATCTCGAACTCGCCCACGACTACCTCGGCGAGGCCGCCCTCATGGACCTGCGGGACCTGGAGCACAACACGCGCGACGGACTGCACATCGCCTCCCTCGCGGGCGCCTGGAACGCCCTCGTCGCCGGGTTCGGCGGGATGCGCCAGTACACCGCGCGGCTGTGCTTCGCGCCCCGGCTGCCTCCGGGCATCTCGCGGCTGGCGTTCCGGATGAGGTTCCGCGGCCGGCGCCTGCGGGTCACCATCACCCACGACGAGACGGTGTACGAGCTCCTGAGCGGCGACCCGCTGCAGATCGAGCACCACGGGCAGCCGGTGAACCTGAACGGCGGCGCCGTGCGGATGGACGTCCCCCCGCCGCCGTCCCGGCCCGCCCCCGCCCAGCCACCCGGCCGCGAACCGGCCCGCCGCGACAAGACCACCCGGTAGAGGAACTCCCGGATCTGTGTGATCATCGTCACAGGGGCGGGAAGGGGAGCGCGTGGACGTGCGTCAGATGCGGTACGTCCTCGCCGTCGCCCAGACCGGGAGCGTGCGCCGGGCCGCCCAGCTGCTGAGCGTCGCGCAGCCGACCCTCTCCCAGCAGCTCGGCATCGTCGAGCGGGAGGTGGGCGCGCCGCTGTTCGAGCGGACGGCGCGCGGCATGCGGCTCACCCCCGTCGGCGAGGTCTTCGCCGCACACGCGGAGGGCCTGCTCGGCGTCTTCGACGAGGCGCTGACGGCGGTGGCCGACGCGGTGGCGGGAGACGTCGGCGGGCTGCGGCTCGCGGTCGCCGACGGGCTGTCCGACGTCCTGCGGGCCATCCTCGCCGGTCTGCGCGGCCTCGCCCCCGACGTCCGCGTGCGAATGGCCCGGATGCGCACGGCCGAGCAGGTCACGCAGATCGTCCAGGACGAGATACAGGCGGGGCTCGGCTACCGGCCGGCGCCGGTCGCCGAGGGGGTCTCCCGCCTGGTCGTCCACCGGGCCCCGATCCGGGCGCTGCTGCCGCGCGGCCACGCGCTCGCCGGCCGGGACGCCCTCTCCCTCGCCGACCTGGCCGAGGAGCCGCTGATCCTGCCGAGGACCGCCGAGGCGGCGCACTTCGTCGACCAGTTCGTCGGGCGCGGCCTGCACCCGAGGTTCGGCCCGGCCGCATTCGGCCACGACCTGGTCCCCGCGCTCGTCGCGGCGGGCGAGGGCTACACCCTGTGCGTCCGGCCGGCGGCGCAGGTCCCCCCGGGCGTGGTGTTCCGGCCGATCCTCGAACCCATGCCGCCGATCGAGGTGGTGCTGCTGTGGCGCCGCGAGGCCGGAGGCGCCCTCCCGGCCCTCGTCGCCGCGGCACGGCACGTCGGCCTGTAACGGGGGCGCCGCTACAGGGTGGCGTCGGAGTTGGCGGGGATCGTCGCCTTGATCGCGCCGGTGAGCTCGTTCAGCACGTCGCCCGGCGGGGCGTACTTTCCCGGCACCGTCACCTCGACGTACGCGTGCCGGCCGACGGCGGTGAACGTCACCGGCCGGTCCGGCGGCTGCGGCAGCCAGGACACTCCGTTGATCACGGCGAGCTGGGCCGTGAGATTCTGCAGCCCGGCCGGCCGCGGAACGCCACAGCGCACCGCGATCGCCGGGGACCCCCAGGCGGTGACGTAGGGCGAGCGTGGCGTGGTGTCCCGGCGTTTCAGCCCGTGCAGGCGCTGCGGCAGCCGGTCGCGCAGCGTACGGCACAGCGACACGGCCGACGCCGGCGGACTGGGAGCGGGCACCTCGACCTCGCCCGCCCCGCACCCGGCCGCGAACACCGACAGCGCCGCCACGATCGGAGGCGCCCACTGGATCCGCTTCGCGGACGGACCGCCCGCCGCCGGCGAAGGTCCAGTGGTGCAGACTGGCAGCAGGGAGGGCACCGAACTCAGATGTGGACGATGGGGCAGGTCAGGGTCCGTGTGATCCCCTCGACGGACTGGATCTGCGCGACCACGAGCCTGCCGAGCTCGTCGACGTTGTTGGCCGTGGCACGGACGATCACGTCGTACGGCCCGGTGACGTCCTCGGCGAGGGTGACCCCGGAGATGCCGGAGATCTCGCGGGCCACGTCGGCAGCCTTGCCGACCTCGGTCTGGATGAGGATGTAGGCCTGCACCATCACGTCCTCCCTGAAGCTGCCGTCAGCGGTAACCGTACCGTGTCTTGATCGGAGGTGGGTCATCACCATCGGGGAACTCGGCGAGTTCGGGTTGATCGCGCGAATCGCCGCACGTCTGGGCCACGGGCCCGAGGTCGAACTGGGGCCCGGGGACGACGCCGCGATCGTGCGCGCCCCGGGCGGACGCGTCGTCGCGACGACCGATCTGCTCCTCGAAGGGCGTCACTTCCGCCGCGACTGGTCCCCGCCGTACGACATCGGGCGAAAGGCCGCCGCGCAGAACCTCGCGGACGTCGTGGCGATGGGCGCCCGGCCCACCGCGCTGCTGCTCGGGTTCGGCGCTCCTCCGGACACCACGCTGGAGTGGGTCGACGGGTTGTGCGACGGACTGCGCGACGAGTGCGCGCAGGTCGGGGCGTCGATCGCCGGAGGCGACATCGTCCGCGGCGAGACGGTCCTGCTCGCGGTCACCGCGCTCGGCGCCCTGGACGGCCCGGCGCTCACCCGGTCCGGCGCGCGGCCCGGCGACGTCGTCGCGGTCGCGGGACGCCTGGGACACGCCGCAGCGGGCGTGGAGCTGCTGTCCGAGGGACGGCGGAGCCGGCCGACCTGATCGACGCGCACCGGCGCCCACGGCCGCCGTACGCCGCGGCGCTGGGGGCCCGGGAGCTCGGCGCGACCGCGATGCTCGACGTGAGCGACGGCCTCGTCCAGGACCTCGGGCACGTCGCCGACGCCTCCGGGGTCCGGATCGAGATCGACGGCGCGGCCGTGCCGGTCCCGCCCGTACCGGACGGCCTGCGGCTGGCGCTCACCGGAGGTGAGGACCACGCGTTCGCGGCGACGTTTCCGCAAGGATTGACGTTGCCTCCCGAGTGGCGGACGATCGGCCGGGTGGTCGAGGGACCCGCCGAGGTGGTGGTCGACGGGAAGACATACGGCCCTGGCGGGTGGGACCATTTCCGTCTGTCGTAGCGGTGAGTTGTCGCTGATCGCATCGGCGGTCTGGTAGGCATGGGTCGTGTGCTTTTGGTATACATCCCGAGACCGGAGAGGGACGGGATGGGACGACACACCAGGAAGCCGGAGGACGGCGCGCGGGTGGATCCGGGGGACGACCGCCCAGGCCGGGACTGGCGGATCGGCAAGATGCCGCTCCTGCCGACGGTCGCCGGTGTCCTGGCGCTCGGTGCGATCGTCTCCGCCTTCAGCACGCAGCAGATCTCACTGAACTTCGCGGGCGGCACGCCGTCCGGGGGCGCGTCGCCGATCGTAACGGTCTCGGGACCGCCCGACCAGCCGCGCGGGCACACGACGGGCAACGACGGGCGGGTCAGCCGTGGCGCCGCTCGTTCCGGCGTCGTCGTCACCGTCCGCACGGTCTCGGCGTCCGCGCGCGGGTTCCAGGGCGAGGCGACGATCGTCAACCGTGGCACCACCACGGTCAAGGGCTGGACGCTGGTGCTCCGCTATGCCCAGGCGAGGATCAGCGCCGTGTCCGGCGGCAGGGCGGGCCGCACGGGGACGGTCCTCGTCGTCCGGAACCTCGCCACCCGGCCCTCGATCGCTCCGGGCCGGACGGTCAGGGTGCGGTTCACGGCCACCGGGACCGCCACCGCGCCGGCCGGCTGCAGCTTCAACGGGAAGGCCTGCCGACCGTAGAGTTGGCGGCATGACCACACCGCCCCGGGTCCTGACGATCGCCGGCTCCGACTCCGGAGGCGGTGCCGGCATCCAGGCCGACCTGAAGACGATGCTCGCCCTCGGCGTCCACGGGATGAGCGTGATCGCGGCGGTCACCGCCCAGAACTCCCTCGGCGTCCAGGGCTACTGGGAGCTTCCCGCCGAGGCCGTACGCGCCCAGCTCGACTCGGTGCTGTCCGACATCGGCGCCCAGGCCGTCAAGACCGGCATGCTCGCCTCCTCGGTGCTCGTGGAGACTGTGGCCGAGGCGCTGTCCGACGTCGACGCCCCGGTCGTGGTGGACCCGGTGGGCGTGTCCAAGCACGGCGACCCGCTGCTGGCCCCGGAGGCCGTCGGCGCGGTGCGCGGGGCGCTGCTCCCGGTCGCCACCGTCGTCACCCCGAACCTCTGGGAGGTCGAGCAGCTGACCGGCGTCAAGGTCGAGGACGAGAGCGGGATGCGCAGGGCGGCGGAGGCGGTCAAGGAACTCGGCCCGCGCTGGGTGCTGATCAAGGGCGGTCACCTTCCCGGCGAGCCGGTCGACCTGCTCTTCGACGGTACGACGGAGCACCGCTTCCCCGGACGCCGGCTCGACAACATGCACACGCACGGCACGGGATGCACGCTCGCGTCGGCCATCGCCTCCCACCTCGCGCGCGGGGAGGACGTCGTCGCCGCGGTCGGACGGGCCAAGGAGTACGTCACCGGGGCGATCGAGCATGGCTTCCCCCTGGGAGGCGGCATCGGCCCAGTGGATCACGCCTGGGAGTACCACCGCGCCCAGCCGGCCGCCCGGCCCTGACGGATTACCGCGCCCAGCGGGTCGCCCGGCCTCGGCACGCGGGAGTATCACCGCGCCCAGCCGTCGCCCGGCCCTGACCCGTGCGGGGTCCCGCGCCTGTCGCGCGGGACCCCGATGTCGGGGAACGGCGTCCTGGCGACGCCGTTCGGTGGGTCAGGTCAGATGATCTCTCGCTGGGGACCGGCTAGCACCAGTCGTCTCCCCAATCCCAGCCGCCGTCCCAGCCCCAGTCGTCGTCGTCCCAGCCCCAGCCCCAGCCGTCGCTGATGAGGTGGGTGGCGACGTGCCCGGTGGTGACCTGCTGGGGCGCTGCGCTGACGGGCTGAGCACCGGCCGGCGCGGCTGCGCCCAGGGCGAGGCCCGTGGCTCCGGCGAAGGCTGCTCCTGTGATGGCGAGGGCGATCCGCTTCGGAATTCTCATTGGACACCTCTTTGTGGTTGCCGGACTAGGTGTTGCACGCGCCAGGCCATTAGCCGATATGCGGTGCTATCCACCTACACTCGACCCCGCATCACGCCTCGAATCAACCCATAAGTAGCTAAAGGATGAGATTTCACCTCTACTTGGCGCGTGCTCAGTGTGCCCTTTGGTGGCCTGGTGAGGGGTGCCGGGGACCGGCGCTCGGGCGGCGGTTCGGCGCTGCACGGGCGGATTCGCCGCCGCCATCGCGGGGTGTCAAGGGCGCGAAGATCGTAAATAAAGAATGTCGCGCGATGTGCCCCTTGAGGGGTCAAATAGTGCATCGCGACGGTTTCATTGGTCGATTCCGCATGGGCGGACATTGTCGAGTCGGCCGCAAGGCGGAAGGATATAAACGGGCAATTGCCCTGAGCGTCGTCGGGAGGGCCCGGCGTCACCTACGACGCAAGGAGGTGTCCATCATGCGCACACCGAAGAAGCCGGCCATCGTCATCGCGGGGCTGTCACTGGCCGGGGCCATCGCACTCGCCTGTGGAGGGGCCCGTACGCCCCCGATGGCGGCGGCACCGCACCACGTAGCCGCCGGCCACGCCGGCCACGCGGGCGACGGCTGCGACAACTGGGGAGACTGCTGGGACACTTGGGGCGGTGGCGGCGACTGGGGGTGGTGAGCGCCCGGCTCAGGTGACGGTCCGGGGCCGAGCGCCCGGCTCGGCTGACGGCCCGGGGCGGTGAACACCTGGCTCAGATGACGGTCTGGGCGTGAGCGCCCGGCTCGGCTGACGGCCTGGAGTGGTGGCCGCCCCGCTCAGGTGACGGGGACGATCCTCGCGCCGAGCAGGCGGCCATCGTCGATGTCGAGCAGGCCGATCGTGCCGTGCGGCTGGCGCCGGCGGTCGGTCGGCGAGCCCGGGTTGAAGATTCGCAGCCCCTCGCCGGCCTCGTCGAGCGGGATGTGCGAGTGCCCGAAGACGACCAGGCGGGCCTCCGGGAACCGGCGGCGCATGCGGGCGAGCCGGCCCTTGGCCGGACCACTGTCGTGGATCATCGCCACCGGGAGGCCCGCCAGGTCGAACTCCCGGGTCTCCGGCGCTCCCCACGCCGCGACGTCCGCGCCGTCGTTGTTGCCGAGCACGGCGTGTACGGGCGCGTAAGCGGCGAGTTCGTCGAGGACCGAGGGAACGCAGACGTCCCCGGCGTGCAGGATCAGGTCGGCGTCCCGCAGGTGCGCGGCCACCGCGGGCGGGCAGCCCCGCCAGCGCCGGGGAGCGTGCGTGTCCGCGAGCGCCACGACTCTCATGCGGTGCATGATGCCCGGACCCGGCAGTCGCATGCTCCCGCGGTGAGGAGATGCGGCGGCACGAGGAGAAAGCCGGTACGGCATGAAATCGGCCGGTCCGTGTGTGGAACGGACCGGCCGATCAGTGTGCCCGGTGAGAGCACAGTCCGAGGGCGCCTCGCGGCGCTCGGGAACGCGTCGTCAGCGTGCGACGGGCCGGGTGACCTTGCCGGCCTTGATGCACGACGTGCAAACGTTGATCCGCTTGGTGGTGCGGCCGACGACCGCTCGCACCCGCTGGATGTTCGGGTTCCAGCGGCGCGGGGTGCGGCGGTGCGAGTGAGAGACGCGCATGCCGAACCCCGGCCCCTTGCCGCAGATTTCGCAGACAGAAGCCATGGGATGCGCTCCAAAGTGTTTGGAAGGGTGGAAGCCCGGAGTCGGGCGCTCGTCAAAAGGGTCCCCGAGGGGACCCAACTCGTTAAGACTAGCCGACACCCGCCCGAAGAGGCGAATCGAGCCGGTCTCCGCGCGGGGCCGCCGCCCGAGCCCGGCGCGGCTACGACGCGCGTACGGGCCGTCGCGCCCATTCGTCCGGGGGGTTTGGGCGAAGCCGTAGCCGACGCTGCGGCGTCGCGCTCGACGCCCGCCGAGCCGCTGTGCCGATCGCACCGGTGTGGTGGAGACCACCGAGTGAGTAAGTCTAGTCTGACGGGTCTGGGAGGTGGCGTGGGCGAGGTTCTCGACGCCGCGGCGGTACGACGCTGGTGCCGGCTGGCGGCGGACGCGCTGGGCCGGACGCGCGCCGGGATCGACGCGCTCAACGTGTTCCCCGTGCCCGACGGCGACACCGGGACCAACCTTCACCTGACGCTGCTGGCCGCGGCCGAACGCCTCGACGGGCTGCCCGAGGACACGGACGCCGCGACCGTGTGGCGCACCCTCGCCCAGGGCGCGCTCTTCGGCGCCCGCGGCAACTCCGGCGTGATCCTCAGCCAGATGCTGCGCGGCATGGCCGACGTGCTCGGCGCCGGCGGCGGCCTGGACGCGGCGCTGCGGAACGCCGCCGACCTCGCGTACGGGGCCGTGGCCCATCCGGTCGAGGGCACCATGCTCAGCGTCCTGCGAGAGGCGGCGCAGGCGACTCCCCACGACGCCGACCCTCCCGTCGCCGCGTGGGCGGCGGCGGAGCGGGCCCGGGACGCCCTGCGGCACACCCCGGAGCGCCTGGACGTGCTCGCCCGTAACGGCGTGGTCGACGCCGGTGCCGCCGGGCTGTGCGTCGTCCTCGAGAGCCTGGCCGCCGTCGTCAGCGGGGAGTTCCCCGAGACGTACGAGGTGCCGCGCCGGAGCCAGGACCACCCGCCGGAGGCCCCTCCGGCGGCGGGACCGGACGGCGGGGCGTACGAGGTGATGTACCTCCTCGACGCCGGCGAGGGCGCGGTCACGGACCTGCGCGCGGAGCTCGACGCGCTCGGCGACTCCCTCGTCGTGGTCGGTGGCGACGGCCTGTGGAACGTCCACGTGCACACCGACGACGCCGGGGCCGCGATCGAGGCCGGAATGCGCGCCGGCCGCCCGCACCGCCTCCGGGTGTCGTACCTGGACGCCGCGGACCACCGCCCGGCCCGCCGTACCGGCCGGGGCGTCGTCGCGGTGACCGCCGCCGAGGGGCTCGCCGGCCTGCTGGAGGAGCACGGCGCCCGGGTCGTACGCCGGGTTCCCGGTCACACCCCCGCCCTCGCCGAGCTGGGCGAGGCGATCGCGGCCGCCGGGGACGACGTGATCGTGCTGCCCGACGACGAGACCGTCCTCGCCGTCGCGGAGGCGGCCGCGCGGCGGGCCCGGGAGGACGGCGTACGCGCCGCGGTCGTCCCGGCGAAGGCGTCCGTGCAGTGCCTGGCGGCGCTCGCGGTCCACGACCCGCTGCGCCGCTTCGAGGACGACGTGATCGCCATGACCCACGCAGCGGGCGCGACGCGGTCCGGGCGGCTGGAGACCGCACGGGGGGAGGCGGTCACCAGCGTCGGGATGTGCCGTCCCGGCGACGTCCTCGGCCTGATCGACGGCGACGTCGCCGTCATCGGCGCGGATCCGCCCGCGGTCGCCGCGGCCGTGGTGGACCGGATGCTGTCGGCCGGGAGCGAGCTGGTGACGCTGATCGTCGGCGACGGCGCGCCGGAGGACCTCGCCGACCGGGTCCGCGAGGGACTGCACGCCGTACGGCCCGACGTCGAGGTCGCCGTCTACCTTGGCGGGCAGGATCGTCATCCGCTCCTCATCGGAGTCGAGTAGACCCCGCCGGAGCGTTCTGTCCGGTCGGGGTGACCGGTTCGCCGCTCCCTGTCCGGCCGAGCCGGTAGAACAGAGGGAGTCAGGCTGGTAATAGGAAGGTTCCGTGACGACACTCGACACGCCGCTGACGAAGGTGGTGGGTGCGAAGGCGGCCAAGAAGCTGGTCGCCCTCGACCTGCACACGGCCGGCGACCTGCTCCGCCACTACCCGCGCCGCTACGCCCAGCGGGGTGAGCTGACCGATCTGGTCGGCCTCGCCGAGGGCGAGTACGTCACGGTGATGGCCGAGGTCGAGAAGGTCCAGGGGCGGCGGATCACCAAGCGGCCCGGCTACATCCTCGAGGTCGTCGTGACGGACGGCCGGGGGCGCCTGACCCTCACCTTCTTCGGCAACGGCGCGCACATCCCCGAGCGGGAGCTGCCCCCGGGCACACGCGGGCTGTTCGCCGGGAAGGTCTCGTTCTACCGGGCCGGGCAAGGGGTCAAGCGGCAGCTGGTCCATCCGGAGTACAAGGCGGTGAGCGCGCGGGAGGGCGCCGACGCGGCGCGGGAGTTCGCCGAGGAGCTGATCCCCGTGTACCCGGCGACCAAGGGCCTGACCTCCTGGCAGATCGGCGACTGCGTCCGGATGGCTCTCGACACCGTGGACGTGGGGACCGACGCCCTGCCGGAGCCGGTGCGCAGGAGGCACCGGCTGGTCGGGCTCGCCGAGGCGTACCAGGGCATCCACCGGCCCGCGGACATGGCCGAGGCCGGCCGCGCGCGGAAACGGCTCAAGTGGGACGAGGCGTTCGTCCTGCAGACCGCCCTCGCCCAGCGACGGCGCGACGCCGTGGCGCTCCCGGCGACGCCGAGGGCATCGCGGGAGGACGGTCTGCTCGCCGAGTTCGACGAGCTGCTGCCGTTCACGCTCACCGAGGGGCAGCGGGCCGTCGGGGAGGAGATCGCCGCGGACCTGGCCCGCGAGCACCCCATGCACCGCCTGCTGCAGGGCGACGTCGGCGCCGGCAAGACGATCGTCGGCCTGCGCGCGATGCTGCAGGTCGTCGACGCGGGCGGGCAGGCGGCGCTGCTCGCCCCCACCGAGGTCCTGGCCCAGCAGCACCACCGGTCGATCGTGAGCATGCTCGGGCCGCTCGCCGAGGCGGGCCGGCTCGGCGGCGCCGAGCACGGCACCCGCGTCGCCCTGCTGACCGGCTCGCAGGGGGCCAAGGCCCGGCGTGCGGGCCTGCTCGACGCGGCCTCGGGCACCGCCGGCATCGTCGTCGGCACGCACGCGCTCCTGCAGGAGCACGTCCAGTTCGCCGACCTGGGCCTCGTCGTGATCGACGAGCAGCACCGGTTCGGCGTCGAGCAGCGCGACGCGCTGCGGGAGAAGGCCACCGGCGGCCGCCCGCACGTCCTGGTCATGACCGCCACCCCGATCCCGCGCACCGTCGCCATGACCGTGTACGGCGACCTCGACACCTCGTCGCTCACCCAGCTGCCGGCCGGGCGGTCCCCGATCGCCACCCATGTCGTCCCCACCGCCAACCGGGCGTACTGGAACCGCGCCTGGGAGCGCATCCGCGAGGAGGTCGTCCAGGGCCGGCAGGCGTACG
Organism: Actinoallomurus acanthiterrae; assembly: GCF_054775715.1. Taxonomy (NCBI): domain Bacteria; kingdom Bacillati; phylum Actinomycetota; class Actinomycetes; order Streptosporangiales; family Thermomonosporaceae; genus Actinoallomurus; species Actinoallomurus acanthiterrae. The sequence continues at coordinate 9,912,167 of NZ_BAAHCO010000001.1, read as the reverse complement.
TCGTCTGTCCCCGCATCGGCGAGACGGAGGGCGACGAGGGCGACCTGTCCGCCGGGGAGACGGACGGGGAGGCACGGCGCCCGCCTCTGGCCGTGCTCGACGTCGCTCCCAAGCTCTCCGAGGGCCCGCTGAACGACCTGCGGATCGGCGTCCTGCACGGCCGGCTGCACCCGGACGACAAGGACGCCCTGATGCGGCGGTTCGCCGCCGGCGAGGTCGACGTCCTCGTCGCCACCACCGTCATCGAGGTCGGCGTCGACGTGCCCAACTCCACGGTCATGGTCGTCCTGGACGCCGACCGGTTCGGGGTGTCCCAGCTGCACCAGCTGCGCGGTCGGGTCGGCCGTGGCAAGTACCCGGGGCTGTGCCTGCTCGTCACCGACGCGGAGGAGGGGTCCAAGGCCCGCGAACGCCTCGACGCGGTCGCCTCCACGCTCGACGGCTTCGAGCTGTCGCGGCTCGACCTGGAGCAGCGTCGCGAGGGTGACGTCCTGGGGGAGAGCCAGTCCGGGCGGCGGTCCAGCCTCCGGCTGCTGACCCTGCTGAAGGACGAGGACATCATCAAGGAGGCGCGCGCCGAGGCCGGCGCGCTCGTCGAGCAGGACCCGGAGCTCACGGAGCATCCCGCGCTCGCGGCCGAGCTGGCCGCCCTGATCGACGAGGAACGCGCGGAGTACCTCGAGAAGACCTGACCCCGGCCAGGTCGGTGGGGTGCCGTCGCCCCGGAGAAGACCTGAGCCCCGCTTCTGCCGGTCTCACTGTCGAAGGGATTTCCCACTGAGTCGGTTGACAAAATAGGGAAGGCGGGTTCACGATCGAACGGTGTACCGGAGAGATCCGCTGATCGCGCGGCTCCACGTCGACCTGCGGCGTCAGGCCAGCGCTCTCTGTCGCGGTTGAGTCCCCGTTCCCGGGCCGCGCGTCGCGGCCCCGTCCCGCGCGGGGAGGACGAGTTCTCCCGACGCCCGTCAGACTCTCCGGAGGAACACATGACCGTCATCGACCTGCCGGTATTGCCGAGCGCATCGCGCACCGACGAGGAGACCGGCAACCGGCTCGCCCGCGCGCTCGGCGACCGGGACGCCCGCGTCCGCCGCGCCGCCGCCGGAGCCCTCATCGACGAGCGGGAGGTGCTCATCGGCGAGGAGGGCGTCCGCGCGCTCGTCGAGGCGGCGGACGCCGCCGACGACTCCTACGTACGCGAGGTGGCCACGGAGCTGGTGCGCGCCATGCGGGCCGCCGCCTGGGACATCTACGCGCCGGCCCTGCGCCGCGACGACGCCGGCCGCGCCGAGACGATCCGCGGCCTGGTCGTCCTCAAGGCCACGGCCGAACTCGGCGAGATCGCCCTGACCGATCCGTCCTGGAGGATCCGTGAACGCGCGGTGACCGCTCTCGGCACACTCGGGCCCCGCGCGGCGGTCGGACCGCTGACCAGCGTGCTCGACGACGACGTCGTGGCCGTCCGCCGCGCCGCCGTCCAGGCCCTGGCCCGCTGGGCCGCCGACCGGCACTACGCCCGCTCGGCCCTCACGACCGCTCTGGCCGACCCGGACCCGGGCGTACGCGCCGAGGCCCGCTGGGCCCTCGCCGTGCCCCCGCCCCGGCCCTGACCGGGCGGACGACGGGACGCCGACGGCCGGCGTCCGTTTCTTGCCTGAGTGTCGTGTGTGAATCCGCGATGTCGATCACGGTCGGCCGACGCGCCGGGGAAGACCTGGCCGCGATCTTCCTTCCGTGGTTACGCTCCCGCAGTGGAGGAGAAGAGCGACTTTCCGGTCCCCATCGCCGCGGCGCCCGCCTATCTGATCGCCTCCCTGGCCGCCGTCTCGGCCGTCGGCGCGCTGCTCATGCTCGTCACGGTGGGGTACCTGCTGATCGCGATGCGGCGGCTGTCGGAACAGGCCGCGGCCGGTGCCGTGTTCGTCATCTTCCCGCTCCTCGGGCTCGGGCTGCTCGGCTCCGCCGTCGGCATGGCGTTCCTCGCCCGCGCGGAGTTCCGGCTGCTGCGGACCCCGCCCGTGTTCACGGCCGCGGGCGTACGGCTGCGGGTGTTCGCGCGGCGCGGGTACGACGTGTTCGTCCCCTGGGAGCGTGTCTCACGGCTGCGCGTCGCCGAGAAGGGGCCCCGGCCGTACCTCCTGGTCGACGTCGCCGACGCGGAGGAGCTCGCCGGCGACGACGCGGGCCGGGCCGAGCGTCTGCGCCGGACCGCCGAGCGGTTCGAGGGCGCCGCGTTCGTGTACGGGCTGCGCGGCGCCCTCATCGACGTCGAGGACCTAGGCGCGGTCGTCCACCGGCTCAGCGACGGGGCCGTCGCCCTCGACTACTGAGACCGCCGGCGGCCGGCGCCGGGGGAGGAGCAGGATCGGCACGACCGCCGCCGCGGCGATCGCGAACGCCCACCAGAAGCCGGCGCCGAACGCGTGGGCCAGGCGGGACGGCAGGTCCGGTGACCGTACCCGGCTCACGGAGGCGAGGCTCCCGCTCGCGCCCGGGACCTCGTGGCGGATGGAGATCTGCAGAGCCACCGCCAGGGCGGCGACGCCGAAGGAACTGCCGACCCGTACGACGATGTTGCTCGCCGTCGTGGCCGCCGGCACCGCCGCCCTGTTCAGGCGAAGGTACGCGGCCGCCATCAGCGACGGCATCATCATGCCGTGGCCGATCCCCACCACGAGCATGGCCGCGCCCAGGAGAAGCCTGCTCGTGTCGGCGCCCAACCGGGTGTACGCCGACAGCCCGGCCAGCACGACGACGAGCCCGGACACGGCCAGCACGCGGGAGCCGACACGGTCCGTGAGCCGTCCCGCGACCGGCATGCTGAGCGCCGCGCCGATCCCCATGGGGGCCAGCAGCAGCCCGGCGTGCAGTGGGCTGTCGGAGCGCACCGTCTGGAGGTACAGCGGCGCCATGAACGTCACGCCGAACAGCGCCCCGACGTAGACGAACAGCGCGACGCCCGAGGCCGTGAACCCCCGGTCCCGGAAGAGCCGCACGTCGACCAGTGCGCGGTCGCCCCGGGTCAACGCGCGGACGACGAAGAGGGCGATGAGCGCGAGACCGGCGCCCGCCCAGCCGTACACCTGCGGGTCGGTGACGCCGTGGCCGTTCCCGGTCTGGGACAGGCCGTAGACGAGGGCGGCCAGGCCGGGAGAGAGCAGCACGAGGCCGAGAACGTCGAGCGGGGTGCCGGCCTGCCGGTCGGTGTCGCGGGGCAGCCAGGCGAACGCGGCCAGGAGCGCGAGCGCGCAGACGGGCACGTTCACGTAGAACATCCAGCGCCAGGACAGGTCGTCGACGATCAGTCCGCCGAGCACCGGGCCCAGGACCGGCCCGAGCATGGCCGGGACCGCGACGACGCTCATCACCCGGCCCATCCGCTCGGGGCCGGCCTTGCGGGCCAGCATCGTCTGCCCGACGGGCATGAGCATGCCCCCGCCGATCGCCTGCACGACGCGGAACGCGATGAGGCTGGTCACCGACCAGGCGGCGCCGCAGAGCACGGAACCGGCGATGAACAGGACGATCGAGGTGATCCACATCGTCCTGCCACCGAACCGCTGAACGGCCCAGCCGGTGAGCGGGATGGTCATGGCGAGGGCGAGCGTGTAGCCCGTCATCACCCACTGGATGGTGGACAGGGAGGTGTGGAAGTCGCGGCCGAGGGTGTTGATCGCCACGTTGACGATCGTCGCGTCGAGGATCGTCATCATCGCGCCGAGGACGACGACGGCGGCCAGCCGTCGAAGCTCCGGATCGAAGACCGCGTCCCCCTGCGGCCGGTCGGTGACGGAGGTCATGCCCCTGACTCCTTCGTCGTACGCTGTATCGGCATTTCGTACAGCGTATCGGCGAATCGTACGCTGTATCGATCAACAACGGAGATGGCCGGATAACCTTTTGGGCGTGAGTGCTTCGGAGCAGGTCAGCGACCGTGATCGAGCGAAAGCGCGGCCGGCGACCCCCGTCTGGGCACGAGAATCCGGCAAGCGGCGATCGACGCTGTCGCGCGAGGCGATCGTCGCGGCGGCACTGCGGATCGCCGACGCCGAAGGGCTCGCCGCCGTCTCGATCCGGCGGATCGCGACCGAGCTCGACGCCCGCACGATGAGCCTGTACTCCTACATCGACAGCAAGGCCGACCTGCTCGACCTCATGGCCGACGAGATCGCGGGCGAGGTGGTCATCCGCGAAGGGCTGCCGGCCGAATGGCGGCAGGCGATCACGATGATCGCCTGCCGGGAGCGAGAGGTCGGCCTTCGCCACCCCTGGCAGATCGACCTGGTTACCCAGAAGCCCCGTGTCATGATCGGCCCGAACGGCCTGCGGCATCTCGAGCAGTCGGTCGCGGCGCTCGCCGGCCTGCGGCTGGAGCCCCTCGACGCATGGCGGGTCATCGCGGCGGTCGACGACTACGTCCTCGGCTTCGTCAGCCGCGAGGTCCGGGAGCGGGAGATCACCCGGCACGCCGAGGCCGGCGGCCTCGAAGGCGAAGCGCTCGTCCGGCCCTACCTTCAAGGTCTCGCCGACAGCGGCGAGTTCGTGACCATCACCCCCCTGCTCAGAGAAGGCCTCCGGTTCACCGGAAGCGAGTTCGAACAGGGCCTGAACTGGATGCTCGACGGAATCGAGCGGCAGTACGGCTGAGGGACGGCGCCGGCGCGGTGTGTGCCTGCAAGCAGGGTGGGGTGCTCGGGGATTTCGGCGTTGAGACTCCGCGTCCGACGGGTCGGGGCAGGGGCGGCGCCGGCGCGGTACGGGCGCGCAGAGTGCCTCACCAGAGCAGGGATCTCGATGCTGAGGCTCCGCGTCCGGTGGGTCCGGAAGGTGCCGTCCCGGGGCGAAGCGCCCGGGGGCGGGGGCGAGGTTTGCGCGTTCGGAGTTGAGGGACGGGTCCAGACGCCGCATTCGCGCGAGGACCGGAGGGCGCCTTCGCTCGAGAGGCGCCCTCCGGTCCCGGGCGTTCAGGCGCTGAGGCGTGCCTTCGGGCGGGCGCTGATGACGGCCGCCGCCCCGGTCACCACGGCGATCACACCCAGGAACGCGAGCGCTCCGAACGGTCCGCCGGTGTACGGCAGATGCGGCAGACGCGGCGCGCCGACCGTCGACAGCTCTCCCTTGCCGGCCGGGGCGCCCAAGGGCGGCAACGGCGGGTGGGTCGCCGGAGGCTGCGCGACCGGCGGCGCGGAGCCCGGCGGCTGGGCACCCGGTGGCTGACCGCCGGGCGGCTGGGAGCCGGGTGGGCTCGGCTGGCCTGGCGGCGTGGGCTGGCCCGGCGGGGTCGGCTGGCCCGGTGCCGGCGGCGAGCCCGGTGCCGGACGGGGGGCCGAGCACCCTGCGCAGAGCCCCAGGGAGGCTCCGAGACGGGCGCGGCCCAGAGACGCGTTCACGCCGGCGGAAACGGAGGCGCGGCGCGCCGACAGGTGTACGCCGACCGGCAGGTTCACGCTGAGGCCGGAGCCGGTGGAGCGCCGTGCGGTGCTGGACGAGGTGCCGGACGTCGCATTCCGCACGGTGCGAGTGGTCCGGTCCGTCGTCTTCACGACGCCGGACACCGTTCTGGTCACGGGAGTGGTCAGGTCGCCGCCGAGACCGAGCCCGCCGGTCTCGGCGTGGGCGACACCGCTGAGGGCGGTGCCGCCGAGGATCGTCAGGCCGGCCGTCGCAGCCAGCCTCGTGCGTGTTCGCATGGGGGGATTTCTCCAGGTCGAAGGAGCGGGGGCGAGACCGGGAGACAGGGCGGCGCACGGGCCCCCGGTGACGTGGACACGCCTTCGCAGGCCGACGGCACCTTCTGGCCCCCTCCCGGTCGCGTGCGCCGGAAGGACTCGGACGCACCGTACGAACCGCGATTAGTCTGTCACGAACGGTAGTCCGTGGGAATGATCGCCCGGTCGCCCCTTACGCACGGGCACGAAGTCGGGCCGATCATGCCGATCGCCGCCCTGGTCGCCGTGCTCCTGCCGCTCGGCTCGTTCGTCCGGGAGCGGACGTCCGCCGATGAGCCCGCGGGGAGCGCCCCCGTCGCCGACCGGCTCGGGGCCGGGGCGTGGAGCGGTGCGCGCGATGGCTGGGCAGACTGGAGGGGTGACCCGACTCATCGCAGGAACGGCCGGGGGCCGGCGCATCTCGGTTCCCTCCGGCCGTGACACCCGGCCGACCAGCGACCGCGCCCGCGAAGGGCTGTTCGCCTCGATCCACTCGCTGCTCGGCGACCTGACCGGCCTGCGGGCCGCCGACCTGTTCGCGGGGTCCGGGGCGGTGGGGCTGGAGGCGCTGTCGCGCGGGGCGGCGCACGTGCTGCTGGTCGAGTCGGCGCCGCGCGCCGCCAAGGTGATCAAGGCCAACATCGACGCCCTCGGACTGCCCGGCGCCGAGTTGGTGACCGACCGCGTCGAGCGGGTGGTGCGGCGTCCGCCGCTCGAGCCGTACGACCTGATCTTCGCGGACCCGCCGTACGCCGTGAGCGACGAGGTCGTCACCCGGATGCTCGATGACCTGCGTGATCACGGCTGGCTGGCGCCGGACGCGCTGGTCGCGATCGAGCGGGCCACACGGGACGGACCGGTGCGCTGGCCGGCGGGGTATGAGGAGAGCAGGGCCCGTCGCTACGGCGAAGGGACGCTTTGGTACGGTCACGCCGCAGGTCACTGACGGCTTCCTCAGCGAAGGGTGCTCTCCTCGTGCGCCGTGTTGTCTGTCCGGGCTCCTATGACCCCGTAACCAACGGACACCTCGACATCATCAGCCGGGCGTCCCGGCTGTACGACGAGGTCGTCGTCGCGGTCCTCATCAACATTTCCAAGAAGAGCCTCTTCACCGTCGACGAACGCGTCGAGATGATCGCCGAGGTGACGAAGCAGTACGGCAACGTCGTCGTGGAGAAGTTCCACGGACTCACGGTCGACTTCTGCCGCGAGCGCGACATCCCGGTGATCGTCCGTGGTCTGCGCGCGGTCAGCGACTTCGACTACGAGTTGCAGATCGCGCAGATGAACCACCAGCTGGCCGGGGTGGAGACGATGTTCATGGCCACGAACCCGCTGTACTCCTTCCTGTCCTCCAGCCTGGTCAAGGAGGTCGCGCAGTACGGCGGAGACGTCTCCGGTCTGGTGCCCGAGCCGGTCGAGCGGCGGCTCATCCGGCGCTTCGAGCAGTCTTAGAACGGTTCTGAACGGACCACCCGCCAGGTGACGGCGGGCGGCCGAGTTGGGGAGAACGCCCGCGCGTTGGTAACCTTGCCAATCGACCTTGTACGACGGCGGTGATGCGCCATGCCTCACGGAAGCAGGAAGAACCTGACCCGCATCGATCCCCGGGCTCCATTCGTGATCGACACGATCGCGCTGGGCCGCAGACCGGGATCGATGCGCGAGGATTCCAGGACCGTGGCGGCTCCGGCGGATCTCGGCGTCGAGATGGTCGGTGTCCCCGAGGGCGCCGACATCGAGCTGGACTTTCGGCTCGAGGCGGTCATGGAGGGCGTGCTCGTCTCGGGCACGGCGCGGGCACCTCTCACGGGAGAGTGCGCGCGTTGCCTGGAGCCGGTCACCTCGTCCATCGAGGTGGACTTCCAGGAGCTCTTCGTCTACTCCGACACTCGCTCCGGCGAGAGCGCGGAGGATGACGAGTTCCGTCTCGAGGGAGATCTCATCGATCTCGAGCCGGTGGTCCGGGACGCGATGGTGCTCGCACTGCCGCTGTCCCCGCTGTGCCAGGACGACTGTCCCGGCCTGTGCTCGGAGTGCGGGGTGCGGCTGGCCGACGCCGAGCCGGACCACGATCATGAGGCCGTCGACCCCCGGTGGGCGGCATTGCAGGGCATGTTGGATCAACGACAAGAAGACCAGGAGGGCTGACGTGGCCGTACCTAAGCGGAAGAAGTCGCGCAGCAACACGCGGCACCGTCGCTCGCAGTGGAAGACCCAGGCGCCGACTCTCGTGCGCTGCCCGCAGTGCCGCGACGAGAAGCTGCCGCACACCGCGTGCCCGACCTGCGGCACGTACAACCGCCGACAGGTCATCGACGTGGCCTGAGCGACGTACCCGGGGGCGGCCACCACGCCGCCCCCGACCCGTCTTGCGATGAAGACTCGCCCGAGGCCGTGGCGGACGCCGGAGACACCCGGCGTGCGCCTCGCCCTCGCGGACCCTTCCTCGGAGGAAGAACCGTGAGAATGCCCAACGACGCGACCCCCGTTGTGGGGGCCGCGTGAAGACCGATCATTCGGCGTCCGACCGTGGTCCGCTGGAAGACGCCCTCGGCGTCAGCCCCGACGCGGCGCTCCTCGAACGCGCCCTGACCCACCGGTCCTACGCCTACGAGAACGGCGGACTGCCGACCAACGAGCGCCTGGAGTTCCTCGGCGACTCGGTGCTCGGCCTCATCGTCACCGACACCCTCTTCCGCAACCATCCGGACCTGCCCGAGGGACAGCTCGCCAAGCTCCGGGCCGCGGTGGTCAACATGCGCGCCCTCGCCGGCGTGGCCCGCACGCTCGGCCTGGGCGCCTACATCCGGCTCGGCCGCGGCGAGGAGGGCACCGGAGGGCGCGACAAGTCCTCGATCCTCGCCGACACGCTCGAGGCGCTGATCGGCGCGGTCTACCTCGACCTCGGCCTCAAGGCCGCCGACGAGCTGGTCCACCGGCTGTTCGACCCGCTGATCACCCGCTCGGCCAGCCTGGGCGCCGGGCTGGACTGGAAGACCTCCCTGCAGGAGCTGACCGCCACGGAGGAGCTCGGCGTTCCCGAGTACCACGTGGAGGAGAGCGGCCCGGACCACCAGAAGACGTTCCGCGCCGTGGTGGTCGTCGGCGGTACGGAGTACGGCCGCGGCGAGGGGCGCAGCAAGAAGGAGGCCGAGCAGCAGGCGGCCGAGGCCGCGTGGCGGGCGATCCGCGAACGCTCCGGCGAGAAGCCCCAGGAGTGACGCACGCCCGCTGACCCGCGTCGCCGCCGAAGGTGTTCCCCCGGGACGCCGCGACTGGTGTCGGGTCCAGTGGTGGTGCCGGTCCGTACGTCGAGTTGGAGGTGTGCCGTGCCCGAGCTTCCCGAGGTGGAGGTCGTACGGCGAGGCGTCGAGCGCTGGGTGGTCGGCCGTACGGTCCGGTCGGCCGAGGTGTTGCATCCTCGCGCCGCGCGCCGGCATGTGGAGGGTCCCGCGGATCTGGCGGTGCGGATGACCGGCCGGACCGTCACGGCGGCGCGACGGCGCGGGAAGTACCTCTGGCTCCCGGTCGGCGACGACGAGGCGCTGCTGGCCCACCTCGGCATGAGCGGTCAGCTGATCGTCGACGATCCGGAGCGGCCGCCGGAGAAGCACCTGCGCGCCCGGTTCACCTTCGCCGACGGGGGGCCGGACCTGCGCTTCATCGACCAGCGCACCTTCGGGCACCTCATGCTGGCCCCGACTGTGGACGACGTACCCGAGCCGATCGCGCACATCGCCCCGGATCCGCTCGAGGACGCCTTCGACGAGGAGACGTTCTACCGGGCCCTGCGGCGCCGGCACACCGGGGTGAAACGGGCGCTCCTCGACCAGTCGCTGATCAGCGGCGTGGGCAACATCTACGCCGACGAGGCCCTGTGGCTTGCCCGGCTGCACTGGGCGCGCCCGACCGAGACCCTCACCCGGCCGGAGGTGACGCGCCTGCTGACGGGGGTGCGCGAGGTCATGGCCGCGGCCCTCAAGGCGGGCGGCACCTCCTTCGACAGCCTCTACGTCAACGTGAACGGCGAGAGCGGCTACTTCGAGCGGTCGCTCAACGTCTACGGGCGGCGCGACGAACCCTGCGCGCGGTGCGGCGGCCCCATCCGCCGCGACGCCTTCATGAACCGCTCCTCCTTCACCTGCCCCACCTGCCAGCCACGTCCCCGCCGTGCGCACTACTGACCCCGAGCCGAGGCCGAGAGGCCGGTCGGGAAGGCCGCGGCCCTTCCGGGCTGTCCGGAAACGGTGTTTTTCGTGCTCGATGGGCTACGCGGTGTACACGCCTACGATCAGGGGAATGGATGATGACGTACGGCTTACCGCCTGGGTGCGGGGCCGGGTGCAAGGCGTCGGCTTCCGGTGGTGGGTGCGCTCCCGCGCACTGGAACTCGGCTTGACCGGTTCGGCGAGCAATCTCGTGGACGGCCGGGTCGAAGTGATCGCCGAGGGGCCGCGTAAGGCATGCGAAGTGCTTTTGGAGCTGTTGCGTGGTGGAACGGCGCCGGGAAGGGTCACCGGTGTATCAGAACGCTGGACCGAGCCGCGTGGCGGTCTTCAAGGCTTCGCCGAACGGTGATCGGTCTGGGAGGTCTGCTAAACTTGTACGGACAGGTTGTTACGGGTCTGTGACATCTGTCTTGACCGGCTCTCCTGCCGGTGCGACCCTAGTTGTTACGCGCACCTCAAGTAGCTCTTCGTGCGCGACCATTCCTGCTGGTCACTCAGCGTGGAGGACCCTTAATCATGGCGAAGGCTCTACTCGGCCACGTCGGCGGTCCGGACCCCCGCATGGTTGCGGAGATGCGGCGCCTGCAGCAACGTGTCCGTGACCTGGAGGCCGAGCTCGTACGGCTCCAGTCCGAAAACGACGCGCTTGCCGCTGTTGCTGACAATGAAGTCATGGCGCTTGCCGTCAAGGATCGCGAACCGGCGCTGACCTGACGTCAGCGTCGCTCGTTTAAAAGGGACGTCGACCTGACGTCCCTTTTTGTTCGCCCCGTCGTCACCGTTCCGCGGTGCATGCATATTCGGCCGAGCCGGTCGTCATGCAATGTCCGGGGAAACATTTTCATGATCGAATTCCCTGGTCCGTACGGGGAATTCCGGCCGGTCTTCGAACCGGGCCGTCCGTTCGCCCCGTTGTGACGGATACCACAGCCCGCGTCCGGCGTACCTGCGCGAGGCTGTCCGCCACGGTGGGGAATCCGCCGGAGACATGCCACGTGCGGCGTCCGACCATGGCACATTGGTGAAAGTCGGATACCCGGCCCGGAAGGTGCCGGACGGTATCGTGCGGGGATGGCCGGGCGCCGTGGGCCCGGCGCGGGGCGGTCCACCCGCCGGCGGTGGCAGAAAGGATCGGTGGACGCTTGTACTTGAAGAGCCTCACACTGCGGGGTTTCAAGTCCTTCGCGTCCTCGACCACGCTGCGCCTGGAGCCCGGGATCACCTGTGTCGTCGGTCCGAACGGCTCGGGCAAGTCCAATGTCGTCGACGCGCTCGCCTGGGTGATGGGGGAGCAGGGCGCCAAGTCGCTGCGCGGCGGCAAGATGGAGGACGTGATCTTCGCGGGCACCTCCTCGCGCCCGCCGCTCGGCCGCGCCGAGGTCGTCCTCACGATCGACAACTCCGACGGCGCGCTGCCCATCGACTACACCGAGGTCAAGATCAGCCGGCTGATGTTCCGGTCCGGGCAGAGCGAGTACTCCATCAACGGCGATCCCTGCCGCCTGCTGGACGTCCAGGAGCTGCTGTCCGACTCCGGCATCGGCCGGGAGATGCACGTCATCATCGGGCAGGGACAGCTCGACCGCGTCCTGCACTCCGGCCCCGAGGGTCGGCGGGCGATGATCGAGGAGGCCGCCGGCGTCCTCAAGCACCGCAAGCGCAAGGAGAAGGCCCTCCGCAAGCTCAACGCGATGCAGGCCAACCTCACGCGCGTGGAGGACCTCACCACCGAGCTGCGTCGCCAGCTCAAGCCCCTGGGCCGGCAGGCGGAGATCGCCCGGCGGGCGGCGGTCATCCAGTCCGAGCTGCGCGACGCGCGGCTGCGGCTCCTCGCCGACGACCTGGTGGCCCTCACCACCAAGCTGGAGCAGGAGGCGGCCGACGAGGCGAGCATCCGCGAGCGCCGTACGGCGGTGGAGCAGGCCCTGAGCCAGGCCCAGCAGCGGGAGGCCGCTCTGGAGACCGAGGCGGCCGAGCAGGCCCCGGTCCTCGCCAAGGTCCAGGACACCTGGTACCAGCTGTCCTCGCTGCGCGAGCGCCTGCGCGGCGTCGGCGAGCTCGCCGCGGAGCGGCACCGCAACGCGGTCGAGGCGCAGGCGGAGGAGCGCCGGGGCCGCGACCCGGAGGACATGGAGCGTGAGGCCGCGCAGATCCGGGAGCAGGAGGAGGTCCTGGGCGCCCGGCTCGAGGCGGCGCAGGACCTTCTGGCCGAGGCCGTGGACGAGCGTGCCACCGCCGAGTCGGCCCTGAAAGAGGAGGAGTACCGCCTGCAGGACGCCGCGCGGGCGGCCGCCGACCGCCGCGAGGGGCTCGCCCGGCTGCGTGGCCGGGTCGAGGCCCTGGGCAGCAAGGTGCAGGCCACCGAGGCGGAGATCGGCCGGCTCCAGGAGGCGCTCGCCGACGCGCGGGAGCGCGCGGCGGCGGCCCAGGCCGAGTACGAGGAGCAGGACACCGAGGCCGCGGAGGACCCGGAGCTGGCCGCCGAGCACGAGCGCGCCCAGGAGGTCCTCGAGCAGGCCAAGGAGGCCGCCGAGCAGGCACGCGAGGCCGTCGAGGAGCCCCGGGGACTGCTCAAACAGGCGCGCGACCGGGTGGCCGCCGCGCGGGGCGCCGACCAGGCGGCGCAGAAGAACGTCACGGCGCTGCAGGCCCGCGTCGAAGCCCTGGACCAGACGATGGGCAGCGCGGCCGACGGCGGGGAGATCCTGCTCGCCGCCGACCTCGACGGCGTCCTCGGCACGATGGCGTCCCTGCTGTCGGTCGAGCCGGGCGCCGAGATCGCGGTCGCCACGGCGCTCGGCGCGGCCGCCGAGGCCGTCGCCGTCGCCTCGCTCGACACCGCCGAGGCCGCACTGACCCTGCTGCGCGCCGAGGACGCCGGGCAGGCCGGCGTCGTCGTCGGCGCGCGCCTTCCCGACCAACCCGCGCCCGACAGGGGTCCCGCTCTGCCGGACGGCGCGCGCCTGGCGGTCGACCTGGTCACCGCCCCTGAGCCGGTACGGGCCGCGGTCCGCCACCTGCTGGCCGGTGTCGTGGTGGTCGACGACCTGCCCGCCGCCGCCGCACTCGTACGGCACCAGCCCGAGCTGCGGGCGGTGACGCGCGAGGGCGACCTGCTCGGCGCCCACTGGGCGCTCGGCGGCGGCAAGCGGCAGAGCCTGCTGCAGATGCGCTCCGCACGCGACGAGGCCGCCGAGGGGCTCGCCGCCGCCGAGGCGAAGGCCGAGGGCACCGCCGTCGCCCTGGAAGAGGCCGTCGCGGAGGAGCAGCGCGCTCAGGCGGTGCTGGAGGCCGCGCAGGCGGCGGTCGGCGAGGCCCAGACCGGCGTGAACCGCGCTCAGGCGGGCCTGGACAAGGTACGCGCCCGGATGCGGGAGGCGGCGGCCGAGGCGGCGCAGGAGGCCAAGCAGGTGGCGCGGCTGCAGGCCGCGGCCCAGGCGGCCCGGCAGGAGGCCGAGCGCCTGGCCCGGTCGCTGAGCGCCGCCGAGGAGGCCCGTGACCGCGACCTGATGGCCGCCGCCGAGCTGCGCGAGCGCCTGGAGATCGCCGAGGCCGAGCCGGTCGAGGAGGACGATCAGGACACCGCCCGCCGCGACGAGCTGAACGAGCGTTGCCAGCAGCTGCGGTCGGCCGAGATGGAGACGCGGCTGAACGTCCGCACCGCCGAGGAGCGGGTCGCCGCCATCGCCGGCCGGGCCGACCAGCTGGAACGGGCCGCCGCCCGTGAGCGCGAGGAACGCGCCCACGCCGCCGAGCGCCGCCGGCGCCGGGAACGCGACGCCCAGGTGGCGCAGGCCGTCGTCGCCGGCGCCCAGCGGGCGCTGGCCGCCATCGAGGTCTCGATCAGCGCGGCCGTCGCCGAGCGCGAGACGCACGAGGAGGCGCGTGCCGCCCGCGAGGAGGAGCTGAAGACCGTCCGGACCCGGGTGCGGGAGCTCACGGCCGAGCACGAGAAGCTCGTCAACGTCGCGCACGGCAGCGAGGTCGCGCGGGCCGAGCAGCGGCTGCGCCTGGAGCAGTTCGAAGAGCGCGCGATGGAGGAATACGGGCTCGAGGTCGAGGTGCTGATCGCCGAGTACGGCCCGGATCAGGCGGTGCCCCCGGCCCCGGACGCCCCCGAGGACGCCACGCCCGAGCCGTACGACCGGGCGAAGCAGGAGAAGCGCGCCAAGCAGGCCGAACGCCAGCTGGCCCAGCTGGGCAAGGTGAACCCTCTGGCCCTGGAGGAGTTCGCGGCGCTGGAGGAGCGTCACGCCTTCCTGACCTCCCAGCTGGAGGACCTGAAGAAGACCCGCCGGGACCTGCTCACCGTGGTGAAGGAGGTCGACGACCGCGTCCAGCAGGTGTTCGCCGCCGCCTACGCGGACACCGAGCGGGAGTTCACCGGCATCTTCTCCCGGCTGTTCCCGGGCGGGGAGGGCAAGCTGTCGCTGACCGACCCGGAGGACATGCTCGCGACCGGGATCGAGGTCGAGGCGCGGCCTCCGGGCAAGAAGGTCAAGCGGCTGTCGCTGCTGTCCGGCGGCGAGCGCTCCCTCGTGGCCGTCGCCTTCCTGGCGGCGATCTTCAAGGCGCGGCCGTCGCCGTTCTACGTGCTGGACGAGGTCGAGGCCGCGCTGGACGACACCAACACCCAGCGGCTCCTCTCCATCTTCGAGGAACTGCGTGCGTCGTCGCAGCTCATCGTCATCACCCACCAGAAGCGGACGATGGAGTCCGCGGACGCCCTCTACGGCGTCAGCATGCGCGGCGACGGCGTGACCCAGGTCGTCAGCCAGCGCCTTCGCGAACACGAGCCGGCCTGAGATAAGGCTTCCGGATCCGTTGTCAAGAGGGTCCTAGCTCCCACATATCGTTACTTTCGTCACATTTTGCCCTGGTCTCGCTAGAGTCACGCCGGTCACCTCAAGGCGCAAAAACTCCAGGAGGTCAACGTGGACCCGCAGCGTCTCAAAGGCAACTTCGCGCAGGTAGCGACCCACGGCATGGACGTGGCCGAGTATTTCTACGCCGACCTGTTCCAGCGCAATCCGCAATACCGCTCCCTCTTCCCGGCGTCGATGCAGCGCCAGCAGGAGGTCCTGCTGGAGGCACTCGTGCAGATCGTGGCGCTCGTGGACGACCCGGAGCGGCTCGTTCCGTATGTCCAGGAACTGGGCCGCGCGCACGGCGGGTTCGGCGTCACCGCGCAGCACTACCCCGAGGTGGGCACCAGCCTCGTCGCGACGCTCAGGTACTTCAGCGCCGACGACTGGAGCGCCGAGCTGGAGAAGGACTGGGTGGAGGCGTACGGCGTGGTCGCCGACGTCATGGTGCAGGCCGCCGGCCAGAACTAGCCCCGGCGCGCCGGCCCACCCGACTTCGGGAGAATGTGTGGATGCTCAACGTCTGAAAGACAACTTCGCTCACGTGGCGCAGCACGGCGACCAGGTGGCGCTGTTCTTCTACTCTGATCTCTTCCTGCGGAATCCGCGGCTGCGGGAGATGTTCCCCGTCGGCATGAGCCATCAGCGCGATCGTCTGCTGTCCGCGCTGGGACGCATCGTGTCGCAGGTCGACAACCTCTCGGAGATCGTTCCGTTCGTGCAGCAACTCGGCCGGGATCACCGCAAATTCGGAGTGGAGGCCCTGCACTATCCCGAAGTCGGGGCGAGCCTCGTCGCGACCCTCCGCTACTTCTCCGGTCCCTCGTGGAGCGAGGAACTCGCGCAGGACTGGACGGACGCCTACAACCTGCTCTCGAAGGTCATGATCGAGGCGGCCCAGGAGGACTCCTCGACACGCCCGTCCTGGTGGAACGCCCAGGTCGTCGCGCACGAACGCCGGCGCTTCGACCTGGCGATGATGCGGGTCCTCCCCGACCGGCCATTCGCGTACCAGCCCGGACAGGCGGTCTCGCTCGAGGTGCCGGCCCGGATGCGGATGTGGCGCTACTACTCGATGGCGAACGCCCCCCGGCCAGACAACACCCTGGACTTCCACGTCCAACTGATCGACGGCGGACCGGTCAGCCCGGTCCTCGTCCGAGCGCTCGCCGTCGGCGACTGGATCAAGCTCGGTCCGCCGGTCGGCACGATGACCTTCGACGAACGGTCAGGACGTGACGTGCTCCTCATCGGCGGGAGCACGGGCCTGGCACCGCTCAAGGCGATTCTCGAGCAGATCGCCGCGCGTCCGACTCCGCCGCGCGTCCACCTGTTCTTCGGCGCGCGATACGTCGACGGGCTGTACGACCTGGACGACCTGCAGAAGCGGGCGGCCGGGTGGCCCTGGCTCACCGTCATCCCCACGGTCTCCGACCACGATCCCGGCCCCACTGCCGAGCGCGGCACGCTCGCCGACGTCATCGGACGGTACGGACAGTGGCAGAACCATGACGCCTACGTCTGCGGCTCCCCCGGAATGACCGACGCGACCGTCGACCGGCTCCTGCGGCTGGGGCTGAGCCACGATCGCATCCGAACCGACAAGTACGCGGACGCATAAGAGGAGACCAATGACCTCCCCCGATATCCATGCCGCCCGTCTCACCCCGGCGGAGTTGCAGTCGGTGAACTTCCATCGCGCTCCACTGGGCCGCAGGGGGTTCGACGAGGACCAGGTGAGGGCGTTCCTCGGCCAGGTCGAGCAGGAGCTGGTCCGCGTACTCAACGAGAAGGCGGCCCTGGAGAACGAGGTCGGCCGGCTGCGGGAACGCATGAAGGGCAACGTGCCGGGCGCGAACGCGGTCCAGCCGGAGGACGCCCACATCCAGGCCGTGCGGATCCTGTCGAACGCACAGCAGACCGCGGACCAGTACGTCGCCGACGCGCAGCGGTACAGCCGGGAGATCGCCGAAGAGGCTCGGCGCGGCCGCGAGGAGATCCTCTCCGACGCGCGGTCCCGCGCCTCCCTCGTCCTGGAGGAGGCCCACCGGCAGGCGTCGAACGCCGCCGCGGCGGTCACGCCGTCGACCGAGCCGATGTCCGGGGACGAACGGCAGAAGCTCGAACGCGAGATCGCCTATCTGCGGACGTTCAGCGACGTCTACCGGACCCACCTTCGCACCTATCTCGAGGCGCTGTTGCGCAATGTCGAGGAGTGGGAGACGTCCGAGCGCGACGCGGTCTCCCACACCCGCGCGGCACTTCCCCGCATGGACTGACCCGTCCCCGGCGGCACTGGCCCTGCTCGGCGATGATTCGCTCGCCGATTTCGCGGTGGCGTTGCCGCCCGGGATCCTCCTCGGGACCGGGCCGCCGGCCGCACGCCGGCCAGGCGGCCTCAACGCGCCGGCCAGGCGGCCCCCATGTGCCGGCCAGGCGGCCCCCGCGCTGGCCAGGCGGGCCTATCGCGCCGACCAGGTGGCGGGGCGGGGTGTGATCGCACCGACGGATGGTGGACGGGTGGGACCGGGCGAAGTACGGCCGCACCTGCGGTTGGTGAGCAGGTAGGGATCGGGCGGGGGTACGGGGCCGCACCTGCGGTTGGTGAGCGGGTACGGATCGGGCGGGGGTACGGGGCCGCACCTACGGGCGGTGAGCGGGTAGGGACCGGGTGGGCAGCCGGATCCTTCTGCGAGACTGGGACACGCTATGGAATACGTGATTCTCGCCATCGCCATCGTCGTGCTCGCCGTCGTGGCGGGCGGGTTCTTCCTGGTCCGGGGTCGACGCGGTGCGGCACCGCCGCCGCGGGCACCGGAAGCGCCCACGACGCCCGAGGCCCCTCGCGGCGGCACCGCCGTCATCGAGGAAGAAGAGACCGTCGCGCCGCCCGCCCGGGCGCCGGTCCCCGAGGCGCCGCCCGCCCCGCCCGAGATCGAGGTGCCGCCGCCGTCCGCCGGCCGCCTCGTACGGCTGCGGGCGCGGCTCTCCCGCTCCCAGAACGCCCTGGGCAAGACCCTGCTCACCCTGCTGTCCCGCGAAACGCTGGACGACGACGCCTGGGACGAGATCGAGGACACCCTCGTCCAGGCCGACGTCGGCGTCGCACCCTCCCGGCAGATCGTCGAAGACCTGCGCACCAAGGTGAAGGTCTACGGCTCGCGGACTCCGGATGAGGTCCGCGGACTGCTCAAGGACGAGATGCTCGCCCAGATCGGCAAGGACTTGGATCGCTCCCTGCGCACCGAGCCGCACGGCGCCCAGCCGGCGATCATTCTCGTGGTCGGCGTCAACGGCACGGGCAAGACGACCACCTGCGGCAAGCTCGCGCGGGTGCTCGTCGGCGACGGCCGGTCCGTCCTCCTCGGGGCGGCCGACACGTTCCGTGCCGCCGCCGCCGACCAGCTGCAGACCTGGGGTTCCCGGGTCGGCGCCGAAGTCGTGCGCAGGGACGAGGGCGCCGACCCGGCGAGCGTCGCGTTCGAGGCGGTGAAGAAGGGCATCGAGAACCGCGTCGACACGGTCATCGTCGACACCGCGGGCCGCCTCCACACGAAGACCGGCCTGATGGACGAGCTCGGCAAGGTCAAGCGCGTCGTCGAGAAGCAGGCCCAGGTCGACGAGGTCATTCTCGTGCTCGACGCGACGACCGGGCAGAACGGCCTGCGCCAGGCCCGCGTGTTCGCCGAGGTCGTCGACGTCACCGGCATCGCGCTGACCAAACTGGACGGCACCGCCAAGGGCGGCATCGTCATCGCGGTCCAGCGTGAGCTCGGCGTCCCGGTCAAGCTCGTCGGTCTGGGGGAGGGCCCCGACGACCTGGCGCCCTTCGACCCCGAGGGCTTCGTCGACGCCATCCTGGGCGGCTGACCCCCGAACGGCCGCGACGCCGAAGCCCCGCGGCTCCGGCGTCGCGTCGGCGGTCGGGACGGTCAATCCTCGCGGAGGGCGTCGGCGACGGCGACGGCCAGGGTCAGTCTGGCCCCGCCACGGAACGCCGTGCTGAACGCCCTGCGCCCGAGAGCCTCCTGGGCGCGCGTCTCGCACCGCTGGTGGGAGCTGACGTGGTACGGCAGCTGGGTCGGTGAGAAGCCGATCTCCTGCCAGACGCGGTCCGCGGCGCCGAGCAGGCGGGCCGCCCGCTCGTGGGCGCCGCGGGCGCCCGCGGTCCAGGCCAGCACCTCCAGGAACTGGGCGAGCCCCCAGCGGTCCTCGATCACGGCCCAGGGGCCGGCGACCTGGCGCATCATCGCCTCCGCCTGCCGCCAGTCGCCCTGCTTCCATGAGGCGACGCCGATCGCGAACAGCGCGTACGCCCGGAACAGGGGCGCGTCCTTGGCGTCGCAGAGGGCCACGAGCTCCTCGCCCAGTGCTGCGGCGAGGTTCGGATCCTCCGAGACGCAGAACATCGACGCCAGGTAGAGGTTGAGTCCGACGGCGTCGAGGTCACCGGTGGCCCAGTGACGGTCCCGGGCCTCCTTCATCAGGGCGAGCCCGCGACGGCCGTCCCCGGTGGACAGCGCGGCGATGCCGGACACCATCGTGGCGTACGCCGAGGCCGTCGTGTTCCCGGCCGCGTCGGCGAGCGGGCGGCACTCGTCGATCCGCGCGAGAGCCCCGGGGATATCACGCTGGTAGAGGGCGAGCAGGGCGTCGACCCACAATGCGGTGATCCGGGCGTCCACGGGAGCGGGCACGAGGTCCAGCCCGCGCTCCAGCCAGTGGCGACCCTCGGTGAGGGCCCCGGCGAGCAGCCAGAACCCCCACATCGACGAGGCGATCTCCAACCCCGAGGGTGCCGAGGCCGGGTGGCCGTAGCATCCCTCGATGGCTATACGCAGGTTGGGCAGCTCGACCTGCAATGTCCGAAAGCGGTCGAGCTGATCGGCGGTCATCTGGTCGATCCGGCACCGCTGGGCCAGTGCCCCGTAGTGGACGCAGTACCGCTCGAGCAGTCGGCGTTCCTCGGGTGCGTCCAAGAGCTCACGCCCGTACGCGCGGATGCTGTCGAGCATGCGGTAACGCGTGCCTGCACCGGCCCGTTCGGCGGTCAGGACCGACTTGTCCACCAGATCGGCGCAGAGGTCGAACACGTCCTCGGTGGCGATGTCCCCGCCGGAGCAGATCTCTTCGGCGGTGTCGAGGTCGACGCCGCCGGGGAAGGTGGCGAGGCGGGCCCAGAGGTGTTGTTCGGCGGGGGAGCACAGGTCGTGGCTCCAGTCCATGGTGGCGCGGAGGGTTCGGTGGCGGGGGAGGGCGGTGGTGCTGCCGCCGGTGAGGGTGGTGATGCGGTCGTCGAGTTCGCGGAGGAGTTGGTCGATGGGGGTGGTGCGTAGGCGGGCGGCGGCGAGTTCGATGGCGAGGGGGATGCCGTCGAGGCGTGCGGAGATGCGGGCGAGGGCGGGGGCGTTGGTGGCGTTGACGGTGAAGTCGGGGTTCACGGTGGCGGCCCGGTCGCTGAACAGCCGCACCGCCTCGCACCGGGCGATCTCGCGCACGGGGTCGTGCTCGTCGGCGACCGCGAGAGAGGGGATGGCCAGCACCTGCTCGCCGGTCAGCCCGAGCCGGTGCCGGCTGGTGGTCAGCACGCGCAGGCGCGGAGCGGCCCGCAGCAGGTCGTTCACGAGGTCCGCGCACGCCTGCAGCAAGTGCTCGCAGTTGTCCAGCACCAGCAGCGTCCGCTTGTCGGCCAGGTAGTCGGCGAGAAGGGGGATGATCTGGCGGTCCCCCTGCCGGAGGCCCAGGGCCGCGGCCACGGCCGGCCCGAGCAGGCCGCCCTCCTCGAGGGTGGCCAGCTCCACGACCTCGACTCCGTCGGGGAACCAGCCGCGTACGGCCCTGGCGGCCCGAAGGGCGAGTCGGGTCTTGCCGACGCCGCCCGGGCCGGTGAGCGTGAGCAGGCGTGTGCGCGGGAGGAGCCGTCGCACCTCGGACATCTCGCGCTTGCGGCCGACGAAGCTCGAGCCGTCGGTGGGCAGGTGATCCCTGGCCAAAAGGTCCTGATCGGGCATTTCTCTCCAGGGTAGGAGATTCAGCGGGGCGAGGGGGGTGGGGCCGTCGATCGACCTCAGGTCCCGAGCCGCGCTCGCCCTTGTCGCTCCGCGGCCGGTCGTTCCGTACCGACCACATATCGCGGTCCAGTCCCTATCGGCCGCTCGCCGCTCGAGTCACCGGTGGCCTGGGCGGCGTACGGAGTCGTGCTCGGGGGCCTCATCGGCGAGTTCCGCGATCCACGCGGCGATCTGGGCGCGTGAGGTGAAGCCGAGTTTGCGCAGGATGCGCTCCACGTGTCCCTCGGCGGTCCGCTGGGCGACCACGAGCGCGGCCGCGATCTCCTTGTTGCTCAGCCCCTTGGCGACGAGCTTCGCCACCTCCATCTCACGGCCGGTCAGCGGCGAGGGCGCTCCCTTCGCCGCGTGCGGCGCGGACCGCACGTCGTCTTCCTGGAGGGCGGAGGCCGCCGCACGATCGAGCGACATGCCGCAGCCCTCCCGGAACAGGGCGTCGAACCGCTCGGCGCCGAGACGGTCCCGGACCGCCGTCTCGCAGTCGTCGTGGTACTCCGTGAGGTAGCCGAACGGCGGGCCGCCCACCAGGCGCCAGATGTTCCGCAGTGCGCCGAGCAGCCGGGCGGCACGCTCCGGGTCGCCTTCGTCGGCGGCGATCCAGGCCAGGACGTCGATGCACAGCGCGGTGCCGAGGCGGTCGTCGAAGGGCCGCTTGAGCCGGATGGCCTGCTGTTCGAGCTCTGTCGCGCGTTTCAGATCGCCCTGCCGCCAGATCTCGATCCCGAAGACGGACAGCGTGTAGGAGCAGAACCAGCGGTCGTTGCGGGCCTCGCAGAGCCGCCGGCACTCCTCGAACAGCGCGACGGCCTCCTCGGAGCGTCCGAGGAGGGAGTAGGCGGTGGCGAGGTACATGAGGGAGTTCGCCACGCCGGCCGGATGTCCCAGCTGCCGGTGGCGGGCGAGGGCGTCCTCCAGGAGGGTCACGGCTTCGTCCAGCTCGTGCCGGATCAGCGCGGCGAGGCCCGCGACGTACTGGCACTGGGCGAAGGTCACCGGGTCCTCGACCGGGTCGGTGAGCGCGCGGCTCCTGTCCAGCATCGGGTCGGCGGCCGCGAAGTCGCTCTGCAGGACGGCCAGCCGGGCGTGCACGCACAGGCTAGCGGCGCGGGCGGCGGGTGACGTCGAATCGCTGCTCAGGAGCGCCTCGAGCCAGCGCCGGCCCTCGTGCACGAGCCCGGCCGCGATCCAGTAGAACCGCAGCCTGGAGGCGATGGCGAGGCCGGCATCGATCTCTCCCGGTGTCGCGAGGCAGTAGTCGAGGGCGGCGCGGATGTTGCCGTGCTCCAGCCGCAGCCGGTCGAAGCAGGTGACCTGGTCGGGGCCGAACCACGCCTCGTCCATGCGGGCGACCAGATCCCGGTAGTAGTCGCGGTGGCGTCGCAGGATGAGGTCTTCGGCGCCGGAGGCGACCAGGCGTTCCCGGCCGTACTGGCGGATGGTCTCCAAAAGCCGGTACCGGACCGCCCCCGGATGCTCTTCGCGCACGAGCACGGACTTGTCGACCAGCCCGCCCACCAGATCCAGCATGTCCTCACGCGCGATGCCGTCCCCGGCGCACACCTGCTCGGCGGCCTCCAGGTCCAGGCCGCCGGAGAACACCGAGATCCGCGCCCACACCAGCCGCTCGGCCTCGGTGCACAGCCCATGACTCCAATCGATCAACGCCCGCAACGTCTGATGCCGCGGCAACACCGCCCGCGACCCCGACGTCAACAGGCGGAACCGATCATCCAACCGGGCGAGAAGCTGCTGCACCGACAACGCCCGAAGGCGCACCGCCGCCAGCTCGATCCCCAACGGCAACCCGTCCAGCCTGCGGCAGATCCGCTCCACGATCTCCCGGTTGTCCTCGGTCACCGCGAATCCCGGCACCACCGCCTCGGCCCGCTCGGCGAACAACCGCACCGCATCTCCCGCCACCACCGCATCCCCGGAGACCACCGGCAACGTCGGCACCGACAACGTCTGCTCACTCCCCACACCCAAGGGTTGGCGACTCGTCGCCAGAATCCGCAGCCCCGGCGCCGACCGCAACAACGCGTCCGCCAGCACCGCACACGCCGGCACCATGTGCTCACAGTTGTCCAAGATCACCAGGGCCTGGGCGTCCCGCAGATGATCGATCAGCACCTCCAGCGCCGGACGCGCCGAATGATCCCGGATCCGCAACGCCTCACACACCGCCGGCACCAGCAGATCAGGATTGTTCAGATCCGCCAGCTCCACCAGCCACACCCCATCGGCGAACGCCCGCCGCAGCACCGCCCCCACCCGACCGGCCAGCCGGGTCTTACCCACCCCACCAACACCCGTCAACGTCACCAACCGCGACACCGACAACAACCGCTTGACCTCGGCCACCTCATGCCGACGCCCCACGAAACTCGTCACCTCGGCCGGCAGTCCGTGCATCTGTCCGGGCCGTACGGTGTTGGATACCCCCGCCATGGCTCCGCCTCGGGCCCACCCGGAGCGATCCGCTCCGGCTTACGGCCCAGGTCACAGCGTATGCGCGCCCGTCGGCCCGCGGCGACCCGTCCGTCCTACGCGGCGGTGACCGAAGCGGCCTCCGAGGTCCAGGAGACCGCTGTGACAGTTGTGATCTCTTTTTTGGTCATTTACGGCCATATGCCGTGAGAAAACCGAAACACACCTGAAACATCGGGCCGAAGGGTTTCACACCGCCGAAACACTCATGCCCCGCTGGTGAAACCGCGCTGCTCGAAGCTCCAGAGCAGTATCGACACCTCACCGAAGGGACGGCCCGCATGCCGCCGGACGTTCTCAAACTCATGAATTCGGGCGACACCGCCTGGCTGCTCGCGAGCGCGGCCCTCGTCCTGCTGATGACCCCCGGCCTCGCATTCTTCTACGGCGGCATGGTCCGGCAGAAGAGCGTCCTCAACATGCTGATGATGAACTTCGCCACCATCGGCATCGTCAGCGTCCTCTGGGTCTTCTACGGCTACTCGCTCGCGTTCGCCAAGGACGTGGGGAACTACGGGTTCATCGGCGGTCTCGGCAAGATCGGCCTCAAGGACACGCTGATCTCCGCCTCCGGCACGTCGCCCGAGCTGGCGTTCGTGGCGTTCCAGCTCATGTTCGCCATCATCACCCCGGCGCTCATCAGCGGCGCCGTCGCCGACCGGATCAAGTTCGGCGCCTGGTGCGTGTTCGTCGCGATCTGGGCGACGGTCGTGTACTTCCCGGTGGCCCACTGGGTGTTCTTCTTCGGTGACCTGTCGACGACCAAGGACGGCGGCTTCCTCGCCGACCACATCGGCACCCTCGACTTCGCCGGCGGCACCGCGGTCCACATCAACGCCGGTATGGCCGGCCTCGCCCTGGCCCTGGTGGTCGGCAAGCGCGTCGGCTGGCCCAAGGAGCCGATGCGGCCGCACAACGTCCCCTTCGTGCTGCTCAGCGCCGGCCTGCTGTGGTTCGGCTGGTTCGGGTTCAACGCGGGCTCCGCGCTGGCGGCCAACGCCCAGGCGTCCGTGGCGTTCGTCAACACGCAGGTCGCCACGGCCGCGGCGGCGCTCGGCTGGATCATCACCGAGAGGATCCGCTACGGCAAGCCGACCGCGCTCGGCATGGCCTCCGGCGCCGTCGCCGGTCTCGTCGCCATCACCCCGGCCTGTGCCTCGGTGAACCCGGTCGGCGCGGTCGTCCTCGGCGTCATCGCCGGTGCGCTGTGCTCGGTGGCCGTCGGACTGAAGAACAAGTTCGGCTTCGACGACTCGCTCGACGTCGTCGGCGTGCACGCGGTCGGCGGTGCGGCGGGCGCCCTGCTCATCGGCTTCCTCGCGACTCCCACGGTGACCGGCATCCTCACCCCGGCAAAGGGCGACGGGCCCGCCGGAC
The DNA here is from genome assembly GCF_054775715.1 of Actinoallomurus acanthiterrae. Lineage (NCBI taxonomy): Bacteria > Bacillati > Actinomycetota > Actinomycetes > Streptosporangiales > Thermomonosporaceae > Actinoallomurus > Actinoallomurus acanthiterrae. The sequence continues at coordinate 9,887,427 of NZ_BAAHCO010000001.1, read as the reverse complement.
TGCTGTACGGCGGGGGCTTCGGCCAGCTCGGCAAGCAGGCGATCGGCGTGGTCATGGTCGCCGTGTACTCCTTCGTCGTCACCTGGGTCATCGCCAAGGTCCTCGACAAGATCATGGGCCTGCGCGTCAGCGAGGAGGACGAGGTGTCCGGCATCGACCTCGCCGAGCATGCCGAGACCGCGTACGAGATCAGCCCCTCCCACGGCGGGACCCCCGGATCGGGCATCCTGGCGACGCTCACCGTCGGCAAGCCGACCGCCGGCGATGAGGCGGCATCCAACGGCGGTCCGACGTCCGTGGAGCCGGGCGACAAGAAGGTGGAGGCGGAGGCATGAAGCTCGTCACCGCGGTGATCAAGCCCTTCAAGCTGGACGACGTCAAGGCGGCGCTCGAGACGTTCGGCGTGCACGGCATGACGGTCAGCGAGGCCAGCGGGTACGGCCGCCAGCGCGGCCACACCGAGGTCTACCGGGGCGCGGAGTACAAGGTCGACCTCGTTCCCAAGCTCCGGGTCGAGGTCCTCGTCGACGACGAGGACGCCGACGACATCGTCGACGTCATCGTCAAGGCGGCCCAGACCGGCAAGATCGGCGACGGCAAGGTCTGGTCGGTCCCAGTCGACACCGTCGTCCGCGTCCGTACCGGGGAGACCGGGCCGGAGGCGCTGTAAGCGTGGCGGACGTGATCGGGGGAGCGCACGGCCCGGCGGGCGAGGTCGTCCCGCCGGGCCGTGAGGTCTCCAGGGTCTCCGCGACGGACGAGGCCCGTGCCGCGCTCGGGGCGGCACGGGCCGCGCGCACCCGGGAGCTGGACCGCGAGCTCGCCCGCCTGCTCGGCGCCGAGGCCGACGTGGCCCTGGTCGCCGTGGGCAGCCACGGACGTGAGGAGCTCACCCCGGGCGGCGACCTCGACCTGGTCCTCCTGCACCGAGGCCGGCCGGACATCTCCGCCCTCGCCGACCGCGTCTGGTACCCGATCTGGGACTCGGGGAAGCGCCTGGACCACTCGGTGCGCACCCCCGAGGAGGGACGCGCCGTCGCCCGCGAGGACATGAAGGCCGCCCTCGGCCTGATCTCGGCCCGGCACGTCGCCGGTGACCCGGCGCTGACGCGGGAACTCCGCGACGCCGTCCTGACCGACTGGCGGGCCGACGCCCGCCGCCGTCTGCTGGAGCTGCGGGAGATGTCCCGGTCCCGCTGGAGCCGCTACGGCGAACTGGCGTTCCTGCTCGAACCCGACCTGAAGGAGTCGCGCGGCGGGCTGCGCGACGTCCACGCGATGCAGGCGGTCGCGGCGGCCTGGGTGGCGCCCGCTCCGACGGCCCGGGTGCGGGAGGCGTACGCCCTGCTCCTCGACGTCCGGCACGCGCTGCACGAGCACACCGGGCGCGGGGGCGACCGCCTCGTGCTCCAGGAACAGGACGCCGTGGCCGGCGCGCTCGGCCTCCTGGACGCGCACGCCCTGCTGCGCGCCGTCGCCGAGGCCGCCCGTACGGTCACGTACGCCGCCGACCACGCCTGGCGTACGGTGGGCCGCTTCTGCTCCCCGCCGGGACGCCCCGTCCGCAGGCCGCTCGCCGACGGGGTCGTCGAGCAGGACGGGGAGGTCGTGCTCGCGCTCGGCGCCGACCCCGGCAAGGACCCCGTGCTCGTGCTCCGCGCCGCCGCGGCGGCCGCGCAGGCGGGCCTGCCCCTCGCCATCGCGACCGTCGAGAAGATGGCCAAGGAGGCCGCGCCGCTTCCCGTCCCCTGGCCGCCGCAGGCCCGCGACGCGCTGGTCACCCTGCTCGGCGCCGGCCCCGCAGCCATCGGCGTGTGGGAGGCGCTCGACCAGGCCGGCCTGATCGTCCACCTCCTGCCCGACTGGGAACGCGTCCGCAACCGCCCCCAGCGCAACCCGGTCCACACCTTCACCGTCGACCGGCACCTCGTGGAGACCGCCGCCCGCGCCGCCGCGCACACCCGCGACGTCGCCCGGCCGGACCTCCTGCTCGTCGGCGCCCTCCTGCACGACATCGGCAAGGGCTGGCCCGGCGACCACTCCCGTACGGGCGCGGTCATGGCCCGCGACCTCGGGCAGCGCCTCGGGTTCGACGCGGCCGACGTTCGGGCGCTGGAGGCGATCGTCCTGCACCACCTGGTGCTGCCGGAGACCGCGACCCGGCGCGACCTGGACGACCCCGTCACGATCGAGGCGGTCGCCGAGGCCGTCGGCGACCCCGTCGTGCTGGAGACCCTGGCCGCCCTCGCGATCGCCGACGGGCAGGCGACCGGACCGGCCGCGTGGGGTGCCTGGAAGGCCCGCCTCGTCGCCGAACTGGCCCGCCGGGTCGCCGCGGTGCTCGCCGGCGCGCCGCCGCCCGTGGCGCCCGACCCCACCCCCGAGCAACTGGCCCTCGCCCGCCACGGCGGCGGCGCCGTCCGCGTCACCGGCTCGCGGATCACGATGGTCGCGCCCGACCGTTCCGGCCTGCTCTGGCAGGCGGCGGGCGTGCTCGCGCTGCACCGCCTCGCCGTACGCGGCGCCCGTACGGTGTCCTGGGCGGCGGTCGCGCACGGGTCGGACGGCGACGGCCGTACGGAGACGGCCGTCCTGGAGTTCATCGCCGTCCCCGAGTACGGCTCCGGACCCGACCCGGCGGCCCTGGAGGCCGACCTGCGCCGCGTCCTCGCCGGGCGCCTCGACGTCGCGGCCCGGCTGGAACGCCGCGCCCGGTCGTACAAGCCCCGCAAGGGTGTCCCGGTGCCGCCGCCGCGCGTCACCCTCCTCGACGACGCCTCCAGCACCGCGACGGTCATGGAGGTGCGCGCCCACGACCGGCCGGGCCTCCTGTGGCGGATCGGGCACGCCCTCGGCTCCTGCGGCGTCCAGGTGCGCGGGGCCCGCGTCGAGACGCTCGGCGCGGAGGCCGTCGACGTCTTCTACGTCGTCGACGAGGACGGGAATCCGCTCGCCGACCTCGCCCTGCGCGAGACCATCCGCCGCAGCGTCCTCGACGTCGTGCGCTGACCTGCCCAGGCATCGTCGACGAGGACGGGAATCCGCTCGCCGACCTCGCCCTGCGCCAGACCATCCGCCGCAGCGTCCTCGACGTCGTGCGCTGACCTGCGCGCTCCTGACGGCCGGGTGAAGAGCGCCCGAAATACCCGTGTTGTGCATTGACGGTGCGCGTGGTGACCATGAGGCTGCTGGACGTTGGAGATCCCCAGGAGGTCTTGTGTCCAACGTCCATGTCACCAAGGGCAGATCGGCCGTCACCCGCGCTGCCGTGCCCGCCCTCGTCCTCGCCCTGTCCGGCGCCGCGGCGACACCCGCCCTCGCCGGCGGCGTCCCCACGGTCCAGCGCGGCCACGACCGTACGGTGACCTTCCGTACCGGTCACGCCGGAGAGGCGTTCGTCACCGTCACCGCCGCGGCCCCGGGAGTGTCCTGGGCCGTCAAGGGCCACGAGTCGGCGGTCCTGTCGCTGTTCGTCGACGGCCGGTACGCCACCGACGACGTCGTGCCCGCGGCCTTCCCGATCAAGCGGGAGTTCGCCCTCGGGCAGCTGCCCGCGGGCCGTCACACGCTCCGGCTCAGCGTCGCCGCCGACCGCTCGCCGGGCAAGAGCGTACGGGTGTCCGGCCTGGCGTTCCGTACGGTCGCGGCCGGGTCGCCGTCGTACACCGAGATGGCGCACGCACCCGTCCTGTACGGCCGCAACGGCACCGGCGGCACCTCCACCGGACCGTTCCAGAACAACGCCACCGACACCCCGCTGGTCGCCTGGCACGAGGACGTCCCGGCCAAGACGCCGGGACACCGGCTGCTCACGTACTCCTACATCTGGAGCAACGAGGACGGCGGCACGTCCACGCCGCAGCTCATGGCCCGCTGGGGCCGGACGTCCGACATCGAATGGATCTACCAGGTCGAGGTCGACGCCCAGGGCAAGCGGGTCCCCGGCACCGCCGTCTTCCAGGCGCCGAACCACGTCACGCAGCAGTTCGCGGGCACGTACGAGGGCGACCACCCGCTCCTGCAGACCTGCACGCTGAACAACAACATCTGCGACAAGGTCGACGACCCGATGCGGTTCTCGCTGTCCACCGCGCAGAGCCTCGACGCGGCCACCGAGGCCCGCGAACAGGTCATGGACCGCAACCCGTGGACGTACTGGGTGGTGGCGGCGGAGGCGCGCCGGGAGGGCCGCGTCGCGGCGGACCCGCCGACGACCTCCCAGACCCTCATCGCCGACCCGCGTGACTACCTCTACCTCGTCGTGCGCAAACAGACCGTCGACCCGCCGAACGGCACCGACTGGGTGGGCCTGTCGATCGGCGTGAAGCTCAAGGGCGACCCGACGCTGTACCGCTCGGACCACCTGTTCCCGGACCGCTCCATCAACCGGGACCTCCCCGCCGCCACGACGGTCCAGCTCCCGCCGGGGACGAAGCCGTCCGACATCGCCGAGATCACCGGCATCCGCGTGCCCGCCACGAGCAAGGACACCGGCGCCACGATCAAGGTGCAGGCGATCAACCGGGCGTTCTTCCTCGGCCGGAACGACCAGCCCGGCACGTCGTTCATCGCCGGCCCCACGCCCGCGACCCTGACCCCGCAGAACCCCACCGCCGTCCTCTACACGGCGCCCGCCACCGCCGGCTGAGAAGACCCTGACGTCCCCGGAGACTTCTCCGGGGACGTCCGCCGGGTCAGAACGGGTCGGTGAGCTCGCCGAGCTTCGAGGTGAGCCGGAGGTTCTCCGAGTAGTCGACCGGAACGGTGATCACCGACACGGTGTCCTGCTCGAGGGCCTCGCGCAGCGTCGGCAGGAGCGCGTCCGCCGACTCGACCCGGTAGCCCTTCGCGCCGAAGCTCTCGGCGTACTTCACGAAGTCCGGGTTGCCGAACGCGACGTTCGAGTCGCGGCCCATCTCCAGGTCCATCTTCCACTCGATGAGGCCGTACGCGTTGTCCTCCCAGATCAGCACGGTGATCGGGATGTTCTCCCGTACGGCGGTCTCCAGCTCCTGGGAGTTCATCAGGAAGGCGCCGTCGCCGGTGGCGGCCAGCACCTTCCGTTTGGGGTACGCGAGTTTGGCGGCGATCGCGCCCGGCACCGAGAAGCCCATCGACGACAGGCCGTTCGACACCAGCAGCGTGTTCGGCTCGTACGTCGGGTACATCCGCGCCATCCACATCTTCACCGCGCCGGTGTCGGCCAGGACGATGTCGTGCCGGCCCATCGCCTCCCGGATGTCGGTGACGATGCGGCGCGGGGACATGGGGAACCGGTCCTCCACGCGACCGCGGTCCAACTCCTCGTGGATCATCCGCCGGATCTTCTCGCCGGTGCCGCGCATGTCGAAGCGGCGGCGCACGGCGTCGGTGAGCGTCCGGAGGCTGTGCCGGATGTCGCCCTGGATGCCCACGTCGACGGGGTAGTGGTCGTCCACCTCGGCGGGGAACCGGTGAATGTGGATGATCTTCTTGTCGCCGTGTGGGTTGATCTTGACCGGGTCGAACTCCTGGAGCTCGTACCCGACGCAGATGAGGACGTCCGCCTCGTCGAAGCCGAAGTTGACGTAGTCGTGGCGCATGAAGCCGACCGCGCCGAGCGCGTGGTCGTGATCGTCGGGGAAGACGCCCTTGCCGTTGAACGTCGTCGCCACGGGGAGCCCGAGCCGTTCGGACAGGCGGACCAGCTCGTGGCTCGCGTGGTCGCGCGTGGCGCCGTGGCCGGCCAGCACGATCGGCTGGCGCGCCAGCGCGATGATGTCGGCAGCGCGCGCGATCTGGGAGGAGGAGGGCTCGTTCGCGCGTACGACGTTGATCGGGAGTGGTTTCAGGGACGCGTCGACCTTCGCCGACTCGACGTCCTCGGGGATCGCCAGGTAGACCGCGCCGGGCCGTTCGGTCTGCGCCGTCTTGAACGCCTTGCGGACCATCTCCGGCAGCGCCACCGGCGTCGGCGCCATGTCGGACCACTTCGTGATCGGCCGGAACAGCGACACCAGGTCGATGATCTGGTGCGACTCCTTGTAGATGCGGTCCAGGCCCACCTGCGCCGAGATGGCGACGACCGGCGTGCTGTTGGTCGTCGCGTCGGCGACCCCGAGCTGCAGGTTGATCGCGCCCGGCCCGAGCGTCGCCGAGGCGACGCCGGCCCGGCCGGTCAGCCGTCCGTAGATCTCGGCCATGAACGCCGCGCCCTGCTCGTGGCGTACGAGGACGTAGCGGATGGAGGATTCGTTGAGAGCGTCGACGAAGTGAATGTTCTCCTCGCCCGGGATGCCGAAGACGTACTCGACGCCTTCCGCCTCCAGACAGCGGACCAGGAGTTGTGCGGCCTCCACCTGCGGGTCCATGCGGACTTCCTCCCCCTTAAACGGGCTTGTTCACCTGATTTGGGGAAGTGTCGAGAGCGGGGTGGCATTCCGGGATGTGGCCGATCACACGTTCGGCGGTGTGCGGCCGTCCATGCCGCCGCGCCGGCGCCACTGGTGATACCGCGAACGCCGTGTCACAGTGATCCGTGGTGGTCGGCATCCGACGGCCGCTGAGCGGATAGTGTTGATGGTCGATCCCCGAAGCACCCTAGGACTGGTCCAGACACGTGTTCGAGACGCTTTCCGACCGCCTGACTACGGTCTTCTCCACGCTGCGCAGCAAGGGCAAGCTGTCCGAAGCCGACATCAACGCGACCGCGCGCGAGATCCGCGTCGCCCTGCTCGAGGCCGACGTGGCGCTGCCCGTCGTCAAGGACTTCGTCGCGCAGATCAAAGAGCGGGCTGCCGGCGCGGAGGTCTCCCGGGCGCTGAACCCCGCCCAGCAGGTCGTCCAGATCGTCAACGAGGAGCTCGTCAACGTCCTCGGCGGCGAGACGCGCCATGTGCGGTTCGCCAAGACCCCGCCGACCGTGATCATGCTCGCGGGTCTGCAGGGTTCCGGTAAGACCACCCTGGCGGGCAAGCTGGCGCGCTGGCTCAAGAGCGAGGGGCACGCGCCGCTGCTCGTCGCCGCCGACCTCCAGCGGCCCAACGCCGTGCAGCAGCTGCAGGTCCTCGGCGAGCGGGCCGGCACCGCGGTGTACGCCCCCGAGCCCGGCAACGGCGTGGGCGATCCCATCGAGGTCTCCCGGCAGTCGATCGAGCACGCCAAGCGCGCCCAGCACGACGTCGTCATCATCGACACCGCCGGCCGCCTCGGCATCGACGAGGAGATGATGCGCCAGGCGGCCGACATCCGCGACGCGGTCCGGCCCGACGAGATCCTCTTCGTCGTCGACGCGATGATCGGTCAGGACGCCGTCACCACCGCCCAGGCGTTCATGGACGGTGTCGGCTTCGACGGCGTGGTGCTCACCAAGCTCGACGGCGACGCCCGCGGCGGCGCGGCCCTGTCCGTCCGCCACATCACCGGCCGGCCGATCATGTTCGCGTCCACCGGTGAGAAGCTCGAGGACTTCGGCGTCTTCCACCCGGAGCGGATGGCGGGCCGGATCCTCGACATGGGTGACATCCTCACCCTGATCGAGGAGACCCAGAAGAAGTTCGACGCCGAGCAGACCGAGAAGTTCGCGTCGAAGTTCGCCTCGGGTGAGGACTTCTCCCTCGAGGACTTCCTCGAGCAGATGCAGATGATCCGCAAGCTCGGCCCGATCAAGAACCTCCTCGGCATGATGCCGGGCATGGGGCAGATGCGGCAGCAGATCGACCAGATCGACGACCGCGACCTCGACCGGATCGGCGGCATCATCAACTCGATGACGCCCGACGAGCGGCAGAACCCCAAGATGATCAACGGTTCGCGGCGAGCCCGCATCGCGCGCGGCTCCGGCGTCACCGTCACCGAGGTCAACAACCTCGTCACCCGGTTCTTCGACGCGCAGAAGATGATGCGTCAGGTGGCCGGCGGCATGGGCATCCCCGGCATGCCGGGCACCCGCCGCAAGCAGGCCAAGGCGGCGGCCAAGAAGGGCAAGGCCAAGGGCAAGCAGCGCAGCGGCGACCCCCGCAAGCGCGCCCAGCAGACGACCGGCAAGGCGCAGCGCACGGACGGCGCGCCGCAGGGCCTCCCGCCGGGCCTCGGCGGAGGGGTGCCGGGCCAGCTTCCGCCCGGCTTCCAGATGCCCGACCTGTCCAAGCTGCAGGGCAAGAAGAAGTAGTACGAGAACGACGGCCGCCCTTTCGCCCGGAGGAATCCGGGCGAAAGGGCGGCCGTCGGGCGTGTGACGCGGGTGCGCGATCACGCGAAGCCGTCGGCCGCGAGGATCATCACGACAGGTACCCAGGGCTCAATCCGGATGAATGACGCCAGAACCGCCCGGCGAGTCACGGTCGGTGTCAGGGAGAACGCGAAGAGTCCCCGACGCCACGAAGGCGCCGAGGGCTCTCGGGTCAGGGCGCCGTACGGGCGCCGACGAGGAGGCGGCGGTTCCGGTCTGCCGGAATCCGGCTCGTCAGGGGCGGTCGCCGAACTCCGCCTGGTCGACCGTCCAGGCGCGGGCCTGGTCGCTCAGGGTGAAGCCGAGTCCCGGCCTGCCGGACAGGTGCATCCGGCCGTCGCGGATCTCCAGCCGCTCGTTGAACAGGGGCTCCAGCCACTCGAAGTGCTCCACCCACGGCTCGTGCGGGTACGCCGCCGCCAGATGAAGGTGGATCTCCATCGCGAAGTGCGGCGCGAGCTGCAGGTGCCGATGGTCCGCCAGCGCGGCGAGCTTCAGGAACTGGGTGATGCCGCCGATCCGCGGCGCGTCCGGCTGGATGACGTCGGCGGCGCCGACCCGGATCAGCTCCCAGTGCTCGGCGACGCTGGTGAGCATCTCCCCGGTGGCGATCGGCGTGTCGAGCGACCTCGCGAGCGCCGCGTGCCCCTCCGCGTCATAGGCGTCGAGCGGCTCCTCGATCCAGACCAGGTCGAACCTCTCCAGCGCCCGGCCGATCCGCTGGGCGGTCGGCCGGTCCCACTGCTGGTTCGCGTCGACCATCAGCGGCACGTTGTCTCCGAGGTGCTCGCGGACGGCCTCGAGGCGCTTCAGGTCCAGGGAGCTGTCGGGCTGGCCGACCTTGATCTTGATGCCGCCGATGCCGCGCGCCAGCGAGGCGTCGGCGTTCTCCAGCACCTGCTCGATGGGCGTGTGCAGGAACCCGCCCGAGGTGTTGTAGCAGCGCACGGAGTCGCGGTGGGCGCCGAGCAGCTTCGCGAGGGGGAGGTTCGCCCGCTTGGCCTTCAGGTCCCACAGCGCCACGTCGATCGCGGCGATGGCCTGGGTGGACAGGCCGCTGCGGCCGACCGACGCGCCCGCCCAGACCAGCTTGGTCCAGATCTTGCCGATGTCGCTGGGGTCCTCGCCGATGAGGACCGGGGCGATCTCCTTGGCGTGCGCGAACTGGCCCGGCCCCCCCGCCCGCTTCGAGTAGCCGAACCCGATGCCCTCGTGCCCGCCCTCGGTACCGATCTCGGCGAACAGGAAGGCGACCTCCGTCATCGGCCGCTGCCTGCCGGTCAGGACCTTGGCGTCGCTGATCGGCGTCGCGAGCGGCAGGGTGACCGAGGACAGCCGGATCCAGGAGATCCGGTCGAGCGTCGCCTCGCCGGCCTGGAAGGCGGCGGGGGTCGCGTCTGCCTGTGAGGGGGGCACGTGAACTCCTTCGGATGATGGCAGGGGAATGGGGCGGCCCCGCGTCTCTCGGGCGAGGCCGTCCCTGGACGGAGCCGGTGCCGGTCAGTCGTGGCCGAGCTCGCCGTCGACGCGCCGCCAGATGCCCAGCGGGTTGCCGTCGCGCAGTTCGGCGGGCAGCAGGTCGGCCGGGGCGTCCTGGTAGGCGACCGGGCGCAGGAACCGCTCGATCGCCCTGGTGCCGACCGAGGTGGTGGCCGGGGCGGACGTGGCGGGGAAGGGGCCGCCGTGCACCACGGCGTTCCCGACCTCGACGCCGGTGGGCCAGCCGTTGAACAGGACGCGCCCGGCGATCAGCTCCAGCTTCGGCAGCAGCCCGGCGGCCTGCCCGTGGTCGTCCGGCGTGGCGTGGACGGTGGCCGTGAGCTGGCCTTCCAGGGACTCGGCGATCTCCAGGAGCTGGGCGTGATCCCGGACCCGTACGACGATCGACGCGGCGCCGAAGACCTCCTCCTGCAGCGCCGGATTCGCCAAAAATGCGTCCCCGTCGGTGACGAACAGCGCGGCACGTCCACCGCAGGCGATGGTCTGATCCTCGCCGCCGCGCGCCACCTCGGCGACCTCGTCGAGCGCCCCGAGCCGCCGGACGCCCGCGTCGTACGCCTGCTGGATCCCGGGGTTCAGCATGGGCGCCACCGCGGTCTCCTGGAGTGCCGCGCCCGCCGACTCGACGAAGGCGTCCAGCCCGTCGCCCTCGACGGCGAAGACCAGGCCGGGGCTGGTGCAGAGCTGGCCGGCGCCGGTGGTCAGCGAGGCGACGTACGCCGGGCCGAGGTCCTTGGCCTTCTCGCGGAGCGCGCCGGGCAGCAGGAACACCGGGTTCACGCTGGACATCTCGGCGTACACCGGGATCGGGACGGGACGGGCGGCGGCGGCCGCGACGAGCGCGAGACCGCCCTGCCGGGACCCGGTGAACCCGACGGCCCTGATCCGGGGGTCGGTCACGAGGGCCACTCCCAGCTCGCGGCCTCCGTGCAGGAGCGAGAAGGTGCCCTCGGGCAGCCCGTGCTCGGCGACCGCGGCCTGGATCGCCCGGCCGACCAGCTCCGACGTGCCGGGGTGGGAGGGGTGCGCCTTGACGATGACGGGGGCGCCGGCGGCGAGCGCGGACGCGGTGTCGCCGCCCGCGACGGAGAAGGCCAGCGGGAAGTTGCTCGCCGCGAACACCGCGACCGGCCCCAGCGGGATCTTCCGCTGCCGCAGGTCGGGGCGGGGGAGCGGCGTACGGTCGGGGATCGCCGGGTCGATGCGGGCGCCCAGCCAGCTGCCCTCCCGTACGACGCGGGCGAACAGCCGCAGCTGGTTGGTGGTGCGGGCCAGTTCCCCCTTGACGCGGGCCTCCGGGATGCCCGTCTCGGCGGTCACCCGGTCGGTCAGCGTCGTGCCCAGCCCGTCGACGCGGTCGGCGACGGTCTCGAGGAACGCCGCCCGGGTCTCCTGGTCGGTGTCGCGGTAGGCGCCGAACGCCTCCCATGCCAACGCGGCGGCGCGCTCGACGTCGGCCGCCGTACCGAAGCGGTACGCGGGCTCCAAGCGCTCGCCGCTGCGGGGGTCGACGCCGTGGAACTCCTCACCGGTCCCGGGGACGTCCCGCGCGCCGATCAACTGGTGTCCGGAAAGCGTCACATCCTGCACGGTCATCGTCAGCTCACCTTCTTCACGAGGGTCGCGAGCTCCGCAGGCTCGCCGTCGCCGAGGCCGGTCAGCGGGGGTCCGGCGGCCGGCCGACGACCTTCATGCCCGCCTTGACGACGCCCACCGCGTAACCGGACGACGATTACGGATCGCACAGTACGGCAGGACGAATTCCGCCGGTCGACGGCGTACCCGGTCCCGATCCCGCGTTCGTACGAAGCTAGGCTGCACGACTGATCCACGTCCAACTCAAAAATCGCATCCATTGATACAAGTGGAGTATCGATGTTCACGCTGTCCCAGCTGACCGGGTTCATCGCCGTCGCCGAGGAGCTCCACTTCGGCCGGGCCGCCACCCGGCTCCGGATGACCCAGCCCCCGTTGAGCCGGCAGATCCAGCTGCTGGAGAACGACCTCGGCGTACGGCTGTTCGACCGCACCAACCGTTCGGTACGGCTCACGCGCGCCGGCCGGGCCTTCCTCGTCGAGGCACGCCGGCTCATCAGGCAGGCCGAGCACGCGGCGCTGGCGGCCCGTCAGGTGTCGGCCGGCGAGGCCGGCAGCATCACCGTCGGCTTCACCGCCGCGAGCGCGTACACCGCCCTCGGCGTCCTGCTCGAGGCCGCGCGGGAGGTCCTGCCGCGCGTCGAGGTCGTGCTGCGCGAGATGGTGACCATGGACCAGCTGGAGGCGATCTCCGAAGGAACGCTCGACCTCGGCCTGGTCCGGCCCCCGGTCACCCGTCCGGACCTCGACTCGCGGCTGGTGGCGCGCGAGCCGCTGGTCGCCGCGCTGCCCGCGGGGCATCCGCTGGCCGAACCGGACCGCCCGCTGCGCGTCGCCGACTTCGACGGGCAGCGGTTCATCATGTACTCGCCGATCGAGGCGCGGTACTTCCACGAGTTGCTGATCAGCGTCTTCCGCGAGGCCGGGGTGGCCCCGGTGTTCGCGCAGTACCTCAGCCAGGTGCACAGCATCCTCGGACTGGTCGGCGGCGGGTGGGGCGTCGCGCTCGTGCCGGCGGCGGCCACGCGGCTCCACCCGGACGACGTGGTCTTCCGCTCGCTGGAGCCGCCCGGCACCGCCCCCGTGGAGCTCTGTTCGGCGTGGCGGAGGAGCAACGACAACCCGGCACTGAGCCTTCTTCTCGCCCGCCTTCGCCGCGAAGACCTGCCGCTTCGCCCCGATCGCCCTAGATTCGGCGACGCGGAGGCCGCCGAATCGGCGCGCTGACACGACGGAGAGCGATCGATTGCCACTTCACCGCCATCGTCTGGCAGAATGGCAGGCTGGAAAACCGGACCGGGCAGGGCCCTCTCTCACCTGTTCGCCGGTGTCCTTCCGAGCGGCGGCTCCGGTCCCCACCCGGTGACCATCGCTCATCATTTCGAATCTGGAGAACACCACACCCGTGGCAGTCAAGATCAAGCTCAAGCGTCTGGGGAAGATCCGGGCTCCGTACTACCGGATCGTCGTCGCCGACTCCCGCACCAAGCGTGACGGGCGTGCGATCGAGGAGATCGGCAAGTACCACCCGAAGGAGGAGCCCTCGCTCATCGAGGTCGACTCCGAGCGGGTGCAGTACTGGCTGGGCGTCGGCGCCCAGCCGACCGAGCCGGTTCTGGCGATCCTCAAGGTCACCGGCGACTGGCAGAAGTTCAAGGGCGAGCCGGGCTCCGAGGGCACGCTGAAGGTCGCCGAGGCGAGGCCGGACAAGCAGGAGGTCTTCCAGGCCGCCGTCAAGGAGACCCTGGGCGACGCCGAGGGCAAGGCGACCACGCCCAAGTCCAAGAAGAAGGCCGAGCCCAAGAAGGCCAAGAGCGAGGCGGAGGAGTCGGCGCCGACCGAGGAGACCTCCGAAGCCAAGAGCGAGGCCTAAAGTGCTCGAGGAGGCGCTCGAGCACTTGGTGCGCGGAATAGTCGAGCACCCGGACGACGTCCGGGTGCGCGCCCGCCGGCTCCGCAACGGCAGGGTCCTCGAGGTGCGCGTGCACCCCGATGACCTCGGCAAGGTCATCGGCCGCAACGGCCGTACGGCCAAAGCCCTGCGCACCGTCATCGGTGCCCTCGCCGGCGGCCGGTACATCCGCGTCGACCTTCTCGACCTCAACGAGGCCAGATAGTGCTCACGGTCGTCACTCTTCGCCGGAGCGGCCCGACCACCGGCGGAGCGGCTTGATGCTGCTCGCCGTCGGCCGCATCGGGCGGGCCCACGGGGTCCGCGGCGAGGTGAGCGTCGAGACGAGCACCGATGACCCTGGCGTGCGATTCGCGCCAGGGTCATCGCTTGCCACCGACCCCTCTCGCCTCGGCCCGCTGACCGTGGAGTCCGTACGACCGCACGCCGGCCGCCTCCTCGTACGGTTCACCGGCGTCGACGACCGTACGGCGGCGGAGGCCCTGCGGGGCGTCCTCCTGCTGATCGACTCCGCCGACATCGCGCCCAGCGACGACCCGGACGAGTTCCACGACCAGGAGCTCATCGGCCTGCTCGCCGTGACCACCGACGGCACCGAGATCGGGGAGGTCGTGGACGTCGAGCACCTCGGCCAGGACCTCCTGGTCATCCGCCGCCCCGGCGGCGACGCGCTCGTGCCGTTCGTCCGCGCCCTCGTCCCCGAGGTCGACGTGCCCGGCGGGCGGATCGTCCTCGACCCTCCTCCCGGCCTGCTCGAGTGAGCCACGCCGCCGCGGGCCCGCGACCGGCGCACGCCCCGGCGGCGCGCTGCGGAAGGCCACCGGCGTCCGCGTGTCCGGTGTTCGCGATAGCGGCGCGCGGCGGAGGGCCATCGGCGTACGCGCATCCGGCGGTCGCTACGGCGGCGCGCGGCGGCATACCACCGAGGTTCGCGCGTCTGAGCGGTCGCGACGGTGCCACGCCGGGGGAGACCGCCGGTGTTCGCGCGTTCGGGCGGGCCACGACGGTGCCACGCGGCGGGAGCCCGCCGGCGTAGGCGCGTCCCGTGGTCGCGACGGCGGCGCGCGGCGGAAGGCCGCTGGAGTTCGCGTGTCCCGGCACAGGCGCGCACACTGAAGACAGGATCCACGGAGCGCCCATGAGACTCGACATCGTCACGATCTTTCCCGAGTACTTCGCCCCCCTCGACGTCTCCCTGCTGGGCAAGGCGCGGCGGCGCGGCGACGTCGACGTGCACGTACACGATCTCCGGGATTCGGCGCACGACCGCCACCGCACGGTCGACGACACCCCGTACGGCGGCGGCCCCGGCATGGTGATGAAACCGGAGCCGTGGGGCGAGGCGCTGGACACCGTCGTGCCCCCTCCCGCCCGCGCCCGTCTCATCGTCCCGACGCCGAGCGGCCGTCCCTTCACGCAGGAACTCGCCGCCGAGTACGCCGCCGAGCCCTGGCTGGTGTTCGCGTGCGGACGGTACGAAGGGATCGACGCCCGCGTCATCGAGGACGCCCGGGAACGCATGCCGGTCGACGAGGTCAGCATCGGCGACTATGTCCTGGCCGGCGGTGAGGTCGCCGTCCTCGTGATCGTCGAGGCGGTCACCCGGCTGCTGCCCGGAGTCCTCGGCAACGCCGAATCCGTGAGCGACGACTCGTTCGCGCCGGGCCGCATGGAGGCCCTGCTCGAAGGCCCCGTCTACACCAAGCCGGCCACCTGGCGCGGGCGCGACGTGCCCGAGGTGCTGATGTCCGGCAACCATGCCGCGATCGCCCGGTGGCGGCGCGATCAGGCCCTGCACCGCACCGCCGTACGGCGGCCCGAGCTGATCGCCCGAAACCGGCTGGACGAGGCCGACCGGCAGGCCCTCACCGAGGCCGGTTTTCCGGTTGACGCCGAACCTATGGCACACTGAGACGTCACCCCGGTTTCCATGCTGGGCGTGTCCAGACTTTCCAGAAGACCCCATCGCGCGTCGGCGTCCCAATGTCGCGCGCGTTTTCACCACGAGGAACCGCAGTCATGCACACCCTGATCCAGGAGATCGAAAAGGCCGCGATGCGGTCTGACGTACCGGACTTCCGCCCGGGTGACACGCTCAAGGTTCACGTGCGCGTGACCGAGGGCAACCGGAGCCGCATCCAGGTCTTCCAGGGCGTGGTGATCCGGCGCCAGGGCGGTGGCGCCCGTGAGACGTTCACCGTCCGCAAGGTCAGCTACGGCGTCGGCGTGGAGCGGACCTTCCCGCTCAACAGCCCGTCCATCGACAAGATCGAGGTCGTCACCCGCGGTGACGTCCGGCGCGCCAAGCTCTACTACCTCCGCGAGCTGCGCGGCAAGGCCGCCCGCATCAAGGAGAAGCGCGACAACTGAGCGGCGTTATTTCCGCTTCCGGCCCCGGCACGCCCATCGGCGCGCCGGGGTCTTTTCGTTGCCGGGAAAGGGGATTTCCCGGTACACCGCAGACGACACGCTGACGTTGGCCATCCCCACGGCCTCGGGGCATTAGGCTTCCCCTGATGACTGACGACGAGCAGGGCCTGCGCGAGCCCGCGGCCACCGCCGGCGACACGCGCCACGAGGCATCGCAGAATGGCCGGGAAGGCGCGCGCCCCGCGGATCGGGATCCGGGGGACGAGCGAGCGGCGACCGCGGAGACGGCGGAGGCCACCGACGCCGCCGCGCCGGGATCGTCCGGACCGGACGACGACCCCGCCGCCGGTGACGGCAAGGGCTCGCGGAAGAAGAAGAAACAGGGCTCCTTCTGGAAGGAGCTGCCGATCCTGATCGGCGTCGCCCTCGCCCTGGCCATGGTCATCAAGGCGTTCGCCGTCCAGGCGTTCTACATTCCGTCGCAGTCGATGGAGAACACCCTCAAGGTCGGCGACCGGGTCCTGGTCAACAAGATCGTCTACCACACCCGGGACATCAAGCGCGGCGACGTCGTCGTCTTCAACGGGCTCGACTCCTGGGACCCCGAGGTCCAGTACTCCGCGCCGAGCAACCCGGTCTCCAAGGTCCTGCGGGCCATCGGCAGCGCCTTCGGCGTCGTCCCGGGCGAGAAGGACTACATCAAACGGGTCATCGGCGTCCCCGGCGACCACGTGGCCTGCTGTGACGCCCAGGGCCGCGTGACCGTGAACGGTCACCCGCTCGACGAGCAGGCGTACCTCTACACGGACCCGGACACCCACGAGCAGAACAAGCCGTCCGACGCCAAGTTCAAGATCACCGTGCCTCCGGGGCGGCTCTGGGTGATGGGCGACCACCGTGAGGTCTCCTACGACTCCCGCGGCCACCTGGGCGACCCCGGCGGCGGCACGATTCCCGAGAGCCACGTCGTCGGCCGCGCGTTCGTCGTCGTCTGGCCCGTCACCCGGGTCAAGACGATGCCGATCCCCAAGACGTTCGGACAACCGGGCCTGGCCCTCGCGAACGCCACGCTGCCCGCCGTCCCGCTGGCACTCGGCTTCGCCGGCGCCATTCCGGTCACCCTGCTGCGCAGACGCCTCCTCCGCCCCGGGCCCGCACCACGCCTACGCGGCCGCCGCCGTTTCCGCCGCACCCCGGAGTGATCGTTCACGCGAATGGGCCCGCCACGCCCGGCGTTCCGGCCCGGTCGCGCCCTCACGCGACGTACCCTGCCTGATGTGTACATCGATGTCCGAGCTCACCGTCCTCGTGGCCTCACCCCTCGACGTGACGTCGGAATGTACGCGTACGAGCGGGTGCTGGAACGCGCCGGTCTCGGGCCGGTGGCCGGGGTCGACGAGGCGGGCCGCGGCGCGTGCGCCGGGCCGCTGGTCGTCGCGGCCGTCATCCTCGGACCGGAGCGTCGTCGCCGCATCGAGGGGCTGGCGGACTCGAAACTGCTCACCGCAGCCCGCCGGGAGCGCCTGTACGAGGAGATCACGACCACGGCCCTGGCCTGGCACGCTCTCGTCATCCCGTGCCAGGAGATCGACCGGATCGGCCTGCATCGCTGCAACATCGCCGGGATGCGGCGAGCGCTGGCGGCCCTCGGAGTGCTCCCCGGTTATGTCCTCACGGACGGATTCCCGGTGCCGGGCATCATCGCGCCGACGCTGCCGGTGCCGAAGGGCGATCGGGTGGCGGCCTGCGTCGCCGCCGCGTCGATCGTGGCGAAGGTGACCCGGGACCGGATCATGACCGGGCTGCACGAGCGTTATCCGATGTACGGCTTCGGCGTTCACAAGGGGTACGTCACCCGCGCGCACGCCGTGGCGTTGGAGGAGCATGGACCTTGTCCCGAACATCGGCTCTCCTTCGTCAACGTGGCCCGGGTGGCCACGACGGAGGCCGGGCCGGAAAAGGGCGCCTCAGAGGCTGGGGAGATCGATTGGGAGGCGTCACACTATGAGGACACCGCCGACCAGGCGGACGTCGCCTGAGCCGCGGCACGGGGAGGGAACGCGAGCATGAGCGCAGAAGACCTCGAGAAGTACGAGACCGAGATGGAGCTCCAGCTCTACCGCGAATACCGCGATGTCGTCGGCCTCTTCACGTACGTCGTCGAGACCGAGCGCCGGTTCTATCTCACCAACACCGTCGATCTGCAGGTGCGCAGCACCGACAATGGCGAGACCTACTTCGAGGTGGCCATGCAGGACGCGTGGGTGTGGGACATGTACCGCCCCGCGCGCTTCGTGAAGAACGTTCGGGTCGTGACGTTCAAGGACGTCAACGTTGAGGAACTCGCCAAGAGCGACCTGGAGCTGCCGGACAACTGACACACCCCCGACAACGCGACACGGGCGGGCGGCACCGAAGTGCCGCCCGCCCCCGCGTTGACCGCTTCCGAAGGGCGGAGCCGCGGCGTGCGGCTCGGAGTCGCCGGGCTCGCGGGGTGGCGCGTTCCGGGTCGCGGTCGCCGGGCTCAGCGGCCCGCCCACCCCGAGAGGGCCCCGCACCCGTGCCAGCGGCCCCCACGCGGCCCGCCACAGCGGCGCGGAACATCGCCCCCACGCGGCCCGCCACAGCGGCGCGGAACATCGCCCCCATGCGGATCCCAGCCGTCGGGTTCGGAGAGTGGCTGCGTTCCGGGTCGGAGTCGTCGGTCTCGGAGGGCGGCTCCATCGCGGGTCGGAGTCGCGGGGCTCGGAGGATCGCCCGGGCCTGGGGCGCGGTCGCCGGGCTCAGCGGGCCGCCCGGTTGCGGGTCCCGATCGCCGACCAGGACCCGTGGCGTACGGATCCCGGTCGCCGATCCGGAATCGTGGCGGGCAGATCTAGGGCGACCGAAGAGATCGTCCCGATCGTGGGCCGCTCCCCGCTGTGGCCCCGCAGATCGCCGGCCGCGTCCGCGCCCGTCAGGAGTCCGGAGGTCGGCGGCGGAGCTTCCATCCCTTCGCGCAGCGCTCGACGAAGCCGCCCGCCGACAGGGCGCCCAGACTGGCGAGCGCGGTGTCGAGATCGACACCGGAGGTCACCGCGATCCGCGCCGTACCCGCTCCGCCGCGTGCGGGAATCGCCTCCAGGACGTCCCTCGTCACGGGGGCCAGCCGGTCGCGGTCGAGGACCGGTCCGCGTTTCTCGGGTGCCAGGTCGTCGCCGACGAGCCCGACCAGGTCGAGGATCTCGGCGGTGTCGGTGACGCAGACGGCCTCACCCCACTCCCGCAGCATGACGTGGCAGCCGACGGAGGCCACCGAGGTCACCGGCCCGGGGACGACCATCACGGCGCGGCGAAGATCACGGGCATGACGGGCGGTGCTGATCGCTCCGCTCCGGCGCGCCGCCTCCACGACCACGGTGCCGCGGGTCAGCGCCGCGATCGTCCGGTTGCGCACCAGAAAGCGGCTCCGGTTGGGCGGTGTGCCCGGCGGGAACTCGCTGACCAGCAGGCCGGAGCGCGCGATCTCGGTGAAGAGCCCGTCGTGGGAGCTGGGATAGGTCACATCGAATCCGCAGGCGAACACCGCGACCGTCAGGCCGTCGGCGGCGAGCACTCCCCGATGCGCCGCCGCGTCGACGCCGAAGGCGCCCCCGCTGACGACCGTCCACGTGCGGTCGGCCAACTCGGCGCCCATCTCGGCGGCGACGTTGACCCCGTAGGACGTGGCCGACCGGGATCCCACGATCGCCACGGACCGCAGGCAGGAGAATCGCAGATCCTGATCGCCGCGCACCCACAGCGCGTACGGCCGCCGGTCCCCGAGATCGTCGAGCTGGGACGGCCATTCCGCGTCTCCCGGGCACACGAGACGCCCGCCGAGCGCGTCGCACTCGGCGAGAAGGCGCTCCGGATCGGCATCGGGCAGCCGGGCCCGCCACGCGGCGACCCGCCGGCCTGGGTCGCCCCTGCCCGAACCCGCCGGACGGGACTCCGGCACGGCGTCCGAGCGGATGACGTCCAGCGCTCCGATGGCTCCCTCCGCCGCGACCATCCGGCCTAACAGCTCATCGCCGGGCTCCGCGATGCGTGTCAGGAGCGCGCGGGCACGGCGTTCGTCAGCTGAGATCATCATGTCTCCTCCCGGTCAGCGTCCCTGCCAGAGACCGAACGCCTCGTCGACCTCACTGGCGGTCGGAGCGTCCTTTCCGGCGAGATCGGCGAGGGTCCAGGCGACGCGGACGACGCGGTCGAGGCCGCGTGCGCTGAGCCGTCCGTCGGCCAGCGGCTGGTCGAGTGCCGCCAGCGCCCCGTGCGGTGGGGCGAAGCGGCGTCGCAACTCGCGGCCGGGCACGTCGGAATTGGTGCGCCAGGGGAGGTCCGCCAAGCGTTCGCGGGCACGGTGGCGGGCGACCAGCACCCGCTCCGCGACCGTCGTGCTGGACTCGGCGACGTGCAGGTCGTACCGCAGGTCCGCACGGGACACCTCCTTCAGCTCCGATTTCAGATCGATCCGGTCGAGCAACGGCCCCGACAACCGGGCGAGGTACCGCTGCCGGGTCGAGGGCGGGCAGGTGCAGTCGCGGTCATTCGCCGCCGCGCACGGGCAGAAGTTGGCCGCCAGCAGCAGCGTGAACCGCGCCGGAAACCGGGCCGTCGCCCCCGACCGGGCGATGACCACCTCGCCCACCTCCAGGGGCTGGCGTAAGGCGTCCAGCACCCCGCCGGCGAACTCAGGGCTCTCATCGAGAAAGAGGACCCCTCGATGCGCCAGCGACACCGCCCCGGGCTGGATGAGTCGGTTGCTCCCGCCGCCGACGAGAGCGGCCCGGGACGCCGTGTGGTGCGGAGCGCAGAACGGCGGATCGGTGATCAGCGGTTGGCCGGTCGGGAGACCGCCCGCGACCGAGTGGATGGCGGTCACCTCCAGGGCGGCGTCATGGTCGAGCTCCGGCAGGAGGGTGGGCAGTCGTTCGGCCAGCATGGTCTTCCCGCAGCCGGGCGGGCCGGTCAGCAGGAGATGGTGGCCGCCCGCAGCGCTGACTTCCAGCACCTTGCGCGCATCGGCCTGCCCCCGTACGTCGGCCAGGTCGAGATCGCCGCGCCGGGCCCGGGAGCGGGCGGCCAGGCCGTTGGGCGGCGGGGGCGTCCCCTCCTCACCCGCCTCCGGCTCGTCGTCCGGGGGCGGCAGGTCACGGAGGCGGGCCACCAGGGCCCGCAGCGTGCGGATCCCGATGACCTTCACCCCGGGCACGAGCGATGCCTCGGCGAGGTTGGCCCTCGGCACGACCATCGTGTGGGCGCCCGCGTCGGCCGCCGCGAGCACGGCGGGCAGCACCCCGGCCACGGGACGGACCCGCCCGTCGAGCCCCAGCTCGCCGATCAGCACCATGCCCGCACAGGCCTCGGCGGGGAAAGCGCCCTCCGCGCCCAGCAGTGCGACGGCGATGGCAACGTCGAAGCCGCTACCCCGCTTCGGCATGCTCGCGGGAAAAAGGCTGACCGTGACATGCCGGTTGGGCCACTGCTCACCGCTGTTGAGGATCGCCGCGCGGACGCGGTCACGGGCCTCGTTCAGCGCGGCGTCGGGCAGGCCCACGAGGTGCAGGCCCGGAACGCCGCTGGTGATGGCCGCCTCGACGTCGACGAGAGCGCCATCCACGCCGAGGAGCGCGACGGCACGGGTACGGGCCAGGGCCATCGTCAGCACACTCCCTTCAAATGGTCGACGGTGAAGCGGCCGGGCCCGTCGGCGAGCAGGCCGATGACATCGATGCGGGCGGTGGCGTGAGCGACGCCGTGGGCGGCGAGCCAGCGGACCGCGAGGCGTCGTAATCGCGCGGCCTTGGCCGGCGTGATCGCCTCGACGGGGGTGCCGAAGGCGGTGCTGGAGCGGGTCTTCACCTCGCACACGACCAGCTCCCCGCCGTCGCGGGCCACGATGTCCAGCTCGCCCTCGCCGCATCGCCAGTTGCGATCGAGGATCTGCCAGCCGAGCCGGGTCAGGTGATCGGCCGCCGCCTGCTCGCCCTGCCGCCCGAGCGTGTCCTTCGCGTTCATGCGGCCTCCTCCCAAGGCCGGCGAACCCATCCCGGCTGATCTCCCGGCCTCGCCTGGCCAACCGACCCCGGCTGATCTCGCGGCCTTGCCCGGTCAACCGACCCCGGCTGATCTCGCGGCCTTGCCCGGTCAACCGACCCCGGCTGATCTCGCGGCCTTGCCCGGTCAACCGACCCCGGCTGATCTCGCGGCCTTGCCCGGTCAACCGACCCCGGCTGATCTCGCGGCCTTGCCCGGTCAACCGACCCCGGCCGATCTCCCGGCCTTGCCCGGCCAACCCATCCCGGCCGACCTCCTGGCGCCGGAAGAATGGCCGGGCGCGCTGTGCTCATGATTCGCTCGCTCATGCGCTCACCTCCGATGTCGACGCTGCCGGATCGGTCACCACCCGTGTCGTACGAATCGCGTTCTGTGGATAACCGGGCCGGGCCGGTGCGGTCGCTTGATTCACCGGGTCGGCTCGCGCACGGTGGGACATCGAGCGGTGCTCGCGTCCCACGGGGCGCATGCGCCGCAGGTTCCGGTCGGTGACGAGTCCGCGGGAGAGCAGATGGCGGCGAACGAGGAGATCGGCGCGGAGTCCGCTGAGGCGTTCGGTCCGGTGCTGGCCGATTTCGAACGGCACCTGCGCGCCGAGCGCGGTCTGTCCGCGCACACCGTCCGTGCCTATCTGGGAGACGTCACCGATCTGCTCGCGCACGCCCACCGCATGGGACTGCGCGATGTGGCAGGTCTGGACGTACGAATGTTGCGGACGTGGCTGGCCGCGCAGCACGCGCTCGGCCGGTCGCGCGCCACGCTCGCCCGCCGGACCGCCTCGGCGCGCGTGTTCACGGCGTTCGCCCATCGCCGTGGGCTGCTGCCGACTGATCCCGGCGCCCTTCTGGGCACTCCCAAGCAGGGGCGGACGCTCCCGCGAGTGCTGCGCCAGGACGAGGCCACCGCGCTGCTCGACCGCAGACCGTCCCGTGGCCGGACGGCGGCGGCCGATGACCGTACGAGCGACTCCCGGGGCGAGACTGCCGGTCGCGGAGAGCCCGCCTCGGGCGATGGCCGTACGAGCGACTCCGGGCAGCGTACGGACGGTCAGGAGCCCGCTTCGGACGCCGTCGCGCTGCGGGACCAGGCCGTGTTCGAACTGCTCTACGGCTCCGCCATCCGGGTCGGGGAGCTGTGCGGGCTGGACGTTGACGACGTCGACCTCGCCCGGCGCACCATCCGGGTGATCGGAAAGGGCGACAAGGAACGGACGGTCCCGGTGAGCGCGCCGGCGGCCCGGGCCGTCGACGCGTGGCTGCGCCGGGGACGCCCTGGCCTCGTGCGCGACCGCAGCGGACCCGCGCTGTTCGTCGGCACTCGCGGCGGCCGGTTGCATCCCACCGTCGTCCGGCGTGACCTGCACCGGCGGCTCGCGGAGCTGGGCCTGCCCGACATGGGGCCGCACGGCCTCCGGCACAGCGCGGCCACCCACCTCCTGGAGGGCGGCGCGGATCTGCGCAGCGTCCAGGAGATCCTCGGCCACTCCTCCCTGGCGACGACCCAGGTGTACACCCACGTCACCGCGGAGCGGCTCAAGGCGGCCTACCGGCAGGCCCACCCCCGGGCATGACGGGATCGGCCTGGGGTCCCGAACCCTCGGCGGAGGGCGGCGATGAGCCCCGGTGCCGGACGCGTCGTCGGTCGCCCAGCACACGTGCCCGTCGGGCGGACCAGTGCGCAGGCGGAGTCCGTCTCGGCGCGTTCGGCGTCTACGCGGTCGTCCCATGGTGGAGTCGTCTGCGGCCACAGCCCGTCGCCACGGCTCGTCCCACGGCTCGTCGCCACGGCTCGTCGCCACAGCCCGTCGGCGCGGGTCAGCGGCAGGCCGCGTGGCGGATGCGACGGCTGTTCCGTGCTGTGCGCGGAGCGTTTCAGCAGCAGGCTCGGCGACACCCGCCGGTCGGCCGGCGCGGGTGAGTGGACCCGCCTATGTCTCACGGATGTCGACGCCGCTCACCTCGGATGGCCGGTAAGGCGCGCTGCGGCCGTCAGCGAGGACCGGTCACCCGGGCGCGTGCATATCAGCGGCCCCGTCCGCGTGGGCGCCGCCGGCGGCGGCGGTGAGCGAGGAGCCGGAACAGCGCAATGGCCGCCGCTCCGGCGACCGCGATCGGGCCGATCGACGCGCCGATGCCCGTGGTGGCGCTGACCGGTCGTGTCGCCGGAGCCGGGAGCACCCGTCGTGCCGGGAGCACCCGCACAGGGGCGGTCGGCCGTGTCCTCCCGGATGCGGCGGACGGCCGGGCCGTCGCGGGATACCGAGGGGACGCCGGCCCGCGGCCGCCGGGGTCGGCTTCGGCCCGCGGCGACGCCCGCTGCCCGGTAACGGCGGCCGGGGGAGGAGCGTGCCACCAGGGCAGGAGGCGTACGGGGCCGAGGCCGAGGAGGGAGAGCGGGTCGAGGTAGGAGCCGCCGCGCAGGAGTCCCCAGTGCAGGCAGCTCTCCTGCCCGCAGTGGCCCAGGACCGCCTCCACGACGCCGATCCGTGCGCCCGCCGCGACGATCTGCCCGGGGCGTACGACCGGGCGTACGGGCAGGTAGGTCGTGCGGAGTGCGCCATGAGTGATCGTCACCACACCGCGGCCCGCCAGATCGTGGGCGAAGGTCACCCGCCCGGCGCCGGTGGCGAAGACCGGACGGCCGGGAGGCGCGGCGAGATCGACGCCCCGGTGCCCGGCCTCCCACGGATGGGCGGGCGGGTCGAAACGGCGCAGAACCGGCGGTGGCGGGCGTAACGGCCACTGCCAGCCCGCGTCCGCCCCGCCGGAAGCCGCCATGACCAGGAGAAACCCGGACCACACCATGACACCGAGCATGCGCGCCCCCGCCCGCCCCGCGACAGGACCCCGACGAAACCTGGGGAAAACCCCGGCGTTGGAGGCGTGGAGTCCACGAGGGGGTGAGCCGCCGGTACACTTGCCTCAACGGTCGCATGACCGAATTCACGCGTCCGCCGGCCACCGGGCATCGGTGGGGCGACCCTCTCGGTCCATGACCACTCGTCATGGCAGGGGCGCACGGGCGCAGGCAAACAACCGGGACGTGGCCCAGAGAACGACTGGGCCGGACAGGAGAACACGGGCATGGCACCCGTCGTCACCATGAAGCAGCTGCTCGAGAGCGGCGTCCACTTCGGTCACCAGACCCGCCGGTGGAACCCGAAGATGAAGCGTTTCATCTTCACCGAGCGCAACGGCATCTACATCATCGACCTGCAGCAGTCGCTGTCCTACATCGACCGCGCCTTCGACTTCATCAAGGAGACGGTCGCCCACGGCGGCACGATCCTGTTCGTCGGTACGAAGAAGCAGGCGCAGGAGTCGATCTCCGATCAGGCGCAGCGCGTCGGGATGCCGTATGTCAACCAGCGCTGGCTGGGTGGCATGCTCACCAACTTCTCCACGGTGCACAAGCGCCTCACCCGTCTGAAGGAGCTCGAGGAGCTCGACTACGACGACGTCGCCGGCTCGGGTATGACGAAGAAGGAGCTTCTCATGCGCAAGCGTGAGAAGGACAAGCTCGAGCGCACCCTCGGCGGTATCCGCGACATGGCGCGCGTGCCCAGCGCGGTGTGGATCTGCGACACCAAGAAGGAGCACATCGCCGTCAACGAGGCCCGCAAGCTGGGCATCCCGGTGGTGGCGATCCTCGACACCAACTGCGACCCGGACGAGGTCGACTACCCGATCCCGGGCAACGACGACGCCATCCGCAGCGTCAGCCTGCTGACCCGCGTGGTCGCGGACGCCGTGGCCGGCGGCCTGATGGCCCGCGCCGGCGCCGCGCCGTCCGGTGACGAGAAGCCCGCCCCGGTCGGTGCCGAGGAGCCCCTCACGGAGTGGGAGCGCGAGCTCCTGCAGAGCAAGAACGAGTCCGGCGAGACGGCCGAGGCCGCTCCGCAGGCTGAGGCCCCGGAGGCTGAGGCTCCGCAGGTTGAGGCTCCGCAGGCCGAGGCTGAGGCTCCGCAGACTGAGGCCCCGGAGGCTGAGGCTCCGCAGGCCGAGGCTGAGGCTCCGGAGGCCGCGCCGGCCGAGCAGCCGCAGACCGGTCAGGACTCCTGACGGCCCACGACCGACGACGAGAGAGACAAGACCACAATGGCGAACTTCACCGCCGCCGACGTCAAGAAGCTCCGGGACACCACCGGCTCCGGGATGATGGCCTGTAAGAAGGCCCTTGAGGAGGCCGAGGGCGACTTCGACAAGGCGGTCGAGCTGCTCCGTCTCAAGGGCGCCAAGGACGTCGGCAAGCGCGCCGAGCGCACCGCCGCCAACGGCCTGGTCGCCGAGTTCTTCAACGGCTCCGGCGACGGCGCGATCCTCGAGCTCAACTGCGAGACCGACTTCGTCGCCAAGAACGAGGGCTTCATCGCGCTGGCGAACCAGATCGTCGAGTTCGCCGCGAAGAGCGATGCGGCCGACCGCGACGCCCTGCTGGCCGCCGAGATCGAGACGGGCAAGACCGTCCAGCAGCTGATCGACGAGAACAGCGCCAAGATCGGGGAGAAGCTCGAGCTCGGCCGCTTCGCCCACTTCAAGGGCGCGTACGTCGCCAGCTACCTGCACAAGTCCGACCCGTCGCTGCCGCCCGCCACCGGCGTGCTGGTCGAGCTCGACACCGAGGCGCCCGAGGTGGCCAAGGAGATCGCGCAGCAGATCGCCGCGATGTCTCCGAAGTACCTCACCAACGACGACGTCCCCACCGACGTCGTCGCCAAGGAGCGGGCGCTCGCCGAGCAGATCACCCGCGACGAGGGCAAGCCCGAGCAGGCGATCCCGAAGATCGTCGAGGGTCGGGTGCGGGCCTACTTCAAGGACTTCGTCCTCGTGGAGCAGCCCTTCGTGAAGGACCCGAAGAAGTCTGTCGGTAAGGTCCTCCAGGACGCCGGGGTGAACGTCAAGCAGTTCGCCCGGTTCCGGGTCGGGCAGCTCTAAGACCCGCCCGAGGACGCCCAGCCGCTGAGAGTGAGACGAAGGAGCCGCCGCCGTGCAGGACAGTAAGACCACCGACACGACGGCGGCTCCGTCGTCCCACCATGGCTGGAAGCGGGTGCTCCTCAAACTCTCCGGCGAGGCGTTCGCCGGCGGCGAGGCGCTCGGCATCGACCCCGCGGTCGTCCAGCACATCGCGGAGGCGATCGCCGAGGTGGTGCGGGAGGGCGTGCAGGTCTCGGTGGTCTGCGGCGGCGGCAACATGTTCCGCGGCGCGCAGATGTCCGCCCAGGGCATGGACCGCTCGCGCAGCGACTACATGGGCATGCTCGGCACCGTGATCAACTGCCTCGCGCTGCAGGACTTCCTCGAGAAGCTCGGCCTGGACACGCGGGTGCAGACGGCGATCACGATGGGCCAGGTCGCCGAGCCGTACATCCCGCGCAGGGCCATCCGCCACCTCGAGAAGGGCCGTGTGGTGATCTTCGGCGCCGGCCTCGGCCAGCCGTTCTTCTCCACCGACACGGCCGCGGCGCAGCGGGCGCTGGAGATCGGCGCGGACGCCGTGCTGAAGGGCACCCAGGTCGACGGCGTGTACGACGCCGACCCGAAGAAGAACCCGGACGCCTTCCGGTTCGACCGGCTCGAGTACGGCGAGGTGCTGCAGCGCGGCCTGAAGGTCATGGACGCCACCGCGATCAGCCTCTGCATGGACAACGGCCTGCCCATCGTGGTCTTCGACCTGATGGGGCAAGGCAATATCGTGCGGGCCGTCCGCGGTGAGAAGATCGGCACATTGGTAAGTCCGGCGGAGAGCTGAACAAGGAGCCGAAGGTGATCGACGAGATCCTCCTCGAAGCCGAGGAGAAGATGGAGAAGGCCGTCACGGTCGCCAAGGATGACTTCAACGGCATCCGTACCGGCCGGGTGACGCCCGCGATGTTCAACAAGATCACGGCGGAGTACTACGGCACGCCGACGCCGATCAACCAGCTGGCGTCGTTCACGCTGCCCGAGGCCCGCATGGTCATCGTCCAGCCGTACGACGCGAACTCCCTGAGCGCGATCGAGAAGGCCATCCGCGAGAGCGACCTCGGTGTCAACCCGGGCAACGACGGGAAGATCATCCGTGTGGTGTTCCCGGAGCTGTCCGAGGAGCGCCGCAAGGAGTTCATCAAGGTGGCCGGGCACAAGGCGGAGGACGCGCGGGTCTCGATCCGCAACATCCGCCGGCACGCCAAGGACGCCCTCGACAAGCTCGCCAAGGGTGGCGACGCGGGTGAGGACGACGTGCGCCGCGCGGAGAAGGAGCTGGACGACTTCACGCACAAGCACGTCGGCAAGATCGACGAGCTGCTCGAGCACAAGAAAGCCGAGTTGCTCGAGGTCTAGTGGGACTCGAGCAGGCCCCGACGCCCGCACCGGAGATCCCGGAGGCACAGGCGGAAGAAACGGGCAAGAAGAAGCGCCGGCCGGGCCGGAATCTCCCTATCGCCGTCGGGGTCGGCCTGGGGCTCGGTGCCCTCGTGCTGGTGTCCCTCTACACCGTCAAGGAGATCTTCCTCGGCGTCGTCGTGGTCTTCCTCGGCGTCGCCGTCTGGGAGCTCATCCGGGCGTTCGCGACGCGGGACATCCGCATCGATCGGGCCCCCGTCATGGCCGGCGGCCTGGCGATGCTGGTCTGCACGTACGTCTGGGGGACCACCGGCCTGGTCGCGACGTTCGCCCTGACGGTGCTGGCGACCCTGCTGTGGCGGCTGACCGGAGGCCAGGAGGGCTACGTCCGGGACGCCACGGCGAGCGTGTTCACCGTGGCGTACGTCCCGTTCCTCGCCGGGTTCGTGGTCCTGATGCTGCACGCGGACGACGGCCCGAACCGCATCATCGTCTTCATCGCGTTGACGGTCGCCAGCGACACCGGTGGCTTCTTCGCGGGCTCCTTCCTGGGCGCGCACAAGATGGCCCCGGCCATCAGCCCGAAGAAGACCTGGGAGGGGTTCAGCGGATCGCTCCTCACCGGTATGGCGGTCGGCGGGGTGCTGATGCCCTGGCTGGTGCACGGCACCTGGTGGCAGGGGGTCATCGTCGGCGCCGCCGCCGTGTGCTCGGCCACGCTCGGCGACCTCATCGAGTCGATGATCAAGCGGGATCTCGGCATCAAGGACATGGGGACCCTCCTGCCGGAGCACGGCGGCGTGATGGACCGCCTCGACTCCCTCCTGGCCACCGTCCCCGTCGTGTGGCTGCTCTTCCAGGCGTTCGTCCCCGCCTAGCGGAGATCCACCGGACACGCCCCAGCCGTACGGTGGGCGACCCGGAGCGCCGGGCCGCCCACGGCGGTCAGTCCTCGCCGACGACCCAGCTGCGTCCCTTCCGGGACAGCCGCTCGATCAACGCGTCCGGGCCCTCGTCCTTGCCGAACTGCCGCTCCGCCTCGGTGATCGGCACGAGCCACAGCCAGTGCACCGGGTCGCCGCCGAACGAGAAGCCGCTCATGTCCGGCGCGGCCGGCCCCTTGAGACGGCTGGGGTCGTCGAGCAGCAGCACGCCCTCCCAGCTCGGGCCGAGCGGGAAGGTCTTCGCCTCGTGGTACCACTTGACGTTGTCGCCCGCGGCGAACGACGTGACCGCGCGCCACGGATACTGCGCCAGCCAGGGGAAGATGCTGCCGGCGCGCTGGCTGGGCAGCGTGGTCGCCACGGCGAGCTCGATGCGGGCGTGGTCGGCCACGTCGTCCTCGTACAGCTCGACGGTGGGCATCCGCTGGCAGCTCATGCCGACCGTGCTGAGCACCCGGTAGGGGCGGTCTTCCATCGCGGGGCGTTCCGAGACCCCGACGACGGGCTGCTCGCCCGCGGAGCCCGCTCCCTTCCCCGCACGTGCCCGCCACTGCCGGCCCACGTCGTGCCAGTAGTACCCGCCGGGGCCGAGCCGGCCCAGCAGATGCCCCAGCACCGACTGCTGGAACCCCTCCCAGGCGCCGTCCCCCTTCCGCCAGTCCCAGAACGCCTGCGCCTGCAGGATGCGCGGCCCCAGATCCTCGATCTCGTCGTCCAGCGCGAACGCGAACGGGCCCTGGCCGACGGCCTCCCGGCTGTACCCGGGCAGTCCGCGGTCCATGTCCGACCAGCCGGGGATCACGCACAGAGGCTGCCCGTCCTCGAGCAGCGCCGCGCCGTCGCCCTCCTCGAACCAGACCACCGTGAGCGACCGCGGGTCGGGCGCCGACCGTCCCTTGGGGTGCTTGGTGTGGCCGGACGGCATGGCGGGGACCAGCCCGGCGTTCAGCCGCGCGAGGTCGGGGTGGGACGAAGCGTCCTGGTGGTTGGCGACCCAGGCCGCGGCCACGGTGTGCCCGTCGCTCCTGCGGAGGTACGCCGCCGTCGCGACGTGATCGGACTCCACTTCGAGGACACGGCTTCCGTAGGGGCTGGTGTCACTGATCAGGACACGCGTCTCCTGCGGCGTTCTGCGCAATACCGGCATAGAGGGGACTGTAGTGAGTGTGCGGCCCCCACCGCGGCATTGACGTCCTCCCCGATGAAATGCACTCCCGGTAAGGTTCGCGCGCAGACGCGCCGACGTACGAAGCGCCCCCTGGCGTCTGCCACACTGGAACGGACATGCCCGCTCAGCTCACCTTCGCCGCTCCGCGCCGGGCGAAGCCTCCGCGTCACCTCGCCGACCTGTCCTGGGACGAGCGGCGGGAGGCCGTTGGTGCGCTCGGGGAGAAGCCGTTCCGCGCCGACCAGCTGTCGCGCCACTACTTCGGCAGGCTCGCCGACGATCCGTCGGACATGACGGACCTGCCGGCCGCCGTCCGGGACCGTCTCGTCGCCGAGCTGCTGCCCTCCCTGCTCACCTCGGTGAGCGATCTGACCTGTGACAACGGCGCCACGCGCAAGACGCTGTGGAAGGCGTTCGACGGCACGCTCGTCGAGTCGGTCCTCATGCGCTATCCGGACCGGGTCACGATGTGCGTCTCCTCCCAGGCCGGCTGCGGCATGAACTGCCCGTTCTGCGCCACCGGCCAGGCGGGGCTCACCCGCAACCTGTCGACCGCCGAGATCGTCGAGCAGGTGATGGCGGGCGCCCGGGCGCTCGACCGCGGCGAGATCGCCGGCGGCAAGGGCCGGGTCAGCAACATCGTCTTCATGGGCATGGGCGAGCCACTCGCCAACTTCTCCGCCATCGTCCGGGCGATCCACCGGCTCAGCGACCCGAGCCCGCAGGGGCTGGGCATCTCCCAGCGGAACATCACCGTCTCCACGGTGGGCCTCGTCCCGAAGATCAACCAGCTCGCCGACCTCGACTTCAAGGTACGGCTGGCGGTGTCCCTGCACGCGCCCGACGACGAGCTGCGCGACGAGCTCGTGCCGATCAACACCCGCTGGAAGGTCCGGGAGGTCCTCGACGCCGCGTGGGCGTACGCCGACCGCACCCGGCGCCGGGTTTCGATCGAGTACGCCCTGATCCGGGACATCAACGATCAGGCGTGGCGCGCCGACCTGCTCGGCCGGCTGATCAAGAGCCACCCGGTGCACGTCAACCTGATCCCGTTGAACCCGACGCCGGGTTCGAAGTGGACCGCGTCGCGGCCGTCGGACCAGACGGAGTTCGTCCGGCGCCTGGAGGCCCACGGCGTCCCCGTCACCGTACGGGACACGCGCGGTCAGGAGATCGACGGAGCGTGCGGTCAGCTGGCGGCCAAGAGCGTGGAGCAGCCCCTCTCCGCCCTGCCGGAGCAGCCCCTCGCGGCTCTGCCGGACCGGGCGCTCCCCATCCTGCCGGACCGCCCGGTCCCACCGAACGACCGGCTTCCCGCCGCCGAGTAGACAGCCGACCTCCCGCCGGGACGACCGGCTTCCCGCCCCGAGTGGACAGTAGGCTCGCGTCTCACCCCCCCGGGCCGTCCGGGGACGACCGGCCTCCCGTGCTCCAGTAGACCGTCCCGCCGGGTCAGTGGGGCTGGTCGGTGGCGGGTACGGCGGCCAGCAGACGCCTGGCCTCGGTGGCGAACTCCGCGTCGACGAGCACGTCGTACCGCTCGGCCACCACGGCGCTGGCCGACGCGAACGTCTGCCGCCGCACCATGTGCGCCACCGCCGCGAAGATCGCACCGAAGATCGCGCCGAGGATGATCGCGGAGATCACCGCGCCCACCACCCACGGGCTGACGATCCAGAAGATCACGCCGATGAACAGGCCGATCCAGGCGCCGGAGCCCGCGCCCGCCAGCAGTGCCTTGCCGAGCGTCCACCGGCCGAGGATCCGCTCCTCGAACCTCAGCCCGGAACCGACGATCGAGACGTGCTCCACCGGGAAGTGGCGTTCCGCCAGGACGTCCACCGCGCGTTGCGCGGCCGCGTGGTTCGTGTAGCCGCCGAGCACCACTTTCTGTGGTCCGGCTGCGTTCTCCGTCGTCATACTCAGCCCCCCTGGTCCGTGTGACGACCTCCCTGACAGATTTCCCCAGGTCCAGCCCCTACACCCCTTTTTCGGGCATGCGGTGCCGTCGCCACCTTGATTTGCGTGAGAATGCGGCTATGCCGGAGTTCCCGATCGCCCTTCGCGGCTATCACCGTCACCAGGTGGACGCGTTCATCGCCCGCGTCGAGGGGACTCTGGGCCGCGCGCAGCTGTTCGCGCCGCCGGTCACCGCCGCCGAGATCGGCGAGGTGCGGTTCGCCGTCACCCTGCGCGGCTACCAGGGAAGCGCCGTCGACCAGCGGCTCGAGGAGTACCTGCGCGAGTTCGAGGCGAAGGAGAACGCCAGGCGGCGCCGGCTGGCCGCCGCCGAGGCGGACCGCCTCGCGGGGCTGGTGCGCAACGTCCGGTTCGTCACGACCCGGCTGACCGAGGGCTACGACGAACGGGACGTCGACGCCTTCCTCGACACGATGCTCGTCGCGTTGCGCGGCCGTACGGCACGGTCGGCGGACGTACGGGCGGCGCGTTTCGCGACGACCCGGCTCCGGCCCGGGTACAGCCAGCCCGACGTCGACGGCTTCCTCGCGCACCTGGCCGCCGAACTCGACCGTCTCGGCTGAGGGATGCCCCCGGGCGCCGGTGTACGGCACGTCGGTCACCTGGCTCTCGGCCGAGGGACGCCGCTGAGAGCCGCTGCACGGCACGTCGAGCACCTGGCCGCCGAGCCCGACCGTCTCGGCTGAGGGATGCCCCCGGGCGCCGGTGTACGGCACGTCGGTCACCCGGCCTCGGCTCAGGGGTGCCCCGGAGCCGCCGTACGGACCACCTGGCGGCGGTCAGGCGCGGGTGCGCCGGAGGCGTACGTACAGCGCCGTGGCGAGCGCCGTCCACGCGAGCGTGCGCAGGGCGAACCACGGCAGGCCGTTCGTGAACGCGGACGCGCCGCGACCGGCCGCCCCCATCCACTCGATCATCGGGACGGTGAGGACCCGCAGCGGACCGAGTCCCAGCAGCAGGTCGGCCACGTAGACGCCGAGCAGGACGAGGATCGACCAGCCGGGGGAGGGGAGGATCGCCCGGCTGGTGAGCGCCCCGAGCGCCGTCGCGGCCAGCGCCGACAGCAGGATCAGCGCGATCGCCGGCAGCAGCACGGAGGGCCGGACCCCGTACAGCACCGCCGCCGCGAGCGGGTACGCCGAGGCGACCAGCGCCAGGCAGGCCGTGAACCCCGAGGCCGCGATCAGCCCGCAGACCGTCGCCCGCGACCATCCGAGGGCGATCACCCCGATATGCCGCTGGGCGTCGGGTTCGTTGTCGAGCAGCCCGCGCGCCGCCCAAGCGCAGATCGGGAAGCTCAGCGCGGTCAGGTCGCCGATCGTGGTCAGCGCGCCGGCCCGTATCTGGGCCGGGGTGCCGCCGAGAGGGGAGGAGAAGACGATCGCCAGCAGCAGCATGAAGGCGAGCACCGGGTGCAGGATCCGCGCCGACCGCGCGTACCCCTCGAGCTGGAACCGCATCGCCGCGATCATCGGCACCTCGCCTCGTAGCCGTCCGACTTGAGGCGGGTCACCAGGTCCTCGGCCTGGGAGCGGGGCAGGACCACCTCGACCACCGCGTGCTCCTCGGTGAGGTCTCCTTCGGTCACCGTCTGCCCGGCGACCTGCCAGCGCATCACGCCGGGCGCCTCCCGGAGGTCGCCCTGGTGGTCGCTGACCACGATGGACGAGCCCGCGGAGGCGAGTTCGGCCAACAGGGCCGGCAGCGCCCCGCGCGTCCGCGCGTCGAGGCCCGCGAACGGCTCGTCGAGGACGAGCAGCCCGGGGGCGGCGAGCAGCGCCTGGATGAGCCCGGCCTTGTGCGCGCTGCCCTTGGACAGGTCGGGCAGGCGGACGTCCAGGAGCTCGGTGAAGCCCAGCCGTTCCGCCCAGTCGCCGATTCGCGCCGGCGGCACGCCGCGTACGGCGGCCATGTGCCCGAGGTAGGCCCGCGCGGTGAACGGCTGACCGGCCGGGAACCGCTCCGGCGCGTACCCCACGGCGGGCGGGCGGCCGGTGACGCGTCCCCGCACCGGCGGCACGACCCCGGCGACGAGCCGGAGGAGCGTTGATTTGCCCGCTCCATTGCGGCCGTTCACCTCGATGATCCGGCCACGGGGTACGGTCAGCGTCACGTCGTGCAGCACCCACGATGCACGACGGCCATAGCGGAAGGCGACTTGATCAAAGCGCACAGGCCAGGAGCCTATTCGCGCCGAATAAGACGGCCGTAAGCGGAAGAATACCCACCATGGACTGCCTGTTCTGCGAGATCGTGAAGGGGGAGCGGCCCGCTCACGTGGTGCTCGACGACGGTCCCGTCGTCGCGTTCCTGGACACCCGGCCGCTGTTCAAGGGGCATACGCTCCTGGTGCCGCGAACCCACTACGAGACCCTCGCGGACCTGCCGGCCGACCTCATCGAGCCGCTGTTCGCCGCCGGGCAGCGGCTGTCCGTCGCCATGGAGACGGCGCTCGCCGCCGCCGGGTCCTTCGTCGCGCTGAACAACCGGGTCAGCCAGAGCGTGTCCCACCTGCACGTCCACGTCGTGCCCAGGAACCGCAAGGACGGCCTGCGCGGCTTCTTCTGGCCCCGGACCAAGTACGACTCCGACGACGAGGCCCGCGCGTACGCCGACCGTCTCCGCGGTGCGCTCGGATGATCACGATGTCCGCCGAGACCGCCGGCCCGGAGGTACGGCCGGGACGCCCCCGACGCGAAGCCGTGACCGTCGGCGTCCTCACCGTGGCCGCCGCGATGGTGTACTCGGTGTTCGCCCTGGTGCGGCACTGGGCCTTCCGCACCACCACGTACGACCTGGTGATCTTCGATCAGGCGGTGCGCTCCTACAGCCGCTTCCATCTGCCGGTCGCGATCGTCAAGGGCGTGCACAACGGTTTCGGTCCGCACTTCACCGTGCTCGGCGA
This sequence comes from Actinoallomurus acanthiterrae, assembly GCF_054775715.1. NCBI lineage: Bacteria > Bacillati > Actinomycetota > Actinomycetes > Streptosporangiales > Thermomonosporaceae > Actinoallomurus > Actinoallomurus acanthiterrae. The sequence continues at coordinate 9,852,439 of NZ_BAAHCO010000001.1, read as the reverse complement.
CCACTTCTCGCCGATCCTCGCCGTCCTCGCGCCGCTGTACTGGATCCACGACGGGCCGCAGACGCTCCTGATCGCGCAGGCGGTGCTCCTGGCGCTGACGATCGTGCCGCTGTGGGCGTTCACGCGGCGGCGGTTCGGCGCGTGGGCGGCGCACTGCGTCGCGGGCGTGTACGCGCTGGCCTGGCCGGTGGCCGAGACGGTCGCGTTCGACTTCCACGAGATGGCGTTCACGCCCGTGCTGTCCATGCTGATGCTCGAACGGCACGACGCCGGGCGGCGCGGGCAGTGCGCGCTGGCCGCGGGCGCGCTGCTGCTGGTCAAGGAGGACATGGGCCTGCTCGTCGCCGGCTTCGGGCTCTACCTGCTGACGCGTCCGGGGGAGCGGCGTCTCGCCGCCGCCTTCGTGGGCGGCGGCCTGGTGTGGACCTGGCTGGCCTCCCGGGTGCTGATTCCGGCGTTCGGCGGCGCGGCGGACTACTACTGGGCCTACGACGCGCTGGGCAAGGACCTGCCGCACGCCGCCCTGTACGCCCTGACGCACCCGTGGACCGCGCTGAAGCTGCTCGTGACGCCGAGCGTCAAGGCGTCGACGATGGGCTGGCTCATCCTGCCGCTGCTCCTCGTACCGCTGGCCTCACCGATCACCCTGGCGGTGCTGCCCCTGCTGGCCGAGCGGATGCTCGCGAACCGCTTCGGGAACTGGTGGGAGCCGAGGTTCCACTACAACGTCGCGCTGACCGCCCTGCTCATCGCGGCCGGCGTGGACGGAGCCTGCCGGCTGTCCCGGCTCCGGCCGCCCGGTCTGCGCGGGCGGCGGCTGCGAGTGGACCTCGTCTGGCCGGTCGCGGCGCTCCTCGCCGCCGTCCTCGTCGTTCCGCGCTTCTCGTTCAAGCACTTCTTCGAATCGGCGTTCTACCGGCGCGACGCGCACGCGCGGGCCGCCGCCGCGGCGGTCGCGGCCGTACCCCGCAGCGTGCTGGTCGAGGCCGCGAACGTCGTCGGGCCCCAGCTGTCCGGGCGGGACCGCGTGCTGCTGTGGGACACCAAGGTCCGCTGGGCGCCCTGGGTCGTGGCCGACACGGCCCGTACGACGTTCCCCTTCCCGTGGGTGGCCGCGCAGCGCGACCGCGTACGGTACCTGCGGCGCAACGGCTACCAGGTGGTCCTGAACCGGGACGGCTGGGTCGTCCTGAACCGCCCCGGCGTCACGCCCGACCTGCGCGCTACCCGGTGAACCGCCGGGCGCTCCTCCCCGAGTCACTCGGTGCGAAGACGCTCGGGCGCGATCGCGCGGCGCAACCGGCGCCGGGAGACCCTTGTGACCAGGACGGTGGCGAGCACGCTCAGGCCGCCCAGGAGCAGCGAGTGCCCGATCGTCCACAGGGACCAGGTGCCCTGGAGCCACAGGTTCACGGCCATCGTCACCAGGCTGGCGGCCACGGCGAGGCCACAGACGGGCACGGAGGCGATGAGGCCCTGACGGGTGAGCACACGGCGCAGCTCCCGTTCGGACGCGCCGCCGGCGCGGAGCGCGGCCATCACCGGGCCGCGTTCGAGAAGCGACTCGGCTTGGTGCACGAGGAGGGCGGCGGCCGCCACGACGATCGCCACCAGCAGGGCCAGGCTGAGGAGCGTGAAACTCGTCACCCAGAACGGATCGAAGTTCCGGACGGTCAGGAAGTCCGCCTCGAACAGGCCGACCCCCGTTCCGATCGAGACGGTGAGGCCGACGACGGCGAGTGTCCGGCCCCACGGGCGGGCGTCGGCCTCCAGAGCGCGTGCCGCCAGCAGGGTCTCCGCCGACCCGGCCCTGCGCGCGACCCACCGTGCCGCGAACCAGACCACCCACCCGGCGGACCACATCAGCGCGACCGGCAGGAGGAGCGGGCTCAGGAGTACCACCGTACGCACGGTGTCGCGGGAGCCGCCGAGATCCACGAAGGTGTAGAGCAGCCAGATGGCGAGCGAGACCGTGCACGGCGGCAGGAGGAGCAGGAGGCCGTACCAGCGGGGCGGGCGCACGTTGGCGCGCCGCGTCACGCCGAGCGGCGTGGCGATGACGTGACGGCCGGCGAGCAGCCCGGAGACCGCCGCCGCGCCGATCACGATCGCCATGGCGGCCAGCCCCCACAGAGGCGGTACGTCGACGTCGGCCCGCGATCCCGGAGGCAGCAGGCTGCGGGCGCTCAGCTGGAGCAGGAGGTATGACGCGGCCCCGACGACGGTGCCGAGGGCGGCCGTACGGGTCACCTCGATCGCCCCGAGGATCCGGACCTCGCGCGGCATGGCCCCCGCCAGGCGCAGCGCCGACAGTCGCCGCTCCCGGTCGGCGGCGGCCAGCCGCCCCGACTGGTAGAGGAACGCCGTGACCGGCAGGAGCAGCAGCGCGATCCCGAAGGCGGTGCCGCCCCGCGTGCCCGGGTCGGCGATCGGGCCGAAGTGGTCGTCGAGCTGCCCGTGCAGGGCGAGCACGTTGGCCGCGCCGAACAGGAACCAGGTGGCCAGCCCCGCCCCGGTCGCCATCAGCCGGACGCGGGCGCGCTCCGGCGGCGAACCGCCGTGGTTGAGCATTCCCGCCACGGTCAGGAGCGCCCTCATGCCATCACTCCACTGACCAGGGCGCCGTCGCGCAGCACGATCTCCCGGTCGGCGTGCGCCGCGACCTGGTTGTCATGCGTCACGATCACGACGGTGGCGTCATTCGCCCGCGCGGCGCCCATCAGCAGCGACAGCACCCGTTCCCCGGAGACCGAGTCGAGCGCGCCGGTCGGCTCGTCGGCGAAGATGACCTTCGGTGTCGTGACGAGCGCCCTGGCGATCGCCACGCGCTGGAGCTGGCCCCCGGACAGCTCCGCCGGACGGGACTCGGCGACGTCCAGGGCGCCCGCCTCCTCGAGCCGGCCGTGTGCGACCGTCGTCGCCTCGGCGCGGCCCCGCCCGGCGAACAGCAGCGGCAGCGCGACGTTCTCCACGGCGGTCAGCTCGGGAACGAGCCGGTCGAGCTGGAAGACGATCCCGAAGTCCTCCCGCCGGAGCCGGGTGCGGGCCGCGTCGTCGAGATCGTCGATCCGCCGCCCGGCGTAGTGCACTTCACCGGCCTCGGGGGACATGATCCCGTTCAGGCAGTGCAGGAGCGTCGACTTGCCCGAGCCGCTGGGGCCCGTGATCGCGACCGTCTCCCCGCGTTCGACGGCCAGGGAGACGCCGCGCAGGGCGTGCGTGCGGCCGAAGGCCTTCTCGATGTGGCGGGCTTCCAGCAGGGTCATGAGCGGATCTCCTGAATGAGGTCGTCGATGCGCTGCCGGGCCGTCTCCATCCAGCGCAGGTCGGCGTCGAGGTGGTGCAGGGCGTAGTCCGCGGCCAGGAGCTCGCCCACCGAGACCCCTGCCGTGCGCTTGCGGGCCGTCAGCTCCCGCATCCGTTCGAGGTGCGCGGCCCGCTGCCGAAGGAGGTAGGCATCGGCCGCGCCCTCGGCGACCAGCGCCATCACCACCCGGCTGAACAACGGGCTGGACACGTACGGCGCGGGTGGCTCGACCTCGCCGAGCCAGCGGCGGACCTCCTCCGTCCCCTCCTCGGTGATCTCGTAGACGGTGCGCTCGGGACCGGCCTCCTGAACCGTGCCGGAGACCGTCACCCGGCCGTCCCGCTCCAGTCGCTGCAGAGTCGCGTAGACCTGCCCGTACGCGAGCGGCCGCGCGCCCGGAAGCCGCTCGTCGTGCTCGCGTTTGAGTTCGTATCCGTGCTTCGGCCGCTCGGTCAGCAGCCCGAGCAGGATGTGCCCGGTCGACATGACGGTGACTATACACTCGATGTATTCATTGAGTGAATAGATGGCACATCGTTCGCACCCGGACACGGGCTGGCCAACGCCGTCGAAGCAGGCGACGATGAGCCCGTGGCACCGACGAACATCAGCCGCCGCGGCCCGAACGGGATCGTGTTCGTGGACTGCGCGGACGTGGATGACGGCGTTTTCGACCAGACGTATCGGGACGTGCTGCAGCCGTCGTTTCGACCTGCGGAGCTCGACGCCCTCGATGCCATGCGGACGGCCTTCCGCACCCCCTTCCCCGGCCGGTTCGGCACGATCGCGCTCCGGTCCGGCGAGCCGGTGGGCGTCGCCCTCGCCGAGTACGACGCCGCGAGCGAGGTGCTTCTCCTCGGCTACCTGGCCGTGCGCTCGGACCAGCGGGGCCGGGGCACGGGCAGCGCGCTGCTGTCCGACACGCTGCCCCGCTGGCGGGAGAGCGCCCGTCCCGTCGCCGTCCTGGCGGAGGTCGAGGATCCCCGGTGTTACGAAGCGGGTCCGTACGGGGATCCGGCGGCGCGGCTACGGATGTACGAACGGCTCGGCTGGCGGCTGCTCCCCGTGCCGTACTTCCAGCCCGCCCTGGGCCGGGGCCTGCCGCGGGTCCACGGGATGCTGCTGATCGGCCATGTGCTCGACCGGCCCGCCGTTCCCGGCGCTCACCTCGTGCGTTTCCTCGACCGCTACCTGGCCGAGTGCGAGGGCGCCGAGGCCGTTCGCTCCGACGAGGAATATCTCGCGCTCCGGAAGCGGATCGAGTCATGGCACGATGACGTGCCGCTCTGGCCGATGTCACGCCTGAGCGAGGTGCCGCTTGCCCGTCGTGGATGAGGACACGTGCGCACGGATCAGACGTGGCGACGCGTCGGCGGTCTCCGAACTGCTCGAACGCGACCACCCGGTGGCCGACCTGCTGTTCCGGGTGTCGTCGGCGCAGGGCGCCGGAGACGGCGCGCTGAGCGGCGCCTGGGCCACGCTGATCGAGGACATCCGCTCCGGCCTGGTCACCGGATCCCTGCGCGCCGCCCTGCTGGAGCGGGTGATCTTCGCGCTGGACGATCGCGGTGAGTTCGACACGGCGCGGACGCCCCCGTTGCCGGGACGCGGCGCGTTCCTCGCCGCGGACGACCGCTGGGCGGGCTGGTGGGCCGACGAGCCGGTCCCCTGGCCGGAGGGCGCCGAGCCCACTCCCGCCCAGGTGCTGACCGTCCTGCGCCGCATCCCGCTGAGCCTCCGGGTCCTGCTCGTGGCGCGCGACGTCGCGCACCTGCCCGCCGCGCAGGCAGAGCGGATCGTCAACCGTCCGGCGGACCGGCAGGCGCCGGCCCTGGACGCCGCGAGGGAGGCGTACGTCGCGTACGTCGATGAGGAGGTGGCGCGAGGATGAGGGCCGCGGACATGAGCTGCGACCTCGTCGCGGGGCTCATGAGCCGGTGGTGGGACGGCGACATGGACGACCGCGACCGGGACGCGTACGAGCAGCACCTGCTGTTCTGCCCGCCCTGCATGGTCCAGAACGACAAGGCGCGGATCGCCCTGACGGCGCTGGCCCGGGCCGCCCGCGAGCCGGTGCCGGCGGACCTCCGCCGTGACCTCGTCGCCCTTCTCCGGCCGACGCCATGACGTACTTCAAGTTCCTGCGCCCGGGCGCCGTCAGCCCGTTCACCGGATATGTCTGGCCGGTCGGGGAATGGGTGACCGCGGATGCCACGGAGCCGTGTCGAAGCGGCTTCCACGCCTGTGCGCTCGCCCACCTTCCGTACTGGCTCGGCGAAGAGCTGTGGGAGGTGGAGCTCGCCGCGCCCGTCGAGGAGTCACGGCACAAGGTCATGGCGCGCCGGGCCCGCCTGCTCTCCCGCGTCGAGGCGTGGACGCCGGCGGCGGCGCGCGACCTGGCGGCCGCGTGCGTCGCCCGGACGGCCGGTCACGCGGCGGCCGAGCTCGCGGAGGCCGGCCTGCGTCAGCCGGCGCGCCGCCTCCGGGACGCCGAAGACGCGGACGTCGCCGAGGCCGCCGCCCAGTGCGCCGAGCAGGCGTCCGCGAAGGGCGCCTGGCAGGCCGTCACGCTGTGCGGCTACGTGTCGGACGCGATCGAGGCGCTCGAGGCGTACCCGGTCGCGTCGACGGCCTACATCGCGGCTCGGGCGGCCGACCAGCGCACCACCGCCGAGTCGGACGACCCCTACGCGGCGGAACGCACCTGGCAGGCCGATTGGCTGGCGACCAGACTGCGGCTCGATCTTCTCAAGCGGTCGGACGGTCGCGGTCGATGAGGTCGGTCAGGCCGGTCATCGGATCGGGGAGGTCCTCCGCGAGCAGCCGCCATTCGGTCATGAAGGGCGACTTCTTGGTGCGCAGTTCATCCTCGGCCGGTCCTCGCGGGAAGAGCGGCGCGCCCAGCATGGGCTCGGTCGCCCATCCGGGCGGGAGCTCGCCGCGCAGCGTGGCGATGAACCGGTCCCGGTCGGCGCCGTCCGGCAGCGCCTCGATGGCCTGAACCGCTCTCGTCGTGATCTCGATGTAGAACTGCTGGGTGTACTCATCCGGCGGGTGCGGGTCGCCGTGGAACGAGTAGGCATGGCACACCGCCCGGCTGTAGGCGACCGCGGCCGCGCGCACATCGCCGCTCAGAATGGACGCGTCGGCTCGTATCCGGTGCAGATTGGCGAGAATCTCGTGGTCCCACTCGTCCGTACGGGCGGCGAGGTCGCGGGCCCGCTCGGCCGACTTCGACGCGAACTCCACCGCCTCTTCCGGCCGGCCTCGTTCGACGGCCAGGTCGGCGGATTCCAGCAGGATCCACGCCGCGTTCCAGTCGTCCCCCAGCCGGTCGAACGCCTCGAGCGACCTCTGGTAGTACAGGTCGGCTCGCGGGTCGGCGGGGTCGCGGAATCGACGGGTGTGCGCGAGGAAAACGTCGATCAGCGCGCCCGTCCGCGCCCTTTCGAGCTGTTCCGCGTCGGACAGCCCCCGGCGGTGCGGCCGGCCCAGTTCGCACAGGTCCTTGATGAGGAGAATCTGGTCGCGCAGCTCGTCCCAGGGCGCGTCCTGCGGCTTGATATATCCGGTGGGGTAATTGTCCAGTAGGAAGGTGAGCGCCTCCAGGAGCTGCCGATCCGGTGAGTCGCTCTCTTCGATCGGCAGCGGTCGCCCTTGGGCGTAGGCCTGCCATATCGCCGCGCTGCGTTCCCAGTCGTCGAGCAGCCGGCGGTTGAGCGGAAAGGGCAGGTAGACCCCCCACCACCAGAAGGCGTCGAGGAAGACCAGGGTGAAGCGGGTACGGGTGATCTCTCGCCGTTCGGCGAACCGGCTCGAGTGGCGGAGCCACTCCCGTTTGGCCGCCTGCCATTCGGTGTCCTCGTAGCGGAACCACGAGCCGTAGCTCTCGTACGCTTCGTCCTCCCACTGTTCGAGGCGTTCGAACCAGTACCGGGCGGCGAGGCGGTGATAGTGCTGCCATCGCTCCTTGTCCGTCGTGCGCAGTCGCCCCGCGACCGACACGCGGATGAACTCATGCATGCGAAAGCGGTCCGACGGCTCGCCCGCCACGACCGGCACCGGCTTGACGAGGCGGTAGGCCCGGAGTTTGGAGATCACATCGCCGATCCGGCGCTGGGGGACGCCGTCGTCCTCCAGGAGCTGCGCCAGGAGGGGCCCGTCGAAGGACGTCGTCAGCGCGGCCGCGTCGACGGCCTCCCGCAGCTGCGGCTCGTCGACGGCCTGGAGGATGAGGTGCACGAGTTCCGCCCAGCGTTCGTTCGGCGCTTCGGGAAGGTGCTCGAGCATCCGCCGCAGCCGCCGTACGTCGAGCACGGCGGGGCCCACTTCGCCGATCAGATCCGCGGCGAGCTTGACCCCGCCCGGGTGCCCGTCCGTGAACGTGTGCACCACGTCGGTGACCTGCGGTCGCGGTCTCTCGTCGGGGAAGCGCCGGACGAGGTACTCGTGCACCTCGTCCGGGCTGAAAGCCGTGAGATGGTGCTTGTGAAAGCGGTCCGAATCGGCGAGTACGTGCGCGGACGGCGTGCGCGCCAGCACGAGCAGAGTGTTCGGCAGGCGCAGCGCGGTACGCGCCATCCAGTGACCCATCTCATCGTCGGCGACGCCCTGGAAGGTGTCGGCCGTGATGAGCACCCGGCGGTGCCTGGTGTAGGCCGTCCAGTCGCTGACGAACGCCTCGTCGAGCGCGCTCTGCATTTCCCGGATGCGCTGCCGGATGTATTCGTCTCCCAGGCTGACGGCGCTGACGATCTCGTTGTCCTCGAAGTGTGACCCGCGCCCCAGCGAGACGTCGGTCTTGACGAAGAAGCTGTCGGCCAGCCTGCTCTGCTGCTGATAAGCGAGCCGGAACCGGTTGAAGCCATCCGTCCCGGCGTGGTCGACGAGGCGACGCATCAGCCGCCGCGAGCAGTCGAACGTCGCCCACAGGACCTGCGCCGTGGCGGTGGATCCGAAGTCGTCGAAGAAACCCTCGCCCAGCCCGTGGCGTGCCATGTCGAAGGTGAAGACCTGAACACGGTCCAGTCTGCGCGCCTCGTCCGCCAGCCGTTCCAGGAACATCGTCTTTCCGATGCCGTGGACACCGATCAGGTCCTGAACGATCCCATCCCCGGAGGCCTGCAGGGTCGCGAGCGCACCCTGCAGTTCCTCGCGGCGGCCGACGAAAAGGTCCACGGACATCTCCGCACTCCCTGAATCAGTCGTCGCCGGGAGGTGGAGCCTCGTCGGGGTGATTCCGCATGCCCGTGTTGAAGCGAGAACCCTTGATCTTGGATCCTCGCCCGGACCTGAACGTGGTCCGCGCCGAGGGACCCCACGTGTTGACGTCCACATCCTCCACTTCGCTCCTGCCGCCGAGCCGGATATCGGACTCGCTGGTCGGAGGAGGAGCGTCCTTGTCCTTCCGGTGCCGTCGGCGCGCGCGGATGGTGAATGCCCGGATGAGGCAGAGAATGAGAACGAGGCCGGTCAGCAGGAGCGCGTAGAACCGGCCGCGATCGGGGGCGTAAACGGCTATCACGGCCAGGACGACGGCGGTGCCCATACCGACGAGGAGGAGAGGCTCGTTTTTAAGTTGCCGAATGACCTCGGTCGGTGCGTTGAGCAGCGGCCACCAGTCGGGCCGTCCATCGCCGGAGTCCTGAGCCATGATCTAACTGTGGCATGCCGGGCATCGCCGGACTCTACCTAATTGGCTGGTATCCCGTTCCGGCGTCCGGGGGTGTGCTTTCCTGCCATTTGCGCCCGGCCGGTCGACTCATTTACGCGTCGCCGAAAAGGGGCGGGCCCCCGGAAGATGCCGCACTTCCGGGGGCCCGCGAGTTGGGGCTCAGCCAGGGGGCTCAGTAGACGCTCACCCCGTACGCGCTGAGCGCTGCGGTGACGGGCTGGAAGAAGGTCGTCCCGCCCGACGTGCAGTTGCCGCTGCCGCCGGAGGTCAGGCCCACCGCCGTGCTGCCGGAGTACAGCGGGCCGCCGCTGTCGCCGCCCTCGGCACAGACGTTCGTCTTGATCATGCCGGTGACCGTGCCCTCGGAGTAGTTCACGGTCTGGTTGAGCGCGGTGACGGATCCGCTGTGGATGCCGGTGGTGCTGCCCCGGCGGGACACCGACTCGCCGACGTACGCGTTGCCGGCCGAGGTGATGTCCTGGCTGCCGACCTGGCCCGGGTGCGAGACGCCGCTGGCGTACGTGACGATCGCGTAGTCGTGGCCGGGGAAGGTGCTGGACCGGGTCGTGCCGATCAGCGAGGTGTGGCTCGAGTTGCTGTACCAGCTCGACGCGATGTTGCCGCAGTGACCCGCGGTCAGGAAGTAGTACGTGCTGCCGCTGACGACGTTGAAGCCCAGGGAGCAGCGGTACTGACCACCGTAGATCGCGTCACCGCCGGAGATCTTGGTGCTGAACACGCCGGGCACGTATTCCATGCGGACGGCGCCGCCGAGCTGCTGCGCGGCGGAGGTGACCTGAACGAGCTTGGACCCGGTCACCGAGTTGTCGACGGAGAGGACGACCTGGTCGGTCGTGGGGTCGATGCCCCAGGCCGTGCCCGGGACCTTCGCCGTACGGTCGAGGACGTTGATCGCCGACTGGAGCTTGGCTCCGCTGTACGGGACGACCTGGGGGACGGCGCCCGCCTTGCGTACGGCCGCGGCGTCGGACTTCGAGGTGACCGTCACCACGAGCTTCTTCGTGGAGTGGTCGAGGTACGAACCTGCCGAGCGGGATCCGAGCCGCTGGGCGAGTTTCGTGGCGGTGTGCGACGGATCCGGCTGCGAAACGGACGCCTGGGCCGATGCCGCGAGCAGCGAGCCGCCGATCAGGGTGGTGGCGGCTGCGATCAGTCCAGCGCGTCGGGGAGCAGTGAATCTCACACGAGCCTCCCTCAGGGGTGGCGGACACGCCCCGGTGGCGTGTCCGAGGGACGGCGTGGCAATGGCGCTCGGCTCACGGGCGGCGGGGGACCGCCCGGGCGGGGTCGAGATCCGATTACCTGGCCTGCGCCAGATCCTCACAAACGTAGTCAAAAGCCGCAAGGTCAAACGTTAGTCCGGAATCGGTCAACCCGTAAGCAGGCGCATACTACTCGGTATCCGAGCTGGACGTGCGCGGATGGGGCCGCGAAGTCAAGGCCCTGGTCAAGTCCCTCGTCGACGACGCTGCCCGCGAGCGGCCGGCCGCCGGTCGCGGCAGCGGCGAGCCGGTTGCGGCAGCGGCGAAACGAGGCCTCTTCGTCGGGAACCTTGCGCCGCGCGGTCCGTCCGGTCGGGCACATCGACCACGGGGGCCGGCGGTACCGTTGAGGCGGCCGCGGCCGAGCGGTCTCGCCGCGGCCGACGGCCGGTACTCCTCAGGCCGCCTGCCGCGGTCCGGATGAGCGACCTTCCCGGCGGGGTGTGGCGTGCTGTTCCTTCACCGGCGTGAGGGCCGGGGCTGTGAAGGTCAAGGGAACCTGAGAGTTCGCTGTGAGTCCCTGGGCCGAGCGTGGTAACGGCGTCGGTATGTGAGAGTCTTGGCTAGCAATGGACCATCCGGAATTCACAGCATTTGTCCTGGTCGCGGGCCTTCTTCTGGCCGCGGTAGCGCAGTGGCGCGACTGGCGACCTTCGCTGCGCACCGCCCTCGGCGTGGGCATCGGACTGCGGCTGACCCTGCTGATCTCGGCGTCCACCGACTCCTGGCAGCCGGTCGACTTCAACGAGGGCTTCAGGGCCGCCGGTCAGGCGATCCTGCACCACCAGGACCCCGTCCTGGCGAGCCAGGGATCGTGGCACTTCCTGCCGATGATCCCGTACTTCTACGCCCTCGCACTGGCCACGGGCCTGCCGTGGGAAATCGCCGGGCGGCTCTGCACCATCATCGCGGACGTCGTGGTGATCGTCCTGGTCGGTCGCCTCGCCGGGCGTAAACACGGTGCGGCGGCACGGTTCCAGTACGCCTGCAACCCGATCGCCCTGATGGTCGCGGTCATCCACGCCCAGGTCGAGCCGATCTCCCTGGTCTTCCTCGTCGCCGCCTATCTCCTCGCGCGCTCGGCGCGGACCGGCGCCGAGAACGGCGGGACCGGCCTGAACGGAGCGTGGGCGGGCGCCCTGTTCGGATTCGCGCTGTCGGCGAAGAGCTGGCCGATCATCCTGCTTCCGGTGGTCCTCGCGATGCTGCCGAACTGGCGGCAGCGGCTGTACGGGCTGGTCGCGGCCGGCGCCGTCCCCGTCTTCTTCCTGGCGACGCTGCCCCTGGTCGTCAGCTCCTCGTGGGCCGACATGCTCAACGTCGCCCGCTACCTCGGCGAGGTACGCCCCATCGTCGGCGAGTGGGGCTGGACCGCCCTGATGACGCACGGCAACTGGACCCTCGCGCCGATGGCCGCCAAGGTCGGCCAGCTGATCCTCTACTCCACCATCGCCCTCGTCATATGGCTGTGGTGGCGGGCGGACCGCATCGACCAGACCTCCGCGATCCTCTTGGCCTTCATGATCGTCACGCCGCGGATGGGCGCGCAGTACCTGCTGTGGTTCGTCCCGTTCCTCTGCGCGCGGCCGACCCGCTGGAGCCGGCCCGCCATGACCCTGGGCGCCGTCTGGGCGGGCATCGGGTACATCTACCTGACGCAGTTCGACGACACCGGATGGTGGGAGAACCACAGCTGGTGGGCGATGAGCTCGGTCGCGATCATCCCGCTGCTCGTGCTCGCCATGCCCTGGAACCGGCGCCGCCCGAAGCCCGCCGACCGCCTCGTCACTCCGGACACCGAGCTGGTCCCCGTCACGAAGTGAGGGCCGCCTGTCGAGCCGGCGCGATCATCGCCTCGCGATACGGCGATGATCCGCGACTCGACGATCCGGACGTGCGGGGCCAGGCCTACTGAACGACGACGCCGCCGAAGGAGAGACCGGGGCCTTGGTGACCGGGGTTCGCGTAGCGGCCCAGGTACAGATACCTGCCGCGGTAACGCGCATCCTTGACGGTGACCGACTTGTCGGCGCCGTCATACCGGGTCACGGTGATCGACGACTTCGACACCGTGACGCGCAGCTTCGCGACGGTGCCCTTCTTCAGCGCCGGCGTCTTGACGCTCTTCAGCTGCGTCGTGTGCCCGGCGTCCTTCCGATAGAGGATCAGGGTGCCGTCACCGCGCAGAACGGCCAGGTAGCCGCCGTTCAGCGACGAGTCGGCGCTGCTGAACGCCGAGTCCCGGATCGCGGAGAAGTACGTCCCGCCCCAGCGGGTCTTGTCCTTGCCGAGAGCGTCCCACCGCATGTTCATGCGGAGCGTGTACGACCTGGGCAGGACCGCCCAGCCCTGCAGAGCCAGGAGGGGATAGTCGCCGGCGTCGACGCGCCACCAGTTGGGCGCGGCGAACCGGCCGCGCTGCCGCGCCCCGAGGCCCTCGGGGAACTGCGACTGGCTGATCTGCCCGTACCACCAGTTCTGCGTGCCGAACGAGTCGCGGGTACGGCGGTAGCGTGCGACGTCACCACGCACGTACGGCGGGTCGTTGGTGTCGATTCCCCGTACGCCGAGCTGGTAGAGCTGGTCCCGGCGATACTGGCGGTTGACGTCGTAACACGTCACGATCAACCCCGCGTGGACGTAGGAGGAGATCAGGCTGTCGGGCAGCGCGGACCACACGGAGACCCGCTTGAGACCGTCCGCCTTGATCGCTTCCGGTGTGTCGATCGTGGCCTGCTGAGCACCGCCCACGATCACCTGCGTGGTGATGCCCGCCTCTTCGGCCAGGACGGCGTCGGAGCGGGAGAACGTCTGGATCATCACCTTGTCGGTGAGGCCGCGCGCAGTGATCGTGGCGACGACCAGCCTCATCGCCGCGCTGTCCTTCGGATGGGCGAGTAGCAGCTTCTTACCCGCGAACTCGTCCAGCACCTGCTCGAACAGCATCGGGTGCGTCGGGGCGGCCTTGCCGCCGAACCAGGACGGTGAGTCGATGACCAGCTTCTGGAAGTCCGCACTGTCGTAGTCGGCGACCTTCCCGGTGGCAGAGGTGATCCGGTCGACGGTCGGGTCGTGCATGACCCCGCCGACACCGTCCTTGAGCACCTGGATGTCGAACTCCAGGAGATCGGCGTCCGGATCGGCGACGCCGGCCTTGAGGGCCTGCTCGGTGTTCTCCGGGGCGAGAAACGCTCCGGCGTTCCGATGGGCGATGAAGAAGCGCTGGGGAAGATCTACGAGGCGCAGCGGGCGAGCCGCTGATCGCTGAGGGGAGAGGGGAGCGGCCTGGACCGCCGTGGCAGCACCGATGACGGTGAGTCCCACGGCCGCCAGGCTCAACATCGTTCTTCGCACAAGCAGCAGAGGTTAGACGGCGCTGCGGCAATTGTCCGCTGCGATATCAAAACGAGATTCGTGCTCCTCTCGTTGCGATGAGTGACCTGCCCTGGTCACCGCAAATTAAGGAACGAAGCGGGGCATTTACCCGCAAAGTAGGTGATCTAGATCACTCATGCGACTCTAGGGAACTTGCAGGAGGGACGTTACGTTCTGATCGTTTTGCTCACTCTGACTCCTTGTGAGGGGCCAAGTTGCCTGGTGTGCGCGGTATTAGTGGTGGGCGGAAACGGCGTTCTCCGGGCGTGGTCTCCGCAGGTGCCGCCGTCGTCACGCTTTCGGCGTCGATCGCGGTGAACCTGGGCACGCCGAGCCTCGCCGCCGTCGGAGCATCGAGCCGGCCGGTGCCGCGTCACGCGCAGCAAGCCTTGTCCATCGAACGCGCTGAAGCGGCCGCGGTGCACAAGGCGAAGGAGAACGACTCGCCGGTCGAGGTCCTCCCTGAGCGCACCGAGACCCGCCAGGTCATGGCCCAGCCGGACGGCACGTTCAGTTCGGACGAGTCATTGCTGCCGCGCTGGGTGAAGGGACCTGACGGCACATGGCAGCCCGTCGACCCGACCCTGCGAGCGGCCAATGACGGAACGGTCATGCCCAAAGCCGTTCCGCTCCGGATCCGACTCTCCGCCGGAGGTCGGGCGCCGCTGCTCCAGAGCGCCGACCGCGGACGCTCCATAGCGCTCACCTGGCCCGGAAGGCTGCCCAAACCCACGCTCTCCGGGAACACGGCGACCTACGCAGTGCGCCCCGGCGTGGATCTACGGCTCACGGTCTCCGCGCTGAACGTATCCCAAGAGATCGTCATCAAGAGTCGGAAGGCGGCCGCCGACCCGGCACTGAGGCGCCTCACGTTCGGGTTGCAAGGCAGCGGCCTCTCCTTCCGCGGCAACGCGTCGGGTGGTATCGACGCGACCGCGGCGAACGGCGGATCCGTCTCCCATCTACCACCGGCGCGGATGCGGGATTCTACGACGAAGGCCGGTCCCGCCGAACGGGCGCACGAGAGCGTGCTGCCGCTGGAGGTCGGCACCGGAACCATGGCAGTGGTTCCCGACCAGAAGATGCTGGAAGCCTCCGACACCCGTTTTCCCGTGGTGATCGCCCTGAGCGATCCGACCCCGGAGTGGTCGGGAAGCAAGCAGCACTGGGTCATGGTCGACCAGGCCCATTCAACGGAAAACTACTGGGACTCCGGCCACAGGCCGGAGGTGGGGGCCTACACCGATCCGGACACCGGAGCCCATGGCATCAAGAGATCGTTCTTCCGGATGGACTCGGACAACGTCAACGGGAAGCACATCCTCAAAGCGACGTTCCGTATCGAGCAGACGTACTCGTACGGCTGCACCAAGACGCCCAGCGCCACCGAGATCTACTTCACCGGCGGCATTCACGGTTACACGACGTGGAACCGCCAGCCGTCGTGGGGCAGCCCACTCGACAGCGTCGCGAAGGACGCGGGCCACGACTCGTCTTGTCCGGATGACGATGACGAATTCAATGTGACCTCGGCTGTCGTGACGGCGGCAAGGAAGGGTCTGCCGAATACGACGCTCGGGTTGAAAGATCGTGATGACACCAACAGCAGTGAGTGGGGCTGGAAGGGCTTCAGTTCGAATCCGCATCTCGTGATCAAGTACAACACGGTCCCGAAGACCCCATACGGGCAGGCGACCAACCCGGGTACGGAATGTACGCAAGGCCCCAAGCGTCCGGTCATCAACCCGAACAACAATCCCGCCAAGAAACTTACGCTCAAGACTCAACTGTACGACCCGGACAAGGACATCAAGTCCCACGACTCGGACGATCAGGTTCGGGCCGAGTACGAGGTGAACCACTACAACACGACCAACAAAACATGGGAAATGGTCGGTTCGCGCCTCTACAGCTCCTTCATTCCAAGCGGTTCGCCGAGTACGGTCTCCGTCGATGTTCCCGCGACCTCCTTCAAAGACGGAGAGGTCTATCGCTGGCACGTGTGGGCTTGGGACGGCACGGACAACAGTGCCTGGAGTTCCTGGTGTGAGATCGGCGTCGACTCTACGGGCCCCGATCAGGTCCCACAGATCACCTCGACGGACTATCCGGATGACGATCCCACAGATCCGGCCGACTGGCACGGCGGAGTCGGACGTACTGGAACGTTCACCTTCTCACCCGGCAGCGCCGAGACCGGCATCACGGCGTACAAGTACGCACTCGACTCCGCCGACCAAGCAACCGCCGCAACGGTGCCGGCGTCGACACCCGTTCAGATCACCCCGAAACACGAGTGGGTGAACAAACTCTTCGTCTATCCGGTCGACGCGGCCGGTAACGTCGGCAAAAGGTATGCCGAGTATGACTTCTACGTGAAATTTCTGTCGGCCTCCGGGGCTCCGGTCGGCCACTGGGCGCTGGATGACGGCTCAGGCAACACGGCTGCCGACTCCGCGTCCGGCGGCCACACGATCACGTGGACCGGTGGAGCGACGTGGGGCAGCGGGCGGATCGGCGGCGGTGGTCACCTCAACGGCTCCACCAACTACGGGGAGACGAGCGGCCCGGTGACGCATACCGATGCCGGCTTCACCGTCTCAGCGTGGGTACGACTCACCGACAGTAGTCATACGGCGACGGTCGTCGCTCAGGCTGGCAGTGTCAACAGCGGCTTCCAGCTCTACTACTCCCATGACCTCAACCGGTGGGTGTTCAACAAGCACCTGAGCGAGGCCAACGACACCGACTTTGCCCGCGCGACGTCCGACGACCCGCCCACGGTCGGCACGTGGACCCACCTCGCCGGCGTGTATGACACGGGAGCTCCGGGAGGGAAGAAGCAACTCCGCCTCTACGTCAACGGGACGTTGCAGCAGGCGGCCCCCACCGTGACGTCCGCATGGGACGCCGGCGGCCCCCTGGAGGTCGGCCGCGTCAAGTATCAAGGCGGTTTCCGGGACTACTTCGCCGGCGACATCGATGACATCAAGATCTGGGACCGCGTGGTCAGCGACCTGGGCGACGATTCCGGGTGGGATCCAGAGATCCACGATCTGGCGAACCAGCCGTCCCTCTCAGGATGGTGGAAGCTGGATAGCGCCACCGGAACGGCCGATGCCTCGGGCAGCGGACACCCGCTCACACTCGGAACGGGAACGACCTGGGACACCGATGGTGCCGACGGTAACGCCCTCGTCCTCGGTGGTACGGCCACTTCCAGAGCGACAACGTCCGGACCGGTCCTGCGAACCGACTCAAGCTACGCGATCTCCGCGTGGGTGCGCGTGCCCGACACCGCCGATGGGTCTCTTCCGACGCAGACCGCGACCGCCGTCAGTCAGGCCGGTTCGAGGATGAGTGGTTTCTTCCTCGGGTACCGCATGTTCACCGAGAACGGTGTCCAGGTGCCGCACTGGTCGTTCTCCGCCGTGAGCCCGGACGCGGATAGCACCGTCTGGACGCATGCTCAGTCACTTGAGCCGCTCGACGCGTCGGACGAAGGTGTTTGGACCCATCTGATCGGCGTCTACGACGCGGTCGATCACAAGCTGATTCTGTATGTCAACGGGTACTTCGCGGGGTCAGCGGACTACAGCGGCGCTTGGAATGCCGGCGGGAAACTGATCATCGGCGGTGACTGGTACAAGGGGCTCAATGTCGACCCCTGGCCCGATGGTATCGACGACGTCCGTGCGTATACCGGCACGTTGACCAAAGATCAGGTTGACGCCCTCCACCGCGGCATTTCTCCCACTGCGAGCGGCTGACCCGTCCTTTCCGACCACCGGTCGATACGACCGCCCCTTGTCTCTTCTCTTGCTCTAGCGCTTGTTCGGAGGTCTACGGTGTCCAGGTCCTGGCGGGGCGTGTTCCAGTCGCACCGGTGGGGGAGGTCGGTCCCTCGGATCGCCGTCGCCATGGTGTTGGCGGTCCTTGCATCGCTGCTGGCCTCGTCGCCGGTCGGAGCGGCGACTTCGCCGACTTGGCGCCACCGGAAGGCGCAGACGCAGCATTCGGTGCCCGGGCATGCGGTGAAAGCCAGGGCGGCCGGACCGAATCGCGCATCTGCGCATGCCCTGAAAGCGCCCCCGTCGGTCGCATGGCCGAAGCCGGGCGTCGCGACCGCAGATCTCGTCGGCTCTGCGAACCACCGGACGACCGCTGCGGCGGTACCGCGCCAGACGCGGGCCGGACGGCTACCGGTGTGGGTCGGACCGGCTGGTGCTGCAAAGAACAACACAGCGAAACAGCCGTCCACGCCGGATCAGATGGCCGTCGAGGTCATCGACCAGAACACCACGACGCGGGCGCACATCAACGGGCTGGCACTACGGCTTGCCCGGCGGGACGGGCAGAACACGCCCGCGCGGGTGGCCGTTCGCGTCGACTACTCGGCGTTCCGCTACGCCTTCGGCGGCGACTGGGCCTCTCGCCTGCGGCTGGTGAAACTGCCCGACTGCGCACTGACGACGCCCGATCAGCCCGCCTGCCAGCTGCGTACGGAACTGAAGACCGCCAATGACGTCAAGGCCGGCACGCTGACAGCCGATGTCGACACCCCGGCGCCGGCCGCAGGGCAAACGGCAGCTCCCGCAGTGGTCCTCGCGGCCACGGCTGCCCCGTCCGGCTCGGCAGGCGACTACACGGCGACGTCGCTGTCACCGTCGTCGACCTGGAGCGTCAGCAACCAGACCGGTGGATTCTCCTGGTCCTACCCGCTGCGGCTGCCGCCGTCCCCAGGTGGGCCAACGCCGCAGGTCGCGCTGTCGTACTCCTCGCAGGCCATCGACGGCAAGACCGTCGAGACCAACAACCAGACGTCGTGGGCCGGTGAAGGCTTCGACTATTCGCCCGGCTATATCGAGCGCCGATATCACTCGTGCGCCGACGACGGTGCGAGTCCTAAGCACAACGACGAGTGCTGGGGCTACGACAACGCCACCCTGTCGCTCAACGGGCAGTCCACCGAACTGATCCGCGACGACGCGACTGGAGCCTGGCAGCCGAAGAACGACGACGGTTCGAAGGTCGAGAAATTCACCGGTGCCGTCAACGGCGACAACGACGGCGAGTATTGGCGCGTCACGACCACGGACGGGACGCAGTACTACTTCGGAATGAACCGCCTGCCCGGCTGGGAGAAGGGCAAGGACGAGACCAACTCGACTTTCACGGTGCCGGTCTACGGCGACGACTCCAGCGACCCGTGCCACAAGTCGACGGCCGAGGACTCCTTCTGCGACCAGGCGTGGCGCTGGAACCTCGACTACGTCGTCGATCCGCACGGTACGGCGAGCACGTTCTGGTACACCCAAGAGCCCAACTACTACCGGCGATACGTCACTCAGCTGACCGACGGGAAGCCGAACGGTACGGTCACGAAGTACATCCGCGGCGGCTACCTCAAGCGCATCGACTACGCCGTACGTGCCGACTCCATCTTCTCCGCTTCGGCGCCGGCACGCGTGACGTTCCACACCGATGAGCGGTGCATTCCAACGTCCGGCTTCGACTGCGCGGAGTCGAAGTTCACCAAGGACAACGCGAAGTACTGGCCCGACGTTCCGTTCGACCAGAACTGCAACTCCGGCGACGCGTGCAACGACAACTATGCGCCGACCTTCTGGTCACGGAAACGGCTGACGTGGGTGACCACGCAGATCCTGTCCGGCTCGGACTACAAGGACGTCGACACCTGGACCCTCCATCAGCAGATGCAGGCACCGGGCGACGGCACCGCTCCCGCACTGTGGCTGCATTCAATCACTCACCAGGGCAATGTCGGTACAGCGGTCACGATGCCGGACGTCGTCTTCGACGGCATCCAGCTGGACAACCGGGTGGACACCACCGAAGGTCTTCCGCCGCTGACCAAGTGGCGGGTGGACGCGATCAGCAACGAGACCGGTGGGCAGACGTCGATCACCTACGCCCCCCAGGACTGCACCGCCGGCCACACGCCCAGTCCCGATTCCAACGCCAAGCGTTGTTTCCCGCAGTACTGGACGCCCGAAGGCAACACGACTCCGAAACGGGACTGGTTCCACAAGTACGTCGTCCAACAGGTCGCCGAACGCGACCTGACGGGTGGCGCCCCCGACGACGTGACCACCTACTCGTACAGCGACCCGGCGTGGCACTACGACGACGATGACGGCCTCACCAAGGAGAAGTACAAGACCTGGTCACAGTTCCGCGGGTTCGCGCATGCGACCATCGTCCACGGTGACGCGTCGGGGCCGCAGTCCAAGTCCACCTTCACCTACTTCCAGGGCATGGACGGCGACAAGCAGTCCGACGGATCGGCCCGCAAGGCCAAGGTCACCGACTCCGAGGGAGACACCCCCGACTCGGATCAGTTCGAGGGCCTCCAGCGGGAGGAGATCCACTATGACGGCTCCGACGCGCTGACCGGCACCATCAACGACCCGTGGTCGAAGCAGACCGGAAAGCGGGTCCGTTCGTGGGGGACGACGACCTCCGACATCGTCGAGGTCGGTGCCGTACACGAGCGCAAGAAGATGAGCGACGGCAGTTGGCGCCGTACCGAGACCGACACCACGTACGACGACCAGGGAATGGTCACGACCCAGAGCGACCTCGGTGACGTCGCCAAGACCGGAGACGAGAGCTGCACCCGGACCACCTATGCCCGGGACGCTTCCAAGTGGCTGATGTCCTACCCGTCACGGGTGGAGGCGGTCTCCAAGGCCTGTGACGCCGCGACGAAGCGCCCTGACGACGTCATCTCCGACGTTCGCAAGTCCAACGACGGGAAGTCCTGGAACGAGGCGCCGACCAAGGGCAACGTCACCAAGGCCGAGCGGCTCGACGGCTGGGACGTCGGCGGCACCTCCGGTCCGCACTATTCGACGACCGGAACCAGCACGTTCGACGACTACGGGCGTCCGCTGACCGCGACCGACCCGGCGGGCAAGAAGACGGTCACCGCCTACACGCCGACGACCGGCCTGGTCACCAAGACGACCGTCACGAACGCGCTCAAACACGTCGACACCACCACCGTCGACCCGTCGTGGGGACTGTCGACCCAGGCCGTCGACCAGAACAACAAGACCACCAATCTGAAGTACGACGGGCTCGGCCGGTTGATCTCCGTATGGCTGCCCGGAAGAGCGAGCAACCTGACGCCGAGCCTGAAATTCGACTATCTGATCCGAACGAACGGCGCGACGGCGGTCTCCACCAGCACACTCCGCAATGACGGAACGAGCTACACCACCGGCTACGCCCTGTACGACGGCCTACTGCGAAAGCGGCAGTCACAGGGACCCGCACCGGGCGGCGGACGCGTCCTCACCGACACGTTCTACGACAGCCGCGGCCTCGTCACCGCGACGGACAGCGACTACTACAACGAGGACGACCCCGGGACGACGCTGTACACCCCCAAGAGCTCCGCGGACGTCCCCAGCCAGACGCTGACGACGTACAACGGCATGGAATGGCCGACCGCGCAGATCCTCCGCGCGCACGCCAACGAGAAGTGGCGCACGACCACCGAGTACGACGGCGAGCGGATCAGCGTCATCCCACCCAACGGTGGAACGCCCACGACGACGATCACCGACGCTCAGGGCCGTACGGTCGAGGCCGACCAGTACAAGGGCGACGACGCCACCGGCGATCACGACGCGGTCCACTACACGTACGACACTGCCGGTCGCCTCGGCACCGTCAAGGACGCCGCCGGAAGCACCTGGACGTACCACTACGACCTCGTCGGGCGTCAGAGCCAGGTCGATGACCCGGACAAGGGCACCACGACCTTCACGTACAACAACCGGGACCTGGTCGAGACGGTCACCGACGCCCGCCACCACAAGCTGTTCTTCACCTACGACGATTTGGCCCGCAAGACCGCCGAGTACGAGAACGACACCAACGGCTTCAAGCTCGCCGAATGGGCTTATGACACCGCGGTCGACGCGACGACGGGCAAGCCCGACCTCGGCCAGCCCGCCTCCTCGACCCGGCACGTCAAGCAGAGCGACGGCAGCACCGCCGACTACGTCAACGCCGTCGGCTCCTACGACGACGCCTACCGGCCCAAGACCACCTCGGTGACCATTCCCTCCGTCGAGGGCAAGCTCACCGGGACGTACAGCACCACAACGGAGTACAACCTCGACGGCACGCTGTACCGGACGACGATCCCGCGTGCCGGCGGGCTGCCGACGGAGACGCTGACCTACGGCTACGACGAGCTCGGTGACGTCAAGACCCTCCAGGGCTTGTCGACCTACGTAACCGGCTCCACGTACGACAAGATCGGCCAGCTCATCCAGCAGATGATGTGGACCGGTGGGAGCAGCAAACGCCTGCTGCGCACGAACACCATCGACGACGGCACCAACCGCCTGATGCAGACGACCGACGAGAAGGAGACCGCACCGACCCCCGTCGACAACGTCAACTACAAGTACGACGACGCGGGCAAGGTCACGAAGATCGCGGACACGCCGACCGGGCAGACGCCCGATGTCCAGTGCTTCTCCTACGACCATCTGCAGCGACTGAACGAGGCGTGGACGGCCACGGACGACTGCGCCGCCGAGCCGACCAAGGACAACGCCTCGTCCGTCATCGGCGGTGCCGCGCCGTACTGGCAGTCGTTCCGCTACGACGCGGTCGGCGACCGGACGAGCTCGGTCGACCACGACGTCACAGGCGCCACCGCCAAAGACGTCACGCAGACCTACACCTATCCCGCCGCCGACCAACCCCATCCGCACAGCCTCTCCTCGGTCACCACGACCGGCGGGGCGCGCGACGGCCAGACCGACTCGTTCACCTACGACGACGACGGGAACACCAAGACCCGCCAGATCGGCTCGACAGGTCCGCAGCAGCAACCCGAGCAGGACTTCACCTGGGATCTCGAAGGCCACCTGTCCAGCGTCGACAAGGGCGGACAGACGACGTCCTTCGTGTACGACGCCGACGGCAACCGCCTGATCCAGCACGCGCCGGACGCCAGCACCCTCTACCTCGCGGGTGAGGAGGTACGGCTCGCCACCGGCGCCAAGGCGGCGGACTGCACGCGGTACTACTCCTTCGGCGGCCAGACGATCGCCGCACGCACCACCGCGTCGCTGACCTGGCTGGTCTCGGACCCGCACGGCACGAGCGACGTCTCGGTGAGCGACGACGCCACTCAGACGGTCACGCGCCGTCGCTTTACCCCGTTCGGGCAGATTCGCGGCGACCAGCCCACGGTCTGGCCGGGTACTCGCGGGTTCGTCGGCGGCACGATCGACACGGCCCTCGGCGGACTGACGCAGCTCGGCGCGCGAGAGTACGACACGAACACGGGCCGGTTCCTGTCCGTGGACCCGGTGTTCGACCAATCCGATCCACAGTCGTGGAACGGCTACGCCTACGCCGACAACGACCCCACCACCCACAGCGACCCGAGCGGGCTGCACATTCCCACCTGCCAGACCCAAGGCGAGTGTTACCCCAGCACTACCGGCGGGGGTAACAACGATTCCAGTGACCACTCGGGTGGGCCACAGTCTTCGCCTCCGGCTCCGACTCAGCATCACTGCAGCTGGCTGTGTGGTGCCCGGAACTTCTGGAACAAGCACAAGGCGACGATCATCAATGTCACGGTCACGGTCGTCGTCACTGTAGGGTGCGAAGCCGCAACAGGTGGTGCAGGCAGTCTCGGCTGTCTGGTCGTCGGCGGCATGGCGGGCAATTACGCCGGCTACGTGGTATCCACTCCACCTGATCAGCAGACCCTGGGTGGAGCGGTTAAAGCCGAGGCTGTCGGCGCACTGACCGCTGTTGCCAGTTGGGGAGCTGGTAAGGCCGGCGGCGCGATCCTCGGAAAACTGGCCACCACTGCCGGGGGCCGTGTCGCCACCAACGCCATCGCTAAGGCCGCCTCCAAGGTCAAAGGTGCCCTCGGCAAGGTGGCCTCCGCTGTGGCTCGTGGTGAGGAGGACGCTGCGGGCGGCGAGGCGTCGGCCGGAGCAAAGGCCGCCACGGATGACACAACTGGTCCTAGCGCGGCGACATCGCCGAGTGCACGCGCTAGAGCCGGCCATGGCGCAGCAGGACGGGTTCTCGAAGGAGGTCGTCCCGACCGCGCGATTGTCTTCGCCGGGCGTGGAGAATACAGATATGGCTCAGGTGCCACGGTGGTCCCGTCGGGCACCAGGCTGATCGTCTACGCTGAACACGGTAAGACGATTCCGGACGTGGTAGGCCTGGGTATCGAGCGAGGTACAGGTAGGGCGCCTGTGACAGTATACGGGCCGGGGGATGAGGTGCCCAACTATACGCTCAAAGCTCCTGTGGGATTGACCATTCTGCGAGAGTCGCAGACGGTCGATGTTCCGACATCTCTAAGCGATCTCCTCAAGCCTCGAATGGGAGACTGTCACTGGGCTGCATGTACGGAAGTTAGGTAGAGGTGGGATGACTACATACCCGGATCTTTCTCCATACAGATACCTATCTGAGCACGGAACCGGTATATCGAAGCGGCGGACATCGGGGATGCTAAATGTGGGATGGCTAGGGGCTGGATGCGAGTTCCCGCAGTCCGCGACTCCTGTCGATGTAATCGAAAAACTAATTCATCTAGCGCAGAACCCAAAGAATGTTATGCGTGGACTTCATTATTGCGAGTTCTGTGAGGTGGAGTCTCCGGTCAAGGTAGAATCTTCAACCGGAGAAATTGCCTGGCTGGGGACCGGAGAGATCCATGTCGCATCGCCGAACGGCACCTCTTTTGTGGCGCCAACTCTCATCATCCATTATATTCTGGAGCACAGGTATTGTCCGCCACAACCATTTATTGATGCGCTACTGGTATCCTCCTAGGACTTTCGGGATGTTGCAAGATCGCGTTTGGCTACTGTGTATCGACTCGCTGACCTGACAGTGCCCCGGCTCGTTGTTCGTTCAGCTAGTCGAATTGTGTGTGGGGACAAGATCGATGACCGGCGTAGATGCCGCGACCGAGTGGAAATTTCTCGAAGGGTTTCGCGAGTGGCTAGCTGCGGGGGCGAATCTTAGTGCGAGTCTCGCGTGGCGGATGCTCGTAATAAGAATCGCTTACCCGGAGAAAACGAATGATTTCTGGGCAAGGCCTTGCATTGCGAAATCGGCGAGGCGGTTACCGTGCTCTTCGAGAAACTTCAGTTCTTCTTGGTGAATCGGCAAGTGTGCGACTCGGAGTAGCTTCTGAGGGGCTGAGATCGAAGAAGTTCCTTGTTGTTACGTCTTTCGGCTGTCGCGTGTAAGGCTTGCTTTGTGCATCGGGTCGACGGCTCGAAGTTCGTGCCAATAAATTAGATAGCGGAATCTGTGAATACAACCTCTCCCTCGTTTGAGCCGGTTCGGCTTCCCGGGCAGGGCCGGAGTCGGGCGGTGGTCGCGGCGGCGGTGTTCGCCACCGTCGGGCTGATCCCGGTGTCTCTGGTCTTCGTCGTAGTGGCGTTCCAGAAGATTCGCCGTAGTACGGATCGTGGGGCCGGGCTGCTGTTCTACGCCCTGTTCATGAACCTCGTGGCGCTGGCCGTCATCGCCTGGGGCTTCGACGCGACCGCGCCCGATCACGCAGACGGGCCGGACGATACGCCGGCGGCGCTGACTCTGTCGGTCGGGCAGTGTTACGACCAGCCGCACGGGCAGAAGCTGATCAAGACCAGTGTCGCTCGGTCATGTGGCGAGCCGCATGACGGTCAGGTTGGCGCGGTGTTCGATGCCTCCGGCCATACCTGGCCGGGGGACGGCGCGGTCAAGGCGCAGGCGGACGCCGAGTGCAGGAAGCGCATGGCGAAGGCGCCGAGCCATCAGCCTGACGGTGTCGCACTCGCGATTCACTTCGCCTACCCGAACACCACCGCATGGCGGCACGGGGTTCGGCATGTGGTGTGCTCGATCGAGCGGAAGGACGGCGCGAAGTTGACGACGACGTACGCCTCCTGGCGGGATGTGGACGACTTGGGTAAGGGTGACTGTTTCGATCAGCCACCGGGGGCGACGATGTACTCCGTGACCGTCATCAGCTGCTTCGAGCCGCATCAGTTTGAAGTCTTCTCGACGTTCAGCCTGCCGGACGGCGCGTGGCCGGGCCTCGGCAAGGTCAAGCGAAAGAGCGACGAGGGCTGTCGCCGTACGGGTCTGCCGAAACAGGATGCGGGGAGGCATCCCGTGAGCCTCACGTACATCAACCCGACTGAGGAAAGCTGGAAGATCCGCGACCGCCTGGTCCTCTGTCTGGGGAGACGAGAGGATCACAAGAAGCTGACCACCACCTTGTGACGCCAGGACGCTACCGGTTGGAGAGCACCGTGAACACGCGCGGAGGGCACGGGGCGGTCAGGTGAAGGTGGCGGTGACCGTGTGGCCGTGGTCGGGGTCGCCGGTCCAGGTGACGCGGGTGGCGAGGTCGGCGACGATGGGGAGGCCGCGGCCGTTCTCGGCGAGGTCGTCGTCCTGCGGTCTTCGGTGCGGGCCGCTGTCCTCGAGCGACCCGCCCTGATCGGTGACGGAGACGGCGAGGCCGTCGTCCCAGCGGCGTACCTCGACGACGAACGTGCCGCCGGGCCGGCCGGAGCGTGTGTGGATGAGGGCGTTGCCGGCGAGCTCGGCCACCGCCTGGACCGCGTCGTCGGCGCGGCGGCAGTCGTCGAGGAGGAAGGCCACGAACCGGCGGACGAGCCGAGCCTGGTCCGGGCGGCCGGGGAACGTGCGGCGCCAGCACATCATGGCGGTGGTGGCGGTCGACGTCGTCTCGTGGAGCGTGGCGGTCACGGTGGTGCGCCCTCCCGTCGGATGGGGTGAGTGCCGAGGGCCAGGGGAGATGGCCGATCTCCCAGTGGTCCCGGGAGCACGACACGGACCCGAGGGGTGGGTCGGGGGCCGGCTCTGCCGGAGCGGTGGTGACTCAAGCGGCCGAGGACGTTGCGGCGCGCCTGTGGTTCCCTGCCGTACCCAACTCGAGCGACCCCCTCGATCACATGGCGTGTTCGGGTTCTTACGCATAGTGCTCCGCGCTGCTCATCCGCGCAAGCGGTTCGCTGAGAATTCTCACGATGTACCGTTCGGTAACAATCCGAAACCGATTGATTGCACTGAGTGACGTCGCCACACTGGGCTCGTGCCGGATCCCTCACCGACCATCCGCGAACGCCGGATCGCGATCGAGCTAAGGCGTCTTCGCGAACAGACCGGTCTCACCCTCGACCAGGCGGCGGAACGGCTCAAGTGGAGCCGCGCCACGCTCGGCCGGATGGAGACCGCCGTACGACGGATCAAACCCGTCGAGCTCCAACGGCTCCTCAACACCTACAAGGTGGACGGCCGGCGCCGCGCCGACCTCGTGGAGCTGGCCCGCGGCGCACGAGAACGCGGCTGGTGGCATCGCTACACCGACACCCTGCCCGCCGCGTACGCCACCTACATCGCCCTGGAAACCGAAGCCCGGTCGCTCAGGTGTTACGACGCGCTGGTCGTCCACGGCCTGCTGCAGACCGAGGACTACGCACGGGAGGTGATCCGAGCCGGGCTCATGCAGCTCGCCCCCGACTCCGAGGTCGAGCGGCGGGTCGAGGTGCGCCTCAACCGGCAAGTGAATCTCACCGAGCGAAAGCCCCTGCTGGAGCTCTGGTGCGTCATCGACGAGAACGTCCTGCGCCGCATGATCGGCGGTGTGGACGTCATGCGGGCCCAATACGCTCGTCTCGCCGAGCTGGCCGAGCTCCCCAACGTCACCATTCAGGTCCTGCCGCACGACGTCGGCGCGCATCCAGGCGCGGCGGGCACCTTCGCCATCCTGGAGTTCCCGGAGCGTTTCATGCCGGATGTTGGGTACATCGAAGCCTTAAGTAGCGCCTTGTACCTCGAGGACGACGCCGACGTCCATGCCTACTCGCTCGTGTTCAACCGACTTGTCGCTGAGGCGGTCGGCATCGACGAATCCGCCGCCGTCCTTCGTCGGCTGGCGGCGTCTCGACCCTAGGAAAGGCCCAGATGACCCGCATCGATCAGCTCAGGCTCCCGTGGCGCAAATCCATCCGCAGCAACGCTTCGGGAGGCTGCGTCGAAGTCGCCCCTCTCGACGGTCTGGCACCGGAGGAGGCCGCCGCGCTCACCGGTCGTTCGGCCGGTTGACCGGCACGGACCGGCGCGGGTGCCTCGCACCCGCGCCGGTCCGTCCGATCGCCGGCCCATCCGAGGCCTGCTCGGCTCGGTCGGCAGGTCGTCCTTGCACCAATCCGGCTGCCCGGCCGGATCACCGGCCCGCTCGCGGCGGACGTCGCGGGCCGCCGTGGGGTCAGGGGTGGTCTTTGCGGACGGCGTCGAGGGCTAGTAGGGCGACGTGGAGGGAGGCGCAGGACTCGACGTCCTCCAGGTCCACGGCGAGTACGCGTTCGATGCGGCGGAGCCGCTCGTACAGCGCCGGGCGGGACAGGTGGGCGCGCTGGGCGGTGAGGACCTTGTTGCGACCGCTTCCCAGGTAGAGGCCGAGCACGTGGACGAGGTCGCTGCCGCGCTGCGCGTCGTACGTCAGTAGCGGTCCCAGCTCGCGTTCGGTGAACGTCTGCAGGCGCGCGTCGTCGCGCAGCAGGTGCAGTAGCCCGCGCAGCCGCAGGTCGGGCAGGCGGTAGAAGAGCCGGCGGTCGGTGCGTTCGGCGGCGACGTCGGCGACCTGTTCGGCCTCCAGGAACGATCGGCGGACGTCGCGTACGGACTCCACGGTCGAGCCTACGGCCATGACGAACGCCTCCGCGCCGCCGCTCGGGCGTGCGGTCCGGCCTCCCGGATCCGTCGTGCGGCCGGCCGTTCCGCAGTGGTGGGCGCGGAGGCGGCGCGCGACCTCGCACAGGACGTCGTCCTCGACGGCGCGGGAGGGGAGTGAGGCGAGCACGCCGACGCGGGCCTGCGGGGAGCTCTCGTCGAGGGTGCCGACGAGGGCGGGCAGGTTCGCCTCCCGGCAGGCGGCGGCGGTCGCCTCGGCCAGGTCGGCGATCGAGTCGGTGGAGGACGTGGCGTCGTCGTCCTTCAGGCCGAGGGCCGGGAGAGGGGCGGGCCGGGCGGACGCCCGGGGGAGGACCACGATGCCGAGCAGGCGGCGTCCGGTGAGCGGTACGCCGAGTGCGCGGGCGCGGGCGGCGGCCTCCTGCGGGTCGGCGTACGCGTGGGCGAGGATGCCGTTGATGATCGAGCCGTGGGCCTGGCGTTCGAGGCTCTCGGCGTGCCGGTCGAGCAGCCGGCCGAGGGCGAGGGTGGTCGCCGCGCGTTCGATGAGGACGACGTCGCGGGGTGACGGCGGGTCCATCGAGGTGATGATGAGCCGTCCCCAGTCCTCGCCGCGCGCGCCGACGACCGTGATCAGCCAGCGCGAGGACTCGTCGTACGCGGTGCGCTCCTCGGGACTCACGGCGCGTGAGCGGATCTCCCAGCCGGTCAGCAGCTCGGCGGGGTCGGAGCCGGCCATCTCGGCGGCGAGCACCTGGTGGGCGAGGTTCTCCAGCACGACGGGATGCCCTGCCAGGCCGGCCACCTGGCGGACCACCTCGGCCGGCGGCGCGCCGTCGACGGACAGCTGGGTGAACACCTCGTGCAGTTTCTCCGAGGCGCGCAGCTCGGCGAGCTGGGCGTCGATGATCCGAGCGTGGACGGCCTCGGTGACGTCGACGAAGGGCGTCTCCCGGGCCCAGGCGATGAGCGGGAGGCCGTGCTCCTCGGCCGCCGCGACGAACGCGTCGGGCAGCTCGCGCGCGTACTTGCGGCCCAGCTCGACGATGAGGCCGCTGATGCCCACGTCGGCCAGCTCGGCGACGTACGTGCGGAGGCGGGCCGGATCGTCCGGCAGCGCGATGCCGGTGGTGAGCACGAGCTCGCCGCCGCGCAGCAGGTGGGCGATGTCGGTGACCTCGGCGGAGTGGACCCACCGCACGCGGTTGTCGAGGTGGTCCGCGCCGGCGATGATCCGGGGCTCGCCCCGCCGGACCGCGTCGAGCCGCAAGACGTCGGCCAGAGTGGGCAGCACAATTGTGATGCTACGGAACCCACGGTAGGAGGAGCCAGATGGATCGGCTGGACAGCGACGCCATCGACCGCGAGCTGGCGACGACCCCGGGCTGGGAGCGCGCCGAGGACGCGATCGTCAAGACCGTGACGTTCAAGGACTTCAAGGAGGCGATGGTGTTCGTCAACCGGGTGGCGGAGGTCGCCGAGGAGCTGAACCACCATCCGGACATCGCGATCCGGTGGAACAAGGTCACCCTGACGCAGAGCACGCACGTCGCCGGAGGCCTGACGGAGTACGACTTCCGGCTCGCCCGCCGCCTCAACGAGCTCTGAAGTCGGCGGCACGCCCGACACGTTGACAGATGTGGCGTATCGACGTTGACAGTCTGTCGGGTGGCGCTTTGGGGTGTTCAGCGGGAAGACTCGTGTTATGTCGGACTTGCTTGCACGTCATCGCGCGGTCATGCCGAACTGGATGGCCCTCTACTACGACGAGCCCATCGAGATCGTCAGCGGGAAGGGCAACCGCGTCACCGACGCGGACGGCCGCTCGTACCTCGACTTCTTCGCCGGGATCGTCACCAACACGCTCGGCTACGACCTCGCCGAGGTGCGCGAGGCCGTCGAGCGCCAGCTCCGTACCGGGGTCGTGCACACCTCGACGCTCTATCTGATGCGCGGCCAGGTCGAGCTCGCCGAGAAGATCGCCCGCCTCTCCGGCATCGACGACGCCAAGGTGTTCTTCACCAACTCCGGGACCGAGGCGAACGAGACGGCCCTGCTGCTCGCGACGTACGCGCGCAAGAGCAACCAGGTCTTCGCCATGCGGCAGAGCTACCACGGCCGCTCGTTCGGCGCGACCGCGATCACCAGCAACCGCACCTGGAAGAACAACGGGCTGTCGCCGCTGACCGTGAACTTCCTGCACGGCGGTGACCGGCACCTGCCGCAGTTCCGCGGGCTCTCGGACGCCGACTACATCGAGGTCTGCGTGGCGGACCTGCGGCACAACCTCGCCACCGTGACGGCCGGCGACGTGGCCGCGATCATCGCCGAGCCGATCCAGGGCGTCGGCGGCTACACCGTTCCGCCGGACGGGCTGTACGCGGCGTACCAGGAGGTCCTCGCCGAAGAGGGCATCCTGTTCATCGCGGACGAGGTGCAGACGGGCTGGGGCCGGACCGGCCAGAACTTCTGGGGCATCCAGAACCACGGCGTGACGCCCGACATGATGACGTTCGCCAAGGGGCTCGGGAACGGCTTCGCCATCGGCGGCCTCGTCGCCCGTGGCGAGCTGATGGACTCGCTGCACGCGACCGGCCTGTCGACGTTCGGCGGCAACCCGATCTCCACCGCCGCCGCCAACGCGACGCTCGACTACATCCTCGACCACGACCTGCAGGCCAACGCCGCCAAGGTCGGCGAGCAGATCATCGACGGCCTCCGGGAAGCCGGCGCCCGGCTGCCGATCGTCACCGAGGTGCGCGGCAAGGGCCTGATGTTCGCGATCGAGCTGACCGAGCCGGCACTCGCCGTCCGGATGCTGGAGGAGACCAAGGCCCGCGGCCTGCTCATCGGCAAGGGCGGCCTGTACGGCAACACCATCCGGATGGCCCCGCCGCTCACGCTCACCGAGGACGAGGGCAGGGAGGGGCTCGGAATCCTCGTCGACGCCCTGGAGGCGATCTCGTCATGAAGCAGATCACCCACTGGATCGGCGGCAAGCCCTGGACCGGGACCGCCGAGCGTCAGGGAGACGTGTACGACCCGGCGACCGGGCAGGTCGCCGGACGGGTGGACTTCGCCTCGGCCGACGAGGTGAACGCCGCCGTGGCGGCGGCCCGCGAGGCGTTCCCCGCGTGGCGGGACGCGTCCCTCACCAGGCGCGCGAACGTGCTGTTCGCGTTCCGTGAACTGATCAACCAGCACCGCGACGAGGTCGCCGCCGTGATCACGTCCGAGCACGGCAAGGTACGGGCCGACGCGGCCGGCGAGGTCGCCCGCGGCCTGGAGGTGGTGGAGTTCGCCTGCGGGATCCCGCACCTGCTCAAGGGCGGCTTCTCGGAGAACGTCTCCACGCGGGTCGACTCCTACTCCATCCGCCAGCCGCTGGGCGTGGTGGCCGGGATCACGCCGTTCAACTTCCCCGCCATGGTGCCGATGTGGATGTTCCCCCTCGCCATCGCCTGCGGGAACACCTTCGTGCTCAAGCCCTCGGAGAAGGACCCGTCGGCCGCGGTCCTCATCGCCGAGCTGTGGAAGGAGGCCGGGCTCCCCGAAGGCGTCTTCAACGTCGTGCACGGGGACAAGGCGGCCGTCGACGGGCTGCTCACCCACCCGGACGTGAGCGCGGTGAGCTTCGTCGGCTCCACGCCGATCGCGCGCTACGTGTACGAGACCGGCACCGCGCACGGCAAGCGGGTGCAGGCCCTCGGCGGCGCGAAGAACCACATGATCGTGCTGCCCGACGCCGACCTGGACCTGGCCGCCGACGCGGCCGTCTCCGCCGGGTTCGGCTCGGCGGGGGAGCGCTGCATGGCGATCTCCGCGGTCGTCGCCGTCGACCCGGTCGGCGACGAGCTGATCGCCAAGATCAAGGAGCGGGTCGCGAAGCTGACCGTCGGACCCGGCGACCGCGACGGCTCCGAGATGGGCCCGCTGGTCACCGGGGCGCACCGGGACAAGGTCACGTCCTACCTCGACGGCGGCGTCGCCCAGGGCGCCACGCTGGCCGTGGACGGGCGCGAGCACGCCCTGCCGGGCGGTGACGGCTTCTGGCTCGGCCCGACGGTCCTCGACCACGTGACGCCGGAGATGGACTGCTACCGGGACGAGATCTTCGGTCCCGTCCTGTCGGTCGTACGGACGTCGTCGTACGAGACCGGCATGGAGCTGATCGCCGCCAACCCGTACGGCAACGGCACCGCCATCTTCACCAACGACGGGGGCGCCGCCCGGCGGTTCACCAACGAGGTCGAGGTCGGGATGGTCGGCGTGAACGTCCCGATCCCGGTGCCGATGGCCTACTACTCCTTCGGCGGCTGGAAGGCCTCGCTGTTCGGCGACACTCACGTGCACGGCACCGAGGGCGTGCACTTCTACACGCGCGGGAAGGTCGTCACCTCCCGGTGGCTCGACCCGTCCCACGGCGGCGTCAACCTGGGGTTCCCCACGAACGGCTGACCGGCGTCGGCGTGATCGCGCCCGCAGGCCGGCGGGCGCGATCACGCACGTCCGGGCCGGCTGGGGGACGCTTCGCGGCGTCCCGGCGACGAAGGGGCGGCATGGTGCGTTCCAAGCCACTCGTCCCGGGTGCCGTCATTCGACATTAAAGAGCTTGATGCCCGGTTCATTGCGCAGGTCGCTGAATTTTCATATCGGCGGCCTGTTTTCAATTCACGTTCAGCGGGATTTCCGGACGGCGTTAAATCGGGTGGTTGTCACCTGGAGGTCAAAGCGGGGTGGCGGAGGGTGGTCTCGGGCGGCAGGCTGGGCCACGATGGGGCCGAGGGGCCCGTCCACAGGGGGTTGAGCAAGATCATCTTCGCGTGTCCGCCGCGAGCATCCGATCATCTTGAAAAAGTCTCAGCTTCCGCGAGTATTGGTTTGCCCTGAGCCGGCAGCTTGACAGCCAAAACTACAAATACTAGCCGGAGCTCTTGACCTGCTCTGTGGCATACGACACACTGCGTTTGTCGATAGCTGTTGGCGCAAACTTCAGAAGTTCCCCGGTTGCCAGGGAGCACCCCATGTCTGCCGACGACTCGCCCGACCAGACGCCGTTCTCACTGCTCGCCGTGTTGGCGGCGCGCTACCCGGAGTGGACGATCTGGTTCGGCGACGCCACCGGCCACTGGTGGGCACTCCCTCCCAACGACCGGGGGCCCGGCGAGTTCATCGAGGCTCCGACGGTGAAGGAGCTGGTCGAGTCCATCGAGGCGCTCAAAGCGCGTCCCCGCATCCCCTATCAGACCCGCGGCGCGTCGCCGGGCGCCGCACCGGGCAGGCTTCCCGCCGCCTCCCGACCCGGTGGGTCGTTCCGATGACCCGCCGCCGTACGCGACCCGAGACCGTCGCACCCGAGCCGCGGTCTCAGGCGAGCATTTGTCGGTCACGCCGCCTCCCCCTCCAACACCTCCGTGACAGGCGTGACCGCAGAGGGGCGCTCTCCTGAGGCCGCAGGAGTCCGGGCAACCGTGTAGCCCCCGGCACGGTTGCCCGGACCTCCATTTCTCCTGATCGTGGGTCCGGTCCGCACTCACCCGCACATGTCGTTACGCTCGCGAGAGACGTGTTCCATGAGACGGGAGCGGGATGAGGGTTTCACGACGGCGCGCGGCAGCCGTGTCGGCCGTGCTGGCCGCCGTGCTCGGCCTGGCCGGCTGCAGCGGTGGCGGTGGCAGTGGGGGCGGCGGCCACCGCGTGCGCGAGGTCCGCGCGGCCGACACCATGGGACCGGGTGAGGGCTCGGTCTCCCTCCTGACATGGAGCGGCTACGCCGAGGACGGTTCCAACGACCCCCGGGTCGACTGGGTCACGCCGTTCCAGAAGAAGGCCCGGTGCCGGGTGGACGTCAAGTACGCGGCCAACGCGCAGGAGATGCTCCAGCTGATGTCGAAGCCGAATCTCCGCTACGACGGCATCGCCGCGCCGCCGGAGATCGCCGGGCAGCTCGTGGCGGACCGCCAGGTCGTGCCGGTCAACCCCGACCTGATCGACGGTTACAAGGACCTCGAACCGGCCCTTCGCGCGCAGCTCACCAAGGACGGCAAGTCCTACGGAGTGCCCTTCACCTGGGGGGCCAACCTCCTGATGTACGACCAGAAGGTCGTGCGCACGGCACCGGACAGCTGGGGCGCGCTGTTCGATCCGGCGGAGGCCAAGAAGTACGCCGGCCGTCTCGTGGTCCGCGACAGCCCGCTGACGTTCGGCGACGTCGCCCTCTACCTCAAGGCGCACGATCCGAAGCTGAAGATCAAGAACCCGTTCGCGCTGACCGGCAAGCAGCTCGCCGCGGCGCAGTCGGTCATCGCCAAGCAGCACCCGTACGTCAGCACGTACTGGCTCAACCCGTCCGACGCCATCGCGCCGTTCGCCGACGGGCAGGCCGCCCTGGGCCAGGTCTGGCCCTACCAGGTGGACGTGCTCAGCCGGAGCGGCCGGTCCGTCGCCGGGGTGACCCCGCGCGAGGGCGTCACCGGCTGGATGGACGCCTGGATGATCGGGGCCCGTGGGAGTCATCCCAACTGCATGTACCAGTGGCTCAACTGGGTGAGTTCCCCGGAGGTCCAGCAGCAGGTGGCGGAGTGGGACGGCGTCGCCCCGGCCAATCCGGAGGCCTGCGGGCACGACCGGCTGCGCGCCCAGTTCTGCACCGCCTACCACGTCGGCGACCGGTCGTACCTCAACAAGATCATCTTTGCCCGTACGCCCACGAAGGACTGTGGCGGACCGGGCGAGGACTGCGCCGACTACGCCGCCTGGACCCGCGCCTGGCAGGCCGCCCGACACTGATCAGTGCCCGGGGCGGATGACCGAAAAGAGGAGACGCGCGCTCGGCCGCCCCCGCCGAGCGCGCGTCTCTCATCGGGCGTCCCGGGCTCCCCCCGGACCCAGGACGTCCTTTTCCGGTTAGGCTCTGATCTTCGCGCGCCGGCCCCGGGTCTGCTGGACCGGAATGCGCAGCGCGGGGGCGCATTCGTCGCAGGCGAACACGCGAGAGTCGTCGGGCAGCCGGCCGACGTGCACACGGGGCCGGGGCCACCTCTTGTGGCAGATCACGCATGCCTCACCCCAGCACTGCTCGATGGTGAGGCCCCTCGGATCGAATGTCGGTGTGGAACGGGCCATGACGTCCCCCCAAACTTCTCGGCTCCGTTCGGCCTCCATTTCTACCGGGGGTCTGGTGAGGCGTCAGTGTGGGAAACCACAAGGCAGGGCAAAACCCTGGAGAATTGCCGGTCGTATACGATTCTCCGGGATTAGCACTCAGTTTTGGTCAGGCACCCAACTGCCATGAAAGCCAGCCGGAACTCGGGTCGGCAGGTGTACGCGGGCGACCGGTTCGCCGGTGAAATCCTGCGCGGCGAGGATGACGAGGTCGGTGGCGCCGCGTTCGGGATCGAACGCCAGGGCCATGACATAGCCGTCGTCCTCGGCGGCGTCGGGCGAGCGCGGGGCGAAGACCGCCTCTCCGACGGCGGCGCCCGCCGCGAACTCCCGGACCTCGGCGACGCCCGTCATATAGTCGTGCTTGAGCAGCGCCTCGCCGGCCTTCGTGCGGAGCAGCTCCGCCGCGCTCACCGTGTAGCCGTAGCGGTGCGGCTCGGAGACGAGACGCTCGTCGACCCGGGGGAACTCCTGCGGCCGGTCGTCGACGCGCTGGGATGAGAGCTTCCCGGCCGCGGGGTCGATCGTCCAGCGGTCCAGGGCGGGCGCCGGGACCTCCTCCAGCCGGCCGCCCACCAGCATCTCCGGATACCGCGCCACGTCGACGACGAGCCGGTCCCCGTCCTCGTACGCGTTGAGGGTGTGGAACACGAAGCACGGATCGATGTCGATCCAGCGCACGGAGGAGCCGTCGCCGTCCCGGGGCATGATCCCCACGCGTGCCGGATGCGCGGGGTTCCAGGCGTACGGCAGCCGAGCACCGCCGGCCGCGAGGTCCATGCTGAAGGTCACCGGCAGGTCGTACAGGATCACGTGGCGTTCGGTGAGCGCGAAGTCGTGCATCATCGGGCCGTCCTGCACCGGGACGTTCACCGTGCGGGTGACGGCGCCCTGGGCGTCCACGACGAGGTATTGGATGTACTCCCAGCCGAAGTGGTACGCGACCGCGTGCAGCTCGCCGGTGCGCGGGTCGTGCTTCGTGTGCGCGGTGTAGGCCCCCGGCAGCGTGCCGCCGAAGTCGAACGGGCCGACCGTGTCCAGCTCATAGGACAGCTCGTACGGGCGCGGGCCCGCTTCGACCAGTGCGAGCGTGCG
The DNA here is from genome assembly GCF_054775715.1 of Actinoallomurus acanthiterrae. NCBI lineage: Bacteria > Bacillati > Actinomycetota > Actinomycetes > Streptosporangiales > Thermomonosporaceae > Actinoallomurus > Actinoallomurus acanthiterrae. The sequence continues at coordinate 9,815,796 of NZ_BAAHCO010000001.1, read as the reverse complement.
GCCCGCGTGGGCGAGGACGTGCGTGTTGGCCGCGAAGTCGAAGTCCTCCTCGTCGGGGCCGCCGGGCCATTCCTCGCCGAGCCGGCTCGCGACGTCCCGCGACCGGACCCACCGGTTGCGGTACCACTCGGCGCGGCCGTCGCGCAGCCGGACGCCGTGCACCATGCCCTCGCCGACGAACAGGTGGTACGCCTCCGGGTCCTCCAGCCCGAGCGGGTTGGGGCCGTTGCGCAGGTAGCGGCCGTTCAGCTCGGGGGGAACCCGCCCGGTGACGGGCAGGTCGAAGGCGGTCACCTCGTCGGTGGCCGGCGCGAACGCGCCGCTCAGAAAACGACTGGTCATTGCTCCTCCTCCGTCGGCGCGAAGCCGACTCCGATGGCGGTGATGGCCGCCGTGAACACGGCGTCCGGGTCGGACAGGTGTCCCGCGAGCTCCAGGCTCACGACGCCGTGGGCCACCGACCAGAGCGACTCGGCGATCACCTTCGGATCGCCCGAGGGGATGCGGCCCTCCTCCAGACAGGTGGCGACGGCGCGTTCGAGGTGGCCGAAGGTCTCCTGGGCGACGTTCATCGCCTCCGGACTCGGCTCCCATCCGGGGATCGGCCGGCCGAACATGAGGTCGTAGTAGTTGCGCGCGGCGAGCGCGGTGGCGCGGTAGGCGTGGCCCAGCGCGTACAGGCGGAAGAGCGGGTCGTCCTCGCGGACGGCCTCGAAGCGCCGAGCGAAGCGGGAGAACCCCTCGACGTACAGCGCCTCGACCAGCCCGTCCTTCCCGCCGAAGAGGGTGTACAGGACCGTCGTCGAGCAGCCCGCGGCCGACGCGATGCGCCGCATGGACAGCCCCTCGGGCCCCTCGGTCGCCAGGAGCTCGCCCGCGATGTCGAGCAGGGTCGTACGCAGGGCGGACTGTCCATGTCCCTGGGCCCGCGCATAAGGCGTCGCTGCCATCGAAGGCCCCCTCAAAAACAGCGTTATTGGTCAATAACACTGTTACTACGCTCCTCCGGGTCGGCGTGTCAAGTCCCCGGCCGGCTGACAGGGGCGCACGCGTTGTGCCATCCTGCGGACGGTGCGCAAGTACGTGGTCATGGGAGTACCGGGAAGCGGCAAGAGCACCCAGGGCGCCATGCTGGCGCGCGAGTACGACCTCGTGCAGATCAGCGTCGGCGACATCTTCCGATGGCATGTGAAGAACCACACCAAGATCGGTGCTCAGGTGCGCCGGATCATGGCGGCCGGGGAGCTGGTCGGTGACGACCTCGTCGAGCGGATCGTCCGCGACCGCCTCGACCAGCACGACTGGAACTACGGCTTCATCATCGACGGGTTCCCGCGCAACCGGCGCCAGGCCGAGTTCTTCCTCGAGAGCTACGACATCGACGGCGTGATCTACCTCGACCTGCCGGACTCCGAGGTCCGCCGCCGGGTCCTCGCCCGCCGGCTCTGCTCCGTGTGCGGCATGGACTACAACCTCATCGAGGACCGGCCGAAACGGCCCGGTCGCTGCGACGTCTGCGGCGGCGAGCTGGTCACCCGGGAGGACGACACTCCCGAGGCGCTCGCCGCCCGCCTGCGCGACTACCACGAGAAGACGAACCCGGTGCTGGAGCTGTTCCGGCGTAAGGAGTTCGTCTTCGGGGTCGACGCGCAGCACGACCCGGAGACGGTGCAGCGGGAGATCCGCGAACGCCTGGGCCTCGACGGGCACCACCCCGTCCGGCCGCTCGAAGAGGACGACTCCGCGCGTCCCGATTGACGCGGGCGGCACCTTGATGTTCGGCTGATGCCATGACCGCCGCCGAGGACCTCGTCCGCCGTGCCCGCGCGGAGAACCCGCCGGGAGGCAACCGCTTCCTCGACCTGCTGGAGGCCTCGGCCGTGCCGCGAGAGCGGCTGACCTGGCTCGCGGGGGAGCAGTGGCACATCGTGCGCAGCGACCGCCGCAGCTTCGCCCTCTTCGCCGCCCGCTTCCCCGACCCGCCGTCAGGCGATCTCTTCCTCGCCCTCGCCGGGGGCGAGGGCACCGCGCTGGGCCTGCTGTCCGGCTTCGCCGCCGCCCTCGGGCTGACGGAGGACGACCTGCGGGCGTACGAGCCGCGTCCGCTCGCGCAGGCCTACCCGGCGTACCTCGCGTGGAGCGCCCTGTCGGGCACCCGCAGCGGCCTCGCGCTCGCGATGCTGGCCAACCTCGAGGAGTGGGGGACGTACTGCGGCCGGACGGCCGACGCCCTCGCCTCCCGGTACGACCTCGCCGAGGAGGGCGTCGCCTTCTTCCGCTACTTCGCCGCGCCGCCGCCCGGCTTCGCCGAGCAGGCGACGGCGGTCATCGAGCAGGGGCTGGCGGCCGGGGAGGACCCGCGGGAGGCGCTGCGCGCCGCCCGCATGCTCCACGCCTACGAGTCGGAGTTCTGGTCGGCGCTCGCCGAGGGGCTCTGACCCGGGGGAGCGGGCGCTTCGAAGCCGAGGGACGTGAACATGTCGGCGAGTTCGGCCTCGAAGAGGGGCTCGCCGTCGTCCAGCATGAACTTCACGTGCCCGAACGCCTCCATCGCGACGAGGCCGTACAGCCGCACCCACGCTCCGGCGTAGAGGCGGATCAGGCCGAGCGGGATACCGGTCCGGTCGAGGCCGCACGCCTTGGCGAAGTGCAGGAGCTGGTCGCGCAGCGCGGGCGGGATGTCCTCGTCGGCGGGCACGGCGAACCGCGCGCGCTCCCATAGATCGGCGAACATGGTGAAGAAGACGGCGCCGAAGCCTATGGGGGAGGGGTCGGCGTCCTTCGCCGGCGGCTCGTACCCCGGGAGCGGAGCCCCGAAGATCATCGTGAACTCCGGCCGGTGGTCGAGCGCCCAGCGCCGGAAGGCCCGCGACGCCTCGGCGAGCCGGCCGCTGAGATTCTCGGCCGGCAGGGTGTCCCGGGCCGCCTCGATCGTCTCGCGGATCTCGCCCTTGTAGCCCTCGATCATGGCCGCGATGAGGTCGTCCAGGCTCGCGTAGTAGCGGTAGAGGGCGGGCGCGGTCATGCCCATGTCGCGGGCGATGGCCCGCAGGGAGATGCCCGTGGGGCCGTGGGCCCGCAGGTGCCGGCGCGCCGCCTCCTGGATCTCGCGCACGGTGGCCTCGCGCATGCGTTCGCGGCGGGTCGTCACGCTGCTCCCTTGACATTCGTTAACGATGTGTGCTTCGGTAAACGCTGTTAACGAATAAACGGTGTTAACTCTTCTGATCGTCGATAACAGGTTACTCCGGGGGAGCCGACCATGCTCGAATCACTCGCCCGCCTGACCCACCGCCGACGCCGGTGGGTCCTGGGCGCGGCCGCCGTCTTCGCCGTCCTCGCCGTCGTGTGGGGCACCCAGGTCTTCGGGGCGCTCAAGGGCGGCGGCTTCGAGGATCCACATTCGGAGTCGGCGCGGGCCACCGCGCTCATCAACGAACGGATCGGCCCGCCCGCCGGAGACCTGGTCGTGCTCTACGAGAGCGCGACGCGCACGGTCGACGACCCGGCCTTCCGCGACGCCGTCACCCGAACCCTCGACCGGCTGCCCCGCGACCAGGTCCGGGGCGTCACGACGTTCTGGAACACCGGCTCGCCGGCGCTGGTCTCCCGCGACCGGCACGCGACCTACGTCGCCGTACGGCTCGCCGGGGCCGACGTCCCCGCACGCGTCACGACCTACGAGAAGGTCCGCGACCGGTTCGCCGCGCCCGGCCTCACGACCCTGCGCGGCGGCACCGTCGCCGTCAACAGCCAGCTCCACGACCAGACCTCGAAGGACCTGGCGCGGGCCGAGACGATCTCGATGCCCATCCTGCTGGTCCTGCTCGTCGTCATCTTCGGCAGCGTGGTGTCCGCGCTCCTGCCGCTCACGATCGGCGGCGTCGCCATCCTCGGCGCGTTCACCGTCCTGCGCCTGATCACCATGACGACCGACGTGTCCACGTTCGCGATCAACATCATCACCATGCTGGGACTCGGGCTGGCCATCGACTACTCGCTCTTCATCGTGACGCGCTTCCGCGAGGAGCTCGGCCGTACCGATTCTGAGCGGGAGGCCCTGGCCCGCACGATGACGACCGCCGGCCGCACCGTCGCCTTCTCCGGCGTCACGGTCGCCATCGCGTTCGGCGGCCTGCTGCTCTTCCCGCAGATGTTCCTGCGGTCCATGGGCCTCGGCGGCATCGCGGTCGTCCTCGTCGACATGGTGGCCGCCCTCACCGTCCTGCCGGCCCTCCTCGCGGTCCTCGGGCGGCGCGTCGACGCGCTCCGCGTCCTGCCCAAGCGGCGGGCGGACGGCGCGGAGCACGGGCCGTGGTTCCGGATCGCGCACAGCGTCATGCGCCGGCCCGTGGCGTACGCGGTCGGCGTGACGCTCGTGCTGCTCGCCCTCGGAGCGCCCTTCCTCGGCATCCGCTTCGGCAGCGTCGACGTCCGCTCGCTGCCGAACAGCGCGGAGAGCCGTACGGTCGCGACGACCCTCGACCGCGACTTCGCGCACGGCGCGCTCTCCCCGATCGACGTCGTCGTCACCGGCTCCGTCTCCCGTCCGCAGCTCGACGGCTACGTGAACCGGCTGCGCGGCGTCCCCGGAGTCACGGCGGCGGCGGTCGCCGACACCGGACGGGACGCGACGCACATCGCCGTACGGTTCGGCGCCGACCCGCAGTCCGGCGACGCCCGCGACCTGGTCCGGCGGATCCGGTCGCTGCCCTCGCCGGGCGCCGCGTACGTCGGCGGGGAGACCGCTCAGCTGGTGGACCTGCTGGGCAGCCTGGGACGCGTCCTGCCCTGGGCCGCGCTCTTCGTCGGGGCGGTGACGTTCGCGCTGCTGTTCGCCGCGCTCGGATCGGTCCTACTGCCGCTCAAGGCCCTCGTCATGAACGTGCTGTCGCTGAGCGCCGCCTTCGGCGTGATGGTCTGGGGGTTCCAGGACGGCCACCTCTCGGGCGTACTCGGCTTCACCTCCACCGGCACGGTCGAGGCGTCGCAGCCGGTGCTGATCCTGGCCGTCGCGTTCGGTCTGTCGATGGACTACGAACTGTTCCTGCTCAGCCGGGTCCGGGAGGAATGGCAGCGGACGCAGGACAACACCGCCGCCGTGGCCGCCGGGCTGCAGAGCACCGGCCGGATCATCACCAACGCCGCCCTCCTGCTGGCCGTCGTGATCGCCGCGTTCACGACGTCCGGCATCTCCTTCATCAAACTGATCGGCGTCGGCCTGCTGGTCGCCGTGGTCGTCGACGCCACGCTCGTCCGGGCGCTGCTCGTGCCCGCGACGATGCGGTTGCTGGGCCGGGCCAACTGGTGGCTGCCCGCCCCGCTACGGCGTCTGCACGCCCGCGTCGCCCTCCGCGAGTCCGGCTGAGCCGAGCGGCGGGATCCGCGTCCGGAGTACGGACAGCGGGAACCGGCCTCGCAGGACCGGCGGATACGTGCCGACAGGCCCGGCCGGTGTGGGTTCCCCGTTCTGACGGGGCGACCACGCCGGCCGGTCACGGGGGTCAGGGGCGGGTCTCCGCCCGGAGCGTCTTCTCGAAGCAGAGGCTTCGCGGCGGATGGGATCCGAAGGGCGGAATGCGTACGTATCCACTGGACTCGTACAGACCCGCGTCCCGGAGATCGGCCGCCTTCAGGCGCGCGATCCGGCAGCCGCGCCGGCGAGCGAGATCCTCGGCCCCGCGCAGCAGCAACCGGGTGACACCCATGCCGCGATGCTCCGGCCGGACGTAGATCTGGCCGACCTCGGCGCCCTGCACGCCGGACGGATGCCCGCCCGCCGCCATGACCCACCGCACCCCGGCGCAGCCGATCGGCTCGCCGCGTTCACGGGCGACCAGGAAGACCGTTCCGGGCTCGGCCGGCGCGGGGCGGTCGGCGTCCGCGCCGAACCGGGCGGCCAGCTCGGCCGCCTGCTCGACGTGGAGACCCGTCACGATCGGGTCGTCGAAGGAGGTCTCGACCAGTTCAACGCGGGGGCTGTTGACCATGCCGGGCCACAGTAGAGAATCCGCCGACCGTGCGTGGGGGATTTGCGGGTCACGCATGCTGCGCCTGTTCGTACACCCGGCGGACGGCCGCGTCGAAATACGGGCCGTACATCGTCGCCGGATCGTCGGAGTACTTGAAGCTGTTCACCGAGGTGACCACGCCCCTGCCGGTCACGGGGTCGAAACCGGCCAGCCACGGGCCGCCACTCGCCCCCTCGGACATGTCACAGCGCAGGCCCTGGTCCTGCGTGAGCCGATGGCGGTCGGGATAGGTCCGGCCGCTGCAGTAGGCCAGCCGCTCACCGTCATAGTGGCCGCCGGTGGGGTAGCCGAAGCCGTAGACGACGGCGCCTCGCGGCTGATCGAACGCGACGGTCTGGGCGCCGACCACGTCGGTGACGTGGCGACCGCCGGCCGCGGCCAGCGCCACGATCGCGACGTCGTTGTTCTCGTCGTGCCGTCCGGACCAGGCGGTCGGTACGAACAGGTGCCGGGCGGTGAACGCGCCGTACGGCCGGCGACCCTGGTCGTACCCGGGGACGTAGAGCCAGTTGCGGGCCCAGGCCCCCGCGGCGTCCTGCACGCAGTGCCCGGCCGTGATGACCAGGTCGCGGTTGTCACCGGCGATGGTGCCCGCCGAGCACACGAAGTCGCCGCCGTTGATGGTGAAGAACACCTTGCCGGTCGTGGCCCGCACCGCGCCGGACGAACTCCAGGGCGAGCCGGGAGCACCACGGACGGTGCCCCGGTCCGCGGCGTCGACGACCCGCCGGCCGGTCGTGGCGACGCCCTGCCGGTCCGGGGTGCCGGTGGTGTCCCGGGCCGGGACGGTGGCGGCCTGCCGGTCCGGGACGCCGGTGGTGTTCCGGACCGGCGCGGTGCCCGTCGGGTAAGGGATCGTTCTGGTGGCGGTGCGCCGGTCCGCCGTAGTGGCGGTGTGCGGGCGCCGGATCGCCATGGTGGCGGCGTGCCCGTCCGGCGCGGTGGTGGCCTGCCCGTCTGTGGCGGCGGTGGTGTGCGGGCGCGGGTGCGGTGCCGGGGCGGTGGCCCGCCGACCCGCGGTGTCAAAGGGGGAGCCGGCGGGGGAGCCGACGTCGGCCGTGACCCGCGGGCTCACCGCCGGCGGCCGGTGCCGTGGCCGATCCGGCGGGGTCACGGCGTGCCGCATCCGGCGTACGGTCCAGTACCGCAGGATCGCCGAGCGTTTGGCGGCGATCACGTGGTCGGTCACCCCCGCCACGCCCGGCGCGGGACCGGGCGCTCCGATGCCGAGCGTGCTGAGGAGGGCTCCGATGGTGGACACGGCGCGTACGACGCGGGCGGACTTGGGCATGGATCGAAAGTGTGCAGGACCGTGCGTGGTGGCATCGTGACTTGGCGTAAAGCGAGGCCCTCGATCAGGTGTTCTGTGCTTTGTCATAGAGGGCTTGTATGGCGGTGCCGAAGTACGGCCCGAACATGACGTTCGGCATCGCGTCGTACTTGAAGGAGTTGACGGAGTTCTGCGTGCCGACGCCGGTCCTCTCGTCGAAGCCCAGGAACCAGGGACCGCCGCTGGAGCCGGAGGTCATGTCGCACGTCAGCCCGAGGTCGTGGGTCTTGCCCGGGTCGTCCTTCGGCGTTCCGCTGCAGTAGGTCAGCTTCGATCCGTCGTACGGGGCCCCGGCGGGGTAGCCGAAGGCGTGCATCGAATGGTGGCGGCCCTGGTTGAACGCGATGCCCTGGCCGCCGACGACGGCGGTCAGCCGACGGCCGTTCAGCGGGGCGACGGTGGCGACGCCGACGTCGTAGTCGAGGTCCTCACGCGCCTCCCACTGGGCCGTGGTGAGCGTCCGCATGGCGGTCCACTTGCCGTAGGGCGCCTGACCGTCGTGGTAGCCGGGCACGAACACCCAGTCGGTGTGCCAGGCGCCGTCGAGCCGCACGCAGTGCCCCGCGGTGATGACCGTGCTCTGGTTCGCGCTGGTGACCGCGTTGCCCGAGCAGGACGCCGGGTGCCCCTGGTAGGTGAAGAACACCCGGCCGGCGGTCTGCACCACCTTGCCGCCGGAGACCCAGGCGGCCCCGGTGGACGGCTTCGTCGCCGGCGTCTCGGACGGGCGTCCGGCAGGGACGGGCCGCCCGGTCGTCATCGGGATGGCGGCGAGGTCGTCCAACGGGTTCGCGCTGCGCATGCGGTCGGGCGTCCACCAGCGCTCGAGCCGATCGAACGCGACCCGGGACGCCGCCATCGGGTGGACGGCCGGAGACACGTCCTGGTCACCGAGGGCGGGAGCCCCGGAGCGTACGAGGCCGGCGGTCGCGGACCGGGCGAGGCCGGAGGACGCGCCCGGGTGACCGTGGCCGGGAGCCCTGTGCCCCGCGCGTACGGGATGGGAGCCGGTGCGGCCGGCGCCGGGGGAGGCCGCCGCGCGGAGGGCGGGGCGTGCCGGATCGGCCTGTGCGGCTTGGGCCGGGGGGACCGACAGGAGCGCGCCGACCGCCGCCGACGCGGCCGCGACGCGAGGGGAGTTCTTCATGACCCTTGTGCCCTTCTGCGGCCGCCACGGGGGAACGACCGCGATCGAGAGACGTGGCCGGAACACTAGCGCGAAGCGTGTTCACCTGACTACGGAGAGAAATCGCCATATGGACGGCGTGCTCCGATTCACGGCGTTATCGCGATCGGCCCATCAACGCCACCGCCCACGTACCTCCGCCGAACGGCCGACGCCCGCTGCGCGTACCCGCCGGTGCCCTCCGTCGGTCGAGGGCGATTCGGGGCAGGGGACAATGGGGGGCGTGATGCCTGACGACAGTCCGTCCGCAGCCGCCCGCAGAGATATCGTGATCCTCGGTTCGACCGGGTCGATCGGCACCCAGGCCATCGATGTGATCCGCCGCAACCCCGACCGCTTCCGGGTGGCCGGGCTGGCCGCCGGGGGAGGCCGGGTCGATCTGCTCGCCCGTCAGGTCCTCGACCTGCGGCCCGACGTGGTCGCCGTCGCGAAGGGGTCGGTGGCCGAGGACCTTCAGCTCGCGCTCTACGCCGAGGCCCAGAAGCGGGGCTACTCCTCAGGGGACTATCGCCTGCCCAGGCTCCTCGCCGGGCCGGGCACGATCGCCGAGGTCGCCGCCTGGCCGTGCGACGTCGTGCTCAACGCCGTGGACGGCGCGGCCGGTCTGAGCTCCACGCTGGCCGCCCTCGACGCCGGGCGTACGCTCGCGCTGGCGAACAAGGAGTCGCTCATCATCGGCGGTCCGCTGGTCAAGCGCCGGGCCAAGCCGGGCCAGATCGTGCCGGTCGACTCCGAGCACTCCGCGCTGGCCCAGTGCCTGCGCGGAGGGGCCCGCAGCGAGCTGCGCCGGCTGGTCGTCACCGCCAGCGGCGGGCCGTTCCGGGGGCGGACCCGCGCCGAGCTGACCGACGTCACGCCCGAGCAGGCCCTCGCCCATCCGACGTGGGCGATGGGGCCGCTGGTCACGGTCAACTCCGCGACGCTCGTCAACAAGGGCCTGGAGGTCATCGAGGCCCACCTGCTGTTCGACGTGCCGTTCGACCGGATCGCGGTGGTCGTGCACCCGCAGTCGATCGTCCACTCGATGGTGGAGTTCGCGGACGGGTCGACGATCGCCCAGGCGAGCCCGCCGGACATGCGCCTGGCGATCGCCCTCGGCCTCGGGTGGCCCGACCGGGTGCCCGACGCCGCGCCCGCCCTCGACTGGTCGCGGGCGTACACGTGGGAGTTCTTCCCGCTGGACGACGAGGCGTTCCCCGCCGTGCGGCTGGCCCGGGAGGTCGGCGAGGCCGGGGGAACGTTCCCCGCGGTGTACAACGGCGCGAACGAGGAGTGCGTCGCCGCCTTTCTCGCCGGAAGGCTGGCGTTCCCGGCGATTGTGGATACGGTCTCGCGGGTAGTGTCCGAGCACACGAACGGTCCGGACCCTCTGATCAGGGACGATCCGGGCGGCGGGCTCACCGTGGACGACGTGCTCGCCGCCGACCGGTGGGCGCGGACCCGGGCACGGGAGCTGACGTCTGGTTGACCTATCTGCTCGGAGCGCTGGCCTTCATCCTCGCGCTGCTCCTCTCGGTGGTGCTGCACGAGGCGGGGCACTTCATGACGGCCAAGCGCTTCGGCATGAAGGCGACGCAGTTCTTCGTGGGTTTCGGTCCGACCCTGTGGTCGCGTCGCCGGGGCGAGACGGAGTACGGGGTCAAGGGCATCCCGCTCGGCGGCTTCGTGAAGATCGTCGGCTACACCCCGCTGGAGGAGATCGCGCCCGCCGACGAGCCGCGGGCGTTCTACCGCCAGCCGGCGCTGCGGCGGGCGATCGTCATCGTGGCGGGCGTTGTGATCAACATCGTCCTCGCGTTCCTGCTGCTGTTCGTCCTCGCGGTGGCGGTGGGCGTCCCGGACGGCAGGGACGCCACCACCCTCGTACGCAGGGTCACGCCGTGTGTCCCGGCGAGCGGTGGCACCTGCACGACCCGCGATCCGGTCTCGCCCGCCTCCGCGGCGGGCCTGCGACCGCGTGACCGCATCGTCTCGTTCGCCGGGACGCCCGTGCGCGAGTGGAACGGCCTGGCCGGCCTGATCCAGCGGACCCCGCCGGGCACCGCCGTGCCGGTCCTGGTCGAACGGCAGGGATCCCGGAGGACCGTGTGGGTCCGGATCGGCCGGTCGGGCGGGCACGGCTATCTCGGGGTTGAGCCGGCTCCGCACATCCGCACCCTGGGGCCGGTGGCGTCGCTGCGTTTCGCGGGCCGGTTCACCGGCCAGATGGCTGCCTCCATCGGCGGCATCGTCGTCGACATCCCGAAGGCGATCCCGAAGCTGTTCTCCCGTGAGCGGGCCAACACTCCGGGCGGCCAGGCGGGCAGCGTCGTGGGTGGCGCCCAGGTCTCGGGCCAGGTGTTCTCCTCCAGCGACACCTGGCGCACGAAGATGGGCATGTTCCTGCTGCTGGTCTCGTCACTCAACCTGTTCGTCGGGCTGCTCAACCTCATCCCGCTGCTCCCGCTGGACGGCGGCCACCTGGCGGTCATCTGCTACGAACGGATCAAGGCGTGGATCTTCCGCCTGCGTGCCCGGCCCGATCCGGGCCCGGTCGACCTGACCAAGCTCATGCCCGTGACGTACGCGTTCGTCGTCCTGCTGGTGGGTCTAGGTGTTCTGTTGATCCTTGCCGACCTAATAAATCCCCTCAAACTTCCCCAGTAGGCCCTGGCGTGTGCAGCATCCCCGCCAGTTGCCTAGGCTTGGTCTTACTGCCGAGCACCCACTGGAAGGAGGGCGCGGCGTACGGGGCATGGGCTCCGCGCCGCGTTGCCGATGAGCGTCGATCTTGGAATTCCGCAGGCCAAGCCCAGGCCGCTCGCTCCGCGCCGTAAGTCGCGCCAGATCATGGTCGGGTCGGTGCCGGTCGGCGGTGACGCTCCGGTGTCGGTCCAGTCGATGACCACGACCCTGACCGCCGACATCAACGCGACGCTGCAGCAGATCGCCGAGCTGACAGCGTCCGGCTGTCAGATCGTACGGGTGGCGGTGCCGTCCCAGGACGACGCCGACGCGCTGCCCGCGATCGCCCGCAAGTCGCAGATCCCGGTCATCGCCGACATCCACTTCCAGCCGAAGTACGTCTTCGCCGCGATCGAAGCGGGCTGTGCGGCGGTGCGGGTCAACCCGGGCAACATCAAGAAGTTCGACGACAAGGTCGGCGAGATCGCCCGGGCCGCCAAGGACGCGGGCGTGCCGATCCGCATCGGGGTGAACGCCGGGTCCCTGGACAAGCGCCTGCTGGAGAAGTACGGCAAGGCGACCGCCGAGGCGCTCGTGGAGTCGGCGCTGTGGGAGTGCTCGCTGTTCGAGGAGCACGACTTCCGGGACATCAAGATCTCGGTCAAGCACAACGACCCCGTCGTGATGATCAACGCGTACCGCCAGCTCGCCGCCCGGTGCGACTACCCGCTGCACCTCGGCGTGACCGAGGCGGGCCCGGCGTTCCAGGGCACGATCAAGTCGGCGGTGGCGTTCGGCGCGCTGCTGGCCGAGGGCATCGGCGACACCATCCGGGTCTCGCTGTCGGCGCCTCCGGTCGAGGAGGTCAAGGTCGGCATCCAGATCCTGGAGTCGCTGAACCTCCGCGAGCGCGGCCTGGAGATCGTCTCCTGCCCCTCCTGCGGGCGTGCGCAGGTCGACGTCTACACCCTGGCCGACGAGGTCACGGCCGCGCTGAAGGACTTCCCGGTGCCGCTCCGGGTCGCGGTCATGGGCTGCGTGGTGAACGGCCCGGGCGAGGCGCGCGAGGCCGACCTCGGCGTGGCCTCCGGCAACGGCAAGGGCCAGATCTTCGTGAAGGGCCAGGTCATCAAGACGGTGCCCGAGTCGCAGATCGTCGAGACCCTCATCGAGGAGGCCGTCCGCATCGCCGAGGAGATGGGCATCGACGTCACCGGCGAAGGTCCGGGCGCCGACGTCTCCGTCTCCTGAGGCCTTTACAGACGCCTTTTACGGCCCTTCCGGAATTGCTCCGGGAGGGCCGTCACCTTTTCCGGTTCACCGACGAATTACCTTGTCTGCTGCCAAAGCGGATGTATCAGCATTTGTCACGATTCGGCATCCTTGATTCCTAACTCTTGATCACCCCACCCGCCACACGCGCACAATGCCCCGGCATCCACCGAATTGCGGGGCTCAGTGGGGAGTCCGCGCGGAGGAGGGGACAAGTGAAGAAACTCGTAGTGGTCACGGCCGCCGTCGGCCTGGCCCTCACCGGAGTGGGGACGGCGGGAGCCGCCGGGCGGCAGGCGACGCCCACGCCGACCCCGGCGGGAGAGTCCGCGCAGGCGGTGGCCGCCGGAGTCGCGTGGACCCCGTGCCCGGCCAACGACCCGATCGAGGGCACGAAGCTGCAGGGCCTGGAGTGCGGCACGCTGAAGGTCCCGCTCGACTACGCCCATCCGCACGGCCGGCAGATCACGCTCGCGCTGACGCGCGCCAAGGCCACCGACACCCAGCATTACCAGGGCATCGTGCTGCTCAACCGGGGCGGCCCCGGCGGTCACGGCCGTGACCTGCCGACCCGCTTCGCCAAGGGCACGTACGGCCTGCCGACGTCGGTCGGCGCGACGTACGACTGGATCGGCTTCGACCCGCGCGCCGTCGGCGCCAGCTCGATCGACGGCAGCGGCAAGGGCATCATCTGCGACCCGTCCTTCCAGGCGCCCGGCAAGGCCCGCCCCGACTACACGCCGGCCTCCAAGAAGGAGGAACTGGCCTGGCGGGCGAAGGCGAAGGCGTACGCGCGGGACTGCGGCCGCCGCTACGGCTCAGCGCTGAAGTACATGACCTCCGCCAACTGGGCGCGCGACATGGACGCGATCCGCGCCGCGCTCGGCCAGCACAAGACCAGCTACTACGGCTACTCCTACGGGACGTACCTCGGGTCGGTCTACGCGTCGCTGTTCCCGACCCACGTGCGCCGCATGGTCCTGGACAGCGTCGTACGGCCCAGCGGGGTCTGGTACGACGACAACCTCGACCAGGACGTCTCGTTCCAGAAGCGCTTCGAGACCTTCCTGACCTGGATCGCGAAGTACGACTCGGTCTACCACCTCGGCGCGACGCACGACGCGGTGAAGGCGAACTACTACAAGGCCCGCGCGGCGCTCGCCAAGAACCCGGTCAACGGGCAGCTCGGCCCGGACGAGTTCGACGACACGTTCCAGGCCGACGCTTACCGCGACTACACCTGGACGGACCACGCGCAGGCGCTGTCGGACTACTTCGTCAAGCATGACGCGCAGCCGCTGCTCGACGCGTGGGGCGGCTTCCCCACCAACGACTTCCTCACCCAGAACAACTACGCGGTCTACGACGCCGTGCAGTGCGTGGACCGGCAGTGGCCCACCGACTGGAAGAAGTGGGATCGCGACAACTGGCGGCTCTACAAGCAGGGCAACAAGTTCCTGACCTGGGGCAACGCCTGGTACAACGCGCCGTGCGCGTACTGGCCGGTGCCCGGCGGCACCCCGGTGACCATCAAGGGCAAGAAGGGCCTGCCGCCGATCCTCATCGTCCAGGCCACCAACGACGCGGCCACCCCGTACGCCGGTGGCGTCGAGGTGCACAAGCGCTTCCCGAACTCCCGCCTGCTGGTCGAGAACGGCGGGATCAACCACGGCGTGGCGCTGACCCCGAACGGCGACACCTGCGCGAACAACCTCGTCTCCGCCTACCTGGGCTGGGGCGCGCTGCCGCCGAACAGGCCCGGCGCGGACGCGCATTGCGACGCCCCGCCGCTGCCCGTGCCGGGCAGCGCCTCCGCGAAGGCGACTTCCGCGAAAGCCGACGCGGCGGCGATCGCGAAGTAGTGCGCACTGAGTAGAGTCTCGAGAGCCCCCGGTCCTGTCGACCGGGGGCTCTCGCAGTTTCGCGGCGGCGCTTTGACCTGGCCGGTCATGGCCGCCCCTCCCGGCCGCGTTCCGGAATCACCACCATCGTGCGTCACGCACGGCGGGGAGCGCCTGCGCTCCCCGTGTGAAAGGGGTTACGTGAACACGCTCGCCATCACGTCGGCCGTGGCCGGAGCCGGGTTGGTCGCGCTGAGCCTCGCGCCGCTCACGGCGCAGGCGCGTCCCGCCCAGCCCGCCGCGGGCCTGACCTGGTCGCCGTGCGCCGAGGAGAGCCTCAGCGGACTCGAGTGCGCCACGCTGAAGGTGCCGCTCGACCATGCCGTTCCCCGCGGTCCGCAGATCACCCTCGCCCTGTCCCGGGCCAGGCACACCGGGACGACCGGCTACCAGGGCGCACTGCTGGTCAACCCGGGCGGGCCCGGCGGCGCCGGCCGCGACTTCGCGCTGCGCGTCGCGAGCCGTCTTCCGGCGAACCTCAAGGCCGCGTACGACGTGGTCGGTTTCGACCCGCGCGGCGTCGGCGCCAGCAGTCCCGCGCTCAGCTGCGACACGGGCTACTTCAAGCCCGTACGGCCCGACTACGTGCCGCGCACGGCGTCGATCGAGACGGACTGGCTGCGGCGGTCGGCGGCCTACGCCGCGGCGTGCGGGCAGAAGTACCGGTCGGTGCTGCCGCACATGCGGACGCTCGACACCGTGGAGGACATGGACGCCATCCGCACCGCGCTGGGCGAGAGAAGGGTCAACTACTTCGGGGCGTCGTACGGAACGTACCTCGGCGCGGTGTACGCCACGCTGTTCCCGACCCGGGTCCGGCGCATGGTGCTGGACAGCAACGTCCGGCCGAGCGGCGTCTGGTACGACGACAACCTCGACCAGGACCGGGCGTTCGAGCGGAACATCGACGCGCTCTTCGGCTGGATCGCCAAGTACGACGCGATCTACCACCTCGGCGCCACCCAGCGGGCGGTCCGCGACTTCTACTACGCGACCCGGGAGAAGCTCGCGGCCGCTCCGGCAGGGGGCGTCGTGGGAGCCGACGAACTCGACGACGCCTTTCTGATCGCCGGGTACATCGACCTCGGGTCGTACTGGCCGCTCCTGGCGAGCGCGCTGGCCCGCTACAAGGCCGGTGACACGGCGCCGCTGATCAACGCCTACACGACGTTCGGCGCGACGACGGACGACAACGGCTTCGCGGTCTACAACGCCGTGCAGTGCACCGACGTCGCGTGGCCCCGGGACTGGGCCCGGTGGCGTCAGGACAACCGGCGGCTGTACGCCCAGGGGTTCCGGTTCGAGACGTGGTCCAACGCCTGGTACAACGCGCCGTGCGCCTTCTGGCCGGCCAGGGCGGGCCGGCCGATCGACATCGGCGGCGTCTCGGCCCTGCCTCCCGTCCTGCTCTTCCAGGCGACCGACGACGCCGCGACCCCGTACACGGGCGGGCTGGAGATGAACCGGCGGCTCAAGGGGTCCCGGCTGGTGATCGAAGACGGCGGCCGTACGCACGGCATCGTGGAACGCGGCAACGCCTGCGTCGACGACAAGTTCGCTGCCTTCCTCGCGACCGGCGCCCTTCCGGCGAACCAGTCCCACTGCGCCCGCCTGCCGGAGCCGGTGCCGCCGTCCACCGCGGCGGCGCGCGAGCTGACCACGGAGTGGTTCCCGCCGGTGCTGCGCCGGCCGTGAGGCGCTGACGCCGGCCATGAGGCGCGGAGCCGGCCGTGAGGCGCGGAGCCGGCCGTGAGGCGCTGACGCCGGCGTCCCGGCGATTCCGGTAGATGTCCCCGGTGGCCGTTCCGGTCGCCGGGGACGGCACTTTTCGGCGGCCGCAACGGTCGAGCCGTCACGATCCAACAACAGTTGCTTGAGTCTCTTCCGTCCCTTTTCTCCCTAGCGCCACAATTCTTCGCATTCCTACCAGTGCGGGCCCGTTCGTGAGCCCGTGCGCAAGGGGGTCATGTGAAGAGACTCGTGGTCATCACCGCTGCGGCGGGCGTCGGACTCTCCGGCGCTGCGGTGGTCGTTCCGGCGCAGGCGGAGACGGCGCAGGCCGCCGCCAAGATCGCCTGGTCGAAGTGCCCGACCGACCAGCCCTCCCTCGCCAAGGCCGAGTGCGGGCAGCTCACGGTGCCGCTGGACTACCGGCACCCGAAGGGCAAGAAGATCTCGATCGCGGTGTCGCGGCTCAAGCACACCGACACCAAGCACTACAAGGGCGCTCTGATCGCCAACCCCGGTGGCCCCGGCGGCAGCGGCCTGTACCTCGCGGGCTCGCTCGCGAGCTGGTTCACGGGGGTGGGCCACAAGGAGATCCCGGCGCAGTACGACATCATCGGGTTCGACCCGCGCGGCGTCGGATCCAGCAAGCCGGCGCTGACCTGCGACCCGCACTACTCCGACCCGATCCGCGCGGACTACGTCCCCCACTCGGCGAAGGCCGAGGCGGCCTGGAAGGCCAGGTCCAAGGCGTACGCCAAGGACTGCGCCAAGAAGTTCGGCTGGCTGCTGCCGCACCTGCGCACCACCGACGCGGCCCGCGACATCGACGCCATCCGCGCCGCCCTGGGCCAGAAGACGATCAGCTACTACGGCTTCTCGTACGGCACCTACCTCGGCGCGACGTACGGCACGCTCTTCCCCAAGCGCGTGAAGCACATGGTGCTCGACGGCAACGTCGACGTCCGTGAGGTCTGGTACGACGCGCAGCTGTCGCAGGACAAGGCGTTCGAGCGGAACATCAAGTTCTTCTTCGGCTGGGTCGCCAAGTACGACTCGCGCTACCACCTCGGCACGACCGCCGCGGCGGTGGAGAAGAAGTACTACAGCGTCCGTTCCGCCGCGTTCGCCAAGCCGATCGGCGGCAAGCTCGGCGGCGACGAGCTCGACGACACCTTCCTCAACGCCGGCTACAGCACCGGCTGGTACCAGCCGGTCGCCGACGCGTTCTCGGCGTTCGCCACCAAGAACGACGCCTCCGGGCTCGTCGGCCTCTACACGAACTACATCCACACCGCCGACGACAACGGCTTCGCCGTCTACAACGCCGTCCAGGCGGCGGACGCGAAGTGGCCTCGCAGCTGGAGCAAGTGGCGGGGCGATGCCGCGAAGCTCTACAAGCAGGGCTACCACTTCAACACGTGGAGCAACGTCTGGTTCAACGCGCCGATCGCGTACTGGCCGTTCCAGGGCGGCCCGGCGCTGAAGATCAAGGCGAAGGGCATGGCCACCGCGCTCCTCGTGCAGTCCACGCTCGACGCGGCGACGCCGTACCCGGGTGGCGTCGAGATGCACAAGCTGCTGCCCTCCCGCCTGGTCGCCGAGGAAGGCGGCAAGACCCACGCCAACACGCTCAACGGCAACGCGTGCCTCGACGACAAGGTCGCCGCCTACCTGAGCACCGGCACGCTGCCCAAGAACAAGCCGGGCAGCGGACCGGACGTGACCTGCAAGGCGCTTCCGGACCCGGTCCCGACCGACAGCGCGGCCCGGTCGATCGCCCCCAAGGCGCCCGCCCGCCCGCTCATCGGCCGTCCGTGACCCGGTGACGCGCGAGTTTTGTTGATCTGGTTGATCCGGTTGTGAGGACCCCCGGCTCCGGCCGGGGGTCCTTCGCGTTCTGCTGGGAACGGCGGCGTGCCGGACCTGGTTGCCGATCTTGGCGGGAGCCTCCCGTACCCTTACAGGGTGAGCGGAGCTAACGTGTCGTCACGGCGATCCGCGTCACCGAAGACCGGATCCACAGTTCGGGAGACAACGTGAGTCCGATGCTGCGCACGTCCCCGGTGCGCCTCCTGGACGACCGCCACCGTGACGCAGTGCTGGAGATCCTCGACGCCGATCCGGTCTCCAACGTGTTCGTCGGATCCCGCGTGTACGGCGCCGGCGTCGACCCGGGACGGCTCGGCGCCGAGGTCTGGGGATTCCACCGCGGCGGCCGCCTGACGTCCCTCTGCTACTCCGGCGCCAACCTCGTCCCGGTCGCGGCCGACCGGGAGGCCGCCCGCCACTTCGCCGACCGCGCCCGCTCCCAAGGGCGCCGCTGCTCCTCCATCGTCGGCTCGGTGCCCGCGGTCACCGAGATGTGGAACACCCTGCGCCCGTCCTGGGGCTCACCCCGCGCCGTCCGCGCCGCGCAGCCGGTGATGTCGACGGTGGCACCACCGCCCGTCGAGTCCGACCCGGCCGTGCGCCGCGTCACCATGAACGACTTCGACATCCTGTACCCGGCGTGCGTCGCGATGTTCACCGAGGAGGTCGGGGTCTCCCCGCAGTCCGGCGACGGGGGAGTGCTGTACCGCGCACGAGTGGCCGAGCTCATCCGCGCCCGCCGCGCCTTCGCACGCATCGAGGACGGCCGCGTCGTGTTCAAGGCCGAGATCGGCGCCGTCACCCCGTACGCCTGCCAGGTGCAGGGCGTCTGGGTCCACCCTGAGCTGCGCGGCCGCCGGTACGCCGTGCACGGCATGGCCGCCGTCGTCACCGAGGCACTCCGCTCGATCGCCCCCGCGGTGACGCTGTACGTCAACGACTTCAACACCCCGGCCCGCGCCACCTACCGCCGCGTCGGCTTCCACGACGTCGACACCTTCATGTCCGTGATGTTCTGACCCCTGCCAGGGTCGGTTCGAATCGAAGTTCGAAAAACATGCGTCACTAACAGCGATCATGTTGTAGCGTTCCGTGACATGCCGTCCCCCCGACATGACGCGATCAACGATATGTTCCGCAAGCGCCCGGAGTTCGCCGTGAAGGTCCTTCGCGAGCTGAAGGGCATCGATGTGCCCGAGGCCACTGCGGTGCAAGTCGAGTCGAATGACTTCAACGACCGGCCGTCGCAGGACTTCAAGCCGGACACGGTGATCACGGTAGGTCCTTCTCAACAGGTACGACACGGGATCATCGTGGAAGTCCAGCAGGAGAAGACCGTCTCAAAGCGACGACAGCTGCCCCGGTACGCCGCGGAGCTGTGGATACTGCTGCGCCGACCCGTGACCGTGCTCTGCGTATGCCCGGAAGCGGACGCGGCGGCGTACTACGCCGAGCCGATCGTCACCGAACTCCCCGGTTATGTCTTCCGGGCCGTGGTGCTCGGCCCGGGCGACGTGCCGGTCATCACCGACCCGGCCGAGGCCGCGACCCACCCCGAGCTGGCTGCGATGGGGGTGATGATGCACGGCCGGCAGGAGTCGGTGCTGAAGGCGTTCGTCGACGCCCTCGAACTGGTTGAGCCCCGTTACGGTCCGCAATACCTTGAGTACGCTTACAACATGGCCGCGGAGGCGGTCCGACGCATCCTGGAGGAGCTCGTGTCTTCTACGTCCTGGCCCGTCTACACCCCCTTCGCAAAACAACACTTCGGCCGCGGCAAGGCAGAGGGCCGCGTGGAAGGTCGCGCGGAAGGAGAGGTTCACGCCGTTCTGACGGTTCTGGAAGCGCGGGGCATCGAAGTTCCGGAGAGTGCTCGTGCTCGCATCAACGCCTGCACGGACCTTCAGGAGATCGATGCGTGGCTCAAAAAGGCCGGGGTCGTCCAGACCGTCGACGCGCTGTTCGACTGAGCCGCGCTTTCAGCGACGAGCGGTGCTCGTCCCTGCCGATCACCGCGATTGACGGACAACCGGTGCTCGCGGCATTCCCTGCTGCAGCCATGAGGCTGCTTGCCATATGACCGCCTCGGCGGTCCGACGCATCATGGAGGAAATAGTGCCTGGCAGGTGGCCCGTCTACAGCCCTTTTGCGCGTGCACATTTCGGGCACGGCAAGGCGACAGGGTGGGCAGAGGGGTGGACGGAGGGCGCGATGGACGGCCTTCGGAAGGGGTGGGCCCGCGCCCTTTTCGCGGTTTTGGCCGCTAGAGAGATCGACTTGCCGGAAGACGCCCGTGAGCGCATCGAGACCTGCGCGGAGTTGGGCTATCTCGCATTCTGGATGGACCGAGCCGCGCGAGCGGAGTCCCTCGAGGACGTGTTCGACTGATCGTCACCTCACGCGGTTGTTGCGGCGATCGATCAGAGGCGTCGGCCTGCCTCGGTGAGCCAGCGGCGGGCTTGGCGGGCCGTCTGCAGGTGGATCACGGTGACGGCGGGGTGGCGGGTGGTGCGTTCGGTGGTCTCTCGCCGGCGGCGGTCGAACTGGGTCCAGGCCCAGCGGATGGGGTGGTCGGCGTCGAGCCAGTCGCGGAAGCTCTCCCGGTTGCCGTTCCATAGCGGCCGTCGTGTGATGGAGCGGGCGATGGACCGCCGGATGACCCGCCACATCACCGTACGGCGGGGCAGGTCCAGCCAGACGACCGTGTCGGCGCGTTCCCACAGCAGGTCGCCGAGTGCCCGGTGGTACTGGTCCTCGGTGACCCAGCGATCCCGCGCGCTGAACTCCTTCACATCGGACTCGAACTCCGAGCGCCTGACCCAGCCGGGGCCGTGGTGCAGTGCGTCCAGTTCATAGCGCGGCAGGCCGTACCGTTCGGACAGCCTCCGTGCGAGCGTCGTCTTCCCGGCTCCGGAGATGCCCGCGATGAGAATCCTGTCCACCTGTCTGCCTGACTTTCGTGCCTTGGATGAAGACGCACGCTAACAACTCGCGCCCCGCGTGCACGAACTGAGGATGTCCCGCTCGGTCCGGACGGATCGCTCGGTGAAGGGGATGACATCGAGAGGCAGGGTGGCGTTCGTCCCGTTTCGCGGTGGCGATCACCGGACCTTCGTCACGCGTCCTGCCGGCCGGTTCAGCCTGCAAGCTGCTGCAGCCATTCGCGCAGCAGAGCCGTCTCCGTGTTTCGCAGAGGTACCCTGGCGCCCGCAGTCAGGGGCCCGGTGGTGAGCGCGGTTTCAAGCGCGGCATCGAGGGCGAGTGCGCGCGAGGCCAGGTCCGACCCGGATGAGGCGGGCGAGTCCGTAGTGACCGAGGCGATGACGGTGTCCCGCAGCCGTGCCGAAGGGGTCAGGTCCCGCTCCGAGGGCTCTTCGCCGATCAGCGCCAGCGTGGCACCCGTTGTCGCCGCGTGGATGACGCGAGTCGCCTGCTCCACCGGAACCCGAAGGCGCCCGGCGTCGGCCGCCCGGCCCAGCAGTTCCACCAGCAGGGCGTGCGCCTCGTCTGCGGCCGGGGGCCGCCGCCCGGGCTGCACAGTGCCGTACATGAGCATGTAGAACGCGGGGTGCCGCACTCCGAAGTCGACGTGCAGGTCCCAGCCACGGTAGAGGTCGGCCACCGGGTCGTCGGGGGTCAGCGCCAGTGCCTCCCGTTTCTCGGCCAGGTACATCTCGAATCCGTAGGCGGCCAGCTCGGCCAGGAGTCCGTCCTTGTCAGCGAACATCCGGTAGAGCGCGGGGGCCGTGATGCCCGCGGCTGCGGCGACAGCGCGCGTAGAGACCGCTTCGCTGCCGTTCTCCTCCAAAAGCTTGGCGGCCACCTGCAGTACCTGGCGCCGCGCGGCGCGTCGTCCCTCGTTCATGGAACAACGATATCTCATTTTGCGTATCACTGACTTATCGGTGATACGCTCATAAGCGGAACGGTGATCCACACTGATCGTGGTCGGTGTCGGCCCGCGACACCTGGGCATGCGCCACGCCTCGCCCGGGCCCCCGGTACCCGAAGCGTGGAGCAGTGCGGCCGACCGCCGCAGCGGGCAGCTCATCGTCCGCCGGCACACCACTGAACACGCCGCCATCGCGGCAGGAGAGGAACACCCGTGTTCGATATCTCGATCGTCATCGCGTCGCATTCCGGCTACGGCCACACGGCGCAGATCGCCACGGCCGTTGCCGACGGCGCGCGCTCCATCGCTGGGACGCACGTCCACCGCGTGGACGTCGCCTCCCTCAGCGACGCCGACTGGGAACTGATGGACGCCGCAGACGCCATCATCTTCGGTACCCCCACCTACATGGGCACCGCGTCCGGGGCGTTCCACGCCTTCGCCGAGTCCAGCAGCAAGCGGTGGATGACCCGCGCCTGGAGCGACAAGCTCGCGGCGGGATTCACCAACTCCGGCTCCATGAGCGGCGACAAGATGCATACGTTGCAGTACCTCTCGCTCCTGGCGGCCCAGCACGGGATGCTCTGGGTGAGCCTGAACCTCCTGCCGGGCTGGAACACCACCACATCCAGCCCCCAGGACGACAACCGCCTCGGCTTCTACCTCGGCGCCGGCGCACAAAGCTTCAACGACACACCCGCGGTCCACGACGCAGACCTGAACACCGCCCGCCACCTCGGCCGGCGCGTCGCCGAGCACACCCGGATCCACCGCGCCGGACTGACCGCCGCAGCGCACTGACACAACGGTCCGCCAAAAAGGCCTTCTAGTTTCTTTCAGAGGAGTGCGCCATGCAGAACCGGACGCTCGGAAGCCAGGGCCTTGAGGTCTCGGCGATCGGCTACGGCGCGATGGGCCTGACGATGGCCTACGGATCCACCGAAGAGGAGGCCGGCGTCGCCGCCCTCCGCCGCGCTCACGACCTGGGCGTCACCTTCTTCGACACCGCCGAGATGTACGGCTGGGGCACCGAGCGGTGCCGCCGTCGGGGAAGGTGAGGCGTTCCACGTGGGTTTACGAGACCAACGTGGGCCCGCTCAACCGCGCTTTCGGCATGGCCGTCAGCTTGTATGAGGCGGGGGCGTTCTCCTGGCCGGAATTCCAGGCCGCGCTGGTCGCCCGGATCGCGGCCTGGGAGGCCACGGCGGCGCCGGAGGAGCCCTAGGCCTACTACGAACTCTGGCTGGCCGCGCTGGAGGACGTGCTCGGCGGCCTGTGCGCCGTGTCCACGGACGAGGTCACCGCACGCGCCCAGGCCCTGGCACAACGCCCCCCACGCCACGACCACCAGGCACAGTAGCCGGTGGCGGGTCAGACGTCGGGGGACCAGTTCAGGAGCTTGACGTCGCCGACGCTCTGGACGTGGTGGTGCATCGCGGCGGCCGCGGCGGCGGGGTCGCCGGTGCGGATGGCGTCGGCGACCTTCTCGTGTTGGCGCAGTGAGTTCGCCGGGCGGCCGGGCTGGCGCAGGGACTCGCGCCGGCTCTCGGCGATCTCCCGGGACAGATGGGTCATGAAGTCGGCGAGCAGCGGGCTGCGGGCTGCCGCGATGACCGCGCCGTGGAACCGCTCGTCCTCGGCGACGCCGAGTTCGCCGCGTTCGATGGCGGCCCGCATCGCGGCCAGGGCGGCGTCGATGGCGGCGAGGTCCGCGGCCGTGCGGCGCTCGGCGGCGAGGGACGCCAGCTTGGTCTCGGCGGCGTCGCGCGCCTCGAGGATCTCGGGAAGCCGTCGCTTGCGGGCCAGGAGATTCTCCATCGGCTCGGGCTCGAGGCGGTCCCGCAGCAGGTAGTTGCCGCCGCCGTGCCGGACTTCGATGAGCCCCTGGACCTCGAGGGCGACGATCGCCTGGCGGACGGAGGTGCGGCTGACCCGCAGACGCTCGGCGAGCTCGCGTTCGGGGGGAAGCCGGTCCCCGGCTCGCAGACCTTGGTCGGCGACGTACGCGCGGAGCCGGGCCGCGACCTGTTCGTACAGGCGGGGCCGGGCCAGGGGACGGAGAGATTCGGACACTTCGCCCCTCTTGACGCCTCTGGGGATGGTTGACGACACTCTACCTCATTGGTATTGAGGTCCACTGGTCCAACCAATTTGGAGACGCGATGTTCAACGGCGCGCTCGCCGGCGTGCGGGTGCTCGACCTGTCCCGGATCCTGTCCGGCCCCTTCGCCAGCATGATCCTGGCCGACCTCGGCGCGGACGTGATCAAGGTCGAGGACACCCGGAAGGGCGACGACACCCGCCAATGGGGGCCGCCGTTCCAGGGGGACGACGCGGCGTACTTCCTGTCCGTCAACCGCAACAAGCGCTCCATCAGCGTGGATCTGAAGACGGAGAAGGGCCGTGACGCCGTCCAGCGGCTCGCCGACCGCGCCGACGTGCTCCTGGAGAACTTCCGGCCGGGCACCGCCGCCCGCCTCGGCCTCGGCTACGAGGAACTGTCGGCCCGCAACCCCGGCCTGGTGTACGCGTCGATCAGTGGATACGGCCACACCGGCCCGTACGCCGAACGTGCCGGGTACGACGCCATCGCGCAGGCGATGAGCGGGATCATGAGCGTGACCGGCGAGTCCGACGGCGCGCCGGTGCGGATGGGCACGTCGGGCGCGGACCTCGGGGCCGGGATGTGGGCGGTCATCGGCGTCCTCGCCGCGCTCAACGCCCGGCGGCAGACCGGCCGTGGCCAGCACGTCGACATCTCGCTTCTCGACGGCCAGGTCGCCTGGCTGACGTACGTCGCGGGCGGCTACTTCGCCACGGGGGAGACGCCCCGCCGGTACGGCTCCGCCCATCCGTCGATCGTGCCCTACCAGGCGCTGCCCACCGCCGACGGCAACGTCATGGTCGCCGTGGGCAACGACGGGCAGTGGCGCCGGTTCGTGGACGCCGTGGGCCGTACGGACCTGGCCGACGACCCGCGCTTCGCCACCAACCCGGACCGGGTACGGAACCGGGAGGAGCTGCTGGCCCTCCTCGAGGAGGCACTGGCCGCCCGGACCAGCGCCGAGTGGGCGGAGATCCTCACCGAGGCGGGCGTTCCGGCCGGGCCGATCAACACTGTGCCCGAAGCGCTCTCCCATCCGCAGGTGCTGGCCCGGGAGATGGTCGTCGAGACCGAGCACCCGGGAGCGGGACGGCTGCGCATGCTGGGCTCGCCGATCAAGCTGTCGGCGCAGCCGCCGGCCGTACGGTCCGCCCCGCCCGGCCTCGGCGAGCACACCGACGAGGTCCTCGCCGAGCTCGGCCTGACCGCGGAGGAGATCGCCGCGATGAGGGAGGAGGGGGCCATCCGATGAAGGTCAGACTGCACCGTGACGTCGAGGTCGCCGAGGTGGCCGTCGGCGACGGGCGTCGTGGCAACGCGCTGTCCAGCCGGGACTGGCGGGAGCTCGAACGGACGTTCCGTGACCTCGCCCGCGACGACGACCTGCGGGCCGTGGTCGTCCGCGGCCGGGGCGGCATGTTCAGCTCGGGCTCGGACATGCGGGAGTGGGTCGAGGCGGACGTCACCGGCGTCGCCGACAGCTTCGCCGCGATGGAGGCCGCCTTCACCGCGATCGAGGACCTGCCGGTGCCGGTCATCGCCCAGGTCGAGGGCGTCGCCGCCGGGGCGGGCTGCCAGCTCGCCCTCGCCTGTGACCTGCAGGTCATGGCGGAGAGCGCGCGGATCGGGATGCCGATCGCGCGGCTCGGCATCCTCGTCAGCCCCGCCTTCGCCGCGCGGCTGGCCGTGCTCGCCGGACCGGGCGTCGCGCGGGAGCTCCTGTACACCGGCCGGCTCGTCTCCGCGGCCGAGGCGGTGCGCCTCGGGCTCGCCACCCGCTGCGTGCCGGACGAGGAGCTGGCCACGGCGACGCGTCGGCTGGTGCTGACGATCACCCGCCATCCCAGCGCGGCCGTCCGGGCCGCCAAGCACGCTGTCGGAGCCGTGCTCGCGCCGGCGTGGGCCGCCGCGAAGGCGCAGGCCGGGGGGCCTCCCGTCGCCTTCGACGACTTCCAACGGGGGATCACGACCTTTCTCACCCGCGATCCGTAGCCGACAATCCCTGCGGAGGAGGAAGAGGTGCCCTTTTGACGACGAAGACCCGACGCGCGAGCGCCCGTGAGGGCACGCGCCTGACCGCCGCACAGCGCAACGCCCTCCTGGGCTCGTTCGGCGGTACGGCGGGGGCACGGCCG
The DNA here is from genome assembly GCF_054775715.1 of Actinoallomurus acanthiterrae. NCBI lineage: Bacteria > Bacillati > Actinomycetota > Actinomycetes > Streptosporangiales > Thermomonosporaceae > Actinoallomurus > Actinoallomurus acanthiterrae. The sequence continues at coordinate 9,789,683 of NZ_BAAHCO010000001.1, read as the reverse complement.
GGTGCGGCGCCGTCTCGGACCAGGCCTCGCGCAGGTCGGTGAGGAGCCGGTCCATCGCCGTTCCGCCCGGCTGGTCGGGACCGCCGAAGGCCGCGCGCAGAGCTGGAGCGCCCAGTCCGACACCGAGGGTCAGCCGTCCTGCGCTGATCTGGTCGACGAGGGCGGCTTCGCGTGCCAGGCGGGCCGGGTCGTAGGTGCGCGCGAGGAGCACGCCGGTGCCGAGCCGCAGCGGGGTGAGCGCGGCCAGGTGGGACAGCGTGATGAGCGGGGACGGCAGGTGGAACGGCTGCGGCGACGAATGGTAGCTCTCGCCGACCCAGACCGATTCGAGTCCGGCCTCGGCCGCACGGGACAGGAGTTCTCCGGCCGCGCGCAGTTGTGGGGGCAGCGGCCGGGTGGACCCGAAGTCGAGGGCGACTCCGAGTGCCGGCGGTCGCGTCGCGCCGTCCTCCACGGCGGTCATCGACGTCGCTCCGCGGCATCGGTTCCGGAGGCGGGCGGTTCGGGTACGGCACCGTCCGCGAGACCGGAGCCGTGGGCCTCGTCCGCGAGGGCGAATTGAGGGAGCACCCGGCCGTCCGCGGTCTCCTCGAGAACGGTGACGACGCGCCGGCCGATCCGGACGGATTCGGGGTCGTCGGTGATCACTCTGCCCATGGCCCGTGTCCCTTCGTCCAGGTCCACGAGCGCCACGGCGTACGGGGCCAGGTCGGTGAATCCGGCGGGCGGGCGGTGAACCTCCGTGTAGCTGTAGATCGTTCCGTGGCCGCTCACGGCGGCCTGTTCGACGGAGCCGCCGCAGCGGACCCAGCGCGCCCGCGGGTAGAACTGCACGGATTCGCACGTCGGGCAGCGCTGGACGCTGCGTTTCCCCTGCTCGGCCAGCATCCGCCAGGCCTGCGGGACCTGCGCGGCAAGAAGATCGGGGCGGCGTCCCTGGGCAGCGCCGCCGTGACCAACGTCCAGGTGGCGTTGCAGGACGCCGGAATCCCCAAGAACGCGGTCACCTTCGTGGGGATCGGCACCGGTCCGCAGCAGGCGACCGCCGTGAAGAACCACTCCGTGGACGCCGTGGCCCTGTTCGACACCCAGTTCCAGATCCTGGAGAACAGCGGCATCCCGCTGCGCAGGATCCCGATGCCGCAGATCGACACGCTCGCGGGCGGGGGACTCGTGGCGACCGCCGCCAACCTGCGCAAGAGCCCCGACCTGTTCGCCCGGATCGGCCGCGCCGTGGCCAAGGGAGTGGTCTTCGCCCAGGCGAATCCCAAGGCGGCGATCGACGATCTCTACGCCGCTCACCCGGAGGCGCGCAACGCCGCCCTGCCACCGCGGAAGGCACGGGACAACGACGCCAAGGTGCTCGAGGTCCGCATGCGGACTCTGGGTGTGCAGAGCGGAGAGCGGCAGTGGGGCATCCTCAAGGCCTCGGAGCTGCAGCGCAACATCGACTACATGAAGCGCGCCGGCCTCATCACCCAGAACGTCGATGTGAACACCGTCTTCACCGGCGAACTCGTGAACAAGATCAACGCCTTCGACCCGGCCGAGATCCAGGCGCAGGCCCGCCGGACCCGCCCGTGACGGCCCGGGGCCGGCGGCGGTCAGCGGACGAGGACGTCGAGTAGACGGTCGAGCTGGGCCGCCGGGTCGGCGGTGAGTCCCGAGTGCACCGGACCGGGCTGGACGACGGTGCTGCGCGGCGCGGTCAGCCAGCGGAAGCGGGCCCCGAGGGACTCGCCTGCGGCCTGGCCCGCCCGCGGCCCGCCGCAGCAGATGTCGTCGACCGCCTTCAGTGCCGCCCGTACGCCGTCGACGTCGAGGTCCGGGGTCAGCGCGCGCAGCCGCGCCTCGTCGACGTGCGTCCGGCAGCCGAGGAAGTCGTCGGCCTGGCAGTAGAGGATCACGCCGACGTTCATGGTCTCGCCGCGCTCGACCCGGGGGATCACCCGCAGCACGGCGTACTCGAAGATCTTCATGACAGCCACTTCGGTCGGGCCGGCGGGCGCTGCCCGGAATGGGGAATGGCGGGCCGGGCCTCGCCGACCTCGGGCAGCCAGACGTCCTGCGTCGTCAGGCGCGTGCGCAGGTGCTTCACGTACGCCTCCGCGACGTCGGCGGGGAAGTCGAAGCCGGGCTCGTCGGTCAGCCACTCCTCCGGAACGAGCGCCACGACCTCGCGCAGCAGGTCCTCGGTGACCTTCGGGCCGAGGTCGCGGCCGGCGCGGGCCAGCCCAGCGTCGTCGACGAAGGTCGCCAGCACGTGGTCGCTCGCGTCGTACGGGCGGGAGACCAGCTTGTCCGCCGAGGCCCACGCGTGGTGGAAGTACAGGCTGGCGCCGTGGTCGATCAGCCAGACGTCGCCGTGCCAGACGAGGAGGTTCGGGTTGCGCCAGCTCCGGTCGACGTTGCCGATCAGCGCGTCGAACCACAGGACGGACGCGGCGAAGTCGGCCTCGGGCGTCCAGGCCAGCGGGTCGAAGCCGAGCGAGCCGGGCAGGTAGTCGACGCCGAGGTTGCGGCCGGGACTCGCCTTGAGCAGGTCCTGGATATCGGGGTCGGGCTCGTGCCGGGCGATCACCGGATCGACGTCCACGGTCACCAGGTCGGGCACCCGGAGGCCGAGCCGCCGGCCGAGCTCGCCCGCGATGATCTCGGCGATCAGCGCCTTGCGACCCTGCCCGGCGCCGTGGAACTTCACGACGTACGTCCCCAGGTCGTCGGCCTCGACGATGGCGGGCAGGGACCCGCCCTCTCGGAGGGGGGTCACGTAGCGCGTGGCCGTGACGTTGGTCAGCACGCGCCAACCGTACCGGGCGTGTGCCGGCACGCGTGCACGACGTACGCGCATGCCGGCCCCGCGCACGCACACGCCCCGGTGCCGAGAAAGATCTTATGAACGCCCGCCGAGCAGGCATGATGCAGATGCCACACAGGGTGTTGACGCATCGAACAAACCAATATCTAATATATTGGTATGCCCTCAGAACGGCTTCCCCGGCTCGACCGCTCCCTGCTCCGCGACCAGGCGTACCGCATGCTGCGCGACGCGATCGTCGAGGGCGACCTGGCGCCCGGGGAGATCATCCGGGACGGCGAGCTGGCCGAGCGCGTCGGCCTGTCGCGCACGCCGGTCCGTGAGGCGCTCGCCCGCCTCGCGGACGAAGGACTCGTCGAGACCAAGCCGCACGCCTACACCCGCGTCACCCCGCTCGTGGTGCGCGACGTCCGCGACGCGTACGTCGTCGTCCGGGCCATGCACGAGCTGGCCGTGCGCACGGCGGTGCCGGTCCTGACGGAGCGGCACGTCGAGACGATGCGCGCGGCCAACGCGCGGTTCGCCGCCGCCCTGGACACCGGCGACGTCCAGGCCGCGCTGGCCGCCGACGACGAACTGCACGACGTGCCCGTGGCCGCGGCGGGCAACCGCGCGGTGGCCGCGACGATCGAGCGCTACCTGCCGCTGATCCGGCGGCTGGAGCGGCTGCGGTTCGGCTCTCTTCCGGGGCGGCGGTCGATCGCCCTGCACGACCGCCTGATCAACGCCTGCGCCGCGGGCGACGCCGAGGCGGCCGTGGCCGCCACCGCCGAGATCTGGGCCACGCTCGGCGACCTTCTCGACAAGGAGACCTGATGACGACGCTGGACGACTTCCCCCGCGAGCGGCTGCTGTTCGGCCCCTCGCCGGTGCACCCGCTGCCCCGGCTGACCGAGCACCTCGGGGGCGCGGTGAACCTGTGGGCCAAGCGGGAGGACTGCAACTCCGGGCTCGCCTACGGCGGCAACAAGACGCGCAAGCTCGAGTACCTGGTCGCCGACGCGCTCGCCCAGGGCTGCGACACGCTCGTGTCGATCGGCGGCGTGCAGTCCAACCACACCCGGCAGGTCGCCGCCGTCGCCGCCCGGCTCGGCCTGAACTGCGTCCTGGTGCAGGAGAGCTGGGTGGACTGGCCCGACGCCGTCTACGACCGGGTCGGCAACATCCTGCTGTCCCGCCTGCTCGGCGCCGACGTACGGCTGGTCGAGGCCGGTTTCGGCATCGAGTTCAAGGAGAGCTGGGAGAAGGCCCTGCAGGACGTCCGCGACCGCGGCGGCAAGCCGTACGCCATCCCGGCGGGCGCGTCGGACCACCGTCTCGGCGGGCTCGGCTTCGCCGGCTGGGCGCGCGAGGTGGAGGAGCAGGAGCGCGAGCTGGGCGTCCACTTCGACACGATCGTCGTCTGCTCGGTCACCGGCAGCACCCAGGCCGGGATGGTCGCCGGTTTCGCGGGGAAGGGGCGGCGGATCATCGGCATCGACGGCTCCGCCAAGCCCAAGGAGACGCACGACCAGATCACCCGCATCGCCCGGAACACCGCCTCGCTGATCGGCACGGAGATCCGCGACGACGAGGTCATCCTCGACGAGCGGTACCACGCCGGGACCTACGGCATCCCCGACGAGCAGACCCTGGAGGCGATGCGGCTCGCGGCCCGGCTCGAAGGGATGATCACCGACCCGGTGTACGAGGGCAAGTCCATGGCCGGACTTGTCGATCTCGTGACGAATCAGGAGATAGAGGCAGGATCCACCGTCCTCTACGCTCATCTGGGAGGACAACCCGCGCTGAACGGATATAGCGCACTCTTCCAGTGAGGGGCTGACATGCAGGACGTTCGTGACAATGAGGTCGCGGGTGTGGACCTGGCCGGCGTCGACCTGGACGTGCTGGAGGAGATCCAGCGCCGCGTGCTCTGGCTGGCCGTGCGCATCGTCGACGCGGCCAACCGGGAACGCGACACCGGTGACGGCGTGAAGGTCGGCGGGCACCAGGCGTCGAGCGCGTCGCTCGTCACCGCGATGACCGCGCTGTGGTTCGCGCACCTGAACGCCGAGGACCGGGTGAGCGTCAAGCCGCACGCCTCCCCGGTGTTCCACGCGATCAAGTACCTCCTCGGCGACCTCGACCGCTCCTACCTCACGACCCTGCGCGCCCGCGGCGGCCTGCAGTCGTACCCGAGCCGCACCAAGGACCCCGACGACGTCGACTTCTCCACCGGCTCGGTGGGCCTGGGCGCGGCGGCGCCGCTGTTCGCCGCGGCCGTCCGCCGCTACGTCGACGCCCACTGGCGCGGCGAGTCCGCCGCGAAGGCGCGGTTCATCGCGCTGCTCGGTGACGCCGAGCTCGACGAGGGCAACGTCTGGGAGGCCATCGCCGACCCGGCCACCCAGGGCCTCGGCAACGTGATGTGGGTCGTCGACTTCAACCGGCAGTCGCTGGACCGCGTCGTGCCCGGCGTGCGGATCGCCCAGTGGCGCGGGCAGTTCGAGGCGGCCGGCTGGCACGTCGTCGAGGTGAAGTACGGCCGGCGGCTGCGCGAGGCGCCCGCCGCCGTGCGGGGCTGGATCGACGCGATGCCGAACGAGCACTACCAGGCGCTGTTCGGGCTCACCGGCGCGAAGCTGCGCGAGACGTTCCTGGACGGCGCGCCCGCCGAGGTCGCCGCCGCCGTCGCGGACGTTCCCGACGACGAGTTCGCCGGGCTCGTCCAGGACCTCGGCGGCCACGACCTGGTCGCCATGCTGGAGGCCTACGCCCAGTGCGAGGCGGTCACCGACCGGCCCAGCGTGGTGTTCGCGTACACGGTCAAGGGCCACGGCCTGCCGATCGCCGGAAACCCGCGCAACCACTCCGCCCTGCTCACCGGCGAGCAGATCGACGCGCTGCGCGGCTCCCTGCGGGTGCCCGGCGACGAGTGGGCCCGGTTCGACCCGGCGACCCCCGAGGGCATCCTGTGCAACCAGCGGCGTGAGGCGCTGCGCCGTACGCCCGCTCCCGGCGCGCTCGGCGTGGCGGTTCCGGCGGCGACCGGGGTGCGGACGTCGCGGCCCGTCTCGACGCAGGACGCCTTCGGCAAGATCCTCGTCGACCTGTCCCGGGCCGAGGAGGTCGCGCCGTACCTGGTCACGACCGCGCCGGACGTCGCCACCTCGACCAACCTCGCCGGGTTCATCAACCGCAAGGGCGTGTTCGCGCCCGCCGAGCAGCGGGCGTGGAGCGTGGATCCGCTGCTGAAGTGGACCGAGGGGCCGACGGGCCAGCACATCGAGCTGGGCATCTCGGAGATGAACCTCTTCCTGCTCCTCGGCCAGCTCGGGCTCGCCGGCGACCTGCACGGGCAGCCGCTGCTGCCGGTCGGCACGGTGTACGACCCGTTCGTCTGCCGGGGCCTGGACGCCTTCATCTACAGCGTCTACTCCGGGGCGCGGTTCGTCGTCGCGGGCACGCCGTCGGGGGTGACGCTCGCGCCCGAGGGCGGGGCGCACCAGTCGACGATCACCGCGTCGATCGGGCTGGAGCTGCCCAACGTCACGTACGTCGAGCCCGCCTACGCCACCGCCCTGGACTGGCTGCTGTGCGACGCGCTCGGCCGGATCGCCGCCGGTCCGTCGGAGACGACCACCGCGGTTCCGGCCGAGGACGGCGCGTACTACTTCCGCCTGACCACCCGGCCCCTGGACCAGACACCGTTCGAGCAGGCGCGGGAACGGCTCGGGGACGCGGTGCTGCGCCGCCAGGTGCTCGCCGGGGCGTACCTGCTGCACCGGTCGGAGGTCGCGGGCCCCGCGGTGCAGCTGGCCGCCTCGGGCGCCGTCCTGCCCGAGGCGCTGGCCGCCGCCCGCGAGCTGGAAGAGGAGGGCATCGCCGCGCACGTCGTCGACGTGACCTCCCCGGACCGGCTCTACTCCGCGTGGCAGCGGACCCTGCGCCAGGGCGTCCGTACGGCGACGACCCCGTCGGAGGCGGGCGCGCTCCGCGCCGCCTTCCCGGTCCGGGCGCCGATCGTCACCGTCCACGACGCCGCGTCGCACGCGCTCGCCTGGCTCGGCTCGGCGTTCGGCGTGCCGTGCGTGCCGCTCGGCGTCGACCAGTTCGGCCAGTCCGGGGCGATCGCCGAGCTGTACGAACTGCACGACCTGCTCCCGGGCTCCATCGTCAACGCCGCCCTGGCCGCCCTCGCGCTCGGCTGAATTGGACGAGGGGCCGGATCCGATCCGGCCCCTCGGGAAGACGCTCAGCGGTCGGCGGGGACGTACGCCGGCCGCTTGAGGTCGGGGACGGTGGCGGGCGCTTCGTCGTGGGAGTCGTGGGACAGGCCGGGCAGCCAGGACAGCCATCGCGGGAGGTACCAGTTCGCGTCGCCGAGCAGGGTCATCACCGCCGGGAGCAGCACCGCGCGGACGATCGTGGCGTCCAGCAGCACGGCGATGGACAGGCCGACGCCCATCTGCTTGAAATCCTGCATCGACAGGGTGCCGAAGACCGCGAACACCGCGACCATGATGACGGCCGCGCTGGTCACGGCTCCGGCCGTCGCGCGGATGCCCTGCGCCACCGCCTGCGTCGTCGGCGTGCCGCGGTCGCGGGCCTCGCGGATCCGGGAGACCACGAACACGTGGTAGTCCATCGACAGCCCGAACAGCACGACGAACACGAACAGCGGCAGCCACGACTCGATCGCCCCGACGCCGTGGGTGCCGACGAGACCGGCGCCCCAGCCGTGCTGGAACATCGCCACCATCACCCCGTACGCCGCGCCGACCGACAGCAGGTTGAGCACGATCGCGGTGGCGGCGATCGGGATCGAGCGGAACGAGATGAGCATCAGCACGAACGTGATGCTCAGCACGAAGACGAAGACCGGCACGATGCTGCGCCGCAGCTGGGTGTTCCAGTCGGTGGAGGAGGCCAGGGTGCCGGTGACGTGCGCCTCGGCGACCCCACCGAACGCCGCGGGCACCAGGCGCTGCCGCAGGGTCGCGAGGGCGTGCCGTGACGTGGCGTCGGAGCCGTTCCCGGCCAGGGGCACGCTGATCGTGGCGACGTTCGCCGCCGCATGGACCTGCGTACGGACCGGCCGGCCGAACTCCCCACTCTGCCGCGCGGCGTCCTGCAGCGACCGGATCGCTTTCCGTACGCGCGGCGCCTGGACGTCGGACGCCTTGACCACGACGAGGGCGGGGTCGGGGCCGCCGGGGAAGGCCGCGTTGATGTGGTGGTAGGTCTGGATCAGGGCGGCGTTCTTCGGGAGCTGCTGCTCCATCCGGAGCTTCTCGGTGTGCATGCCGAGCGCCGGGGCGGCCAGCGCCAGCAGGAACCCGGCGGCCAGCGCGGCGGCGATGCCCGGGCGGGCCAGGACGGGGCGCAGCACCGCGTTCCAGAACCGGCCGGTCGACCGCCTGCGGTGCAGGAACGGGACGCGCCCGAACTCCACCTTGTCGCCCAGCAGCGACAGCAGGGCCGGCAGGACCGTCACGGAGCCGATCACCGCGATGAGCACCACGAGGATCGTCGCGACCGCGAAGCCTTCGAACAACAGCATCCCGGACAGGAACATCCCGGCCATCGCCACCATGACCGTCAACCCGGACACCAGCACCGACCGGCCGGACGTCGCGGCGGCGATGCGCAGCGCGGTCTCCCGGTCCCGTCCGGCGGCCCGCTCCTCGCGCTCCCGGCGCAGGTAGAACAGGCAGTAGTCGACGCCGACGGCCAGGCCCATCAGCAGCATCACCGAGTTCGCCGAACCATCCATGTGCATGGCGTGGCTGACGACGGCGAGCAGCCCGTTCGCCGCGAGGAACGCGGTCAGCGCGATGGCCACCGGCATGATCGCGGCGAGCAGTGCCGCGAAGGCGACCAGCAGGATGCCCAGCGCCAGCGGCACGGCGGTCAGCTCGGCGCGGGAGAAGTCCTGGCCCAGCGTCTTGTTGAACCACCGCTCGCCGGACGCGTCCCCGAATTCCTCCACCCGGACGTCCGGATGCCGGGCCCCGGCCTGCGCCACCGCGGCCTGGACCGGTGCCACCCGGTCGGCCGCCGTCTTCGGGTCGCCCGCCATGTCGAACTGCACCAGCGCGTCCCGGCGGTCGCGGGAGACCAGGGGTTCGCGTACGGTCGCGGCCCGGCCGCTGTCGCGGATCGCGCGGGTCACGTCCGGGATCGCCGCGCGGAACCCGTCCGGAGCGGCGCTGTGCACGAGCACCATCTCGGTGGCCGGGCTCTTGACGCCCGCATCCTCCAGGATGCGGACCGCGCGCCCGGAGTCGCCGGTGCCCTGCTCGGCGTTGGTCAGCTGCTTCTCCCCGGCCATGCCGCCGATGAGCACGGCCACGACCACGAACAGCAGCCACCCGAAGATCGCGGTCTTTCTATGGCGGGCGCTCCAGCCGCCCAATCGCGCGGCCACGTTGTCCTTCATGGTGGGTCCCCTTCACCGTCCGGCGGGTTCATGTCCTCGCTGATGACGGTAGAAATCCGGGGATTCGGCTCCCAGCCGGTGAACCCCCGGCCCGGCGGGAGGTGACCACCCGGCGGCGGTGGTGCTGCCTACACCACCGTCCGTCCGGCCCTCCCTATCCTTGGTCTCATGAGCGCCCAGTCCCGGTTCGACCGTGGCCACACCGACGACCTCGCCGACTTCATCGCCGCCAGCCCGTCCCCGTACCACGCGGTGGCGAGTGCGGCCGAGCGCCTGGAGAAGGCCGGGTTCCGGCAGGCGGCGGAGACGGACGCCTGGACCGGCGAGGCGGGCGGGCGTTACGTGATACGCGGCGGGGCGATCGTCGCCTGGCACGTCCCGGAGCACGCCCGCCCCGAGACCCCGTTCCGGATCGTCGGCGCGCACACCGACTCGCCGAACCTGCGGGTCAAGCCGCTCCCGGACTCCGGGGCGTACGGCTGGCGGCAGGTCGCCGTGGAGATCTACGGCGGGCCGCTGCTCAACAGCTGGCTCGACCGCGACCTCGGCCTGTCCGGCCGGATAGCGCTGCGCGACGGGAGCACACGCCTGGTCGCCGTCGACCGGCCGCTGCTGCGGGTGCCGCAGCTGGCCATCCACCTCGACCGGTCCATCGGGGAGAAGGGCCTCCAGCTGGACCGGCAGCGGCACACGCAGCCGATCTGGGCCCTCGGCGCGGTCGACGAGGGCGCGCTGATCAGGTTCGTCGCCGAGGAGGCGGGGATCCAGGCATCCGAGATCGTCGGCTGGGACCTGATGACCCACGACGTGCAGCCGCCCGCGTACCTCGGCCGCGACCAGGAGTTCCTGGCCGCCGCGCGGCTCGACAACCAGCTGTCGGTGCACGCGGGCACCGCCGCGCTCGCCGCGGCCGCCGCCTCACCCGGCCTGCCGTACATCCCCGTCCTCGCGGCGTTCGACCACGAGGAGAACGGCAGCGAGGCCGACACCGGCGCGGGCGGCCCGCTGCTCGGCGCGATCCTCGAGCGGTCGATCTACGCGCGGGGCGGCTCGTACGACGACCGCGCGCGGGCGTTCGCCGGCACGATCTGCGTCTCCGCCGACACCGGCCACGCCGTCCACCCGAACTACCCCGAGCGCCACGACCCGACCCACCGCCCGATGCCGAACCACGGGCCGATCCTCAAGGTCAACGTCAACCAGCGGTACGCCACCGACGGGGTCGGCCGCGGCATCTTCGCCGCCGCCTGCGACCGGGCCGGCGTGCCCGTGCAGGCGTTCGTGTCGAACAACGCGATGCCGTGCGGCACGACCATCGGCCCGATCACCGCGGCCCGCCACGGCATCACCACGGTCGACGTCGGCGTGCCGATCCTGTCCATGCACTCCGCGCGCGAGCTGTGCGGCGCCGACGACCCGTACCTCCTCGCCCGCGCGCTGACGGCGTTCCTGGAGAGCTGACCGGGTCGTCGGGACCCGGGCTGCTCGGGGGCGCTTGGGCTGAGCGGGGCCGGGCTTGGCGGGGCCGCGTCAGCGGGCGGTCACCGTGATGGTGACGGTGGCGGTGCTCGTGGCGGCGGGCAGCCGGGTCGTGTCGATCGCGAGGTACTCGCCGTCGTCCTGCCGGCCGTCCGGCAGCGTCTTGACGTGCAGGGCGTACGGGGGCGTGGCGTTCGTGACGCCGTCGACGCCGAAGTCGCTGTCGTTGCTGATCACGAGCGTGCGCCCGCCGTCGGTCGTGGCGACGCCCTCGACCTTGTCGTGCCCGAAGAAGCCGCCTGTCGGGTCGAGACCGGTCAGCAGCCCGCCGAGGTCGAGGCCGAGGCTCTTGCGGACCGGTGTGACGCCGACGGCGGCCAGGTCCGACCGTGACGTCGCGGTGTCGTCCGGGCCGACGTACGCGTCGATCGTCTTGTGGTCCGCGCCGACGAGCAGCCCGCCCTTGGCCGCGTCGTACACGGCGCCGGGCACGGACGCCCGCGGCCCGACGTCCGTCGCACCCGCCAGGTCGATCGTGAAGAGCCTCTTGTACGCGCCCGGCTCCATGTTCCCGTCACGCTCGTCGACGAGGAACCTCGTGCCGGACAGCGCGGTGATCTCGCTGACCGCCCCGCTGTTCTTCTTCGGATCGTCGAGCAGGTAGACGTACTCGTGCGTCGCCCGGGTGCGCAGGTCGTACGTCACGATGCGCAGCGTCGTGATGTTCTTCGGCTTGGCGGTCACGTCGGGCTGCTGCAGCGCCGACTGCATGATGCCGACGAGCGTCCTGCCGTCGGGGGTGATGGTCAGCCCTTCCATGCCCTTGTTCGGCACCCGGTTCGCGAGTTCGCGAGGGAGGGAGCCGTCGAAGGGGGACAGCCGCTCGATCGCGCGGCCGGTCCGGTCGAAGTGCGTGATGAACGGCCCGTACTCGTCCGACACCCAGAAGGACCCGTCCCGCATCGCGACCAGGCCCTCCGAGTCGTACCCGCTCGCGCTCGGCGCCAGGGGGTTCCCGTTCAGGTCGACGAGGTTCTCCCCGGTGGTCGCCTGGGGGTTCACGCGGCCGGAGTACGGGGTGCCGTCGGCGGCGCGCAGCGGGATCGTCCGCTCGAGCACGGCGTTGCCGTCCCGCAGGCGGAACCGCCCGATGGACGGGGTGAACCCGGGCAGCGGCAGGATCTTCTCGCCGTTCGGGCCGTCGACGTTCGGTCCCCGGTCGGTCAGCCCGTAGAACTCGTCCCGCGAGCCCGGCACCGGAGCGAGCGCGGACCCGTACGCGCCGGCGGTGATCTTCACTCCGCCGATCGTGGCGAGCGGCGGCAGGTGAGTGGCGTACAGCCGGACCGCGTCGCTGACGGTGTAGCGGAAGGTGTCGGTCCCGGTGAATCCGGCGGCCGGCGTGTACCGGAACGAACCGTCAGGATTGAGGCTCAGCGACCCGTGCGCCGGGGAGGTGTGCGAGATCAACGTGATCGGCCGCCCGCTGTCGTTGCGGAACAGACCGTGGCCGCGCACGTCGAGGGCCCGCCCGGCCCGTACCCGGTAGGCGTCGTCCCGCGCCCGCAGCGCGGGGCCGGACGTGCCGGCGGTGGCGATCCCGGCACCGGAAAGGGACAGGGCCAGTGTTCCGGCGGCGGTGGCCGCGACGGCGCGACGGTTCATCCGAGGTCTCCCATGGACGGTGCGAATCTGCTTTGCGGATTGTCCCGATCACGGGTGGACGGCTCGCGTCGTCCGGGCGACGCGTCGGTTAACCGCCGCTGGTGAGTGCCCGAGTGCACTGCCGCAGCGCGTACGAGCCGAAGTCGTCGGCGAGCCGTTCGGGACCACCTCGGCCGGCCGAGCCCGGGTCCCAGACGACGACCGGCGACTCCCCGGATCGGTCCCGGCGTGAGAGGTCGAGGCAGACGAGCCCGCCCATCCCGTCGTACTGGATGATCAGCAGGTCGGGTGGGAAACGGGGATCCGTCCGTGCGTCGAGAGTCCCGCCGACCGTACCGAGGAGCGCGTCGCCCATGGCCGGCGTCCGGTAGACACCGAGGAAGTCCGTGCCCGCCACCTCGCAGGAGCCCACCTCGGCGAGGAAACAGCGGTAGGAGGGCGGGAACGGCGTGCCGAGCTCCCGCTCGGCCCGTGCGAGGTCCACCGGGTCCAGCCCGCCCGTCCACCGGCAGGATCCGGGGTTGCCCCGCAGCAGTTCGACGAGAGATACCACCGATGCGACAGCGCTCATATCTCGCACCTTAGCGATCCCGCCTCGTGGCCTCCCAGGTCACGGCAGTGAGCCTCTGATGCCGGTGATGATCAGTTCGAGGCCTGCGAGGAAGGTACGGTCGCGCTTCTCTCGCGGCCAGGTGTCGGCCTTCCGGGTCTGTTCCTCCATCGTCGAACCGTTGACGTAGGCCATGACGGTGTCCACGGCGACGGTGGCGTTGTCCTTGGACAGACCGGCGGCGACCAAGGCGGCGACGAGGCCCTCGAAGGCGGCGACGGCCTCGTCGCTCGGCTGCTGGAAGCCGGTCAGGAGGCGCGCGCCGTCCCGGTGCGCCAGCATGACCTCGCGCGCGCCGATCGCGACGGCGCGAAGCCGCTCGTCCCAGGGGCCTTCGATCGGCGGGGCGGCCCCGCCCGGGGGGACGATCAGGTGCGCGACCATCGCGTCCAGCAGCGCCTGCTTGCTGGGGTAGTGCCGGTACAGCGCGCTCGCCCGCACCCCGCCGGCCCGCCAGCAGCCGCATGGTGAGGCCGTCCAGCCCGACCTCGTCGAGCAGCTCGATCGCCGCCTGCAGCACCTCGGTGCGCCGCTGCCCCATGCACTCCTCCTGGCCGGTTGACAGATCGCCTCGATCTAGGTGAACAATGTACACGTGAACGTTGTTCACCTGGAAAGCGGAGGGATGTCATGACCGAAGGTCTGGGCCGGGTACTGGTGATCGGGGCGGGGCTCGGCGGGCTGACGCTCGCGCACACGCTCGTCCACGCGGGCATCGACGTGCGGGTGTACGAGGCCGACGAGGGGCCCGAAGAGCGGCTCCAGGGCTACCGGATCGGGCTAGGGCAGCCCGCGATGGACGCGCTGCGCGCGAGCCTGCCGCGGCGGCTCTACGAACTGGTCGAGGTCACCAGCGGAGGCCTGACCGGGCCAGGGCTCATGTTCGACGAGCAGCTGAACGTGCTCAGCAGCGACCTGGAGGGGCCACCGGCGGGCGCCCGGGCGATCGACCGGCAGGTGCTGCGGCGCATCCTGCTCGGCGCGCTGGAGGAGCGGATCGCGTACGGCAAGCGGCTGACGGGCGTCACCGAAGCCGACGGGACCGTGACCGCGCGCTTCGCCGACGGCACGGAGGCGACCGGGCAGGTCCTCGTCGGCGCCGACGGCGGGAACTCCGCCGTACGGCGGCACCTGGCACCCGAGGTCCGGCTCGTCGACTCGGACCTCTGCGGGGCCATGGGCCGTACGCCCCTCACCGACCGCTTCCTACGGCTCGTGCCGGGGCGCGGCACGATGGTCAAAGGCCCTGAGGTCACGCTGATGCTGGGCCGCATGCAGTTCGACCGCGAACCCTCCGAGGCCGCCGCCGAACTCGCCCCCGAGCTGCACATGCCCGACCGGGAAAGCTATGTACGGTGGGTGCTGATGGTCCCGCCGGAGCACCCGGCCGCAGCTGGAGCGCGCCTCGAGGACGCGCGAGACCTGGTGCTGGAGCTCATCGACGGCTGGCATCCCGACCTGCTGGACCTGGTGCGCTCCGCCGACCTGAGCGCCGCCGGCCGATCCCGGATCTTCGACCGGCCGATGCCGCCGTGGCCGGTGGGAAGGGTCACGCTCCTGGGCGACGCCGCGCACCTGACGCTGGCCACCGGCGGAAACGGCGCGAACACCGCCATGCACGACGCCGTACGACTGGCCGCGCGCCTGTCGGAGGCCTGGCGCGGCGAGCGCGACCTGGCGTCGGTGCTGGGGGAGTACCAGGCCGACCTGCTCGAACGCGGGAACGCGGCGGTGGAGTACGGCAAGGCGAAGCTGAAGAGCTTCGTCGCCGCCAAGACGACATCCGTCGACACCCGCTGAGGGCCGGCACTGCCCGGGGCCATGGGTGGCGGCCCCTGGTGTGAGGCAGCTCCGGGCCCCCGGGCGCGCTTGCCGAGGGCTCAGTGAAAGCCGTGCGTCTTGGCCCGGACGTCACGATCAGCGGACTTCCAGGACGATCTTTCCGTCGACGCGCTGACCGGCGAGGCGTTCGGCGGCATGGCCGACCTCGGTCCAGGGCAGCACGTCGTCGATCGGGGAACGCAACCGACCCTGGCTCACGAGGTCCACGAGCCGGGACAGCATCGGACCGCAGTCGGTGCCGGCGGCCATGAGGTTGCCGAGCCACAGCCCCTGCAGGCGAGCACCGGGCGTGTAGTAGAAGTCCACGGGGTCGAAGCCGGCCGGTCGGCGGCTGCCGTTGCCGAAGCTGACGCAGACGCCGCCGGGAGCAAGGGAGGCCAGCGCGGTGGCCAGCGAGTCGCCGCCGACGCCGTCGAGGATCACGTCGTAGCGTCCGGCCTCCCTGGCCTCGGCGATGGTGGGGAACACGGTAGGGTCGAGAATTCCGTCCTCGCGCAGTTGCTGCGGAAGGGTCGGCCGGCGGCTGATGGCGATCACCTTCGCGCCGGCCAGGTTGGCCAGCTGGCAGGCGTAGCGCCCGACACCACCGGCAGCACCGGTGATCAGCACCCGGCGTCCGAGCAGGGTGCCGGCCGATTCGAGGGCGGCCAGAGCGGTCACTCCGGCGACCGGCAGTGCCGCGGCCTGGGCGGCGGAGACGCCGTCGGGGATCTCGGCGATCAGGGCCGCGCCGGCGACGACGTACTCCGCCCAGGCGCCCTGCGGGACGAAGCCGTAGACCCGAGTGCCCTTGGGCGGAGTGCTGCCGTCGGCCGCGGTCTCCTCGATCACGCCGGCGAAGTCCCAGCCGGGCACGTAGCTGCCGGCGGCCTCCAGCGCGCTGCGGATTTCGCCGGCGTTCAGTGAGAAGGCCTCGACCTTGATCAGGGCTTGGTTCGCCACGGGTTCCGGCTGTGGCGCCTCGGCCAGACGCAGGCGCGCGGTGTCCGCAGGGTCGGTGACGACGGCTCGCATGGTGGTCTCCAGTGTGTGATCGGGGGCTATTCCGGTAACGAAGATTACCGGTAACGGTGGTTACCGTTATAGCGACGCACAAATACGGAAGTCAACGTTTCCGTTAAGCTGGTCCGGGATGGGCAACGACAAGACTCCGGGACGGCCCCGTGACCCGGCCGTCGACCAAGCGGTGCTGCGCGAGACGCTGGCCCTGCTGGACGGCGGCGGCTATGACGGGCTGCGCGTCGCCGAGGTCGCCCGCAACGCCGGGGTCGGTCTCGGCTCGTTGTACCGGCGCTGGCCGAACAAGCACGCCCTGGTCGTGGACGCGTTGCGCGCCGCGGCGTCGGTACGGGAAGTGGAACCGACCGACGACCCGCACGAGGACCTGGTGACGGGCCTGATGAAGATCGCCGAGGGCCTCGTCCATCGCCGCGCGCCGCTGCTGGCGGTGCTGCTGACCGACCCGGCCTCGGAACTCGCCGGCGTGGTGCGGGAGGCCAAGGTCGATCCGGTCCGGGAGGACAACCGCGAACGCCTGCGCCGCGTGATCGGCTCAGTACCCGACCTGCAGACCCGTGCCGACGCCGGGCCGGCGTTGATCTTCCTGCACGTGATGCTGCACGGCAGCCCGCCCGACGAGACGCAGATACGCGAGGACATCGTGCCCGTCATGACGGGAGCAACGGATCGCTGATCGTCAACCCCGCCCGGTGAGGCATCTCGTTCTGCGGTGTCTACTGGGACGATAATTTTCTCGTCCAGGTAGACGGCGTGGAACGACGCGGCGTGCCCGGCGGGGCCGATTTGACCGCTCTCGCCGCGTTCGCGAAATCCCTCAGGCTGTACGGACCGCCACGACCGCAACTTCGACGCACGCCCCGCCGTTCGAAGAGCTGCGACTTGCCTTACGCCAGTTGATAGGGGTCACGTCTGCATCCACCGTTCGTCCCTCACCTTCGCGATAAGGTCCATGCTGGCCTGCGCGGGTAGGGCCTCCGCCCTGATGGAATCGTATCGGTTGATGACCTGTGCCACCTCGTGCGGATGATCCGTCACCCGCCCTTCGATGGCGTCGTCTATGTACGCGGTAGCCTGCTCGCCTTCCTTGGCGGCGATCCAAAACGCTCCTGACAGGCCTGCGGTGCTGGCGGCGTCAGAAGGAACGATCTGGACGGAAATGTGTTTTAGTGCCGTAGCCGTCAGGAGTGCTCCGAGTTGGTCGCGCATTACTTCGGAACTTCCGACGAGGCGCCGAAGAACCCCCTCTTCGATGACAGCCCACAGGAGAGTCGGGCTATCGCCAGAGAGGATCCGCTGGCGCTCGATCCTGGCGGAGACCTGGCCCTCCACTTCGTCTTCGGTGATCCCAGGCTTGCCTTGGAGCATCGCGCGAGCGTAGTCGGGTGTCTGGAGGAGGCCGGGAACTACGAGCGGTTCCCAGTTCTTTAGTGTCTGCGCCTCCTGTTCGGTCTCGACCCATTGCTCCAGCCACTCAGGCAGCACGGTGCGGTGGGGGGCTCGTTTGATCGTTTTCCAGAGGCGGTGGAAGGAGCCGTTGGTCTGGAAGTAGGTGTCGAGGTCGAGGGCGAATGCCTCGGAAGGGGCCTTCTCGGCGAGTTCGACGGCGCCGACCCATTGGCCGGTGCAGCCGAGCGCGTCGGCCAGTTGGCTCTGGGAGAGGCTGGCGTCATTACGGAATGTGCGAATCTCCAGACCGAAATGACCGATAAGTGAGTCGGGGCTGAGGTCGCGCTGCGGCCGGGCCATGAGACCTCCCTGGTTATCAACCTCCGGGCCTGGTGGAAATCGATGGAGCGGAGGTGATTTGCAGTTGCTTGTCGTTGATGGCTGAGCGTAACCGCTCCACGCGATTCTGTAACCGGAAATCGGAAGGAATCCGAGGAACGGGGTCGCGCAAAATGACAATTCCGGGACAAGTCACTACGGTTACTTCACTCGTCGGCGGACTCGTCCGCGCCCTGACCATCCGGGGCCTGGCCGCCGAGGCCGTCGGTGCGGCCATGGTGTGGGCGGTCAACCGGGCGGCCGATCCCGACGGAGATGATCCGGTGGGCGCGGCGATGAGCCCGGGGCTGCGCCAGGCGGTCGTGTGCCGCGCGGACGACGCCGGACACCTGCTGTGGTGGTGGGTCTGGTCCGGCTCCACCCGGGACGCACCGCCCGAGTACGAACCGCTCGGCCCTGCCACCGAGATCGACGCGGCAGCCGTCCGGATCGCCACCGTCCTCCGCCTCGACGGGGTCGTGCCGGAGACGAGGGCATGAGCGCGCCGCCGACGCTCATCGATCCATGGCCGCCCGGCGCGTTGTCGGAGACGCAGCTGACCGTGATCCTCCGCCGTCGGTTCCCCGACACCGTGCTGTGGTTCGGTCCGTATACCCGGCACTGGTGGGCGGCGCTCCCCGTACGCGGCCGGTGGCGGCTCATCGAAGTGGCCGATCCGGACGAGCTGACCGGAGCAGTCCTCAGCGCTCGCGCCCAATCCGGGGATGGCGGCCCGCCCGGCACCCGCCGACGCTGACTGGAGCAGTCCTCAGCGCTCGCGCCGACTCCAGGGACGGCGGCCTACCTGGCACCCGCCGACGCTGACCGGGGCGGTCCTCAGGGTGCGGGTTTGACGCTCTCCCTCAGCAGGGTGTGGACGGCCTGGACGGCGGGGGAGACCCACCGCGAGCGGGGGCGGAGGAGCCAAAGGCGCTGCTCGGCGAGGTCCGGCGGCCGGAGTCGTACGAGCCGGCCGTCGGCGAGATCCTCGGCGACGGTCACGGTCGGGAGCAGGGCCACGCCGAGACCGGCCGCGACGCAGCGTTTCACCGTCTCGACCCCGCCGAACCGAGGCCGGGTCACCGGGGCTCCGGTGGTGGCGATCGCGGCGGCGAGCTCGTCGCTGTAGGCGCAGCCCTCCTCCAGCAGGAGGACGCCCGTCGCCGCGAGCTCCGCGGGCGTGAGGGGGCGGTCACGGGGGAGGTCCGTCGTGGCGGGTGCGACGAGCGACAGCTCCTGAACGCCCAAGTCCACGACGTCGGCCTGGGCCGTGTTCACCGACGGCTCCAGGGTCAGGGCGAGGTCGGCCCGGCGGTCGGCGATCGCGGTCAGCGCGGTGCGGGTGTCGGCGGGGAACAGCGACAGGTCGACGTCCGGGAAGCGGGCGCGAAGCCTGGGCAGGAGCGGTGCCAGTTGGTAGGCGCAGACGGACTCCGGGGCGCAGAGCCGTACGGGACCGGCGGGAAGGTCGGCATCGGCGGCGAGCTCGGCGAGCATGCGGTCCTCGAGGTCGAGGATCTGCTCGGCCCGCTCGGCGAGCAGCGTGCCCGCGTGCGTGGGGGAGACGCCGCCGGGGTGCCGGTCGAGCAGGGGTGTTCCGGTGAGGCGCTCGAGCGCTTGGACGTGCGTGGTGATCGTCGACTGGACGAAGCCGAGCTCGGCGGCGGCCGCCGTGATCCCGCCGGTGCGGACGACCGCGAGGAAGCTCCGGAGCAGACGGGTGTCCATCGAAGAACGCGATCCCCTTCATCGACTTTCATCGTTGGACGCGATGGTATCCCAGCCAGCAGAATCATGGACATGACGCACACCGCATTGGAAAGCCAGGGCCGCGACCTGCCGTCGGCCGTCCTCCGCTACACCGCCTTCGACGTGGAAGGGAAGGGCGGCAACCCGGCCGGTGTCGTCCTCGACGCGCGCGGCATGGACGAGACGCGGATGCAGGAGATCGCCGCCGAGGTCGGCTACTCCGAGACGGCGTTCCTGACGAAGGACGGGGAGCGAAGCTTCCGGATCCGGTACTTCAGTCCACTGGCCGAGGTGGCGTTCTGCGGTCACGCGACGATCGCCACGGCCGTCGCGCTGGCCGAGCGTGAGGGGACGGGAGACCTGGTGTTCCGCACCTCGGCGGGAGAGGTCGCGGTCGCGACGCGAGAGGAGGACGGCCGCGTCTTCGCCACGCTCACCAGCGTCGCCCCGGCGGTTCGCCCGGTGGACGACGCCGACCTCGCCGCGGCGCTGACCGCTCTGCGCTGGGAGTACGCTGAACTGGACCCGGCCTTCCCGCCGCGCATCGCCAACGCGGGCAACGACCACCTCGTCCTCGCCGCCGCGACGCGCGAGCGGCTCGCCGACCTGGACTACGACCAGGACGCGCTCGGCGACCTCATGGCCCGGCGCGGCTGGACGACCGTGCACCTGGTCTGGCGCGAGACGGACACCGTCTTCCACGCCCGTGACCCCTTCCCGCCGGGCGGGGTGTTCGAGGACCCCGCCACCGGCGCTGCCGCCGCCGCCTTCGGCGCGTACCTGCGCTCCCTGGAACTCGTCGCCCCACCGGCCCGCGTGACGATCCATCAGGGCGAGGACATGGGCCGCCCGAGCCGCCTGCTCGTCGACATCACGCCGGGAGCCGACGCCGGCATCCGGGTGAGCGGCACCGCCGCCCCGATCACGGACTGACGAGACCTGCCCCCACGGAGGCACCGTCGCGCAGGCGATCGACCCGCGAAAAGACGACGGACCAGTGCGTCCTCCCGGTGCCGAGCGGTGTCGCGGCCGGTGGCGGCGCACAGGATCCGGTGGTGGCCGGCGAACAACCGGCCACCACCTGCGCCCGTTTCGGGCAGGGCGCTGTCGGCGGGTGGCGTGCGGTGGGCGGATCAGGTCTGACCGCGGTTTTCGGCGCCGACCGTGTCGGTCGCCTTCAGGCGTTCTTCCTCCGCGAGGGGGGCGGGCCACAGGAGGATCAGGTGCTCCTCCACCATCGGCTCACCCGCGTCGTTGTCGATGAATTGTGCCTCCCGCCCGGCGTCCCTGCCCCGGGCGTGGATCCGCATCCGGTAAGTGCCGGCGGGCATGGGAACCTCCTCGAGGTATTCGCCGGGCGGCGAACAGATCACCAGGGTGCCCTCGGCCACCGTGAAGCCGACCTCGACGGCCTCGTCCCACTTATCCAGATCCGGTATGGGACGGCGGTCACCGATCCCGATGGTGACCGGGACGTGGCCACTGTCCACGCCGGTCATCACGACCACGGCCGCATCGGTGGCCCAGGCGAGGCCGTTGCCGCCGGTGTAAGCCACCTGGTCGGGATCCCAGCCGCCGCCTTCCAGGGTGAATTGGGAGTAGCCGATCTGGAGGCGCAGGCGGGTGGTGTTCACGGCATCAGACTGACACGTAGTAGCCGTCGCCCGGCATGATGCGGTCGTTGCGGTATCCCTTGGTGATCAGCCCGCCCTGCTTGCGCTGCTCCCCGCTGGGCACCCAGGCGGTACCCCGGTCAGCCGGGCGTAGCTTGGTTCCGCCTTCTTCAGTGCTGGCGAAGGGGTATTCGTCACACTCCAGCCCGGGCTGAGGTGGGTTACCGACGACCTTCTTGCCGCAGACGGCCTGCCGGTTCTTCGGCTGCTTGCTCGCGTTCCAGAGGCGGTGCAGCGGGTGGCCGCTGCCGGGCCGGCCGTAGTGATCGGGGCCGTTGGTCTGTATCCGGCGGATGTTGGCCCGGATGGTGGGCAACCCTCGCATGGTCGTCATCGTGGGTGTGAAACGCGGGATGACGCAGCCGGGGACGTAGCGCCTCTTCTCAGGGAAGTACAGGTTGTTGTCGCAGCGGTGGCCGACCCCTGGCCGCCAGGTGAACCTGCTGATGCTGGGCGTGAATCCGGGGGCGACGTAGATAAAGGTGGTGGTGACCGCAGACCGGTGGATCTTCCGCTGTTTCACACCGTCGGCGAAGGTGGCCTTGCCCTTGATGCCGACTCCGGGCCGAAACGCCTTCCCGCGCGGCAGCGATGCCTTGGCCTTGCAGCCCTGTCCGCACGACGCGGTAAGCCCGAATGTACGCAGGATGCGGGCGCTTCCGGTCACCACGGTCGGCCTGACGACCAGGGTTTCGCGGAACTTGTTGCTGGTGGTGCTGAACACGATCGCCTGCGTCATGTCGAGGCGGGCCACACCCACGATTTTCCTGTTGACCCACAGTCTGATGGTCAGCTTCACCTTCTGACAGATCTGCGTGCGGGTGAACCGATTGCAGGCGGCGGCGATCTGCGCATCATCATCCGCGGCGACCAGCTCCGGGACGGACGCGGACACCTCAATGCGTTTGCCGTCCGTGGTCCCCTGACCACCGGCGGCGCTGGCCAGCGCGTTACCTGCGGTGAGCGGTAGCAGCACGGCACCGGCACCGATCACCGCTCCGATCCTGCCGAGCCGTATTTGATGAGCCAAGTCAACCTCCGTGACTGAAGTGGACATTGACGGCTCAAAGTACGAATCAGGCAGTTCCACCAACATCGTGGAAAACTCTGACATCAGAGTCATCACAGGTAGACCGTGGGAATGGCGGAAGGCGGCGGTCTCACCTTGTCTGCGGGACGGTTATCGGGCCGCATTTGCGGCGAGCCGAAACCTGGCGTCGTGCTGGTTCCAGGGACGGCGTCGGCGCGAGCGGCACCGCCGCCCGGATGTCGGCTGGAGGCTCAGGCTGGAAGCCCGGAACAGCCCGGGCGGCAAAGGGCGTGGCCGGGGTGCGCCGGGGCGCCGGCGGTGGCGGGCGAGCTGCAGCAGGCCATGGCGGCGGTCAGTGTCGGTCCGGCGGCTGCGAGCGGGGCGGTCAGCATGGCGGTCGCGATGGCGAGGCCCAGCAGGGCGCGGGTACGGCCGAGCGGACGGGGGCCGGCGATGAGGCGGCGGGCGCGGGCGCCCGTTGCCGTGCCGCCCGCCGCCAGCGCGGGGGCCATCGCGGCGGCCGGGATCGCCTCGGCCAGGGTGAGCAGGGCCTCGGCGACGGTGAGGCGGCCGGAGCCTTTCGCCGCGGCGTCGTCGGCGGCCAGTTCGACGAGGAACGCGATCTGCTCTCTGGCGGCCGTGAAGACGGGGAGCGGGCCGAACGCCCGGGCGAGGGCCTGGGCGGCGGTCAGGGCGAGGTGGTGACGTTGGCGCAGGTGGGCGCGTTCGTGGGCGAGTGCGGCGGCCAGTTGCTCCTCGTCGAGTGCCGCCAGTGCGCCGCTGGTCACCACGATCCGGCCCCGGTGGCCGGGGACGCAGTAGACGGCGGGTGCGTCGTGGTCGATCACGGTCACGCCGCGCCGGGGGTCGGGGCGGCCGACCAGCGTGAGCCCGTCGAGGCGGAGACGGCGTTCGCGGGCGGCGGCGCCGTACGCGGCGATCAGGCACCACAGGACGCGGGCCGCGACGGCGAGCGCCATGACCGCGCCGGTCGCGACGGGTATCGCGGCGAGCGAGATGGTGTCGGGTGCGCACGGCCACTCGACCGGTCCGTAGCACCGTCCCGGGACGTCGCCGGCCCGGGTGGCCGCCGTGGTCGCGGTGAGCCCGGCGAGGATCACCGAGCCGACGATGGAGGCGGACAGCGCCTGCCAGGCGACGATGGCCAGGCGGGGAGCGCGCGACGGCCACGACGCGCGCCGGAGCAGGGCGGTCCCGGCGGTCGCCAGTAGCAGTGCGTAGCCGAGGAGGAGCAGCGTGACGGTCATCGCGGCCGCCGCCCGGCGTCCTTGGCCGTCTCGAGCGCGCGGCGGATCTCGGCCATCTCTCCCGGCTCCATCCGCTCCATGAACCGTACGAGCGCGGCCGCCCGGTCGTGCGCGGAGTCGAGGGCCTCGGCCATCAGCTGGGCGGTGTAGTCGTCCCGGCTGCCCGCCGGCCAGTAGCGGAAGGCCCGGCCGTGCTTCTCCCGGGCCAGCCAGCCCTTGCGGTGGAGGATCTCCGTCACGGTGAGCACGGTGTTGTAGGCGGGCGCCGGCTCGCGGCCGAGGCGGTCACGGATGTCCCGGACCGTGATGGCCTTGTCCGCCGACCACACCACCTCCATGATCGACGCCTCAAGCTCCCCGAACCGCGGCATCCGCCCTCCTCGCTCGGTCACCTAAGCCGGATAGTACCTGTGGCGGCTACTCGCCATCCGGGAACGTGTAGCCGGAGGGCGGCTTGACGGCGGCGTTCGCCGGCCCGTAGACCAGCGCGATCTCCCGGTGGGGCGTCAGCGCGACGGCGGCCGGGTCGCCGGTCTGCTTCTTGCCGTCGACGTAGGCCGTCAGCGTGCGGGTGCCGTCCGACTTGAGGCCGCCGAGTCCGGTGGCGCTCAGCCGGACGTTCCACTCGGTGAACAGCTGACCCAGCGTGTACTGCTTGCCGGCGGTGGGCGCCTCGATGTGCAGCACCCCGGTGGTGTCGTGGGTGTGCAGCTCGGACATCGCGTCGCCGGACGCGGCGATGCCCAGGTTCGCCGGGACGGTCACGGCCTTGCCGTCGACGAGGATGTCCAGGTGGGTGTGGAAGTGCCGGGCGGTGCCCTCCATGGCGGCCACGGCGAGCCCCTCGGTGCGGGCGCGGTCGGCCGTGTCGTCCGGGCGCGGCCACGGCGGGAGCCCCGTGGCGGCGGCCGCGGCCTCGCGGGCCCCGGTCGCGCCGGACGCCGTCGTCTTCGCCTTGCCGGACCCGCCGCCGGACGTCGCCGCCCACACGCCTCCGGCGACCAGCGCGGCGGCGACGACCCCGGACGCCGTCCAGGTCAGGGCCCGGCGGCGTCTCCTCTTGCGCTCCGCGGCCGCCCGCTCGGCCGCCAGCCGTTCCCGTGCGCTCCGCCGCGCCGCCGCCCCGCCGTTCTTCGCCACCGTGCACCTCCGAGACATAAAACTAAGCCGCTTAGGAGAAGAGTAGCGTGCCGGGCAAGTCGGTCATTCGGTGTAGTCGGAGGTGCTCCTCTAAATCATCTCTCTGTCAGTCGTGCCGGGCGTCGACGGTGATGCGCCGCATGCGGAAGGCGAGCTGGATGGCCAGCCGGTCGTCCGGATCAGCCAGCCGGACGCCGAGCAGCGTTTCGGCTCGGCGGATTCGCCTGCTGACGGTGTTGCGGTGTGCTCCGAGCCGCTGCGCGGTCTCGGAGTGGGAACACCCGCTGTCCAGGTAGCTCTCGACCGTCTCGAGCAGCCTCTCGCGGCCCTCGCACAGCAGGGGGGCCAGCATGCGCTCGGCCTCTTCGTGGACCGCCTGTGAGCCGTACCAGTCGAGCAGCATCCGTTTCGCGCCGAGCCGGTCGCCGCGCTGCACCGTGCCCGCACGGCGGGTCGCGGCGGCCACCAGAGAGGCTTGGCGTGCCTCGGCGAGGGTGGTGGCCAAGCCGTCCGGTCCGGGGGCGGCGCGTCCGGTGCCCGCCACGATCGGGGGGACGTTCGGTGTCGCGTGATAGCCGTCGAGCGCCGCCCGTACGGTCGCGGCGAGCGACGCGGTGTCTTGTGGCGGTCGTTCCCCGGTGTGCCATGCCGACCAGCCGTCCGCGCGTTCCACCAGCGGCACGTCGATGCCGTGCTCCGCGAGTTCGGCGGCGAGAATGGGGGTGATCGGGGCGGGCACCGGCGGGACCATTCCGATCAGCGTGAAGTGAATGCCGGTGTGCCAGCCGTCCAGTCGCCATCCGAGGCGTGCGGCCTGTCCCGCGACATGCGGCGGAAGGGGGCCGTCGGCGTTGAGGATCTCGCCCAGCAGGCCGCCTCTGACCCGGGCGTCACGTTCGGCGCTCAGCCGCTCCGCCGCGAACCAGGCACAGACGTACGCCGCGGCCATGTCCAGCAGGCCGAGGGCCGTGGCGCGCCAGAGCGGACCGGACCGCTCGCACTGGCAGACGATCCACAGCCGTGGCCCGCCCTCGGCCCGGGGCACCGGGCAGAACGCGGTCGACACGCGGTCCGTGCGGTCGACCGCGGGCACCGGCGACCCGGTCGGCACGGTGAACCGATGGCGCGGCGGTGTCCCGGCCAGTGGGGTGCCGTCGGTGGTGGCCAGCGATGTGCGCGCGTCCAGGACCGTGTCCAGGACGGACAGGACGCGGTCGAGGGACCCGGCCGTGCGCAGGCGCGCGGCGCCGGCGGCCAGCCGGCGGCCGAGGGCCAGATCCGGCGTGTAGGTGATCGCGAGCAGCCGCGCGGTCAGCTGCGGTGGTGCCGCCTCCGGGACCGCGACCACCGGGAGCGTGAGCCGGTCGGCCAGCCGGACGGTGGACAACGCCGGGGTGAACGGGCCGCCCGCCACGACCAGCAGCCGCCCCCCGCGGCTGCTCAGCCGACGGCAGATGACGTCCACGAGGTGCTGCCGCCGGAGCGCGCCGACCGCACCGCCCAGGTCGAGGACCGCGGCGGTCCCGTGCGGCGCGTCGTCGAGTTCGGAGCCCGTCGTCACGAGAGCGACGTGGTGCACGGCTGCGTCGAGTCCGGCCCGGCCACCGATGATCTCACCGTCGCGCAGCGTCTCATCGGTCAGCAGGTCACCCACGGTGACGGCGGTCATGAGGGTTCTTCCGGGGCGAAGGTCATGACCGATCCTGGGTCACCGGCAGATCGAGGCCGAACGCGCCGGGACCGACGAGCCGCAGGGCCGCCGGGGTCAGCAGGGGCGGCGGTGCCGGAAGGCTGAGCACGTCGACGTGCTGGCCGGACGCGATCCGCTCGGCCGAGATGGGGTGCCAGGTCCGCGCGTGCAGCACCGCGATGATCTCTGGCACGTGGGCCGTGACGGACCCGTCGTCGATGGCGAGCAGATACTCGTCCGCCATCTCCAGCCGCAGCGTCCGCTGAGGGTCGTCGGTGTGCTTCATCGTGACCGTGCCACTGAGTGCCCCGCCGCGGCCGCGCTGGCGTACCTCCAGGACGGTGCCGGTGAACAGCCGGCGGATGCCGATGCCGGCCGGCAGCCGGTCGCGCGCGTGCGGGTCGTCCTGCCCGCGCCGCAGGATCCGGCCGAGCCGGATCGCGCGGCTGAAGGTGCCGGAGAGGGCGTGCCGCCGGGAGTCGGCGGCACGCATCACGTACTGGGCGCCGGCCGCCCATCCGCCGAGTGCGGGCAGCACGGCCCGGGCCAGGCGTTCGGCGTCCGCTCCGTCCACCCCGGTGATCAGCAGTTCGGCGCCGGACGGCTCGGCGAGCGCGAGCGGCACGATGGGCAGGCCGGCGAGGGTGAAGACGGTCTGGTCGATCCGCGGGAACGCCCGGCCCGTCCCGTCGGCGTCCACGAGCGGCAGGCCGAGCCAGGCCGCGGCGGCCACCGGGAGCAGCGCGTTGACGCCGGCGGCCTCCACTCCCTGCAGCGCCGTCACCTCGATGCCGAGATGTCGTTCGAGGGCCCGGACGGCCCTGGTGAACTCGGTCTCGCCGGGGAGTCGTTCGAGCATCACGGTGGTCGCGCCGATCGCCCCTACCGAGGCCAGCCAGGCGACGGGATCGAGGTCCTCCGGCTTCAGGAGGCGCACCGGGCCCAGGCGTTCGAGCACGCACCGGACGATCGCGGCGGCGTTCTGCGCGTCGCCGCCCCCGCCGGAA
Source organism: Actinoallomurus acanthiterrae (assembly GCF_054775715.1). NCBI lineage: Bacteria > Bacillati > Actinomycetota > Actinomycetes > Streptosporangiales > Thermomonosporaceae > Actinoallomurus > Actinoallomurus acanthiterrae. The sequence continues at coordinate 9,762,504 of NZ_BAAHCO010000001.1, read as the reverse complement.
CCGAGGAGGGTGGCTCCCGCCGCGAGGTCGGCCACATCGCCCACCGTAATCATCACAATGCGGGCGATGTTACCGCCGAAACGATGGTGTCAGCGGTGCGACGTGCACATGTGCTCGTCGGTGATGGTGCAGCCTGCCCATTCCCGGAACGCTGCCCGGTGCCTACCGTGCTCGGCAACGACTCCGTGGGAGGACCGATGACCCCAACCGATGCCCCCATCGTCGGCGACGCCCCAGACGAGGCCGCGATCGGCAGCGATGACTACGCCCTCCAGCGCGTGCCGGCCCAGGCGCGGTACCACTGGTTCTCCATCGCGACCCAACGCTTCGGGCAACTGTCCGCGCTGTCGCAGTTCCTCCTGGGCGCCACACTCGGCGTGGGCATGTCCTTCTGGGGCGCGGTCGGTGCGATCACCCTGGGCGCGGCGATCCTCGAGATCGTGGCGATCCTGCTGGGGATCATGGGAGTGCGTGAGGGAATGTCGACGTCGGTGCTGGCCCGCTGGACCGGCTTCGGACGGTACGGCGCCGGCCTGATCGGCCTGATGATCACGATCAGCCTCATCGGCTGGTTCGGCATCCAGAACGCGGTCTTCGCCCAGGGCCTGCACAGCCTGCTCGGCGGTCCGCCGCTGTGGGTGTGGACGTTGGTCGCGGGCGCGTTCATCACGCTCGCCGTCGTGTACGGGTTCGTCAGCATGCAGTGGATCGCGTACGTGACGGTCCCCCTGTTCATCGCGCTGGCCGGCTGGTCGATCGTGACCGAACTGACGAAGCACTCGCTCGGCTCCCTGGTCACGTCCCCGGCCCCGGGGCCGCATCTGAGCATGGTGGCCGGAACGACGATGGTCGCCGGCGGATTCATCGTGGGAGCGGTGATCACGCCGGACATGACGCGCTACAACCGCAGCATCCCCGACGTCATCAAGCAGACGGTCCTGGGCATCACCCTGGGCGAGTACGTCATCGGGCTGATCGGCGTGCTGCTCGCGCACGCCCTGCGGACCGGCGACGTGGTCGCGATCGTCACCTCCACCAGCGGCACCGTCGGCACCGTGATCCTCGTCGCCGCCACCCTGAAGATCAACGACTGGAACCTCTACTCGTCGTCGCTCGGCTTCGTCAACATCATCGACACGCTCTTCGGCCGCCGCGTGAACCGTGGGTTCGTCACCATCGGGCTGGGCGTGGCCGGCACACTGCTGGCCGCGGCGGGGATCCTCGACAGCTTCCAGGACTACCTCATCATCCTCGGCATCGCCGTCCCGCCGGTCGCCGGGATCATGGTCGCCGAGTACTTCCTCGTACGCCGGTGGCGGGGGGACCTGGACGCGGCGGGCGACACCGTACCCCGCCAGGCTCCCGCCTGGGTCCCGGCCACCCTGGTGATCTGGGCCGGCGCCTTCCTCATCGGCAAGTTCGTCACCTGGGGCGTACCCGCGCTGAACTCCCTGATCGTCGCGTTCGCCGGCTACCTCGTGGCGGGCCGCCTCGGCCTCACCCGAGGGGTGGGCACCACCGAGCAGGAGACGGCCCCCTGACCCCCGGGCGACGCATTCCGTGGGAGATGGTCCTTTGACCCCCGGCGACGCATTCCGTGAACGCCCGACCGGCGGTTCGGCCCGGCTCCTCGGCCGGGCATAAACCCCTAGAGAAGGAAGAAGGAACGTGCGTATCGGAATCGACGTCGGCGGCACCAACACCGACGCCGTCCTCATGGACGGGCTGACGGTGCTGGCCGAGATCAAGACGTCCACGACCAGCGACGTGACCAGCGGCGTCGTCGCGGCGCTGCGCGGGCTGGCGAAGGGCAACGCCTTCTCCCCGGCCGACATCCAGGCCGTCATGATCGGCACCACGCACTTCACCAACGCGATCGTCGAAGGCCGCCGCCTGGCGCCGACCGCCGTGATCCGCCTCGGCCTGCCGGCCACCAAGGCGCTGCCGCCGATGGTCGACTGGCCCGATCGCCTCCGCTCCGCGATCGGGGACCACGGGTACATGTGCCACGGAGGCAATGAGTTCGACGGCCGTACCATCTCCGACCTGCGCCCCCAGGAGATCAAGGGGGTGGCCGACGCGATCGGCGCCGCCGGGGTGCGGTCCGTCGCGATCTCCTCGGTCTTCTCCCCGGTCAGCGCCGACTTCGAGATGCAGGCGGCCGAGATCGTGGCCGGCGCGCTGCCCGACGTCCACATCAGCCTCTCCCACCAGATCGGTCGCATCGGCCTGCTGGAGCGAGAGAACGCGACGATCGTCAACGCCTGCCTCCGCGACCTCGCCGACACGATCGTCGACGCCTTCACCAGTGCTCTGGCCACCGTCGGCATCACCGCGCCGCTGTACCTCTCCCAGAACGACGGCACGCTGATGGACGTCGAGTTCACCCGCAGGTACCCGGTCGCCACGTTCGCCTCCGGGCCGACCAACTCGATGCGCGGCGCGGCGCTGCTGTCCGGGCTGTCCGACTGCGCGGTGGTCGACATCGGCGGCACGACCTCCGACGTCGGCATGCTCACCCGCGGCTTCCCCCGCGAGGCCGCGACCGAGGTCGACATCGGCGGCGTGCGCAGCAACTTCCGGATGCCGGACGTCCTGTCGATCGGGATCGGCGGCGGGAGCCGGGTCCGCGCCGACTCCGCCCTGTCGATCGGGCCGGACAGCGTCGGCCACGAACTGACCCGGCGCGCCCTGGTGTTCGGCGGCGACACGCTCACCGCGACCGATGTCATCGTGGCGGCCGGCCACGCCGACATCGGCGACGCCTCCCTGGTCCGCCACCTCGACCGAAGGCTGGTGGCCGGGGCGATCGACCGCATCGCCCACGACGTCGCCGAGGTCGTCGACCGGATGCGGACGTCGGCCGAGCCCGTGCCGGTCGTCATCGTGGGCGGCGGCTCCGTCCTCGTCCCGGACACGTTGCCGGGCTTCGGCGATGTCCACCGGCCCGACCACTTCGCCGTCGCCAATGCCATCGGTGCCGCCATCGCGCAGGTCGGCGGCGAGGTCGACCGGATCTTCGCGCTCGGGCGGCAGGCCCGCGACGAGGTCCTCGACCAGGCCAAGGCCGAGGCGGTGAATCAGGCCGTCACGGCCGGCGCCCGCCCGGAGAGCGTGCAGATCGTCGAGGTCGAAGAGGTGCCGATCGCGTACTTGCCGGGCAACGCGGTGCGGGTACGGGTCAAGGCCGTCGGAGATCTGGACTTCACCGCCCGGGGAGTCACCGAATGAGCAGGCTGGTCACGGCCGACGAGATGGCCGACATCGCTCGCGGGGCCGCCATCCTGGGCACCGGCGGCGGCGGGGATCCCTACATCGGGCGGCTGCTGGCCGAACAGGCGATCCGGCGGCACGGCCCGGTGACACTGGTCGACATCGACGAGGTGCCGGACGACGCGATCGTGGTGCCCGTCGGGATGATGGGCGCGCCGACGGTCATGGTCGAGAAGATGCCCGGCGGCGGGGAGATCTACACCGCGCTGCGAGCGCTGCGAGAGGTGCTGGACGCGGAGATCACGCATCTCGCGTGCGTCGAGGCCGGCGGGATCAACTCCACGATCCCGTTCGTGGCCGCCGCCGAGACGGGCCTGCCGTTGCTGGACGCCGACGGCATGGGCCGCGCGTTCCCCGAGCTGCAGATGCTGCTCCCGACTCTGGCCGGAGTCTCCACCTGCCCGCTCGCGCTCGCCGACGAGAAGGGCAACGGCGCGCTGCTGCGCACGATCGACAACCGGTGGGCCGAGCGGTTGGCGCGGTCCATCACCATCGAGATGGGCTGCCGGGCGATGACCGTCCAGTACGTGATGCGCGGCGACCAGCTGCGGGACGCGCTGGTGCCCGGCACCCTGGGCCTCGTCGAACGGCTCGGGCGGGTGGTCCGAGAGGCACGCGGCCACCGTGATCCGGTCGGCGCGACGGCCGAGGTCCTCGACGGGTACGTGTTGTTCACCGGCAAGATCACCGACGTTGAACGACGGACCTCCGGCGGCTTCGCCTGCGGCACCGCGTCGCTGACGGGCGTCGGCGCGCACGAGGGCCGCACGCTGGAGCTGGACTTCCAGAATGAGAACCTCGTGGCCCGCCGGGACGGCGTGGTCGTGGCCGGGGTGCCCGATCTGATCTGCGTGCTGGAGACGGACAGCGGCGATCCGGTCACCACCGAGGGACTCCGCTACGGATTCCGCGTCAGCGTCGTCGGCGCACCCTGCGACCCGCGATGGCGTACCCCCGCCGGCCTCGACCTCGTCGGCCCCGGCTACTTCGGCTACGACCACGAGTACGTGCCCGTGGAGATCTCATGCGGGAACTGACCGGCGACGACCTGCGGGACCTCGCGCTCGGCGCGGCCGTACTCGGCACCGGCGGCGGCGGTGACCCCTACATCGGGCGGCTGCTGGCCGAACGGCAGCTCGCCGCCGGGCGCCGGATCCGGGTGGTCACCGCCGACGAGTTGGACGCCGACGACCTGGTCGTCCCGACACTCATGATGGGGGCGCCCACAGTGATCGTCGAGAAGCTGCCCAGCGGCACGGAGAATGTGACCGCGCTGCGGGCGCTCGAGGCTCGGCTCTCCCGCAGTGCGGTGGCGACGATGCCGGTCGAGTGCGGGGGAGTGAACTCGATGATCCCGCTGTACGTGGGGGCGCTGCTGGACCTGCCGGTCGTCGATGCCGACGGGATGGGCCGGGCTTTTCCCGAACTGCAGATGGAGACCTTCCACATCTACGGCGTGCCCGGCTCACCGATGGTGGTCGCCGACGAAAAGGGCGACGCGGCGTTGGTCGAGACCACGGACAACCGGCGCATGGAGTGGCTCGCGCGCGGCGTGACGATCCGGATGGGCGGCGCGTCGTACGTGTCGATGTACCCGATGACCGCCGCCCAGGTGCGCCGGACGGCGATCCCGGGCACGCTCGGCGTCGCCCAGGCGATCGGCCGGACGCTGCGCGAGGCACAGGCGGAGCATCGCGACCCGTTCGACGCGCTCGGCGAGTTGCTCGCGGCCACCATCTACCGGCACGGATCGGTGCTGTTCCACGGCAAGGTCATCGACGTCGAGCGGCGCACGATCGAGGGCTTCACGCGCGGCGCCGCCACGCTGGAGTCCTTCACCGGCGCGGAGCGGCTGGAGATCGTGTTCCAGAACGAGTACCTGATCGCCCGCATCGACGGGGAGGTACGCGCCATGGTCCCCGACCTGATCTGCACGCTGGACAGCGAGACGGGGCGGCCGGTGACGACCGAGTCGCTGCGGTACGGAATGCGGATCACCGTCTACACGATCTCCACACCGGAGCTGATGCGGACGCCCGCGGCGCTGGAGACGTTCGGCCCGGCCGCCTTCGGCCTCCCCGACACGTACGTCCCCGTCGAGGAGATCAGGTGACCCGCGGCCCCACACGTGAAACTTTCAGGCCGGACGGCTGCTCGCCGGGCGCGTGACACCTACCAGGCGATCAGCGACTCCATCGGCCGCGCCACCGCGCAGTCCTGGACCCTGAGCTGACCCCTCACATCTTCGCGATCACTTCCTCGGCGAAGCGCTCCAGGGTGGCGATCTTCAGGCTGAGGCCGGAGCAGCGCTGCTTCTCCTCGGCCGTGGCCAGCCACCAGGGAGCCGCCAGGGTGCCGTCGACGCCGCGCTCCTGCCACTTGCGGTACAGCGAGGGGCTCGGCATGGCGCCGATCGGCGCGATCACCCGCAGGTCGTCGAGCTTGCGGCCGTGCTCGGCGAGGTGCCGGGTCAGGCGTTCCAGGAGCTCGGAGAGCTGGTCCTCCGAGTAGATCCGGTTGCCGATCCAGCCGTCCGCGAAGCGCGCCGTCCGGCGCAGTGCCGCGTCGCTGTCGCCGCCGACGTACACCGGAACCGGAGCGGACGGGACGGGGGAGACGCTGAGCGGGCCGAAGTCGTACCAGCGCCCGTGGTGCTCGACCGGCCCGCCCCGCCAGAGCGTCCGCAGGGCCGGCAGCATCTCGTCGAGCCGCCGCCCGCGCGTGTGGAAGTCCTGCCCGGTCTGCCGGAACTCGTCCGCGCACCAGCCCACGCCGACGCCGAACCGTACGCGGTCGCCCGACAGCACGGCCGCCGTCGAGACGGCCTTCGCCACAGTGAACAGGTCGCGGGCCGGGGCGACGTACACGTTGGTGGCGAAGTTCAGCCGTGCGGTGACCGCCGCCATCGCGCCGATCGTCACCCACGCGTCCGGCCAGTGGGTGTTCGCGTCGTACGGCGGGTCGCCCGTCTCGGAGTACGGGTACCGGGACTCGTAGTCGGCGTGGAAGATGTGGTCGGAGACGGTCAGGGTGTCGTAGCCCAGGCGCTCCGCCGCCTGCGCCAGCCCGAGGTACTCGCCGGTCTCGCAGAACCCGGCCAGCCAGAACTCCACCGGGTCAGTCCGCGAACTCGGGGATGACCTTGGTGGCGAACAGCTCGAGGTTGCGTTTGACGGTGTCGAGCGGCAGCACGCCCTGCTGGCCCTGCATGTAGAGGCCGAACCATTCGAGGTCGGGCATCCGGTCGAGCATCCGCTGGATGCCGCGCTTGACGTCGTCCGGGCCGCCGAGCAGCGCCATCTCGACGTCGTTCATGCGCTTGAAATCGCCCTTCTCCGGGCTGATGGGGACGTGCTTGTCGTCCTCCTTCTTGCGCATGACCTCCAGGTAGCCGAACGGCCCGAAGAAGGCGGCGAAGTCCTTGGGCATGTTCCGGCCGTACGTCTCGATGGCGTCCTCACGGGTGTCCGCCATGCCGACGATCTTGAGGATGCCGGTGTGCTCGCCGAGCTTGTAGTTCCGGCCGCACTTGGCCGACTCCTCCTGGTAGAGGCGGGCCTTGGCGGCGTGGTCGTCGGGGTTCGGCGTGAACAGCCAGGGCAGGATGTGCTCCTGCGCCGCGCGGATGACGGACCGGTCGCTGATCGTGAACGGCTGCCACAGCTCCGGGTAGGGGTTCTGGTACGGCCGCGGGCACACGGCGACGGAGCGGATCACGTCCTCGTCGTCGATCTCGCCCGGCGCACCGAAGGTCCGCGTCCACTCGGTGGCCGGCCAGCCCGTGATGCCGTCGTGCGGGAACGGCACCTCGTAGTCGAGGACGTCGCTCTTGTACTTCAGCGTCTCCTGCGTCCACGCCATCTTCATGATCTTGAGGATCTCGCCGAACACGTCGAAGTTGCGGTTGTCCGACGCCGATCCGTCGGACCGCGCGGCGGCGGCGTGCCAGCGCTGGCCGAGGACGTTCATCCAGCGGTTCTGGTAGCCGCGCGCGACGCCGAGCCGCAGCCGTCCCTTGGAGAACTGATCGAGCAGCGCGACGTCCTCGGCGGCGCGGATCGGGTCCCAGGCGGGCAGCACGAGCCCGAGCGGCGCCAGCAGGATCCGCTCGGTACGGGCGGCCAGGTCGGTGAGGAACATCAGCGGGTTGACCGAGAACTCCATGCCCTCCGAGTGGAAGTGGTGCTCGGTCATCATCAGGGCGTCGAAGCCGATCCGGTCGGCGTGGACCGCGATCTCCCGTACCTCGTGCAGCAGCTTCTGGTACGACTCGGTGTCCCGCCCGATGGGCCGCTTCGCCTTGGCGTTCTCCTCGGCGCTGTAACCCGACCCTGGAATCTGTGGGTTGAGGAAGATGGCGAACTTCACTGCGTTACCCCTTTAATCCATCGGTTCATGACGAGCAGGAATTCCCTGGGTCGTTCCTCGTGGAGGCGGTGGCCCGAGCCGGGCCAGGTCACGGTCGTCGAGGCGGGATGCTTGAACAGCGACTCCTCCCAGGCGGCCTGGGCGGGGTCGAACCAGAACGTCAGCACCGGGCACTCCCGGCGCGCGAGGTAGTCGTCGGACGCGGGCCGGACACCGATCGAGCCGTCGCCGAGGAAGAGCCCGGCGAACGCCTCGGCCAGCACGTGCGGCGGCATGGCGAGCAGCCGCCGGGCGTGCCAGGCCTTGATCATGGGTGGCGTGACGGGCGTGTAGCACCACTTGTCGATCCGCAGCGAGGCGCCGGCGTCCGCCCTCAGCGCCCGTACGCGCGCGGGGGCGTCCTCCGCGACGTCCTGCGTGTGGCCGTAGCCCGGATCCACGCAGACGACGGCCCGTACGCGGTCGGGGTGCTCGACGGCGAGGATGCTGACGATCTGGCCGCCCATCGAGTGGCCCACCCCGATCACCTGCGGGATGTCGAGATGGTCGAGCAGCCGGATCAGGTCGTCGGCCATGTCGCGCGGGTGGAACCCGCTCGGCGGCACCGACGAGCTCCCGTGCCCGCGCAGATCGACCGCGATCACGCGGTACCGCGTCGCCAGGTCCGGCAGGTGCCAGGTCCACTCCTGGGAGTCCGAGCCCCAGCCGTGCACGAGGAGGAGCGGCAGGTCGCCGGTCCCGTCGTCGGTGTAGAACAGCCGCACGTCACCTCCCGGCCGGCCCGGGTCCGCGAGGTCCGCGAACGGCATGGCGCCCCTCTCGTCCGTACCAACCGAACAAGCGCACGCTACAACAACTTAGAATGACCGAGCAATCGCTTGGTCGAATAACCTTCGGAGGGCCGATGAGGCTGGGTGTCACGATGTTCGCCACCGACCGGGCGATGCCCGTCCCGGAGCTCGCCGTGGAGGCCGAGCGGCGCGGATTCGCCTCCCTGTACGTGCCTGAGCACACGCACATCCCGGTGAGCCGCGCGACCCCGCCGCCGACCGGCGACCCGGTCCTGCCGGAGGAGTACTCCCGCACGGTCGACCCGCTCATCGCCCTGGCCGCCGCCGCGTCGGTCACGTCGCGGATCACGCTGGGCACCGGCGTCTGCCTGATCGCCGAGCGGGAGCCGATCGTCACCGCCAAGGCCGTGGCGACGCTCGACCTCCTCAGCGGCGGCCGGGTCGCCCTCGGGGTCGGCTTCGGCTGGAACCGGGAAGAGGCCGCCGACCACGGGGTGCTCTGGAAGAGCCGCCGCGACCAGGCACGAGAGCACGTCCTCGCCATGCGCGCACTCTGGACGAAGGAGGAGGCATCGTACGAGGGGGAGTACGTCCGCTTCGCGCCCTCCTGGGCATGGCCGCAACCGGCGCGCCGCATCCCGGTCCTCCTCGGCGGCGCGCCGGGCCCCACGCTGTTCCGGCACATCGCGGAGTACGGCGACGGCTGGCTGCCCATCGGCGGCGCGGGCATCCGCGAGGCGCTGCCCGCCCTCCGGGACGCGTGCGGCCGCGCCGGCCGGGACCCGGTGCCGGTGATCCCCTTCGGCACCGAGCCCAGCGCCGGCAAACTCGACTACTACGCCTCCCTCGGCATCGAGGAGGTCGTCCTCCGCGTCCCGTCAGGCCCGCGCGAGGAGGTCCTCCCCGTCCTCGACACCTACGCCGAGACGTACGTCCCGGCCCACGCCGACCAGACCCCGTGACACGCGTGACCGCGTACACAGACCGGAGCCGGTGGCGTACGCGGCCGCACACGCCGACCGGACCCCGTGACGCGCCTCGTCGTCACGTCTCCAGCAGCCGGCCGTCGCGCAGCTCCAGGCGGCGGCCGATCCCGATCTCGTCCAGGAAACGCTCGTCGTGGCTGACCACGAGGAACGCGCCCTCGTACGCGCCCAGCGCGCTCACCAGCTGCCCGGCGCTCACCAGGTCCAGGTTGTTGGTGGGCTCGTCGAGCAACAGCAGCTGTGGTGCCGGCTCGGCGCACAGGACGCACGCCAGCGTCGCGCGCAGCCGCTCGCCGCCCGACAGCACCGCCGCCGGCAGATGCGCACGGTCCCCGCGGAACAGGAAGCGGGCCAGCAGGTTCATCCGGTCCGACTCCGCCATGCCTGGCGCGAACGCGGCCAGATTCTCCGCCACCGTACGGTCGAGATCGAGCAGGTCGAGCCGCTGCGTGAGGTGGGCGATCCGGCCGTCGGCCCGCTGGACCGTACCGCCGTCCGGGGCCAGGTCACCGGTGACCAGACGGAGGAGGGTGGACTTGCCGACGCCGTTCGGGCCGGTCAGCGCGATCCGCTCGGGACCCCGGATCACCAGGTCGGCGCCGTCCCCGGCGAACAGCTCCCGGTCGCCGAAGCGCACCCGGAGCCCCTCGCCGAGGAAGAGGGTCCGGCCGGCCGGGACGCGAGTGCCGGGCAGCTCCAGAGCGATCTTCTGGTCGTCGCGCAGCGCCCGGCCCGCCTCGTCCAGCCGGGCGCGGGCGTCGTCGACCCGCGCGGCGTGCGTCCGGCCCGACCGGCCCGCCGACTCCTGGGCGCTGCGCTTCAGGCCGCCGGCGACGATCTTCGGCAGGCCGGCGTTCTTGAGGTTGCGGGCGGCGTTGCCGGCCCGGCGCTCGGCGCGTTCCCGGGCGAGCTGCATCTCCCGCTTCTCGCGCTTGAGCTCCTGCTCGGCGGTCCGCACGCTGCGTTCGGCGGCCTCGCGGGAGACGCGCACGGCCTCCTCGTAGTCCGTGAAATCACCGCCGTACATGCGCATCTCTCCCCGGTCGAGCTCGGCGATGCGGTCGACGCGATCGAGCAGCGCCCGGTCATGGCTGACGAGCAGCAGACAGCCGCGCCATTCCTCCAGGACGTCGTAGAGCCGGTGACGCGCGTCGATGTCGAGATTGTTGGTCGGCTCGTCGAGCAGCAGGACGTCCGGGCGTCTCAGGAGCTGCCCCGCGATGCCGAGGGAGACGACCTGGCCGCCGCTGAGCGCGCTCAGCCGCTGGGTGAGGGAGACGCCGCCGAGGCCGAGCCGGTCCAGCTGGGCGCGGGTGCGCTCCTCGACGTCCCAGTCGTTGCCGATGGTGGTGAAATGCTCCTCGGCGGCGTCCCCGGACTCGATGGCGTCGATGGCCTGGATGACGGGCGCGATGCCCAGCACCTCGGCCACGGTCCGGTCGCCGGCCATGGGCAGATCCTGGGGGAGATGGCCGAGGACGCCGTCCACCGAGACGGAACCCGCCGTGGGCCGGTACACCCCGGCGATCAGCTTGAGAAGCGTGCTCTTGCCGGAGCCGTTGGGCGCGACCAGTCCGGTGCGGCCGCTCCCCACGGCGAATGACAGGTCGGTGAAGACCGGAGTGTCGTCCGGCCAGGAGAAGGACAGGTTGGAACAGACGATGAAAGCGTCGGACATGCACGAAGACCTTGCGTGTGCCGCGGGCGCGCCGGAGCGGCCCGGCGGAGAACGGGCGAGGGCGGACGGAATCCGGCCACGGACGGCGGTGCCTCTTCTTCGCACCGGCCAGTGGCCTTCACAGCGGGCATCAGCCCGCGATGTCTACGTCACCCGCCACGTTCGGTCTCCCCGATCGGCAATCGTCGCCCGCGAGTCTACAGCGGCCCGCACAGATGGCGACGATCACGCGGTCTCCGGACGGGAGCCTTGTGGCGAGAAGGGGCGTCTAAGGCGGCGTAGTCCGTCATAATGCCCGTCGGGCTGTCTCGGGAGGCTTCGCATGGCAGTGGAGGCCGCGGCCGTTGCCGTCGGTCAGGCGCTGGGCCGTCACCTCGCCCAGGCGTGGCTGGCCGGGTGGTCCGCCGAACGCGATCGGAAGCGCGACCTCGCCGACCTGGTTCAGGTGAGGTTTCCCGACCGGATCGTGCGCCGCCGGTTCGAGCGCCAGATCGCCGACATCGCCGACCAGGTGGCCGAGCGGCTGCTGACCCTGTGCGGGCACGAGTACGGCGGGCTGCGCGAGAACGACAAGGCCGCCGCGCTCGCCGAGGTCGTCCAGACCCTCGCCGACGCCGACCTGTCCGACCGGGCCGTGCTCGCCACCGACCTCGACGCCACGCGCCTCGCCGCGCACGTACGGGGCGGGCTGCCGCGCCGCGCGATCGAGGGGCAGCTCGGGGAGGCCGGGGCGCGGCTGTACGACGTCGTCCTGGACGAGTGCTGCGACTGTTTCGTGCGCATCGTCCAGCAACTGCCGCAGTTCGGGCCGAGGGCGTCCACCGAGACCCTCTCCCGGCTGTCCGCCGTCGCCGACCAGGTGTCCCAGCTACTGGAGCGGCTGCCGGTCCGCACCCTGGAGGCGCCGGAGGGCACCGCCACCGATGAGGCCTTTCGGCGCAGGTATCTCGAACACGTCAGCACGACCCTCGACGTACTCGAGCTGTTCGGCGTACGGGTCGAGCGCTACCGACCTCGTACGACGCTGAGCGTCGCGTACATCAGCCTCAGCGTGTCCACCGACGAGGACACGGCGGAACGCGGACGGCCCCGGCGGTCAGCCCGCGACGCACTCGGCATCGAGGAGTGGCGCAAGGACGAGCGGGAGGCCGTCGCGGCGACGCTGCGCGTCGAGACCGCGCTCGGCCGGGCGCCGCTCACGCTGATCCGCGGGGAGGCGGGCTCGGGCAAGAGCACGCTGCTGCGCTGGCTGGCGATCTCCGCGGCCCGGGGCACCTTCACCGGGGACCTCGCCGACTGGAACGGCTGCATTCCCTTCCTCATCAAGCTGCGCAGCCACACGAGCGGGCCGCTGCCACCGCCGGAGCGGTTCCTCGAAGGCGTCGCCGACCCGATCGCCGGGCTGATGCCGGCCGGCTGGGCGCACCGGGTGCTCGGCGGCGGCCGGGCGCTGCTCATGGTGGACGGCGTGGACGAGCTGCCCGGCGCGCGGCGCAGGGCCGTACGCTCCTGGCTCGGCGGGCTGCTCGCCGCGTACCCGGGTCTGCGGGTCGTCGTCACCTCCCGGCCCGCCGCGGCGAGCTCGGACTGGCTGGCGGGGGAGGGATTCGCCACCGCCCTGCTCGAACGGATGACCCCGGCGGACGTCAAGGAGCTGATCCGGCACTGGCACGAGGCCGTACGCGACGCGGGCGACCTGCCCTGCGCACCGGAACAGCTGCCCGGCTTTGAAACCGCGCTGCTGGCGCGGATGGAGTCGGCGTCGCACCTGCGAGCCCTCGCCGGCAGTCCCCTGCTCGCCGCGATGCTGTGCGCGCTCAACCTCGACCGGGAGAAACAGCTGCCGCGCGACCGGATGGGGCTGTACGCGGCGGCCCTGGACCTGTTGCTCGAACGCCGGGACGTCGAACGGCAGATCGCACTCGACGACGACATCGTTCTCGAGCGCGCTCAGAAGATGCTCATCCTGCAGGACCTGGCCTGGCGGCTGTCGGTCACCGGACGGACCGAGCTGCCCAAGGACGCGGTGGTCCGGTGGATCGGCACCCGGCTGGCCACCATGCCGAGTGCGCCGGCCGACGGCGCGGCGGTGCTGGACCACCTGCTGGAGCGCAGCGGCGTGCTGCGCGAGCCGGTCCCCGGGCGGATCGACTTCGTGCACCGCACCGTGCAGGAGTACCTGACCGCCAAGCAGTTCGCCGACGACGGCGACCTGGAGCCCCTGATCGCCCAGGCGCACAAGGACCAGTGGCGCGAGACCATCATCATGGCGGCGGGCCACGCCAACGCCCCGCAGCGCACCGAGCTGCTCACCGGACTCTTCCGCCGGATCGACGCGGAGCCGCGCAACGCGCGCCGCCTCAAGCTGCTCGTCGCCGGCTGCCTGGAGACCCTCCCGGCCATCCCCGTCGAGCTGCGCGGCGCCATCGACACGTGTCTGGACGATCTCGTCCCGCCCCGCGACCTCGCCTCGGCGCGCTCGTTGTCGAACGTCGGCGAGACGATTCTCGATCGCCTGCCCCCGACCCTCGACGGCCTGACGCCCGCCGCCGCGCGCGCCGTCGTCCGTACCGCCTGGCTCGTGAACGGACCCAGAGCCCTCGACATGCTCTCCGGCTACGGCACCGATCCCCGGGAGCCGGTGCAGGAGGAGCTCGTCAAGGGCTGGGAGTACTTCGACCCGGACGAGTACGCCCGGCGTGTCCTGGCCGACGCCCCACTCGTGGGTCTCTCCGTGCCGGCGTCCCGGCTGCTTCCCGCCGTCCGGCACGTCACACGCCTCCGGTCCCTCACCTCGTTCAGAGGCGCGTTGTCCGACCTGTCCTTCCTCCACGACCTCGGGCTACCGCTCGTCGAACTGCGGGTCGCGGGGCTCGAGTCCGGTGATCTGTCTCCGCTGGCCGGCTGCGCCGAGAGTCTCGAACGGTTGCAGATCTCCGCGTCGGCCGCCGTCGGGAACGTCGCACCGTTGTGCCGGCTCCCGCGGCTGACGAGCCTCGTGCTGCGCACCTCAGGTCTGCGCGACGTGGGTTTCGTGCGCGACCTTCCCGCGTTGCGCACACTGCGCGTCGGGCATCTCGAGGAGGTCACGGATCTGTCCCCGCTGCGGGCGCAGACCACGTTGGAGACCCTCGGCCTCCACGATTGCCCCGCGTTGACCGAGCTCGACTCGCTGCCCTCGCTGGACCGCCTGACGGAGCTGGAGATCCCCGGTTCGTCCATCGACTCGGGGCTGGACGAACTCGTGCGACGCGCCCCGATGCTCCGTCTGCTCCAGCTCAACCACTCGCCCTGGGTGGGTGATCTTCGTCCCCTCACCAGGTTGGATCTGACGAGCCTCGGTCTGTGGGGCTGCCGCGGGATCACCGACTTCGCCCCGCTGGCGGAGCTCACGGGTCTGAGCTTCCTCGATCTGGAGGACACCGGCATCGACGATCTGACGCCGCTGGCCGGGCTGGTCGACCTGGAGACCATCTGGCTGCGCCACTGCGGCGGTGTCGTCGACCTGACCCCGCTGAAGGGGCTGCGCAAGCTGCGAGAGCTCTACATCAAGAACGTCGCTCCAGGTATCGACCTCGCACCGCTCGCCGGGCTTCGGCGGCTCACCGTCTACATCGAGCAGGGGCAGGACGTCCGGAACCGGGAGGCACTCGGCCGCCGGGTCCACGTCGGCGGGACGTACTGAGCAGGACCGCTAACGGGTCGACGTGAATTCTCGGTGAACGCGAATTGTCGAGGGTATTGCGATCGGTCATTGAATCCGGTCTCGCCGTGTCATTGACATCAAGAGCCCCAAAGTTGATCTTGCGGGACTTCCATACGCATGCGTATGCTCCACTTAAAGCGCTTCTCGCAGTAATTCGATGAGAGAGGATTCGCAGCGAACATGCATTCTTCAACACGTCTTCTCGTGGCCGGCGCGGCCGTGATCGGGCTCGGGGCCGGGGTGGCATCGCCGGCGGGTGCGGTGGGCACCGCCGCGAAGCCGAAAGCGCACTATCGGGCGTGGAAGACGTGCAAGACCCACGGTCGCTGGGCGAAGGGCTACATCGAGACCGTAGGCAAGCCGAAGAAGGGAGAGACCACCGTCGTGCGATGGCGGTATGCCATTTCGAAGGCCGCCGGAAATCATAAGAACAGCACCGTCGAAGCCGACATTGTGCTTCAGTATTACAATCGAGTCGTACATGTCAGCGGTGTCGGCTTGCTCCACAAGAAGGCGACCGAGAACAGCAAGTGGCAGGTCGGCCCGCAGAGCGGCTATCCGCCTATCGGTTTCCGGAAGGACGACGGCAACGAGCTGGCCTTCAGGGTCGCCTTTTACATCGACGGGCAGAGCAGCAAATACTGCCAGGTCTACCTACGGGCGAAGGATCTCAAGAAGATCTGATCACAGCCTGATCTCCGCCTGCGTGGGAGGCCGACGGCGGTGGCCGGCCTGGCCGCCGCCGTCCGCGGGGCGGCCGGGACGCCTGGCCGGACCTCAGTCGAAGACGATGACGGAGCGGGCGACGGCGCCGCCGCGTACGTGGTCGACGGCGTCGTTGATCTTTTCCAGGGGCACCCGTTCGCTGACGAGGCCCTCCAGGTTGAGGCGGCCCTGGCGATGCAGGTCGACCAGCAACGGGAGGTCGCGGCGGGGCACGGCGTCGCCGCCCTGGGTGCCCATCAGCCGCCGTGAGGCGAACAGCGTCTGCGGGGCGACGGACAGGGGCCTGCCGGCGGGCGGGCTGCCGACCATCACGGTCGTGCCGCCCGGTTGCGTCGCCGCGAACGCCTTGGCCAGGACGTCCACGTTGCCGGTGACGTCGAAGGCGTAGTCGGTGCCGCCCCGGACGATCTCGCCGGCCTGGGCGGGCAGGTCGTCGGCGAGGACCGTGTGCGTCGCGCCGAACTCCTCGGCCAGTTTCAGCTTGGCGGGCACGACGTCCGCCGCGATGATCGTCGTGGCGCCCGCCAGGAACGCGCCTTGGACGACGTTGAGGCCGACGCCGCCGCAGCCGACGACCAGCACGCTCGCCCCGGCCTCGACCTGGGCGGTGTTGAGCACGGCGCCGACGCCGGTGACGACGGCGCACGCGGTCAGGGCGAGCAGGTCGAGCGGCGCATCGGCGCTCACCTTGACGCAGGCGGCCTCCCCGACCACGGCGTACTCCGCGAACGACCCGATGCCGATCATCGGGCGGGCGGGGACGTCGTCGACCGTGAGGCGGGTGGTGCCGTCGGCCATCAGGCCCATGATGGCGTTCAGCCGGGCGGGTCCGGAGCACAGGTGGACCTGGGCGCGCGAGCAGTTACGGCAGCGCCCGCAGGGGCCGTTCATCGCGATGATCACATGGTCGCCCGGCCGTACGCTCGTGACGCCGGGGCCCACCGCGGCGATCACGCCGGCGCTCTCGTGGCCGAGGACCAGCGGTGGCTGCCGTGCCACGGGGCTGTGCCCGTCGAGTGCCTTGATGTCGGAGCCGCACACCCCCGATGCGGCGATCTTCACGAGGACCTCACCGCTCTGGGGAGGGGAGACCCGGATGTCGGTGATCTCCATGGGGGCGCCGAACTCGCGGACCACGGCCGCGCGGGCCGTCAGATCTCCAACCATGGAACGGACGTTAACACCAAGCATTTGCTTGGTCGAGGCGAGGCCGAGACGTAATCGATCTCAGCCGTCTAGAATTCAGTTCGGTATCGAGGCGGGGAGGCCGGATGACCGGGGCCTGGGCGGCCATGCAGCGTGTCTTCGAAGAGCGTGAGCGCCAAGAGATCGACGAAGGAAGAGTCGCCGGGCTCGCGGAGCTCGCGGCCCGAGTGCGAGAGCTGTCGGAACTGGTCATCCTGAGCCGGGCCGACGAGATGGAGATCGCCGCCGTCACCCGCGAGATCGAGCTGCTGACCGCGCGGCTCGCCGCCGCGGGGAACGGCATCCCGCCGAGCGCCGAGGTGGGCGACGGCGGCGTGGTCCGCCAACTGGGCAGCCCGGTCACCGGACAGCTCAACACGCTCGCCCCGCCGATCGAGATCCGGGTCGACGACGACGGCACCGCGCGCAGTGAGTTCACGCTCGGCCTGCTGTACGAGGGGCCGCCGGGATTCGTGCACGGCGGCGTGTCGGCCATGGTCCTCGACCACCTGTCCGGATGCGCCGCGTCGGCCAACGGTACTCCCGGCATGACGGCAGGGCTGGACCTGCGCTACCGCCGGCCCACGCCGCTGGGCGTGCCGCTGTCCGCCGAGGCCAAGGCCGTGCGAGTGGACGGCCGCAAGACGTTCGTCGACAGCCGCATCATCGGACCGGACGGGCGGACGACCGCGGAGGCCACGGCCGTCTTCATCATGCCGACGACCTAGGTCTCAGCGGGGCGGGGTGAAGGACGGTCCGCCCGGGGAATGGCCGGGCTCGGTGTGCGTCTCCAGCTCGGCCGCCATCCCGGCCAGCTCGAGTCCCTGCCGGGTCAGGTTGCGGCTCAACCCATCCATGATGGTTAAAGTCACGTGCAGGAAGACGTCCGGCGCCAGCCGTCGGACCTCGGCGGTGTACACGCGGTGGGATTCGGGGCTGCCGGTCAGCGCCGCGAACACCCCGGTGCGCACCCGCTGGCTCATCGACCGCCACACCTGCTCCTGCTCGGGGCCGGCGCCCTTGCGCCACGGGCCGTCGTAGTCGAGCGTGCGGACCAGGTCGCCGGCGGGCTCGCTCGCGCGCAGGTCCCACAGCACCGCCCAGAAGGCGATCAGCCAGTTCATCCCGGCGAGGACGCGCAGCGGATCGGTGTCCAGCGCGCCGAACAGCTCCGCCTGCGAGCCGGTGCCCTCACGGAAGGCGAGGGCCTCGATCCGGACGATGTCGTCCATCGCCAGCAGGTCGGGCGGTGGGCGGCGCAGCACGGTGGATCGGTCGGAGACGATGTCGCGCAACTCGACGACGTCGGCCTCGGAGAGGCGCGACCATGTGTACGACCCCGGCACGATCACAATCGTAAGACGTGACTCCGACGAGATCGGTTCGTCGGGCGTCAGGTGAATTGCTGGCCGCCGTTCACGTCGATCGTGGCTCCCGTGATCGCCTTGGCCTGATCGCTCGCCAGGAAGATCACGGCGCGGGCGACATCCTCCTCTGTGGCGATCCGCCGGAGCGCCATCCGGCTCACGTCGTGGTCGTGGATCGCCTGGAACGTCGTGCCCTCGGCCCGCGCCCGCGTCTCCATCCACTCCGTCAGGGCGTCGCTGGCGATCCAGCCCGGGGCGACGCAGTTGACCCGGACGCCCGAGGGGCCGAGCTCGTCGGCGAGACAGTGCGACAGCAGGTGCACGCCGGCCTTGCCGGTCGCGTAGTCGCTCCGCCCGGCGTAGCCCGTCCGGCTCGACATGGAGGTCACGTTGACGATGGAACCGCCGCCGGAGTCAATGATGTACGGGGCGAGGTAGCGGCAGGCGAGCAGGGTGCCGTACGTCGCCGTCTCCACCGCCGAGCGCCAGAGCTCGAGGTAGTCCGGGTCCATGTCGAGGACGTTCTTGCGGTGGGTGCCGGGGAACGCGGCGTTCACCAGAACGTCGATCCGTCCGAAGCGCTCCATCGTCGTCCGGGCGAGGGCCTCGACCTGCTCGGCGTCGCGTACGTCCGCGGGCACCGCCAGGGCTCCCGTCTCCACCGCCGTCTTCTCGAGGGCGGCCCGGGACCGGGCGGAGACCACGACGCGCGCGCCCTGCTCGCTCATCAGTGCGGCGAGAGTGCGGCCCAGCCCGGGACCGGCCCCGGTGATGACTGCGATCTTTCCGGCCAGCACGCGACCTCCCGAGACGAGCGACGCCGCATCCTACCAAGCGGTCGCTAGCTCGGTACGTTCCGGGACGGATCAACAGCAAAACGGCGGAATTTCCATTAATGGTCGACACAAAAACGCGCGACGCGCCTTCCGTGATTTCCCGTGACGCCATGCTACCGTCTGCCACGGAGAGTGACTTGATCTTCGCTGCAAAGAATGAGCGGGGGCGTCTTAACGGCGTTTCGGTCAGCGGGCACTCGCGGCGGGAAGCCGCGTTTCAAAGGAATGATGCACCATGCGCAATTTTCGCATAAACGCCGCGGTCCCATCCTCGGTGGCGAAGAGGGTGACGGTTTCGGTCGCGACCGGTTCTCTGGGCGTCATTGTTGCCGCGGCAGCCTCGTCTCTCGTCCCCGCCGCGCCGGAGGATGCGGCACCCATGACGGCCGCGGCCGGTCAGGATCCGTGGCCCGGCACCCATGAGCCCGGTCCGGACGCCTGGCCGAAGGTGCGCAGGGCGCTGCACCGCCATCGTGTGACGCAGGGGGTCATCGCGAACCGGGCCAGGCGCCCGACGCCTACGCCGAGCCCGTCCGTGACCACGACCGCGACGGCCACCGCCAGCCCGTCGCCCACCGTGACCGCGTCGCCCAGCGCGTCCGCGTCACCCAGTGCGTCGCCGTCCGCCACGAACACCGCGGACGGGATCAATGTCGCGATCGGTGCGTCGCCCAGCGGGACGGTGACGCCGACGCCGACGGCCTTCCCCATTCCTCATCGTCCGCGGTTGAAGACGTTCGTGGTGCCGCCGTGTGAGCCGGGGGTCTTCTTCTCCGTCCGCTTCCAGAAGCCGGTCGACCTGTTCGTCCCGAATTCGTATTACGTCGATGGTCCGGGCGGCGACATGCAGGTCTGGATCAGGCGGGTGCATCTGGTCCGGCTGCACGTCGAACTCGAAAAAGAAGTGGGCGTCGATTTCAACATTCAGAACTTCATCGCACGCATCAGGAAGAACCTGCGTCCGGAGATCGAAGAAGAACACTCCGTGGAAAGCGGTCACCAGTACACCACCCACGTCAGCAAGGGAATGATCGGGCATCTGCGGTACCGGGTGTTCGGTCTCCGGGTCGGCTTCGACCAGTGGCGGATCTTCCACAACTGCGGCCGGCTGCGGGTCAACTCCGGTGTCGCGACGTTCCCGACCATCCGGGAGGGCTGGAGGTTCTGGGAGACCAGAGCCTGGCCGAAGACCGAAAAGTCCGCGGTAACGGGTGCTCCCGGCGCGGTAACGGGTGCTCCTAAAGCACGTCAGAACCGCCTCTTCCGTACGGTGACCCAGGGGCACGGCGGGCTGCTGCGCCGTCATGCCGCGGGGGCCGCGGGCATCCGCCGGTGATCCGAGCCTGATGACTATCGGTACGGCACTCCCAGGCGGGAAACCGCCTTTCAAAGGAATGATGCACCATGCGCAATTTTCGCATAAACGCCGCGGTCCCACCCTCGGTGGCGAAGAGGGTGACGGTTTCGGTCGCGACCGGTTCTCTGGGCGTCGTCGTCGCCGCGGCCGTGTCCTCACTCGCCCCCGCGACCGCGTCTCCAGGGGGCCCGGCGCCCACGGCGGCCGCGGCCGGTCAGGATCCGTGGCCCGGCACCCATGAGCCCGGTCCGGACGCCTGGCCGAAGGTGCGCAGGGCGCTCCGCCGCCATCCTGGGACGCGGGAGGTCATCGCGAACCGGACACGGCGCGCGACGCCGAGCCCGTCCGTGACCACGACGGTCAGCCCGTCGCCCACCGCGACCGTGACGGCCAGTCCGTCGCCTACCGCGACCGCTTCACCCAGCGCGTCGGCGTCGGCCTCCAGTACCGCGTCCGGCGTTAACGTCGCGATCGGCGCGTCGCCCAGCGGGACGGTGACGCCGACGCCGACGGCCTTCCCGATCCCTCATCGTCCGCGGTTGAAGACGTTCGTGGTGCCGCCGTGTGAGCCGGGGGTCTTCTTCTCCGTCAGCTTCCAGAAGCCGGTCGACCTGTACGTCCCGAATTCGTATTACGTCGATGGTCCGGGCGGCGACATGCAGGTCTGGATCAGGCGGGTGCATCTGGTCCGGCTGCACGTCGAGCTCGAAAAAGAAGTGGGCGTCGATTTCAACATTCAGAACTTCATCGCACGCATCAGGAAGAACCTGCGTCCGGAGATCGAAGAAGAGCACACGGTAGAGAGTGGTCACCAGTACACCACCCACGTCAGCAAGGGAATGATCGGGCATCTGCGGTACCGGGTGTTCGGTCTCCGGGTCGGCTTCGACCAGTGGCGGATCTTCCACAACTGCGGCCGGCTGCGGGTCAACTCCGGTGTCGCGACGTTCCCGACCATCCGGGAGGGCTGGAGATTCTGGGAGACCAGAGCCTGGCCGAAGACCGCGAAAGCCGCTAAGGGCGGCGCACCGGCCAAGGGCGTACCCTCGACTCGTGGCATGAAGGCACGCATGCCTTCCGTCGAGCATCAGGGCCCCGGAGCGCTGCCGACCACGAAGAAGTACCCGAGCGCCACCGCGGGTACCCGCCGCTGACCGTGGCCTGACCAACGTCGATACGGCCCTCACCGACGTCCTGTCGGCGAGGGCCGTATCCGCGCGAGGCGGTCGACCCCGGAGGCTGCTCACCGCCCGGACGGCAGCAGCCTGACGATCAGCGCGGTCGCGCAGCAGATCGCCGCGGCGATGACGAGGCTCACGGTGAAGGCCGCCGTGTGACGGCCCGCGCCGAGCACGCCGTAGTACGCCGCCCCGACGACCGCCACCCCGATCGCGCCTCCGGACTGCAGGGCGGTCGACACGACGCCCGACGCGGAGGCGGCGTGCCGGTGACCGACCTCCGACAGGGCCACGGCGGCCAGCGGGGAGAGCAGCAGTCCCATGCCGACGCCCGAGACGACCAGCCCGGGGATGAGCCATCCGGCGTTCCCGGCGGTGCCGGTCTCCGCGGCGGTCGCGGCGAGCAGGCCGTACCCCGCCGCCATGGTCAGGGCGCCGACCGCCAGGACCCGGTGGCCGAGCCGGGCGGCGGCCCTGGCCGCCAGGCTCGAGGACGCGAAGTAGCCCACGCCGAGCGGCACGAAGATCAGGCCCGACCGGAGGGCGGACAGGCCGTGGCCGTCCTGCAGATAGAGCGCCAGCACGAGGAAGAACGACGCCACCGCCAGCTGACTGACCAGCGCGAGGCCGACACCGGCGGCGAAGGACCGCCCGCGGAACAACGGGAGGTGGACCAGCGCCCGTTCGCCGATCCGCCTCTGGTGGAGGACGAACACCGCCAGCACGGCCGGCGCGGCGCCCAGGCAGAGCCAGGTCCACAGCGGCCAGCCCTGCTGCTGCCCCATCACCAGGGGAAGGACGACCAGGACCAGGCCGGCCGTGACGAGCGTCGCGCCGACAGGGTCGAGGCGGGTGCCGTTTCCGGCCCGCGACTCGGGCACCACCCGGAGGGCGATCGGCGCCGCGACCGCGCCGATCGGCACGTTGATCAGGAAGATCGTCCGCCAGCCCAGCCCGGCGACGTCGGCGTGGATGAGCAGCCCGCCGATCAGCTGCCCGAACACTCCGCCGAGGCCCATCGCCAGCCCGTACGCGTTGAACGCCCGGGCACGGTGCTCCCCGACGTAGACCGTGTTGACGATGGCCAGGACCTGCGGCATCAGCAGGGCGGCCGCCGCGCCCTGCACGACGCGCGCGCCGATCAGGAAGCCGGCGGTCGGGGCGAGGCCGCACGCCAGTGACGCGAGCGTGAACAGGCCGAGGCCGAGGACGTACATCCGCCGCCGCCCGTACAGGTCGCCGAGGCGCCCGCCCGTGATCAGGCCCGCGGCCAGTGCCAGGCCGAACCCCGCGACGATGAACTGGATCGCGGCCGGTCCGGCGTGCAGGTCCCGCTGGGTCGCCGGGATGGCCACGTTGACGATGAAGAAGTCGAGGGTGGTGATGAACGTGCCCGTCAGCAGGACCAGCAAGGGCGCCCATCCGGGGGCGGCCGTCCTGTGGTGGACCGGGCGTTCCAAGGTCGTCGTCATGCGGCAACCTTCGCGTGCGGGAGGTCATCTGGTCGATTACCTGACAGGTAGGGGCGTTGACAGCGGTTCGGCGGCTCCTTACGCTCACCAAGCGGGCGCTAGGTTGGGTGGAGGTTCTGCGTGGCGGCACTGGCCAGTGACATCGGAGGCACCTTCACCGACGTTGTCCTGGTCGCGGACGGCCGCGTCCACGTGGCCAAGACCCTGACGACCCCCGACGATCCGACCGAGGGACTGCTGCGCGGCGTCCGCCGCGTGCTCGCCGACGCCGGGGTCGCGCCGGCGTCCGTCGACCGGTTCACGCACGCGACCACGCTCGCCACCAACGTCATCCTCGAACGCAGGGGCGCCGCCGTCGCGTTCGTCACGACGCGCGGCTTCCGCTCGATGCTCGCGCTCGGCCGCCAGGCACGCGTCGAGGAGGAGCGGTACGACCTGGCGTTCTCGCCGGGGGAGCCGCCGGTTCCCCTGACGCACACGTTCGAGGTGCCGGAGCGCCTCGCCGCCGACGGCACCGTCCTCACCCCGCTCGACGAGACCGCCGCGCGGCGGGTCGCCGAGCGGATCGCGGGACTGGGCGTCGCGGCCGTGGCGATCTGCCTGCTGCACTCCCACGTCGATGACGCGCACGAGCGGCGGCTGGCGTCCCTCATCGCCGAGCGGCTCCCCGGCGGCACGCCCGTCGTCATCTCCTCGGAGGTCTGGCCGGAACTCGGCGAGTACGAGCGGGCGACGACCACGCTCATGTCGGCGTACGTCGGCCCCGTCATGGCCGCCTACCTCCGCCGCCTGCGCGACCGCCTGAGCGAGCTGGGCATCACCGCGCCGGTGCACGTCATGGAATCGGCGGGCGGCGTCCTGCCCGCCGAACTGGCCGCCTCCCGCGCCGTCTACACGATCGAGTCGGGCCCGGCGGCCGGCGTCGTCGCGGCGGCCCGGGAGGGCACGCGGCGCGGGCTGACCGACCTGATCTCCTTCGACATGGGCGGCACGACCGCCAAGGCGGGCCTCGTACGGGGCGGCCGACCGGGCGTCACCCACGAATTCCAGGTCGGCGGTACGGGCAGCTTCGGCGGACGGCGGCCGGGCACCGGCGTGCCCATCAAGGTCCCGGCGATCGACCTGGCCGAGGTCGGGTCGGGCGGCGGCTCGATCGCCTGGGTGGAGTCCGGTGCGCTCCGGGTCGGACCGCGTTCCGCCGGCGCCGCGCCCGGCCCGGCGTGCTACGGGCGGGGCGGCACGCTGCCGACGGTCACCGACGCCGACCTGATGCTCGGCTACCTCGACCCGGAAGGCCTCGGCGACCTCCGGCTCCGCCCCGACCTCGCCGAGGAGGCCATCGCCCGGCACGTCGCCAAGCCGCTCGGCGTGGAGGTCGTCGAGGCGGCCGCGGCGATCCACGACATCGCCGGCGCGCAGATGGGCACGGCGGTGCACGTCGTCACCGTCCGGCGCGGCATCGACCCGCGCGGCTTCACGCTCGTCGCGCTGGGCGGCGCGGCCCCGACCCATGCCGTCGGCCTCGCGGAGCGGTTCGGCATCCGCCGGGTGCTCGTGCCCGCCCGCTGCGGTGTCGGGTCGGCCGCCGGACTGCTCCACGCCGACCTGGCCATCGAGCGGTCGCGGACCTTCCTGGCACGCACGGCCGACGCCGACCCGGCGGCGCTCGAGGCCGTGCTCGCCGACCTGGAGACGGCCTGCCGCGCCGACCTCGGCGTACGCGACGCGGGAGGCCGGGTCGACCTTGGCGAGCGTGAGGCGGGATGCCGTGTCGATCTCGGCGAGCGTGAGGCGGGAGGCCGGGGCGACCTCGGCGAGCGCGAAGAGGGAAGCCGGGTCGTGCGCTCCGTCGGGCTCCGGTTCGCGGGACAGGCGCACGCCTTCACCGTCGAGCTGCTCCCCGGACCGGTGACCCGCGAGACCGTCGAGGCCGCCGTCGCGGAGTTCTACGCCCGGTACCGCGAGTCGTACGGCATCGACCTGCGTGACCCGGCGGAGCTCACCGTCGCCCGGGCGCGCGTGTCCCTGCCCGCCGGCGCGCCGGAGGTCCGCGCGACGGACGCGCCCAGGCCGGCTCCGGACCGCGTCCGGCGGGTGTGGTTCGAGGGAGCGTTCCGTGACGTCCCGGTGCGCGAACGGACCGCCTGCGCCGTCGGGGAGCGGTTCACCGGCCCGTGCGTCATCACCGAACCGCAGGCGTCGCTGCTCGTGCCGCCCGGCTGGACCGGCCTGGTCGACGAGCACGGCGCCGTTTCCGTGGAGAAGGCCGGTCCCGTGGAGAAGGCCGTGTCGGTGGAGAAGGCCGTGCCCGTAGAGAAGGGAGACCGCAGGTGACCGACGACCTGACCGCGGAGATCCTCCGCAACGCCCTGCGCGTCGCCGCTGAGGAGGCGAGCATCGTCGTCGTCCGCTCGGCGTACTCCACCTTCATCGTCGAGGGCGCGGACGCGGCGGCGGCCGTCCTCGACGCGCGCGGACGCCTGGTCGCGCACTCGCTGTCCACCGCGCTCATCCAGTGCGCGAGCCTGCGCAGCGCCCTCCCGTACGTCATCGACGCCTACCCGCTCGACGCCATGAGCCCGGGCGACGTCTTCTGCCTCAACGACGTGTACCAGGGCGGGATCCACGCCAACGACCTGCTGGTCTTCCGGCCGGTCTTCCTCGACGGGACACCCGCCTACTTCACGGGCACCCTCATCCACGTCGCCGACCTGTCGGGCCTGTCGGCCGGCGGCATGGCCAGCGACGCCACCGACGTGTTCCTCGAAGGACTGCAGCTGCCACCGGTCCGGATCGCCACCGCCGACGGCTGGGACGACGGGCTCACGCGGGTGCTCGCCGCCAACAGCCGTACCCCCGACAGACTGCTCGGCGACCTGCGAGCGCTCGTCGCCGGCGCCAACGTCGCCGCCCGCCGCCTCGAGGAACTCGCCGCCGGACCGGGCCTCGGCGCCGGGATCGACGCCTATCTCGCGCACACCGAGAAGCGGATGCGCGCGGAGCTCGCGCGGCTGCCGAAGGGCACCTACGAGGGCGAGTACGCCGTCGAGGACGGGGACGAGCGGCACTGGGTCCGCGTCGCGGTGACCGTTCACGGGGACGGGGTGCTGGTCGACTTCACCGGCACCGACCCCCAGGTCCCGAAGCCGGTCAACTCGGGCTTCTCACAGACGCTCGGCGGGGTGCTGTACGCGCTGCGCTGCTTCGTCGACCCGTCGCTGCCGATGAACGAGGGCTGCTTCGCGCCGGTCGACGTGCGGATGCCCGAGGGAAGCCTGGTCAACTGCACGAAGCCGTACCCGGGCGGGGGCCGGTGGGGAACGGTCGCCGCCGCCGAGGAGGCGATCTTCGCGGCGCTCACCCGGGCGCTGCCCGGCCGTGGCGCGGCCGCCTCCGGCATCCTGCAGGCCTTCAGCCTCAGCGGCGCCACGAGCCCGTGGCTGCACATGGCGTTCGATCTCGGCGGCATGGGCGCGCGGTACGGGCGGGACGGGCCGGACGCGACCGGCGCGCTGTTCGGCGGCGGCCGCAACATCATCCCGCAGGTCGAGCCGATCGAGGCCCGGCTGCCGGTGCGGGTCGAGGAGGTCGCGCTCGTCCCCGACTCCGGAGGACTCGGCCGCTGGCGGGGCGGGCTCGGCACCCGCACGGTCATCCGGGTGCTGGAGGACGCGCGGGTCGACACGCGCGGCGACCGGCTGCGCCACCCGCCCGCCGGAGCCGCGGACGGCGGGCCCGGCGGGGCGGGCGGCTACCACCGCGAGCGCCTCGACGGGACCCGCGAACCGCTCCCCGCCAAGGCGACCCGCTCACCGTTGCGCGCGGGCGAGGCCCTGGTCGTCGAGACGTCCGGCGGCGGCGGATACGGCGACCCGGCCGAACGCGACCCCGAGGCCGTACGGCGGGACCTCCTCGACGGCAGGGTCACGCGGTGAGGTTCGGCGTCCGCCGTCGTGCCGTGTGCCGAGGCGTCTGGCTGGAGCTCTTCGACGGGAGGGTCATCCGGTGAGGTTCGGGGTCTTCCTTGGTGTCGTGCGCTGGGGTGTCCGGCGGGAGTTGCTCGACGGGAGGGTCGTGCGGTGAGGTTCGGCGTCCCCCTTGGTCTCGTGCATCCGGGCATCTGGCGGGACCTGACCGTCGAGGCCGACAGGCTCGGCTTCGAGTCGGTGTGGATGCCCGAACACCTGGTCTTCGCGACCGACCTCTCGACCGCGACGTACCCGGGGACCGACCGGCCCGGCATCGTGCCGTCCACGCCGCTGTTCGACGCGCCCGCCTATCTGTGCGCGCTGGCCGCCGTCACCGAACGGATCCGGCTCGGCACGGCCGTGCACCTGTTCGCGTTGCGTCACCCGTTCGTCGCCGCGCGGGCGTTCGCGACGCTGGACCACGTCTCCGGTGGGCGCGCCATCGCGGGGGTGGGTGCCGGGTGGTACGCGGGGGAGTGGGACGCGGCCGGGATCGACTTCGCGAGCCGGGGACGGCGGCTGGACGAGGCCATCGACGTCGCCCGCCGCCTGTGGACCGAGGACGTCGTCGAACACCATGGAGAGTTCTTCGACTTCGACGAGGTCGCCTTCGAGCCGAAGCCGCGCGGCATCCCGATCCTCGCGGGCGGTGAGTCACCGGCCGCGCTGCGCCGCGCCGCCACCCGGTGCGACGGGTGGATCAGCATGCCGCACACCGTTCCATCGATCCGTCCGCAGCTCGACCGGCTTCGCCCTCTCCTCGCGGACCGGCCGGACGACCGGCCCTTCGAGATCACCGCCCACGCGTACGGGCTGTCCGGCCCGGACGAGGTCGGCGCGTGGGCCGCACTGGGCGTGGACCGCCTGATCGTACGGCCCTGGACGCGCACCGGCGAAGCCCTCGAGGCACTGAAACGCTTCGCCGAACAGTACGAGATCGGCGGCCGCTGACTCGCCGCCGCGTCATGTCCCCTCGGGGTGACACGACGCGGCGGCCCCTGTCACGTGCGGCTCGGCCGGTCTCTCCCGTCGGCGCGCGAGGTCACCAGGACTTGGTGCACTTGGTGCTCAGCGTGTCGGTCGTGGCGCACGACCAGGCCTTGTAGCCGGAGTCCTTGTGCCATCCGCCGTAGACCCACACGTTCTGGCCATTGTCGGAGTAGTGCCAGGAATAGCGGTGGCCGTGCCGCTGGCGGACGAGTGCGAAATAGCACGTCGAGGCCTTCGGGTATCGATAGTAACGGCCGCGGACGTACCAGAAGCCCTTTGACTTCTCGGCGTCCATCGCCGCGTAACAGCCGTAACTCGTGGCGCCCTTGACGACGTTGTAGTGGATCGCTCCGCTGGCCGCGACACCGTCGGCTCCGGCCTTCGCGCTCGCGGACGCCGGCGTGCCGAGTACGGCCACCATCGCCGCGCCCGCCAGAGCCCCGGCCGAAAGAATCCGCCTGGTCGACCTCATTTTCCGCGTACCTCCGTCGAATACTCGACTGGCTTATTCGAGACCAAGGGATGGTAGCGGGATGACGCTTCGGGTTTTGTGACTTTCTCCACGAGAGTGGAATGGAACGAGGGCGGGGCGGCCTCGCTGCCACTCGAGGCCGCCCCGCCGACCGTCTCACGCGACCGGACGCGCGAAGTCGCCGAGACGGTCCAAGACCAGCCCGCGATGGCTGCCGCAGGAGCGCTGGTCGTATTTCCGACTATACCAATAGGAAATCCTGTGTAAAGGGGGATCGGGGTGCCCCGCGTCAGGTCGCCCGGAGGGCGGCCAGGATCGCCTCGTACATCACCGTGCGGATCTTGGCGATGGTTCCGCCGTCCTTGCCGGTCAGCGGGGTGGCGAGGCCGACCGCCGTGGCCAGGACCTCGGCCTCCGGGACGGCCCGGTCGACGATGCCGGCGTCCTGCGCCTCCTCGGCCGCGTACCGCCGGCCGGTGACCATGGCCTCGTGCGCGGTGGCCTTCGGCAGCCGGCCCTGGACCAGGGCGGCCATGCCGGGGGTGAAGGACAGTCCGAGGTCGACCTCGGGCAGGCAGAAGTACCCGCGGTCGGTCCGCATGACGCGGTGGTCGTGCGTCAGCGCGAGCATGGCCCCGGCCGCGAACGTGTGGCCGTTCAGCGCCGCGACCGTCGGCATCGGAAGGGTGAGGAACCGCGCGAAAAGGGCGTGGATCCGGTCCAGGTAGGGCCCCCACTCGTCGGGGTTCCGCCCCAGCCAGTCGAGGTCGAGGCCGTTCGAGTAGAACTTCCCGGTGCCGGTCGTCACCAGGGCCTTCGGCCCCTCGGTGGCCTCGAGCTCGTCGAGGATCTTCTCGAGCTCGTCGAGGAAGCCGGGGCTGAAGCGGTTCTCTCCCTCGTCGAAGCGAAGGATCCGTACGTCCCCGTCCCGGCGCAGCTCGATCATGCCGTCTCCCCTTTTGCTACTGGCGAGTAACTGTTGGGATGAGCATCTCACCTCCGTGCCGTCGGGTGAAAGACGTGGATCGTCCGCGTACGGCGCCCGCGGACGGTGCTCCGAGGAGTTTGCGGGCCGCAGCAGCGCCGGTATTCGGACCCGCGCCGACACGCCCGCCCGATAACCTGGGGTGCGTCGCCTCCTGGCGGCGGCACGAGCGTTCCCCCGAGCAGAAGAAGGACGGCATGAGCGAGGAATCCGGCTCCGTCGAGATCCTGTTCGTCGACGGCGCAGACGTGCCGATCAAGCACAAGCACGCCGACCGCATGGTCGTGATGCGGGACGCCGCCAAGCCCGACGGCGACGCGCTGTACTACACGCCCGCCGAGTGGGAGGCGTTCATCCTGGGCGTCAAGGACGGCGAGTTCGACGACATGGTCGAGGACGCGCCGAACCCGTCCGAGCCGGCCTCCTGAGGGAGGTCCTCACCGGCCTCCTCGCGGCGGCGGCCGGTCTGCTCCTGCTCTGGCTGCTCCTCGTCGGCTTCCTGGCGCTGGCGCGGCCGAAGGGCGCCACGCTCGGTGCTTTTCCCGACCAACCCGCCCCGACCGACCTCCCGGCCGCCGTACGGCTGCTGCCCGACCTCCTGCGGCTCGTCACCCGGCTCGCGCGCGATCCCACGCTGCCCCGGGGCGTGCGGATCCGGCTGTGGCTGCTGCTCGCCTACCTGGCGATGCCGATCGATCTCGTCCCCGACTTCATCCCGGTCCTCGGCTACGCCGACGACGCGATCCTCGTCGCCGTCGTGCTGCGCTCGGTGATCCGCCGGGCCGGACCGGAGGCGGTCGCCCGCCACTGGCCCGGCGACGAGCAGGGACTCGAGGCCGTCCGCCGTCTCACCCGCACCTGAGCCGGCCCGCGTTCAGTCGTCGCGCAGGGCGCGGTCCCACCGGAGCTGTGCGGAGACCCGGCGCGGATCCCCGGGCGGCAGCGCGCCCGCCAGCTTGGCGAGGACCTCCAGGTCGTCGTCCGCCACCTGCGCGTAGCACCACAGTGCCTCGGCGTCGCCGCGGTGCAGGACCTGCCGGCGCAGCTGGGCGGTCAGCTCGTCCCGCTCGGCGTGGACGGCCGGTGACTCCGAGCGGGGGAGCAGCGGCCCCGGATACAGGCGTGCGGCCGCCGCGATGTCACCGGCCGCCAGCAGCCGCCGTACGGTCAGGAAGTCGGCCTCGACGTCGCAGTCGAGGCGGTAGGGCTTGGCCCGGACGATGTTCCCGAGCTGCCCGCGGAGCCGGTGGATCTCCGCCCGGACGGTCACCGGATTGCCCTCGTCACCGTAGATGTACAGCGACGACTGCTCGCCCGTCAGCCCGCTCGGATGCAGTGCCAGCAGCGCGAGCAGCTCCGCGTGCCGCAGGGACAGCGGGATGCGCCGGCCGTCGAGGAAGGCGCAGGGCTGTTCGTCGCCGAGCAGCCGCAGGGTGAGCGAGCACCGGTCCTCCGAGCCGGTGGCGCGCAGCAGGTAGGCCTGGCCCAGCGTCTCCGCCACGGCGGTCCGGCCGTCGGGCAGCGCCACCCGGGCGCCTGCCTCCGGAACGACGACCCGCCCGCCGCGCCAGCCGTCGGGGGCGGCGGCCAGGATGCGTCCCGTCGTCGTAACCAGCGCCCGCGTGTCCCCGCGCACGTGGCGCATGTAACGGGCGCGCAGGCACTCGTCGCGGTGGTTCATCTCCAGGGTCAGCCAGGCCTCGGTGAGGCGGGCGGCTGCCTCCACCAGCGCGACGACGGCCGGATGCAGGGCGTCGACCGTCGCGCTGATGTCCACACAGGCGATCACCTTGCCGGTGTCCGGGTCGACGATGGGCGCGCCCGCGCACGACCACGGGTGGAGCACGCGGACCAGGTGCTCGGTGGCCCGGACGTACGTCGGGGCGCCGGTGCTCAGCGCCGTGCCGATGCCGTTCGTCCCGATGACCTCCTCCGACCAGCGGAACCCCTCGATCAGCCCGACGGCGTCCGCGCACCGCCGTACGTCGCTCGGGCCCTCGCTCCACAGCACCCGCGCGTCGCCATCGGTGATCACCATGAGGTGGGTCGTGGCGTCGGCCACGCCGCGCAGCGTGTCGCGGAGCTGCGGCAGGTGCCGGTCCAGCGGGTGGGCGGACCGGACGTCCGCGACCCTCGCCGCGTCGATCGCCTGAGGCGCCGCGCACATCTCCGGGTCGACGCCCGCCGCCAGCGAACGGCGCCACGACTCGCGGATCGGCGGGCGGCCGGTGAGGACCGATGCCGTGACCGCCGCCTCACACAGCACGGCGGTCCGGCGATCACAGTCCGCTGGGTTGTCGCACACGTGGCTGCTTCGCATGGTGCTTCTCCATGGGGGCGTGTCTGCCCCGAGCATTGGGGCTGGAGACCCCGGCCGCAAGCGGTTCGGCCAAACTGGCGACCTGCGATCATCGCCTTCGGTCATCGAGCGGTTGCAACCTGTTTGCAACCCTGGGCCGTCTAGCGTACGTTCCGCGACCGCAACGGGGCGTCACCTTTCCGCTCCGGGCCGCGGTCGTACGTGCAGGTTCGCCCGGACCCGTGAGAGGGGACGGATCCGGTGCACCGCGCACGCGCCCGCCGCCGTTGGGCTCGCCGGGAGAGGAGGCCCCGGCGGCGGGCGGCCCACCTTCGATCAGTCCGATCGGGGTGCGGCCCACCTTCAGCCGACCCGATCGGGGTCGTCTTCGGCTGACCGATCGGGGTCGTTTCGGCGGGTCCGATCGAGGTCGTCTTCGGCTGACCGGTCGGTGTCGTCTTCGGCCGGTCCGATCGAGGCCGCCCGCCTCCCGTCAGTCCGATCGGGGTGCGGCCGCGCCGTACAGCAGGAGGCGGAGGGCCTCCGCGGTTCCCGAGGAGTCGCCGGTGGCCAGGCGGCGCACGGCGAGGCCGTAGAGCAGCGCGACGACGGTGGGCGCCTTGGCCTCCGGGTCGGGGATGTCCAGGGCGGTCAGGATCGCGGTCGCCAGCCGGTCGTACGCCTCCATCGAGCGGACGGCGGCCTCCCGCACCAGCGGGTCGCGCGAGGCGTGCAGGTGCAGCTCGAGGGTGGCGACCTCCTCGGGGCCGCGCGGCAGGTCGGCGATGGCGCGCTCGGTCTCGACGACGGCCTGTTCGGGGGTGAT
The DNA here is from genome assembly GCF_054775715.1 of Actinoallomurus acanthiterrae. Lineage (NCBI taxonomy): Bacteria > Bacillati > Actinomycetota > Actinomycetes > Streptosporangiales > Thermomonosporaceae > Actinoallomurus > Actinoallomurus acanthiterrae. The sequence continues at coordinate 9,730,041 of NZ_BAAHCO010000001.1, read as the reverse complement.
GCCCTGGAGTCGTGCGGCGATCTTGCTGATCCGCTGGATCTCCTCGTCGACGTAGCGGCTGAGGGTCTCCCGCAGGAGTTCGGCCTGGTTGGGGAAGTGATAGGTCAGCGACCCCAGCGCGACGCCCGCGGCCGTCGCGACCCGCCGGTTGGTGACCGCGCCGACGCCGTGCTCGCCGATCAGGCGAAGGGTGGCGAGCAGGATGCGTTCTCGTGTGTCTTCCATCTCGGGTCAAGTCTGGCGTATTGGGCCCTTTTCACCGAAGCCCGTTCGGGATTATCGTTCGTTCGAACGAACGAATGTGAACCTCGGGGGGTTCCTGTGATCGAAGGACTCGCCAAAGACGCCGCCCGACTCGCCGCGGGTGAGGTCTCCTCCCGCGAGCTCGTGGAGTACTCCCTCGAGCGGATCGAGCGCGACACCCTCGGCGCCTTCCGCGTCGCCTGCGCCGACCAGGCACTGGAAGACGCGGACCGGGCCGACCGATGGCACGGAGAGGAGCGCCCCGCGCTGCTCGGGGTCCCGGTAGCGATCAAGGACGACACCGACCTGGCCGGGCACATCACCCCCTTCGGCTGCCGCGGCAGGCACGAGCCGAAGACGGCCGACAGCGAGGTGGTCCGCAAACTCCGCGCGGCCGGCGCGATCATCGTGGGCAAGACCAACACCAGCGAGATCGGGCAGTGGCCGACCGGGGAGACCCTCGGCTTCGGGATCGTGCGCAACCCCTGGGACTCCGATCGCACGCCGGGCGGGTCGAGTGCCGGTTCGGCGGCGGCGGTCGCGGCCGGCCTGGTCTCCGGGGCGGTCGGCTCCGACGGCGCGGGCTCCCTGCGCATCCCCGCCGCCTGGACCGGGCTCGTCGGCCTCAAACCCCAGCGCGGCCGCGTCTCCGTGTGGCCGCACGTCGACCCGTTCTACGGCATCGCGGTCGCCGGCCCCCTCACCCGTACGGTCGAGGACGCGGCGCTGCTCCTCGACGTGCTGACCGGCAACCACCCTGACGACGTCTACCGCCCGCCCGCGCCCGCCGAGCCCTACCGCGAGGCCGCCGCGCGGGAGCCCGGACGGCTGCGGATCGCCGTCTCGTTCCGTTCGCCGTTCGGCGTGCCGTCCGCGGTCGACCCGGAGATCCGGGCGGCGGTGCTGCGCCTCGCGGGCGTCCTCGCGGACCTGGGACACGACGTGTTCCCGGCCGACCCGGACTACGGCCTGATCGGCCTGGCCTTCCTGCCGCGCGGGACCGCCGGGGTCGCGGACTGGCTCGACGCCACCCCCGACGCCGACCCCGAACCCGCCACCCGCACGGAGGCGTTCCTCGGCCGCCACATCGGACGGCGGCTCGTACCCGCCAGCCGCCGCGCCGAACCCCGCATGGGCCGCCGGATCGGGAAGATCTTCGAGCGCGCCGACGTCGTCCTGACCCCGGCCACCGCCCAGTTCCCGTTGCGCATCGGCGCGCTCAGCGGCCGCGGCTGGTGGGCGACCGGCAAGCTCGCGGCGGCGGCGTGCCCGTTCTGCTGGGCCTGGAACGTCCTCGGCTGGCCGGCCATCGGCGTGCCCGCCGGGCTCAGCACCGCCGGCCTGCCGATCGGCGCGCAGTTCCTGGGCCGGAAGAACGACGAGGCCACCCTCCTGTCGCTCGCCGCCCAGCTCGAGGCCGCTGAACGCTGGCCCGACCGCCGCCCGGTGGAGCTCCCCAGCAGCGTCGCAGACCTGGCCTAGCGGACCGGCGAGCGGTCGCCGACCGATCCGGCCGCCCGGCCTGACGGCGGGCACCGAGGGGCGCGGCGCTCTGCCGAGGGTTTCCGGGCACCGGGGAGACCCTCGGCGATCATGACCGCCTTGGGGGCACGTTTAAGTGATCTGTTCCCTTTGCGGATAATCGGTGGTCGCGGGGCCGCGTAGCTTGGCGGGTATGGCGGCGTTCGGGCAGTTCAGGGGCCATGTCGGTGTGCTCGCCTCGCTGTCGTTCGTCATCGTGGGCGCCGCCGGGTGCGGGTCGTCCTCGGGCGCGCGGACGGCGGCGTACGGGACGACGGCCAGTCCCTCGCCGACGGCGGGCGCGCAGCGCACGATCAGGGTCCCGGACTCCTTCGCCGACTACACCAGGCTGACCAGCGCGGACGCCCAGCGCGTCATCCAGGACATCCGCAAGGCCCAGGCCCAGCAGAACCCGGTGTTCGCCGCCAAGATGAAGATCGCGGTGTTCCAGCGGCACGGGGACGCCCACCAGCGGATCGCCTTCATCGGCCTGGCGGCCGGCGACCACCCGACCATCGCCCAGGAACTGCGTTCGAACCCGCCTGCGGCCGAGGTCGACTCCGCCCTCGCGGCCATGCCGCTCTCCGGCCCGAAGGACTACCCGGCCGGACCGCTCGGCGGCACCCTGCGCTGCGCCCCCGGATCGCGCGGCGGAGCCGGGTGCGCGTGGGCGGACGGCTCCACGGTGGGCGTGGTGGCGGGCTCCGCCCCCTCCGCCGACGAACTGGCGCGGACGACCCTGGCCCTCCGCAACGCCGCCGAGCGCTGAGACCCGCACCTGACGAAAGTCAGGGCGATCACCGCCGATCGTTCACTGTGGCGACCCGCCGCCGATTCCTACCGTCGTCCGGACACGACACGACGTGTCCCGCCATGCCCCTGGCGTCGCGGCCCTGATCGACACGGCCGGGTCGCCGGCACTACACCTTCACCGACGACGAGGCGACCATGCCGCAGATCGCGCGGCGCTTCGACGTGCCGAAGGCCTCATCGACGGGTGGATCGGCACGGTCGACTCCACGCGGATCGTCGCCGCCGAGCGCGCCTACATCGGGGCGTTCTTCGACGAGCACCTGCGCCACCGGCCGCAGCGCCTGCTCGACGGCCCGTCACCGCGTCATCCGGACGTCGTCTTCGTACGGTGACGACCCGCGGGAGGCCCCGGCCTCACGGACCGTCCTCGCGTACGAGGCCCGCTTCGTACGCGAGGATCGCGGCCTGGACGCGGTTGCGTACGCCGAGGCGGGTGAAGACGGCGCTCACGTACGCCTTGACGGTGCCCTCGACGAGGTGCAGGCGGCGGGCGATCTGCGCGTTCGACAGGCCGGTGCCGACCAGGGCGAGGACCTCCCGCTCCCGGCCGGTCAGCGTGTCGACGCGGGCCCGCGCCTCGGCGCCACGGGACAGGCGGCCCCGGTTCAGCTCGGTGATGACGCGCCGGGCCACCGGGGGTGAGAGGTACGCCCCGCCGTCGGCGGCGGCCCGTACGCCCGCGATGAGCTCGCGCGGGTCGCCCGCCTTGAGCAGGAAACCGGCCGCCCCGTCGCCGAGCGCCCGGGCGATGTACTCGTCCTCCCCGAACGTCGTCAGCATCATCACGGCGGTGTCCGGGACCGCCCGCCGGATCTCCGGTACGGCGCTGAGCCCGTCCAGCCGCGGCATCCGGATGTCGAGCAGCGCGACGTCCGGCCGGTGCGAGCGGGCCAGCTCGACGGCCTCCCGCCCGTCGGACGCCTCCGCGACCACCTCGATGCCGGAGTCCGTGGCGAGGATCGCGCGGACGCCTGCACGGATCATGGCCTCGTCGTCGGCGAGGAGCACCCGGATCATCGATCAGTCCCTTCGCATCCGGTCGGCGGGCGAGATGACGTCCTTGGCGATGAGCCGGCCGCTGGCGAAGCACAGCCGGTACACGTCTCCCACGCCGAGCGGATTGTCGTCCGAGCGGTAGTACTGGCACGACGCGCCGCGCGGCGGCACCGGGCCGGAGCCGACCGGGGAGTCGATCATCTCCACCGCCGGCAGGTCGATCGACGAGCGGGCCTGACCGACCCGCAGCCGGTCGAAGCGCGCCGGGTCGAGGACGGAGTTCTCCGTCGTGTAGAGGTAGTAGCCGAGCAGGGCGATCGCCAGGCTCGCCGCGATGGACAGCGGCACCGTCAACGCGGTGACCAGCCCGCGCCGGACCTGCCCGCGCGCTCGCGCCAGGCCCTGGGCCGAATCGATGCCGCCCGCCGCGCCGTCGCCGGGCGACCTGGCGGGCGGCGCGTGCGGCAGCCGGGCGAGCACCTCGAACCCGCCGCCGTACGGGCCCGCGCGCAGCGAGCCGCCCGCGAGCCGGACGCGCTCGCGCAGCCCGACCAGGCCCAGGCCGCCGCCGGGCGCGTCCGGCGAACGGCCGGGCGGCTCGTCCGCCGCAGGACTCGGTGATGCGGGCTGCAACCTCTTTGCCCCTGGCTTCTGTGAGGCGGGCTGCGGCCCGTTCGCCCCCGGCTTCGGCGATGCGGACTGCAAACCGTTCGTCCCCGGTTTCGGCGATGCGGACTGCAAACCGTTCGCCCCTGGCTTCGGCGATGCGGACTGCAATCCGCTCGTCCCCGGCTTCTGTGAGGAGTGCGGTCCGTTCGCCCCTGGCCTCGGCGAGGCGGGCGGCGGCTCGTTCGTCACCGTCACGACGGTCTCGTTCTCCGATCGCGTCAGGCGGACCGTCACCGCCGCGCCGGGGGCGTGCTTGGCGGCGTTCGTGAGCGACTCCTGCACGACCCGGTGGACGGCGTGGCCGGACATGTCCGGCAGGGGCACGGGCCCGCCGTCCTCGCGCTCGTCCCGCAGCTCGACCGGCAGGCCCGACGCGCGGGCGCGTTCGACCAGGTCGGTGACGCTCTCCCGGGCCGGGGTCAGCGGCACGGCCGGATCCACGCCGGGCCCCTCACGGAGCACGCCGATGATCTCCCGGAGGCGCTCGGTCGCGGACGCGGTGCCCGCGCGGAGCTCCCCGGCGGCGGCGCGATGGCGTTGGGGGAGGTCGGACGCCATCTCCAGGGCGCCCGCTCGCAGGGCGATCAGACTGAGCTCGTGGCCGAGCGAGTCGTGCATGTCCTGGGCGATGCGCGCACGCTCGCGCAGCCGCTCACGGTCGGCGACGATCCGCTGTTCGCGTTCGAGGCGTTCCGCACGCTCCCACCCGGCCCGTACGAGCTCCTGCTGGAGCCGCCGGTAGCGGCCGATCAGCCACGGGCACATGACCAGGAACACCAGCGCGAGGGTCAGGTCGAACCAGGTCACCACCCACCGGGTCGCCGAGCCCTCGACGGTCCCGACGGCCACGGCCAGGGCGAGTTCCAGGAGGGCGATCGCGACGAACGACAGCAGCACGGGCCGGTCGCGCGGCAGCCGGCGGCCCGCCAGGTAGCCCATGACGGGCAGCGCGACGACGTACGACAGCGAGAACGGTCCCGGGCGCACCACGACGTACGCCCACTGCAGGAGCGGGAGGGCCGCCGCCGCGTACAGCGCGGTGAGGGGGCGGGACCGCGCGATCGCGACGATGACGCCGACGGCGGCCTGCCCCGCCGCGGCCACGGCCCAGGGCGCGCCGACCCCGCCCTGGGCGACCCGCTCCGCCAGCATGCTGAGCGCGAAGAACCCCCAGAGCAGCACGTCCCTGACCGACCTGTGCACGGCCGAACCGTACCTGCCTGGGCCTCCGCGCCGGTACTGACGAAAGTCGGGTCCTCGATCAGTAGCCGGCGCCGGTGAGCATGCCGCCGTCGATGAGGACCTCGCTGCCGGTGCAGTAGCCGGACTCGTCGGAGGCGAGGAAGACGACCAGCGCCGGCACCTCGTTCGGCTTGCCCATCCGTTTCAGCGGCAGCGCGTTGAAGAACGCCTCGGCGCTGTCGGCGGTCGCGGCGACCACGTCCGGGTCCATCGACATCGCGGTGAGGATGGCCCCGGGGTGGATGGAGTTGACGCGGATGCCGTACGCGCCGAGTTCGCGCGCCGCCGCCTTCGTCAGCCCGCGGACGCCGAACTTGCTGGCGGAGTACGCCGCGAGTCCGGACGCACCGATGAAGCCCTCGGTGGAGGAGACGTTGACGATGGACCCGCCGCCGGCCGCCCGCATCGGCTCGATGACCGACTTCACGCCGAGCCACTGCCCGATGAGGTTCACCTCGATGATCCGGGTGCACTCCTCCAGGGTCATCTCCTCGATCGTCCGGTGCCTGATGATCCCGGCGTTGTTCACCAGGACGGTGAGGCCGCCGAAGGTGGTGACGGCGGTGTCCACGGCGGTCCGCCAGTCCTCCGGCCGGGTCACGTCCATCGGCACGAAGCGCGCCGCGTCCCCGAGCTCGGCGGCGAGCTTGCCGCCCTCTTCCTCCAGGACGTCGCCGAACACCACCCTGGCGCCCTCGGCGACGAACCGCCGTACATGGGCCTTGCCCATGCCGCGGGCGCCGCCGGTGATCAGCGCCACCTTGCCGTCGAGCCTGCCCATGGCCACCTCACGCTCTCCGCCGCTGGTCGCGGACCTTGGCCACCGCCACGGCCGTGGCGGCCGCCTCCACACTCCGATAGGTCGGTATCCCCGCCGCCCGGGCGATCGACCGCAGCTCGTCCTCCACGCCGGGCGGGGCGTACTCGGCGTTGCGCAGCGCGAGGATGACCCGCGTGCCGGCCAGCTCGCGCTGCAGCTCCCCGACGCCGCGCGCGTACGCGAGGAGCGGGTCGGCGCTGTCGCCGAAGGTGAAGAAGCTCTGCACGTTCACGTGCGTGATCACGTCCGGGTACGGCCGGTCCGCGGCCCGCTGGATCGCCGTGACGACCTGCCGCACGAGGTCCGGCTTGCCGCGCGGGCCCACCGGGATCTCCAGGGGGTTGCCGGGGACGGCGCCGACGGGCAGGCCGAGGTCGACGCCGGGCAGCGGGGCGAGCCGCAGCCCGGCCCGGTCGAGGGCGTCGGCGGCGAGCACGCTGGCTCCGCCGCTCGGCCCGATGACCAGGACGTCGGGGGAGACGGGCACCTCCCGCCCGGCGTGCAGGTCGAGCAGGTCGAGGGCGCCGATCAGGTCGTCCTGGGCGGTGACCAGCGGCAGCCCGGCCTGCTTTCCCAGGGCCTCCCAGACCCGGGCGTCGCCGACCATCGCCCCGGTGTGCGACGCGGCGGCCCGGTGGCCCTGCGCGGAACGCCCGCCGACGAGGGCGACGACCGGCTTGGACACCGCGCGCAGCGCCTCGAACAGCGCCCGGCCGTCGCGCGGGTCCTCCAGGTACAGGCCGATCACGGACGTGTCGTCGTCGGCGGCGAAGTGGCGCAGCAGCTCCGCGGGGCCGACGTCGGCGCTGTTGCCGACCGTGGCGACCTTGGAGAAGGCCAGGCCGCGGTGCTCGCCGACCTTGATGACCTCCCCGGCGAGCCCGCCGCTCTGCGAGATCAGCGCGATCCGTCCCGGGCGGCCCGGCCGCCCGCCGATGAACGTCTGGCCGCCCGCCGGGGAGTACACGCCCATGCAGTTGGGACCCAGCAGGCGCACGCCCGCGTCGTGGGCGGCGGCGAGGAGCTCATCCTCCAGGCTCGCGGCGCCGGTCTCCCGGAAACCGCCGCTCATCACCTGCACGAAGGGGATGCCGCGGGCCTCGCGCACGACGTCCGGGCAGCGCTCGGCGGGGACCGCCACCAGCGCGTAGTCCACGTCGGCCCCGTCCAGGGACGGCACGCAGGGCACCCCGTCGATCTCGTCCGCCGTCGGATGAACGGCGACGAGACGACCGGCGTAGCCCGCCGCGCGGTAGAAGCCGAGGAACATGTTGCCGAAGTTCGGCCGCTTGGTGGAGGCGCCCACGACCGCGACGCCGCGCGGCGCGAACAGCCGGTCGAAGTCCTGCGCCGCCGGAGCCTCCGGGTGTTCGGGCGGGGTCACGCCGGCGGGGCCCAGGAGGCGGGCGTCCACCGCGACCGCCCCTTCGGGCGTGCAGATGACCGGGTTCAGCTCGAACTCGGTGAACCCCTCGCCGAGGCTCTCGACCACGCCGCCGGGGCCGCCGACCGCGAGCAGCACCTTGACGAGCGCGTCCCGGTCGACCGCGGGCGACCCGCGGAAGCCGTCGAGGAGGGCCGCGCCGCGCAGTTCCGCGAGCATCTGCCGGGCGTCGTCCTCGGTGACGGGGCACAGCCGCAGCGCGGTGTCGCGCAGCACCTCGGTCCAGACCCCGCCGAGACCGACCAGCAGCACGGGCCCGAACGACGGGTCGCGGACCGCACCGACGATCACCTCGACGCCGGGCGGTGCCTGCTCCTCCACGAGGTAGCCCTCGACCGCGACACCCGATCCCGCCAGCGCCGCCCGGATCTCGGCCGCGGCCCGCGCCGCCTCGACCGGCGAGCCGAGCCCGAGCCGTACGGCACCGGCCTCGCTCTTGTGCACCAGCCCGGGACCGTACGCCTTGACGACGAGCGGCGGCGTCAGCCCGCCCGCGGCGACGGCGACGGCCTCGGCGGACCCGGACGTCGCCCCGCGCGGCACGGCGATCCCGAAGCCGGACACGAACTCCTTCACCACGTGCTCGGCGGTCACCACAGGCGACTCCATAGCGTTGCTCACAGGCGCTCCAGCAGGTCGGCGTATCGGGCGCGGATCTCGCGGCGCAGCAGCTTGCCCGGGCCGCCGGACGCGTCCTGGGTGTGCGGCAGTTCGTCCGCCACGACGACGAGGTCGGGCACCTGGTGTGCGGGCAGCGGCAGGCGAGCCGGGCCCTCACCTCGTCGGCGTCGAGGACGGCTCCGGCACGGGGGACGACCGCCACGAGGATCCGCTGCTCGACCGCGTCCTCGCCGTCGGCCTGCGCCGGGACGCCGACGACGCCCGCCTCCTTCACGCCGTCGAGCTCGATCGCCGCGTCCTCCAGGCCGCTCGGCTGGGACCAGACGCCGCCCTTGAGAATGGCGTCCTCGCGCCGGCCGAGCACGGTCAGGAAGCCGTCGTCGTCGACGGTCCCCAGGTCGCCGCCGACGTACCAGCCGTCACGGAGGACCTGCGCGGTCTTGTCCGGCAGCTTGTCGTACCCCTGCATGAGGTTCGGCCCGGTCAGGTTGATCTCGCCGACCTGGTTCACGAGCCGCTCGCCGTCCGGGCCGGTGACGCGCACCGCCGTGGAGGTGCGGGCCCGGCCCACGGAGGAGATGTCCTGGCTGCCGTCGTCCTGCCGCCCGATGCAGGTGTACGGGGCCTCGGTCTGGCCGTAGTAGCTGAGGATCGCCGCCCCGGGCAGCCGCTTCATGATCCTCTCGCGCAGGGACGGGAGCAGCGGCTCGCCGCCGAGCACGATCGCCGACAGCGACGACAGGTCCACGTCGGCGTGGTCGTCGGACCCGAGCAGGGCGGAGAAGAAACTGGGGATGAGGCTGACGTGGGTCACGCGTTCGCGCGGCACGACCTTGAGGAAGTTGGCCGGTCCCCAGTCCTGCTCGAGGACGAGCCGCATGCCCGCGTAGAACGCCGGGCCGACCAGCGCGGGGAACCCGATGCCCCAGATGATCGCGCCGGTGCCCATGACCGAGTCGGCGGCGTGGGGGATGTCCAGCCAGATCTGCGCCGAGGCCAGGCTGGAGGAGTGCGTGTGCCGGACGGCCTTGGGCAGGCCGGTCGTGCCCGAGGTGTAGAACAGCGCCATCAGGTCGTCGCCGTGCCCGCCCAGCACGGGCTCGTCCTCGGTGGCGGCGGACGCCAGCGCGTCGAGGTCGACGGCGTCCTCGGCCGGCCCGCCCACCCGGAGCCACCGGCGCACTCCCGGAAGCCGGGGACGTACGGCCGCGACGAGCTTCTCGACGCTCGCGTCGTACACGAACGCGGTGCACTCGGAGTGCTCGACGACCTGGGCGAGGGTGTCCTCCGGCCAGTACGGGTTGAGCGCGCAGACGACCGAGCCGAGCTTCATCTGCGCCAGGTACACCTCGGCGACGTTCAGCGTCTCGTTCATCAGCGAGGCGACGCGCTGCCCGGGGCCGATCCCCGCCTCCAGCAGCGCGTGCGCCACCCGGTTGACCTTCCGGTTGAGCCCGTCGTAGGTGAGGCTGGTCTCGCCGCAGTAGGTGAGTGCCACCTTGTCCGGGGTGCGCAGCGCGCCGGCGGTGAGGATCGCGTACCCGTAGTTGCCGAATGGTGATCGCGCCACTGGAGTCTCCTGGTGCGGGGGAGGGGGCTGATCGATGGGAGCGGTTGTCCGGGCCTCGTCGAGGGATGGGCGTCGGGCGGTCACGGGAGCCGGTCATGGCGCCGATCGCGGAGAACAGGTGTCGGGTGGTCACCGGGGCGGTCGTGGGTGAGCGGTCAGCGCGGCGCGTAGACGACGAGGGGGTTGTCGTCGGGATCGCGGAGCACGGCCCTGGTCTCGTGCGGTCCCTCGTCCGGACCGGCGACGAGCCGGGCGCCCGCGGCGGTGAGCCGCTCGACGGCGGCCGCCACGTCGGGGACCTTGAACGACGCGGCGGGATCCCCGCCGGTGACGTCCTCGGCCGGTCCGGCCAGGGCGAGCGTCGTGCCGCCGGCGTCCAGCGCGGCGAATCGCCCGCCATCGGTGAACTTCACCGCGAGCCCCAGCCCGTCGCGGTAGAAGGCGACGGCCCGGTCGACGTCGCTCACCGGATACAGGACGTTGCCGATCTTCACGCTGGCCTCCAGTTGGGGATGCGGCCGAATCCGGGGAGCTCGTCGAAGCGCACGCGCACGGGCATGCCGACGCGCACCTCCTCCGGGGCGATGTCGCCGACGATGCCACCGAACGCCCGGACGCCCTCCTCCAGGTCGATCCAGGCGAGGACGTACGGCGTCGTGAACCCGGGAAGGAACGCCCGGTGGACGACGCTGAAGGTGTGCACCGCGCCGCGCCCGGACACTGGCTCGTACGGCAGGTCCGTTCCGCCGCAGTGCGGGCAGGCGGGCTCGGGGAGGTGGACGCGGCGTCCGCACGCCCGGCAGCGCTGGACGGCGAGCTCTCCGCGCTGGCACGCCTCCCAGTAGGGCGCGGTCAGCGCGCTCGGCCGGGGCAGCGGGCGCGGGTCCATCGATTGCCAAGCTAGCGCACGCTTGGTAGGCGGGCAAGACGTGGTGATCTTCGATGTCCAGCCCGCTTTGACGGCGGCCACTACGATTGTCCGGGCGGGGGACGTTAACGTAGGGGAAACTCGGGGCTGATGGGACACAAGAAACTCTGGCTGATCGTCGCCGTCGTCGCAGTGGTGCTCGTAGCGGCCGCAGGGGGCGGAGCGTACGTCCTGCTCCGCACGAAGGGGAGCCCGGAGGCGACCGCCGAGGAGTTCCTCGCCGGGTGGCGGCACGGCGACCTGACGGCGATGCGGACCGCGACGGCCACGCCACCGGCCGACTTCGACCAGTACTACCAGGGCCTGCGCACCGGTCTGGGCGTCACGAAGGTCGAGGCCTCACTCGGCGGGGTCACCAAGCACGGCAAGCAGGCGACCGCGCCCTTCAGCGCCGTATTCACCCTGCCCGCGGGGACCTGGAAGTACCAGGGACGGCTTCGTCTGGTCACCAGCCACCGTGAGTGGAAGGTCGCGTGGGGCCCGGAGGCGATCCACCCCGACCTGCACGCCGGCCAGCACCTGACGACCTCGTCCAAGTGGCAGCAGCGCGGCAAGGTCGTCGCCGCCGACGGAAGCGCCATCGACGGCGCCGACGTGTCCGGCTCGGTCCAGCAGCTCGTCGGCATGACCGCGCCCCTGACCACCAAGCAGGCCAAGAAGCTCGGCACGCCGTACGCCAAGGGGGACGTCGTCGGGCAGTCGGGCATCCAGCAGCGTTTCGACAAGCGGCTGGCCGGCACGCCCACGACGACCATCTCGACCGCCGACGCGTCCGGCCGCACGGTCAAGGCCGTCGGCGGGTTCACCGGCAAGCCGGGGCAGGACGTCAGGACCAGCCTCGACCTGCACATCCAGCAGGCGCTCTCGAACGCGCTCAAGGGCCAGAAGAAGCCGACGTCCATGGTGGCGCTGCGTCCCGCGACCGGGCAGATCCTGGGAGTCGGCAACATCCCGGGCGGCTTCGACCGGGCGATGCAGGGCATCTATCCGCCCGGCTCGACCTTCAAGGTGGTCACGGCGTACGCCCTGCTCCAGGCCGGGCTCACCCCCTCGTCGAAGGTGCAGTGCCCGAAGAAGGCCAACATCGGCGGGCAGGTGATCCACAACTCCGAGGACGAGGGCGGCGCCGCCGACATGACCTTCAAGGACGCGCTCGCCCAGTCCTGCAACACCGCCTTCTCCCTGCAGACCCAGAAGCTGCTCAGCGCGCCGAAGCTGGCGAGCGCGGCGAGCACCTTCGGGTTCAACCAGAAGATCGATCCCGGCGTCACCGTGCGGCCGGGCAGCTTCCCCACGCCGACGAGCGACGCCGAGAAGGCGGTCGCCGGCTTCGGTCAGGGCCGCGACCTGGCCAACGCCCTCTCGATGGCCGGAGTGGCGGCCGGTGTCGCCGACGGCACCTGGCGGCCCCCGGTGCTCGTCACCCAGCCGGCGGTGCCGCAGAAGGCCAAGGCCTCCCGGCTCGACTCCTCGGTCAGGAGCAGCCTGGCGGACATGATGCGCGCCGTGGTGACCTCCGGCACCGCCAAGCCGGCCGGGCTGCCCGCGGGCACGGCCGGCAAGACCGGCACGGCCGAGTACGGCGCCGCGCAGGGCAAGGACAAGAAGCCGAAGACGCACGCCTGGTTCATCGGCTTCCGCGGCGACGTGGCGTTCGCCGTCGTCGTCGAGGACGGCGGCTTCGGCGCCAAGGCGGCGGCCCCCATCGCCGCCCGCTTCCTCAAGTCCCTGTAAGCGGGCGAGGGGCGCCCCGACGGCAGGTTCCGTCAGCGCCCGGCGAGCGCGCGGCGGGAGAGGCGGTCCGCGCGCCGGGTGCTCTCCGGCAGGCGGTAGCGCGGCGTGAGCCGCAGGGCCACCTCGCAGGCCGTCTCCAGGTCGGTGAGGTGACCGACGGAGACGAAGATCGGCCGTACGCCCGTCTGGGTGCGCAGCGCGCGGCCGACGACCTCGTCGCCGTCCGTCACGTTGCTCCAGGAGCCGCGGTCGGCGCCCGGCTCGTCGTACGCGCCGACCAGCCGCGTCTTGCCGATCCCGATCGCCGGCAGGCCGGTGAGCACGCCCAGATGGCAGGCGAGACCGAAGCGCTTCGGGTGCGCCAGCCCGTGACCGTCGCAGATCAGCAGGTCGGGTGTGACGCTCAGCCGGCGCAACCCCTCGATCAGCGCCGGCAGCTCGCGGAACGCGAAAAGTCCCGGCACGTACGGGAACGAGGGCCGGTCGAGGACGACCATCTCCTCGACCACCTCCAGCCCGTCCAGGTCGAGGACGACGACGGCCGCGGCGAGCCGGTCCTCCGCGTACGCGACGTCCAGCCCCGCGACGGTCCGTACGGACGCCGGGCCCGGCGCGGTGAGGTCGACGCACGTGCGCAGCCGGTCCTGGACGGCCTCGGCCTCGCGCACCGTGGTCGGCCAGGAAGGGAGATCCGGAAGTTCCACGCTCCTCCGCTCAAGTCCGGTCAACGAGCGTAAAACTATAGTTCCGTCGCCGCGAGCCCGGACGCTCACATCGTTACCGGTGACGGTGGAGAACGGCGTGGTGGTCAGAGGATCGCGACAGGGTTGATCGGGCTGGCCGTGCCGCCCTCGATGGCCAGGGGCGCGGCCACGAACAGGAAGTCCGTACGGCCCGTGGCGGCCAGCTCCTCCAGCCAGAGCATCTCGGCCAGGTGGATGCCGTGCCGCCACAGGAAGATCAGGTGGAGGTCGTCGTCGAGGCCCTCGTCGGCGAGCTGGCGCCCGTTGAGACCGCCGATCGCGGCGTTGTCGCACGCCACCATCGCCACGTCCCACTCCGCCAGCCGGCGCCCGCCGTCGGCCGACAGGCCGGGCTGCCCGGCCCAGTACGCCTCCGGCGAGTCCTGCCAGGTCAGCGGCCATCCGGTGCGGATCACGGCGATGTCCCCGGGCCGTACGTCCACGCCGCACGCCGCGAGCTCGTCGCCCGAGATCCGGTCCCCGGCGGCCAGGTGATCGACGCCCCGCAGGCGAGGGACGTCGAACAGCACGCCGCGCCCGACCACCGGACCCGCCTTGTCGATGCCGCACCGCGTCGCGCCGTACGAGCGGACCCGCCCGGCCGGATGCCCGTTGTACAGCTCGTCGCCGGCCCACATGTGGCACAGCGCGTCCATGTGCGTGGTGGTGCCGTGCGGCGTGACGACGATCGCGTCGTCGGCCATCTTCAGGCCCGCGCCGATCGGGCGGGCGCCGGCGGCGTAGTCGCCCGCGTCCACCGACATGAAGTGCTGCGGCAGCGGACGGCCGCGCAGGTGCGGAACGGTGGTCGGCGCGGGCGAGGACGTGGCGCCGCGGATCGGCAGCGACAGGCTCAGCGGCCGGCCCTCCCGCACGCAGGACGCGGCGGCCCGCACGACGTCGGGGGTGAGGAGGTTCAGCGCGCCGCGCTCGTCGTCGTCCCCCCACCGTCCCCAGTTATTAGACTCGCTCACAATTTCGTCCCCTCCAGGAGTCAGGCACATGATCGAAGGTCACTGCGATCCGGCGTTCGAAGAGGTCCGGACGGCGTTCGCCGACGGCTTCGCGCGAGGTGAGGAGTTCGGCGCCGCCGTCGCGGTCTACGTGGGCGACCGGTGCGTCGTGGACCTGTGGGGCGGGCTCGCGGACCGCCGCTCCGGCCGGCCGTGGCTGCGTGACACCCCGTGCCTGGCGTTCTCCTGCACCAAGGCCGTGACGGCCACGGCGGCGCTGCTGCTCGCAGAACGCGGCCTGTACGACCTGGAGGCCCCGGTGACGTCGTGGTGGCCGGAGTTCGGCGCGGCGGGCAAGGAGGACGCGACCGCCGAGCACCTGCTGTCGCACCAGGTGGGACTGCCCACCCTGGGCCGCGCCGTGCCGGTCGCCGAGGCCCACGACCCGGCGGCGATGGCGGCGCTGCTCGCGGCGCAGGAGCCGGAGTGGAAACCCGGCACCGCGCACGGGTACCACGCGATCACCTACGGGTGGCTGGCCGGCGAGATCGTCCGCCGCTGCTCCGGCCGTACGGTCGGGGAGTTCGTCCGCGACGAGATCGCCGGGCCGCTCGGCCTCGACCTGCACATCGGCGCACCGGACGACGTGATCGAGCGCGCCGCCCGGCTCAGCGCGGGCCGGAAGGTCGACAAGGGCGGCGCGGCGCGTAAGGGCGGGCAAAGCTCGACCGGCGAGGTGCCCATGCCCCTCAGCCCCGAGGACCCCCTCGCCAAGATGACGGCGGGGTTCCGGGACCCGAACAGCCTGCTCAACCGGACCTTCGACAACC
This sequence comes from Actinoallomurus acanthiterrae, assembly GCF_054775715.1. NCBI lineage: Bacteria > Bacillati > Actinomycetota > Actinomycetes > Streptosporangiales > Thermomonosporaceae > Actinoallomurus > Actinoallomurus acanthiterrae. The sequence continues at coordinate 9,714,914 of NZ_BAAHCO010000001.1, read as the reverse complement.
CGAACATCAACAGCCTGCCCGGCGGCAACAACAACCCGGAGATGCTGCGGGCGGGCTGGCCCGCGCTCGGCATGGTGACCACGGCGCGGGCGCTCGCCGAGTTCTACCGCGACCTGCTGGGCGGCCGCATCGTCGGCCGTACGACGCTGCGCGACGCCGTCGTACGGCGGGTGGCCGGATCGGACCGCGTGATGTACATCGACAGCTCGTTCGGCCTCGGCTTCATGCGGCCGTCGCTGGTGTTCCTCACGCCCAGGGCGGGCTGGGACTCCGCGTTCGGGCACACGGGCCTGGGCGGCTCGATCAGCCTCGGCGACGTCGAGACGGGCCTGGCCCTCGCCTACATCCCGAACCGCATGGGCGACGAGGTTTCCGGCGGCGTCCGCGCCTACCGCCTGCTGGAGGCGGCGTACGGGAGTCTCTGACATGGTCAGCACATCGTGATGCCGCCGCTGACGGACAGGGTCTGCCCGGTGATGTAGCCGGCCCGGTCGGTGCACAGGAACGCGACGAGGCCCGCCACGTCGGCGGGCCGACCGATGCGGCGCAGCGGGATCTGCCGGGCGAGCTTCTCCAGCAGCCCGGGATGGCGTTCGGCGACCGCGTGCTGCATCGCGGTGTCGGTCGGCCCGGGGCACACCACGTTGCTGGTGACGCCCTGCCGGGCGGCCTCCCGCGCCAGGGTCTTGGCCAGCCCGAACAATCCGGCCTTCGTCGCGGCGTACGCGCCCTCGCCGCCCGACCCCGCCCGCGCGCCGTCGGAGGAGATGAAGACGAGGCGGCCCCAGTCGCGCATCCCCGGCAGCATCAGGCGGGTGAGGTACATGGGCGCCCGCAGGTTGATCTGCCACATGAGGTCCCAGGCGGCGGGGTCGCTGTCGGTGAACGGCTCGACGACGCTGATGCCCGCGTTGTGCACGAGGATGTCGGGGGAGCCGACGCGGGCCGCCAGGTCGTCGATGCTCGCCGGGTCCGCCAGGTCGACCCGTTCGGCGACCGCGTCCGGAAGGCCCGCGGCGGTCTTGCGCGCCGCGCCCTCGTCGAGATCGGCGACGATGACCCGGGCGCCCAGCGCGGCCAGGTCCGCGCAGATCGCCGTGCCGATCCCACCGGCGCCTCCGGTCACCAGCGCGGTGCGCCCGGCGAGCGACAACCCTTCCATCCGGCCTCCTAGTTCCAGGCTTTTACGAGTTCGTCCGCGGTGACGCGGGCGGCGAGCAGGCCGACCGTGTGGGTCAGGACCGCGTCGGCGTACTCGGCGGGGACGCCCGCCATCGCGTCGGTGACGGCCACGACGCGGTAGCCGAGGTTCACGGCCTCCAGGCACAGGCCAGGCACGCCGAGGTTGAGGGACACCCCGGTGGCGACGACGGTACGGACGCCGAGGGAGCGCAGTGTCTGGTCCAGCGAGGTCCCGGTGAACGGCGAGAAGCCGTGGTATCGGCGCGACTCCAGGTCCGCCGGATCGGACACCTCCGGGACGACCTCGATCGCCGGCGTCCCCTCGAGCATGTGCGCCGGGTTCCGCAGGAGCCTCCGGATGAACGGGGCGTTGTCGGTGTGGCTGCCCGCCCGGTCGGCCCGGAACGCCGCGGTGCACTGCACGACCGGGACACCAGCGGCCCGGGCGGCGGCCGCGACCCGGGCGGTGTTGCGGATGACGTCGCGTTTCGCGCAGGCCTCGGCGAGCTCCGGAAAACCGGTGAGATCGCCCACCACGCCGCGCTGCATCTCCATCACCAGGACGACGGTGTGCCGCGGGCCCGCGAGGTCCGCCAGGGTGATCGGCATGCCGCAACGATAAGCGAGCGAGCACTTGCTTGGGTAGTCCGTGATCGATCATGGCTGGCGCACGGCGCACGGCGCACGGCGCACGGCGCACGGCGCACGGCGCACGGCGCACGGCGGTCGCGCCCGCACCGCGCACGCCGCGCATGCCGGTTCCCTCGCTCAGATCCCCCTCGCCCCGTCGGTGCGTTCGCGAAGCAGGTCGGCGTGGCCGTTGTGCCGGGCGTACTCCTCGATCATGTGGATGAGCACCCAGCGCAGCGAGACCCGCCCGCGCCAGGCGTCGTGGCCCTCGACGTCGAGGTGCGGCGCTTCGGCGACGTAGGCGTCGGCGAAGGCGACCTCCTCCCGCCACGCCCGCCAGGCGCCGGCGATCACTTCGGGGTCCGGCGTGGCGCCGTCGAAGTCGCCGTCGGGGTCCTCGGCGGAGGAGAAGCGGGCCGGCGCGTTCTGGCCGGCCAGGACCGTCCTGAACCAGCGGCGCTCGACGTCGGCGAGGTGCCGCACCAGGCCGAGCAGCGACAGCGTGGAGGGCTCCACCGCTCGCCGGGCCAGTTCGGCGTTCAGGCCCGCGCATTTCAGCTCCAGCGTGGCCCGCTGCGCGGCGAGGACGTCGGCGAGCATCGTCCGCTCGGCGCCGACGGCGGGGAAGGTGAAGCGGCCGTCCTCGTCGCCGCCGAGGATCTCGCTTCTTCTGCGGCGGCTCGTCGTGTCCACGTCCTGAGGGCCCTTCTGCTCCTTGGTTCCTCCGCAACCATAGTGGGCAATTGCCCATTACTCGAATGCGGCACGGCCTCTCTAGCGTTCCCGGCCGAGGAGCATGTGGGGGTAGCCCCGATTGATCCGGTCGCCGAGGCTCACATCGAGTCCGTCGATGAACTCTTGGAGACGTGTGATGGCCTCCTCGACGCTCTCGGCTTCGCCTTTGAACTCGAACTCGACGAAGTGTCCGGCGTCGGCCACGGTGTCGAACGCGACGGCGGCCTCACCCGGGATGGCCCATTCCTCGCGGGTCTTGTCCACGATGACCAGCTTCGTGAAGTCGAGGGCGAGCAGCGTCCGGCGCAGTGCTTCGACGTCCTCGACGGGTGTCTCGTACTCGTCGCAGTGCGTCTTGATCTCGGCGTCCTCGGGGAGCCACCGCTTGTAGTTGACCGAGGCTCCGGTGTCGGTCTCGCGGAGGCGCAGCCACTCGGAGACCACGAGGGGGGCGAGGAAGTCGCGGTGTGGGGCGTTGTAGTAGGTGTCTACCTGCCGGACGGCCGGGCCGCGCTTGGCGCCGCGTTCCTCTAGCTCCTGCTTGAGCTTGTCCGGCTCGGAAAGCGCGAACTTCTGCTCGACCTCGATGTACTTCACTGTCGCTCTCTCCTCGATGGTGGTGAGCCCGTCGCAGTGGGCAGCCTAGGGACGGCGGGTCATGAGGTGTGGCGCTTCGTCATCCGGGCGGCGAACGCGTCGCGAAGCGGGGCGAGCGCTCGTTGGTCGACTTGATCATCTGTAGCCGCGGGTCAGTCGCGCAGCTGCCTTTCGTTGAGTACGTCGACTAGTTCGGTGATCTGTACTCGAAGAAAATGGATTTGTGTGGACCCGGCCATCCGGAAGCCGTCGGCTGATTCATAGAGCAACGGCGTATGCATCCGCCAGGAGCCGGGCCTCCAGCGCAAAGTCACCCGGGTGGATGTTCGGCGTCGACTCGATACTCACGATGACCTCCATTTCATTCGCTGCGATATTTCGCCCACAGTTGGGCCGCCTCCGTGATGCCTCGTGTCCATGAGTCCGGCGAGTCATCCGCGATCCTTGCCCACATGTCCGCCTGAACCTGAGCGAAGACGTCAAGCGCTTCCCTAGGGGCGGTGTTCCATGATGGAATTCTCGAGGCCCATACTTCAGCGCTCTGAGGGTCGTGGCCACCGGCAATGAGCCATACCGTCCAGCATGCTGGGTCGATCCATCCAGCACCTTTGGTGGGCCAAGCCCAGTCGACGAGGTAAGCGCGACCATCCTTGATAAGGACATTCCCTTGCGTCCAGTCCGTGTGAAGAAGTTGGTCACCGGCGAACAGTTCGGACCTGTTGGTGTAGGCCGCCCAGCGTTGTTCGGCTTGCTTCATTTCGATGTCGGGGCAGGAGACCTCTTGGAGTCGGCGGAGCATCCGTACGATCGCGGGAAGATCCACTGATGTCGGAGCGTAATCGACGTGCCGACCTGATATGAGCTCGAATCCGAGCAGGTTCCAGCCGCCGTCTTCGGCAGTCCAGCAGAGGCGGGGCGATATCCCGGTGACGAAAGGGTTGACGGCGCGTTCGCGGGCCTGCGTCCAGGCGCGAGGATGGTCCTGACGAAGTCCCTTAACGAAAAAAGTCTCGTCCTGGGTCTGTACTATGACCGCGATTTCAGAATTGAACCCTTCGTTCACCTGCTTTACGGTGTGAATCGGGCCGATCTGCTGCTCGATGAACGGCCGAGCCTCTTCCCAGCCGATTCTCGTTGTCATGGCGGCACCTTACTGAGGTGGTCCCGGGGCGGTCCCAGATATCGGGAGCCGCCCCGGTAGATCGTTTACTTGTACGGGTTGTCGTCACCGCAGCCGAGCATGACGGTAGCGCTGGCGATGTCGTCCAGGTCGGCGATCGGGACGGCCTCCTCGTCCGTCGGCTTCTTCCGGATCTGTACGGGCACAGGTGACATGGTTCACCTCCTCTCCTGGTGCTGGCAGTACGCGCCCAGCGGGGCGCTGGCACGCCGGTACAGGGTGACGAGGGGCATGCAAGTACTACAGTTCTTGCTGAGGGCGCAGCCGGTGCATCCGCCTTGGCGGCGAAGGAGACCGTCGGCGATCACGGCCGTATCTTCCGGGAAGCGTGGATCACCGGAGTGCGCAAGCACTATCCAGGCGATCCCAAACCCGGATACGTCGTCTCGAGAACAAAAGGGCCGCTTTGTCGCGCTGTGCTGGATCGCCCAGATTTACAAGCACATCCCCGAACCGAAATCATCCTACGTCGCGGATTGGGACGCGCTTCCGGAATGGCAGCAAAAGACTGACATCGATATCTTCGAAGAGATCGAAAATCACGCTTGACTGGTCCGAGCGGGGAGCCGCGCCCGGCGAGTGACGAATCGCCGTCGCCCGGGGGCGGCTGCGTCACATGCCGGGGTAGCCGCCTCCGCCGTACGCCGCGTCGAGGGCGTCGTAGTCGGGCGTGTAGCCCTTCTTCGGGATGAACTCGGCGAATTCGATGTGGCGCGGCTTCTTGTACGAGGCGATCTGGTTGCGCACGTGCTCGACGACCTCCTCGGGCGTCAGCGACGCGCCCTCCTTCCGGACGATGATCGCCTTGACGTTCTGGCCCCATTCGGGGTCCGGCACGCCGATCACGGCCGCGTCGGTGACGGCCTCGTGCGACTTGAGGGCGCGTTCGACCTCGGCGGGGTAGATGTTCTCGTTGGCCGACTTGATCATCCGTAGCCGCGGGCCGATGAACGTGAGGGTGCCGTCCGGTTCCCGGCGGCCGAGGTCACCGGTGTGGTGCCAGCCGCCCGCCGTCTTGGCCGCGTTCAGCTCCGGCCGGTTCCAGTAGCCGCTGAACACGCCGGCACCGCGGGCGCAGATCTCGCCGGTCTCGCCGGGCGGCACCTCGTCCCCGGCCGGGTCGAGGATCCGTACGTGGGCGAGCGGGGAGGGCCGGCGTACCCCTGCCCGCCGGGGGCCAGCCCCAGGAAGGTGAGCATGCCGCCGACCTCGGTCTGCCCATAGCCGCCCATCTTCGACGCGCACCAGGGACTGTCGTCGACGGTGATCATGGCGTCCCACTCGGGGGAGTGGGAGACGAAGCGCAGCGACGACAGGTCGTACGTGCCTCCGGAGTTCGCCTCGACGAGCTGGTCGATCATCGGTCCGAACAGGAACGCCTGCGTGCACCGCTCGGCCTCGATCAGCCGGGCAGACCTCCTTCGCGTCGTACGCGGGCGTGAAGACGTTCGTGCCGCCGAGCTGGAACGTGGCCAGGCAGAACATCATGGTGCCGACGTGGAAGAGCGGCCCGCAGTCGAGGTAGGTGAACCCGTCCTCCATCTGCCGGATGTGCAGGATCGCCATCGAGTGCGCGATCAGCGCCGAGTGGCTCAGCAGCGCCGCCGCCGGCCGCCCGTCGAACGCCGCCGTGTAGAGGGCGAGCACAGGGCGGTCGGGCGTGACCTCCACGGCCGGCTCCGCCGGCGCCCCGGCCGCGAGGTATGCCTCGTACTCCTCGCCGGCGGCGATCCAGCGGGCCCCCGCGCCGGTCCGGGCACCCGCCTGCCCGGCGGCCTCGGTCCGGGTGCGCGCCTGCCCGGCCGTCTCGGTCCGGGAACGCGCCTGCGCGGCCGCCTCGGACTCCTCGAAGACGACGATGGCGGGCCGCAGGTCGTCGAGGACGAACGTCAGCTCGTCGGCGCTCTGCCGCCAGTTGGCCGGGCAGCAGATCGCGCCGAGCCGGGCGCAGGCCAGCAGCAGCTCGAGGATCCGGAAGGAGTTGCGTCCGAGCCACAGCACGCGCTCGCCCGGGGCGACCCCGTCGGCGGCCAGCGCGGCGGCGAGCCGGTTCACCCGCTCGTCCAGCTGCGGGTAGGTCAGGCGCACGTCCGCGTCCACGACCGCCAGGCCGTGGGGCCGGCCGCGCCGATGCTCGCCGAGAACGTCGCCGAGGGTCACCCCGTGTACGGACATCGCGTCCTGCCTTCCAACTCGTCGGGTCTATCCGTCTGCGCGCGGGGTCACCGGAAGGCGGGCATCACTTCGGCGGCGAAGAAGCGCAGGACCTTCTTCATGTCCTCGATCGGTACGGGCCGGGTGCTGCCGAAGTCGCACAGCAGGTTGCTGAACCCGAACTCCTCGATCATCTTGATCTGGTTGATGACGCGGTCGGGGTCGCCGATGACCTCCAGCTGCTCCCAGCGGAAGTCGGCGCCGACCTCGCCGCCCTTGAGGTAGCGGTCCTGCCAGTACTCGAAGCCCTTGGCGACCTGGCCGGTCCGGGAGTCGATCGGCGCGCTCTGCCGGTTGAAGATGCGCGACCGGTCGAAGGAGCTCTCGAAGCGCGCCTGGTCGGCGCGGGCCTGTTCGACGGTCGGCGCGACGTACACCGACCGGCTGGCCACGAGCTCGATCCCGTCGGTGTCGACGCCGTTGACCCGGGCCGTCTCGTGCCAGGTCTCCGCCGCCTTGGCGATCTTCTTGAACGGCGCGGCGGGGTCGGCGAGGATCGGCAGCCCGCGCGCGGCGTACATCTCGACGGTCTCGGGGCTGACCGCGGCCACGTGCAGGGGCGGGTGCGGCTGTTGCACCGGTCGCGGCATGAGGGTGACCTCGTTGCCCGTGCCGTAGAACTTGCCCTGGAAGTGCACGTTCTCCTGGGTCCACAGGGCGGTGATCATGTCGAGGGCCTCGTTGAAGCGTTCCCGGGCCTCGCCCAGGTCGATGCCGAAGCTCTCGAACTCGACGCTCTGGTAGCCGCGGCCGATGCCCATCTCCAGCCGGCCGCCGGACAGCAGGTCGACCATTGCCGCCTCCTCGGCGACGTGGACCGGGTTGTGCAGCGGGAGCACGACGATCCCCGTGCCGAGGCGGAGCCGATCGGTCCGCGCGGCGAGGTACGACAGCAGTGTGAAGATGTTCGGGACGAGGCCGTAGTCGCGGAAGTGGTGCTCGGCCACCCAGATCCCGTCGAACCCGAGTTCTTCGCAGAGCTCGGCGATCTCGAGCTGGTAGTCGTACACCTCCTGGACGGTCTGTCCTTCGAATCGGTGAAAGAGGTGGAAGGTGGAGAACTTCATGGTGAATAGGGCTCCTTCTTCCGTGCGACCGCGTACCGTCGTACCAAGCGCTCGCTTGGTAGCGTAGCAGGCATATCGCCTGTGATGGAGCCCTCTCCGGGGTCGGCTATCCGGGGCGGCGTTGCCGGATACCTGCGGTGAAATGCCGCATACATGTAGTGATGACTACAAAATATGTCAAAAGACGTATTTGCGTGCAGTGATCGTTTCCCTAGCCTCTAAGCGGGAGCGGCGACCGCGATCAGTCCGGGGGAAGGAGGCTGCGATGGGCGGCGTGTCCTGGGCCTGAGGGGCTCCGCGGAGAGGGCGGCCGGGGTATCCCGGTCGCCCTCCTGCTTGATGGCGCTCGCTCGGCGAGCGTGGTTCGCGGCGCCCAGCGCGCCGCTCGCGCTGGTCAGGGGGTGTTCGGCGCGTCGTCGCCGAAGGTGAGGAGCACCTCGCGCATGAGGTCCGCCAGGGCCCGCCCGGTCTCCTCGGGGATGCGCTCGAACAGCGCCTCGTGCGCCCCGCCGGTGGCGGCGACGATCCGGTCCGTCAGCTCCAGTCCCTCCGGAGTGAGGCACACCCACGAACTGCGTCGGTCGTCCGGGTCCGGCTCGCGGCGCACCAGGCCCGCTGCGCTGAGGCGCTGGAGGATGTTGCTGGTGCCGCCGGTCGTCAGCATGGATGACTCCGCCAGCCGACCGGGCTTCAGGCGATACGGACCGCCGGACCGCCGGAGCGTCGCGAGCACGTCGAACTCCGCGTACGTGACGCCGAAGCCCTCCAGGGCCCGCTGACTCGCCTCCGCGACGAAGGCGTTCAGCCGCCCGATCCGTTTGATCAGCTCGAGGGTCAGCGTGGCGATCTCGGGTCGCTCTGCCCGCCAGGCAGCGAGCATCGCGTCCACGCGATCAGGGCGTTCCATGGGCTTGAGCGTAGTACCTCATCCTGATAGCTTTCAAAAAAGCTTTCTGGAAAGGGAACTTATGTCGCGCATTCTGATCAAGGGCGGGCTCGTCGTCGACACCGACCCCACGCCGCACGCCACCCCCGCGACCGACCTGCTCGTCGAGGACGACGTGATCGCCGCGGTCGGCCCGGACCTGCCCGCCGAGGGCGCCGAGGTCATCGACGCACGGCACCACCTCGTGCTCCCCGGCTTCGTCGACACCCACCGGCACACCTGGCAGAGCGTGCTCCGGTCCACCGCCCCGTACGCCTCTCTCGGTGAGTACCTCGAGGCGATCGTGTACGGGGCCGCACCCCGGTTCCGGCCCGAGGACGTCTACGCCGGCGACCTCGCGGGAGCCCTGGAATGCCTCAACGCGGGGATCACCACACTGCTGGACTGGTCCCACATCCAGCGCTCGCCCGAGCACACCGACGCGGCCCTCGACGCGCTGCGCGAATCCGGCATCCGCGCCGTCTTCGGCTACGCCCACCCCGCGCCGGACGAACGCCGGCCCGACGAGGTGCGCCGCGTCCGCGACGCCGTCGGCGGCCGGGTCACGACGACGCTCGCCGCCTGGGGCCCGGGCATCGGGAGCATAGAGGACGCCGAGGCCGACTGGTGTCTCGCCCGCGACCTGGGCCTGCGGATCAGCGTCCACGTCAACGGCCCTGGGCCGATCGCGCGGCTGTGCGACCGCGGCCTGCTCGGCCCGGACACCACGTACATCCACGTCAACGGCGTCACCGACGACGAGTTCAAGCTGATGGCCGACAGCGGCGGCACCGCCTCGGTGGCCCCGATCCTGGAGGAGCAGATGCGGCTGGGGCGCCCGGAGATCGACCGCCTGCGCGCCTTCGGCGTCCGGACCAGCCTCGGCGCCGACGCCGTCACCAGCGTCGGCGGGGACATGTTCGGCCTCATGCGCGCGGCGTTCGCCTTCGGGAGGGCCGGGGACCCGGCGATCTCGGCGGCGGACGTGCTCCGGATGGCCACGATCGACGGCGCCGCCGCCCTCGGCCTCGAGGACCGCATCGGGTCGCTGCGCCCCGGCAAGCAGGCGGACCTCCTGCTCCTCCGGACGGACACCCCCAACCTCGTACCGCTCCGGGACCCGATCACCGCGGCGGTGACCGCGGCGGACCTGAGCAACGTCGACACCGTCCTGGTCGCCGGTGAGGTCGTCAAGCGGGCCGGCTGGTGCGTGCCGATCTCCAGCGCGCCTTCGACCTGGCCGAACGCACGGCGACGCACCTGGAGGGGTGAAGGCCCCTGCGGTGAGCCCTTCTCGTATCGTCTCCTGCGAAGCATCGATCAAGGAGGCGACATGGCCGGATTCCGGCACGTGGTGATATTCCGCTGGAACGAGAACGCGACGGACGAGCGGAAGCGGGCGATGGTGGACCGGCTGAACGCCCTGCCCGGAGCCATCCCCGAGATCGCGGCCTACCACGTGGGCGATGACGCCGGGATGAACCCCGGCAACTTCGACTTCGCCGTGGTCGCCGACTTCGCCGACCGGGACGCCTACCTCGTCTACCGTGACCACCCGGTGCACCGCGCGGTCATCGACGAGTACATCAAGCCGATTCTCGCCGAACGCGCCGCCGTTCAGTACGAACTGTGACGGGCTGAACGTCCGTGGCCCCTTCCGTGCGCTTCGCGCGCCGGGAGGGGCGCCCGGGGAGCGAGACGACGGCCAGCCCGCCGAGCAGCAGCACGGAGCCGGCCGCCACCGGCACGGACATCCGCTCTCCCAGGAACACCATGGCCAGCACCGTGGCGACGAGCGGCTCGGCCAGGGAGAGCGTGCCCGCGGTCGACGCGGCGACCCGGCGCAGCCCGGCGACGAAGAACGAGTACGCCAGCGCGGCGGTCACCGGCCCCAGCCAGCCGACGAGCAGCAGCGAGCGCGCCGTGCCGAGGTCCGGCAGCCGCGACAGCGTCCAGGGCGCCAGGAAGGTGCCGCCGATGAGGAGGGTCACCGCCACGGCCGCCGTCATGTTCACGCCGTCGCCGGTGAGCCGTTTGGCCGACACGGTGTACACGCCGAAGCAGCAGCCGCTCACGACGCCGAACAGCACGCCGTACGGGTCGACGTGGATCGGCCCGTCCGGCGTCATCACCAGGGCGCAGCCGACGATGGCGGTGGCGGTGCCGATCGCCCACGCTCGCGTCAGCCGGGTGCCGAGCGCGATCCGCTCGACGAGGCCGGTGCTGACCGGGGCGATCCCGAACGCGACCGCGGTGGCCACCGCCGCGCCGGTCCGGTCGACCGAGGTCATGAAAGACGCCTGAAAGATCCCCGTGGCGCACGAGGCCGCCAGCAGGGGAGGCCACGACGGCCGCGTGAGCGTACGGAACGCGCCCGGGCGCGTCAGCAGGACCGCGACGGCCAGCACCATGCCGCCCGTCAGGATTCGCGAGCCGCCCAGCGCCACGGGCCCGGCCGACGAGTCGGCGAACACCTGCGCGGGACCCACCGTCCCCCAGAGGACTCCGGCCGCGAGCACCAGGGCCACGCCGGAGAGGTCATTTCGTTGATCCATGCCCTCGACGCTAGGAGAACATGCGGCCAGCGGAACATCTGGCCGACGATCGTTCGGACCAGCGGCTGCGGAGCACCGTTCGTTCGGTCGGATGTCGGCTCGCGGCGGTTCAGGCGTAGGGGCTTCGGCGATACCGGTCTTCGGACACCGGAAGTTCGGACTGCTCCACCGGCTGGACGTAGTCGAAGACGACTGTCGTCCGCACGTCGACGAACTCCTTGCGCCGGGCCAGCCGGTCGAGCACGAAGTCGCGCAGGTAGGTGGTGCTCGGGACCGCGACGTGGACCAGGATGTCCTCGTTGCCGGTCACCACGAACACGCCGAGCGTCTCGGGCAGCGCGGCCATGCTGTCGCGGGTGTTCTCGATCGCCTCGCGGGACTGCGGACGGATCCGGATCGAGATCAGCGCCTGCACGCTGCGGTCCAGCGTCGCCGGGTCCACCGCCGCGTGGAAGCCGGTGATCACGCCCCGCGCGCGGAGCGCCCGCGTCCGCTCCAGCGCGGTCGACGGCGCGATCCCCACCGCCTCGGCCAGCTCCCGGTTCGTCTGCCGGCCGTCCCGCTGCAGCCGGCGCAGGATCGCCTGGTCCACCGCGTCCATCGCAGATCTCCGTTCGTCCGCCACGAGCCGAACACCGTACGCGCCGCGTCGGCTCATCGCCCTCTTCGCCGAATTTTATTCGACGAGCGAACCCGGCGAGAGCGATGCCCTCAGGGGCGGCTCACGAGGCCGGCTTGCGGGCGACGCCCGCCAGGCCGCCGGCGATCTCCGGCCCGTCGGCGCGCCAGGTGGCCATGTTCGCCAGTCCGGGGGAGACGAGCTCGAAACCCCGGAGGAATCGCTCGATCTCGGCGCGCGTGCGCGGGACCAGGGGCGTCGTGGCGTTCTTGTAGGCCGCGGTGACCTTCTCGGCGCTCTCGGGGTCGACTCCGTCGCTGCACGCGGCGGAGAGCGCGAGGTGGCTCCCAGGCGCGATGCGGTCCCGGAACCGCGCGACGATCCCCGCCGGGTCCTCCTCGTCGGTGACGAAGTGCAGCACGTCGATGAAGAGGATGCCGACCGGCTCGGCGAAGTCGATGACGCCCTTGTCCTCGATCCGGGACAGGACGGTGTCGGGGTCGCGGATGTCCGCCTCGATGACGGCGACGCCGCCCCCGTCGGCGCGGAGCGCCCTGCTGTGGGCGGCGACGATGGGGTCGTGGTCCACGTAAAGGACGCAGGCGTCCGGGTGGACCTCACGGGCGATCTCGTGGACGTTCGGCGAGGTCGGGATTCCGGCGCCCAGGTCGACGAACTGCCGCACGCCCTGTTCGGCGATGAACCGCACGGCCCGGGTCAGGAAGCCGCGATTGGCCTTCACCAGCTCGCGCAGATCGGGGAACGCGGCGAAGATGCGCTCTGCGGTCTCCCGGTCGACGGCGTAATTGTCCTTGCCGCCGAGCGCGTAGTCGTACATCCGCGCCGAGCTCGGGATGGTCACGTCGAAAGAGGGAGGGGTCGCCTCGTCGCCTGCCACGGCAGACAGTATGCCCTGACAAGATCGTCAACGTGGGCCATAGGGGATGTCAGGCTGCCGAACAAGCGCTTGTCTATGACACACTGACGCGATGCAGGGGTTCTCCGGGAAGGCGGCGATCGCCGGAGTCGGCATGACGGACCTGTCGCGGCGGTCGGACCGGACCGAGCTGCAGCTCGCGGTCCAGGCCTCCCGCCAGGCGATCGAGGAGGCCGGACAGCGACCGGACGCGATCCTCAGCTACCACCTCGGCGACTCCGCCCCGGTGATCCACGTGGCCCGAGAGCTGGGCATCGACCTCGGCTGGCACAACGAGATCTACGGCGGCGGCACGCAGTCCGCCTCGATCCTGGGTGACGCCGCCATGCTCATCGACGCGGGCCTGGCCCGCACCGTCCTCGTCTACCGCGCCCTCAACGGCCGGTCCGGGCGGCGGATGAACACCCTCTCCCTGAAACTGGGGGAGGGCGTCGAGGAGCAGTTCACCCACCCGTACGGCCTCGCGGGACCGGTGCCGCAGTTCGCGCTTGCCGCCCAGCGGTACCTGCACGACACCGGCCTGACCGAGAAGGACCTGTGCGCGGTCGTGCGCAGCTCCCGTACGCACGCGGCCGCCAACCCGCGGGCGCTGCGCCGCGAACAGGAGGACTACTGGACGAGCCCGCCGGTGGCCTCGCCGCTGCGCCGCGCCGACTGCTGCCAGGAGACCGACGGCGCCTGCGCCCTCGTCATCACCGCCGCCGACCGCGCGCCGGGCGCACCGCGCGTCCACGCCGTCGTCCGCGGCGGGGGACCGGGCGCCTCGGCGATGGACAAGACCGACGACGTGACGAGGATCTTCTCCTCCCACGTCGCCGGCCCGCTCTACGCGGCCGCGGGCATGACGCCGGCCGACATCGACGTGGCCCTGCTCTACGACGCGTACTCCTGGCTGGTCCCCCGGCAACTGGAGGACTTCGGGCTGTGCGCCCGGTCCGACCTGGCCGAGACGCTGCACCACGGCCTCGGCACCGTCAACCCGCACGGCGGACTGCTCTCGGAGGGCTACGTCCACGGCCTCAACAACGTCGCCGAGGCGGTGCGCCAGCTACGCGGCGACGGAGTGAACCAGGTCGCCGGCGCCGAGGTCGCCCTCTGCACCGGCTTCGGCGGCTCCTACGGCAGCGCCGCCGTCCTGGTGCGCTGACGTTCCTCGTCAGGGGGCCAGCACCATATCCAGGGGCGGTCGGGCGGCGTACGGTTCGCGCATGCGCCTGTCCCGTGCCGTGCTGATCGACGTGATCCTGACGATCGGCGAGGTGATCGGCCTGTGCATCACCGTGTCGGTGGCGCACGAGCCCCGTTCGAGGCCGGTGGACCTCGGGGCGTACCTCATGGCCGCGCTGATCGCGCTGCCGATCCCGCTGCACCGGCGGTGGCCGCTCGGCGTCCTCCTCGCCTCCTCCGCCCTGCTCTTCGTCTACTACTCGACCAACTATCCGGGGTTCTCTCCGGCGTACGCGCTGTCGGTCCAGCTGTACTTCGCCGCCCTGGCCGGGAAGTGGCGCTGGGGGACCGGCATCACGGTGTTCTACCTGATCGCCGGGTACGTCGTGACCCTGGGGCTCAAGGACGAGTCGGTGATGCAGACGCTCAGCGACACCCTGCCGCAGGTCACCCTGCTGGCCGGGACCATCCTCTTCGGCGAGTACGTGCGCAGCCGCCGTGAGCTGGCCGCCGAGACCCGGGAGCGGCTGCGGCAGGCCGAGGAGAGCCAGGAGCGGGAGGCGGCCCGGCGCGTCGCGGAGGAACGCCTGCGGATCGCCCGGGAGCTGCACGACACGATCGCGCACAGCATGGGCACGATCACCGTGCAGGCCGGCAGCGCCCTGCACCTGCTCGGCGACGGGGACGACGGATCCCGGGCCGCGCTGTCGGCGATCCGGACGACGGGCAAGGCGGCCCTGGCCGAGATCCGCGCGACCCTGGGCATGCTCCGCGACGGTGCCGGCGCGGTGCCTCTCGCCGAGCACGGTCTCGCCCGGCTGCCCGCCCTGTTCGAGGCCATGCGCGCGGCCGGCCTCACGGTCGACGCCCACTTCAGCGGCAGCGGGACGCTGGCCGCCGAGACCGACCACGCCGCGTACCGCATCGTCCAGGAGTCGCTGACGAACGTGCTGCGCCATGCCGGACCGTTGGCCGCGGCGCGGGTCACGCTGACGTACGGCGACCGTGAGCTCCTCGTCGAGGTCACCGACGACGGCGCGGGGCCGTCGGAGGGCATGTGCGCCGGCAACGGGCTCAACGGCATGCGCGAGCGCGCCGAGGCGGCGGGCGGTACGTTCGCCACGCGGAGGGGGCCGGCCGGAGGCTTCACGGTGTCCGCCCGCCTCCCGGCCTTGGAGGCGTCAGCGGGCGCCTGACCACGGCTCCTTCCGGTGTCCCGCCCGCCTTCCAGCTTTGGAGGCGTCAGCGGGCGCCTGACCGCGGCTCCGGGCCCGGCTCCTTCCGGTGTCCGCCCGCCTCCCGGCTCTGGAAGCGGCCGCGGACGCCTGGCCGGTCGGCGTCGGCCCCTACCGGCCCCTACCGGCCCCTACCGGCTCCGGACCATGCGGTCGCCGGACCCTGCTCCGCACGGCGGACGGCGGGGGCGGACGCTACCGACTCCGCCGTACGCCCGGGGGAGTACGACCGCCTTCGCAGTGTCATCGCCGGACGGACGCGCCGCCATACGGTTCGCCGTCACTCTCGGGACGCCATTAAAACGTTTACGAGGTGATCCCCATGTACGACGGACCGCTCGCGCGGCTGGCCCGTTTCTGTTACCGCCGGAGGCGCCTGGTCCTGCTGGCCTGGATCGTCGGCGCCGCGGCCGTCCTCGCCGTCGGTTTCAGCTTCGCCGCGGCGGCCGACAACGACTTCTCCGGAGGCAAGGCCGAGTCATCCCAGGCCCAGGATCTGATCAAGAAGCACTTCCCGACCCAGGAAGGCGACACGCTCACCCTCGCCATCCGCGCCGACGGCGGGATCGACGCCGTACGGCCCCAGGTGGAGAAGGTGCTCGGAGAACTCGCCCACGCCCCGCACGTCACATCAGTGAGCTCGCCGTACGCGGCACCCGGTCAGGTGTCGCCGGACCGCCGGACGGCGTTCGCCCCGGTCCAGCTCGACAAGGGGTCCGACGACGTGCCGAAGCAGGCCGTCACGGCGATGATCTCCGACGTGCGCGAGGGGTCCGGGGACGGGCTGACGCTCGCCCTCGGCGGCAGCGCGGTGGTGAGCGCCGAGACGCCCGGGGGCGGGCCGACCGAAGGAATAGGCCTGCTCGCCGCCGTCATCGTGCTGCTCATCGCGTTCGGGTCGCTGCTGGCGATGGGCCTGCCGATCGTGACCGCGGTCTTCGGCATCGGCACCGGCCTGGCCGGCATCGAACTGCTCGGCCACGTTCTGCCGGCCCCGGGTTTCAGCCCGATCGTCGCGGGCCTCATCGGCCTCGGCGTCGGCGTGGACTACGCGCTGTTCATCGTCACCCGCTACCGCGAGGCGCTGCACGGGGACGACCCCGAAGCGCATGCCGCCGACCCCGAGGAGGCGACGGTCGTCGCGATCGCGACGGCCGGGCGGTCGGTGCTGTTCGCGGGCACGACCGTGGTCGTCGCGCTCCTGGGCCTGTTCGTCATGGGGCAGCGGCTGCTGAACGCCGTCGCCGTCGCCGCGTCCCTCACCGTCCTCATGACGATGATCACCGCGGTCACACTGCTGCCCGCGCTGCTCGGCTTCACGGGCCGGAACATCGACCGGTTCGGCCTGCCGTTCCTCGCCCGCCGACGGCGGCGGCGCCCGCTGTCCGAGCGGTGGGCCGGCGTGATCCAGCGGCGGCCGGTGACCGCGGTCGTGGTCTCGGCGGCCGCGCTGCTGGTGATCGCCGTGCCGGCGCTGTCGATGCGGCTGAGCTTCACCGACTCCAGCACCCAGCCCCACGACACGAGCGCCTACGCCTCGCACCGCATCCTCGCCGACGGGTTCGGCGCCGGATACGACGCGCCGCTGATCGTCGTGACCCGCCTGCCCGGGGACGTACAGCCCGTGGCGGACACCGTCCGGAACACCCCGGGCGTCGCCTCGGTCACCCCCGTCCGGACCAGCCAGGACGGCGCCACCGCCATGTTCGTCGCGTACCCGAGGACCGGGCTGCAGGACGCCGCGACGCCCAAGCTCGTCCACACGCTGCGCGCGGCCATGGCGGCGCGGCACGACGCGGGCGGCCCGCGCGTCTACGTCGGCGGGCCCAGCGCCGCCACCATCGACTTCGCGGACGCGGTGATCTCCCGGCTCCCGTGGCTGATCGCGGTCGTCGTCGGCCTGTCGCTGATCCTGCTCCTGGTGCTGGTCCGGTCGGTGGCCATCGCCCTCAAGGCGGCACTGATGAACCTGGTGTCCATCGGAGCGGCGTACGGCGTGCTCACGGCCGTCGTCCAGTGGGGATGGCTGGGGCACCAGCTGGGCTTCCCGACGGGCATGCCGGTGACCTCGTGGGTGCCGCTGTTCATGTTCCCGATCCTGTTCGGGCTGTCGATGGACTACGAGGTGTTCCTCATCTCGCGGGTCCGCGAGGAGTACGACCGGGGCGCGGCGACGCGCGAGGCCGTCACCCGCGGCCTCGCCCGTACGGCCCGGGTGATCACCGCCGCGGCGGCCATCATGGTGTGCGTGTTCCTGGCGGTGCTCCTCGGCGCGGACATCGCGGTCAAGCAGATGGGCCTCGGGCTCGGCGTGGCCGTGCTCATCGACGCGACCGTGGTCCGGATGGTGCTGGTCCCGGCCATCATGGAGCTCCTCGGCAAGGCCAACTGGTGGCTGCCCGCCCCGCTCGCCCGCCTGCTGCCGAACGCCGAGCCGCCGCGCCGGCCCGGACCGCCCCCGTACGCGTCGAGTAGCGCGCATCGGCCCGGGCCATCCTCGCGCGCGTCGAGTGGTTTTGACTCACATTTCGTGGCGGTCGCGGTAACGGTCGCCCGGGCCCCGGGCAAGGCTGCATGTGTTCCCGAAGGCCTTTGCTCTGCTTACGCCGAGTAGGCGGTGGACCGTGCCAGATGTGTACTCAGGGTAAGCAGAGCAAAGGGCCATGGGAGGCGGGGCGGTGAGCGGACGGGTTCGCCTGGTCCGGAGCCGTTCACTCACGAAAATCGAGCCAGAACCGTCGAGTAGCGCGCGCCTGCCCGGGCCACCCTCGTACGCGTCGAGTGGTGCGCGGCGGCCGGTGTAGACCGTGTGCGCTGAGGTAGGTCAGGGGAAGGAGGTAACGACACCCATGGCCGAATTCCTGACCGACATCAAGACCATCCGCGAGCGCGCCAAGACCGAGATCGACAAGGGGCCGGTCACCGACGCGTACGGCGCCGATCTCCACCGCGTCATCCAGGTCTGCAACGAGGCCCTCGCCACCGAGATCGTGTGCGTGCTGCGGTACAAACGGCACTTCTTCACCGCCACGGGGATCCACGCCGAGGCGGTCGCCCAGGAGTTCCAGGAGCACGCGGCGGAGGAGCAGTCGCACGCCGACATGCTGGCCGAACGCATCGTCCAGCTCGGCGGCGAACCGGACTTCGACCCGGACACGCTCGCGACCCGCGCGCACGCGGAGTACGCCGGCAGCCTCGACCTGGTCGAAATGATCAAGGAGGACCTGGTCGCGGAACGCGTCGCGATCATGTCCTACACCGAGATCGTCCAGTGGCTCGGGGACGACGACCCGACGACCAAGCGGATCTTCGAGACGATCCTCGCCCAGGAGGAGGAGCACGCCGACGACCTGCGGGGCCTGCTCGAACGTCTCCCGGAGGAGCTGAACAAGCTGAACTGACCACGCCCGCGGGCGCCCCGACCCGGGGCGCCCGGGAGCGGTTCAGCGGTGCAGTGAGATGCCGTCGAACAGGACCTTGATGTAGTGGTCGGCGAGGCCGTCGGCGTCCAGCCGGCCCTCCGGCTGGAACCATCGGACGGTCACCCAGATCGTGTCGCGGATCATCCGGTAGGTGAGCTTCGGCTCGATGTCCTCACGGAACAGCCCGGTCTCCTGCCCCCGCTTGATCTGCTCGACCCACAGGCGCTCGGTGTCGGCCTCGGCCTTGGCGAGGTAGTCGAACCGCTCGAACTGCTTGAGGTAGTTCCAGTCGTTCTGCAGGACCATGATCGCCGCGCGGTGCGGGACGAGCGTGCCGAAGCAGATGCGCACCAGGTCGGACAGGACCTCACGTGGGTCGCCACCCCTGGCGAGGGCCGCCTGGTTGGCGGCGGCCAGCTCGTCGAAGAAGGACGTGAGGATCTCATCCACGATCGACTCCTTGGAGTCGAAGTGGTGGTAGAGGCTTCCGGACAGGATGCCGGCCTCGTCGGCGATGTTGCGGACCGTCGTGGCCTGGTATCCCTTTTGGGCGAACAGCTCCGCCGCGAGCTTCACGAGATGCTCACGGCGCTCGGAGGCGAGCGTCGACGAGCCCTTGGCGCGGCGGCGGGCGCCCCCCGTGGTGCGGGCTTCGGCCCGCTGCCGTCCGTTGTCCTTGCTCGTGGTCGTCACCCCCTCATTATGACGTGCCCACCCAACCGCTTGTTCAACTGTCCGATTCCCGTGCGGTCCGTCTGGGTTGAGCAGGCTAGGCTCGCGTCACCGCCTGGCCGTCGCTGGAGGAGAGGACCCGCATGCCGTCCGCGATCGTATTCGACCTGTTCGGCGTCATCGCGCTGCCTCAGACGCCCGAGGCCAAGCGCCGTATCGAACGGATCGCCGGCGTCCGGCCCGAGGTCCTCTGGGACGCCTACTGGGCGCTCCGCAAGCCGTACGACGCGGGACAGACCAGCGCGGAGTACTGGGCGGCGGTCGGCGACCGGATGGGCGTGCGGTACGCCCCGGACACGATCGACGCGCTGACCGAGGCCGACCTGGCGAGCTGGACGGACACCGACCCGGCCATGGTCGCCCTCGTCGGCGAGCTCGCCGGCCGGGGGTACCGCCTCGGCCTGCTGTCGAACATCATCGCCGACCTGGTCCCGATGTTCGAGAAGAAGCACGGCGCGTGGCTCGCGCACTTCGACGCACGGACGTACTCCTGCGCCATCGGGGTGGCCAAGCCCGACCACCGCGCCTTCGAGATCGCGGCCGGAAGCCTCGGCGTCACCCCGGCCGACTGCCTGTTCATCGACGACACCGAGGTCAACGTCGTGGCCGCCCGCGAGGTCGGCATGCGCGCCGAGGTCTTCCGCTCCGCCGAGCAGGTACGCGGGCTCCTCACCGCGTAGCGACGCCGCGATCATCCGGTCCGAGAGGGCCGGTGGCCGGGGACGCGTGCACGGGCGCGGAGGCGGCGCAGGCGGACGAGAAGAAGGATCAGTGCGGCGGTCAGGAATCCGGCGAGCGCGACGGCCGGTCTCAGGAAGCGGGCGACGAACGACGGCGGTACGCCCGGTGTGCCGGCCTTCTTCGCGAAGGTGACGGTGCCGGTCGCCGTGTGCTCGATCCGGCCGCTTCGCAGGGTGAGGCGGAACGTCCACGGTCCGTCCGGCAGGTCCGCGCCCAGGGGCACGGCGATCCGTCCCCGATCGCCGGGCGCCAGGGTCGTGCCGCGGGGGACCGGGAGGGGGCCGGCGCGCAGGCAGCCGGGGCCGGCCGCCAGGGACAGCCACCCGCCGAGGTCGATGGCGCGCCGGCCGGTGTTGGAGACGGTCGCCACCACCGTCCGCCGCCCGTCTCGGGTCCGCCGTGACCGTACGTCGCCGATCGTGAAGTCCGACGGCGGTTCGCCGCCCGGGCCGACGTCGAGATAGGCGCGTATCCCGACCCGGTTGACCAAGGCGATGTTCGCCTCACGGCTCCGGGTGACGGAGGACACCTGGGCCCAGATGACGGCGTACCGCTCGCCTTTCGTCGCCCACGGCGGCACGGCGACGGTGGCCGTGACCGGTTCGCCGGAGTGCGCCCTCAGGCCGAGCCGGGAACGGTCGAGCGTGATCCACGAGCTCAGCTCGTTACCGGTGGCGCCCGGCGCGAAGGTGAAGCGGTGGCCGCTGATTCCGGCGGCGGCGGCGTAGAGCGTCACCCGCTGGAGCGTTCGTGAGGTGTTGTCGACCCGCAGGCGCCGGGTGAACGTCGTGCCGGGGCTGACGTGGTCGACGATGAAGAGGCGCGCTCGTGGATCGTCCGCCCGGTCGGACGGAGTGCCGACGAGGCTGACGCCGATGGCGCCCTCGTCCGCGGGACGCACGTGCCTCCTGACGGCGTGCGCGGTCGCCGGCGCGGCGCCGAACAGGTGAAGGGCGAGGAGCGCTGCTGCGGAGGGCCAACGCGGCTCAGACAACGGACTGGCTCACCGTGCCGGAGTAGGTGCCCACGGCCGCCCCGGCAGGGACGTTGACCACGATGGTGGGCTTCCAGGTGGCGGAGTTGTCTCCCGCTCCGGCCGTCTTGCTGAACGCGGTCCGGGACACGTTCAGCGACTGCGCGGCCGCCGCGTTGGCCTGCCCGGGAACGAAGGTTCCGTTTCCGGTGGTGGCGGTGGCGGATCCGGACCAGTACAGGACGGCGGTGTTGGCGACGGTGTTGGCGCCGAAGGTGAAGTTCGTGGCCGTCACGCTCGCCGTCCACGTGGCGGTGAGCTGGGCCCGCTGATCCGTGACCGTGGTGGCGCCGAGTGCCCTGCTGATCTGGGTGCTCGGCGCGCCACTCCCGAGGCTGACCGGGCTGGCGGGCACGCTGATGGTCAGCCCGCCGGGCGCCGTCACCGCGACGGTCGTCGTGGTGGGGCACGCGGTCGGCGACGTGCAGGTGCCGGCGTGCGCGGGCAGGGCGACGAGCATCGCGACCACCACGGCGGCACTCGCCGACGGAATGCCGAGGCGGTTTCTGGGCAACTGTCGATCTCCTCCACCGAAACAATCCGCCTGGCGCGGGCGCTTGCGTGAGCCTATCCTGCTCGGCGGCCGGAATTTGAAAACCATTCGAGTAAATGTCCAGTAATTCGTCGATCGGGGCCTGGATGGCCCCGGATGATCGCTGCCTTTGGCTGATTGGTCCGATATGCCGTCGGCCGGGGACCTGGCACAGTCGGTCGATGATGCCGGATCAGACTGTTTCTTTAAACGGCATTTGCGGTCCACGGGAGCGATTGGAGAACACGGTTCTGTCTTGGTGTCTAAGCTGCCATTGGTTTCCTTCGTGCACCGTGGATGCGCGTATGCGGCGCTCACGAGAACTTTTCGAGGACCGGGATGAGGAAGAGCCACGGACGCGGTCCATCGCTGATCGCGTGGATCGCGCTGGTTCTCGGCGCGGGCGCTCCGGCCGCCGCCTCCCCGGTGCCGGCACCGGACCACTCTCATGCGCCGCGGCCCTGGCGGTCGCCGACGGCCTGGTGCCCTCCGACGACGCCCGCGTCGACGCGGACCGACGGGATGAGCCGGTCGGGTCGGTCCGCCGCCGGCTCGCCGGCGTCCGATGGCCGGACCGACACGTCGTCGCCGTCCGCGAACCCGGCGGTCACACCGCGGGAATCCGCGGCGAGCGACTCACCCGACCCGGCAGCGTCCAGCGACCCGCCGCAGGCCGGCCCGGCCGGTCGGTCATCGTCCGATCTCCTCGAGCCTGAGCCGGGCGAACGCGCCGGGCCCGGTCCTTCGCCAGCCGCTGCGCGAGCGGTCTGGCGCCGGATCGCCGGCCGCCGGCCGGTCCGCCTCACGTGCCGGCCAGCACCGGCGGGCCTCGCATGCCGGACGGCGCCGACGGTCCACCACCATCACCTCGGCGACATCCAGGCTCCACCATCGGTCCGTCCGGGACGCGGGAGCGGCGCGGGATCGAAGGTCCGTCACACACCGGCAACGTCGCCCTCGGACCCCGGCCGGCCGACTGGCGCTGCCCGCCCGGCGGCACCGCCCTGCGCCCGCCGATCTCGGGACGACCGGGCGGTTCGCCCTGCGCCCCGGTCGAGCCCGCCTCATCCCAGGCGGCCCGCCCGGGGCGCGACCCGACCGCTCGTGCGCGGCCGACGGCTCCCGCGCGGCGCGCCGGTCGATGGTCGCGGCACTCGCGAACACGTTGACGATCACCGT
This sequence comes from Actinoallomurus acanthiterrae, assembly GCF_054775715.1. Lineage (NCBI taxonomy): Bacteria > Bacillati > Actinomycetota > Actinomycetes > Streptosporangiales > Thermomonosporaceae > Actinoallomurus > Actinoallomurus acanthiterrae. The sequence goes on along the minus strand of NZ_BAAHCO010000001.1, from coordinate 9,692,232 downwards.
CCCTGCCACGGCGAGCCTGGGCAGCGGACTTCCCGGCGGCACGGTCAGCGCCTCCATGGGCACGGTGACCGTGGCCGACGGCCGGCCGGGGTGGCTGGCTGGACGGCGACCGTTTCGTCCACGAACCTCACGACCGGTGGCGGCACGACGGCCGAGACCATCACGAACGGCAACATCGCGTACTGGTCCGGACCGGCCACGGCTTTCACGGGAGCCGGCGCCCGTACCCCGGGTCAGAACACCGCGGCACAGCGAGTGCCGCTGTCCACGACGGTGACCGCGTTCTCGGCGTCCAAGGCGGCGGGCACCAGTAGCACGAGCTGGGCACCGACGCTCGTCGTCACCGTTCCGTCATCGGCCGTCGCGGGCACCTACACCGCCACGGTCTCCCATTCGGTCGCCTGACGGCCCGCGTCGGGATCCGGCGGATACTCGGTGGAGTCGCCTGGCAGCGTTACCGACCGAAAATCCATTTTCGCCACCACGGTTCCTGGCTTGTAACGACGCGGAATTCTTCCACGGAAACCGCCCTGCTTTGTGTCGATCCGGCCCGCTGAATTGACCGACTCATGACCAGGCGTGAATGTAGACCATGGCGGCATTGGGAGATATCTGGATCGCCGGGTCGGGCGGGACTCGCAGTGCCGTTCGGCCCGGGGCCGTCAGGGCGTACATCTGATGCCGAGTCGACTCGCGGCGGTCCAACGTCGCGACCCTTCACATCGTTCAATCGCATCCCGGCGGCCTGTCCGCATTATTTCCTGCTCTTCGGTGGAAGGGATGTCATGCGTTACCGCATTCGACCATTCAGATACCTGTTCGCGGCTATGGCGCTGGCGCTGGGGATAAGCGCACTTGTGCCCGCGGCGTCCGCCGCCCCGCCCAGTCAGCGTCCCCTACCTCCGCACGTGAAGCTGTGCCTCAAGCTGAAGCGCATGCCGCAGCACCGGCATATCCGGTGTCACTACCCTCCCGCGCGCCCGGCCGGCGGGGGCGCGCCGGCACAGGCTCTGAAGGCACTGCAGGCTCAACGGGCATTCCAGGCCCCAAAGACGCTGCAGGCTCGAAAGACACCGACGATCAGTGAGATATCCATACCGACCAGCCCGGCGACGCCCATCGGCATCACCACCGGCCCGGACGACAACCTGTGGTTCACCGAGAACTACGCGAACAAGATCGGAAAGCTCACCACCGGCGGTCTGTTCACCGAGTACTCACTGCCCACCACCGATGCGGGGCCGACCGACATCACCGTTGGTTCGGACGGTGCCCTGTGGTTCACCGAAGCCAATGCCAACCAGGTCGGGAAGATAACGACCTCCGGGACGATCACCGAGTACTCCGTGCCGACCAGCGGCGCCTACCCGTGGGGCATCACCGCCGGGCCGGACGACAACCTGTGGTTGACCGAGCTCGAGGGCAACAAGATCGCGAAGCTGACGACCTCCGGGATCTTCACCGAGTACTCCGTGCCGACCAGCGGCGCCTACCCGCTGGGCATCACTTCGGGTCCGGACGGCGCTCTGTGGTTCACCGAGGCCCTCACCAGCGGAGTCGCCCAGATCACCACCTCCGGGTCGGTAACCGAATACACCGCCCCCAGCACCGGAGCGATGCCTATCGAGATAACCACCGGTTCGGACGGAAACCTGTGGTACACCGATGGCAACGGAAAGGTCAGTTCCGTCACCACCGGCGGATCGTTCACCGAGTACCCGCTGAGCGACCCGAACAGCTTCCCGTGGGGCATCACCGCCGGCCCGGACAACAACCTGTGGTTCGTGGAGCAGGTCGCGAATAACCTCGCCAGCGTCACCACGTCGGGGACGATCAGCGAGTACGCGGTCCCGACCAGCCTCTCCGGGCCGTTCGACGTCACGGTCGGACCGGACAGCAACCTCTGGTTCACCGAGGACTACGTCGACAAGATCGCCAAAGCGGTGCTGTGAAAACGGGCCTGCCGGCAGCCGCTCGCGCGATGCCGGCCCCTCACGTCCGGTGGGACCGTGGCTCGCCCCGCCGGAGAGCCGGCGGCCTCACCTTCTCCTCGACCGCCGGCGAAGCAGGAACAGTGGCACGCCGCCCACGACGATGACGAGGCCGGCGATCGCCGGGACCGCGTACGCGGACTCCGAGCTCAGCGTGATCGCCGTGCCGGTGCCCTTCTCCGGGAACGTGACGGTGGCCGATACCGTCCGGCTGACCATGCCGCTCTGCAGTGTCAGCCGTGCCTTCCACGGGCCGTTCGGTATCCGCCTGTCCAGCACCACCATCACCGGCGCGGTGTCTCCGGGACGCAGCGTGACGCCGAGCGTGGCGGCGTACGGACCGGCCCGGAGGCCGCCGGGGCCGTCGGACAGCCAGAGCGTTCCGCTCACGTCGAGCGCTCGGCCGCCGGTGTTGTGGACCTGGGCGACGAGCCGCGGCCGGCCGTCCTCGGCGCGGGCCGGGGTCAGCTTCTCGATGCGCAGGTCCGACGGCGGCTCGCCGCCCGGGCCGATGTCGAGGTAGATGGGGATCCCCACCCGGTGGACGACGCCGACGTTGTGCCTGGCGTCGGGCCGGGCCGTGACCTGCGCCCAGATCACGGCGTACCGCTCGCCCTGTGACGCCTTCGCCGGTACCCGGATCGTGACGCGCGCGGTCCTCTTGCCGAACGCCGGCAAGGTCACCGTGGGCTGGTCGAGCGAGGTCCAGGTCGTCAGCTCGTTCGGAGTGCGATCGGGGGTGATCGTGAACTTGTGATGCGCGATCGTGGCGGCCGCGGAGTACAACTGGACGTGCAGCGCCTTCCGGAAGGTGCTGGAGAGCTCCACCCGCCGTTTGATGGTGGTGCCGGGGGCGAGATGGTCGACGATGCCGGTGCGCGCACGCGGGTCGTGACGCCGGGCCACGGGGGCCTCGGCCAGCCGGATGCCGAAGCCCCCGGAGCCCTTCCCGCCCGCGACCGCGTCTGCCTGGAGTGCCATGCTGACCGTGCTCTGGGACAGCGCGGTCAGCAGCGTCACGGCGGCAAGCTTGATCAACCCGCGACCACCGAGTGGGTCACCGTTCCGGTGTAGGTGGCGACGTGGGCGGTGACGGGCACGTTGACCACCAGGGTGGGAATCCAGTTGGCGGTGTTGCCCCCGGTGCCGCCGGTGTGGCTGTAGGCGGTGAAACCGGTCGAGCTCAGCGGCCCCGCCGTTCCCGCGGTGAACGTTCCGTCACCGGTCGTCGTGGCCGTATTCGGGGTGTACGTCACATTCCCGGCTGGAATGGTGCCCGTGCCGGTGCTGGGAGAGAAATCCGTGGAGGATACCGTGGCCGTCCACGGCGCGGGGTTGAGGCCGCGCGTGTCGGTGACGGTGACGCCGTTGACGCCACCTCCGCTGAAGTTCCCCGTGATGGTTCCGCCGGGTGTGCCGTTGCCCAGGGAGACGGCCGCCGGTGCCGAGATCGTGAGAGTTCCGGTGGTGACACCGAAGGTCACGGTCGTGTCGGCCGCGTCCGCCGCTTGCGGCATGGCGGCGATCGCCAGGGCGATCGCGCCACCAACTGCGTACCCAATGCGATGCATGTGTCCCCCTATATGCGGCATGAAAGGCGTTCCGGTCGCGGTCATGCGACGCGTTCTATCGATGTCGCCATTGCGGCTTACGGGAGATCACCTTAAATAATTGACTAAACGGCTGGAGCAAAGCCCGATTATGAGGGCTGCAAATTCCGGAACTAGAATTCCGAGGTTACCGTGATTTCCGCCGCATTATTGTGATCAGGAGGCGGACCAGCCGGTCCAGCGGTGGACCGTCATGGCGATGACCGGGCCCTCGGGGGCATGCGCGCGGTACTGGCGGTAGCGCTCGCGGAGCAGGGCGACCGGCCCGGCCATGGCGGCCGGGTCCTCGACGATCTCGGCGGTGGCGTCGGCGCGGACCCACCACAGGCGGGACCACTCGTCCTCGTAGTGGTCGGCCAGTACGGCGACGCGAGGGTCGGCCTGGATGTTGCGCAACCGCTTGAGATCACGGGTGCGCTTCGGCTTGGCGTCGACGGCGGAGTAGATCGTGTCGCCCTCGACCGCGAACGTCACGACGACCAGATGCGGACGCCCTTCCTCGTCCACCGTGGCCAGCCGTACGGCCCGCGCGGACGCGAAACGGGCGCGCGCGATCTGCTCCGGAAGCCTCATCCTCCGAGGTTGCCACGGGTGTCGGCCGTCCGGCGTCAGGCGGTGGGCCGGGAACGCGCCGTGTCGCGGGCCGGAGAAGGCGCTGTGACGCCCGCGTAACGAATGTGTTGCGGGCTATTGACACTCACCATGACTCCCGGATTCGCTTCGTGGGAGCGCTCCCACACACCACCGGGCTCACCGAGGAGCCCGGGCAGAACCCCGCCTATGTGAGACGACCTGAGAGGGGTCCGTCATGAGGGTCAACATGCGTCACGGGCGAGTCGGCGCCCTGGCGATCGTGCTGTCCGCCGCGCTCGCGGCGGCGACGGCATGCTCGGGGGACGACGGCAAGAGCGATTCCAACAGCGCGAACGAGAAGATCACGCTGACGGTCGACGACTTCGGCACGTTCGGCTACCAGGACCTTTACAAGCAGTTCATGGCCCAGCACCCGAACATCAAGGTCACCGAACGCAACGTCCCGAAGCTCGACGACTACACCCCGCGGCTCCAGCAGTGGATCGCGGCCGGCGCCGGGGCCGGCGACGTGGTGGCGATCGAAGAGGGCATCATGGTCAAGTTCAAGGCCCAGCCCGACAAGTTCGTCGACCTCAAGCAGTACGGCGCGAGCTCGCTGCAGGGCAACTTCCTGCCGTGGAAGTGGCAGGGAGGTATGAGCCCCGACGGGTCCAAGCTGATCGGCCTCGGCACGGACGTCGGCAGCATGGCGCTGTGCTACCGCAAGGACCTGTTCAAGAAGGCGGGCCTGCCCGACGACCGTGACGCGGTCACCAAGCTGTGGCCGACCTGGGACGACTTCATCAAGGTCGGCCAGAAGTACACGTCCAAGGCCGGCGGCAAGTCGAAGTTCATCGACAGCCCCGAGACGTACTACAACACGATCCTCATGCAGGAGGCCGGCAAGGGCTCCAACCAGACGTACTTCGACCAGAGCAACAAGTTCGTCATGGAGTCGAACCCGGCCGTCAAGGCGGCGTTCGACGAGACCGTGAAGATGTCCCAGGCGGGCCTCGCCAACGGCGTGCAGTTCCTGTCCGACCCGTGGAGCCAGGCGCTGAAGAAGGACGCCTTCGCGACCGCGCCCTGCCCGGCCTGGATGCTCGGGCTCATCAAGCAGTTCGGCGGTGACGGGCAGCAGGGCAAGTGGGACGTCGCCGGCGTGCCGGGCGGCGGCGGCAACTGGGGCGGCTCCTGGCTGGCCGTGCCCACGCAGAGCAAGCACCCGAAGGAGGCCGCCGAGCTGGTTCAGTTCCTGACCAGCGCGCAGGGCCAGATCGGCGCGTTCAAGGCGGCCAACAACCTGCCGTCCTCACTGCAGGCACTGAACGACCCGGCGGTCAAGGCGTTCAACAACCCGTACTTCAACAACGCCCCGGTCGGCCAGATCTACGGGTCGACCGCGACCAGCCTCAAGCCGGTGTACCTCGGCGCCGACAACCAGGATGTCCGGACGGCCGTCGAGGCGGACCTGCGCGCGGTCGCCCAGGGCAAGCTCTCGGCGGGCTCCGCCTGGAGCAAGGCCGTGTCCGACGCCAAGAAGGCCTCGGGCAGCTGAGATCGGCGGGCGGCGCCGGTCTTCCCCAGGACGTCGACCGGCGCCGCCCGTCTCCACGCTCGCCCGTCTCCGTGAAAGGACCTCGGAATGGCTGTCGACCTGCGGCCCACCCCGGTCGCCTCGCGCGCCGCGCCGCCGGGGCGGGGCGCTTGGCGTGCCCGGCTCTCGCGACTGGACCTGAAGGTCTCGCCCTACCTGTACATCTCGCCGTTCTACCTGCTCTTTCTGCTGTTCGGGCTGTTCCCGCTCGGCTACACGTTCTGGGTCTCCCTGCACCGCTGGGAGATCATCGGCGGCCACAAGTACGTGGGCCTGCGGAACTACTCCCGGCTCCTGTCCGACGACCAGTTCTGGAACGCCGTCGTCAACACCTTCGGCATGTTCGTCATCGCGACCGTGCCGCAGCTGCTGCTCGCGCTCTGGCTGGCCAACGCGCTGAACCGGCGGCTGCGCGTCCAGACGCTGTTCCGGATGGGCGTGCTGCTGCCACTCGTCACGTCGGTCGCGGCGGTCGCGATCGTGTTCACCCAGATCTACGGCCGCGACTACGGCATGGCCAACTGGATCCTGCACTTCTTCGGCATCCACAAGATCGACTGGCAGGCGAACCGCTGGGCCGCCTGGGTCGCCGTCTCGACCATGGTCGACTGGCGCTGGACCGGGTACAACGCGCTCATCTTCCTCGCCGGCATGCAGGCGATCCCGCGCGACCTGTACGAGGCGGCGGCGATCGACGGCGCGTCACGGCGGCAGCAGTTCTGGCGGATCACGGTGCCGCTGCTGCGCCCCACGGTCCTCTTCGTGTCGGTCATCTCCACCATCGGGGGCCTGCAACTGTTCACCGAGCCGCTGCTGTTCAACTTCGGGTACATGAACGGCGGCTCGCTGCGTCAGTCGCAGACGGTGACGATGTACATGTTCGAGAACGCCTTCAACCGGTTCCAGTACGGCTACGGCTCCGCCGTCGCCTGGATGCTCTTCCTGATGATCCTCGTGTTCTCTCTCGTCAATTTCCTGCTGATCCGCCGTTTCGCCGGAGGTGGTGAGAAGTGAAGGAGGCAATCCTCCGGCGTTCCCGGAAGGCCGTCGCGGGCTCCGCGCGTCTCTGGGACGCCAGCCCGCTGACGTACGTCGTGCTCATCTTCGCGATCGTCCTGTCGGCGTTCCCGCTGTACTGGATGTTCGTCGTCGCCACACGGACCAACGCCGTCGTCGGCGCGGTGCCGCCGCCGTTCATCGCCGGTCAGCACCTCGGCGACAACCTGCGCCGCCTGTTCGACAACGAGCAGGCCCACTTCGCCAAGGCGCTGGTGAACTCCGCGGTCGCCTCGGCCGTCGTCGCCACCTCGACCGTGTTCTTCGCGTCGCTGGCCGGCTTCGCCTTCGCCAAGCTGCGCTTCCGGGGCCGCAACGCGCTGCTGCTCATCATCGTCGCCACGATGATGGTGCCGGTGCAGATGGGCCTCATCCCGCTGTACATGGTGATGGTGCACCTGCACTGGACCGGCAAGCTCCAGGCGGTGATCGTCCCCTTCCTCGTCACCGGCTTCGGCGTGTTCATGATGCGGCAGTACGCCTCGCAGGCCATCCCCGACGAGCTCATCGAGGCGGCCCGCGTCGACGGCGCGTCGACGTTCCGGATCTTCTGGAGCGTGGTGCTGCCCGTGCTGCGCCCCGCCGCCTCCGTGCTGGCGCTGTTCACCTTCATGTCGACCTGGAACGAGTTCATCTGGCCGCGGGCCGTGCTGAATCCGGACAACCCGACGGTGCAGTACTCGCTGGCGCTGCTGAACAGCGCCTACTTCAACGACTACACGCTGATGTTCACCGGCACCCTCGTCGCGACCATCCCGCTGTTCGTCGTCTTCGTCGTGTTCGGCCGCCAGATCATCGGCGGAATCATGGAAGGGGCCGTGAAAGCATGACGATCCAGAAATCACGGGCGGAGACCGAGATCAAATTCCCGACGGACTTCGTCTGGGGCGCGGCCACGGCGGCGTACCAGATCGAGGGCGCCGTCGCCGAGGACGGGCGCGGCCCGTCGATCTGGGACACCTTCGCCCACACACCCGGGAACGTCCTCGGCGGGGACACCGGCGACGTCGCGACCGACCACTACCACCGGTTCCGCGAGGACGTCGCGCTGATGGCCTCCCTCGGGCTGACGGCGTACCGCTTCTCGATCTCCTGGTCGCGCGTACTGCCCGACGGCGCCGGGCCGGCCAACGCCAAGGGCCTGGACTTCTACCGGCGGCTCGTCGACACCCTCCTCGAGGCGGGCGTCCAGCCGTGGCCGACCCTCTACCACTGGGACCTGCCGCAGGCCCTCGAGGACGCCGGAGGCTGGCCCGCGCGGGACACGGCGTACCGGTTCGCCGAGTACGCCCAGCTCGTGTGCGACGCCATCGGCGACCGCGTCGTCAACTGGACGACGATCAACGAGCCGTGGTGCGCCGCCTTCCTCGGGTACGCGTCCGGCGACCACGCGCCGGGCCGCCGCGACTCGGAGGCCTCCCTCCGCGCCGCCCATCACCTGCTGCTCGGCCACGGCCTCGCGGCGCGGGCCCTGCGCGGCGAGGGACGGAACGTCGGAGCGTCGGTCAACCTGTACGCCGTGTCGCCGGCGAGCGACGCGCCCGAGGACGTCGACGCCGCCCGGCGCATCGACGGGCTGCAGAACCGCTTCTTCCTCGACGCGCTGCTGCACGGCCGGTACCCCGAGGACGTCCTCGCCGACGTGGACCGGTTCGACCTGGGCATCCAGGACGGCGACCTGGACCTCATCGGAGGGTCGGTCGACCAGCTCGGCATCAACTACTACAACCGCTTCTTCGTCACCGGCCAGGAGGGCGCCGCACCCGCGATCACCTCGCCGTTCGCCCAGGCGTCGCCGTGGCCGGGCAGCGAGCACGTCGGCTTCGTCCAGGTCGGCCGGCCGGTCACCGCGATGGGCTGGGAGATCGACGAATCCGGGCTCGCCGAGGTCCTCACGCGCGTCGCGGAGGAGTACCCGTCCGTCCCGCTGTACGTCACCGAGAACGGCGCCGCGTTCGACGACGTCGTCGCGGACGGCGAGAACGGCGAGGGTCCCCACGTCGACGACCCCGACCGCGTCGCGTACATCGACGCGCACCTGCGCGCCTGCCACACGGTGATCAGCGCCGGTGTCCCGCTGCGCGGCTATTTCGCCTGGTCGCTGATGGACAACTTCGAGTGGGGCTGGGGCTACGCCAAGCGGTTCGGGCTCGTCTACGTCGACTTCCTGAGCCAGGCGCGGATCCCCAAGACCAGCGCCCAGTGGTACTCCTCGGTCATCGGGCAGGGCGGGCTCGGCACAATGAGCAGGTGAGCACTGTCGACCGAGCAACGCGACGCCCGCCCTCCCGGGCACTCCCGCCGGACGTGAAGGCGGCCCTCCCGCCGCGGCGGGAGGACACGTGACGAGCGGGCCGCGACCGACCCTGGAAGCCGTCGCGGCGCTCGCCGGCGTCGGCCGTGGCACCGTCTCCCGGGTCATCAACGGCTCGCCGAAGGTCAGCCCGGAGGCGCGCGAGGCCGTGCTGCGGGCCATCGACGAGCTCGGGTACGTCCCCAACCGTGCGGCGCGCGCCCTGGTCACGCGCCGTACGGACACGGTCGCGCTGTTCGTGTCGGAGTCGGAGGAGCGCGTCTTCGGCGAGCCGTACTTCGCCGGGATCATCCGGGGGATCAGCGCCGGACTCGCCGACACCGGGCTGCAACTGCTGCTGGTCATCGCCCAGTCGGAGGACGAGCACGCGCGGTTCGAGCGCTACCTCACCGGCCAGCACGTCGACGGGGTCCTGCTGATCTCGCTGCACGGCGGCGACCCGCTGCCACGCCACCTCGAGGAGAACGGCGTGCCGACCGTGCTCGGCGGCCGGCCCGTCGGCGTGGACCCCGTGAGCTGCGTGGACGCCGACAACCGGGGCGGCGCCCGCCAGGCCGTCGAGCACCTCATCGGCCTGGGGCGCCGCCGGATCGGCACCATCACCGGTCCACAGGACATGCAGGTGGGCGTCGACCGTCTCGACGGGTACCACGACGCCCTCGCCGCGGCCGGGCTCACCGGCCCCGTCGCGCACGGCGACTTCAGCGAGGAGTCCGGGGAGCGGGGGATGCGCGAGCTCCTCGACCGCGCCCCGGACCTCGACGCCGTCTTCGCGGCGTCGGACCCGATGGCGGTCGGGGCGATGCGGGTGCTCAAGGAGCGTGGGATCCACATCCCCCGGGAGGTCGCGGTCGCGGGGTTCGACGACTCCTCGACCGCGCGGCACAGCGACCCGTCCCTGACCTCGGTGCACCAGCCGCTCGAGGCGATGGGCCGGGAGATGGCGCGACTGCTCGTCGCCCGCATCCGCGGCGAGGAGATCGAGCACCCGGTCGTCATCCTGGACACCCATCTGGTGGCCCGCGAATCCTCCCTCGGCGGCGCGAAATCCGGGGCACACTAGAAAGCTCGTGCGGATCACGAGATTTGGGGAAAACTGCGTTGATGCAGTCGCTTCTAGCCGACCGGTACCGCCTCCGCGAGCGGATCGGCCGTGGTGGCATGGCATCCGTCTGGCTGGCGCGGGACGAGGTCCTCGTCCGGCAGGTCGCGGTCAAGCTGATCGACCCGGAGCTGGCGCGTGACCCGGAGTTCCGCAGGAGGTTCCGGGACGAGGCCCGCTCCGCCGCGGCGCTGTCCCACCCGCACATCGTCACCGTGCACGACTACGGCGAGTCCGACGGCACCCCGTACATCGTCATGGAGCTGCTGACCGGCTCCACCCTCGCCGACGTGCACCCCGTGTCCGACGTCGAGCGGGTCGTCGGCCAGATCGCCTCGGCGCTGGCCGCCGCGCACGAGGCGCGCATCGTCCACCGTGACATCAAGCCCACGAACATCTTCCTCACGTCGTCGGGGGTGAAGGTCCTCGACTTCGGCATCGCCGGCGACGCGCGGATGGGGACGCCCGACTACCTCCCGCCCGAGAACGACCTGTCGCCGTCCGCCGACGTGTACTCCCTCGGGATCGTGTGGTTCGAGGCGGCGAAGGGCCGCCGGCCCAGGCCGGGGGAGACCCTCGGCGGCCTGCAGGCCCGCTGCGTCGCCCGGTCCGCGGCGGAACGACCGGCCGCCGCCGAGATCGCCCGGGAGCTGGGAGCGGGCGACGAGACCGCCGTCGACCCCGACGCCGTCACGCCGAGGCGACTCCCGCACCCGATCACGCGGGTCCTCACCGCGCCAGCGGTCCGCCGGCGCCGGGTGCCCCTGGCCGCCGGGGCCGCCGCCGTGCTGACGGCGGTGGTGATCGCCGCGGTGCTGAGCGCCGGCCACGGCGGCCGGAAGACCGCGCTGAGCTCGCCGTCCGGAGTGAGGGCGTCCTCCTCCTCGTCCGGGCCCGCCACCCCCATCGCCACACCCGAGAGCCGGTCCGCGCAATCGGCCACGGGCACTCGCGCGGCCACCCCGCCGCCTCCCGCCACCACCCGGCCGGTCCGGGCCCGCACGGCGCCGACGCCCGCGGGAACGGTCGACGCGCTGACCCGGATGCGCCGCACCGTGGACGAAGGCATGGCGGTCCGGGAGGTCCGCGCCGACGTGGCCGTCGACCTCGACAACGTCATCACCAACCTGACGAACGAAGTGGCCGCCGGCCAGCGCGTCGACCTGCGGCAGCGGGTCACCGACCTCCGGCAGAAGATCCTCACCCGGCTCAGCGAGGGCGGCCTGACCAAGAGCCGCGCCGACACGCTCCTCCGCGAGCTGCCCCAGGTGTGAGCGCCGCTTGGTAAGCGGGCGAGCCTCACCCGGCGAGTCGTGAGCCGATCTCCCGGACGATCGAGACGAGCAACTCGACGTCGGCCTCCGTGGTCCGCCAGTTCACGATCGCCGGTCGCAGGGCGGTCATGCCCCGGTACACCGTCGTGCCGGCGAACACCCGGCCGTCGGCGAGCAGCTCCGCGCCGAGGCGGGCGTTCAGCTCGTCGAGGTCCTCGACGCCCGGCCGCCGATACCGGAAGCAGACCACGCAGAGCCGGACCGGCGCGAGCAGCTCCAGATCCGGAGCCTCCTCGACCAACCGGCCGAGATGCCCGGCGAGGTCGAGATGGCGTTCCACCATCGCCCGGTACCCCTCCCGGCCGTACGCCCGAAGCGTCGCCCAGATCGGCAGCGCCCGCGCGCGGCGCGAGGAGTCCGGGCCGAGGAACTGATAATTGACGTGGTCGTCGCCGTCTCCCGGCAGGTACGGCGCGTCCCACGCCCCGAATGCCCGCCCGAGCAGCGCGGCGTCCCGTACGAACGCGAAGCCGCTCTCGTACGGGACGTTCAGCCACTTGTGCCCGTCGCTGATCACCGAGTCGGCCCGTTCGATCCCGTCGACCAGGTGCCGGGTCCGCGGCGACACCGCCGCGAACAGCCCGAACGCGCCGTCCACGTGCAGCCAGGCGCCGTGTCGCTCGGCGAGCTCGGCCATCTCGTCGACCGGGTCGAAGTCACCGGTGTTGACCTCGCCCGCGTTCGCCACGATCACCGCCGGGCCGTCGGTCTCCGCGAGGGCCCGGTCCAGCGCCGAGAGGTCGACCCGCCCGGCGTCGTCCCGGGCGAACCTGCGGACGGTGTCGCGTCCGAGGCCGAGCATCTGCAGGGCCTTGCGGGTGCTGACGTGGACGTACCCGCTGGAGAACACCGGCATCGGCGGCAGCCCGGCCAGGCCGTCGACGGTCACGTCCACGCCGTGCCGCTCCGCCCACCAGAACCGCGCCGCCGACAGCGCCGTGAAGTTCGCGGAGGTCGCGCTCGTCGTGAGCACTCCGCCGTACGACTCCGGCAGCCCGAACAGGTCCTTCAGCCACCCCAGCGCCACCGTCTCGGCGTGCGTGCCGAACGGCGACGCCGCCCAGTTGCCGGGGTTCTGGTCGAGCAGGGAGGCGATCCAGTCGCCGGCCAGCGCGGCCGGAGTGGCGCCGCCCACGACGAAGTGGAAGAAGCGCGGCCCGGCGGAGTGCGTGGCCGCCCGCGTGCCCGTCCGCAGCAGCCGCGCGACGCCGGGCAGCGTGCCGTCGCCGTGCTCGGGCAGCGGCCCACCCAGTTCGCCGAGGAGCTCCCCGGCCTCCGGGTCGCTCACCGGCCGCGTCGTCAGGGACTCGAGGTACGGCGCGGCGGCCTCCGCCACCAGATCGAGGGCCTTACCGGTCAGGTCACGCTCGTGAATGGGGTCCGCCATGGGAGGAGCAGATCACGCGCCTCGCCCTGCGGTCGATGGCCAATCGCCCGAATCGGCCTTCCTCGAGCCGGCGGGCGCACGCTACAGCGGGGAGCCTCCGTCGTGGAGTCCGAGCAGGGCGTAGCCGGCCATCGTGCAGCCGTCGACGATCTCCCCGTCGCGGATCATCCGCTCGAGGTCCGCGCGGGAGACCCAGCGGTGGGTCATCCCCTGCTCCTCCGGGTCGCGGTCGGCGGCCTCACCCTGCGTCAGGCCGGTGGCGAGGAAGGCGTCACAGCGCTGGTTGGTGAACCCCGGCCCGATCGCGAAGGAGCCGATCCGCTCCAGTTTCGCCGCGCGCAGGCCCGTCTCCTGGACGAGCTCCGCGCGGGCGAGCTCCTCGCTGCTCGTCTCGCGGTCGTCCGGCCAGGTGCCCTGCGGGAACTCCAGCGACCGGCGCGAGAGCGTGTAACGGAACTGCTCGACGAGGTGGAAGCCGTCGTTCTCCATCGGGATGATCAGCGCCGCCGTGGGCTTGTCGACGACGCCGTAGATGCCGGGGGAGCCGTCCGGATGCCGGATGTCGTCCTCCCGGACGGTCATCCACCGGTTCCGGTAGACCACGCGACTGGAGATCTGAATCACCTGGGCAGCTTCTCACATCTACGCTGACGTCCCATGGGAGAGAGACGGCACGGCGTTCCGCCGTCGGAGGAGATCCGCCGGGCGGTCACGCGAGGCCGGTCCGCCGTCTTCCCGCTCGACGCGACCGTCGACATGCCCGGGGCCACGGCCCTGGCCGCCGGGCTGCGAGCGGAGCTCGCACGGGACGATCTCCTCGTCCTCGTGTGGCCCGGCCGGCCGCCGTCCATCCGCGTCGTACGGCTCGTCGGCGAGCCCGAGCTGACCCGGTGCCGCGCCGAACTGGAGACCCTCGTCGCCGACTTCCGCCGGACCGCGCGGCGGCTCATCGAGAGGTGTCGCGCCGAGGCTGGGCCCGCTTGGGACGAAGACGAGGCGTTCGAGCGGATCGAGGTCGACGGCGCGCACTGGTGGCTCTCGCCGCACGGTGAGCACTGCCGGTTCGAACGGGCCGACGGGGCCGAGGTCGTGGAGGCCCACATCGAGCGTCCGGCCGCCGTCGATCCAGGCTTCCTGTTGCTGTTCGCCGAGACCTCCGGCGGATACCCGAACGTCCGTGCCGCGTGCGTGGAGGGCTTCCACGACATGTGCCGGATGCTCGAGTCGGCCGGTGTGACGGCGCATACCGGGTAACGCGGTCAGAGGTCCCGGATCAGGTCGATGTTCGGCGTCTCCTCGGGGTCCTCTCGCTCCGTCTCGAGGAAGGCCTTGACGCACTCGACGGCGACGTCGGGGGCCAGGCGTTTCAGGCTGAGCGCGAGGACGTTCGCGTCGTTCCAGAGGCGTGCGTTGCGTGCGATCCACGGCTCCCAGGCGAGCGCGGCGCGTACGCCGGGGACCTTGTTGGCCGCGATCGACGTGCCGGTGCCCGTCCAGCACATCAGCACGCCGTAGTCGGCCTCGCCGGCGGCGACCGCGCGGCCCGCCTCCCGCGAGAAGTCGGGCCACTTCTCCAGATCGTCGATGACCCGCAGATCGGCGACGGCGCGGAGGTGCTCGATCACCGCGCGGGTGCAGTCGTTCGCGTCGTCGGCACCGAAGACCACCTTCATACCGCTCACCCTGTCACGCCGCTACGGCGCCGCGCGAGGTCGTCGAGGATCCCGGCGGTGGCCGTAGCTCCGAAGCGGGTCACTCCGGCGGCGGCCATCTCCAGTAGGACGTCGAGGGTACGGACGCCTCCGGCCGCCTTGACGCCGACCCGCGCCGACACCGACCTCCGCATCAGGCGCAGGTCGTCGAGGGTCGCGCCGCCCGGGGCGAAGCCCGACGACGTCTTGACGTAGTCGGCCCCCGCCTCCTCGGCGATCCGGCAGCCGCGGATCTTCTCCGCGTCGGTCAGATACGCGGTCTCCAGGATGACCTTGAGGAGAGCGCCCCGAGCCGCCGTCTGCTCGGCGACGGCACGAATGTCATCGGCGACGTACCGGTCGTCGCCGGCGCGCAGCCTGCCGATGTTCAGCACCATGTCGATCTCGCGCGCCCCGTCACCGACCGCCGCGGCCGTCTCGCCCGCCTTCACGTGGGAGGTGGAGGAGCCGTGCGGGAACGCGACGACGGTGCCGACCGCCACGGCGGTGCCGTCGAGAGCGCGAACGGCGAGCGGGACGTCCGCGGGCCGGACGCACACCGACGCCACGTCGTAGCGGGCGGCCAGCGCACAGCCGGCCCGTACGTCGTCGGTGGTCAGGTCGGGACGGAGGAGGGAGTGGTCGATCATCTTCGCGACGTGCTCGACGGCGGGCCAGGACATGGGCTTCTCCTCAGCGGTTGGGAGGCTCGACGTCGAACGTGACGTCGAGGGCGTAACGGTCGCCGGCGTACCGGGACTCGGTGAGCTCCAGCGGGACGCCGTCCTGGTCGAGGATCAGCCGATGCTCCACGAGCAGCGGAGCGCCCGGATCCACGGCGAGCAGTGCGGCGTCCTCGGCGGTGGCACGATCGGCGGAGATGGACGCGTGGCCCAGGGTCGGCACGCGTCCCAGCGCGACCACCGCCTCGTGCAGCGAACCTCCGGCCAGGTCGGCCTCCAGGAGCCGCGTCAGCGTGGGCGGGAAGAGCGCCTCCTCGACGGCGATCGGCACGTCGTCGGCCGACCGGACCCGGCGGATCGCCACCACCCGTGCGTCCCGCCCGAGCCGCAACCGGTCGGCCTCCGCGCCCTCGGCGGGCCGTATCCGGGCGTCCACCACCCGCGAGGACGGGATCTTGCCGCGGCGTCGCATCTCGGCGCTGAACCGCACCAGGCTGTCGGCCCGACGGTGGGCGGGCGGCGGCGCCACGAACGTGCCCCGCCCCGGCTCCCGGTACACCAGACCGTCGGCGGCCAGGCGTTGCACCGCGGCCCGGGCGGTCATCCGGCTCACGCCGAACTCCTCGCACAGCTCCGCCTCCGAGGGCAGCGGATCATTCGGCCGGGCGGCGGCGACGCGGGCTCGCAGCGCCTGCTCGATGGCGTAGTACCGAGGGGTGAAGTCACGCGTCTCGCGGCTCATGAGATGAGGCTATACGACTATCTGTATATACATCTAGCCCTGCAATCGAGATGAGGGCCGCCTTCACCGGCTGGTAGACATTGGGGCGTGACAGAGGAGGAGCCCGCCTGGGCGATGCAGCTCGCCCTGCGTATCGAGAAGGCCGCGCCGCCGTCGCACCTCGCGATCTGCGAGGCCGCGGCGATGGCCGTCGTCCGGCTGCTCGCCGACCCGCGCTCGGCTCCGGACGGGGAGTGGCACGACGCGGTGGCGGGCTGGGAGGCGCGGCGCATCCGCAAGGTGGCGCGACGGGCGCGCGGCGCCCGCTGGGACGCCCTCGCGGGGCTGCCCGGCGTGCTTGTGGACCACGACGGCGCGCTGGCGCGGGCGTTCGTCCCCGGGCCGGTCACCGAGGTTCCGCCGGAGATCTCCAAGCTGCAGGTGGGTGGCACCGACCTGCCACGCGACGAAGAGCCGAAACCCCCGCCCGAGCCGCCGTACGCCCTGGTCACTCTCAATCCGCACGTCGGCATGACCACGGGGAAGGCGGCGGCGCAGTGCGGGCACGCCGCCCAGCTCCTGCTGCGTGCCCGCGGCGAGTGGCCGGGCCTGCGCGTCCGTGTCCTGGAGGCCGGCGACTGGGCCGGGAGCGTCGCCGAGTCCGACGTGGCCGTACGGGACGGCGGCTTCACCGAGGTCGCCCCCGGCACGATGACCGCCGTCGCGCGTCTGGTCTTCTAGCGTTCGCCGGGTCGGGTCGTTAGTCCGCCGAGCCGGCGGGCGGTGGCGAACAGGGCGACGGCGAACACGACGGGGCCGACCGTCTGCGGCACCTGACCGTGCGCCGCGCCGATGACGGCGTCGCCGAGCTGGACGGCGCCGTTGAGGGCCAAGAGCAGGCCGAAAGGTCGCCAGGCGCGTACGCCCAGCAGCCAGATCATCGCGCCCAGGAGTACAACGCTGCGAACTGCCACGTACTCCGCGAACGTCCGGGGAAGCCGCGCCTCCTCCTGGGACCAGCCCGCCCGGGTCCACCAGGCCGGCGATGGCGAAGTAGCCGGAGGCCAGCGCGGTGCTCACCGCGACGAACCCGCTGAGTCTGCGGACATTTTGTGAGGCGACCATATCATTCGGGTACCGAATCATATGGTCGACGGTAGCATCGACGACGTGACGGCGGAAGATTCGGTGACGGGGACGGTGAGCTTCGTGCTGGGCAAGCTCGGGCAGTACGCGAACACGCGGTTCGCCGGTCGGCTGGCCCCGCTCGGCATCCGCCCCCGGCACTGCGCGGTCCTCGAGCTCCTCGCCGGCGGCCCACGCGCCCAGCTCGAGCTCGCCCGGGCGATCGGCGTCACCCCGAGCGTGGTCGTCGATATGCTGGACGAGCTCGAACGGCTCGACGCGGTGCGCCGTGTCCGGGACGCCGCCGACCGCCGTCGTCAGCTCATCGAGCTCACGGCGGCAGGCCGTGACCTGCGAGAGCGGACCCTCGAGCTGGCCCGGCAGAACGACGATGAGCTGCTGAGCGGGCTGGCGCCGTCGGAGGCGGCGGCGCTTCGCCGGGCCCTCGACCGGATCGCCGGCACGGCCGGCCTGACGTTCGGCGAGGCTCCCTGACGCCCTGCGGGGCCTCAGGCGAGGGTGCAGCAGACGAGCGCGACGGCGGCGAGGCCGAGGCCCGCGGCCTGCGCGCGGGTCGGCCGCTCGCGCAGGAGGACGACGGACAGCAGCACGACGATCGCCGGGTACAGCGACGCGAGGACGGACGCGAGGGCGACCAGTTGCTGCCGTGTCCGGGAGAGCAGTCCCGCGACGAAGTGGGTCGTGCCGTAGCAGAGGGCCGCCGCCAGGGCGAGCGCGACGCCCACCTCAGGTGCCCGCGCGGGTCCGCTCGGCCGCGCCCACCGGGCATGTCGCTCCGGCGGCGACGCAGGCGGTCCGGTCGCACAGCCGGCACAGGCGGTCGGCGTGCGGGACGTCCTCGTAGATCAGGGTGAGGAGTCTCCTCAGGAGACCGGTGAGCGCGTTACGGTCCGCGTCGTCCAGCCGACCGACCAGCGCGTTCAGCCGATCGCCGCGGGAGGAGAGGATCCGCCGCGCGGCGTCGGCGCCGTCCCGGGGTGAGGTCGACCGCGACCGACCGGCCGGACGTGGCGCGGCGCAGCGCCAGGCCGTGGCCCTCCAGCGAGTCGACCATGCGGGCGGCGGCGGGCTGGCTCAGCCCCACCCGCCGCCCGAGCTCGGTGACGCCGAGGCCGGGTGAGCCCGACAGGACGACCAGCGCTTCGCAAACTATCCAAGGTCGCCGCCTCCTGTGGCGGTGCACCCCTGGCGATCATCGCCGAACATATCGGGAACCAGAAACGACCCGGTTTTATGCGTTGCCTGTTCGCGGGGGTGGGGGATTGGGGGAGTCTGGCCTGGGTAGGCGCATCAGCATGCGCATCGTCGTAACGGGGGCGACTGGGAACGTCGGGACCAGCGTGGTCGAGGCCCTCGGCAGAGACTCCGCCGTCGACTCGGTGCTCGGCCTCGCCCGGCGCGAACCCGACTGGACGGCGCCGAAGACCGAGTGGGCGGCCGCCGACGTCGCGACCGGCGACCTCGTCCCCCTGCTCCGTGGCGCCGACGCGGTCGTCCACCTGGCGTGGGCGTTCCACCCGACCCACGACTCCGCGGCGACCTGGCGGACCAACGTCATCGGCAGCACGCGCGTCTTCGACGCGGTGGCCGCGGCCGGCGTGCCCGCCCTGGTGTGCGCCTCTTCGGTGGGCGCCTACTCGCCGGGCCCGAAGGATCGCGCCGTCGACGAGTCCTGGCCCACCCACGGCTGGCCGGGCGCCGCGTACACCCGGGAGAAGGCGTACGTCGAACGCCTGCTGGACGCCTTCGAGGCCGCCCACCCCGACCGGCGGGTCGTACGCCTGCGGCCGGGGTTCATCTTCAAACGCGAGGCCGCCCAGGAGCAGCGCCGGATCTTCGCGGGACCGCTGGTGCCGAACCTCTCCGCCCAGCGGCTGCCGGTCGTTCCCGACATCCCGGGCCTGCGGTTCCAGGCGGTGCACACCGCCGACGCCGCCGAGGCGTACCGGCTGGCCGCGTTGGGCGATGCGCGCGGGGCGTTTAACGTCGCCGCCGATCCGGTCGTCGGCACCGCCGAACTCGCCGAACTGCTCGGGGCCCGCCCGGTCCGGGTCCCGGCGACGCTGGTCCGCAGGGCGATCTGGGCGGGCTGGCACCTCAATCTCGTACCGGCCTCGCCCGGCCTCTTCGACGCCGTCCTGCGACTCCCGATCATGGACATCGGCCGGGCGCGTCAGGATCTCGGCTGGACTCCACGGCACTCGTCGCTCGACGCGCTACGAGAGTTCGTCGACGGCCTTCGCACGGGCGCCGGCCTCCCGACGCCGCCCCTCGCCCCGCACCCGCCCGGCGGCCGGCTCCGCGAACTGCTGACCGCCCGCCGCTGACGGAACGCGCCATTACCGGAAATGCCCGGTGAGTGCAAGCGTAGGACAGGGCGAATACGTGGGCCGTCCTTTATCGGACAATTCGCTCCAGGTAAGCGACGAACCGCATCGGTGACGAGGAGTGACATTAGGTAAAACACCGCTATAGTCGTCCTGTGTCGCTGATCTCCCATTTGTACTTTGGCGAGCTCGGGGAATGGTGCGCCGAGCGCATGACCGGCACCGGCGAGGTCGCGCAGCGGCCGGCGGCGGAGACCAAGGGCCTTCCGGTCCTACGGCCGGCGGGGCGGGTCGGCAGGCGGCACTGGGCTCAGGTGGACCGGGCGTTCGGGATGCGGATGGCCACGCTCGTCCAGGCGGCACCGCCCTATTCGGCGTTGTACGGACTGGTGCGGATCGGCCTCGCCGGCCGGGAGTGGGCGCATCGGCAGGCCGCGCTGTATCCGACACATATTCGCCTTCGGGAGGCCGAGCGCCGGACGGCGCTGGATCTGCGGCCGACCCTCACCGGATGGCTCGATCTCGGGTCCGAGCACGGCGTGCACGAATACGTGGCCGAGGACGGATCCGCGCAATTCGCGAGATTCGCCTATTCTCCGGTTGAGCCGGTGCTGGGCGAGCTGTTCGACCGGATGCGCGCCTACTTCGCGACGCACGCGCCATTCGGGCAGGTCGGGGCGGAGAAGGGCGTGGCACGCCTGTGCTGGCTCCTGGCGATGTTCGCGTACACCTTCCGGAACGACCCCATCGACCAGCCGTTCTTCGGGCTGTTCCGGGACGGGGTCCCGACCGTCGAGCAGGTCCACGCCGCGGTGGACGAGGAGGCCGTCACCGAAGTGGTCGAACTCGTGCGGCGCCTGCACACCTCCGGCGGCCTCGACGAGATGCGACGGCTCGCCGGCCATCCTCCGCCCGGGCGGCCGTGGGGCGTCGCCTGGCCGGTCTTCGGCTCCCACTGGGAGGACAACGACATCATCGTCGGCGGCCCGGACGGCACCACGCTGATCGACGTGACGTCGGTCGTCAAGGTCAACGACGCGCGCCGCTCCCGGCGCTGGATCTGGCGCCTCGTCGGCAGCGCCTGGCTCGACACCGCCGACGCCTACCGGATCCGCACCGTCGCGCTCTACTTCGCCCGGTACGGCGTCCTCGTGGCCTGGCCGCTGGCGGACCTGGTCGAGGAACTGCTCCAGGGCGAGGA
Organism: Actinoallomurus acanthiterrae; assembly: GCF_054775715.1. Lineage (NCBI taxonomy): Bacteria > Bacillati > Actinomycetota > Actinomycetes > Streptosporangiales > Thermomonosporaceae > Actinoallomurus > Actinoallomurus acanthiterrae. The sequence goes on along the minus strand of NZ_BAAHCO010000001.1, from coordinate 9,671,499 downwards.
CCCCGACCGGGCCCGGCGCGACTTCCTGGAACTGGTGGCACGGCTGCGGGGCGGGACCACCGCCCCGTCGTAGGCGGCGCCGTACCTGATATGGCCGGGGATCGCCGGGGCCAGGACACCGGCGATCCCCGGCGATCACGACCGTCCCGGGTCGCCTCCGTCCCGGTCGAACATCGTCTCGTCGGCCTCGGCCTCGGCCTCGTCGTCGGTGGCTTCCGCGTCGTCGTCGGCGGCCTGCGGCTCGGCGTCCCGGCCGCGGACGGGGATGTCGGCCCTCGTGGCGCCCCCGACGGTCTTCTTCTTGCCGAACTCGACGTCCCGGCTGTCGCTCGCGGGCTCGGCGCGGTCCCGGTCGCTCGCGGGCTCGGCGTGGTCTCGGTCGCTCGCGGGTTCGGCGAGGTCCTGGTGCGTGGTGTCGCTCGAGGGCTCCGTGAGGTCCCGGCGGGTGGTGTCGCTCGCGGGCGGGGTGACGTCGCGACGGGCGTCGTCGTTCGCGGGCTCGGCGCGGTCCCGGTCGTTCACGGGCTTGGCGCGGTCCTGGCCGTTCGGGGGCTTGGCGCGGTTCCGGTCGTTCGGGGGCTCGGTGAGGTCCCGGCGGGTGGTGTCGCTCGCCCCGGGGCCGGTGTCGCGGTTGTGGGCGTCGCCGGCCCGTTCGTCGGCCTCCACGCGGTCGTTGTCGCGGTTGTCCGCGTTGCGGGCCGGTTCGTCGGTCTCCGCAGGTTCGGCGTCGCGGGCCGGTTCGTCGGTCTTCGCAGGCTCGGCGTCGCGCCTCGGGATCCTGAGGTCCCGGCGGGTGGCGTCGGCGGCGGGCCGTACGGCGGGCTTCTCGGGCGCCTCCGGGGACTCCGGCACCGGTCCGGCCGGAGCGGGGGAGGGGCTCTGCGACGCCTCCGGTGGCTGCGGCAAGGCCAGAGTCGCCGAGGGCTTCAGTGCTCCCCGTCCCGGCGCCCCCCACCCGGGGTTCGGCGCCGGCCGTTCGGGTGCGGCCATGGCGGCGGCGCTCTGCGGGGCCCTCGGAGGTTCGGGCGCGACAGAGGAGCCGGCCGGGGTGAGGCCGGCGAGCGCCGGCAGCGCGAGGGCGGGGGTCGGCGGAGCGGGCTCGTCGGCGCTCCGCGTGGCCCTGATCGATCGATAGGTCACCGCGAACAGGACGCCGAACGCCACCAGGAACACCCCGTGCTCGGCCAGCCGCGAACCGTCCCCGGAGACACCGGCGACGACCGCCAGCACCAGGAACTCGAGGAGCCACCCGGCGAGCGCCACCAGCAGCCAGACGGCCCGGCGGCGGCCGACGGCCAGGACGGCGGCGACGGTGAGCAGCAGTTCGGCGACCGCGGAGACGCCCAGCAGGGCCGTCGTCGGCCCGTCGCCCACTCCGAGCATCCGGGCGGCGTCGCGGTGGCGGCTGGACCAGTCGAGCAGGGAGGCGACCCGGGTCCCGCCGAAGACGACCAGGAACACGCCCACCGGGAAGTGCCGGAGACGCCACCCGTCCTCCGCGGCCGGTGACCGTGATCCCGCGTCGAGTGTCATGTGTGCCCCTCATTCCTATCCGTGTACCGCCGTCTATGACGTACGCGCGGCCCGCCGAGTTGGCGCAGGCCGGAACATCGCGGCGAAATCGATTCCTGCGAGCATGCCGGTCGGGAGAGGAAATGTGCCACCGGAACGGACCTTCTTCACCCTGCGTGAACGTGCACGGGGGAAGTTCATGGATGTTCGGTGCTGCGCATTGCGTGGCGTACATCACATCGGAATGCTGTCCTCGGTCGGGCCGGATCCGTTTCAGGAGGGGTGATCCGATCGTGTCGAATGAGACCGCCGCTTTAGCGCGGACACGCATCACATATCTCGAAAGCCTCGGCGACGAGCTCCGGGGGCGGGGCTTCGCCGTACGGCTGACGGTTCCACGAGTCGGACCACCGAGCCTGCACGTGGTGAACCCACAGGTGTCGGTTCTCGCCGAGCACATTCTCGCCGAGAACTCCGCCGACGGCTGGTGGTACTGGTGGTCGTGGGCCGAGCGGATCGCACGCGTCGATGATCTCGACGACGCTGTCGAACGCGTCATACGGGTGCTCGCCACAACGGGGGAGCACGACTGAGGAGACGGCGCTGGAGGCGACCACGGCCTCCAGTGCCGACCCGACCGTCAGGCCCGGGGGAGGCCGAGAGTGCGCTCGGCGATGATGTTGCGCTGGATCTCGCTGGACCCCGCGTAGATGGTGTCGGCACGGCTGAACAGGTAGAGCCGCTGCAGCTCCGACAGCTCGTACGGTCCGGCGTCGGCGACCAGGGCCTCGTCGCCGAGGGCGGCCACGGCGAGCTCACCTCAGCCGGCGGTGCCACTCCGACCAGTACAGCTTGGCGATCGACACCTCCGGTCCGGGCTCGCCGGCCGCCAGGGACGACATGGTGCGCAGCGCGTTCAGGCGCATGATCTCCAGCTCGATCCAGGACTGGACGAGCCGGTCGCGCAGCACGGGATCCTCGATCGTTCCGGTGCGCCGGGCGGCGGCGACGACCTGCTCGAACTCCCGGCGGAAGCCGATCTGCTGGCCGAGGGTGGAGGCGCCGCGCTCGTACCCGAGGGTGGCGAGGGCGACGCGCCATCCGTCACCGGGGGCGCCGAGGATGTTCGCCTCGTCGGTGCGGGCGCCGTCGAAGAACACCTCGTTGAACTCGCTGGTGCCGGTCAGCTGGACGATCGGCCGTACCTCGACCCCGGGCTGCCGCATCGGCACGAGCAGGTACGACAGGCCGTGGTGCCGTACGGAGCCCGGCTCCGTACGGCAGAGGACGAAGCACCAGTCCGCGACGTGGGCGAGGGAGGTCCAGACCTTCTGCCCGGTGATCACCCATTCGCCGTCGCGCAACTCGGCTCGGGTCTGCACGTTGGCCAGGTCCGAGCCCGCCTCGGGCTCGGAGTACCCCTGGCACCACAGCTCGTCGCCGCGCTGGATCGGCGGCAGGAAGCGCCGCCGCTGCTCCTCGGTGCCGAAGTCGATGATCGTCGGCCCGATCAGTCCCTCGCCGATGTGGCCGACGCGCTGGGGCGCGTTCGCGCGGGCGTACTCCTCGTGGAAGACGACCTGCTCCTCCAGCGTGGCGTCGCGCCCGCCGTACGCCTTGGGCCAGCCGAGGCAGGTCCAGCCGGCCTCGCCGAGGCGGCGTTCCCAGGCGCGGCGCAGCGCGAATCCCTCGTGCTCGCGCCCGGGGCCGCCGAGGCCGCGGGCCTCGGCGAACTCCCCGGTGAGCTCGGCCTCGAGCCAGCGGCGCACCTCGGCCCGGAACCCTGCGTCCATGGGCTCAGCCGTCGAAGCGGCCGTAGGAGCCCTTGTAGAAGACGAGCGGATCGCCGTCGTGATGCTTGTCCAGGTGGTGCACCTGGGCGACGACGATGACGTGGTCGCCGGCGGCGTACTCCGCCTCGACCGAGCACTCCAGCCAGGCGAGGGCCCCGTCGATCACCGGGCTGCCGTTCGGGGACTTGGTCCACTCCAGGCCGGCGAACTTGTCCGCGCCCTTCGTGGCGAGCTGCAGGCAGACCTCGCGCTGCGGCTCGGAGAGGATGTTGACGCAGTGGCGGTCGGCACCCCGCAGCTTGGGCCACGTCGAGCTGGTGTGCGCGACGCAGAAGGCGACGAGAGCGGGGTCCAGCGACACCGAGGTGAAGGAGTTGGCGGCCAGGCCGGTGGGCCGGCCCGTCTCGGGGTCGATCGCGGTGATGGCGACCACGCCCGTGGCGAAGCGGCCGAGGATATTGCGGAAGCGCATCTTGTCGATGTCACTGATCTGGTCGGCGGTGCCCGGATGCGGCGTTCCGTTGGGCGAGCGGGGCGCGCGCCGTGGCGTGTTCTGGCCGGAGGATCGCGCGGCCGAACCTCGGGGGATCGACGTTGCGGCGGTCGCGCCGTCGGGCATGACCGGATCCTTTCTCTTAGCCAAGCGCTTGCTTGGACGATAGGCGGCAGCCTTGACGAGTGTCAAGTTGGCCGCTCGCCGCCCCTGCTCCACGTCTCAGTAAAGCGCCGCGACGTGCCCGAGATTCCAGTCCGGAGGTGAAATCGGCCGAAAGTCCTAGGCTTACCGCTCCCTATTCCGGCACACCCGTCGACTTCGCGGGCCGGCCAGGGAGGACGGCGGCGCTCCGCCGTGGCCCGCGCAGAGCCGCCACGGCGCAGCCGGCGGGCAGCAGGTAGTACAGCGGCCAGAGGGAGATGCCGAGCATCGGCCCCCAGGCGTCAAGGCAGTTCTGGACGCCGTCGAACGCGACCAGCGCCGGCTCGGTCAGCGCGATCACCGCCAGAAAGGCCGGGGCCGTCCAGCCGATCCACGCCGCCGCCCGGTGCGGGCCACGGCGGCGGCAGAGCGCCCACCCGGCGAAGGCGGGGCCCACGACGACGATGGGCAGTGCCTTCAGGACCACCCACGCGGGCTCGCTCGCGAGCCGCACTTCCGCCCGCCATCCCTGGCAGACCTTCGTGGCCATGATCGCGAACTCGAAGCGGGTCGAGGCGCCCAGGAGGGTGGCCGCCATGCCGAGGGCGAGCGGCAGCACCGTCAGTGCGACCGCGGCCCACCACAGCCGCAGCCCCGTGCGGGCGCTCTCCTCGGCCATCCTCGGTCTTTCCGTTCGGCGACGTGCCGGTCCACCCTAGTGATCATTGACAGCCGGGGACGGCGGGCTCTACGGTTCAAGGAAGTTGGACGAGCGCTTGGTTGGTAGAGGAGGCGTGGCGTTGCGGGATCGAGCGGCGATCGCCGGGGTCGGGTACACGCCGTTCAGCAAGGACTCCGGCGTCTCCACGCTCACGCTCGCGATCGACGCGATCCTCGCCGCGCTCGACGACGCCGGGCTGACCGTCGACGACGTCGACGCCCTCGCGACCCACCGCGTCGGCGACTCGACGCCGCCCTGGGTCGTCGCGCCCGCCCTCGGCGTCCCCGAGGTGAGCTGGTACCTCGACCAGTTCGGCGGGGGCAGCGTGTCGCACGCGGTGATCGGGCAGGCGGCCATGGCGGTCGCGAGCGGGGTGGCCCGCACCGTCGTCTGCTACCGCGCGATCAACGCCCGGTCGGAGTTCCGCATGGGCGGCACCGGACGGGGCGTCGCGCCGATCTTCGACGCGCAGTACCAGGCGCCGTACGGCTACTTCGCGCCGCCGCAGCAGTTCGCGATGTTCACCCGGGCGCACATGATCAAGTACGGCACGACGCACGAGCAGCTCGGCCACATCGCGGTCGGCCAGCGCGCCAACGCGGTGAAGAACCCGCGCGCCCTCAAACGCGACCCGATCACGCTCGACGACTACCTGGCCTCCCGCTGGATCGCCGAGCCCCTCCGCCTCCTCGACTGCTGCCTGGAGACCGACGGCGCCTGCGCCGTCGTCGTCACCTCCGCAGAGCGCGCCCGGGACCTGGCCGGCCCGCCGGTCCTGATCTCCGGCGCGGTCTGGGGCGGCGGCGACAGCTTCTTCTCCGGGCAGGGCGGCGACTTCACCGTCTCGGAGGCCGCCCGGGTCGCGCCCCGGCTCTACGCCATGGCGGGCGTCGGGCCCGAGGACATCGACGTGGCCGAGCTGTACGACTGCTTCACCTACTCGGTCCTCGTCCAGCTGGAGGACTACGGCTTCTGCCCCAAGGGGGAGGGCGGCCCGTACGCCGCCTCCGGCGCGACCCGGCTGGACGGCCCGCTGCCGGTGAACACCCACGGCGGCTTCCTCTCGGAGGGATACGTGCACGGCATCAACCACGTGGCCGAGGCCGTCGCGCAGCTGCGCGGCATGGCCGGGGACCGGCAGGTGAGCGGCGCCGAGGTGGCCCTGTCGACGGCTCAGCCCGGCTACGTCCTCGCCGGGACCTCCGCCCTGATCCTGCGGGCCGACCGGTGAGGGGCACCGAGGTGACGCCCTCGACGGCCCAGCCCGGCCATATCCTCGCCGGGACCTCCGCCGCTGATCCTGTGGGCCGACCGGTGATCGGCGCCGAGGTGACTCCGCCGACGGCTCAGCCCGGCCACGTCCTCGCCGGGACCTCCGCCCTGATCCCGCGGGTCGGCCGGTGAGCCTCGCCGAGCGGCCGAGGCCGCAGGCCGACCGCGACTCCGCGCCCTGGTGGGAGGCCGTCCGCCGGCACGAACTGCTGGTCCAGAGGTGCGGCGGGTGCGGGACACTGCGCTTCCCGCCCCGCGCGATCTGCGCCCGCTGCCGGTCGCGCGAGAGCACCTGGACCCCGGTGAGCGGCACCGGGCGGGTGGCGAGCTGGATCGTGAACCACCAGATCTTCATGCGCGCCTTCGCCGACGAGGTGCCCTACGCGGTCCTGCACGTGCGGCTCGACGACGCCGACGACCTGTTCATGTACGGCGACCTGACCGGCGCGGACCCCGCCGACGTGACGCCGGGCATGCCGGTCCAGGCCGTCTTCACGGATGTGGACGAGGAACTCACCCTCGTACGGTGGCGACCGCGGTGAGAATTTCGCCGCGCCGGTCGGGCCTTTTCGCCGGGTGAGTGCGCCACATTGAGGTCGATCCGGTATTTTCGTCTGCCGTAGGCCGTGTCTTAGCGCGCCGCTTACCAGCTCGCAGGCGCCACCTGATCACCCCGGCGCCCCATATCGCCCGCGTTCCCCCGTAGCCCAGGAGGCTGCTTGTTCTTCGGCATCATCCTCGCGCTGATCGCGACGGTCCTGTACAACGCCGGCTTCGTTCTTGAGAAGCGGGCGCTGCGCGACCTGCCGCCGATCAGCGCGCACCGGGTGGGCCACCTCGTCCGCGTCCTGGGCGGCAGCCGCGCCTGGATGACGGGCTTCCTCGTGATGGCCATGGGCCTGCTCTGCCAGGTGGGGGTCATGGCGCTGGTGCCGCTGAGCGTCGGGCAGCCGATCCAGCTCGCCGGACTGGCGCTGCTCGTGGTCTTCTCGGCCACCGTGCTGGGCGAGCGCACCACGCCGCGCGAATGGGCCGGACTCGGCGTGCTCGCGCTGTCGCTGATGCTGGTATGCCTGTCCATGGAGCCGACGCGGCTCGGCGTGCACGCCGACACCGGCGTGCTCCTGGCCGTCTCGGCCGGCACCGTCGTCCTCGGCCTGGGCGCGTTCGTCTCGGCGATGCGCAGTGGCCGGCGCACCGGCCGTCCGGTGCCCGGAGTGCTGTACGGCGCCGCCTCCGGTCTGCTGTACGGCGCCGGCGGGCTGCAGACGAAGGGCGTCGCCGGGTTCCTCGCCGACCACTCGGGCGGCTTCCTCGGCCGGACCCTCGCCTCTCCGTACCCCTACCTGTACTTCCTGCTGTCGGGCGCGGGCCTGCTGCTGTTCCAGACGGGCCTGCAGCGCGGCCGGGCCTCCATCGTGGTGCCCGTCTCCAGCGTCGTCGGCAGCGTGTACACCGTCATGGCGGGCACCGCGGTCTTCGGGGAGCCGCTGCCGCAGGATCCCCTCCGCCTCGCGCTGCGGACGGCCGGGTTCGCGGCCTCGATCGCCGTCGTGGTGGTCATGCCCCGGCACGACGAGGAGCCGGTCGAGGTGCTGGGCGCCCCCACCCTCGTCACGGACCAGGTCGGCTGAGGAGCGTTCTCGCCGTACGGGTACGGGCGCGCAGGGCCGGCTTGTCGACCTTGCCGTTGACGTTGGCGGGCAGCGTGTCGACGAGGACCACCTGCCGGGGGACCTTGTAGTTCGACATGTGGCCGCGCGCCCAGGCGATGATCGTGGCCGGCTCGACCGGGGCCGCCGGGACCACGAACGCCCAGCCGACCTCGCCCAGCCTCTCGTCGGGTACCGCGACCACGGCCGCCTGTGCGACGGCCGGATGGTGCAGGAGCAGCGCCTCGATCTCCGCCGGGTAGGCGTTGAACCCCCCGACGATGAACATGTCCTTCTTCCGGTCGACGATCGCCAGGTCGCCCCGGGCGGTCAGTTCGCCGATGTCGCCCGTGTGCAGCCACCCGTCGGCGTCCACGGCCTCCGCCGTACGTTCCGGGTCGTCCCAGTAGCCGCGCATGACGCCGTAGCCGCCGATGAGGATCTCCCCGCGCCCACCGGCCGGCAGGTCCTCGCCCTCGTCGTCCACGACGCGCACCGTCACCCCGGGCACGGGACGCCCGGTGGTGGCGGCGATCACCTCGACGGGGTCCCCGGCCCGTGTCATCGACACGACGGTGCCCTCCATCAGCCCGTACGCGTTGATCATCCGGTCCAGGCCGACCCGCTCGATCAGCCGGCGGATCAGCTCCGGCGGCACCGCCGCCGCCCCGCAGATCGCCACGCGCAGCGAGGACACGTCCCGGCCGTCGAGCTCCTCCAGGATCCGGTGGAACAGCGTCGGCGGTCCGGCCAGGACGCTGATCCGGTCGCGCTCGATCAGGTCCATCAGGGCGTCGGGCGCGAACACCGAGATCGGCATCATCGTCGCCCGCTTCAGCACGCAGGCCAGCAGCCCGGCGTTGATCCCGAATCCGTGGGAGAACGGCGCGATGATCGGGTAGCGGTCGTCCGGGCCGAGCGTGACGATCGACGCCCAGTCCCAGTAGCCGCGCAGCAGTTGCGCGTGGGGCAGCATGACGCCCTTCGGCGCGCCGGTCGTGCCCGAGGTGGCCATGATCTCGGCGAGGTCGCCGGGGCGTACCGCGAGCGCGCGGTCCTCGGCGTCCGCGACGTCCTCGCCCCGCTGCAGCAGGTCTTCGTACGAGACGGCCGACGGCGGCGCGCCGGTCCCGGCCAGGGTGACGGCGTGCCGCAGCGTCGGCAGGTCGCCGAACGGGCGCCCGCCGGACGGGCCGCCGCAGATCTCCTGTAGCGCGCCGAGGTAGGAGAAGCCGAGGAACCCCTCGTCGACGAAGAGCACCCGCGCCCCGGTCCGGCGGAGCATGCCGGCGGCCTCGATCCCGCGGAACCGCGTCGAGAGCGGCGTGACGATCGCGCCGGCGTCCCAGACGCCGTACGCGATGACGACCCAGGCGGCGGAGTTCGGCGCCCAGACGGCGACGCGGTCGCCGGGCTCGACGCCGAGCGCGATGAGCCCCCGCGCCACTCTCGCGGCCTCCTCCCGGAGCGCGCGCACCGTCAGCGTCGTGGCGCCCTCCGCGACCACCACGTCGTCCGGATGGCGCGCCGCCTGGTCGCGCAGCATCCGCGGGATCGTCCCCCAGTCCGGCACCGGTTCCATGACGCGCCTCCCGTTGGTCGGAGAACGGGCCGGGTCACTCCACGACGGCCGACCGGTCGCGGCCGAGATGGTGGCCGCGCAGATCGGTCACCGAACCCGGCCGGGCCTGCTCGGCGACGTCGTCCTCGACGACGACCTCGATGGTCACGGGGGTCACCGCGACCAGCGCCTGGTGGATGCGCGACCGCCACATCGGGTTCTTCACGAGCGTCGCGCGGTTGAACGTGACGTGCAGCGTGGCGGCGTCCAGCGTCCCCTCGCGGGCGACGCGCAGGTCCCAGTGGGCGATGCCGTCGATCCGGGCCAGGGCCGCGGCCACGCGCGGGATCGACAGCCACCGCCCGCGCACGAGGAGGTGCTCGCCCACGGTGTGCTCCGGGGTGGGGATCCCCGCGCCCTCGGTGAGGCGCACGACCTGCCCGGTGCGCAGGGTCGTCCCGGCCAGCGTGGAGTGCCAGGCGGGGGTGACCACGATCTCCGCGCTCCCGGCGGCGTACGGCGGCTCCAGCAGCACGTCCTTGCCGAGCGGCGCCACGCCCAGCAGGCCCCCGCGGGCCGGGGTGTACGCGGAGTCGCGGGCGGACCGGTGCGCCGTCGGCAGCCCGAAGAACGGGTCGGCGTACAGCTCGCCCACCTCCGCTTCGAACTCGGACGCGAGCTGCCCGTACGCGCCCGGGGAGGGCAGCTCTCCGGTGAGCAGGATGCGGCGCAGCCCGAGGTCCAGCGGGTCGAGGAGGAACTCCAGGTGCAGCCGGGCGAGCAGGTCCATCGCCCCGGTGGGCGTCGCGATGAGCGTCGTGGCCCGTACGGCCTCCAGCGCGTGGTGCAGCCGCAGCCGTCCCCGAGGGCCGGGCGCGGCCGCGGCCTGGGCGATCTCCGCGCACGCCTGCGCGACCAGGGTGCCGGTCGCCTCGCCGTCGTTGCCCAGGGCGACCACGACCCGGTCGGACGGGCCGACGCCCGCCGCGCGCAGCGTCGTCGTCGCGATCTCCAGCGCGGCCGCGCGGTCCTCGGCGGTCAGCGGTACGACCAGGTCGGCCTCGGGGGAGACGAGCAGGAATCCCGCCGCGTCGCGGGGGGTCGTCAGGGCCTCGCGGGTGGTCCAGGTCATGCGGCCTCCTTCGCCTGGCTCGGTCAAGCCATCACCTCGTCCATGAACAGCCGCATCGAGCCGGTGACGTGCTCACCCGCCAGGCCGCCGACCTGGGCCTGGAGGATCAGGTCGGTCGCGCCGGCGGCCTGGATGCGCTCGACGGCCTTGCGGGAGCCCTCGACGTCGTCCACGACCACCATGTGGTGCTCCCGCAGCGTCTCCATGGCCTCCTCGGGCGGCAGGCCGGCGGCGAGCTGGCCCAGCACCCGGTGGGTCGCGTGCCGGGCGTCGTAGTAGTCGGGAGGCGTGACGAGGTTCACCTGGCGGCGGATGTACCACAGGATCGCGTCGGCGGCCGTGGCGATCGCCTCGTCCTTCGACGGCGCGACGTGCCAGGGGATCATCAGCGCGACGCGCCGGGTGTCCGGGTCGAACCCGTTGCTCGCCAGGCACTTCCGGTACTCGGCGATGTCCTCCGCGACGTCGTCGAGGCCCTTCAGCATCGTCATGCCGAGCAGGTTGTAGCCCTTGCGGGCCGCCGCGAGGTAGCCGTCCAGCGAGGTCGAGGCCACCCAGACCGGCGGGTGCGGCTCTTGAACCGGACGCGGGTAGACCGCGACGTTCGGGACCTCGAAGAACTCGCCGGACCGGGTGACCGGCTCGCCGTCGGCGTTCCAGATCGCCAGCACCGCCTCGAGGGTCTCCTCCCAGATCTGCCGGGACTGCTCGAAGGGCCGCTGGAACGCCTGGTACTCCAGCGGCGACGCGCCGCGGCCGGTGCCGAACTCGACCCGCCCGCCGCTGAGGACGTCGAGGGTCGCGACCCGCTCGGCCGTGCGGACCGGGTGCTGGAACGGCAGCAGCACTACGCCGAGGCCGAGGTGGATGCGCTCAGTCCGCTGGGAGCAGGCGGCGAGGACGAGGTCGGGCGCGGACGAGTGGGAGAACCCGCGCGTGAAGTGGTGCTCGACGAACCACGCCGTGTCGTAGCCGAGGCGGTCGGCCAGGACGACCTGGTCGACGACGTTCTCGAAGGCCCGTCGCTCGACCTCGCGCGTGCGCCCGCGCACCTCGAGCTCGTAACCAACGCTGACCCGTAGGGACATCACGCCTCCGGCATGTGCTCCGAATATGACCAAGCGCTCGCTTGGGAAGCGTAGCAGCGGGATCGTACGGCAACAAGCCATGGGACGTGGTCCGGCCGGGGAACGCGGCGGCGTCAGACCGGGCGCACCCGTGTCGCGTCGTCCTCGGCGATCTTGATCGTCAGCCAGGCGAGCCAGCCCGCGCCGACCACGCCCCAGAAGGACACGAGCCGGTAGAGCGCCACCGCCACGCCGGCCGGGACGGCGAGCGCCCCGAAGGCGACCAGTGACGCGGCCAGGCTCGCCTCGATCGCCCCCAGCCCGCCGGGCAGCAAGGGCAGCACGCTGCCGGCGGCCTGCGCGGCGAAGTACGCGAGAGTGACGGCGTACAGCGGCGTGTGCACGCCGACCGCGCGCTCGGCCGTCGCGAGGGACAGGATGTCGAAGACCCAGTTCAGCACGGCCATCAGGCCGAGCACGCCCCAGTCGCGCGGGCTCAGGCGCAGAGCGCCCCGGCCCTGCCACATCTCGGTGAGCGGTACGGCGAGCCGGTGCCGCAGCAGCGGCCCGAAGGCGCGCAGCGCCAGGCCGCTCACCGCGGCCCGCCGCCGGTTCCACAGCAGCGCGAACGCCCCGGTCACGCCCGCCAGGACCGCCAGCGCCGTGATCGCGAACGACCGGGAGTGCGGTTCGGCGAGCAGGGCGGTCAGGCCGACGACGGCGTAACCGGCGTTCATCACCACGCCGCCCACCACGATCACGGCGGTCGCCAGCCGTGGCGTGGCCCCGGCGTGGCGGAACTGCCGGAAGCTGAACGCCACGCTCACCGCGGGCCCCACCGGAAGCGTCGTCGACAGCGCGTTGCCCGCGTACGTGATCCGCAGTGCGCGCGGCAGGGACATCCGGACCCCGCCCGCGCGCAGCAGCCTCCGCTGCACCCGGGTGAACATCGCCATGGACGCCAGTTGTGTGAGCACCACCACGGCCAGCCAGCCCGGGTTCACGCGGAGAGCCACGTGCCACAGCGCCCCGGCGTCGGGCAACTGGTCGCGGAACGCCCAGGCCGAGACGCCGATCGCCCCGAGCATCGCCGCCCGGCCCGCCCATGGCAGCCACCGGCGCCGCGCCGGCGGGGCCGGTACGGGAGGCGACGTCGTGGTCGGTGTCGGGAGGAGATCGGTCACAGGGGGGTACCTCACGGAGGGTCTCGCTCGGGGAACGAGCCGCGCGCGGGCCCGCATTCCCGGCGGGCCGAGGGGTGTGGCCCAGGTCACCGATCGTCCGGCCGCGGCATGATCTCGCCGAGGTGCCGGTGCAGCGTCGCCCGCATGGCGTCGGCGTCGAGCCGGCCGGGCTGCAGGACGCCGTGCAGCGCCAGGCCGTCGACCAACGCGTACAGGCGTTCCGTCTCGACGTCCAGGTCCAGGCCGTCCCGGAGCACGCCGGTCCGCTCGGCGGCCGCCACCACCTTCCGGACCAGGTCGCGGGTCTCGTCGTACAGCCGCTCGGCGTACGGCCGCAGCTCTTCGCGGGTGCGCGCGCTCACGGTGAAGGCCAGCCAGACCTCGGTCTCCTCGCGGCGCTCCGCGTCGAGCGGCAGGAGTTCCGCGAGGGCCGCCGCGAAGACGGCGACGTGCCGGCCGGGGGGCGCGTCCGGGTCCGGCCGGTCGCGCACATGCTCCATCAGGCGCGCGCCGGCGCGGTCCACGAAGTGCCGCATCGCGAAGATCATGATGTCGGACTGGCCCGCGAAGTAGTGCCGTACCGAGCCGATGGCCAGCCCGGCCTCGGCGGCGACGTTGCGCAGCGACGCGTGCTCCAGCCCGTCGCGGCGGGCGACGCGGAAGACCGCCTCGGCGACCTCTTGGCGGCGGGCCTCTGGATCGACCTTCTTCGGCATGACGCCTTTGTAGCACCCTCGTGCTAAATTCTTTTTAGCAGGGTCGTGCTAAAAAAGCCGATCGGAGAGGGGAGTGATCGTGGGCACCGTCATGAATCTGCTGCTGATCAGGTTCGCGCTCATCGTGGGAGCCGTCGTGCTGCTGGTCATCGTGGGGTTCACCGTGCTGGTGATCCTCAAGCGCGCCGGCTGCCGGAGGCCCGCCGGGCCGCCGAGCCGCTGCTGCGGGCGTTCTCGGAGGGGGGCGGGCGCGGCCGTCCGGCCGGTTCCCCACGGGGGAGGGGCGGCGGCGCGCGGCGGGCGGCGGCCCGCGCCGTCCTGAGATACCTCGAGGACGCGCGGGACGACCGAAGGCCGGACCGATGAACCCCGGCGCGCTCGGCCGATCGGCGGAAGGCGACGGGGATCGGATCGTCCGCGAACTCGCGATGGACCTCCTGATCAAGGCCGCGATCGTGGTCGTCGCGCTCATCGTCCTCGCGGTGGTGCTGACGATCATCTACCGGAAGGCCGGGACGCGGAGGTAGTCACAGGCCGACGGCGGCGGCCAGCCGGGCGCGGTGGGACTCGGGGCCGCCGAAGAGGCGCGCGGACGCGGTCGCCCGCTTGAAATGCAGCTGGGCGTCGTGCTCCCAGGTGACGCCGATGCCGCCGAGGACCTGGATCGTCTCGCCCGCCGCGTGCAGGTACGCCTCGGCGCAGTACGACCCGGCGAGCGCGGCGTACACCGGAAGCGAGCCCGGATCCTCGTCGGCGACGCGCGCGGCCTCACGCGCCGCCGACCGCGCCGACTCGACGCGCAGCAGCACGTCGGCGAGCCGGTGCTTGATCGCCTGGAACGCGCCGATCGGCCGGCCGAACTGGACCCGGGTCCTCGCGTGCTCCAAGGCCGTCTCCAGGCAGCGCTGCGCGCCGCCGACCTGCTCGGCGGCGAGCGCGGTCAGGGCGACGTCGCCCGCGCGGGTCAGGTCGCCGTCGATCCGCTCGGCCCGGGCGCCGTCGAAACGCAGGCGGGCCAGCCGCCGCGTCTGGTCGAGCGTCACGTACGGGGTCCGCGCGACGTCCACGCCCCGGACCGCGTACACGCCGTCGCCCGCCCCGCAGACGATGACGTCGGCGAGGTGCCCGTCGAGGACGTACGGCGCCGTGCCGGTCAGCCGGCCTCCGTCCGCGGTGAGATCCCCGTCGAGGACGACCGTCGCGATCAGGGAGCCGTCCGCGATCCCGGCGAGCAGCCGCCCGTCGCGCACGGCGTACGCCGCGAGCACCGCGGTGGCCAGGAACGGGACGGGGGTCAGCGCGCGGCCGAACTCCTCGCACACCACGGCGAGCTCGGTGAGCCCGCATCCCGCGCCGCCGTGCTCCTCCGGGACCGCCAGCCCGGTCAGCCCGAGTTCGGCCGCGAGCCGCCCCCAGAGGGCCGCGTCATGGGCCGTGGGGTCGGCCATGAGCCGCCGTACGGCCGTGGGCGGGCACTCCTGGGCGAGGAAGGCACGGACGGTCGCTCGCAGATCGTCGAGTTCGTCGCTCACCCGACGATGATAGCCAAACGCTTGCTCAAGACGAGAGTGGCGGTTTCCCGGGACTCGGCGCGTCCTGGCGACCTCACCGCAGGCGGCCCGCCCGGCCGCTCCGCGCCGATCGGCGGCCGGGCGGCGTCGGACGGCCGGGATCAGTAGCCGCGGGTGCGGCGGGCGGCGGGGCGGGCGCCACGGCCGGACGCGCCCAGGCCCACCCGCTGGAAGGCGCGCACGAACTCGCCGCCGAAGTTGACGCCGGCGCCGAGGGCCAGCGCGACGGAGATGCCGCCGATCAAGCTCAGTACGCCGTCCTGGGGCAGCCCGAGGTTCAGCTCGATCATTCCCCGGTACAGCGCCGTGCCCGGCAGCAGCGGCGCGATCGCGGGCACGATGTACGGGAGCGCGGGCTCCTGGCGGCGGCGGGCGATGAGGTTCCCGAGGAGGCCGACGAGGCCCGCGCCGATCGCCGAGGCGAGCACCGGTTGCACGTCGGCGCTGCGGGCCAGGACGTACACCACCCAGATCAGCGCGCCGCCCAGCGCGGCCGCGGCGAGCACGCGGCGCGGCACGGCGAGGGTCACGGCGAACGCCAGCGACACGGCCGCCGCGGCGATCACCGTCACCGGCAGCAGGGACACGGGCGCGGCCGGCGGGTTGACGTCGACCGGGATTCCGATGCGCACGGCGGCGTACACGACCACGCCGAGCCCCGACACGATCGCCGCCACGATGAAGAACACTTCCAGCAGCCGGGCCCCCGCGCTGATCAGATCGCCGGTGATGCCGTCCTGGATGCTGGCGACCAGCGGCCGTCCCGGCAGGAGGGCCAGGACCGCGCCGGTGACGATGGCCGACGCGTGGGAGGCCGGAGCGCCGACCGCGATCACCAGCGACGCGCTGGCGGCGCCGATGGCCGCGGCCAGGGTGAGCTGGAAGAACTCCGCGACGCCCCGGCGGGCGAGCCAGGCGGCCGCCCGGTCGCCCAGGACCGTCGCCACGAACGCCGTGCCGGCCACGAGCGGCCCGCCGCCGACCATGACGCTGGCGGACGCGGCGATCAGGCCGAGGCTGAGGATGATCAGCCAGGCCGGGTACGGCGGCCGCATCCGCTTGATCTCCGTGAGCCGCCGGTGCGCCTCCTCGACGTCCAGCATGCCGAGGGAGGCCTCCTGGACGAGCGAGTGCAGGGCGACGAGCCGCCAGTAGGCGGGAAAGCGGCGCCGGATCGCGCGGCCCCCGGTCACCGGCAGCGCGCCGTTGCCGGGGTGGACGTTGACCGTGATGACCGTGAAGCTGACCGCCACGTCGGCGCGGGGCAGCTCGTACGCGACGGCGAGGCTCAGCATCGACTCGTTCACGCGTTCGGTCGCCTCGCCGCTGGCCAGCAGCAGCTCACCGACCCGCAGGACGAGGTCGAGGGCCCGTGGGGAGAAAGCGTCGCCGGGCTCCTCCTCTGCCGGTTCGGCGGAGCTCTCGCCCATCAGCGTCCGCCACGTCTCTCGCAGTCGATTCGCCGCCACGCCCATAACTCAGTCCGTAACCCCCATATCGGTTGTCCCGGGCAGGTTACGGCATCTACTCCGCGGGTTTGGGAGAGAGGGCGTTCGACGGGAGGCCCGGGAAGGCCTCCGCAGGTGGCGAGCCCCTCCAGCGGACCGCGCGCACCGCCGCCTCCTGCATCGCCTGGGCGGCGTAGCGGCGGAGGTTCGGGTCGCTCGCCCCGGCGAGGACCGCGTACCCCGCGACCACGCCGTCCTCCAGCGCGGCGGCGAGCCGCGCGGCGCTGCTCGCCGAGGTGACCTTGAACGGCAGCCGGTACGCGGCCGCCGCGGCCACCGGACGGCCGCCGCCGGACTGGATGTAGGTGCGCAGCCGGTCGCGCCGGCTGCGGTGGGCGGTCCAGATCAGCGTGACGTTCTGCTGCTGCCCGGGTGCGACGTGGCCGCCGAGCACGCCGTAGCCGAAGACGGCGACGTGCTCGGCGGCGAGCGCCGCCTGCAGCGCCGCCACCGTGTCCTGTGCACCGCTCATCGCATGTTCCTCGCCGTGACCTCTGCTCGTCTCCGGGGCGCCGCGCGCCACCGCGGCCCGCTCATCGGAGCCCTCCGGCCAGGGCCTGGGCGTGGCCGGCCTCGCAGGCGCCGATGCAGGCGAGCAACTGGGAGAGCGCCGGGCCGGCGCGGCGGACGTCGTCGGCGCGGGCCGCGGCGGCCTTGCGCTCGGCGGACCGCAGCGCCGCGAGGGCCCCGGACTCGCTGCCCGGCGCGGTGACCGTCGCGCGTGGCGTGGGCGTCGCGGTGCCGGTCTTCGTGCCGGGGACGTAGTGGCGCTGCAGGACGGCGAGGTGCTGCGTGTGGTGATCGTGCAGCGGCTTGAGCCGGTCGGCGAGGGTCCCGTGCGCGCCGAGCACCGCCTCGTACAGGGCGATGAGGGATGACTCGCTCTCGATGGCGGTGGTCAGCACCGACACATCGGGGCCCGGGGGAGGCGCCTTCGCCTGGCCCACACTGGTGCATCCGGCCATCGCGGTCAGCGCCGCAGCGGAGCCGCCGAGCATCGCCGCGCGCCGCGTGGGACCCGGGAACCGCAGCGCGTCCAAGCGTGACTCCGTTCATGATCTGATCCACTTCGCTGCGCAAGCATTCCACAAGGGTGTACCCGGCTGCTGGCGATGCGGGCACCCGGCCCCCTCGGCTGTGGATAGTCTTGGGTGCGGAGTGGGCGCATCGGGCGGCCACCGTCCCATCAGGCATGGAGGAGGGCCCA
This sequence comes from Actinoallomurus acanthiterrae, assembly GCF_054775715.1. NCBI lineage: Bacteria > Bacillati > Actinomycetota > Actinomycetes > Streptosporangiales > Thermomonosporaceae > Actinoallomurus > Actinoallomurus acanthiterrae. The sequence goes on along the minus strand of NZ_BAAHCO010000001.1, from coordinate 9,653,966 downwards.
CATGAGCGTGGACGGCCGCCGTGGCAGCGCTCAGGCGGGCCGGCGCGGGTCCGGGCACGAGACCCGGGCCGCGCTCATGCGGCTGCTCGAACCCGTGATCGCCGGCGCCGGGTTCGACCTTGAGGACGTGATCGTGACCCCGGCCGGAAGCGCCGGCAGGTGCGGGTCATCATCGACGCCGACGGCGGGGTCAGCCTCGACGGCGTCGCGGACGTCAGCCAGGAGATCTCGCAGCTCCTCGACGAAAGCGACGCGATGGGCTCCGGAGCGTACGTCCTCGAGGTGACCTCGCCGGGCGTCGACCGGCCGCTCACCCAGCCGCGGCACTGGCGGCGCGCGGTCGGCCGTCTCGTCCGCGCGACGCTCACCGAGGGCGGGGAGATCACCGGCCGGGTCACGAGCGCCGACGACACAGCCGTCGTCCTGGACAGCGACGGCCGCGAGCACCGGCTGAGCTATGCCGAGCTCACCCGCGGCCGGGTCCAGGTGGAGTTCAACCGCCGGGGCGACGACGACGGCGCCGCCGGCGACGAGGACTAGGGGGAGGCCTCGTGGACATCGACATGACGGCCCTGCGGAGTCTCGAGAGTGAGAAGGACATCTCTCTCGACCTCGTGGTCAAGGCGATCGAGGAAGCACTGCTCATCGCGTACCACCGGACCGAGGGCGCGGCGCTCAAGGCGCGCGTCGAGCTCGACCGGAAGTCCGGTCACGTCACCGTATGGGCGACGGAGACCGATGAGGAGGGCGTCGGCGTTCGGGAGTACGACGACACGCCGACCAATTTCAGCCGGATCGCGGCGACCACCGCGAAACAGGTCATCCTGCAGCACCTGCGCAACGCCGAGGACGAGCTGACGTTCGGCGAGTACGCCGGGCGTGAGGGCGACATCGTGGCGGGCGTGATCCAGCAGGGCAAGGACCCGCGCAACGTCCTCGTCGACCTCGGCAAGCTCGAGGGCGTCCTGCCTCCGGAGGAGCAGGTCCCCGGCGAGAACTACGACCACGGCGAGCGGATCCGCTCCTACGTCGTGCAGGTCAAGAAGGGGCACCGCGGACCGCTGGTGAAGCTGTCCCGGACCCACCCGAACCTGGTGAAGAAGCTCTTCGCGCTCGAGGTCCCGGAGATCGCCGACGGCACCGTGGAGATCGCGGCGATCGCCCGTGAGGCCGGTCACCGCACGAAGATCGCGGTGCGGTCCCGCAAGCAGGGGGTCAACGCCAAGGGCGCCTGCATCGGGCCGATGGGCAGCCGAGTCCGAAACGTTATGCACGAGCTGCACGGCGAGAAGATCGACATCGTCGACTGGTCCGACGAGCCCGCCGAGTTCGTCGGGAATGCCCTGTCTCCGGCGCGGGTTAACCACGTTGAGGTCGTCGACGCAGAGGGGCGGGTCGCGCGGGTCATCGTGCCCGATTACCAGCTCTCCCTGGCGATCGGAAAAGAAGGGCAGAACGCCCGCCTCGCCGCCCGTCTCACCGGCTGGCGGATCGACATCCGGCCCGACACGGAGACCGGATCATCCACCGAAGGGGAGCATGCGGCCGGTCCCGCAGACGCGTCGACGCGGTAGACTCATTAATCGTGGCCGAGCGGCCCCGCAGCGCACGTGTGTGGGCTGCCGGGTTCGTGCGGCCAAGTCCGACCTGCTGCGCCTGGTCGTGATCGAGGGCTCCATCGCCCCCGATCCGCACGGGCGACTGCCGGGCCGGGGCGCCTCCCTGCACCCTGACCTGGCATGTCTTGAGCTGGCCGAGCGTCGTCGGGCGTTTCCGCGGGCGTTCCGCCTGCCGGGGCCGCTCGACGTCAGTGCGCTCCGGCACTGGTTCGAGTCACAGCAGGACGGTTTGTAAGCGACGTCTAGTCGGAAGCAGGTCGAGATTGCTATGAGCGCTCGATGAGCACGCAGCGATGATTACCGCAAGGTAGCGACGGTCCGAGGACGCGTTTCCCCGGGCCGAGTAGGGAGTGCAGTGGCAAAGGTCCGGGTGTACGAGCTCGCCAAGGAGTTCGGTGTCGAGAGCAAGGCCGTCATGGCCAAGCTCAACGAAATGGGCGAGTTCGTCCGTTCGGCGTCCTCGACGATCGAGGCGCCGGTTGTACGCAGACTTAAAGAAGCTTTCGGTGGCGGACCGGCGAAGCCGTCCGCCGACAGAAGAGGATCGGCCCCGGCTCCGAAGCCGGGTCCGCGCAACAGGCCGGTTCCGGGTCCGAAGCCGGCCGCGCCGAGGCAGGAGCCCAAGCCGGAGCAGCAGCCCCGACCGGAGCAGCAGCCCCGGCCGGACCTGCGGCCCGAGTTCAAGGCGGAGGCCGCGCGCCCCGCGGCGCCCGAGGCCCCGAAGCCGGGTCCCCGTCAGCCCGCGCCGCGTCCCGCGGCGCCCCGTCCCGCCCCGCAGAGCGGTGCCCCCGCCCCGCAGGGCGGCGCGCCGGCCCCGCAGGGCGGTGCCCCTGGGCCGAAGCCCGGTCCCCGTCCGGCGCCCGGCGCCGGCCGTCCGGGTCCTGGGCCGAAGCCGGGTCCCCGTCCGGGTGGTTCCGGCGGCCCCGGTGGTTCCGGTGGCCCCGGCGGGCAGCGTCCGGCGGCGCCCGGTCAGCGCCCCGGCGGGGGTCGTCCCCGTCCGGGCAACAACCCGTTCTCTTCGACCAACACGGGCATGGGCTCGGCGCCCAAGCCGGGTCCCCGTCCGGGTCCGCCCGGCCAGCGTGGCGACCGCGACCGCGATCGCCCCGCGGGTCCGCGCGGTGACCGTCCCGGTGGGCCGCGTGGTGACCGTCCGGGTGGTGCGCCGCGTGGTGACCGTCCGGGTGGTGCGCCGCGTGGCGACCGTCCGGCGGCTTCCGGCCGTCCGGGTGCTCCGGGCGCGGGCGGTCCCCGTCCGAACCCGGGCAGCATGCCGCCTCGGCCTGGCGGCCCGCGGCCCAGCCCGATGAACATGCCGTCCCGTCCGCAGCGGGACTCCGGTGGCCCCGGCGGTCCCGGCGGTCCCGGTGGGCGCGGTCGTCCCGGCGGTGGCGGCGGTGGCCGTCCCGGCGGTGGCGGCGGCGGAGGTCGTCCCGGTGGCGGCGGTCGTCCCGGTGGCGGCGGCGGTTTCGGCCGTCCGGCGGGTGCCGGCGGCGGTGCCGGCCGTCCGGGTGGCGGTGGCGGCTTCGGCGGCCCGCGCCCCGGTGGCGGCGGTCGCGGCCGTGGTGGCACGCAGGGCGCGTTCGGCCGTCCGGGCGGGCGTCCCGCGCGGGGCCGCAAGTCCAAGAAGCAGCGGCGTCAAGAGTTCGACAACATGCAGGCGCCGGCGATCGGCGGCGTGCGTGTTCCCCGTGGCAGCGGCAAGACCATCCGGCTGCCGCAGGGCGCCTCACTGACCGACTTCGCCGAGAAGATCGGCGCCAACCCGGCGTCGCTCGTCGAGGTGATGCTGCACCTCGGTGAGATGGTGACGGCGACGCAGTCGGTCAACGAGGAGACCCTGCAGCTGCTCGGTGCGGAGCTGGACTACAACGTCCAGGTCGTCAGCCCCGAGGACGAGGACCGCGAGCTGCTCGAGTCCTTCGACATCGAGTTCGGTGAGGACGAGGGCGGCGACGAGCACCTCGTGTCGCGTCCGCCGGTCGTGACCGTCATGGGTCACGTCGACCACGGTAAGACCAAGCTGCTCGACGCCATCCGCAATGCCAACGTGGTCGCCGGCGAGGCCGGCGGCATCACCCAGCACATCGGCGCCTACCAGGTCGCGACCGAGGTCGACGGCCAGGAGCGCAAGATCACCTTCATCGACACCCCGGGTCACGAGGCGTTCACCGCCATGCGTGCCCGTGGCGCCGAGACGACCGACCTGGTCGTGCTGGTGGTCGCCGCCGATGACGGGGTGAAGCCGCAGACCACCGAGGCCATCGACCACGCGAACGCGGCCGGTGTGCCGATCGTCGTCGCGGTCAACAAGGTGGACAAGGAGGGGGCGGACCCGCAGCGGGTGCGCGCCCAGCTCACCGAGTACGGCCTCGTCGCCGAGGAGTTCGGTGGCCAGACGCAGTTCGTCGACATCTCGGCGAAGCAGCGGCTGGGCATCGACGACCTGCTCGAGGCGGTCGTGCTGACCGCCGACGCCGAGCTCGACCTGCGGGCCAACCCGGCCCAGGACGCGCAGGGCGTCGCGATCGAGGCGCACCTCGACAAGGGCCGCGGCTCCGTGGCGACCGTGCTCGTGCAGCGCGGCACGCTCCGGGTCGGCGACTCGATCGTCTGTGGTGAGGCCTTCGGCCGCGTCCGGGCGATGCTCGACGAGAACGGCAACAACGTCGAGGAGGCGCTGCCGTCCCGTCCGGTCCTGGTGCTCGGCCTGTCGGCCACGCCCGGCGCCGGCGACAACTTCATCGTCGTCGACGACGACCGGATGGCCCGGCAGATCGCCGACCGCCGTCAGGCCCGCAAGCGCAACGCCGAGCTGCTCCGCAGCCGCGGGCGTCGCACTCTCGAGGAGATGTTCAAGGACCTCGAGAAGGGCGAGGTGCAGGAGCTGCTCCTCGTCATCAAGGGCGACGTGTCCGGTTCGGTGGAGGCCCTGGAGGACGCGCTCCTCAAGATCGACGTCGGCGACGAGGTCGGTCTGCGCGTCATCCGCCGCGGTGTCGGTGCGATCACCCAGGACGACGTGAACCTCTCGCTCACGTCCGAGGGCACGGTCATCATCGGCTTCAACGTCCGTCCCGAGCGCAACGCGCAGGAGCTGGCGGACCGCGAGGGCGTCGACATCCGCTACTACTCGGTCATCTACCAGGCGATCGAGGAGGTCGAAGCCGCACTCAAGGGCATGCTCAAGCCCGAGTACGAAGAGGTGCGGCTCGGCACCGCGGAGATCCGCGAGATCTTCAAGGTGCCGCGCATCGGCAACGTCGCCGGTTCGATGGTCCAGTCCGGCACGATCAACCGCAACAGCAAGGCGCGGCTGGTCCGGGACGGTGTGGTCGTTTCCGACAACCTCACGGTGTCCTCGCTCCGCCGGTTCAAGGAGGACGCGACCGAGGTCCGCGAGGGCTTCGAGTGCGGTATCGGGATCGGCTACGGCGACATCAAGCTCGGTGACATCATCGAGACCTTCGAGATGCGGGAGAAGCCGCGCGTCTGACCCTCGAAGGCCCCGGACGGCCTGATTTCGAGACGGCGTGAGCCCACGCGGACGGATGTCATCCGTTCCGCGTGGGCTCCACGGTGGCGTGCGGCTCTGTCGCACGCCATCTCGCTGTCGGCCGTCCCTGCGCCGGTGACTGAAATGCGGATGACCGGAACGGATCGCGCGGGGTGACCGTTGTGTATGTGGGATCGCTGACTCTGGACCTTTTGCTCGGCGACGTACGCTCGCTCAAACAGAAGCGTGCCGTTGTCCGCCCGATCGTCGCCGAGGTACGACGTCGGTTTCCGGCGGTCGCGGCGGCCGAGACCGGCAACCTCGACCTGCACCGGCGGGCGGAGATCGGCGTCGCGGTCGTGTCCGACACGGCGGGCAACTGCGTCGAGGTGCTCGAGGCGTGCGAGCGTCTCATCGCCGGGCGGCCGGAGGTCGAGCTCCTGTCCGCCAGGCAGCGGCTCTTCAATGAAGAGGAGTCGTGAGTGACGTTCGCGAGGCATCGGTGAGGGCCCGCCCCGACCCAGGCCGGTCGGGCGGCCGAACGACAATGGAGGAACTGTGACCGACCCCGCGAGGGCTCGCAAGCTCGCCGATCGCATTCAGCAGATCGTCGCGGAGATGCTGGAGCGGCGGATCAAGGACCCGCGGCTCGGCTTCGTGACCGTGACGGACACGCGGCTGACCAACGACCTGCGGGACGCGACGGTCTACTACACCGTGTACGGCAGCGACGCCGAGCGCGCCGACAGCGCCGCGGCGCTGGAGAGCGCCAAGGGTGTGATCCGCTCGGAGGTGGGCAAGCGCACGGGCGTGCGGCACACGCCCAGCCTCACTTTCGTGCCGGACGCGATTCCCGACAACGCCCGCCAGATCGACGATCTGCTCGCCAAGGCGCGCGCCGCCGACGAGCGGGTCGCCAAGGCGGCGGAGAAGGCCCGGCCCGCGGGTGACGCCAACCCGTACCGGGAGACCTTGATCGAGGACGATGTTGACGAAACCGACAGCGACGGTGGCGACGACGCGGGATACTCCCGGTCGTGAACTCCGCGCCGGGTAGGGTCCCAGCCATCGCCGCCGACGAGTGGGACAGGGCGGTCGAGTCGATCCAGCGGACCGACGAGGTGTGCATCGCCTGCCACGTCTGGCCCGACGGCGACGCGCTGGGTTCGATGCTGGCCTTCGCGCAGGCGCTGCGCGCGCTGGGCAAGCCGTTCACGGCCTCGTTCGGCGACGCGTTCGTCGTGCCGCGGATCCTGCGCTTCCTGCCCGGCCTGGACCTGCTCACCGACCCGGCCGACTTCCCCGCCGAGCCGGACGTGATGATCACGTTCGACGCGGCGGGCAGCGACCGCCTCGGCAGCCTGGCGGCCAACGCAGGGAAGGCGCGGGAGCTGATCGTCGTCGATCACCACGCGTCCAACACCCGGTTCGGCACCACGCACCTGGTCGCCCCCGGCGCCGCGGCCACCGCCGTGATCGTCGAGGACCTCATCGACCGGCTGGGCGTCCCGCTCACCCACGACATCGCGCTCGACCTGTACGTCGGGCTGGTCACCGACACCGGCTCGTTCAAGTACCGGACCACGACCCCCGAGGTCCACGCCTTGGCGCAGCGGCTGCTGGCGACGGGCATCCGGCCCGAGCGGGTCGCCCGCGAGGTCTGGGACCGCGCCCCCTTCGGATACCTGCCCGTGCTCGCGGCCGCGCTCGGCCGCGCCCGGCTGGAGCCGGACGTCGCGGACGGTCTCGGCATGGTCTGGACGACCGTGACGCGAGCCGACCGCGCCGCGCACGGCCTCTCGTACGACCTGCTCGAAGGCGTCATCGACGTCGTCCGCCGTACGGACGAGGCGGAGGTCGCCGTCGTCTTCAAGGAGGACGACGAGGGCGCCTGGCAGGTGTCCACGCGGTCCAAGGGCCGCATCGACGTCGGCATGGCCTGCGTGGCCCTCGGCGGCGGCGGCCACCCCACCGCGGCGGGCTTCACCCTGCACGGCGAGGTCGAGCAGGCCGTCGCCCGGCTGCGCGAGCTCCTGACCCAGATCGAGGTAGCCGCGCGCCCATGAACGGACTTGTCATCGTCGACAAGCCGGCCTGGACGTCCCACGATGTCGTGGGCAAGATGCGCCGGCTGGCGGGCACCCGACGCGTCGGGCACGCCGGCACCCTCGACCCCATGGCGACGGGCGTGCTGGTCGTCGGGGTCGAGAAGGCCACCCGGCTGCTCGGGCACCTGGCGCTCACCGAGAAGACCTACGAGGCCGTCATCCGCCTCGGGCAGTCCACCAACACCGACGACGCCGAGGGCGAGCCCACCGCGACCGCCTCGGCGGCCGAGGTGACCGAGGACGCCGTACGGAACGCCGTCGTGGACCTGACCGGGCCGATCGAGCAGATCCCCCCGCAGGTCAGCGCGATCAAGGTGAACGGCGAGCGCGCGTACAAGCGGGCCCGGGCCGGCGAGGAGGTCGAGCTCAAGCCGCGCACCGTCACCGTGTACGAGTTCGGGCTCGGCGACTTCCGCCGCGAGGGCGACCTGCTCGACGTGACCGCGACGATCACCTGCTCCAGCGGCACCTACATCCGAGCGCTCGCCCGCGACCTGGGGGCGGCCCTGGGCGTCGGCGGTCACCTGACCGCCCTGCGCCGCACCCGCGTCGGCCCGTACGACCTGTCGATGGCGCACACGATCGACCGGCTCTCCGAGGAGCTCACCGTGCTGCCGATGGAGGAGGCGGTCGCCGCCGCGTTCCCCCGGCTCGACGTCTCCGAGGACGACGCGCGGAAGATCGCGCACGGCGGCCGGCTGGCCGCGACGGGGCTCGGCCAGGGGCCCATCGGCGTCTTCGGCCCCGACGGCACCCTGCTGGCCCTGGTCGAGGAGCACGGCCCCGTCGCCAAGCCTCTCGCCGTCTTCGTGCCCTGACCGGTCGCCGGGCGTCCCCTCAGCGGGCAGCCGGCTCGACGCGTCTCGCGTTCTGTTCCGGCGGCTCCCGCGTGCTCCGAGTGGGCATCCGGCTCGACGCGTCTCGCGTTCTGTTCCGGCGGCTCTCGCGTGCTCTGAGCGGGCATCCGGCTTGACGCGGCGCCTCGCGTTCTGTTCCAGCGGCTCCCGCGTGCTCTGAGCGGGCGTCTCGCCCTCAGGTGACGGTGCGGCGGCGGGCGCGGTAGGCGGCGACGTTCGTTCGATTGGCGCAGGCGTCGGAGCAGAACCGGCGCCGCCCGCCCCGGGAGTCGTCGGCGTAGACCCGGTCGCAGTCGGCCGCGGCGCACACGCCGATCCGGTCGATGCCGTGGTCGCACAGCAGCTCGGCGAGGTTCATCAGCGTCGTCGCGCGGACCCGGTGCGCGAGGTCCACCTCGGGCGGCGCGTAGTGGACGTGCAGCCCCAGCTGGTCGTGGTCCGCCAGGTGCGGATGCATCGGCACGTCGGACAGCAGGCCGTTCAGCAGCCCCACCGCCGCGTCGAGACTCTCGGCCTCGAAGAAGGAGCGGAGCGTGCGGGCCCAGGGCCGCAGCTCGGCCGCGGTCGCCGAGGTGAAGCGCTGCACGAAGAACCCGTGCTCGCCGAGGACCGCCCGCAACGCCTCGTCACCGCCGTCGCCGTCGCGGCTCGTGACCGCGTTGACGAGGGCGGCGGCGGCCCCGACGCCATGGCTTTTGTAGCCCGTAATCCGCATTGATCCATCTTCCACGATGTGCTTGGATGTAAGCGTCATCCAAATCTATTCGATTACAGGCGGAATCCCGGTGAGTGACTGCCCGACCTGCGGCTGGCCCGAGTCCGACGTCTACGAGGTCCTCTCGAGGCACTTCACCTCCGAGGGCGTCGTCACCTACAGCCGCTGCGTCTGCGGCGAGATCCAGGTCCGCCTGCGCCCGTACGCCTCCGACGGGGCCCTTTAGGGGGTGGCCGGTGGATCTTCGTCCGGCTGCGCGGCGAACAAGACCCACCGGACACCCCCCTAGGCTCAGGCGAGCCGCTTGAGCCGCGGCCAGAGCCGGTCCCAGGGCACCCGCTGACCCCGGCAGATCCAGATCGGCTGCCCCTGCTCCTCGTTGTCGATCCGTACGCCGTCGTCGACCCGGCCGGCGACCTGGACGTCGGACCAGTACCGCGTGAGGAACTCCCGCGCCGCGGGCAGGACGATCACGGGAGCGCCGTCGTTCTTCGGCGGCCCGAGGTACCACAGGCCGTTGTGGCCGCTGTGGGCCTTCGGCAGGCCGTACGCCGCGCCGTACCGGTCGATCGCTCCCGCGACGCCGTAGTCGCCGGCCAGGATGACGTAGCCGGGACGGTAGATCTTCGCCACCGCCGCGGTGAGCTCCGGCCAGCCCACCGTCTCGCGGACGTCATAGCTGATCGCCGCCTCCGGCGTCGCGTGCAGGACGCGCAGCGGATACACCGGCAGCAGCAGCCCGATCGTCGTGAGCGCCGCGACTCCGAACATCACCGGCCGCAGCCGCCACCGCTCGACGACCTGCGCGCCGGCGGCCCACAGCGCGGGGTAGGCGCCCATCGTGTAGTAGTGCTTGCCGCCGGTGATCAGGAAGACGAGCAGCAGGAACGCGTAGGCCCAGACGAACAGCCGCCACGGCCCCCGCCACAGCCGCACCAGCCCGACGATCCAGATCGGCGCGGTGAGGAGACCTGTGTCGATCACCTGCCAGGGTAGGAAGCCCAGCCGGCCGCCGTCGGAGCCCTCGGCCGCGATGACCCGGCCCATCTCCAGTTGCGGCCAGCCGTGCCGGGCCTGCCACCACAGGCCCGGCAGCCAGGCGAGGACGGCCACCGCCGCACCGGCGTACAGCAGCGGGCGGCGCAGTAGCGCCCGCGGCCCGGCCACCACCACTCCCACCGCCAGCGCGGCGAGGAAGAACACGATCATGAACTTGATCTGCAGCGCGACCGCGGTGACCAGGCCGACGCCGAGCAGGAGACGGTCGTCGCGGACCCGTACCCAGCGGGTGACCAGTAAGGTCACCGCGGCCCAGGCCACGACGTCGAAGATCGTCGGTTGCATGAGGTGACCGCCGACCGCGAGCGCCGGTGTGACCGCCCACGCCAGCGCCGCGACCGTCTGGGCGCGCGGGCCGCCGCCCATCTCCCGGGCGATCAGGGCGGTCAGCACCACGCCCGCCATGAACGCCAGTGTCGCGGGCAGGCGCAGCAGCATCAGCGAGTCTCCGGCGGCGGCCGCGTACAGCGGGACGAGCGGCGGCTGGTCCGGGTGCCCCCATGCGGGGTGCGCACCGAGGGCGCGGAAGTACAGTTCATCCCGGTGGTAGCCGTACCGGGCGCTCAGCACGGTCAGTACGACGCCGGCCGCGACACTGACGGCCAGCACGGGTCTCCAGGCGATGGGCATGGGCCGATCATGAGCCGGAACCGACCCGTTGTCATCGGTGTGGCAGGCTAAGGGAGACCGCGAGAAGGGGTGGACAGGTGCGACGTTGGCATGGCCTCGACGAGGTGCCCGCCGACTGGGGCAGGTCCGTCGTCACCATCGGAGTGTTCGACGGGGTGCACCGGGGGCACCAGCGCATCGTCGCCCGGGCGTCGGAGTTCGCACGTGAGCTCGGACTGCCGTCGGTGGTGATCACGTTCGATCCGCATCCGGACGAGGTCGTGCGGCCCGGCACGCACCCGCCGCTGCTGTGCACGCCGAAGCGGCGCGCCGAGCTGCTGGCGGGCCTGGGCGCCGACGCGGTCATGATCCTGCCGTTCACGCTGGAGCTGTCCCGGATGGTGCCTGACGAGTTCGTCCAGTCGGTGCTCGTCGACCGGCTGCACGCGGCGCGCGTGGTCGTGGGGGAGGACTTCCGCTTCGGCCACAAGGCGCGCGGAGACGTCGCGCTGCTGCGGGAGCTGGGGGACAAGTACGACTTCGAGGCGGAGGGCGTCCCGCTCGTCGCCAACGGCGAGCCGATCTCCTCGACGCGGATCCGCGAGCGGCTCGCCGCCGGGGACATCGAGGGCGCCGAGCAGCTGCTGGGCCGTCCGCACCGGGTCGAGGGCGTGGTCGTCCGCGGCGCGCGGCGCGGCCGTGAGCTCGGCTTCCCGACCGCCAACCTGGAGACCCTGCCGCACACCGCGATCCCGAGCGACGGGGTGTACGCCGGCTGACCTGAACTGCGCCGGGTACGGGCGGGCGCGGGGCGACGACTCGGCGGGCTCTCCCGACGCGCGCTGGCCGGCGGCGATCTCCATCGGCACCAACCCGACGTTCGAGGGGCAGGAGCGCACGGTCGAGGCGTACGCCCTGGACCGCGACGACCTCGACCTGTACGGCGAGCACGTGAGCGTCGACTTCACCGCCCGGCTGCGCGACACGCTGAAGTTCGACTCGATCGAGGCGCTGATCGAGCGGATGCACGACGACGTCGCGCGGGCGCGGGAGATCACCGCGTCCTGACCTGGCCCGTGGGGAACATCCCGGCGGACGGCGTCGTTGAGCTTGATAATGGGCTGCTCGGCATGTCGTGGTACCGTGATTTGCCGCTGGGGAAGTGACCGGCAGTAGTCGGCTGCCCCGCGTACGGCGAGGCGGCTCACCGAGCCGCGGCCCCTCCACCCAGGAGACTGTGGGTACGCATGGTTTCCGGGTGCATTCGAACTCCATACCGCGTACCCGATAGAGAAGGAGAGCCGTGTCGTTGGACACCGCCACCAAGAAGCAGATCATGGCCGAGTACGCCACCGTCGACGGTGACACCGGGTCGCCCGAGGTTCAGGTCGCGCTGCTCACCAAGCGGATCAACGAGCTCACCGAGCACCTGAAGACCCACAAGCACGACCACCACAGCCGTCGTGGCCTGCTTCTGATGGTCGGCCGCCGCCGCCGGCTTCTGCAGTACCTGCAGAAGAAGGACATCAACCGATACCGGCAGCTGATCGAGCGTCTCGGCCTCCGCCGATAACGTCCGGGAGGGAGCGGCGCATGCCGCTCCCTCTCTTCGTATAACTCCACAACAGCCCGCGGCCGCCCGTACGGTGTGTCGGGGGCCGGTCCTCGGTAGTGGCCCTCGGATCACAGACGATCCGACGGCTTCGATCGAAGACCGGCACCTCTTACCAGAGCGCTGCACCTCCGGGTACGGATGCGGGATTTCCCACCTGACCCAAGGAGGTTTCACATCGTGGATGGTGTGAAGATCGCCGAAGCCGTCATCGACAACGGCGCATTCGGCCAACGCAAGATTCGCTTCGAGACGGGCCGGCTGGCCCGCCAGGCGTCCGGCTCGGCCGTCGTCTACCTCGACGACGAGACGATGGTCCTGTCCGCGACCACCGCGTCGAAGAAGCCGAAGGAGAACCTCGACTTCTTCCCGCTGACCGTCGACGTCGAGGAGCGGATGTACGCCGCCGGGCGCATCCCCGGCTCCTTCTTCCGCCGCGAGGGCCGGCCGAGCGAGGACGCGATCCTCACCTGCCGGCTCATCGACCGGCCGCTGCGCCCCTCGTTCAAGAAGGGCCTGCGCAACGAGATCCAGGTCGTCGAGACGATCCTGGCGCTGCACCCGGAGCACCTGTACGACGTCGTGGCGATCAACGCCGCGTCGATGTCCACCCAGCTCGCGGGCCTGCCGTTCTCCGGCCCGATCGGCGGCGTGCGCGTCGCGCTGATCGAGGGCCAGTGGGTGGCGTTCCCCACCCACCCGGAGCTGGAGAAGGCGACCTTCGACATGGTCGTCGCCGGCCGGGTGCTCGAGGACGGCGACGTCGCGATCATGATGGTCGAGGCCGAGTCGACGACCGGCACGCTGAAGCTCGTCGCCGAGGGCGCGGTCGCGCCGACCGAGGAGACGGTCGCGGAGGGCCTGGAGGCCGCCAAGCCGTTCATCAAGGTCCTCTGCCAGGCGCAGAGCAGCCTCGCCGAGCAGGCGGCCAAGGAGACGGCCGAGTACCCGATCTTCCTGGACTACCAGGACGACGTGTACGGCGCCGTCGAGGCGGCCGTCCGCACCGAGCTGGCCCAGGCGCTCACGATCGCGGGCAAGCAGGAGCGCGAGACCGAGCTGGACCGCGTCAAGGCCCTGGCGGCCGAGAAGGTCGGCCCCGACTTCGTCGAGCGGGAGAAGGAGATCAGCGCCGCGTTCCGCGCGCTGACCAAGAAGCTCGTCCGCGAGCGGGTCATCTCCGAGAAGGTCCGCATCGACGGCCGTGGCGTGAAGGACATCCGCCAGCTGACCGCCGAGGTCGGCGTCATCCCGCGCGTGCACGGTTCGGCGCTGTTCGAGCGCGGCGAGACCCAGATCATGGGCGTGACCACGCTGAACATGCTCCGCATGGAGCAGATGATCGACACGCTCAACCCCGAGCGCACCAAGCGCTACATGCACAACTACAACTTCCCGCCGTACTCCACCGGGGAGACCGGCCGCGTCGGCTCGCCGAAGCGGCGCGAGATCGGCCACGGCGCGCTCGCCGAGCGCGCACTGCTCCCGGTGCTGCCGACGCGTGAGGAGTTCCCGTACGCCATCCGGCAGGTGTCGGAGGCGGTCGGCTCGAACGGCTCCACCTCGATGGGCTCCGTATGCGCCAGCACCATGTCGCTGCTGTCGGCCGGCGTCCCGCTCAAGGAGATGGTGGCCGGCATCGCGATGGGCCTCATCAACGAGGGCGACGAGTACGTCACGCTGACCGACATCCTCGGCGCCGAGGACGCCTTCGGCGACATGGACTTCAAGGTCGCCGGCACCCGCGACGTGATCACGGCCCTGCAGCTCGACACGAAGCTGGACGGCATCCCGGCGAACGTCCTTGCCGCCGCGCTCAAGCAGGCCAAGGGCGCCCGGCTGGCGATCCTCGACGTCATGCACGAGGCCATCGAGGCCCCGGGCGAGATGAGCCCGAACGCGCCGCGGATCATCACCATCAAGGTCCCGGTCGACAAGATCGGCGAGGTCATCGGCCCCAAGGGCAAGATGATCAACTCGATCCAGGACGACACCGGCGCCGAGATCACGATCGAGGACGACGGCACGATCTACGTCGGCGCCACCGACGGCCCGTCCGCCGAGGCCGCGCGGCAGGCGATCAACTCGATCGCCAACCCGCACATGCCCGAGGTCGGCGAGCGCTACCTCGGCACCGTGGTGAAGACCACCACGTTCGGCGCCTTCGTGTCGCTGCTGCCCGGCAAGGACGGCCTGCTGCACATCTCCCAGATCCGCAAGCTGCACGGCGGCGCGCGGATCGAGAACATCGACGACGTCATCAAGGTCGGCGAGAAGATCCAGGTCGAGGTCACCGAGATCGACAACCGCGGCAAGCTGTCGCTGGTCCCGGTCGAGGTCGTCGAGCGCGAGGCCGCGGCCGCCGAGGCCGCTCCCGCCTCCGACTCCGACGAGGCGCCGGCGCCCGCCGAGGACGGCGAGCGGGCCGAGCGCCCGGAGCGCCGGGAGAGCCGCGACGGGGGTGAGCGCCCTCGCCGGCGTCGCACCCGTAGCAGCGGCGGCAGCGGCCGTGGCGGCGACAGCGACCGTAACTCATGACGGTCCTCGCCAGGGAGCAGGAGCCCGGCTCCACCTACGTCGTACACCCCGGCGCCGACGGCGCCGGGGTGGTCCGGCGGACGGTCCTGCCGGGTGGGCTGCGCGTCGTCACCGAGACCGTGCCGACCGTCCGGTCGGTGGCCTTCGGCATCTGGGCCGGCGTCGGCTCGCGTGACGAGTCGGTCGAGGACGCGGGCGCGAGCCACTACCTCGAGCACCTGCTGTTCAAGGGCACGCGCAAGCGCACCGCGCTGGAGATCTCCTCGCTGATGGACGCGGCGGGCGGTGAGATGAACGCCTTCACCGCCAAGGAGTACACCTGCTACTACGCGCGGGTGCTCGACTCCGACATGCCGCTGGCCATCGACGTCGTCTCCGACATGGTGATCGACTCGCTCATCGAGCCGCAGGACGTCGACGCCGAGCGCGGGGTGATCCTCGAAGAGATCGCCATGCACGACGACGACCCCACCGACGCGGTGCACGACGAGTTCTCCGCGGCACTGTTCGGCGACACGCCGCTGGGCCGCCCGATCCTCGGCACCGTCGAGTCGATCAGCGGCATCGGCCGGGACCGCATCGCGCGGTACTACCGGGACCGCTACGTCCCGCAGAACCTCGTCGTCTCGGCGGCCGGCAACATCGACCACGACGAGGTCGTACGGCAGGTCCAGGCGGCGTTCGCGGGCGTCCTCGGCGACGCCGGGCAGCGGCCCACCGAGCCGCGGATAGGCGGCCCCGGCGCGGCGCCGACCCCCGGCGTACGGTCACTCGATCGGCCGACGGAGCAGGCCAACCTGATCCTCGGCACCGTCGGGATCACCCGCACCGACGAGCGACGCTTCGCCCTCGGCGTCCTGAACGCCGCGCTCGGCGGCGGGATGTCCTCCCGGCTGTTCCAGGAGATTCGCGAGAAGCGCGGCCTGGCATATTCGGTGTACAGCTACAACACCCAGTACGCCGACACCGGCATCTTCGGGGTGTACGCCGGCTGCCTGCCCGCCAAGGTCGACGAGGTCCTCGAGATCTGCCGCGAAGAGGTCGCCAAGGTGGCCGAGCACGGCATCACCGAGGAGGAGCTCGAGCGCGGCAAGGGCCAGCTGCGAGGATCGTTCGTGCTGGGTCTTGAGGACACCGGGTCCCGGATGAGCCGCATCGGCAAGAGCGAGCTGGTCTACGACAGCCTGCTCTCGGTCGACGACATCCTGGGCCGCATCGAGGCCGTCACGCTGGACGACGTCCGCACGGTCGGCCGCGACATCCTGGGCCGCTCGATGACCCTGACGGTCATCGGCCCCTTCGAGGGCCGCGACTTCACCCTCTGAAGCATCACCGAAGGGGCTTTCCGGCTCGTCCCGACGAGCCGGAAAGCCCCTTCGGCGTTCACGGGAACGGCCTCATTCGTTCGGAAGATAGCGCTGGGCGAGCAGGTGGGCGATCGCCCAGTCCTGCATGGCCACGCCGACGGTCTTGAAGACCGTACGTCCGGCACGGGGCGGCACGCCGTCGGTGAGGGCGGTTCCGAGTTCGATGAGATGGCCCTCGGTGATCGCACCCTGCCGGAGGGCGTGGATGACCTCGCCGGCTTCTTCGAGGACGGCCTCCCGCTCGTCGATCACGACGGTCGCGTCGGCGAGCAGTTCGTCGGGGAGCTCCCGCATGGTCGGGCGGAACGAGCCGATGGCGTTGACGTGTGCGCGGTCGGCCAGGGAGTCGAGGGAGAACAACGGCGTCGTCGAGGTGGTCGCGCAGCAGACGATGTCGACATCACGGACGGCCTTGTCGGCATCGGTGCCGGCGACGATGTCGGTGACGGGCAGTTCGGCGCGAATGACGTCGGCCAGTGCTTCGGCGCGATCGCGGGTGGTGCCCACGATCTCGAGTCCGGTGAGCGGGCGGACGGCGTGCACGGCGCGGATCTGGTCGGCGGCCTGTCCGCCGGCACCGATGATGGCGCAGGTGCCGGCCTTGCCGGGGCGAGCAGGTCGGTGGCGACGCCGACGATCGCGCCGGTTCGGATGCGGGTCACCTCGGCGGCATCGGCGACCAGGTGACGAGCGTGACCGAGTTCACTCCAGACCACGGTGCCGACGATGGCCGGCGTGCGGTCGGTGAAGTTGAGACTCAGCGTCTTGACCATCGTCGATGCGGTCGGGCGGTGGTGGGCCGACATGACCAGGAAGGCGCCGTCTCTGAGAGCCGTCCGCGTCGGCATCTCGAACTCGCCTCGCCGCATTGCGACGAATCCGGCCCGCACCGCGTCGATCGCATCCGACATGGGGATGGCGGAGCGGATCTCCTCAGGACCGATGGTGATCACGTCCATGGTCTTCTCCTGACTGTGGGCTAGCCGTCTTGCCCTGACGCCCAGATCGTCCGTGTGTGCTCGATGTGGGTGCGGGTGAGAGCCTCGAGACCGGGCCGGTCCTTCGCGGTCGCGAGGTCGATCATCTGCATGTGCTCGCGTGTCGACTGGAACAGCCGGCCGGAGCGCGCCAGGGCTTCGAGACCGTAGAGGCGACTGCGACCGCGCAACTGCCGGACCACCTTGACGACCTCGGTGTTGCCGTGCAGCGCGAGAAAGGTGGTGTGGAACTCGGTGTCCAGCCGCATGTACGTGATGAGCTCATCGGCCTCGGCGGCCGTCTCGAGGTCGCGCGCGAGTTGCCGGAGCGTGCCGAACACGGCGTTCATCGACTCGTCGTAGCGCTCGGCGACGGCACCCATCGTGGGGACCTCGAGCAGGATTCGCGCTTCGGCGAGTTCGTCCAGTTCCTGGTCGGACACCTCGGTCACACGGAAGCCCTTGTTGCGCTCGACCTCGCCGAGCCCCTCTCTGGCCAGATCGAGCATGGCCTCACGCACCGGCGTGGCCGACACCCCGAGCATCTCGGCGAGAACCGGAGCGGAGTAGACGACGCCGGGCCGCATCCGCCCGGCGATCAGCGCAGCACGTATGGCCTCGGTGACCTGCTGACGCAGACTGCTTTCCCGGGATACCGATGAGAACTGCAGATCTCCCGTGGAAAAGACGGCATGCATCGTGTCTCCATCGAGCTTGCGTGTGATCGGCTCTGCCCGGATCTTCGGCCCGGTCGCCCCCGGCCTTGTCATCATCGCCGACCTCAGCGAAGCACGAAGCCCGGAACCATGTCGTCCTCGGGGTCGACGACGAACTTGTGCTCCCCGGTCCGGAAGGCGCGCCCGGTCACCACGGGGATCACCGCGTCGCGCCCGGCGACCTCGATGGTGTCCGTCACCCGGGCAAGCCACGTCGAATCGACGATCGAGGAGTGGACGAGGGCCTGGCCCTGCTTGAGCCCGCCGGTCGCGTGGAGCGTGGCGACCCGTGCGCACGTCCCCGAACCACAGGGCGAACGGTCGACCTCGCCGTCGGCGAAGACGGTCACATTGCGCTGTCGGGGGTTCCCGTCGGCGTCGGCCCCGAGATCTTCGAAGAAGATCACCCCGTATATGCCGCTGAGCCGTGAGTCGAGAGGGTGATCGGCATAGGCGGTCGCGTTGAGCCATGTCCTGATCTCGCGACTGGCCTCGATCAGAGCGGGGAGAGAGGCGACATCGACCGCGAGACCGAGTGCCGAGGCCGGCACCTGGGCGTAGATCGCGCCACCGAAACCGATCACACACCGGGCCGGCCCGCGGGACGTCGGCACCACGACTTCGTCATGGAGGACGTAGCTGGCGATGTTGACGAAGTCGACCGCGGTGACCCTGGAGCCGGTGGTCGAGACCTGGGCCGTGACACGGCCCGACGGCACGTCGACCACGACGTTGGTGACGCCCGTGGGGTCGGCCGGCACCAGACCGCTTTCGACCGCCCACACGCCGAGGGCGATGGTGCCGTGCCCGCATGCGGTGGAGAAACCGTCCTTGTGCCAGAAGAGCACACCGAAGTGCGCTCCCGGGTCGTCCGGGGGCACGATGAAGCCTCCGTACATGTCGGCGTGACCACGCGGCTCCGAGCAGAGGAGCCGGCGGAGTCCGTCGACCTCCCCGTCGGTCATCGCCGCGACGCGCTTCTCCGCCACCGTCGCCCCGGCGATCTCGGGCAGGCTGGTGACGATCCGGAACGGCTCGCCGCCGGCGTGGTAGTCGACGGCGGAGATGCCTTCACTGATCACGCTGCCTCCGTTCGAGGTCAAGGGGACAGTAATATTGCAATGGTAAATAGTACAAGGGGTTACCCCAGGAGTGTCATGACGACTGCCGCTGCGCGCGCTGGAGTAGCGGGGCGCTGAGAGCCGCGAGTGCCGCGAAGCAGGCGGCGACGAGGAACGCCCTGGCGTAGCCGGCCGCCTGTGCGTCCGTGTTCCCTCCGGGGGCGGCGGCGACCGTCGCCAGGAGGGCCAGGCCGACGGCGCCGCTGACCTGTCGTGTCGTGTTGAAGAGGCCGGACGCGACCCCGGCCGACGTCGCCGGGACGCCGCTCGTGGCCGCCATCGTGATCGGCGTGATGGCCAGTCCGGTGCCCAGGCCCACGAGCACGCCCGGCAGGCAGACGCCGGTGAGGTAGGCGCTGTGGGCGTCGAGCCCGGCGAGGCCCAGGAGGCCGATCGCCGTCACCGCCGATCCGAACGCCGCGACCGGCCGTACGCCGTGCCTGTTCGACGAGCGCCCGCTGAGCTGCGCTCCGATGAGGACGCCGACCGAGACCGGCAGGGCGGCCACGCCCGTGCGCAGGGCCGAGTATCCGAGGACGTTCTCCAGGTACAGCGACAGAAAGAAGGGATAGCTGAAGAAACCGATCCCGAGGATGGTCCGGGCGGCCAACCCACTGCATGTCCACGGCGACACCTCCGAGGCGGCCTACCGGCGGTTCCGGGGGCGGGTCGTCGACGTCTTCACCGAGGCCGGCATCGAGCCCGCGGTCCAGTGCTGGTACGTCTTCAGCACCGCCCTGCTGGGGTGGCTGGCGAACGAGCAGGGCGGTCCGCCGACGGATCCGCCACCGAGGTTCGAGGTCTTCCTCGACGTGCTGATAGGAGGGCTTCCCCCGGTCGGCGATAGGCTCGGCGAGGCCCGTACGAGCAGGAGGAACGAAGAATGATCAAAGTCGGGGTGCTGGGCGCGCGCGGGCGCGTCGGTGCCGAGCTGTGCCGCGCGGTCGAGGCCGCGGACGACCTCGAGCTCGTCGCGGCGGTGGACGCCGGCGACTCCCGGGAGCCCCTCGAGGCCGCACAGGTCGCCATCGACTTCACCCATCCCGACGCGGTCATGGACAACCTGCGCTGGCTGGCCGAGCACGGCGTGCACGCGGTCGTGGGCACGACCGGGTTCGACGACGAGCGGCTCGCCACCGTACGCGGGTGGCTGGCGGAGCGGCCGGGGACCAACATCCTGATCGCCCCCAACTTCGCCGTAGGCGCGGTGCTCATGATGCACTTCGCCCAGAAGGCGGCCCCGTTCTTCGACTCGGTCGAGATCGTGGAGCTGCACCACCCGAACAAGGCGGACGCCCCCAGCGGCACTGCCCGGCGCACCGCCGAGCTGGTCACGGCCGCGCGGGAGAAGGCCGGTGTCGGCCCGTCCCCGGACGCGACCACGACCGGCCTGGACGGCGCGCGGGGCGCGGACGTCGACGGCGTCCACGTGCACGCCGTCCGCCTGTCCGGGCTGATCGCGCACCAGGAGGTGCTGCTGGGCGGGCACGGCGAGACGTTGACGATCCGGCACGACTCGCTGAGCCGCGAGTCCTTCAGCCCGGGCGTCCTGCTCGGCGTCCGCCGTGTCGGCGAAATGCCCGGCCTCACCATCGGCATCGAGTCGCTGCTCGGCCTCTGATCGCCGTACGACCGGCCGCCTGCCCCAGCGGGGATCTGGCGGCCGTCGTGCTTCTTGCGGGTCGCGCGCACGCCCCGAGGCCAGGCAGCCAGGGCAAGCCGCAGCGAGTCTGCCCGGACAGGTCTGCGCGAACGAGGGGAAGCTCGCCCGATGATCGAACAGTGGCAGGCCATGGCCGGCGACGGTCGCGAGTTCGAGGCGTGGGACGAGATCACCCGCCATGCCGAAGACCTGCCGGAGGACGAGGTCCGGGCGCTGATCGAGGAGTTGGCCGGCTGGCCGGGTCGGCGCCCGATGCCGCACCGCTGGTGGGAGCGGCGTTCCCGGGGCGAGTGGGCGCCGTGCTTTCTCCTGGCCGACCACCGCGTCCTGCACGGAGACTTCGAGATGCGCGACATGGCGGATCCCGACGCGTACGAGGAGTTCTATGGCACCTCAGCCGTGGGTGACGAGGGTTTCTTCAGCGGCTTCAACGCGATCGGGACCAGTCCGGACCTGCGCTGGACGGCGCTCGTCTCTGAGGCCGAGGGCAACAGCTCCAGCGGCGGGCTGGAGGTGCTGGACGCCGAGACCGGAGCGTGGGAGACCGACGGCGTCCAAGAGGACGATCACTACATCGGCTGGGGCGAGGACGTGGCCGTCAGCCCGGACGGCTCGCTCGTCGCGGTCGCGGGCAGGTTCGACCGGCAGGTGATCGTCTGGCGCGTCCCGGGACCGGAACGACTGTGGGCCGCGGGCTCGTGGCGGACGGGCACGGAGGGGGCGGGGTACTCCCACATCGGCTTCAGCGGGGACGGGAGGCTGATCGTGGCCGTGAGTTCCGCCTCTCCATGGGACGAGACCGTGGAACGGAACGTCGTGGTGGCCGACGGAGAAAGCGGCGACGTCATGTTCACCATGGCCACGGTCGTCGCCGGAGGCGCCGTGCTGGATCACGCCGGTGCCCGCCTCGCCTACGTCGGACCGGACGGTGACGTCCTGATTCACCGGCTGCCCGGCGGGGAGGTGGTGGTCCGGCACCGTACGGACCTGCCCGGCGCCGGCCCGCTCGTGCTTTCACCGGAGGGTGACACGGTCGCCGTCGGCGGCGACGGCGGCGTGGAACTCGTTGGGCGATCGACCGGGCGCGTGCCGGCCGAGGGAACGTGCCGGGCCATCACCTGGTCGCCGGACGGGCCACGCGCCCTGTTCGCCTCGGAAGAGGCCGCCACGGTGATCGACGGCCGGGGGCGTGCGCTGTGGACACGCCCGATGGAGGATCCGAGCCTCCTGGTGGCCGCCTTCACTTCCGACGGGCACACGCTGGTCACGATCGAGACGTACCCGGCCGAGATCACCGCCTGGTTCCTGGACCGCGACCTGCGGGGATGAACTCGGCCTTCACCGGGCGCGGTCAGGCGTTGAGGCGGGTGAGCAGCGTTTCGATCAGCGCGTGCAGGGACTCGCGGGAGCCGTGCCGGAGATAGGCGCGGACGCGTCCGGTCGACGCAGATGTCATGGCCACTTGTCCCGGCCTTATGGCGCCGTTGGCGCGCCGGTACGTGGCGGTGCCGGCCAGTCGGCGGGGCCATCCGGAGCCGGGCCGGAGACAGTACCCTATTGGTCAGGGCCGGGTCCGCTGAGCAGGCTCAGGAGGTAGGACATGACTGCCGACATGATCGCTCCTGCATGGATGCATGAGCAGATCACGGCGGAGCAGTACGACTCCTGGCCCGAGGAGCAGTGCGAGGGCATCGAAGTCGTAGACGGGATGGTCGTCGTGAGTCCCAGTGCGTCCAAGCGTCACAAGCGCCTGGCTCGCATCCTGGCGAACGCCTTGGACGACGCGGGGCGCCCGGAGTGGAACGCCGACACCGACTTCGACGTTCGGCTGCAGGACGTGCCGCTCACCAATCGCCGCCCGGATGTCGTCGTGTACCGCGCGGACACGATCGATGTCACGCCGACGCGTCCCGAGCATGTACTACTGGTGGTCGAAGTGGTCTCACCGGGCTCGGAAACCACCGATCGGGTCGTGAAGGTTGACCAATATGCCAAGGCCGGCATCGCGTTCTACTGGAGGGTCGAGCAGGCCCCTACCGGTGTCCCGCTGCTGTACACCTATGTTCTGGACCCGGCGACCAGGGTGTACCGGGATGGAGATGTATTCACCGGCGTGGTCAAGGTTTTGGCCCCCTTCCCAGTGGAGATCGACCTCGGCTCCGTCTGAGTGACGTTGGTCGGGTCGCCCGGGTGAGTTGCACGCCGACTCCCATCCACGGCCGGTGAGCGACGGCTTTTCCTCCGGCGCGACGTGCCTCAGGCGTTGAGGCGGGTGAGAAGCGTTTCGACCAGCACGTGTACGGACTCGCGGGAGCCGTGTCGGAGGTAGGCGCGGACGCGGCCGAGGACGTCGACGCGGGTGCCGTGGCCGAGGCCGGCTCGCAGGTGCAGGGGTCCCGAGCGTCCTGGCGGCCCGAACCACCAGGTGGCCTCCCGGGTGTGCCGCCGCAGCACCTCGCCCGCGTACGCGCCGGCGAGGACGGTCAGGTCGCCGTCGGTGAACTTCTCGTCCTCGTCGTCGGCGCGCAGGCCGTGGAGGCGGCGCCGCTCTTCCAGCGCGTCGTCGAGGAGTTCCAGGGACTCGACCGAGCCGTCGAGGCCGTGCTGGGCGGCGAAGCGGTCGGCGTTCGCGCCCTGGAGCGTCGCCAGGTCCGGTGTGCCGTCGGGCAGGTTGGGGAAGCGGGCCGGCCGTCCGGTGGCCGGGCGCGGGCGCAGGGCGCTGCCGATCGTCGCCGCGATGTCCCGATCCCACAGGAACTGCAGCACGCTCCCGGGCGGCTCGCCGGTGCTGTGCACGAGGACGGTCGAGCGGCGTCCCTCCCCGCCGAGCCGTTCGGCGTGCGCCAGCGCCGCGGCCACCTTGATCATGAGCTGGACGTATTCGAGGGCCTCGCGCTCCGGTGCCCAGTCGTCCGTCACGAGCCAGAGAGCCTGATCGCCATCGGGAGGACCCGTGACGAGATCGGCGTTGTCGAGGTCGGCGAGGCCCACAGGATGAACTCCGTACGGGGGAAGTGTTCGCTGCGGCGAACATTGTCGCGCCGTTGGGCATCCGTGTGCACTTCGACCCGCCGCGTGTCCTGCGAGTCATCGGCACCGTCAGTGGGCGACCGTACCGGTTTATCGCAAATGTCCTGCGGGTAGGCGTTGGGCACGGCCGCCGCCTGCGGCCGACGATGTGGTCACGACGCGGCCACCGGGTTCTGGTCCATCCCGCATGTGCCTGAGGGGATTCCCTGTCGTGACCTGTGCATCCTGTGAGCACGCATGCCCGAACGCCGCCGCCTGGAGGCATCCGGCGGCCGAGGGCACCGGAGTCTGCCGGGGAGGTCGGCCGCGATGACGTCGACCGCGCGGAGGCCCGGCAGCGACGAGATGGACGGAGTGGCGGGGAAGGCCATCGCGGAGCTGCTGGGCCGGTCGCATCTGCTCCGGCCGGGCGCCGTCGCCGACGCCCTGGCCGAGTGCGCGCGGCCCTTCGGCGTCCAGGGCGCCACGATCTACCTCGCCGACCTCGGGCAGCAGTACCTGCGGGCCATGCCGGGAGCGGACGATGGGCCCACGCCGGAGCTGCCGATCGACTCGACCCTCGCCGGTCGGGCCTTCCGGACCATCGAGGTCCAGCCCGGCGCCGCGGACGCGGACGGGCGGCACCACGTGTGGCTGCCCCTCATGGACGGCACCGAACGGCTGGGCGTCCTGGAGCTCATCGTCGACGACGTGAGCGAGGCGACGCTCGACCGCTGCCGTACGCTCGCCTCCCTCGCCGGGCTCGTCGTCGTGAGCAAGAGCGCCTACAGCGACGCCCACGCCCACGTACGGCGGACGCAGCAGATGGCCCTGCAGGCCGAGATGGTCTGGGCGTTCATGGCACCGCCGACGTTCGCCACGGACGACGTCATCATCGCCGCCGCGATCGAACCCGTGTACGGGGTGGGCGGTGACGCGTACGACTACTCGTTGCTCGGCGACAACCTGCACCTCGCGGTGTTCGACGCCGTCGGGCACGACCTGCCGGCCGGCCTGATCGCCAGCGTGGCCATGGCCAGCTGCCGGAACACCCGGCGCGCCGGCGGCGACCTCACCGACCTCGTGGCCCGCGCCGACCACGCGATCGCGGGCCAGTTCGGCGGCTCGCGGTTCGCGACCGCGCTGCTGTGCGACCTGGACGTCACCACCGGCCGGTTCCGCTGGATCGCCTGCGGGCATCCGCCGCCGCTGCTGATTCGGGACAACAAGGTGATCAAGGAGCTGTTCCGCCGGCCGCGGCTGCCGCTCGGCCTGCCCGAGGACCGGCACGACCTGGACCTGGCGGCGCCCCCGCCCGTCCACACCGAGCACCTGCAGCCCGGCGACCGCCTCCTGCTCTACACCGACGGTGTCGTCGAGGGGCGGGCCGCCGACGGCACGCAGTTCGGTGTGCGGCGCCTTGGCGACTTCGTCATCCGGCACAGCGCGGCCGGCATGCCCGCCTCCGAGACGCTACGCCGCCTGAACCGCGCCATCCTCGACTTCCAGCACGGCCGCCTGGCCGACGACGCCACGACCGTCCTCGTGGAGTGGCACCCGGACGACCCGCAGCGCCAGTACGGCTTCTGAGCCGACCAGGGCGTCGTCCGCCGGAGGGCTGCTGGATCTCGCTCGAAACGCGTGATGCGGTCGAGGTCAGCGTACTCTCTGGCTAAGCGGACTAGACTTAGTCTGGTCATGCGGGAGGTGCTCATGTCCAAGGGGACGGACGAGCAGTACAACATCCACGAGGCCAAGACACATCTGTCCCGGATCATCGACCGAGTGGAGGCAGGCCAAGAGGTCATCATCAGCCGTGCGGGGAAGCCGGTGGCCAAGGTGGTGCCTCTGTCCGCTCAGGTCCATCGCAAGGGACGGGGCTCGTTGCGCGGCAGACTCGTTCTTGCCGACGACTGGGACTCCGAGGAGACGAACGCCGCTATCACCGCAGAGTTCGGACTTTAGCCGTGAGGTTGCTGCTCGATACGCATGTCGTCCTCTGGTGGTTGATCGACGCGCCGGAGCTCGCGGACGAGGTCAAGGACCAGATCGATACGGAGCCTGACGTCTTCGTGAGTGCGGCGAGCATATGGGAGCTGGCGATCAAGCAGGCGACCGGCAAGCTGGGACCCGCCGACATTCCGGAGCAGGTGGCAGCCTGCGACCTGCGGGAGCTTCCGATAACGGCACGCCATGCCATGGCCGCCGGAAGGCTGCCCTCCATCCACCGGGATCCATTCGATCGGATGCTCGTGGCGCAGGCACAGTCCGAGGGGCTGACCCTGGTAACCCACGACGCGATGGTGCAGAAATACGACGTCTCGGTGCTGCACGTCTGAGCCGGGTCAGGCCCCTACTCGAGCCGGGTCAGGCACCCACTTCCGTGGGCTCCGGGCGGCGGTCGACGCCGGCCGCGGCGTACGCCTCGAGCTCGTCGAGAGTCTCCTTCTCCAGCAGGGCCTCGGTCAGGGCGTCCAGCCTGCCGCGGTTCTCGCGGAGCGTCTGGACGGCCTCGGCGTAGCACTCGTCGACGATCCGGCGGGTCTCCTCGTCGACGGCGTTCAGCGTCTCCGGGGCGAGGTACTGCCCCCCGGCCGGGTCCCCGCCGTCCGACGGCAGGACCGACAGCCGCCCGACCTTCTCCGACATGCCCCACCGGCCGACCATCGAGCGGGCGATCCGCGTCACCTGCTCCAGGTCGCTCTCCGCGCCCGTCGTGACGACGCCGAAGACGACGTCCTCGGCGGCCATCCCGCCGAGCGCGCCGATGATCCGGCCGCGCAGGTAGTCGCGGTCGTAGGCGTACCGGTCGCCCTCAGGGGTCGACACCGTCACGCCCATCGCCCGCCCGTGCGGCACGATCGTGATCTTGCGGACCGGGTCCGCGCCGGGGAACAGCATGCCCAGCACCGCGTGCCCGGACTCGTGGTACGCGGTGCGGCGGCGCTCCTCCTCGGGGATCACGATGCCGCGCGCGGTGCCGAGCTGCACCTTGTCCAGCGCGGAGGTGAACTCCGTCCGGCCGATCGTGTCGCGCTCGCGCTTGACCGCCAGCAGCGCCGCCTCGTTGACGAGGTTGGCCAGGTCGGCGCCGGTCATGCCCGGCGTCATCTTGCCGATCGCGATCAGGTCGGCGTCCGGGGCGAGCGGCAAGCCCTTGGTGTGCACCTTCAGGATCTGCACCCGGCCGTCCAGGTCGGGCGGGGAGACGGCGATCTGGCGGTCGAACCGTCCCGGGCGCAGCAGGGCGGCGTCCAGCACGTCCGGGCGGTTCGTCGCGGCGATGACGACGACGCCCTCCGACCCGCTGAACCCGTCCATCTCCGTGAGGATCTGGTTGAGCGTCTGCTCGCGCTCGTCGTTCCCGCCGAAGCTGCCGGCGCCGCGCGCCCGGCCGATCGTGTCGATCTCGTCGATGAAGATGATCGACGGGGCCGTCTTGCGCGCCTCCTCGAACAGCTCGCGTACGCGGGCCGCGCCCACGCCGACCACCATCTCGACGAACTCCGAGGCGGCGGCGGAGTAGAAGGGGACGTCCGCCTCACCGGCGACGGCGCGCGCGAGCAGCGTCTTGCCGGTGCCGGGCGGGCCGGTCAGGAGCACTCCGCGCGGGATCTTCGCGCCGAGCCGCCGGTACTTGTCCGGGTGCTTGAGGAAGTCGACGACCTCGGTCAGCTCGTTCTCGACCTCGTCGATGCCGGCGACGTCCTCGAAGGTCGCCCGCTTGGCGTCGGCGGCGACCGGCTTCGGCGTCCGTTTCAGGCTGCCCAGGACACCCCCACCGCCACCGGCCCGCCGGGAGATCCACACCATCGCGGCCACCCACAGGCCGACGAACAGCAGCGTGGGCAGCAGGGACATCACGAGGCTGGAGAGGAGTCCGCGCGGCTCGTTGATCGGCTTGGCCTGGATGACCACGCCCTTGGCCACCATGTCGGCGTAGACCTGGTCCTGGGCGAAGGAGGGCCGTTCGGTCCGGAAGTCGCGGTACTTCTTGCCCTTGCCGTCGGGCTGCGGCTGCGAGCCCTTCAGCTCTCCCTGGATGGAGAAGCCCTTGGTGTAGATGTCCTTGACGTTCCCGGCCTGCACCTGCTTGGTGAACTCGGTGTACGGGACCGTGATCTCGGCCTTCTGGCCGGACATGAACGCCGACAGGTAGCTCGACCCGAAGATCAGCGCGAGCAGCAGCCAGAAGATCCACAGGCGGTTCGGCGGCCGCAGCCGTCCCTGGCCGGGCGGCTGCGGGCGCTGCCCGTCGGGGACGCCCTCGGAGCGCCAGGGCTTCTTCGGGTCCTTCCGCGGCGGGGCGGGGGACTCGCGCCGCTGCGATGACTCTCCGGCCACTTCACGCTCCTTAACAGGACTATTTCCGGTTAAGGCTATCCGGGGGTTTTTACGCCTGGGTCACGGAGTCGGGAAGCCGTACTTACGCAGGATCGTCTTGGCAGTGGGGGAGCCGAGCCAGGCGACGAACGCCTTCGCGGCCGTCCGGTGGGCGCCGGCGCGTACGGCGGCGGCGAAGTAGGTGGCGGTGACGTTCTGCTGCGCCGGGATCGGGACGCTGCTCGCCGAGATCCCGGCCGACCGCATGTCGGTCACGTAGACGATGCCCGCGTCGGCCTCGCCCGTACGGACCTTGGTGAGCACCGTGCGCGCGTCGGCCTCCTCCGACCTCGGCCGTACCGTGACGCCCGCCTTGGCCAGGACCTGCGCGGCGTAGCGGCCCACCGGGACGATCGGCCCGCCCAGGACGACGCGCAGCCGGCGGTCGGCGAGCGAGGCGAGCCCCTGGACGTGCCGGGGATTGCCGGGGGCGACGGCGATGGTCATGGAGTTGTAGGCGAACAGACGGCGGCCGGAGACCTTCGTCGCCACCGGGTCCATCGACGCCCCGTCGGCGGTGGCCAGCACGTCGGCCGACTCACGGTCCCCGACGTCCATCGCGAGATCCTGCGAGCCGGCGAACTCGAACCGCACGGTCACGCGCCGGTCGGCCGCGTTGTACGCCGTACCGAGCTCCTCGAACGCCTCGGTCAGCGAGGACGCGGCGAGCACCTTCAGCGTGAAGCGCTCGTCGCCGGAGGCGACGCCGCATCCGGCCAGCGCCAGGGCGACCGCGAGGAAGGCAGCGACGCTTGGCTTGGGGGGCATGCGGGCCACTTTAGGGCGGCCCATCCACTATTACCGGGCACAACGCGCCGTCGGCGCAGATATGCGCGCGTCGCCGTCAGGCCGGATATGCGTGCGTCTCGGCGGCCTTGACCGCCGCCCACACCGGGTCCCCCTCGGCCAGGCGGAGCTCGGCCAGCGCGGTGGGCGTCACGTCGGCGGCAGCGCGAACCGGACCCTCCAGGTAGATCCGTATCTGGTCGGCGTGGGGTTCGAAGCCGCCGACCGTCGCCTGCCAGAGGTTGCGCGGGCTGCCGTCGGGGCGCGTACGGAACAGCGCGACGGCCGACGGCGGGAACGCCAGGAAGACCTCGCCGTCCAGGGCCTCCGCCGCGTCGAAGCGCACGCCCTCGAGGGCGACGGTGTGGCCGCGGGCCGTCCCCCGGTAGAGGTTGAGGCCGACGAGGCGGGCCACGTAGTCGGTCCGCGGGTGGCGGGCAACGTGCGCCGGGGCGCCCTCCTGCACGACGCTCCCGTTCTCGATCACGACGAGCCGGTCGGCCAGGGCCATCGCGTCGAGGGGGTCGTGGGTGACCAGGACGGCGGTCCCCTCGAAGTCGGCGAGATGGCGGCGCAGCCCGGCGCGGACGCCGAGCCGGGTGTGCGCGTCCAGGGCGGACAGCGGCTCGTCGAGCAGCAGCAGCCGGGGCCGTACGGCCAGCGCGCGGGCCAGCGCGACCCGCTGCGCCTGCCCGCCCGACAGGGTGCGCGGCTTGCGGGCGGCCTGGTCGGCGAGGCCGACCCGGTCCAGCCACTCCGCGGCCAGCCGCCGCGCCTCGTGCCGGCGCATGCCCTGGCAGCGAGGTCCGAATGCGACGTTCTCCAGCACGGACAGGTGCGGGAAGAGGAGGTAGTCCTGGAAC
Source organism: Actinoallomurus acanthiterrae (assembly GCF_054775715.1). Lineage (NCBI taxonomy): Bacteria > Bacillati > Actinomycetota > Actinomycetes > Streptosporangiales > Thermomonosporaceae > Actinoallomurus > Actinoallomurus acanthiterrae. The sequence continues at coordinate 9,624,468 of NZ_BAAHCO010000001.1, read as the reverse complement.
ACGACGCCGACCGGGCGGCGCTCGGCGGGCCGGTCGTGCCACGGCTTCCCGTCGACGTCGATGTGCCCCTCCGACAGGGGAGTCAGGCCGGCGAGCGCGCGCAGCGCCGTGGTCTTGCCCGCGCCGTTCGGGCCCAGCAGCGCGACGACCTCGCCCGGCGCGGCGGTCAGCGCCAGGTCGAGGGTGAAGGCTCCCTGCCGTACGACGAGACGGGCGTCGATCACGAGACCCATCGTCCCCGGAGCCCGGTCAGCACGATCACCGAGACTGCCAGCAGCACGAGGCTGAGCACGATCGCGGACTGCGGGTCGTTCTCCAGCGCCAGGTAGACCGCGAGCGGCATCGTCTGCGTACGGCCCGGGAAGTTTCCGGCGAAGGTGATCGTGGCGCCGAACTCCCCGAGCGCCCGCGCCCAGCACAGCACGGCCCCCGCGCCCACCCCCGGCGCGATCAGGGGCAGGGTGACGCGGCGGAACGTCGTCCACCGGGTCGCGCCGAGCGTCGCCGCGGCGTCCTCATAGCGCAGGTCGGCGGCGCGGACCGCGCCCTCCACGCTGATCACCAGGAACGGCAGGGCCACGAACGCCTCGGCCACCACGACGCCCGCGGTCGTGAAGGGCAGCGTCACGCCGAACCAGTGGTCCAGCCAGCGCCCGGCCAGGCCGTTGCGCCCGAGGGCGAGCAGCAGGGCGACGCCGCCGACCACCGGCGGGAGCACGAGCGGGACGGTGACGAGCGCGCGGACCAGCCGCCGGCCGGGGAAGTCCACCCGGGCCAGCACCCAGGCCAGAGGGACCCCGACGAGCAGGCAGAGCAGGGTCGCGAGCGTCGCGCTGAGCAGTGACAGCCGGAGGGCGTCGAGGATCTCGGGCCGGGCCAGGCGGGTGCCGAGCGTGGACCACGGCGCGCGTACCAGCAGACCGGCGAGGGGGAGGACCAGGAAGGCGAGGCCGAGGAGCGCCGGCAGCACCAGCATCCACGGCGCCCGGCGGCCTGTCACTGGGGCAGCTCCACCACGACGTTGGTGGACTTGACGACTCCCACGGCGACCACGCCGGGTTCCAGGCCGAGCTCGTCGGCCGCCTCCCGGCTCATCAGGGACACGACGCGGAACGGCCCGGCCTGGATCTCGACCTGTGCCATCACCCCGTCGCGTACGACCTCGGTGACGATGCCGCGCAGCCGGTTGCGGGCCGAGGACGGCGCCGTGCCGTTCCGGTCGGCGGGGGAGCGGACGAAGGCCGCCAGATCGGCTCCCGAGACGATCCGGTGGCCCTGCTCGTCGCGCCGTGCCGGCAGTCTTCCGGAGTCGATCCACCTGCGCACCGTGTCGGCGCTGACGCCGAGCAGGGACGCGACCTCGCTGATCCGGAACGCCGTCACGTAGATCAGTGTAGACGCCGCAGAAGCGACAAATCACCCTCCGTGTCGCTCGCAAATACGCGAGACCGGTGCTCGGGCTCCTCGCAGAAGCGAGCCGGTGGGCGTGGGCCGAGGGTGGGGTGCCCAACCGTGGCGACGAGGTGCGTACGCTTGTGACCTGCGGGGATGTCTTTTCGGACCGGGGCGCGTCGGACCGGGCGGCGCCGGTGTTCGGGGGCGTGATGAGAGCACGACTCGTTGGCGGCGCCGTCGCGCTCGGCGCGCTGTGCGGGACGGCCGCCTGTGGAAGCGTCGAACAGGGCCGGGATCTCGGCGCCTTCGCGTCCGCCTCCGCCGAGCGCGGCTTCGCGGTCGGTCTGCTGCTGCCGGGAGGGGGCGGGCGCACCGACCGCGATCGCCGCTACGTCCAGGAGGAGCTCGCCGCGCAGTGCCCGAAGTGCCGGTTCCTCATCGGCCTCGCGAACGACGCGGTGGACCTGCAGCTCCAGCAGATCGACATGATGATCGTCAATGGTGCGAAGGTCATCATCCTCGACCCCGTCGACGACAAGGCGGTCGCGGCGGCGGTGACCAGGGCGCACCGGAGGGGAGTGAAGATCGTTGCGTACGATCGCCTTCCCGCCGGGCCGGTGGACGCCTACACCTCGTTCGACAACGTGCAGGTCGGCCGGGAACAGGGCCGGGCGCTGCTCGCCGCCATCAAGAAGGGCGGCCATCCGAGGCGCGGCGACACGGTGATGATCAACGGTTCGCCGACCGACCCGAACGCCGCCGAGTTCAAGAAGGGGGCACTGTCGGTGCTCCGGGGCAAGGTCAAGATCGCCCGGTCGTACGACACCCCGGACTGGCGGCCCGATCTCGCGGCGGCCGAGGCGTCCGCTGCCTTCATGATGCTCGGCCCGGCTCGCATCGTGGGCGTCTACTGTGCCAACGACACCATGGCCGGTGGCGTCAGCGTGGCGATGCGCGAGACCGGGGTCCGGCGGGGCACGCCGCTCACCGGCCAGGACGCCGGGCTCGAGGCCGTCCAGCGGATCCTCCTGGGCACCCAGACGATGACGGTGTACAAGCCGATCAGGCAGGAGGCGGCGAACGCCGTCCGGGCGGCGGTCGCCCTCGGCTCCGGGAAGCGGCCGCCGTCCAACCGCACCGTCTCCAACGCGACCGGCCATTCCGTGTCCGCTTCGATCATCAGCCCGGTCGCCGTCGACCGGTCCAACATCCGGGAGACGGTGGTGAAGGACGGGTTCTGGACCGTGCCCGCCATCTGCACCCCGAAGGTCGCGGCGGCCTGCCGGGCGGCGGGCCTCACCTGAGAGGCCGGGCCGCCGCCGCCCGAGAGGTCAGACGGTGGTGACCACCTGGTCGTACTCCAGGCGCGGGTTGCGCGGGAACCAGGCGTTCGGGCCGGGCCTGCCGATGTTCACGACGGCCAGCACCTGGTGGCCACCGCCCGGGAAGAACTCCTTGGCGACCGCCTCGGCGTCGAAGCCGGCCATCGGCCCGGCCGCCAGCCCGGCGGCGCGCACGCCGACGATGAAGTAGCCGACCTGGATCGCGCCGTTGAACCCGGCCATCCTGGAACGGACCTCCGGCACGCCGTGCAGGCCGTCCCTGGCGTCCGGCTTGTGGGGGAACATCGTTGGTAGGTGCTCGTGGAAGTCGCTGTCGGCGGCGAGGATCGCCACCAGCGGCGCCGCCGCGGTCTTGGCCTTGTTGCCCTCGGCCATGTGCGTCACGAGGCGCTCACGGGCCTCGGGGGTGCGTACCAGCACGACGCGCAGGGGCTGGGTGTTCATCGCGGTGGGCGCCCACTTGACGAGGTCGTAGATGGCGCGCACCTGCTCCTCCGACACCGGTTCGTCGGTGAAAGCGTTCGCCGTACGTGCCTCGCGGAACAACAGGTCCTGGGTGGTGGGGTCGATGCTCAGCAGGTCGCTCACGGTCACTCCTCCTTCGACAGGTCCGGTGGATCGTTCCACCGACGCCAGGCCAGAACGCTGGTTGAAGCTTCAACTATTCCCCTGGCCGTGTGACATGGGTCACGGATGCGGAGCGCCCGGCCGCGAATCCCGTCTAGAGGGCCAGTCCGAGCGCGAAGAGCGCGCCGAAGATGATCTGCAGGCGGCCGGTCTCACCGAGCACGGCGATCAGCGCGGGCCCCTTCGCGCCCCGCAGCACCCGGCGGTTGGGCGCGATCGCCAACAGTGCCGACACCAGCGCCAGCACCGCCCACGGCCGCGAGAACGCGACGATGACCACGGACAGGAACGCCGCGACGTCGCACCCGGTGTACAGCAGGCGCGTACGCCGGTCGCCGAGCAGCACCGCGAGGGTGCGCTTGCCGGACGCGGTGTCCGTGGGGATGTCGCGCAGGTTGTTCACGACGAGCATCGAGCACGAGAGCAGCCCGACCGGAATCGAGGCCACCCACGCCGCCCACGGCAGGCTCTCCAGCTGCACGTACGCCGTGCCGACCACGGAGACGAGACCGAAGAACACGAAGACCGACAGCTCGCCCAGCGCCCGGTAGCCGTACGGGCGCGAGCCCCCGGTGTAGAACCACGCCGCCGCGATCGCCACCGCGCCGATCAGGATGAGCCACCAGCTCGTGACCGCGGCGAGCACGAGCCCGGCCACCGCGGCGAGCGCGAAGCAGCCGAACGCCGCGGCGAGCACCTGCTTCGGCGGCGCGACCTTCTGGCCGACCAGCCGCATCGGCCCGACCCGGACCTCGTCGGTGCCGCGGATGCCGTCGCTGTAGTCGTTGGCGTAGTTCACCCCGATCTGCAGCAGCAGGGAGACGAACAGCGCCAGCAGCGCCCGCCACCACACGAAGTGGTCATAACCGATCGCCACGCCGGTGCCGACGGCGACGGGAACGATGGAGTTGGGAAGGGTTCGGGGTCGCGACCCGGCGACCCACTGGGAGAGGGTCGCCACTATCGACCTTTCTCGGAGCCGATGATCATGCGGGTGATTCTTCCCGATCCGGATCGGCGCCGCGACGCAGCCTCAGGGTCAGCAGCAGACCGACGGCCAGCAGGCCCGCCGTGGCGAAGGCCGCGCGGTCGGTCGCGACGGCCAGGCTCTCGTCGGCGGCCCGGGACAGCCGGGGATCCTCGTGGCGCAGGTCACGGGCGAAGGTGCCCGCGCTGTCGCGCAACCGCTCGGCGTACGCCGCGCCCCGCCCGGCCGGCAGCCCCGCGTCGCGCAGCCGCGCCGTCATCGCGTGGCTCAGCCCGACCGCGAACACCGCGCCGATCAGCGCGATCCCCAGCGCCGACCCGACCTGGCGCGCCGTCGACTGGGTCCCGGAGGCGAGACCCGCGCTGGCGGACGGGACGTCGCGCAGCACGATCCGGGTGAGCTGCCCCGTCGTCAGGCCCAGGCCGATGCCGTACACCAGCATCCACGGCGCCAGCTGGAACCCCGTGGTGTCCGCGCGCGTGGTCAGGCCGATCAACGCCGCCGCGGCCACCTCCAGGGCCATGCCGGCCTGCAGCATCCGCGCCGCGCCGAGACGCCGCGACAGGCGCGCCGACAGCCCGCCGGCGACGAACGTCCCCACGGCCAGCGGCAGGATCGCCACGCTCACCTGCAGGGGGGAGTTGCCGTGCACGTCCTGGAGGAACAGCGGCAGCACGAACATCAGCCCCAGCTCGCCGACGCTGATCAGCGAGGCCGCCGCGTTGCCGCGCCGGAAGTCGGGGATGCGGAACAGCGAGAGGTCCAGGACCACCGGCCGCCCCGCCGCCGCCCGCGCTCGCTCGACGGCGACCAGCGCGACCAGCGCGAGGACCCCGCCCGCCAGGGCCACCGGGATCGGCGAGATCCCGCCGCCGGGCCAGTGGACCGGACCGGCGGAGAACAGGCGGGTGGCCGACCACCAGCCGTACCGCTGCCCCTCGATCAGCGCGAAGACGACGCCCGCGAGGCCGGCCGTGCTCAGCACCGTGCCCGGCCAGTCGCCGACGCGGCGGACCGCCGGATCGCGTGTCTCGGGGACGAGCAGCAGCGTGCCGACGACGATCGCCGCGCCGAGCGGAACGTTCACGCCGAACGCCCACCGCCAGCCGTACGACGTCGCGAGCCAGCCGCCGAGCAGCGGACCCAGCGCGGCCATGCCCCCGATGAGCGCCCCCCAGATCCCGAACGCGACCGCCCGGTCCCGCCCCGTGAACACGGCCGTCACCGTGGAGAGCGCCGCCGGGAGGATCATCGACGCGCCGACGCCCTGCACGAGCCGGGACGCGACCAGTTCGGCGCCGCTTCCGGAGCGGGCGGCGAGGAGGCTCGCCGCGACGAACACCACGGTGCCGAGGACGAGCATCCTGCGCCGGCCGTACGCGTCGCCGGCCCTCCCGAACGGGATCAGCAGCGCCGCGAACACCAGCGAGTAGATCGAGGTGATCCACTCGGCGCCGGTCGTGGTCAGCCGCAGATCGCCGACGACCCTGGGGAGCATGACGTTGACGATCGTCGCGTCGACGATGATCAGCGAGACCCCGAGGCTGATGACCACCATTCCCAGCCACCGGCGACGCCCGGGCGAGCCGGTCGCGGACGCGGGCAGGAGAGGAGCCGAGCGCAAGGTCATCGAGGGTTCCAGAGCGGTTCGTTCGATCGTGAATCGTTCGGCGTCAAAGCTACCCCCGCTCTTCCCGGCCCTCGCCGGGCCCCCTCCGCAGACCTCTACGGCTCCCGATCCCGCTGGCCCTATGAGCCCCGAGCACGGAGAATGTGTGCCGTGCGCACCTCTGAGGCCGACCTCGAACGCATGTCGCTGTCCCGCCTGCTGGCCGTCGCCGGCCACGTCGTCGCCATGCGCTGGCAACGCCTCATGGGAAGCTACGGCCTCACCCCCCACGGCCTGGCCGTGCTCGCCTCCCTCGAACGCGGGTCGGCGCTCACCCAGCGGGAGCTCGCCAAACGCTGCGGAGTCGCCCCCTCGACACTCAACCACACGGTCGACCACCTCGAGCGCTCGGGCTGGATCGAACGGCGGCGCGACGTCTCCGACCGCCGCCTCGTCCGCCTCGGGCTGACCGAGACGGGCCGCCGGCAGCTCGAGCAGGCCGAGGACGCGGCGGGCAGCCACATGGAGCCTATGCTCGACCACCTGCCGCCGGCCGACGAGCGGATCGTACGCGGCTTCCTCCTCGCCACCGTCCTGCGCTTCCAGACGGTGGACGACGAGGAGGCGCCAGGCCCCCCGGCGCGCGCCGAGCGCCTCTGACGGCGCGGGAGATCACCGGAATCCGTCCCTGGGTGGTGTTAGGTTGCGGCGCATGTCCATCGACCTGCTGGAGCTCCTTCCCGACGCCTGGCGCGAGCGCGTCGAGCCGCTGCTCGACCCCGACGCGACCCGCCGTCTCGGCGACTTCGTGGCCGCCGAGTACGACGCGGGCACCGTCTACCCGCCGTTGCCCGACCTGTTCAGCGCCTTCCGCCTGTGCGCGCCCGACGACGCCCGGGTGCTCATTCTCGGCCAGGACCCCTACCACGGGGCCGGCCAGGCGCACGGGCTGAGCTTCAGCGTGCGGCCGGGGGTGCGCATCCCGCCGTCGCTGCGCAACGTCTTCAAGGAGCTCCACGAGGACCTCGGCGTCCCGGTCCCGTCCACCGGAGACCTGACTCCGTGGGCCGAGCGGGGCGTGCTGCTGCTCAACGCGGTGCTGACCGTCCGCGGCGGCAAGGCGGGCTCCCACGGAGGGAAGGGCTGGGAGGAGTTCACCGACGCCGTGATCCGCGCGCTGGACGCCAAGAGCGAGCGTGTGGTGTTCGTGCTGTTCGGCGCCTACGCGCGCAAGAAGCGCGACCTCGTCACCGGCGCGCAGCACGTCGTGTTCGAGGCCGGGCACCCCAGCCCGATGAACCCTCGGGGTTTCCTCGGCAGCCGCCCCTTCAGCGCGGTCAACAAGGCCCTGGCCGACGCCGGCCTGCCCGAGATCGACTGGACGCTCGACACCCCGGCCTAGGACCGGGCAACCCCGCCGGACGTCGGCGCGTCCTCTTGTGGGACGCGCTCGGCGGGCGAGGGGGCGAGTGATGAGGACGAAGGCCGCGGCTACCGTCATCATCGCCGCGACGGCGATGATGACGCAGGCCGGTTGCGATGGCGGCGGGCACCACGATGGACCGAAGGCCGGGTCGCCCCCGGCCCGACCATCCGCCTCCGTCTCCGTCTCGCCGAGCGTGCGTTACACGGCCGAGCAGCTCGAACGTGCCTTGATCAAGCCGCCCGCGGACGCCACGAACGTCAAGAGCGAGAGCGGTGCCGCCGACACGGTGCTCTCCCGGCTTGGGGAATCCAGCCCCTCCGCGGCCGCCGTCACCCCCGCGCCGGGTTGCATGGCCCACGGCCTGGCAGGCCGCGGGGCGGTCGGGCGGACACCGATCGCGTTCCTGTCATTCGGCCAAGGTCAGACGTTCTCCACCGTTCTGCTCTCCGCGTCCTCCGACGCGCAGACGAGACGGTTCGTCACCCAGGCGCTCCCGAAGACCTGCCGATCGGTCAAGACGAATGTCGGCGGGACCTCGACCACCGCGACGATCGTCGCGGACGATCCGTACGCCATCGGGGAGGGCGGACGGGTCCGCGAGACGGACGAGACCTCCGGCGCCGTGCGGCTGCGCGTATGGGAGGTCGACTTCGTCGGTGCCGGATACCTCGCGTCCTGCCAGGTAGGCGGCCTGAACGCCACCCGTGCGGAGGCCGAGCGGCTGGCGCGGCAGACGTACCGCAAGGCGGGCGCGACGCTCCAATAGGCCGCAGAGCGCGGGTGCCGTCCACGGCCCGTCGCCGCGGCGTGCGGCCGGACCGGTCGGGCGGCGTACCGCCGGCGGCCGGGTCCGCAGGATGTGGCGTCCCGGCCGCAATGCGGCCGGGACGGGCCGCCGCAGCCGATGCGGTCGGGTCAGGCGAGGGCGGTGTGCAGGCGCACCATCGCGACCGGCTCGCCCATGTCGACCTTGCTGTGGGTGCCGTCGGGCGCCCAGCCCGCCGACGTCAGGAAGCCCCGCAGCGTGTCGTCCGCGGCGAAGACCCAGGTGACGGCGGTGGTGCAGCCGTCCTCGCGCAGATGGTCCACCGTCGCGGCGAGGAGGCGGCTGCCGTGCCCGGCCCGCCCATGCGCCGGGTCGACGAGCAGGGTCAGCAGTTCGCCGGCCGTCTGCGGATCCTGGTCGGGATCGCCCGCCGGGGCGTGCGCCGCGAACCCGGTGATGACACCCTCGTCCACCGCGACCAGCAGCCGGTGCCGGGGGCTCGGCGGCGCGGCGACCGCCTCCGCCCAGCGCTCACGCCAGAGGGCGGCCGCTTCCGCGCCCGTCATCTCGGCCAGCGCGGCATCGGGGATCACACCGCGATACCCCTCGCGCCAGGCCCGCACCTGGATCTCCGCGACGGCGGCCACGTCACCCGGGTACGCCGCCCGTACCCCCACCACGCCCATCGGTGTCTCGACCCTCGCTCCCGTCACGTCCCTTACGCCGACGACCGTACCGTGCGCCCGCCGGCCACGATCGGGTCCGGGGGGCGTCAGGCGTCGGGGGCGGTGGTGCGGCGGCGCGCGCGGTAGGCGCGGGTCTTGGTCCGGTTGCCGCACATCCGCATCGAACACCAGCTGCGCGAGCGGTTCTTCGACGTGTCGAGGAACGCCCACCGGCACGTCGCCTCCCGGCACACCTTGAGCCGGGGCCAGTCGCCCTCGGCGGCGCTGCGCATGACCGCCACGGCGAGGATCGCGAGCCCGCCGCGGACGCCGTCGCGCAGCGGGATCAGCGCCGGGCCGTCGAGCGACACGCGGAGCGGCAGGGCGGCCAGGATCCGGTCGAGGCCGGGAGGTCGGTCGGGGTCGGTTGGTTGGGTGAGGCCGGGAGGTCGGTCGGGGTCGGTTGGTTGGGCAAGATCGGCCGGGGGAACCGTGGGGGCCGGGTCGTGGTGGCCGAGCATCGCGGTCCGGAGACCTTCGCGAAAGGTGATCGCCAGAGCCAGGTCGGACTCGCCCGCGCGGGTGCCGGGCGGCGTCAGCTCACGCTCGATCAGCCAGCCGCTGAGGTCGCACGGCGCGCCGAAGTCGTCGATGTCGCAGTCGACGTCGTACGTGTTGACGAAGTCCCGCAGCAGCAGCGAACTCTCCGAGCCGGTCATGCGCCCTCCTTCGTCGGAGGCGTGACCGGACGGGCCATGCTTTCGATTCGCTCGCTCCGCTCACTCATGCGCCCTCCTCCGCCGGGGGAGTGACGGGACGCGCCGTGCTTTCGATTCGCTCGCTCCGCTCACTCATGCGCCCTCCTCCGCCGGGGGAGTGACGGGACGCGCCGTGCTTTCGATTCGCTCGCTCCGCTCACTCATGCGCCCTCCTCCAACGGAGGGGTGGCCAGGCGCGCTGTGCTTTCGCTTCGCTCGCTCATGCAACTCCCACGTCGACACCAGCGTACTGCGATGACCGGTTTCCGTGTCGTCAGGAATCGTCGGCGAGCGCCTGGGCGAAGCGGGCCGCGCCCTCGGTGAGCTCCGTCTCCCCGGCCGCCGTGCCGTAGCTGAGCCGCATGCGCGGTTTCGGCGGCTCGGCGGGGAAGTAGCGTCGCCCGGGGCTGACCAGGACGCCCGCGCGGAGCGCCGCCTCGGCGAGGGCGACGTCGTCGACGCCCGAGGGAAGACCGACCCACAGGTGCAGGCCTCCGCGCGGCCGTACGGCGGGGGGCAGGCCGGCCGCGGCGAGCGCGGAGATGAGGGTGTCACGCCGCCGCTGCAGCGCCTCGCTGACGGTGCGCAGGTGGCGCGGCCAGGAGGGCGAGGTGACGAGCTCCAGGGCGGTCTCCTGGAGCGGGCGGGCGACGAAGTACGACTCGACGATCTGCGCGGACCGGATGCGTTCGGCGACCGGTCCCCGGGCGATCACGGCGGCGACCCGCAGGCTCGGCGCGGTGGCCTTCGTCAGGGACGCGATGTGCACAACCCGGCCGTCCCGGTCGCCGGCGACGAGCGGCGGGGGAGGCGGGTCGATCGCCAGGTGGCGGCTGTAGTCGTCCTCGACCACGAACGCTCCCGCAGCGCGGGCGACGTCGAGCACCTGCGCGCGGCGCGGGGGAGACAGCACCGTGCCGGTCGGGTTGTGGAAGGTCGGCTGGCACATCAGCGCGCGGGCCCCGGTGGCGGCGAACGTGTCGGCCAGCAGGTCGGTCCGCAGGCCGTCCTCGTCGACGGGCACGGGGACGGGGCGCAGCCCGGCGGCGCGGGCGGTGGCCAGGGCGCCCAGGTAGGTGGGCGACTCGACGAGGAGCGGCGCCCCGGGCGGCAGCAACGCGCGCAGGATCAGGCTGATCGCGGCCTGGCCCCCGCTGGTGATCGTGACGTCCGCGGCGGTGACGTCTCCGCCGGCCGTCCGGGCGAACCACTCCCGCAGTTCGCGCACGCCCGACAGCGGCGGGCGCTCCCACGCGTCGGGGCGGCGGGCCGCCCGCGCGGCGGCGGTGGCCAGCGCGCGTACCGGTTGCAGCCCCGGTGCGAGGTAGCCGCCGCTCAGCGCCACCACGCCCTCGGGCGCCTGGGCGAGCAGGCTCACGACGCCGTCGGCGTCGACCGTGCGGTCGCCGAGTGCCACGGCCTGCCAGTCGAGGTCCACCGGCTCGGCCGGAGCGGGTAGGGCCGGCTCGGCGACATACGTGCCGCTGCCGGGCCGGGCGACCACGAGGCCCTCCGCGGCGAGCGTCCGGATGGCGCGGGCGACGGTGACGGGGCTGACCTGGTGGCGGGTCATCAGCGAGCGGCTCGACGGCAGCCGGTCGCCGGGGCGCAGCCTCGCCACCTCGGCCCGCAGTTCGGCGGCCAGAGTGGCGATACTGCTATCGTTGTTCATGAGGAATAAGGATAACGCTACTCGCCAGAGCCCGGTAGCGCTGCCGGCGGGCTTCGGCGCCGCCGCGCTCGGGGTCCTCGCCTTCTCCTTCACGTTCCCGGCGACCTCCTTCGCGCTGCGCGGGTTCGACCCGTATCTGATCGGGGTCGGCCGGGCGGGGATCGCGGCGGTCCTCGCCGTCGTCGCGCTGCGGCTGATGCGCGCCCCGCGTCCGCGCGGGCGCCAGTGGCTCTCGCTCGGCGTGGTCGCCGGCGGCATCGTCTTCGGCTTCCCGGTCCTGTCCACGCTCGCCCTGGTCCACGGTTCGTCCTCCTCGCACGCGGCCGTGGTGGTCGGCCTGCTCCCGGTCGTGACGGCGGTGTTCGCCGTCGTACGGGCCGGTGAACGCCCGTCGCCGCTGTTCTGGGCGGCGAGCGTGGCGGGTGCGGCGTTGATCGTGGCGTTCACCCTGCGGAACGGCGTGGGGCGCTTCTCCGTCGCCGACGCCCTGCTGTTCGGGGCGCTGCTGACGTGCGGCCTGGGCTATGCCGAGGGCGGGCGGCTGGCCCGCGAGATGCCCGGCCCGCAGGTCGTGTCGTGGGCCCTCGTCCTCGTCGCGCCGATCACGGTCCCCGTCTTGGTGACTCTGTGGGCCACCACGCCGGTGCACTGGAGCGGCGCGGCCGTGGCGGGCCTGGCGTACGTGTCGGGCGTGTCGATGTTCCTCGGGTTCTTCGCCTGGTACGCCGGGCTCGCGAAGGTGGGGGTCGCGCGGGCGAGCCAGGTGCAGCTCGCCCAGCCGCTGCTCACGCTGACCTGGGCCTGGCTGCTGCTCGGCGAGCACGCGGGCGCGAGCACGGTCGTCGCGGCGGCCGGCGTGCTCGTCTGTGTCCTCGCCGCCCAGCGCGCCCGGATCGCGCGCGCCGCCGCACCCACCGCTCGCCCGGAGGCGCCCCGCGAGGTCACACTCGGGCGGTGAGGACCTCGTGCAGGCGGGCGGCGAAGGCCTTCGGACGGGGTGAAGCATCGAAATAGATACATTAATCAAGATGCATCGAAATCGATATAAGATGCCGACATGAACGGAGTGGAGCTGTTCCTGCTGGGCCGGACCCTCATGAAGATCGGCGAGGAGGCCATGCCGACTGAGGGGTTGCCGGAGTACTCGACCAGCGTTCGCACGGTCCTGATCGTGGCGAGCGACATCGTGGCGCACCCCGACAGCGCGATCGGCGAGATCGCCGCCCGTACGGGCCTGCCGCAGAGTCAGGTGTCGGGCGCGGTCGCCCGGCTTCGTGAGGCGGGCTCCATCGTCACGGCGCCCGACCCGCGGGACCGGCGGCGGATGCTCGTACGGCAGGCGCCGGAGGTCTCCGAGCGGGTCGCGGTGGTCCGTTCGACGCCCATCGACGACGCGCTGGCCGCCGCGCTCGGCACGGACGACGCGGGAGATGTGGCCGAAGTCACCGCCCTGCTCGAGACGCTGGCCCGGCGGCTCACGCCGGAGACGCTCGCCCGGTTGCGGGCCGAGCCCACTTGACCTGAACCAAGGTTCATGTTTCACGCTCGTCGACGACGGAAGTCGTACGAGGGGAGTGACCCATGCAGGTGATCGAGGTGCGGCGGTTCGGCGGCCCCGAGGAGCTCGTCCCGGTCGACCGGCCGGATCCCGAGCCCGGGCCCGGGCAGGTCGTGGTGGCGGTGTCCGCGGCGGACACCCTGTTCGTCGAGACGCAGATCCGGTCCGGCTGGGGCGGTGAGTACTTCAACGTGAAGACGCCGTACGTGCCGGGCGGCGGCGGGGCCGGCGAGGTCGTCGCGGTCGGCGAGGGCGTGGACGACACGTGGATCGGGCGGCGCGTCCTCACCCGGACCCCCGACGGGGGCTACGCCTCCCACGTCGTCGTGCCGGCCGAGGGGCTGCTGCCGGTGCCGGACGCCCTGGACCTGACCCAGGCGGCGGCGCTCCTGCACGACGGGGTGACCGGGACGGGCGTCTTCGAGGCGGCGCGGGTCGGGCCGGGGGAGTGGGTGCTCGTCGTCGCGGCGGCGGGCGGCATGGGCTCGCTGCTCGTGCAGCTCTCCGTGGCGGCCGGCGCGCACGTGATCGCGGCCGCCCGGGGCAAGCGCAAGCTCGACCTGGCCGCGGAACTCGGCGCCGACGCCGTGGTCGACTACACCGAGCCGGACTGGACGGACCGGGTGCGCGAGGCGACCGGGGGCACGGGCCCCGCGGTGGTGTTCGACGGCGCGGGCGGCGAGATCGGCGGGGCGGCGGTCGCGGTCGCGGCGGACGGGGCACGGATCTCCGCGCACGGGGCGCCCAGCGGCGGGTTCGCCGGGATCGACACGGAGGAGGCGGCCCGGCGAGGGCTCACCGTGCGGGGGATCCAGGACGTGCAGTTCGGTCCCGAGGAGTTCCATCGGCTCGCCGAGCGGGCTCTGAAGGAGGCGGCGGCGGGCCGGATGAGGCCGGTCATCGGGCGGACCTTCCCGCTCGCCCGCGCCGCCGACGCGCATCGTGCGATCGAGGCCCGCGAGGTCCTCGGGAAGGCCCTCCTGCTTCCCTGACCGACCGGCGCGGTCGTGCCGCGGATGGACCCGCGGTCGCCGCGAAACCGGGGCGAAAGACGCCGCCGGCGGTCTCCCGCTTCATCGTCGCCGAAAGCGGAGACCGCCGTCCTCCCGGCCGCCATGATGGCGTCGCCACGCGACGACGAGGAGAGACGTGACTGACAGTTCGTACGAGGTGCGCCCCATCGGGCGGGTCGAGTCGCCGTTGACCGACCGCGCGACCGCTCCCCGGCAGGGGGACGAAGGCGCGCCGAACGCCTGGCTGGTGTTCCAGGAGGACGTCCGCGAGGGACTGCGCGACCTTCGGGTGGGCGACGAGGTCATCCTGCTGACGTGGTTCGACCGGTCGGCGCGTGACGTGCTGGTCGTGCACCCGCGCGGCGACCTGGCCCGGCCGCCCCAGGGCGTCTTCAGCACGCGTTCGCCCGACCGGCCCAACCCGATCGGCCTGCACCGGGTGACGATCCTCGCGATCGAGGGGCCGCGCTTCCTGGTCAAGGACCTCGAGGCCCTGGACGGCACGCCCGTCGTCGACGTCAAGCCCGTCCTCGCCCAGGACGCCGCCGAACGCTGATCACGATCCCGGCGAACCATCGGACGGTCCGCCGCGTCCGAACTCCTGATCAAGGGAGGGTCATGACGCGGCGACTCGTCCGTACGGCGGCCTGGGCCTGCGCGGTCCTGCTCGGCATATCCGCGATCTTCTTCGCGCGCACGTGGTTCGCCTGGCAGCGGGAACCGCCGGTGTACGGCGGCACCGCCAACGCGCTGTGGGGCCGGCACCAGTGGGTGGGGGAGGCGCACACCGAGGCCGAGTACCGCGGGCTGGCGGACACGCTGACCCGGAACCGCATCACCGACGTGTTCTTCCACGTCGGGCCGCTCACCGGCGACGGGGAGATCCCGCCGTCGCGGTACGCCCACGCTCGTGAGCTGCTCGCCGCGCTGCGCCGGCTGGCGCCCGGCGTGCGCGCTCAGGCGTACGTCGGGCAGGTGGAGCGTTCCGGCGGCGGCCCGCTGGACCTGCGCGCGGCGGCGACGCGGGCCGCGATCCTGGAGGCCGACCGTGCCCTTCTGGACCTGGGGTTCGCCGGTATCCACTACGACATCGAGCCCATCTTCCCCGACGACCGGAACTTCCTCGACCTCCTGACGCGCACGCGCGAGCTCACCCGGGCCCGGGGCCGCCTACTGTCGGCCTCGCTCGAGCAGCCGACGCTCGCCGACTGGACGCAGCCGCTGTTCCGGCTGATGCTGCCGCGCGGGAAGGACCACTACCCGCCGCGGCCGACGACGGCGTATCTGCGGGCCGTCGCGGACCGCGTCGACCAGGTGGCGATCATGACGTACGACTCCGAGGCACCGACCCGGGCGCTCGCCGGATGGCACTTCGCCCACCACACCGAGCGGGTGCTGTCGCTCATCGGCGATCGCGTCACCGTCTTCATGGGCGTGCCGACCTATCGGTCACCGACCCCGTGGGCCGAGGACCTGCCGACCGCGCTGCGGGGCGTACGGCAGGGCGTCGCCGGGCTGCGCCGTCCGCCGCGGCGGCCGTACGGGGTCGCGGTGTACGCCGACTGGACGACCGACCCCCGGGAGTGGGCGGCGTACCGCGCGGGCTGGCTCGGCGAGCCGCGCTGAGCCGGCCTGCGTCATTCCCATGGACAACCAAATCTGACGATTGCGTTACATACCGCTAAAGGCGGTTAAATTGCTCGTCTTTGCAGGTCGGAGCACTTCCCCGTGGTTCCCCTGACCGCTCTCGGCCATGTGATCGAACCGCCCTTTCACGGGGAAGGATTTCCGTCGACCGTGGCACGGATCGCCTCGGCTGGCGGTGTGGGAGGTTCGGGAGAGATGCACATGGAGGACACTGTCCAGGGAGCGGCCCGTCAGCTCCAGCAGCTCACGGCCGATTATGCGGGCTGGAGGTTCGGGCTGGGGGGCTCCGGGCACTGGTGGGCGGTACGACGCAATGACTGCCTGCGCGCCCGGAGCAAGGAAGAACTCGAAGTAAAGCTCCGACAGCACGCCGACGCGCGGCCGGACGTCTGACGGGCGACGCGTGGATGCGCGCGCCTCGGTGGCCGGTGCGCCGGTCGGGTGGGTGACCGACGCGGAGAGCCCCAGACCCCTGCCACCGAGGCGCGCATCCTCCGCCGGGAGAGGCTCCGCCAGCCCCGCCAGACCCCGGCGGAACCCCGTCCCACTCACTCCAACGTACGAGAGGCGCTCAAGGTTCTCCGGTAACGCCGGTTTTCTGAAATCCGATGCTGAATGTACGTCGTCGGAACGCGTACCCCCGAGCGCGTTCCGGCGGCGCCTCTCGTTTCACGGCCGTCCGCGCAGGTGGCGGGCTCCGGGTCACGGCGGGTTCCGCACCACGGGACGAAACCCGGCACGGACGACACGGAGGTCCCCGCGGCTCCCGACCGCTGCCGATGCCCGGTAAGTTCGGAACATGGCACCCAGCACGAGCGCCCTGCCGCAGGGACGTGACGAGTCCGCGCCCTTCGGCCGGATGTTGACCGCGATGGTCACCCCCATGGCCTCCGACGGCACCGCCGACTACGACGGGGCGGCACGGCTGGCCGCATACCTCGTTGACGAGCAGCGCAATGACGGTCTCGTCGTCAGCGGGACGACGGGAGAGTCGCCGACGACGAGCGACGAGGAGGACGAGCGCCTGCTGCGCACCGTCCTGGAGGCGGTCGGCGACCGCGCGACGGTCGTCGCCGGGGTCGGCACGAACAACACCGTGCACACCCTCAAGCTCGCGCGCCAGGCCGAGCGGGCCGGCGCCCACGGGCTCCTGGTCGTCACGCCGTACTACAACAAGCCGCCGCAGGAAGGCCTCTTGCGGCACTTCACCACGGTGGCCGACGCGACCGGCCTGCCGGTGATGCTCTACGACATCCCGGGCCGCACCGGCACGCCCATCGCGGTCGAGACGCAGCTCCGGCTGGCCGAGCACCCGCGGATCATCGCGGTCAAGGAGGCCAAGGGCGACCTGCTCGGGGCCTCGAAGGTGATGGCCGAGACCGATCTGGTCTTCTACTCCGGCGACGACGCGCTGAACCTCCCGTGGCTGTCGGTCGGCGCCGCGGGCTTCGTCAGTGTGGTCGGTCACGTCGTCGGCGCCGACCTGCACGAGATGATCGACGCGTTCCTCGGCGGGGACACGCGGCGGGCCACCGAGATCCACCGCAGGCTCGTGCCCGTGATCACCGCCATCATGACCCGTACGCAGGGCGTCATCGCCACCAAGGCGGCGCTGTCCCTGCTCGGGCTTCCCGGTGGATCGGTCCGCCCGCCCCTGGTGGACGCGACGCCGGAGTTCACCGCCGCGCTCCGAGAGGACCTCGTGGCCGGCGGCGTCAAGATCGTGGAGGGTCCGTGAGCGGACCACTGGTTACCAAGGCATCGCCGGAAAGGCGAGCCGCTGATAGGTAGGAGGGCGCGTGACCAACGCGCATGACCATGCCCCCGCACGGTCCGGTGAGGGGGAGCGGCACTGATGAGCCATCCGCATCCCGGCCTGAGTTCGCCGAAGCCGCTCGCCCGAGGGGGCCTGCGCATCGTGCCGCTGGGCGGTCTCGGCGAGATCGGCCGCAACATGACGGTTTTCGAGTACGACGGCCGGCTGCTCATCGTCGACTGCGGTGTGCTGTTCCCGGAGACGGAGCAGCCCGGGGTCGACCTGATCCTGCCGGACTTCGACTACATCCGTGACCGCCTCGACGACATCGAGGGGATCGTCCTCACGCACGGGCACGAGGACCACATCGGCGCTGTGCCGTACCTCCTGCGGGAGCGCGCGGACATCCCCGTCATCGGCTCGCGGCTGACCCTCGCCCTGCTCGAGGCCAAGCTCGCCGAGCACCGCATCCGCCCGGTGGCGCTCCGGGTGGCGGAGGGCGACCGGCAGGTCCTTGGACCGTTCGATTGCGAGTTCCTCGCGGTCAACCACTCGATCCCGGACGCCTTGGCGGTCGCCGTACGCTCGCCGGCCGGCCTTGTGCTGGTCACCGGCGACTTCAAGATGGACCAGCTGCCGCTCGACGGCCGGCTCACCGACCTGGGCGGGTTCTCCCGGCTCGGGGAGGAGGGCATCGACCTGCTGCTGTCGGACTCCACCAACGCCGAGGTCCCCGGCTTCGTCACCAGCGAGCGCGAGATCGGCATCGTGCTGAGCGACGTGCTGCGCGTCGCGGCGAAGCGCGTCATCGTGGCGTGCTTCGCCTCGCACGTGCACCGCGTCCAGCAGATCCTGGACGCCGCGCACGCCAGCGGCCGTAAGGTCTGCTTCGTCGGCCGGTCGATGGTCCGCAACATGGGCGTCGCCCGCGACCTGGGCTACCTGCAGGTGCCCGCCGGGATCATGGTGGACCAGAAGGAGATCGACGATCTCCCCGCCGAGAAGGTGGTGCTGGTCTGCACCGGCTCGCAGGGCGAGCCGATGTCGGCGCTGTCGCGGATGGCCAACCGGGACCACCAGATCCGGATCGAGGAGGGCGACACGGTGATCCTCGCGTCGTCCCTCATCCCCGGCAACGAGAACGCCGTCAACCGCGTCATCAACGGCCTCACCCGCTGGGGCGCAAGGGTCGTGCACAAGGGCAACGCGCTCGTGCACGTCTCCGGGCACGCCCCGGCCGGCGAGCTGCTGTACGTGCTGAACATGACGCGGCCGAGCAACTTCATGCCGGTCCACGGCGAGTGGCGTCACCTGCGCGCCCACGCCCGGCTGGCCGAGCTCACCGGCGTCCCCGCCGAGAACGTCATCATCGCCGAGGACGGCGTGGTGGTGGACCTCGTCGACGGCAAGGCGGCGGTCGCCGGGGCGGTCCGCGCCGGATACGTCTACGTCGACGGCCTGTCGGTCGGTGAGATCACCGAGACGTCGCTCAAGGACCGCCGGATCCTCGGCGACGAGGGGTTCGTCTCCATCATCGTGGTCGTCGACTCCGAGAGCGGCAAGCCTCTGGGCGGTCCGGAGATCCACGCTCGCGGGGCCGGGATCGACAGCTTCGACGAGGTCATTCCGCGCATCGAGGACGCGCTGGACACCGCCGCCGCCGACGGCGTCAACGACATCCACCAGCTCCGGCAGCTCGTACGCCGGACCGTGGGCCGCTGGGTCAACGAGAAGTTCGGCCGCCGCCCGATGATCATCCCTGTGATTGTCGAGGTCTGAGCCCGACCGGTCCGGCCCATCGAGGGCCGGACCGGCCTGTCCGCAGGGACCGGACCG
Organism: Actinoallomurus acanthiterrae; assembly: GCF_054775715.1. Lineage (NCBI taxonomy): Bacteria > Bacillati > Actinomycetota > Actinomycetes > Streptosporangiales > Thermomonosporaceae > Actinoallomurus > Actinoallomurus acanthiterrae. The sequence goes on along the minus strand of NZ_BAAHCO010000001.1, from coordinate 9,605,409 downwards.
GTTCGGCCTGTCCGCAGGAACCGGATCGAACCGGTCCGGTTCGCATGCAGGGGCCGGACTGGTTCGGCTCGTCTGCGGGGATCGGACCGGTTCGGCCTGATCAGGGCCGTTCAGGGCTGTTCAGCGACACGCCGTTCCGAATTCACAGGTCGGCGGGCGGGCCGCCGCTACCCTCGCCATCATGGCCACACGTACGCCCGGAGGCGCGAAGGGCTCCTCCTCTGGTACGCGTGGCGGTGCGGCGCGAAAGCCCGCCGCCCGTAAACCGGCGGCCGGCAAGAAGCCGGCCACGAAGACGACCGCACGCGGCTCGACGGCGCGCAAACGCCAGTCGGGCGGTTCCAAACCGGCGGCGCGCCCCCGCGCGCCACAGCGGCCCGATCCCATCAGCGCCCTGTTCATGGGCTTCTGGCAGTTCGTCGCCCAGGTGTGGCTGCTCGTGGCACGCGCGGTCGGCGGAGTGGCGCGCATGTTCGGGCGCGGCGCCCGCGAACTCGACGAGGAGCATCGCCGCGACGGGCAGGGGCTGGCCTTCTTCGGCCTGGCCATCGTCCTGGCCGCGGCCACCTGGTTCGACCCGGAGACCTGGGCCCTCAAGTACCTCGGGCGGCTCATCCGGGACTGCTTCGGAACGCTGGCGATGGTGCTGCCGCTGATCTGCCTGCTCCCGGCCTGGCGGCTGCTGCGCCACCCGGAGCGCAACGGCGACGTCGGCCGGATCCTCATCGGCTGTACGGCGCTGGTCGGGGGCATCGTCGGCATCGTCCACATCGGGCACGGCACGCCGTACCCCAGCAAGGGCGAGCGCGCGCTGCAGGACAGCGGCGGCCTGATCGGCTGGCTGCTGTCGGCGCCGCTGACGAGCACCGTCACCGCCTTCGTCGCCGTGCCGCTGCTGTTGCTGCTGGTCGGCTTCGGCCTCCTGGTGGTCACCGCCACGCCCGTGCACCGGGTGCCGGACCGGCTCGCCGAGCTGCGCGACCGGATGATGCTCCGCGAGCCGCTGGAGCGCTCCGAGACGGCGGAGCCCGCGGCAAAGAACAAGAAACGGTCTCGCAAGGACGACGTCGAGCTCGGCGAGCACCACAAGCCGTACGACACGCCGGTCGTCTCGGACCGCACCACGCGCGCCGACGAGATCTTCGAGGAGGACGAGGGCCCCAGCCTCGCCGACGAGCTGCTGGCGCCCTCAGAGCCGCCGGCCCTGCCCCCGCCGCCCGACCCGACGCCCGCGCCGCGGATCACCGAGCAGCTCCAGCTGTCGACCACCACCGCGGGCGACGGGTCCTACACGTTGCCGACGCCCGGCATCCTGAAGGCCGGCTCGACCGTCAAGCCGCGCACCAAGGCCAACGACGTCGTCGTGAACGCCCTGTCGGAGGTGCTCGACCAGTTCGGCATCGACGCGCAGGTCACCGGCTTCACCCGGGGACCGACGATCACCCGGTACGAGATCGAGCTCGGCCCCGCCGTCAAGGTCGAGCGGATCACCGCACTGGCCAAGAACATCGCGCTCGCCGTCAAGAGCGCCGACGTGCGGATCATCTCCCCGATCCCCGGCAAGTCCGCGATCGGCGTCGAGATCCCCAACACCGACAAGGACATCGTCAGCCTCGGCGACATCCTGCGCTCCTCGGTCGCCGTGAACGACCACCACCCGATGGTGGTCGGCCTGGGCAAAGACGTCGAGGGCCGCACGGTCATCGCCAATCTGGCGAAGATGCCGCACATGCTGATCGCCGGTGCCACCGGCGCCGGTAAGTCGACGTGCATCAACGGCCTGATCACCTCGATCCTCATGCGGTCGACCCCCGACGAGGTGCGCATGGTGCTGGTCGACCCGAAGCGGGTCGAGCTCACCTCGTACCAGGGGATCCCGCACCTGATCACGCCGATCATCACCAACCCCAAGAAGGCGGCCGAGGCGCTGCAGTGGGTGGTGGGCGAGATGGACCGCCGGTACGACGACCTGGCCGCCTCCGGCTACCGCCACATCGACGACTTCAACAAGGCCGTCGTCGCCGGGAAGCTCACCGCGCCGCCGGGCAGCGAGCGGGTCTACACGCCGTACCCCTACCTCCTCGTGATCGTCGACGAGCTGGCCGACCTGATGATGGTCGCGCCCCGCGACGTGGAGGACTCGGTCGTCCGCATCACCCAGCTCGCCCGCGCCGCCGGAATCCACCTCGTGCTCGCCACCCAGCGGCCGAGCGTCGACGTCGTCACCGGCCTGATCAAGGCGAACGTCCCGTCCCGGCTGGCGTTCGCGACGTCCAGCCTCGCCGACAGCCGCGTCATCCTCGACCAGCCCGGAGCGGAGAAGCTGGTCGGCCAGGGGGACGCCCTGTTCCTGCCGATGGGCGCGAGCAAGCCCATGCGGCTGCAGAACGCCTACGTCTCCGAGAAGGAGATCCATGAGGTCGTCGAGCACTGCAAGAAGCAGGCCGAGCCCGACTACCGCGACGACGTCTCGGTGGCGGAGACGCGCAAGAAGGAGATCGACGAGGACATCGGCGACGACCTGGAGCTTCTCATCCAGGCGACCGAGTTGATCGTCTCCACGCAGTTCGGCTCGACCTCGATGCTGCAGCGGAAGCTGCGCGTTGGGTTCGCCAAGGCGGGCCGCCTGATGGACCTGCTGGAAAGCCGCAACATAGTGGGGCCCAGCGAGGGGTCGAAGGCACGTGACGTGCTGGTCAAACCTGACGAGCTGCCAGGTGTCCTGGCGACCCTTCGCGGTGAGTAGCGATCGAGATCTTGGGGTAGCTGACTTATACCGCGTTGCACGTCGCGTCTCATGTCCGGCCTTCATAGAATGATCGCGGATCGGGGAGGCGACCGGCGGCGTGGCACCTGAAGACCGCCACGAGGTTCCCAGGAGGCGCCGTGACCGAGCGAAGCGAGGGAACCGCTAGGCAGGGCACCGCCGACGAAGGAGGTGCCGTGACCGAGCCGAGCGGGGGAACCATCCAGCCGAGCACCGTTGGTCACGAAGGAGGTGCCGTGACCGAGCGGAGCGAGGGAACGATTAGGCAGAGCACCCCTGGTCACGGCGCCGACGAAGGAGGTGCCGTGACCGAGGCGAACGGGGGAGCCGTTCAGCACGGCGCCCTCGATCCCGGTGCCGATGAAGGAGGTGCCGTGACCATCGGTGGCGTCCTCGCGAAGGCCCGCCAGGAGGCGGGTCTCACCGTTCCGCAGGTCGCCGGCCGTACCCGCATCCGCGAGACGGTCATCCACGCCATCGAACGCGACGACTTCAGCATGTGCGGCGGCAACTTCTACTCCCGCGGGCACATCCGCAGCATCGCGCGCGCCGTCGGGATCGATCCCGAGCCGCTGGTCCAGGAGTACGACGACGCGCACGGCGGGTCGCCGCAGGCGGTCCCGGCCCGGGAGGTGTTCGAGGCCAAGACCCCCGTCAAGATCCTCGAGCGGCGCTCGCCGAACTGGAGCGCCGCCATGGCGGCCGCCCTGGCCATCGTCGTGATCTACGGGATCTTCCGGGTCGCGACCGGCGAGGAGCGGCACAAGTCCGCCGAGCGGGCCGCCGCGCCGGCCGCCCCGACCCAGACCGCGATCCGGCCGTCGCACAGCGCGGCCGTGGCCCAGGCGCCGCGCAAGGAGGTCACCGTCCGCCTCAAGGCCACGCGGGCGAGCTGGCTCAGCGTCCAGGACTCCAAGGGCAAGCAGCTGTTCAGCGGCGTCATCCGCCCCGGCCAGTCCGAGGAGTGGACGGCCAAGAAGCGCATCAGCCTGGTCATCGGCAACGGCGGTGGCGTGCACCTGACCGTCAACGGCAAGAATCTCGGCTCACCCGGCCAGGACGGCCAGGTCGTCCGCCTCAACTTCGGCCCGGGAGATCCACAGAAAGGCTGACCGGCCGGATCAGCGGAGACGCTGAGGGCCGTCCGCTTCCTGAGGGCCAGTACCGTATGGAGCATGTCCAGCCCGCGTACTGAGCCTGCGGCGGCGCCTGGCGCGCGCCCCGCGAGAGGGGAGCGCCGCGCGTGAGCACCGCCGACCATTCCACCCATTCGGCGGAACGCCGCACGGTCTCCCTCGTCACCCTCGGCTGCGCCCGCAACGAGGTCGACTCCGAGGAGCTCGCGGCCCGTCTGGAGAGTGCGGGCTGGACGCTCGACGAATCCGGCGACGCCTCGGTGGTCCTCGTCAACACCTGCGGTTTCATCGACGCCGCGAAGAAGGACTCGATCGACACCCTGCTCGCCGCGTCCGACTCGGGCGCGAAGGTCGTGGCGGCCGGGTGCCTCGCCGAGCGCTACGGCGCGGAGCTCGCCGAGTCGCTGCCCGAGGCCGACGCGGTCCTGAGCTTCGACGACTATGGCGCGATCGGGGAGCGTCTCGACGACGTCATGGCCGGGCGCCGGCACCGGCCCCACACGCCGCAGGACCGTCGCAGGCTGCTGCCGCTCAGCCCGGTGGAGCGGTCCGGAGCCGAGGTCCAGGTGCCCGGTCACGGCACCGTCCAGGACTCCGGTCCCGTGCCGCCGTCGGACTCCGGTCCGGACCTGCCCGAGGGCGTCGCCCCGGCGAGCGGCCCGCGCGTCATGCGCCGCCGGCTGGGCAGCGGTCCGGCCGCGCCCCTCAAGCTCGCCTCCGGCTGCGACCGGCGATGTTCGTTCTGCGCCATCCCGGCCTTCCGCGGGGCGTACGTCTCGCGCCGTCCCACGGAGATCCTCGACGAGGCGCACTGGCTGGCCGCCCAGGGCGTCCGTGAGGTCGTCCTCGTCAGCGAGAACTCCACTTCGTACGGCAAGGACCTCGGCGATCTCCGCCTGCTCGAGACGCTGCTGCCGGAGCTCGCCGCCGTCCCCGGGATCGAGCGCGTCCGGGTGAGCTATCTCCAGCCCGCGGAGACGCGCCCCGGGCTGATCGAGGCCATCGCCACGACGCCCGGCGTCGCGCCGTACTTCGACCTGTCCTTCCAGCACGCCAGCGGCCCGCTGCTGCGCCGCATGCGGCGCTTCGGGGACCGTGAGCGGTTCCTCGGCCTGCTCGAGCAGGCCCGCGCCCTCGCCCCGGAGGCCGGCGTGCGGTCCAACTTCATCGTCGGCTTCCCCGGCGAGACCGAGCGGGACGTCGACGAGCTGGCGCAGTTCCTGAGCGCCGCCCGCCTGGACGCGATCGGCGTGTTCGGCTACTCCGACGAGGAGGGGACCGAGGCGGTCGGCTTCGACGGCAAGCTCGACGCCGCCGAGATCGACGCCCGCGTCGCCGACCTGTCCTCGCTCGCCGAGGAGCTCACGGCCCAGCGCGCCGAAGAACGCATCGGCTCGGTCGTGGAGGTCCTGGTCGAGGAGCCCGGCGAGGGCCGGGCCGCGCACCAGGCCCCCGAGATCGACGGCGGCGTGACCCTCAAGGGCGAGGCGCCGGTCGGGCGGATCG